>CAWEBW010000001.1:0-106358 GCA_963807395.1 uncultured Acidimicrobiaceae bacterium
CTCAAGGCCAGCACTGCCATGGGGTGGCGTGGCAGGCGGGAAGGCGGCCGGCGATGTCATCGAGGTCGCCGCTGTTGCCCATGGGGCAACTGAGGTGAGCGACGATACGGAAGGCGAGGGGGTCACAGCCCACGCTCGCGAGGTGTTCGCGCAGCAGGTCTAAGGCCCGGTTGACGTCGCCGGTCGACGCGGTACCAACCACTTCTATGTGGTGGCGTTCCCAGCTCATCTGCTGGCTTTCGGGAGGGGCGCTCAGCGCCTCGGTCACGGCGGCGAGATCTGCAACCGCCACGGCAAAGGCGGCGTCGGCGGCCACTGCCAGCCGCAACGCCACGATGGCGTTGTCCCAGTCGGCGGCGCGCTCGAGCTTCGCGGTAACAGGCCGCCGCCTGCTGGTTGGTGGTCACTACGCGGCCATGGACCTCGACCGCGGGTTCCGGGCTGGCCTGGTGGACGGGGTGGGCGGGGGTACCGCCCGGTGTCGTCTGCATGAGTGCCAGGGTGCTTGCGCTGCCTGAGGTGGCACTGACGTGGTGCTGAGGTCAACTCGGGGCGAACACTACCGCAGGCGGCCGGCTTCTATTGGCTCGGCGGGACGCTGCAGGACCAAGAGAGCAGGACGACCGCTCAGGAACTCGTCACGTCCAGGCGGGCGGCGAGGGCGGCTAGATCGGGCCCATCGGTAAGAGAGCCGTATGCGGTCGCCTGAGCCCGCCTCGTGGCCAGAGCAACGATCGTGCCGATGTTGTCGGGCGTCGGCTGGACGGTCGCCTGGACTGCGGCCACGGCGGTCTCGGCGAGGACAAGCGTGGCCGGGTCCCCGCTCGCCGATGCACCTTGGGCAGCGCGGGCGGCGAAGACAGCGGCGTCGTCTGGTTGGCCGGAGGCGAGCGCCCACCATGCGAGGCCGGCGAGGACGCGGGGCGGCCCGGCGTGGAAGTCGATATAGGGGTAGTGGCGCCCGGCTTCATCGAGCAAGGACCGGGCTCGGACCAGGTCTCCGAGACGACGGGCAACCGCGGCCTGGCCTACCATGGCGTCGGACGACAGCCAGGGGTTGAAGCAGCAGCCGATCGCCTCCGCGTAAAGGCCGTCGGCCGCCTTGTCGTCGCCTTGCCTGGCCCGCAGTGTCGCCAAAGCCACCAGGATGAACGGCACCTCAAGGGCCTGTCCGGTGGCCCGGCACCGCTCGATGACCGCTTCGTACGCCACTGAAGCGCCGTGGAGGTCACCTCGGGCCTCGGCGATTCTGGCGAGGACGTTTAGCGGAGAGACGACCAAAAGCACCTCTCCTTCTTGGTCAAATCGTTCGAGGCTCGAGCGGGCGGCCGGCTCAGCGTCGTCCAGTCGGCCCAGGTACAGCAGGACCCAAGCGACGACCAGGTCGTGCGTCGCCAGGAGCCAACCGTTTTCGAGCTTGTCGAGCAGTTCCTTCGCCTCGTGCAGGGCTTGGAGTGAATGATCGAAGTGGTTGCTGAAAGCGAGGACGGCGGCCCACAGCTCCAGCGCTTCTGCCAACCGGAGCGGGTCGGCCGCGGGCCTCAAGGCGGCGACAGCCTCTTCGCACTCAAGGACGCCTGCCGCAGGGCCCGAGGACATGCCTAGGCAATAGCCATGCCAGGCCTTTGCCGTCGCCGCGACTTGGGGTCGGCGGTCGCCTTCAGCGCGCAGGGCGTCACCCAGCCAGCGGGCCCCTTCGGCGAAGTTGCCGTTGATGAACCACAGCCAGGCGATCCCCGACGCCAACGACAACGCCGCATCGGAGTCACCCGCTGCTATGTACCAGTCAAGCGCCGCCCTCAAGTTGCGGGACTCCGAGCTCAAGCGGTCCCGCCATACCGGGCCCGTGTTACCTCGCAGGCGTTGATAGGCCTCGACGGCCATTTGCAGGTAGTAAGTAGCGTGGTTGGCGCGAACAGCGTCAGTTTCGTGGGATTCCTCGAGGCGGTCCCGGCCGTACTCCCACAGGGTTTGGAGCTGGGTGAACCGGGCGTCGTCACCAACGGGGGCAGTGACGAGGGACTTGTCGACCAGTCGGCTCATGACGTCGAAGACCTCACCAGTCGGTACCCGATCGTCGGCACAAACAGCCTCGACCGCGGTGAGCTCGCACCCGCCCACGAAGACCGAGAGTCGAGCAAACAGACGGCGTTCGTCCTCGAAGAGCAGCTCGTAGCTCCAGTCCACCACTGCCCGCAGGGTCTGTTGACGGGGCGGGGCGGTACGGGCGCCCCGGGTGAGGAGCCGGAAGCGGTCGTCGAGGCGTTCCGCGACGGTGGCGACGGTCAACGCCCGCAGACGGCTGGCGGCCAGCTCAACGGCCAGGGGCAGCCCGTCTAACCGCCGACAAATGTCCTCCACGAGCGGGGTGGTGCGGTCGTCGGGTGCGAACCCAGGTCGGACCGCCCGGGCGCGATCGATGAACAGCTCGACGGCAGCTGGCAGCGGCAATGCACCTACCGGCACCAACACCTCGCCGGGGACGCCCAGCGCCTCACGGCTGGTGGTGATGAGCCGGAGGCCGGGAACCTCTCCGACCAGGGCGTCGGCCAGGGCCGCCGCCGCGTCGACGACCTGCTCGCAGTTGTCGATGACAACTACCAGGGACCGGCCGGCCAATTGTCGCGCCACGACCTCGGACGGTGACCCTGGCAGCAGAGGCCACCCGGGGACGGACGGGGACGCACCCAGGGCGGCAGCCGCCGCCGGGGCCACGCCGGCGGGATCGGTGACCCCGGCGAGCTCAACCAACCAAGCGCCGTCCCTATGCTCTTCGGCCAGGACGGCGGCCGCCTCGACCGCCAGTCGGGTCTTGCCGGCCCCGCCAGGCCCGGTCAAAGTGACGAGCCGGCAGGCCCGGACGGCCTCGCACACCTGCTCGATCTCGGTGCCCCGGCCGATGAAGCGGCCCATCGGGGCCCTTAGGTTGCCAGCTGCCCTAGGCGTCGCAGCCTCCCGCACGGGTGCCGGGCTGGCGAGCGCGAGCGAGGGGTCCTGGGCCAAGACCCGGGCTTCGAGCTCTCGCAAGGCTGGGCCCGGCTCGAGCCCCAGCTCGTCAATCAAGTGGGCGCGGGCGTCGCTGTAGGCGCGCAATGCCTCGGCCTGACGTCCGGCCCGGTACAGGGCGAGAATAAGCAGCTCCCACAGGTGCTCGCGCAGCGGGTGCTGGCGGCACAGCGCCTCCAGTTCGTCGACAAGCTCCCCGTGGCGGCCCAGCGCCAGGTCGGCTTCGGCCCGGGCCTCGATGGCCACCAGGGTCAGCTCCTCGAGATGTGCTCGTTCTCCATTCGCGAAGTCGGCGTAGGCAAACTCGGCCAGCGGCTCCCCCCGCCGCAGCCGGAGCGCTTCACCCAGAGCGGATGACGCGAGGACCGTCTCCCCCTCCGCGAGCAGGCGCCTTCCCTCGGCTACCAGCTGCTCGAAGCGGGCTGCGTCGAGGTCATCCGGGCCGATACCGAGGGCATATCCGGCCTCGGAGGTGACGATCGCCGTCGCTCCGAGGGTGCGACGCAGCTGGCCGATCTGGGCCTGCAGGGCGTTTGCCGGGTTGGCCGCCTCTCCGTCACCCCACAGCACGTCGATGAGCCGGTCGGCGCTCACCGGCTGGCCTCGTTGGAGAGCGAGGATCGTCAGCAGAGCCCGCTGCTTGGCGCCGCGGACCGGGAGTACTGCGCCCCCTTCGACGGCTTCTAGCTGGCCCAGCAGCCGGACTTCCACGACCTCCACCGTACGACCCTTATGACGTGGCTGCCCCGAAAGGCGGCTGGTCCCCACCGCTGATATGCGCCGGCGTGCGCACCTCAGCGCCACGGCAGTGCCACCTCAGCCCCGAAGCGCAGGCTTTGTTCCCAGACGGCCCACCCCCGGTACCACCCAAACAACAGGAAGGAAAAACAATGATCGAGGCAAAGCACCTCACTAAGCGCTACGGCAAGACGGTTGCGGTTGACGACGTCTCCTTCGTCGTCCAACCGGGCCGGGTGACCGGGTTCCTCGGCCCCAACGGGGCCGGCAAGTCCACCACCATGCGCATGGTCCTGGGCCTGGACGCCCCCAGCGCAGGCTCAGTCCTCATCGACGGCAAGCCCTATGGCGAGCTGGCCGACCCGCTCCGCTCGGTCGGGGCGCTGCTCGATGCCAAGGCCATCGTCGGCGGCCGCAGCGCCGCCAACCATCTCAAGTGGTTGGCCGACAGCAACGGTGTCCCTCGGCGCCGGGTGGGCGAGGTGCTTGACATCGTCGGCCTCAGTGACGTCGCCGGGAAGCGGGTGGGGACCTTCTCGCTCGGGATGAACCAGCGCCTGGGCATCGCCGCCGCCCTGCTCGGCGACCCCCACACGGTGATGTTCGACGAGCCGATCAACGGCCTCGACCCCGACGGCATCTTGTGGATCCGCAACCTCATGAAGTCGCTGGCAGCCGAAGGCCGCACCGTGTTCCTCTCCAGCCACCTCATGAGCGAGATGGCCCAGACCGCTGACCATCTGCTCGTCATCGGCAGGGGCCGCATCATGGCCGATGCCAGCACCGACGACTTCGTCAACGGGCACTCGGCGGCCACCGTCCGGCCGGCCCTGGAGCCGAGAGAACTGGCCGACGCCCTAGCCCTCCGGGGCGCCACCGTCGAGCTCAGTACCGACGGCGCCCTGGTCGTTTCCGGCCTGGGCACGGCGGAGATCGGCGGGGTTGCGTCCGCCCACGGCATAACCCTCTACGAGCTCGCCGTCCAGGGAGCGTCGCTCGAAGAGGCGTTCTTCGACCTGACCCGAGATGAAACCGAATACCACGCCGGCCAGCTGGCCTCCGCCACGAAAGGAAATTGACATGACCGCTACCACCTACCCGAGCTCACCAGTGCGCTCTGTGCGGGCCACCGCCACCCGCCGGGCCGTCAAGGCGGAGTGGACCAAGCTCCGCACCCTTCCCTCGACGTGGCGCACGGTCGCCATGACCGTGGTGGCGGCCATCGGCTTTTCCGCCCTTGCGACCGCCGTCCAAGCCAGCTCATGGGCCACCATGAGCGCCCAGCAGCGCCAGGCGTTCGACCCGACCAGCACCTCGCTGACCGGGCTGTGGGTGGCGGTCGTCATCCTGGGTGCCCTCGGCGTGCGGTCGGTGGCCGCCGAGTACACGACAGGGATGGTCCGGGCCACCTTCACGGCCATGCCCGCCCGCCGGCTGGTGCTGGCGGCCAAGGCCGCCACTGCGGCCGCCTTCGTCTTCCCGCTGGCCCTGGTGTGCGATGTCGTCAGCTTCGAGCTCGGCCAGCGCATCCTGTCCGGCAAGCACGTCCAGGTCGCACTCAGCCATCCCGGTACCCTTCAGGCCCTCATCTTCGGTGCCGTGGCCGCCAGCCTGGTCACCATCGTCGGTGTCGGGCTCGCCGGCGTCATCCGGCACACGGCCGGGGCGGTCACCGCCCTGGCCATGCTCATCCTCGGAGGAGCCATCCTCGGCCAGATGCTCCCGGCCGGTCTGCGCCAGTACATCCCCGGGATCGCCGTCCAGGCGGCCGTCACGGTCCACCACTCGGCCGGGCTGCTGAGGCCGGGCACGGCCGTCCTGGTCCTGTGTGTCTACGCCGCCGTCGCCCTCGGGGCGGCGGCTCTGCGGGTCGCCCATCGGGACGTGTGACCACCCCAAGCCGAAACCGCCCTCCAAAGCAGCCTTCACGACACCGCACCTTAACGACTACGACACCGAGAAAAGGAACTCCCATGCAATTCTCCCTAACCAACTCGCCGAAGCGGATCCGGGACAAACTGGCGGCCGCGGCGGCGACATTCGCCCTGCTCGGCGCGGCCGGGATGCTTTCGTCCACCGCCGCCAGCGCCTCCGCCAGCCAAACCCGCCAGAACAGTGCCGCACTACTGGCGGCGCTAAGCGGTGACCTCAGCCACTACCTGAGCGCCCGGAGCACGGCCGAGCATATTTCGGCGGTGTCGCTGCGGGTCACCTTCGCCGGCTCCAGGCCGCCCATCAGCCTGGCCACCGGGACCACCCACTACGACGGCGGGCCGCCGGTACCGGCCGGGGCGCTGTGGCAGATCGGGAGCAACACCAAGGCTTTCACCGCGGTGATCATCCTTCAGCTCGAAGCCGAGGGCAAGTTGTCCATCAGCGACCCGATCGGCAGGTGGTTGCCGCAGTACGCGGCCTGGCGCCACATCACGGTCCGCCAACTGCTCGACATGACCAGCCGCATCCCGGACTACCTTTACCAGCCGGCCTTCGCCATGGCGTTCGCGGCGGACCAGCACACCAACTTCACCGCCGCCCGCCTGGTCTCCTACGTCGCCGGCCTCCCCCTCGGGCCAGCCGGGTACCACTACACCAACACCGATTACATCCTGGCGCAGATGATCATCGAGAAGGTCACCCACGACTCCTACGCCGACCAACTCACCAAACGGATCATCACGCCGCTGGGGCTGCGCACCACGTGCCTGGCGCCCTACACCTGCCCGGCGGCCGACGCCGGCCGGATGCCGACCGGGTACTTCTACATCGCCGGCGAGGTGCCGTCGCTGATCGGCAAGCCCATGCCGCCCCTGGCCCTGACCTGGGCGCAAGCCGCCGGGGGGATCGTCAGCTCATTGGCCGACATGACCACCTGGGACCGCGACCTCTACCGGGGACGGCTCCTGCCCGCCCGCCAGCAGCAACAGCTCGAGTCCCTGGTGTCCATGGCCACGGGCAAGCCTATCGGCCGCACCACCGTCGCCGACCCGATGCGGCTACGGGCTCGGCGTTGCGCAACAAACCTCACGCCAGACGGGGACCTTCTGGTACTACGAAGGCCAGGCCTTGGGCGCCCGGGTCGTTCACTACTACTTCCCTCGCTCCGGCATGATCATCGCGCTGGCGGCCAACAGCGCCACCGCCAACGACCACCTGAGCGACCTAGCCGGGTCGGTCTACCAGACCCTGCAGGGAGCAGGCGCAGCCCGCACCTGAATTTCGAAACGCCCGTGCGGCCTAGCGGATCCACCTAGGCCGCGGGCGCCCAGGCTGGGAGCCATAACGAGCTCGCGCTTCTCAGCGGACCAACGAGCACACGTCGGTCTCCACCGAGCAACCCGCTCGAAATAACTATGAAGAAAGGGTTCTTTCACGACAAACCAAACGGAACAGATCGACCGGGAGGAGCGCACCCCCGCTCCCGGCGCTATCAAGTGCCCGGCACCAGCATCCTTGAGGAAATGCAAGCACTCGCTACCTCAGCCGGTCCGAGGGCCGGATCGGCTTCGACGTCCAAGGTAATGGACCCCCTCGTGGTGCTGGTGCCGGGAATGGGCGAGCTGAGGAGCACCTACCGCGTCCTCGCCCCCGCTCTCGCCGACGCCGGTTACCAAGCCGCATGTGCAGACCTTCGCCGTCACGGCGACAGCGACACCACTTTCGTGTCCTATGGCGACGTCGAAACCGCCGCCGATATGGTGGCGCTGATCGGCCAGCTCGGAAGGGGCCCCGCAGTGATCGTGGGCAATTCCATGGCGGTCGGCGCGGCGGTCCTCGTGGCAGCGGGAAGCCCAGACCTTGTCTCCGACCTCATCCTATTAGTGCCGTTCGTACGGGACCCTAGCTAGGGCGAACTCCGTAAAAGGCCTTCTCTTGCGGCTCGCCTTGGCCCCGCCGTGGGCCGCATGGGCATGGAAGGCTTTACCTCCCCAAGCTGTACGCCGGTAAGGTGCCGAGCGACTTCGACCAGTACCGCGGCCGGGTCATCGACAACATCCGGCGCCCCGGGCATGCCAAAACATTCTCGTTGACCACGCGTACGACCCATGCCTCAGCGGAGGCATGCCTGACGGACGTCTTGGCTCCAACCTTGGTCCTGATGAGAGACCAGGACCCTGACTTTCGCGACCCCAAAGCAGAAGCGAACTGGGTCGCGAACGTCGTCCACGGAGAAGGCGTCATGATCCCCGAGGCTGGTCACTACCCGCACGCCCAGCGGCCCGATGTCGTTATCGAAGCCGTGCTTGGCTTCCTCGGCTCGCACTCGCAGGGACGCGCAACGACCGTGCCGATCTAACGGCGCCAGCCCCGAGCGTCCCGAAACGATTTACCACGACGGCGTCAATGCCAGCTTTCGTATCGGCCCCAATGGGAGTAGTGGGTGCTCCGCTCACGAGGCGCAAGGCTTGCGTCACCTGAGGAGGATCGTGGCAAGCTGCACGATCGTCACGACATTATGTGCGGATCTTTCAGGTGAATTCACGGAACCTGACCGAGCCAGAGCCGTCGTTCGGCAGTCCGCCGGCGCATCCGACCAAACTCAATGGGCCGAACAATATTGGTTTATCTGTCCTGCGCCACGAGGCGCCCTTATATATCCCCCACGCAGTGGGGAGGGATTGGAGGTGATATCCCTGGGCCCAATGGCCTACCTGGACTCGAAAGACGAAGGGGACAATAGCATGCCATTCGAGCCGGTTCTCGTGCCCAGGCGTATGGGACGAGGAAACGGTGGGCCCGCGTGACATGGCGAAAGCTTGACTGCCTGAAGCCCAATCTCCAGAGGGTGCAAATATACCCACCCACCGGAAAGACGTCTGGAACCGGTGCCAGAGCTTGCAGCAGGGCCGCACAGAACCTGCCGCAACCTCCAGAGCTGGAGCGATGCCCAGTGAGGGCATTCAAGGAGATGAGTGGGCCGCCTAAATCACGCTAGAGACGTATATGAGGGACGAACGTGGGATCGCCTAAGGGGCGCGAGCCCTATGGCGACAGAGTGCCCGTAGTAGTCGCAGGGGCAACGACCTGCCAGGGAGGACGGGAAGGCCGTCCACAGGGCGAAGGGGCACAGGTGACCGGACACCAATAAGACCAGGAGGTATGCGAAATGCAAAGCGCCGAAGTGGTGCTGGGTGTCCTCCGTGAACGTGGTAGGAAAGGCCTGCCATGTGGCGAGCTGTACCGACAGCTCTTCAACGTGCAGTTGTACCTGTTGGCCTACGGGCGCATCTACTCCAACAAGGGGGCAATGACCCAAGGGCCGACAGAAGAAACCGCCGACGGCATGACCATGGAGAAGATCGGCCGCATCATTGACGCTATGCGTCACGAGCGCTACCGCTTCTCCCCGGTGAGGCGCATCTACATCCCGAAGAAATCGGGTAAGAAGCTACGCCCTCTCGGTTTGCCGCCCTGGTCGGACAAGCTGGTAGGTGAAGTAGTCCGGCTCCTCCTGGAGGCGTACTACGAGCCCCAGTTCTCCAGCCGCTCCCACGGGTTCCGCCCAAGCCGAGGCTGCCACACCGCATTGCGGGAAATAGCCGATACCTGGAAAGGGACGACGTGGTTCATAGAAGGTGACATTTCCGATTGCTTCGGCAGCCTGGACCATTCGGTCTTGGTGTCGATAATGTCGGAGAAGATCCGAGACGGGCGGTTCTTGCGGCTGATAAGCAATATGTTATCGGCCGGGTACTTGGAGGACTGGAAATGGAACGCCACGCTTAGCGGTGCCCCGCAAGGTGGTGTCGTTTCACCGGTCCTCTCAAATATATACCTGCACAAGTTGGACGAGTTCGTCGGGACAGTCCTCGTCCCGCAATATACCCGAGGGGAGGTCAGGAGGCCTAACCCTGCGTACCAAGAGGTGCGCTGGGCCCTGGCGAGGGCTCGCCGACGGGGGGACCGGGCAGAAGCCCGGAAGCTCCGCCAAGAGCTGCGCCGCCTACCGGCCGGGGACACGTACGACCCCGGCTACCGGCGGCTCCGCTATTCGCGTTATGCGGATGACCACCTATTGGGTTTTACCGGGCCGAAGGCCGAAGCCGAGGCGATCAAGGGCCAATTGGCGGCGTTCTTGCGAGACGAGCTCCACCTGGAGCTCTCCGCCGAGAAGACCCTTATCACCCACGCCCGCAGCAATGCGGCCAGGTACCTCGGCTACGAGATCGTCGTGCAGCACTCAGACAGCAAAGTCACCGGGGGCCGACGTATGGCCAACGGTGTGGTCGCGCTGAGGGTGCCGCTCGACGTGATCAAGGCCAAGTGCGCCACCTATCGGCGCCACGGCAAACCGTGGCACCGCTCGGCCATGCAGAACCTCGACGACTTCGACATCGTCAAGGCTTACGGGGCCGAGTACCGGGGTGTCGTCCAGTACTACCTGCTCGCCAACGATGTCTGGCGCTTCTACAAGCGCCAATGGGACGCCCAGACTTCTATGCTCAGGACCCTGGCAGCAAAACACCAGTCCTCGGTGGCCAAGATGGCGGCCAAGCACAGGGCCAAAGTCGAGACACCCTATGGGCTGCGCACGTGCTACGAAGCCCGGGTCGAACGCAACGGCAAGCAGCCACTGGTCGCACGGTTCGGTGGGGTACCCCTGGTGCGTAAGAAAGATACGGTCATCTTCGACCGTGCTCCCTCGTACCAGGTCACCTACCCGAGGAAGGAGCTTGTAAGACGGCTCCTGGCTCGGAGGTGCGAGCTGTGCGGGGAGCCGGGCAGGGTGGTAGTCCACCAGGTCCGGAAGCTCGCCAGTCTCGGGGGACCCAATGCAAGCCAGCCCGCATGGGCGGCTCTAATGGCAAAAAGGCGGCGTAAAACCCTTGTAGTCTGCCTTCCTTGCCACGGAACCATCCATGACGGGCACCCAACCGCCCAAACGGCGTAGGTCACTGGAGAGCCACATGCATTGAAAGGTGCCAGTGTGGTTCGGAGGGGAGCTGCGCGGAAAAGGACCTTTAATTAGGTACCTCGCTGCGCAACTTACCCAGTGTTCGCCCGCCAAGCTCGAGTTGGTCGCCCGACGCACCCTAGCCTAGCGTTTGAGGGCCTCCCTCGAGGGACGTGGTCAATATTGCGACGTTGGCCTCCAGGGGATGGCGCGTCGAGCACCGGGTCGACATCTCCAACGGGTCCCAGATGGCCAGAGCACGCTCGACGTGAGGCCGGTGGAGCTCGTGCCAGTCCGGGATCCCACCCACTGGCCCACCAGCGCTGAGAATCGTGCGGGGCGTTACGTCACGACACGCCTCGTTTTACTCGCAAAGGACCAGTGTCTTCACGCGCTAGCCATGGCGTTACCGAGTCCCGTCTTCACAAAGGCGATTGCGCGCTAGCCACGCAGGTCCGCTGTTCCAGCTTTGCCTTAGGCCTTTTCGGCGAGATAGGCATAACGGGCGCCGATGGCGATTACGAGCACGCCGAGGACGCGGCGGATGATGGTGTCGGGCAAGTATGGCTGGGCCAGAGCGCCGAGATAGCCGCCCAAGAGCCCACCGAACCCCAGGGCTATGCCGATACCCCAGTCGGGGGCAATGGAGCCGTGGTGGTGGGCTGACAAAATGATGAAAGTGGCCACTCCGACGACGGATGTGACAAAGGTTGAAGCCAAAGTCGCGGGCGCCACGTTTTTGGGGGACCGCCCCGCCCCGACCAGGACGGGGGCCAGGATGGACCCTCCTCCAATGCCGTAGACCCCTCCAACGACGCCCACGACAGCCGCCAGGGCCGCCGTTGTACCCGCTGGTAGGGGAAGCCGCGGGGCCTCGGCATTGGGCCTGGGACGAAGTGCCAGCCACGACCCGAGGGGGATCAGACCGCGGCTATGACGACCTCGAACTCTTCTAGCCCCGGCAGTAGTTGGACTCGTATTACCGAGCCGGCGACGACCCCAGGGATGGTCCCGGTCAACAGGACGCCCGTGAGCCGACCCCCCGTTTGGCCTTGCCGCCAGTACCTGAACAAAGCGCCAGGGACCGCGACGACGTTGTAGAGGAGGTTCGTCGGGGTGACGGCCGGGCTCGGCGTCCCAAGCACTGAGACTTGGAACGGCAGCAATAGCACCGCCCCCGAGACGCCAGCCGGGCTCGCCACCACCGAGACGACAAGTGCGGCCGCGAACGCGACGATGTACAGGTCTTGCCCGTGCACCGGCATACCCTACCCTTGTCGCCGCGGCGGACCCGAATAACTCCGCCGGTATAGGCCCAACTGACAATCACGAGCGAGACGACGTATTTCGCTCGTCGACACTTGGCGACGAGCCCGTCCCGCCGAAGCGTGTGATCGGCATTTATGGGGCGCACCTAGTCGCTCAACCGCTGCCCGTCCTGCAGGCCTAGAGTGCCTCATTAGGTCGCAAAAGCGAGCCCTGGACGGCTCGTTCCTGTGTTTTCCCAGCGCTGCTTATTTGGTCAAGTTTTGGCTCGACGGCCGCCCACGCCGACAGCGCGGGCTGGCATAACTGCCCAAACTAAACAGGGGCGCGAAGGTGCCCCAGCCTGAGATGGTCGGACCACGTCACTCGGGCTGCCGGAGGCGGCCCCCGAAAGCCGCCTCCGAAGCACAAGACCGGCTAACCGACGCAGCCGGCGATGGTCCCAGACGGGACGCAGTTGTCCGGTGTGTTCCGGGCGACCACCGTCAACTTCAGCGAGACCGGGCTCCCGGGAGTGCTGAATATGCCCCCGCCGTCGGAGCCCGCGCTGTTGGCCGTGACCGCTGACAGGTTCAGTGCCAAGGCGCCGGCCGGGAGCGTAGGCATGAAGTTGGCGTCGATCCCGACATCAGCGATGCCGCCCCCGAAGCCTGAGGCCGTGTTCTTGGTCACCACGGTCGCGTTCAAGGTGAGCACACCGCTCGGGGGTGGGTTGGTGACCCCCTCGGCCTCGAGCTCAGCATCGAAGTTGAGGTTGGCGATGCCCCCGCCCAAGCCCAGGTCCCCGCTGGCGTCGGTGGGTGCCGTGTTGTCGTCGACCTGGCTGGCGTTGAGGGTGGCGGTGCCGTGGTTCAGGATCCCGCCCCCGCTGGAGCCGGGCGCGCTGTTGTGGTCCACTTGGCTGAAATTGAGCGTCATGGTGCCGCCGTTGGCGATACCGCCGGCCCCGTCGGCTGGGCCGCCGGTCGAGATGTTGTCGTCCACCCGGCTCGAGTCGAGCACCAGGTTGGCCCCTCCGGCGGCGCCGCCGTTGGTCGTGCCGCTGGCGATGCCGCCCCCGCCGCCCTCACTGCTGTTGTCGTCCACCAGGCTCAGCTTGAGCGTGAGCGTGCCCCCGTGGTTCAGTATGCCCCCGCCACCGCCGCCCAAGGCGGTGTTGTGGTCGACCCGGGTGGCGTTCAGGGTCAACACCCCGATGGGGCCGAGGGGCGAGGCGACGATACCACTAGCGAGGCCACCGCCGCCCATGACAGCCGTGTTGGCCGTTATGCGAATCCCGTTCAGCGTGGCCCTACCCTCGTTGTTCAACAGGGCGCCACCCGCGGGGCTGAAGCCGCCGGTCAGGGTCAGGCCCTGCAGGGTCAGGTTGCCGCTCGGGCCGTCGACCTCGAACAGACGGAACTGGGGCGCACTGGAGCTGCGGGCGATGGTCGTGTTCAGGCCATTTATCGTGACCGTTGTGGTTATTACGGGCAGGCCATTGGAGGCCAGGATCCCGGCGATCATCGGGTTCGGGTTGGTGCTCGTGTTGTTGACCGCCGTGAGCGTGTAGGTACAGCCCGGGGCCAGGTTGACCGTGCCGCCACCGGCACTATTCGCGGCTGCGATGGCAGCTATCAAAGCGGCCCCACCGCCGTTGGTGCCGGCGCAGGGCACAAAGAGCCTTGTCGTTGTGGCGGACGCTGTGAGCGGCGCAACGACCGTAAGGCCGACGAGTGCCACGCTGGTGCCGCACGCGACCTTCGCCAGCTTCTTTAGGTTCATGAGGTACCCCCTCGAGTAGCTTTTTCGCTACGGTAAGCACCGCTTGTTACGCCGGTCAACGAAGATGGCCACCTGCGGGACCAGAAGAAACCTGGTCGCCGCTATCAGCGGTGGTGCCGCGCCAGTCGAGTGACGAGCGAGCATGGGTTGCAGTGCGCCGGCTCGCCGCCTGGACGGCTTTAGGGGCCGAACCCTTCAACTTCGTCGTCACCGCCGGAGTTTCAGGTGATGAATGCTGTCATCCGGACCGAGATGAGCAGTCCGGGCAGTTCGACGCCGAGTTTGGCGACGTAGCGCGTCGGTGGCTCGGACGGGAACCAACGACCATACTCCTCGTTCAGGGCGGCGAAGTCGGCGGGGTTGGTGAGCAGTACTCCCACCTCGATGACGTCTTCCAGGCTGGCGCCGCCGGCCTGGAGAATGGCCGCGCAATTTGTCAGTGCCTGTCGTGCCTGATCTTGGATGGTGTCTCCGGCGAGGTTGCCGGTACTTGGGTCGATGCCGGCGATGCCCGAGACGAGCACATGCGGTCCGACCTTGACTCCCTGGCTGTAGAGCGGCGAACTGGGCGCGTTCGCGGTCGTGATGATCTGACGAGGCATGAGGGTCCTCCCTGTTCCTACCCGGATCAATGCGCCACTGTATGATCACAGGTGGCGCTTCTCAGGGGCGGGCTCATTTATCGTGCGCAACGCGAGTTCGAGGCCCCCTAGCGCTCTACTTCGTACATCATGCCTGTGGGCTCAACTCGTCACGGGAGCCGCATTTGTAAGAATGTCGATTTTTGTCCGATAAATGGGTATCGGCAGCGGCTTCCTCGTTGAGGAGCCCGGGCGCAGAATATCCCCACGTGGCTTGGATAATTCTGTCGCGCGCGTTAGGCATGTGCGCGGTCAGGAAGCTCACGATAAATAGCCGTCGATCGGTGTTCGGAATCCGCATCGGCTCCGTAGACCTTGCCGGCGCCATAAGTGCCGATCTGGCGCCGTGTCTCGTCCGAGAATCGCTGGATTACCGGGCACGCACTATGTCGTTGACGTCCTCTCGCCGTTGCCGGTAACAGGGAACGTCGACAACGCGGCAGCCTCAGCCCCTCTCGTAGGCCTCCACAAACCCGACTGCTGCGAAGAGCACATCACACGTCCAGGGTCAGGACCATCTGTGGCTGAGTGATCTCGTGATCATTTCGGATGGGCCGAACTGCGGTTCCGATGGCGAAGAACTCGATGATGTGGCTCCCCCAGAAGTGCGATTTCTCTATCAGCTGGACGCCGACGATCCCTTCAGCGCCCATACTTATGGCCTCGGCTTGCATGCGTTCCATTGCCAGCTCACGTGCTTCGTAGAGAGCCTGGGTGAAGCTAACGAGCTCGCTGCTTTGCCTAACCCCTGTTGTCGTCTGGCCAAAGCTGCGGTGCGCGACGTGGTAGACACAGGTGCCCATAACCATGCTCAAGGGGGCATACCCCGATTGGACCAACGTCCAAAAATCTTGGCCCGACAAGTCAGATGTGAACGGCTTACCAGAACGGGTACGCCATGAACCGGGTTCTGATTCAGCCGATACTGCGGTCCCGATGGCAATGAACTCAGCCGAGTGCTTGCCCCAGTCATAGAACTGAGCCTCAAGACGAACTCCGACGATGCCATCGGCTTGCAACACGTCCGCTTCGGCCTCCATGCGGGTCATGGCAAGGTCCCGGGCCGAGTACATGGCCTGGGAGAGGTTCTGGAGCTCCCGGTTGTTGCGCCAGGTCCGGCCCTGGAGGCCTATGTGGAAGATCGAGCTCCCGAACACGAGACCGCGAGGGCGGAACCCGGCTTGGCGAACCAGGAGGAACTCGTTCACGGACAAGTCTGAGGTGAAGAACGCGACCTCTCCCGGAGCGGACGGCTCGAGCTCCTCGAGCCGCCGTAGTGCGTCGGGCGGCAGCGCGGCCCGCTCAGTGTCGCCATCAACCATGAGCAACACAGTCTTTGTCCGGCCCCGAGGTCACATGCTGAGCATGTCACCCCGGACATCGCCGGTCGCGGACCCCTCTTGGCTCGTCCCCCAGAAGGTGGTCGAGGCGGGTCCCCCGGTCTCGCTCCCGGGTCTGCTGAGATGAGGACATGGGGACTTCGGCTGCCGAAGCGGCTTTGGACGCTCTCGCCGCGGCGTCACAACGCAAGTCCGGTGGTTCCCCAATGCGTGTGGCCGCAGTCGGCGGGGACGCAACCGAGTGGCTATTTCTTGACCGCAGCGGGTGGGAACCGCTCGGCCTGGTAAGCGGCGCTTCGGTGTTCCACGTCGGCGTAGTCGGCTGGCCCTCGGGGAACACCGAAGTGGTGCAGCTATCCAAGGCCATGTACGACGCTCGGGAGAAAGCCCTGACGGGCTTACGCGGCAGCGCCGGCCGCTTGGGCGCCGACGGGGTCGTACGGACGGCCGTCGACGTCCATTTCATGGAGGACAACCGGCACCTGCCCAGGTTTGTGGCTACTGGCGCTGCCGTGCGCCAAAAGCAACCAGCGCAAGCCAAGGAACCCGGGCCCAAGGTGCCGTTCGTCACCACAATGAAGGCTTCCGAAATCGGCCTGCTATACGGTATTGGGTACCAGCCGCTCGGTCTCGTCATGGGCTCGTGCGTCTACCACGTGGCGAGGCGGAGCCTGTCTGCTTGGGGCGGAGACCTGAGACAGAACGCCGAACTGACAGGTATAAGCACAGCCTTTTACGACGCCCGGGAGATTGCCATGACACGGCTCCAAGACGAGGCACGCGGCCTGGGTGCCCACGGAGTGGTAGGAGTGACTACAGCCGAACGGAGCCACGTGTGGGGAAGCAGGGTCATCGAGTTTTTCGCCATGGGCACCGCCGTCGCTGCGACGAGCGAGGGGCTTCTTCTTGACCCACCGAGACTGATGTTGGCCCTGAACGACCCTGCCCCGAAGACCGGACCGAGGGCCATCGTCGGGGAAGGGCACGACGAACCCGAAGACGGGTCACCCTCCTCACCCTCGGACGCCTCTTCCGGGGACTAGCAGTGACGTCGACGCTCGGTTCGTTGCCTCCCGCAGCACAACGCCGCCTCTCTGCGGCACGGGAGTCATCACTCTGGTCAGCACCCGTCGCGCCGGGCGAGCAGGCCGCACTGCGCTCGGTCGGCTTCGAACCAGTCGGCACGGTGGTCGCCAGCATCCCGTCGTGGCCGTTTGCCTACCATTTTCCTTCCGGTTTGCTATCAGCGGCGGGGGCCGGGCGTACCGCCACCACCCCACTGGGCCAGTTCAGTACCTACTACCCTCCGGACGACGCGCTTACGGCAAAACGTGCCGGTGGGTTTACCCGTGACTACATCGAGGGGACGAGCGTGATCGTCCCGGACTTCGGGTTCAGCTGGCAAAAGGTCGTGCGGGAGGAGAGAGAGCGCCAACTGGTGAGCGCCGTCCTCGACCGGCTGGGCGCCGAGGCCAGCGCCCTGGGCGCCCACGGGGTCGTGGCCGTCCGGCTCGGCTGGCGGCACCGGCCCGATCTCGATTTCGGTGAGCTTGAGGTGCACGACGTGAACGCCGTCGGCCTCGCCGTCAGTGCTCGCGGGGCCAACTTCGGCCATGAGCCTTTCACGGCCACGCTGTCGGGCGGCGAAGTGTGCGCTCTGCTCGCGGACGGCCTCGCCCCCTCACAGGTCGTTTGCGGGGTGGGTGTTGTAAGAGCCGACATGGGCAACCGGACCCGCCGCCACATGAGGTCGCTCGGCCAGGTCGAGGTGCCCCAGTTCTCAGAAGCGGTCGAAAAGAGCCTTTCGATCGCTACGGCGGACTTAGAGCGACGCGGGGCCACCGCTGGCGATGTGATCGTCGACTGCAAAGTAGACGTCATCTTCAACCGGATCGTAGGTGCCGGCGTCGAGCCCCATACCCGGGTGCTCGGCACCGCGATGCGGAGGTTCAAGCCCTTGGGACGTCCCGAGGTCCTCACCGTCATGCGGCTCAACGATGGGCCCCCCAAGCGGTAATGCGACGGGACAGCTTCAGCGCTCGACCGGCTTCGTTGCCGCCAACCTAGGCTCAGGGCCATGGAGAGTGAAGACTATCTCGTGTCCGCTGCCCTCCTTGGCCGTGGTCAAGAAAACCTCGCCCTCGTGGCCGACCTGGCGGCCAGGGATGGAGCGCTCCCTCCCAGCGCAAGTCGAAATTGAACGAGCGGGCTGGGGAAAACGCCGGAGGATCAAAGGCCTGACCATCCATTTCGAAACCAACCGCTTCCGGATAGAAGTGGACGAGCGGGGCCCACGGGCCTTGATAGACCAAATCGTCAGAGGCGTCTGCCTAAAGTCAGAGCGAGTCAGCATGGACCGCTGGTTGGAACAGCTCGCGACCATGCTCAACCAAGAAGCAACAAAAAGTGTGGAGATACGCCTCGCTATCGAGGAAGCGCTCCGATAACTATCAGTTCAAAACAGACGAGCCATCGAAAGTGGGACATAAGTGCCGGTATGGGCGCCGGGTCCTGGCGTAACAGTTGTTATTCCGTTGGGGCTTTCTGGTCGCACGTTCGGTGCTAATGCCGAGCCCAGGAGAGCACTGTCATTCGCCGCGATAACCGTCGATCTGCAATTATCGCTTGCGGGAGAACAACTTTCTGGAATCGCACATAAGAGGGCATTATGTCGCAGGAAAAGGCCACCGGGGCACCTCTCCTGCTCGGGGCGGAGCGCAGCTGTTTGTCTCGAAACCCGCCGCTGGCGCGAAGCCTCGGTGGCGGCGTGGCACGGCGTGGGGGCTCGACGCGGAGCGCCTCTTCTGATCGTTCGGGTAAACGCTCAAGAGCACTTTGGCGGTTGCGGGTTTGCGAGCGCTGATCGCGCACGACCAGGCGTTCTAACAACCTCATGTGTTGACGAGGCCCAAGCGCCGCAGAGTTGGCGACGTCGTACATGAGCTCCACTCTGGTGTTAGCAGTATTGGCGCGCTGCCCTCCCGGCCCTCCACTGGAGCTGAACGCCACTCCAGCTCCTTCGGAGGTATTACTAGGCAGCGCCCAACCGCCGTCCGTCCTCGATGTCCACCATTCATCGCATTTTCCAGTGCCTACGCGGCCCAGGAGGTGGCCAACTGGAGCAGCGTACGCGCCCCCCAGCCCGTGTTGCCCCGGCTCAACCAACCCTCGTCGCGGTCGGAGTGGCTGGGGGCAGCCATGTCAAGGTGCGCCCACGGGGTGTCCTTCACGAAGTGCTGGAGAAAGAGCGCCGCCATGATCGTTGAGGCCGCACGGTCCCTGGCGACGTTGCGCATGTCGGCAACCTCTGATTCCAGTCGCTCCCTGTAGGGAGCCCACAGGGGTAGACGCCAAGCCGGTTCCCCCGCCGCGGCCGCAGCGGCGAGAACGCGTTCTACGAGTTCGTCGCTCCCCAGGACGGCGGCCAGCCCGGGCCCCAGAGCGATCCCCTGACCCCCGGTCAGGGTGGCCACATCGATGATGGCATCGGGGCGACGTTCTCCGGCAACAAGAAGGGCGTCGGCCAGGACGAGTCGGCCTTCAGCGTCAGTGTTCACAATCTCGACTGCCGTCCCGTCACGGGCGGTGACAACGTCGCCGGGGCGGGTGGCATGGCCGCCAGGCATGTTCTCAGCAATGGCGGCCCAGCCGTCGACCCGCACTGGCGGGCCTAGTTCGGGCAACGCCGTGACGGCGGCTATGACTGCGGCCGCACCACCCATGTCGCCCTTCATCGTCTCCATGGCGTCGGCTGATTTCAGCGACAAACCGCCGGAGTCGAAAGTGATGCCCTTGCCGACGAAGGCGAGATGGCCCCGAGCTCCAGCCGGGGCGTAAGTGACGCGGACCAGGCGGGGAGGTTGGGCTGATCCCGCAGCCACGCTGGCCAGGCAGCCGAGCCGCTCGGCAGCTATGCGGTCCTCATCCCAAATCTCGACTTCGAGGCCGACAGCGGAGCCGGCTTCGGCCGCGGCCTCGGCGAAGGTCAGGGGGAGGCTTCGAGCCGGTTGGTCGGCCCACCGTCTCGCTCGCAAGCTGGCCTCGGCCATCACCCTGCCAGTGCGGGCACCCGTTGCCGCCGATTGTTCCTGGCCGACGAGAGCGACGTCCTCGAGGAGCTGCTCGGGGTCGGCCGGTGATCGACGGTAGCGGTACCCGGCTAAGACGATCCCCTCGACCACGGCCTGCACTGCGGCAGCCGTGCCGTCGCCGGCCGTGTGCAGCGTCGTGGCCAGGGACCGGACCAGCGTGGTCGCTCTCGCCAGCGCGGCGCCGGCACGGCGGAGGTCGTCGTTCGTCGGCGCGCTTTGGCGGCCAGAAGACGACGGGACGCTACTCGTCGAAACCGGGCTCGTCCCTACGGCCACGACGTGGTGGCCGGCGGCGAGGACCGACTGCGTTTGCCCGATCTCACCGCGAAACCCGGTGGAAGCCAGGAAGGCCTCCGCGTTCTCTTGCTCCAAGGCCCGGCCCACCTCTTCCCAAGCGCCGTTCGGCCCTGCTGAGGGGATCGAGCGCACGGCCCGCCGAACATCGAGGTCGGCGTCGACCGGGACCGCAACCGCCTCAACACCGCCCGGGATGGTAGATGCAGCCGTGAAATTGATTGGCACCCGTGTAATTCTCCTTGAATTATGGACTTCGTGTGTCGGAATTTACCGTACCGTCGCTGGCCCTGGTCCGAGAGGCTACCGGCGATCTGGGCCAACGTTCGTAGGAGGCGGGCCGCTGACGGCAGACCCGATGGCGAGCGCCGACCCGTCGATATGGCGTTTTTCTCTTGCGGGAGAACGACCTTTTTGAAGGATACATAAGTCGTCGTCCAGGGCGGTCCTTGTTCAGCGTCCGATCGCAGCCGCTGGGGCCTTCGAACAAGCGGTAGCCACAGCAAACAGGCGCCGCTGCTCCGGTATGGGCCGTGCCGCGAACGCGACGTGCCAGCAAATGCCCGGCACCGTCCCAAAGTGCGGCCAGAAAAGCGCGGGTCAGCAGTAACTCCTGCGTGTACCCCTGCCTCGCGTCCGCGCCTGCGACCTTCATGCCAGGCCACCCGAGCTCAGGTTGAGCATCACGCTCGCACCCCCGAGTATGGCTCGTGGGCCTGGTCTCGGACATGCCACGCGCTAGGAGTGGAGCTTGTCACCGAGAAGTGGGGCGGTACCCCGCATTACCGGACCGCTGTAAGCGTGCTTGGCGAAGACGAGTTCGGGCTTTGGTGCTGGAGCGCGGCCCCCCGTGTCGTTTTTCGTGGCGACGGGACCCGTCCGTAGGGGGACAACGATGCCCTCTACCTCGTGCCACGAGACTGGTGGACGGTTGCGTGACCGCATCGTCTCGGTCGACACGACCTCGACGTCATCGGGCGGCTCGACGGCTCCGTCGAGGTCGTCGATCGCGATCAGTTCGAAGACCACCAGGTGGGCTACAGCTACCCGCGCGACCTTGTCGAGAACACCGAGCGCGCAGCCCTCGAAGCTTCGCCCTCGCCAGCTCGCGCGCGCCTCCGTTCGATCGTACCGCCGCCGACCGGTGGGCTGAGCGAGCACGCTTATGACGCCGGCATCAAGACGCCACCAGCACCGGGGCTGCGCATCTTGGTCCACAACAGTCAGCTTTAGCCAAGTGCCCGCGCACGCTGGTAGCAGATTTGGCGACCTTGGTCCCGGCCTCGGCTCGTCGGCTGCCAGCCGACCTTCGGGCAGAAGGCAGCGGCCGCCGGGTAGTCGGCCCAGGTCCACAGGCCCGCCCGCTCGAAACCATCACCGTCCCGTTGGTCGTTGGCTAGGGACATAAGCGCCTTTCCGATCGAGCTGCTCGCGCGGGACTTAGGCGGGAACTCGACTGCGAGAGCGCCGGGTGTCGTGCTTGGAGGTCGCCCCGGGGCTGGGTCGCCGAAGGACCGAGGCACGATGTGGACGTGTGCGTGGGGCATGCCATTGCCGAGAAGCTGGTAGTTGGGGTGGCAACGCGGAGCACGGCCTCGATGCCTCGCGCTGCTACGGCGACCGCTGACCAGAAAGCCAGGGTCTCCTCTGGGCCGAACAACGTGGGGTCAGGGACGTGGCGGCCACGGAAGACCACGGGCGACAGCCCGGCACCGAGGAACCGTCTGTAGGTAAGCGTCAGCACGGTCGACATAAAGGTACCGAACGCCAAGTTTGTCTTCTTCGGGCCTTCCGTCGCCACGCCCTGGACAGTTCAGCCCCGCCCTTCGTTGCTCCGAGTCTTCCGGCCAGCTTCGCTCGGTCATTGACCCGACTTTCCGAGAGCGGCGACATGAGCGACGTAGAACACCTGATATCCCGGTTGCGGGTAGGCCAGGTTAGGTGGAAGCGGTCGCCGCGCCGCGATACGCTCGTTGGCGAAGACCCGGCAGGCGCCGCCCTTCAGGCCGGGGAAGGAGCCTCAGCGCTCGGAGGCTCATGACCGCGCACGGCTCGACCACACGGGGGATCGTGGCAGCGAAGACGACGGCCCATGACGCGAACCCGATCCATACCCACACGCACGCGAAGGTCGTGATCGGGCTCACGTAAGCGAGGGCCCCCACAGCGAAGCTACAGACGGAGTACATCCCGAGCGGGAACACCGTGGACCACCGGCGAGCGTCGTACCGAAACCGCCGCCACCGTGCTTCGGCGAACAAAAGGACCAGGAGCCACAGCATCGTCAAGACCCAGAGCCCAATGGCAATGTCTTCGAGCGCCCCACCACGACCTACGACACTGCCGAGCACTTTCGCGCTGTCGACGATCTTTGCGGCGGCGAGCGTCGAAATCCCGAGCGCCCCACCCGTGATCCAATGGTCGCCACGCCCAACGGCGAGCTGACGAAGGTCGAAGCGGGAAATGACAAAGGCATAGAACCCGAGCCCGAGCCCGAACAGAACGAGCGCCGCAATCAGCAGCCAGCGCGCCTGCTCGGGTTCTGCGAGCGTGGCGACAAGCACGGCCAGCGACTCGGCGGAGACGGAGAGCAGCAGCGATGTACCCACAGTCGGGGATCGCCAGCTGGCGAGCACCGGGCCGAGCAGCGCTGCCCACAGCACAAGGGCAATTAGCAGCGCCACAATTCCTGCCCAAGCCCACCCGAGCAACACCAGCCGGGTGCCGAGCACAGCAGTGGCCACGCTCGCTGTGAGGCCCCCGGACTGCGCACATCGGCCCGGAAGCCCGCAGGGTCGCGCGCGGCGCGCAGGGGGAGGAGGATGGCAAGCGCGACCCAGATGACTGCTGCGATCCCGAGAGTTATTTTCGAGAGCGTTTCCTGCCCGTCGAGCGACAGCCCTGTCGAAACTATCCCTGTGGCCATAACGTCGGCCCCAGCGGCCGGTTGGCGCAGTCGAGGGTACGCCCCAGCCCACCAGTGCGTAGGCGAGGGCTGGCTGCTAACCTGCGGGCGAGCACGCCGGGCGCCACAGGACGGTTATCGATGTTTCCTCTATGCGCATGCTGCGTTTGGACCCGAAGGTGGTGCTCATCGTCCCTGTCTTTCCCGGATAGCTACATCACCCGAGAAAATTGTGCCCTGTTTTTCGGAAGTACCCAGACGTCACCGCGTCCCACGTCGCCCGAGACGGCGGCGTGGTGTCGCCAACTAGTCGCGGTCTCCTCGTCCGGGAACACTCAAAACCCCTGATCGGGACCTCGAGGGAGATCCATGGAGGCGACGTGGCTTTGAGGATTTGCTCCCTGGTGTTCTTCTCCGGGTCAGTGAAGCTGTAGAACATGGCCGGCGCAAGCGGCGCCCGCCCCGTCTCACCCACATCCAAATCGGCGATGGGATCTCGAGCCGGCACCCAGGACGGTTTTGGCTTCCCTTCCCCAGCTCTGCCCCAGCTAGGCCCGCAGCCGTGGCATAGTCGTAGCCGTGGAGCTGGCGGACCTAGACCTCATCGGCGCCCAGGACCACCATCTCGCCATCGTCGCAACCACGCGAGCAGACGGTACTGTCCAGGCCTCGGTGGTAAACGCCGGCCTGGTGGCGCACCCGGTATCAGGCGCACAAGTCATTGCCTTCGTCACCTACGGCAAGGTAAAACTGGCCAACCTCCGGGCCAGGCCAAGGGCTACGGTCGTGTTCCGAGCCGGGTGGCAGTGGGCGAGCGCCGAGGGCCGTTGTGACATCATCGGCCCCGATGACCCCTTCCCCGAGTTCGACCCCGCCGCGCTCGCCGAGCTGCTGCGCGCAGTCTTTCGAGCCGCCGGGGGGACCCATGACGACTGGGTGACCTTCGACCGAGTCATGCGCGAGGAGCGGCGCTCCGCCGTTTTGCTCCACGCCGACCGCATCTATTCAAATCGGTCCTGACGAACAGCGCGGCTGGGCATCGCGGCCTGACCCTAGGTACCGTGTCTGTTTCATGGCAGGGAAGCGGTGGAGCTCAGCTGGTCAGTGCGCTACCGTGCGCGTACGTGCCGATCTGTGCGTGGTGCACCGCCGAGAAAGCCGTTATTATTCCTCGGTTTCTTGGGCGTTTGTTCTTTAGCGAAGCCCGCCTGACTAGAGAACCGCTAGCTGTTGCGAGAACCGTCGCAATATGGTCGGGTGACCGCCCAGCGACTCACCGTTCTTCAAGGCCACATAACGGATATTCGGCATGCTGACACCCTTATGCTGCCCATCCTTGACCGCGAGCGAGTTCGTGGCCCGGGACCAAGACTCATCGCTAACTCAAGTCATCGATCCCAGAAGGTCTCCGTTGCCAACCTGCGGGTAGACAAGGACCGACCATCGGTCGGTCGCTTCGCGGCTGCGCGCTCGAACACCCCGGTGCCGCCCCTAATAGCTTACGAGTCGGTCTCTGCTAGCACCTTTGGGTGCGAACAGGGACAGATTCTTGGTGGCCGCGGTCGTCATCCAGAAAGCATCTCGCTTGTCTGGGCTGGTCCGCTCGGTGAAGGGCCACTCTTCGGTCTCGAGGTCACACCCCTTCGTGGTACCCGTGACCAGAGCGGTGGCGAACAGCTTGAAGGTCGCCCGACCGGAACAGGCAGTACAACTGGTCGATGTCCAGTTGCCACTTGGCGCCCAGGAAAAGGGGCAGGCATAGCTGGCGGTCATTGTGAGGTCCGGTTTGGTGGTCGGGGACGACGCCGCTGCCGTTTGCACGGTCGTGCAGACCGCTGTACCTGCCATCGCGAGAGCGGCCGCAAGGACACGCTGCAAAGTCTCGTTGAGCACTTTGCTGATCACATGTTTCGCTGGCCGTTAGAGGTACTCGGCTCGGGCTCGTTTGCGGGAGCTGCAACTAGCCCACGTGCGGACCAAACTCGGCAGGTCCCCCCATCGTGTTCCTGGTGCTCTACCCTGGCGGTTGGTAGGAAGCGCCGCCAGCTTTCCTCATTGCATTCATGCCTTCCTCAGCGGTCAGCAGTGGCGTTGTCTTGAAGGTCTTGCACGCTCCACCGGCTGATGCCGCGGCCGCGAATGCCGCCGCGCTCACGTTGTCGGGGAACTCACAAATTGCGACTGTGTCGTAGTCGCCGAAGCTCAGATACCCGTCTTTGACCTTACCCCCTAGGCCTTCCACGGCTGGGGCGATCGCCGCCAACCTGTTCTGTGGGTTCTTCACCATCGTCGCCCACGCCTCGGGCGTGTAGGCAACCTGGACTAGGTAGTGGGACATCTGGATTGCCCTCCTCTCTCTTTTGGCTCGGTACAACTGTCGCGCGCCATCCTTGGCCTATCCCGAGGACATGTCAATGGCTCGGCGTACTCGGTGCTCCACGTGTCGGGATCGTCACGCATAACAGTGGCGAAGGCCGACGGAGTACCCTTGAATCCCACTCCGCGTCCGCGGCCGCACGCCCGGGGTCCACAGACGAGCCATCAGAAAAGGCGTCGGTGTTGGCCCTAACCTTGTCCACGCACCTTGACCGCGCCACCCCCCTCGAGAGCAAACCAAAACGTGCTGGCTGGACTCCGCTTCGCTCGCAACCCGCATCACCCACGAGGTAGACGAGGTCGGATACGTCTTTGCCACGGCCAAACGGCCTGATCGCTGCGCCGCGGCCTGGACGCGGTGATCGCTGCCGCCGCGACCGGGCCAACGACAGGCCGTCCTCCACAGCGACTACGAGAGGGCGATCGCGGGTCGTGAGGTCGTCAAAACGCTGCTCATCGTCACGGTGTTCTTGGACGCCGCCCGCAACAGGATGTGGCAGAACTACGGGAAAAATGAACCTGATGCCTGTCCGTAATGTCCAGCCGAGCGGTCACAATTGGTCGCAGCTTCGGGTCGAGCGCGCGGTGCTCTAGCGTGCCGACTCCCGATGCGACGCGACGCGAAGACGAGGTCGTCGACCTGGTGATCTCCGATCTCGTCCGGTCCGGCCGCTCCGTGACGCTCCTCGATCGGCCCGATCGGACCGACGGGTTGACCGTCGACGCCGAGCTATCGGTCGACGGGCAGCGATGGGCGATGGAGGTAACGACGTTGCGTTGGCGTTCGGGTCTCGAAGGAGCAGTCGAGAAGCTGGAGGTCCGGCTCGAGCGGGAGTTCGGCGCCGACCTCGACGTCGCCGGAAGAACCCTCGTCATGACGTGCCACGTCTCCGCCGACGAGGACGTCATTCGTTCGCTCGTCGAGCTCGCAAGGAGGGCAGTTACGTCCGGTCAGGACCAGGAGCGCAACGATGAGGCCGCGTCACTATGGTCACGGGCCCCGGAGTTGGGCGCAGTCATCGTGCAGCCATGGCACGGCCAGTCGGCAAACCTGCAGGACGAGATCGTCCTCTCGTCGGGACAGCCGCTCGGGAAGAAGCTGCGAGGACAGCTATCCGGTGCGCGAGCCCTTGGGTACCGCACTTGCCTTGCCATCGATCAGCGGGGGTGCCCCTGACCTGAGGTTTGGAGCCAACTTCATGCCCCACCCGGAGACGATCGCCGCGGCAGTTGAACAGGTCGAGGTCGAGGCAGGAGCGCCCTTCGACCTGCTGGCCCTGATTCGCGACGACGACACCGTCCGTTGGCTCCGCAGCTAGCGCAGCGGTCTATCGGCAGAGTTCTCTACGACGTCTGCCGGCTGGTCGTGTCGTTCGATTCCGCGCTCGAGTCTCGAATTTGGGCGCGTGTTATGTAGCGAGTTACCAGTTGATTTCCTGGCAGTTGAGTGCTCCCTACCCGTCGTTACGCGAAACACCGGTCCACCTGAAGGACGAAAAGGTCCGCTCTGTAATGGTTGTCCTGACCGTGAGGGGACAATCTGTCCTCGCAGTCAAGACCGATCGCGACGTTGCGTTCCGACCGGTCACTGGCTCGACAGTGCGCGCCGTCCAAGGAACGCCATCAGTTGGTCAATAACGAGGCTGTCGGGCCGTCATCTTCCGTCGCGCAGCGGCTGGCCCGGGACCACGTCTCAGGATCACGAACGAAACGCTAAAGTCCCACGCCTCCGCGAGAATGTCGTCATCGACATGGTAGGTTTCCCCGGCGCTTGGGTCCATCTCATGATTCCACTCGCTCCAAATAGCCGAGCTAAGAACGGCTTCGGACCCAGTGCACGGTGAAGCCACGAATGAGCTGGCCGCTACTTCCAAAGACCTCTGAGGGGGAGGCAACATGACCTCCGGAGCTGAAGCTGAAACCCTCCAAGTCGTGGGCTTCGCCTTCCGCACCGAGGTATCGGAACTTCACGGTGCTGAAAGGGACGGGGTTGCTGAGTATGCCCGTTACCTGAGGCGCCTCCACCACCCACTCCACGGACGTTTGAGGGCCTACGTAAGGTTGGGCCAAAAGGAAGCTTTGGTTGGTCCTGAGGTCGTGCACAGCGAGCGCCCACCAACCGGGGGACATTTTGAAGATTGACACGGTGACGCTGTCGCCGGCCGCGACCGGGAGCTTGACTGGCACGGGGCCGGACGGGAGGTCCTCCCACCAGGCAAATATTCGGACAGGGCCGCCGCAAAGGAAAGGGGGAGTTTCTGGCTCCAGCCACTCCGTTCGAGCGGGGTTGTTCGGCGGGGAAAAGCCCGTCTCGGCGATACCTGCTTGGAGCAGGTCATGGTTGTCGACGCCGTCAACTCCCACCCAGACGGACGTCTCTTCAAGACAGGACTCGGAGCGGAGCGGGGCGGGGACGTTGAAGGTCCCGGTCACGCCGGTGAAACCGTTTCCCGCAAGGGAGTAACCTGCCCAGTTGCGTGTAGCCATCGGCTTCAGCGCTAGACCAAGCCGAGCCTCAAACCTGATCGTGCCACCCCGTCCCGCGTACCTCACACCGGCCGCGCTGGCGAAGGACATCTGTGAAAGGGCGAGCAGCACAGCCGACGTCACCGCGGCACCGATAAGGGCACTGAGCGTTCGCTTTCTCGTTCGTCTCATTCGTTTGGTGCTTTCGTCGTAGGACTGGCCTGTTTGGCCGCGCTCCACCCCGGAGTCGTTGTTGTTCAGGCTTTGCCTCGACGGTTGCGCGCCGGTTGCAGCCCGGTAGAGCGCGGTATAGGCGCGGTATACGAGCGCCGAACCTTGGGCGGGGCGCTTTGCGGACGCACAAGAAACGCGCAAATGGGCCGCCTAATGTTGGCCCCGGTGCACGTCGCGCTCCTAGGGCCGCTCGAATTCCGATCGGAAAAGGGCCCGGTTGAACTGTCCGCGCCGAAACAGCGGGCCGTCGTCGAGATGTTGGCGCTACGGCCCGGACGACATGTGACGTCGGAGTTGCTCATCGCTGGCCTGTGGGGCGAGTCGCCACCGGCCTCCGCCACCAAAGTCCTTCAAACATACGTGTCGCGGCTCCGGCGAACCATCCCGGAGCTGTGCCTCATGACGTCGGGTAACGCGTACTCGCTCAAGCTCGAGCCCGGCTCGGTGGACGCGCAGCGCTTCGAAGAAGCCGTACGAAATGCAAGTCAGCGAACAGAGACGGGCGACGCAAAGGGCGCAGTAGCGGTCTTGGCGCAAGCCTTAGACCTCTGGCGCGGTCGACCGTGTGAAGAGCTGGTCGAGCATTCCTGGGCTACTGCTGAGGTCGCCCGCTTGGAGGAAATGCGCCGAGAAGCTGAAGACGACCTTGTCGACCTACGCCTGGCCATTGGCGAGCACAGCGCAATGGTCGGCCAGCTTGAAGCGGCGGTGGCGGCAGAACCTCTACGGGAGCGGCGGTGGGCCCAGCTCATGTTGGCTTACTACCGCTCGGGCCGCCAGGCCGACGCCCTGCGGGCATTTGGCCGCCTACGCTCGGCCTTGGCCGAGGAACTCGGCCTTAGCCCCTCGGCGGATTCTGCAGCCCTGGAACACAAGGTGCTGCTGCAGTCGCCCGAGCTCGACCAGCGCCCATTCACCGCCGGGGCGCCCAGCGGCCCGGCGCCCGTGCCCCTCTCCGGCGCTCTGCCCCGCCCGGCCAGCAGCTTCGTCGGCCGCGTCGAAGAAGTGGCCGAAGTGGCCAAGTTGGTCGGGGAGCGCCGCCTGGTCACCCTGGCCGGTGCGGGCGGCTGTGGGAAGACGAGGCTCGCCCAGGAAGTGGCTGCGACCGTGGCAGCCCGCTTCTCCGAAGGCGCCCACTTCGTCGCCCTCGCCCCTCTCGCCGACCCATCGTCGGTACCCCTTGCCGTGGCCGAGGCCCTCGGCGTGCGGCCCCAGTCCGGTCGTCCAATTACCCAAGTGGTGGCAGAAGTGGTCGGGCATCGCGAGACCCTCGCCGTCGTTGACAATTGCGAGCACCTTGTCGGCGCCGTCGCTGAGGTGGTCGAGGAGCTGCTCCAAGGCGCCCCCGGCCTGCGGGTACTAGCGACGAGCCGGGAGCCGCTCCGCATCTCGGCTGAGACGGTGTGGCGGGTGCCGTCGCTCGAAGTGCCGGCCGCAGGCGCTAGCGCGGCTGAGTGCCGTGGCTGCGGGGCGGTTGAGCTCTTCGTGGACAGAGCTCAGGCTGCCGGAGCGGGCGTGCTCCTCGATGACCGCACCATTGCCACCGTTGCCGAGATCACCCGCCGCCTCGACGGCTTGCCCCTTGCCATCGAACTGGCGGCAGCGCGGGCGGCGATGATCGACCCAGGGAGCATCCTTGCCCGCCTGGCCGACCGCTTCGCCTTCCTCACTGGTGGCTCGCGCACCGCCCCAGCCCGGCAGCAAACTCTCCGGGCGGCGGTCGCGTGGAGCTATGACCTCCTGACGGCGAGAGAACAGTGCCTTTTCTGCCGCCTTTCTGTCTTCCCAGGCAGTTTCAGCCTGGACGCCGCCCTGGCACTGGCCGGCGGGGCGCCCGAGGAGGCCGCCGAAGACCTCTTCTCCTTGGTCTCAAAGTCGATGGTCGCCATCGTCGGAGACGGGGGTGGCCCGACGCGCTACTACCTGCACGAGTCGCTGCGCCAGTTCGGCGCCGACCAGCTCGGGGAACCCGGGACGGCACAAGCCCTCGACGCCCATGCCGACTACTACCTCTCGCTCGTTCGCTCTGCTGGACCAGAACCCTTCGGCCGGGCGATGACACCGTGGTTGAAAAACATCGAGCTTGAGCTCCATAACCTCCGGGCCGTCTTCTCCTACCTTTTGTCCCGGCCCGAGCGCCGGGACGACATGCTCAGGGCGTTGGTGACGATGCGCCGCTACTGGGATATCTACGACCGTGGCCGCGAAGGCTTCGACCTCTTGGAGCGTTCGCTCGCAAGCACAGGCCCAAGCGAGGATCCCGTGCTGAGGGCCAAGGCGCTCGTCGCCGCAGCAGACGTTGCCGCGCACCTCGATGCCTCGGTGAGCGCCCGTTACGCCAAGGCCGGCGGCGAGCTGGCCCTCGACCTTGGTCACAATGCGACGGCCGCCCTTGCCGCCGCCCTCATAGCCTCGGTGAACGGCCTAGCTGGCCGGTACAACGAGGCCGATGGCGAACGAGCGCTCCGACTGGCCCGGCAAGTGGGAGAACCCTGGCTCGTGTGCGAAGGGCTCATTGCGCTCGGCCTCTCGGTGGATGTTCGCAGTCGAGCCGCCATCGAGCGGGCCCGGGCCGTCTTGCAGGAGCTATTGGCCATGGCCGAAGAGAGTGGGGACATCTATTTCATCTACGCCGCGCATGACAACCTGTGCCCCTACGGCTTCTTTTACGACGACCCCGGAGCTGTCCGTCTACACGTCGAGAGGCTAGGGGTACTGGCAGAGCAGTTTGGGGTGTCAAGAGTGTGGGAGGACTTACGGCGCGGCGAGCTCCTTTACGCGGAAGGTAACTACGCCGGTTCGCTCGAGACGCACCGGAGCACCTTCGAGTCGGCGAGGCGCCGGGACTTTCCTTCGGGCATGGCTGACGCAGCAAGGGGTGCCGCTTCCTGTCTTCTTGCGCTCCGGGAAGACGAGGAGGCCGCCGCCCGATTGTACGGCTTCGCAGCCCAACAACTCGGGTCAGCGGGCTTCGGGGAGCGCTACGAGGGGAACCGGTGGGCGGACGCAGACATGGATGTGCTGCGGGCTCGTTTGGGCGACCGCTTGGCCTGCCTGCTGGCAGAAGGCGCTGCAATGACGCGCGAAGTGGTCACGGACATGCTCTCCGCCTGAAAGTCCCCCCGTCCCATTTGAAGTCTGCTCGGGCGCAGACGGTTCGCAGTCGGTCATCCAAGTCAGCGAACCGGGTCAAACCCGCAGCGGACGCACCTGGTGTTCGGCCAAGGAATACATAATTGGTGGTTATGCCGGTGATCTGTATTCGTTAGACAGTTTGGGACGTTTCTGGCACACCAGCGCCTAATCGGCATTATGGCTGCTCATCAGCCATGTCCGTCGCGCACATAATGCGCTGCATAATGCTCGTGCGAACGCCCAGCGCCGACGTGCGCTGGGGTCCTGCCCGCACTAGTTTCGCAGAGCATGGCGGCATGGCGGCTTCCTCTTCTCTCTTCTTCGCGACTCGTCGAGAAGCCTTTAATCTGCGCGCCGGGAGTGCGATCCTCCCCGCTCCCACCGTTTTGCAGTCGCTCTGAGCAGGCCATTCGTGTCAGGGGCTTCTGGTCCCACCTCGGCAATACACGGCGCCGGCTGTTCGTTCGACAGTCCACAGTTACGAGACCCGGCGATGTGAGCCCTCATCGGCACCCGCCTCGTCACGTCCGGCCAGTACTACCAGCACCCGTGGCCTGGCGAGGTTGGCAAACACCGACTGGCGCCGAGCCGCGCCGGCACCGTCGCCGTGACTGAAAGCGTCGTCTTCGGGCCGGGCGCCTGGGATCTGACCGCCGGGGGGCTTCAGCTAGCCTCGTTCAGGATCACTCTCTACCGCTCCAGGTAATAACAAACAGACAACGAGGCTACGAGTGCCGAATGCCTTTTCTCGGGGCGCTAAGGGTAGAGCGTTTGAGCCACGCCGCATGCGGGTGCGGGATTCTGGGAGCTGACCGCCGCCGGGTGGGGATGACTGACTCTCTGCGAGGCGGCCACCGCCTGTGACTCCTGGTCCTGTGCCGTGGTCCCTGCGCTCGGTGCTGGTCTCGGTGCACGATCTGGACCGGTCGCTCGCCTTCTACCGGGATGTGCTCGGGCTGCGCGAGACCAGCCGAGAGGGCGAGGTGGCCGTACTCGAGGGCGAGCAGCGCACCTTCGTCATGGTGTTGCGACAGATGCGAGGAGAGGCCTATCACTACGGCCAGCAGGCGTTAGGGCCACGGGCGGTGACCATCGACGTGGGGTCTCAGGCCGAGCTTGACGCGGTGGCCAAGCGCCTTGCGGCGGCCGAGGCTCTCGTGTCCCGTGGGCCGCTACACGCGTCCGAGCCGTTCAAGCTCGTCACCGGTCGCGACCCCGACGGGCTGCCGCTTTTGTTTATTACGTACAACGACGGCCAACCTTTGGATGCCCACCACGACCTCCACGTCGCCCTGCGCATGTACGGCATAGACGTCTAGACCAAGCCGGCCGCGTGCCGAGTAGGCACTACCAGACCCAGACGAGCCGGCTGCTTCATCCGCGCCGCCATGGGTGTGTTAAGGCCTCCAGTTGACGTTCAAATGTCTGTCCGTGGCGCGGCCCATGGTGGTCAGCCCGGGTCACAGCGCTCGAGGTACCTTTGGCTCGCGGCTTGGCTGTGCTCGACGTGCGCCTGAGCTGATGCCAGGCGCTGATCTTGGTAGCTCTCGAGAAGGCGGGCAACGTCGCCCTTCTGGTCGTGCGCCAAGGCCGCAGACAGAGCGGCCACGTCATAGAGGCCTTGACGGAAGCCGCCGCCCACCATGGGGGAAGCGGCGTGGGCGGCATCCCCTTCTCGCCGCCTGCGGCGGCGCGCCAACAAGCGTCGCCCATATCGGCTCGACGACGACTATGGCGGCTAGTGGCCCCTCAAACCCGCAGCCGTCGTCGGGCAACACCAGCGCCCAGTTCTAAAAGTTTGTTTCCTGCATGCGCCGCCACGGCGTGCCGATCTTCCCGGAGGTAGTGATGACCGCAAACGGCAGCGCGGTGCCGGTGGCGCCGGTGTCTGTCGACAAGAACTCGCCGGCGGTCCAGGCGGCGCGGAGAGATTGTCAAAACCTCGTCCCCACGGGGGCCGCCCCGAGCCCGACGATTACCCCGAAGGACGAGGTCGATTACATAAACGCAGCCGCCTGCATGCGCCACCACGGCGTACCGACCTTCCCGGACCCGGTCTTCTCGGACAACAGCGTGCGCTTCCCACTGCCCCCCGGTATGAACGCGAGCGTCGGGAACTCGCCCCCGTTCCTAAGGGCCCGGGAGATCTGCGAGAAGCTCATCCCGCCCGGGCTTCCGTACTCGCAGCAGGCCGAGCAGGCCGAAGGCGGGCAGTGAGAACGCCGGAACCAGCCGGCTGCGCGGTCGGCGTGTGCGCAAGCGAGCACCCTGGGCGAGAATTGCGCCATGAACGGCAACTTAGTGACGCTCGACGGTAAAGAACAGGTCCTGGACAAACCAGAAATCGAGAAACTACTCGCATCTTCCGAGCCGTTCTGGCTCGACCTAAGGATCAAGGGCGAGGACACGCCGGAGTTCGCACTCCTCCGGGACTCTTTCGGCTTTCACCCCTTGGCGCTCGAGGACGCCGCCCAGTTTGGACAACGGCCCAAACTCGACTCTTACGAGGACTTCGCCCTCCTGGTCGTCTTCGGCCCGGTCACGCCGACCACCTCGTCGAGGTCCACTGTTTTTGCGCCCAGAACTTCCTGGTCACAGTCCACCGGCGCAACTGCCCGTCAATCGACGAAGTGCGGCGCCGGCTTGAGGCGACCACGACGGCCTTGCCCAGCCCCGTCATGGCTTTGTACCGCGTGGTTGACACGCTGGTCGACGCCTATTTCCCGGTCCTGGCCGCCCTGGACGACCAGATAGACGACATCGAGGATGAGATCCTCAAGGCGCCGACGGACGAACAGCTCGGGCGGCTGTTTGACATGAAGCGTGCTCTGATCGTCCTGCGCAAGGTGGTGACGCCCGAACGGGACGTATTCGCCACCCTTGCCAGCGCCGATGTCATCCCGGGGATGACACCCGAGTACGAGAGGTACTTCCGGGACATCTACGACCACCTCATCAGGGTGAGCGACCTCGTCGACAGCTACAGGGACCTCCTGAGTGGAGCGCTCGACACCCACCTTTCAACGGTGTCCAACCGGCTCAACGTGGTCATGAAACAGCTCACCATCATCGCCACGGTGTTCTTGCCGCTGAGCTTCCTGACCGGGTTTTTCGGTCAGAACTATGGCATGGATGATCTCCAAGATCACCAGCGCCCAGGCTTTCTGGGCCGTCGGCGTCGGCTCGCAGGTTTTGGTGGCGGCGGCACTGCTTCTGATGTTCCGGCGGCGGGGCTGGCTGTCCGCGGACGGGACTGTGCCTGCCGTGGTGCCCGCCAAGCGCACTCGGCCGATCATCTCGCACATGCGCTGGCTGGCCTTGCATCCCATCAAGTCCATGTCGACAGGAGGCCCTCCACAGACGATGGTGGCCGGGGCCACCCCGGCTGGCCCTGAAAGCTGAGCCTCCTCCCTGGCTCGGCTCGGAGGGCCCTGGTCCGGCCGGGCCAGGGCTGCCGGGCCAGGGCTGCCGGGCCGGTCCGGTGGGGACCTGGGCGCGGCCGAGTCGCCTATCCGTACTCTGGCGCGCCCAAACGGCGGATATGCGCCGAAAATCGGGCCGGTGGGGTCCGGATCTGGGCCGCTCGGTGGCCCCGGGGCCCAACGGCCCCCCTTCGGGGAGCCTCGGGAGCGGGGGTGCCGGAGCTGCGACGCAGCCATTGTGCAACAGCCTTCCCTAAGGGCGGATCTGCGCCGAAAATCGGGCTGGAAGCCGGTCTAACCCCGAGAGGACGCCGAGCCCACGGCGGACGCCTAACGCCACCGCCGTCGAGGCGTTACAGCGGGCTGTTGCCGTGCTTTCGGCTCACCAAGCGTTCTCGTTTGGTCTGCAAGGCCACGAGACAGCGGGCAATAACCTGGCGCGTCTCGGCCGGGTCTATGACCATGTCGACGTAGCCCCGCTCGGCGGCAATATACGGGTTGAGGAACTTCTCCTCGTATTCGACGGCCAATTTCGCCTGAGTTTCCTCGTCCTCTCGACGGTGGACGATTTTGACCGCCTGTTCGGCGCCCATGACGGCCAGCTCAGCGCCAGGCCACGCCACGCACAGGTCGTTACCCATGGCCTTGGAGTCCATGACGATGTAGGCCCCGCCGTAGGCCTTCCTCAGTACCAGGCAAATCCGGGGCACAGTCGCTTCGGCGTACGCGAACACCAGCTCGGCGCCATGGCGGATCACCCCCCGCCACTCGAGGTCGCGGCCGGGCATGAACCCGGGAGTGTCCACCACCGTAAGCAAGGGCACATTGAACGAATCGCAAAAGCCCACAAAGCGGGCACCCTTTTGCGAGGCGGCGATGTCGAGGGTGCCGGCCATGGCCTGAGGCTGGTTGGCCAGCACCCCGACCGGCTGGCCGGCGACGCGCACAAGCGCAGTAACCAGTTGCGGTGCCCACAACGGTCGCAACTCCAGCAGCTCCCCGTCGTCTGCAATGGCGGCCAGCACACGGCGGACGTCGTAGCTGCCAGTGGAGCTGGCCGGCACCACGTCCCGTAGCGCAGGCGTCGGACGTGACGGGAGGTCGTCGCTGTCGTTCACTGGCGGCAGTTCGTCGCCGTGAGCAGGGAGGTAGCCCAGCAGGTCAGCGACCGCTGTCATGGCCCCGGTGTCGTCCGTTACGACCATCGTGGCCAGCCCCGTCCGGCTGGCGTGGACGGATGGGCCGCCGAGCTCCTCGGGGCTAACAGTCAACCCGGTGACCTCGACCACGGCGGCGGGACCGGAGACATAGCTGAGCGACCGGGCCGTCATGACGACGGCGTCGGCCATGCCGAGCAACAGAGCCGGCCCAGACAGGACCGGCCCAGTCGCGACCGCGACTACAGGCACGACCCCTGAACAACGAGCAACCGCCCTCGCCACCCGTCCCCAGGCATCAAGCGCCGCCACCCCCGCGTTCAAGTCAAGACCAGCGGAGGAAAGCACGATCACTAACGGCAACCGCCGCTCCAGTGCGAGCTCAGCCGCTCCCGCCAAAGTGGCAACGGCGTCACTGGTGAGCCCGCGGCCCCGCTCCGCGTCCTGGACCTGCGCTGTAACCACCGGCCTGCCGTCATACGACAGAGGGCCAGTGCGGACGACGACCTCTCGACCTTTCCCAACCTGAGCCGAAAGCGTCCGGGTTACGGCTGCAGTAGCCAGGGCGGCGGTACCCGGCGCAGTCTCCACCGGGCCCGTACCGACAGCCGAGGAGAGGCCCGGTTCCCCCGAAGCGGCGTCACCCGCTGGGATCAACGGCTCGGACGGGTTTGCGTCCTCGGGTATGGGGGCCGAGGGGCCCTCGTCGGCTTTCGCTCTGCGAGCTGCCCTCCGTCTGGCCTGGGCCGTTTGGCCCGGCGTGAGCCGGGGCAGACCGGCGCCCTCTCACGGGCTTATCGAAGGCTCTAGGTCAGGCATCGCGTCCGGATCTTCCAGCCCGCGGGCCATGAGGAAACCACGCGCCCGTTCGGCCAGGGGGTAGCGGTTGACGAGCTCCCAGAAGGCTTTGCCGTGACCGCTCACGTGCAGGTGGGCCAACTCGTGCACTAACACATAGTCGAGCACCCAAAGCGGCTCTTTAGCCAACCGGGACGAAATGCGGATAGTCCCGTCGGTGGGCGTACAGCTGCCCCACCGGTAGACCTGGTTGTCCACCCAGCGGGTGCTGGTCGGCACCGCCAGCCCGAACTTGCTCGCCAGCATCCGGGAACGGTCGTGCAGGTCCGGGCTCGTCGCTCGCTGGCGGCGGCCGATGCGCCGAAGCATTTCGTTGACCCAGCGCTCCTCCTCGGCCCGGCTCATAGTCGCGGGCACGCTCACTCTCACCACGTCCCCGACCTGGCGAGCCTGGACCGTCTTGTGCCGGCGTCTACTCCGGACGACCTCGACCTTCATATCGGAGCGACAGATTAGGCGCGACCAGTGACCGTTTCGGCTCCTAGCGCCAACAGGTCCACCCGCTCCAATGGCACCAGCACCACGTCCTCGGGCGGGCCTTGCACCTCGAGCCACCACCCGCTCAGGTTGGGATGGCGGTTGCCTTTGGCCGAGATACCGAGCGCCCGTTCGAGGGCGATCACGACGCCACCGTGCGCCACTACAACAGCGACCTCAGCTCCTTGACCGGCCAAGCGACGCACAGCGCCCACAGAGCGCCGGGAGAAGCGCTCGCCGGCCTCCCCACCGGGCACCGTCCCCAGCTGCCCGGCCCGTCGGGCCTGGAACTCGTCGGGCCAACGGGCGGAGATCTCTTCGTTCGTCAGGCCGTTCCACTCGCCCAGGTCCTGCTCACGCAGGTCCGGGTCGATAACCACAGGCTTTTCGTGCTCGAGCTCGAAAGCGACCAACTCGGCTGTGACCCTGGCCCGGGCCAGGTCCGACGCGGCCACAATCTCGGGTACGACGTCGGCAGCGGCGAGCGCCTGACCGGCCAGCCGAGCTTGGTCGATCCCGAGCTCGGAAAGAGGAGCGTCGGACCAGCCTTGCCAGCGGCCGGCAGCGTTCCAAACGGACTGAGCATGACGAATTATGAGAAGGCGACCCACATAAGACATCTTGGCAGACCGGCATCGGACAGACCGGTAACCTCCATTCGATGACAGACCACCGGCGCCGGCCAGGGCAGCTTTAGTGGCGGCGTCGCCGAACGGGCGGGATGGCGCGCCGTGACGGCGGTCCCTGACGGCGCTGCCGCGGAGGAAGCGGCTCAGTGGGTAACCGTCCTGTTCTTTGCGAGTGCCAGGGAAGCCGTCGGCACCCGCAGTACCAAGATCCCGGCGGCCGGCCGCACCGTGGAGGACCTGCTCGATGACCTGTGTTCCACGTTCGGCGACGCGCTGCGAACGCTGCTCCCGTCCTGTGCCGTCTGGGTAAACCGGTCTCCCGCCCCTCGCACCACCGTGCTCAGCGCTGGCGATGAGGTCGCGGTACTACCGCCGGTGTCGGGAGGTTGCGGTACCCTCGACTTGCAATGACCTTGAACGTCGACGAAGTTTTCAAGCCCAGCTACCTCGCGGATCTGGAAGATCTTTCGCTCAACGACCTGCGGGCGAAAAGGCAAGCGTGTGCGGAGCTGGAAACTGACCTCTCGTATCTTCGGCGGCTGGCGCAGGCCAGGGTGGACTTGATCGTGGCGGAGGCGGAGCGCCGCCACCACGGGCCGTCAGAGCCTGCTCCCGAGGCGCTGGTGGAACAGTTGCCGCAAATCCTCAGCGAGCACACCCACGCAGCGGGGAGCGGCCGCCTGCCGACATTCTTCGCTCCCGCGGCGGGTACCCAGCTGAGCTTGGCCGCCCGCGTGGAGCGGATCCTCCCCCCGACAAGCTGGAATCGCTGGCGACGCTGAGCCCAGCCGAGCTAGATGAGCTGCTCACCGCCCTCTCGAACCTCGAGCGCGACGTCTCCGCCGAGCGCCGTGCCCTCCATGACATCCAGGACCGCCTCCAAGAGGAGCTGGTACGCCGCTACCGCAGCGGCGAGGCGAACGTAGATACGCTGCTCCGCTAACGCGGCTTCCCTGGTCTTAGTCCCCTGGTCCTGCTCCTGCAGGTTGGCCGCTCCCGACCCCGATGGGGGTCCAGGCCCAACCCGGGCCTGAGTACCTTTTGGTAGGAAAAGCCCCTTTTATTTGGCCGAGAATTGGCCGGCCGGGGCGGGCTACGATTGGCACTGCCGTAGCTCGAGGGTGACCCGGGATTTCGTTCGGGGAAGTGCGAAGTACCGGGCCCGCGGGCTGCGGCGCTGCCTCCTTGGCCGTCGTCTGGTTTGACGCCCCCCAGCGTTGGGCCCTCTTCCCGGTGCGGCTACCGTTCCTCTCTCCGTTTGCCCCTCTCCGTTTGACCCCTCTATCGTTTGACCCCTCTACCGTTGGACCCCTCTCTCTGACCCCTCTATCGTTTGACAGGGTGAACGAGTTGATAGTGGTCGGCGGCGGCAAAATGGGGGCAGCCCTCGTCGAAGGCTTGCTCGACGCCGGCTGGGCCAGTCCCGAGCAGGTAGCCGTCGTCGAGGTCATCGCCAGTCTCGACGGGGCGAGCTCATGGCCGAGGGCGGCCTGGCTAAGCGCTACCCTGGCCTTCAAGTAGTCGACCAGACGGCTGCCGGCGGCCCGGCCCACGGAGCCGTGCTCGCCGTCAAACCCGCGGACATGGAGGCGGCCGGCCGAAGCCTCGAAGGCACCGGCGTTTCAAGGGTATTGTCAATCGCCGCCGGCGTCACGCTCGGCGCCGTCGAGTCCTGGTGCCCGTCGGGTTGCGCCGTGGTCAGGGCCATGCCCAACATTGCCGCCCTGGTAAAAGCGGGCGCCACCGCCATCTCGCCCGGGCCGCGGGCCAGCGCTGAGGACGTCGAATGGGCGGCTGGGATCATGCGGTCGGTCGGCCTGGTGGTGGAGGTGCCCGAGAAGCTGCTCGACGCCGTAACCGGGTTGTCCGGTTCGGGCCCGGCCTATGTGTTCCTGGTCGTCGAGGCGATGACCGAAGCCGGCGTTCTCGAAGGCTTGCCCCGCCCCATCGCCCGTGACCTGGTGGTCCAGACGCTGGCCGGCGCGGCCCAGCTGCTCTCAACGACAGGGCAGAGCGCCGAAGAGCTCCGCGCCGCCGTGACCTCACCCGGAGGTACGACCGCCGCCGGTTTGCGCCAGTTGGAAGCGGGCCGGACGCGTTCCGCCCTCATCGAGGCCGTCGTGGCCGCTTCTGCCCGGAGCCGCGAACTCGGCGCCCCCCGCCCGGGTGTGTCGTGAATACCCAGCGGCGTTGGCCATTAGCTGGACGGTTATCTATTCCTCGTTGTTGTTTATGAACGGTGCCGCTTAGCCGCATCGAAATGACGTGCACACGGGCTCATACTGGTGGATTTATCACCGCCTTGTGGCGGCACAACTGCCATCGGTGCAGGTCACTGTCGGTACGTCCAGCGAGGTGGGTCGAATGGATAAAAGTCCCATTGAGCAGGCCGTCTGCGGGCCAGCAAATTGCATTTTTTGACCGCGGCGCCGCGCCGGTAGGGACTTTTATCCTGTTTCCGAGCAAAACTGCTACACGTCGGCGGCCAGCACTCCAAGGGGGCCCGGGGTGCACAAGCCGGCCCCCTTGGCCTACCCTCGTAAGTGGAGAAGGGTGCAACAAATGGCCAAGCCGAACGAGGCCCGGTCCAGGTCGCGCTACGTCACCGTTGCAGAGGTGGCAGGCCTGCTCCGGGTGTCCAACATGACGGTCTACCGCCTGGTCCAGTCCGGGCAGCTGCCGGCGGTACGAGTCGGGCGCTCATACCGGATACGAGAAGAGGACGTGGACCGGTTCCTTGAAGCCCAGTACACCGCGGCCGGATAGCGCTCGGCCGGATAAAGGGCGTCTGAAGCGCCCCGGGAGCGGCGCGCCCCTGGTTGTCAGCCTCCTCACTGATTACGGGCTGGCGGACGGCTTCGTCGGGGCGCTCCACAGTGTGCTGAGGGCGCGCCTCCCCCTGGTGCCGATCGTTGACCTCACCCACGAAGTGCGGGCGCAGGACGTGAGGGCGGGCAGCCTGGCCCTCAAGCGGGCGGCCCCCTACCTGGCCGAAGGCGTGGTCGTGGCTATCGTCGACCCCGGGGTGGGGACGCAGCGGCGTCCAATCGCAGTACGGCCCGCTTCGGCCGAATCTCACGTTCATCGGCCCCGACAATGGCCTGCTGCCACCGGCGCTCGACGTCCTGGGTGGGCCGACAGAGGCAGTAGAGCTCGTCAACCCGGAGTACCGCCTAAGCGCTCCGGGCCCTACCTTCGCCGGACGCGACATCTTCGCCCCGGCGGCTGCCTACCTGGCTGGTGGAGGCAACCTGTCAATACTGGGTCGCTGCCTCGACTCGGGTACGTTGGTCCGCCTCCCGCCGCCTGAGTTCTGTGAGCGCGACGGCTCGCTCGTGATAGAGGTGACGTGGGTCGACGGTTATGGGAACGTGCAGCTGGCGGCGGGCCCGGAGGCCCTCCACGGTCGCTGCCGCCTCTCGGTCGCCAAAGCGGGGACCGCGCCCGCCGACCCGAGCAAACTCAAGGCCAGCACCTCACGGTCAGCCCGAGTGGTGGACACCTTCGCCGACCTGGCCCCCGGCGAGCTCGGTATCCTGGTCGACTCCTACGGGTCGCTCGCCCTGTGCCTCAACAGCGCCAGCGCGGCTGACCTGCTGGGTGCCGCCGAGCAGGACGTCTTGTGGCTCAGGCCGATTGACGTTGAAGCGCCGGCGGCTCTGCCGGCGATGCCTCTGCCGGCGACGACTGGGCCGGCGACGACTGGGCCGGCGAAGTTTGGGCCGACAAAGCTCGCGCCTCGGGTTTCATAGCCGCTCCGTAGTGGCGCGTCGCTCTCTCGTAGAGGTCGGTCATGAGCGGGGACGAGATCAAGAAATCAGCCGTAGCCCGGTTGCAGGCGATCGGGATGTTCCAGACCACGGCCACCCGCAACAGGGCTTTGACATCTGGGTCGTGGGGCTGGGGCTCGAGCGGGTCCCAGAAGAAAACGAGCATGTCGATGACGCCCTCCGTGATCATGGCGCCGATCTGGACGTCGCCACCCAGAGGGCCGCTCTCAACCGTGGCTACGTCGAGGTCGAGCTCCTGTGCGATGAGCTGGCCGGTGGTCCCGGTAGCTAAAAGGTCGTGCTCCACCAGCGACAACCGGTTGTACCGCGCCCACTCGAGAAGGTCGGCTTTGCGGTTGTCGTGGGCGATCAACGCGATCCGCCGGCGGGTCGGCATCTCCTCGGGGGGGTCTGGCGTCCTTCTTGTTTCACCTCTCCATGATGGGCGAAGAAACCGTAGTCGGCGTGACCAGGGCGTTAACAAGAAGTGACAACTGGCAAGCGGGGTCGCCGCCCGGCCTCCGGCTTTCGGCTCACCTGGCCGTACGATTGTGCCGATGTCAGCAGCACCCACCGCGGCCCGTCCTCTCCCCGAAGCGACGCTGCGACGCCTGCCCCTCTACCTGAGGGCGCTCGTCGAGGCCAGCGGCGAGCGCATGCTGATGCTGTCCTCTGAGGAGCTGGCCGCCAGAGCCGGGGTAAACGCAGCCCAGGTCCGTAAGGACTTGTCCCAGCTCGGCTCCTACGGGACCCGGGGCGTGGGGTATGACACCGAGCTCTTACGCCAGCAGATCAACCGCCAGCTGGGGCTAAACCGGGAGCACAACGTGGCCGTCATCGGCGCCGGCAACCTGGGCCAGGCTCTCGGCAACTACCGGGGCTTCTCCGAACGCGGCTTCAACGTGGTGGCCGCGTTCGACACCGACCCACGCAAGTTCGGCAGCCGCCTCGGCACCGCCGTCGTCTACCCGTTATCGGACCTGGCCCGGGTCGTGCGGGAGAAGAAAATTACCATGGCCCTCATAACCACGCCGGCCCAGGTAGCCCAGGACATCGCCGACAGGCTGGTGGCGGCCGGGGTCAACTCGGTGCTCAACTTCGCCCCCGCGGTGCTGAACGTGGCGCCCCATGTTTCGGTCCGCAAAGTCGACCTGGCGGTCGAGCTCCAGATCCTCGGCTACTACGAGCACCTGCGCACCGATCACGCGCCCGCTCCCAGGGCTGCTACCGCTAACTAGTAACAGGAGAGGTCTTGCCCGTCGACGCCCCCGTCTACCCCGTGGCCCTGCTTTTGCGAGGACCGCTCGTGCCTGGTCGTTGGGGGAGGGCACATAGCCGAACGCAAGGCTAGAGGTCTGCTCGCTGCCGGGGCGCAGGTCCACGTGGTGGCGAAGGAAGTCCTGGCCCCCATGCGCTCGCTCGAGGACGTGCCCGGTGTCACCGGTATCGAGGAACGCCCTTACCGCCGCGGCGAGGTGGCCGGGTACTGGCTGGCCGTAGCCGCTACCGGCGACAGCGAAGTCAACAGGGCCGTCTACGAAGACGGAGAGACGGCCGAGGTTTGGGTGAACTCAGCGGACGACCCCGCGTCTTGTTCGTTCATCCTGCCGGCGGTCGCCCGCCAGGGCCCGGTCAGCGTGGCTATTTCTACTTCGGGGTACAGCCCCGCCCTGGCCTCGTGGCTGAAGGACCACGCTGCCGAGCATATGGGCCCCGAGCTGGCAGAGCTGGCCGAACTGCTCGCCGACGCCAGAGCGAGGCTGAAGGCGGAAGGTCGCAGCACAGAAGATGTCGATTGGCGAGCGGGCCTGGATTGGGCCATGCTCGACCTGATCCGCTCGGGTCGCCGAGCCGAAGCGAAGGAGCGTCTCGAGGCTTGTCTATCGCGGTAGTCGGGATGAACCACCGGACGGTGCCTCTGGCCGCACTGGAGCCGATGATCGTCGCCCCCGTCGACCTGCCCAAGGCACTCGCGGACCTATCCGTCGCGTCCCTACCTCGACGAGGTCGTCGTCGTTTCGACCTGCATGCGGACCGAGGTGTACGCCCTGGTCAACCGCTTCCACGGGGCTATGGCGGACATCAGGGAGTTCCTGGCCACGTGGAGCGGGCAGCCGCCGGAGGAGTTCTCGGGCAGCCTTTACTCGTACTTCGAAGAAGCGGCGGTCAACCACCTCTTCCGGGTCTCGTCCGGCCTGGACTCGGCGTCGCTCGGCGAACCCGAGGTGCTGGGCCAGGTCCGCCAAGCCTGGGAAGTAGCCCGCAGAGAGGAGGCGTGCGGGCCGGTGCTGAGCGGGGCATTCCGCCATGCCCTCCAGGTGGGCAAGCGCGCCCGGGCGGAGACCACCATCGCCCGCGGCACGACCTCGCTGTCTTACGCCGCCGTCGAGATGGCGGCGTCCGGCCCTGGGCGGGCTGGAGGGCAAGCAAGCGTTGGTCATCGGGCTGGGCGAGGTGGGCGAGAGCGCGGCCCGGGCCTTTGCCGCCGTGCCCGGGGCGCTGCCCGTGCTCGTGGCCAACCGGACCAAGGCTAAGGCGAACCAGGTGGCCGAGCCCGCTTGGCGGGCGGGTGGTGCCGTGGGCCGACCTTCGGGCTGCTCTGGCCAGGCCGACGTCGTGGCCTGCTGCACCGGCGGGTGAAGGCACCCTCCTCGGCGCGGCCCTCGTCCGGGAGGCGCTCGCCGCCGCGCCCGGGACGACCGATGCTGCTCGTCGACCTGGCGGTGCCCCGCCACGTCGACCCCGCCGTGGCCAGCCTGCCCGGCGTCACCCTGCTCAACATGGACGACATCAGCACGTTTCATCAGTTCCAGGGTGGACGAGCGGCGGGCCGAGGTGCCGGCCGTCGAGCGGATCATCGCCGAGGAGGTCGAGCGCTACAGCACCTCGCTGGCGGCGCGGTCGGTGGCCCCGCTGGTGAGCAGCCTCCACGACCGGGCGGAGGAGATAAGGCTGGCCGAACTGGCCCGGCTTCGAAAGCCCGCATCCGCGAACTGGGCCCGCCGAGCGCGACGCGCTCGAAGCCATGACCAAGCGGGTCGTGGCCAAACTGCTGCACACGCCGACGGTCAACTTGAAGGCCGCCGCCGGCACGGCCAGGGGCGAAGCGCTCGCCGACGCGTTCCGGGACCTTTTCGACCTAGAACCCTGAGGTGCGCCTTCCGGCTCGCTACCCGAGGGAGCCCGTTGGCCTTGTGGCAGGCCGCTCACGTCGCCTCGCTGCTGCGCGACGCTCCACCCCGGTCTGGCGAGTCGAGCTCGTGACCGGTCACCACCACCGGGGACCGCCGCTCGGACGTGCCGGTATGGGAAATGGGCGGCCAGGGCGTGTTCGTGCGCGAGGTGCAGTCGGCCGTGCTCTCGACGGCGAGGCCGATGCGGCCGTGCACTCCGCCAAGGATCTCCCGCCCGTCACCGCCCCTGGTCTTTGCCTGGCGGCAGTCCCGCCACGCGGCGACCCGAGGGACGCTCTGGTCGGCCGCCGGCTCGCCGACCTGGCCCCCGGGGCCACGGTGGCCACCGGGAGCCAGCGCCGCCGGGCCCAGCTGGCGTGGTTGCGGCCCGACCTCCCGTTCCAGAGCCTGCGGGGCAACATCGAGACCCGCCTCTCCCGGGTGCCCGAGGGCGGTGCGATCGTGGTGGCGCAGGCTGCGCTTTCCCGGCTGGGGCTCGCGCCCGAACCGATGGAGACGCTGGGCACCGACGTGATGCTCCCCCAGGTGGCCCAGGGGGCCCTGGCCGTCGAGTGCCGCGCTGACGACGCCACCAGCCTGCGAACTGCTCGGCTCCGCTCGAAGACCTGGCCGCGCGGCAAGCGGTCGATGCCGAAGGGCCTTCCTGGTAACCATCGGAGGGGCGTGCGACCTCCCGGTCGCCGGCCACGCCAGGCCCGACCGGCGGCGGTGAGCTCCGCCTCGATGGCCTGCTGGCCGCCCCCGACGGCAGTGCCCTGGTCCGCTGCGGCTCGTCAGCCGGCCCGAGGAGGCCGCCGCGCTGGGTCGGCGGGTGGCCGAGATGGTCCTGGCCGGCGGCGGGCAGGGAGCTGCTGGCCAGCCCGACCGGCTCGCCGTGAGGCCGCCGGCCGAGCGACCGGCACGGCCAGAGGCGCCAGGGCCGCGGGGCGGGATCGTCTACCTGGTGGGCGCCGGGCCGGGCGACCCCGGCCTCCTGACACTTGCGGGGCGCTGAGGTGCTCGAGCGGGCGGACGTCGTCGTCCATGACCGCCTCACCGCCTCAGAGCCTGCTGGCGCTGGCCCCGCCGGCAGCCGAGAAGGTCGACGTCGGCAAGCAACCCGACGACCGGGGCGACCAGGAGGCCATAAACCAGCTGCTCATCGAGCGGGCCAGAGCTGGCCTGAAGGTGGTGCGGCTGAAGGGAGGTGACCCGTTCGTCTTCGGCCGGGGCGGCGAGGAGGCGCTCGGCCTTGATACGAGGCGGGAGTGGCTTTCGAGGTCGTCCCGGGGGTCACATCGGCGGTCGCCGCACCGGCCTACGCCGGGGTCCCCGTCACCCACCGCGGCCTCGTCACCGCCTTTACGGTCGTGGCCGGCCACACCCGTTCGGTCGACCTCGAGCCCGGCCGAGGGCGGCACCGAACTGGGAAGCGTTGGCCCAGGCGGGCGGGACGATCGTGGTCCTGATGGGCGCCGCCCACCGGGGCCAGATCGCCGAACGCCTGATGGCCGGCGGCCTGCTCGCCGACACCCCCGTCGCGGCCGTCCAGTGGGGGACCGGCCCGGGCCAGGTCACCGCCGCACAACCCTCGGCCAGCTCGGGACCGCGCCGCTTGGCGCCGCCGGTCGACGATCGTGATAGGCGAGGTGGCCGGCCTGAACCTCGGCTGGTACGAGGACCGGCCCTTGTTCGGCCGGACCGTCGTGGTGACGCGCGCCGGCCCACCAGGCCTCCCCGCTCAGCCGCGCGCCTCCGGGACCTCGGGGCGCAGGTCATCGAAGTCCCGGTCATCGGCCTGGCCCCACCCTCAGACGGCGGGGCGGCCCTGGGGGCTAGCGCCGCCCGGGTTAGCGCGGCGCAGGCGCTTATGCCTGGGTCGTGTTCACTTCCGCCAACGCCGTGCAGCGGTTCTTCGAACTGGTCCCCGACACCCGCTCCCTCGGGCGTGTGCTGGTGGCGAGCGGTCGGCCCGGCGACCGCCGAGGCGCTGCGGGCCTACCGCGTCGTGGCCGACCTCGTCCCCGAGCGACTACCAGGCCGAGGGCCTGCTCGACGTCGTTCCCGTCTCCGCCGGCGCCACCCAAGGTCTCGCTTCGGTCCTCCTCCCTCAGGCCGCGGGTGCCCGGCCCGAGCTGCGGCGGGGACTGGAGGCTAGGCTGGCAGGTCGACGCCGTCGAGGCCTACCGGACTGCGCCCCAGCCGCTCAACCCGGAGCTTCTGGCGGCGGCCGAACGGGCCGACGCCATCTGTTTCGCCTCTTCGTCGGCGGTCGACAGCTACCTCGACCAGGCCCGCAGCGCGGGCGCCGGTCCCGCCCGTCGTGGCCTGCATCGGCCCGGTCACCGCGGCCACCGCTCGCTCCCGGGGGCTGGAGGTGACCGCCGAGGCCTCGGAGCACACTCTCGACGGGCTGGTCGCGCGCGCTCGTCGCGGCGCTTCCCCCTGGCCGAGCGGCCACCTAAACGCAGGTAGGCCGAAGGCGGGCCGGTCCTGTCCCGTCTAGGATGGGCGACGGAGCACGCTGGGCCCGAACAACGGGAGCCTACAGGAGGGCAACAGCGTGTACTTCGTCGGTATCGGCGCCATTTACCTCGTCCTGATCCTGACTCTCGGCATTCTTGACGATCCGCAAGGGCCACTGGATCATGTTCCTGATCGGGATCATCTTCCCCATCCTGTGGCTCATCGGCGCCGTCATGCCTCCCGCAGGCCGCCGGAGGTAGGGAGGTAGCAGGGGACGGGGCCACGCTCGCACCCGGCGTGCGTAACTCAGCACGTTCAGTGGTGCCGAGAGACCGCCCCGGGTCAATTTGGGTGCAGCGGAGCCATCTTGTTGCGTTACAACGTAGGAAAGCGGCGAAGCGCAACGAGAACCATCAGTTGCACCGAAAAGGGTGCGTAGAGCGCGACGAAGGCCTCGCCGCAGGGCGCTTGGCCCCTCGCCGCAGGCGCTTGGCCCTACTCCTCTAAGGGGTTTTCGGCTGGCCCGAAGGGCCAGATAGCGTGGCAGACATGGGCTTTCCCCAGACCAGGATGCGCCGGCTGCGCCGGTCGCCTGTCCTGCGGGACATGGTGGCCGAGACCAGTGTCACCGTTAAGGACCTGATAGCGCCGCTTTTCGTCAGCGAAGGTATCGACACACCGCAGCCGATCGTCTCCCTCCCGGGCGTGGTCCAGCACACCGTCGAGTCGCTGGTGAAGGAGGCCCGCCGGCTGTGCAGCCTCGGCGTGCCCGGCCGTGGTCCTGTTCGGCGTCCCGGCGACAAAGGACGCCGAGGGCAGCCAGGCCTGGTCGCCGGACGGCATCGTCCAGGTGGCCCTGGCTACGCTCCGCCAGGAACTGGGCACGCGAGATGGTCCTCGATAGCCGACCTCTGCCTGGACGAGTACACCGACCACGGCCATTGCGGCGTCCTCGACTGCGCGCGGGGAGGTGGCCAACGACCCGACGCTCGACCTCTACGCCCGGGTGGCGCTGGCCCAAGCCCAGGCCGGAGCCGACCTGGTGGCCCCTTCGGGGATGATGGACGGCCAGGTGGCAGCCATCCGGCGAGCGCTGGACGGCGAAGGCTACGGCGACGTCGGCATCCTGGCCTACTCGGCCAAGTTCGCCTCCGCGCTGTACGGGCCGTTCCGCGACGCCGTCGACGTGACGATCGCCGGCGGCGGGGACCGGAAGGGCTACCAGCAGGACCCGCGCAACCCGAGGGAGGCCGTCCGGGAGGCGGAGCTCGACGTGGCCGAGGGCGCCGACATCGTGATGGTCAAGCCCGCCCTCCACTACCTCGACGTCATCGCCGCGGTCCGCCGGGCCGTCCCGGTGCCCGTGGCCGCCTACCACGTGAGCGGCGAGTACGCCATGGTGAAAGCGGCGGCCGAGCGAGGTTGGGTCGACGGCACGGCCGTGGCGCTCGAGCAGCTCGGCGCCATCAAGCGGGCCGGCGCCGACATGGTCCTCACCTACTTCGCCGGCGAGGTCGCCGAACTCCTCGGGGCTTGAATGAACCGGGCTCAGGCAACAGAGGCGACCGGACCGAGACCGAGACCAACGAGTCGCTCTTCGAGCGGGCGCTGCCGGGTGACGCCCGGGCGGCGTCAACTCGCCTGTGCGGGCGTTCAAGGCGGTCGGCGGCACGCCGTACTTCGTGGCCCGCGGCCAGGGCGCGTACGTCACCGACGTCGAGGGCGTCACGTTACATCGACTACGTCCAGTCTTACGGGGCCTCGATACTCGGCCATGCCCACCCCAAGGTGGTCGAGGCCGTCCGGCGGGCGGCCGGCGAGGGCACCACCTTCGGCGCGCCGACGCCTGCGTGAAGTCCTGCTCGCCGAGGAAATCTGCCCGAGGGTGCCCGGCTGCGACGAGGTGAGGCTGGTCAGTAGCGGGACCGAGGCGGCCATGTCGGCCGTACGGCTGGCCCGCGGCGCGACCGGGCCGCGAACGGGTGGTGCTTTTCGACGGCTGTTACCACGGCCACAGCGACGCCCTGCTGGCGGGCGGCGGGAGCGGGGTGGCCACGCTCGGGCTTGCCCGCCTCCGCCGGGGTGCCGAAGGCAGCGGTGGCCGAGACCCTTGTCGTCCCCTACAACGTCGTCCCCGAAATCGGCGCACGACGTGGCCGCCGTCATGGTCGAACCCGTGGCGGCCAACATGGGCCTGGTCCCGCCCGGCCCGGGGTTCCTGGAGGGCCTGCGGGAGGCGTGCACCCGGGCCGGCGCCCTGCTCATTTTCGACGAGGTGATCACCGGGTTTCCGGGTGTCGCGAGGCGGGGCTTCGTCGCTGTTCGGGGTCGTGCCCGACCTGTGGTGCTTCGGCAAGGTGGTGGGCGGGGGCCTCCCCTTGGCTGCCTTCGGCGGCAGACGGGAGGTGATGGACGCAGCTCGCCCCCAACGGCCCCGTCTACCAGGCCGGGACGCTGTCGGGTAACCCGGTGGCGACGGCAGCCGGACTGGCTGTCCTTTCCCTGCTCGATGACGCCGACTACAAGGAGCTGGCCGCATTCGCCGGCCGGCTGGGCGCCGGGCTGGCATCGGCCGGCGCGGAAGCGGGCTGCGACGTGCCAGGTCCCGGTGGCTGGGCCGCTGCTCGGGATGTTCTTCGGGACGGCCCCGTCGACGGACTACGACGGGGCTCGGGCGTCGGCCGGCACTGGCCTCTACCCGCCGGTCATGCGGGGCTGCTTGGCCGAGGGCGTGGCCATCGCGCCGGGGCCGTACGAGGTGTTGTTCCCGAGCCTGGCCCACGGCGACGGCCGAGCTGGAGCGCACCGTGGACGCCTTTGCCAGAGGTTACCGCGGTCGGCCTGGCGGCCTCTCCGCTAGACCCTCGTCTTAGGCGTGCAGGCCCTAGCTTTACCGAGCTTCGAGGGCGGTCTTGGCCCTTGGCCATGGCGGCCAGGGCTTTGTAGGCGGCCTCCGCCGGCCCCATCTCGTCGGGCCGCAGCATGTTGGACATGATGCGCAAGAGCCACTCCATGAGCGGGCGGCTGTGCATGCCGGTCACCGTGCAGGCCCGCATCACCTGCGGACGGCCGATCGCCCTGACGAAGGCCCGGGCGACCCGGTAGTAGAGCCCGTACTCGGCCTCGCAGGCGTTCCTCGTAAGTGCGCAGCACGCCCGGCGTCGTCGCTGGTGAGAGCCTGGTGGAGGACCTCGGCCGCGATCCGGCCGGTCTCGTAGCCGTAGGCGATGCCCTCGCCGTTGAAGGGGTTGATCAGCCCGCCGGCGTCGCCCACCACCAGGTGCGTGGGCCCGACCTCGGCGCCGACCGAAAGGCCCATCGGCAAGCCGCCCCCCGGTAGCCGGGCCGAGGCAGGTCTCGGGCCTGATCCCCCACGAGGCCGGGGCCATGCTGGCAGAAGGCCTCGAGCATCTGGGTCGTGTTCAGCGCCTTTCCATATGGATGACGTGGTCAGGAGCCCCACGCCCACGTTGACCCGCCCGTCCCCGAGCGGGAAAATCCAGCCGTAACCGGGCATCGCATGGCCCGCTTCGTCCTTCAGGTCGAGCCAGGAGTCGATCCAGGGCTCGTCGTGGCGCGGGGAGCGTCCAGTAGCCCCGGAGCGCCATGCCCTGCGGGTAGGCGCGGTTGCGCTGGTTCCCGAGCGCCCAGCCGAAGCGGGAATTGGCGCCGTCCGCGACGACCACGTAACGCGCCGTCACCTGGCCGCTGCGGCCTCCTTCTCCCTTGGCCGCAAGCGGGCGCCGCGGAGGGCCGGCCCTTCCATAACAGGCTCGACCGCCTCGGTGCGTTCCCACAAGGTCGCGCCGGCCTTGGCCGCGTGGCCGGCGACCATGCGCGTCGAGGTCTTTGCGGGTCACGACGTAGCCGTGACGGGGCAGGCCCTTGACCGCGGGCCACGGCATCTCGAGGGTGCGGCCGAAACCGTGCGAACGCAGGCCCTGGTACCGGTGCCCGGCGGTCAGCTCAGAGCCGAGGCCCATGTCCTGGAGCTGGCGGACCGAGCGAGGCGTGAGGCCGTCGCCACATGTCTTTTCCCTGGGGAAGGACTTGCGTCTCCACGAAGACGACGTCGTGGCCGGCCTTGGCCAGCCAGTAGGCGCAGGATGACCCCGGACGGCCCGGCGCCGATGACCAGGACGTCACAGTGGTATCGCCGGCGTTGCTGGTGGTCGTCATCTGCCTTCGAAGCGAGTTTTGTGCCTGCCGTGAGGCACGGCCAAGCCCTGCCGATGCTACTGGGCCGCCTTACGAGGGTGGCCAGGTGCCCGCGGGTTGACGGCGCTGCCCACTTCGTGCGGGCCAGCACCGGCCTCGCGTCGCCAGAACGAAACGACAGGCCGGCGCCCAATGTGTGCTCAACTCCGCGCTGGCGCTAGCCTGAAGCCGGTGATGGACCAGTACTTGCCTATCCTTTTGCTGCTCGTACTGGCGCTGTTGTTCGCCGTCGGATCGTTCATGGCGTCGAGGATGCTCGGCCCTAACGGGCGGCTCGACCCGGCCAAGCGAGGCCCGTACGAGTGGGGCATCGCACCGTGTGGGAGCCGCCGCCTCGCTTCCACGTCCGCTTTTACCTCGTGGCCATGATCTTCGTCATCTTCGACATCGAGGTCGTGTTCCTCTACCCGTTCGCTGTCATGTTCCGCCAGCTGGGCACGTTCGGCTTCATCGAGATCGCCACGTTCGCCGTGGTCGTGTTCGTCGCCTTCGCCTACCTCGTCTCCCAGGGCGGGCTCGACTGGGGGCCCGGCAAGCGGTTCGGTAGCCGTACCGGTGCCCCTGTGACCCGCACCATGAACTCGACCATCCGGCGCGTGAGCCGGCCGGGAGTGCCGGCACCTCGCCCGCACGTCGGCGCCGCCAGCGGCGCTCCGGCGGCCGAGAGGCCCGCGCGGCCGCGAGAGTGAGCCTGTCCCCGCCGGGCGAGGAGGCGCAGTAAGTGGGCCTCGAAGACCTGCACCACAACTTCCTCACCGGCACGCTGGAAGACGTGGTCAAGTGGGCGCGCGCCTCGAGCTCCTGGGGGGCCAACTTCGGCCTGGCCTGTTGCGCCATAGAGATGATGGCCACCGGGGCGGCTAACTTCGACCTGGCCCGCTTCGGGATGGAGGTCTTCCGGGCCTCGCCCCGCCAGGCGGACCTCATGATCGTGGCCGGCCGGGTCAGCCAGAAGATGGCCCCGGTGCTCCGTCAGGTCTACGACCAGATGATGGAACCCAAATGGGTCATCTCGATGGGGGTATGCGCCTCCACGGGAGGGATGTTCCACAACTACGCCATCGTCCAGGGTGTCGACCAGGTGGTCCCGGTTGACGTCTACGCCCCGGGCTGCCCTCCCGCGCCCGAGACTCTGATCCACTCGATACTTACCCTCCACGAGCAGATCCGCCGGGGCGAGATCACCCAGCGGCGCGCCCGCAGGGCGCCGGCGCCGGCCTCCATCTCGAGGAGGTCCGCTTCTCCTCAGCTCGTACCTTCGCCGGCGGGCGGCCAGACGGTGAGCGGTGAGCGAGCCGGGGCCGGCTAGCTCGCCGACCGGCTAGACGACGCTCCGGCCCCGGACAGCGGGCCGGCCACGCTCCACGGCTGCCCGGTAACGGAGATCTTCGGCCAGCGCACCGTCCATACGGACCGTTCCCGTTACCTCGCCCTCATGGAGGCGCTCTACCGGGACGGCTTCGAGGTCTGCGTCGGCGTTTGCGGCGTTGACTACCTGACCCATCCCGGACGGGACCTGCCCGCTGGGGTGAGGCCCAGAACGCTTCGAGGTCGTCGTCGAGCTGCTCTCCCTCTCTCGCAAGGAGCGCCTCAGGGTCCGCTGCCAGGTGCCGGGCGACGACCCGGTGGTGCCGAGCCTGTTCGACCTGTGGCCCGGGCAGCGAGGCCCATGAACGGGAGACCTTCGACATGTTCGGCATCCGGTTCCAGGACCACCCCGACCTGACCCGCATCCTGATGCCCGAGGACTGGGAGGGCCATCCGTTGCGCAAGGACTACCCGGCGGGAGCGTCCCGGTGCAGTTCAAGGAGGCGCCCAAGTGAGCCAGGCCGGCCTTCAGGACGGGCACCCCGGAAGGGGCCTGGAGCCATGACGGACGCCTCGCTGGACGAACTACTCAAGGCCAAGACCTCCGAGGGTGCGCAGGAAATGCTGGCCCGCCAGCAGACCAACGTCAGGGAACTTCGGTCCGAGTACGGCGGGGTCCTGCGCCTGCCTGAAGGGGTGTCGGTCGACCCGACCGATTCAACTACGAAGCGCCCGACGACGAGACGACGATCTTGAACCTCGGGCCTTCACACCCCTCCACCCACGGGGTGCTGCGCGTCATGGTCGAAGTACGGGGCGAACAAGTCCTCCGGGCCAAGCCCGTTATCGGTTATCTCCATACCGGCATGGAGAGGACCGGCGAGGACCTGATGTACCACCAGGGCTCCACCAACGTGACCCGGATGGACTATCTCTCGCCGCTCTTCAACGAGCTCGCGTACTGCATTGTCAGTTGAAAAATTGGTCGGACATCGAGATGCCCGAGCGCGCCATCTGGATAAGGATGTTGATGTGCGAGCTAAACCGCATATCGTCTCATCTTTTGTGGTTGGCCACCAACGGCGCCGACCTGGGCGCCATCAACATGCTCGTTTATGGGTGGCGAGACCGCGAGCTGGTGCTGGCATTTTTTGAAAAAGTGACCGGCCTGCGGATGAACCACAATTACATCCGGCCCGGCGGGGTGGCCGCCGACCTGCCCGACGGTTGGCGCGACGACGTAAGAGCGATATGCGACGTCGTGCTGAAGCGCATGGACGAGTACGACAACCTGCTCACCGGGCAGCCGCTGCTGCAGAACCGCATGGACGGCGTCGGCCCCCTCGACGCCCCCACCGCCGTCGGGCTCGGGCTCACCGGGCCGCTGCTGCGTTCGACGGGGGTGGCCTACGACGTCCGCCGGGACTTCCCCTACCTCGCCTACGACGACGTGAAGTTCGACGTGATAATCGGTACATCAGGTGACTGCTGGGACCGTTTCGCCATTCGCGTCAACGAGATCCGCGAGTCCGTCCGCATCGTGAGGCAAGTGGCCGAGGCCATGCCCGGAGGGGATTACCGGTCACAGGACAAGAAGTTCACCCCGCCCCCTCGCAACCGCATCAACGAATCGATGGAAGCACTGATCCATCACTTCAAGCTCTTCACGGAGGGCTTCCGGGTGGCGCCGGGCGACGCTTACGTCCCGGTCGAGTCACCGCGGGGCGAGCTGGGCTGCTACATCGTCTCCGACGGGACGTCGCGGCCGTACCGGCTGCACGTCCGGACGCCCTCTTTCGCCAACCTGCAGGGCCTGGCCCCAATGGTCCGCGGGGGCTTCATCCCCGACGTCATAGCCGTCATCTCGACCATCGACCCGCTCCTGGGGGACGTGGACCGCTGACCACCTCGGCCTGAGGCCCGAGCCGCTCGCAAGACGGCGCTGGCGCGGGTGAATTGGTCCCGAAGGCGGCGTATCGGCAAAGATCAGTAGCGTGTCCAGGCTGAACGACGAGAACCTGGTGCGGGCGCGGGAACTGATCGCGCTGTACCCGCACTCCCGTTCAGCGATGATCCCGCTTGTTCCATCTGCTCCAGGAGCAGGACGGCTACCTGGCGCCCGACGGGATGGAGCAGCTGGCCGAGCTCCTCGACCTGACGCCGGCAGAAGTACGCGGCACGGCCAGCTTTTACGAAATGCTTCACCTCCAGCCGGTGGGCCGCTACCTCGTAGCCGTCTGCACCAACATCGCCTGCATGCTCGACGGCGCTTATGAACTGCTCGAGCACATCGAACAGCGCCTCGGCGTGACGCTGGGCGGCACCAGCTCGGACGGGTTGTTCACCCTCGAAGACACGGAATGCATTGCGTTGTGCGGTAACGCCCCCTGTCTGGTGGTCAACTGGCGCTACTTCGGCGACATGACGCCGGAGCGATGGGACAGCCCTGGCCGCGGACCTCGCCGCCGGGCGCTTGGACGAAGAAGTGCCCCATCATGGCACCCTTTGCCGGGTCAGGCGGACAGTTGGGCTCGCCGCTGGCGGCGCCGCCCCGGGCGGGGACGACGAGCGCACGGCGCCTACGCCTCGGCGCAAGGGGGGCGCTCAACCAGCGTCTGCGCCGGCCGCCGTCGATAGCGCCGGACGGGCGGTGCAACTGGCCACTTCCGCACCACTCCAGCGGTGCTCAGCACGCTCGACCCGGGCGGCAGCCCGCCAGCCACGGAAGACGGTACCAGGTGACAGCGATCGAGCCATCGGGCACCGCCCCGTCGGGCTCAGAGCCCCGGCCCAAGGTCATAACGGCTCGCTTCGGGATGGAGCGGAGCTGGACGCTGGAGTCCTACCTGGCCAGCAACGGTTACGAAGGCCTTCGCAAGGCGCTCACCCTCCCCCCGGACGACATCGTCCAGTCGACGTTGGCGGCCAGCATCCTCGGCCGCGGAGGAGCTGGTTTCCCCGCCGGGCGGAAATGGTCAATGCTGCGCAAAGCACAACCGGTCTACCTGGTCGTCAACGGCGACGAGAGCGAACCATGCACTTTCAAGGACCACGCCCTCATGGAGGGAGACCCTCACCAATTGATCGAGGGTACCCTCATCTGCGCCTATGCCATCGGCGCGGCTCAGGCCTTCATCTTCGTGCGCGGCGAGATGGCCCTGGCCCAGGAACGGGTGCAGGCGGCGCTCAATGAGGCCTACGGTTATGGCGCCGTGGGGGCCAAAATTTTCGGTTCTGATTTCTCTATCGACATCGTCGTCCACCCGAGTGCCGGAGCGTATATAGCCGGCGACGAGACGGGCCTGCTCGAAAGCCTCGAAGGCAAGCGGGCCTGGCCCCGCATAAAGCCGCCGAATTACCCGGCCGTCTTTGGTCTTTATCGGGCGCCGACCGTCGTCAACAACGTGGAGACGTTGTCGAACCTGGCCTGGATAATGAGGAACGGCAGCGACGCCTTCGGCGCCCTTGGCGAGGGCGCCTCTAGTGGGACCAAGCTAGTGTCCCTGTCCGGCCACGTCCGCCGCCCCGGGAACTATGAGGTCGAGTTCGCCAAAATGAGCTTCCGCGAGCTCATTTACGACCCCGGACCTCGGCGGCGGCATACGTCATGACAGGCAGTTGAAGGCGTTTATCCCGGGCGGGGCCTCCTCACCGTGGTTCGGCCCTCAGAACCTCGACGTATTAATGGCCAACGAGAAGATCGCCGAGGCCGGCTCCATGGCCGGCTCGGGATCGATCACCGTGATGGACGAGACCGCGTGTCCCGTACGGGCCGGGTGGCGGATTAACCCGCTTTTTCCACAGGGAATCCTGCGGGCAATGCACCCCTTGCCGCGAGGGTTCAGGATGGCTCGAGAAGATCATGCGCCGCATCGAGGATGGCCGGGGCCGCGAGGCGGACCTCGACCTCCTGATGGACGTGTGTGACAATATTTCCCCGGGTGTGGAATGGCCGCCGGCGCAGACGACAATCTGCCCACTTGGCCCATCGATCCCGCAACCCATCGCTTCGGGGATCAGGATGTTCCGCGACGAGTTCCTCGACCACATTCGCTCGGGCCAGTGCCCCTTCCCACCTGACCGCCTCCCGGCCAGCCCTGCTTATGTCTGACGCTCCGCCCTCGGGAAAAGATCTCTCGACGCCGCCGTCACCGGCTCAGGGCGGCACCCTCGAAGTCGCCCCGTCCGAGACGGAGAGTGTCAATATCACCCTTGACGGCCGCCAAGTGGTGGCCAAGAAGGGCGAATTGCTCATTTCCGTTGCCGAACGGATGGGCACGTACATTCCCCGGTTTTGTTACCACCCCCGGATGAAGCCCGTGGGGATGTGCAGGATGTGCATCGTCGATGTGAAGGGCCGAAGAGGGTACAGCCTTTCACCTGCGTGCTACCTGCCGGTGGAAGAGGGCCTGGACGCCGTCACCGACAGCCCGGCGGTGAAAAAGGCCCAGGACGGGGTGCTCGAGTTCCTGCTCGTGAACCACCCCCTCGACTGCCCGATATGCGACAAGGGGGGCGAGTGCCCGTTGCAAGACCAGACGCTCGCCTACGGGCCGGGCGAGAGCCGTTTTGTGGAGGAAAAGCGCCACTGGGACAAGCCGATACCCCTCTCACCGCTGGTCCTCCTCGACCGTGAGCGCTGCATACAGTGCGCTCGCTGCACTCGCTTCGCCGACGAGGTGGCTGGCGACGCCGGTATCGATTTTGCGGTCCGCAGCGATTCGTCTGAAATAGCGATTTACCCGGGCGAGCCGTTTACCTCCAATTTCAGTGGCAACGTCGTCCAGATTTGCCCTGTCGGTGCCCTATTGGCCAAGCCCTACCGGTTCAAGGCCAGGCCCTGGGACCTGCAGCAGGTAGAGACAACGTGCAACTTTTGCGCCGTTGGTTGCCGCGTGGCGGCGCAGTCGAGCTCCGATCAGGTGGTGCGCTTCCTCGGGGTGGACAGCGACCCGGTGAACTGGAGCTGGCTCTGCGACAAAGGCCGCTTCAGCTTCGAAGCCCTCAATAGCCCTGAGCGCCTCGGTCACCCGCTGGTGCGGCGTCCGCCCGGGACTGCCCCCGGGACGAACGAAGGCGCAAATGACATTTCGAACGAGCCGTCAAACGAGACGCCGGACGAGATGACAGTGGCCAGCTGGGCCGACGCCTTTGGCGAGATCGCTCGCCGCCTCGACGGGGTGCCCGGGTACCGGATCGGCGTGATCGGCGGCTCGCGGTTACCCAACGAGGACGCCTACGCCTGGTCCAAGCTGGCCCGCACCGTGCTCCATACGGACAACGTCGACGCTCAGCTCGGCGACGGCCTGCCCGCCGACGTCGTCGCCAGCCTCCCCCGGGCCACTATCGACGAAGTGTGCGCCGCCACTGTCATCGTCACGATCGCCCCCGATATCAAAGAGGAACTGCCCGTCCTGTACCTCCGTCTCCGGCACGCCGCGCTCGAGGACGGCGTCCCCATAATCGAACTCAGCCCCGCTCCCACCGGGCTGTCCCCGTTCGTGACACAGTCCCTCCGCTACCGCCCCGGAGAGCTCAGCGCCTTGGTCAGCTCGTTGTCCGGCGCGGGCGGCCCGATAACGGCTCCCGTGGCAGGCGTACCTGCCGAGGAGGTCGAACGGGCCCGTTCGGTCATCGCGGGTGCCACCGCGCCACCCACCGCCAACTCACCTGCCAACGCCAACTCGCCGGCCAAGACAGGCCCTCGGGTGGCGGTTGTCATTGGCCGGCCTTCGGTGGCCGAGGCTGCCAGTGGGCCGGCTGAGGCGGCGCTGATGCTGGCTGAAGTGGAGGGCGTAGCGTTCTTGCCCGCCTTGCGCCGGGCAAACGTCCTCGGCGCCATCGACCTCGGTCTGGCGCCCGGGTTGCTGCCCGGCCGGACCAGCCTCGAAGAAGGGCGGGACTGGTACGAGCACCACTGGGGAGGTCCCCTGCTGGTGGAGGGTGGTCTCGACACGCTCGGCATGCTCAGCGAGACGGCGGACGGCCACCTCGACGTACTTTTCCTTCTGGGAGCAGACCCGATCTCAGATTTCCCCGACAGGCAACTGGCCACCCGCGCCCTCGAGCGGGCTAGTTTCGTGGTCGCCATCGACACTTTTTCCACGGCCAGCACCGACTACGCCGATGTCGTCCTCCCCGCCGCGGCGTACACCGAAAGGCATGGCAGTTTCACCAACATCGAGGGGCGTATTACGTGGCTCGGGCAGAAAGTGACGGCACCGGGAACCTCCCGTCCCGACTGGATGATCGCGGTAGAACTCGCCTCGCGCCTCGGTGGCGACCTCGGCGCCACCACACTGGCCGATTTATGGGCCGAAATAGAAAGGGTCTCGCCGCTCCACCAGGGGGTCTCGCAGGCCCTGCTGGTGTCGCCCCAGGCCCGCAACGGCGTCGTCGTCCCCGTCAGCCCGGCTGCAGAGCGAGAGGAGGCCGAAGAGGTGCCATTGCCCATCGACCCGATGGCGGACCCCGGTATTTCGTCGGCGGACCTCCACCCGCTCCCACCATCGCCAACCGTGCCCGTCAACGCCAACGGTTCCGCTACCGCCACCGGGCCAGACCCCGCCAGCACGAGATCCCGCCAGCACAGAATCCCGCCAGCACGGGCCTCACTCCCCCGCCGCGGCTACGACCGAGGTCCCCGTCCGCCAACGGGACGGCCGCGTTGGAGACCGCTGACGCGCCTGGGGAGAGCCCAGCGCAGCCTGCGCTCCGCCTGGTAGCCCGGCGGCCAATGTGGGACGGCGGAGTTTTCGTGCAACACTCCCCGTCGTTAGCAGGGCTGCACCCGCCAATGGAGCTCCGGGTCAGCCCAGACGACTTGGGCCGGTTTGGAGCGGCGCCGGCCAGCTACGTGCGGGCCAGTACCCGGGCCGGTCGAGGCATGCTGGTGGTCGCCGTGGCCGACCCCACGGTGGCCGCGGGCACGGCCGTACTGCCGTTTAACCTCCCCGAGGGAGGAGCCGGCCAACTCATCGACGCCCTCTCCAGTTTCACCGAGCTCACCTTAGAAAAGGCGGAGCCATGAGGATCGCCGCTGCCGCTGCGACTTACCAGGGGGACCCCGTCTTTTCCCATGGGCTCACATGGCAAGTCTGGGTGATCGTGCTGGTGAAAGTCATAGTCGTGTTCGCCTTGCTCATGATCTCGGTCCTCTTCATGGTCATGTACGAGCGCAAGGCCGTGGCTTACCTCGGCAACCGCTGGGGCCCGAACCGGGCGGGGCCAAATGGCTGGCTGCAGTCCCTGGCCGACGGCATCAAGCTCTTTTTCAAGGAGGCCATGCTCCCCGCCCAGGGCGACAAGCTGGTTTACCGCGTAGCACCGGTGATAGTGCTCGTCCCTGCGTTCGTCGCCTTTTCGATCGTGCCCGTCGGTGGCACCATAACCATTGGCGGCTATACGACGCTGCTCCAGCTGGCCAACCCGCCGTGGGGGATACTCCTCGTGCTGATGTGCTCGAGCGTCAGCGTCTACGGCGTGATCCTGGCCGGCTGGGCATCGGGCTCCAAGTTCCCCTTGATGGGGGGCGTGCGCGCCAGCGCCCAAATGGTGTCCTACGAGGCCGCCCTCGGCTTGACCGTCGCTACGGTCGTGCTCGTCACCGGGTCGTTGCTCACTCCTGCCATCGTGGCCGAGCAACACGGCGGCTTCCTCTACCACTGGAACATCCTGCGCACGTACGGCGCTCCCGCCGCTATTTTCTTCATCGCCATCACGGCCGAAATGACACGGCCGCCTTTTGACCTCGTCGAGGCCGAAGAGGAGCTCTCTGGCGGCTACAACCTCGAGTACTCCTCGATCGGTTTCGCCCTTTTCTACCTGGCTGAGTACATGGCCCTGGTGGTCAATTCGGCCATTTTCACCACCCTTTTCCTCGGCGGCCCCGACGGCCCCCGTATTGCCAGCCACTCGATCGGCCCCTTCTGGTTCGCCCTCAAAGTCCTAATCATCCTCTACGTTTATGTCTGGATCCGGGCCACGTTGCCCCGGCTACGCTACGACCAGCTCATGGACCTCGGTTGGAAGCGCCTCATCCCGGGCGCCCTGGCCCTGCTGCTCATAGTGGCCGGAGCGCACATCAACGCCATCTGGGGCCTGGGGGCACTCGGGGGCTGCTGCGCCGCCTTCCTGTTCCTGGGCCGGGCCATAGACGTGGGCCACTCCGCCGAACACGACGGTGGCTTGGCCCCTGACCTGGAGGCGCCATGAGCTTCCTCGACCAGAACAGGTTCGTCTCGTTTTTCAAAGGTTTTTTGGTCACCGGGAAGCAGCCGGCCAAGCCGAAAGTAACCATCCAGTACCCCGAGCAAAAGCGGCCCAAGCCGGAGCGTTTACACGGCCGCCACGTGCTCAACCGGTACGAAGACGGGATGGAGAAGTGCATTGGGTGCGAGCTGTGCGCCGGGGTGTGCCCGGCCCGCTGCATTTATGTGCGAGGGGCAGACAACCCTCCTGACGCTCCGGTTTCGCCGGGGGAACGCTACGGCTTCGTTTACGAGATCAATTTCCTGCGCTGCATCCACTGCGACCTCTGCGTAGAAGCCTGCCCGACGGAAGCGATAACTGAATCGAAGTTGTTCGAGTGGTCTTTTACGAATAGGGAAGACGCCATCTACACCAAGGCGGAGCTGGTAGTGGACGACGCCGGCAAACCAAGGGAGCTGCCTTGGGAGGACTGGAAACCGGGAGACGACCGCAATACGTCAGGCTGGATGCGGGCCACTTCTCCATCAGGCCGGGCCGACCTCGAAGGCGTAGCCATGTGGAGCGGCGAACTGGGCTACGGTGTCCGCCCCCCCAGGCCGGGCAGTCCGACCCCCAGGCGGCTGATGTGCCCGCGGATTTCGACACCTCCCTCCGCGAGGTCGAGGCCGCCGAGTTGAAAGGCGTCGGCGTGAGCACCGTACGACCAGTGAGGCGGCCCGGAGGGGCCAAGTGAGAGGCCCAGGCTCGCAGTGACACCGCTCGCCGTGACACCGCTCGCCGTGACCGCTCTCGCCAACGCCTCTGCGTGGGCCGTCTACGCGGTCGGCGCGGCCCTTGTGATCGGCGGTGCGGCCGGCGTCGTGCTCGGCCGCAACCCGGTGCACTGTGCCCTCGCCCTCGTCACCACGATCTTCGGGATAGCCCTGCTCTTCATAGACCAGGGGGCCAATTTCCTGGCCGCCGTCCAGATAATCGTCTATGCCGGGGCCATCGTCATCCTTTTCCTTTTCGTGATCATGCTGCTCGGTGTGGACCGAAAGGAGACCCGAGAGCCGGAGAAGTTCCGAGTCCTCACGCCGGTGGCGGTCGTGGTCGGGGTCGTAGCTCTGACCGAGTTACTGGTGTTGGCCCGTGTCCACTACTGGGCGACGGGGGCCAAACAGGTCTCAGGCAGCTTGACGGGGGCGGGGACCAACGTGCAAAAGCTCGGCCAGAGCATATTCACCGGTTATCTGCTCCCGTTCGAAATGACTTCAGCGCTACTGGTGCTCGCCGTGGTGGCGGCGGTGGTGCTGGTCCGCCGGGCCCAGAGCGGCCAGAGAGCCAAGGCACTCAGCGCAGGGCTCAGGCGCCCGCAGGCCCCGTCCGGCGGCCCGACGGCGGTCAGGCCGCCCCCACCGCCCGGCGAGCCCCTGTGACTCAAGAGAGCCGGCAGCCGGGGGCCCCGACGCGATGACGGTCCCGGCCCCTGGTACCTCGTGTTGGCCGCGTGCCTTTTCGGCATCGGCGCCGCCGGCCTCCTGGTCAGACGCAACATCCTGGTGATGTACATGTGCATCGAGTTGATGCTGAACGCCGTCAACCTGACGTTCGTAACCTTTTCCCGCATGCTCAACGACATTGGTGGTCAGGACGCCGTCTTTTTCATCTTGGTCGTAGCGGCGGCCGAGGTTGTCGTCGGGCTCGGCATAATCGTGGCCATTTACCGGCGCCGCAGTGGTGCCACCGCCGACGACATCAGCTCACTGAAGGGCTGACGACACCATGGTCAACGCCGCTTACGCCATAGTTGCGCTCCCGCTCCTCGGTTTTGTCATCAACCTGGTCTGGGGCCGCCGCCTCGGGGAACCCAGGGCCGGCTGGGTGGGCACCGCCGCCGCTGGCGGTTCGTTCGTGGCCGCCATAGTCGTTTGGATCCACCTGCTCGGTCTGTCTTCTAATTACCGCTTCGCCGACCTGAACATATTCAGCTGGTTCCCGGTGGCCGGCCTCCAGGTCAACGCCGCCCTATTGATCGATCCGCTCTCGATCACGATGGCGCTGTTCGTCACCGGCGTGTCGACCGCCATCCACCTGTACTCCATCGGCTACATGCACAGGGACCCCGGCTTCGACCGGTTTTTCATCTATCTCAACCTGTTCCTCTTCTCGATGCTCGTCCTCGTGCTGTCGGACAATTTCCTGTTCAACTTCCTCGGGTGGGAAGGCGTGGGTTTCTGCTCCTACGGGTTAGTGGGCTTCTGGTTCCAGCGGGACATCGCGGCCGTGGCGGCCAAGAAGGCGTTCGTGACGAACCGCGTCGGCGACGTGGGCTTCCTGATCGCCATGTTCTTCATCTTTTTCCATTTCAGCTCGCTCAACTACTCGTCCGTGCTCGGCACTCTGGTCAACGGGCACGCAACGGGCTTGCTGGCGGCCAGGCCAGGGGCAATACCGGCGACCACGGCCACCGTGATAACTCTGCTCCTGTTCCTGGGCGCCGTCGGGAAATCGGCCCAGATCCCGCTCTACATCTGGTTGCCGGACGCCATGGAAGGCCCGACCCCCATTTCAGCTCTGATACACGCCGCCACCATGGTCACGGCCGGCGTGTACCTGATGGCCCGGATGGCGCCGATGCTCCACTATGCCCCGAGCACTTCCCTGGTCATAGCGTGCTTCGGCGCCGGTACGGCCTTCCTCGGGGCAACCATCGCTTGCGCCCAGGACGACATCAAAAAGACACTGGCCTATTCGACCATCTCCCAGCTCGGGTACATGTTCTTGGCCGTCGGGGCCGGGGACTACGTGGCCGGGATTTTCCACATGCTTACCCACGCCTTCTTCAAGGCGCTCCTGTTCCTGGCCGCCGGGGCAGTCATCCATGCCGTGGCAGATAACCAGGACATGAAGAAAATGGGCGGGCTGGCCCGGTACCTGCCTCTTACCGCCATCACCTTCGGGATCGCGTGGCTGTCGATCTCCGACATACCACCCTTCGCTGGTTTCTGGTCCAAAGATGACGTACTGCAGGGTGCGTTCCAGTACAACAAAGTCCTCTGGGCCATCGGGTTCGTGACCGCCGGGTTGACCGCCTACTACATGAGCCGCCAGTTCGCCCTCGTGTTCAGGGGCCAAGCCCGTTGGGAGGAGGCTCGTCCCGCCCCGGTGGGGGCCGTTCCGGTCACTGACGAGCATGGCGCCGGGCACGGAGGCCCGGAAGAGGAAGGTGAAGGCCCCGGCCTACCGGCGCCGCCCCACCGGGGCCTCCGTCCCCGCGACTCTTCGTGGCTCATGTCGGCCCCGCTGGTAGTCCTGGCCATAGCTACGGTCCTCGGAGGCGGGATCAATTTCCCGTTCTGGAACATGGATTACTTGAGCCGCTTCCTCGCCCCTCTCTTCCCCACAGCGGAAGTGATAACGCTCACTACGGGCACGAAGTGGGCCCTCGCCATCGCCACGGTGGCGGTGTCCCTGATCGGCCTCGGGCTCGGCCTCCGGGTTTGGGAGACGGCAGACCACCCGGCTCTGGAGCCGAATTTCCTGCGCCGGGCCTGGTATTTCAACGACATTGTCTCGGACACGGTCTCAGGGCCGCTGATGCGCGGCGCCACCGTGCTCGCGGTGGTCATGGACAACGAGGTGATCGACGGTTTCGTCAACGCACTCGGCGCTGGTCTAGGCGCCAGTGGACGGGTGCTGCGCAAAATCCAGGACGGCTACTTGCGCAGCTACCTGCTGGGGTTCGGGGTCGGCATAATTATCGTCCTGGCCTACTTGAGCTTCCGGGTCGCGATCTGACATGAGCTTCCCCATCCTGGAAGTCATCATTTTCCTCCCCCTCGGGGCCGCCATCGTCGTCGCCCTTTTGCCCCTCTCAGCCTTCACTGCCACAAGGTGGCTGGCCCTGGGGGCAGCCATCGTCGAGTTCGCGTTCACGATCTGGATGGTCGTCGCGTTCAAAACCGGCAACGCACACGCTGGTTTTCAGTTCACCAGCCTCGAGGAGTGGTTCCGGGCGCTGAACATTTCCTGGTACCTCGGTGTCGACGGGATTTCGGTCTTCCTGGTGGCCATGACCGCGCTCCTGTTCCCGATCGCGATGGCGAGCCCGCCTGTGGACCGCTCGCCCCGGGCTTACCTGGGCTGGATGCTGCTGCTCGAGTCAGCCTGCATGGCCTCGTTCCTCTCGCTGGATGCTTTCCTTTTCTTCGTGGCTTTCGAGGTCACGCTGGTACCCGGTTACTTCATAATCATCAACGGCAACGGCCCTCAGCGTGGTTACGCGGCCACGAAGTTCTTCCTGTACACCTTCGCCGGTTCGGCCTTCCTCTTCGTGGGCATCCTGGCTACCTACCTGCTGGTGGCGGCGCACGAACCCAAGGGCACGATCGACACGTTCAACATCGTGCCCCTGGCCCGGGGGGCCATGCGCCTCCCGATCGCCGACCAGGAGTGGCTGCTCATCGCCTTCGGTATCGCCTTCGCCGTAAAGATGCCGCTGGTCCCGTTCCACACGTGGGTGCCGGGCGCCTATTCCCAGGCCCCGACGGGAGGGTCGATGGTGTTGGCCGGCATCCTGTTCAAGCTGGGGGCGTACGGGATATTGCGCTGGGGGATCTTCCTTTTCCCTGCCGCCGCGGTGAGGCTGGCCCCCGTCGCTTTGACGCTGGCCGCCGTCGGGATCATCTGGGCCTCGGTAGTCGCCACCGTGCAACGAGACCTGAAGCGGCTGGTGGCCTACGGCACCATTGCCGGGGTCGGCTTCATCGTCATTGGGCTGTTTGGCTTTACGGTGCAAGGGATCACCGGCGGGATTGTCGAAATGGTGAACCACGGGCTGTCCACGGGGGCCTTGTTCCTGCTCGTCGGTATGGTCTGGGAGCGGCGGCGCACGTTCAACATCCCGGACCTCGGCGGCCTCCAAACGGTCGCACCCATCCTGGGCTGGGTCTTCGTCGCCGTCATCATGAGCGACATCGGCCTGCCGGGGCTCAACGGCTTTATCGGCGAGTTCCTGGTGCTTATCGGGACGTTTGTCACCCACCGCTGGTGGGCGGTGGTGGCCTCGACCGGCATCATCTTCATGGCCATTTATCTCCTGTGGGCTTACCAGCGGGTCTTCAACGGGCCGGCCCGGGCCATCAACGCCGGTATCAGAGATATGAGCTGGGCCGAACGCGTCGCCGTGGCACCTTTGCTGGCGGGCATCATCTTCATCGGCATCTACCCCCAGCCCCTGCTGAGCCGGATCCAACCGGCGGTCAACCATCTGGTCCAGCACATCGAGTACGCCGACCCCAGCTTCAAGCTGCCGCCGTCGGCACAGGGCCATGGCATCTACGCGGTGCCGCCCAACCAGGTCGTTGACGTGCCGGCGCCCGGCTCCACCCGGACAGCCAGTGCCGGAGGCAAGCGATGACCGCGATCGGTTTCGGCGGCCCGGTGGCCGGCCATCTTCTAGCCGCCGGCTCGGGTTGCACCATCAGCACCTTGGGCAAAGTCACGGGGTTGTGCGTCGCCAAAGGGTCGATCTCCATCCCCGTCAGTTACCGTGCCATCCTTCCGCTCATCCTGCTGTTCGGCGGCGCATTGATAGTGCTGGCACTGGTGGCCACGCTCCCCCGGCGCCGCTACCCCGGGCTCTGGGCCGGGGTCACCGTGCTCGCCGGGCTGGCCACCATGATCGATGGGCTCGTGCAATGGGCCAACCTCGACAAGTCCGCCAACGTCACCATCACCCTGGCTGGTCAAATTTTCTACGACCATTTCAGCGCCTTTTTCGTAATACTCTTCGGCGCGTCGACCATCCTCGCGGCTTTGATCTCAGACGGTTACCTGAACCGCGAAGGCCTCGACGGCCCCGAACCGTACGTGCTCATGATGGTCTGCTCGGCCGGGGCCGTACTGATGGCCCAGGCGGCCGGGTTGATAAGCCTCTTCCTCGGCTTGGAAATCCTCTCAATTTCGCTATATACGCTGTCCGGCTACAACCACCGGCGGGCCGCCTCCGGCGAGGCCGCCCTCAAGTACTTCATCCTGGGGTCATTCTCGTCGGCGATATTCATATACGGTTCCGCCCTGGTCTACGGCGCCACCGGCTCGACCCAGTACGTCCAGATTTATACCTTCCTGACCAGCAACGTGCTGATCCACAATGGGGTTTTGCTGGCCGGGATGGGGCTGCTGATCGTGGGCCTCGGTTTCAAAGTGGCCGCGGTACCGTTCCATTTTTGGGCGCCGGACGTTTACCAGGGCGCGCCCACCCCCTTCACTGGGTACATGGCTGCGGTCGCCAAGGCGGCCGGGTTCGCCGGGCTGGTACGGGTCCTTATGCTCGCCTTCCCGACGCAAGTGTCCAACTGGCGGCCGATCATTTGGGTACTCGCCACCGCCTCGGTCCTCCTCGGCGGGGTGCTCGCCCTCGTGCAGTCAGACCTCAAGCGGATGCTGGCGTACTCATCGATCAGCCAAGCCGGCTACGTCTTGATCGGCCTGCAGGACGGTACTTCAGCCGGAGTGCAAGCGGTCGCCTTCTACGTCTTCACGTACGCGTTCATGGTCATCGGGACGTTCGCCATTGTCGGCATCATCCAGGGCAGGGGCGAGGCCCGCAACGACCTCAGCGCAGTGAGGGGGTTATCGGGGCGCAGCCCCTGGTTGTCCGCGGCATTGCTGGTACTACTGCTCGGGCAGGCGGGTATCCCGTTGACCAGTGGCTTCCTCGCCAAATGGGTCGTCATAGAGGCCGTGGTGTCCAAAGGGCAGTACGCGCTCGGGATCATAGGTATGCTCGGCGCCGCCATCGCCGCCTTCCCGTACCTCCGGATGGCGCTGATGATGTACGTCGGGCCGGAATCCAGCCCGCAACAGGGGGAGGTCGGTTCGGACGCCGACGCCGCCCTGCAGACCTCGGACCTGCGAGGGGTGTTGACGGCGGGCCTGACTGGCCGCGACAGCGCATTGGCGCTGCGAGCGGCCCCGACCACCAGGTTGCGCCAACCGCCGGCCACGACCGCAGCCATCGCCGTCTGTACCTTGTTCACCATCTTTGCCGGTGTGACAACGCCCTTGCTCACGATGGCGCACTCGATCACGCTCCCCTGGTAGAACCACGCTCCCCCGGGTCGAGCCACGTTCTCCGTTGCGCGCTTTGTAGCAAAGCTCTCGTCGCTTGGTCCGCCCCTCTAAGGTGAGCGGGTGGACCAGGCCGCAGATGGCGATACCCCGCCGGCAAGGGCCGAGGAGGTCGGCACTAGCTGGTGGACCTGGCGCGACGAGCCGTTCACGGGGCCAGCCGTCGTTTTCGACCTTGATGGCGTGCTTTCCAATGCGGCGGCCCGCCAGCACTACATAAAAGGGCCCCAGCCCAATTGGGAAGCGTTCTTCCTGGCCTCCGCCGATGACCCGCTGATAGACGAGGTGGCCACCCTGATCGGCCTACTCTCCCCGGAACTGGCGATAGTACTGCTGACCGCTCGCCCGGCCCGCATCGGCGAGCTGACCGTCAACTGGCTCAAGCGCTACGAGCTGCGCTGGGACCTGCTCGTAATGCGCCGCGAACGCGACTTCCGCCCGGCGCGGCTGTTCAAACAAGAGGCGGTGCGTGAAATGCGCGCACGAGGCCTCGACCTGAAGCTGTGCGTCGAAGACGACCTCAGGAACGTCGAAATGTTCCGGGCCGAGGGGCTCCCGGCGTTGTACATCCACTCGGGTTACTACGACTGACCCCTCGGGTTACTACGACTGACCACTCGGGTTACTACGACTGATGAGCCATTCCGGGCTGCGAACCTGGGCCCGTCCGCCCCCCCACGCCGCTGCTGGTTCGCGTCGCCTCTGGCGGTGCGTAGGCCTTAGGGGCTGGCCGTTCTTGGTGCAGGCCAGCGATCTCGTCGCGCCTTGCCGCGCCAACGGCACCGGCTCGCGACACGAACCCCTTCCCGCACCGAGAAAGCGGTGGCGTGAGGTCACCGAACCCCCTGTGGCGGGCCCGGAGTGGGGAGATACGTGCCAAGGGTGACCGGTTTTTCGTCGATGCCTCCGACTCCCCAGGGCTCAGCTATATCTCAGCTCCGTTATGTACCCTGGATCACAAGAGGTACGAACATGCGCAACAACTTGAAGACGGTAGTCCTGCTGGCGCTCTTGGGCGGGCTTTGCCTCGGCATCGGTGCCTTCTGGGGGGAACAGGGCCTGATCATCGGGCTCGTCATCGGCCTAGTTTTCGTGGGCGCTTCCTACTGGTTCTCCGACTCGGTGGCCATCAAGGCGGCTCGAGCGGTGCCGGTCTCAGAAGCCCAGATGCCCCAGTACTACGAGATCGTCCGAGACCTGACGACCCGCGCCGGGCTGCCCATGCCGCGCCTGTACGTCTCCCCGTCCCCTCAGCCCAACGCCTTCGCCACAGGCCGCAACCCCAACCACGCAGCTGTGGCTGTCACCCAGGGCATCCTGCAAATATGCAGCTGGTCGGAGCTACGCGGCGTGCTGGCCCACGAGATCAGCCACGTCCGCAACCGCGACATCCTGATCGCCTCGGTGGCGGCATCGATCGCCCTCGGCATCACCTTTCTCGCCCGGATGGCCGCCTGGAGCAGCTTGTTCTTCGGTGGCGCGGGGGGCGGCCGCTCGAGGGACGATGACAACATCTTCGGGCTACTGGCCATGATCATCCTGGCGCCTCTGGCCGCAGCGATGCTGCAGTTGGCCCTGTCCAGGAGCCGGGAGTACGAGGCCGACCGCGATGGGGCGCGCCTCATAGGCGACGGCGAGCCGTTGGCATCGGCGCTGGCGAAGCTGGACGCCGCGTCGAGGCAAATCCCGATGCCCGTGCCCAAGGAAGTGGCCTGCCTGTTCATCGTCAACCCGCTGGCGGGGCGGCGAGTGACCTTCGGCAACTGGTTCAGTGACCACCCGCCCACCGACCGGCGCATAGCCCGGCTTCGCTCCAAGGAGTGGGCGCACCGCTTTTAGTCGCTGGTGGACGAGGACGGCCCGAGGTTATGGGTGGGTCAGTCGCGGAAGTTCTCGAACTGGAGCGGGACGCCGAAATCCTGCTCTTTTAGCGCCGCAATAGTCGTCTGCAGTTCGTCCCGTTTCTTGGACGAAACTCGTACCTGGTCGCCCTGAGCAGATGAAGAGACGCCTTTGGGCGCCTTGTCCTTGATGAACTTGTTGATCGCCCTGGCCTGGTCAGAGTTGATCCCGGCTTTGACCGTCACCTGCTGTCGGACGCTGCCTTTGGCTGCTTCCTCGACCTTCCCGAAGTCGAGAGCCCTAAGGGAGATCTTCCGCCGGACCAGCTTTTCTTCCAGTACCTGCACTAGCGCCTTCAGCCGGTCCTCGGTCGATGAGCGCAACGTCAGATCGTGACCGGAGAGCTCGATCGTCGAAGCTGTGCCTTTGAAATCAAAGCGGGTAGTCAGTTCACGGTCCGCCTGGTCGACTGCGTTGCGGACCTCTTGCATGTCCACCTGCGAGACCACGTCAAACGTAGGCATGCCCAACACGCTACCCTTATATGCTTCTAGGGCCTCACAATCAAGGGTCGGTGCCCGAGCGGACAATGGGAGCAGACTGTAAATCTGCCGGCTGATGCCTACGGGGGTTCGAATCCCTCCCGGCCCACCAACTCTGAGCTGCGCCTTTGGCGGAAGGAGCCAGCTCGGAGGTCTACCCGGGACCCAAGCTGGGACCCATTTGGGACCCATTTGGACCCATGTGGCTCCCGCTGTCGCTCCCGTTGCATCTTCCGGAACGACAAATTCGGAGTAGAAACTCCAGCACATTTCGTACCGGTAGGCGGGTCCCTTCCACTGGATCTTGAACGCCTGTCCGGCGGCTTCGTCGTTGCCATGTTGTCACTCCCACCGACCTGGCGCGATCTTGCGAAGGGGACTAGTGGACGGGCTCGCTGCTGCGATCAGTGGGGCGTTATAGATCGACGAGTTCGCCATCGGCACGCAGAGCCGGACGGTGCAAGCCCGCTCGGGTCTTCCTAATTCACCGGGTCGTCGCCGACAACTGAGGATCCTGACGCGTGTCGTAGGCGCCGGGAGGGGCAAAATCGTCTCTGACGTGCGGTGACGTGATGACCCGAACGGTGTTCGAAGTGTCGCTCGTCCGGAGGGCGCGCTCACGCGTTTTTTGGGCACACCCGGTCGTCGTCGCTGCCGGAGCCGCCACCACGGCTACGAGTATCGCAGCTCGGAGTAGCAGGGCGTGGGACCGTGCATCTGAGGCGGCCAAAGCGGCAATGCCACTTGACCAGGCAGGGCGGCGCCGGGGGGTAGCGGCGTGCACAGCGGCGAGGCGTTCGGGAGCGACCCGAGTGTAGACGTGGTTGGAGGCGAGGGATCAATACCGCCTCACGGACGCCCACCACGCCGACAGCGGGCGGCGTGGAACGCCTCGTGCGCGAGCGCCCCGGGCCACGTGCCGCCGCGCCACTTCGACGACGCCCAGGGCCGGATCGGGCATCCACCTCAAAAGGTGCGGCGCGAGGGTTGAGGCGTTATCACCGGTGGGGAGCACCGGGTCGGACGGCTCGACGAGCAAGTGGAGGCGCTCGACTCGACCAGCGGGAGCATCACGCGTAGCTGTTGCTCGGCTGCCGCGGCAATGTCGTCGATGTTGCGCCGGTCCTCGGGCGCGAACGTGTACTCGTCGGAATCGAGGAAATGGACCGTCAGCATCGGGGATTGACCTGCTGCTGGCCGGTTAGGGTTGGCGCGGCCGGGCTAATTTGCCTGTGGGCTAACGCTCAGCGCTCCGCAAGGTTCGCTTTTGGAGTTCCACGCCTTGCACGACCTCGCATGGATGTGATCAGACCGGCACAGTGGTAGGGCACGACTCCATTGGAGCGGGCCCGTAGCATCGTCTCGACGAAAAGACTAGGGAGGACGACGTGGGAGCGCGTGGGATCGCTGGTGCCCGGGTAGCCGTATTGACGTCGCCAACTACCGAGGCGATGTCGACCGGATGAGCGACCACAGCAGACCGCTCGCACCCACGGCCAAATCCACACAGCGACGATAGTCGGTCTCACTGAGTTCGTCGGTATGCGCGGCTCGGTTGCGGAACTCATTCGTAAGTGTGTCGAGCCCCGAGACGGCTCCAGTCGGGCTAAAGAGCCAGTCGGCATTCGGCCACTGGCGCACCAAGTCGCGAAAGACTCGGAGCAACGGGCTCGTCTCCTGTCGCACCCGGGAGTTGGCGGCTGTCTGCAAAAAGTGCAGGACGACGCCGACTTCTGGTGGCTTCGCCGCCTGCCCAGCACAGAAACGTGCCAATCGACCGAGGTCTTTGTCGTCGATGTCCCCGGTAAGATCGACACTTTGGCACTGCTGTGCGAGGGGTTCGACAATACGCCGGACGACCTCGACCTCTACGGCCTTACAAACGCCGATCACCGCCGCCGACCAGTCAAGTTCCGTTCCGTTGGCCAGATGGGCGGCTACGAATTCGGCTGTGGCCAAGAGCCGCACCGATCTCCCGGTAAGAATCTGCGTTCGAGCCTCCCGAAGGCGCAGCGCATCCTCAGCTTGACGGCTTTCATCGACCGACACAAGCTTTAGCAGTTCGTCAGCAAGGGCGTCGGCACGGACGGCGACGTCGACTTCCCTGCACGGATGTCGTACAACGACAACACACGACCGTAGCATCCGTTACAGAGCAGGTGGCGCCAATCGTCACGAAAGGCGGTTACCAGCTTGGAGGTCTTTTCTTGGCCACAGCGAAAGCAAGGGAAGGCGGTGCTCGCCGAAAGGCGATATTGGTGCAATGGCCCACGTGGGGTATAGGTCTTAATGACTCGGTATCTGGGATTACTCGGGGAATCCACCTGTCGTTCTGCCTATCTCCATCCCGTCGTTCTGCTTATCTCCATCCCGTATGAAGGCGGCGAGGAACAACACCAAGACCACGGACCAGTGGAGCAGGATCAGCCAAGGGTAATCGGCCATAGCCTGGGTCGCGAAGGCGAGGTCGAAGACGAAGAGCACGACCACCACAAGGAACCCGAGAACGGCGACGACGAACACGTTCTCCCTCAGTGCACGAAGACCCGAGACTAGCTGCCTCGGGGGGCCCGGTTCGGGGGCCGGCCCAGGCTGGGCGCCGGCCGTTAGCATCGCGCCCAGTCACCCTAAAGACCTCGTTTCCCACCTTCAGTGTTGATTGCTGACCACAGATTTGGCCGGGGTTGGTGAGTGATGCATAAGTGTTATTATCCAGCAAGACAGCGCCAGGTCCTTATCGCTCGAGTTCACCCAACCGCAGGGGTGCCGCGCCGAGCGTGGCCACGCCAAAGAAGAAAACTACCTTCGTGGCAGCAGGGCTCGGTTCTGATTATTAGCGTCCCGAGCCGCGCAGCCCTTGAACTGACTTAGGAGGCCAACGGCTTGGTCTGTTGGAGGTAGTAGCGCAAGGCGACCCGAATCGTCTGGGCCATCGTGCGCTCGTCCTGGGCCGAGCGCTCCTTCACGGCTTCGTGGAGATCCGACGGTAGCCGTACGTACATAGGCTGTGGCTCCCCTTTTGCGTTCATCTTGGTCTTCGCGGCCATGACCAAACTCTACGCACCGCCGAGCAACAGATGGTGGATGCGGGTGCCGCGTAAGTGCAGGTCGTGATAAATCCCACACTGCTGACCGATACCGCGCGAGCATGGTTGGCACAAGAAAAAGCTGGACCCGAGGGGCGGTATGACTTGCACGCCTTGCCACCCCCGGGCCCCCTCCAGATTGGAGAATTACATGGTTACACACATCGGCACGGTCGGCCAAACCGGGGCTGCTTGCCTCGTGTCTGGCATCTACGCACCTAACTGCAACGGCAAGCAGATAGCGCTCAGCCGCGAGGAGACTTTCCCGCCCTGCTCGCACTGCCACCGCGCCGTTACCTGGACGCTGGTCCAGGCCACACGCGAGGTCAGGAGGTAAACCAATGACCTCAAAGAAGAGTGAGTACCGGTACGTCGGTGCCTTCCTTGGCGGAGGCGTCGGCGCCGTCCTCGGCGTAGCGGGTGGCCCCATCGGGGTCGCCATCGGAGCGGCGATCGGCGGCCCGCTGGGCCACTTCATTGAGAAGTGGCTGGACCAGCAGCGCTAATGGCTAGGAGCCTGAGGGCCTGTCCTTCGGTCGGTCCTCGGGCTCCCTCCGAGGACACCTCTCCTTTACGCTTGCACTGTGCACGACGACTCCCCTGAACAGGGTACGCGCCGCAAGGCCATCCAGACGTAGCTGGAGCGCTTGGAGGAGAGCTGCGTGCATAGCGCTCAGGGTCAGTTCGAGCAGACTAAGCGGTGGCGAACCGTCAACTGGGGGCTCGGCGTCCCAGCAAGCATCCTGGCTGCAGTCGCTGGCGCAACTGCCCTAGCAGCGACCACCGGTCGAATCGTGGCCGGCATCCTTGCGATCTGCGCCGCAGCGTTGGGCGCCATTCTGACGACCATTAATGCATCACACCACGTGAACCAGGCTGCTGCGGCGGCGAATGCCTACCTGGAAATTCAGACGGCAGCGCGGCAATGTCGGGAGATTGACCTCCCGTACATGGAGATCGACGATGCACGGCAGGCACTCGCCGAGCTGACCGCCAGGCGGGATGAGCAGAACAAGACGGCTGAGCCGGCGAACCGGCTGGCGAGGCGAAAGGCGCAAAAGAACATCAAGTTGGGCGGCCAGGCTTACGCCGTTGATGAAGGGAAGGCATAGATGGCACTCACCGTCGTTCAGGGCTTCGATACCTTCCTGAGCCGGATCACACCACTACAGAGTCAGCGGGACGCTGCCAGCAAGCACCGAGCCAACGTAGAATCGTCGCTAAAGAATTCGCTAGATGTCAAGATGTTCCGAGAATCAGGCTCCTTTAACCACGGCACGGGCGTGCGCAACCGTTGCGACGTCGATCTATTGGTCAGTTTGGGCACCAGGCCAGGGACGTCGGCGACCGCACTCAATTGGGTGAAGACGGCTCTGAGCAACAGCTTTCCCTGCACAACCGTCAAAATCAGCCGTCCCGCAGTGGTCGTATTCTTTAACGGCGGCAAAGAGACGTGGGAAACCATCCCCGGCTTTCGGAAGAACTCTGGGGATGCCGCGCCTTATGACATTCCTGGCGTAGGTGAAGTGGAGTGGATGGAATCCGCACCTACAGAGCACCTGAACTATGTAACAGCCGTCAATAACAAGGCCAACATTGCTGGCGGTGCTAAGAAGCTTGCCAGAATGGTTAAGGCCTGGAAGTACTTCAACAATGTCCCGATGTCATCCTTCTACCTTGAGATGCGGGTCGCAAAGTATATGGATGGCGAGAAGTTCTACGACCCGATCCAGGACCTGGACCGGTTTTTTGCGCTCCTAGTCGACATTGGACTTGGACCGATGAATGACCCGAAGGGGCTGACGAGGCGATTTTACGCCTGTTCTAGCACCGCCAAAGGACAAGACGCCTTGTCGAAAGTCAAAACGGCTGCGACCAGAGCCGAGAAGGCGAACAAAGCGAACAAAGCGAACAAGACGCAGGACGCCTTCGACTGGCTCGACCTGCTCTTCGGCGGCAACTTCCCCGCCGGGTAGATGGTTGCTGCTAGTTCTGGTTCCGTTCCCTGGTGGGGGGCGGTCATCCAGCTGACCACCCGAGAGCGGGAAATCCTGGTCGAGCTGGCGGGCGGCTTTTCCAATGCCGAGATCGCCGAGCGGCTATTTGTCACCGAGGCGACGGTGAAGACCCACCTCGGGCGGGTGCTCGCCAAGCTCGGGTTGCGCGACCGAGTCCAGGCCGTGGTCTACGCGTACGAGGTCGGCCTCTTTGACCCGCGGTCCAGGCACTGACACCATCGGGCGGGCGCTATGGGGCCCGAGAGCTTCGCTGCCCGCCGGGTTTTTACCCTGGCCGTCGGAGGGCGCGACGTCCGAGCGCGCGTCGCCGCCTGGTTGAGCCAGCCACCGAGGCGCCGCCCCCTCGTGGAGGACACCTTGTTCTGTTGGCGCTGGCGGCTTGCCGGGGCGTGGTCGCCGCCCACGACTAGGCTCACCCGAAGCCGGCGGCCGCCGTATGGGAGCGGGAATTAGCCTGCCATGGTCACGGCGGGAGCCAATGGGCGCCGGTAGTACTTGCGCAGATATGCTTGCACGCCGAGAACGCGGAGCGGCTGTGGACTCTCCGAGTGGCTGCTCGGCTCAACGCGCTTATCCTGGCAGGCGCTAAAAGTTGCCACGATAAGAAATAATGGGACATCGTGTGCGGCCTTGACAACATCTCTGACAGTGCGCCGCCGAGTACCGACTCCGCGCTCGGCTCGGCCGTGGAGAGCGTCGCCCACCGAGGCGACCGAACACAGATTGTTCTCGTTCTGTCTCGGTAATCTGGCGACAGGTTATGGCGCGGGACCGCGATGGGACGCACGAGCACCGACCCGTCGATCGGCGCTCTCAGCTACCTCTAGAGCTGACAAGAATGCCCACGCAATAACGGATTTTATGCGCCCGTACGCGACTTCATAGCCGCTACCCGCACATCTAGAGTCGTGACGAACACCGGGAGCGAGCATGGCGTCGGGGCCACGAAAGCGCAGGCCGCGTTTGACTCCGCTATGACTTCTGCCATGCCTGGAGCGGCGGCCCGAAAGCGAGTCGTGTACCCGCCGTCGGCTGCGCCGTTGAAGTTCTCGACGAGCACACTCTTGCCCAAGAGAGAAGGCGGCCCTGACCACCGGGGACCGCCCCGGACCTGCTTGGCGAGGTTGACGACCAGCTCACTGCCGACGACTAGGCAGAGAGCGCTCAGCGTCGTCTCGGGCTGCGCCGTCACCACAACCGCCCGACGGCTGCAGCCACGGGTCAAGGTGGTAGGCACGGGGGGTGGGGCTATGGCCCCGAGCAGGACCGTCACCTTCGTCGTGCTTTCCGGGGCTGGGGCCGTGCAGCTGGTGGTTGAGCCGCAACCGGCGAGAACGCCAAGGCACGAGGCCACTACGACAGCCAATGTCTGGCCGGTGGTCCCCCGTTTGGCCATGGCATCTCTCACGGCAGGAGTCTGCCTCAGCCTGTCGACCCGTGCACGCCAAGCACCCCGATGGCCATGGGGTGCGCAAGGTCGTGTAGGCCTTGGCCGAGCGCACCGGCATCGTTCCTGTGGCAAGGACATAGCCACATCTGGGTTGTGAGCATTATGTAACAACTTTTGGCGTCTCGAGAGGGGCACGCCAGGCGCCCACCTCGATGGCGGTGACCGGCGGAACCGCGACCAGCGCGACGGAGTTGTCCAGGTGTGAAGTCGTGTTCTCAACTCGTTCAAGTTCGTGACTTCTGACCTGGGGTCGGTGACGGCTGTCCTCCAGCCACGCCCGAACTGAAAAGCATGATGAGTGCTCCCTCGTACGTCCCTTCTATAATCCTCAGGCTCGCACTGGCATCGTTTTTGGCTTTTCCACTGGAGCCGGCCGCGACGACCCGTACCATGAGGCCTGTGGCCTCCGCGTCGCTCCCCCGATGTGCCGAAACCCAGCTCGCAGTTACGGTGGCTTGGCTAGAAGGAGGGTCTTTTACGTCTGGCCTGGTGATCCACTATAGAAATGTCAGCTCGTCCTCTTGCACGCTTTCGGGCTACCCCACTGTCGTCGGGCTCGTCAGCGCCACGGGCCCGAGCCAAGTCGCCGCACACACGCCCGTATCGTATTTAGGAGGTTGGGAACCGTTAAAACCATTGCCAACCGTCTTGATGGCCGCCCGGAAAGGCGTGGCCTCCTCGATCGTAACGTTCCTAGCTCCGTACCTCTTTGCGGAAAACTCTCGACCTTCCTGCCCTCGGGGCGACCGTCGCTTTTGGTTCCGTTCTCTCTGGGTGAACGTGCCTGGCGGGACGCGGCCGTTCGTGTTGGACGTGTCATCAATGATCGTTTGCGCCTACTTTTTCGCCACGCCCATTGTGCCCGGCGCCACTGGGAGCGTGTCGTAAGCCGATCTCCCGGGGTTTGGTGGCTAACGGCCAGCCTTTGGGCTCGCTGCTTAGTAGCGAGTCTGGGCCAAGGTCGAGTAGAGGCTGTCCCAGAGCTCCACAAACTCCCGGTCTAGCTTTACATCCTGCTCCCCTTTTGGCAGACTCCCGCTCCAAACTCCCACGAGACCACCAAAACGTTCTCCTGGGTGGGAACCGTCAGTTTGCGGGGGCCACGTTTAGGAGTAGAGGGCCTCCTCACCGTGGCGACCAACGCGGTGGTGCTTTTCAACCCGTCCACCTCCAGGACGCGCTCGACGCGTTACGCGAGGTCGGGCACCCCGTCAACGACGAAAACGCGGCCCACCTGTCGCCCACGCTGATCGACCATGTGAACATCTACGGCTCGCTCACCTTCGACGTCAAGCCGAGAGCTCGGCCGGACCCGGCACCGCGCGCTGTGCCAACCGACCGGGTTGGGACCGTGACGCTTGCAAGGACGAGGCACACGCAAGGGCTTGTACCGCTCGTGTGGGCCGCTGAACCTTAACGACGGGGATTGTGCCGCTGCCAAGGCGACCCCCCAGGTGTGAGCGGACGCCGACCGCTTTGACGTCGCTCGCATCGTGGAGGGAGCGCATTCCCCCCAAATGAGCCACTCGGCAGCTGACCGACCCGCTGGGCGATCACAATGCCCCGGCGGGAACCTTCAAAATCTTGTCGGGTACATAGTTGGCGGTGAACCATACATTTCCTGCGTTGTCCAGTACAAAGGTCAAGGGAGAGCCTTGACAAGTCGGCGGTAAAGTCGAGCTGGTCGGGCTGCCGGCCTGCGGAGTGTCGGATATACCTGCGCAATCAAACGTCGGAAGGGTGAGCGACCTCACGACGTTGCCACGCTGGTCCAGGACCCCGAAACCGGTCGTCGTCCCAACCAGTATGTTTCCGTTGGGCATCATTAGCGCCTTCGGCCCTATTAGGACTTCTAGACCGCTAGTGGGCTCGGACGTCACCGTCGGCGGACCGGTCGCAGGCGACACTACAGTCTGGACCCTGCCCTGTTGCCCCGCCGCCACGAACTGCGAGCCGCGCGCAGAGATGCTCACGGAACCGGCGGTCACGGGAGTAACCACGCCATTGCGGAAGATGACCACTAGGTCGTCTGTCCCTCCCGCCGCCCAGTTCACGGTAGCCACCCCGAGGCTGCCGTTGTGGGCGAAGGCTACATCTAAAGGCTCCGCGCCGTTGGGTAACGAAAGTTGAGTGAACGAACCGCTGCCGCTGTGGTACTCCATTACGGCAGAGGCCCCAGACATGGCGACGGCCACGTCGCCATGGGAGCCCGCAGACAAGGACTCAATGGCGTGGTGGCCCTTCACGGGCCCGGGGCGGCCGGCCTCAGAACTGGCGTTGTCTGGTGGCGCAGGGACGGCGATGAAGGACGATCGGCCCGATCGCAGGTTGAGTTCCACCAGGGTGGAGTTCGCCCCCGCCCACACGGTGCCGCCGGGTGCCACAGTGATAGCAGCCTGGGTCCCGTACACCAAACCGTGGTCAGCGGGGTGCCCCAAGCTGTACTGTTTGAGACGGGTGGTGTGGGTGTCCCAGAAGAACATAGAAACGTCCGACTCGTTTTCGTCAAGGAACCAGACCCCGGGAGTCGTAGGGTCAGCGGCCACCGCCACAGGCAAGCCGTAACCTGTCGGCACGGTTATCGGGCTAGTGACAGTGAGAGCCTGCGTCTCGACCGCCTGTTGTTGGCCTGACGCGAACGCAGCTTCTGGCGGAACGAGAGCCGAGCCAACGGTAACTGCGGCACCAATGGCCGCGCAGACCTTAAACTTCTTCTTAGTGCCGGCTGGTACACAATTGCCGAACAAAGGCACGGGAACTCTCTTTCTGAGCGCGGGCCGCTCTCTCCAGCAGTATGCTGCCCTGGCGAACTGGGCCCGTGCTTCTAAGGCTACCGACAGCGATGGGATCCTTCATCGCAGTAGAAGGCCGCTACGGCCGCCATACCCGGTGGGGCAAGGTCTTCACAGAGTCGAACAGTTTGGGCGGCCTCTGTGGCCAAGGCCGCCGGGGCTGCCCGGTTGACACACCCGTCGGCGTCGCGGCCAATCGATCGCGCGGCGCTGGTAGCGTCCGACAACGTGTGGCGATCAGGCCGTTATTTTCTTTTCGGTACGGTGGCTCTCGCTGCGACGGCTAGTGCTGTTGGCGCGAGCCCTTGGACGTCCTCAGCGAGCCCTCGTCCTGGCTCAGTCGTTGGTCGCATCCACGCGTGTAGTGGGTTCGTCGTCGCAAGGCCTTTGTATGTTGGGGGTACCGTACTCGCTTTGCGCGGGAGCATCCGCTCTGTGCAGGAAGGCGCAACGAGCGGCAGGCTTGTTTTCCCGACCGACGTGGTCGCTCGTCAACGGGTCCCAACCGGAGGACAGTTCGACTTCAACCTGTCTCCAGGCCACTACGTCATCGAGCTCCCGCACTACACCGGCGGGAACGTGAGGACCTGGGTTTCTGTCGTGGTCCGGAGCGGTGTGCCTGTGCACGCCGACCTGCCAAACATGTGCAAGTAGCGTACGTCTGCTCCACGACACGCTAGCCCTCTAGTTCGGCACACCTGGCAAGTTCACGATCGAGCGCGTGCTCAGATCGTCGGCGAAGCCCGCGCGCCGATGACGGAGCCGGGCCGCTCTGGCTACGAAGATGTCCCTTGGTCTTGACACGACCAGGCGATTTCCCCTGGCTGCCTAACCGGGGCCACGGCGGTTAGGCTCGGCTTCCGTCACAAGGGCTAATTAGTGAGGAACTTGCAGCGCGCTACCGGTGGTGCCAGGGACGATCGGGTTGGCGTCAAAGTAGGAGCAGACGATCATCGACACAGCCAAGGCAAATGGTCGCGTGCCGCCAGGCACGTCCAACCAAAGAGAGTGAAACCAGAGAGGATAGGGTTTGCTGGGGTACAAAAGATTGCCTATCCCAGTTACGAACTCCACCACAGAGGAGGCCAGGCCTGCTGTGGCACTCAACACGACAACTGGCAGGGGCTTTGCACCCCGGGGGCATTTGGCTGCCAGCCTGCTAAGGCCCCGCTGGTCGTGTTTGCCGCGGCTTGGACGGGTCCCGTTCCACTGACGAGCCCAGGCTGTGGCTAAACGGGAGGCCCAAGAGAATATGTCGACCAGTGCCGCCCGCCGTCGGTCGTACGCCATAGGTGGTCCGTAGCGTCCCACCATTCGCCCCAGTATGCCCAGCCCACCCTCGGGCCCAGGAAATCGAGCTGCAGGCTGTTGAGGAAATCGGGCTGCTGGTAGCCACCGGGCTGCTGGTCGGTAAGGGCCATGGACGACGGCGACGCCCTCCAGGAGCGCCCGGCGTCGGTGGTCGTGTACAGTTCGTGGCCCGCCCCGACCAGCCAGGTCCGGGCCGAGACCAGGTCCACGCAACCAGGTGGGCATGTGTCGTCGGCCGACACCAGCCGCTCCGCCGGCGGGGGGAGGTGCCTGAGCTCCCAATGGCGGCCGGCGTCGGTGGTGGTGGCGACGAGGACTACGGGGACTACCTCCACGACCATGCTGGCGAAATCTGGGGACGAGAACACCGGGGGGTAGGTGGCCGCGCCCTCGCCGTTATCGGGCACGATAACATGCCCTTCCCACTTACCGCCCCCGTCGGTCGTACGTGCGAGGGACGCCGGCCCCCAGTCGCAGTACCCACTGATGAAGCCGAGGCGGGGGGTGGCAAAAGACACGCCGCTGATAGCTTCGCAGAGGCCCATTACCGAGACTTCTCGCCAGTGCTTGCCCCCATCGGAGGTGGCGTAGATCTGCGCTAGGGGCTCAGGCATGGCCGCACCAGCAACGTCACCCTTCTCCGTCTCGATGAAACCGGTAGAAGGGCTCAGGAAAAAAATGCCGCCCGGCGCTGCCCCCGGGAACCGGCCCCGCAGCGCCCATCTGCGGCCGGCGTCGGAAGTCATGTACACGTAAATCTCGGAAGACTGGTCGTCGGGGCCGTACAAGCGCAACACCGGCAGCCAGGCGTCGCGGCTGTTCAAGACGAACGGCGTCAGGGCTTGTACGGTGGCCGCCTCCTCGATCCGCCCGCTCGGGGTGTTCTGGAAGTCCCGGTTGTGGGACGAGTCGTAGAGGTAGGCGTTGTCGCTGGCCACCACGTGGGGTGACGTCGTGCCAGCGCCGGCCCCCATCATCGCTCGTGAACAGGTAGGTAAACCCGCTCTGGTCGTTGGCTGCCATGGCCCAGCCGTCGGACGAGGTGACAAAGTGGACGTACTGAAAAGCCCACGTCGGCGCTTGGCCGTGCGAGCCGGGGCTCGGGGCCGCGTGGCGCTCAGCGCTGTGCCTACCCGGGTGCCCGCAAAATGCCACCAGGGCAGCGATCACCAGGGCGAGCACCAGTAGCCATCTGGTACGGGCCACTGGCCGACGGCGGTTAGTGCGGGCGTGGTAGCTCACCGGGGCATGCTCAGTAAATCCAGGCCCGATAACCGCGGTAAGGGCTGGAAAAGTGGAACACGGAGAAACCCATCTGGACGTACCGTTTGCCCCGCAGGGCCACATAATGCGGTGCAGTGGCCCCCACAATGCTGAAGCGCCCATCTGAAGGCCAGTCAAACGCTATGCCCCTCGGGTTCGAGGGGTAGTCGAAACTAGCGGAGACCGGGCCAAAGTCGAACAAGTACGTGCCCTTCCCGGTTATGTCGATGGGTACTGACTCGTAGGCCCAGTTGCCGTGCGTTTCGCGCACGAGTTGGGCGCCCTCGGCGGCCCACTGAGCGGACGAGGCAACGCTGGTGGTGGCGGTACCGCCCGGCGTGGCTACCGAGCCGTGAGAGGCGGCCAGGAGCTCGATCCCCAGGCCAGCTCCCGTGCCAACGGTAGCGGCGATTATCACTGGGACCACGCGTGAAATGGGACGCATAACAACCCCCTTGTACAGCAATACGGACTTTACGCCCCGCCGACTGGCCGGAGAAGTCGGCACCGAGCTAAACGTTTGGGGAGGCCTCCCCTAGGAGCCAGCACAGCGCAACGGCTGGCATCGCCAGGCTCACCTGGCGCTACGGGCAGCTAAGGCGGGCCGGCCACAGATGGCGCGGACACCCGGGCCGACGGCTCGGGGATTGGCGATGAGGTGGCGGTACTTGGCGCCCTAGTCGGGACTACGACCTTGGTGGGCCAACCGGGATTTCGCTGGCAGCCAAAAGGTGGGCTTCGACGCCACCGGCACTGCCGGAGTTAGCCACTATTAGTTCGTATGGAACATGCCTTGGTGGGGCACGTGGCGGCGCTTCCCTGCTCGCCACCTCGAAGATAGTTCTTTGCCGCCTGCTCCCTGGGCAGGCTCCCGCTCCAAACTCCCACGAATGCACAAACTTTCTCCCCCGATGGGAGCGTTAGTTTGCGACGGGGGTCATGTTTAGCAGTAGAGGGCAAAAGACAACGGCGCACGCCCAGAGTCCTGCCAGAAACCGGGGCCCAATTAGGGCCGCAGTACCTAGTGCTCCCACCAGTCGTGGGCTTAAGGGGCGGCCAAAGAATATGTCGACCAGTGCCGCCCGCCGTCGGTGGTACGCCATAGGGGGACCATGCGGGCGACCCATCCCCCGTAGACGTCGCCCGCGTATGCCCAGCCCACCCTCGGGCCCAGGAAATCGAGCTGCAAGTCAGTAAGGGCCATGGGCGAGGGCGACGCTCTCCAGGAGAGCCCGGCGTCGGTGGTCGTGTACAGTTCGTGGCCCGCCCCGACCACCCAGGTCCGGGCCGAGACGAGGTCCACAGGTAGGCAATCGTCGGCCGAGAACAGCCGCTCCGCCGGCGCTGGCAGGTGCCTGGCCCAGTGGCGGCCGGCGTCGGTGGTGGTGGCGACGAGGACCTCGGGGCCTACCATCACGACCATGCTGCCGACCTGTGGGGACGAGAACACCGGCGGGGTGTCCGTGCCGCCCCTACCCTCACCGTCACCGTCGCCGCAATGGCCATGCGGTCCCACTTACGGCCCCCGTCGCTGGTGCGTTCTAAGTACGCCCCCGGGTAGCAGGACACAGTGGCGAAGCCGACGCGGGCGCTGGCAAAAGACACGCCGTTCTTGTCGCAATAGTCGCCGATGGCAGTTGGGCTGCCGCCCGGGCCGTGGGGGCCGGCCGAGGCCTCCCGCCAGTGCTTGCCCCCGTCGGAGGTGGCGTAAATCTGCACCGGGTCCTCGTCCGCGGCCGCACCTTCATCCGTCTCGATGAAACCGGTAGAAGGGCTTAGGAAAAAAAGGCCGAGCACCTCTGCCCCCGGGAACCGCCCGCGCAGCGCCCATGTCCGGCCGGCGTCGGAGGTCATGAACACCTCGTAAGACTGGCCGTACGCGTAGTCCATCGGCCACCATGCGTCGCCGCTGTTCAAGACGAACGGCGTCTGGGGTTCCAGCGGGTTGTGGGCCGAGGCGGTCTCACCGGCGACCACGACGGGCGGGGTGACGTCGTGCCAGTGCCGGCCCCCGTCATGGCTCGTGAACAGTTCGGTAAACCTGTTCGGGCCGTTTTTGTATGCCATGGCCCAGCCGTCGGAGGGGGTGACAAACTGGACGTACTCAATAGCCCACGGCGACGGCGCTTGGCCCTGCGCGCTCGGGCTCGGGGCCGCCCCCAGGGCCAGGAGGGCCGTCAGGAGGGCAGAGACCGAAGCGGCACGGAAGCGGGCAAAGATGGCGCTCATACCTCTATAATCCCCGGCCGGGCGCCCTGGTTGCGGGTCACCCGTAGTTAGTCGCCGCCCAAAAGTACCGCGAACAGCGGCACATCTTGCGCCCCATCGGCCCTCCCGTCACGGTTCGGGGCGGTGTTGCTCCCCTGCTCTAGCCGCCTGTGCGGGAGAACGTGCACGGCTCAGGACGAGCGGTGTGTGCCGCATCTGCCCAGTACAGGTACGAAGCGCAATGCGACACAACTATCGTGTTGTGAGAATAGTTCCCAGGAAGCGCCTCCCCGGCCGGCAAGGGCTCGCTTCCAGCCTGGGGGATCCTGGTATATGAAGTAGAGCCACCCGGTGAAAAGCCGCTAGTTTGAGCTCACTGTTATTTCGTATCGCGGTGAGCCAACTCGAGCGTCGGCATAAGCCCCAGTTGGCGGGGTGGCGTGTGGTCCCCCGGCGCCTGCGGCCACCTTGACTGCTGTGTACCTCGGGACCTTGTCATACGGCTTCGCCGTTAGTGGGCCAACTGTCAGGAGCAAAGGGGTCAGGCCTAAGACAACCACGACCCCCGGCCTACTCGCCCTTCCCTTGTTCCTTAATCAACATCTATCGTCGACGATCATGTCCGCTTTCTGTGTAAGTGCTCGTCGCAGGGGTAAACCGGTGAGCTGGGTAGCCATCAAGGCGTTGGGCCTCAAGCCACCTGCCCACGTGGGCCATCATATTGAGCGGGCACCCCAGCATGGTGGCGATAACCCTGTGCCTTCGAGCTGCATCGTGAGGCGCCCGTAATTGGAAATATCGAGCGCCAGGGGGTCGGTCGTCGACTACTGGACGCATAGCAAATAATCGGCGCTCGGCTCGGCAGCAAAAAGACCATCCACAACAGCAACCCAACGCAGAATATCTTCTTGCAACCTGGGTAATCTAGCCGAGCGTTATGGCGCGGGACCCACGTGGTACACGTGAGCGCCGCATGCAGACTTTCCTTGTAACTCTGGCGTTTTTCCGCCACACATAAGCGTGCGATCTGGCGTTTGGTCGCGAGAGACGCCTACCTCCTCCGAGGTGCCCTTGCTAGCACATCCGCGATACTGGCGGCGGTGCCAGTTCAAGAACAGGCCGGTCCCTACGGCCAAAAACGGGGCCGTTGGCGACCCGGCGGCCGGCTTGCCCTTGTCGCGACGACGGGTGCTCTAGCTGTTCTGGCCGCCGCCCTTGTCATACCGACCATCGCCGGTATCAGCGGGAGGACCACCGCTCAGGGCGTCCGTCCGGTCAACGCACCTCCGTCGTTCTCACCAGAGGTCGCTGGCCCACCGGGGTGGGCACCCCTCGACTACGGCCTATTACGTCTCTACCTTCCCCCGGGCTGGGCCGCTGTCAGCCTATGCACCCCAACCGCGAGCACAGCTGAGGCCTCTGGTGAGCTCGTCAATGTCGGGGGCGCGTCGTACCAGGTGTCAACCGACAAGTTCCTCCTCCGCCCCGGTGCCGATCAGCCGACGGCCTGCGTGCCGCCCCGCTCCGGCGGTTGGGCGGTCGTGGGGCCACTAGCAGGGGGAGCCCCAACAGGGTGGAGGCCCTCGACCGTCAACGGCACGCGGGTCTGGGCCCCGGTGCAAGAGGCGCCTGGGCACGAGGCTCTGGCAGTGCCCTCGCTCCGCATGGAGCTCACCGCCGCAGGCACTGGCCGGGAGGTCCTTGCCACGCTCGGCCTGTCTTCGCTCGCGGTGCTACTCGGAGCGGGCGGTGCCCTCTCCGTACCGGCATCCTGGAAAGCGGTGCGTTTCGACGGGCTTCAGGCGAGCGTCCCCCAAACTGGCCGGTCGAGGTCGTGACCAGGGAGGACGCCATACCGGGGGTATGCAACGAGCCGGTGTTCAGCTCCCCCGTCGTGTACCTGGGCAACGGTGGTTCCGTCCCCTCGTGCGGCCTCGACTTCGGCACTCAGCTGGCCCCGCCCGTCGACGGGCTTTGGGTCTTTTCCGGGCCTTCCATGCCGCAGGAGGCGCTCAGCAAGCCCCTCGGTTTTGGGGCTTTCAGACCGGTGCTCCACTACAGCGATACGGCGACTGACGCCGTGGCCACGCTCCAGCTCCATTACGCGAACATGGAAGTCGTAGCAGGTCTTGGCAAAGACGCCGTGACAGCCGAGGAGGTCATTAGCTCACTCCAGTTGACCGACCTGGCCAACTCGGCGAGCACGCCGACGACGACACCGGTCGCCGGCACGCCGACTACGCAGCTCTGCCCAGCTGGCTGCGCTCCCCATGGGAAGACGCAGGGCCCTGGCTTGACGTTCCCGACGACAACTGGATAAGCGCCCGATCTTTGGCTGGTAGTGGCGGGACGACCCTGTCGTAGTTGTCCTCTTGTCGGATGATATGTGGGAGGAATCTGGGCTTATCCTGCAAGTAAATTCGCGCCAGAGCGGTTACAAGAACCGTCGCTCTATCGCGATTCCCGGGCGGAGCACTCCCAAAGTGGGCGACGAATTATGGTTGTTCGGTGCTGGTCCGTCGACAGCTGTGGCCCTAAGCCACGCGCCTCATCGCGCCCGGGACTTAGGGGCACCATCCGCCAGAGCCCATTCGGTCTGGCCGGGCCCGCCTCGGTTAGCTGGCGCGGCGCGTGCGCTCGGTGACCAAAGAGACGACGGTGCCGGCCGGCACCCCAGCTCGGAAAGGATCCCCGGCACCATGCCGGCGCGCATCGACAGCAGGGAAACGGCCATGTGCGCCACGCCAATATGACCGTCACGGGTGGAAACGGCTTGGCGCAGGGCGCCCTCCAAGCACTTCTTGGCGTTCGGGGTAAAGGGGGTGGCCGTCCCAGCCGGGGAGACAAGCGCCCTCTGGCGGCGCCAGCGGTGGCGTGCACGGTTGGGCGCGCAGTCCAGCGCGCCGGGGCCAAATGCTTCTTCCGCCCTGGCCGTCACTGCCTCCAGGTCGATCCCGATCGCGGCCAAAGCATCCTTGTCGATTGGTGCTCGAGGCGCTCGGAGCAACCGCAAGACCACGGGCTCGACCGCCGCCGGCGCAAGGCCGAGCTCGCGGAAGACCTCGCCGACGAGCGTTTCACTGGCGGACATGGACAGCATGAGGTGCTCGCAGCCGATGAAGTTGTGGCCGAGCCGGGCTGCTTGGGCTTTCGCGTCGAGGACCACTTGGCGTCCTTCGGGGCTGAACCGCTCGAACATCAGCGCCTCCAGCGACGGCCGTGCTTGCGGTGGACGGTCTGTTTGGTAACGCCGAGCCGCTCGGCAATGTCTTGCCACGACCAGCCCAGCTTGCGGGCATTGTCGACCTGGAGGACCTCGAGCCGTTCGGTCAAGGCTCGCAGCGACGCCACCGCCCGCAGCCCCACCTCGGGGTCATCGCTAGAGGCACCCTCCATCACCAAGGCGGTTTTCTCCATAGCGTCAGCATATGCTGACGGCCAACGGCTTGTCAACAGACGCTGACGATCGGCCCCCTCGAGCAGTTCGACATGGGTAGCGTGGTCGACCACCCAGCCCCGGTTCGAGGACCACGAGCACGTGGCGCGTTATGAGTGTCCGCATCACCTCGAGACGGGCACGCGGACCGTCGCTCGGTGCGCGTCCGATCGGGTCGTCGCCGCCAAGAACGGCCGCCCAAGAAGGGCGGTTCTGGCGCAGCCTAGCCTCCAGGCCAGTGGCCAAGAGGACGAGTAGCGAACTGGTACGGGAGGCACACGGGTCATTTGCCAGGCACGGGACCTGGTTGCCTTGGGCGACCTAAAGGGCGCCGCGGAGTCAGCGCGGCATGGCTTCTCCGTTGCGAGAGCGCAAAGGTCTCACCAGCTTGTCAGCGAGGCGTGGATCGGCCTGATCGAAACCCTGGCCGCCGGTCCGGACAACGATCTGAGTCCGTGCGTACGCCACCGAGGCTGGCTATGCCCTCGATCTCGACCGCGGCCGCCGCTTTACTAGCCACGGCAGTGATGACATGGAGCCGGGGGCGGCCACCCGGCCCGGGAGGACTACCGATACCCGGGCGGGCGGGAGCGCACGCCGCAGCTGCGCCCCGGCGGCGAGGCCAAGCAGCAGCACCACCAGGAGGGCGACGAGAACTGCACGCTTGAAAAAGCTCTTTTGGCGCGGCCTCTTGTGCGCCCCGTAGCGACGCCTTGTACGGTCCCGCCGCACGCCCAAAATGTTAGGTACGGCGGGAGAAGAATTCGTGGCGGCTCAGGGCCACATCACCACCCCTCGGCCCCGATATGGCGACTGCCCCGCACTGCTCGGCTTCGGCCTGGCCTCACAAGTCCCGTCTGGTCGGACGCGAGGTGGCCCAGGGCCTCGGGTCAGAGGGGTGCCGAACGACGAGATGACGGCCTTCGGCCCATGGTGCGGCGCTCGGCGGGCTCGGTGGACATAGAGGAGGCAACAGATGGTGCTGCCCGTTCGAGGGGGATGGACGTCGCGGGGCCGCCAAACTCACTTTCACGAGCCTGGGCGCGCCTGGCAGACCACGAGCAAAACTTCAGGAGAGGCGTTTGTCTCGCGGTATGCGAGCGGCCCGTGGCCCCGCCGATGTTCACCCTCGGTCAGCGCCAAGGGTTTAGAGTTTACAAGGTCGCCGTCCCGGGCACCGTGGGCTGCCGTTCTCGACGTAAGACTTTTTGGTGCCCAGGTCTCCGGATCTTTTTCGAAAGATTTCAGGGTCTTCAATTGCGTCCCTGTTTATAGCGCTTAAGCTCGTCCTCGAATTTATGACGAAGTCGTCCGAGAGGCGTGGGACCGTTGCGAGGGGCGGCACGGTTCGGGCCGCGCTGGGCCGGTAGGCCTGGAGCGGTGGGCGGACCAGCGGGCACGTGTTGACTCTCGAGAAAAGTGCAGGAGTTCGTGTGCTTTTCTGGCGGTAGATCCAGCCCTTGCAGATAGTGCCCGGGTTGTACCTGTGAGAAGCGCCGAGGTGCACTTCGGTCCCGGCGAGAAGACCGGGTGCAGAAAACGTATAGCTCGGCGTCCGCTGCGGCGGCCGACAGCGAGCGCGGTCGAGACCTCCGCGGGGCGGCCGATCTCAGCCCCCGGAGGCCCCAGCCGAAATCCGGTCACGCGTAAGGACCGCTAAGGAGCCGGGCCCGCCACCGGCCCCAACTTCAGCGCAAAAAAGGAACCGCAGGCACTGTAAGTGACGTTTGCAGTACCAGTGGTGACCGTACACTAGGACTCACGGCGGCCGCGTTTGAGCCGACCATTCGGGGGTGCATGCCATGAACCGAAGATCCCCAGGAGGGCTTCGCGGGTTCGTGACTGCCCAACGCGTAGTGGAGTGGGCCGCCATCGTCGCCGGTTTTGTGATCGTACGACTGCTGGGCCGGCCCACAACTTGGCTCGGGTGGCTCGGACTGGTCGGCGCCGGCCTGTTAGTGGTGACACCGGTCGTGATGGGTGCCCTCCGCGAGCACCTGCGGGAAAAACAAGCAACTTCGGCGGTCGGGCTGGCGGCTGAGTACCGCATGAAGCTCGCCGTTACCCTGGGCGACGCGCTCACGCCGCTCGCCGACTTGTTGGGGCGCATCAACCTGGCCGACGTGAACCGGCGGCCCGCCTTGCAAGCCCAGCTCCAGCAAGGGGTCGTGGACGCGGCGGCCGCCCTGTGCGACGGGGACCGGACTCGGGCCACGTTTTTTGTCCTGCGGGGCGATAACTTGGTGCCCGAGGCCTGGGCGGGGCGCGCTCATGCCCCGCCCGTGCAATCGGTGGCCGGGAAGGACCGGACCTCGAAGTCACTGCATGACCTGGTCCGGTCCCATGGACGGTTGCTCGTCAGCGACGTTGGCGAGCGCCACCCGCCTCTCCGTGCCGATGACCCCGCTGACTACCACGGCGCCATCCTGGCGGTGGTGTACGCCGGCAACGTGGAGCTGGGCGTCCTGTGCGCCGACACGCCAGAGGGCGGGGCCCTGGAGGCAGCGGACTTGGACATCCTGGCGACCTTGGCCCAGTTGCTCGGGGCCGGGCTGGTGGCGCCGGCCCGCGAGGACCACAACGGGCACTCGAGCGCTCAGCTCGGCTAGCCTCGTGATGGTTCTACCGAATGCGAGGACCGTTGCCAGTGGAACGGGGAGCGCAGTGGCTGAACAGGACGTCGTGGTCAGCGAGGCCAGCAGGCGATGGCTCTGCGGTGAACTACCGGGCGCTGAGTACTTCGCCGTCGCACACGCTTGCGGCCAAGAACTGGCCGAGCGGGAAGTAGCAGCCCGCCTCGATGGCTCCGGCGCTCACTTAGGGCGTAGATGGCGCGCGCTGGCACGGGCGACTGGTCTTATCACGTCCGTCGCTGCTCCAGCCGCTGCAGGTGACCGGAACAGTCAGCGCACTGGAGCTCGTGGTTGACTGGCAGAGCCCGCTTGTCATAAACGGTCATAAGTTCCGTCATAAGGTCCCGCCAGGTGCGAGCCCGTCATGTCGCCGCACTCGCAGACAAGGGCGTCGACGATGAACGGGCGCCCCTGGCCCTTACGAAGCGGGACCAACGGCGGCTATTTGAGCGTGGGGTTAGGCCGTGAAAGGACCGGTCCGTTCTGCTGTAAGGGAAAAGTACATAGCGACGGTTCTTGTCTCGGGGTTCAAGGCCAATTCAGCCTGCATCAGAACAGACATCACATACGTACTGTTCACACCAAGGTCGGTGTCCGGTCTCCCCCTCACCCGAAAGTGCCAATCCCGCTAGGGTTTCCGGTATCGCCCATCGTTCGTGGGCCGCCCAACGACGACTCCGCGACTCAATTGCCGACCATATTCACCAGTTCCGTACCACACACTTTCGCCGTTTGGCACGCGGCAGTCCGGCCAGCGCCCGGTTGCGCGTTTCCGTGAAAAGAGGGCATTCATGGGGAACTTCGCCGATAAGGAGCTGTCGCCGACCGGGGGGAAGACAGCCGTAGGCCTTCTACGCGCTCGAGTTCTGAATCGCCGGCGAGAAGGAACGGGGCGGCGGGCATCGCCCCTCTGCCAAAGCCAGCTTCAGAAGCGGACTTTGGCCCAGTGGCGCCCGCCGTCGAAAGTCATCACCATCTCTGTCGTTACCAGGTTGTTGGGCGCCGCCCTGAGCAGGCCCACTCCCTGAGAAGAGCTTGTAAAGCCGAGGTAGAAGAAAGCGCCCCTGTAAGCGGACGTCCATGATCGGCCGCCGTTGAAGCTTCCCAGCAGCTCGGGCCGCCCTGAGCTGTCGCCACCGTAACCTAAAAAGACGGTCCCCGGCGTCGGCGAGGCGAGCAGCCCCGTGAAGGGGTAGCTGTTGCTGCCGAGACGTGGGCCGGCGGTAAAGCTTTGGCCACCGTCGCTGGAGAAGTAGAACCACCAGGACCCCAGCGTGGCACCAGGAGGTGCGCTTTTCGACAAAGAGTAGGCAAAACCGCCCATCTGGCAGACGGCGACGAGGTTGGATGCGCTCGAAGCGGCGGGCGCTACATAGGTGCCGCCGACGGCGGCGCACGGTGACGCCCAGCTAGACCATTCCCCGTTCCCCACCAGTTGCGCGCTGCCGGTGACCCCGCGGTCGTTGCCCTCGACCAGCCAGCCCTTCCCGCCTTGGAGGACGATCGCGCCCTGCAGGCTACCTCCGCCGGCTGGCAGCCCGAGCGGTGGTGTGGTGTCGACGTGCCAGTTATCGGAGCCCACGGGTGTGCTCTCGACCCTGGCGCCGAAGACATTGCCTGGTTCGGTCAACATGAGGTAGGCGGTCCCATTAGCGGCCTCCAGGTCGAGCATGACCGAGTAGGGCGAAGTCGGGCCGACGGACAGCTGCCGCCAGGTCGCCCCACCATTGTGCGTGGACCAGAGCACCGGTACTTCGGAGCTCACGGATGACGGTAGAGCGCCATAGATCCACCCGTCTTCGGCGTTCGCGAACCGGGCCCCGAGCCCGTAGCCGTAGCCGGCAGCGTAGAGGGATGCCGGGAGCCCCACGAAGCCCGCCGAGCCCCTCGGCACTCCGTTCGTCACCGGCCGGTCAGCCGTGGCCAGGAGCCTGGGGGGCAGGGGCTGGGTGGTCCAATCGCGCCCGCTGTCAGTCGTCTTCACCAGGCTTAGGCAAGCACCGGCGCTCTTGCAGGGGACGGTCCCAAGCGCCCAGCCCACGTCGAGCGAGACGAAGGTGATCGAGAGAGGATGAAAACTGCTGCTCGCCGGTGCCGCCGCAACAACAGCCGCCGAAGCGAGCCCGGTGGCGCCGGCGCAAGTTCCGAGTAAAGCGGCGCATAGGGAGTTCATGATCTTCATGTCGATTAAGGCAATAGCCGGCGGCACCCCCAGGTTCCCCTCAGAGGTGGGGAGGGCTACCGGTCAAGCGCAATACGGGCTATCGCAAGGCCGGCCGCGGATGCTTCATCGAGCGATTTGAGATGCGCTCAGAGCAGAGCGACACTTGACCCGTAGCGCCGATACCCGGCGGGTTTGCCGCTCAGTTGGTCGATGTAGGGGGACTGGCGCGACGTTCTTGAACTACTGGTGTGGGTTCCGGCGATACGTATCCGGCCGTGGCTCTGTAGCCGACGCCGCGCTCGCCCGCAATCGGCTACACCACTCGGAAAGGAGGTCGAGGAAGTCCTTCAGCGGCAGTGCCTCCCCCGGCTCATCATCCTCGGCGTAGTCGTAGTTTGCGACCACTGTGTCGCCTATGACTCGGAGGATCGTGATGTTGCCCCAGAGGAATGGACAGGTATCCCCAGATCGGTGCGCCTCGATGGCGCCGCGCTCCGCCTGATTTATCCAGTAGGTGGACGGCGCGTTCCCCGGGGACCCCCTGGGGGGAAGAGACAAGATGCTGTCGCCCAGAGCGTGGTCGACGACGGGCCAGTCGGCCCGAGGTGAGCGTCCACTTGCAAGTCGTCCCGGGCCGAGAAGTCCACGTTCACCACTACGAGAGATTGCCTTATCTTCGCTCACAGGTGGGGCGCAACCCGGCAACTGTCATGCTGCAGACATGGTCGAGTCAGGACCGGGAGCTCGTCGATGAGGCTTGACCCACCCTGCTCAAGCTCGCACGCTACGTTTGTGGCGCCACCGCTAATCGTTCGACGACCCTCTTGCCGGATCGTCTGGCGGTCTCGGCAAGCCAAGAGCTAACGCTGCTTCGTCGCCGGCTCTTATTATTCTCCGAAGTTCTCGCTTCCTGGGTACGGTCATCAGTGCCCGATTGGACCGCATCTCGGCCCGGGCAGCTCGAGCCGCGTCGACCGTCAGCGCTAAACGATCTCGGTCGTCTCTAGAGTGCGGTGGCTCGACCATGTCGCTCAAACTACAGGTTCTTGCAGGACCCGAAAGAAGCCAGCATTTCTCAGCATAACCATCGGATCGCTGGCGCCCAACCGGCGCTCGGCACTGGTCGAGTGACCCGACCCATGTCCACAGCTGCCGGTCCGGAAGTGCGCATAATTATAGTTACCCGGAGCCCCTTGGAGCGTGTCACCGACGTAACTCACGAGGGGTTCGGCTCTTGTCAGTGACAACTTCTCCGGAGCTCTGTCACCGACGTAACCCATGTCATCGTCGTCGCTTCTTTGCCGCTTTTTCGTGGATCGCTTCGCACGTAGGCCTTCTGCGGAGACATGTCACCGAAGCAAAAGGCCTTGCACTGTAACCGTTATTCAAGGTGGGCTCCGGGTAAGTGCCGTTATGCCGGTTTGTGATGAATTCGGATTAAGGAAGAGAGCGCGGTTTTAACCAGTGGGGCGGGACAGCTCCTCGAGGTCCCGGGCGCGGCCCCTGGCCTCGAGGTCCCGGCCGAAGCACTCGATGTCGGCCCGACGCACCTCGAACAGGTGCGTGTGGTGGTCGCTGCACCAGCGCACGAACTGGCGCAGGTCCAAGGCGTAGGCGCCCCGGGTGAGCCCGCTGTAGCCGGAGAGGAAACCGGCCAACGCTAAACTTTCTTGTTCGTTGACGCCCGGCTCGACGAGCACGAGCGCAGTTGAAGGGCCGGCGGTTGACATTGGGCACCTCCAGTTCGGGCCGAGGCCCGAGGGGCTGGAGCGCCGGTGCTCGGCCTTGATGAGGCACCCCACCGTACGACCAGCGTGGTGGTCACGTTCTTCCCTGGCCTGCCTGACACGCTGGTCGCTCCACCCCGCCCGCTCTGGCGCTGACGGCTGATGACTTCGCGTGCGCCATCGGTGCGCCGATCGTCCCGTTCTGGTTCTTTGCGCTCGGCCGGCTGGCTGGGTGCGCGGCGGTACCGGCGGCGTAGCTGACCCGGACGGCAGACCGCGTTCGGTCCACCCGTGGTTCTTGCCTGGCGCCCCCGCGACGCTGATCGCAATGTCGTGGCCCGGGCGTGTTCGCGTGACTCGTGAGCAATCGAAGCTTTCCCCCATACCGGCGGTGCTGAGCCGGTAATCCGCTGGTCGTACTCAGGTGTGGTGTCACAGCTGCGGGGGTGAGCGTGCTTTTAGCCCCCGGATAGCCGTAGTTCATCACCCGACCCGGGTGCGGGCAACCGTTTCGTCCCTGAGGGGATGGGCACTGTACAGCGGACAGCGCTTCGCGTGCGCCCGGGGGAGCCACCGGAGTCCCTCAAGGGGGGTCGGGCTGATCGATGCCTCGAGGCCTGCCGCCGTCTGATCAGGGGAAGGGCAGCGGCGCCAGCGCGGGGCTCGCGTTCTGAGCAAGCATGAGCGCCTGCTGGGAGAACCAGGCCCCCGCAGCGGGGTCGGTGAAGACCGAGCCGGTCTGGAGGCTCCACAGCGGGTCGAAGGTCTGGAAAGCGGCGCTGGCGCTGCTCGGCCAGCCGGCGATGGGCGGAGTGTAGGCGGCATCGTCCCAGCTGCGTACGCCGCCCGCAGCGTCACACTGGCCGTCCGACTGGCCCGGCGTCTTGACCCACAGGTAGGCGTCGAGCAGTGGCGGGTTGCCGGGCAGGTAGGTGTCCAGCGAGCTCAGCATGACGCCGGTGGCAGCGGTCGACGCGAGCCCCAGGCCCTCGTCGGTGGGGTTGCACCAGCCGCCGGCCACCAGGGTGCTGATGACACTACCGGGCTGGTCGTAGGGCGCGGCAGCGTAGGTCTGCATGCTGTTGGGGCCGAGGCCGTTGCGGCTGGTGTCGACGATGAAGTGGGTGGTCGGCACCGTGCTGCCCAGGGCGTTGGCGTAGCTGGCGTCGATGCCTGAGGTATTGAGGTCCGGGGTGGTGGTGGTCTCGCTCCAGACGCCGAACGGGCTCAGCGCCACGCCGTTGTAGGCGCCGACCAGCGAGGCGATGTCGGTTCCCGGTGCGCCACCGTTCCAGTACTGGTTGGCGCAGCCGCCGGGGGGGGACGTCGGAGGATAGGCCGGGCCCGGCGAAGGCACCGGTCGGAGTGGACGTTCCCACGAAGGTGGCCACGGCGGCCAGCGCGTCAGCCGGGGTCTGGGCCTCGTTCACGGTGGCGTAGGCGATGCACGAGGACACCCAGGTGCCGAAGAAGTCGCTGTTGGTGTCGTACTGGTAGTTGGAGACGTTGAGGAAGAAGCCCTGCGCCTCTTGGACGTCCGCGGCGACCAGCGTCTCGGCCATCCCGCCGACGTTCTGCCAATCGCTGTTCCCCGCATCGAGGTAGAGGCTGATGTTGGGGTCGCTCTCGAGCGTGGCCACCGCATAGCGGATGTCGTCGACCCGCGTGGTGTTGGTGATATCTGGGAACTCGGTCGCGTAAGCGGGGCCGCAGTAGCCCGGAAGGTTGGCCAGAGCGTCCGGCTCTTCGAGCACCACGCGCCTTGGCGTCACCCAGAGCGTTGCCTATGGAGTCGATCCAGGCGTCGTAGGCGGCGTCGGACGGCGCCCCGCCGGCCGAGTACTGGGAGCAGTCACGGCCGGGGATGTTGTAGGCGACAAAGATCGGTACCGCGTTCTGAAGGCGGGCCGCGAACAGGGTCTGCCTGACCTGCTGCGCGACGTCGAAGTCAGCCTGTTCCCAGCCCAGGTTGCCGGGCTCGGCTGCCTGCGCCGGGGTCTCACCGTCGAGCCAGACCGCGGACGGCACCGACTCCATGGCGGCGATGAGGCCCGCGTCCTTGAACTGGCCGCTCTCGATCAGCTGCAGGATCTGCTGGACCGAGCCCTGAGCTGGCGGGGGGACGTAGAAACGCGTGCCGGGGGATAAGTCGTGCCCGCCTCCCGTCGACGCCGATACCGAGGGGGTCGCCGTCCCGAGGACGCCGCTAACGACCGCTATCGATGCCACGAGTGTGATGGCCTGCGTGACCCGGCGCTTCATCCCTGCCTCCTCGCACCGCTCAAGGCGACCGCCCGGCGGGGCCGGGCGTCTGAGCCGCTGAGCAACCCCTTACTTAGACACGGAAACCTAGCATCAGGTCCGGGCATGTCAACCCATGCGGCGAAATTTCGTCCGGGCCGATGCGGTGCCCAGCCCCGGGGGAGCTAGGGCCGTCCGGGACAAGATGGGCTCGTCTGCGCTGGGCTCAGCGGGGGTTGGCGCAAGGCCGTCACTCATGACCGCGGAGCCATTGTCGGCGCTGTCAGGGCCGTCAGAGGCGTCGCAGCCCGTCCGAAGATACGCGCGAGGTCTGGCAGGCGGGAGCTTCGCGCCACGGCCGGCGCATCCAGAGCCACAACTGCGGACGCTGATCACCAGTGTGCCGATCAACGATCTGTCGCCGTCGTCGCTGATCTGCCTGTGGCGTGCGATCGATGTTGCCCGGTTATGGACCTGAGTAACAGACCGGTGCTCAGGCGGTTACCCGCGCCAGAGGGACCTCGCCGCCAGCGTCGCCAAGGAGCTCGGGCGCCGTTGCGGGCAGCGGGTCGGCTGGCTAGCGCTGCTGCAGCTGTTCCAGCTCGGCGCCCTTCGCCTCGTCGAGGCGCTCATTTACCCGGTTGCGGGCGGCGAGCCACTCCAGCCAGCCTTCGAAATAGCGCATTTGGTAGTCCGGCAGTTCGTCCACCAGGGCTACGCGCCACGCAGCGCTGAACGGGTCCTCCGGAGCATAGGGCGCCGGTTGTGACATTGGGGTTCCTCCTGTCCTAGCTCGCTAGCGCGCGGAGCCCCGAAGGGCCAAGGGCCCGCATTTACTTATTGTCGGCTAGTACCGTCCGCACGTCAAGGTGCAGCTCCGAGGGTATTTCCGCCAAGACCCGCCAATCGGTCCAGGCCCGACACGTAATGACGGCAGCGGTCGGGACTCGGTCCAGATGATCTCCTGGCGCCCTCGCCGGCCCCGGGGCGCACTACGCCGATGTGCTAGTGGCCGAAGGGGGGTGTTCGCGTCCCGCGCCTACGGGCGAGCGGCCCACGCATCACCCCACCGGGCGGAGCGCGCCTCGTCCGCACAGGTGCGGCGGCGCTCCTGCATCGTCACCAACGGTGAGGCCGGGACCATCCATGCGGGTGACGCCTGCGGTGCGTCGCCACCCGTAGGGTTCTCGCAGCACGTCCCACCGAGCGCGAAGCGAGGAGCAGATGGGCCGCCCCAGAACCACCACCGCCCACCTGTCATCTCTACGGGCCGGGACGAAGCTCGCCCGCGCGTCCCGGCGGCGAGCCCAGGCGGTGCCGTCCTCGCGGCCGCGGCGCTGGCCGGATCCAGTTGGTGTGGACGAGCCCAACCACGCCGGTACCGACTCGGCCAATTCCGTCACGGCCGGCACCGCTATGGCGATCAAGTTCGAGATCGCTCGTCGTCACCGGTGCAGCGTCGGACGCCGCCCCCGCGGGGCCGACGCAGGTCGCGTCGGGCGTGCACGGCGCGGTCAACGTGACGATCTGGAGCATCGACAGCGACGGGCCGGACTTCCAGCCGATCCTGAGCTGGGCCATCGGCTACTACGGGCCCGCCGTTACCGTCTTTCCTGACGGCGAGGTCGACGCGCAGTACACGAGCGAGATGGCGCTCGAGCTTCGGCACGGGACGTTCCGCCTATACATCGACGGGATCGCGAGCAAGTTCCGGGCTCAAACTGCCCACGAGCCGGTTTACGCGGCGACGTGCTCGGACCACTTCCGCGTCACCGCCACCGTGCCGGTCGTGGCACCACGGCTGTCCAATGCGGCATAGCAACCATTACCGAGCACCGAATTCTCGTGAGCATGTCCGGTCGGAGCCGCCCATAGCGGCTATTTATCGCGGGCTTCTTGACCTCGCGCTTGCCTAACGCGCGAACATATATCCAAGCCAGCTTGGGATATTCTGCACCCGGCCGCCTTCACGAGAGCGATGTCACCAAGGTGCTCGTATCGATGCTCCCTGCCGATTCGGGCGCGGGCCAAGAGAGCCTGACTGCTTTTGCACTTCCGCTCACGATTTCCATTTATGGTCGCCCGAACAGGACAGCGGATCGGGTTGAACCGAACTGAAGCCCCCCGGCTGCCACAGGCGTCTCGGTACCAGCCTGTGAAATCCACTTCGGGTCGATCAACAGCTAGGACTCGCGCGTTGCATCCTCGGAACGCCGGCGCCCTCGGTCAGGCCCTCGTCTTCGTACAGGGGGATATTGGCGTAGGTCGGAGGCGACTTGCCCAGGTCGAGTGCCTCACCGGTGCTGGAGAAGAACAGCCCCGGCTGGTGCTCGGTGAGGCGTAGGGCCTTGGCCCCGCCCCATGGCCCGAAACCAAATGTCCCCGTTCGCTCTCCAGAACCGCGCTCGGCCCACTTCGGCTCCCAGTGCATGGACTATAAAGCTCCGGGTACCAGAACTGGGCCCCGGGTCCCCGGGTCATCTTCTGGGCCGAGGTTCCAGGACCATACGCTCCCATCGTGGACACTTACGACTTCACGCTGCATGCGACGGTTGGTAGTGAAGCGCAGGGTCCAGTCCCCTGCACATGCAGACAAACCGCCAGCGTCCTCCCCGCAGTACGCAAGCATGACCCGGGGCTCGCCCTCACCAAAGCCAGCCTCCAAGCCGCTTGGGGTAGTCGAAACGCGTAGGACCGAGCTTCGCCCTATGTACTCCCCTTCAAGGCGCGCCCGCACCTCCGCCGGGGGCCATGGCCTCGGGGTCCTCGGAGGACCGACGGGGCCAGTCGCTGCTCCGAGAAGGCGGCCGACGAGTAGGCGGGCAAAGTCCCACTGGACGGGGTGGTCGGTGGTATTGGTCAAGACCACGACGCCGAGGTCCTCCTCCGGCAGCCAGTACAGGTCGCACCGGTACCCGAAGCCTCCGCCTCCGTGCCCACGGAACAGGCGGCCTCCTTCCAAGATGTTCACGACGCCCAAGGCGTAGCCTGCTGTCTGCCCGGGGACTGGGAAGGGCACGTGGTACAGGTCCTCGGCCAGCCCCGCCGGCAAAAGGGGGGCACACTTGGCCAGGTGGAACTGGACGAAGCGGCAAGCGTCCACGACGCTGGAAAATGCTCCTCCGCAGGCCACCAAGGGATGGACAACGGGTAACTCCGAAATGCCCGTCCTGTGGCCGACGGCCCGGTCGTGATCAGAAGCGACGGCTGATAGGTCGAAGGTCGTCCTGGTGAGCCCCAGCGGGCCGAGCAGGACTTTTCGGACATAAGCCTCGAAGCTGATGCCGCTACGCACGGAAAGGACCCAGCCGGCCATATCGATGCCGAGGTTGGAGTACTCGTAGCGCTCGCCCACAGGGAAGCGGAGCCAGGAGGCGGGGATGCTGGCAACCCGGTCGACGAAGGATCCGTTGGCGATGTCGTAGTTGTTGCCGACCGGAGCTTCATGGGTGAAGCCGGCGGTGTGGCTGAGCAGATGGCGAAGGGTCATCCGCCGCTCCGGGTGCTCCTCGAAGACGCTGTTGACCCTGAAGCCTGGGAGGTACTCGGTTATCGGGGCGTCGAGCGCAACGAGGCGGTCGCGCACAGCGACCATGGTCGCTGCGGCGGTGTACATCTTGGAGGCCGACTGGAGGCCGAACATAGTGTTGGCCCCCACCGCCTGGTCCTCACCGCGCGCAACCGAGCCCGAGGTGGCGACGACGGGGCCGCCCGCGGACCGCACCAGGCCGACCGCCATGCCTGGGATGTCGTGCTTGGTACGCAGCTCCTGCATCTCGGCCCCTAGCTGTTCGGCGGCCTCGGGCTCGTCGAGGTCAGTCAGCACACGACTCTCCTAGTTTCTTCTCGGAGGTGCCGCTCCTGCCCCCCGGACACGCACGTTCTCGTGTAGCGCGATCCACTTGGCCGGACCATCGCACTCACCGGGCCACCGTACCGTTCCAGGGAGTTGGGTTAGCAGCTGGCATTGCGAGTGGGCGACGCGATGCGGCTTATGCGCAGCGGCCAGGTCGGCTCCGACGAAACTGCGCCCATCGACGGACGCCCCACCGCCTTGGCCGCCCAGAGGACATGGACGCCAAAAGAGATCCAGACCGGTTGGGTACAGTCAGCAAAGTTATCGATGCCAGCGGCAGAAGTAATTTTCCGCTTCTGTGTGATTTGGAAGGAGCTCTTCTGTTGCAAGGGAAAGGCGCAGACCGTGCCTGGGTTATCGCCAGCCACAATTGCAGCCGGCTCCCTTCTGGGGGATTTGGTCGCACCTTTGCGCCGCCACTGCAGTGACGAACACCAGACGTAACTATTAAGAGGTAGGGCGCGCGGAGAGCGCGAGGATCCACCACTGAGCACGCGAGACATGCTAAACAAAGGCGTGTGGGCCTAGCCGACCAGGTTGCCGAACTTCGAGCAGAAAACGCAGCGCTAGCCTCAAAGAACGCCGAACTGTTGGCGAGGATCGAGGTGCTGGAGACCGAGCTGGAAAGGCCGAGGCGGGAGCTAGTCGTAATTCCAGCAACTCTGGCAAGCCTCCTTCGTCAGACACGTTGACCGAACGGTCAAAGCAGTCCGAGGAGCGCCTGAGCCGCGCCGAACGGCGGCGTCAGGCACGTGAAAAGGCAAAGAAGTTCTTCAAAGAACGCGTGAGGAGACCGCCTGGCAAGCAGCCTGGCACAGCTGGCGCCGCGCTGTTCCGTGTGAGCCACGCCGAGCGCAGGTTGGCTCATGTACCCGAGAAATGCGGCCGCTGCGGGAAAAGCTTAGAGAGCGCCGAGGTGGCAGGCACCGAAGTTCGCCAGGTCTTCGACTTGCCCAGGCAGCGCTTGGAAGTGACCGAGCACCAGGCCCAAGCTCGCCGGTGCCGGTGTGGGGTAGTGACAAAGGCGCCGTTCCCGGCCGAAGCCACCGCTCAGGCGTGCTATGGCCCAATTGTGCGGGCGACGGCTGTCTATTTGATGGTGGGCCAACACTTGCCCGTGGCCAGGACGGCCGCGTTGCTCTCCCAGGTCTGCGGGGCGGCGGTGTCCACGGGTTGGCTGGCGGGGCTTTCGGCCGAGGCGGCGGCCGCTCTGTCGCCGTTCCTGGACGAGCTGCGCTCTCAGCTCGTGGCCGAGGACGTGCTGCACGCCGACGAGACTGGCTCTCGGGTATCCGGCGCTCGCTTTTGGTTCCACGTTGCGTGCACGGGGATGCTCACTTTGCTCGATTGCCACGAAAAAAGAGGCGTCGAGGCGCTGGCTGACATTGGCGTGCTGCCGTTCTTCTCCGGCGTGGTCGTCTCTGACGGCTGGAAGCCGTACTGGTCGATAGAGGGGATTGAGCACGCTTTGTGCTATGCTCACCTGCTCCGTGACCTTTCGTCGCTCACCTCTTCAGTGCTCAACCGGGAGTGTGCCGACGGCATGGCCGACTTGCTGGTAGAGGTGAAAGACGCTGTCGCGGAGGCGCTGGACGCCGGCCGCCCGGGCCTGGGTGCCGGCGAGTTGAAGGCCTTCCGCTCTCGCTATACCAAGCTGTTGAACACAGGCTTCGCTGCTGTGCCGTCTCGCCACCGGCCAGGCACCGTCCACCGCGATGCCTACAACCTATGGTGCCGCCTCCGAGACCAGCGCCACGAGGTCCAACGTTACTGGTCTGACCCTGCGGTCAGTTTTGACAATAACCAGGCCGAGCGCGACCTCAGGATGGCCAAGCTCCAGCAGAAGATCAGCGGTTGTTTCAGGACTCTTTCTGGCGCCAAGGCGTTCTGCGCCGTGCGGAGCTACATCCAGACGGCTCGTAAGCACGACCTACTGGCGCTGGACGTCCTCGTGCAGCTCTTCAAGGGGTCGCCCTGGCTGCCGTCGACCGCCACCTCGCCGCCATAAACTAACCACTACCGTAGGGCGCGCCTTCCCAAGGAGGTCGTTTTGCCCGCCGACCGCAAACCGGACGCTGACTGGACAGCCTGATCGACGAGATCACCGTAGACGCCTACAACGAATCCGAAAAGCTCACCGCCTTCGAGACCGCGTTCGACGAGGTTGCCAAGTTCCCTTGCCCGGGCTCAGCTATCGGGGAGGCCGTCGAGGTACTGTCGCTGACCGCAGACGATGACCGTGGTGAACTGGTGGCCACTTGTCGACGCGCTGGTCGCCGCTACAAAGTCGCGCTGCAGGACATCGAGCTGCGCTCTGACCCCGCCACCATGCGACTGTTCGCTGCCTACAGACGCTGGCTCCGGCAGTGAATCAAGGGACGACGCCGGGTGGCCGGGGGCATCGCAGCCCCCGGCTCCCCCTTTATGTGGCTAATAATCTGTAGTAGTGGTTAAGTGGCCCGATATCCTCAGGGTTGTAAACAGGGTTGTTCACAAGTAAGACACAGGCTTCGACCTCTTAGGGCCTTGCCCTTTTGGGAGACAACTGCGATACTCAGTCTCGTGACCCCAGAAGGGCTGCGCCTTGAGCGAAGGGGAGGGCGCTGGGACTTCGCCGGGCCGGAGGCCGAGCGGTTCGGCTTGCTGGCTTCCTACCTGGCGTATCTGGTCGACAGGGCCTACTCGCCACGGACGGTCGAGGCGTATGCCTTCGACTTGTTGACATTTGCTCGCTTTTTAGTGGTCGAAGACGTCGCGCTAGAGGCCGTCACCACCGATGTCGGTGGTCCGCTACCTAGCGGCTTGCCGCAACGCACCTGTGCGGGGAGGCCGGGGGGCAACGTCTACTCGATCCGCGACGGGCGCAACGCCGGTTACGCGCCAGCGACGGTCAATCGGCGTCTGGCCGCTATCTCGGGCTCTTCGGCTATCGCGAGATGCTCGACCCCGACGCCAGGAGCCCGGTGCCACGAGGAAGGGAGGCCCGCCGGGCTGCTAGAGGTGAGCGCTTCGGTGAGCTCGGCCATCTCGGTCGTCCACGCCCGCGTTCGCGTCTGCGCTTGCGTGAGCCGCGCCGGCTTCCTCGGGCGCTCGATCGTGACGAGCTGCGAGGCCTGATCGGGAGCTTCCGCACCCATCGAGACCGCGCCATCGCCGGGCTTATGGTGTTCAGTGGCCTTCGTTCGGCGGAGGTGCTCGGGCTTGGGGTCCGTGACGTCGACATCGGCCGAGGCTGGGTGCGGGTGATCGGCAAGGGCAACAAGGAGAGGCGGGTGCCGCTCGACCCCGACGTGGCGTCGCTCATCCAGACCTACCTGCTCGCCGAGCGACCGGAGACGATCAGCTATCGCGCTGTTCATCGTGGCCAAGGGTCCTCATCGTGGCGAGCCGCTCACGCCGCAGGGTTGCGGACCGTTTTCCGCTACCACCGGGCCAAGGCCGGCGTCCCTGCCGGGCACCCCCATGCCCTCCGGCACAGTTTCGGCACCGCCCTGGCCGAGGCGGGCGTGGATCTCGCCGTGATCCAGGCACTGATGGGCCATGACCACGTCGACTCCGCCGCGGCCTACATCCATCTCGCCCCTACCCATCTGCGCTCTGCTTATGACGCTGCCCACGCTCGCCAACGCGCCGAGTCCTGAGCCCGACCTCGTCGGCCCGTTCTCGGCCTGGCTCGCCGAGCGGGGATGCACCGGCGAGACCTATGCGAAGTCGGCCCGGCGGTTCTTCGCCCGCTGGCCCGAACCCGGCGACCTGGGCCGCCCAGCCCCTCTGCGACCGCCTGCAGCTGGACCCCAACCTGCGGGTGGTCCTCAACTGGCTGGTCCTCTGCCACGAACTGCATCCCGGCTATGACTGGCTAGTCGCCACCACGCCATACACGTGCTGGCAGGAGCTTCCCACGACCCGGCACTGGCCAGACGTGGAACGCTTCTTGGCGACCGCGGTCAACCTCGGTTATGCCGAGCGGACGAGGACCATCGCCGCCTGCAGGGTGCTCATGCGCCTGCTGCTCCAGACCGGCGGGCCGCTGTCCGCTATCACCGAGGCAGACATCGCAGAACTCTGAGCGAGCGGCGCCGCAACTTGGGTGGCGCTCGTTCAGCGCAAGCCTGCACACCACCCGGGCCATCCTTTACCACCTCGACGTACTCGACCGCTCGCCTGACGAACCGCCCCCGCCAGGCCCGGTCGAATGGCGTTTTGCCACAAGCCCCGCCGGCTTGCGAAGTGGCTTCCTCGACTATCTCGAGCGCCTGGGCGGGATCGTTTCTCCCGGACGAGCCGGAAGGTGGCCCGGCACCTCGCCGCCTTCGGCGAACACCTCGCGTCGATCGAGCCGGGCATGGCGAGCTTCGCTGAGTCTCGACCGTCGCCGCCACATCGAGCCGTTCTTGAACACGGTCGCCATCGCGACGCGCAAGGACAACGGCGAGGCCGTCTCGATCAGCGAGCGCCGCCAGCGCATAAGCGTGGTGGGCCGCTTCCTCACCGACATCGCCGAGTGGGGATGGCCCGACGCGCCGGCCCGGCGGCTCATCTTCCCCCGGGACATGCCCAGAGAGCCCCGGCCGCTTCCCCGCTACATCCCCCTCGACGCTGACCGTCGGCTGCAGCGAGGCACTCGAAACCTCGCCCAACCGTTTGCTCGCCGACGGCCTTGCTGGTGCGTCGCCACGGGGGTCCGCATCGGCGAGCTGTTGAACCTGGAGCTGGACTGCGTGCACGAGGTGCCTGGGCTCGGCTCGTGGCTCAAGGTCCCGCTGGGCAAGTTCGACACCGAGCGGATGGTGCCCCTCGACGAAGAGACCGTCGCCATCATCGACCGGCTTGTTGCCCGAGAGGCCCGCAACGAGCACTCCGCCATCCTCGCAACGGCCGGATGGTCGATTTCCTCATGGTGCATTACGGGCGGCGGATCTCAGACCACACCATGCGGACCGAGTTGCGTCGTGCGGCGGCTCAGGCGGGCCTTGACGGGGCGACTCCTCACCAGCTTCGTCACACCTACGCCACCGCGCTCGTGAACAGCGGGATCTCGTTGCAACATCTCATGGTGCTGCTTGGGCATCAGAGCGCCGAGATGAGCCTGCGTTATGGACGCCTCTTCGACGCCACGGTGCGCGAGAGCTACGAGCGGGCCCTCGCCCTCGCCAAGGCTCACCTCGGCCCGTCTTCCCCGAAGCCGTCCCCGTCGAGCTCCACACCGACTGGCGGTCCGCCCCACTCATCAAGGCCCGTCTGGCCGGCGGCTACTGCCTGCGGACCGTTGCCCAAGGTTCGTGCCCTTACGCGAACATATGCGAACACTGCCCGAACTTCCGCAGCGATGCGCCCTTCCTCGCCGTTCTCGGGGCACAACGGTCCGACGCCGAGGCGCTCGCCGCTGACGCCGAGGCGAGAGGCTGGGGCGAGGAGGCGGCACGCCATCGCCGCCTCATCGAGCGCCTCGACCTGCTTCTCGCACGGACTCGGACCGGGTGAGCGACGGGAGATTGGCCCGCGTCGAGCAGGCCTGCATTGACCTCTCCGCCGCCGGCGAGCAGATCACCTTCGGCGCGGTCGCCGCCCGAGCGGGGATCGGGCGGGCCACCCTCTATCGCCGCCCTGAGCTCCATGCGATCGTGGCCGAGCACCGCCAACAGGGCGAAGAAGCGCTCACCCTCACCGGCCTCGCCGTCGAGCTCGACCAGCTCCGCCAGGGCGTTGAAGCGATGGCGGCCAAGCTTCGCCGACACGAGGAGGTTCTCCGCAAGCTGAGCCGCTCGCCGACCAGACGGGCCAAGGTAGCTTTTTCCACAGGAACGGCGGAGCTTGGCCTGAAATTAGCCGCATA
>CAWEBW010000002.1:0-722692 GCA_963807395.1 uncultured Acidimicrobiaceae bacterium
AAGCGCTCGTCCGCTTTGTGCCGCTCCTGGTCGCCCCGGACGCCCCTACCCCGCCAGCAGGCCTCAGGCGTCATCTGTACGCCAGTTTGCCCCCGGGTCCCGGACCGGCGGCGGGGGAGCCCCTGGACAAGTGGTTGGACCGGTGGAGCCTGAAGATCGGCCAACTGAACCGCCAATTGCTGGCCATAGCTGAAAGACAACTGCTCACGGCCAGCGACGGCGGGCCCTGGCCGCATCGACCGCATCGAGGTACCGCAAGGTCGCTCATGCCTGCATCAGACGGGCGGTCGATCTGGAGATCCTCGCCGCCGACCCGTGGCCACCCAGGCCCAGGGGGAGGTCATTGCGGAAAGCGGCTCGCACGAGGCGACTGGATCTGCGCCGGCTGCCCGAACCGAAGACAATGGCGGCGGCGATCGAAGCCATCGCCAGTCATCAGCCCGGGAGCATCAAGTACCGACTGATGACGGCGGTCGTCTACTACGCCGGGCTACGACCGTCTGAGGTTGTAATGCTGCGGCCCCGTGCTCTTCAACTGCCAGAGGAGGGCTGGGGCCGGCTTGACGTGGTGGAAGCCGACGTGTCGTTTGACGAACCTGGCGAGCCCAAGACCGGACCCCGGTCAGTACCCATTCCGCCCGTTCTTATCAGCATGCTCAAGATGTGGGTGGATGACCGTGACCTCGGTCCGGATGAGCTCCTCTTCCGCACCCGCAATGGGAAGTTGCCGACTCGTTCAAACTGGTCCAGAGCATGGCAGCGAGCGTTGCGGGAGACCGGCACCTCGCCATTGAGGATTTATGACTGTCGCCACGCGGCAGCGACGACGTGGCTGAAGGCCGGCGCTCCTCTCGGCGAGGTCGCCCGCCGGCTGGGGCATAGCGTCGAGACGCTCGTGTCTACGTATGTAGGCGCCCTGGCCGAGGACGAAACCCTCGCAAACGAGCGCATTGCAAAGGTCCTCGCCGGTTGACGCCAGACAGGGCACGGCGGCCGACCGAAAGGCCTCAGCTCTACGCACGCCGGCTCGCCAGCCGGAGGCGGCAGCGGGCGCAGGCGACCATTACGAGATCGCATACTTCAAGCGGCATAAGGACGACGACCCACGAGAGGCGGTCCCTGGGAGTGAGTTCCTTGCCTCTTGTCCGGTCCCCGTGCGAACGAAGCTGCGGGCCGTACTGGTTGCGGTTGCCGCCGCCCCTCCGACCCGGTTTTCCGGCGGCGGGTTCTGGGAAGCGATGCACGGCATGATGACCGGCTTTCACGAAATACGCGTGGACGGTCCTGGCCGGCGCCACTACCGCCTATTTTGCAGGCTGGACACCGCCGCTCGAGGTCGAGGCCCACTCCTGACGGTGCTTTGCGGGGCTACGAAGGCCTTCCGGACCGAGTTTTCGGACGCCGACTACGAGAAAGTCCTGGCTTTCGGCCGGGAGTACCTCTCCCGGAACCCACGGTCGCTGGCGTGAACATCTCAGGGCTACGCTGCCGTCGTAGGTTTCCGCTGGCGCCGAGCCGGGGCGTCGACCCGAGGGTCGACCGGGGCACTACTCATCAGTTGGTCGGTGACATTGCGGCGGGTCTCCGGCTTCATCTGGACCAGTTCGACCTGGAAGCCGAGCACCGCTGCCACGTCCGAGAGCGTGCGAAGGGTGGGGTTCACGGGACCGGAACCCAGGTTGAGCAACCGCCGCACAGCCGCCGAGTGTGACCCGATGGCCCGCGCCACGTCCGCCCTCGAGAGGCCCGACTCGTCGAGCGCGTCGATGATGAGGTTCATTACCCTGTCGACCGTTTCGACCCGGTTCCGTTCCAGGACGAATTGCCGGCGAAACTGGGGGTCCGCTAGCTCTTTCTCGAGTTCATCCCAGAAGACGCTCCGTTCTCGTTTTGACACCTAAAGCCTCCTTTGTCCAGCGTAACATTAATGTATCGCGACGGCGCGCTCGAGACGGGACACGCTGGCAGCAAGCGCCATCACCGATACGAGATCGAACCCTGACCCTCACGGCTATTGGGTGGGTCCAGGGACGCGGTTGGCGTCGAGCCACCTAGAATCTCCGCTGGATCGAACCTGATGAACTTACCGACCCTCAAAAAGGGGACGCGTCTCTCATCGACGAGCCGACGGATGTGGCGGCGGGTCACGCCTAACGTCTCGGCCAGCTCTTCCATGGTCAGTAGCTGCGGCACCGGAGCGGAAGTCGTCATTAATCTCCTCCTGTGGGTGGTCCCACCTATAGGGGCGGAGGTGGCGAAGTCGTACGTCTCGCAGTGCCCGATTGGCTGGACGGCGCTGAATTGGCCTTCGCCCAGCTCGTGGGATGTCAGCCCGGCTCGCTTCACCGGCAGATATACGGGTAGGTCACCACGAGCCCACCGCGAGTTCGTCCATGTTGCGTAGTTTCGGTAGCTGGGCGGGGGCCTCTTTCCTTCAAAGCAGTCGGGTTCCTACCTTTAGGGGCCGAGGTGTCGATAATCGACTGTGCTTCATGGGGCGGGCGAGTGCGAGCCGGAGGCCCGGTCTGGCCCGCTCGTGCGCCATCCTGGGCCTAGAGATGTTCGAGCGCTTTACCGACCGTGCCCGCCGGGTCCTTGTTCTCGCGCAACAGGAGGCGCGCGTCCTGGGCGCGCGTCCTTGGGCACAACTTCCTGGGCACCGAGCACCTGCTGCTCGGCCTGATCCGAGAAAGCGACGGCGTGGCCGCCATAGCCCTCGCTCAGCTAGGCATTGGACTAGACGACGTGCGGGACCGCGTGAAGGAGGCCATCGGGCCAGCCGACCTCGCACCGACTGGCTCGCCACCGTTCACACCCCGGGCTAAGAAAGTCCTCGAGCTCTCCCTGCGTGAGGCCCTGCAGCTTGGCCACAACTACATCGGTACCGAGCACATCCTTTTGGGACTTGTGCGAGAAGGCGAAGGGGTTGCGGCCAACGTCTTGGTCAGCCTGGGCGCCGACCTGGCGCGAGTTCGCGAGCAGGTGGTCCAGATCCTCTCCGGTCAGGACCCATCTGTGCTCGCGGAGGGACAAGCCATTCGACAGCGACCAGAAGCTCCTCGCTGTGGCCGTTGCGAGGCCAGCTTGTCGAGGTCCGCTCGCTACCGAACGATCGAAGTGCCCCCGGGCGACGGCGAGCCGCAACGAGACCCTATGAATGTCATCGTCGTTTACTGCCACCACTGCGGGGCGGTCCTTAGCCCCCAAATAGATATAGGCGCGATGCTTACTCGGCCGGTGGGCGAGGCAGTGTATGGCTTTGTCACCCGAAGGGTGACGCCGTCTCGGACACGCCGGTTCCCTGATGACCTGTTGGCCCCGGTTGAGATGGACGACGTCCCGGAAAGCGCCCGCGTCGAGCTCGTCTACCAGGACAACGAAGTCATTGAGGGCAGAGTCGGAGACGGGGAGGTCAAGCTCACTGGCCGGGTCGGGTCCCACCGCGGACCGTTGAAAGGGACCTGGGGCGGGCTCCAGATAGACGCGAACTGGCGTGTTGGGGACAACTCTGACGCGGCGGGCCTGAGGCCAGCCATCCTCACTGGCCACTTTGGCGACGACGCAGTCAAGTTGCAGGCCGCCATTCGGCTCGCGCCCAACTACTTGTTCGACGAGGCCCACATTCACGGGCATCTCTGTCAGGCAGCCTTTCAGGCCGTCATGAGCGCGGCCGACGGAGGGCTTGGCTCGACAGACGCGGTGGTCGCCGAGGGCGCGGTCGGGGAGACCCCTTTTGAGTTATTCGCCGCGCTGTCGGGCGACTTGACCAAGGCCGTCGTCCGAGGCTCCGGGTGGCGTCCAACCCGTGGTGTAAATGACAAGGACGTAGGCTCTCTCTCAGCAACCTGACCAGTTGAGAGGAAGGAACCTACGTCCCTATGTCCAAAAGAGTAACCCCCAACGACCGCCTCCGTGCTGAGATAGACGAAGTCTTCGCTGCCAGCGGTGACCTGTCCGGGGCCATCGAGCAGGTAGCCCGGCTTGGTGCCCGCCTGCTGCTGCAAAGCGCCCTGGAAGCCGAGGTGACCGAGTTCCTTGGCCGGGAGCGCTACGCCAAGGCCGCCCTCACCCCGGAGGCCAACGACGGGATGCGCAACGGCTACAGCCCGGTCACGGTCAAGACCACGGCCGGACCGGTCACCCTGCAACGGCCAAAACTGCGTGGCACGACTGAAAAGTTCGCTTCCAGGCTGTTCGGCGAAGGGCTGACTAGGACCAACGCCCTCGAGTCCCTGGTCATCGCCGGCTTCGTCCGCGGCCTGTCCGTACGCGACGTCGAGGCGACCCTTTCCGACGCCCTCGGGCCCGAAGCCGCCCTGTCCAAGTCCACGGTCAGCCGGGTCTGCCAGGCAATAAAGGAAGACTACGACGCCTGGGCCAGGCGCTCCTTGGCCGACGTCGAGCTCGACTACTTGTTCCTGGACGGCTCGCACTTCAAGTACCACCATGGGGCCAAGGCCGAGCCGCTGCTCGCGGCCTGGGGCATCACCACCGAGGCCAAGCCCGCCTTTGTAGGCCTCGACCCCGCCGCCAACGAGGGCAACGACGCCTGGGACGGCTTCTTGGAGGGCCTGAAAGCCCGCGGCCTGAAGAGCCCGCTCCTGGTCATCTCCGACGGTGCGGCCGGGCTCGTCGGCGCCATAGAGAGGGCGTTCCCCCAGGCGCTCAGGCAACGCTGCCTCGTCCACCGCTGCCGCAACGTACTGGCCAAGGTGCCCAAGCACGCCCAGGCCGAGCTGAAAGCAGCCTACTGGGCGCTTTTCGACCTGGCCGAGGACGTGGCCCCCGGGCAGGCAGCAGTCGGGCTCGTCCAGGCCCGCATCGACAACTTCGCCACGAAGTACCAAGCGCCTTCCCGAGCGCCGTCGCCTGCTTGCTCGACGACCGGGCCGCGCTCACCTCTTACCTGCGCTTCCCCCGCGAGCACTGGCACCGGGTCCGGCACTCCAATTTCATTGAACGAACTTTTGGCGAAACGCGTAGGAGGGTAAAGGTGATCGGCCGCCTCCCAGGCGAAGCGAGCTGCACCAAGCTGGTATGGGCGGTGCTCGACCGCGCCAGCCGCTCCTGGAGGGGCTTCAACCTCACCTCCGCCGGCCTCCGCCTGCTCCAAGACCTACGCCGGCAGCTCCTGTTACCACCAACTCCATTACGAAAACCGCCCAGTTCCCAAGGCGTGACCGAAACGGTCACTGCTGTCGCCTAAAATAAGCAGTGAAGAGAGCAGCCCTACGTCCGAGCATTTACACCGGGAATGGGACGCTACCAGGCTCCGTTGACGGATTCCCCATCTCGCTAGACGCGAGCCGGGACGAGCCGAGCGGTCCCGTCAAGCTTTATGGGTCCTATACGGGACCGCCTACTCTTCTCGCTCTGATGGTGGGCGTCGTCGCTTACTTTTTGTAGTCCTGCGCGGGTTAGCCTTCCTTGGCCTCGGTTACCTCGGTAGTCAAGTGCTCGCCGGGTGGCATCGTGGCCAGGTATATCCCCAACGACTTAGCCTTCGTCCTGAGCCGGGTCGCCACGCCTGGCTGACTGAGTAGCCCCGCACCGGGGCACCTGGGCAAACGCGCAGGCGGTAGCCGGTCGTTACCCGCTGCGCCTGCTCCGTCGGCTCCGCCGCAGGCGCCGCCGGCCGATGGCGCAGCGCCATGACTTTGGCCATCTGGGGCCTCGCCGCCCGTCGCAATTTCTCGAACCAGTCGCGTCGCGGTGCTTGGGCGGGGCTTGGGACGTTGGGCTGGCGGTCGACAGCGTCTCGAAGCGCCCGAATGACTAGCTCGATCACCTTGGTGGCGTCACCTAAATGAACTGGAGTGGAGGCGCTACAGACTTCGCCGTTCCAGTGGCTGAAGACGACCGTCTGCGTGTCCGGGTGCCAAGTCACCCGCAGCCAGCGCCCGTTTCCTCGGACATCGCCGATGGCGACTGTCCGCGTCTTGCCCTCCTCCACCGAACTCGATTATGCACCCTGATCTTCAACAGCTCAATGGGCTAGCGAGCTCTAGTCCAGCACTGACGTGCCTTTAGCTTCCGCCGCTCCATCGCTGCAGGTGCCTGTTGGCCCCACCAGACGGCACCGGGTTTCCTCAGAAGGGCATGTTGCCGGGATCGTCCACCCGCTTCCGGCCCCAAAGTCGCACCGGTCCCGCAAACCTCTTCAACTCCAAAGCCCGCTGACAATCCCCCAATCGGCAGTCCCCGGCTGTCCCCCCTCACTGAGCCTCACACTTGGTCCCCATCCGACCCGTCCACGTCCCCCAAGTCATCTCGACCCTATAGCCAAGAACCCCGTAGGTCACCCACTCTCCAATCCGCTCCTCCCTAACGCTCACCGTAAATTCCCTAGGGTGTTACTCAGGTCACCAATCACCCCTACAATTTCTCCTGCCCGTTCATCACCACTAATTACCATTACTGCCCTCTCCCAAAACTCCCTCTTTACAAGGCTTTCTCTCGCTACTAATACTCCAACTAAAGCAGAACACGGTTGCAAGCCAGGGCTTGCCTCAGTAATTCGGTGGCATTTTCGATTGTCGAGGTGGGCCTTGGGCTGGATGCGCATGATGGGGGCCGAGTCGGTCGAGTACCACCGCTCAACGGTGCTCGGGCGAGGCGACGACTACCCCGGCATGGCGCTGGAGTACTACGCGTCCCGGGGTGAGACACCGCTGGTCTGGGGCGGCTCGGGCAGGGCGGGGCTGGGGCTGGAGGGGGCGGTCTCGCCGGAGGACTACGAGGCCATCTTCGGCCCCGGTGGCGCCCGCGACCCGAGGACGGGCGAGCGGCTGGTGAACACTCGTCGGCCGGGCATGGAGGTCGTGATCTCGGCCCACAAGAGCGTGGCCGAGCTCGGGGTGATCGGCCGGGCCGAGGACATGCACCGGATCATGGACGCCGAGCGCGATGCCACCCTGGCCTACCTCGACCGGGTGACCCGCCAGATGGGCGGGCGGCGGGGACAAGCGGCCAAGGCCACGCCCACGGGCGGGCTCATCTACGCCCACACCCGCCACGCCACTTCCCGGGCCGGCGACCCCTGCCCGCACGACCATGTGCTGCTGGCCAATCTCGTGGAGATGAAAGACGAAAAGGGCGGGTGGAAGGCGGCGGACACGGCGCTGTGGCGAGAGCACCTGCACGCCGCCACCATGGTCGGCCGGGTGGCCGCAGCCCGGGTGGCGGTCGAGCTGGGCTACGCCATCGAGGCCGACCCCGGGCCGTCGGGCCGGCTCGGGCACTGGAAGATCGCCGGCGTCCCCGACGAGGTGATGGAGCTCCACTCCAAGCGGGCGGCCGAGATCGAAGCCGAGTGCCAGCGCCGCGGCGACAGCTCCTACCGGGCCCGGGGCGTGGCCGCCCGGACCACCCGCAAGGCCAAGCGTCACGAGCCGGTGGGCGACCTGATGGAGCGCTGGCGGGCAGAGATTGGCCGCAGTGGGCTGGCCGGCCGAGCGCCTGGCCGCCGCCGTCGACGCCGCCAGCCGGCACCGCGAAGCAGCTCGGGCCGCTCACCGTCAAAGACGCCCGGGCGCTCCTCTCCGAGGTGCTCGCAGGCGACGGGGAACTGGCCCGGCGCAAGGTCTTCTCTCGCCGCCACCTGGTCGTGGCCCTGGCCCCGCACCTGTTCGGCCAGGCCCCAGAGGTGCTCGACCGGCTGGTCGACCGGGCGCTGGCCGACCCCGAAGTGGTGCCCCTGGTCGGCGTGGCCGGCGCCCGCGAAACGGTGCATTCGCTGGCCTCGGTCCTGGCCCGGGAGGCCGCCATCGCCGAGGGCCTGGGCCACCAGTTGGCCCGCTCCGACGCCCCGGCGGTGCCGCGGCGCGGTCGAGGCGGCCATCGAAGAGGCCGAGGAGGAGATGGGCGCGGCGCTGTCGGCCGAGCAAGCCGGCGGCGGCCATCGGCATCTGCACCTCGGGCCGCGGGGCCGAGCTCGTCGTGGGCGTGGCCGGGGCCGGCAAGACCACCATGCTGCGGGCCGTGGCCGCCGCTTTCGAGCGGTCCGGCTACGAAGTGATCGGCACCGCCACCTCCGGCCAGGCCGCCCGCAACCTCGGCCGCGAGGCCGAGATAGCCCAGTCCCGCACGCTGGCCAGCCTGATCTGGCGGCTCGACCACGGCCAAATGGCGCTCACCGAAAAGACCGTGCGTGGTCCTGGACGAGGTCGGCATGACCGACGACGCCGACCTGGCCCGCCTGGCCGCCTACGCCGAGCTGGCCGGGGCCAAGTTGGTGCTCACCGGTCGACCACCGCCAGCTGGGCGCCGGTCGGCCCGGGCGGGGCCCTGGGGGCCCTGGTGGACCGCCACCCCGACGCCGTCCACTACCTCCTGGAGAACCGCCGCCAGCACGACCCGCGCGAGCGCCAAGCCCTCGAGGCGTTGCGCGACGGAGACGTCGGCGAGGCGGTGTCGTGGTACGCGGAGCAGGGCCGGGTCCACGCCGTCCCCACCCGGGACGAGGCCCTGCAAGCCGCCGTCGACGCCTGGGCGGCCGACGTGGCCGCCGGCCACGAGACGGGTCTGTACGCCTGGCGGCGGGCCAACGTGGCCGAGCTCAACCGCCGGGCCCGGGCTTGGATGGAGGCCTCGGGACGGCTGTCCGGCCCCGAGCTGGTCTGCCCCGGCGGGGCCGCCTACCGGGCCGGGGACCGGGTCGTCACCCTGGCCCCCGGCCCGGGACGGGAGCCTGGTCACCTCGGAGCGGGCCACCGTCGAAACCGTCGACACGGCCAGTGGTTCCCTCGTCCTCCGTACCGACGATGGCCGCCAGGCTCGCCTCAGCGGCGAGGAGACCGGCGCCGAGCGCCTCGCCCTCGGGTATGCCACAACGGTTCACCGCTCGCAGGGCGCTACCGTTACGCCGGGCTCACCTCTTCGCCGACGGGGGAGGCCGAGAGCTGGCTTATGTGGCCATGAGCCGGGCCCGGCAAGTCCACCCATACCTGGCTCGTCGCCGACGACCTGGCCAAGCCGGCGAGGACCTCCGGGCCGACTGGTCGGCTCGGCGCACCCCCGTCTGGGCCATCGACACTGGGCTGCCGGTGTTGGCCGGGGCTACCCGAGAGGTCGTGGCCGCCACCTCTAAGTCTGACTTAGCCCGCATCGTCGCTCTGGCCCTGGCGGAGACCAAGGCAAGCAGCGACGCCCTCAAGGACCTTCAGCCGCGCCACCGAACTGAAGAGCTGGTCGCGGCCCGGGCCGCTCTCAGCCGGGCCGAGCAAGACCTGGCCGACCTCCAGGCCGGGGGCGGCCCCTACCGCGGCACCGAAGCGGGCCAGGCCGTCTCCGACCTGGCCCGTGCCCAAACTTCCCTCACTGCGGCGAAGTGGGCGGCTGAGCACAGCCCCCGGTGGCGCGGACGCCGGGCTGCCGCCAAGGAGTCGGCCGTGGCGGCAGGCCAGCTGGCCGACGCCGGAGAACGCCGGCAGGTCCACGTCGCCCCGGAGTCGGCTCGGCTGGAGGCCAAGGTCTCCGAAGGTCAGCAGGCAGTGAGGTCGCTACTTGCCCGCCAGGAAGCTCAGACAGCTCGGTGGCGTCCCCTGGCCGAGCGAGGCCACGCCTTAGAGCGGGAGGCTCAGCACTTCGCCGTCGGCTTGGCCGGCTACCGGGAAGGGCTCGACGACGCCGGAGGCCAGGCGCCGAAGCACCCTCGGCATGCAGTTCGCGCAACGCCCTGGGCGGCGCCCGCCCATCTGCAGAGCCCGGCCGAGCACAGCCACGGGCCGGACTTGTAAAGCCCTGTCACCGAGCCAGCGAACCGTTAGCGGCCTTCTGCGGAGGTTCCAGGAGCAAACTTTCCCATAGGCCCTCGAGGAATCGATTGACGGTTATTGGACCCATCATGCCCGCGAGCTGGGTGATGCTGACCCTGTGGACTTGGTAGTCCGTCAGTGGCGCACCAGGCACCCACAAGTTAACCCACCTGAGATACACAACTTTAACCCACATTTGGTCATTGCGAGAAGCTCCGGCGGCCGCTAGGGTCCGACATTGCTACCGACGGCGGCCCGAGGCTGGTGAGCCCCGCCGCCCGGGGCCTAGGAGCAATGCCTGGAAGGAGGCACCGCCTTATGACTGACACGTTGACAGAAGGGGTCGTTACCCACGACCCTCGGGCCGAGGCGTTGTTCGGGCAATGGAACATCGCCTTCGAACTGAAGGAGATCCTGATCGACGAGGTGCGCCTGCTCGACGGCGCCCAGGTCCGCGACGTGGCCAACATCGCCCCGAGCGAGGGCGTCGAAGAGTACGCCACTCAAATGCGCTCGGGGGCCAACTTCCCCCCGGTCGTGCTCATGAAACCGAACATCCTGATCGACGGGAACACTCGCCTGGAGGCGGCCCGCCGCAACGGCCGGAGCCTGTTCCCGGCTTATGTGGTCGAGGTCCCTACGGTCGACTTCGCCAAGGCCGTTGCCGGTGGGCTCAACCAATTGAACGGCCGACGCCTGACCTCGGGCGAGGCGCAGCGGGTGGCCCTCACCATGGTCGAGCAGCTGCACTGGAACGACGAGCAGGTGGCCGCCTACGTGGGCCGGACGGCACAGATGGTGCGCACCTGGCGGCGACAGGCCGAGACCGAGTTGAAGGCGAAGCGCTTGGGCCTGGGCGACCAGGTCGGGCACATCAGCAAGAACCAACAGGACGTGATCGCCGGCGTCGTCCATGACGCCCCCTTCGCCGAACTCGTCAAGCTGGCCGCCGATGTCAAGGTGCCAAGGAAAGAGCTGAGCCGCATCGTCAAAGAGATCGGCAAGGCCCCGTCGGAGGCCGACGAAATCCAAGTCGTCACCTCGGCCCGGGCCCAAATGGTCCCTGTCGGGCCTCCACCGCGCCGAGCCCAGCGCAACCTGGCCGCCCACCGGGCGCGCATGGTCATCCCGCAGCTGCTCAACCTGAGGCCCCTCGACGTCCTGGAGCCGGCTCGCTTCGAAGAGGACCGCAAGCTCTGGCACGCCTTACGCAACCATGTCGACGCCGTCCTCGTCGCCTTCGACGAGCACCCACCCCAGGAGCCTTTCTTGTGAGCCCTCGCCCGAAAGGCCAGAAAAAGAGCGAAGCCAGCCGCATGACCGTCAACATTTGGGACGTCTGCCGGCGCTCGGACAAGCCGCTCACAGTTGAGGAGATCGCCGATCAGCTCCGAGGCCGGGGCCTCGACATGAACGCTGACGCCCTCATGTTCTATAAGAAAAAAGAGCTGGCCAAGCTCGACGACGTCTTGGCCAAACAGTTCGAGGACGCCTGGTCTAATGAGGCCCCCCCACCCGAAGTGATCGACCGGGCCTGGTCGCTTTTCGTCGCCCATTGCGTGCAGGTCAGTTTCCAGGCGAAAGTACTAGCTGTGACGACGGCCGAAGGCGTTGACCCTCGTAACCGCTATGCAGAGCGGAGTTACTCCGCCAATTTAGACAACCCCCCGATGGTCTCTCAGTACTTTGTGACAACCGAGCAGAGGCTGGTGCCCTACGACCCCGACCAACGTGACCAGCTCAACGAGGGCCACACGGCGGGTATGGAGTTCCTCCGGCGCAAGGCCGAGCTCGGGCCCGGAACCCAAAGCCGGCCGAGGCGCGAGAACTGCTGGACCTCGCGGAGACGGCGATCCGGGCAAAGGTGTAAGTCGCTGGCGTCAATGAACATTGACGCCAGCACTACTGATATGGCTGGTTCCGGTCAGTACTGGTGCAAAAATCGGGCCGTGGCGTGCGCCAAGCTCAACTCGCCCTAGCCCGACATCGCAACCATAAATTCGGTAACCGTTGTCAACAAAGGTCATTATTGGTTACGAAGTGTCATTCAGCCAAGCAAAATCAGTGGAGTTTGGAGTTTCGAGGCACTATGGGGCGGCACCGGTAAATATCGGTAATTACTAAACAGTACGTGCCTTTAGAAGCACTGATCAGATTGCAGTTGAAGTGGCCAGTTTTGTGCCCCGTTCCTCTTGACACACAGACGGTCGCTCCAGACGAACCCCAGGTTGGGTCGTTTGGCAGGACACGAGAGAACGCAGTGAACCCATCGCCCACGCTTTGCGCGCAGGCGCCGAGCCCGGAGTCCCGGTTGCACCTGGCTGGTGTCACAAAAGGACTATAGATTCCAGGGCAAGCGCCAGAACCGTCTCGCTGTGCATCGCGAGGGGGCTCTGCCCGGCGACCCGGGATAGCGCTGAAAATGGTCGTTCAGTGCGGCTGCATATTTCACCTCAAGTGGTTTAGTCCGGCGGTTCGAGGCAGGTTATAGGTATGGTCCCAGCGGATGTTGCCTCCTTCGGTCGGGAACTGGCCCGGCGATTGGTGGAAGCGCTCGATGGCGGCCTCGTCGGAGCCTATTTCGTAGGGTCCATCGCCCTGGGCGGCTACGTAGCCAACGAGAGCGATGTCGACATCGTTGGCGTGTCAGAGCACCAGATTCTGGCCGAATCGAAGCTCCGGGTCGCCGACGCGGTCCTGGAGTGCACGACGGAATGCCCAGCGCGGGGCCTGGAGTTCACCCTCTATCGACAAGAGGTGGCTGGAGCCCCGCCGGAACGGGCCGACTTCGAGGTCAACGCCAACGGAGGCCCGCGGATGCCCCGGTCCGTTCATCTGGACCCAGACGCCGAGCCTGGGTTCTGGTACGTCCTCGACCGGGCCATCGCACATCGTGCCGGCATCCCCATCGTCGGCCCGCCAGGGCGCCAAGTGTTCGCTGACGTTCCTCGGAATGCTCTGTTGGCTGCCATGAAGGACTCGATGCGTTGGCATCGGGACAACGAGGGAGCGACGCTCCACTCGGTCCTCAACGCGAGCCGAGCGTGGCGCTTCGCGGTCGAGGACGCGCTCGGGTCCAAGCTCGAGGGTGCCGCGTGGGCGAGGTCGCGATGGCCCAACGCCGAGCTCATCGACTCAGCAGTTGCACTGCGGCAGGGGAAACGTGCCGACCTCCGAGCACCTCAGGTGGATGAGCTCCTCGAGTACGTCGAGGGCGTCATTTCTAACGCCCTACGGGAGCGGCGATGACGGCCCCCTAGAGAACCAGGGGTGCATCTCCAATTCGTCGCTCGAGTTGGCGATCGCGAAATTTCCCCGACTGGTCAGCAGAAGTATGCCGACTTCGGCGTCGTGCGGCGAGTAAATAAGGCGGTCGACTTCGTGGATCACGCCCCCGACAAGGGAGGCGACCGTCGGATGCTTTCATGACTCGATCTCGATTCGACCGAACTCAGCCATGTCAAACGGCTCGTGGTCGCTCACTTCCGGGGAAATATCACCGCTCCCGGCGCAACCGGACCGCACTTGTCCTAAGTCCTCCACTTTGAGCCAGATGGGGTTGGGCGACAAAGCTCTCTCATTGCCGTGTACGAACCAAGCCCCCGTAAGGGCCAAGACAGTCCGACCGACAAGACGGTCGGGAGCGAGCATCGACGCCACACCTCACGAGTGCCCGACTTGGTCATTCGCGTCCGTGAGAATGAGAGAGGGCCTGATCGACGCGGTACCCTCTCTTTTTGGTGCCCGACGACGGACTCTTGGCAGAAGAATGGAAGCTCCACCATTCGTCCAGCCTCAGGGTCCTCGCAGCCAAGACGCTCGGAGAGGTTGTCGAACGCGAGGACGCTGACGACGATGAGCTTCACTCTTATGAAGCCACGCAGTCGCCCGAATCCCGGAAGTCAACAAGGCTCAGCGGTCCTGTGCCGGCCAATACTTCCGACGGACGAGGTGTCTAGCCTCGCTCCATCGGGCAACCCACAACGATGATGGAGACGGTGGGTAGACGCCCTTCGGTCTCGACCAGCATCTCGGTCTGCCCGACGTACGCGTTCGACCTATCGCCGGGTAGTTCTCGCAAACACCAACCAGCAAGCCGCCAGTCGGAGAATGAGGACATCGGCCTACCGACGGAGACGCCGACTTAGTCTCATTCGCGTCGATTGTGTCGGTGGCGCTTCACCCGGAGCCGCCAAGGCTGCCCCTTTGGCCGGCGTTGACCGCCCCTCTCCCATGGCTCCTGCCGCGGACTAGTGACCGTTGACCTTGTCCGCAACGTCGAGGGCAATGCCGATGCTCCAGGCGTCAAGCTTGACAACCACGTCGTCGCTATCGACAACCCCCAGTTGCCTGACGGCCAGCCCGATAAGCGCAAGAGCAGCCGCGTTCTTCCGGGCGAGCGCCGCCTTTGGGCTCTCTTCAGACAAGTCGGGCCCGCCGTCGTCCCGCTCCCAAGCCCGTGCCGCCTTCTCTGCAGCGGTGCGCGGGATGCGTACCTGCACTCGCAAGGATTGCGAAGACAACGCCTGCCGGATCTCAGCCAGCACTTGAGTATCCGTTGCCCACTGGTCGTAGGGGTCCTGCGTGCTCACGCTACCTATCATGCACCTCGAGAGGGCCAGCCCGACTTGTGCGCTGTCATGCAGTTTGCTGTGTTACGGGGAGCGCACCCCGCGACAATGGCCACTGTGAACTCCTACCGACACGTGTTCGCCGTTATACGCCACGACACATACAAGCTTGCCGTGGACATCAGAAACGCTGTCACGATCGTCGCCATCGTCCCTACAGCCAATGAGGCTAAGGACGAAGTAGACCGGCTGTCAGACCTGAACGAAGACAAATCGTGCGAGTACTTTTGGCAGTCGGCACGGTATTACCCGGAAGGTCGGAGCGCTGGGGCTACTCAGAACTGACCGCTCGTGACCGCCACTTTACAAGTCGCCAGTCGGAGATCGTTTGGCGCGAGAGTGGCTGTTGGAACCCGTCGGCATGATGACATCACACTTCGGCGGACCAAGCATCGGGAGCCCCGCGTGACCGGGACTGAGCCGGCGACGATCGGGGAGGGCGGTCTGTGGACAACGCCGGCCGATCTCGAGCGGTGGAACTAGGCGATGAACGCCCGAACCTTTTGGGACCACCGCGCAGGATCTCCGCCGAGACGTCCGGCCGTCTCCGGGACGGGTCGTTTATGGCCAACGCGTGGGGCGAGCGTCGTCCTCGCCACCGATGGGGCTCCTCCCCAGCTAGTTCACGATCCGGCACTTTAGATCGCAACAGAGGCGAGAGCGTCGTAGGAGAGCTACGGGCTCGAGGCCGCCGAGGTCGCCCTCCCACTGTCCTCCCACTCGCAACGGTAAAGAGGGGTACTGAGAGGGCTCCAACGGGCGTTAGGGGGAGGGAGGTTCCTGCAAAGTTCCTGCTGGCAGGGGGTCTAATTGCTGGTGCCCCCGGCGAGATTCGAACTCACGCACCCGGCTCCGGAGGCCGGCGCTCTATCCCCTGAGCTACGAGGGCGGGCTTACTCAGCATACGCTGATACGTCCCGCCCGCCACCATAGGTGCCGATGATCCCAGACCCGTTCGCCAATCCAATTGTTCGCCCGGAGGCGCCGCCCCCGCTCGGGCGCCATGCAAAACCGGGTGGCGGCCCAGCCGCGAAGGGCGCGCTGCCCGTACGTCTCTTGCCGGCTACGGCGGAGGTTGACCCGTCAGGCCGGCTACGGATAGGGGGCGTGGACGTCCTCGACCTCGTCGGAGAGGTGGGGACACCGGTGTTCGTATACGACGAGGAGCACTTGCGGCAACGCTGCCGGGAAGCTCGTCAGGCCTTCGGGCCCAGGGTCGCCTACGCCTCGAAGGCCTTCCTCTGCAAAGCGATGGCGGCTCTTGCCTACGACGAAGGCTGTTGTATCGACGTCTCGACCGGCGGAGAGTTAGCCGTTGCCCTTGCCGCCGGGGTACCGGCGGAGCGATTGGTGCTTCATGGAAACAACAAGTCGGAAGCGGAGCTGCAAGCTGCGCTGACTGCCGGCGTTGGCCGCTTCGTCGTCGATTCCTTTGACGAGATCGACCGGTTGGCCCAGCTCTCTGGCCGGCGCGGTCCCGACGAACCTCTGCCTAATGTCCTCGTGCGTGTCACCCCCGGGATCGAGGCCCACACTCACGAGTACGTGATGACTGGGCAGGACGACTCGAAGTTCGGCTTCGGGCTGGCTTCGGGCGCGGCGGCCGAAGCCGTCCTCCGTCTCCGGCACCCGACGAGCGGGGCCCGCCTGGTCGGCGTGCACGCGCATATCGGGTCGCAGATCTTCGCCGTCGTGAGCTTCGCACAGGCGTTGGCACTGCTCGTGCCCTTTTTCTCTGAGTTAGATCTGGAAGAGCTGTGCATCGGTGGTGGCCTCGGTGTGCCTTATGTAACCGGTGAGACGGCGCCGTCGATTTCAGAGTGGGCGGAAGGTCTCCATAAAGCGGCCCAGGCCGCCGGCTTGGGCGCTGACGTCGTCCTTTCGGCCGAGCCGGGACGAGCTATCGCCGCGGCGGCGGCTGTCACGTGCTACACGGTCGGCACGATCAAGGCACTGCCGGGCCTGCGCACGTACGTGAGCGTGGACGGCGGGATGAGCGACAACCCGCGGCCCGTCTTGTACGGTTCGGGCTACGAGGCCTTCCTGCCCAGAGCGGTCACGGCCCCGAGGCCGAGCGTTGTGACCGTGGTCGGCAAGCACTGCGAGTCTGGCGATGTGATTATCCGGGACGCTTGCGTACCCGAAGACGTCGAGGTCGGAGACATCCTGGCCACTCCGGTCACGGGCGCCTACGGCCACTCGATGGCCTCGACGTACAACAAGGTCCCGCGGCCACCGGTGGTGTTCGTGAGGGACGGGCGTTGGCGGGTCGTCGTGCGGCGGGAGACGTATGAGGACCTCTTGGCTCTCGACGCGTAGGCGACGAGCCACGGACGGCATCGGGCCCGTACAAAAGTCCTAGTTAACCCCAGGTAAAAGTGCCGCGTTGTGTGCATCTTTGAACGTAAGGCCCGCGTTTGTAGGGATTTTTGCTCGTTTTTCGGGCAAAAGTGCTGATGGTACAAGGATTTGCCCCACTTACGGAGCCGCACGTGAGCCGGCCGACCGCCCACTGCGCCGGGCTCCCCACCGCCGGCACCGTGCCGGGCCGCCGGCACCCTGCCCGGCCCACCGGCCGCCGGCACCCTGCCCGGCCCACCGGCCGCCGGCACCCTGCCCGGCCCACTGACGCCCGGCTGCCGCCGCTGCCCGGTCCCATCGGCCCGCCGCCACCCGCCCCGCCGACGCCCGGCTGCCGCCGCTGCCCGGTCCCATCGGCCCGCCGCCACCCGCCCCGCCGACGCCCGGCTGCCGCCGCTGCCGGTCCCATCGGCCCGCCGCCGCCCGCCCCGCCGACACCCGGTGGCTAACCGGCCTGCCTGTAGGTAGCCTGCCCAGTCATGGGTGCTAGCCAGGAACCGCGCCGGCCTGACCGGACTGACGGCCCCGACGAACTTAGCACCGCCGCCCCCAGCTTCGGCGATGACACTCTCGCCAGCGACACCCTCACCGACGCCAGCCGACCCACGATCCGCGTCGGCCTCCTCGGTTGCGGCAACGTGGGCGCCGCCGTAGCCCGCTCCCTGCTCACGGACGCCAAGCGGATCGGCGAACGCACCGGGGTCCAGCTCGAGCTGGCCAAGGTCGCGGTCCGCTCGGCCACGAAAGAACGTGACGTGCCCGGTGTCGAGGGCCTGCTCACGACGGATGCTCATAGCATCGTCAGCGACCCGTCGATCGACGTCGTGGTCGAGGTCATGGGGGGCATCTCCCCCACCCGCGACCTGGTCCTCGACGCCTTGCGCAGCGGCAAGGCGGTGGTCACGGCCAACAAAGAGCTGTTGGCCAACCACGGGGCAGAACTCTGGGACGTGGCCAGCGCCACCGGCGTAGACCTGCTGTTCGAGGCCTCGGTCGCCGGCGGGATACCGCTCATCCGGGCACTGCGCGAATCCCTCGCGGGCGAACGCATCCACCGAGTTATGGGCATCGTCAACGGCACGACCAACTACATCCTCACCCGCATGGCTGCTTCGGGGGCTAGTTACCAGGAGGCCCTGGCTGAAGCGCAGAGCCTCGGTTATGCGGAGCGCGACCCCACGGCTGATGTCGAGGGCTTTGATGCCGCCGCCAAGGCCGCCATCCTGGCCAACGTCGCTTTCGGGGCCAAGGTCGTCGCCGGAGACGTGTACCGGGAGGGCATTTCCGCCCTCAGCCTGCAGGACTTCGAGGCCGCCAGACGGCTCGGGTTCGCTATAAGGCTGCTGGCGGTGGTCGAAGCGGGCCCCGATGGCTCGCTCGGCGTCCGCGTCCACCCCGCTATGGTCCCCCAGGACCACCCGTTGGCTGCGGTGCGGGACTCTTTCAACGCCGTATTCGTCGAGGGCGACGCCGTTGGCCAATTGATGCTGTTCGGGAGGGGTGCCGGTGGCCTCCCGACCGCCAGCGCCGTCATCGGAGACCTGGTGGACGCGGCCCACAACCTGACGGTGAAGGGTGTGGCCCGCAAGATGGAGCTCCACCAGGTGGCCATCACCCCGATCGACGACCTGCGCTGCGCCTACTACCTGAGCTTGTTCGTGGCCGACCGGCCGGGGGTCCTGTCAACCATCTCCGGGGTGCTGGGCCGTCACAACGTCTCGGTCCGTTCGATGGAGCAGGACGCCCCCGAGCCCGAGACGGGCCTTTCTACTGCCCATCCTACCGGCGTTCCCACTGGGCCCGGTGCCGGCGGAGGCGCAGGAGAAGGCCGTGAGACCGGCCAAGCGCACCTGGTGTTCGTCACTCACCCGGCGTACGAGCGCGACATGCAGGCGTGCCTGCACGAGATGCGCCGTTTGGAGGCTGTCAGGCGCATCGGCGGGCTGGTGCGAGTAGTCGGAAGTTGAGCCCTGCTCTCGCCTGGCGAGGAGTCATAGAGGAGTACCGCGACTACTTGCCGGTGAACCCCGCCACACCGGTCGTCACCCTGCTCGAAGGGGGCACCCCCCTCGTCCCGGCGCCCAGGCTGTCCGCCCGCCTGGGGGCAGATGTGTGGCTGAAGCTCGAAGGCGCCAACCCGACGGGGTCCTTTAAGGACCGGGGGATGACGGTGGCGATCTCCAAGGCGGTGGAGGAAGGCGCCAAGGCCGTTGTCTGCGGCTCCACCGGGAATACTTCGGCGTCAGCCGCTGCTTATGCAGCAAGAGCGGGTATCGCTTGTGCCGTACTGATCCCGGACGGCTATATCGCTTTGGGGAAATTGGCCCAGGCGTTGGTGCACGGGGCCAGGGTGGTCCAGGTAAGGGGCAACTTCGATCGCGCTCTTGAGCTCGTGCGCGAACTGGCGGCGACGGAGCCGGTCACGGTGGTGAACTCCATCAACCCCTACCGGATCGAGGGCCAGAAAACAGCCGCTTTCGAGATCGTCGACACCCTGGGCGGGGCACCTGATGTCCACTGCATGCCGGTCGGCAACGCCGGCAACATCACCGCCTACTGGAAGGGTTACCGGGAGTACCAGGACGCCGGCAAGGTCGCATCGTTGCCCCGGATGTTCGGCTTCCAGGCCGCCGGGGCCGCTCCCATCGTCCTCGGCCACCCGGTGGAAAAGCCCGAAACCATCGCGACGGCGATCCGCATCGGCAACCCGGCCTCGTGGTACGGGGCCACTGCCGCCGCATCCGAGTCCGGGGGCTTGATCGATGCCGTCGACGACGACGCCATCCTCGAGGCGTACCGGCTCCTGGCCCGAGAGGAGTCCATCTTCTGCGAGCCGGCATCGGCGGCGTCGGTAGCGGGACTGCTCAAAGTGGGCGCACCCGCAGGTGGGAGGGTTGTTTGCACCCTTACCGGGCACGGCCTGAAGGACCCCGACGTGGCCATCGGCCAGATCGCCGTGCCCAGGGCGGTCGAAGCCGACCTCGTCGCCGTCAAAGAGGAACTCGCCCTCTAGCCTCGCCGGCTCTAGCCTCGCCGGCTCTAGCCTCGCCGGCTCTAGCCTCGCCGGCTCTAGCCTCGCCGGCTCTAGCCTCTCTGACTGGGAGAGAAGTCCTCCGGGAGGCCGGTGGCAACCACCCGTAGCCTGCCTCCCGAGGCCCTAGCCGGGGGTTCCTGGCGCGATGCGTGCGCAGGCGGTATCATGTAGTTGCTCGGCTCGGTCATAGGTACGAGCGGAGCTTCTCATCCGGAGCGGGAACTCCCGGGCGTTACCAGTAGTCCAAAGTTCGTCAACGTAGGCGAACGGGCTTCACTGGGGGCTTCTCCAAGACGCTGCCTGGGTGCTCCGGCCGTATTTGCAGTATCCAGATATTCACACCATCACAGGGGTAGTCAATGAGCGACATTCAGCTCGAGCGCTCGGTCCTGGAAGCAAAAGAGCGGGACGAGCTTTTCGCCATCGCCTTGGCTCTCGGCACGACGCCAGCCACGCGTACCAAAAAGGCCGACCTGGTATCACAGATTCTTCAGGTGACAGGCGTAGAGCAACAGCCGCCGCCCAGCACCGAAAAACCTCGTGCGACCCGCACGCGGCGAGCTTCTGCTGCCACCGCAAGCGCTGCCGACGCGGCCAGCAACGGCCAGCAGTTGGAGCTTTCGGCCACGAACGGCAACGGCAGTCAGACCGCGACGCGGGCAAGTGCGACCCAGCCGACGGCAACCCAGGAGCTCGACGGCGCGGCCGCCAGTGCTCCGGTCACGGCTCCGGCTGAGCCGGAGACCGAGGTCGTCGAGCCGCCAGCCCAGAGGAACGGGGCCCAGAGGAACGGAGCCAGGCGGGACAGAGCCCAGACCGACAAGGCCGAGCCCAGCCCAGGGGAGGGCTCAGGCGGCGGCGGCGGCGAAGCTCAAGGCCCGGACGGCACTCAGGCCTTCCAGCGCACTGACGCCAACCGCCAGCGTCACGACCTGGACCCGGGGCTCGGCAATAGCCGGCGCCGGCGCCGGCGCAACCGTGAGAAGGCGCCCCGGGGCTCTGAGCGCGAGTTCAGTGCTCAGTCGTCGCCAGAGGTGCCGTACACGGGGGAGCTCGTGCCTTGCTCAGGGCTCCTGGACCTACGCGAGGAGGGCTACGGGTTCCTCCGGGCCAACGGTTACCTGGCCAGTTCGTCGGACGTCTACGTATCCATAACCCAAGTGCGCCGGTACGGCTTGCGCAAGGGCGACATGATCGAGGGTGTCTTCCGGCCGGCGGCCAACAACGAGAAGTACCCCGCTCTAGTCAGGGTCGACGCGGTCGCCGGGGCACCACCGGACGATGCCCGTAACCGGCCCAAGTTCGAGAACCTCACCCCCCTTTTCCCCGACGAGAAGCTGAGCCTCGAGGTCCCGGGGGACCCCGCCAACGTGACGGCTCGCATCGTCGACCTCGTCTCGCCCATCGGGAAGGGCCAGCGTGGCATGATCGTGTCGCCTCCTAAAGCCGGCAAGACCACGATCCTGAAGCAGATCGCGCACTCGATCGAGGCCAATAACCCCGAAGTTCACTTGATGATCCTCCTTGTCGACGAACGGCCTGAGGAAGTTACCGACTGGCGCCGGTCTGTCAAGGGCGAGGTGATCGCTTCGACCTTCGACCGTCCGTCGGACGAGCACACTCAAGTGGCCGAGCTGGCTATCGAACGGGCCAAGCGTCTGCTCGAGGCGGGCAGGGACGTGGTCATCGTGCTCGACGGCATTACCCGCTTGGCCCGGGCCTACAACCTGGCCCAACCGGCCACGGGCCGCATCATGTCCGGTGGCATCGATACGGGAGCGCTTTATCCCCCGAAGAAGTTCTTCGGGAGCGCCCGCAATATCGAAGAGGGCGGTTCGCTCACGATCCTGGCCACCGCCCTGGTCGAAACCGGGAGCCGCATGGACGAGGTCATCTTCGAGGAGTTCAAAGGCACCGGCAACATGGAACTACGCCTCGACCGCAAGCTGGCCGAACGGCGCATCTACCCGGCGCTCGACGTGAACGCCTCCTCCACCCGGCACGAAGAGCTGCTGTTCGACCGCCAACAGCTCCAGCAGGTCTGGAAGTTGCGCAGAGTGCTCAATGCGCTGGCTACCGACGGCAATGCCGCCGCCGGCCTGGAATTACTGGTCGACAAAATCCGTTCTACTCGGAGCAATGACCAGTTCTTGGCGGAGATAGCAAAGACCCCTGCCCCGGCCATTTGAGTTTGGAGGACCCATGAAAGCCGACACCCATCCCGAGTATGTTCAGGCCAAGGTCACGTGTTCCTGCGGCAACAAGTTCACGACTCGTTCGACAAAGGAAGAGCTGCACACCGAGCTCTGCAATGAGTGCCACCCGTTCTTCACCGGCAAGCAGAAGCTCGTCGACACTGGCGGCCGGGTCGAGCGCTTCGAGCGTCGCTATGGCCGCCGTGGCGCCAAGGCGGCCAGCGGCAAATAAACAGCAGGCCAATAAGCTTGGCCTAAACCGAGCCTGGCCCCCAACGACCTGGCTCCAAATAGCCTTGGCCTAGGAATCAGTTGTGTTCGAGTCACTTGATGAGCTCGTCGCCGAATACGAAGATGTCGTTCGGCAACTATCAGATCCACAGGTAATAGCTGACTTGCGTCAGCTGCGCGATGTGTCGCGCCGCCACCACGAGCTGGAGCCGGTCGTCGAGGCGTACCGTGCCTATCGCGACACCACTGGCGACCTCGAGGTGGCGCAGGAAATGCTGTCCGGCGCTGTCGGGGAAGACCGTGAGCTGCTGGCGGGGGAGATAGACGCCGCGGAACGTCGGCTAGCCGCGCTCGAGGACGAGCTGAAGGTCCTCCTCCTCCCGAGTGACCCGAACGACGGCCGCAACGTCATTGTGGAGATCCGGGGGGCCGAGGGCGGCGAAGAAGCCAATCTTTTCGCCCGCGACCTTTACGAGATGTACCTCCGCTATACCGAGCGCACCGGCCTGAAAGTTGAGGTCCTGTCCGGCGACCCGTCGCCCAAGGGGGGCTTCAATGAGGTCATGTTGACGGTGAAAGGGCCGGACGCCTGGGCGCGCCTGAAACACGAGGGCGGCCCGCACCGCGTACAGCGGGTGCCGGCGACCGAGTCCCAGGGCCGGGTCCACACCTCTTCGGCGACGGTGACGGTCTTGCCTGAGGCGCAAGAAGTCGAGGTAGAGATAGAGGAAAAGGACCTCCGGATCGACGTCTACCGTTCGACCGGGCCGGGGGGCAATCGGTCAACACGACCGACTCGGCCGTGCGGATAACCCATATTCCCACCGGCATCGTCGTCTCGATGCAGGACGAGAAAAGCCAGATCCAAAACCGGGGCAAGGCCATGCAAGTGCTGCGGGCCCGTTTGCTCAAAGCCGAGCAGGACCGTCAGGACGCAGAACTGTCGAGCGCCCGCCGCAGCCAGGTTGGTGGGGGTGGGCGCTCGGAGAAGATCAGGACTTACAACTACAAGGAAAACCGGGTTACCGACCACCGCATCGGTCTAACCCTCTACAAACTCGACAAGGTCCTCATGGGGGACCTGGACGAGATAGTCGACGCCCTGTTGGCCGACGAGCGCGCCCGCCAGCTGGCAGGAGCGGGCGCTGCGTAAGGGGGAAGCCGGCCTCGTCCCAGTCAAGTGGCGGCAGCTGTACGCCGAGGCAGCCGGGCGGCTCGGTGACGCGCAGACGGCCCGATGGTTGGTGGAGGACTCGTCCGGGGGCGCGTGGCCGGCGGTCCTGGACGAGCTGGTCTCGGCCCGGACGGGCAATTTCTTCCTATCGATGGTGGAGCGGCGAGAGAACGGCGAGCCCGTGCAGTACGTGCTCGGCCACTGGGCCTTCCGCAAGCTCGATTTGATGGTCGACCGTCGCGTCCTCATCCCTCGACCGGAGACCGAGGTCGTGGTCGAGGTGGCTCTGCAGGAGCTGGCCCGCCTCGAGGTCGAGGCGCCGGTGGTCGTCGACCTCGGGACCGGTTCCGGCGCCATCGCCCTGTCGGTCGCCAGTGAACAGAGCGGGGTGGTCGCTTGGGCCACTGATATCTCGGAGGGTGCCCTGGCCGTGGCATCGGCCAACCTTGCTGGTCTGGGCGTCCAGGCTGTCGGCCGCGTCCATCTCGCCCAGGGCAGTTGGTGGGAAGCGCTCCCGGAACGGCTCAAGGGCACGGTCACACTGGTTGTGACCAACCCTCCCTACGTGGCGGAGGGCGAAGTGGCCGACCTGCCGGTCGAGGTGTCGGCGTGGGAACCGGTGCAAGCCCTGGTCGCCGGCCCGAGCGGGCTGGAGGCGCTCGAGGCGGTCATTGCGGGGGCCGGGGATTGGCTGGCCGAGCGGGCCACGCTCGTGGCCGAGATCGCGCCGCACCAGGCGGAGGCGGCAATGGCCGTGGCCCGGCGGGCGGGGCTAACCGAAGTGCTCGTGCGGCCCGACCTGGCGGGGCGGCCCGGGCCCTGGTGGCTCGCCGGGATTGAAAATCCCGGCCTGAGCACAGATCTTTCTTATCGATTAATTAGGCTTCCTCGCTGATGGCAACTTCCGTCATCGCCGCGTACGGCGAGCACCCGCCGGCAAAGGCGATAGACCTGGCTGTGAAGGCTCTTTCGGGCGGCGACATTATCGGGCTGCCCACCGACACGGTGTACGGGCTGGCGGCCGACCCCTTTCATACCGGCGCCTGCGACCGGCTCTTCCGGCTGAAGGGGCGGCCGAGGAGCGTCGAGCTCCCCGTGCTGGTAGGAAACGAAGAGCAAGCTCTCGGCCTGTGCACAGCCGTCCCGGAGACGGCCCGGCGCCTGATGAGACGCTATTGGCCCGGGCCGGTCACCCTGGTCCTGCCCCGCCGGCCGGAGCTCGAAGCCGATCTCGGCGAAGACGACGCCACCATCGGCATCCGATGCCCCGCCCACCCCGTGCCTCTCGCCATTTGCGAGCAGATCGGCCCCATCGCCACCACTAGTGCCAACCGCCACAAGGAACCGGTGTTGACAACGGCGAAAGAGGTTTCCGGGTCTCTCGGCCCCGAGCTCGTCCTCGTCCTTGACGCGGGCGTCTGCGACGGCCTGCCGTCAACGGTGGTCGATTGCACGGGCGAAGCGCCGAAGGTGCTGCGGGAGGGACGGCTTTCGAGCCAAGAGATCGCGGCGGCGCTAGCCTGAGCCGGCGCAGGCTCCCCAAGGCCTTCCCAACAGCGACGATGCGGCTGGCCACTATGCTCTCGGGTAGTGCTCCCCGACGCAGAGGTCTTCTCGATCATCGAGGCTGAGCGAGAGCGCCAGAACACCACTCTCCAGCTCATAGCCTCGGAAAACTTCGTGTCGCGTGCCGTACTGGCAGCGACCGGGTCGGTCCTCACCAACAAGTACTCCGAGGGCTACCCAGGCAAGCGCTATTACGGCGGCAACTACGTGGTCGACCAGGCAGAGACCCTGGCCATTCGGCGCGCTTGCGAGCTGTTCGGGGCGGAGCACGCGAATGTGCAGCCGCATTCGGGCGCCAATGCCAACCTGGCCGTCTACCTGGCGGTGCTCCAACCGGGCGACACGGTGCTCGGTATGCGCCTCGACCAGGGTGGCCACCTTACGCACGGGTCGCCAGTCAACGTGAGCGGCCAGTGGTACCACTTCGTCAGCTACGGAGTGAGCGAAAGTGACGAGCGGATCGACTTCGAGGCGGTAGCGGAGCTGGCCGAACGGTACCGTCCCAAGCTCATCGTGGCCGGCGCCACCGCTTACCCGCGGATCATCGAGCCCGAACCTTTCCGCCGCATCGCCGACTCAGTCGGCGCATTGCTCATGTTCGATGCGGCCCACATCGCGGGCCTCGTTGCCGGTGGTGCACATCCCAACCCGGTCCCCGTGTCTGACATCGTCACCCTCACCACCCACAAGACATTGCGGGGGCCTCGTGGCGGCTGCATCCTGTCCAAGCAGGCCTTTGCGTCGGCTATCGACAAGGCCGTTTTCCCCGGGCTCCAGGGCGGGCCTCTCGAACACGTCATCGCGGCGAAGGCGGTCGCCTTTTATGAGGCTTCGCAGCCCGAGTTCACCGAGTACGCGCATCAGATCGTACGCAACGCCCGGGCATTGGCGGCTGCGCTGGCGGGAGAGGGGTTCCGCATCGTGTCCGGGGGTACTGACAACCACCTCATGCTTGTAGACCTGCGCAGCTTCGACGCGGAGCTGACAGGAAAGGTCGCTCAGGAAGCACTCGACAGGTCGGGTATCACGCTCAACCGCAACCAGATCCCCGGCGACCCGAGGTCGCCGTTCGTGACCAGCGGCCTAAGGATAGGTACGGCCGCGGTGACGACCGCGGGCATGCGGGAGCGAGAGATGGCCGAAATAGCTCAGCTCATACGGCGGGTGCTCGCGGCCCCCGATGACGACCGCGAGCGAAAGGCAGTGCGCGAGGAGGTTGCGACCCTTTGCTCCAAGTTTGTCCCTTACCCGTGAGCTGGCACCCGGGCCGTTGATGCCCTGGACCATTGCAGCGGGGAGAGGGGCAGTTGATCCGCTTCCACGAGTACATAATCATCTTTGGGGTGGCCGCCGTGACCACCTGGGTGGTGACGTTCGCGGTCCGGGTATTGGCCAAGCGCCAGTCCCTCGTAGTGCTTCCCGACGACCGCAGAGTCCACGAACGGCCGACGCCCACGGGAGGCGGGGCCGGGATGTACCTGGGGATGCTGGTGGCTATAGCCGTCGCTTCGCAACTCCCGGCGTTTGCGCCGGTTTTCTGGGGCAGCTCCGCTCCTCTTGGCGTGGTAGTGGCGGCAACGGTGATCTTCGCGGTCGGGATGGCCGACGACGTGCGCGAAATGTCGCCACCGGCCAAGTTGGCCGGCCAGGTCCTGGCCGGCACGGTGTTGTACTTCTTCGGCGTGAACATGCTGTTCTTCCATGTCCCGTTGGCTCAGACCACACTGGTACTGAGCCCGGACCTGGCGGCTTTGGCCACGGTCTTGTGGGTAGCCGTCATGGCCAATTCGGTCAATTTCATCGACGGCCTCGACGGTCTCGCTGCAGGCGTGGTCGCCATAGCGGCCGGTGCGTTCTTCGTCTACTCGCACCAACTGAACGTCGTCGGCAACATCACCACCACCAATGCCGGGCCGCTCATCGCGATCGTGGCCGCCGGTGTTTGCATCGGCTTTTTGCCCCATAATTTTTACCCGGCCAAGATTTTCATGGGCGACGCGGGGGCGATGCTGCTGGGCGTACTGGTAGCGGCGTCGACGCTGGCCGTCGTGGGCCAGGACACCTATGAGTTCAGCGGTCGGACCTACTTTTTCTTCGCGCCGATCCTTATCCCCTTCTTTATCCTGGGCATCCCTCTGCTCGACACCGTTTTCGCCATAGTCCGGCGGGCCGGGCAGCGGACCAGCCCGGCAGTGGCCGACCTCAACCACCTGCACCATCGCCTCATGAGACTGGGCCACGGCCACCGCCCGGCGGTGCTCATCTTGTGGGCGTGGACGGCCCTGCTCTCGGGCACCGTGCTGTGGCCGGGTATTACAAACTCCCACAACGAGATACCCCCCATAGCGGTGGGCGCTCTGTCGATCCTGCTTTACACGCTGTTCGCGCCGAGGGGGCGCACCAGCCCGGCCGGTGCCGATAACCAGGCCGAGCAAGGACGGGCGGACGGGGCCCGCAACGGGGCTCGCCATGCGGCGCCCGGGCTCAACGGCGGCCGCGGGGCGGGCACCGGGGCACTAGTGGACCAGGGCGGCGGAGCGGGCGCCACTGCGGCCAAGAGCGCTGCGGCCAAGAGCGCTGCGGCCAAGAGCGCGGGGCCGAGAGCGGGGGCCAAGCGCGCTGGCGCCAAGAGCGCTGGCGCCAAGAGCGCTGGCGAGGGTGCACCTGGGGTGGGCCAGGCGGTTACGCTCAGCGCCACAACGGCCGGGGTCACAACGGTCGAAATGAAAATGCCTGAGCCGAAGTCGATAGGGCCCAGGTCACTGGCCCCGCCGACCAGACCCATATCGACCAGCCCCACATCGACCAGACCCATATCGACCAGCCCCAAATCGACCAGCCCCAAATCGACCAGCGCCGGAAAGGCCGCCGAGCCGAACGGGGCCGAGCCGAAGGGGCGCGGCAATCCCGACAGTGATATCGCCCGGCCGCTGGCCGAAGTGACGCCACCCGTTGGCCTCAACTTCCTCCGGGCGCCCGAGCCATAAGCTCGGGGCCAACTGAGCAGGGTCAGTTAGCGGCCCGGCGACAAAACCGCACGCACCACGCGTGGCCGCAAAGCGCGGCGATGGGGCCGGAGTTGCAGTGTTACATGCGTGTTTCGTAGCCTGGCTATCGTGGTCGCGAGCATTCGAGTGCTGCTGGAGTACAAGGAGGCTGGCACACGTCGACGGGTTGGAAATGAGCGGTCCGGGCACTCCCGGCCAGGGCCCGCCGGGCCGCGGGCCACAACGCTACCCCGGGCCGATGGCCTATGCCGGCATCGGGATGCTCAATGCCATCTGCCTGCTCCTGGGGGGCTTCCTCGGGTACCTGGGCGACCGCGAGCTCGGGACATTACCGCTGTTCATGCTCATAGGGCTCTTGGCCGGGGCCGCTCTGGGCGTGGTCGGCACCCGGGCCGAGTTGCGCCGCTACAGCGGCGAGGGTTGACACATCTGTTAGCATGCTTTGGCCCAGCAGATGCTTCAAGCTGCACCAGCCGCCTGAGTGACCTGCCGGCGACACAGATCGTCTTCTAATGCTCGCAGATTTCCCGGTTCTTTACGTCGACCTGATAGTGCGGCGCACGATTGCGTCGTGCATTGTCCTGGCTGTGGTCGCGATTTTGGTGGCCATCATTCTCGGGCAGCCGCTGGCCGGGGTGGGCGTGGTCCTCGGGTTGGCCGCCGCCACCGTCAACCACCGGCTTTTCCAGGTCTCCACCGTGCGCTATAGCCGGGCCGACGGCCACATCGAACGCAAGCCTTATGCCGGCAGTGTGGCCGGTCGCCTGGGTGCCATCACCATTGTCGCCTTTGCCCTGTTGTATTTCGTCCGCCCAATGGGTTTCGGCATGATTGCTGGCCTCGTCGCTTTCCAGGTCCTGTTGATGGTGAACGCGCTCGGCGCTCTTTGGCGTTATCAGCGGCTCCAGTTGGCCGGCCTGGCTCCGACGAACGGCGCCGAGCCGAGCGGCAAGGACGAAGCCGCGACCCCGGTGGCGCCAAACGACGGTTTTGTGTTCCCCGGGCAGGACGAAGGCGGGCCGAATGCTTAGAAGCCACTTGCTAGCCGTACCGCCCATCCCGGTCGGCGAACACGTGACTAAGACGGTTGGTGGCATAACGTTCAACCTGGACACGATCTGGACCACGCTCATCGCGTGTGCTGCCATCCTGGTGCTCGGTTTCTACGTGCGACGCAAGGTAACTTCGGCCGTCCCCAACAAAGTGCAGCTGCTTTGGGAGGTCATCGTCGGCTGGGTGTCCGAACAGGTCCTCGGTGGTATCGGCCCCCGCTACCGCCACGTCGTCCCGCTGGCCGTCACCATCTTCATGCTGGTGCTGGCGGCGAACTGGGTGGAGCTGTTCCCGGGGCTATTTCGCAACACCGACTACCTGCCGTCGCCGAGCGCGGACGTAAACCTCACGTACGCCCTCGGTGGCACGGTCTTCATCGTGACCAACGTGGCCAGTATCCGTGCCCGAGGCCTAGGTGGGTACGCCAGAGCTTTTGTGGTCAAGCCCAGGTGGCTGGCCCCGATCCGGATCCTGGAAGAGCTGATGAAACCGGTGACGTTGTCGCTCCGGCTCTTCGGCAACCTCTTTTCCGGCGGGATCATGATCGCCCTTTTGCTGGCCATCCCGATCTATTTTTTCCCTTTTAGTATCGCCTTTGGCCTGGCGTGGAAGCTGTTCGATATGTTCATCGGTGTCATCCAGGCGTTTATTTTCGCTTTGCTGACCATTCTCTATTTTCAGTTCGCAGTTGCTGAAGAGCCGCACTAATACCCGAGGAGCTGGGCTTGGCCGGGTTCACCGGTCTCCGAGGGCCAAGGTTTGCGCTGGCGGCATTTTGAGCCGTCGAAGATATAGGAGAAGATAGGAGAACAAATGGCCGCATCAATCGAGAAGTCGGTCGAGCTGGCCGGCGCCTTCATTGGCGGGGGTCTGGCGCTGGGTGGGGGGGCCGTGGGCGCGGCGGTTGGCGACGGCCTGGCCGGCAGCCAGACCATTGCCGGGATTGCCCGCCAGCCCGAGGTGCAGGGGCGCCTTTACTCGACGCTGTTCCTGATCGTCGGCCTCGTCGAGGCCATGTACTTCATCAACCTGGCGTTCACCGCGTTGTTCGTCTTCGTGCTGGCGACTGGTTAGCACCCTTCACGAAGGTTATTTGACAGATGTACCTCGCCAGCTCCAATTTCCTGGTCCCCAATGGCACGTTCATCGTCGAGCTGGTTATTTTCCTGCTCCTGCTGGGCGTGCTGGCGAAATGGGTCATCCCCCCCATCAACCGCGCCCTGGACGACCGGCTCGCGAAGATCCAGCAGAACATCACTGATGCCGAGGAAGCCAAGCAGAAGGCATACGAACTCGAAGTCCAGTACGAAAAAACGCTCGAGCAAGGCCGCGCCGAGGCCCGCTCCCTGAAGGACGAAGCGACCAAGATCGGCGAACAGTTGCGGGCCGAGCTGCGCCAGCAGGGTGAAGAGGAGTACCGGCGCCTGGTGGACAGAGCCAGCCAGGACATTGAGGCGTCGACCCGCCGGGCTGCCGAACAGCTCCGGACAGAGGTGGCCGGGCTGGTCATGGCCGTCACCGAGAAGGTCCTGGGCGAAGGTCTAACGCTGGCCGACCAGGAGCAACTGGTCCAAAGGGCGATAGACGAGATCGACCGCCAGGCCGCTTCAGGCGAGGCCGCACCGGCGGGGACGCTTTCGGAAGGGCCTGTAAAGACGGGAGCGACCTAAGTGCGGGAGCGTCTGAGGGGCTACGCAGACGCAGTCCTCGAGACCTCGCCTGGTGACGTTGCCTCCATTGCCGCTCAACTGCAAGGCTTCTCTGACCTCCTGGCCAGCTCTCTCGACCTGCACTGGGCCCTGTCCACCCCGGCCACGACGCTACCGGCCAAGCGGGCCATACTTCAGCAGCTGCTGGCCCAGAAAGTGTCGCAGCCTGTGCTCGACATGCTCACGTTCACAGTGGAGAACGGCAGCGAGGACGACTTCGGCGAGGACGTCAATGGCCTGGTGGTGGCGGCGACGGCCAGGCGGGACGGGATGGTCCTCCTCGACGAAGGCCCGCTCGGGCGGGTCGGTGCGACGGACCGCATCGAGGGGTACGCAACGGCTGTCCTGGCCGCGGTCCGGGGCGAGCGGCCCTGGGAGATGTCGAGGACCAGCTGTTCCGGTTCGCGCGGATCGTCGAGGGTAACGACGAGCTGAGGGTGGCTCTAACTACCGGCGCGCTTTCGGCCGAGGAGCGGGCCCAGATCGTACGCCAGCTCCTCGAGCCCCGCGCCCGACCGGAGTCGGCGCGTATGGCCGCCTACGCCAGCCGGGTCGGGCGGCCACGCGACTACCCCCTGCTACTAGACGCCCTCGTCGAGATGGTGGCCAAGGAGACCAACCGGCGGATAGCCGACGTCCGGTCCGCCGTCGAATTGACGGCCAAACAGCAGGCGAGCCTGGTAGCCGCGCTCACGAGCTTCACCGGGCACCCGGTCGACGTGCGGGTTACTCCCGAGCCGGACCTGTTGGGCGGCTTTGTGGCGACTATCGGGGACGTGGTGATCGACACGAGCCTTCGTCACCGGCTGCAGCAGGTCCGGGACGCCTTGTTCGATCCCGCCCCCATGACCGGCTCTAGCCCGGCGCCGGGCAACGAGGGGCCAGGCGGCACGGCGGGCACGGATAACTCCCCGGGCGGGCTAGGAATGGAAGGGCACTAGGAAAGGCCTTTGTGAGCAGATGACTGAGCTGAACATCAATGCAAACGAGATCGCAGACGTCCTCCGGCGCAACCTGGAGGATTTCACCCCCGGGGTCTCGGGCGAAGAAGTGGGCCGGATCAGGGACGTGGGGGACGGGATCGCCAACGTAACGGGTCTGCCGAACGTGGCCGTGAACGAGATCCTCGAGCTCGAGGGCGGGGTCAACGCCCTCGCTCTCAACCTGGAAGAGGATGCCATCGGGGCGGTCGTGCTGGGCGAATCTACAGGGCTCGAGGAGGGCCAACTGGTGCGGGCCACCGGGAACATCCTTTCGGTGCCCGTGGGCGACGGGCTGTTGGGCCGCGTCGTTGACCCTATGGGCCGGCCGATCGACGGTCTCGGGCCGCTCACGAACTTCGAAGAGCGGCGCGTGGAAATCCAGGCCCCCGGTATCGTACAGCGCCAGCCGGTAAAACAACCGATGCAGACCGGGATCAAGGCCATCGATTCCATGACGCCTATCGGGCGGGGCCAGCGAGAGCTGATAATCGGCGACCGGAAAACCGGCAAAACGGCAATCGCCATCGACTCCGTCATCAATCAAAAGGGCCAGGGGGTGAAATGCATTTACGTCGCGGTAGGGCAAAAAGGCTCGAGTGTGGCCCAAACCGTAGACACGCTGCGCGAGCACGGCGCCATGGAGTACACGGTCGTCGTCAACTCACCCGCTTCCGACCCGGCGCCATATAAGTACCTGGCGCCGTACGCGGGGTGCGCCATGGGACAACACTGGATGGACAACGGCCAGGACGCGTTGATCATTTATGACGACCTGTCCAAGCAAGCGGAGGCGTACCGCACGCTGTCGTTGTTGCTGCGGCGACCCCCGGGCCGAGAGGCCTACCCGGGCGACGTTTTCTATCTCCATAGCCGACTGCTCGAACGGGCGGCCAAGCTCGACGACGAGCTGGGGGCGGGTTCGCTTACCGCATTGCCGATAGTCGAGACCAAAGCGGGGGACATTTCCGCCTACATCCCGACCAACGTGATCTCGATCACGGACGGCCAGATCTATTTGGAGACCGACCTCTTTTACGCCGGCATCCGGCCTGCCATCAATGTTGGCCAATCCGTTTCCCGGGTCGGCGGTAATGCGCAGATCAAAGCCATGAAGACCGTTTCCGGCAGCCTGAAGATCGACCTGGCTCAGTTCCGGGAGCTGCAGGCCTTCGCTACGTTCGGCTCCGAACTGGACCGCGTTTCGCGCCGCCAGCTCGACCGCGGGGCCAGGCTGACCGAGGTACTGAAGCAGCCGCAGAACTCCCCGATGCCGGTGGAGGAGCAAGTGGTTTCCATCTACGCCGGGACGAAGGGCTTCCTCGACGACCTGGCTGTGGACGACGTCAGGCCCTTTGAGGCAGCCTTGCTGCAGTACCTGAGGACGGACCGGCCCGACCTGCTGGAGCAGATCCGCAATACCAAGGACTTGCCGCCGACGGACGAACTCGACGCCGCCATCCGCAATGTGAAGAAGGGCTTTGCCACACTGGGGAGCGGGCCGGCCCAACCAGGCCAGCCAGGACAGCCAGGACAGGCCCAACCAGCACAGGGGGCCGCTACGGCCGGGCCGGCGCCGGCCCCGCAGGACGGCCAGAGCCAAGGGGCCGCTGTCACCGCGCCCGCTGCCGCTACCGCGCCCGCTGCCACCGCGCCCGGTGCCGCTACCGCGCCCGCTGCCGCTCCCGCTGCCGCTACCGCGCCCGCTGCCACCGCGCCCGCTGCCGCTACCGCGCCCGCTGCCGCTCCCGCTGCCGCTACCGCGCCCGCTGCCGCTCCCGGGGGCGCTGGCGCCACGGAAGACACGGGCGCCACCGGAGACGCGGGCGCCGCGCCGGTGGAGGCTGAGACGGGGGCGCCTGAGGGAGGCGCATAGCCCAGTGCCCGCCGGTCAAGAGCGCATCTTGCGCCGCCGTATCCGCAGCATCGAGTCGACCCAGAAGATCACTCGGGCCATGGAGTTGATAGCCGCGTCACGCATTGTGCGCGCGCAGCAAGCGATACAGGCCGCCCGGCCCTACACCGAGCGGATGAACGACGTGGTGGCCGAGATCGCGGCGGCCCCGGAGGCCAAGGACCACTGGATCTTCGCCGGTGGCGGCCAACGTTCCCTCGTGGTAGTGCTGGGCGCAGACCGGGGCTTGGCCGGGGCGTTCAACATCAACGTGAACCGGGCGGCTGAAGAACTCCTGGGGGAGATCGAGAAAACCGGCCCACCGCCGGATGTGATTGCTGTGGGCCGCAGGGTCAGGACCTATTTCAATTTTCGGGGCAGAGCGCTGGCGCAGACGTTCGACGGGGTGAGCGACCGCCCGAAGTTCGAGGACGCCCAACGCATCGTAGAAGGGATGACGCGCCAACTCGAAGCCGGGGGCATTGGCCAGATTTTCCTGGTTTATACACGGTTCTTGAGTTTGGGCTCACAGCGGCCCGAGAGCCGCCGGCTGGTGCCACTGGAGCGCCAGCAGACGGGGGGCAGTGGTACGACGGTGTTCGAGTTCGAGCCGGACCCCGCAGAGATACTGGACCGCTTGTTGCCGCGATGGCTCGAGGCCGAGGTGTACTTGGGCCTGTTGGAATCGGCGGCCGCTTTTTTCGTCGCCCAGCAAAGAGCTATGAAAGCGGCCACGGACAACGCGGACGACCTCATCAAGACCCTCCGCCGTCAGATGAACCGGGCCAGGCAGGATGCCATAACGACCGAGATAATCGAGATATCCGGCGGCGCTGAGGCCCTTCGCCAAGCCGGGTTGAGCGAAGACACCGAGGGCCGCCCGGATGTATACGTCTTCCCCCAGGCAACTTGAATGGAGCGAAAGTGAGCAGCACCAGCACCGCTGAGACTGGCACCACCGAGACTGGCACCACCGAGACTGGCACCACCGAGACTGGCAGCACCACTGTTAGCCCGCCGGAACGGGCGACCCGGGACGGCAGGGTCGTCGCCATCACGGGGCCGGTCATCGATGTCGAGTTCCCACCGGATGCGATACCCGAGATCAATTACGCCCTCGAGATGGACATCGACCTCGGGGGCGAGAAGACCACGATGATAGCCGAGGTGGCGCTTCAGATCGGGGAAGGCCGGGTGCGCTGCATCTGCATGAAGCAAACCGACGGCCTCCGGCGGGGCACGCCGGTGCGCAACCTCGGCCATGGCATAACGGTGCCGGTCGGCGACGAAGTACTGGGCCACGTCTTCAACGTCATCGGGGACGTGCTCGACGCCGAGCCATTGGGAAAGGTGGAAGACCGGTGGGAAATCCACCGTCCGCCCCCGGATTTCGACGCCTTGGAACCGAAGTCGCAGATGTTCGAGACCGGGATCAAGGTCATGGACCTTCTGGAGCCGTTCGTCCAGGGGGGCAAGATCGGGCTGTTCGGAGGGGCCGGGGTGGGCAAGACCGTCCTCATCCTGGAACTGATCAACCGGGTGGCCGAGCAGCACGGCGGCGTATCGGTCTTCGGCGGGGTCGGGGAGCGGACCCGCGAGGGCAACGACCTGTGGCTGGAGATGAAAGAGTCGGGCGTCCTCAAACGGGCCGCGCTCGTGTACGGCCAGATGGACGAGCCGCCGGGCGTACGGCTCCGGGTGGGGTTGTCGGCCCTCACCATGGCGGAGTACTTCCGCGACGTCCGTAACCAGGACGTATTGCTTTTCATCGATAACATCTTCCGCTTCGTCCAGGCCGGCTCGGAGGTGTCGACGTTGCTGGGGCGGATGCCGTCGGCGGTCGGTTACCAGCCCACGCTGGCGGACGAGATGGGCGAGCTGCAGGAGAGGATCACGTCCACCCGGGGCCACTCGATCACCTCGGTACAGGCGGTCTTCGTGCCGGCGGACGACTTCACCGACCCCGCTCCGTTCACGACCTTCACCCACCTGGACGTCACCACTCAGCTGGCCCGCGAGATCGCCGCCATCGGCATTTACCCCGCCGTCGACCCGCTGGCGTCTACGTCCAATATCCTCACGCCCGAGGTGGTCGGGGACAGGCATTACTCGGTCGCCCGCCGGGTCCAACAGGTGCTCCAGCGCAACCAAGAACTGCAGGACATCATCGCCATCCTGGGGATGGACGAGCTGTCCGAGGAGGACCGCACCACGGTATTGCGGGCCCGCAAATCCAGCGCTTCCTGTCGCAGCCGCTCTTCGTGGCTCAGGTGTTCACGGGTATCCCGGGCGTCTACACGCCCGTGTCAGAGACTATCGACTCGTTCGAGGCCCTCCTCAACGGAGACCTCGACAACCTGCCAGAGCAGGCGTTCTTGAACGTGGGCGGAGCCGAGAGCGCGATCGCCAAAGCGCGCGAACTCGAAAAGGGGAACTGAGCCTTTCATGGCGACTACCCAGGTCGACCTGGTGACCCCCACGGGGAGCCTGTTCTCGGGGCAGGCGGAGATGGTCGTGTGCCGGACGGCCGGCGGCGACATCGCCTTCTTGGCCAACCACATGCCCTACATCGGTGCGCTGGAGGCCTACCCGTTGCGCATCGTGCACCCGGAGGGAGCCGGTAGCGGTGACGAGCTCCGGTTCGACGTGGGTGAGGGTTTCGTAGAAGTCAACAACAACCGGGTCATCGTCCTCTGCGACTCGGCCACGCCGGCGTAGTCCCCTTCCGGGCCTGGCCCGGCGCGCTGCGAAGCTCGGCCGGGAGCAAGTGAGCCCGAGGTACCGGCTCGGAGCGGCCCTGTTGCTCGAACCCCCGGCTTCGCTCGAGGTGGAGGGGCTGCGACGGGCTCTCGGGGACACCTCGCTCGGGACCGTTGCACCGCACCTAACGCTGGTGCCGCCCGTAAACGTACGGGTCACGGAGCTGGACGACGCCCTTCGCGTGGTCAGGGCGGCGGCCGCGGCCCAAGACGAGCCTCTTTGGTTGGAGCTCGGGCCGGTCGCCACCTTCGTCCCGGTCAGCCCGGTGCTGTACCTGGCCGTTGGTGGGCCGGACCTCGAGCGGTTGGGCCGGCTCAAGGCGGCGGTGTTGTCAGGGCCTTTGCTGCGGTCCGAACGGTGGCCCTGGGTGCCCCATGTCACCCTCGCTGACGAGGCACCCCCCGAGCAGGCCGCGGCGGCCGTGAGCGCGTTGGGCCATTACCGCTTTCGCGTTAGCTTCGACCGGGTCGTCTTGCTCGAGGAACGGGGGCGGCGGTGGCGGCCCCTGGCCGACGTAGGTTTTGGGCCACCGCGCATCGTCGGGCGCGGAGGCCTCGAACTGGAGATCACCGAAGGCCGTATCGCGGGCCCCGACGTCGTGGCCATGGCCGAGCGTCAACTTGGCCAGCTGCCGGACCTATTGGCGCCGGACGGATCGGGGCCGGACCTATTGGCGCCGGACGGATCGGGGCCGAACCTATCGGGGCCGAACCTATCAGGGCCGGCCCCGCCGGCCGAACGCATCGTGCTCACGGCCCGGAGAGAAGGGCGAGTGGCGGGGGCCGCGGCGGCGTGGCACAGCGGGCCAGCGGGCGCGCCGGTGAACGTCAGTGTCCTGGTCGAGGTGGAGTGCCGCGGCCAGGGTGTCGGCCGGGCTCTGATCGGAGCGTTGGAGATGGCCGTGCGGAGGCGTGGGTGGGCTGTGGACGGAGCGCGCGGCTACGGCCCCGAGGAGTTCTTCAGGGACACGTGTGGATGGGTACGAGGGGCCGGTCCCGTTTGCCAATGACTGCTGTGCCTGCCTGGGCCTGGACCGGCTCCCGGTAGTGTTGTAGCCGTGGCGACCGCAGTAACGCCGCGTCCCGATGCGGTCCAGCGAGAGAGGCGCCCGCCCGCCTGGCGCCAGGTTGCTGGCCGGTGGCCTGAGGGCGGCCTCGCCCGTCTTGCCCTGGTCCTCGCCGGGCTGGTTGTAATTGCCGGGGTCGTGGGCCGCTTCCTGGCGCCGCCCGGCCTGTGGCTGGACGAAGCCCTCTCGGTGGACATCGCCAAACTGCCTCTGCAACAGGTGCCCGGCGCGCTGGTCCAGGACGGTTCGCCGCCTCTCTATTACATCTTGCTCCACTACTGGATGCTCGTGTTCGGCCAGAGCGACTTCGCCGTGCGGGCACTGTCCGGGGTTATCTCAGTGGCGACGCTGCCGTTCTTGTGGGCGGCGGGTGAGCGGGCCGGCGGGCGCCGGGCCGCGTGGGGGGCTCTGCTGCTCGGGGCCAGCTCACCGTGGGCGATCTACTACGGCACCGACACCCGGATGTACTCCCTCATGGCCCTGGAGGCCGTGTTGTGGTACCTGGCCGCCCGGCGAGCCCTCGAGCTGCCCAGCCCGGGCCGGCTGGCCTGTGTGGCGGTGGTGACCGCCGCGCTCATGTACACCCATTACTGGGACCTTTACCTTGTCGTGGTAGGAGGCCTGTGGGCGCTGTGGAGGTCCTGGACGGAGAACCGCACGGGCACTCATGTGCCGTACGCCCAACCCGGTGCAGCTCGGGCATTGCTGTGGGCCACGATCGTCGGTGGCGTCATCTGGCTGCCCTGGTCACCGGTGTTCGTGTTCCAGGCGCTGCACACCGGTACGCCCTGGACGACCCCTCCGGGGCCGCAAGACCTCCTGTCCGTGTTCGACTACTTCTCCGGTGCGGTGGCCGGCACCGACGCCGGCGGGTGGGGCGAGCTGCTCACGTTCATGCTGTTCGGGTTGGTGGCGTTGGGCGTCTGCGCCAAGCCGGGCCCCAACGGGGCCAGCGTCGTGCTGGAAGCTCCGGGCGCAGCCGCGCGCCAGGCTCGTCTCACTGCTGGTGGCTGGCCCGCTGGCCGTCGCGGTCGTGGCCGGCCTGCTGACGAACGCCGCCTTCGACTACCGCTACATCGCCGTGGTCTTCCCGCTGTTCATTGTGTTATGCGCCCTCGGCCTCACTACCTTCAGCTCCCCGCGCGTGACCGCGGGCGTACTGGCGGTGGCCTGCACCGCCGGCCTGTTCGCGGCCCAGCTGCAGAACTCTCAACCTCGGGCCCAGGCCGTCCAGGTGGCGGCCGACCTCAACGCCCAGGCCCGGCCCGGTGACGTGGTGGTTTATTGTCCTGACCAGCTGGGGCCGGCCGTGTACCGCTTGTTCGATGCCCCCGGCGTCACGCAACTGACCTACCCCCGCATGATCGGCCCGGCCCGGGTCGACTGGGTCGATTACGTGTGGACGATCCAGCACACGGATGTGGGCACGTTCGCCCGTGAGGTTTGGGACCGGGTCAGCCCGGGCGGCACTCTATGGCTGGTCTGGCGCAACGGCTACCAGGGTTTTGGCAGTAGCTGTGGCAACCTGGCCAGCTGGCTCGAAATGCTGAGCCCTGGTAGCCAGACCCTCATTACCCAGGACAGCTCCTACTACGAGTATGAGAACTTGACCAAGTTCTCTACCTAAAGCTGAGAGCTTCCTGAGCGTCGGGGCCCCGCTTGGCCCAGAACGCGCCGCGAGCGGCAGAATGGGTCGTCGTAGGCTGGACCGTCGTGGTCTGGGTGGTCGCAATCTGGGGCCTCGACGGTTGCCCCTCCTATCTTCGCCAGGAGCCTATCTGTGCCCGTGAATGCAAATCCCGCCAATGACAACCCAAGCGCCAATGACAACCTAAGTGCCAGCGAGCCCGGCGTCAACGCCGATGACGTAGTCATCATCGGCGCGGGCCCAGCGGGGCTCACCGCCGCCTACGTGCTGGCGCAGCGGGGCCAGACTTGCACCGTGCTGGAGGCCGACGACACCGTGGGGGGTATTTCCCGCACGGTGGAACGAGATGGCTGGCGTTTCGACATCGGCGGGCACCGGTTCTTCACCAAAGTGAAGGCGGTCGAAGACCTGTGGCACGAGATTTTGCCGGGGGATGCGTTCATGGTCAGGCCCCGGATGAGCCGGATCTATTACCAGGGAAAGTATTACGAGTACCCGCTGAAGCCCATGAACGCGCTCTGCAACCTGGGCCCGTGGAGTCGTTGCGGTGCGCTGCCTCCTATGCGTGGGCGCGGGTGCACCCACCGAGAGACCAGAGCACTTTCGAGGGTTGGGTGGCGGCCCGTTTCGGTTGGCGCCTGTACCAACATTTCTTCAAGACGTACACGGAGAAAGTGTGGGGTTACCCCGGTTCGGAGCTGCAAGCCGATTGGGCGGCGCAACGCATAAAAAACCTCAACCTTTTGAACGCAGTCACCAACGCCCTTTTCCCCAAAAAAGGTCAGCGGGACATAACGACGCTTATCGACCAGTTCGAATACCCCCGCCTTGGGCCCGGGATGATGTGGGAACGCTGTCGTGAAATGGTCGAGGCGGCTGGCTCCAAAGTACTGATGGGGGCGTGGGTGACCCGCATCCGCTGTGAGGACAGGAGAGCGGTAGCGGTCGAGTCCGTGACCGACGGGGCGGTCACCTCCCATCACTGCAACGCGGTTGTGTCCTCCATGCCGCTCTCGGCCCTGGTACGCGCGCTCGACCCCCCGCCGCCGGAGGAAATTGTGGCGGCGGCGGACGACCTCCACTACAGGGACCACATCACCGTGGCGTTGGTCGTCCCGGAGGAGGCTGGGTTCCCCGATAATTGGGTCTACGTCCATGACCCGTCGGTGAAGATGGGGCGGATCCAGAACTTCGGCCGGTGGTCGCCCTATATGGTCAAATCAGGTCGGACCTGCCTGGGGCTCGAGTACTTCGTCTTCGAGGGGGACGAGATGTGGTCGATGGCGGACGAAGACCTGGTCGAGTTGGGCCGAGGTGAACTGGGCCGGCTCGGCCTCGTCGACCCCGCGGTCGTGGAAGCTGGCTACGTCGTCAGGATGCCGAAGGCCTACCCTTACTACGATGCAGATTACGCGCGTAACGTCGAGACGCTACGAAAGTGGCTGGAGGTGAACGTGGCCAACGTTCACCCCGTGGGCCGCAACGGCATGCACCGGTATAACAACCAGGACCATTCGATGTACACAGCCATGCTCACGGTAGAAAACATCATGGGCGCCTCTCACGACGTATGGTCTGTCAACGTGGAAGAGGAGTACCACGAGCAGATGAAATCGACTGACGGCTCGGCGGGGTCTGTTGGGAAGTCGGGGCGCGCCGCTCCTGTCCTCCCGAAGAGACCGAGGTAACTCGACCGTGCCTACCAAGGTTTGGTACTGCGCCAACTGCGGCTACGAGGTTACGAGCCGGGGGAGGTGCCACAGTTGCGGCGAGCGCCTGGTGGCCTCGTCTTTGCCCGAGCTCGAGTCGGGCCCTGATGACGACGAGGTGGGTTACCGGCTCGACTTGTGGGACGACCCGACGAGGGCCCGCCTGATTGAAGCACTCATCGGGGCCGGAGTGCAGCACCGCTTCGAGGATGAGGAGCTGGTCATCCTGGCTGTGGACGAGGCCGAGGTCGACCAGCTGGTGGCCCGGGTCACCGGTACGGTCTCTGACAGCCGGTACGAGGGGTACGACGAGGACGAAGATGAGGAGGCCCCCGTCGTCGAGGGTGACGGCGAAGAAGGTGCCGCCGTCGCCCGTCAGATTTATGACGCGGCCAAGAGGCTGCGGGACGACCCCACGGACATGCTGGCAGACGCGGCCCTCAGTGAGGCATCGGTGGCCGTTTTCACCCTGGACTACATCCCCGGGATGGACGCTGACTACCTGGCCGCTGTCGGGCGGGTCACACGCCGGCTCCTCGGGGCGCTCGGCGCCGACGAAGCGCTCGAAGATGACATTCGCCACCAGGCCCAGGTGCTTTGCCGGTTGGTCGCTCCGAGCGCGGGCGAAGCGCAGGAAGCCGAAGAAGAGGTGCGGGCGCTGGCCCGGCTCGAGGTGGGGGCGGCGGCCAAAGGGCGGCTGGTGGCGCTGCCGCAGTCAGACGTCACCCCCGGGGGCGAGATGGGTGCCTCCGACCTCACCGGTACGGACGGAGACGCGGGTGCCGAGGTCGCAACTGCCTCGGAGGTGACGGCCTCCGCAGTGGCCAGCGTGAACGGGGGCGGTGACGGGGCCGGGGCGGGACTGGCGCCGGGCTCTGTCGAGGTGGTTGGCGCCGAGGACGTGGTCGAGGAGGCCGGCCCCGATGAAGCTGGCCCCGACGAAGCTGGCCCCGACGAAGCTAACGGCACCGACGTCATTGTTTCCGACATAGTGGTCGACGAAGCCGAGCCGGACGAGTTCGCCGAGGAAGGTTTCGAAGACGAGGAGCAGGACGAGGACGACGGGACCGGCGAGCTCGTTTACGAGCTGGCCGAGTGGTTGCCCGAACAGCGGGTCGAGCTCTCGATGCTCCTCGAGTCGGCCGGCATCGCCTACAACTGGGACGGCTCCGACCTGACCGTGGCCGAGGAGCACGAGGACGAAGTGGACGGCCTCTTCGAGCAGGTCCACGGGTTGGTCGAGGAAGACGACGAAGCCCGCTACCACTCGATCGAGGAATTGTTTGGCGCCGTAGACCGGCTGGCGAACGACCCGGGCGACGAAGAGCGCCGGCGGGCCTTGTTGGAAACGGTGGGGGTAGTCGAGACGCCCACGCCCGTGGGGGTCGACGACGGCTACTGGTGGCGGGTCCGCAGTCAGGGCCACGCGCTGGTAGCAGCCATCGAGCACGGTTCGCGCAACGACGAAGTGTCGCGCGAGGCAGCGCTGCTGGCCGAGATGCTCCACGAGATGGTCTGAGCTCCTGGCCAAAACCAAACCCTCTTGGGGACTGCTGCTCGCACCGGGGGCCAGCGCCAGCAAAGACCAGGGCGCCCTCGTCGCCATCGACCGGGCCGTGACCGCGGCGGGAGGACAGGCCCGGCGCATGGACTTCCCGTACCGGGTGGCCGGGCGCCGCGCCCCCGACAAGCCGGCCGTCCTGGTGGAGGCGGTGGTGAAAGAGGCGGCGTCATTTGCCGCTGCCGCCCGGTTGCAGCCCGACCGCATTTTCGCCGGCGGGCGCTCCATGGGTGGGCGGATCTGTTCCATGGCCGTGGCTGAGGGGCTGCCGGCGGCCGGGCTCGTCCTCGTGAGTTACCCGCTACACCCGCCCGGGAAGCCCGAACGGCTCCGGACCGAGCACTTCGGCCTGCTCGAGCTGCCCTGCCTGTTCGTCTCGGGCACCCGGGACGCATTTGCCGCGCCGGCCGAGCTGGAGGCGGCGGTGGCCCTCGTACCCGGCCAGGTAACGCTTCGTTGGGTCGCCGGCGGCGACCACGGTTTGCGGGGCCGGGATGCGGAGGTGGCCACGACAGTGGCGGACTGGTTGGCCGGGGAGGTCGCTAGCTAGCGGCAGCGCGAGAGCCGGTCACCGCGTTGCGTGCGAACCGAGCCACGGTTCGCGCCACTCTGGGTACCCCTCCACAATCTTGTCAGCGCTAGCCGGTCCCCACGACCCCTGGGCGTAGGGTTCGACCGGCGGAGGCGCGTCAAGCAGAGGTTGCACGATCCTCCACGTCTCTTCGATGCTGTCGTACCGGGTGAAAAGGCTGGAGTCGCCTTTCAGGGCGTCGCCGAGGAGCCGTTCGTAGGGCTCGGGCAGATCTCCCAGCTCTTCCGAGAAGATCAGGGAGAGGTCGACGGTCCGCGTAGTCTGCGCCCCGGGTTTCTTGGCCTGCACCACGAGGTCGGTGCCGGGGTTGGGGTCGATGCGCAGTACGAGCTCGTCGGGGTAGGGCCTGACGTGCGGGTCGAAAGAAAAATGGGGCGGCGGCTTGAATATCGTCCTGATCTCGGTGGCCGTGACGGCCATCGCTTTGCCCGCCCGGATGAAGAACGGGACCCCCGACCAACGCCAGTTGTCGATCTCCAGCTTCAGTGCGGCGTAGGTCTCGGTCTGCGAACCGGGTTGTACCCCGGGCACCTTCAGGTACCCGTCGTACTGGCCGCGAACGTAGTGACGAGGGTCGACCGACAGCGTGGATTTGAAGACCTCATACCGCTTGTCGCGGAGGCCGTCGGCGTCGACGGTGACCGGCGGCTCGGAGGCGAAGAGGCCAAGGAGCTGTAACAGGTGGTTCTGCACTACATCTCGGAGCGCGCCCACGGCGTCGTAGAAACTACCGCGGTCTTCCACCCCGAAATTCTCGGCCAAGGTGATCTGTACACAGTCGATACGGTCGCGGTTCCAGAGCGGCTCGAAAATGGAATTCGCGAAACGCAGGAACAATATGTCCATAGACGGCTCTTTGCCCAGAAAGTGGTCGATGCGCAGGATCTGGTCCTCGTTGAGCAATTTGCGCAGCTCCGTGTTCAAGGCCTCGGCCGACGCCAGGTCGTGGCCGAACGGCTTCTCGACGACGACCCTGGCGTTGGCCGTTAGGTCCGCACTGGCCAGGCCTTCTACCACCCGGCCGAAAAGCGATGGCGGTATTTCGAGGTAGAAAACAGGCGTGTGGAAGCCCGCCATGGCGTGGGCCAGGCGCTGGTACGTCGCCGGGTCTGTGTAATCTCCCGGGACGATGGAGAGACGTTTGGCCAGCCGCTCGAAGACGTCCTCGTCTACTTTCTCACCGCTGGCTTCGATGTCCTGGCGGGCGTTGTCCCTGAGAGTGGCGTCCGTCCAGTTTGTGCGAGCCACTCCTATTATCGGGCAGTCGAGCAGCTTGCGCCGTTCCAGGCGGTAGAGGGCACGAAAGGTCATTTTCTTGGCCAGGTCTCCGGTGATCCCGAAGATCACGAGGACGTCGGCGGGCGCGTTGGCTTCGGTAGTCATTTACGTTTCCCTTCTCGTGTGCAAGCCCTTCTTAGGTGAGGATGAACTTTTCCACTGCGTTGGCAAAGCCCTCGTCTTCGTTGGACGTCGTAACCCGGCGGGCCGCCTCTTGGACCTCGTGGCTGGCGTTGCCCATGGCGATGCTGAGCCCGGAGTGGGCGAACATGAGGACGTCATTGGGCTGGTCGCCGATCGTCGCGATCTGCTCCGGCGGGACGCCTTCTGTCTTGGAGAGGTATTTGACCACCTCGCCCTTGTTGGCCATCGGGTTGGTGATATCGCCGTAATAAGGCTGAGATCTGGCCGCCGACACGTGGTCGCCAAACTTCGCCCGCACCGCGTCGACCGCTCTTTGGACTTTGTCGTAGTCATCGTTCACGGCTACCACCTTCGCCACCTGCGGCGAAACTGAACTGAAGTCCGGGACGACCGTCGGCTGGAACTTAACCGTCCATGCCTCACGGTCTACATGAGGCGCTTTGGGGTCACGCACGAACCAGTCGGCGCCTCGGTAGACCCAGACGTCGACCCCCTGGCCATCGAGCAACTCGATCACGCCCGGGGTGACGTCGTCGGGTATCGTGTGCTGTTCGATAACCGACATATCCTCCGGGCGGACGAATACCCCGCCGTTGAACGCTGCTATCGGCGTCGTCAGCTCGAGTGGGCCGATCAACATCGACATGCCGCGCGGGGGACGGCCACTGGTGATGGCGAACAGGATGCCAGCTTCCTTCAGCTTCTTGACAGCTGCGATAGCCCGTTCGGTCAGGATTTTGTCGTTGGTGACGAGCGTGCCGTCGACATCGGCGAGGAGCAATCGAATCGGTTGGTTGGCCACCGTTCCTCCGGATTGATGTTGGTTTTCAGAAGTTGTCCGCTAAATTAGTTTCAGTCAGGTCACAGCGAGGCAACGGGGCCCGGGGAGCCAGGTGACAATGACCATCAAAGACGAAAAGCAACTGGCCGCAGAAGCAGCTGCGGAACTGGTCGAAAACGGTATGACGGTAGGGCTCGGGACGGGTACGACCGTGGCCTTCCTGCTCCCTGCTTTGGCCGCCCGTCAACTCAAAATCCGTTGTGTCGCTACTTCTCCCCGCACCGACACCGCAGCCCGAGAACTCGGTCTGGATGTGGAAACGTTCGCTAACGTCGACCATTTCGACATGACGATCGACGGCGCCGACCAGGTCGCGCCCGATGGGTGGCTGGTAAAAGGAGGCGGCGCGGCGCATACCCGGGAGAAAATCGTGGCTGCGGCGGCGGACCGTTTCGTCGTCATCGTAGATTCGTCCAAGCCGGTGGATGCCCTCCACGGTCCAATCCCGCTCGAGCTGCTCTCGTTCGGCTTGCGGGCCACAATGCGACTTGTGTCCCCGGTCACCCTGCGCGACGTCCCTCTCAGCCCCGACGGCGGCGTGATCGCCGATTACCAGGGACCGGTCGGCGACCCGGCCGTCCTGGCCCGACGCCTGTCCGCCACGCCCGGCTTGGTCGAGCACGGCTTGTTCCCACCTTCGATGGTGGCGGTGGTGCTTATCGGTCGGGGCGCGACCGTCGAGCGTTGGGATATCGAGCACGGAGCCGGCTAATTCGCCAACGGCTCCGGCGCCCTCCGGCCGCACCATCGACGGGCTCAGACCGCCGCTTGATCGGCCATCACCAAGGAGGCCGCGGCCTCCACGCGCCCGGCCGGGATCGAGGTGTCCCCGGCCAACAGCTTGGCCAGGGCCTCCTTCTTGTCCGCCCCCGTGATCAGCCAGAGGAGCTGGGACGCGCGCGCCAGCGCGGGGTACGTGAGGGTCATCCTGACTCGGTCCTGGTACGGCTGGGTCAGGGCCACCAGGCGGTCGGTCACGGACAGGACGGGGTCGCCCGGTACGAGTGATGCGGTGTGGCCGTCGGGGCCGAGGCCCAGGTGGACCAAGTCGAAATGCTCGGGCAGCGAAGCGCCGTAGGCTGCGGCTGCTTTCTCGAGGTCTGGGTCCTCGACCGGCATGGGCCGCACTTGCGCTGGCGCCGACCCGAGCGCCTTTCGGAGGTGGGCCAGGTTCCGGTCCGGGTCGTCCGCGGGGGCCACTCGCTCGTCCACCTGGTAGATGACGACGCTCTCCCACGGGACCGTTTCAGACGCCAGCTCGGCGAACATTTTCCAGGGGGTATGGCCTCCACTCACCGCAAACTGGAAGGATCCTCTAGCTGCGACCGCTTCGCGGGCCCGTTTGGCCACGAACGTCGCCCCGGCCAGGGCCACCGCATCGGGGTCGGAAAGCGCCTCGAGCTCATGGTGCATCCCGGCCTACCCCTTCTTTTCGGCGTGGCCGCCGAACTCGCTGCGCATGGCCGAAAGGATTTTGTCCTGGAACTCTCCGAGGCCACGCGACTCGAAGCGCTCGAAGAGCGAAGCGGTGATAACCGCGACCGGGACACCCTCGTCGATGGCGGCCACGATGGTCCAGCGGCCTTCCCCGGAATCCGAGACCCTGCCTTCGAAATCGTCGAGGTCGGGCGAGCGGGCGAACGCGTCAGCGGTCAAGTCCATCAGCCAGGACGAAATGACCGAGCCCCGCCGCCACACCTCGGCCACTTCTCCGACGTCGATGTCGTACATGTAGGCCTCGGGGTCCCGCAGCGGTGTGGTCTCGGCATCAGCGACTTCCTTCGACTTGCCCGCATTGGCGTGTTTGATGACCGAGAGGCCCTCGGCGATAGAGGCCATCATGCCGTACTCGACCCCGTTGTGGACCATTTTCACGAAGTGGCCGGCGCCGTTCGGGCCGCAGTGATAGTAGCCCTGGGGCGCGGTGCCGCCTCGCGAGCCCCGGCTGGGGGTCGGCTCGGCGCTGCCCTCCCCGGGGGCGATCGTCATCCATATGGGGTCGAGGCGTTTCACCACGTCGGTTTCGCCGCCGATCATCAGGCAATAGCCGCGGTCCAGGCCCCATACCCCGCCGCTCGTCCCGCAGTCGACGTAGTGGAGGCCTTTTGGCGCCAGCTCTTTGGCGCGAGTGATGTCGTCCCGGTAGTAGGAATTGCCCCCGTCGATAATTGCGTCGTCGGCTTCGAGCAGTGGGGCGAGCTGCTCGAGGGTCGACTCCACGATGGCGGCTGGCAGCATGAGCCAAATATTCCGGGGCTTGTCGAGATGGGCCACAAAATCCGCCAGAGAGCTCGAGCCCGTGGCCCCTTCACCGGCGAGCTCTTGCACCACCTGAGCATTGACGTCGTAAACCACGCATTTGTGGCCGTCGCGCATCAGCCGCCGGACGAGGTTGGACCCCATCCGGCCGAGCCCGACCATTCCCAGCTGCATTGGCCTGTCAGTTGCCATTTACTGCCTCCTCATTTTCCGTGTTCGCTAGCTTTCTGTGTTGGCCTAGTTCTTGAGCGACCGGTAGCGCCGGATAAGAGCGTTCGTCGATGAGTCGTGCTTCAGCTCGGGCTCCGTGACGCTCTCGAGCTCGGGGATTATCGCTACCGCCAGCACCTTGCCCAGCTCGACCCCCCACTGGTCGAACGAGTCGATGTCCCAGATCGTCCCCTGTGTAAAGACGCTGTGCTCGTACAGGGCCACCAGGGCGCCGAGGGTTCGAGGCGTCAGCTTCTCGACGAGCATGACATTGGTGGGCCGGTTCCCCTGCATGACTTTGTGGGGTACCACCGCTTCGGGCGTGCCTTCGGCCCGGACCTCCTGCTCGGTCTTGCCGAAGGCGAGAGCCTGCGCCTGGGCGAACACATTCGACGAAAGGATGTCATGATGGTCCCGGAGGGGGTTGAGGGCCTTGCCGAAACCGATGATGTCGATGGGTATAAGCCTGGTCCCTTGGTGGAGGAGCTGGTAAAAGCTGTGCTGGCCGTTCGTGCCGGGCTCGCCCCAGTAGACGGGGCCAGTGTCGTAATCAACCACTCTCCCGTCCAGCGTGACGTGTTTGCCGTTCGATTCCATCGTGAGTTGCTGTAGATAAGCCGGGAACCGCTTCAGGTATTGTTCGTACGGCATCACGCCGATCGTCTGGACGCCAAAGAAGTTCACGTACCACACCGCCAGCAGCCCCATAAGGACGGGAAGGTTGCGCTCCAGAGGGGTGGAGAGGAAGTGCTCGTCCATGTCGCGGAAGCCGGCCAGCATGTCCTTGAACCGCTCCGGCCCGATGGCGATCATGGTCGACAGGCCTATGGCCGAGTCCATCGAATAGCGCCCGCCGACCCAATCCCAAAAGATGAACATGTTCTGTGGGTCGATGCCGAATTCCTCCACTTTTTGGGTGTTGGTCGACACGGCCACGAAGTGCTTGGCGATGGCCGATTTATCCCCCAGTTGGGCCAGCACCCAGTCGCGCGCTGAGGTGGCGTTGGTCAAGGTCTCGAGCGTCTGGAAGGTCTTGGACGACACGATGAAGAGCGTTTCGTCGGCGGAAAGGTCCCTGGTGGCTTCTACGAAATCGGTCGAGTCGACGTTCGAGACGAAGCGGAACGTGAGGTCGCGCTGCGTGTAGTCGCGCAGCGCCTCGTAGGCCATAACGGGGCCAAGGTCGGAGCCTCCTATACCGATATTAATGACGTTGCGGATCGGTTTGCCCGTGTACCCTTTCCATTCGCCCGACCGGATCTTGTTTGCGAAGACCGCCATCTGGTCGAGGACCTTGTGCACCTCTGCCACTACGTCGACCCCGTCCACGACCAGGGACATGCCCCGGGGCATGCGCAAGGCGACGTGGAGGACGGAGCGGTCTTCGGAGACATTGATCCGCTCCCCGGCGAACATGGCGTCCCGGTGCCGCTCCAACCCGGCTTGCTGGGCCAGCTCCACGAGCAGGCCCAGAGTCTCATCAATTATCCGGTTTTTCGAATAGTCGAGGTAAATGCCGGCCCCTTCCGCCCACAGCCGGTCGCCGCGGGTCGGGTCGTCCGCGAACAGCTCGCGTAAGTGACGCCCCTCTATCTGCGAATGGTGCTTAGCTAGGGCTTCATAGGCCGGGAGTTCCCGCAACCGTATTATTGGCACTTCGTAAGTGGCCATCTGCTGTCTCCTTTCTCGCCATCACGACACGACGGGGCCGAGGTCAAAAGCCGGCCGGGGCAGTTCCCGCCATTTCCGCAGCCCGTTCCCGGAACATCTTCAACTGCACCTCCTATTGGAAATGGCGCCCGTGACGAGATGTTCGGGGACCGGGTAGCCGAAAACCCTTCAAGTCTTCGTGGCGAACTCTACGCTGGACGCGAACATGGCCGCTCCGATGATGCCGGCGTCGTTCAGGAGCTGGGCCGGGACAATCGGCGTCCGGAGCTCTATTTTTGGTAGGTACTTCTGCGCGCTGGCGCTGACCCCCCCGCCAATAATGATCAACTGAGGCCAGAGCAGGCGCTCGAGCAACTGGAAGTACGCTTGCAACCGCTGGGCATACTGTTTCCACGACAGCTCGTCGTGCTCGCGGACAGACTCTGCGGCCCAGTTCTCGGCCTCCCCGTGGTGGAGCGGCAGATGGCCGAGCTCGGTGTTGGGGACGAGGGTACCGTCGACGAGTATGGCGCTCCCTATACCGGTCCCCAGCGTTATCACGGCAATTACGCCCGCCACGCTGCGCCCGGCGCCGAAGCGGACCTCGGCCAGGCCGGCGGCGTCCGCGTCGTTGACGACGGCTACCAGTCGCCCGGTCGCCCGCGAAAAGAGGTCGACGGCGTCGACACCTATCCATGAGTGGTCGATGTTCGAGGCCGTCTCGACCGTGCCGGCCCGGACGACAGCCGGGATGGTCAAGCCGACCGGCCCGTCCACATCGATCTGTTTGAGGACTCGACCGACAGCCTCGGCCACTGCCGCCTGTGTCGCTGGGTGCGGAGTGTCGACCCGCACCCGCGGCCCGGCCAGCTTTCCTGCCTTTACATCGACCACCGCGCCTTTGATCCCGGTACCGCCGATGTCGACACCGACGATGCCGTCTGTAGAGGGCTGAGTTGCCATGTCGTGTCCCCTTGGGCCGTCGGCTAGGTGCAAATTACCTGCGACATCGGGCTTACTCGCGCCACGCTACTGAGGGCCGGTAGGGCAAGCAAACGCGGGGAAGGCCCGACCACCGCCCCGGTCATGCGCTCATCCCGATGAGGTCAAAATCAAGCTAGTCGGAGCCGGGGGGCAACACCGACAGCCCCGCGTCCCGGATCCTCCGGGCCGCTTCCCAGGGACGCGGTGCGCCGAAAATGGCCGACCCGGCCACCAGTACCCTCGCCCCGGCGCGGACGACGATCGGCGCCGTGTCTTCGTCGATGCCACCATCCACTTCCAGATCGGCCTTCAGCCCACGGCGGTCGAGCTCCTGGCGGGCCCGGGCAATTTTGGGCACTACTTCTTCTATAAAGCGTTGGCCGCCGAAGCCCGGGTGGACGGTCATCACCAGGATCAGGTCCGCCTGGCCCAAGAACGGCTCGACGGCGTCAAAGGGCGTCTCGGGGTTTAGGGCCAAACCCGCGTGCAGGCCCAGCTTCCTCGCCTCAGCCAGCAATTCGCTCGTGTCGCCGACTTCGACATGGACGCTGCAGCCGTCGGCACCGGCCTTGCGGAACGCCTCCAGGTAGTCGCCCGGGTTCGTCATCATCAAGTGGCAGTCGAAAAAAAGGCCGGTGTGCTTGCGCAGTGACTCGACGACCGGGGGCCCGATCGTGAGGTTGGGCACGAAATGTGCGTCCATGATGTCCACGTGGAGCCAGTCGGCTTCGGGGGCGACGGCACCGACGGATTCGGCTAGCGCCCCGAAGTCGGCCGCCAGCAAGGAAGGGGAAAGCCGCAGCACCCGTTTGATCCTATTGCCGGGACAGGCAGGGTACGCCCGGCGCGCCCAGGGTTGACAGCTGACGGCCTGGCTCCTGCTGGGGTAACTCGTGCTCGGGTATCAGGCCGCCAGCCTCTGGCGCCAGGTCTTCGAGTGCGACGTCTGCCGTCTCCGGGTAGGCGACGAGCAGCAAAGCGACGAGCAAGAGCGGCCCGACAGTCAAAACGCCGAGAGCGGGGCCCAAGGTGCCGAAGCGACCGGCGAGCGCGCCCACAGCCAACAGGCCGGAGACCCCGCCCACGGACGACGAGGCGGCGACCAGGCCCGCCGACCGCGCCCGTGACCTGGTGGCGAACAGCTCGGCCCCGTATACGCCGAGCACCGGAGCGGTCGCGTAAAGGAAAAATTGGGCCGCCGTAGTGGAGAACCACAGCAGCCAGCCGTGAGCGAGATAGGACCACAGGACGGCCACGGTGGCGCCGGAGACACTTACGACGGCCACCGGCCGGCGACCGTGGGTGTCGGCCAGGCGTCCCCCGAATAGAACCCCGAGCGCCCCCAGCGTGCCGGCCAGCTGCTGCAACACGGATATCCCGAGCGCGCTGTAATGGCGCTCCTGGTGCAGGAACTCGGTTTGGAACAGCGAGGCGGGCGAGGCGAAGAGGGCAAAGAGCACGGCGCCGGCGCACACCAGGACCAGGCGCTGGCGGGCTATCCGAGACAAGCCCGTCCGGGCCTTTACCTGTCCAGCCGTAACCGGCCCAGTCGGCACTTGCGCAGACCGTTTCGCCGAAAACTGGTCGGTGGCCTCCCAACGCCCGCTCTCGGGCAGCTGGCGGGCACAGACCGCCACCACCGGCAGGGTCAAAAGGCTCAGGAAGTAGAGCCAGCGCCAGCCGGCCATCCCGGTCCCGGCCAAAGGAAGGAGCAAGAGGGGGATACCGCCCCCGAAGCCGCCGGCCATCCCGAGGACCCCAACTGCCCAGGCCCGGCAACCACGGGGCACCTCCTCCACGGCGACGACGACGGCGGCGACACCGGCCGCGGCGACGAGGGCGCCGGCGCTCACTTGCGTCACGGTGAGCCAGCTCATCGAGGGGGCGAAGCCCCCCAGTTCGCTCAGGACTACGGCCGCGCCGGTTGCCCATAACACCACCGAGCGCCGGCCTCGCTTGTCGGCCAGGACCAAGGCGAGAAGAGCCGGGAGGGCGGAGAGCTCGACCGCCGCGAAGACTGTCCCCTGCCCGAAGGTGCCCACGTGCATTTCGCTCGCTGCGTACGTGAGCGTCTCGGGCAGGAGGGCAGCCAGAAAACCCTGGACGCTGACCAGCGCGGCCAGGGTGGCCATCAACACCGCCTGGCGCCGGTTGAGGCGGTGCGGGGGTGCCCACCAGGGCAACCGGTCGTCTTGTGATGCCTGGGCGTCTTGGGGTACCAGTAGGGGCCCTCCCCACCGGCGCCCTCCCCACCGGCGCCCTCGCCCTCCTTACTGGCGCCCACCCGAGCGAGAGGCGCAGAGGCAACGCCAGCAGCCAGGACCACCAGGGCAGGCCGACTCGCAGGTCCACTACCTGGCGGGCCTTGTACTTCCCGTTCCCTAGCGGTTCGACCTCGACGTCTCGCCGGTAGGAGGCGAGGGGGCCTTCGGCTTGGCGGAAGGAGGTGCGACTGCCTCCGTCAGCGGAAGTGGCGCTGCTTTCGACCCCTTCGAGCACCAGACCGTGGCGGGGTGACACAAGCGCCGCCACCGAACTGCCGTCGAGGACGAGTTCGGTGGTGACCCGGGTCATCCAGAAGGCCTGATTTATCTCAACCGGGGACGGGCGTCAGCGGGACAGCGGGGGCGACGCCGAGCCCGGCCCGAACGACCGGTAGAGCTGGGCATATGCAGCCGTGGCGTCCACGAGCTGGCTGATGCTCACCCATTCGTCGACCCCGTGTGCTTGGGCGATGTTGCCAGGACCGCAGACCACGGCCGGGATGCGGGCCTGGTTGCGAAGGAACCTGGCGTCGGTGGTGAAACTCATGCCAATGGTGGTGGGTTTGACGTTCGTTACGGACGAGATCGACTGCCTGACCAGCTCCGCGAACGGGTGTTCCGGGCTCATCTCGCTGCCCTCCCCGTAGTCGAACACCTCGATCTCGTACTCGATCTCCTCCAGGCCGGCCGTCTTCACCCGCCGGCGAATGGCGGCCAGCGCCTCGTCGAGGCTCGTCCCGGGCAGGAGCCGCCGGTCGAAGCCGACGCGCGCTTGCTCGGCCACTATGTTGACGGCGCTGCCTCCGTGGAACGTCCCAATGTTCGACGTCGGGGCCCCGAGCAGAGGGTGCTCGGGGTCGCCGAAATCGGCGGCGTGCAGCGCCAGCACGATCTGGGCGCCGTGCTCGACAGCCGAGACCCCTTCCCGCGGCCGGCTACCGTGGCCCGGGCGGCCCTTCACGATGATCTCGCCTTGCAGGAGGCCTCGTTCGGCCACCGAGACGGCCAGAGAGGTCGGTTCGGGGACGATGCAGGCGTCGCCTTCGAGCAGCCCTGACTCCATAAGGACGCGGGTACCGAGGCGCCCACCGCGTTCTTCGTCCGCCACGAACTGGAAAACAATGTCGCACCCTGGCTCGTGGCCGGCCGACTCGAGCGTGCCGAGGGCGCAGATCGCCGCCGCGATGCCCCCTTTCATGTCGGCACTGCCCCGGCCGCAGAGCTTGTCGTCAGTGACTTGGGGGTTGAAGGGCGGGTGCGCCCAGCCGGCGGCCAACGCCGGCACCACGTCCGTGTGCCCGTTGACGATCAGTGTGGGCCGGCGGCCGCTCCCGGCGCCTCGAGATGGCAGTCGGGCGATGAGGGAGACCCGTCCGGGCGCGGGCTCTACCTTCTCCCATGCGGGCCCCCACGGTGCCAGCGCCTCCCGCAGCACAGCCTCGACGGCGACCTCGTGGCCAGGGGGGTTGGACGTATCGACGGCCACGAGGGCCTGGGCCAGCCGGGTCAGTTTTTCGACGTCGACGTACTCCCGCACGTTACGAGAGTACCGGTATTGCCGTTCAGGGTCTTCCGCGCCAGAGCGGCTAGGAAGACTTGGCCCAGGTGGCCAGGCCCAGTTCGTCCGGGGACGGCAAATCCGCGTGGTACGGCATAGCCCGAACAGTAAAGCCGTGGCGCCCGGCTACGTCGCACGGGAAGCTGCCCCTCCACTGGCTCACCCCGGGAGCCTCGCTCGGCCGGTCGAGCTCCATTTTCACCACCTGCCAGTGGGCCAGGTCGTCGTTGGCCGTCACTGGCCCGTGCAGAAGCTCAACGGAGACCTCCTTCGGCGTCAGGTCGCCCAGCGCCACCTCAGCCGTCGCCTTCAAGGTGCTGCCGAGATCTGTTACGAGCAAGCTCGAGTCGACGTCGACCGACAAGATGGCCACCCTTCCCCACACCTCGCGCACGTGCCTCTTCCAAGCGGCGAGCTCCTTGGCCTTGGCGTAACCGCGAGCGCTCAGGGTGTCCGCCCTTTTGGCCATTGGCTCGTACATCTGCGTCACGTAATCGCGGACCATGCGCGACGCCTGTACCCGCGGCCCGAGGCTGCTGAGAGAGTCTTTGATCCGGGTCACCCAGGGACGAGGGAAGCGGTCGCCGCTGCGGTCGTAATAGATCGGGATGACCTGGCGTTCGAGGATCTCGAAAAGACTGTTGGCTTCGACCTCGTCACGGCGCTGGACGTCACCGTAAGACTCGGCCGACGCGATCTGCCACCCGTTCTTCCCGTCGAACATTTCGTCCCACCAACCGTCGAGCACGGATACGTTGAGGGCGCCATTGAGGGCCGCCTTCTGGCCGCTCGTCCCGCTCGCCTCCAGGGGCCGGCGGGGGTTGTTCAACCACACGTCGCAACCCTGCAGGAGCATGCGGGCCACGGCGATGTCGTAGTCCTCTATGAACGCCGTCCGGTGGCGCACCGAGGGCTCTGACGTGAACTGCAGCAGCTCGCGGATCATCTCCTTACCGAGGTCGTCGGCGGGGTGGGCCTTGCCGGCGAAAACTATCTGGACCGGCCGCTTCGAGTCGAGCAGGAGCGCTTTAAGCCTGTCGGGCTGGGACAAAAGCAGCGTGGCTCGCTTGTAGGAGGCGAAACGACGGGCAAAACCGATAGTGAGGACGGTCGGGTCGAGGGCCTCGTCCGCCCACGCGGCGTCGATGGGCGAAACGCCCCGTTCCAGGAGCGAGGCCTTCAAGCGCGCCCGGACAAAGCCGACGAGCGCCTCTTTGCCCTGCTCGCGCCCCCGCCACAGCTCGTCGTCGCGGGCTTCTGATATGCGCGCCCAGTCGCTCAGCCCGGCCTCCTCCCACGAGGGGTTCACGTACTTGGTGAACAGGTCGCTCATGGCGGGTGAGGTCCACGTGCGGCCGTGCACGCCGTTGGTGACCGACCCGATGGGGACCTCTTCAACCGGCACGTCGGGGAACAGCTGGTGGAACATGAGCCGGCTCGTATGCCCGTGAAGCTTCGATACCCCGTTGGACATGCTGGCCAAGTGCAGCCCCATGATGGCCATGTTGAACGGGGCGTTGGTCGGTTCTCCGGGGGCATGGCCGAGCGCCATCAGGTCATCGACCCCGACTCCACACTCGTGCGCCCAGCCGGAGAAGTACTTTTCCATCAGCTCGGCCGGGAACCTGTCGATCCCGGCGGGCACCGGAGTATGGGTGGTGAAAAGGGTGCCGGCCCGGTTGGCCTCGATCGCCTCAGGGAACGACAGGTCGTGGACGGTCACCAGCTGACGGATCCTTTCCAGGCTGAGGAAGCCGGCGTGGCCCTCGTTGGAATGGAAAATCTGGGGCCGCTCGTGCAGCGCCTCCAGCGCCCGTACGCCGCCCACGCCGAGCAGGATCTCCTGGCGGAGGCGGTGCTCGGTGCCCCCTCCGTACAGCCGGTCCGTGACAGCCCGCAGGTCGTCGGTGTTTTCATCGACGTTGGCGTCGAGCAGGTAGAGCTTGACCCGGCCGACGTAAGCCACCCATAGCTGGGCGATGAGGGCCTGCCCGGCCAGGTCCACGGTGATCCTCGTCCCGTCCACCGGCGTGAGGGCCATGGCGTTGGGGTCCATGACGGGGTAGCGCTCTTCTTGCCATCCGTCCGCATTGAGCCGTTGGCGGAAATAGCCCTCCCGGTAGAGCAGGCCGACGCCGACCATGGGCACCCCCAGGCTGCTGGCGGCCTTAAGGTGGTCGCCGGCCAAGATGCCGAGGCCGCCCGAGTACTGCGGCAGAGCCTCCGCGATGCCGAACTCCGGCGAAAAGTAGGCCACTTTGGTCAGCGCGGACCGCCCACGGTCCTGGAACCAGCGCGGGACGCTCATATATCGCCGCAGGTCAGCGTGTATCTCGCCCAGGAAGGACATGAAGGCGTTGTCCCTGGCCAGCGCGTCTAAACGTTCCCTGGCCACCAGGGAAAGGACCTGGACGGGATCGTGCTGGGTGCGTTCCCACAGATAAGGGTCCACCCAGCGGAAGACGTCGCGGGTCCTGTCATCCCACGACCATCTCAAGTTGAAGGCCAGTTCTTGAAGGGGGGCCAACGGCTCGGGCAGCCGTGCCCGGACGGTGAAGCTCCGGAAGGCTTTCATCTTCGGCAAACGTACCAAGGTCACAGCCCCCTGCACGCCACTGCCTGTCGCCCGCCAGTGGTGGGGCCCGGACAGCGTCGGCCGGACAGCGTGGCCCGGACAGCGTGGCCCCGGACAGCGTGGCCCGGACAGCGTAGGGCCGGTAGCGTGGGGCCGGTGACGACTGACGACGTCCGGGCGCCGGCGCGCCGGCGGCCCAGCTCAGCCGCTTCGCCTGGGTTAGAGCGCAAACGGGGCGCCCGACAGGCTCCGCTCGAGCGCATCGTGATCGAGGACGTGCGGCCATCTACTCCTCATGGCCGGCCGGCCAAGGCGGTGGTGGGCGAGCTCACTCCCGTCACCGCCAACGTTTTCAAGGAGGGCCACGACGTCCTGGCGGCGAGGGTGCTCCTGCGCCGTGGCGACGAGGTGGTAGGCACCTCCCCCTTGACCGACATCGGCAACGACGCATGGGCCGGTGCCATCAGACCGCCCGCCCCCGGCGCCTACGAGCTGGTGGTCGAAGCCTGGACCGACCGGTACGCCACCTGGGCCCACAAGGCGGCCATCAAATTGGCCGCCCGAGAGGACGTAAGCACGGAGGTGGCGGAGGCCGTGCTGCTCCTGTCCGAGGCGCCTAGTGGGGCCAGGCCACCCGACGGTGCGGGGGACGGCGAGGACCAGTTAGCCAAGGCACTGGCCGCGCTGGACAACGGAGAACTCGACGACGCCAGCCGCATCAACCTGGCGCTATCCGCACAGGTGGCCCGCGCCCTGGCCGGCCAGCTTCGCTAAAGACCTCACCTCTTCGCCGCCTTTGCCCCTTTGGGTCGAACGCGAACGTGCAGCGGTCGGAGCCTGGTACGAGCTTTTCCCTCGTAGTTTCGGGGGTTTGCGGGGCGCCGCCGCCCAGGTCCCGCGTGTGGCCGAGCTGGGTTTTGATGTCCTGTACGTGCCCCCGGTCCACCCGATAGGGCACAGCTTCCGTAAAGGAAAAAATAATTCGCTTGTCGCGGAGCCGGGGGACCCGGGCAGCCCGTGGGCCATCGGCTCGGAGGAAGGCGGGTTCACGTCGCTCCACCCCGAACTTGGCACGTTGGACGATTTCGATTATTTGCTCGAGACCGTCAAGCAGCACGGCATGGAACTGGCCCTGGACTATGCCCTGAACGCCTCGCCCGACCATCCCTGGGTCAGAGAACACCCTGAATGGTTCCACCACCGCCCGGACGGTTCTATCGCCTATGCCGAGAACCCCCCCAAGAAATACCAGGATATCTACCCCCTTAATTTCTGGCCCCCGAACGACGCCGACCGGGTGGCCCTATGGGAAGCGTGCAAGCAGATAATCGATTTCTGGTCAGAGCGCGGCGTGCGCATTTATCGGGTGGACAACCCGCATACGAAGCCGTTCGCCTTTTGGGAATGGCTGATCAAAGCGCTGCGCGAGGACTGGCCCGACGTGGTGCTCCTGGCCGAAGCGTTTACCAGGCCGAAGATCATGGCCCGGTTGGCCGAGGTAGGGTTTTCGCAGAGCTATACGTATTTCACCTGGCGCGTGACCCAGTACGGGCCCGAGGGTATCCGCACCTATGTTGATGAGCTGGCCCACACCGAGCTGGCCGACTACATGCGGCCGAACTTCTGGCCCAATACGCCCGACATCCTGTCCGGGCCGCTCCGGGGGGGGCCTCCGGCTGCTTTCGCCCTGCGCTACGTCCTGGCCGCCACCCTCTCGCCTTCGTACGGCGTATATAGCGGCTACGAACTGTGCGAGAACGTACCGGCGTCAGCGACTAACGAGGAGTACCTCAACTCGGAGAAGTACGAGATAAAGCAGAGGGACTACTCCCGGCCGGGCTCGCTGGCGCCATTGTTCGGCGCCGTCAACGCTATCCGCCGCCGGCACCCGGCGTTCAAGTCCCTGCGGACGGTATATTTCCTGGCCTCGGACAACCCGAACATAATCGCCTTCTCGAAGACGTCAGACGATGGGAGCGATGCCGTCATCGTCGTCGTTACCCTGGACCCCTATGCCACCCAGGAGTCCACCATCCACCTGGACATGCCGTTCCTGGCCGAACACGCTGCTACCTGGTTGGAAGTCCACGATGAGCTTTCCGGCGAGACGTACAGCTGGGGGCTGCACCCTTATATCCGGTTCGACCCCTGGCGACGGGTGGCCCACATACTCCATGTACGGGCTTACCTCTGACGTGATTAAAAGGGGCTGAACTTTGCCAAGGGTAAGGCCCGTATCGGGCACCGCCAGCACAGACGTCTACTGGTACCAGAGAGCCGTTTTCTACGAAGTCCTCGTGAGGGGTTTTTTCGACTCCAATGACGATGGCACCGGCGACATCCGCGGCCTTATAGAAAAGCTCGACTATATCCAGTGGCTGGGCGTTGATTGCATCTGGTTGCTCCCGTTTTATCAGTCCCCGTTGCGGGACGGGGGCTACGACATTTCCGACTACTGGACGGTGCTGCCCGAGTACGGTCAGGTCGCCGACGTCGCCCAGCTGGTCGACGAGGCCCACCAGCGGGGTATACGGGTAATTGCCGACCTGGTAATAAACCACACCAGTGACCAGCACCCGTGGTTCCTCGAGTCACGTCAGGACCGCACCAACCCGAAGGCCGACTGGTACGTATGGAGCGACGACGACCAGCGCTACGACAAGGCCCGCGTCATCTTTATCGACACAGAAAAATCAAACTGGGAATGGGACGCCCAGCGAGGCCAATATTACTGGCATCGTTTTTTCGCCCACCAGCCCGACCTCAATTTCGACAACCCGGAAGTGGCCGACACGATGCTCGACGTCGTGCGCTACTGGCTCGACGTCGGCCTCGACGGCTTCCGTCTGGACGCTGTCCCTTACCTTTTCGAACGGGACGGGACCGATGGCGAAAACCTCCCCGAGACCCACGAATACCTGAGGAGGTTGCGCAAGGAAGTCGATTCGCTGTACCCCGGCAAAGTGCTCCTGGCCGAAGCCAACCAGTGGCCCGAAGACGTCGTCCAGTACTTCGGCGACGGCGACGAGTGCCATATGTGCTTCCATTTCCCGCTCATGCCCCGCATGTTCATGGCCGTGCGGCGGGAGCAGAGGTACCCGATAACGGAAATACTGGCGCGAACTCCTCCGATCCCCGAGGTCTGTAGCTGGGGGATATTCCTGCGTAACCACGACGAGTTGACGCTCGAAATGGTGACGGACGAAGAACGGGACTACATGTACTCCGAGTACGCCAAGGACCCGCGGATGAAGCGCAACATCGGTATTGGCCGCCGCTTGGCCACGCTGGTGGACAACGACCGGCGGGTGGCGGAGCTGCTCCATTCGCTCTTGTTCAGCTTGCCGGGCTCGCCCGTGCTCTATTACGGCGACGAGATCGGCATGGGGGACAACATCTACCTCGGCGACCGGGACGGCGTGCGCACCCCCATGCAATGGGCCCCCGACCGCAACGCCGGCTTCTCGCGGGCCGATTTCGCCCAGCTGTACCTGCCGCCCCTCATGGACCCTGTCTACGGCTACCAGTCCGTCAACGTCGAGGCGCAGATGCGCAACCCGAGCTCCCTCTTGCACTGGATGCGCCGGATGCTCGAGGTCCGGCGCCAGCACCCGGTCTTCGGCACCGGCAGCATCGAGATCATTTCTACTGACAACCCCTCCGCGCTCGCTTACATCCGGGCCCCGAACGGAGATCCCGACGGTAGCGACGGGCTCGACGACGGGCTCGACAACGGGCCCCACCAACGGGCAGAAGGTAGCGGGCCTCACCAACGGGCAGAAGCCGGCGGGCTGCGTCCGGAAGTCGGCGGCGGGAGCGGCGACATCGTGCTGTGCGTCAGCAACCTGTCCCGTTTCGCTCAGCCCGCCCAGTTACCTCTGCAGCGTTGGGAGGGTATGACCCCGATAGAGCTTTTGGGCCGTACCCCGTTCCCGCCAATCGGTGAGCTGCCGTACTTCGTGACGCTGCCACCCTATGGCTTCTACTGGTTCGGTTTAGTGGCAGGGCGTCCCAGCTCGACTGGAGACTGATGATGGACGAATCCCCGTTGTTGCCGTGGACGCCGCCGGCCGAGTTACTGCCCTATATCGGGGCGTACCTGGCCAGCCGGCGCTGGTACGCCGGCGATGGGCCGCCCATTTCTCTGAGCGTGATCGATTCCGCCTGCCTGGCCGAATTGAGCGGCTCCGCCAGGTTGCTGTGGACGATCGTCGGGGCCGATGGCGAGGCGTACCAGTTGATCATCGCCGAGCGGCCCGCCATGGAGAACGCAGCTCACCTGCAGGGCCAGGAAAATGCCTTGATCGGTGTCGTCGGCGACCGGGTCTACTACGGCGCCAGCATCGACAGTGAGATGGCCATCGCCCTTCTGCGAACGGCCAGCGGCGGGCGAGAGGATGCGGAGTGGGCACGCCGGTTGGTCGCCGAGCAGTCCAATACCTCGATCGTCTACGACGACCGCCTCATCTTGAAGCTGTTCCGTCGCCTCTCCCCCGGCCCCAACCCCGACGTAGAGGTCACCGAGGCGCTGGCTCAGACCGGGTTCGGTCACGTCGCCCTACCGCTCGTCCGCTGGCAACGCGACGGCCACGACCTGGCCTTCGGGCAGCAGTACCTGGCCGGCGGCACCGACGGCTGGGCGCTGGCACTGACCTCTTTGCGGGACTTTTACGCCGCCGCCACGTCGGAAGACCCCACCAGCCCGGCGATGTCCGGGGGGGACTTTGCCGCTGAAGCTTCCCGCCTGGGCCAGATGACAGCCGACATGCACCTGGCCATGGCAGAGGCATTTGGCGCGTCGGCCGACGGTTTCGCCGTTCAATGGCCGGGCTTCGTGGCCTCGCTCGAATCGCGGGTCGAGCGCCTGGGCCCCGAGCTGGCCAGTTCGGCCAAGCCGCTCCTGACCCGCCTGGCCGAGGTGCACGACCCGGGACCGGCCGTCCGGGTTCACGGCGATTACCACCTCGGCCAGGTGATGCGGTCCGACAACGGGTGGTACGTCCTCGACTTCGAGGGCGAGCCGAACCGCCCGCTGGCGGAACGGCAGCGGCCCACCTCAGTGCTGAAGGACGTGGCCGGGATGCTCCGGTCCCTGCACTACGCGTCGCTCTTCGCGCTCAGGGAGCGGGCCGATCACGACCCGGTCGTCCTCGAGCAGCTGGCCCGGGCCTGGGAGGACCGCAACGGCGCCGCCTTCCTACGCGGCTACTACGAGACCAAATGGATCGAAGACCTGTTGCCAGCCGACGCCGCCGACCGTGAAGCAGTCAGGGTGGCGTTCGAGCTCGACAAGGCGCTCTACGAACTGGAGTACGAAGAGTCCTACCGCCCGGACTGGGTGCCGATCCCCCTTTCCGCCCTGCGGCGCTTGTTGTGCGACCCCGTCGAGGAAATCCTGGTGGGGCCGATCGAAACCGGCGACGAGGACGCGACAGGTGAGGAGCGGGAGATCTGAGGAGATAAATCCAAATATGACCAACACTGCTGTGCCCAACACCGAGGTGCCCGAGACGGATGGCGCGAATAGGGACACTGGCGCGGCTGCGACCGCGCCCTCGGGACGGACGTCGTCGCCTGAGCGTCCCAAGGGCCCTCGGGGGGAGCCGAGGCACTAGGCGGCCCCGATCGGCGTCAGGTGGAGCTGCTGGTGGAGGGTCGGCTAGTCGACCCCCACGCCGTGCTCGGCCGGCATGGAGGAGTGGTACGGGCCTTTCGGCCGGGTGCGGCCCAGATGTACCTGCTCGTCACCGGGCCGGCCGGACCGGCCCGTTATAGAGCGCGTGGCGATGCGCTTGACCCATCCGGCCGGCCTCTGGGAGGGCGACCTCGAGCGCACCGCCGCCGGCTACCGGCTGGAAGCGATCTACGGGCCCCTCGGCTCACCTGCCTTCGTGTTCGAAGATCCCTACCGGCTGTGGCCCACGCTTGGCGACCTCGACTTGCACCTTTTCAACGAGGGCCGGCACCACAGGCTCTGGGAGGTGCTCGGGGCGCACCCACGCACGCACCAGGGTGTGGCGGGCACGGCCTTCGCGGTCTGGGCGCCCAATGCCAAAGCGGTCCGGGTCGTCGGGGACTGGAACTTCTGGGACGGTCGCGTACACCCGATGCGCATGCTGGGCAGCTCTGGGGTCTGGGAGCTGTTCATACCCGGCGCCGAGGTGGGCTCGAAGTACAAGTTCGAGCTCGTCACGGCGGACGAACGGCTCATTTTGAAGGCGGACCCGTTCGCTTTGGCCACTGAAGTGCCGCCCGGGACGGCTTCTGTCATCGGACAACCGACCGAGCACAACTGGGATGACCGCGCCTGGATGGCGAGGAGGGCGGAAGGGGACCCGCTGGCCAAGCCGCTGTCCATATACGAGGTCCACCTGGGCTCCTGGCGGTGGACGATCAGCGGGCCGGGGGAAGGCCGCCCTCTCTCATACCTCGAGCTGGCCGAACAGCTGCCCCACTACGTGGCCGAGATGGGGTTCACTCACGTCGAGTTCTTGCCGGTAGCCGAGCACCCCTTCGGCGGTAGCTGGGGGTACCAGGTGAGCGCTTACTACGCTCCCACCGCTCGGTTCGGCACGCCCGACGATTTCAGGGTCCTCGTGGACGCATTGCACCGGCGGGGTATCGGGGTCATCGTCGACTGGGTCCCGGCCCATTTCCCGCGTGACGAGTTCGCCCTCGCTCGCTTCGACGGGACGCCGCTGTTCGAGCACGCCGGGCCGATGGGGTCGCACCCCGACTGGGGGACGCTGGTGTTCAACCTGGGCCGCCACGAAGTCCGCAATTTCCTGGTGGCGAACGCTCTTTTTTGGCTCAGCCAGTACCACGTGGACGCCCTCAGGGTCGACGCCGTGGCGTCGATGCTCTACCTCAACTACTCGCGCCAGCCCGGCCAATGGGTGCCGAACGAGTTCGGTGGGAACGAGAACCTGGAAGCCGTCTCGTTCCTGAAAGAGCTGAACGAGACCATATTTTCCACTTGTCCGGGGGCGACCACGATCGCCGAGGAGTCAACGGCGTGGCCCGGCGTTTCCCGCCCGACGTACCTAGGCGGTCTCGGGTTTGGCTTCAAGTGGAACATGGGTTGGATGCACGACACCCTCAGGTATTTCGAGACCGACCCCCTTTACCGGCGGTTCCACCAGAACGACCTCACTTTCGGCCTCTTGTACGCCTGGCACGAAAACTTCATCCTCCCGCTGTCCCACGACGAGGTCGTTCACGGCAAGCGTTCGATGCTGGCGAAGATGCAGGGGGACCGGTGGCGCCAGCTCGCCAACCTGCGGGCGCTTTATGCGTGGATGTGGGCGCACCCGGGCAAGAAGCTCATATTTATGGGCGACGAGCTGGGAGAGGAGCGAGAGTGGAGCAACGAGAGGCCGCTCGACTGGTGGATGCTCGACCAGTGGCCTGACCACGCCAAGCTCCAGCACATGGTGGCCGAGCTCAACCGTCTGTACCGCTCCCAGCCGGCGCTCTGGGAACTGGACTTCGACCCGAGCGGCTTTCACTGGATAGATGCCAGCGACGCCGACCACAACGTCCTGTCTTTTTGGCGCTCGCGCAAAAAATCTGACAGCCCTTCACCGGCCCATTTCGAAGCCGACGCTTCCTGGCCGAACGTCCCCCCCAGCGACCTCGTCGCTTGTGTAGCAAACTTTTCGCCCGAACCGCAGGTCGGTTACCGGGTGGGGCTGCCACGGCCAGGCCGCTGGCTCGAGCTGCTCAACACCGACGCCAAGGAGTGGGGTGGGAGCGGTCTCGGCAACATGGGAGAAGTGCTGGCCGAGGACGTCGGGTGGCACGGTCTGGCCCAATCGGTTGAGCTCGTCCTCCCACCACTTGGCGTATTATGGCTGGCCCCGGCGCCGGCCGGATAATTGGGTTAGCCGATCGGGTTGGGTTGGTCGGCTGGGTTGGCCGGCTGGGTTGGCCGGCCGGGTTGGCCGGCTGGGTTGGTTGGGTCGGCTGGCTGGGTTGGTTGGCTGATTGGGGTCGGCTGATGGGGGTCGGCTGGCTGGGTTGGCTCGGGTTGTTGGCTGGGTTGGATGATCGGCTGGTCGGGCCGGGTGGCCAATGGAACCCCCGGCGGGCCTCGGGGCGTAACCTTTAGGCAGTGAGAAAAAGTTCAACGCGGCGGCGGGGGACAAGCCATGGGGGTCTCGGCGTCGGCGGGACCGCCATCTTGATGATTGGCTGCCTGGTAGTAGGCGCCCTCGTGGCTGTTGCAGTCATGGCCGGGCTGGACGCCAGCAAGAACGCCAACAAAAATGCAGGTGCCAGCCTCGTCGGGAAGCTCGGATATCAATGCCAACGCAGCTGCGAACGGCGCCTCCGGGACTGCAGCGGCGCCCTCTACAGCCGCAGCCTCCGGGAACTCAGCCTCAAGGGGCTCAGCCTCCGGGAAGGCATCGGGGACCACTCAGCGTCTAACTACCACTACGCAACGGGTGACTACGACCACCAGCAGGGCCTCGGCGCTGGCGGTGCTGCGTTCCCGGGTAGTCGTCGCCCCGGCCAACGCGTCTCGGCATTGGAGCCTGGACGTCCCGGTCAGTGTGCGCGCCACCGGCGCTCATCTCGAGAAAGTCCACATCACCGGGGGGCCCGGAACCCACGTCCTGACGGGTGCCATCGACCCCTACACCGGTGTGTTCCACTCGACCGGCACCCTTTACCCGAGCACTACGTACACCGTGTCCTTCGTCGTCACCGGCAATGTAGGTACCGCCACCGGCCTTACGGCGCAAGGGTCACGGACCTTCGTCACGCCGGCACCCTCGCCGGCCGAAAGCGTAAGCGCGAACGTGTTCCCGACGCCGGGCATCTCGGTAGGGGTTGGCGAGCCGATCATTCTCATGTTCTCCCAACCCATCAACTCCTACGCCGCCCAGCAGTCGGTGCTGTCCCACCTGCACGTCTCGATGAGCAAACCCGTGGCCGGGGGCTGGCACTGGTTTAGCTCCGTCGAGCTGCACTTCCGCCCCGCCCACTATTGGCCGGTGGGCGAAGCGGTGGAGGTCTCGGGCAACCTGAGCGACTGGGCCGCGGGTTCGGGGGAGTGGGGGGTTGGTACCTTGTCGACGTCGTTCATCGTCGGTGAGGCCCGTGTCTCTACCGTGAACCTCACCACGCACGTGATGACCGTCACCCAAAACGGAAAGGTCCTCTACTCCTGGCCCATTAGCGGCGGGCGTTTGCAAGACCCGAGTATGGACGGGACCCACATCGTCATGGACCGGGAGTCGGAGGTCGACATGAACTCGGCCACGGTCGGCATCCCCCAGGGTTCCCCGGGCGCCTACAACCTGAAGGTGTACTGGGACGTCCATATATCCGACAGCGGCGAGTACGTCCACGCCGCCCCCTGGAGCGTCGCCTCTCAGGGCTTTCAAAACGTGTCCCACGGCTGTATCAACCTCAGCCCGGCGCATGCCGAGATCTTCTTCCACCTCAGCCGGGTCGGCGACATCGTCCAGGTCACCGGCGGCCCCAGAGCGCCGGTCATGGGCGACCACGGCGTGATGGACTGGTCGTTCGGCCCCGGGATCGTGGCCTGGACGCCCGCCACCGTCACGCAGCTGAGCACGTCCGTAACCACGATCCCCACCACCACCACACCGCCGCCGGCTGGCGCGCCGACCTAAGCCCCGCGCGCGGAAGGTCCGGCCCCGGCTGGCCGTCGGCCGGGCGCCTCCCCCTCCCCCCGACCCTGTCGGCAGCGGGTCACCCGCCCTTCCCCATCTTCGATGCGGGTCGGCCGGGCGCGGCCGGACCGCCGGCGCGCTTGATCCCCGCTCGGCCCGCGCACGTGGTGTTGGGCGCGGCATCGCCGGCGCCTCGACTACTCGACCGTGGGTGGCCCCGCTCCGGTCCTGGCCCCGGCCTCGTTCGTCTCCCGGTGGTGGTAGGGGTCGTGGCGAGGGTCATGGCCGGGGTACCTCGGGTCCCCTGGGGGGACGAAGGCCCGTTTGCCCCGGCCCTCGACCAGCGCCCAATTAGAACGGGTCTTTAGGCCGTGGTGCAAGGGGCAGAGCCGGTCCAGTAAGTCGAGCACGGTGAAATGGGTCTGGGCCCAGTCGGCCCGGTGGTCGCTCTGGAGCCGCTCGGCCCGGGTCGAGCACCCTTCGGCCGCGCACGTGGGGTACAGCCAGTCCAGGGCGCTGCGCTGGTGGGCGTTGGGCCGTCGGCCCAGGTGGGCGACGCCCAGGACTTTTTGGCCGTCGGTGACGATGGCCTTTAGGAACGGGTCCATCGTCTCGACCAGGTCGAGGGCGGCCTGGGCGCTGATGGGCCCGTAGCCGGCGATCTCGCACACCTCGCCCTCGACCGGGTAGCCCCGCAGCAGCGCCCCGAGGTCGGCCCGGACCAAGAAGCTGGGCCGGAGCCGGCCCAGGCGGGCCTTGGCACGGGCGGTGGCAGAGGCAGTGGCAATGGCCTCGAGCGGGGCGCCGAGGTGGCCGTGCCGCCGGCCCCGTCGTCGTCCTCGGCTTCGTGGCTGCCTTCGGCCTCGCTCTCGCCGCTGGCCTCGGCCTCGCCGCTGGCCTCGGCCTCGCCGCTGGCCTCGGCCTCGCCCGCTGGCGGCGCCACCCCCGGCCGGCGCCACCCCCGTCCGGGGCCGTCCCGGTGGCCAGGGCCACCAGGGCCACCAGGGCGTCGTACAGGTAGGCCTCGGGCCGTTCCCGGCGCCCCTCCCGGCGGGCCTGGTCGAAGAGGCCGGTGGCCAGTTCGCCGAGCACGGCCATGACCTGGGCGCCGTCGGCGGGGAGGCCCAGGGCGTGCAGGTTCCAGGCCCCGGCGCGGTTGGTGTAGGCCCGCAGGGAACGGGCGGCGTGCACCGCCCGGCGCTGGGCTTCGAGGTCCACCTGGGCCGCCTTGGCCCGGGCGCACTCCTCGGCCAGTTCGGAGAGCCCGAGCCGGCCCGCCTTTTCCACCAGCCCCGGCGCCGCCCCCGGGTTGAGGGCCACGGCGTCGGCGATGAGCCCGGCCTGGGGCCGCGAGAGCGCCCCCGCTTGGGCCGCGGCCAGCACCTCGGGCTGGGCGGCCAGGGCCTGGCCCGCTTCGATGGCCCGGCGGGCCTCGGCCAGCGAGGTACCGCTGGAGCGGGCCAACGCTCGCTCGGCCTGGCGCCCGGCGAGGCCGGTCGGGCCCAGGCGGGCCATGCGGGCGGCGATCAGCGAAGCCAGGGTGGCCGCCACCTTCTCTACCTTCCCGGCCGCCTGGAGCGCACCCGCGAGGTCGGCCGGGGGGAGGGTGTCGACGTCGAAGCCGGCGGCGTAAGCAGAGATGGCTTTTTCCAGCTCGCCCAGGGCCTCGCACATAGGCCCGCTCCTCTCGTCGCAGTGGACGTGAAGGCCAGCGCAGAGCCGGCGAAGCGCCCCACCCAGCCCGCAGGCCGAGGGAACGTGTGTTCTACTCTACCGCCCACCAGTGACCGACTGCTTAGGCATCAGGGCTTTCCGCCACTAGCTTGCATGTCATGCCGGCATACCTGGACCATGCCGCCACGACGCCGCTTTGCCATGAGGCGTTCGAGGCCATGCAGCCGTGGCTGTCGGGGCGCTTCGGGAACCCGTCGGGCTCCCACTCTGTGGCGAGGGCGGCCCGTCAGGCCGTCGACGAGGCGCGGGACAAAATTGCCGCCGTACTCGGCACGACGCCGGGGGACATCGTGTTCACTGCCGGCGGCACCGAGGCGGACAACCTGGCCGTTCTTGGCCGGGCCGGGGCTCAGGCCGGGCCATTGGTGGTCAGCGCCATCGAGCACCATGCCGTCCTGCACGCGGCGCGTGCCGCCGAGGGCTGTTTCGGGACCAGCGTTCGCGTTGCCGAGGTCACAAAGGACGGAGTCATCGACCTGGACGCCCTTTATGGAGTGCTCGACAAGACCGTCAGCCTGGTATCGGTCCAGCTCGTGAACAGCGAGGTCGGCACGGTCCAGCCCCTAGCCGAGGTGGCCCGGCTTGTTCGTCGCCGTGCTCCTGGCGCCGTGCTCCACACCGACGCGGTGCAGGCGGCCACATGGTTCGACGTCGCTGAGCTGGCTGGTGGCGCGGACATGGTCAGCATCAGCGCGCACAAGTTCGGAGGCCCGCAAGGGGTTGGTGCCCTCGCCTTTCGCCGGCCGGTCAAGCTCGAACCTCTCGTCCATGGCGGCCCCCAGGAAAGAGAGCGCCGGGCCGGCACCCACAATGTTGCTGGCATCGTGGGCATGGCGGCTGCGCTGGAGGCCATGGCCTCGCAAAGGACCGCCGCCCAAGAGCGCGTCCGGCGCCTCCGCGACCGGTTAGCTCGCGGGCTGCTCGACGCCGTCCCCGGAGCCAGGGAGTCAGCCGTCGGTCGGGAAAAAGCCCCAGGCCACTGCCACCTGGTCATCGAGGGCGTTGAGAGCGAAGCTCTGCTGGTGGCGCTGGACGAGCTCGGCGTGGCGGCCTCTGCTGGTTCGGCCTGCGCCAGTGGCGCCATGGAACCCAGCCACGTCCTCCTGGCCATGGGCTACTCGCCTCCGCAGGCACTCGGCGCGCTGCGCCTCACCCTTGGGCATACGACCACTGACGCCGAGGTCGATTTGGCCCTTCAGGCGGTGCCGGCGGCTGTCGAGCGTTTGCGAGCACCAACGACTGGACGGGTGCGCACTGAAGGCCCGAACCCGAGCCGAGCCGCCAACCTGGCGACGCTGCGCGGGCGCCCAGTTGTCGTTCCGGCCGCGGTGACCGCTGGCGTGGAAGGTCTTTAGTGCGGGTTCTCGTCGCCATGTCTGGCGGGGTGGACTCGTCCGTGGCCGCCGCTTTGATGCTGGAGGAAGGCCACGAGGTCGTTGGCGCCACCATGAAGCTGTGGGGCGGCCCGGCCGACTCAGGCTGCTGCTCCGTGGCTGACGTCGAGGACGCTCGCCGCGTCGCCCAGCAACTCGGCATCGCCCACCACGTCTTCAACTTCACTTCGGAGTTCGACCGCGATGTCGTCGAGCCCTATGTGAGCGGGCATGCTCACGGCCTGACGCCGAACCCGTGTATCTCCTGTAACGCTCACCTGAAGTTCGACCGGTTCCTGGACCGGGCGCTGGTCCTCGGCTTTGACGCCATCGCCACCGGGCACTACGCCCGAGTGGTAGCTGCGGGAGCGTCCACGGACGCACCGGTATGGCAGCTACGCCGCGGGCGCGACCTAGTGAAAGATCAGTCCTATGTCCTCTACATGTTGGGCCAGGCCGAACTGGCCCGGTTGCGGCTACCGATCGGGGAAATGGCGAAGAGTTCCGTGCGGGGCTTAGCGGGGGAGCTTGGGCTGCGCACGGCGGCCAAACCTGACAGCCAGGACGTTTGTTTCATCTCCAAAGCGTCCGGCAGGAGCGGCTTTCTGGCTGGACGGATGCCTATTGGCAGCGGACGACTGGTCACGACGGCCGGCGAAGATATCGGCCCGGTCGAGGAACTCGAGATGGTCACGGTCGGGCAACGCCGTGGGCTGGGCCTGCAGCCCCGTTCCCGGCCCGAACGTCGCTACGTGGTCGATATCGACCTCCAAGGCAGGACGGCTACGGTTGGAGCTCTTGCTGACCTCCTGGTCGAGCGGACCGAGATAGTGGACGTGTCTTGGTCGGCGGGAACGCCTCCACCTCCGGGAACTCCTATCGAGGCTCAGCTAAGCGCCCACGGGCAGCCGCTGCTGGCGACCTGGGAGGGTGGGGCCAAATCTGGCCTGGTCGTCTTCGCTGAGCCCACCCGGCGGGTGGCGCCCGGTCAAGCCGTTGTCCTGTACGCCGGCGGTGTCAATGGAGCCGACCTCGTTCTGGGGGGCGGCACGGCCACCTGACCTCGGCTCACCACTCCGGCCCACCTCTGGCAGCGAGACTGTCACTGCTCCTAGGTAGCCTGGAGCATTGTGGCCGATGACAATTTCGCCAAACGGGCAGAGGACCTCTCGGAGCTCATCGCGTACCACAATCGGCGCTATTTCGAGCTCGACGACCCCGAGATAAGCGACGCCGACTTCGACGAACTAGTACGCGAGCTGGCCAGGCTCGAGCAGGAGCACCCTGAGGTCATAACGGCGGAGTCCCCGCTCCAACAGGTCGGCGGAGCACCGGTCGGGCTCTTTACGGAGGTGCGTCACCGCACGCCGATGATGTCGCTCGACAAGACGGCGAGCTACGAAGAGCTGCTCGCCTGGGGCAAGCGGATGGAGCGTTACATATCGGGCGAGGTCGCTTTCAATTGCGAGCTGAAGATCGACGGCCTCGCCATGTCGCTCCTCTATGAGTCCGGCCGTCTGGTCACCGCCGCCACCCGGGGCAACGGTGAGGTAGGCGAGGATGTGACCCCCAACGTGGCCACGATCGAAGCCGTGCCGAAACAACTGGGGCCGGGCGCGCCCGAGAGCCTCGAAGTCCGCGGCGAGATATATATGACGGTCCGGGCTTTCGAGGAGCTCAACCAGCGCCAGGCTGAGACCGGCGGCCGCACATTCATCAACCCCCGCAATGCGGCGGCGGGTTCGCTGCGCCAGAAAGACCCGGAAGTGACAGCCTCACGCGAGCTGTCGTTCACGGCTTACCAATTGGGTGAGGTGATCGGCGGCCCCCAATTCAAATACCACCACCAGACGATTGAGTGGTTGAGGGAATTGGGGTTCCCGGTGAGCGCTCATCTGCAAACGCTCGGGAGCCTGGAAGAGGTCGACCAGTACTGTCAGAGATGGCTGGAAAACCGCCACAGTATCGACTTCGAAATCGACGGCGTCGTGGTGAAAGTGGACGACTTGGCGCAGCGACGCGAGCTCGGGGCTACTTCGCACGCGCCCCGGTGGGCGATCGCGTATAAATTTCCTCCAGAGGAAAAGAACACCCTCCTGAAGGAAATAATGGTCTCGATCGGCCGCACGGGGAAAGCGACACCTTTCGCTGTCCTCGATCCGGTGGTCGTGGGCGGCGCACGCGTGGGCCTGGCCACGCTCCACAACGAGGACCAGGTACGGGCCAAGGACGTTCGGCCAGGTGACACGGTGGTGGTGAGGCGAGCCGGAGACGTCATCCCCGAGGTAAGAGGCCCGGTCCTGCCGTTGCGGCCGAAGAACCTCCCCGCCTGGTCCTTCCCGACCAAATGCCCTATTTGCGGCTCTCCGCTGCAACGACTGGAGGGCGAAGCCGATACCTATTGTATAAATGTCGACTGTCCGGGCCAGCAAGTGCAGCGAATATCGCATTTTGCGTCACGAGGGGCGATGGACATCGAGGGCCTGGGCGAACGTACGGTATACCTCTTCTGCCGGGAAGGCTTGTTAGCGGATGTGGCCGACATTTACTCGCTCGATTTCGAACGAGTACGGACTTATGAGGGCTTCGGCGCCATTTCGGTCGCCAACCTCGCCGGTGCCATAAACGCTTCGAAGTCCCGCCCGCTGGCCAACCTGCTGGTCGGCCTGTCCATCCGGCACCTAGGTACCAACGGCAGCCAGGTGCTGGCTCGCGCTATGGGCCACCTGGACCGGATTATCGCCGCCCCGGAGGAAGAGATTGCCGCCATCGAGGGCATCGGCCCCGTAATTGCGGCCAGCATTGCTCGTTTCTTCGCCTTGCCGCGCAACCGGCAAGTTATTGACCGGCTACGGGAGGCCGGGCTCAATTTCGAAGGCCCCGGCGCCCCGGCACTGGGACAGACTCTGGCCGGGATGTCGGTCGTTGTGACGGGCACACTCGAACGCTGGTCTCGGGAGGACGCCGAGGCAGCCATAAAGTCCCGTGGTGGCAAGGCGCCGGGAAGCGTGTCGCAGAAGACGACGGCCGTGGTGGTCGGCGCTGACCCGGGTGGCGCCAAGCTCACCAAAGCAACGGAGCTCGGGATCCCGCAGATCGACGAGGACGCATTCGAGCGCTTGCTGGAGACGGGTGAGCTCAACTGAGACGGCGAGTGCCCGCCGCCGGGCCGTCTTTTCGCGTTTAGCCGCCGTTCATTCCCGCCGTTTCTTGGTGCAGCCGCGATTATCTAGCCCTCAGGCCCTTTCTTGGTGCAGCCGGAGGTTCTCGTGGCGTTTCGCCGCAGAAAAAGCGCTCGATCGCGACAAATTCCGGATCCCGCGCCCGGAAACGGGCAAGTGTATATTATGGTTTGTCCACGCGGAGCAGGCTTTACGTGCGCCGCGCCCGGTCGAGTTGACGCCGGTCCCTTTTCGTTGGCCGGCCGGCCCCCCTGTCACGGGCGAAGTTAGGCGGTTGCATGGCTGGCGGCGGTGGAGGCGGGCTGTGGTCGATATAACAGGCTGCCGCGACCGAAGCGCCGACCCGTTTCTCGATGATGGCCGTTACCTCGAGGACATGTTCCCTTCCGTTGCAGAACGCCTCGACCGTGTCGCCGGACCTGACGAGCGCGGCCGCCTTTGCCCCGACCCGGTTGACCTTCACATGGCCGGCCCGGCAGGCGTCGGTGGCCGCGGTCCGGGTCTTGTACACCCGCACCGCCCACAGCCATTTGTCGACCCGTGCCCCCGGGAGGTCCTCGCGGCTAGGCGCCGCCGTGACGTCGTGGGCTTCGGTTACGTCGCCCATCCGGTCCCTGCGATCGTGTCGACACCGTCGCTCATTCTGTGATCTCCTGTAGCCGGATGGCCACGTCTCGCGCCTCCGGGCCGCCGAAGCCGAACCCCTGTTGGCCCAGCCCGCTTTGGCCCGGCCCCGCCGGGCCAGCCGAGCCCTCGCCGTCCGCAACTCCCCCGCCCGCAACTCCCCCGCCCGCAACTCCCCCGCCCGCAACTCCCCCGCCCGCAACTCCCGAGCCGTAAGCATCCTCGCCCACGGCAGGGCCTTGAGCGAAGGCAGACTCAGGAGCGCCTTCGGTGTCCATCGCTTCACCGCTGCCGCCGCCGGCGCCCGCACCTGCAACACCGCCGCGGGGCGCCCCCGGACGGGGCGCGGCACTAGCGGAAGGCGAAGGCCAAATCCCGCTCCTCGGGTCCAACAGCTTGCTCAGGTCTCCGTCAACTTTTATCCGTCCACCCAGGAAGGCTTGCAGAACGGACTGTACGTCGCCCTGGACGAACAGCGACCGGGCGGTGTCGTAACCGAGTGAGATGGTGACATCGGGCTGTTGGAGGTGGCCCACATCGATGTCGATGCGCCCCGCAGAGGTGTCCACGTGGGCGTCGACCGGAGCCGATGAGAAAGGGGCGTCGGTCACGATGAGGTTGACCCGGACGGGGGCCAAGTTGGTGCTGTCGGCGATGGCCCCGCCCGCTCCCGCTTCCGCGTAGATGCGCTTGGCTTCGCCCACCCACTCATCGCTCAAAAAGGCGTACTTCTGCATGCTCGTCGTCTGACCTCGTGCTCCTGGGCTTTCCAGCCGGCCTTCTTTATCAGGGGGGGTTTTGCGGACCGCCCAAAGATAAGAGAACCCGTCGGCCTCCCTGTTTAGCATCTCGGCCTGTATAGCATCCCAGCTGGTAGCGGTCTCCTGGTGTGAACCAGCTGGGCTCTTCTGAGGGCGGCGGGCTCCACAAACCCTGGTTGGTGCTCTCCGAAAGTACCGCCTCCGTCAGGGCCTTGTGTCGTTACCATGACCGAATGGACCAACTGGCCCCAGCCGAGCGACCGGACCGGCCCCGGCCAGAGGCTGGTTGGCCCGACTTAGCGCGTTACGAGAAGTGATGAAGAGTTGAGCGACCCGACCTGCCGCAGCACCCCGATCTCCAAAAGCGACGTAGCCCACGTCGCCCGTTTGGCGCGTCTCGGATTGTCCGAGGAGGAGCTGGAGCGGTTCACGACCCAGTTGGCCGCAGTCCTGGACCACGCCGCAGACATTGCCGCCCTTGACATCGAGGGGGTGCCGCCCACGGCGCACCCGTTCCCGCTGGCCAACGTGTTCCGGGAGGATGTGGTGCGGCCTTGCCTGGACCGCGACGAGGTCCTCTCCCAGGCCCCCGACGTCGAAGCCCACCGGTTCCGGATCCCACGGATCCTGGGCGAGGCGCCATGAGCGCTGACCGTCCAGCCCGGGGGCTGTCGGCGGCAGACATCGCTGCTCGTGTCCGGCTGGGGGAACTGTCGGCCGTCACCGTCGTCGAGGAGCACCTGGCTCTCATCGGGGAGCGGGAGCCGGACGTCCATGCCTTCAACTTCGTCATGGCCGACGACGCCCGTGCCCGGGCGATGGAGGTCGACCGTCTGGTTGCCGGCGGCCACGACCCGGGCCCTCTGGCCGGGGTGCCGGTGGCCTTGAAAGACCTCCTGTGCACGCGGGGGGTGCCGACCACTTGCTCCTCACGGATCCTGGAGGGTTGGCTGCCCCCTTACGACGCCACCGTGGTGACCAAACTGGCGGCAGCCGGCGCCGTCGCCATCGGGAAGGCGAACATGGACGAGTTTGCCATGGGCTCCTCTACGGAGTTTTCGGCCTTCGGCCCCACGCGCAACCCGCACGACCTCAGCCGCGTGCCGGGCGGCTCTTCAGGCGGGAGCGCCGCGGCCGTGGCGGCTGGTTTCGCGCCGCTGGCCCTGGGCAGCGACACAGGCGGCTCGATCCGCCAACCAGCCGCACTGTGCGGTGTGGTCGGGGCCAAGCCCACCTACGGCCTCGTCTCCCGCTACGGCCTCATCGCTTTTGCTAGTTCGCTCGACCAGATCGGCCCGTTGGCCACCAGCGTGGCGGACGCGGCGCTGCTCTTGGACTCCATCGCAGGGCACGACGAGCTGGACTCGACCAGCCTGCCCAACGACTACCGGCCGGCGTCCTCCAACCTGGGTCGCGGGGTCGACGGGCTTCGCGTCGGGGTCATCGCCGAGCTCGCCGGCGCCGAGGGCATCTCGGCCGACGTGGTCGCCCGCGTGAGCGAAGCCGCCGATGCCCTGGCCGGCGCCGGCGCCAAAGTCGAGGAAATAAGCGTGCCCGCGGTGCGCTTTGGGATGTCCGCGTACTACATGATCGCTCCCGCTGAAGCGTCGTCCAATTTGGCTCGTTACGACGGCGTGCGCTACGGCCTGAGAGTGCCGGGGGCGGACATTACCGAGATGTACATGGCCACCAGGGAGGAGGGTTTTGGGCCGGAAGTAAAGCGACGGATAATGCTCGGCACTTACGCGCTATCGGCCGGCTACTACGACGCCTATTACGGCAAGGCGCAAAAAGTGCGGACGCTTATAATCAGGGATTTCGAGCAGGCGTACCGTTCCTTTGACGTGTTGCTTTCACCCACCTCGCCGACCACGGCCTTCCCTCTGGGGGCGAAGACTTCGGACCCGCTCACTATGTACTTGAACGACGTCTGCACGATCCCTTCTAACTTGGCCGGTCATCCCGCCGTGAGCGTGCCGTTCGGCACTGGAGATGACAGCCTCCCGGTCGGTGTGCAGGTGCTAGCGCCGGCGCTGGGCGAGCCATTGATGTTCCAGGTGGCCGACGTGCTCGAAACCCTGGCCGCTGATCGGGCTCTTGACGGGGCGCCCCAGCAGGCCACTCAGAAGGCCACTCAACAGGCCACCGAGAAGGAGGCTAGACAGTGAGCTTCTCCCGGACAGTTGGCCGGTTGGGAAACGGTCATTGGCCTCGAGGTCCACACCGAGCTGCAGACCGAGTCGAAGCTTTTTTGCTGGTGCCCCAATGTATTTGGCGAAGAGCCCAATACCAATATCTGCCCCGTGTGCTTGGGCCTCCCGGGGTCCCTCCCGGTGCTCAACCGTCAGGCCGTCGACTACGCCATCCGCATAGGTACCGCCCTCAATTGCCGCGTGCAGCCGTCGCTTTTTCACCGGAAGAACTATTTTTACCCGGACATGCCCAAGGACTACCAGATAAGCCAATATGACGTGCCCATAAACGTCGACGGCTGGTTACCGCTCCCGAGCGGGGGGAGAGTAGGCATAATACGGGCGCATATCGAAGAGGACACAGGCAAGACCACCCATATCGGCGGGGGCGGTCGGATCCACGAAGCGGCCCACTCTTTAGTCGATTACAACCGGGCCGGCGTGCCTCTTGTAGAAATAGTTTCCGCTCCCGATATCCGCAGTGCGGAGGAGGCGCGGGAATATGTCGAGGAGTTGCGGGCGGTTCTCGTAGCTACGGGGGCGTCGGACGGGAAGATGGAAGAAGGCTCGGTCAGGGTCGACTGCAACGTCTCGGTCCGGCCGGAGGGCTCGACCACGTTGGGCACCCGGTGCGAGATAAAGAACTTGAACTCTTTGCGCAGCCTGGTGCGGGCCACAACGTACGAGGCCGCCCGGCAGGTCGAACTGCTCCGCAGCGGGCACGAAGTGGTCCAGGAAACCCGCCATTGGGACGAAGCCGACGGCCGGACGTATTCCATGCGCTCCAAAGAAGAGGCGTTCGACTACCGCTACTTCCCCGAACCCGACCTCGTCACCCTCGACCCTGGGCCTGAATGGGTAAAGGCGGTCAAGACCTCGCTCCCGGTGCTGCCGGCCGAAAGAAGGGCCCGGGTAGCCGCCGCGGCCGGGGCGGAGGCTTCGGCCGAGGCTGTTTCCACCGTGGTGCGGCTCGGCCTGGACGGCCTAGTAGCGGCGGCGGTGGCGGCCAAGGTAGACCCAGGCCTGGCCCTGCGCCGGCTGGCGAACGAAGTCGCGGGCGAGCTGGCCGACGACAACGGCCGGACTGCCGCCGACATTGACGTCGACAGCTTCGTGCGACTGGTCTCCCTCGAAGAACGCGGGGAGCTAACGCCGGCCCAGGCCCGCACCGTGCTGAAGGTCCTGGTGGCCGACGGCGGCGATCCCGCTGCCATCGCCGCCGGGCTCGGTTTCCAGGCCATGTCTGCCGGAGCGCTCGAGGAGGTCGTGGACCAGGTCGTAGCCGCCAACCCCCGCGAGTGGGAGCGTTACGCGGGGGGCGACGACAAGCTGGCCGGATTTTTCATCGGGAAGGTGAAAGCAGCGACGAGCGGCAACGCCGACCTACGGGCCGCCGCCGACCTCCTGCGCCGCCGCCGCTCTGCCTCCCCGTCGTAGGTGCTTCGTCCTCGCCCGCGCCAGCACGCTTATAGGCCAGCAGGCTTATAGGCCAGCAGGCTTATAGGCCATTACCCGGTAGCGCAGGTCGCCAGCCAGGTTTTCCACCGTGACGAAGACCTGCCGCTCCACACCGGCGATCTCAGCCGTGCAACGAAAAGCGTGGCCCGGGTCGGCGACCAGCAGGGTCGGTATGGGACAGGTCACAGAGACGGGCCGACCGACTCTGCTGGACAGGTTCTGGCTGATCTCGGCCTCGGCGGGTGACTTCACCACCACGGCGCTGGTGGCGCGGACCTCGAAGTGGCCGCGGGCCCCCTTTACCGTCGCCACCACCTGAAGCGGCTGGCCATCGAGAGTGGCGGTGCAGGTGAACCTGGTGCCCGGCGTCGCCGGGACGGACTTCGGGCAGTGCACCTCGGGCGGCGAGATGTGGTACGTGCCGGCCAGCTGGGCCCCGATCTTGGTTTCGACACTGGCGGCCGAAAGGGTGCGGCGCGGAGAAAGAGAGCAACCGGCCAGGCCAATTGCGGCGACAAGCAGGGCGGCTGTGCCCCGAGACAAAGTGAAGCGGGCCCGGGCCGGCCCCCGCCGGCGGTCCCCTAAGGTAGCCATATGCCGAGCGACCTCAAACCCCGCAGCCGCCAGGTCACCGACGGGCCGAGCGGCCCCCTCCCGAGCAATGCTCAGGGCTGTCGGTATGACGGACGCCGACTGGGACAAACCCCAGGTGGGGGTGGCGTCCTCGTGGAACGAGGTCACGCCCTGCAACTTGCCCCTCGACCGGCTGGCCAAACGGGCGAAGCAAGGCGTGCGGGACGCCGGGGGCTTCCCCCTCGAGTTCGTGACCATCGCTGTGTCGGACGGCATTTCAATGGGGACGGAAGGGATGCGGGCCTCGCTCGTCAGCCGTGAGATCATCGCCGACTCGGTTGAGGCCATGGTCCACGCCGAACGTTTCGACGGGCTCGTGACCCTGGCGGGCTGCGACAAGTCCCTCCCCGGCATGCTCATGGCTGCGGCGCGCCTCAACCTGCCCTCGGTCTTCATGTACGGGGGGACCATACTGCCAGGACGAGGTGCCCACGGCGAGGCGCTAGATATCGTCAGCGTCTTCGAGGCCGTCGGCGCCAGGGCGGCCGGGAAGCTCACTGACGACGAGCTCTCGCTTATCGAAAGGCGGGCATGCCCCACCGAAGGGAGCTGCGCGGGGATGTTCACCGCCAACACGATGGCTTCGGCGGCAGAAGCGCTCGGCATGGCCCTCCCGGCGAGTTCTACGGCTCCCGCGGTCGACCGTCGCCGCGACGACGCCGCCTACGAGTCCGGCCGGACGGTGGTGAGCCTGCTCGAATCCGGCACCCGGCCCCGCCAGATCATGACCAAGGGGGCGTTCGAGAACGCCATCGCCGTCGTGATGGCCCTCGGTGGCTCGACGAACGCCGTGCTCCACTTGCTAGCCATCGCTCACGAGGCTCAGGTCGAGCTTTCGCTCGAAGACTTCGACCGCATAGGTAAGTCGGTGCCCCACGTGGCAGACATGAAACCGCACGGGCGCTTCCACATGGTCGACCTCGACCGCATTGGCGGCCTCCCGGTAGTCATGAAGGAGCTGCTCGACGCGGGCCTGCTGCACGGTGATTGCTTGACCGTTACCGGCCGCACCGTGGCGGAAAACCTGGCCGCCCTCGACCCTCCTGAGCCGGACGGCGAGGTCGTCCACGCGTTGACAAAACCGCTCCACGCCGACGGTGGGCTCGCCATCTTGCGCGGTTCGCTGGCCCCGGCCGGTGCCGTGGTGAAGGTGGCGGGCATCGATTTCGACCGCTTCGAGGGCATCTCCCGGGTCTTCGACGGCGAACAAGCGGCGCTGGACGCCATCCTGGCCGGCTCCATCCAGCCCGGCACCGTCGTTGTGATCCGCTACGAGGGCCCCAAGGGCGGGCCTGGTATGAGAGAGATGCTGGCTGTCACGGGGGCAATGACCGGCGCGGGCCGGGGCGCGGATTGCGCCTTGGTCACTGACGGCCGTTTCAGCGGCGGCACCCGTGGCCTCTGCATCGGGCACGTCGCGCCCGAGGCGGTGGACGACGGGCCAATCGCGCTAGTGGCCGACGGCGACCGAATAACGGTGGACGTGGCCAAGCGCCGGATCGACCTGGACGTAAGCCCGGCCGAGCTGGCTAAGAGGCGCGCCAACCTGAAGCTGCCCGAGCCTCGTTACCGCCACGGGGTGCTGGCCAAGTACGCCCGGCTCGTTACCGGTGCGGACAGAGGAGCGGTCACCGAACCCTGAGCCCCCTGAGCCCATAACCCTGAGCTGGCGGGGAACCGAGCCCGGGAGCACGAGCCCTACTACTCCCCCTCCCCAGAGAGCCCCTCTCCGTTGGGGATGAGCGCGCTCATAAGGGACGGGTCGACGATCCCCAATTCGGCAAACTCGTAGTCCCCGGACAGGACCTTTTGGGCGGCCCAATAATTGGCCTCGTCGTCGTTGCGCCACAGCTCGGAGAACAGGCTGTCGACTCGACGGCGGGCGCCGCGGCAGAACAGCAACGCCAGTTCGACCGCCCTTTGCCCGTCGATGTTCGCGTCGTCCACCAACATCTTGGCTCGCACGCACGCTGCGGTCATGGCGAACAGTTCAGCCCCAATGTCGACCAGCCGGCCCAGGAAGCCCTGCTTCTTTTCGAGCCCTGCTTGCCAACGGGACATGCCGTAAAACGTGGAGCGGGCCAACTTGCGGCACGCACGCTCGACGAAGCGCAGCTCGGCCGCCAGCGGTTCGCCCAGTTCTTCGTATGAGCCCGGTTTCAGCCCGGGGCCGTAGACGAGGTTCGGGAGCCACTTGGCGTAGAAGCGGGCCGCGGCCTTGGCGCTCTCGGCTTTGGCGGCTGGGGTGGCCTTAGGGTCGACGAGGGCTCCCGCGACCGAAAGGTGCTGGTCAACCGCCTCCCGGGCGATCAGCAGCTTCATGATCTCGCTCGAGCCCTCGAATATGCGCGAGATGCGCAGGTCGCGGAAGATCTGTTCCGCCGGCACCGGCCGCTCACCCCGGGCGCGCAGGGACTCGGCCGTCTCGTACCCGCGGCCGCCCCGGATCTGCACCATCTCGTCGGCTACCTGCCAGGCTGCTTCCGAGCAGAAAAGCTTGGCCAGGGCGGCCTCGAGCCGGATGTCGTTGCGCTCCTCGTCGGCCAGCATGCTCGACAGCTCGACCACCGCCTCCATCGCATACGTTTGGGCGGCGATGAAGGCCAGCTTGTGCGCCACGGCCTCGTGCTTGCCGATGGGCGCACCCCACTGGACCCGCTCGTTGGCCCATTCGCGGGCGTACTTCAGCGAGAGCTTGGCCGAGGCCGCGCACAGCGCCGGCAGAGAGAGCCGCCCGGTGTTCAGGGTGGTCAAGGCGACCTTCAGGCCGCGGCCAACCTCGCCGATCAAGTTCTCGGCCGGCACGCGGACGTTCTCGAAGCGGACGAGACCGTTCTCGATGCCCCTTAGGCCCATGAAGCTGTTCCGGGTCAGGATCGTCACCCCGGGCGCATGCGCCTCGACCACGAAAGCGGTGATGCCGGCCCGCTTGCCTTCGCTCGGAGGCACTACCGCCATAACGACGAAGAGGCTGGCCACGGTGCCGTTGGTGGCCCAGAGCTTGGTCCCGTTCAGGAGGTAAGCGGCGCCGTCGTCCACCGGGGTGGCCGACGCGGACATGCGGGCCGGGTCGCTGCCGACGTCCGGTTCGGTCAGCAGGAAGGCGCTCACCTCGTCGCGGGCGACCCGAGGCAGGAACTTCTGTTTTTGTGCCTCGGTCCCGAACAGCTTGAGCGGCTGCGGCACCCCGATCGACTGGTGGGCCGAGAGCAGGGTGCTTATGGCCCCACTGACCGTCCCCGCCAACGCCAGCGCCCTTATGTAGTAGAGGTGGCTCAAGCCGAGCCCACCGTATTTCTCGTCGATCTTCATCCCCAGGGCGCCGATGTCGCCGAGACCTTTCAGCACGTGGTCGGGGATCTTGGCGTCATGCTCGATCTCCAACGGGTCGACCTGGGCGCGGATGAAGCCTTCGAGCTTGGCCAAGAATTCCTCACCCTTGGCGACCTGCTCCGGAGTGGGGCGGGGGTGGGGGTGGACGAGGTCGAGGCGGAGCCGGCCGAGGAAAAGTTCCTTGGCGAAGCTGGGCTTGGCCCACTCCTTTTCCCGGGCGGCCTCTGCCACCTGACGAGCCTGTTCGCCGCTGGCGCCAGGACGAGACCCGGCTGGGTTGGGGTTGGGCGTACTGGTCGTATCAGTCATCAACTTCCAAGCTTCCCACTTCGCTAGGTTCTTTGCCATGTTGTCTATGGCCGATCATCGGGGCCCAGGCGATCATCGGGGGCTAGGCGGCCCCAACCAGGCGACGGGCCAGCCGGCCGTGCAGCCAGCGGCCCCCGCCCTGAAGGCGGTCTTGTGGGACCTGGGCGGGGTACTGCTCCAGTGGGACCCCCGGTTCCTGTACCGAAAACTGTTCGGTGCCGACGTTGACGGCATGGAGGACTTCCTGGCCAACGTCTGCACGCCGTCCTGGCATGCCCAACAGGACCTGGGCCGGCCCATAGCCGAGGCCTGCGCCGAGCTTTCGCTCGAGTACCCCGGCCACGCCGAGCTGATCCTGGCCTGGGCAGAACGCAATGAGGAGATGGTGAACGGCCCCGTTGAAGGCAGCGTCGAGTTACTCGAAGAGGTCGTCGGAGCCGGCGTCCCCTGTTATGCGTTGACCAATATGGAAAGGGAGAGCTTCGAGCGGCGGGTACAGCGCTACGACTTCTTCGAGTTGTTCGACGGGTACTTCGTCTCCTCCCACGAAGGCGTCATGAAACCAGATCCGCGCTTTTTCGAACTGGCTCTGGAGCGTTTTGGGCTCGTCCCGGAAGAGACTCTGTTCACCGATGACCGAGTGGAGAACGTGACGGCGGCGGGTGAACTGGGGATGCCGGCCACCGTTTTCCGTGATGCGGCCACCCTCCGCCGAGAGCTGGTGGCCAGAGGGCCCTGCCCGAGTGGTAACACGTAAAACGGGCTGGTGGTGGCGCAGCCATTTGCCCCTTCCTTTCCGCCGTAGAACGAGAGGAACTAACCGCCTCCTCCGCTCACATTGGCGCGCGCCGCCGGCTGCATCGGGATATTCGCAAGAGCGTCGGCCACCCGGGACAACGTTTCCTCCAGCAGCCCCGGGGTAGTGGCGAAATTGAGGCGGGCAAAACCGGCCCCGCCCGGCCCGAAATGCGGCCCAGAGCCCATCATCACTTTGGCGCGGTTCAAGAAGCCAGACGGCCGGGTCGTCGCCGAGACCGGCGGGACGGAAGTCCAGCCAAGAAAGGTACGTCCCCTCGGACGGGTAGCCGGCCGCGCCGGCCTCCGCCCCGGCCCCGGCCAGCCACTGGCCCATGAGGTCGCGGTTGGCCCGCAGGCGAGACAGGCACCGGGCGAGCCACTCGTCACCGGCGGCGGTCCATGACGCCGACGTGCAGACCAGGGCAGCCAGCGCTCACCCGCCCGAATAGTTCAGACGGGAAACTCGCCAACCGCTCCTCCACTTCGGGAGGACCCACGTAAGCGACGGCGCAGCGCATCCCACCGAGGTTGTAGGACTTACTGGCCCCGTACAGCGTGACAGTGCGGCGAGCCAACTCATCAGACAGCGAGGCGAACGGGATGTGAGCACTCTCGGTGAGCACCAGGTCGGCGTGCACCTCATCGGAGGCTACGAGGAGGCGGTTGCGCACCACCATGTCGCCCAGCCGCTTCAGTTCCCGGTGGGAAAGCACTCGCCCGGTCGGGTTGTGGGGGTTGGCCAGCAGCAACAGCTTGGCGCCGGGGGCCTGTTGCTCGGCCATATCCAGGTCGAAAGCCCACCCTGAGCCCGTCTCGAGCGCTGGCACCGCCAGCAGTCGCCGGCCCGAGTCTTCGATTGCTCGCCACAGGGGCGGGTACGAGGGCGTGAGAAGAAGGACTCCGTCGCCTGGCGAGGTGACGATGTCGACCATGACCTGCACGGCCTGGACGACGTCGCAGAACAGCCGGAAGTGACCGCCATGGGGCGTCCAGCCGAACCTGGCCTTCATCCGGGTCACCCATTTTTCCTCTAGCAGAGCCGTCTCTTCGCCGCTCGAGTACCCGAGGTCGCCACCCTCGGCCAGCCTCGCCAGTGCTTCTCGCACCGGTCGGGGGGTAGGGAAATCCATATCGGCGATCCAGGACGGGATTACTCCGTCGCCGGCTCTCGACCACTTCGCACCGGGCTTGGAGCGAAGCCAGGTCTCGTCCAGTGCGTCGAAGCCGTCGTCGGGGGGAAGTCCGGGCGCTCGGGCCGGGTTCTGCGGCACCGTGGCATCGTAACCCCGTTTGCACTACGGCCCCGCCGTAGCCGTGCGAACGCGGGTTGACCAGGCGCACCGTTTGCGCAGCGGACTACGGCTGTGCCATTATTGGGACGTGGTAGTGGCGCACAAGGGCACGGCTAGACCCAGCGCTGCTCCCGGCGCGGCCTTTTTGGGCCTCGTAGTAATTACTTGACGCGCGCGTCCAACAAGCGTGCGCGTCGAACGACCTCCCTTTGGGGAGGTCGTTTTGTTTCCCAGCCCGGCTCTACAAACCGAGGACAGATCTGATGCAACTCACCGGGGCGCAAGCCCTCATAAAGAGCCTGGAGATGGAGCACACGGAAGTCATCTTCGGCCTTCCCGGGGGCGCCATCCTGCCCGCCTACGACCCCATTCTCGACTCGCCGATCCGCCATGTACTCGTCCGCCACGAGCAGGGCGCCGGTCATATGGCCGAGGGTTACGCTCAGGTAGCGGGCCGTCCTGGCGTGGTTATGGTCACTAGCGGCCCGGGCGCGACCAACCTGGTCACTCCGTTATGTGACGCGTACATGGACTCGGTCCCGGTGGTCGCCATTACCGGGCAAGTAAGCCGGGCTGTGATCGGGACGGACTCGTTCCAGGAAGCCGACACGGTGGGGATAACCCGATCGGTCACCAAACACAATGAGCTCGTGATGGAGCCAGAGGATATAGCCCTGGCCGTCAGGCAAGCATTTGTGCTGGCCACGACCGGGCGGCCCGGGCCAGTGTTGCTCGACGTCCCCAAAGACGTCCTTACGGCCCAGTTGGAGTGGCACTGGCCAGACGACGAAGAGGTTTCTAGTTCCCTCCCCGGGTACAAGCCGACCATTAAGGGCCACCCCCGCATGGTGCGCGAAGCGGTAAGGCTGATAACGGCGTCGGACCGGCCTGTTATCTATGCCGGCGGTGGGATTTTGAAGGCACGGGCTACCGACGCCCTGCGCCAACTGGCCGAGCTGACCGGAGCGCCGGTGGTCACGACGCTAATGGCGCGAGGCGCCTTCCCGGACAGCCACCCGCTTTGCCTCGGGATGCCTGGCATGCACGGGAATTACGCAGCCATCACAGCGATGCAAGAGGCCGACCTTTTGATAGCCCTCGGCACTCGTTTCGACGACAGGGTGACGGGACAGGTCAGCTCTTTTGCGCCCGGGGCCAAGGTGGTACACGTCGACATCGACCCGGCCGAGCTGGGCAAAATCCGCCGGCCCGAGGTGCCGATCGTGGGGGATTGCCGGTTGGTTATCGAGGAACTGGCGCGCGTGCTAATAGCCAGCGGCGAGCCCCAGCCCGACCGGTCCGCGTGGTGGGCGCGGATAAAGGAGTGGCAGTCGCGCTTCCCTCTCTATTACGAGCCGCAAGCCGACGGCGAACTGCTGAAGCCCCAGGCTGTCATCGAGGCGATCCGGGACGCCAGCCCGGCAGACACCACCGTTGTCGCCGGCGTGGGCCAGCACCAGATGTGGGCCAGCCAGTACTGGCGGTTCGATCACCCCTATACCTGGGTCAATTCCGGCGGCCTGGGCACGATGGGCTTCGCGGTGCCGGCCGCTATTGGCGCCAAGGTGGGCCGGCCGGACCGCACCGTGTGGGCCATAGACGGCGACGGCTGTTTCCAGATGACGGCCCAAGAGCTGGTGACGGCCTCGAGCGAACGCATCCCGATAAAGGTGGCCATCCTCAATAATGCTTACCTGGGGATGGTCCGCCAGTGGCAGGAACTGTTCTACGAGGAGCGTTATTCCGAGGTCTACCTCTCGCCTGACCTCCCTGACTATGTGAAATGGGCCGAGTCCATGGGGTGTGTCGCTTTTCGCGTCGAGCACGCCGGCGACGTGGCCCCCGTAGTCGAAAAAGCCAATTCCATAGACGACCGCCCGGTCGTCATCGATTTCCGCACGGATTCCCGGGAGAAGGTCTTCCCCATGGTCCCGGCCGGGCAGTCCAACAGCGACGTCATCGTCCACCCCGGGCTCCGGCCGGGAGGAGAAAGGGTCGTGCAATAATGTCAGTCGCCAGCCCGGTATCGACGTGGGCATCAGGAAGTGGCCGTACCCACCATCAAACCATCTCCATTATCGTCGAGAACCGGGCCGGCGTACTGGCCCGTATCTCGGCCCTTTTCGCCCGCCGGGGGTTCAACATCATTTCGCTGGCGGTGGCGCCGACGGACGACGACGCCTTCAGCCGGGTCACGATCGTGGTCGACCTCGAGGAGACATCGGTGGAACAACTGACGAAGCAGTTGTTCAAACTGGTCAACGTCGTAAAGATTACCGAGCTTGCGCCCGGGGAGGCCATTGAACGGGAACTGGCCTTGCTTTCCGTGCGGTGCGCGCCACCGGGAGGGCCGGGCCCGTCGGGGGGAGGTCGGGGACCTGGTCCGCATCTTCGGCGGCACCATAGTCGATGTCGGTCAGGAAGCGCTTACGGTTATGCTGGCGGCCCAACCGGCGGTGCTCGACGATTTCGAAGAACTGCTGAAGCCTTATGGGATCATCGAAATCCAGCGCACAGGCCGGGTGGCCTTGCCTAAACTGGAGCGCCCGCCGGCTCGACGTGGCCCGAGCCGCTATTAGAAGGGCCCAGTTAGAGGGAAAATTAGAGGGAAAGGTGAGCTAAATGGCAACCATCTATTATGACCGGGACGCAGATCCGTCTCTTATTACGTCCCGCCGGGTGGCGATAATCGGCTACGGCTCCCAGGGCCACGCACACGCCCTCAACCTGCGGGACTCGGGTGTCGACGTCAGGGTTGGGCTGCGCCCCGGTTCGTCCTCTGTCGAAAAGGCGACGTCAGCGGGCCTGCCGGTGACGGACCCCGCGACGGCGGCCTCGGACGCCGACGTCATCATGGTCCTCGCTCCGGACACCGCACAGCAGGCCATCTACCAGGAATCGATCGAGGCCAATCTGCGGCCGGGGGATGCGCTGATGTTCGCCCATGGTTTCAACATCCGCTTCGGGCTGATCGACCCGCCGGACGGTATCGACGTCGTCATGGTGGCCCCGAAAGGGCCCGGGCACCTGGTGCGGCGCACGTACGAAGGCGGCGGCGGTGTCCCCAGCTTGCTGGCCGTGGAACGCGACGCGAGTAGCAAGGCCAAGCCCCTCGGGCTTTCCTACGCCTGGGCGCTCGGTTCCACGCGTGCCGGTGTGCTCGAGACGACGTTCAAGGAAGAGACCGAGACCGACCTCTTCGGTGAGCAAGTAGTCCTTTGTGGTGGGCTGACATCGCTGGTCAAAGCCGGGTTCGACACCCTGGTAGAGGCGGGTTACCAGCCCGAGTCCGCCTATTTCGAATGCCTCCACGAGGTGAAGTTAATCGTGGACCTCATGTACGAGCACGGCATCACAGGGATGCGTTATTCGATCTCGACCACGGCCGAGTACGGTGACATGACACGTGGCCCCCGGGTTATCAACGAGGCGGTCAGGGCGGAAATGAAGAAGATCCTGGCCGACATCCAGTCCGGGGCGTTCGCTACTGAGTGGGTGGAGGAAAACCGCAATGGCCTGCTCAATTATCATCGCCTCCAAAAAGAAGGGGCCGAGCACCCCATCGAGAAAGTCGGCGCTGAACTGCGCGCCATGATGCCCTTCTTGTCTTCGGGCGGCCCTCGCCCGCAGGACGTATCGGGCGGCTAATCAGCCCTCGAATTGAAGCAGATAGTCACCGCTCTCCGCCCGTGGCCCTACCGATGAGAGTGGAGGGGGGCAAATAAGCAGCAAGGGAAGCGAGTTCGAGTTCGACGTAATAATCGTCGGCTCGGGCTTCGGTGGGTCGGTGGCGGCGCTGCGGTTGTCGGAAAAGGGTTACCGGGTGGGCCTGTTCGAGGCCGGCCAGCGCTTCGACGCCGCCAACCTGCCCCGCACCTCGTGGGACGTACGCCGGTTTTTATGGGCACCGCCGCTCGGTTGTTATGGCATCCAGCGGGTCCAGTTCCTGCGCCATGTAGTGGTGCTGGCCGGCGCCGGAGTGGGCGGCGGCTCTCTCAACTATGCCAACACCCTTTACGAGCCGCTGCCGGCCTTCTACGAGGACCCGCAATGGCCGGCTGACCTTGATTGGCGGGCCGAGCTGGCGCCCTATTTCGACCAGGCGAAACGCATGCTCGGAGTGGTCGACAACCCTGCCCTCACGCCGGCCGACGAGGCCATGCGCCATGTGGCCGAGGAAATGGGGGTGGCCCAGACGTTCCGGCCGGCACCGGTCGGGGTGTTCTTCGGTCGCGCCGAAACCAAGCCTGGCGCCGCTTTCGCCGACCCGTACTTCGGCGGGACGGGACCGGTACGACGGGCGTGCCTGCAATGCGGCGAATGCATGACGGGCTGTCGCCACGGGGCCAAGAACACACTCCTCACCAACTACCTCCACCTGGCCGAACGGGCCGGGGCGGTCGTAGTGCCGATGACGACCGTAGAGTCGGTCGAACCACGGCCCGGGGGTGGTTGGTTGGTGTCGGCCCGACCGACACCTCGCTTTGGTACCGGGCCCATCACGGCCGAGGCCGGCGCCGGCTGTTTACAGCCGGGGAGGTCGTGCTAGCGGCTGGTGCGGTCGGGACGCAGAAGCTGCTCCAGACGATGGTGCTCGCGGACAAGCTGCCCGAATTGTCGCCCCGGCTAGGCGAATTAACCCGCACCAACTCCGAGTCGTTGCTCGGGGCGGTTGTCCCGTACGACGCCACTCGCCCGGATTTCAGCCGAGGGGTAGCCATAACCTCGTCCTTTTACCCTGAGCCCGGTACGCATGTCGAGCCCGTCAGGTACGGTCATGGCTCGAACATGATGGGCCTGTTCGGGACCGTCATGGTGGAAGGCGACGACGCCGCCGGTGGTTCGGACGGGAGGGCAGCCGTCCCGGGCCTCCGGTCGTTCATCGCCACGGTGGTACGGGAGCCGCGCGCTTTGCTGCGCTCGTTTGACCTGCGCCGGTGGTCGGAGCGCACCGTCATCGCCCTGGTAATGCAGTCGCACGACAATTCTCTGACAATCTCGGCCAAACGAGGGCTCTTTGGGGGAACCAGGCTGGTCAGCGGCCAGGGGCATGGGCAGCCTAATCCTGCCTGGCTGCCGGTCGGCCACGACGTCGTCCGCCGATTAGCGCAAGCTATCGGCGGGTACCCGGCTGCGACTTGGGGCGAGATATTCGGCATGCCGATGACGGCGCACTTCCTGGGCGGTTGCGTAATCGGTGCCTCTGCGTCGGACGGTGTCGTCGACCGTTTTCACCGGGTCTACGCATACCCCGGTCTCCACGTCATGGACGGTTCGGTCATACCGGCCAACCCCGGGGCCAACCCCGCCTTGACTATCACGGCCCTGGCCGAACGAGCCCTTTCGTACTGGCCCAACAAAGGCGAGCCTGACCCGCGGCCGCCCCTTGCCTCCTCCAGGCGCCACGACTCCTCCGGCCGCCACGACTCCTCCGGCCGCCACGACTCCTCACGCCGGCGTGACTCCTCCGGCCGCCGTGACTGGACGAGCGGGCCGGGAGAGGTCCCCGGGGGACCGCAGGTCCGGGTGGCCACGGTCCGGCCGCGATGGCCGGTGGTCCCGGCCGGGGCGCCCGGCGAACTGCGCTCCCGCTGAGCCCGGTGGCTGGGCCAATGGCTGAGGCCGATGGCTGAGGCCGGTGGCTGAGGCTGGTGGCTGAGGCGGGGAACCGGCTCGGGCGGGTCCCGGAGGGCAAAGTCGTTGGCTTTCCCCGCCCTGTCAGCCGGCCGCCATCCCGTTACCATAGGCCGATGATCCCGGCCAAACGCACGGCTCTCTTTGGCCTCCTGGCGCCGACGTTTGCCTTCGTGGTGGCCGGCCTGGCCGTCTTGCCGGCAACGGCGGCTCTGGCCGCCGCCCCGCCCGGGCCGGGACCGGGGCACCCTGGCCCCGCAGGCCACCCGTTTGTGGCCGCGCCCGCCTTGGCGGGCGGTTTGCTCGTCGTCGGCAGTGCCGGGCCTCCGGCCAGGGGAAACGTCGCCACCGGGGTGGTGACTGTTATCAACACCCAAAACAATTCCGTGGCCCGGGTGGTCAAAATTGGTGCTTTCCCCACGGCACTGGCCATAACCCCCAATGGGCGGACGGTTTATGTCGCCGGTGCCGGGAGCGACGTTACCGGGTCCCAGGGGACGTTCAGGTCGATAAGCACGTCAACCGGCGCGGTCACCAAGCCGACCAAGGTGGGCACGGCCCCTGTCGGTTTGGCGCTGTCCGCGGACGGTGAAACTGCCTGTGTGGTGTGCGGTTTCGACGCTGCGACCCAGAAGCCGGCCGGGAGCGTCTGGCCCGTGAACACGGCCACCGGCGCTGCCGGTGAGCCGGTTAACGTGGCGGCGGCCCCTACAGGCATCGAGACGGCAGCCGGTGGCCAGGCCGGACTTGTGCTGGGGGAAAACGCCATATCATTGTTTCATCCCTCTGGTGGCCACGTCGGGAAGGTCCTTGATGTCGATCTCCAAGCAACCGCCATCGCCACCACACCAAGCGGCCAGACTGCTTATGTAATTGGCCACGCGCCTCGCTCGTTCATCGAAGTCGTCCCCGTCAGCACGGCCAGCGGGGCACGGGGAAGGGCGGTGGCGACAGGAGCGTCGGTGCCAGCCGGCCTTGCCATTTCCCCAAATGGCAAGACCATTTTCGTGGTCGGCACCCCGGACCCTGGCCTGGGTGCTACCGAGGACACGGTACCGAGATCAGCACGACCGCCGACCGGGTGACCAAGACGATAAACCTGGGAGCGCACCCCGGCACTAATGAGTGGGCGATAGCCATTGACCGGGCGGGTACGGAGGCGTATGTGCTTGGCTATGGGACCAGCAAGGTGCCTGGACTGGTCGTATCGTTCGACACAGTTACCGGCGCGGTCGGCAAAGCCATCTTGGTGGGCGACAACGCTGGCGCGATCACTTTTGCCGGCAACGGAAGGTGGGCCTACGTCCTTGACCAGGGGGCCGAAAACGGGGCTGGCGGTTCGAATGGGCAAGTTGTGCCTATAAATGTGGCCCGCGGCATGGCCGGAAAACCGGTGCCGATTAGTGGCGACGCAGAGGTAATGGTGGCGTCCTAGCCCAACCAAGATTTTGTTCAGGGCTGCTTCGTGTCCCGGGTCGAGACCAGGGGCAAAAAAATGTCATCTTCGGGGCTGCGGTTCTGGCCGTGGTCCTGGCCGCGGGGCTCGTGGGCCACGAAGCAACCGCCGCCGCCCGAGCACAGGCGTTTGACAATGCGTTCTACTGGGCGATCGGGTTTACCTTGCTGGCGCTGGTGCCGGCCTTCCTACTTCCCGGCGTGGTTAGGGAAAAGAAATCGACCTAACTGTCCGATGTGAGGACAATTTTTCCGAATTTGTGCCCGGTTTCGAAACGGTCGTACGCCTCCGCCGCTTTCTCGAAAGGATAGGTGGACTGAACGATCACCTTCAGCCGGCCCTGGTTGAGAAGCGGCAGGACGTGGTTTTCCAGTTGACGGGCCACGATCGCTTTTTCTTCGAGCGAACGTGATCGCAGGGTCGACCCCCGCAGAGTGGCCCTCCGGTGCATCAGAAGGCCCAAATCCAGGTCGGCCCGTCCGCCGGCACCAACGCCGATCACAATGATGCGTCCTTGCGGGGCGAGCGCAGTCAATGCGGCGGGCACCCCAGCGCCGCCGACCAACTCGAGGACCACGTCGAACGGGCCGAGGGCGACAGCCTCGTCGGGGGCCACCGATATGGCGCCCAGCTTGGTCACGCTCTCCCGGAAATCCTCATGCCGGACGCTGGCGACGACCGTGGCGCCGGCGGCCGCGGCCAATTGGACACCGGCCATGCCCACCCCGCCCGCCGCACCGGTCACCAGCGCGCGGTCCCCAATAGTGATGCGGGCTTGAGAGAAAAGGGCGTCGTAAGCGGTGGCGAAGGCTTCTGGAAAGCCGCCCGCCTCGATCGTTGAACACGTGTCTGGCACCGGCATGGCTATGCGCTCATCGAACAGCGCCAGTTCGGCTTGGCCGGCGCCCGCCAGCAGGCTCATAACCCGGTCTCCCGTAGAAAAGCGTTCCACTGCCTCACCGGTCGCTTCGACCACGCCGGCACACTCGAGCCCGGGTTGGTCGTACGGCACGCCGGAGGGCGGCGGGTAGTGCCCGGCCCGCTGCAACAGGTCGGCGCGGTTGATGCCGGCCGCTTCGACCCTGACCAGTAGGTCGTGCGGTCCAGGTTGGGGATCGGGCCGCTCCGACCAGGTGACCTCGCCGCCACAGAACACGACTGCTTTCATCCTTCGAGACTAGAGCGGGACACCTGACACTTTCGCTTTCGCCCGGAACTTCCTTTAGTGTCGCCCAATGGCAGCTGCGCTCAAGAAGATCTTGCTCGTCGACTGCGACACCGGGATCGACGACGCCATCGCGCTCCTATACCTGTTGGCCGACCCCGCAGTCGAGGTGTGCGCCATTACCACCGTCTTTGGCAACATCTCGGCTGCCACCGGCGCTCACAACACTTTGTGGGTGCTCGATTTAGCCGGTCGCACCGGGGATATCCCGGTGGCCAAAGGGTCAGAGTTGACGCTGCTCGGTGAGGAGACGCACCGCGCCGGCGTTGTGCACGGGGGGGAAGGCCTCGGGGGCACCCAAACCGGCGAACCGGCTGGCACTCTGGTCCCCGAGCACGCGGCTGAGCTCATAGCCAGGACGGCTCGTGAACGGCCGGGCGAAGTGCACTTGCTCGCCACCGGGCCGCTTACCAATGTGGCCGTCGCCCTGCGCCTCGAGCCCGAACTGCCGCGATTGGTAGAGGGCATCACCATAATGGGCGGCGCTGCTCTCGCCCGGGCAACGTGACGCCGGCGGCGGAAGCCAACATCTGGCACGACCCAGAAGCCGCCCAGGCCGTCTTGTCCGCGCCGTGGCAGAAAACTCTGGTCCCGCTCGACGCCACGATGCGGGAGTTGATGACCGAGGAGCAGCGACGGGCTTTGGCCGCGTCGCCCGGTGCGGCGCCCCGGTTCGCCGCCGAGATCCTCGACCATTACATGGACTTTTACACAACGGTGTTCGGGCGCAGGTGCTGTGCCTGCCACGACGCTCTGGCGGCCCGGATCGCGGTGGGGGACGTGGTCCCCACCCGGGCGGCAACCGTCAGGGTTACCGTAGACACCGGCCCGGGGCCGGGCCGGGGCGCCACTATTTGCGATTTGCGGGGCCAGTACAAAGGTGAAACTAAGCAGCCCGGTGCGAACTGCACGGTGGTGCTGGAGACCGATGGGCACTTCGCTGAGCGCGATTGTCCGGAGGCTGTCGCGCAACTGACAACTGTCCGCACTCTAGCTGTGGTCGTAGTCACGTTGATTTTGCGGGCGACGACGGGGACGATATGCACGACCTTCGGGCGGCTCGGCAACCTTTCGGGCGGGAGGCGGTCGGTCGTGCGCTCGGCGCTGACAGGAGTGGCGAAGCCCTGGTTCAGGAGGTCGCTGGCCGTCTGGGTCGGGTTGTAACCGTTCATGACCACAGCCAGCATGGTGCGTTTGTTGCGTGTGGCTGCGGCCATGAGGCAATCGCCGGCCCGGTCGGTAAAGCCCGTCTTTATCCCGATAGCACCCGGGTACGTGTCGAGGAAAGAGAAGTCCATGCTCGGGAGCCATTTCAACCGGCCCTTGGGGTCGACGAAATGGTAATTCTCTTCCCGCACGATCCGGGCCAATTCGGGGACGCCCAACAGGTCGCGGCCGGCTATAGCCAGGTCGCGAGCGCTGACGAGATTGCCCCCCTCGAAGCCCATTGGCCCATCGAGCCCGGCCGGGTCACGGAAAAGGGGGTCGTCGCTCATGCCTATTTGTAGGGCCGAACGCTCCATAACGGGCGCGAAGGCTCTGAGCGTCCCGCTCACCCGGTCCGCGATCGCGTAGGCGGCGTCATTGGCTGAGTAGACCAACAGTGACTGCAGGATTTCGGGGAGGGGCCAGGCGACGCCTTTTTCTATCCCGACCCGGTTGGGGTAAACGTCCTCGGAGACGGTGGTGCCCGGCACTCCCTCGTTCGGCGACAAGTATGTGATCACGATCAGCGCCACCAGGACCTTGGTCAGGCTGGCCGGCGGCAGGCGGAGGTGCTCGTTGTAACCGGCCAGCACGTTGCCTGTGTTGAGGTCGACCAGGACGTATGACGTGGCGTGAGGCACGGGTTCTTTGGCCGGCGCGGCGTCCGGTTTGGGCACGTGGGCATGGGTCGTGGGGACGACCGGGTGGGCCTTCGTAGTCGGGACCGTGCTGGTGGGAGGTTTGCTGGTGGGAGGTGTGCTGGTCGGAGGTGTGCTGGTCGGAGGTGTGCTGGTCGGGGTCTGGCCCCTGTGAGTTTGGCTCGAGGGGACCGTGCGGGCTACGGCCAAGCGGCGCGCGGCAGTAGCAGAGCGGCTCGAACTGCCCGCAGATGTGGGGCCAGCATTTGCCGGTCCTCCTCGAGCACTGACGGCCACCAGCAGGGCGAGTACGGCCAGGGCGGCGGCGGCGGGCAGCGCCGCCCGCCGGAGCACCCGGGCCCGCCTCGCCCGCGCAGAAGGGCGCGCGTGGCGGCGGGCGGGCGCCGGAGGCCGCCGATGGCGGCCACGAGTGGAGGAGGGGCGCGTCTCGATGACTGTCGACCACTATCGTTGGCGATTTCGCCGACGTTAGTGGAACCTGATGCGCGGGCCCGGGAACGTGCTCTCCTTATATGGAGTGCGCCGGCGGCGTCGTACGCGCGAGCATGGCTTGATGGCACCTGTGCAACGCATTTCGGCTCGCGTCGGCGCGGTCGCCGAGTCGGCCACCCTCGCTATCGACGCCAAGGCCAAAGCCCTGCAAGCAGCAGGGGAAGACGTAGTTGGCTTTGGGGCGGGGGAGCCTGACTTCCCGACGCCGCCGCATATCGTCGACGCCGCCGCCGAGGCATGTCGCGACCCGAAGAACCACCACTACACGCCCGCTCCTGGGCTCCCAGAGCTGAGGGAAGCGATCGCGGTGAAGACCGCCAGGGACACCGGGTTCTCGGTCGAGGCCTCACAAGTAGTGGTGACCAACGGGGGCAAGCAGGCTGTGCTGGAGGCATTTGCGACGTTGCTCGACCCGGGGGACGAGGTGCTGATGCCGGCGCCCTACTGGACCACTTATCCGGAGTCCATCCGGTTGGCGGGGGGCGTGCCCGTTGACGTACCTACTACCCCCGAGAGTGGCTACAAAGTCTCGGTCGCCCAGCTCGAGTCCGCCACCACGCCCCGGACGAAGGTGCTCCTTTTTGTTTCGCCATCGAACCCAACGGGGGCGGTGTACAACGAGTGGGAAATGGCCGCCATCGGCGCCTGGGCCGACGAACGCGGCCTGTGGGTCATCACCGACGAGATCTATGAGCACCTCGTGTACGGGGCCGCCCGCATGCACTCGATGCCGGTCCTCGTCCCCGAGCTCGCCGATCGTTGCATAGTGGTGAACGGCGTAGCCAAGACGTACGCCATGACTGGTTGGCGGGTCGGCTGGCTCATCGGCCCGAGAGACGTGGCCAAAGCGGCGGCCAATCTCCAGAGCCACAGCACTTCTAATGTCTGCAACGTCGCCCAACGAGCCGCGCTGGCAGCAGTCTCGGGCTCCCTGGACGACGTGGCCAGGATGCGAGCGGTGTACGACCGTCGCCGGCGGGCGATCGTAGCGGCCCTGTCCGAGTTGCCCGGCGTCGTCTGCCCCGAACCCGAGGGCGCCTTCTACGCCTTCCCGAGCTTTGCCGGCGTACTGGGCCAGTCGGTCGGGCTGCGCCGGCGGGCTCCCGGGACGACGCTACAACTAGCCGAAATGGTGCTCGAGGAAGCCAAAGTCGCCTTCGTGCCGGGTGAAGCTTTTGGGGCTCCTGGGTGCGGTCGGTTCTCGTACGCCCTGGCGGATGAAGACCTGGCCGAAGGCATGGCGAGGTTGGCCAAGTTTTTCAGCTAAGCGGTACCGCGGACGCGAGGAGCGCTTACCGCTCGCAGTGGGACGGCCGCACCCCGTCACGTGGCCAGCGTTTCACCCCCCCTTTCCCGGTGCGACAAACCGTTCTTGTCGCGTTCCAGTGCAAGAACTGCGCTCGATCGCGACAAAGTCGAATGAATGCACCGAGATCGCCAGGCCGTTACCGCACTTTGGGGCGAACCCGACGCCGCACGTGCAAAAGTCTGATGCTGGACGAACTGCCGGCATGATGCCAATCAGGCGGTCGAAGCCAGCACCTCACGTACAATTTCTTCGGTCGTCCCCGGGTGCAAGAAAATGAGCCGGGCTACCGTCTCTCCCTCCCACTCGGTCGGCGTCACGAAGGCGACCTGGTCGTCGAGCAACCTGGTTGACCAATTGCGGTAATCGGCGGGGTCCCAGCCTTTCCGGCGGAACAACACAATGGAGAGCCCACGGGGCCGTAGAAGTTCGAGTCGAGGCTCCTCGTTGATGAGCCTCGCTGTCACCTCCGCGATGGAGAGGGCGGCATCGACGGCGTTGGAATAAGCATCGGTCCCGTTCACCACGAGTGAGTACCAAAGGGCCAGGCCCCTGGCCCGCCTGGTCAGGTGGTAGGCGTAGTCGCTGGGGTTCCACTCGTCGCTGGCGCCGGTGTGAATGGGGTCGAGGTAGGCGGCGTTTTGCGCGAACACGGCCTTGGCCAGCGCCGGCTCCCGGTACAGAAGGGCGGCGCAATCGAACGGGGCGAACAGCCACTTGTGCGGGTCCACGACGAAGGAGTCGGCCGCCTCGGACCCCTGGAAAAGCGCTCTCACTTCCGCCGATTTCGACAGCAGGGCGGCACCGCCATAGGCGGCGTCGATATGGAACCAGAGATCCCGCCGCTTGCAGATCTGCGCCACCCCCGCCAGGTCGTCGACAATCCCCGCGTTGGTCGTCCCCGCGGTCGCGACTACAGCTACTACGTCGGAGGGTTCGGCCTCTTTACGGAGTGCCGCTTCCAGTGCCTCGCCGGTTAGCCGGTGACCGGAGCATTCCACAGTCAGGACGCCCGTCCCCAGTATGTGCAAGGCCTTGCTGACCGAAGAATGCGCCTCCTCGCTCACGGCGACGCGCACATGTTGGCGCCCCAGCCGCGGCCCCAGTCGCGGGCGACCACCAGCGCCGAAAGGTTGGCGGCGGAACCACCAGAGACAAAACAGCCGCCCGCCTCTGCCGGCATCCCGGCCATGTCGGCCAAGAACCGGAGCGCCTGGTTTTCGGCCATGACCGCACCACTGGCTTCGAGCCACGAAGTGCCCTGAAGCGACGACGCGGACACGACCATGTCGAAAAGGAGTGAGGCTTTGGTCGGAGCCGCAGGGACGAAAGCCAAAAACCGGGGGCTGTCGCACGAAATGACGGACGTGACCACCCGTTCGGCAAATAACGACAATATGGCGACCGGGTCCTGGCCACCAGGTGTAACCAGCCCCGCCAACGTCGCTTCCAGGACCGCCTTTGGGACCGGGTGGTCGAGCGGTACGGGGTCGAGGGACAACCTGTGGCGGCAGTAGTCGAAGACCGCTTCGGCCATGACCGGGTCATAAACGAACATCGGCCTCTTTCAAAGGGTTCTGGGAACGGCGCCAAAGACAGAGCAACGGCTCGCTAATAAAGTCGAGATTTCTCTACCCTTCCGGAACGAGCAGCCGCCGCCGTCTCGGTCCACTTTGTCCCGGTCTACTTTGTTTCGGGACTTCTTAGCGGGTTACGCAGGGCGGCCGAGAAGATCGACGTGGCCCGGGCCGGGCTCGTTCGTCAACGAGAGGATCTGGTCGTCGTCCAGGAACCCGTCACTCCCTATGACGGACAGGCGGTAGCCGAGGGCGCGGAGCATAGCGAGGTAATGCCTCGCATTTCCCCATGGCGAGCTGTCCAGGGCCAATGGGTAGAACTCGCTGACCAGCACCGGCCGGCTCTCCGATATCGTCCTCGTGGCCCCGCGTAAAACGAGAGGTTCGGCCCCTTCGACGTCGATCTTGATGGCATCGACGCGGCCGGCCCCGACCTCATTGAGAACGGTGTCAAGCGGGTACGTCGCCACCACGAAACTCGCCTCCACCGCCTGCGTGGGCGGTCCATCGACCAGGATCAGACGGCCATTACTACCGTCGGTTTCCAGTGCCGCCGCCCCCGGGCGCTCGCTCAGGGCAACGGCTACGACTTCAATATTTTCGAAGCCGTTGTCTTTGGCGCTTTGTCTCAGCAAGGCGACGTTGCGGGGGTTGGGCTCTATGGCAATGACCCGACCAGTCGGGCCCACGAGTGACGCTGCGAGCAGGCTGAACCACCCGATATTGGCGCCTATGTCGACGAAGGTGGCCCCCTCCGCCAATTCTTCGTGTACCGCCGCGGAGACCTCGGGTTCGTAACTGCCGGTCAACGCCAACGTATGGCCGACCGCATAATCGGCCGGGTCGACACGGATCACGAAACCCTGGCACGTGCTCACGATCTCGCCGGAAGACGCCTCGCCGACGGGACGTTCCGCTTGCCTGCGGGCGAACTCTACGCTGCCAAGGAACTCCGAGACCAGCTCTTCCAGGCTGACCCGGCCCGCTCCTAGCCGGCGGCGGTAGTGGGCCAGTCCATCGGCATCGGGCTGACGGCCCAGGAACAGCCGGTAGCAAGCGATGACATCACCAAAGGTGGCGAAGTCAGTTTGTCCCGCTTCTCCCGGCTGCGCCGTGACGGGCTCGGACGGCTCGCCGGGAGGGCGACGCGCCACCCAACCCACTGCCGCGGCGTCGAGCGCTCGTTCGATGGCCCGATAGGATTTGAGCAGTAGCTGGTTGGCCGTTTTTTGCGTCCCGGCGGACGGTCGACTGGACTGGGCGATAGATTGGGCACCTGTAGGTTGGGAGCCCCCGGACCGGGCACGCGGGTCGCCGGAAGTTGCGTCGAGCCGGCTAGCAGGCACTGCGGCTATGCTACCGCCCGTGATGACCAGGCTAGAGGACCGCCCGGAGCCGCTTGAACACGACATGCCCCAGTGGACGACGAAGCAGTGGAAAATGAAGCGCCGTGTTGCGTTCGTGACTACCCGCTATGGCGCTGACATCGTCGGCGGGGCAGAGGCGGTAGTCCGGGATACAGCCCTCGGTCTGGCCCGGCGCGGTTGGGAAGTGCAGGTGCTGGCGACTTGCGCCACCAACCCGTACACGTGGGCGAACGAGTTGCCTGAAGGCCTCCAGGAGGACAACGGGCTACTCGTGCGCCGTTTTGCCAACGTGCTCTCTACCTCCGCCAGTGAGGAGCACCGGGTGCACGGGAACATTTACTATGGGCAATCAACGACGATCGACGAGCAGGTGACATGGCTCAATGCCCTGTTCCGGACGCCGGGGATGTTCGATGCCTTGCTCAGGGAGCGAGATGACTTCGATGCGTTCATCTTTGCCCCCTACCTTTTCTGGAACACCACGGTGTGTATGCCGCTCGTCGCCGACCGGGCCGTCGTTATGCCTTGCTTCCACGACGAGGCTTACGCCCATCTGAACGTGATGCGCCATGTGCTGTCCCTGCCTGCTGCGGTTTGGTTCCTTTCAGGGCCCGAGCACGACCTGGCCCACAGGCTGGGGCCGGTCACCCCCCACCACAGCGTCATAGGTTCGGGCTTGGACGTGCCGCAGAACCACGCGCCCGAGGAGTTCCGGGACGAGTACGGCATCGACGAGCCTTTCATCCTGTACTTGGGCCGGCGCGAGGCCGACAAGGGCTGGCCCTGGCTCCTCGATGTCTTCGCCGGCACCAAGAGCCGGGTCAAGCTGGTGAGCGCCGGTTCGGGCCATCCGGACGTCCCGCCGCGGTTGCGAGGCCGTGTCATCGACATCGGTTACCTAACCACCGAGCAACGCAACAGCGCCCTCGCCGCCGCCCTGGCCTATGTCCAGCCCAGCCTGAACGAGAGCTTCTCCCGTACCACGATGGAGTGCTGGCTGGCCGGCCGGCCCGTGCTGGTGCGCCGGGGGAGCGCCGTCGTCGAATGGCACAGCTCGCGTTGCGACGGGGGCCTGGCCTTCGCCAACTCGGTCGAGCTGGGGAAACACTTGGCCCGGTTTCAGAACGACCCTGAGGTCGCTACCGAGATGGGCCGACGCGGCCGTGCCTACGTGATGGAGAACTACCAATGGTCGCAGGTGCTCGATCGGATGGAACGTGACATCATGACCTTCTCCAAGCGCCTCGCGTCCAGCTCCAACGGCCACACCCCGGCTTCGAGCCGAGCGGCCCGGGCGCCGCTCCCCGCCGGGGAATAGGCCTGCTCGGCCTGAGAATGGGACCGCCTGCCGCCGACTAGCTCGGCCGGCCTCGACCACTCGCACGTCGGGCTGTCAAGGGTATTCGGGCTCGGCGGCGTCGACGCCGGCCCAGCGGGCCCAGACCGCTTCAGCGCGGACCTCCCAGTGCCTCTCCATCTGCGCCCGGGTGGCGAACGCCCAGGGCAACAGGCGGGCAACGCCGGCGCGCACGCCGCCGTCCGGCCCGTTGTATAGACGGTCTTGCAATGCCTTGGCCACCAGCCGGCCGGGACCGTTGCGGACCATGGTCAGGGTCCGGTTCCGTTCTGCCATGACCCGCACCCACGGCCGGTGCTCGCCCCCCGAACTGGCCGAGCGCCGGTGCTCGACAGTAGCGCTGGGGTCGTAGACGATGCGCCGGCCGGCCAGCTGGGCCCGCCAGCACCAGTCGACGTCCTCGTAGTAGGCGAAGAAGCGGCCGGCGAAGGGACCGAGCTCGGCCCAGGTTTTTTTCCTGGTCACAAACGCGCTCCCTGATACCGCGAACCGGTCGGCCTTCTCGTCGAACTGGCCGTCGTCAGGGCTTTCGTCGCCGATGTCGCCGCCGTAGCCCCTGTCGTCGAGGAAGCCGCCGGCGCTGTTGACGAGGCGCACCACGCGCCCGGTCGGGGCGGGCTCGCCGTTGACGAACACCTCCGCCGCCGGGTTGCCAACCGGTAGCGGGACGTACCAGGGACAATCTCCGGCGGTCCAGCGCCAGCGCCCCTGTTCGCTATGGGCGTTGCCCTCCACCCGGTACAGCCCGGTCCCGGTGGCGGCGTCCAGCCGCTCGGCTCCGTCGACGGTTATAGACCGCAATTCCCGCCCCAGCGGGCGCCTGTCGCCGGGCGCGTACCACTCCCGGTCCGGGAAATGGACCTCGCGGTACGGGGTGGTGAGGACGACCTTTGGGCCCACCGCCGCTACCGACTCGTCCTTCAACGTCTCTTCCGCGGCGGCCAACCAATCGGGCCCGGCGATAGCGTCGTCGTTCAAAAGCCCGACGAGCTCGCCCTGGCACTTCGCCACCGCCAGGTTGACCGCCGGCGCGAACCCGGTATTGGACGACAGCCGGACCACGCGTGCCCCTGCCTGTTCTCCCAACCTGGAGGCGACGGAGCCCTCCGACCCGTTGTCGACGAGCACCACTTCGTCGGCTTGGTCCGTAACCGAGGCGAGGCAAGTTCCGAGCCATTCGCCAGGCCTGTACGAAACAATGACGACGCTGGTCCTCACCTCAGTGCCGCGGCAATGCCGCGGCCGTGGCTCGGCCGAGCCTGTGGGCCTTACAGGAGAAGCGGGCCAAGGTCCAAAGAGCCGGCACTGGCTCGGCCATGGGCGGCGTCGGCCACCCTGCGGGCGGTCTCCTCCCAGTTCGAGGGCTCGTGGGGGACGAGTAGGGTGCTGGTCCCGGGAACGGAAAAAGTGGCCCCCTCCGCGCTGCGGGGTTCCTGGTCCAACAGGGCCACGACCCGGCCGGGCCATTCGGCGGCCAGCTTCTCCACCGCCTCTGCCCGCTGCCCGTCAGCTCCCGAGGCCCATGCAACGATGGCGTCGTAGCCGCCCCGCCAGGGGTCGAGCTTGCGCAAGATGCTCAGGGGAAGGGCGCCGTTCCTCTCGGCCAAGACGGCTTTTTGACCCTCCTGTTCGCCCGGGCCTTCGTCCTCGCCCGGGGCCCCGTGATCGCCCCCAACTGCCTTTCCGTCACTACCCTCAGGCCCATCGCTCTCGTCCGGGAACGCATACTGGTCGACATTGGCGTAAGCAGAAAGGGCCGTGGCCAGGGCGCTGGGTAGCCCGACGAGCGCCACCTGGGGACGGCGCCGCCAACCGGGGCGATAGCTGCCGCCGTTGCGCAGGAGGCCCTCGAACACGGCCACCGCTCTGTCCGCCACCGTGTCCCACGTCGGCGTGGGCTGGCTGGCCAGGGCCAACAGCCGTTCCCGGAAAGGCATATCGGTCAGGCCCCTCGTGATCGCCTCGGCGATGGCCCCAGGGTCGGCCGGCTGGAACCGGGCGTCTCGGGGGAGAAGCTCTTGCAGAGAGGAGTTGTCACCGGCCATGGTCGGGGCACGGCAGGCCATCGACTCGACAACTGGCAGACCGTAACCCTCGTAAAGGGAGGGGAAGACAGCCAGCTGGGTCGACTGGTAGAGGCTGACCAGCACCTCCTCCGACACGAAACCGGGTATGAGCAGGCGGTCCTCGACCCCCAGGCGCTTGGCCATGACCAGGTAGTGGTTGCGGGTCAAGGGCGGGGCGTCGCAGACGATCACCAGCTGGTGCCGCCGGACCAGGTCCGCGGCCAGCGATGCATAGCCCTCGAGCAAATTGTCGACGGCCTTGCGCGGGTTGAAGGCGCCGTTGTAGACGATGAACCCCTCCTCCAGGCCGTCCACTCCTTTGCGGGCCAACTGAAAGGCGCGCTGGCGTGACTCGGGCGGGCGGAAGGCTGGAGCCGTGCCGCTGCCTATGACCGAGACCCGGTGGTCGGGCACACCGAGCAGCCCGATCGTGTCGGCCTTGGCCGATTCGGACGGCGTCAGCACGGCATCTGCGGTACGGACCACCTCCCGGCAACACCGCCAGCGCCTCCGCAGGCCGGGATCCTCGAGGTACCAGCCGGGGAAAACATCGGGGATGAGGTCGTAGAGCGTCACCGACATGAGGAGCCGGTGGGAGGCGGCTTCCCGAGGCCAGTACACCCTCACCGGCACTTCGGGTTCGAAAGCCGAACTCAGGTGCACTGCCCCCGCCGATCCCCAATCGGGTTGCGTGGTCAGCCAGTCCGCCAGGTCGTCGATGCCTTCGGGCGGCTCCAGCTCGGGGTGGAGCACTATCGAGTTGACGATCTCCGGGTGGCGCCTCACTATGGCCCGGGTCAGCTCGATGCTGTAGCGAGCTATCCCCCTTCCCTTATAACTGGGGCTTTGGGCCGCCACCAGGTCGAAAATGACGCCCCCACGATCAACTGTCCCCATCCGCCGAGCCACGCCCACTGAGCCTACTGTTGGGCAACCCCCAGGCCTGATACCTTCGCCGCCTGCCTGATAAGTTCGCGGGGTGCCTGATCGTGGCGGGGCGGTATGCGATGTCGTCGTCGTTGGTAGTTACCCGCCGTTGCCGGGACCGGCCACCGCGGCCACCCTCGCCGCGGTGCGAAGAGCGTGGGGGACGGGGGCGGACGTCCGCGTCGTCTCGTACCGTACAGGGGCGGCCGAGATAGCTGTGCCCGTCACCGGGCCACTGGCCGGGTGGCGCCTGGAACACGTCCGCCAGCACTTCGGCGGGCCGCCAGAAGTGGTGCTCGGTTTGCAACGCGGGGTGCCCTTTTCCGACCCCCGTCCGTCGCAACAAATCGCCACTGCCGTGGGGCTGGCCATAGCTATGCGGCGCTTCCGCCGGGCGACGCTACTCCTGGGTGAAGACCCTGAGCTCTTGCCGGTATGTTTGCGCATCCTGTCGGGCGCTGTCGACCGGTTCGTCGTGGCCACGCCCGAGGAGGCCAGCTCGCTGGTGCATCAGTACCGGCTGAAACCGTCGGTCGTAGCCGTCGAGACCGTCGACCCCTACCCCAGGTTCCCCGACGGCGTGGAACCGGCCACCGCCGGTATTTACAGCCCCGGCGGGGGCGCTGGCCTCGCGGTTATACAGCTACCCGCGACCACCGTGGCAGACAGGGCGCGCGCTAGGGTGCGGCGGGCGTGGGGGCGCGCCGCACCTTGGTCTCGAAAGTAGGCAAACTGGCCAAGCTCCGCCTCGACCGCCGGGCCTGGTCAGCCCGAGCAGTCCTGCGAAAGGTGGTCATTTGCCGAAGCTCCTGAGCCGGGGGGCGCCCCAGTGCGGGCTCGTGGGGCTTATCGTCCTGGCGGGAGTGGCCCTTTTCGCCTCCCCCGCCCCGGCTGGAGCGACGCCGTACAACGTGGCCACCGAACAGGTCGTGGTCCAGTTGGGTCGGTCCGCGCTCAGAAATCCGGCCTCCCTCCTTGGCGGGTTGCCGGGGCCAGCACCCCAGCTGCTACCCGGGCAACGTTGGTCGACTGACCTCCCGGACGCCGAGGCCGCCGATGTCGAAATGGAGCTGTCCGGCCAACGGGGGGTCGATTATGTCTCTCCGGTGCAAGCGGTCAGGGCCGCCGACCTGGTCCCCAATAACCCTTGCTACGACCAGACGTGCGGCCCGACGAAGCCGGTTACGGTGGAGAACCCTTTCGCCGGGGCGGGAGCGACGATTGTCCACCCCAACGGCCAGACCGATTTGTGGGCCGTGCACGCGGCGACCGCCTGGGGCATAACCACGGGTAGTGCCAATGACCTCGTGGCTGTTCTCGACACCGGCGTCGACCCCAACCAGCCGCAGCTCAAAGGCAAGGTGATAATCGGGCCGGATGTCTGTGCCGACGACCGGCCATTATGCGCCTCGCCGTATGACAAGAACGGGCATGGCACATTCGTTACCGGCATAATCGCCGCCGCCACCAACGACGGTATCGGCATCGCCGGTCTCGGGTGGAACACCAAAGTCATAGACATAAAGGTCCTCGACGACACGGGCAGTGGCAACAGCATGGACGAAGCGACCGGGATTTACGATGCCGTGTCGGCCGGGGCCAAGGTGATCAATTTGTCGCTCGAGTCGGAGCCTTGCAATGTCGACCCATCCGACTGCGGGCCCAACCAGGACGAGGAGGCAGCGGTCGAGTATGCCATTGCCCACGGGGTTGTGGTCGTGGCCGCGGCCGGCAATTACGATTCGCAAGACCCCATTTACCCCGCTGATTACCCGGGCGTGCTCTCCGTGGCGGCCAGCACGGACCAAGGTTCGGTGGACCCCGTCAATGGCGGTCCTTATCTTGACTTCTCCGAGTACGGCGACGCCGCCAACATCGCCGCCCCCGGGGTCGACGTGCTCTCGACGTGGTACGACGGTAACTACGCCGAAGAGAGCGGCACCTCAATGGCTGCTCCCCACGTATCGGCGGCCGCGGCCCTCGTTATGGCGGCTGACCCTTCCCTGTCCGGGCCTCAGGTGGCCACGTTGCTGCGCCAGACCGCCGCCCCGCTGGCCTCAGGCAGTGCTCCCATCGACGGGGGGCTGCTCAACGTGGGCGCGGCTGTGAAAGCGGCCGCCACCCGGGCGCTCCCGGAGTCGCTCGACGGCTATCAGCTCGCCTCCTCGAACGGCGCGGTGTACAGCTCCGGTGTTACCGTCGCCCGGGGTTCGGAGGCCGGCCAACGTCTGGTCCAGCCCCTCGTCGGGACGGCCGAGAGGCCGGACGGGCTCGGTTACTGGCTCGTAGCCGGCAACGGTAGCGTTTTCGCTTTCGGGGACGCCCACTTTTACGGTTCGGCGGCGAACATGCACCTCGTGCACCCGATTGTCACCATGGCGGTCACACCCGACGGCAAAGGCTATTGGCTGGTGGCCAAAGACGGCGGCATCTTTGCCTTCGGTGACGCTCACTTTTACGGTTCCGCCACCAAGGTCGCCTCGTCGAGCCCCATTGTTGGTATGGCGGTCACACCCGACGGCAAGGGTTACTGGCTCGTCGCCAGTAACGGCCACGTTTTCACTTTCGGTGACGCCCACTCTTTCGGGCCGTCCGCCGCTATCCGTTTTGCCCACGCGGTGACAGGGATGGCGGCAACGCCCGACGGCAAAGGCTATTGGCTGGTGGCCAAAGACGGCGGCGTGTTTGCCTTCGGGGACGCCACCTTTTACGGTTCCGAGGCGGGCAAGGCCCTGGCTCGGCCCGTCGTGGGCATGGCCGTCAGCCCCTTCGGCCTCGGTTACTGGCTGGCCGAGGCCGGCGGGCAGGTTTTGGCCTTCGGGTCAGCACCGTACGAGGTCTCCGCCACCGGCAAGCTTTCTTCAGTGTCGATCGTGGCCATCGCATCCTGAGGCTGGCCTCGAGACTGGCCCTCGGACTGGCCCTCGAGACTGGTGCAAACCCGGTTAGCGATATCCCGTTTGTCCCCGGCTCCCAGAGCTAACGTTTTGCCTAAATTTTGTGCCCGACTTGTCGACTAATTACTATTAGGGCAACTGGGCGGGGGACCGGGGGTTCTGACTATTTCCGGACCAACGTAGACAAAAGACGGTGGCACTCGTCTCGAGAGGCCTCGACCAGGTGACTTCTGAAAATGTGTTGGCCGCTGGGCCTGGGGCCTGTAGACCGCGGTGCCGTCAGACGGTGCTGCGGTCAACAGTTTTCCTCGTTGCGTGGTGGCTGGCGGGGTCAGCCGTAGCGGTCTCCCCGGCGAGTGCCCAGTCCCTCCCGGCCAAAGCACGGGCCGGCGATATCCCGGGCTCGTCGATGATCGAGGTGAGTGGTTTTGGCTTCGGCCACGGGCACGGTATGGGGCAGTGGGGTGCCTACGGGTACGCGACGCTGTACGGCTGGGACTACCAGCAGATCCTGGCTCACTATTACGGGGGCACTCGCCTCGGCCGGTTGACGGCCCCCGAGCCTGATGTCACGGTGCACTTGACGGGCTTCGACGGCCACAGCGCCGTCGCATCGGCGCTCGGCGGAGGCCGGCTCGTCGCCACGTGGTCGGGCGGGCGGTCCGTGTCGGCCGCGGCGCTCCAAGTGTCGCGTTCCGGTGGCGAACAGGTCGTCTCGTCCGGGCCCGGGTGCGACGGCCCGTGGCGGACGGTGGCCACCACGGCTTCTGCGGTGACGATAGCCAGCGCCGGTGCCAACGGACTTTCGAGCCTTTCGAGCTCGGAGTTGCAAGCCTGCCTGCCGGCCATCGGGCCCCGGGTTTACCAGGGCTATCTGGCGGCGAACCCGAGCGGCCAGACGGACAACATCGTGCCGCTGGAGGACTACGTGGACGGCGTGGCGGCCGCCGAATCTCCCCCAATCTGGGCCAGTACGGGTGGAGAGGCAGCCCTCGAGGCGCAGGCGATAGCCGCCCGCAGTGTGGCCGTGGCTCTGGTCGGCTTGTCCGGTTCCATCTGCGACACGACGCAATGCCAGGTCTACAAAGGGCTCCCCGACCAGTACGGGGCGACTGCAGACACCGCTGTGAGCGCTACCGCGGGCGAAGTGCTCTACTGTGTGGCGGGGAGTTCTTGCGGGCCGGCAGGCGCGGTGGCGGTGGCCGAGTACTCCGCGTCGACGGGTGGTTATACAGCGGGGCCCGTTCCCGGCCGTGCCCGACCTGGGCGACTCGGTCGCCGCCAACCCGGTCCACACGTGGTCGGTGAAGATCCCGCTCAGCAGGGTGGCGGAGACGTTCCCGTCTGTGGGCCAGGTGCAGCAACTCGTGGTGACGGAACGCAACGGGCTGGGCCAGATGGGAGGCCGGGTCGAGGACCTGGAGGTCGTCGGCCGCGACGGGTCGGTCGACTTGACGGGTAACCAGTTCGCCGCCGATCTCGACCTGTACAGCGACTGGTTCGCCGTAGAGGGAGTACAGCCGGCTCCCGTGACGACGACCACGTCGACGAGCCCGACCGGCACAACGGGCACGACCGGCACAACGGGCACGACCGGCGCTACGGGCACGACCGGCACCTCGAGCACCACGACTACAGCGAGCGGGACGGGCACGCCCGCTGACCCGGGCGGTAACACATCGTCGAGCTCCGCCCCGTCGCCGGCGCCTGCGGCCGCACCCCGCTCGGAGCTCAGTAACGGGTACTGGGTCGCCAATTCGGACGGCGACGTGGCCGCCTTCGGCGAGGCAACGTCGTACGGCACTGCCGCTGGCACGTCTTTGCAAGGCATCGTGATCGGCATGGCGACCATGCCCGATGACAAGGGCTACTGGTTGGTGGGCAGCAACGGGGGCGTGCTGGCTTTCGGCGGCGCCAGTTGGTACGGTTCCGCCAGCAAGCTTCGTCTGGCTAAACGGGTGATCGGCATGGCGGCTACACCGAACGGCCAGGGCTATTGGCTGGTGGCCAGCGACGGTGGCATTTTCGCCTACGGGAATGCCCGCTTTTATGGCTCCACCGGTAAGTTCCACCTCAACCAGCCCATCATTGGCATTGCCGCCACACCGGACGGCCACGGATATTGGTTGGTCGGGAGCGACGGCGGTATTTTCGCCTTCGGTGACGCTCGTTTCTACGGCTCAGCGGGAAAAATCCACCTGAAGCAGAGGATCGTCGGGATCGTCCCGAGCCCGGACGGCCGGGGCTATTTCCTGGTCGGCAGGGACGGCGGTGTGTTCGCCTATGGCGATGCCCGGTTCCTGGGCTCGCTCCCCGGCAAACGAATTACCGCCACCGTCGCCGCGGTGACTTCGACGAACAACGGCCGAGGTTATTACGTGGTGGCTACGAACGGCAGGGTCTTCGCATTTGGGGCGGCCACCCCGGCGCGCCAGCTGGAGGGAGCCGGGTTGAGCCTGGATGGGGCCATCGCCATCGTCGGCTATCGCTCCCCCGGCCAGTCTCGGTAGGCAGGTTCCAGTCTCGGTAGGCAGGCTCCAAAAGTTTGTGACTAAGCGCAGCAGGCCTGGCCCGCTTTATCCCTGTCTGGCCGTACCGACGATCGCCAGGTCGGCGTCGACCATCATACGGACGAGATCCTCGAAGCTGACCTCTGGCTTCCAGCCCAGCACCTCGTGGGCCCGGGTGGCGTCCCCGATGAGGAGGTCCACCTCGGCCGGTCGGAAGTAACGCTCCTCTACCTGGACGTGGCGCTCCCAATCCAGCCCCGCGTGCGCGAAGGCGATCTCGCAGAACTCGCGGACGGAGTGCGTCTCGCCGGTTGCGATGACGTAGTCCGACGGCTCGGCCTGTCGCAGCATCAGCCACATGGCCCGTACGTAGTCGGGGGCGTAGCCCCAGTCCCTCTGGGCGTCGAGGTTCCCGAGCGAGACGTGGTCCTCGAGGCCAAACTTTATGCGGGCTACCGCATGGGTGATCTTACGGGTGACGAACTCGAGGCCCCGGCGGGGGCTCTCGTGGTTGAACAGGATCCCCGAGCTGGCATGCAGCTCGTAGCTCTCGCGATAGTTGACGGTGGCCCAATGCCCGTACACTTTGGCCACCCCGTAGGGGCTGCGAGGGTAAAAGGGAGTCCGTTCGCTTTGCGGGCTCTCGACCACCTTGCCGAACATTTCTGAAGAACTGGCCTGGTAAAAACGGATCGAGGGGTCGACCATCAAAATGGCATCCAGGAGCCGGATGACGCCCAGCGCGGTGACCTCGCCCGTTAGTACCGGCTGCGCCCATGATGTCATGACGAAGGATTGCGCGGCGAGGTTATACACCTCGCTGGGCCGGTGGTCACGGAGGACCCGTATGAGCGAGGACTCGTCCAGCAGGTCGGCCGCCACCAGGGTCAGCTGGTCAGCGATGTGGGCGATGCGCTCGAAGGTTACGGTGCTGCTGCGGCGGTGCGCGCCCACCACTTCGTAACCCTTCGACAGCAGTAGCTCAGCCAGGTACGAGCCGTCTTGTCCTGTGATGCCTGTTATCAGGGCCGTCGGCATCCACCCAGCATGGCCGGCCCCGGAGCGCCCGGGCAAGCCCGTCGACGGTGCCACGTAGGTACTACTACGAGGACTAGCCCCGGCTGGGAAGGTTCACCAAGCGATCTCAGCTACCGGTCGGAGGGGGCTGAGTACGGTTCTCTGTGCTGGCCGGGACGGTGCCTGGGGGTCGCCCTCCGGCGAGCGTCCGCACGGCATCGTCCACGTTCGTAAAGATGCGGTTCGGGCCGATGGCATTGAGCAGCCCGGAACGACGGAGGTCGCGGTGCGCAATCGCGGACGCCCGCGCCACGCCCACGTCGACGCCTTCGCCCTCGAGTTCAGTCACCAGCTGCCCCAGGGCCTCCGCCCCGGTGAAATCGATGTCGGAAATGGCGTCACCGTCGAGGACGAGAGTGCGCACAGGTGGGGAGGCCGAGCGGATGATGTGCCGGATCCGCTGGACGACGTAGACGGCGTTGCCGTACCAAAGAGGGGCGTACAGAAGGTAAACGACTACGCCCGGTACCTGCTCGGTCGGCCGGCCAACGTCAGTCTGGACCCAGTGGTCGGTGCCGGGTACTCGACCGAGGACAGCATCTTGGGGCCTGGCCGCCAACTGGAGGCGTTGCGCCAGGGCAAGGAGGGCGGCGGCGACGACACCCTGTTCGATCCCGACGAACACGACCACGACCAAGGTGGTAACCGCCAGGGCGAACTCGACCGGGTTGAACCGGAAAATGGAACGCAACACCTTTAAATGGAAAAGCTTCGAGGCAATGTACATGAGCACGGCCCCGAGCGCCGCGTCGGGGAGGTCTTTCAGCACGCCCGTCGCCACCACCATGACGACGACGACGACGCCCACAGCGGTCAGGCTGGCGACCTGGGTCCTGCCTCCTGCGGAGGCCACGACGGCCGTGCGGGGCGGGCTGGCGTCGACGGCAAACGAGCCGGCCAGCCCGGCCAGCAGGCTGCCCGCCCCGACCGCCGCCAGGTCGATGTTGAAATCCTGCGGCCTGGGGTCTTCTGGCGCGCCCCCGCCGCCAGTGGACGTCGAGCGGACGGTGGCTGAGGTCTGCACAACGCACAGGAAAGCGACCGTGACCGCTGTCACCAGGAGCTGGCTGAGCTGGTGGAGGCTGGCATCAGGCAACGCCAGCTGCGGCAGCGTGGCGTGCACCGGCCCCAGAACCTGTACGCCGTGACTTTCGAGGCCTGCGGAGCTGACGAGGACGATAGCGCCGACCATCCCGATCAAAGCACCCGGGACACGGCGGTCAATTTTTTCGCACCCGACGGTAAGGGCGAGCACGCCGACGGCTATCCCCAGGGACCAGCCATTGAAATGGCTCAGCTGGTCGGCAAAGGCCCGCACCCGCCCAATAGTGGTGGTGCCGCCACCGGGTAGGCCGAAGACTGTAGGCAATTGCTTCACAAATATCTCGACGCCGATCCCGGCGAGAAGACCCGTCATGACAGGGACAGGGAAGAAATCGGCCACCCAGCCCAGGCGGGCCAGGCTGGCGGCGACCAAAAGCCCCCCGGCCAATAATGCCGTTGCGCTGACCAGATGGTAATAGGTAGGCGAGCCGACGGCCGCCAATGTCGCCACCCCGGCGGCAAAAACGGGAGCGATGGTGGAGTCCGCCCCGACCGACAACAGGCGGTGGCGTCCGAACAAGGCGAACACCAAAGACCCCGCCACGAAGGCGTAAAACCCGGTTACCTCCGGCATCCCGGCCAGGTGGGCAGTGGCAATTTGTTCCGGGATGGCGATGGCCACGAGCGTCAAGCCGGCGACCACGTCGAGCGGCAGCCACGCCGGCTTATAGCCCCGTAATGTCGGCAAAATAGGGAAGGTCCGCGCCTTCATCAGCACCGGTGCGATGCCCGGCACATTAGCCAATGTCCTGGTGCGGTCTGAGGCTATTCCAAGGTTCGTGGGGTCAGCTGAGCCGACTAAGCACGAGGCAGAGGTCTCGGGGCGGCCGCTGGCCCGCTCCGGCTCGGCTAAAAGGTTGCTCCGAGATCCCGGCCAGAAAGGAGAAAGCAAAAGCAATGGTACTCAAGAAACCGCTGGCCACCCTGGCCCTGGCCGGTGGTGCGTTCGGCCTCAGCATGGGGATCGGCTTCGCCGTCGCCAGCGCCGCCACGAGCGGGGGCACGACCACGGGCCCGTCTTCGTCATCATCGTCGTCGGGGACCACGTCCACCACTGCCCCCACCCACCCGTGCCCGAACATGGGCGGCCCGGGCGGTTCGGGCGCGGGCCAAGGCGCCACGACCGGCTGACCCGTAGTGCCCGCCCGTCGCCATAGCCACGTGGCCATAACCACGTTGCCATAACCACGTTGCCATAACCACGTTGCCATAACCGCCCCGCCATAACCGCCCCGCCATAACGAGGTACGAGCCGGGCGGTCGCCGGCCCCGGACGGCCACCTGACGGGTACCGTCCATGGCCGGCGCCGGCCACCACGCCGCCCCCGGCACTGGTGGCTTTTCCCGCCCCCCGCGTCCCCAACTAGTCTTGTGCGGTCCGCAACGCCCGGCGAGAGCAAGGCGGTTGACCGAGGTTCGCCAAACCGGGTGCTTCCTTCTCGGCCGGTAGTTTGGCGGACGTCTGTAGGCAAAGGCTGTTCAAGGAGAGCCAGTGGACCTGTTCGAGTACCAGGGCAAGCAGTACTTCGCCCGTTACGGCATCCCGGTGTCGCCGGGCGGCCTGGCCGTCACTGTGGGCGAGGCGGTGGCCCTGGCTGACAGCCTCGGCTACCCCGTCGTCGTGAAAGCCCAGGTGCAGGTGGGCGGGCGGGGGAAGGCCGGCGGGATAAAGCTCGCCACCGATGCCGAACAAGCGGCAGCCAGTGCCGCCGCCATCCTCGGGATGGACATCCGGGGCCACATCGTGCGCCGGCTATGGGTCGAGCACGCCTCAGACATCGAAAAGGAGTACTACGCCAGTTTCACCCTTGACCGGGGGGCCAAAGCCCACCTGGCCATGGTCTCAGCCAGAGGTGGGGTCGAGATCGAACAGGTGGCCGCCGAAGACGCCGGCGCCATCGCCCGGCTCCACGTCGACCCTTTCTACGGTTTCGACGAGGGCATGGCTCGCCGTCTGGTCGATGAGGCCGGCATCGACGAGGAGGCAAAGATGGGCACGGTGGAAGTGCTCACCCGCCTCTATCGCTGCTTCGTCGACGGCGACGCGGACCTCGTCGAAGTCAACCCACTGATCCTCACCACTGACGGGCGGGTGCACGCCCTCGACGCCAAAGTGACCCTCGACGACAACGCCGCCTTCCGCCACCCGGAATGGGAGGACTTTGCCGGCACCGCTGAGCTCGATGAACGCGAACGCCGCGCCCACGAAGTCGGTTTGCAATACGTCGGCCTCGACGGGTTTATTGGGATAATAGCCAACGGCGCCGGCCTGGCCATGAGCACCTGCGACGTCGTAAACCAGGTAGGCGGGCGACCCGCTAATTTCCTCGATATTGGCGGCGGGGCCAATGCCGAAGTTATGGCCAACGCGCTCGAGGTAATCAATTCCGACCCCAGCGTCCGCTCGATTTTCGTGAATATATTCGGCGGCATAACGCGCGGGGAAGAGGTAGCCAACGGGATCGTCACTGCGCTCGGGCGCGTCGACATCAAAGTCCCTATGGTCATCCGGTTGGACGGGACCAACGCCGAGCAAGGCCGGGAAATACTGCGGTCAGTCGAGTCGAGCACGGTAATAAGTGCGCCGGATATGATAAGTGCGGCACGCCTGGCCGTCGAGCTGGCAGTTGAGGAGAAATGAGCATATTTGTCGATGAGTCGACCAAAGTGGTCGTCCACGGTCTAACCGGTGGCCAGGCCCGTTTCCATGGTCTCCGCAATCGCGATTACGGGACAAAGGTCGTAGCCGGGGTAAACCCGACCAAAGGCGGCCAAGACGTCGAAGGAATACCAATTTTCGCCACCGCCGCCCAGGCGAGGGAAGCGACCGGGGCCAATGCCAGCTTCGTCGCCGTCCCGGCCAAAGTGGCGCCCGGTTCCATCCTCGAGGCGGCGGCGGCCGGGATGGAGATCATCGTCTGCATCACCGAGTGGATCCCGGCCCAAGACGAGGCCCGCGTCTACAGCGAAGTACGTCACCTATACCCGTCCTCTCGCCTTATCGGGCCCAACTGCCCGGGCATAATCAGCCCGGGCAAGTGCAATATTGGCATAACGGCGGGCGAGATCGCTTTGGCCGGCGGGCCGGTTGGCATCGTCAGCCGGAGCGGGACCCTGACTTATCAGGCCCTGTACGAACTGAAGCAAATGGGCATCGGCGTCACGACCTGCGTCGGCATTGGGGGCGACCCGGTCCCCGGCACGAGCTTCGTCGATTGCCTGGCGGCGTTCCAAGCTGACAACGAGACCAAGGCGGTCATGCTCATCGGCGAGATCGGAGGCACGGAGGAGGAAAAGGCGGCGGAATACATTGCCGAAAATGTGACCAAGCCCGTCGTGTCGTACATCGCGGGCGTGACCGCGCCCCCGGGCCGGCGCATGGGCCACGCTGGCGCCATCATCTCGGGCAACAAAGGCACGGCGCAGGCAAAAATGGATGCTCTGGCCGCCGCCGGCGTCAAAGTGGCGCTCAACCCGACCGAAGCGGGCGAGATCATGGCCGCCGTTGTGAAGTCGTTCTAGGGCTCTTTCGCTGAAAGGGTTTTGGGTCTCCGGCCGGTAGGCTCGCCCTGAGCGTCGATGGCAAAGCGACCCGCCAAGTTAGGAGAAACTGAGCGCGAAGCTCTCCGGCGGGCGCTCGCCGGTGCGCTCAGGGGAGAAGTCCGTTTCGATGCCACCACGCGGGCGGCGTACTCCAGTGACTCTTCCAATTACCGCCAGGTCCCGCTGGGCGTGGTCTTCCCAATGGACCATGCAGATGTCCAGGCCGCCGCCCGGCTAGCGGCCGAAGCCCAGGCTGCTCTCCTGGCCCGTGGCGGGGGCACATCCCTCGCCGGCCAGGGCTGCAACGAGGCCGTAGTCGTCGACATGTCCAGGCACATGACACGGGTCCTGGACTTCGACCCGGCCCGGCGTCAGGCCAGAGTGGAGCCCGGGGTCGTGCTGGACGACCTACGCCGGGCCACCGAGCGCCATGGCCTCACTTTTGGCCCGGACCCCGCCACCCATGCCTGGTGCACGCTCGGCGGGATGATCGGCAACAATTCCTGCGGCACCCACGGCCTTTACGCGGGCAAAACCTCTGACAACGTCGACCGCCTCCGGGTGGTGCTGGCTGGCGGTGACGAGCTGGAGGTGGGCGCCTTCGGTCCCGACGCCGTCGGCCACGCGGTCGACGCTGGCGGGCGGCTCGGCGGGCTGCTCACCGGCCTGCGGGACCTGGACCGGCGCTACGGAGCGCTGGTCAAGGAGCGCTTCCCCGTCATCCCTCGCCGCGTCAGCGGGTACAACCTGGACGAGCTCGCTCCCGAGCGCGGGTTCCACGTGGCCCGGGCGCTGGTCGGCACCGAATCGACGTGCGCGTTCACGACGGAGGCGACACTGAGGCTGGTAACGAGCCCACCCGAGCGCTGCCTGGTCGCCGTAGGTTACCCGGACGTCTTCGCCGCCGCTGAGGGGGTGCCACAATTGCTGGCCCACCCCCTCCTTGCCCTCGAGGGCTTCGACCGCACCCTGGTCGAGCAGATGGAGGCTCACCGCCTCAACGTTGAAGGCGTGGCCCTGCTACCTGCTGGCAATGGTTGGCTGCTGGCCGAACTGGGTGGGGACACAGCCGATGAGGCGGCCACCATGGCGGCCGAGCTGGTCGCCTCCCTCCCTGACGGGGTCAGAGCCCGCCAGGTCAGCGACCCCGCCACCCAACGACAGCTCTGGGCTGTGCGTGAATCGGGCCTCGGGGCGACGGCCATCCGGGTCGACGGGCACCACAACTACGAGGGTTGGGAGGATGGGGCCGTCCCTCCGGCCCGGCTGGCCGAGTACCTGCGCGGGGTAACCGCTTTGTGGGCCAAGTATGGCTATTCGGGCGCGTGGTATGGCCACTTCGGTCAGGGTTGCGTCCACACTCGCAACAACTTCGACCTCGGCAGCAGCGAAGGCTTGAGGCGTTACCGCGCTTATGTGTCGGAGGCCGCCGAGCTGGTCGTCTCTCTTGGGGGCTCGCTTTCGGGCGAGCACGGTGACGGGCAGAGCCGGGGGGAGCTTTTGCAGGTCATGTTCGGGCCGGAGCTGGTCGGCGCCTTCGGTGAGTTCAAGCGGCTGTGGGACCCCGACGGGTTGATGAACCCGGGCAAGGTCGTCGATGCCTACCCCCTCGACGCCAACATCCGTTATTCCACCTTGCACGAACCGGTCCAACTCCGGCCCACTGGTTACGCGTTCGACAAGGACGCCGGCTCGCTGATGAGGGCCTCGTTACGCTGTGTCGGGGTCGGTCGGTGCCGACGTGACGATGCGGCCACCATGTGCCCGTCGTACCGGGCCACTCGCGACGAGGTCCAGTCGACACGCGGACGGGCCAAGGTATTGAGCGAGATGTTCCAGAGCGCCAACGCCCGGACCGACAACGCGCAGTCGTCGTGGCGCAACGAGGAGGTGCGAGAGGCGCTCGACCTCTGCCTGTCCTGCAAGGCCTGCGCGTCGGACTGCCCGACCCACGTCGACATGGCCACGTACAAGTCGGAGTTCTACTTCCAGTACTACAAGGGCCGTCCGCGGCCAGCGGCGATGTACGCCATGGGCCTGTTGCCCCTAGCCGCCCGGGCGGTCAACGGGTCGCCGGCCACGGCGCGCCTAGCTAACGCGGCGCTCGCTTCCTCGGTCGTGGGCCCGCCGCTGAAGCGCCTGGCCGGCTTGACCACGCAGCGGCCAGCCCCCCGCTTCGACCCGACGGGGCGTGATTGGGCCTGGGCCAGCGACGAGCTAGCCGGTGTGCGGGACAGGGACCCGTCGGAGACGTCGGTGGTGGTCTGGCCTGACACGTTCACGAGCGCCTTCAACCCGGGCGCCGGGCGAGCCGTCGTCCAGACGCTCGGGGCCCTGGGGGAGACGGTGGCGGTGCCCTCGGCGTGGGCCTGCTGCGGGCGGACCCTCTACGATTTCGGTCTGCTCGACCTGGCCAAACGGTGGCTGCGCCGGCTCATCGCCGTCCTCAACCCCTGGGCGGCGGCCGACATCCCCGTCGTAGTGCCGGAGCCGAGCTGCCTGGCCGCGTTCCGGGACGAGCTGCCCGCCCTGCTCCCGGGTAACCCTCGCGCCGCTCGCCTCGCCTCCCTGGCTCGGAGCCCAGCCGAGCACCTTGCCAGCGCCGGCCTACTGAACCAGCTGGAGCCCTCCGCCGGTGAAGGCGGAGGCCAGGTGGTGCTGCACCCCCACTGCCACCAACGCGCCGTGGTAGGTATTGGCGCTGACCAGGCCGTCCTCCGGGCGGCCGGGTTCACGGTGGACGTCCTCGACGCCGGCTGCTGCGGTTTGGCCGGGTCGTTCGGGTTCGACGCCCACCACGAGCCGGTCTCTCGGAAGATCGGCGAGGAACTCTGGTTGCCGAAGGTCCGCGCCGCGCTGGCGACCGCGGCCGGCCCCAGCCATCTGGTCGTTGACGGCTTCAGTTGCCGCTCTCAGCTCGAGCATCTCGCGCCGGACCTGGCCGAACGGGCGACGACGCTCTCGGCGCTGGTCCGTTCTCGAGCTGGCGGACCGAGGCGCACGTGACGTGGCCAACAAGACTGGCCAACAAGACTGGTCAGCTTCGGGTGCGGCGCTGCGGCGCTGACGAGGTTATAGGTTTACGGCAATCGGTCCTCCGTCCTCACCTGAGCGCGGACGAGACCCGCTATGCGACAGATTTCGCCCCGGCTACAGCTCATTTCTGCGCCGAGGACGGGGCCGGCCGGGTCGTGAGCGTGGCCTCCTTGCTTAAGAGGCGCCCCCCTGGGAGGCGGCGGGCCGAACGCGTGGCGGGTGCGAGGCATGGCCACCGCCTCCGACTGGCGAGGGCGGGGCGCCGGGTCAGCCGTGCTGGCCGCTGTGTTCGATCACGTGGCCGCGTCCGGAGGCGGGTTGTTGTGGTGCAACGCCCGACTTGGCGCGGTTGACTTCTATAAGCGGGCAGGTATGGCGACGACCGGGGAGCCTTGGGAGGAACCCGTGATCGGGCCCCATATAGCCATGTTCACGAATATTCGGGGCGATGGGACGCCGGTCGTTGCGGAGGGAACTTGAGATAGGGTGCGCTCGTGGCCTTGAGCGAATACCATGCTAAACGCGACTTCAAGGCCACACCGGAGCCTGTGGGCGAGGTCGCTCAACCCAATGACGATGGCAACAGGTGGGTTATACAGCAGCACGCGGCGCGGCGTTTACATTATGATTTCCGCCTGGAGGCAGGCGGCGTCCTCATTTCCTGGGCCGTGCCCAAAGGGCCCTCTTACGATCCCGCCGTTAAACGTTTAGCGGTAAAGGTCGAGGACCATCCGCTCGATTATCGCCAGTTCGAGGGGATTATCCCGAATAGCAATTATGGCGCGGGCTCGGTCATTGTTTGGGACGAGGGGACGTACCGTAACCTGACCGAGAAACGGTCGCGGCCCGTTCCGGTAGAGGAAGCGGTGGCCCATGGCCACGTTTCGGTTTGGCTCGAGGGCCATAAGCTCCGCGGGGGTTGGTCCCTCACCCGCTTCGGGCCGGATTCGAAGAACTGGGCGCTGGTAAAGCGCAAGGACGAGTTCGCCGACCCGGCCAGGGACATAACGGCTGAGGCGCCCCGCTCGGTGATAAGTGGCCGTACGGTCGAAGAAGTGGCCCGCGACCCGGACGCCGAGCAATGGCTGTCCAACCGGGAGGGCTCGGCCGGCCCGAGCAGCCCGGCCCGTGTCGCCACTGGCGCCAGTGGCACAATCACCGCTCGGGCTGGGGCTAGCGGGCGTGAGGCTGCAGACAGTGGCGCCGGCCACCCCTTCGCCCCCGCCGGCTTCATCGAACCGATGCTGGCCCAGTCCGAACCGACCACCTCCTCGGGCCCGCCCACCGCGGGAGGCCCCTTGGCCGCCCGGCCGGGAGAGTGGTTGTTCGAACCGAAGTTGGACGGCTTGCGTTGCATTGCCGTGCGCAACGGCAGGGACGTGTCCCTCTTTTCTCGCAACGAGCTCTCCTTCAACTCCCGCTTCCCGGCCATCGTGAGCGCGGTCAAGTCGCTCGCCGCCAGCAATGTCGTCCTCGACGGCGAGCTCGTCGGGATGGTCGACCGGCGGCCCGACTTCGGGGCGCTGCAACATGGCAACGCGGCTGATATCGAGTACTGGGTCTTCGATATGCCCTGGCTCCTCGGCCAGGACCTGCGCCACCTCCCGATCGAGGAGCGCAAGGGCCTCCTCGCCAAGGCCCTGCCCGACGCCAAGGCCCTGCCCGACGGGGGCCTGATAAGAGTGGTCCCGTCGCTGAGCGGCGCACCGGCCCAGCTGTTCAGTTCCGCTTGCGCGCAGGGATGGGAAGGCCTGGTGGCCAAGCGGCCGGGTTCGCTGTACAGGTCGGGACGCTCGTCCGACTGGCGCAAGCTCAAGTGCGAGTGCCGCCAGGAGATGGTGATCGGCGGTTTCACTGCCCCCCAGGGGACCAGGGACGACTTCGGCGCCCTCCTGCTCGGCTACTGGCAGGGAGACGACCTGATGTACGCCGGGAAGGTGGGGACCGGCTTCACCCGGGCTACCCTCCGCCAGCTGTACAAGGCCCTTTCCGGCCTCGAGCGGTCCTCCAACCCCTTCGCCGGCGGAGCCGGCGAAAAGGGCGCCCGCTGGGTGGAGCCGACCCTCGTAGCGGAGGTGGCGTTCAGCAACTGGACCCGCGATGGGCGCCTCCGCCACCCGAGCTTCGTGGGCCTGCGCCCGGACAAGGCAAGCCGCGACGTGGTGCGGGAGGACTGCGGGCCGCGGCCTTCCGCCCCCTGAGCAGGCCGGGAGCGACGGTAACCCCAGGCCCCAACCGGTACACTGGTCAGTACCGAGCGCCTAGTGCCCGAGGCTTGGCCTTGATAGCGTGGGCGTGCCCGAGCGGCACCCCGAGCTCCTCGGGCCACCAGTCAGAGGAGGAGGAAGAACACACTGTCGAACACGAATACGAATGCAAAGGAGCAGGCCATCCTGCTCGAGGGAACGGTAGTCGAGTCCCTGAAGAATGCCACTTTCCGAGTAAAAACTGACAACGGCCACGAAGTACTGGCCCACAATTCCGGCAAGATGCGTATGCACCGCATCCGCGTCCTGCCCGGCGACCGCGTCCAGGTCGAGATCAGCCCTTACGACCTTAAACGGGGACGTATCACCTACAGGTTCAAGTAAAAAAACAGGCACTGGCGGAAAACACGGGGGGAACGGGAGCTGCGATGAAAAGTGCGCAATCCCGTCCGCGCTGAACACCTGTGGCCTAGCTATACGGCGCTATACGGCGGCGAAGCCCGGCGGAGGCCCGATGGAGCGAAATAGTGCTCTCGGGCCCCACTGGACCACGGGACGTGGGACCGAGAGCCTAATTCTCGGTATTTCTCCGCTTTTTTGGTGCGAGCCGGTCATTTCGTCGCGTTTTGATGGAGAAAGGGCACTAAACCGCGACGAGTTCTAGCTGCGGCACCGAGAAGAACCGTCCCGCAAGGGCCGATTGGCCCGAATTGAACACCCCGAGGTGCCGTTTCGTGTTTGTCGCGGCCCGTTTTGAACGACGCCCAGACTAGAGATGTGGCGCCGGTCGCCCGAGTCTTTGGGTAACGGCCGCGTCGGGTTAGGTGAGCCGCCGCTCCTGCGGCCCCCACGCGATGAAGACGGGGTCGTCGCCCGCCAGCCGCCAGCCTTCTCCTGGGGCTCGTTCGCTGCCGGCGATGGTCACCTGGACCAGGGCACCGAGCCGTTCCGCGGCCGCCAACGCTCCTTCGAGCGACGTCGCCGTAGTAACCACTCGGCCTCCCGCCGCCAGGTGCCCCAGGGAAGCATCCAGTACGTCGCTGCCCCCCGCCCGCACGAAGACCCGGTCGGGTGTCGGCAGCCCGGCCAGGCCTTCGGGCGCATGGAGGTTGTGCACCTTGACTGCGGCCGAATGCCGGCCGGCGTTGGCGCGGGCCTGGGTGGCTCGCGCGGGTCCTCTTCGACGGCGTGGACCTCCAGGCCCGGGGCCAGCAGGACCGCTTCGATGGCCAGGCTGCCGGCGCCGTCCCCGACGCACCACAGCACGCCGGCCAGGGGCAAGTCGAGCTTTGAAAGGACGACCGCTCTCACTTCTGGTCTATTGGCCATGGCGTCCCTGTGCAGGAAGGCGCTCGCATCTCTCCCGAACCCGGCGCCACCCAGCCACGAGCGAGTGGCCCCGCTCCACACGACGGCGGGGGGGCGGTGCGCTTCGAGCGCTTCGGCGGGAAGGAGCAGGACAACCGACGGCGGGTCCCAGGTGCCGCTGGCCAGGCCGCCCAGATCTGTGAGCGTGACCCGCTGCTGAGGTGTGCCCAGGCGACTGCAAACCGCCACCGTGAGCTGGTGGCGGTTAGACGGTACCGCTTGGCGCGGCGGCCGCAACGGGCCCGGCGCACCTTTCCCTGGGCCCGCGGCGACGTCCAGGGCCCTCGCTTCGAGGATGGCCTGCCCGATGCGCTCCGGCGGTGCGTCTGTGCCGGTCAGTACGGCCACTTTGTGACCACCTGAACTGGCCCGATGAGCGAGCACCAGGGCGTCGACGGGGTTGCGGCCCTGCGCTGAGACGACGATGGCGTCGTCCCAAGGCAGCCCGAGGCAGGCGAAGGCGAGGCTGATGGGCGACGGCGCCGGGCGGACCTCGAGGCTGCCCGGCCCGAAACGGTCCGCAAAGGCGCGACCGATGCCGAAGAAACCCGGGTCGCCCTGGGTAAGGACGCAGACCCGGCGGCCGCTGGCGACCACCTCGGCCGTGCGGTCGAGGGCGGCCGCCAGGCTCGCCCCGGTGGAACCCAGCGCCAGCACCGCCTTGCCAGGCGGGACGATCTCGAGGTGCCGGAGAGCGCCGACATAAAGGTCGGCCTCGGGCAACGAGCCCGGTAGCGGAAGACCTACCACCAGGACCGGGGCCGGCGAGTTTTGCAGCTCGGGCGAGGTGGCGGGCGGGAACGCACCGGGCGCTGGCCTCAGGTCCATTGGCCCCTTCTCTCCAGCACCTCTTTCAGGGAGGTGGGCCGGTCGGTCATGATCCCGTCAACCCCCAGGTCGAGCAGTCTCTCCATCACCGCCGGGTCGTCGATGGTCCAAACGTGCACGGCGATGCCGGCCTGGTGGCATACGCGGAGAAAGGCGGCATCGACGATCCGTACGCCCCGTCGTTGGAGAGGAACCTGCGCCGCCACTGCCGGTGAGCGGGGCGGCGCCCTCAGGCCGAATTTGGCTGCGAGCAGAGCGGCGACCGTGCCGCGACCGGCCCCGGTGGCCAGGTTTGGCCCGAGCGCAGACCGGACCTGGGCCGAGCGCCGGCCCCCAAAAGCGGCCACCAGCACCCTGTCCACAGACCCCGTCCGCCTGAGCGCATCGACGACCGGGGCTACGGCTTCGGGCGTCTTCACGTCGATGTTCCAGCGGGCTTCGGGCCAAGCGGTCAGAAGTTCTTCCAGCAGGGGGACCTCCCGGCCGTCACGCAGCTTCGCCTCCCGCACCTCTGCCCAGGTCATTTTGGCTAGCGCTCCTGGCCGGTCGGCCACGCGGTCGAGGGTGGGGTCGTGCAGGGCGACGACGACCCCGTCCGCCGTGGTCCGCACGTCGGTCTCGAGATAGCGGTAGCCCAAAGAGACGGCGTGCTCGAAGGCGGCCCAGCTGTTCTCGGGTGCCTCAGCCGAGCCGCCGCGATGGGCAAAGGCCAGTGGGCCAGGGTGGTCCAAGAACGGGAAATGGGTGGCCACTGCACCCCAAAGGTACATGGGGCTACGCGGCCCGTAGGCCCGGGGGCGAATTAGGATCGTGGCACTGGACGTGTCAAAGCGGTACGGTTTGGCCGTGAGCGGCATAGATATTTCCTCCTCTCGCCTGGTCCCAGGCACAGGCACAGACGGGTGGCTGGCCAGGCTGCCCGGCGCCGTCGTGTGGGTGCCTGGCAGCGGGCACGACGCCGAAGAGCTGATCTCCGCTTGCCTGACCGCATCAGGCCCCAGCGAACTGCTCGGGCGGGTCGGGTCTCGGCTGGCCGACCCCGAGGCGGCGCCCTGGCCGCCGTTCGCGGTTGTGGCCGCCCGTGGCCCGGAGTTGGTCGCCGTCGTCCATGGCCCAGTCGAACTGGTCGAAGACCAGGATGGCGAACAACAGCGACTGTACGGCGGGGAAGACGTGGGCTCCTGGCTGAACCGGCTGCTGCGAGGAGCACAGGCATTGCGAGCTGGCCAGGCTGGTGACGACGAGGGGTTGGCAGACCTCCGGGAGGGCGTCATCAGGGCCAGTGGTTTCCTGTTGGTCCCGCCCGGTCGTACACCGGCCGTGCGGGCCACGCCGGCACAGCCAGCCCAAGGGTCCCGCCGGCCACGCCAGACGGCCCAACCGCAACCGCAACCGCAACCGCAGCCCATCCTGGCCACCGGCGAAGTGCTCCTGGATGCCGATAGCCCGACGGTTATCGACCAGGCCTTCGCCGACGCCGATGTCACGGTGGCGGACCAGGACAACGCAAACAGCGCCCTGCTGGCGGAGCGGGAAACCCTCGGTGTAGCGGGTGGCCAGGTGCTGGCGCCCCGGACGGGGGCGGGTAATGTCCGCGGCGTGTACTGCCCGCGTGACCACATCAATGACCCTCGCGACGAGTTCTGCCGAGTATGCGGGTTGCCCCTGGTGCCCGGCGGTCCCGAGGTCGAAGGGCCTCGTCCGCCGCTCGGGAAGCTCACTTGGGACAACGGTGAGGTACACGAGCTACTGGGTGCGGCCCTGGTGGGGCGGGACGTCGGCCTGGATGGGAGCGTTGTCTCGGGCGAGCTTGCCGCCCTCGTACCCTCCGGTCAGAACGACAGCATGTCAAGGGTGCACGCCGAGCTGCGGCCCAGTGGCTGGGACGTGGTCGTCATCGACCGGGGCTCTACGAACGGCACTTTTATCTGGGACGAGGCCAGCAAGGCCTGGCAACGGCTCCTCCCTGACGAACCGCATGTGGTGCGGCCGGGGGCCGTACTGGCGTTCGGAGAACGCACGGCTACGTTCGAGACGGTGGCGGTACCCGCTCGGTAGCTCCGGGTTCCCGGCTCCCGGCTTAGCCCTAAGACCGGTGGCGAGCGTTGCCGTCGGCTACAGCGCGGCGGAGCCACGACGTTAGTACGGGTCAGGCCGGCTGGCCCTTTCTCGCCCCGCTTCTTTCAAATTGATAGGTGCACCGGGCCCGCTGCGCCCTAGGGTGCTGTTAGTGGCTGACAAGGCGCATTTCGCCGAGCAGGCGATGGTCTACATGGGCTCCCTGTACAGCGCGGCGCTGCGGATGACCCGTAACCCTTCGGACGCAGAAGATCTGGTCCAGGAGACGTACCTGAAGGCGTACCGGGCATTTGACTCGTTCCAAGAGGGCACCAACCTGAAATCCTGGCTGTACAAGATCTTGACCAACACCTTCATCAACAGCTACAGGTCCAAACGCCGGCGCCCTGCCCTGAGCGAGCTCGATGACGTGGAAGACCTTTACCTTTACCACCGTCTGGGTGGTCTGGAGGCCGCCGCCGCCGGCCGCAGTGCCGAGGACCTCGTGCTCGACCATTTCACAGAAGCCGAGGTCAAGGCGGCTGTCGAGTCGCTCCCAGAGCAGTTCCGCTTGGCCGTCCTGCTGGCCGACGTGGAAGGTTTTTCCTATAAAGAGATCGCTGAAATCCTTGACGTCCCGATCGGCACCGTTATGAGCCGGCTGCACCGGGGAAGAAGGGCGCTGCAAAAGGCGTTGCACAGTTTTGGTGAAGAGCGGCGCCTAACCGCTCCGGCAGATGCCCCTACGTAAGTAGGGAACACGATCAGCGAAAAGGGCCATTAGAAGCGAATGGAAAGTGAGCAGCCGCCCTCAGGGGCGCCCTATGAGGGCTGGTACGGCCGTTCCGTATACGACCCGTGCCAAGAGGCGATAGCTACTTTGTACACTTTTCTGGACGGGGAGCTAACCGCCGATCGGAGGGACACCATTCAACGGCACCTCGAGGAGTGCTCGCCCTGTTTTGAGGCGTTTGGCTTCGAAGCCGAGTTGAAGGCGGTGATTTCGCGCAAATGCAGGGACGAGGTACCGGACTCGTTGCGCCACAGGGTGGCCGAGGCGCTCCGAGCGGAGGGTTTGGCCACTTGAGTATTGCCGTACGCTTAAGGGTAGATGGGCTTGCGTCCGGGAACGAACAACGCTTAGAAAACGTTGGTGAGGGAGATGAGCGAAAGATCACTGGGAGGGCAGATGTTGAGTGGCGGCGAAAGGCCGTCGAGGGCTTTTGGCCGCAACCGAGTTTGCCGCCAGGCAGGTTGCAACACCAAATTGTCGATGTACAACAACGGCAAATATTGCTTCCAGCACGAGCCCATGGCAGTGCCGCGCACCCGCGGCAAGAAAATCGCGTAAGCACTGGCAGCTACGCACTGAGCCCTTTACCCCGGCCGAGCGCGAGGACGGTGCGGAGGTTCGTGGGGCACATTGGCGGGTTGGGCGTATGACGTCCCCGGCAGAAGAGCCGATCTCGTGGGAGCTGGCCGAGCGAGTCGCCACCCGGATAGCGGAGCGCCAGGTCTGGCTGCCACGGGGCCGGGTGACCGTCCTCGAAGAGGAGTTCGCGGAGCTCACGGCCGAAGCTGAAGTACTCGTCGAGCAGGAGTCGGGCCTCCGTTCTCTTTCGGCCCGGCCAGAGCGCGGGTCACGGACCGGCCCGGGTGGGTGACCGCCAACATCGCCTCGTTCCAGCGCCTGTTACGACCCCTGACGCAAAAGCTGGAGGCGGCGATGGCCAAGCCTCCTCCCATGTTGGGGCCAGTACCTATGAGAGTGCCGGTGCAGCTGAGCCGCAACATCAGCGGCGTCCAGCTCGGAGTGCTCCTCGGGTGGATGTCGACCCGGGTCCTTGGCCAGTACGACCAGCTCTTGATCGAGGACGAGCGGCCTGAAGACCAGGACATCGTCTATTACGTGGGCCACAACGTCATCGAGCTCGAGGACCGTTACGGGTTCCAGCCTCACCAGTTCAGGCTCTGGATAGCGCTGCACGAGGTCACCCACCGGGCCCAGTTCACCGGGGTGCCTTGGCTGCGTCCCTATTTCCTTGATCTCGTACGCACCTTGCTCGAAGGGGTTGAACCTGACCCGCGACGGTTGATCGAAGCCCTGAAAAGGGCCGCCACCGAGGCCCGGGAAGGCAAAAACCCGCTTGACGAAGGTGGTCTCATGGCGTTGCTCGCCTCCCCGGAACAGCGCCAAGCGCTCGACCGGATCGGGGGTTTCATGAGCCTGCTCGAGGGCCACGGCGATGTGGTCATGAACAGGGCCGCTCAGGGCCGCATACCCCAGGCGCAGCGGTTCGCGCACGTCCTCCAGCAACGCCGGCAGCGGACCGGGGCAGCCAAGGTGGTGAGTTCCCTGGTAGGCCTCGACGCCAAGCTCAAGCAGTACGAGCAGGGCGAACGGTTTATAAAGGCCGTCGAAAAGGCAGGCGGCCGCGACCTTTTCGACCGGGTCTGGCAGGGGCCGGACTGGTTGCCGAGCATGGCAGAGATCCGCGAGCCCTCCCGTTGGGTGGAACGAGCCGAGGGGCTCGGCCGAACAGCCTGACCCCGGGACAGCGGGAGTTCGACGGGCGCCGCGGGCGCGGTTATGTCGGGCTGAAGGGGCTCATGCACACGCCGGAGACAGCCAGGCACTGGCCGGCCGGGACGTCGGCCATGCTCGAGCGGTGCTCGTTCCCCGGGGCCGCTGCCGCCGTCGTTTGCGCGGTCTCCGGGGGAGCTGACTCCATGGCCATGCTCGCCCTGGCAGTGGCGTCCGGTTGCCGCGCCAAAGCCATGTATATCGACCACGGGTTGCGCTCAGCAGGTCCCGAAGAGGCGGAGCTAGTGAGGGCTGGCGCGGGCAGGTTGGGGGCAACCTTCGAAGCCGTCTCGGTCCGGGTCGAGCCCGGGGGTGACCTCGAGGCCCGGGCGCGCCAAGCGCGTTATGACGCCCTGCCTGAAGGTGCCCTGGTCGGGCACACCGCGGACGATCAGGCTGAGACGCTGTTGCTCAACCTCATGCGGGGTGCGGGGCTGGACGGCCTGGCCGGCATCAGAGTTTCGGCCGGCGGCCGGCGGCGAGTCCTGCGCCCGATCCTTTCTCTCCGACGAGCTGAGACGCGCTCGTTCGTGGCTTCCCTCGGCCTCGATATTGTCAGTGACCCTTCCAATCTGGAGCCTCGCTTTCGCCGCAACCGGGTGCGTCACGAACTGCTGCCGCTCCTGGCCGAAATCGCCGGTCGTGATCCCGTGCCGGTTTTGGCCCGGACGGCGAGCCTCTTGGCCGAGGACGCTGATTTCCTGGGCCAGTTGGCCCGAGACATCGACCCGGCCGACGCCCGAGGGCTGGCTCGAACCCCCCCACCGCTGGCGAAGAGGGCGCTGCGTTCGTGGCTGCGTCAAGGGGAAGGCCCGGAACGCCACCCTCCTTCGTCTTATGAGCTCGAGAGAGCCTGGGCGGTGGTGACGGGCCGGGCTCTCGCTTGCGAGCTGGCTGGGGGGCGCCGCTTGAGCCGTTCTTCGGGGCGGCTCAGGATCGAGCCCAGGCTGTCTGGCGTCCAGGGCACCCCGGACGATGGGTCAAGCACTGACTAGGTTGGCATGTAGATGGCAGCCTTCCACCAGGGGGACCCAGACGTAGCCGCGGTGGCGGCCGAGACGCAAGGCGATGGCGCGGCCCGCCGGGGCGAGGCCCGACTAGACGACGTGGCCACCGCCCATGTCGACGTGGTACCCGTGGCGGTACCGGCTGATCAAGCGGCGCCACTCACTGAACCCGACGTCCAGGTGCCCGGGCGCGGCTACCTCAGCCTTGGCGACGGTGAGGACCCCAACCTCGGAGAGGTCGTTGTCAGTGAGGAGGAGATCCGGGCGCGGATCGCCGACCTGGGCGCTCGCATAACCGCGGACTACGCCGACCGGCCTCCGCTGCTCGTGGGGGTGCTGAAAGGCGCCTTCGTCTTCATGAGCGACCTCGCCCGCTCGATTGCACTGCCGGTCGAGTTCGACTTCATGGCCGTCGCTTCTTACGGGAGCAGCACCCGCACGAGCGGCGTAGTGCGAATTGTGAAGGACCTGGACACCGACCTCACCGACCGGCATGTGCTGCTCGTCGAGGACATCGTGGATTCGGGGCTGACGCTCGCTTTCCTGCTGCGCAACCTGGCGGCCCGTCAACCCGCCAGCCTCGCCGTCTGCGCCCTGCTCGTGAAGGACATCGAAGTGCCGGTCCCAGAACTGTCGTACGTAGGCTTCCGCATCCCCAGGGACTTCGTCGTCGGCTATGGGCTTGATGTCGCCGAGCGGTACCGCAACCTCGCGTGCGTCAGGCGTTACAACGGACCTGCGTCGCTCACCTGAGGCGGGCGAGTTGCTCGGTCGCTTGGCCTGAGCGGAGAGGTTGGCGCTTTGCTCTAGGGTGACAGGGTGCAGCCACCGAGCCAGGTCCCTTTCACCTCCACGGACGTGTCGGCCGATTTGGGCGACGGGTTCACTGGGCCAGCAGAGCCACCGCCGCAAGACGGGATCGACCGGGACCGGATAGCGGCAGCTGTGCGAGAGATCCTGATCGCTGTCGGCGAGGACCCGGATCGCGAGGGCCTGCAGGAGACGCCGGCGCGGGTGGCCCGCATGTACAGCGAGATCTTCTCGGGCCTGCACGAGGACCCCGGCGAGCACCTCAAGGCGACGTTCGAAGCCGACCACGACGAGTTGGTGCTGGTGCGTGACATCCCCCTTTACAGCGTGTGCGAGCACCATTTGTTGCCCTGGTTCGGCAAGGCTCATGTGGCTTACATACCGGGCGAGGACGGCAGGGTCACGGGGCTGTCTAAGCTGGCGCGACTTGTCGACGGTTTCGCCCGGCGTCCTCAAGTGCAAGAACGGCTGACCTCGCAGATCGCCGACACCCTGGTCCGAATGCTTAGCCCTATAGGGGCGCTCGTCGTCGTCGAAGCCGAGCACCTGTGCATGTCGATGCGCGGGGTCAAGACACCTGGAGCCGTCACCGTGACATCGGCGGTGCGCGGCCATTTCCTGACCAGCCCGGCGGCGCGGGCTGAAGTCCTCGGCTTCGTCCAGCGCCGGGCTTAGGCTCCTCCGGTCCCCCGCCTCGGTTCCTCATCCCCGCCCGGCCGCGGCTTCAGCCTCGTGCTTTGGGCCAAACGGCGAAGGGCTCAGCGTGACAAATAGTGCGCCGTCACGGCGGCGCCACCGACGAGCACGAGGACAACGCCAAGCCGGTAGAACCAGCGCCCCAGCTCTTCGTACACCTCCGGCTCGATGAGCTGGCCGGGACCGAAGAACCGTTTTCGCCAGCGGGCGCCGAAGCCGGCGAAAAGGCAGACGGCGCCGTAGGCGGACACGGTCGTCCCCAGCCCGGCGTGCACGTAACCCATGGCCCACCATGTCGTGTAAGCCATGCTCGCCACCTTCACCAGCGCCCACAACCTCGTTACCAAGAGCCACCCCCGCCGTCGGCGCGGCGCGGCGCTCGCCGGCTGGGGCGAAGGGTGAGTTGGCGCGCTGGCGCCTGTCAGGAGCGCCTCCGAGGTGCCGACGGGCCTCTCATGCGGGCGCTCGGCCAGGTCGAGAGGGGGGCCAGAACGGCCGAGGCGGCGTTGTTCGGCGCTCCACCAATCTGTCTTACCGAGATCCGGCCTACCCAGGTCCGGCCTACCCCGGTCCGGCCTACCCAGGTCCGGCCTACCCCAGGTCCGGCCTACCCAGGTCCGGCCTACTGGGGCCCGGCTGCTCGGCTCTTCGTACTGATGGTTCTACTGAGGGCATTTGGGCAACCGGCTCTGCCGGCCACGCGCCCGGTCGTGCGGCCACGACAGCTATTCGTCACCAGCGGCGACAGCCTTGAGCGGCTCGGCCCGCATAGGGTCAAACGCATGCCTCAGACGCCCTCCGGCCACGCTGCGCAGTCACGAAGAGCTAAGAACGAGACTTCTTTGGTCACCTGACGGGGGCCGAATGGGCCCGCCCGAACCGGAAAAACTGCCCCTGGCCTGCGCCTTCGTTGCCAGTTTGGCGTGGCCCGGGCCGTTTTTCCGAGCACGACCTGGGGCGCGAACCTCGGTAAGCTGACAGGCTGCGATGACGCTTGTGATGGGCGTGCTGAACGTCACCCCAGATTCCTTCTACGACGGCGGGCAATGGGAAGACAAGGAAGCCGCCTCCAGTCGCGGTTGTGAAATGGTCGAGGAGGGAGCCGACATCGTAGACGTAGGCGGCGAATCAACGCGACCTGGCGCCAGGCCGGTGACCGAGGATGAAGAACTCCGGCGGGTCGTGCCGGTAGTCAGGGAGTTGGCGCGCCGCTTGGAGGGCCGCGCCCGGATATCGGTCGATACCCGCAAGCGACCCGTGGCCGAAGCTGCCCTCGAGGCGGGCGCGACGGTACTCAATGACGTTTCCGCATCGATGTGGCCGCTAGCGGCAGAGGCCGGCGCCGGCTGGGTGGCGATGCACATGCGCGGGGAGCCGTCGACGATGATGTCACTCGCCGCTTACACGGACGTCGTTTCAGAAGTTAAGACCTTCCTGGTCAACCGGGCCGAGCAGGCCGCCCGCGACGGGGTAGCCGAAGTTTGGGTAGATCCAGGGATCGGCTTCGCCAAGACCACCGCCCACAACCTGGCCCTTCTCGCTCACCTGGACGAGCTGGTGGCGACCGGCTGGCCAGTGGCGGTCGGGCTGTCTCGAAAACGTTTCGTCGGCGCCCTGGTCAGCTCGAGCGATGAGCGGCCGGCGCCCGTGGGAGATCGCCTGGAGGGGTCTCTCGCCGGCGCGGTGTGGGCCATGGTAAAAGGGGCGGCAATGGTCCGTGTGCATGACGTGAAAGCGACAACCGATGCCGCAAAACTCGCGGGCGTCAAATGAGCGGCCCGACCAACATGAGGGGTAAATGGGCGGCCGGCATAAAGCCACGGTTTTTCACCTCGGTTATAAAGGACAAGCTGGCCGTATGCGAGCGCCCGGGCGGTTATGCCCGCAACCACAGGAAAGTTCGCAGGCGGGAAGAAATCCTGTGGTTGAAAGGCCAGGGTTTTACCCGTGTCGTTTCGCTGCTCGTTTCTCCGCACAACCTGTATGCCTACGACGAAGAAAAGCTGCCGTGGTCTCACATCCCATTTGCCGCTAATGACGACCCGGTCTCCGTCCTGCCTGACCTTTACGAGCAATTCCGCGGTTGGCTACGCGACGATGAAAAAGTGCTCGTCCATCAGGAGGAGGTCAACGACCGGCTCATGGGGGTGGTGGCCGGCTACGTGTACTGGAGCGGCATGATCCAGGAAGGGGCACAAGCGGTGGCTGTCGTAGAGAGGCTGTTCGGACGCCAGATGGGCCCTGAGGGCCGTGAGCTGGTGGCGATGGTGCCGGGGCTACCGAAACCCTTGGCCCCAGTAACCCCCGCGTCACCGGTCCCGCCGGCGTCACCCGCCGGGGCGGTAGCCCGAACGGCTGGTGCCTGACGCCGTTCAGGACGCGGCTGGTCGGGAGCGGGCGGGCCCGGGCGGGCACGTAAGTCCTCTGACCCGCTCAATAGCCACCGAGGACCGCCTGGAGCTGCGCGGTCTGCGGTTTGTCGCTGCCCATGGGGCTCTCCCCGAGGAAGCGGTGCGGGCTCAGCCCTTCGAAGTCGACCTCGACCTGTTCGTCGACCTGCGGGCAGCTGGCCACAGCGATGACCTGGCGGAGTCCGTGGACTATGGCGAGCTTTGTGAAGCGGTCAGGTCGGTGATGGAGGGCCTCATGTCAGGTTGCTCGAACGCCTCGCCGAAGAAGTGGCCACCCGGGCTCTGGCCGTTGCCGGCGGACGGGCCACGGGCGCGATCGTCACCGTGCGCAAACTTCGGCCTCCCGTGCCTTTCGATTTGGCGTCAGCGGCCGTGCGCATTACCCGTCCGTGACCCCCACTGGCCCGCATCAACGGAGAGCCTTCGTAGCGCTCGGCTCCAACCTCGGTGACCGCTGGGCCTACCTCCGGACCGGTCTCGATCATCTGCCCGACCTGGTCAACGTCTCGCCCGTGTACGAGTCCGAGCCGGTAGGAGGCCCGCCCGGCCAACGCCCGTATTTGAACATGGTGGCCGAACTGCGGACCACCGCCGCCCCTATCGAGCTGCTCGCGGCCGCCCGGCAGGCCGAAGCGGCCGCCGGCCGGGCTCGGACCGTCCGTTGGGGACCGCGGACTCTCGACGTGGACATACTGCGGGTTGGCGACCTGGCGGTTGATTTGCCGGACCTTCAGGTCCCGCACCCGAGGATGTGGGAGCGCGGCTTCGTGCTGGTGCCGCTAGCCGACTTGGCCCCCGACCTCGTGGCCAGCCACCTCGACGAGAACATGAGGGTCGGCGTGACTTATGCCGGTACCCTAACGCTGGGCCGGACGAAGCCCGGCTGAGATAACGGGGCCAAAAAGTGATACTCACCACCGAACCAGAGGAATTCCGCGCCTACCTCGACGACGCCCGCCATGACGGCAAGCAGGTGGGCCTGCACCTGACCATGGGCGCGCTCCACGCCGGGCACCGGGCCAACATCCGCCGGGCGGCGGCCGAGTGCGATGTGGTAGCAGTCACTATCTTCGTCAACCCTCTTCAGTTCGGGCCGAACGAGGATTTCGGGTCCTACCCGAGGGACCTCGCCACCGATACCGCGCAAGCCGAGGAAGCCGGGGCCGATATCATCCTGGCGCCGGGTACGCAAGCCATGTACCCAGAGGAGCCTCTGGTCACGGTGCATGTCAAACGGTTGGGCGACGTCCTGGAAGGCCGCCACCGGCCCGGCCACTTCGATGGCGTGGCGACGGTCGTGGCCAAGTTCTTCGCGTTATCCGGGCCGTGCTGCGCTTACTTCGGGGAAAAGGATTATCAACAATTGGTTGTTGTCCGCCGTCTGGCCACCGACCTGTCGTTGCCGGTCGAGGTGGTGCCCTGCCCCACAGTGCGCGAGCCGGACGGGCTGGCCATGTCGAGCCGTAACGCTTATCTCGGCCCCGAGGAACGCCTGGCGGCACGGGCGCTTTATTGGTCCCTGTTGGCCGGGAAGCGGGCCGTGGAAGAGCGGGGCGTGACAGAACTCCGCCCAGGTCCGTGCCCAGATGCTGGAAGTGGCCAACCGCGAACCGCTCTTCGAGCTGGACTATGCGGAGGTGGTCGACGCGCACGCCCTCGAGGTGCCGATGGCGCTGTCAGGTGAGGCCCGGCTGCTGGTGGCCGGACGGGTGGGCAAGGCGCGTCTCATCGACAACGTCGGCACCGAGGTCCCACGTCCGGAAAACCGGCCCCTCGGAGGACTAGCACAACATGGCGAGGCCCTCGAAGGGACCGGCAGTCCTTCTGCCGTCCCTCCGGGGGATTGAGCCATGCTGCTGGCCATCGATGTCGGAAATACGCAGATAGTCGTCGGCCTGTTCGGCGACGATGGCTCCGTGGGCACGGGCCAACTGGTGCACCATTGGCGGGTGGCCACCCACCCCGTGTACACCGCGGACGAGTTTGCCCTCCAGCTCATGGATCTGCTGTCGCTGGACGGGCTCGATTTTTCAGCCGTGACAGGCGCAGTTATTGCCTGCGTCGTCCCACCTATCCAGGTCGCCCTACGGCAAATGACGAGCAAGCGCCTCCCGGTGCCGTCAGTCTTCGTGGAGCCTGGTGTCCGCACCGGCATGCCCGTGCTCGTCGACAACCCGAAGGAAGTCGGCGCCGACCGGATTGCCGATGCGGTGGCGGCGTTCGAACGGTACGGCGGCCCGACGATAGTCGTGGACTTCGGCACGGCGACTAACTTCGAAGTCGTCTCGGCCAAGGGCGAGTACCTTGGCGGCGTACTGTTCCCGGGCGTGGAAGTGTCATTGGATGCCCTGGCCGAAAGGGCAGCTCTCCTACCCCGTGTCGATTTCGCGCCACCGAGGAACATCCTCGGCAAAAACACAGTAGAGCAGCTGCAATCTGGCCTTTTCTACGGTTTTGCGGCGGTCGTCGAAGGGGTCTGCGAGAAGATCAAGGAGGAGGTGGGCCAGGCCACCGTCGTGGCCACGGGCGGGCTGGCGCCGATGATCTTGCCCTCCACCAAAGTGATCGACCACCACGAGCCGTGGCTAACCTTGCATGGGTTGCGTACCATCTACCACCGCAATCGCTCTGATGGCTGAGGACTTCCCGTACCGCGTCGACGTCACGGCCCAAGCGGGGGAACTGCAAAGGCGTTTTGCCGCGCTGGCCCCCGACCAGAATTCAGGCGAGATCGTCACCGTAGCCGGGCGCATAATGCTCCGCCGGGAGATGGGCAAGCTGACGTTCATGACGCTGACCGACTCGACCGGGTCGGTGCAGTTGTTCGCGGGCGCGCAGTGGACCGGCCGCTTCGGCGAATTGAACAAGCTCTCGCTCGGGGACTGGGTGGCGGCTACCGGTGAGGTCGTCCGGACCCGCACGGGGGAGCTATCGGTCCGGGTGGCCGACTGGGTGCTCTTGGCGGAAGCGCGTCGTCCTTTTCCCGACAAATGGCGTGGCATTACGGACGTGGATACCCGCTACCGCCAGCGTTATGCCGACATGTGGGCCAACGAGAAGAGCCGCCAGGTTTTGCTGGCGCGGAGCCGCACAATTTCGGTAGTGCGCCGTTTCCTGGAGGACAGGGGCTTCGTCGAAGTCGAGACACCCGTTTTCCACACGGTCCCGGGGGGCGCAACGGCGAGGCCATTTGTCACTCATCACAATGCCCTCGACATCGACCTTTATTTGCGCATCGCGCTGGAACTGTATTTGAAGCGCTTGGTGGTGGGCGGCCTGGAGAGGGTGTTCGAAATCGGGCGGGTCTTCCGTAATGAAGGCTTGTCGCCCCGCCACAACCCCGAGTTCACCATGCTCGAGCTGTACCAGGCTTACGCTGACTACCACGACATGATGGACCTCACCGAAGAGTTGGTCGTCCACGTGGCGCGAGAAGTGGTCGGCACCACCCAGCTGACCTACGAAGGACGGCCGCTTGATTTTTCGCCCCCCTGGAGGCGGGCGACGCTACTCGACCTGACTTCTGAGTACTCCGGGGAGGAACTCCGGCTCGATATGCCGCTGGAGGAACTGCGCCGCCGGGCGGGCCGGATAGGGGTCGAAGTCGCGCCATCGTGGGGGCCAGGCCAGATCATCTTCGAGATTTATGAAAAAACGACCGAACCCAACCTCTGGGGGCCGATTTTCGTTACGGACTACCCCAAGGAGGTCTCGCCGCTGGCGCGTGACCACCGGACCACACCTGGTTTGGTGGAGCGTTTCGAACCCGTTGTGGCCGGGCGCGAGCTGGGCAACGCCTTTTCCGAGCTGACCGACCCGGACGAACAGCGGGCCAATTTCGAGGCGCAGGCCAGGGCTCGGGCGGCCGGCGACGAGGAAGCCATGCCGCTCGACGAGGACTTCCTGCGTGCCCTCGAATACGGCTTACCCCCGACTGGAGGGTTGGGCCTCGGCATCGACCGCCTTGTCATGTTCCTGACAGGATCCGAGGCGATCCGCGACGTGATCGCTTTCCCCACGCTCCGCCCGGAGGCGCACAGAGAGGACCAGAAAGAGGGCCGCTAGCCGGCCCGGACCACGAGGTCGTCGAACAGCCGGTAGGCCAGCCCACCGAGGGCGTCGCGGAAGGGCCTCGCCGGCTGACGGGAGCCGTTATCGGCCCCGACCGATGGGGCGGGCATCTCCTCGAGGGCCTTGGCAGCCACGTCGGCCCACCGCCGGCCTTCGGAGATGGACTCCCGGACCGCATCGGTGGCCAGGATCATGTAGCGCGCCTTTTCGAGTTCTTCCCCGTCGAGCGGCCGCCCCAGCAGCGTCGACAGCTCGGGACCGGTCACCGGGTCGGCCAAGGCACGGATGACCGGCAGCGTGTAGGTGCCTTCGAGCATGTCGTGGCCGGCTGGTTTGCCGAGCTCGGCCTCGGTGCAGACCAGGTCCCGGACGTCGTCCCAGATCTGGAACGCCATACCGAACGCGTGGCCGAAGCTAGTAAGCGACTCGACTTCGGCCCGGGTCGCCCCGGCCACTATGCCTCCTATACGGGTCGAGGCCGAAAGCAAAGAGGCTGTCTTCGAGGCAATCGTGCCCAGGTAGGCGGCTTCGGGACGGCTGGTCGAAAACGAGTAGTGGAGCTGGGTCATCTCACCCTCGCAGAGGCGCCCGATGGCGTCGGCCAACACCGTTACGACCTCGGTGCCCAGGCTGGCGGCTATCCCTGAGGCTTTCGCCAATAGGAAATCGCCGGCCAAGATGGCAACCAGGTTGCCCCAACGGGCGTTGACGCTCTCGACCCCGCGCCGCGAGCTCGCCTCGTCTATGACGTCGTCGTGGTAGAGCGAGCCCATGTGGACCAGTTCCACCGAGACCGCGCCCCGCACCACGGGAGGCAAAGCGCTCGACCCCGTGGCGGCCGCGGCGGCGAGCACGAGCGCGGGCCGCAGGCGCTTCCCGCCGGCGTCGACGAGATGGGCGGCGACCTCGCTGAGCACCGGCTCGGGTGAGGCTACAGCCCGGCGCAGCTCTTCTTCGACCCGGACCAGGCCTTCATCGAGCCCGGGAAGGTAGAGCAGCTCCCAGACGTTCATTACCAGACGATATGTCAATGCCATTGGGCTTTACGAACCGAAGTGCCGTTGGGCGCCTCACCGATGGCCAGGGGTCTAGGTACACTGGTCAAAGCAGGAGCCCGGGAGAAAGGGTTGGGATGACTTGCATGGGTAGCGGGGCAGCGGTGGGAAAGCTGCGCGGTGCCCTTCTGTGCTGGCCGCGCCCATGTCCTGCTGAGTCTGCCGAGGAGGTTGTCCGCGTTGTTTGAGCGCTTTACTGACCGAGCCCGAAGGGTGCTGGTGCTGGCCCAAGAAGAGGCGCGCCTGCTCAACCACAACTTCATCGGGACCGAGCACATTTTGCTGGGCCTCATCCATGAGGGTGAAGGTGTGGCTGCGAAGGCGCTGGAGTCGCTGGGTATCAGCTTGGAAGCTGTACGTGAGAAGGTAGAGGAGACAATTGGGCCGGCGGGCACGTCTACGACAGGGTCGCCGCCCTTTACTCCCCGGGCCAAGAAGGTACTCGAGCTTTCCTTGCGTGAGGCCCTGCAGCTCGGCCATAACTACATCGGTACCGAGCACATGCTCCTCGGGCTGGTCCGCGAGGGCGAAGGCGTGGCTGCCCAGGTCCTGGTCAGCCTCGGGGCCGACCTGTCGCGAGTTCGCCAGCAAGTTATCCAGCTGCTTTCCGGTTACCAGGCCACCGGGCCGGAGAAGGCTACCGCCGGCGCTGCTCCCGGGACGCAGGATGTCCCGGCCGGGAGCCCGGTCCTGGACCAGTTCGGGCGCAACCTGACCCAGTTGGCCCGGGAACGCAAGCTCGACCCGGTCATAGGCCGTGAGCGCGAGATCGAGCGGGTGATGCAGGTCCTGTCCAGGCGGACCAAAAACAACCCTGTGCTCATAGGCGAACCGGGAGTCGGCAAGACGGCTATCGTCGAAGGCCTGTCTCAGCGGATCGTCGCCAGCGAGGTGCCGGAGACCTTGCGGGGCAAGCAGCTTTACACTCTTGACCTCGGCGCCCTGGTGGCCGGGTCTCGTTACCGTGGCGATTTCGAAGAGCGCTTGAAGAAGGTGCTGAAGGAGATACGTACCCGGGGCGACATCATTTTGTTCATCGACGAGTTGCACACCCTGGTGGGCGCCGGGGCCGCCGAGGGCGCTATCGATGCGGCTTCTATCCTGAAGCCCATGCTCGCCCGGGGTGAGCTTCAGACCATCGGGGCGACGACGCTCGACGAGTACCGCAAGCACCTTGAAAAGGATGCGGCCCTGGAGCGCCGGTTCCAACCGATCAAGGTGGAGGAGCCGTCTCTCGGCCACACCATCGAGATCCTGAAGGGCCTGCGGGACCGTTACGAAGCGCATCATGGGGTAACCATCACGGACCAGGCCGTTGTCTCGGCCGCCAACCTGGCGGACCGCTACATCGCCGATCGTTTCCTCCCGGACAAGGCCATAGACCTCATCGACGAGGCCGGCAGCCGGTTGCGCATACGGCGCATGTCCACTCCCCCCGACTACAAGGCGATCGAGGAAGAGATCGCCAAAGCGAGGAAGGACAAGGAGCTGGCCATCGAGAAGCAGAACTTCGAGCAGGCCAAGAAACTCCGCGAAAAAGAGGAAGAGCTCCTGCAGCGCAAGGCGGCCAAGGAACAGGAGTGGAGGGCCGAAGGCGTCGACCTGTTCGATGTGGTCGACGAGGAGGTCATTGCCGAGGTCCTGGCCAACTGGACGGGCATCCCGGTTTACAAGCTGACCGAAGAGGAGACGTCCAAGCTGCTCCGGATGGAAGAGGAGCTGCACAAGCGGATCATCGGCCAAAACAACGCACTGAAGGCGGTTTCTCAAGCCATCAGGCGGACAAGGGCAGGGCTGAAGGACCCCAAGCGCCCGAGCGGCTCGTTTATCTTCCTCGGCCCTTCGGGCGTCGGGAAGACCGAGACCGCCAAGGCCCTGGCCGAGTTCCTGTTCGGTGACGAGGGCGCACTGGTGCAGCTCGACATGTCCGAGTACATGGAGAAGCACACGGTAAGCCGGCTGGTCGGTTCTCCGCCCGGCTATGTGGGCTACGAAGAGGGCGGCCAGCTGACCGAAGCCGTGAGGCGGAAGCCTTTCTCGGTGGTGCTTTTCGACGAGATCGAAAAGGCGCACCCGGACGTCTTCAATGCTTTGCTCCAGATCCTGGAGGACGGTCGCCTTACCGATGCCCAGGGCCGCGCGGTGGACTTCAAAAATACGGTCATCATCATGACGTCCAACCTCGGGACGGCCGACCTGCGCAAGGCCTCGGTGGGCTTTGCCAAGGCTGACGAGGCGGTGACTCACGAGCGGATGACCAGCAAAGTCAACGATGCGCTCAAGCAACACTTCCGCCCCGAGTTCCTCAACAGGATCGACGAGGTCATCGTGTTCCATGAGCTCAGCAAGGACGAGATCACCGAGATCGTGGACCTTTACATGCGGCGAGTGCGTGAGCAGCTCGAGTCGCAAGGCATCAGCGTCGAGCTGACCCGGGCGGCCAAGTACCTGGTCGTCGAGAAGGGCTACGACGCCCTCATGGGCGCCCGTCCCTTGCGCCGGGCGCTACAGAGGATGGTGGAGGACCCGTTGTCCGAGAAGATCCTCTGGAAGGAGTTCCGGGCCGGGGACACCGTCATCGTCGATGCCGAAAACGGCGAGGTCGCCTTCCGGGTGATGGAGCAGATCGAGCCGCCGCCGGTCGAGATGGCCGGTGCCGGGAGCAGCGACTAGTACCCGCTGTAGGGCCGCGGTAGGCTACGGGACCTTGGATTTGCCCGTAGCTGTACCGGCTCTTTGATTGGTGGCTGCGCCCGCAGCGTGAGACAAAGGCAACCCGGTCGGGTTGCCTTTGTCGCGTTGGCGTTGGCGGCGCTTCTGGCCTCGGTTGTGCTGGGAGCGTGCGGGGCAAACGTTGACCTACGGGTCGTCGTGGCCCCATCGGGTTCGGGCTCGGTTACTCTCTCTGTCGCTTTCCCCTCGAGTACGGCCGCTCAGATCGAAGATCTGAAGAACGGTCTGCCGGTGGCCGACCTCCGAGCCGCCGGTTGGGTCGTCAATGGGCCTAGCTCGGGCTCCGGGGGGACCACCGTCGTGAGCGCCAGCCATACCTTCGCCCAACTTTCCCAGGTGCCCGCGCTAGTGGGGGACATCGCCGGGAGTGGGCCGCAGGCCGACCGGCCCTTCCGCCTGGCCGTCAACGAAGTGCCGGGTTTTCTGCAAGACAACTACACAGCTTCGGGGCGCGTCGATCTGCGGTGCTCGCTCTCGTGCTTTGACGACCCGAAGTTGGCGGCCAGCGTGGGGTACGCCCTCGGCATGCCCGCCTCGCAGGTGCACCAGCTGATCCCCGACCCGGCCAAAGAGATCGAGTTCCGGGTGCAAGTCCTGCTGCCCGGCCAAGTCACCAGCTCGGATGCCACCGCCCCAGGGGACAGCGGCGGCGTCCTCCTCTGGTCGCCGGTCCTCGGTGGTACCACGCCGGTCTCCGCCTCGAGCAAGGTCGTGGACAGGGGCCGGGTAGAAGCCCTCGGCATCGCTGTTGCCGCTGGCGCCTTCGTGGAACTCGTGACCGCCGCGTTTGTGGTGTGGAACGGGCGGCACCGCCGGCGCCGGAACCGGGGCGGCTTGCGCTTCCGCTAGGGCCAGCTTTGGGCAGAGACCGGCATTGGGCCGGCCTTGGCGGCAAGGGCCGGGCGGGGGCCAGCTCTGGGGTGAAGGGCCGGGCGGGGGCCAGCTCTGGGGCAAGGGGCCAGCTCTGGGGCGGAGGGCCGGCCGGGGGCCAGCTCTGGGGCGAATCTTTGTGCCTGGGTCGAATAACATAGTGATAACAACAGTTTTTCGCCCCACTCCCCGCACTCTTGGGGCCGCAGGGGCCGCAGGGGACCCAGGCGGGCAAACGAGCACGGCCGCCGGCGGGGTTGGGGCACCCGCCTCCGCGGAGGAACCGGCTGTGTTGTGGTTCCCAGGCGGGTAAACGACACCGTCACAGGTGCCCGTTAGCGTGCAGCAACCATGAGCAAGCTCAACCGGGTACACCGTTGCCACGCGTGCGGCACCGCCCACGCCCGCTGGTCCGGCCGCTGCACTAACTGTGGGGGAATGGAACTCCCTGCAGGAGGTGGTCACCAACGGCCCCAGCCGGGCCCGGGGGCGGGCGGGTCATCGTGCGGGGCGGGCAGGGCCGACGATTTCGAGGACGCCGTCCCCATCCCTTTGGGTGAAGTCGACCTGAGCGCGCACCAGCCCATCCCGACCGGGATTAGTGAACTGGACCGAGTACTGGCCGGCGGGTTACTGCCCGGTTCGGGCACCCTGGTAGGCGGCGAGCCCGGCACCGGGAAGTCGACGCTCCTGTTGCAAGCGCTGGCGTCGATGGCTGCCAATGGCCGCCGCGGCCTCCTCGTAGCAGCGGAGGAGGCTGCGCCCCAGGTGCGCCGGCGCGCGGCGCGGCTCGGCGCCGATGTGCCGGGCGTGTTCGTGCTGGAGGCGACCCAGCTGCCCGGCGTCGAGCAGGCGGTGGCTTCGGTCCAGCCGGACGTGGTCGTCGTCGACTCCGTCCAGGCAGTAAGCGACCCGGAGGTTGCCTCACCCGCCGGCTCCCTGGCACAGGTGAGAGCCTGCGCCCACCGCCTGGTGGCCATGGCCAAGTCCTCTGGTTGCGCTTTGGTCCTGGTGGGCCACGTCACCAAGGAGGGGGCGCTCGCTGGCCCCCGGGCCCTCGAGCACCTGGTCGACACGGTGCTCAGCTTCGAGGGTGATCGTTACCTATCGCTCCGAGCGCTGCGTGCAGTCAAGCACCGCTTCGGGCCGACTGGGGAGACTGGCCTCTTCGATATGGCGGAGACCGGGCTAACGAGCGTGACGGACCCGAGCAGCCTGTTCCTCGGCGACCGTTTGGACGGAGCGCCCGGGTCGGCCGTGACGGTGCCCATCGAAGGGTACCGGGCGCTCCTCGTCGAGGTGCAGGCCCTGGTAGGACGCCAATCGGCCGTGCCTCGGCGGTTCGTCACGGGCCTCGACGCTGGTCGGGTGGGCTTCCTCGTGGCTGTGCTCGACCGCCACTGCGGCGTACCTGTCGGTGATCGTGATATCTACGTCTCGGTGGCGGGGGGGCGCGGGCGTGCGAACCGGCCGCCGACCTCGCCGTGTGCCTGGCGCTGGCGTCGTCCCTGTCAGGTACTCCTCTGCGCCCGGAACTGGTGGCCATCGGGGAGGTTGGCCTCGGTGGCGAGGCTCGCCGCGTCAGTGGCATGTCGAAGCGGTTGGCCGAGGCGCAGCGGCTCGGGTTTCAGCGATGCGTTGGTGCCAGGCTCGGCCAAGGGCGCAAAGTCGCCGGCTCCTGTGCCACTGCTGCGCCAGCTCCCGGCCTCTTGTTTGAGCGAGGCCCTGTCGATCGCGTTCGGGTCGATTGCGTCCGGCGATGGGCCCACGGTCAAGGCGTGGCCACGAAAAGGAGGCCCCGTGCCGCTCGCTGCCGGCCCTTGATGGGTTAGCATCACCCGGTGCCCGACAGGCTGAGCGCGGCAATGATCGAGGCGCTGGGGTCGATAGCGCCAGGCCGGCCTCTGCGGGAAGGCTTGGACCGGATCCTCCAGGCCAATATGGGCGCTCTCATAGTCGTGGGGGATGGCCCCGAGGTGCTGTCGATATGCTCTGGTGGCTTCCTGCTGGACGCCGAGTTCAGTCCTCAGCGGCTCTCCGAGTTGGCCAAGATGGACGGGGCAATCATCCTTGCCCACGACGCCAGCCGGATCGCGAGAGCCAACGTCCACCTCGTGCCCAACCCGGCGGTGGCCACTTCGGAAACCGGGACCCGGCACCGAACCGCGGAGCGAGTGGCGCGTTCGATCGACGTCCCAGTGATAACGGTCTCTGAGGACCGGTCCGTAATCTCCGTCTACAGAGGCGAGCAACAGAGGCCGCTGGTACCAGTGGAGAGGTTGTTGGCCAGAGCCAACCAGGCTCTGGAGACGCTCGAGGGCTATCGGGACCGCCTCGACGTTGTCACCAACGCCCTCTCGGCCCTCGAAGTCGAAGATATGGTCACCCGCAGCGACGTCGTCACCGTCCTGCAGCGCACCGAGATGGTGCGGCGCATCGCCGAAGAAGTCGACGGCTACAGCATCGAGTTGGGTACTGATAGCCGGTTGGTGCGGCTGCAGCTCGAAGAAATGCTGGCCGGCGTCGAAGAGGAACGCCGTCATGATCATCCGCGACTACCTTTCACCCGACCCCACCTGGGGGGTAGGCGAGGGGCTCAGCGCCCTCAGCCACCTGACTACCGACCGCCTCCTGGACCTTTCGAGGGTGGCCAGCGTGCTGCGCATCGGTGGGCCGGGAGCGGACCTCGAAAGCCCTCTACGTCCTTACGGCTACCGTCTGCTCTCCAAAATCCCGCGTTTGCCCGAACAGGTGGTCCGCAACATAGTCGAGCGCTATGGCGGCCTTCAGCAGATCCTCCGTGCCAGTGCCGACGATCTGGACAAGGTCGAGGGCATCGAAGTGGCGGGCGCCCATTTCGTGAAAGAAGGCCTTGCCCGCCTGGCGGAGACGAGCATCCTAGACCGCCTCGGCTGAATGCCAGACCGCCTCGGCTGAACGCCAGACGCCTCGGCTGAACGCCAGTATGGCTTTGGTGGCCGTCGGCAAAGTACTTTTCAGCAGCGGACCTTTTAGCCGCGATCAGCGGGCGCGGTCGGTGAGGCGTTGTCGGTTCAAAATCCGGTACCGGCGTTCGGCCTGCTCTATCCAGCCCAGCCGGACGAAAGCCGCGATGGCTTTGTTTACTCGCTCGCGCGAAGCTCCCACGAGCCCGGCCAGTTCCTCCTGGGTTATCGGCAGGACGAACTCGTCCGCCTCTCCGGACAGCTCGAGCAAGCGCTTGGCGGTCCGACCGGTGACGTCGAGCAGCATGGCGTCCGCCAGGGCGTCGTCCGTGGCCCGTAGCCGGCTGGCGAACAGAGCCACAACGTCCCACAACAGAGCCGGCTGGGCGTCCAGTTCCGTCCGCACGACGTCGAACGGCACCCGAGCCAGTTCCGAACGTTCGAGCGCCCGTGCGAGGGCCGAGCGCGGCTCGCCGTCGAACAGCGGCATTTCGCCGAAAACGTCGCCCGGTTCCATCAGGGCTACCAGTGATTCCCGTCCGTCCGGGCGACTTCTTGGCTATGGCCATGCGCCCAACCAAGACGACGAAGAGCTCGTCTGCCTCATCCCCTTCACTAAAGAGGATGTCGTTGCGCTCGAGCGCGACGGTTGTGGCCTTGATGGCGACGCGGACGAGCGCCTCGGCCCCGAGCGAGGAGAAAAGCTCCGACCCACTCAGCGGCGAAACATCGTCCATCCACGCCAAACGCTAGCCGTTGCCTGTCGCTCGCGTTGCGATGGAACACTGACTGCCTTGGATGAAGGCCCAGAAATCGCCTACCCTGGAGGGAGGGCACACGCCAATACGGGTTTCTTGGGAGACGCATGTCATTTGACGTCGGCGACAAGGTCGTCTACCCCCATCACGGGGCAGCAGTCGTGGAGAGGCGAGAACTGCGCGCCGACTTTGGCGAGCAGCGGGAGTACCTGGTACTTCGCCTCGCCTATGGCGACCTCACGCTGAAGGTGCCAGTTGATTCGACCGCGGACGTAGGTATCAGGGAAGTCATAAACGACGAGGAAGTGGAAGAGGTTTTCGCCGTCCTGCGCAAAAAGGACGTCAGGATGCCGACGAACTGGTCCCGTCGTTACAAAAACCACGTCGAGAAGCTGAAGTCCGGTGATATCTACCAGGTGGCGGAGGTGGTCCGGAACCTGTCGAACAGGGACAAGGACAAGGGCCTATCGGCCGGTGAGAAGAGGATGCTCAACCGGGCCCGGCAGATTCTGGTCTCGGAGCTGACCTTTGCCATCGGCGTCACCGAGTCAGAGGCCGAACAGAAGCTCGACGAAGCCCTGCCCTAAAGAAGTCTCGGGAGGCGTTTCAGTAGCGACGGTTTGGGGGGTCGTGGTCGCGGGTGGCAGTGGCACCCGGTTCGGTGGCTATAAGCAGTTCATGATTGTGGCCGGCCGTGAGGTTGTCGATTGGTCACTGGAGGCAGCGAGTAAGGCGTGCGCAGGCGTCGTGCTGGTGGTGCCGGGAGAAGCCCTCGACAGGTACAGCGCCCGTGCTTCCGTAGTAGTTGCGGGCGGGCCGACGCGGGCGGAGTCCGTGCGGCACGGCCTCGGGGCTGTCCCCTCGGATGCGGGTGTCATAGTCGTCCACGACGCCGCTCGCCCACTCTCGACCCCGGGATTGTGGGCCTCGGTGATCGCGGCTGTGCACGATGGCGCGGACGCGGCCATACCGTGCCTGCCGGTGTCCGACACGATCAAACAGCTTCAGGATGATGGCCGCTTGGTGACGCTGGAACGGGCACGGCTGTTGGCCGTGCAGACGCCCCAGGCGTTCTCGGCCCAGGCGCTACGGGCGGCCCACGCCGGTGGTGGAGAGGCGACCGACGACGCCGCTCTCGTCGAGGCGATCGGGGGCCGAGTGGTGAGCGTCCCTGGTGAACTCAGCAACATGAAGGTGACGGCTCCAGTGGACCTGGCTCTGGCCGAGACGCTCTTGTCCGCCCGGGCCCCGACGTGGGGGGCCGTGTGAGCCTCCGGGTCGGTCAGGGTTTCGACATCCACCCATTTGGCGACGACCCGACGAGGAAGCTCGTCCTGGCCGGGGTGCACGTCGAAGGTAGGGGTCTGAGAGGGCACAGTGACGGCGACGTCATCTGCCATGCGGTGGCCGACGCTCTCCTCGGTGCCTCCGGCCTCGGGGACATCGGGACGCTGTTCCCCGACACTGACCCGTCATTTGCAGGGGCAGACAGTTTGGCTTTGCTGGGCCGGGTCGTAGAAAAGATCTCACTTGAATGGCGGCCGGTCAATGTCGATTGCACTGTGATCGCCGAAACCCCCAGGTTGGCCTCGTATAGAGAAGCTATGGAGAGGACCTTGGCCGCGCTGTTAACCGCGCCGGTCTCGGTGAAGGCCAAACGGGGAGAAGGGCTGGGGGCGCTGGGCCGCCAGGAAGGTATTGCCTGCATAGCGGTCGCTCTCATCGAGGAAAAATGAAAGCCGGTGGCCAGGCTCACGGGCTCGGCGGGGAACAGGTCGAAGGCCATCACGCCGTCCACGAGCTCCTCTTGGCGCGGCGCCGGCGAGTTCGGCGCCTCTGGCTGGCCGAGAACGTGGCCATGAGCGACCCCGTCCAACGGATAGCCGCGCTCGGCTCGGAGCGAGGCGTGCGGGCCGAAGTCAAGCCCGTGGAGGCGCTCCTGGCGGCAGCCCAGACAGGCGCACCTCAAGGGGTCATCGCCTGGGCCGACCCGTTGCTGCCGGTTGGCCTCGAAGAGCTGGTCCATGTTGAGGCTGCTCCGGGACCGGCGTTCCTGCTGGTCTTGGATGGCGTCACGGATCCGGGCAACCTGGGGTCAGTCTTGCGAACGGCCGCGTGCGCCGGCGTGGGGGGAGTGGTCGTGGGCCGCCACCGGTCCGCGCCGCTGACGGCAGCCGCCGTCAAAGCCGCGGCGGGCGCGGTCGAATACGTCCCCATCTCTTCTGTCGGCGGCATCCCCGCCGCTCTCCAGCGCCTCAGCCGGGCCGGGATCTGGCTCGTCGGCCTCGACCCCCTAGGTAACGAGGAGCTGTGGGACGCCACGCTGTTCGACGGCCCCGTGGCGCTCGTCCTGGGCTCGGAAGGAAAGGGTCTCTCCCGCTTGGCTCGAGACCGGTGTGACCTGCTGGTGCGCATACCTCAGCGAGGGCCCCTCGAGTCGCTCAATGTGGCCGCCGCCACGGCCGTAGCTTGCTTCGAGGTCGCCCGCCGACGAGCGGGCACGACCCGTTCAGGGCCCGGCAGGACGGCCGGGAGCACGGCTGCTCGGCAAATTTGAGGCCTATGCCGCCTGGCTAGGACCACAGAGGGCCGGGGCTCGGCCTTTTTCGCCTCAGTAGCACTCCGCGTGGCTGAGAAGCCTCCGCTGCCACCGGGCTTGGCTCAGCTTGGCCGCTCCTCGGGTGCCGGCGCCGGCGCCGCCTCTTCTTCCCCTTCCGGGTACAGCAGTTGGAACACCACGGCTGACAATGCCCCGCCGATCAATGGGGCAACGATGAAGACCCACAACTGGCTGAGGGCTTCACCGCCGACGAAAAGGGCCGGGGCAATGCTGCGGGCCGGGTTGACCGATGTGCCATCGACCGGGATCCCGATGATGTGGACCAGCGTCAGGCACAGACCAATGACAAGGCCGGCCACCGTCGCATTGCTCGCCCGACGCGTCACGGCCAAGATGACGAAAACGAACGTGAAGGTAAGAACGATCTCGATGCCAAAAGCACCGGCGGCGTTGGCCAGGATCATGGAGTCTTTACCGTAACCGTCCGCCCCTAACCCCTGTGTGCCAATGCGGTAGATGGAGGAGGACGAGAATATCCCGAACAGGACGGCCGCACCCGCGATGCCGCCCACCACTTGTGCCGCCCAGTACCCCACGGCGTCGAGCACGGTGATCTTTCGTGCGGCCAAGAAGCCCATCGTGATGGCGGGATTGATGTGGCAACCGGAAATGGGCCCCAGACCGTAGACCAGCACCAGGACTACTAGCCCGAAAGCAAGGGCGGTAGCCACTACCCCGGCTGACTGGCTGGTCCCGGTCATTTTGAACCCGAAGGACAATGTAGCGGTCCCGACGCCAAAAAAAACGAGAAGTGCCGTCCCGAAAAACTCGGCGAACAGCGCCCTTGGCTTCACGGCTGCTCCCTTCCGCAACCTTGGTTCACGGCGTGCAGTGCAAGATCATAGCCTCGCCGCTCGGCGTGGCCAAGGATTAGCGTCGCGGCTGCAGCCGCAACAACAGAGGGCAGAGGCGGGCCACTCGCCTTCCAAGTACTGACCAGCCGCGTCAGCGAATTTGAAGAAGGGACCGATGAAAGATTTCTTCACGATAATGACCGCCGGCCCGGCCTTCTTTGTGAGCGCCTGGCCACCTGATGTTGATAGCTGGTTCCGTCGCCAGCAGCGTCGGGATCCGGCCCTTTGGCTACATCACCTCGATGGTCGTAACGATTGGCTTGTGGCTCGCCGTAGCTCCCGCCATTGGCGCCATCGCTCGGGCCACGAAACACGGCCACTGAGGTTGATTTATCTCTAATGGCCGGTGCAGAGAGCTCTATATGCGAGCGATTTACCTTGCCTTGTCATCGACCGGCCCGGACTTGTCTCGAGTGGGTCGAAGCATTCGGCGTAGCCCGGTTTCGAGGTCCGGATCTATGAAGCTGTAGCCGCCCGCTTCCAGGACCGTAGGACGGATCCGGGCACTGGTGAAGAGGAGGCTGTCTGCCAGCTCGGTCCCCAGCAACAGTCGGGGGCCGAAGCGAGGCACGGAGAGCAACGCCGGACGGGAGAGGGTTCGCGCAAGCGCGACGGAGAAGTCCCGGTTGGTGACCGGGTTGGGAGAGGCCAGGTTGACCGGGCCGCGTATGTCGTTCTCCAGGAGCCAGACGAGGGCAGCCACCTCATCGTCCAGTGTTACCCAGCTCCACCATTGAGAGCCGGCCCCGAGCCGGCCACCTAGGCCGGCGCTGAACAGCGGTATGAGCTTCGCCAGTGCTCCCCCTCGAGGAGACAGCACCATACCTGAACGGGCTAAGGCGACCCTGACCCCGGTCTCGCTCGCTGGTGCCGTAGCGGACTCCCATAGCTGGCACAGTGTGGCCAGGAAGTCCGAGCCCGGCCCAGTTTGCTCTGTGACGGTCAGGTCGCCCCGGTCGCCGTAGAAACCGATGGCCGACGCGTTCACGAGTACGCGGGGCGGCTTGGCGAGGTCCGCCACTGTCCTGGCTATGAGGGCTGTGCCCTGGGTGCGGCTATCCAGGACCAGCTGCTTCCTGGTCGGGCTCCAACGCCGGTCGCCAATCCCCGCTCCAGCCAGGTTCACGACTGCGTCGAGGCCTTCGAAACCGTCGCCGTCGATGGTCCCGGCGCCCGGATCCCACTCCAACGCCCGCTCTTGCGGGCCCACCGGCCGACGTACAACGCGGGTCACCTCATGGCCGGCGTTCTCGAGCTGGGCGCACAGAGCGCGCCCAATCAAGCCGCTCGAGCCAGCCACGGCCACGCGCACGTTGGTGAGCTTAGGAGACCCGCACTTCAGCTCGGCTGTCCCCTTTGGTCCCCTCCTTGACATGGCTAACAACGTTAGCTACAATTGGCTAATGCTGTTAGCCGCCGTCGAACTGCCTGAAAGGGAGGCAAATTATGGCTGAAGCGCCCACCCAATACCGGAAACCAGGCGCGCTAACGCGCCGGATCATGAACCCGTTCCTTGTCCTGGCGATGCACATGGGAATCAGCATCTGGGGCAGCCGCGTGCTCGAGGTGCGCGGGCGCACTACGGGTGCCCCCCGCCGCACACCGGTCAACTTGCTCACGTTCGAAGGCCATGAGTACCTCGTCTCCCCACGCGGGAACACGCAGTGGGCCCGCAATGTCCGCGCAGACAACGACCGGCTCATTCTGGAACTGGGCCGCCACCGTGACGAGCGCACGGTGCGCGAGCTCTCTGATGAAGAAAAGCCGCCTATTCTCCGCGCCTACTTGCGCAGGTGGAAGATGGAGGTCGGTGTATTTTTCGAAGGCGTGAGCGCTGACTCGTCCGATGAGGATTTGCTCCGGATCGCCCCCAAACACCCGGTCTTCCTCCTACTGGAAAAGCAGGGCTGATGTGACCGGCCACGACCGTGCAAACGGGGCCGTGGCCTCGTCGTCTGCCCCCGCCCGGACCTCCCCCAAATCGCCGGCGTCCCCCAAATCACCGGAGTCCCCCAAATCCTCGGCCTCCTTCTCAGCGCCAGGCTCCCCGGCGTCCCGGGCACAGCTCCTGCCGGGTGAGCTCGACCGGCCCACCTGGGGGCAACCCCGGAGACGGCGCGCGGCCGAGATCGTCGCGGCGGCCCGGAGCGTGCTCGAAGACGGTGGCCGGGACGCATTGACGATGCGGCGCGTGGCCGACGAGCTCGGTATACAGGCGCCGTCGTTGTACAAGCACTTTGCCTCCAAGGCGGAGCTGGAACTGGCGCTGCTAACAGACGCCATGGTCGAAATTGGCCAGGCAGCCCACGAGGCCCTCCACGCTGGCGGTGACGAGCCCGCTGTCGCCCCCCTCCTCGAGACCTATCGCCGTTACAGCCTTTCTCACCCTCACCTGTACCGTCTCGCCACGACGGGACCGCTGGCCAGGGAGGGGTTGCCGCCAGGGCTCGAGGAATGGGCGGGGAACCCGTGGTACGTCGTGACCGGCGACCCCTATCTCGCCCAGGCGTTGTGGTCTTTTGCTCACGGCATGGTTATCCTGGAGCTGGATGGCCGGTACCCCCCGGGGTCAGATCTGGGGGCGACGTGGGCGGCCGGGGGGAGGGCTTTCGAGGTCCTGGCGGCGCGGGGGCGAGCCTTCGCCCGGGGGGCCTTAGCGCAGGATCTCCACTAGCAGGACCCACGCATCGGCCACGCCGGCGATGATGCAGAGCAGGACGGCGGCCGCTTGCCACCAGAGCCCGTTCAGGTTGCCGGCCAGCAAGAGGCACCCGCCAACGATGGCCGCCAGCATGGCGGACTGGGCGGCGGCCGAGCGCGTAATGAACTCGCGCCGCGGGCGGCCTACGACGGTCTTGCGCCCGGCGACGAGGATCCGGGTGACGATGGCCCAGAAAACGATAGCGGTAATGAGGAACTCGGCGCCGAGCGCCCGGGTGCTCGCCTGAGGTAAAACACCAATCAGGCCGTTGACGACCGGCAGCAGTAAAAGGAGCAGTGCCTCTCCGGCGCGGTCAGCCAAACCCGGGAGGGCCAGGATCTCCTTCAGATTGATCGATAACACGACGAAGACCAGGCCGGTGAGGGCTGCGCCGACGCCAGCCTGGGTGGCGAAAAGTGTTTGCCAGGGCCCCATCAGGTCCGGGTGACGCTATTTGTCACATGTCCGCCAGCACCGGGCGACTCAAGGGGCCGGTTTGACCCGTCGGCACGGCGACCGCGCTTATCGCGTGGTGAGGGACGTCACTTCCGGCCACCGGATGAACGGTAATTCATTTCTGGAGGAACCGCCGTTCCACCGCGTCATGGTCGGCCACGTAACCAATCGACTGGTACACCGAGTTGGAAGTGGGGTTGGCCAGGTCGGCGTAGAGGACGACGTGAGCGGCGCCTTTTTCCAGTGCTTCAGCCGTTGCGCTGGCAGTCACAGCCGCGCCGTAACCGCGGCGACGGTGGGCCGGCGGGGTATAAACCGGCCCCACACGGGCGATACCGTCGGCGGCCGCGCTGCACCCGGCTATTGATACTGGCTCTTCCGCTTCAACCCAGAACGTAATTTCGCCGGCGGCGACCCGTCGATTGGCAGTGTCGGCCGCGTCCCCGACCGGGCCGTGGGGGGCCACCTCGGCCTGGAAGGCGGCCAACCAGTCCCGCACCCGGCCAGTGTCGTCCTTGCTGGCTGGCCGGGCCGAGCCTGCCACACCGGTGGGGTGGCACAACTGGCCTATTCGGTACATCCGCAAAACCACGTCAACGGATTCCACCTGGCCGTTCAGCTCAACCCAGCGGTCGACGAAAGCCGAGGCGGCCGCTATTTCGCCGGTGATACCGGGGATAGCGCGACTCCGCCCGTTGACGGCACCGGCCAGTCGGGACGCGGCCTCAGCCGACATGCGGGATAGGAAAAGGTTGTACGGAGGCGTGTGCATCGCCACCCCGACGACCCGGCCTCCACTAAATACGGCTCCCCACAAGTCTTCCGGGCTACCACGTCGCCTGCCCGCGATGACTGCCGAAGTATGCACGCCGATCACATTGGTACTGAAAGGATCGTCGCGCATAAAGTCCGCCGTCAAGCCGACGAACTCGCCCGGGTCGTGGGTGAACTGGACCTCCACCGCACCACTGTGGCGGGAAATGGGCGGCCTGGCAAACGAATTTCTATGCATTAAGGCCCAATCAAGTACGGACGCGTCTGCCGCCGTTTCGTGACTACCTTTCAGAAAGCCGCTAAAGCTGGGTCTCGAGGCGGCGAGCAACCTCTCTGTAGCGGCGCACCGGGATGAGGTGCACCCCGTCGAACGCGCCTGAGTCTCGTATCTGGCAGACGAGGTCGCACGCGAACTCGACCCCCGCTTCGCGATCCTGCTCGAGACGTTGGGTCAGCCACGCCGGGACCGCCAGTTGGGGGATCTCGCCGCTCAGTTTGGCCGCCATCTGAGCGCTCCCGACCACCATCACGCCGGCGTACACTGGCCCGTCGAACTGTACTGAAGCCCGCCACGCCGTGACGCTTTCAAGCGAAAAACCCACCTGTCCAAACAGAAAGTCGGCGCCGAGCTTCCACGCCGGTAGCGGGCCAGCGCGGCCGCCACCCCGAGGCGAAAACGGGACGCGCCCGGCTGGTGCTGGTGGCCAAAGCGCCGCGCTTCGTCGAGCATTCCCCTGACTGTCAGGTCGTCGGAGCGACGGCCTGATTCCGGCCGGTCGCCGTAGACAAAAAGGAACTCGTCCACTCCGTAAGCTGCCGCGGTCAATAGGTCACGACGGAAACCGAGGGTATTACGGTCCCTGGCGTTGAGACAAGCAATTGCTCGCCCGCCCATTTCGATCACCTCGCGGGCGACTGCAATGCTCGATACCGTGGCCCTCCCGATATGATTATCGGGGATCAGGAATATCGACGCGACCGCGCTCAGTACGCCGATTTGGTGACGAACGCGTCGTAAGTCAGGGCTCGTGGCCGGTTCGACCTCGCAAATAACCTCGAAGGCTTTTTCCGCCACCCGGCCAATCTTACTGGGGACCGAACTAACCAGCAGGAGGGATGATCTGGCTGACCGGGACCGTCGCGGCCAGCGGCGTTGTTAGCGCCCTGTTACCAGGAGGCCCGTACCCTCTTGCGCATGTCCCCGATGTCTCCGCGATGGCCCTGCCGAAGCGGGCGTATAGCCGCCGCCGTCGCCCTGGCCGCCCTCGGCTGCCTGCTCGCGGCCTGTGGCGGGCGGTCGCCGAACAGCGTGGCCAGCCTGGGCCACAAGACGACCACCGCCCTCGACGCCGGGGCCACGGCCACAACGTTGCCTCCAGGCCAAACCACCGAGAAGAACTTCGAACGAGCGGTCAAGTTCTCCCGGTGCATGCGTTCGCACGGCGTTACCAATTTCCCTGACCCGGGCCCCACCGGCGGTATCCAGCTCAACTCCAACAGCGGCATAGATCCGACGAGTCCCCAGTTCCAGGCCGCTCAGAGCGCCTGCCAGAAGTACGCGCCGCCAAAGCCCACTCACGCCCAGCAGGAGCAAGCCGAGCGGCAGGCTCTGGCCTTTGCCGCTTGCATGAGGGCGCACGGCCTTCCGAGCTTCCCCGACCCGACGTTCGGCCCCAACGGGGGGATCATGAGCCGGGGCTCTGGCTCGAACGGCGCTGACCCCAACTCGCCCGCCTTCCAGGCCGCGGTAAAGCACTGCAACCCCTGAGGCACCAGCCGGTCCGCCGCTCAGGAGCCGTCCGGCCATCCTCCACGATGCAGGACGGTCGGGTGCCAGGGCAGCGCCGCCGTCGGGCCCGCCAACACGCGGTTGGTCTGGGCCAGGTATGGCTTCTCCCCCCGCCAGCACCCGGGTGGCGGGACGAGCCCTTCTCCCAGGGTCTCGCTGCGGGCCAGGACGGCTGCGAGTGGGCCCCGCAGCTCCTCGTGCTTCGTCAGCGCCGCCCGAGCCCAGTACCCGTCGAGGGCGTCCAATGGCCACGGCTTCTTTCGATACTCCTGACAATGCCGGTAGGTCGCGAGTGCGTACGGCGCGCTCGCCGATGACACGCAGGATATCGGCCCCCATCGGCAGCGAAACCTCGGCGTTTGCTTCGTGCTCGAGGGTGACCGCAGTCAGCACCTGGCCCATCAGCGCCACCAGCGGCGGGTGCTGGTCAGGGATGTCATCGGCCGCCTTCCCGGATGCTGCCGCGCCGGGGATGGGGCCGTCAACGACGTGGGTGTAAAAGCCGTCCCCGGCGCTCATTTGTGGCGGGGACCAGGGCATTGCCCCGGCCAGCGGACGCAATGCTTCACCCAATGACCCGATGACCTCGCTGCCAAAACGCCCCCGCCATCTTTGCTCCACCTCTGCGACTATGCGCGGCCACAAGCGCCGGGCGTATGACCCGGCCCGCGTGGGCCGCAGCACGGTACTGCCTTTCACCCCGCGGCCGCTCCCGTACCCATCGCGGCGCTTGGGGCCGACGTCACCTACCGAGATCCACCCCCAACGCTCGAGCCCGCCGATGTTGCACCTGGCGCGAGCACGAGCCTGAAGTTGGTCGACGGTGACGCCCTCTTCGTCGATAAGTCGCAGACCGTTGGCCCACATCGCCAGGGAAATGCGGAACAGCCGGCCGACGTGCTGCGAACCCACCGCTTCCACCGCATTGTCAACCTCAATCGCGTGCGCCACCCATGCCCACGACAGCAACGTCGTGAGCGGTACTTGCTCATTCACCTGAGAAAGCCTCCCGCAGTGACACGCACGGGCGCCAACTCGCGCTCCTGCCTTCAGCGCTGGCGCAGTTTCGGCCCAGCCGCCTCACACGATGCGGCCTTGAGCAGCGGATTGGGGTGGGGGCCGAGGCCGGCCGGGTAACTTTGTGCCCGACCGTGGCCGTACGGCCCAGGCCCAAACGGGCCCAATCGGAAGGAGGTTGGCCGGCGGGCTCGAGCAGATGAGCACCGTCGCATTTATCACCGATGGTGCGCCGCAGGGTTCTCATAGACGTCGGGCCGCTACGGCGGTCGAAGGACTTTCGTTACCTGTTCTTCGGGGAGATGGTGTCCCTCATCGGTTCCGGGCTGACGACGGTAGCCGTGCCCTTCCAGCTCTACAGCCTGACCGGTTCGTCGCTGCAGGTGGGCTTGGCCAGCCTGGCGCAGCTGGTCCCGCTGATCGCCTGCTCGTTTGTGGGCGGGGCGATAGCGGATACCTACGACCGGCGGCGCGTACTGCTCGTTGCCGAAGTGGCCATGGCCGGGTGCAGTGCCGCTCTGGCGCTCAACTCGACGGTTGGGGCTAAGCCGGCGGTGTGGCCCCTTTACGTTTTCAGTGCTGCCTCTGCCGGGCTGTCTGGCGTAGAGTCCCCCACCCGAGTCGCCGCAGCCGCGTCGGTCCTCGACCGTTCGGACCTCACCGGGATGAGCGCTCTGTTCCAGGCATTGTTCCAAACGAGCTCGGTTGTAGGCCCGTTCCTGGCTGGGATCATTATTTCGTCGGCCGGGTTGGGCGCGGCCTACTGGGCCGATGTCGCCAGCTTTGGCGCGGCGTTGGTCGGCGCCTGGCTGTTGCGCCCGCTCCCGCCTGCCCACCAGGTGACCGCCCTGGGCTTGAAGGCCGTCAAGGAAGGGCTTCGCTTTCTCCGCGCCGACCGTGCCCTTCAAACCGTGTACCTCATCGACCTCGTCGCCATGGTCTTCGGCATGCCCCGGGCGCTGTTCCCCGCCTTCGGCACGGTGCTCTTCCACGGCGGTGCCCGGACGGTCAGCTACCTTTACACCGCGGTCGCTGCTGGCGCCCTCGTTGGGGCGTTGGCGACGGGTTGGGTGACGCACGTGAAGCGGCAGGGTCGCGCCGTCGTGATCGCAGTCCTCGTGTGGGGCGCATCGATCACTGCCTTCGGGTTGGTGCGGTCCCTTCCCTTTGCTCTTTTGTGCCTGGCCGTCGCCGGTTGGGCCGACGTGGTCTCAGCCATCTTTCGTAATTCCATTCTCCAGTTGCGGGTGCCCGATAACTTGCGAGGCCGCATGAACGCCATCCAAACCGCAGTCGTCTCCGGTGGGCCCCGGTTGGGGGATTTCGAGTCGGGGGCGGTAGCCACGCTCGTCTCGCCCAGGTTTGCTGTGGTATCTGGTGGCCTGGCCTCGATGGCCGTGGCCGCCGTCATGACGATCACCATGCCCATGTTTTGGCGTCTTAGGCTGGCGCCGCACGCACCATCAGGCGATCTCAGCATCTCCGACCCCACGACGGAGCCAGGTCCTGACGACGGTACCCCAGGACCTGGTGGGCTATAAAAGGGTGCCGAGGAGGTTGTCATGTCAATGTCGAAGACGTCTGTCCCGGAGCCTTCCACGCTCGGGGACCTAAGCGAGGAGCGCATTGCAGAGTTCCGCCGCGACGGCTGCACGGTGGTGCGAGGACTGTCCCCGAAGCCAGAGGTAGACGCCGTACGGTCCGCGATTGTGGAGGCAGTGGCGGATCGAAGCAAGGGTGTGGCCCCGCTGTCGGAACGGTCGAGCACCTACGGCCGGGCCTTTCTCCAGGTCGAGAACATATGGCAGACAGTGGACGGCGTCCGCCCCTTCACACTGTCCCCGCGCTTTGCCGAGGTGGCAGCCCGCCTTGTAGGCGTGCCTGGCATCCGCCTCTACCACGACCAGGCTCTGTTCAAGGAACCGGGGGGCGGGCCGACGCCGTGGCACCAGGACCAGGGTTACTGGCCACTGCGTGGTTGGGGCCCGGTGACCATGTGGATGCCCCTCGTCGACCTGACGTCCGAGATGGGCGGGAGCATGAGCTTCGCTCGCGGGAGTTGCCACCTCGGCCTCGAGGATCTCCGCGATCTCGGATGACTCGCAGTCTGGCGGCGAGCGGATCGTTAACGAACAGGGCCTCGATGTGGTCAACTACGGCCCGTTGGCGGCTGGCGACGCCACCTTTCACGCAGGGTGGACGTTGCACCGTGCAGAGGAGAACACCAGCTCTGCCATGCGGGAGATCATGACCGTCCTCTATTTCCCCGACGGTATGCGAGTGGCGCCGCCGGAGAACCGCCGTCAGGCTAGCGATCTCGCTCGGTGGCTGCCAGGATGCCAACCCGGGGACCTGGCCGCGAGCGAGCTGAACCCGCTCCTCTACAGCGGGACAGCATAGAGGCGCCAGGTCTTTTTGGGTCTGTCTATCCCGGTCGGGCCGTGTTGCTAGTCGCGGCCGACGTGCCTGCCTCGTCGGCTTGAGTGGCCGGGTGCCAAGGCAGTCGGTAGGCGCGGTAACTGCTCACGCCAGCCGGGAACTTGGCGTTGAACAGTAACCGCCCGGACGGGCGGAACTCCGAGATATAAGGCACCGCACCCCAGTCGACGAACACGTCGCTGTTGCGGGTGGTCTGTGCGTTCCCGAAAGCCGAGGCCACGAGGCCCTCGGGCTGGTTGATGGACTTGACCAGGGTGGCCACCCTGGTGGTGAGGTCCAGCTTCACAGTGACGACCCGGCTATGGCCTAAAAGCCTGGTAGAGCCGTCTGATTCATCGTCGAAGAACGTGTACTCGTCGTGCCCGATGGCCTGCGGGTCGTGCTGGAAGGCGAAGATTTCGTGGGCGCGGTCGAGGACCTGCCCGGGGGCAGTCGTGAGCTTGAACGTGCTGTGCTTGCCCCCCAGCTCCCAGACGATCTTCCCGGTGCGCAGGCTCACTTTGTAAGTCGTCCACGTGAAGCGGGAGCTGATGAGCAGGTTCCCGTCCGTGTCGAGTTTCACGGCATTGATGTGGAACCAGTCCCACGGCTCGTTGGCCGAAGCGGGCCGCGGCAGCTCGCTGTCCCTGTAGGGGACGTGGTCCGCGCTGTCCCACTGGAAGAGCACCTTTCCAGTGCGGATGTCGATCTCCTGAACGATGCCGTCGAAGACTTTCTGGTCCGCGGGGCCGCCGATCGAGGTCAGGTTCGCAGTCCCGAAGGCGTCGGCCGTGATAAGCGCTGTGTTCCAGGGCGTGATGAGGAACTCGTGAAAGTCCGTGAGGTCGCCGTTACCGGCGCTCACCTCCGCGATCTGCTCATAGCGGTCGTCGTATATGTAGTCGGTCCCGTTGAGGCCGCTGCCCTGGAACCACGTGAGGACGGGTCTTCCTTGATAGGTCTGGGCCCGGAAGTCGGTGACCGTTTCCCCGGCTGGCACAGCGTGGAACCAGACCACCTGGCCGGAATTGGTCAGGATCTCAGGCCCGCTGGCGTAGCCACCGCCCATTGGGGCGATGAAGATGTCGCCGTTGCCATTATCCGCGTCTTGTTTCAGCACCCTGACCGGTGGCGGCCCTTGACCAGCGGTCGCCGAGTGTGGCCCCGCGACCGGCGGCGGCCCGTGACCGGCGACCACCACGCGCGGCGTCGAGTTGCAGGCCGAGGGGACCATGGCCGCGACAACGCCGGCAGCGATAATGGTAGCGGTCCTCCGCACGAGCGGGGGCCGGCTCCCGCGGCGCGGACGCAAGAGACGGAACGGGAAGGCTTTCTTCGCGATGATGAAGCTCCGCCTTTTGATGGAAATTGCAGTCACTGGTACGCGGTAGCGCGCACGGCCCCTATATAAATCAATGAAGTTCCGCCGACATGTTCTCTAGGTGTCAACGATATTGACAGTGGAACAGCGATTGGCCGATTACAAGTCAGGACCAGACCCGTTGGGTAGCTGGCCGCCTCCAACCGCCAGGCCGCCCTGGGGCCAAAGACAAGACCGGGAGCGCTAACACTCCCGGTCTAGTCATCAGGTCATGCCTTGCGCAGGCCGGCCGTCACGCTGTGGCTCGTGGCTCTACCGGCGAGTAGGTGCGTTAGGTCATGGCAGAGTTGCGGTCCCATTCGAGTACGAGTCGACGTCCACGACCGCGGTCGGGTTGGCATTGGTGGCAGGGCCGCCGACCCCATCTATGACCGAGTCGAGGCCTCCGGACTGGCTCGGGGTCGGGCAGTTCGCGTTAACGGAGCACGTGCTGGAGATGAACAGGTCCATGGCATCCGTGAACACGACGCCCGGGTTGTTGGGCGCCTCGTAGGTCATGGCATCCCACAGGGTGGCATTCGTGTAGATGAACACGACATAGCTAGCCATGCCGTACCCGTGGAAGTTCTGGACGTTGTTACCCACGAGGAAGGAGGGATAACCGGGCTGGACCGGGGACACTTCCCACGCCGTCTGGCTGGGCGGGTCGTAGGGCAACTCGTTCTGGAGGTAGATTGCGGTCCCGTTGTTGCCGCTCCAGATGACTTCGTTCTTCTGGTAGTGCTCGACGGCGAGGCCGTAAGCAGTCACGTTGTCACCGGTGACCACAAGCCCGGTGTCGCCCTGGTTGTAGGTCCACCCGGCTCCTTCTTGGCCTTGAGGCCCGGTCACCGAGGTATTGGCGCCATGGTCGGCGCGCCAGGCCCAGATGTCGTCGATGATCGAGTTCTCAGCATTATCGATCAAACTGACCGTGGCCGATACCGACGTGGTCTCGGCCCCGCCGACGCGGAAGAAGATGTCCTGGATGAGGTCTGGGCTGGCCGAGCCAGCGGCCGGCTGACCAGGCTGACCCTGCTGACCCTGCTGGCCTTGCCGACCTTGCTGGCCCGGAGTGCCCACCGATAGCAGGACGGGCGAGTTGACCGGACCGGCGTCGAAGATCATCCCGCTCAGTTTCACGCCGTTGTTGGGGAGCACGACCATGGACGCGCTGCCCCGTTGAGGCACTAGAACCGGGAACCCGAGACCCAGGACGACCGTGTTGGGATGGCTGACGACAAGGGCGGCGTCGAGGTCGTACACGCCCGGAGTGAGGATAAGGCTGTGGCCTCGGTCGAGGGCGCTCTGGATTTGCCCCTCCGGAGTGCTCGGGTTAGCGATGAAGAAGTCCGAAAGGGGGACGGAGGTCCCGGCCTCAGTGCCGCTCACGAAGTTGGGGCCAACCGAGTTGTGTTGCACGGCGGGCAAGAAGACGTCCCAGGCAGGAGCCGACATCGCCGGCATGGTGGTTGCGGTGGAGGTCGTGGTGTACAGGAACGGCTCCTCCTCGGTCACAGGGCTCTGGGGCAGTTCCGTAATCTGGTTGACCCCGTTGATGCCATCAGTGCCGCTGCCGATGCCGTAGGTCCCGTTGAACGCGTCCTCACTGGGCGAGCATTCAGTCCCAGACGGGGGCGTATAGGCGGGAGGGCAGCCGTCACCGGAATAGACGTAGTTCCAGACGTAGCCCTCGGCGCCCTGAAAATCGTCATTACGCGCTATCCCCTGCTGGTTCCCGGACCAGTCGAGCTGGCCGTTACCCGCGGTGCCCTGGATGAGACTGTTGGCCACGTAGCTACCGCTGGCGTAGTCGTTCGCGCCGCTGCAGTACTGCTGCCAGTTGAGGTTGCCGTTGATGATGACGCTCCGGACGGGCGACGCTTGCGACGACGACCAGAGGTCGGTGTTGCTGCCCACGGGCCGGTCCCTTCGAAGCAATCGCCCCCATAGGTGACACTTACAGGCGCCAGCTCGGTAAGGGGTGTCGGGATGTAGGCGTTGGGGTTGTCGTTCTCAACGTCGAGCGTCAGGTTGGACATCGACCGCCAGAAGTTGTCGTCCGAATTGCCCCAGCAATTGGTCGGGCTGGCGCAGTCAAGCAAGTTGGCCAAGACTTCGATCTGGCCGTTGATGACGGTGTCTTGGGGGACGGCACCCAGTCCAGCTACCTCCGTGTAGTACCCCGCCTGGAACACCAGCGGCGTTGCGGCCGAGCCGTAAATCCCGGGCTCGAAGAGCAGGGCGTAGCCGTCGTTAGTGAACTGGGCTGAGAGGGGGACTTGCTGGGTGGCGATGTTGTTGACGGCTGTCTGGATAGCTTGGAGCTCCGTAGCGGCGTTCGTACCGCTGGGAGCCGTGAAGACGCATACGTTGGCCCGAACTGGGCAGATGCGTACGTACCGCACAACGAGGCCGGGGGCGGAGCGGCAGCAGCCGTTGTAGCCGGGACCATGGAGACTGCTGTGGCGGCGACAAGCGCCGCGACGGTGAATATGGACGGGCTTCGCAACAACCGGCGACCCCGGTTGGCTTCGTGCATCAGTGTTCTCCTCCCTTGTATTGCTCGCTTGAGCTCTTGATACCGACGCGCGCATGGGAGGGCTTCCATGGCCATGGGATCCCCCCACGTCGGCACACCACGACGTTAGACGGTCTTGGGAGTAAAGCCCAACCCTGAAAAAAGGCGTGAATGAAGGGTCACGAAAAGTAAAACTCTACGCGCTAAACGTAGCGGTGTTAGTAACCGTAAGGGGCCAGCTGGGACCCAACCGGCCCAAGTGCTCCGTGGCCTGATCAGCTCTTAAGGAGCTTCTTCGTGGCCTCGACGATGTGGCCGGCGGAGATCCCCGCCCCGTCCATCAGCTCCTGGGCGGTCCCTGAGCCCGGCAGGCCACGGACCGCTAAGTGGACAATCTGGACCGGGTGGCCGGCGTCGTTGAACGCGTCCAGCACCGCGCTGCCAATACCGCCCTCAGGGTAATGGTCCTCGACGACGACCAGGCGGCCTGCCGTCGCGTCGGCGGAAGAGACAAGCGTCTCGGTGTCAATCGGCTTCACCGAGTACAGGTCGACGACTCGGGCGCTGATACCGTCGCTCTTGAGTTGGTCGGCGGCGGCCAGACAGTTGTGCAGGGTCACGCCGGCACCTATCAACGTCACCTCATCGTGCGAGTCGGAGCGGACGACCTTCGCCCCGCCTATTGGGAACGACTCGTCCGGGGGGTACAGCACCGGGTAGGCGCCTCGGGTGGTGCGCATGTACACGACGCCGAGGCGGTCGGCCATCTCCTGCACCAGGAACGCGGTACTTGACGCATCGCTCGGGTACAGGACGGTCGACCCATGTACCGCCCGCATCATGGCGATATCCTCGAGGGCCATTTGCGAAGGACCGTCCGCGCCAATTTCGACGCCGCAGTGGGAACCGCACAATCGGATGTTCGCCGCGGAGATGGCCGACATCCGGATAAAGTCGTAGGCGCGCGTAAAAAATGCGCCGAAAGTGGCTGCGAATGGGACGTACCCACGGACAGACATGCCGACGGCGGCGGCGACCATTTGCTGCTCGGAGATGAATATCTCGAAATAGCGCTCGGGGTATACCTTCAAGAACTCTTCGGCGTGGGTGGAGTTGCCCACCTCGCCGTCCAGGGTGACCACATTCGAACGAGCCCCACCGCTGCCAGCGCCTGGCCGAAGGCCAACCGGGTGGCGACTTTGTCGCCGAGCTTGTAGCGCGGTAGCTTCACCTCGCTGCTCGGCCGCACCCGAGGCGTTCCTTCCTCCGGCAACGGCCCCTGAACGGTCAAATACCGTTCGCCGCCCAACTCCACGATGGCCCGCTCGGCCATCTCCGGCGGTAGCGGCACGCCGTGCCAACCCTCCCGGTCCTGGACTTCGGAGAAGCCGCTGCCCTTTAGAGTGTGGGCCAAAATCACCGTCGGCTGGCCTACTCCGGCCACCTGGGTAAGCGCTTTGTCGATCTGGGCGAGGTCATGGCCGTCAATCGAGATCGCTCGACAGCCAAAACCCTCGATCCGTTTGGCATACACGTCGACGTCCCAGCCCAGGTCGGTCGGGCCCCTCTGCCCAAGACGGTTCACGTCGACGATCGCGGTCAAATTGTTCAACCGGTAATAGGCCGCCTTGTCGAACGCCTCCCATATAGACCCCTCTGCCATCTCGCTGTCACCGCAAAGCACCCAGACGCGGAATGGCAGCTCGTCGAGGTACCGACCGGCGAGGGCTACGCCGACACCGTCCGGTAGCCCTTGACCAAGAGAACCGGTGGCCACGTCAACCCACGGCAAAATAGGCGTGGGGTGGCCCTCGAGCCGCGAACCGTACCGCCGGTACTTGGTCATCAACTCCTCATCAGAGATGACGCCGACAGCCTTGAACATCGAGTAGAGCAGTGGGGACGCGTGCCCCTTCGAGAAAATCAGGTGGTCGTTGGCAGGATTGTCTGGTCGCTGCCAGTCATATCGGAGATGGCGGGTCAACAAGACCGCCATCACGTCGGCGGCCGACATGCTCGATGTCGGGTGACCGGACCCCGCCGAAGTGCTACAACGGATCGAGTCGACCCGCAGTTGCTGGGCGAGTTCGCGGACGTCGTTCAAACCCAGGACTGTCTGCACGCTCATGACCGTCTCCTCCGATTGCCGACTTTGGGCCATGGTATAAGCACGCGCCGGGTTGCGCTTCAGTTGAACCCCCGGTCTGGCTCTTCAGTACCCGGCCACGTCGGGGTTGGTGACGGGCAGGCGGAGCCACGAGACCATTTGCCGTAATTGCTCATACGCTTTGAGGCGCGCCTCATCGGTCGCCGCGGCTTCAGCCTGCTCGAGCGGCTCCCACAGCCGGTTAACCATTGACGGGCCGAGTTCCAGCAAACCGGCGCTACCCGCCGACGCCCACTTGGCCAGCACGTAACGGACGATGGCGCCCTCGGGCAGCCCTAGTGCCCTAGCCAGGTTCTCGATGGTCGTCATGGGGTCGACGTGCGCGTACAGGGCAAGGTCGGCCTTGAAGTTGGCGTCGGGGTCGTTGTCCGCCCAAGGCCCGGTCCAAGGAACAAGGTCGACGGATCTCGTAAGTTGCTTCACGACTTCATCGAACCATGACCGGGGCCCTTTCGTCAGCAAGCTTGTGGGCACCGCCGTCGCTCGGAGAGCGGGCGGCTGCTCGGCATCGGACAGGACTGTGCGAGCCGCTGGCGCGCAGTTGCCGAGGCCCGCAGTCGCCGAGCGGGTCAGGTCAGGCCCATCTTGGCGTAGAAGGTCTGGTTATCCCAGAAGAAGAACTCCTCGTCCATAGTCCCCTGGCCGTTCCAGATCCCGACCGTGACCATGTCGATGGCGAATGCCTTCCCGGTGGGCGCGATGGTGCCGCCTTTGCCGTCGGGCATCGGCTTGCTGAACGTGCCTTTCAGCACGCCCATGACCGCGGTGAGGTTGTCCTTGGCCAGGCGGACGGGGTGGGTGTCAATCCGCATATCCGGGGCCCACTCGAACCAGGCCGACATGTCGGCGATGTGCCTCTCGATGCCGTCGGTGTAGTGCCCGTCGGGAAAATGCACGCGGATGTTTCGGGCGTGGCTTTCTCCCAGCCGCGGCCAGTCCTGGCTCGAGAACACTACGAAGTCGAGCGTGTCGAACGTTTCCAGGTTCGCCCGTTCCTCGGCGGTCAGGTTCATCGGGAACGGCGGGCTCGCAACGCCGCCGTCCGCCGGGTCAGGCATGGGCACCCAGCCGCCGGACTGGGCGCCACCTCCGGGGATCATTGCCAGGACCAGTCCCGACTGCACGGCGCCTACGGCGAGCATGCCGAGTGCGAGCGATCCGCCTATCTTCAGCGCGGGACGACCGTCCATGATCACAGCCCTCTCTTTCGGGGTGGATGCGGGAGCGCCCAAATGAACCTACTTCGGCCTCCTACCCAATCTCTATTTGGACGATCGGAGACGACAGTTCGGGAGCCTGCCGATACGGCTCTCATCTGGTCAAGCCATGACCTCGGGAGGAGGTAGATCGCCGCCATCGCCCAACGTTCTTGGCTGCGCAGACGAGTTAGGGCAGCCGACTGCGTTCCCGCGGCATCAGGAAGAACGAGCGGTTCGGGGAGGTCCTCGATATCGCTGGATGCCGGCTCGATCTCCCCGGATGCCCGCATCTGTTCCAGAGGGCCGACTGAACACGACGCGAACGGGAGACCGTCCTCGCATTTGCCGGGAGTTGGGCGCGCCAGAGTTGAGACAACAGACGCCGGCGCGCCCAAGCGGCGAACCTGCACCGAAAACCGCGGGAAAACGGGACGACGTTCCCTTACGGCTACGGCCTGCAATTACGGGCCCGCACGGCGGGGACCCGTTTTGGGCCGAAGGTGACGCTGACGGGTGGCCCGTACAGTGGCGTACTCGCCGAAGCGGACCTTCCCCGGCTGCGATCGACCCATTAACGGTGGACGATGTCCGTCTCCTTGGCTGATAGCCATGTCCGAGCGTCGCGACGAACCGGGAAAGCTCCGCTAATGTGCCCTCTGACCTGCCTAAACGCTGAGCCCGGGAGGAGAGTCGAACTCCTATCGCCTGATTACAAGGCAGGTGCTCTACCGTTGAGCTACCCGGGCATCGGACCGCATCTGCCATGAAAAGCATGCCCGATCGTGCGTGAGAGCGCCACGCTTATGCCCAGTTCACTTGTGCCCCGTCCCGGGCTGGCCCCTAAGCTAGGGTGCTTGATCGCGTCGTTCGCAGGTGGCAGGGTTAGCCGGATGGCACTCCGTGAACGTGATCGCGTCGTCCTCGACATCGAACGCAGCTGGTGGCTCGATGGGCGGAGCAAGACCGAGATCGTCAGGGCACGCCTTCGCATGTCGCTGTCCCGCTACAACCAGCTGCTCGGCGAGCTACTCACAAACGAAGACGCCGAGGCGTACGATCCTCTGGTGGTGCGCCGAATTACGGCGCGCCAGGGAGCGTCGGCGCTGGGCAACGATGGGGGCGCCGGCCAGCGGCCGGCGGGGGAAGTGAGCACTCAGTTCCCTCCTGGCGAGGCCGGCGACGGGGGCGGCCCCGGCGGCGCCACGCCCACCGAGGCCGTCGCAACCCATTCGGGCGGTGCTGGTGGTCGTCGTAGTTGTTGCCATTGGAGTCCTCGTACTGGCGCGCATGAGCACCCCTCGTAGCACCGCGGCCACGACGAGTTCTGGAACTTCGACCTCCACGACAGTCACAAGCGCCGGAACGACCAGCACGAGTACGACGTCGACGACGGTGCCCACGTCGTCGACGACTACCACCACGGTCGCCCCGTCGTCTGTCACGGTTCTTGTACTAAACGGGTGGACGACCCCACATGCCGCTCTCTACTTCCAGACGAAGCTATCCAAGAACGGGTATGACACCCTGGCGCCGAATAATGCCGCTACGAACACCGTCAAGGTGACGGACATCTTCATTGCGAAGGGGACGGCTAAGAGCACCAATGCCTACCAGGTGGCGGGCATTATCGGGGTCGGGCCGTCGCAGGTGGTGAAGCCCACCCCTGCTAATGACGCCGCCATTCCCCCTAGCATGCTGAGCCTTGCCGACCTTATCGTCGTTGTCGGGGAAGACATTTCGCACCAAGTCCCGGCCGGTTACAGCGGCTAGCGCCGCCGACTAGGTCCGCAGCCAATTTTTCTTCAGCGTTCTAGGGTTTTTTTGCTTTGTCGACTTTGAACGCTAAGGGCTAGTCGATTATCCCGGGTGCGCGTCACGCTCGGCCCGAGCCTAGGAATTGGGAGCAAGGCTCACGGAAAGGCCGTGGGCGCTGGCAACTTGCTGTGTAATTGACAAAACGCCCAGCCGCAGCTCGGGCGGGTCCACGACCTCGAACGGGAAACCCAACCCGATGAGGTACCCGGTCAGCCAGAGGGCGTCATCGACCCCGATCTTCAAGGTGGTGGAGCGACCATGGTCTTCGACAGAACCAACGTGCGGAGGCACCCGTTTGGAGATCTCCCCGGCTGGAGCGTCGAACCTTACGACGGCGCGGTAGCGGTAGCCGGCGGCGCTGATAGCCTCCGCCACCAGGCGGCCCGGGTCGGCCAGCGGTCGAGGGGTGAACGTATGCCCGCTGAGGCGCACCGCCTTGGCCCGGTCCACCCGGAACGTGCGCCAGTCACCGCGGTCCAGGTCGTACGCCACCAGGTACCAGCGCCGGTCGGTGGCAACCAGCCGGTGAGGCTCGACCCGCCGCGTCGTCACTTTCCCGTCACGGGAGTTGTAGCCGAAAAAGACGAGCTCGTGCGCCTCGCAAGCTTGGGCCAGGCTGGCGAGTTGCGCCGCCGGCACGGTGTCCACGTGCCCCATGAGCGGGACGGTTGCAGCTCGTAGGGCCTTGACCTGGCGTTGCAGGCGCGGCGGCAAGAGCCGGTCGACCCTGGCCAATGTGGCCAGGGTGGCGCGCTCGATCCCTGGTACAGCCACTCCGGCCGAAACCCCGAGGAGCACCGCCACCGCCATGGCCTCCTCCTCGTCGAGAAGGAGCGGCGGCATGTCAGTACCGACGCCCAGGCGGTAGCCGCCCGCTGTGCCGGTGGTACTGTCGATGCGGTAGCCGAGGTTGCGGATCCGGTCGATGTCGCGTCGGACAGTGCGAGCGTCGACGCTGAGGCGGTCGGCCAACTCCTGGCCGGTCCACGAGGGGCGCCTCTGCAGTAGGGCGAGCAGTTGCAAGAGCCGACCGGCGGTATCTGTCACCTTTCGATTTTTGCTCCCCATTGAGGACCGAAGCTGTCCTAAAGGCCAGCCACCATGTTCTCATGACTAACCCATACGCACTTCGGGCGCTGGCCCAGGCTCGAGAAGACGACATTCGGCGAGCGTTTTCGGGTACCCGTCAAGTCCCGTGGCGTCCTTATGGGCGGCCTCATCGTCTGAGGGACCTCGCGTCCTCACTGGTTCGGCGCCGCCGTTCCGGCCCGGCTCCTGTCCCGCTGCGAGTGGTACGGCCGCCCCTGGAGACGCCGAGGTTCAGCAGGCAGGCGCCCGCTCGCCTTCACTGCCAGTAGTGCATCTGCCAGCACCGACATCTCAAGGCATTTTCCCGGGTCGGGCCGGCGGTTGCTGCCGGCCCAGTACCCGCCACCGGGCCAGTGCCTGCCGTGCGCACTCACCGGTAGGTCGCTGCCCGGCAGCCCGCCGCGTGGGACGGCGCGGCCTCGGACGGGTCGCCTGGGCCGCCACCAGGCCGCTTCGACCCGGGAGCAGGCGGGCTCGATGTAGCGTCGGCCCTATGGAGCTGAGCTTCCGGCGGCTGGGACGGGCGGATTTTCCGTTGTTGTCGCAGTGGTTTTCGCGACCTCACGTTGAGCCGTGGTGGCGAGAGGAGTACGACCTCGGGTCGATCGAACGCCATTACGGCCCGGCGGTGGACGGGACCGACCCGACGGAACTGTTTATTGTCGAAAAGGACGGCGCGCCTATCGGCTTTGCCCAGTTGTACCTGCTGGATGACAACCCGGACTGGAAAGAGGCATTGGCTCCTGCTGGTGACTACGACCATGCGGCAGGCATCGACTATCTGATCGGGGAGGAGGCGGCCATAGGCATTGGGCTCGGGCCGCAGATAATCGAAAGCCTCACAGAGATGGCCTGGCAGTCGGCATCCTGGCGTGGCGCAGGTCGTGGTCTCCGTCCAGCAGGGAAACCGAAGGTCGTGGCGAGCACTAGAGAAGGCGGGCTTTGACCGTGCCTGGGCCGGCGACATCGCCTCCGAGGACCCTAGCGACAACGGGCCCAGCTACGTCTACGTTCGCCGCCCGCCAGCTCCCAGGGCGCCAGCTCCCAGGGCGCCAGCTCCCAGGGCGCCAGCTCCCAGGGCGCCGGCTCCCAGGGCGCAGCCCGCCGCAACGGCCCAGCCCGCCGCAACGGCCCGGCTCGCCGAGGGCCCCCACCCGCCCGGGCAAGACCCCCGGGGCACAGTCGGCCAAAACAAGCCATCATTAACCAGTGCCTCGCCTCGTTGCCGCCCCCGACAAGTACCGTGGCACGCTGTCCGCCAGGCAGGCGGCTGAGGCCATCGCGGTGGCCGCCGACGGCGGCGGGATGGGACTGTGACATCGCGCCGGTTTCCGATGGAGGAGAAGGCTTTCTCGAGGTCTTTGCTGACTTCGGTAGCCAGCACACCGTCCGGGCCAGCGGGCCGCTCGGTCGGCCGCTGCAGGTTCCCTGGGTCCTCGGGCACGACGTCGACCAACCTGGCCGGGCGGTCGCCGTCGTCGAATCGGCGCTGGCCATCGGGCTGGCCACCATCGGGGGCCCGACGAACAACGACCCGGTTAGGGCCAGCACCGCCGGGGTGGGCCAGGTCGTCGTCGCTGCGGCCCGGGCCGGGGCGAAGCAAGTGCTCATCGGCATGGGGGGCTCCGCCACGACCGACGGGGGTTTGGGGGCGGTCGACATACTCGCCCCCAATGGACGACGTCCAGCGGCCGAGCTGCTCGTGGCCTGCGACGTTGAGACGACGTTCCTCGACGCGGCCGCTGTTTTTCGCCCCAGAAGGGCGCGGCGCCGGCGCAGGTGGAGTTGCTGAAGCGCCGTTTGGAGCGCGTGGCCCAGCTCTACCAGGAGCGTTTCGGGGTTGATGTGCGCTCGATCAAGGGCAGCGGGGCCGCCGGCGGCCTGGGCGGAGGGTTGGCCGCAATCGGGGCGAAGCTGGTGCCCGGGTTCGACCTCGTGGCGGAGAAGCTAACGCTGGCCGACCGCATCGCCGGGGCTGATCTGGTGGTCACGGGCGAGGGGTTCCTGGATAAGCAGAGCTTTGCTGGCAAGGCTGTCGGCGGTGTGGCGCAGCTCGCTGACAAAGCGGGCGTCCCAGTGCTCGTCATCGTGGGTGATGGAGAGACGGACGCCCCCGTCCCCTTTGTGTCTCTGGTCGAGCGCTTCGGCCGGGACCGCTCGTTCGAAGGTCCGGCGCCTTGCATCACCGAGGTCGTAGCCGAAAGGCTGGCCGAAGCCAAAGGGGCGTGAGCGCCGTCCCGGCCCAGTACGTACCTGATCGTGAGTGCCGGAGAGCAAGTAGTCGTCGTTAACTGGCTGGCGGGACGCCCCTTCAACTCCTAACATGGATGTCGATCATCCAGAGCGGCTGAGGGACGGGCCCGTCGACGCCGCGGCAACCAGTGGGGCGGGCTGCCTCGAAGAGCAGCCCGGCACATGGTGCCAATGCCCGAGACGATGAGAGGAGCAAGCCGTGAGAGAGGCCCCTTTGTAGAAGGTCTTCGCTGTCGCGAATGTGCTCGCACGTACCCCGCCGAGGCGTTGCACGTGTGCGAGTGGTGCTTCGGGCCGCTGGAGGTCGTCTACGACTACGAAGCCATCGCGTCGACGGTGTCGCGCGAGAAGATCGCGGCCGGCCCCAATACCATCTGGCGTTACGCCGACCTGTTGCCAGCCAGCCCTCAAGGGGCGGTTGACCTCGGCGCCGGCATGACCCCACTCCTGCGGGCCGACCGTTTGGCGGCCGAGCTCGGCCTATCGGAGCTGTGGCTGAAAAACGACACCGTCAACCCGACCGGTTCGTTCAAGGACCGGGTCGTGTCGGTGGCCCTGACCAGAGCGCGCGAGCTCGGCTTCAAGGTGGCTGCCTGCGCCTCGACGGGCAACCTGGCCAACTCGGTGGCTGCGCATGCCGCCCGGGCCGGGATGAGGTCGGTGGTATGCATCCCGGCCGACCTGGAGACGGCGAAGGTGGTGACGACGGCAGTGTTCGGAGGGCTCGTGGTGGCCCTCTCGGGCAACTACGACGACGTCAACCGGCTTTGCGCCGAACTGGCCAGTGAGCACCCTACGTGGGCGTTTGTGAACGTAAACGTGCGCAGCTACTACGCCGAGGGTTCCAAAACGCTCGCTTTTGAGGTCGCCGAGCAGCTCGGGTGGACAGCTCCTGACCATGTCGTCGTGCCTATTGCTTCGGGTTGTCAGCTCACCAAAATAGCTAAGGGGTTCAGGGAGCTTTACAAGGTCGGCCTGCTCGACGACGATCCCCAGGTACGCATCTCGGGCGCTCAAGCGGCCGGCTGTTCTCCAGTAGCCGATGCGTTCGAGTCGGGCGCTGACGTTATCCGGCCAGTGAAACCGACCGGGATTGCCAAGTCGCTGGCCATCGGCGACCCGGCCGACGGGGCGTACGCGCTGGACGAGGTGCGCAGCTCTGGCGGGGCGGTGGCAGCTGTGACAGACGACGAGATAGTCGAGGGCATCCGTTTGCTGGCCCGCACGGAAGGGGTCTTCGCGGAGACAGCCGGCGGTGTGACCGTGGCCGTGCTGGCCAAACTTGCCCGCGCCGGGGTGGTCAAGCCCAAGGAACGGGTGGTGGCCTTCATCACCGGCAACGGCCTGAAGACCATCGACGCTGTGGCTGCCCAATGTGGCCCCACAGTCTCTATCCCCCCCGACCTCGACAGCTTCCAGGCCGCCGTCAACGTGACAGACTGGCACTGATGGCACCGACATATCCATCCCCTGGCACTGACTGGAAGCCGGACCATGAGCGTTAAGGTCCGGGTGCCGACCCAGCTTCGGTCATTGTCCGGCGGGGCGGGCGAGATCGAAGTCGAAGGCGCCACCGTCGGCGAAGCTTTGAAGGCTCTTGATACTGCCTATCCCGGGTTCGGCGAGCGCATCTTCGACGAGAGCGGCAACGTACGCCGGTTCGTGAACGTGTTTGTCGGCGAAGAGGACATCCGCTTCCTGGACGGCCTGGGGACACCCGTCCCTCAGGGAGGGGTCGTTTCGGTCGTACCCGCCGTCGCCGGGGGTTCGTAGGCGCGCCCCAGAATCTGGCTGGCCCGACGCCCGTCGCCGGACCGGCCTGGCGGACCAGGCCGGCCGACCTTATCGGCGGGCCGAAGCTGAGTTTGCGCGCGAGCGCCCCGTTGCGCTGTACTCTTAGCACTCGACGTGTGTGAGTGCTAACGAAGGACCCACCCGGTCAGCCCAACGGAGGGAGCAAAGGACCGTATGCCCAAGCTGATTGCTTTTGATGAACAAGCCCGCAGGTCTCTTGAAAAGGGGATGAACCAGCTAGCCGACGCTGTGCGCGTGACGCTGGGCCCAAGGGACGCAATGTGGTGCTCGAAAAGAAGTGGGGAGCCCCCACGATTACTAACGACGGCGTCTCCATCGCCAAGGAGATCGAGCTCGAGGACCCATACGAAAAGGTGGGGGCGGAGCTCGTCAAAGAGGTAGCCAAGAAGACCGACGACGTAGCCGGCGACGGGACTACGACGGCCACGGTCCTGGCCTGGGCCATGGTGCGTGAGGGGCTGCGCAACGTCGCCGCCGGCGCTAGCCCGATGTCGCTGCGGAAAGGCATCGAGGCCGCGGTCGACGCTGCGGTCGGGAGCCTGAAGGAACTGGCCAAGGAGACCGAGACCAAGGGCCAGATCGCTCAGGTCGCCGGCATCTCCGCCGCCGACCCCGAGATCGGCGAGCTGATCTCGGAGGCCATCGACAAGGTCGGCAAGGACGGTGTGGTCACGGTCGAGGAGTCGCAGACCTTCGGCATGGACCTCGAGCTGGTCGAAGGCATGCGCTTCGACAAGGGCTACATTTCCGCTCACTTCGTAACCGACCCGGAGCGGATGGAGGCGGTCCAGGAGGATCCGTACATCCTGCTTTACGGGGCGAAGATCTCGGCGGTACGGGACCTGCTCCCGCTGCTCGAGAAAGTGATCCAGGCGGGCCGCCCGCTCGTCATCATCGCGGAGGACGTCGAGGGCGAGGCTCTGGCCACGCTCATCGTCAACAAGATCAGGGGCACGTTCAAGAGCGTGGCCGTAAAGGCTCCCGGTTTCGGCGAGCGCCGCAAGGCCATGCTCCAGGACATGGCCATCTTGACCGGCGGCCAGGTCATCTCGGACGAGGTCGGCCTGAAGCTCGAGAACGCCACCCTCGACCTGCTGGGCAAGGCCCGCAAGGTCGTTGTGACGAAGGACGAGACGACCGTAGTCGAAGGGGCGGGCAGCGAGTCTGACATCAAGGGCCGCATCAGCCAGATCAAGACGGAGATCGACAACACCGACTCCGATTACGACCGGGAGAAGCTGCAAGAGCGGCTGGCCAAGCTGGCCGGCGGCGTAGCCGTCATCAAGGTCGGCGCCGCCACCGAGGTCGAGCTGAAGGAAAAGAAGCACCGCATCGAGGACGCCGTTTCGACGACCAAGGCCGCGATTGAAGAGGGCGTCGTCCCCGGTGGTGGCGTCGCACTTCTCCGGGCGCAGGCCGCTGTGCTGGACAAGGCCGAGAAGCTGGAGGGTGACGAGGCTGTCGGGGCCCGCATCGTGGCCCGCGCCGTCGAGGAGCCGCTCAAGCAGATCGCCGTCAACGCCGGCCTCGAGGGCGGCGTCGTGGTCGACAAGGTGCGCCACCTCCCGGTCAACGAGGGCCTCAACGCCGCGACCGACAAGTACGAGGACATGTTCAAGGCCGGTGTCATCGACGCCGTGAAGGTCACCCGTTCTGCCCTGCAGAACGCGGCCTCCATCGTGGGCCTGTTCCTCACCACTGAGGCCGTCATCGTCGACAAGCCTGAGGAAAAGGCGCCTGTCGGTGCCGGTGCCCCGGGCGGAGGCATGGACGACTTTTAGCCGGTCGTTTTAGGGCCGGTCCCAGACAGGCCCACTCATATCAAGTACGAGCAAAGGAAAGGGCGCCTACGGGCGCCCTTTCTTGTTCGACCTTTACCAATTCGAACGTCACCCTGATGACGTCGGTGTAGTCGTCTCGGGCCCGGTTGTCCCGCTAACCGTGGGCTGGGTCTCGGGCTCCGGCTCGGATTCTGGCTCGGGCAGGGGTTCGCCGGTCTCCCCGTCACTGTCAGTTGTCCCGGGACCGGGGGGCTTCGGCGCCGGTGGGGCGGGCCCCCGTGCTCCCTGCTCGCGGGTTTCTGGCTGCTCAGGGGTTTCTGGCTGCTCAGAGGATTCTGAGCCCCTGACGTACCCGGCCGTAGCAACGTCTCTCGGGTAGCGTTTGGCGGCCCAGAAGAGGACGCCGGCACTGGCTGCCAGGGGCACGAGCATGATCAGGAAAGTCCATTGCAGGCCCAGCCTGCCCCCGCCGAAAACCTGGTCCGAAATCGTCCCGAACAGCAACGGGGCCAGCGATTGAGCGCCCGAACGGAGGAACGTCTGGATCCCCTCCGCCCGCCCCCACAGCCATGAGGGCATGATGTCGAGCCGGGCGGCGTCGATAGGAGGGTTCTGCGCCGTCAGGGCGCCGGCGCCGATAACCAGATAAGGAAGCGCGGCCACTGCGCTCCTCGTCAGGAGGGCGGGGATGAACAAAACCGCGCTCATGCACGCGGCGACCGCGGCCACGAGGACCCGTCCATTGATGCGACCTCGATGGAGCAGGAGGTCGCCGAGCGGCCCGCCGATCAGGATGCCGGCCACGGCGCCCACCCCCAGGAACAGGAACAGGAGGTTCGCCAGCACCTGGCTGACGCCGTACTGCTGCGATACGAACTCGGGGGCGAAAGTTTGCACGCCGGCCAGGAAGAAGTAGCCGCACGCCGCTGACACGATCAGCGCCACGTTGGTCTTGACGGCCAGGACGTAGCGGGTCGCGGCAAAGATCCCCATGTTGGGGTTCGCCATATCGATGAGGTGCTGGTCGGGCTCGATGCCCCGGTCCAGCGCCAGCTGCTGAGCGTCCGTTTTGCCCGGCGGGCCAGCCGGCTCTTTTTCCGTCTCGCCCTCTTCGGCCGCTTGCAGCGCGGGTCGCGTCCCCACGTCAGGGGACAGTTCGCCGGCGGTGCCTCGCGCCGGTTCGGGCAGACGCCAGACGAACCAGGCCAGCACGAACGCCGGGATAGCCAGGATGAGGAACGCGGCCCGCCACGAGAGGGAAGAAACGTCACCCGTCACGACGAACCCGATCCCGGCGCCCAGCAGTTCCCCGGTGAGGATATAGCTGTAGATCTGGCCGCGTTCGTGGCCGTTGAACCAGTCGCCGACGAGGGAGGCAACGGTCGGGCCGGCCGCTGCCGTTACTGCCCCTAACGCCACACGCGCCAGTAGCAACTCCCCGAACGAGCCGGCCGTCGCACTCCAGATCATGGCTGCCCCCCAGGTCACGATGGCGAGGGCCAGCATCGGCGTGCGCTGCACGCGGTCGGCCAGCACGCCAAAGGGCACTGAGAACACTGCGGCGACCCCCGATGAAACAGCCACCAGGAGCCCAATGTCGGTGTTGTCGATCTTGAGCGAGTGACGGAGCGCGATAGCCGAGGCGCCCACTGTGGCGGCGTCTGCACTGGACAAGGCCAGGACACAGGCCAGTACGACGATGACTCTGACCCGTAGCGGGCCGCCCATGGTGTAGTCCAAACGGCGGTTGGCGCGCTTCAAGGCCAAGGAAACGGCGCGCCTAGTGGCGACCGGCAGCTGCTTCACTCCCTCCTTCACCATCCCATATCATCTTGCTCCGAACGGTCGCCAAAAGCCTTACGAAATGAGCCAGCTACACCGTGAGGGCAGGGGCGGGGGCGAGGCGAGCCTGAGCAAGCTGCGCGTCGCGGCGGGCCCGCCGTAGCATGTTCTCGATGACGGTACCGCTAGTTCCTGATGAGGGCTGGGGCGTCCTGCACCTGTTCTGCAAGGTCACACCGCGCACGGACGCCGAGGCCATAACACGGGCAGTCAAGGCCGCCGAAGAGGCGGGCCAGCAGGTCATTTGTTTCGCCGTTTTGGGCCACAAGGCCGACCTGGCCTTCATGCTGGTCGGGCCGACCTGGTGGCGCTGCGCCGCACTCAAAGCGCCCTCGTGTACCCGGGCCTTGACCTCGGCGCATCGTACGTATCGCTGACCGAAGTTTCCGAGTACGCCAGGGGGATCCCAGCCGACCGCCTCGACCCCCGCCTCCACCCGAAGCTGCCGCCGTCAGGCAAGCGGGCGATCTGTTTCTACCCGATGTCAAAGCGCCGCGATGGCGAGGACAACTGGTACCTCCTCGACTACGAGCGTCGGGAGGCTCTCATGCGCGAGCACGGGGCCACGGGCCGGAAGTTCACTGGCCGGGTCCTCCAGCTCGTAACGGGGTCGACGGGCCTCGACGACTACGAATGGGGGGTCACGCTGTTTGCTACAGCACCTGACGACCTGAAGGAGTGCGTCCACAGGATGCGCTTCGACGAAGTCTCAGCTCGGTACGCCGACTTCGGGCCGTTTTATTCGGGCGTCGTGGCCCCGGTCGAGGAAGTCCTCAGCCTGTGCGGCGTTACGCAGTGACCCAGCCGGGCCGCATGGGCACTACTCATGACGGTGGCCCCGGCTGTGGGTGACCTGAGCGGGTTACGGGAGCGGCTCCGTGACCTTGGCCCCGTGGTCGTGGCCTTCAGCGGAGGGGCCGACTCGGCCTTTCTGGCTGCTGTGGCCAACTCGGTCCTCGGCCCAGAGGGTGCACTGGTGGTCACGGCCGTTTCGGCCTCGCTGGCCCCGTCGGAGCTAGCGGATTGCCGCTCGCTGGCCCAGGAGTGGGGGCTCAACTATCAGGAGGTCGAGACCCACGAGGACACCAGGCCCGAGTACCGGGCCAATGGGGCAGACCGATGCTGGCACTGCAAAGACGAGCTGATGCGCTGCCTCGCTCCGGTGGCTGAGTCCTTCGGAGCGCGCTTCGCCGGCCCGGGGGCGCTCAGCGGTGCGACGGTGGTCCTGGGGGTCAACGTGGACGACCTTGGCGACTACCGCCCAGGACAAGCGGCCGCTCGTGATGCTGGCGCTCTCTTCCCCTTGGTGGACGCCGGCTTCTCGAAGGCCGACGTCCGCCACACCTCGCGTGCGTTGGGCCTTCGGACCTGGGACAAGCCGGCCGCTGCGTGCTTGGCCTCGCGCGTGCCCTACGGGACGCCCGTGAGCCTTGGGACTTTGAGCGCCGTGGCCAAGGCCGAAGCTGGCCTGGCCGGGCTCGGCTTCAGGGCCACAAGGGTGCGCCACTACGGCGACGTGGCGCGAGTCGAACTGCCACTGGCTGAACTGGGACGGGCCGTCGAACTGCGGGAAGAGGTCGTCCGAGCGGTACAAGCCGCCGGCTACCGTTACGTTACGCTCGACCTCGAAGGCCTCCGCTCAGGCAACCTCAACGCCAGTCTTAGGAGCGCCGGCTTGGCCGGCGCTGGCCGTCGTGAGGCCCCGCGATGACCGTTGCGTCCGTGCGGGCGCGGCTCACGTTCCCGGAAGACCTCGTCGGCCAGCCGGTGATCTCCAGGCTCGCCCTTGACCACGGGGTCACCGCCAACATAAGGCGGGCGAATGTGGAGGACACTACGGGTTGGATCGTGTGCGAGCTTTCCGGGAGCCGAGAGGCGCTCGACTCAGCCATCGCCTGGTTGACCTCGAGCGGGGTCAAAGTCGACTGGTTGGGCGGGCCGGTCGAGGGCTGACCTAATCGGCCAGAGCCTAAGCGGGCGGCTGAGAGCCGGGCCGCCGAGGTAGTTGGAAGAGCCGGCTCTCGCGGCGCTTGCCTGGTTAGCGGGGTTTGCGGCCCTTCTTCCTGTTCTTGCCTGACCGGCTGGGCGACGTCCCCTTACCCGGGGGTGCCGGCAGGCCGGCGAGCCCCCAGGCCGTATTGGACATCGGTTCGTCAGCTTCCTGCGCCCAGCCCGCCGTCGAGAGCACCCTAGCTTCGAAGAAAAGGCACCCGTCCGGGCAGGCGAAGGGCTCTTCCGTCGCTACCCCCAGCCGACAGCGTTGGAGGACGTCACCTCCGTTCGTACTGCGCTGGATGTAGTGGCGGCAGTCCTCTCGAACACCCATCGACCCATGATCGCGTAACCGGCCGCGAAAGCGGATACGCGGCGGGTACGAGGTCGGCGCTGGAGCCGAACGGCCGGCTCGGACGCTTCATGATGGGTAGCGGGCGCTAGGGTGCTGGGAGGACCGATGCAGGCCGACCGTTCGCGTGGCGCCTCCGAGGATGGCCGGTTAGGTTCTCGTCGTTCGAAGGCAAGCTGGCTGCTAGGCGAAAGTTACAGCCGGCCCGAGCGGCGGACGCTGGCGCTACTTGCCGCCACTCTGGCGCTCGCCTCGGCCAACGCCGCCACCATCGGGGCCATCGCCCCCGAGGTGCGGCACGCCTTCGGTGTCGACAACACCGCCATTGGCGTGCTGGCCAGCTCGGCTACTGCGGCGGCGGCGGTCGCCACGGTGCCGTTCGGGATCCTCGTCGACCGGCGGGACCGGACGAAGTTATTGGCCATGTCGGCACTCCTGGCCGGGGTGGCCACGCTCTTGTCTTCATTGGCAGGCTCGTTCGCGTTCTTGTTCGTTACGCGTGTCGCCCTCGGGGCGTTGACCGGGGCAGCCGGCCCCGGGGTGGCGTCGTTGCTCGGCGACACTTTCCATGAGAGCCGGCGGGGCCGCTCCTACAGCACGGTGCTGGCCGGCGAGCTGGTAGGAGCCGGCGCCGGCTTTGCCGTGGCGGGAGAGCTCGCCGCCCTCAATTGGCGAGCTTCTTTCGTTGCCCTCGCACCGCCCGCGTTCTTGTTGACATGGTTCCTCTGGCGACTGCCGGAGCCGCTCAGAGGACGAACCGTCTCGAGCCCGAGCGTCGGCTCGAGCGAGGGACCGGCCACTGATGGGGGGCCGAGCCCAGAGCGACCCGCGGAGCCAGAGCTCTCCAGCGAGCCAGAGTTCCCCAGGGAGGACGTGCTGGCGAGCTGGCGCCAGCTCAGCCTCCGGCGCACCGTGCTGTACGTGCTCTCAGTGCCGACATTCGTCGTCTTCATTTTCTCCGGCGCTTGCACGTACTTTTACTTCGCCGGGCTGCGGACCTTCGGCGTCGAGTACGCCAGTGACCAGTACCACGTGAGCCAGGCCGTGGCTACGGCGATGTTCCTGCTCGTGGGTACGGGCGGCCTCGCCGGCGTCCTCGTCTCCGGACGGCTGGGTGACTTGCTGGAGAGGTACCACCCCGCCGGTCGCGTCCTCGTCTCCGCCATCGCCCTCTTTGGCGCCGCGGCGGTTTTCGTGCCCGCCATCCTGAGCCCCTCCTACGCGGTGGGGTTACCTTTGATGACCGTTGGCGCTTTTGGGCTGGCGGCGGCCATCCCTCCTATCAGCGCCGGCCGGCTGCAGGTAATGCCGCCCGGGCTGTGGGGTCGAGCCGAGGGCATTCAGGGTGTCCTGCGCCAGGTCGGCGACACTTTGGGGCCGGTCGCCTTCGGGTTTGCCGGGGACCGCCTCTCGGGTGGCGGGCGCGCCGGCTTGCAGAGCTCGTTCCTGGTGATGCTGGTGTCGCTGGTGGCCGCAGCGGCGGTCTTGCTGCTCGCTTTGCGAACGTACCCACGTGACGTGGAGGGTGCCCGTGTCGCCGCCAGCCGACCACCGGGGCCCCGCTGAGTGCGGGTTTACGGGTTCCTGCTGCCGAACCGACGGTGCCGCCACCCGAGCAATTGGAGCACGAACCATGTGATGACCGGGATGGCGATCGACAGGGTGATCAGTACGGCCTCGGTTATGTGGTGGTTGGCAGGAGCGGCCGGACGAGTGGCGTCGGTAAGCACCAGCACCGGCTCGGCCAGCGAGGCAGGGTGCCCCGATGACGAAGTCCCCACCACTTGCAGCCTGAGCTGGCCCGGTTGGCCGTGCGGCACAACCACGGAAGTCTCGAACTTCCCGTTCGAACCGATGACGGCGGAGCCGACCACGACGCGCTTCGGGTCATCGACAACGATCTTGACCTGGCTGTCAGGGCTGAAGCCGGCGCCGCTCAGCGGTACCCGCTGGCCGGCCTTGGCGTGGCTCGGGGCAGACACGATCGGCGAGGCCGAGATCCCCGGAGGCGACTGGCGGGTGGTCGACGTCGTATGGGGCCTGCGGGCGGTGGTGGTAGTAGTGGTGCTGCTCGAGGTGGTCGAGGTTGGCGCCGTGGTTGAGGTAGTCGACGCCGGCACCGTCGTCGCAGTTGTGGCGGTAGTCGACGCCGAAGTGACGGTCGATGCTGTCGAGGTAATCGAAGGAGTAGAAGAGGGCGAGCTCGGCGGCGTGGTCCGCCGGGTTGGCTTGACCACGTGCGGGATAGTTGTCGACGTCGTCGAAGTGGACGTCGTAGTCGTGCCCCTGGCTGTCCTGGGCGGTGTCTTGGGCGCCACTCCCCCCGTCGTCGTCGTTGTGGGAGAGGTGCTCGGGGTGGCGCCAGGGGGCGTCTGCGGGGCGGTTGTACTGGTCGTCGACGGGTTGGTGGTGTCGGTCTGCTCGCCAGCCGGGGTCCCAGTCGAGGCGGCGGTGCTCGTTGTCGTGCTCGAAGACGCTGAAGTGCTCGATGACGGCGTCGTACTCGAACTGGTGGCGGTGGTGGTGCTGGCCGTTGTCGTCGTGGGGGACGTCGTCGTTGTGACTGACGACGTTGGCACTGTGGTCGTGGTGCTCGGCGTAGTCGTCGTGACGGTGGTGCTGGTCGTAGTCGTAGTCGTAGCCGCGGTAGTCGTGGTCGCCGAAGACGACGGTGGCAACAACGGCGTCGATAGCGGGGTCGACAGCGAGGTCGTATCGGCAGCTGCCGGGCCCTCGGGGTCGAGGGCCACGGTCAAGCCGAAGCCGGTGACGAACAGCGCACCCCACAACGTCGCGACGAGTCGAGCAAGCCATTTGCTCGAATTGTGGGAAGACAAGCGCATCCGGGCACCCACGTTCGCAAGTCGGTGTCGGCAGTCCCAGCTCGCCGCCCACTGATGATATCGCGATTGGGCTGATGGCCGCTATTTTTCGATGCTGACCAGCCCGGACGCCCATCGAGCTCCCGGCCAAAGGGCGCCGGGCCGACGCCCATGCCGGCTCCCCTGTCGCTCCCGGCCTGCTTTGGGTTAACTGCGCCACGTTCGACTGGGCAAAAGGCAAGACTTGAGGCATCATCTTAACGAAGCCGACCATGGTCTCGGAGCGGCCAGATTCCTGCCATAGCCGGCACGCTTCAAGTGGGTACCCGCTTATGCAGCGCCAAAAAGCAAGCGTTGACATGTTACCTTAAGGAAAGTCATCGGACACTCTCTGTATTATTATGCGCACTATTCGTGGCACGGGGCGACTGCCCGCCATGACGTCCGCCAGGACGCCGAGTAGGCTCCTGCGGCACGCTTTGGCGACTTGCCCTGGGGCCGGCCCATTGCGAGGAGGGACAAGGGGTGATGGAGTGGTGACCGGGCCGACGACGATGACAAAACACACGGCAGGTAGAGGGTAGAGCGCTTATGCGGTTCATCGTCCGCCGGCTGGTGTTTTACGCTGTTGCCGCCTGGGTGGCCCTCACCATCAACTTCTTCATACCGCGTCTGATGCCAGGCAACGCAGTCGAAGACATCATGTCGAAGTTCCCGAACCTTCAGCCATCGGCCTACAAGGCGCTCGAGGCCATGCTCGGGGTGGGCCATCCCGGTTCTCTGTGGCACCAGTACGTCAACTACCTCAACGATGTCATCCACTTGAACTTCGGGACCGACGTAACCGAGTACCCGGCCAAAGTTTCCTCTCTGTTGGCCCAAACGGTCCCCTGGACGGTCACCCTCGTTGGCACCGCCACTGTCATTGCGTTTGTCATCGGTACCGGGCCTCGGCATCCTCGCCGGCTGGCGCAGTGGCGGCTGGCTGGACCGGGTGTTGCCGGGCCTGACGTTCCTTCAAGCGATCCCTTATTTCTTCCTGGCCCTCATCCTGATCGAATTGCTGGCGCTGCACGCCAAGATTTTCCCCCTCGGGCAGGGTTACGCCGGCGGTGATATACCGGGGTGGAACTGGCCTTTCATTAGCAGCGCCGTCTACCACTCGCTACTGCCCGCCTTCACGCTCATCATCACCAACGTCGCCGGGTGGATGTTGACGATGCGGAACGTGATGATCACTACCAACGGCGAGGACTACGTCCTTGCCGCCCAGGCAAAGGGCCTGCCGCATAATCGAGTCGTTCTCACTTACGCGGCCCGCAATGCCATCCTGCCCCAATTGTCCGGTTTTGCCAACGCTCTCGGCTTTGTGGTTTCGGGCGCGATCGTCATGGAGATCGTCTTTTCGTACCCGGGCGTAGGCCTGTTACTGCTAAACGCGGTGACCTCCAACGATTATCCCTTGATGCAAGCGATCTTTCTGGTTATCTCTTTCGCCGTATTGTTCGCCAATCTCATAGTCGACCTCGTGTACGTGTTCATCGACCCGCGCGCACGGGCAAGGAGCGCCTGATGACGGCTTTGATGGTTGATACAGGTACCAACCCGCCGGCACAACGTGAACGCGAGAAGCGCGAACGCTTCGGGACGTGGCGGCGCCTGCCGCCCAAGGCGAAAGTCGGTGCCGGGATTTTGGGTTTCTTCGTTTTGATCGCCATCATTGGCCCGTCCCTGGCGCCCTACGACCCCTCGTACCAAAACCCGAACCCGAACCTTTCCCTGAACTCACCCAGTGCGGCACACCTCCTCGGTACCACTCAAAACGGACAGGACGTTTTGTCGCAGCTCCTCACGGGCGTAAGGATGACCCTCGAGCTCGCGGTCATCGTGGGCCTGGTGGCGACGGTGATCGCCGTAATTGTCGGGATCTCGGCCGCCTTCTTAGGCGGGTTCTGGGACGAGGTCCTTTCGTTGCTGTCCAACGTGTTCCTGGTCCTGCCCGCTTTGCCGTTGCTGGTCGTGCTACTGGGCTACCTGCCGCAAAAAGGCGAGACGGCGACGATACTGGTCTTGAGTTTCCTGGGGTGGCCGTGGGGCGCTCGCGTGATCCGTGCCCAAACCCTGGCTCTGCGCAACCGCGATTTCGTCGCCGCCGCCGCGAAACGGGCGAGGGCAGCTGGCACATCATCGTGTTCGAGATCATGCCCAACGAGATCAGCTTGATCGCAGCCAGCTTCGTCGGCACGGTCTTGTACGCCATCGGCGCGTCCGTCGCCCTCGCTTTCCTCGGTCTGGCCGACCTCAACGCCTGGAGCCTCGGGACGATGCTCTACTGGGCGCAGAGCGCCCAGGCCCTGACCCTCGGAGCATGGTGGTGGTTCGTGCCTCCCGGCGTGGTGGTGGCCCTGATCGGCACCGCACTGGTGCTTTTCAACTTCGGGATCGACGAGCTGGGCAATCCCCGCCTGCGCAGCGGCAGCGGCGCCATCAAAGTCGGCGGGCGGTGGTGGGGCCAGACGGACCCGACCCCTGTCCTCGGGCAGGTGCAGCGCCGACCCAGCCGGGTGGCGAGCTTTTTGCATTCTTTCTCTCGTGAGGCCCTGACGGAGGGGCGCACTGAAGTAGCTGGGCCGCTCCGGTGACTACGACGGCAACACCCGGAGGCCCGGTCGCGGCCTCCCAGACCGCTGCAGGCGAGGTGGGCACGGCTCGAGGCGGGGGCGGCGATAGGGAGCCGATCCTGGAGATCTCGGATTTTTCGGTCGTGTACCGGACGCCTCGGGGCGACGTGCGAGCGGTGGACCACGTCAACCTCTCGCTCCACGCTGGTGAGGTCGTCGGTCTGGCGGGAGAAAGCGGCTCGGGTAAATCGACGCTGGCGTACGGCTCGTGCCGCTTGCTGCGCCCTCCCGCCCTCATCACCAGTGGGAGCGTCCTTTACAGGGGGCGACGCTTCCCTTCAGGGGTGGAGATCCTGAGCCGACGGCCGGACCAGTTGACCGAACTGCGATGGCGAGAGATAGCCATCGTTTTTCAGAGCGCCATGAACGCTCTCAACCCGGTGCTCACGGTGGGCGACCAGATACTCGACGTCATCCAGGCCCACTTGCATATGAGCAAAGAGGAGGCGACGGAGAGAGTCGAGTCGCTGTTCGACTTTGTGTCTATCCCGCGCCAGCGGATGCAGAGCTACCCGTACGAACTGTCGGGCGGCATGCGCCAGCGAGTCATGATCGCAATGGCCCTGGCCACAGACCCCGAGATCGTGATCATGGACGAGCCGACGACTGCGCTCGACGTGGTGGTGCAGCGGGACATCCTGGCTCAGATAGTCGAGTTGAAAGAACGCCTCTCCTTCGCCGTCCTTTTCATAACCCACGATCTTTCTCTATTGCTCGAACTGGCCGACCGTGTGGCCGTAATGTATGCCGGCAAATTGGTAGAAATCGCGTCCGCGGAAGAAATCCACCACGAAGCCGCACACCCTTATACGAAGGGCCTGCTCAATTCGTTCCCCTCCCTGCGTGGCCCCCGACGGGAGTTGACCGGGATACCGGGGACACCCCCGGATCTGCGTAATTTGCCGCCTGGCTGCCCATTTTTGCCCCGATGCCCGTACGGGACGGCCGCCTGCGAGGATATTGACATGAGCCTCTCGAAGGTGGCGACTTCGTCGGATCCGGACCACGTGACGGCATGCCCGTTCGTGCTCCCGGGTACGCCGGTCCGAGTTCGAGCGCCAAATGAAAACGGCAGGGCGCCTGGAACCTCGCGCCCGGAGGCGATCAGTTCTCAATGAGCGCTGGAGAGCTTACCGAGCCGGTCCAAAACGGCTCCGCCGGTCTCGTGTCGCCGGCGGCGCAGCGAGGCCCGTTGGCCATGGAAGCCATTTCAATCTCCAAAGACTTCAAGCTGCGCCGGGGAGAGGTGCTTCCCGCGGTCCGAGACGTCTCGTTCAACCTTTACCGTGGCGCCGTCGTCGGCCTGGTGGGGGAAAGCGGGTCGGGCAAATCAACCGTCGCTAAATTGCTGGCCGGCCAGGAACGGCTGACCGCCGGCGAAGTCCGTTTGAACGGCCAGCCTGTCGTGCTCAATAACCGTAGGGCTTTTCGTCAGTACAAAAGCCAGGTTCAACTGGTCTTCCAGGATCCCTTTTCGTCCTTGAACCCAGTGCACACAGTGCGTTACCACCTCGAGCGTCCGGTCAAACTGCACCAACACAAAAGGTCGAAAGCGGACCTCAACGCCGAGCTAATTGCCTTGATGGAGCAGGTCAGTCTCACTCCGGCCGAACAGTTCCTGGCCAAGTACCCCCATGAGCTTTCTGGGGGGCAGCGCCAGCGGGTGTCGTTTGCTCGGGCCCTGGCCGCCGAGCCCAGCGTGCTCCTGGCCGACGAACCCGTATCGATGCTGGACGTGTCGATCCGGCTCGAAATGCTGAACCTTCTCGACGACCTGCGAGACCGTTTCCGGCTCGCACTTCTTTACATCACCCATGACATCGCATCGGCGCGTTACTTCGCGGACGAGATCATTGTCATGTTCGCGGGCCAGATCGTCGAACGCGGCCCGGCCGAGGAACTGACCCAGACGCCGGCCCATCCTTACACCCAGTTGCTCGTCTCCTCGGCGCCAGATCCCGACAACATCGGGAGCATCTTGCGCAGTGGTGGTAAAAGATCCGCGCGTAATGTCGAAGCCGCCTCGCGAGTCGTCGGGGCGTGCCCTTTTAATCCCAGGTGCCCTTTTGTCCAAGATCGCTGCCGCAGCGAGGATCCGCCATTGATGCGAATTTCCTCGTCTCGCGCCGCGGCTTGCTGGCGCCTGGATGTTGCTGCGCCACAACTGCTCCATCAAGCGAAAGGGGGTGTGGCGCAAGAGGGCTGAGGGGCCCACTTACCTGAAGAAAAGAAAATCCCTTTTGAGGAGGGGTAAATTGAAAGGAAAGCCATTGTCCAAGCGCAAGGTCCTTGCCGCCGCGACCGCTAGCCTGCTCAGTGCCGGGCTGCTCACGGTGCTTCCCGCCGCAGGTGCCTCGGCCAGCACGCCGCCGCTCATTATGGAGAGCTCGCCCGAGAGCACGATTACCCAGGACTTCAACCCGTTCGTCTCTACGGCTGCGCCGCAGGGTATGGGCGCCACCGGGCTCATTTACGAGCCGCTGATCCAGTTCGACCTGGCCGCGCCACCGAAGTACTACCCGTGGCTGGCGACCAAGTATGCCTGGAGCAACGGAGGCAAGTCGATAACCTTCACGATCCGTTCGGGGGTTAAATGGAACGACGGCACGGCCTTCACGCCGGCCGACGTCGTCTTCACCTACGACCTCCTGAAGAAGTACGCCGCCATCAACCTGGCCGGCCTCGACATCTCGAGCGTGACCAGCTCGGGTAACACGGTGACCGTGAGCTTCCCGACGGCTCAGTACACCAACCTCGAGAACATCGCCGGCGTTGCGATACTGCCCCAGCACATCTGGGCCAGCGTGGGCAACCCGGCCACCTTCACCGACCCCAACCCCGTCGGCACCGGGCCGTGGATGCTGAGCAGCTTCACGCCGGAGGGCTATACGCTCAAGGCCAACCCGGGCTACTGGCAGGGGCCGCCGAAGATCCAGAGCGTCTACTTCCCGGTTTATACCTCGAACACGGGCGCGGCCAACGCGCTCTTCGGGGGCCAGATCGACTGGACGGGCAACTTCATCCCCGGGCTCCAGAAAGACTTCGTTGCCAAGGCCCCCCAGTACCGTGGCTATTGGGAGGCGCCGGGTGGCACTAACAGCCTCGAGCCCAACTTGAACGAGTGGCCCACCAACCAGTTGGCCGTCCGTCAAGCCATCAGCGCGGCAGTGAACCGCACGCTGATCGCAGATGAAGGAGAGGCCGGCCTAGAAGATCCGGTCACCAGCGCCACGGGCCTCACGCTGCCCACCTTCGCGGCATGGGGCGCGCCGGTGAAGACACTGAACAACTCGGCCACCAGCCAGGCCGCCAAGGCGCGGTCGATCCTCGAGAAGGCGGGCTACACGCTGAAGGGTGGCTTCTTCTACAAGGGGAGCCAGGAAGTGTCGATTACCCTCATCGACCCCTCCTCCTACACCGACTACGCCGATGACGACGCCCTTGCCGCCCAAGAACTACGGGCCGCCGGCATCAACTGCACGTTCCAGGGTCTTACGGTGAGCTCCTGGAACCAGGACGTGGCCAGCGGTGACTTCCAGCTGACCATGCACTGGTCCAACGGCGGCTTGACGCCTTACAACGAGTTCGACGGCTGGCTTGACAGCTCGCTCGCCACTGGCAAAACGGCCACCGGGGACTACGAGCGCCTCAACAGCCCGACCCTCAACGCCGACCTGGCCAAACTGGCCGCGGCGCCCACGCTAACGGCGCAAACGGCCGCCCTCGCCCCGCTGGCCGAGTACGTGGCCAATCAACTGCCGATCATCCCGATGACCACGGCCTCCGAGTGGTTCGAGTACAATTCGCAGCGTTTCGTCGGATGGCCGAGCCAGTCCAACCCGTACGAAACCGGTCAGCCCTCCGGCACGAATAATGGCCCCGGCTCCGGCACCGACGAGGTCGTCGCGCTGCACTTGTCGCCTCGATAGGCATTTACAAGTTAGAGCCCTGATAGTTGCGCCCCTGGCCGGCACACAGCCCGTCGGCCAGGGGCTTTATACTGCTCCTCTGGGAATTGGTGGCGGCTAGCCTGGGGCGATGAGCTCGAGCCCGGCTGCTGACGCCCTGGGCCCTGGCCCCCGGACCCGGGTCCGGCGCCTCCCCGAACGGGCCAAGTACGACCGGGCCACCGTGGAGGCAGTACTCGACGAAGGTTTCGTGTGCCACCTCGGTTTCTGTTCCGAAGGCGAGCCGCTCGTCATCCCGACGGCGTACGTGCGCGTGGGCGACACCATCTACGTGCACGGAGCCCCGGCCAATCACGCCCTCCGACGCGCCGTCGAGGGCGACCCAGTTTGCCTGACTGTCACTCTGGTCGACGGGCTCGTGCTGGCGCGCTCGGCGTTCCACCACTCGATCAACTACCGGTCGGTGGTGGTCTTCGGTGTGGCGCGCGAGGTGGACGACCCCGACGAGAAACGCACGGCCCTGTTGGCCTTCGTCGACCATGTCGTGCCGGGTAGGAACGCAGACACCCGGCCGCCCACCGACAGCGAACTGCGGGCGACCCGAGTGGTCAAGGTCGAGATTACGGAGGCTTCGGCCAAGGTGCGCTCGGGTGGCCCCAAAGACGACCCCGAGGACTTCGCCTTGCCGGGGATCTGGGCGGGCGAGATGCCGCTACGGGTGGTACCGGGGGCGCCGGTCGCCGACGACTCCGCTCCCGTCACGGCCCCCGTACCCTCGTACCTGGCCTCGTACCGCCGATTTGGCCGGGCCTAGGGAAACGGAGACGACCGCCTGACAGTGGCGGCCAGGAAACGGCTGAAGGCCGGCAGCTGCAAGATGGGCCGCCAAAAAGAACGAACCCATCTCGCAGCTGCAGCCTTCTCCCCTTGAGGCCAAGCCCTGCTGCTCCGTGGCCTTTGCTCAGCGCATCTACGCCCGCTCCTCTGCGTATCTCGATCTTCTCGGTGCAGAGAAGCGTTTTCGTTGCGTTCCGCCGCAATTTTGGCACTGCATCGCGACAAGACAGACATACTGCACCGAAAAATGGACCGGCGAGCGCTGAACGCCTCGCCGGCGCTGCTTCCCGTGGGCGGGTAGTTGCAAACGATCACCGTTCCTGTAGGCGGCCACGTGTTTTCAGCTGCCGTCGCCCAGGTTTGTCTGATGGGCCTTACGAAGTTTTCTTGGTCCTCGCGGACGTGGTGGTCGGGGTCGGCGTCCCGGTCGCAGTGGTCGGGGGCCCGGTCGTGGTCGTCACGGTAGTGGTGGTCCCAGTGGTCCCGGTGGTCGTGGTCCCGGTGGTCGTGGTCCCGGTGGTCGTGGTCCCGGTGGTGGTGGTCCCGGTCGTGGTGGTCCCGGTGGTCGTGCTCGAGGCATGAATGAGCTTGTCTGCCTGGGCCACGAGGGCTTCGCCGGCCGCGATGTCCTGCTGGTACGTGGCCAGGTCACCCTGGTGGAGGGCGGCTTTGGCAGCGGCGAAGTCTTGCTGCGCTCCGGCCAGGTCTTGCGCCAGGCTGCTGTGCGGGGTGGGGAGTACCAGGTTGGTGCTCGGCGGGGCGCTCACGGTAGTGGAACTCGACTTAGCCGGGCTGTTCGTCGTCGTGACCGTAGTAGCAGGAGCTGTCGTAGGTGTGGTCGTCGTGGTGGATGTCGATGAGTGGCCCTTCCCCGGGCCGGTGGTTTGAGTCGAGGTAGTAGGCGGCGGGGCACTGGAGCAGTAGCTACCGAACGGGCGGCCGCCGCCGGTGTTGGTGATCTGGCACAGTGCCCCCGCCAGCGAGGGGTCGCCAGAGCCGGAGTGATAGGCGGTGCCGTTGTAGACCACCACCACGTCGTTGAGCCGGGGCACACCGTTCTGTTCCGATTCGACGTATAGGGGCTGGATGTACAGTAGCGACTGCGCGATCGGGGTCATGAGCACATTGCCCAGCACGACTTTCGAACCGCGCTGGCTCAGGAGCGTGATCTCCTGTGAGATCGAGCTGTTCGTTTCCACGGCGGTCGAGACAAGGTACGGGCCGTCGACTGTCTCGCTGGCCGGGATAGTAAACGCGGTGAGCTGGCCGTAATCGGCGGGGTCCGACGAGGCGGTCAGGAACGCGGTCAGGTTCTGTTTGTCACCATTAGACGCCGGTACGAAGGGCTGCACCAGTACGAAGCTCTGCTGGCTCTGACCGGGCAGGGCCATCAACTCATAGTTGGGCATAACGCTCTGGTTGGCCGAGGCCGGCGCAGGCACACCGATCCCCGGTAAGTCGGGCAATGTAGTGGTGGCCGCCCCGACCTCACCGGAGGCTGGGTTCTGCGGGATGCTCCACGCCTGGGACTTTGCGTAGAACACCGACGCGTTCTGCTGGTGATAGGTCTGGTACATGTTCGTCTGGACCGTGAACAGGTCCTCGGGGTACCGCCAGTGGTCGGTTATGCCAGGTATGACCGAATCTGCCTTGCCCATGTTCGTGAACAGCTTTGGAAAAGCGTTCTCGTACGTCTGGATTATGGGGTCGGTTGGGTCCTGCACGAAAAACCAGGTCTGCCCGGTGTAGGCGTTCACGACCGCCTTCACTGAATTTCGTATGTAATTGAAGGGCTGGTTCAAGAGCCCGCTGGTTGACGAGAGGCGGCTCGTGTTTGCCTGCTCGGAATAAGGCAAGTTATCCGTCGTCGTGTACGCATCGTCGACCCAGTAAAGGCTGCCGTTGGCCACCACAGGATAAGGGTCGCTGTCGTAAGACAGGAACGGCGCCGCTTTCTCGAGCCGCTGGACCACGTTCCTGTAGTACAGGATCCTCGACTGGGATGTGACTTGGTCCGAGATCAGGATGTTGTAGTCACCGAAGCTGATGGCAAAAGCAACCCGGCGGAAAAACCCGCCGGTTTGGACTCCTCCCGTCCCGCTGTAGTGAGTGGAGATTTCATTGTTGGTGGTGGGGTCCTCGTAGTCGATCTCAGGCTGGGCCGAGTTGGCGATGACGTACCCATTGGCTGACTGAGGGTTGGTGTCGAAATAAATGCGCGGCTGCGACCCGAGCGAGGGTTCGCCGTCAGGTGGGAGCCCGGAGAGGTCGTAGTTCGGGTAACCGTCAGAGGGGTCGACGCCGGTCTGATTGGCCGGAGTTATCACCGCCCCGTACCCGTGGGTGTACTGGAGGTGCTGGTTGACCCAGCTCCCGGGCACGCCACTGGGGTTCAGGTCCCGGGCAGAAATGAGGACCTGGGTTTCAACGGTCTTGTTGGCGTCCCCGCTCGGGAGGTCATAACGGTCAGTGCTCGGCCCGCTCATACTGAAATAGCCGCGGAAACCTTGTTGCTTTGAGATAGTCGAGCCCATGACCGTCGGGTCGAGCAAGCGTACGTTGGCCAGGTTTTGCGCGTTGGCCATCGCTTCGGCCGAGTTGCCCGTCACCTGCGACGCGGTGACCAAAGAGTCCCCCTGGAACGGTTGGTCGGTGACGTTGCCCAGCCCGTACGCCTGAGTAGTGGCCGTGATGTTGCGGTTTATGTACGGTTGCTCCTTCACGTTTTCGGCCGGGTTCACGACCAGGGCTTGCACCAGGGCCGGGTAGACGTTGGCCACGAGGACCCAAACCAGGGCCCAGAGGGCGACGGCAACGATGGGTAGCAGCCAGCCCTGCTGGCGCACGTTGTATAGGAAGAGGCCGGCGGCGATGACCGATATGGCGATAAGCAGGAGCAAAGCGGGCCGTACGGCATGGACGTCTGTGTAGGTGGCCCCGTCGACCACGTACTTCGTGGACAGCACGAGGGACAGGCGCTCGAGGTAGTAGTTGACGCCCTGGACGAGCGCCAGGACAGCCAAGAGCACTGAGAGGTGCGCCTTTACTCGCGGGCTCACCCTTTGCACCGCTGAATGCGGGCGGATGCCGCCGTTCAGGTAGTGGGCCACCAGGCAGAGCAGCAGCGTGACCACCAGCGCTGAGAACGCCCACCCGGCCAGCCAGCTCAGGAAGGGCAGCCGGAACACGTAAAAGCCGTCGTTCATGTGGTTGAGCGGGTCGACGCCGTCCCACGGTGCCGATGTTGATGTGTAGGGTGCGGCGTTGGAAAACAGCAGCCAGTTGTCCCATTGACTGTGGGCGCTGATCCCCCCGATCAAGGCCAGCAGACCGGCTACACCCACCCGGATCCATGTCATATGGGGGGCCACCAGTTCCTGCCAGCGGGTCACCAGCTCGTCGCCGGCCGGTGCCGGAGCAGCGGGCGCCAGGTGGTCGGCCAGGAGGAGGTTGCCCCAGAGCAGGCCGAAGAAAACGACGGTGAAGGTAACGGCGAGCCCGGTCTCGACGGTTATCGTCTTGGTCCACACGGAAGTGAAGCCGAGCGACCGGAACCACAGGAAGTCCGTGTAGATAGAGGCGATGTGCTGCGCTGAGATGAGCAGCGCGATCAAGACGACGACTCCGATGACTATCGCCCAACGCGCCCGGCGGCTGCCCAGCGAAAACCGCCTCGGTATGTCAGAAGATGCGCGCATCAGCACACCGGAGCCTACCGGCGGGCCTGACTGGCCAGGGAGCGGGCCTCAGTAGGCCCGTCCAAGCTCTACGGAGTCAGTAAGGCGTCAGCCAAATATCAGGCCGTGCCGTCCAGCTCGGCTGGTACGAGGGCGCAACGGCAACCCGGGTGGGCCGGTGGGTACAGCTGTCCCGTGGGCCACGTCTCACCCTTGAGTTGGTCACCGGCCAGAGCGTTGTCATCGCAGTCCGGGCAAGGGCCTCGGAGGGGCTGACTACCCACCGCAACAGTGCTCCTTCCCGGAAGGTCAGGTACGCCCCACGGGAGAACGCGGCGGCCACCTCATGGTGAGCAGATGCTTCGATGCGCTGGGTCTTCCACTCCCGGTAGGCGCCACCGAGGGCGTCTGCCAGCTCGGCCGGGTCGTCGCCGGCGGATCTCATAGCCAGTTCGAGGCGCTGGCGGAGCGGTTCGGCGATGGCCCGGCCGAGCTCGTCGGCCAGGTCGTCGACCTGCTCAGTTCCGACGGTAGTAATGGCTGATTGGTCGCCGCACAAGTCGCTGGCCGCCTGAGCTCCGGCCTGCGCCGCTTGCTGGAGCAAAGGCCGGCCGGCCTCGGCGAAATGGTCAGGTTGCTCATCCACGTCGGGTAGGACCTTGGCCGGTGTGGCGGTGCCTTTCAGACTGCGCAGCCGGTCCAGGAGAGAGTTCTGCTCGTCCTGGAGTGCCCTCTTCAGCTTCCTGGTCAGGGACGACCCTATGTCGCGAGTTACCTCATCTCCTCGCTCGAGCAGCTTTTCACTCCAGTCGCGCTCCGCTTCTGGTAAGCCAGCCAGATCCTCTTCGGAACTCGTCGTTTCCGTGTTGACCGTACCTTCGCCCGTCCCGGCCTCGAAGGTCGTCCCGGCGTGCTCGACCGCATCCGGCTCGACCGCAGGCGCCTCGACCGCATCCGGCTCGACCGCAGGCGCCTCGACCGCATCCGGCTCGACCGCAGGCGCCTCGCCCTCGCCCTCGTTGGCCAGGTCCCCATCCGAGAGGCCGTCGGTCGTCTTTACGTCGCCGGTGTCGCGCAACGTTTTGCGGGCCACGCGCGTCGCCTGGTCACGGTTCTCGCGCAAGCGAGCGAAGAGCCCTTGTACGTCCTTGCCCTGACCGGCCTCGCCGGCCGGGTCGGCCGCTGGCTGCTCATCCCCGGACGGACTTACGAGCGGATCCGGCCTCTCCTCGGTGAGGGCCGGGGCTTTGGCAGGAGTAGTCACCGATCCAGAACTGGTTGCTTCGGCTGATGGGGAGCCGTTTGGGCTCGCGTCGTTCGCTGGCTCGTTGCGCACGATCCGGACACTTTCGATGGCGTCGCCGCGAGAGACGATGGTGGGGTCATCTGTTACCGGCGCCTGTACCGGGCGGTCCTCGGGTGGGGCGGCCGTCGGCGGCGCCGCGGAGGCGGCAACGTTCAGGGCGGGCGGTCCAGTCGTGGTTGCCGGTCCAGTCGTGGTTGCCGGCGCAGTCGGGGTTGCCGGCGCAGTCGGGGTTGCCGGCGCAGTCGGGGTTGCTGGCGCAGCCGGGGCTGCTGGCGGAGCGGTAGCGGCGCTGGAAGTGATAGGGGCAGCGGGGGCAGAGGTAGGGGATGCGGGGACCGCCGCGGCGACTTGTGCCACCTTGGGCGCCAAGACCACCGGTGTCTCCGCCGTTGTTCTTTGGTCACCCGCGTGAAGCTCGGGCTCGGCCCCCCCGAAAGCCGTCAGCGAGTCCCAGTGTTCATCGCGGCGCAAGTCGACCAGTTCGCCGGTTCGCTCGTCCCGCTCGAGCCGGCCAACGGCTATCGCCGCGGCTCTGGCTTCGGCATCGGCCCGCTGCAGCTCGCCGGTGACGTCGTCCAGGGTGCGACGAACAAGCAGGTACGCCTCGAGCAGTCGTTCGCGTCCTGCCCTCAACTGCTCGATCTGGACAGTGGCGAGCCTCCGGCGACGGGCCAGGTCGCTCAGAGATCCTCTCGCGGGCCAACTCGGCTGCCTCAACGCTGTCCTGGCACTTCTGGGCCGCTTCCTCCCCGAGGACCTCAGCGTCCTGCTGAGCGGACTGGCGCACCCCTTCTGCGTCTGCAAGCGCCTTCGCCCAAACCTCGTTGGCGGCGACTTCTGCCTCCTCCGCACGCCGCGCTGATAAAGCCTCACTCTGCGCGAGAAGTTCGGCCGATTTTGCTTCTGCGGTCGCAACCAACGATTCGGCATTGCCTTCGGCCTTTGCAATTATCTCCGCAGCCGCAGTTCGCGCGCTGCGCAAGATGGCCGCCGTCTCCTCGCCCACCGCTGACATCAGTGTCGCCTCGTCGATGCGAGGGTGCATAGCGCGCTGGTCCGCCTCCCGACGCGCGGAAACCTCGATATCGAGCCGCTCGCGCAGCGTCCTTACTTGCTCTGCTACTTGACCCAGGAACTGCTTTACTTCTTCGGGGTCATATCCTCGCCAACTTTGGGCAAATCGCCGGCCGGCGATCAGATCTGCCGAAATATCCGGCATGTCGACACGGGCCGTTTGGAAACGCTCTGCAGGCATGCCCCATTAGCCTAGGCCGCGCCCGTCTTAGTTGCGAGGAAGCCCCTTCTGCGGCACTCGCGCATCAAGCCCTGGTGACGCCGTTGAAGCCGGCCAAGTCACCCCCATAGCTGCGCTGGAGGGCCTCCAATACTTGGCCAAGCGTTGTAACGGGGATGATCTTCAGGTTGCCGTGGGCCACGATCTCCGCATTGCCGTACTCCGCCTTTGGCACGAAGAAGACTTGCCGCGCCCGCGTTTTCCACGGCAACGGTTTTTTCCTGAACGCCCCCGACCTCGCCCACATCGCCTTGAGGATCGATGGTGCCCGTGGCGGCGACTTTGTGACCCCCGGTCAACTTCCCATTTGAGAGCGCGTCGAGGATGGCGAGCGTAAATGCGAGGCCCGCTGATGGACCGCCAATCGCACCGGCATTGACGGAGACAGGAAAGGGGAGCACGGGTTTTACTCGCGTCTCGACTTGGAGGCCTATATAGGCGTGGCCGTTGAAACCGTCAGCGAGGGCCGCGGCTGAAGGCGGCGCCAGCCGTACTTTCACCTGCCTTGCAGGCCCACCGCTAGCCGGATGGTCGGTCAGCGATACGACGTCGCCGGGATCCAACGGCTTCAATGCGGCTGTCAGGGCTTCGGCAGTTAGCACTGGCTTGCCGTTGACCGCCGTGATGACGTCGTCGCACTCGAGGCCCGCCTTCCAGGCCGGTGTGCCGCCGAGGACGGTGTCGATCTGCACGCCGAGCGGCTTCTCGTTGACCTTGTACCTCAGTGCCGCCAGGGCGGCGAGGGCGGCGTCTTGGTCGGCCGAGACCATCTCCTGGGTGTCCTGGCAGCCAAGCTCGGAGGTGGGGGTGGTCCCTGCGTAGGCGGCCACGGGGACGAGCTGACGTGAATTGCCAAGCAGACCGAGCTCGTACTCCGCCCAGTCGAGAGGGCCGGCTTGGGCGACCTCCACATCGACCATGAACAGTTGACCGTCGACAGAGTGCGACTTCGCCTCCGGGAAGCTCCAGCCGTACACAGGGCTCTCCTCCCGGCAGAGCCAGCTCGCCGTCAGCCGGCTTGCAGCTCGCGCTCGTCGTGATGACGGGAGCAGTGCCAGGTGAAAAAACGTAGTACCCGTTGGCCTCGTGGGCTGCGATCCCGACCGGGATCCCGATCACCGCCGCCGCCAGGAGAAGGGCGACAACGATCACCGCGGGCCACCGGGAACGGTTCCGCTGCTCGGGCCCGTCGCTTGCCCCGCCTGATCCATGTACAGTCGGCTCGATGTTGGTCATGGCTGCCGCCAACGCATGCTGTCTCCAGGTTGCCACGCGACCACGTCGCTGTTGGCACCGTCCCGTTGGCGCCCACCTGTGAGCGCGGCCGACCGGCGGGCGCGGCCGGGAAGTGTTTGCGGGCCGAGGTTGCCAGCCTCGGTGCCTGCGTTCCGCCGGGCTCGCTCGGCGGTCGTGCTCGTCGTCCTCAGCGCGATCTTCGGCCTCGTTCTGGCAGCCGCCTTGGCTGCTGGTATCGGGTTCGTAGTCCAAGCCCTTCTGCACGCGGTGGGTAGCAATTCCTGAACGGGCCGAGGGCAGTGATGCCCGGCGGCGTGCGGTAGCCATAGCTGGGCACACCGGTGATGAGCGGGCGGTTCGTGCGGCTCTTCACGACCCGGCCCACGAAGTGCGGGCCAGCGCACTCGGCGCTCTAGCCAGGATAGGTGTACTGACGCCCTTTGAGGTGTCGGCCGCACTGGCGGACCCGGCGCCCGACGTCCGCCGGCGGGCCTGTGACCTGGCCGGCAGGCTCGGGGCCGTCGAGCTGGCCCCGCAGCTCACCACGGCCCTGGGCGACGATGTGCCCGCCGTAGCGGAAGCAGCCTGTTATGCGCTGGGAGAGCTTCCAAGGACTGGGTGAAGCCGGTACTCCGGGTGGGACCGAAGCGACGGGCACAGGGTTCGCGGGCACTGGGCTCGCAGGCACTGGGATCACGGGGATCGGGCCAGCCGTAGTGACGGTGGCGGTGCAGGCTCTCGAAACGACGGCGACCGGTCACCCGGAGCCTCTTTGCCGGGAGGCCGCAGTGGCAGCCCTCGGGTCGCTCCGCCAGCGGGCGGGGCTACCGGCAGTGCTCGCTGCGCTCGACGACAAGCCGGCTATCAGGCGACGGGCGGTGGTGGCGCTGGCCGGTTACGAAGGCCCTGAAGTTGACGCCGCCCTGGCCAGAGCGGCACACGACGTTGATTGGCAGGTGCGCCAGGTGGCCGAAGACTTGCTCGGTTGCCGGCCGCGAAGCCGGTAATTAAGCCCGGGCTTGGGCAGGGCCGCCAAAGTGCCGGCACTAAGTCAGGTCATCAGCAGGTCGCGAACGGCCTCGAAGTTCTCGATGCACTTGCCTGCGCCAATGACGACGCTCTCCAGCGGTGCGTCGACCAGGTGGACGGGTAGGCCGGTCTCCTCCGAAAGCCTCTTGTCCAACCCCTTCAATAGGCTGCCCCCGCCAACAAGGTGAAGGCCCTGGCTCAACAGGTCCTGGGACAGCTCTGGCGGGGCTGACCCAAGGCAGCGCAGTACGGCGTCGACGAAGGCGCCGACCTGTTCCTCGATTGCTTCGCGCACTTCTTCCGGGGCCAGGATGACGGTCTTCGGCAGCCCGCTCATCAGGTCGCGGCCCCGCACCTCGGCCTTGACGGCGTCATCCATCGGCCACGCCGAGCCAATGGCCATCTTGATCTCTTCTGCTGTCCGCTCACCTATGGCGATGCCGTATTCACGGCGCACATAGGACTGGATGGTGTTGTCTATATCGAAGCTCCCAACGCGGATCGCTTCAAGGGCCACGACGCCACCAAGCGAGATTACCGCCGTCTCGGTCGTGCCGCCCCCGATGTCACAGACCATGTTGCCCAGGGGCTGGTGTATGGGCAGCCCGGCCCCGATCGCGGCCGCGGTTGGCTGCTCGATGAGGCTGACGCTATTGGCCCCTGCTGCCCGGGCCGCCTCCTCGACGGCTCGCCGTTCGACCGCCGTGATCGCCGAAGGCACGCAAATGAGGACGCGGGGGCGCCCGAACCGGGAGATGCCGGCCCGTTTCAGGAGCAGCTCGATCATCCGCTGGGTGATGTCGAAGTCCGTGATGGCCCCTTTGCGCAGCGGCCTTACTGCGACGATGTAGCCCGGGGTGCGGCCGATCATTTGCCACGCCTCGCGGCCCATGTTGAGCACCGTGTTGGTGCGGCTGTCCAGTGCGATAACCGTTGGCTCGTTGAGGACGATGCCGCGCCCTTTGGCATAGACGAGCGTGTTCGCGGTCCCGAGATCTATGGCGAGGTCTCTAGACAGGTTCTGTCTCCCCTCTGGTGGCACGCACCGACCGTTCCTCCTGCTCTTTTCCAGACCCCGTGCGCCCCGCGCCCTGGCTGGGGCGGCTCCCGGGACGCTGGTTGGGCGCCACGGCCTGGAGCGACCGCGAGAACTCCTCGATACCGTCCTCCATCGACTTGGGTCGCCGCGACACCACCACAATCACCGTGATGATCAAGGCTGCGGCGACCGCCGCGCCCACGATCCAGGCCAGCGTCGACCACTGCACAGAGGTATGCGACGACTTGGTCGCCGCCACGAGCAACTGGACGCCCATCGCCCCTCAGCTTCCTACGTGGCTCACGTGACCACTTCTCTTCATATGGTCCCGCTCATCTAGTCTTGCTCTGGTCAGGCTCGCTCGCTCCAGCAAGAGGGCGCGCGTCGAGGCCCCAAGCCGTCCCGCCTTCCCACGATTCGTGCTTCCATATCGGGACCTCGGCCTTTATGGTATCGATGCCGAAGCGGGCGGCGTCGAAGGCCTCCGGCCTGTGGGGGGCCGAGACCGATACGACGACCGAGACGTCAGTAAGCGCCAGAACGCCGGTCCGGTGCAGCAGGGCCACCCGGCCCAAGCCGGGCCACCGCGCCCGCATCTTGCTCGCGATCCCTCTCAGCCTCTCCGCGGCTGCGTCGGTGTAGGCCTCGTACTCGAGGGAGGAAACGCCGGCCCGGCCATCGGCGTGGTCGCGGACGGTGCCCGCAAACACGACCACCGCCCCGCAGCTGGGAACGATAGGCCACGTCGCCAGCCGCTCGAGCGGGAGGGGCGCGGACGTCAGGGCGACCCAGTCATCTCCGGGCGGCGGCAGCAACACCAGGCAATCGTAGATCGGCCACCTGCCCCGCGTCGAAAGGCAGCCGGCTAATGACAGCATGTGGGTGCGATCGCCGTGCTCGCGGGCGGGCGCTTTCGGCGACCGTACTCGGGCTGATGTCAGCCCGGCCAAACTGCTCAGTAACCTCGCGGATCAGCATGGATCCCGGAGACGAGGCCGCTCATGAGCACGGTGAAGAAGACGAAGAGGGCCCTTCTACGCCATGGCTCCCGCCTGATGACCGTCTCTGGCGGCACCCTTCCGAGGTGCGCTCCAACCCTCCGGCACCTCCGCACACCCCACCACGAGGCTTTCGCGGTTGGTTCCGGGGGCCAGCCGGCCGGCCCTGGTTGGTCGGCGCCACCTCCGGCGTAGTGGCCGCCCTCCTTTGCGCGGGCATACTCATGGCGGCGGGCGCCGTCGACCGTCCCACCACCACCGCCACCAGCGCCGTGGGCACAGGCGTTATCGGGCCGGCGGCCACGACCACTACCAGCGGGGCGAACCCCAGCCCGGAGGCGATCTACGACTCGGTTGAGCCGTCGGTTGTCGGTTTAACCGTGAACGGTGACTCCGGCGAGGTCAGCGGCTCGGGTGTCGTGGTCTACTCGAGCGGTCCCACCTGCTACGTCCTGACGGACAGCTCACTCTTCTCGGGCGCTACCGCTAGCACCCCGGTCTCGGTGCAGTCGTACCTGGGAGAGATGGCGAATGGGCACCTCGTGGGGACCGACGCATCGTCTGGGATCGCGGTCGTGAGGGCCGACCTCTGCGTCCGGACAGGCAGGTACCCGGCACTGGCGCCCGCGCAGCCGGGGACCGTGGCCGACGTCCAGACCGGTGAACAGGTCTTTTCCGTTGGGTCGACCGCAGAGGCGTCTTCGGCCAACGTCCCTGACTTCACGTCGGGGTACATGGACGATGCAACCACCTACCTGTCACCCGTAAACGGGGGGTCAGATGCGATATTCGCGATGTTGGTGGCCAACGTCTCGGTTGACTCTTCCGCCTACGGGGGGGCGCTAGTGGACGGCAGCGGTGCCTTGATAGGCATTTTGAACCAGGTCCCGGGGTCGCCCAAACCGGGGATCATCTACATCACGCCCATAGATACGGCGATGGAAGACGTCCCCTCCATCATCAAGGACGGACAGCCGGCCGCGCACGCCTGGCTCGGACTGCTCCAGGAAACCGATATATCCGCCCCGGCGGCGCAGGGGCTGAAAGTGCCCGGCGCGATCGAGGTCCAGAACATCTCGACGGGCAGCCCCGCCGCCAAGGTCGGCATAACTGACAACGATGTGATCACTTCCATCGACGGGAGCAACGGCAACGTGTCTTCAGTGGGCGCTTTCGTGGCCTGGATGGCACTGGCGAAGCCCGGCCAAGTGGTGAACATCGATTGGCTCCACAACGACGAGCCGCACCAAGCCCACGTCACGCTCGGGGTCCAGCCCGCGGTCGCCTCGCCTAGCTAGCTTCCGTGGTGATGCCGCCACCACGCCGCACCGCCGGCCCCAATGGCAGCAAGGAGGGCGGCGGCGGCGGCGAGGACGGCGGAGGTCTGCCGGGCAGGGGGCAAGTCGGACCAATGGGCGCGCTCGTCGCTTACTACCAGCGCCTGCTCGGAGCTGTACTCCGGCTTCCATCCAGTAGAACGCAACTTGTCCCCCACGATCACCCAGGTGTGCTCCGCGTAAGGGCGGGCGCCCGGCGGTGTCCCTCGGCGCCAAAGGCGCCAGCCCAGAGCGGTCCAGATCGCCCGGAGTGGTGCGGGCAGGGGGAGCATGGCTGACCCGCCGGCCAACGCCCCCGCCACTTCTGCCTGGACCCCGTTGTCCGGGGCGACGTTGAACGTGCCCGTCAATGTCTGTTCGCAGGTATGCACGACCGCTGTGGCCAGGTCGTCCACGTGGAGGTACTGCACGAGGCGGCCTTCGGCGCCGAGCGGAGGGCGCTTGCCTGACGCGAGGGCGCGATAGAGGGGTTGCTCGGGAGAGCCAACGGTGCAGGCCGGCCGCAACAGGGCGACCGCCACCTCCGGGTGGTCTTCCGCCCATTGCCCGACGGCCACTTCGGCTGTCCTTTTCTCGACCGCATAAGCGAGCTTGGGGTTGGGCCGGGGGCTACTTTCCTCGGTCAGAGGGACCGGGTTGTCGGGCCACGCCCCATAGATCGTCCCGCTCGAAATGTGGACTAGCTGGGCCGGCTCGACCGCGGCTGCCGCATCCAGGACGTGGCGAAGAACGCTCAGGTTTTCTTTTCCCTGCGGTTCCCAGGCCAGGTGCACCACGGTGTCGGCCTGCTTGGCCAGGGCTGCGAGCTCGTCGGCCGCCCCGGCCCGGGCCAGATCGAAAGCGTGGACCTCGACCTGTGGCGCGACCGCCGGCATGGGCACGATATCCACGGCCAGGACGCGCTCCACACTGGGACGAGTAGCCAACAGTGCCGTCACTTTCCGGCCCAAACTGCCGGCAGCCCCGGTCACGACCACTGTCTTGATGCCGCCCCACGTTACTGTTGTCGGGCCTATTTTGCGACCAGCTCGAGCTAATTGGCCAAGGGGTAAATGCGCCCGTCACCGGTAACCTTTAATGATGGCTTCTGGCGCACGAATGGGGTGTCAATGTGAGTGACCCAGCCCAGTTCTCCGGCGGGCCCCTGGGAGACCTGTTGCGCAACCTGGCCCGGCTGTTGACCGCTCAAGGCCCGCTCAACTGGGACGTGGCTCGTCAACTGGCCGCCTGGACGGCCACCGAGGGCGCCGCCGAGCCAAACCCCGACCCGCTGGCCCGCCTGAACATGGAGGAGCTCCTGAGGGTGGCGGATATGCACATCGCGGAGGCCACCGGCCTGGCGACGTCGCGTCGGGGCTGGCTTTCGGTCGCCGCGGTTACCCGGACGGAGTGGGCTTCCAGGACCCTGGAATCGTGGAAACCCCTGCTTTTGCAGCTTGCTTCCTCGCTGAATACGGGGGCCACGTCGCCCCCTGGGGGCGAGCACTCGGTCGACGAACAAGGGCCGTCGGCAGGGCAGGACAACCCGATGGACCAGCTGCTCGGGAACCTCCCTCAGGTAATCGGCCCACTGGTGCTGGGAGCGCAAGCTGGCGCGATGGTGGGGCACTTGGCGAGCAGGGCCATGGGGCAGTATGACATGCCCATGCTCCCCCCGAGCAGCGATGAGCTGATGGCGGTAACTGACGCCATTGACCATTTTGCTAAGGAATGGGACCTGGCCCCCAGCGACGTGCGCATGTACGTCTCCCTAAGGGACGTGACCCATCACGCGGTGCTAATACGTCCGCACGTCGCCAAGGTGCTGGAAGACCACCTGATCGCTTATGCCAGTGCCTTCCATGTCCCCATGGACCTCATCGAGCAGCGCCTGGGCAACATCGACCCGACCGACCTCACGTCTTTCCAGGAGTCTCTCGGTGATCCCGAGGCTCTGTTCGGCGAGATCCAGAGCGACGAGCAGCGCAGGTTGTTGGTGCCCTTCCGGGCCTTCCTGGCTGCCCTAGCGGGCTACACCGACTTCGTCCTCGACAAGGTGGGCCAGCGTCTGGTGGGTTCCTACCCCCTGATAAGCGAAGCGTTCCGGCGGCGGCGGCTCGAGGACGGCCCCGGCCAGCGGGTGCTCGGCAAGTTGCTCGGGATCGAACTGGACCAAGAAACCGTGGACCGGGGTCACGCCTTTGTGAGCGGCGTGGTCGAGCGAGCCGGCGAAGAGGGTCTCTCGGGGCTCTGGGCCAGCGCCGCCAGCCTGCCTACCCCTGCCGAGGTGGACGCTCCGGGCCTCTGGCTGGCCCGCACGGAGTTCCTCTCTTAGCGGCCAAACCGGCAGGCCCGGCTCAAGTCCCATTCAGGACCGGCCGACCACCCAGTATGCAAGATCTTCAGTCCGGGCAAGACCAGCTCAGCACCTCGAGCGCCTCGGTGCCGAGCCAGTCCAGTGCCGGCCAGTCGACTTCTGGGGCCCAGGCCAGTGCGCCGTCAGCGGGCGCCACCATGGCGCCGCCCGTTCCTTCGGGACAGCCAAAATGGGCCGCTCTTTTGCAGACCGGTGGCCCGAGCACACCCGAGGCCGATACGCCGGCCCAATCAGCGCAACCCATCCCGGGGCTCGGCAAGACCCGAGCAGGGAATATCCTCGCCTCGCTCGCCAGTCAGCCGGCCACTCCCGCTAGGCAGGCGACGGCTGCCGCTCCACCTGCGACCGCTACAGCACCAGTGGCCGCCGTGGGTAACGGTGCTGCGGCGCCCAAGCCTCGCCCGGTGACGGCGCCGATATCGGGCGACAGCCTCGGCGCGCCTTCTCGGGGCGCGCCCTCACTGGGTGTGCCTTCACCGGGTATGACGGGCGCCGGCGCCGCCGGTACGTCCAGCCGTCCAGCGGAGAACGCCGCTAGTAGTAGCCGTCCAGCCCCGAGCGCTTCTGCCAACAGTGGTGCAGCGGAGACCGGTACTCCTGAGCCCGACCCGGGGAGCGACGACATCTTGCCCTCGAAGCCAAGGTCCAGTCTCCGTCTTCGGCCCAACTTCCGCCTGCCCAAACTCAAGCTGCCAACCTTTCGGCTGCGCTAAGCCTGGCTTCGCCCCAACCGCCGCGAACTGGGGCGAATAAGTGTTGTTATCACTATGTTTTTCGACCCAAGCGTAAAGATTCGCCCCAGGCCCGCGCCGGCGGCCCAGGGGAGCCCGCGTCAGTCGTCGCTGGCCCGGCCGGTCTCGAGCTTGTAGCCGAGGCCCCGGATAGTAGTGATCCGCTGCGGGTGCGCGGGGTCGTCCTCGATGCGAGCCCGCAAACGTTTGACGTGGACATCAAGGGTTTTGGTGTCCCCGACGTAGTGGGGCCCCACACGCGGTCGATCAGCGTCTCCCGGGTGAGGACCCGGCCCGCATTGGTCATCAACAACTCGAGCAGTTCGAACTCTTTCAATGGGAGGCTGACCTCCTGGCCGCGGAGGTACACCTCGTGGCGTTCGGAATCGAGGCGCAGGTCGCCGGCCTCGAGCACCTCACCCTCCTCGGGCACGTCGTCGGGCGAAGGGGTGCGCCGGAGCACAGCCCGCATCCGGGCCACCAGCTCACGCAGGCGGTACGGCTTGCTGACGTAGTCGTCCGCACCAACCTCGAGGCCGACGACGGTGTCGATCTCACTCGTCTTGGCCGTGACCATGATGATCGGCGTGCGCGACCCCGCCGCCCGGATAGTGCGGCACACGTCTATCCCGGAGACCCTGGGCAGCATTACGTCCAGCAACACGAGGTCCGGATGGACGGTATTGAACTTGTCCAACGCCTCCGCCCCGTCGTAGGCCACGTCCACGTGGAAGCCCTCGCGTTTCAGGCCCACCACCAGTGCCTCGACGAACGACGGTTCATCTTCTACAAGCAGGACCGTGACCTGCTCAGCCACCGGCGCGCTCCGGGTCGGCTAACGGCACGCACAGTGTGAAGGTCGAACCCTCGCCCTCGGCCGAGTCCACTGCGACGTCCCCGCCGTGGTAGGCGGCCACATGCCGGACGATAGCCAAACCGAGCCCGGTCCCACCAGTCCAACGCGAGCGAGCCCGGTCGACACGGTAAAAGCGCTCGAAAATCCGTTCTCGGTCCCGTCTGGGGATCCCGATCCCCTCGTCGCGGACCCACAGACAGACCTGGTCTCCCTGTTTCCCAGCCCGGACGCAGACCTCGCCGCCAGGCTCTGAGTACTTGAGCGCATTGTCCACCAGGTTTGACACTGCGGAGACGAGGTCGCGCCGGTTCGCCATGACGTAGAGGTCGGGGTCGAGCGGCGCCACCTCGAGGCGGATACCCCGGGCGGCAGCGGGCTCGCGGAAGGCCTCGACCGCTTCGCTGACGATGGCCGAGAACGCCACCAGGCTCAGGCTGCCAGCGGCGCCGGCTTCGATTCGAGACAGGTCGAGCAGGTCATCGACGATCCGGGCGAAGCGAGTCGCCTCTGCACCTACGCGCGCAGTTAAACGGGTCACCACCTCTGGGTCCTCTTCGCCGTCGAGGGTCTCTGACAGCAGGCTGAGCGCGCCCAGGGGCGTCTTCAGCTCGTGGCTCAAGTTAGCTACGAAGTCGCGCCGGACGGCTTCCAGCCGGCGCAGCTCCGAGACGTCGTCGACCAGCGCGACGGCGCCGGAAGGAGGGACCGTGTCACCCAAAGGGTAAGCCCGTATTTCGAGGGTGTGACGTGTTGGCGAGTAGAGGTCAAGGGTTTCCTCGTGGAACGAACCCCCGAGAGCGCGACCAAGCGCCGCCTCGATCGCTTTCTCCGCCAAGAAGTCTCCGTCCCGGGCGTTGACCAAGTCCCTGGCCGGGGCGTTCCGGAGCACTACCCGCCCCTCGCCGTCGCAGACGACAAGGCCCTGATTGGCCTTGTCTACAGCCTGGACCAGCAGCTCCAAGACCTCGCGGGGCTCGAAGTCACTCAGTTCTGGCTCCTTTTCGAGGCTCAAACTGACTCCACCACCACCGGGGGGAAGTACTGGGCCGACGTAAAGATGCCATCCTCAGCGTTCAGCGCCCATACCGAACCTTTGGCTTGGCGGGGGTTAGGCCCCAGGTCGAGCATGTCCTCATCGGCGAGCGCGACGAGGATCTCGGCGATCACGTCGCCGTGCGTGCATACGGCCACGTTGTCCGCGGAGAGGCCGCGGACCAGCCTCACGGCGCTCGAGTTCTGTCCCTCGGCCAACTCCTCCTCGGGCTCCACGTCGACGTGGTTCGCCTGGGCGAGAGGAACCACCGTCTGGACGCACCGGAGGTAGGGACTGGACAGGACGCGTGACGGTCGGGCGAAGTTGCCGAATACTGCGATCAAACCCTCCGCCTGGCGCAGGCCGTTAGTGGACAATGGGCGTAAGCGGTCGTCGCCCGACCACTCCTTCCGGGCGTAGGCGTGGGCATGGCGCACAAGCAACAACGGCACTCCCCAGAGTCTTGCAGAACTACGCCCCACAAGAGGAAACTGCGCCGAGTACCCGCTCTCACCACTAACTGTCACCGGTGGTGAGAAAACAGCGAACAAGCGTGCTCAGTTAGGGACCACGCCGTGACAGGCCGGCCTGTTTGGCTTTACCGTGGCGTTGTGGGCAATCGGGCGCGTGGTCGGCTGCCCTCGGGCAGTGGCCTATCTCCGGGCAGTGGCCTATCTCCGGGCAGTGGTAAGGCCTGGCTGCGAGAGTTGGGGCTGGCCCTGGTGACTGCGGGCTTCGTGGTGCTCTTGTTCGTGGCTTACGAGCTGGTGGGTACCAACCTGAGCGAGGAGCACAGCCAATCGGTGCTGGCCCGTGAGTTTTCCACTGCTCTGGCCCACGCCTCACTGGGCACCGGGCCGGCCACGAAACGCACCGGCGCCGCGGTGGCGAGCACTGACGTCGGCCGGGGCCCGAAAAGCCTGGCTCGTGCCGCTACCCGTGGGGCCGAAGCTGGCCGTCAGGCGCAGCAAAGCCAGGCTCAGCAAATCCAGGCTCAGCAAGGCCAGGGGTCATCCGGCACTCGGGCATCACTCGCCGGGGCCCTCATCCGCACCAACCTCCCCCTCCCTCCCCCCGGGGGTGCCGTCGACCACCTGGTCATCCCGGCTATAGGCCTCAGCCGGTACGTGGTCCAGGGCGTAGACGAGCCTGACCTGCAAATGGGCCCGGGCCATTACCCAGGTACGCCCTTGCCCGGCCAGCTCGGCAACGTCGGGATCGCGGGCCATAGGACCACGTTCGGGGCGCCCTTCTTTCGCTTGAACGAGGTGTCTCGAGGTGACCTGGTCCTACTTACGGACACCTCGGGCACTACGTCGGTCTACAGCGTGGTGCGCCAGTGGGTCGTCCCGCCGAGCGACACGGCCGTGCTCGACCCGAGCCACGACGCCATACTCACGCTCACTACGTGCAACCCCCGCTTTGAGGCCACCTCGCGGCTGGTCGTAAGAGCGGTACTGGTCGAGAGGGTGCCGCGGGGGTCCACGGTGCCGAGCCGGCCTGCGCAGGTGGTGAGGAGCCAGTCGCAGCCGACGGCTTCCGGCGCGGGCCCACTCGGGGCCGCGCCTCGGACCACTTCGAGTACTTTCCGGGACGGTTCTGGTGGGTCGGCGGCGGCGAACCCGGTCCAGCCGCCTACGGCCAAGGTCGCCGGTGGCGCCGCCACTGGCGAAGGTTCTCCGACGGTAGGGTCAGCGCCAAGTTCAGCCTCCGGCAGCGGGGCGTGGCTGGCCACAATTGGCTTCGGGCTCCTCGCCCTCCTGGGTTGGATTGTCACCCGCGTCTTCGCCGGCCGTTTACGCCGCTACAGCAAAGCCCTGGTGTTGGTGGCAGGGGTACTGGTGTGCCTGGTCCCGCTCTGGTTCGCCTTTGAGCACCTAGTCGACCTTCTGCCGGCGAACATCTGATCGCGACAGCAAGTCTGCCAGGGCGTCCAGGACGACAACATCTCGAGGGTAGGTAAGCCGGCTGCGGGCCTCGGCCAGCGGCGCCCAGCAAGCCTGATCGATCTCCTGGCTAGCTTTTGCCTCAGGGGTCAGCCAGGTGTCGGGCGTCAGCTGCAAGTCAACCGCTCCCGGTATGACCGTCATGGCCCAGTAACGGACCACCTTCGGGCGCCCCTGGCCGTCAGCGTACGTCGTACTGGGTAGCTCAAAGCCCAACCGGCAGGACAGACCCGTCTCTTCCCGGACCTCCCGCAGTGCCGCCTGTTCGTCAGTCTCACCCGGTTCCAGCTTCCCCTTGGGCAGGGCCCAGTCGTCGTAGGCCGGCCGGTGGACTAGCACGACGTCTACCCCGGACGGCACCCGCCGCCATACAGCGCCTCCCGCCGCCCGTACCAGCGGCTTCCCGGGCTGGGCCGCAGTGTTGTCCACCACGTTTTTGGCGCCTGCCGTCTTCGGCGCTCGCGACGCACCACTCACTCGACTGCACTCACTCGACTGCACTCACTCGGCTGCACTCACTCGACTGGGGCCAGCCTCTCCGCTTTACTCCGCCGTTTGCTGCGGGCGAGGGCCAGTTCCTGGAAATGCCGCTGGGAGTTGAAGTGCTTGACGTCCGGGACTTTGTGCCATGCATCTTCCGGGGCCAGCTCCCAAGAAAGCTCATCGTCGGCCAGCTCCACCTCGAGGATTTCCCGTAGCCGGTCTCGGATTTCAGGGGAAGTCACGTCCACCAGGGTCTCCACCCGCCGGTCCAGATTGCGCTCCATCATATCGGCCGAGCCCATGAGGTAACGCCCCCCCGCTGGGATGGTCGAGGCGCCGTTCAGCCCGCTATCCCCGAGGCCAGGAGCCCGGGCGGCCACGTGGCCATTTTCCGTGACAGTTGGGTCTGCGGGCGGAGCGTCCGCCCCGTTGCCAGCATTACCGATGGGAGCGACCTCACCGGCCCCCTCGCTGAAATAATAAATGCGCGAGTGCTCGAGGTACCGGCCGACGAGCGAGCGGACCCGGATGGTCTCCGATAGGCCCGGCACCCCGGGGCGCAAGCAGCACTGGGCGCGGACAATGAGGTCTATCTGAACGCCGGCTTCCGAAGCGGCGTAAAGCGAGTCGATTACCTTGCGGTCCACCAAGTTGTTGAGTTTCCACACGATCCTGCCGGCCTTGCCCCGCTCGCTCTCCCGCTCGATGAGCTCGATTATCCGCGAGCGCAGGGCCTGGGGGGCGACTATCAGTTGGCGGTAGTACGACTGGCGGCTGTAGCCGGTAAGAGAATTGAATAGGTCGGTCAGGTCTTCGCCGATCGCTGGCGACGCCGTCAATATACCAATATCCTCATAAAGGCGCGCCGTGGACGAATTGTAATTCCCCGTGCCGATATGACAATAACGGCGGATCCCGTCGCCTTCTTCGCGTACGACCAGTGCCGTTTTGGCGTGTGTTTTCAGCCCGATCAGGCCGTAAACCACATGGGCGCCGGCTTGCTCGAGCGCCCTGGCCCACCCAATGTTAGCGGCCTCGTCGCCGCGTGCCTTCAGCTCCACGAGGGCGGCAACTTGCTTTCCTCGCTCCGCCGCTCTGATCAGCGCCGTCACCACCGGGCTGTCGCCCGAGGTCCGGTACAGAGTCTGCTTTATGGTCAAGACACGCGGGTCGCGGGCGGCTTGTTTGATGAACGCTTCCGTCGACATGGCGAAACTCTCGTACGGGTGGTGCACGAAAATGTCGTCATTCGCTATCGCGGCGAAGATGTCGGTTGTCCCCTCGTCCGGCGGGACCAGACGGGCGGGCACAACAGGTGAGAACGGTTCGTCCTTGAGCTCGGGCCGGTCCAGGGCGTAGATCTCCCACAGCCCGCCGTAGTCCAGCAAACCGGCCATTTCGTACACGTCCTCAGGGCGCAGGTCGAGTTCGCGGGTAAGCAGCTCTCGAACTTCGGAGCTGAAGTTGGACTCGAGCTGGAGGCATACAGCGCGGCCAAAGCGGCGCCGGCGAAGCTCCATTTCGACCGCTTCCAGCAGGTCGTCTGCTTCTTCCTCCGCCAGCGTCAGGTCAGCGTTGCGGATCACGCGAAAAGCGTGACAGCTCTCGATCTCCATCCCGGGGAACAGCTCGCCGAGGAAGGCGGCTATGACTTGCTCCACGGGGACGAAGCGCTCTCCGTCGGGCAGGGCCAGAAAACCGGGCAAGAGGGGCGGGATCTTGACCCGTGCGAACCGGCGATCGCCCCGTTGCGGGTCGCGCACCATAACCGCCAGGTTGAGCGACAGGTTGGAAATATACGGGAACGGGTGCCCCGGATCAACCCCCAGCGGTGTCAGTACAGGGAACATCTGAGCTTCAAAGACTGACTCGGCGTAAGCGACGTCGTAGGGCGTGAGGGAGTTCCAGTGGACCAAACGGACGCCGTGCTCGGCCAACCGCGGTACCAGGTCCCGGTTATAGATGCGCGACCGGTCGGACAGTTGGCGCTCCACTTCGGTCCGGATGGCCCGAAGCTGGTCCGGGACGGGGAGGCCGTCCGGCGCCGTCCCCACCACGCCGGCCGCCAGCTGGTCTTTGAGGCCAGCCACGCGGACCTGGAAAAACTCGTCCAGGTTGCTCGAGAAAATGGCCAAGAACTTTGCCCTTTCCAGCAGCGGTTGTTCCTCCGCTTCCGCCAGCTCGAGGACGCGCCGGTTTAAGTCGAGCCACGATAGTTCCCGGTTTATGTAGCGCCGGTCAGCGCCCGCAAGGCTGTGGCCGGGGCCGTCTGTGAGGCCGTCCCCCGCCATAGCTAGCTTTCGACGCTCCCCATGAACTCGTCCTCCTCGTCCTCAGGCATGCCGAGGTCCCACTCGAGCAGCACGTTTTCGCGCTCGGCGTCGCGGACGATGCGCTCACGGTTGCGGCGGAACTGCGGGTCATGGGGTGGCAACAGGAGGAGGCGCGCCAGGATACGCTGTCGCAGCTCCTCGATCAGGTTTCGGTCGCCAAAATCCGAGTCCACCCTCCAGTGCGGAGCGACCGGGCCGAGATAGACGACCCTGACGTGCCCGCGGGGCGGGCCGGCTGCCTCTGGCTGCGGCATGGACATGCGGGCAGCTTAGTACCTACGAAAAAACGAGCTTCGCTAACTCACAGGCTCGTAAGGAGGATCAAGCGGCACCAGCTTGGTCAGCCTGCCCGAGTTTGGTGAGGCGGTTGGCGGCGCTCACGACGGCTTGCAGGGAGGCGTCGAGGATGCTCGAGTCCATCCCCACGCCCCACACCACGTCGTCGCCGGACTCGGCCTCCAGATAGGCAACCGAGGAAGCACCGCTGCCAGCGGTCAAAGCGTGCTGGTGGTAGTCGAGGACGGCGAGGTTTACGCCCATAGTGGCCAGCGCGTTGACCAGGGCGTCGATGGGTCCGTTGCCTTTGCCGACCGCGCTCCGGTGCTCGCCGTCGACCAGCAATTGCGCGGTCACCTGTGTCACGTGGGCCTCGGTGGCCCGTTCGCTGGTAACTTCCGCCGCGATAAGGCGCAGAGCGCCATCGTCCGCCAGGTAGGTCTTCTCGAACACCTCCCAGATCTCGGACGGCTTGATCTCCGTGCCAGTGGCCTCGGTGACAGCCTGAACCCTCTTGGAGAACTCGACCTGCAGCCGGCGCGGCAGGTCGAGCCCGTGCTCAGCGCCCATTACGTAAGCAACGCCTCCCTTGCCGGACTGGCTGTTGACCCTGATGATGGCCTCGTAGGTCCTGCCCGTGTGTTTGGGGTCGATCGGGAGGTATGGCACTTCCCACTTCTCGTACGGGTCGGCTAGCGCGTCGATACCCTTTTTGATGGCATCCTGATGTGAACCAGAGAATGCCGTGTAAACCAGGTCCCCCACGTAAGGGTGCCGGGGGTGCACCGGCATCCGGGTCGAGTGTTCCGCCACACGGCGCACGGCTTCGATGTCGGTGAAGTCGAGTTCTGGGTCGACACCCTGCGAGAAGAGGTTGAGGGCGACGGTCACCAAGTCGAGGTTGCCGGTCCTTTCCCCGTTGCCGAAAAGGGTGCCCTCGAGCCGGTCGGCGCCGGCCAGCATGGCCAGCTCGGCGGCCGCCACTGCTGTGCCTCGGTCGTTGTGGGGGTGCACCGACAAGACGATGGCGTTCCGGCTGCGCAGCTGGCGCCCGAACCACTCAATGACGTCGGCGAACACGTTAGGTGAGTACATCTCCACTGTCGATGGCAGGTTGAGGACCAAAGGGACTTCCGCACTGGGCTCGATAACGTCGGCTACGGCTTCGGAAATCTCGAGCGCGAAGTCGAGTTCGGTACCGGTGAAGCTTTCGGGCGAGTACTCATATCGGACCTCCGTCCCGCTCACGGTCGGCTCGAGCTTCTTGCAGAGCCGGGCCGCGTTTGTCGCTATTTCGATGATCCCCTCCCGCCCTTGACGGAAAACGACACGCCGCTGGAGTTCCGATGTCGAGTTGTAAAAATGCACAATGGCCCGTGGGGCGCCCGAGATGGCTCCGAAAGTCCGCTCTATCAGCTCCTTGCGGCACTGCACGAGCACCTGGACCGTCACATCCTGCGGTATTAGGTCTTCTTCGATGATGTAGCGGACGAACTCGTAGTCGGGGACCGAGGCAGAAGGGAACCCGACTTCGATTTCCTTGATCCCGATCCCGATCAGAGCCTCGAAAAGGGCTAGCTTTCGAGCCGGATCCATAGGGTCTATCAGAGCCTGGTTGCCGTCGCGGAGGTCGACGCTGCACCAATGAGGAGCGTGTTCTAGCTGCTTGGAGGGCCAGGTGCGGTCCTCGAGCACGATGGGCAGAGTGGCGCTGTACTTCTCGAAGGGCATCTTTGTGGTGGCCATCGGCGGGCGGGTCATCTGTTTGGGCCTTTCTACGCGGGACTTTTTGTCACCGGGAAACAAAAAACCTCCTGGCCGCTAGGCGCAGGAGGTCTCGGCGAGCACCGGGCGGGTGCTCACCTAGGTGAGAAGGAGCAGGCTCGACCAGGAGATCATTGCTTCCCATGTTCACCTAACACTCAGCTCAGTGTCAAGTTGCTATCACGAAGTGGGGAAGGGTAGAGCTGTACCCTGGTCTTCACGTTGCAGTGACCGCCTTGACAACGAGGCGTGCAGTAAAGTATGCGAAGATGCAATACTGCATGTCCCGCTTGATCAGGCCGGTCCTTGGCTCGGCTTCTCCGTGGCCCGAAACCGCGGGCGAGCGAGGTACGTAAATTTCCATAAGCGTGCGATGCACAGGGCTACGGAGGTCAAGTTGGATACTTCCTGGATGGCGCAGGGGCGGTGCAGGGAATTGCCACCCGAGGTCTTTTTCCCTAGTGACGGGGTTGGGGTCGAAGTGGCGCGCCGCTATTGCGCCGAGTGCCCTGTGAAGTCACCTTGCTTGGAGTACGCACTCGAAAATCACATTGAGCACGGCGTTTGGGGCGGGTGCTCAGAGCGCGAGCGTCGCCGCATTGCGCGTAGCCGCCGTGGCCTGCCGCCCCGCACCCCTGTTTCGCAGCCGGTCCCATCGGCGACGAATACAGCTCGCGTTTCCCACTGACGCCAGCAAACGTAACAATTCTCTTCCCGGTCACCGTCTCCCGGGACTGACGTGCTCGAATGCGTTGTCAACGTCAGCGAGGGCTGTGACGAGGCCGTATTGGCCAGCTTGGCTGGTGCTGCCGGTGAGCGGCTCTTGGACGTACACAGCGATTGCGCCCATCACCGCAGCGTGTTCACGATGGCGGGTGAAGACGATGCCGTCCAAGCTGGTACCCGCGATCTGGCCCGGTCTGCTGTCAGCCTGCTCGACCTGCGCGGACATAAGGGGGCCCATCCACGGTTCGGGGCGCTCGACGTCGTACCGTGGGTAGCCCTCGAGGGATGGCCACTGCGGGACGTCGAGGCCGCGGACGGGCAAAGTTGCGGCCAACGGGCGAGGGAGGCGAGGGATGCCTTCGCAAGGTGGGCGTCGAGCGACTTGGGTCTACCCGTTTTCCTCTACGGCCCGGAGCGGTCTTTGCCCGACGTCCGCAAAAAGGCGTTCCTCAGCTTGCCACCTGACTTCGGGCCGCCAGCGCCGCACGAGACCGCGGGAGCGGCGGCGGTTGGTTGCCGGCCCTTGATGGTGGCCTACAACCTGTGGCTGTTGGAGACCGACGTCGAAAAGGCCCGAATGGTAGCCAGTGCTATCCGGTCTTCTTACGTCAGGGCGTTGGCCTTCGCGCTCGGGGGGCACATCCAGGTTTCGTGCAACCTGTTGCGCCCTCTCGTGGTCGGGCCGGCAGCGGTCTGGGACCAGGTAGCCGAGCGAACCGCTATTGCCAGAGCCGAACTCGTTGGTTTGGTGCCCGAAGCCGTGCTCATGGCTACTCCCCGTCGGCGGTGGGGGCAGCTCGACCTGGCCCCTGAGCGCACTATCGAATCTCGCCTGCGCTGATCACGCTGGGACGGGGCCAATTACGGCGAGGCACGCCCCGAGCGCCATTGCTCGCCGGCGTGCCTCACCGGGGGAAGGTATGAAAGCCCCGCGGAGCGGCCTCTGCCGAGGTCCGGGGCTTTCCGGGCCGGCCCAGGGGCCTAAGACGCCTGGGTTACCCGGTACGGTGCTCCGTTGCGCCGACGCCGGAGGCGACGCCGTTCCCTCTCGGACATGCCGCCCCAAATGCCAAACTTCTCGCCATTTTCGAGGGCGAACTGCAGGCATTCCTCTCGGACGACACAGCCTCGGCAGACTTCCTTCGCTTCGCGGGTAGACCCGCCTCTCTCAGGGAAAAAGAGGTCAGGGTCAACTCCCAGGCAGTTTGCTGACCGTTGCCACGTCGGCTTTTGGACGTCCCAGCGGAGCCCGGTCACTTCGGCCGGCGTACGAAAGACTCGCACGATATCACTCACCGGCGGCTCCCCTCACTCGTGGTCTCGTCGGAGGAGTGCCGTCCAAACCGCCGCCGCGGTCCCTAAGTCCCAAGTGGTCAGCTTGGTGGCACTCATGTAACTACGTGATGCGTAACTACACGATTGTTATCTTCCCTCATTATGGCCGTGTCCGCAAGAGGAGAATTCCTGTTCGTACTTCCGCCCCCCGCAGGTGGCGCTAAGCCCGCCGGGCCAACCCCACTGTCATCTCGGCGGACGACCCCGATGGGCCGGCTGTATGTGCCACGGACGGGGCCACGTCGGCGTCGCCACGTCCGTGGGCAACAAGCACTTGCGGGTCGGTCGCCCTCACGCGGTCGTCAGGTAATGACGGGCCCATGAGCCGTCCAGGCCTAGACCTAAAGATGGCTCTCGCCCACCACTGGGGCCCGGTCCGGGCCCTGCCTCGACTCCTCGGCCGGCACGACCCCTGGTACCAGATCCAAGGGGAATGGACGCTGCTCGGCCTCAACCTGCCCTTGACGTTCGCCGGCGGGTGGTCCGCTTGGCCTCGAGGAAGTCGGCCAAGACGTAATCGCCGAGCGTGTCCGGTGAGGTGTAAAACGCCCTCCCGCGGTTAAGCCGAGTAATTTGTTCGATGAACCGCCGCAAATGCCCAGTGGCGTCGAGGGCGAAAGTATTGATGCGCACTCCTTCCCGTGCGCACCTGGCTACTTCGACGAGAGTGGCGTCGACGGTCTCCCGGGTGGGCGGGTAGGCGAACACCGGCTCAGATGCGCCAGGAGGCCAATATGCGGTCGGCTCCCCGTCCGTGACCATTATCACTTGCCGCGTCCCGCGCTGCCGGGACAGGAGCTTTCTCGACAAGATCAGGCCGTGTTGGATATTGGTCCCCCAGTCATAGTCCCAGGAAACTTCCGGGAGCTCTTGAAAGGTCACTTCGCGGCGGTACCGCGAGAACCCTACGATGCCGAGGTAATCCGACGGGAAACGGCTCGATATAAGCGCATGCAATGCAATCGCCATTTTCTTGGCGGCCAGGAAATTCCCCCTCATGGGCATGGACAACGACAAGTCGAGCATTATCACGGTGGCGGAGCGCGATAGGGCTTCCGTCCGCTCTACTTCGAAGTCTTCTGGCGCCAGTTCGACGGGGGTACGGGCCCGCGCCGGGCGAGCGCGTTGCGCACCGTCCGCTCTATCGAAAGGTTGAAGGCGTCGCCCCACTCATAGGGTTTTGTCTCGCCGGCGCGCTCGTGCCCCGCTCCGGGGGCGCCCACCGGGTGCTGGCCCGCCCGGTATTGCGCCAGCCTCGTGTAGAGGTCCGCCAATGCCTGTTCGCCTATGCGGCGCAAGCCGCGTGGAGTGAGCCTCAGCCGCCCTTCTTTCTGCTCGACCAAGCCGGAATCGCGCAGCTGGCGGGCCAGACGGCCCAGAGCCTCGAGGGCATGGGCGTCCTCCTGCCCGAGCAGCTCCCGGGCCCGTTCGATGTCGACCTCTGCCAGCGCGCCCGGGCTCGGCGCCCCGCCTAAGAGCTGTTCTAGCCCACCCAGGTCGGAGAGCTGATTGGCTACCGAACCGGTCGGACCGAGCCCGAACGGCAGGCTGAGCAGCTGGTCACTCGACGAGGCGCCGGCCAGGCTGGCCGCCAGCCGCTCGAGTTCCATACGCAAGTCGAGCTCGTCCTGTAACAACGCCTCGGAAAGCTCGGCCAACTTGGCCCGTTGTTCAGGCGTCAACGAGTCGAGTAGTTGGCGAGCGGCAGCCAGCTGGCGGGCGAGGCTCTCCAGTAGCTCTTCCAGGTTTTCCGGGCTACCTGGCACCAGGTCGCCGAACTCCGCCATGAACTGTTCGAAATCGGCTTGGACGTCTCCTCCGGCGTCGCGCCGTTCGACCATGCGGTTGAGGGCAGACAGCATCTCACGGACGCGTTCGAGCACTTCAGGCGGGGTATTCGAGATCGCCGCCTGGAGCTCGGAAAAGGCGTCCCGAGCCAGCTGACGCCGCCGTCGCCGGACTCGCTCGAGAAGTTCGCGGAGGCCAGCAATGTCCCGGCCCGAGGCGTCGCGATAACCCCGTTGCATCAAACGCCGGAGCGCCTGGTCCGGGTCGCCGTGTTCCATCAGGTCGTCCATGAGACGGCGCAGCACATCGTCGCCGGAGAGGTCGCCCACCTCCTGGGTGCCGTCCCAGCGGGAATAGTTCGCCCGAGCCATATCGGTCCCTAGACCCCCGCGCTCATGAACGGCGCGCCCGGTAGCTCGCGCCCCGGCTGCTCTGGTGTTTATTGAGCCGTTTGGACAGATGGAGCCCTTCCAGGACCAGCTCCGTGGCCGCAGCCAGGGCCACCGCGCTCTCCGACCCCGCCAGCCGCCCGACCGGGACCCGCAGCCCCGGGTGACGGCTCAATGCCTCGACGTAGGTCGAAGCGGGCAGGTCGTCGCCGACCTCGATGGCCGAACCGTCGTCGAGCTCGGCGACCGCCTTGGCCAATTCGGAGGGGTCGACCTTCTCGCGGAAGACGCCCAGGACCGCCTGCCGGGTGAGCCGTCCGACGATATCCTCCTCGCCGTCGTCGAGGGAGTCGAGCTCGACCTTGCCGGCCGTGGAGGACACGAGCGCCGTGAGGTCGCTGACCCTAGGGACGGCCTCCCTCTCGCCCAGGCGCAGCCCGCGTCGCGCCGCCGCCGCCACCAGCGTCTCGTAGTTAGCCACGCCAAGGCGCACCGAGACACCCGAACGCTGGTTGATCTGCGGGCTCTGGCGGGCCAATTGAGAAATGCTGGCCACGACCGCAGTCATGTAGGGCGGCACGTCCACCTTTACGCCGTCCAGGCCGGCCACGCTGGCCTCTTGCTGAATCACCTCCTCCTCGGTCTCTGCGTCGAGGGGGTAGTGGGTACGGATCTGCGCCCCGAAACGGTCCTTCAACGGAGTGATTATCCGGCCCCGGCTGGTGTAATCCTCGGGGTTAGCGGACGCGACGAGCATGACGTCGAGGGGAAGGCGGATCTTGTACCCGCGGACCTGGACGTCGCGTTCTTCGAGCACATTGAGGAGGCCGACCTGGATCCGCTCGGCCAGGTCGGGCAGTTCGTTGATGGCAAAGATGCCCCGGTTGGTGCGGGGGACCAGGCCGTAATGCAGAGTCAGCTCGTCCGACAGGTAGCGTCCTTCCGCCACCTTTACAGGGTCGACCTCGCCGATGAGGTCGGCGATCGAAGTATCGGGGGTGGCCAGCTTCTCGCCGAAGCGTTGTTCGCGGCCGACCCACTCCACGGGAGTCTCCTCGCCTCTGGTTTCGACCAGCTGGAGCGCATAGCGCGAGACCGGGTGATAGGGGTCGTCGAGGATTTCCGACCCGGCGACAATGGGGAGCCACTCGTCGAGCAGCATCACCAGGCTGCGCATGATCCTCGTCTTGGCTTGCCCTCGTTCGCCGAGGAAAATGATGTCGTGGCCGGCCAGGAGGGCGTTCTCCAGGGCGGGCATGACGGTGTCGTCGTAGCCGACCATGCCGTCTACGATCCGGTGACCAGCGGCGATGCGCCGCGCTACATTGGCCCTGACTTCCTCCTTCACGGGGCGTGATCGCCAGCCCGATACGCGGAGTTCACCCAGAGTTGAAGGACGGTCTTGAGAGGTTGCTGCCATTCACAAAACGTACCTTTGCCCGCGGCGCTACCTTGCTCGTGATGGGTTTGGGCCTCGTGATCAGGTTGGGCCTCGTGATCAGGTTGGGCCTCGTGATCAGGTTGGGCCTCGTGATCAGGTTGGCCTCGTGATCAGGTTGGGCCTCGTGATCAGGTCGGGCCTCGTGATCAGGTTGGGCCTCGTGAACAGGTTGGGATCGTCATGAGGTTGGCGCCCGTGGCCGGGAGCCGTAGCCGTGCTTGAGCCCGGCCCGGCCGAGACCAACCTCGGTGGCCGGTGGATGGCGGCCGAGGCGGATGAGGACCTGCGCCGCAGTTTCCCCCGCCCAGACCTGGACGACGGAAGTTGGCAGCCTCTCGTGGTACCAGGGCACTGGCGCTCTGAGCCCGCCTTTTCTACCTCTGACGGCCCCATCTTCTATCGGAAACGCCTGGAAATGGCACCGCTGGCCGAGGGCCAGCGGGCGTTGTTGACGATGGACGGCATTTTTTACCAGTCAGACGTGTGGTTGGACGGCTCCTACCTGGGGGACACCGAAGGCTACTTTTTTCCCCACCGCTTTGACATTACGTCGGCCCTCGAGGCGCGCTCTGAGCACGTCCTCGCCCTCGAGGTGGTCTGCGACCGCCCGGCCAGGCGAGCGGCCAAGAGGGCGCTTTTGGGGGTGTTCGGGTACTGGGACTGCATCGACCCCACCTACAACCCGGGCGGCATCTGGGCGCCGGTCAGGGTCGAGCTGAGCGGGCCGGTGCAACTGTCTTCGCTTCGGGTCATATGCGTGGAGGCAGATGCCAAGAGCGCCGTCCTCGAGTTGTCCGCGGTGCTCGACAGCGTCGACGCGGTCACTGTCACGTTGCGCACAGAGGCCCGCCGGGCGGGGACCTTCGACGGTGAGCCCACCGTGCCGGCGGCGCGGGTAGAGACGCGTCAACCCCTGGCCGTCGGCCCTAACCGTGTCCGCTGGCGGCTGGTCGTCGACGAGCCTGACCTGTGGTGGCCGGTCGGGCTGGGCAGTCAGTCGCTGTACGACGTCTGCGTCACCGTTGAACTGGCCGGGGAGCCTGCGGGCTCGAAGGTGCTCCGTACCGGTCTCCGGGAAGTGAGCGCCGAAAACCTCGTCTGGTCCGTCAACGGGGAGCGGGTTTTCTTGAAAGGGGCCAATTTGGCGCCCACCCGGCGGGACCTGGCCGCCGCCTCGCCGGTCGACGTGGAGAGGGACGTACGCCTCGCGGCCGAGGCTGGGCTCAACCTGCTCAGGGTGCACGCCCACATTGCACGGCCCGAGCTGTACGACGCCGCCGACGAGCTGGGTGTGCTCCTCTGGCAGGACATGCCGTTGCACCGTGGCTACACGGGGGTACGCCGGCAGGCTGTGCGTCAGGTGGCCGCTGCCGTCGACCTCCTCGGCCACCATCCTTCGATAGTGGTGTGGTGCGGCCACGACGAGCCGTTCTCGCACGAGCTGCCCGCCGGCCGGGCCCCCGGCCCGACCCGGGTGCTCCGCTCGGCGGTGGCGCAGGCGTTGCCCGGTTGGAACAAGTCCGTCCTCGACACGAGCATCAAGCGGACGCTGGAACGAGCCGACGCCACCCGGCCCGTGCTGGCCCATTCAGGCATGCTCCCGCACCCGGCCTGGGGTACTGACACCCATCTTTATTTCGGCTGGTACCACGGCCGCTGGGACGACTTGCCGCGGGCCATGGCGGCCTGGCCGGCGGCGGGCCGCTTCGTGGGCGAGCTGGGGGCGCAAGCGGTCCCTCAGACAGCCGACTTCATGGAGCCCCAGCGGTGGCCGGACCTCGACTGGGACCGGCTGGGGAGGCATTTTTGCCTGCAGAAGGGCATTTTCGACGACCTGGTCCCGCCCGCCCGGTACGCCACCTTCGAGGAGTGGCGCGATGCCACCCAGGCCTACCAGGCCCGCCTTGTCCGTTGCCAGGTCGAGAGCTTGCGCCGGCTCCAGTTCCGGCCGACGGGCGGTTTTGCCGTGTTCCTCCTGAACGACTGCCAGCCGGCTGTCAGCTGGTCACTGCTGGACCACGAACGGCGCCCCAAGGCGGCCTATGCAGCCCTGCGCCAGGCCTGTGCCCCCGTCCTCGTGGCGGCCGATTGGCCCGCCCCGAGCTATCGGCCGGGAGCCAGCATCTCCCTGGCCGTGCACGTCGTGAACGACCTGCTCGACGAGCTGACGGGCGCCGTCGTCGAAGCGAGGCTGGCCTGGCCGGGCGGGGCGCGGAAATGGTTGTTCGGCGGGAATGTCGCAGCCAACTCGTGTTCGTTCGTGGGCTCGCTCAATGCCGTCCTGCCTCGCCTGGCGGCCCTCGAGGCGGACACGGGCGGCGGTTCATCTGATGGGGCGCCCTGGCCGCTCGAGCTGCACCTCGAGCTTCGGTGGGGAAGCCCGGCGCAGTCAGCGTCGAATTACTACGAAAGCCAGCTGGTCGCCCCTCGCCCCCCAAAGCAGTGAGCACCCAAAGAGGTTGTCAGCGTTTGAAGTTAGGGGCGGGAAAGGCTGCCCACGACGACCTGGCCCCGGATGTCGTTGCCGAGCGGGCCGAGCAGGTCCGGCACCTTGAGGGCGGTCAATCTCCTACGCTCGGGCCTGACAGTTGGCCGGCGGGTCAATCCGGCGGGGTCAATCCGGCGGGGTCAATCCAGCCGCGTCAGTTCAGCGGCGTCAATTCAGCGGCGCAATCAGAGGTTAATCTCCCGGGTGGCTTCCGCAACTGGTAGATCTGAGTCGTGGCGCGTTTCTTGTCGGAGGAGTGGTTCGACGAACTGCCTGCGGCCACATATGAGGGCGATGACCCCGACTTGGTAGTCGAAGTGGCGGTGTCCGGAGCACCGGAGGGCGATGTACGGTACCAGGTAGTGGTCCGGGGAGAGCGAGCAGGGGTGGTGCGCCAGGAGTGTGAGTTCCGGCCCGCGCAGGTCGAGATGAGGAGCGACTACGCCACCATGGCCGGCCTAGCTTCCGGGCAACTTTCCCCGCTCGACGCCCTTTCTGCAGGTCAGGCTCGTATCTCGGGCGACGTAGGTGCGCTTTCGTCCAGGCAGTCGACCTTCTTGGGCCTAGACATGGTCCCGGCGACGACGCGCGCCAACACGACGTTCGAGTGATGCTCGGTGTCTCGCTTCCCGCCCACGAGGCCAGGCTGGTACCGCAACCCGGACGACCCACGCTCGCTGCGCTACTGGGATGGGAAAGCTTGGACCGGACGACCGCGGTCGCAACCAGCCTGGGCCAAGCGCGATGAGCCCTTCGAGCTAGAAGACAACGAGGTCGACCGCTCTGTCGAAGGGCCGGTCCATCCAGATGAACTGCGAGAACCGGTAACCAGCGGCGCCTGGGCGCGAGACCTTTTCGGTCCATGGCGGCCAAGGGGCCCTGAAGGATGGCACAGGGGAGGGGGCCACCCTTCTCGGCCGATGGTCTCGGCCGGGCCTCAGCCTCCGGTCAGGCTCGGGCCGGCCCGGCGGCCTCTCGTGCTCCTGGCTGCTCTGGTGATGGTGGCCGCGGCCGTGGTCGTGTCCAGTGTCGCCGTGATGTCGCCTTACGAAGCAAAAGGTAACCCGGAGCTCCTGCAGGAGGCGGCCCAGGCGAGTTTCACTCTGCAGGCCAGCCGCGAATGTGCCGCCGTGTTGCCCGCCTACCGGGCTGTCCTGGCCAGTAGCGTCGACGGGCCCACAATCTCTGCTGCCGCCGACGAGCTGGACGTCCTCGGTGCCCGCTTGGCCGCCATCCCCGCGGCCGGCGGTTCCCAGGCTCTCGTGATGGAGTGGCTGCAGGCGTGGAAAAACTACACGGCCGATCAGCGCCACTACGCCAGCATTATCGGGCCGGCCCAGTACCTTCACGGCCGGCCCACGCAGCGGCCGATGCCGGGGTCGGCTCAGCTGGCAGCCAGCGTGGCCCGCCGTCAGGCCGCTGCGCAGGCAGTGCAGGCGGACCGGGAGAGTGCCAGCCTGGGCGTGGCCGCATGTCGCCTGGAGCAGGGCCAAGGAGCCTGACCCGAGCACTTTATTGGGTTAGCGGCGGGCCCCGCCCTCACCCCAATCGCTCCGTTTTGTCGCCGTCACCCACGCGTAGAGCGCGCAGTTGGGGCACTTGAAGCAGGCGAACCTAGGGGGTGGCGAAGAAACCGCGGGAAACAGTTGATCTGATCGGCGAGAAGGGCGATAGTGGTAGGTCAAGGCAAAAACCCTTCGTGGCTACCTCTGGAGGTGCAACGTAATGCTCTGCGATGTGGTGGACGACCAGTTCCTCGCTAAGTACCGCGCCCTGCTCGACGCCGAAGATGAGGCCTTCGACGAGCTGGAGCACGCCTACGAAGACGGGGACAGAGCCCACTTCGACACCGACCTGACCGCCTGGTGTTTGGCGATAGAGCGAAAACTTTCCTACCTCCACCGGCTGGGCTTAGTAGGCCCGCCAGCCTTGACGCACTGAGGCGCCACCGGGCGCTTCTCACTTTCACTTATCTGGCGGTTTCCGGGCGCAGTAGGACCTTCCCGTCGCGTTCAGCCGCAGACTTCGCGCTCTAGCGCAACAGGTTCTGTCGGCTGCACCGAAAAAGCCCGCAATCCGCCCCTGATTGCCGGCCCGGCGCCGCGCCTTCCCCGTTCTGTTTACGCCGGGTTGTCTATGGGACCGGGTTGTCTATGGGAGCAGTCCCAGGCTCGAAACGCTGTCCCGTTCTTCGAGCAGCTCTGCGGTGCTGCGGTCGATCCGCTGGCGCGAGAAGTCGTTGATGTCGAGGCCCTCGACGATGCTGTACTCGCTCCCGGCTGAGGTGACCGGAAAGCTGCAGTACACCCCTTTGGGCGTCTCGTAGGCGCCCTGGGAGAAGACCGCCACCGACGTCCAGTCGCCAGGCCTGGTACCGAGCACCCAGTCTCGCATCGACCCCAGGGCGGCGGTGGCGGCGGAAGCCGCGCTCGACGCACCACGGGCCTCGATCACAGCCGCCCCTCGTTGCTGGACGGTCGGGATAAGCTCCTTCTCCACCCAGTCCAGGCCTCCAACCGCTTCTAACACCGGTCGGTCCTCGACCTCGGCGTGGAAGATGTCCGGGTACTGCGTGGCCGAGTGGTTCCCCCAGATGGACACCTTCGTCACGGAAGCGACGAGGGCCCCGGTCCGGCCCGCCACCTGGCCCACCGTGCGGTTGTGGTCGAGCCGGGTCATGGCCGTGAAGCGCTCGGGGGCCAGAGGTGTCGGGCCGAGGCCGGCGTTGTGCGCGGCTATCAGGCAGTTCGTGTTGGCCGGGTTGCCCACGACCAGCACCCGGACGTCCCGCCGGGCACTGGCGGCCAGAGCCCGGCCCTGGACGCTGAAGATGGCGCCGTTGGCTTCGAGCAGGTCGCGGCGTTCCATACCCTTGGCCCGAGGCCGGGCGCCCACGAGCAGGGCGATCTCGGCGTCGTCGAAAGCCTCCTCGCCAGCCGAGCTAGTACTGACGGAGGTGAGGAACGGGAAGGCGCAGTCCTCGAGCTCCATTACGACCCCCTTCAGAGCATCTAGAGCTTCGGGGATCTCCAGTAGCTGGAGCGCCACTGGCTGGTCGTGGCCCAGCATCGAGCCATTGGCGATGTTGAACAGAAGGCTGTAGGCGATCTGGCCGGCCGCCCCGGTGACGGCGACGCGCACGGGCGGTTTGGCGCCGCCAGGAGCGTGCGCCGATTGACCTTGCGGCCGGGGTTGCTGCCCGGGTCGGCTCGACTGGTCCCGGTGGCCGGGCTGGCGGTGCTCATCCACCATGGCTGGTTCAGAGCCTCTCGATGATGGCGTCGGCAAACTCCGAGGTTTTGACCTCGGTGGCCCCTCCATCTGGCGGGCGAAGTCGTACGTAACGATGCGATCGGCGATCGTGGCCTCCATCGCTCTCACGATGTTGTCGGCGGGCGACTGCCAACCGAGGTGCTCCAGCATCAACACCCCCGACAGGAGCACCGAACCAGGGTTGACCTTGTCCTGTCCGGCGTACTTCGGCGCCGTCCCGTGGGTCGCCTCGAAGATCCCGTGACCGGTGACGTAGTTGATGTTCGCCCCCGGGGCGATCCCGATGCCGCCCACCTGAGCCGCGACGGCGTCCGACAGATAGTCGCCGTTCAGGTTGGTGGTGGCGATCACGTCGAACTCAGCTGGCCGGGTGAGGACCTGCTGCAAGGTGATGTCAGCGATGTTGTCTTTCACCAGGATCTTGTCTCCAGGTTGGCCACCGGAGTCGTCCCAGGAGACGGCCACGTCTGCGAACTCCTCCCGCGCTACCTCGTAGCCCCATTTGCGGAAGGCGCCCTCGGTGAACTTCTGGATGTTGCCCTTGTGGACCAAGGTGACCGACTTCCGGCCGTGGTCGACGGCGTACTGCAACGCGGCCCGCACCAGGCGTTTGCTCCTGGTGATCGAAATGGGTTTGATCCCGATGCCCGAGTCGGGCGGGATCTGCCAGCCCAACTCGTCGTGGAGCAGCTCGATGAGCCGTTTGGCTTCGGGTGTCCCCTCTTCGACTTCGAGGCCCGCATAGATGTCCTCGGTGTTCTCGCGGAAGATCACCATGTCGACCAGCTCGGGGTGCTTTACCGGCGACGGTACGCCAGAGAACCACCGGACGGGGCGTAGGCAGACGTATAGGTCAAGGAGCTGGCGCAGGGCCACGTTGAGCGAGCGGAAGCCTCCGCCCACCGGCGTAGTGAGGGGCCCCTTGATCCCGATCAGGTACTCCCGAAAGGCCGCCAGCGTCGCTTCGGGCAGCCAGTCCCCGGTCTGCTTGAAGGCCTTTTCCCCCGCCAGCACCTCTGTCCAGGCGATCTGCTTGCCCTCCTTGGCGACGGCGGCGTCAATGACGGCTTTCGCCGCGGGCCAGATGTCGACGCCGGTGCCGTCACCCTCGATGAAGGGGATGATCGGCTCGTCGGGGACCTGGAGATTGCCTCCCGGGCCCATTGTGATCTTCTCAGCCATGGCGGGCCAGTGTAGGCCAGTACGGCGAGGGGGAGGCTGGCCCGAGGGCCCGACGGGGGTCCCCAACGGGGGACCGACGCCGCTTTATTGTTTGGCCATGGTCGAGGGCGTTTTCCTAAGCGACAACCTGGAGGTGCTGCGCGACCTTCCGTCGGCCTCGATCGACCTCGTCTACATCGACCCGCCCTTCGGCACCCGACATGTGCGCCGGCTCGACGCCATCAAGACGACCTCCCTGGCGCCTGGTCCTCTTGCGAATGGTCGCCTCGGGGCTAGTCATCTGCCGGCCGGGGCGGGTGACAAGGAGCGCAGCGGCTTCGCCGGCCGGCGGTACGCCTTCGAGGTGGTCTCGTCCCACCGCTACAGCGACGAAATGAGCCTCGATGACTACCTCGGGTTCATGCACGAGCGCCTATCCGAAATCCACCGGGCGTTGAGCCCCACGGGATCGCTTTACCTGCACCTCGACTTTCACGCCGCGCACTACGGCCGGTTGCTCCTGGACGAGCTGTTCGGGCCCGAGCATTTCCTGAACGAGGTCATCTGGGCCTACGACTACGGGGGCCGGGCACGGGACCGCTGGCCGAGGAAACACGACAACATCCTCTGGTACTCAAAGTCCGAGAAATGGACCTTCAATACCGCGGACATCGACCGCATCCCGTATATGGCACCGAGCCTGGTCGGCCCCGAAAAAGCTGCCCTCGGCAAACTCCCGACCGATACCTGGTGGCTCACCATCGTCCCCACCAACGGCAGCGAACGGACCGGCTACCCGACCCAGAAACCGCTCAAATTGCTCGAGAGGATAATCAGAGCTTCGAGCAACCCGGGCGACCTGGTGGCAGATTTCTTCTGCGGCAGTGGGACAACTGGAGTGGCCGCTCAACGGCTCGGACGACGTTACTTATTGGTCGACAACAACCCCGATGCCGTCCGGATTACCAACGAGCGGCTGAACTCGGCGCTGAGCCAGCACTAAAGAGGTCGCACCAAGCGCAGCCTTAATGGCCGACCAAGTGAGGAGTTTTGTACGCGGCCGCTACAAACCGAGGCTCGAATCGATCTGGCGGGTCGCCTCCGAGCGGTTCAAGGTGTAGAAATGCAACCCCGGGCCCCCTTGTCGAGCAGGGCGGCGCACAACTCGGTGGCCGCGTCGACCCCGGCCTTGGCCACGTCCGCCGGCCCGCCCCGTCGATCGGCCTCCTCCAGCCGCTCGACCAGCCAGGATGGCACCGCGCAACCCATCTGGGCCATGCGGGGGACCGACGCGAGGGTAGTGACGGGCATGATGCCCGGTAGCACCGGCTTGCTCAACCCGAGCGACTCCACATCATCCACCAGAGAGAAGTAATCGGACACCTCGAAGAAAAACTGGGTGACCGCAAAGTCTGCCACTCGCAGTTTGTGCACCAGGAAGCGCCTGTCGCTGATCATGCTCGACGACCGAGGGTGGCCGACCGGGTGAGCGGCGACGCCGATGCAAAAGCCGCCGATAGCCCGGGCCAGCTCCACCAGCTCGAGGGCGTAAATGAGCTCGCCGGGGGAGGCCGAGGGGTCAGTGGGCGCGTCGCCGGCCAGCGCCATCAGGTTCTCGATCCCGAATTTCCGGAAATTGACCAGGATGTCGGCCAGCTCCAGTCGGGTGTGGCCAGTGCAGGTCAAGTGGGCCATCGGAGTCAGCGACGTGAGCCGCAGCATCGACACGACGAGGTCGGTCGTCCGCTGACGAGACGACGGGCCGCCCCGGTACGTCACCGACACGAACGAGGGCCGCAAAGGTTGTAGTTCGAGGAGGGTCTGGACGAGACGGGCCTGCTCGGCGTCGTTCTTCGGCGGGAAGAACTCGAAAGAGTACGTGCGCCCGGCGGCCAAGAGGTCGGAGACCTTAGTCATAGGTTGCAATTAAGGAGTGCCAGCGAGGCCAGCCGATACCTCTGCCGCTGCGACTGTGTTACGCAGGAGCATCGCCACCGTCGTCACGCCCACGCCTCCCAACCGGGGTGTCACCCACCCGGCCACCTCCGCGCAACGTTCGTCCACATCGGATATCACCCTCTTGCCCTCCCAGGTTAGGCCGCCTCCGATGACGCAAGAGCCGGGAGCGATCACGTCAGGCGTGATCATGTTGGGCACCCCTGCCGCCCCGACGACAATGTCGGCCCGCCGGGTGTAGTCGGCCCAGTTCTTCACCCCGGTGTGCACGACGGTTACAGCCGCGTTGGCACCCGGTTCTTTCAGAGAGAGGAGGAGCCCCAAGGGCCGGCCGAGGGTTGGGCCCCGGCCCACGACGACGACGGACCGTCCTTCTACCGGGACGCCGTAATACTGCAACATCGCCTGGATGCCGAGCGGCGTGCAAGGCCGCGGGTGGCCGCGCTCACCCAGGGTGAGGTAACCGAGGTTCACCGGGTGGAGCCCGTCCACGTCCTTGGCCGGGTCGATCAGGGCCAACGCTTCGGCGTAGTCGAAACCGGGCGGCACCGGGTTCTGGATCAGGAAACCGTCCACCGCGGGGTCGTCGTTCAACTGTTCGACGGCCTGGAGGAGGTCCTTTTGCCTGGCGGTGGCCGGGATGCGGACGTCAAAGGAACCGATCCCGAACCGCTCGCTGACCTCGTGCTTGCGGGCAACGTAGTGGACGCTGGCGGGGTCGTCACCCACGAGTACCGTCCCGAGGCCGACCGTTTTACCCGCCGCAGCCAGCCTTTCGACCCCCACTCCCACCGACGCCAAAACGTCGTCAGCCACGGGCGCACCCGACATGATTATTGCGGCCATGCAGCCTCCTTAATGCCGGAACTGGCTTAATGCCGGAACTGGCGCTCGCCCGTGAGCACCATAGCGATCCCGTGCTCGTCTGCCGCGGCGATCACCTCCTTGTCGCGAACTGAACCGCCCGGCTGCACAACGCTACTGACTCCCGAACCGGCCACCACGTCGAGGCCGTCCCTAAAGGGAAAGTAAGCGTCGCTGGCGGCCGCCCCGCCTTTGGCTCGTCCGGCAGCGCGCGCCACGGCGAGCTCTCCCGGCGATACCCGGTTTGGCTGGCCGCCGCCAATGCCGACGGCCATACCGTTGGCGGCGAGCACGATGGCGTTGGACTTGACCGCCGCGCACACTCGCCAGGCCAGCTGGAGGTCGGTCCAGTTTTCCTCGCTGGGCTGGTTTGCCGTGGCAACGCGCCACTCTTGCGGGCGACTGGCGAGGCGGTAAGCGTCCTGGACGAGCCAGCCGCCGCTCACTTGGCGCACCTGCCAGCGGTGGGTATTGGGAGCGGGAGCGGAAAGGACGCGCATGTTCTTGCGTTTGGCGGCGAAAAGCGCCAAAGCGGCCTCGCTGAATTGTGGGGCAATTACGACATCCGCCTTGGCGTTCGCCACCATAGCGGCGGCCAGTTCTTCGTCCACCGGTCCGGATAGCGCGACGATGCCTCCGAAAGCCGACACAGGGTCGCATTCGAAGGCTTTTTCGTACGCTTCCAATAAATTGGTGGCCAGCGCGGCCCCGCACGGGTTGGCGTGTTTGACCACGACGGCCGCCGCCGGGGCTAAGTCGGAAATGTCGTGCACCAATCCCCACGCCGCGTCGGCGTCGTACAGGTTGAGGTAGGAAAGCTCCATCCCCCCGTATTGCACTACCTCGTCCCACCAGCTGCGCTCGCCCACACTGCGGTAACGGGCGCCGCGTTGGTGGGGGTTCTCGCCGTACCGGAGCGGTTGCGCCAGTTCGAGGGAAAGGTGGAGGGTGGCTGGTAGCGGAGGTGCGCTGCCGGTCGGTACTCTCCCCGCCACCTGCTCGTCGAACCAGCCGACTATGGCCGCGTCGTAAGCAGCTGTATGGGCAAAGGCTTTTCTGGCCAGCCGGAGACGGGTGTCGTCGTCCAGCGTCCCATTTTCCCGGAGAGCTTCGAGTACCGCGTCGTAGTCAGCGGGGTCGGCCACGACGGCGACATGGGCCCAATTTTTAGCCGCCGCCCGCAACAATGTCACCCCCCCTATATCAATCATCTCGACAGACGGCGCCGACGTGAACGGGTAGAGGTTGCACCCGACCACCCCGATCGGGTCGATCCCGTGCTCTTCCAGGTCGGCCGTGTGCCCCGGGTTGGACAGGTCCGCCAGGATCCCGGCGTGCAGCCGGGGATGAAGCGTTTTTACGCGGCCACCCAGCATTTCGGGTGAGCCCGTCACCGCCTCGACCGTCGTGTGGGGGAGGCCGGCTTGGCTGAGCGCGGCGGCGGTTTTACCGCTGGCCACCAGTTCGTAGCCGAGATCCGATAAGCCCTGGGCCAGTTTTTCCAGCCCGGATTTGTCGTACACGGATAATAAAGCCCTCACGGGGCGCCTCCTCCGCCCGCTTGGCTCTTGCGCCAGCTGGGCCATAAATCGTCTAATTGTCTCGGGGTAGAGCCGGCGCTCAACCGTCTTTATCCGTTCGCTAAGCGTCTCTTCAGTATCGCCCGGCAGTACGGGCACCTGTTCCTGCGCCAGGATAGGACCTTCGTCCACTGTCTCCGTGGCTACATGCACCGTCGTACCGGTCATAGTCACGCCGGCGGCCAGCGCGTCGCGAACGGCATGCCAACCCTTGAACGCCGGCAGCAAGGCTGGATGAGTGTTTAACACCCGCCCGGGGAAGGCGACGATCATTTCGGGGCTCAAAACGGTCCCAAAGCCGGCCATGGCCACGACGTCGACGCCATTGTCTTCGAGCACTCTTACCAGCCGCCGTGTGTAAGCGGAGCGGTCGAAGCCGGGACCGAAAGTGTCCCGCTGCACCAGTTCGGAGGGTACCCCGGCCCCCCTGGCGACCTCCAGCGCTCGGCACTCGCGATCCGCGACCACGACGGTGATGCGGAGGCCAGCCTCCAGGACCGCTTCGAGGAGCGTCCCTTGGCCCGACGCCAGAACTCCGAGGGCGGGCACTGGTGCGCATGGGCTCCCGGCGCATGGACTCCCGGCGCCCCATGATTAGAAGATACCGGGTCAACGATCGGGACTAAGGGTATGCTCCTCACGAGCCGTCCTGCTCGCCCGTTTGCGTGAACGTCACCCACCTCATCGACACGTACGGCTATTGGGCCGTCTTCGTCCTCGTCGGCCTCGAGAGCCTGGGCGTCCCCCTGCCGGGGGAGACGGCCCTCATCATTGCCGGCACCTATGCCGGGCACACTCACCGCCTCAACCCCTGGATCATTTTCGTCGTTGCTTCGGCCGCAGCCATCCTCGGCGACAACATCGGTTTTTGGATCGGGGACAAGGGCGGCTACCGTTTGGCCCGCCGGTACGGCCACGTGGTGCGGCTCGACGAGCACAAGTTGAAGATCGCCCGCTACGTCTTCGACCGTTACGGGACCAAGGTGGTGTTCTTCGGCCGGTTCGTATCCATCCTGCGCACCTACGCGGCCTTCCTGGCCGGGACCAGCCGTATGCGCTGGCACAAGTTCTTTGCCGCCAACGCCGCCGGAGGTATCGTCTGGGCCGGGATCTACACCACGGTGGCGTACGTGGCGGGGAACGCTCTCCAGCGGGCGTCGGGCACCATCGACCTCATCATCGTGGGTGCAGCCGTCTTGGCCGTCGTGGCCGTGCTCTGGGTCGTGCGCCGTCAGACGGCGAAGCTGGGAGCACTGGCCGAAACGGCCTACCCTGGCCCCCTCGAATAACTTGAAAGCGGGCCTCGGTAGTAGGTTTCCACCGTGCCCGACACCCCTTCAGGCGCGTTCCCCCACCCGCACAGGTTGTTCCCGGCCGAGCCCTCGGTGCGGGAAGTGGCCATCAGCCTTTATGACGAGGTCGCGGGCCTGCCATTGGTCTCACCTCACGGGCACGTACGGGCGACCATCCTGGCGCAGGACGAACCGTACTCAGATCCCGTCGCCCTCCTCGTTCGTCCCGACCACTACGTGCTCCGCCTGCTCCACGCCCACGGCTTGGCCCTAACTGAGCTCGGCGTGCCGGAACGCCCTGGGTACGAACACGCAGGAAAGGGTCCGGGAAGTACTCCTCCCGTAGCCGCACCCCGGGAGGTGTGGCGTCAGTTGTGCCTCCACTGGCCTGCGTTTCGCGGCACCGTTATGCGCCTGTGGTTAGAGGACGAGCTCTCGGACCTATTCGGCATCGACGGGCCTCTCGACGAGGCCACCGCCAATCAGACGTACGACCGGATAGCCGAGTGCCTGGGGAGGCCCGAGTTCCGGCCCCGGGCTCTTTACCAGCGTTTCGCGCTCGAGGTACTGGCCACCACCGATTCTCCGCTGGATGACCTTTCGCCCCACCTCAAGTTGCGCCAGGACCCGTCATGGGAGGGCCGGGTAGTGCCGACGTTCCGGCCCGACGCCCTGATCGACCCCACCAGGACGAGTAAATGGGGCGACCTGCTGGACCAGCTGGAGGAGGTTTCCGGCATCGGGACTGGCAATTATGGCGGCTACATCCGAGCCCTGGAGTCGAGACGAGCGGCGTTCAAGGAGCTCGGGGCGACGGCAACTGACCACGGGCACTTGTCGCCTGAAGCGGTCGGCCTCTCAGACTGGGAGGCGGCGCGGATCTACAGCCGCCTCCGCTTCGGCGCCGGGGACGGGTCGGACGAGGCGGTCTTCAGCGCCCACATGCTCATGGAGATGGGGCGGATGTCGGCCGACGACGGCCTCGTCATGCAGCTCCACCCGGGAGTCTGGCGGGGCCACGACACCGACGCGCTGGCCCGTTTTGGCCCGGACCTCGGCGCCGATTTCCCGGTGCGCACCGCGTTCACCGCCCCCCTGCAACGCCTCCTGGCCAGGTTCGGCTCCACTCCGCCTTTCAGGGCGGTGGCCTTCACGGTGGACGAAACCACCTTCTCCCGGGAACTGGCCCCGATGGCCAGCTACTACCCCGGGCTTTGGCTGGGGGCGCCCTGGTGGTTCCTCGATGCACCGGACGCGATGGCCAGGTTCTGGGCCGCTGTCACCGAGAGCGCCGGCTTTGGCAAGTCGGCCGGTTTCGTAGACGACACCCGGGCCTACTGCTCCATCCCCGCCCGCCACCGCCTGGCCCGACGGGCGCACTGCAGCTTCCTGGCTCGCCTGGTGGCTGAGCACCGTGTGGAGATGGACGATGCGACCGAACTGGCCGCCGACTTCGCCTACCGCCTGCCGAAGACCGCCTTCCGCCTGGGCTGACTTCGAGCCAGGAGCTCCGCCGACGTGGAGCGCTGGCTAGCGCGAGGCGGGGCCAAGTGCTAACGGGAACGCCAGTGCTGGGCGCCATAATGGGCGCCATTGATAGCCTTGGCGGCCAACCCCCGGTCGAGGGCATAACAGCAGGAGGAGCGAGTCGCCGTGGTACGACGGCAAGAGCCGGGCCCCCGGAGGCCCACCATTGCAGACATTGCTCGCAGAGCTGGTGTCTCCAAGGGCTCGGTGTCCTACGCGCTCAATGGGAGGCCCGGGGTGTCCGAGCCCACCCGCCGGCGGATCCTGGAGATAGCCGAGGAAGTTGGTTGGCACCCCAACCGGGCGGCTCGGGCGCTATCGGCGGCCCGTTCGGGCGCTTGCGGACTGGCCCTGGCCCGGCCGGCGCGGACGCTCGAGTACGAGCCGTTCTTCTCTGAGCTCTTCTCTGGCATCGAGGCCGAGTTGTCCGCCCGGCAGGTGGCGCTCATGCTCCAGATTGTGGAGGACGTCGAGGCGGAGACCGTAGCCCTGCGCCGGTGGTGGGCGGAACGGCGCGTCGACGGTGTCCTCTTGGTCGACCTCCGAATGGACGACCCCCGGGTGGCGCTGGTGGAAGAGCTAGGGCTGCCCGCCGTCATAGTTGGGGGACCAGGCCCGACTGGCTCGCTCCCCTTTTTCCCCGGCGGCGATGCCAACGGCGTGTTCCAGATCGTGCAGCACCTGCTGATACTGGGCCACCGTCGCATCGACCGTGTGGCCGGGTCCCCCGAGTTCGCCCACACCCAGCTGAGGACCGATGTCTTCGAAGAGGCGCTGGCCGCCGCCGGGGCCACAGGTGGCGTGATGACGACGGACTACTCCCACCCCGCAGCAGCGGAGGCTACCCGGCAGTTGTTAGCCGGTTCACCCACGCCGACGGCCATCGTCTACGACAGCGATTTGATGGCGGTGGCGGGCCTGAGCACAGCCCAAGAAATGGGGGTGGATGTCCCCGGTGAGCTTTCGATCGCCTCCTTCGACGACTCACTCATCTGTCGGGTGGTGAGGCCGTCGCTCACCGCTTGCGCCAGGGATGTGGTGGGTTACGGGGCGCAGGCCGCTCGCGCCCTCCTTTCCTTGGTCGAAGACGACCCTCGTACCTCCGTACGTGGTGGAGCCGCCGAAGTTGGTCCCGCGGGCGAGCACGGCCCCCCCGCCCGTCGCCGCCGCTTCGCGCAGCCGGCGGCGAGAGCCGCGCATCGTGGCGCCGGCGGCTCAACAAAGCGTCTAAAAGAGCCGCCTCTCTTATTGCTTTTTGGCTGTCCCTGATAGCAGGTCCGCCAGCCCGACTTTTCTTTGTTCTTTTTTTTTGGCCGGTGAAGGCTTGCTGCCTTGACCGGTTCACCTCGGGTGCTTATCCTTTGTTCTGCCCGGACTGAACCGGGTAAGTATCAGATGGCAAAGAGGGGGCAGCGTTGGGCTGTAGGGGTGGCGAGCAAGCCTCAGCGAGGAATTCCACTGGGCTCGACTGCCAGCGTCGAGCCAGCAGCAGAGAGCAAGTAACGAAGTGCGCCAATAACGCGGTGACGGCCGTAGGTACTGCCGTTTTCCCGCGTCCCGACGCTGCTCCCCGCTCCGGGCCAGCATCCCGCGCCACCATCCCCACCCCGATTACTCAGACCGGACCGGGAGGTCCCGCTGGCCCGGGAGGGCTAGGTGCCGGGGGACCACTTGGGCCAGTACAAGAGACAAGGAGCAGGTACGAAAATGGTCATTAGCAAAAGGCCGGTGGTCACCCGCGTGGCTACCGCCGTTACCGCGGCTGCCCTAGTGGTACCGCTTTTGAGCGCCGTCGCCGCTAGCCCGGCCTCTGCCACCAGAGCCCCGAGCATAACGAATTTCCCGCGCAGTGAGACCCTTTACACGAGCGGGACGGCGTACTCTCCGCCTAGCAACTGGAACCCGCTCGACAGCGGCAGCCGCTACACGGGCACTATGGGCCTGCTGTACGAGACGCTGTTCCTCTATGACCCGATCCACAACAAGTACCTCCCGTGGTTGGCCAGCTCCGGGAGCTGGACCGGGTCCACCACTTACACGATCCAGGTCCGGGACAACGTCAAATGGACGAACGGAAGCGCCCTCACCGGCGCCGACGTCGCCTATTCGATCAACCTGGCCAAGACCAACCCGGCTGTTCCGTATAGCAACCTCGGCCAGTACCTCTCTGGTCCCGGCGCCGTAGCCAGCGGCAACACGGTCACGGTCCACTTCACGAGCCCGGCCCCGTACGCAGCATGGCAGAACTACTTGTGGAACCAGCCGGTCCTGCCCGCCGCGGCGTGGTCGAAGCTGTCGGCCACCGACCAGGTCACGGGGGCCAACACCAGCCCGGTCAGCACGGGGCCGATGACGCTCGTGCCGGGCGGCTACAACCAGACCGAAGCCTGCTACCAGGACAACCCAAACTGGTGGGCCACGGCCCAGCTGGGACTGTCGTTCCACTTCAAGTACCTGTGCGACGTGGTGAACGGCTCTAACAACGTCGAGTTGTCGGCGTTGCTCAGCAACAACATCGACTGGAGCAACAACTTCCTGCCGGGCATCAACACCCTGATGACTATCGGCGGCAACAACTTCATCCAGACCTATTACCCCTCGGCCCCGTACATGCTGTCGGCGAATACGGCCTGGCTCGAGCTGAACACATCGAAAGCCCCGATGAACAATGTCAATTTCCGCCGTGCGGTGGCATATGCCATCAACCCGCAGAGCATTGTGAACGGCGTTTACACGGGGATCGTCCAGGCCTCCAACCCCGTCGGCCTGCTGCCGAACCTCGACAGCTTCCTGGACCAAAGTATGGTGAAGCACTACGGCTTTAGCTACAACGTGGCCAAGGCCAAGTCCTTCCTCAAGGCCTCCGGTTACAAAGGACAGAAGCTCACCCTCGAGGTACCTGACGGCTGGACCGACTGGATGGCCGCCATCCAGATCATTTCCCAGGAATTGAACCATATCGGCATCAAAGTGAGCCCGATTTACCCCTCGGCCAATGCCCGCACTTCTGACCAGGCCAAGGGCACTTTCGACATGGAGATAAACAACGACGTCGGGGCCAGCTCGGACCCGTGGAGCTATTTCGACCACGTTTACCAGCTGCCCATCGGTGGGGCCAGCAACGAAGAGGCCGCCGGGCTCAACATCGAGCGCTTCAGCGACCCGTCGGCCTGGAAGCTGGTCGAGCAGGCCAGCACCACGCCGTCAACTGACACGGCTACCCTCCATTCCATTTACGGCACCCTCGAGAAGGACTTCCTCCAGGAGCTGCCCGAGATCCCGCTGTGGTACAACGGCGCCTGGTTCCAGGGCAACGACACCTACTGGAAGGGCTTCCCGTCGAGCACCAGCTCCAGCAACCAGAACGTCCCGGTCATGTGGGGTGGTTACCTCGGGGCGATGACCACCGTCTACGCCTTGGCTGCGCTCCGCCCGGCGACCAAAGCCGCGTAATTCGCACCTTCGTGAGCCAGGGCCCGCCGTCCCGCACCCGGGGCGGCGGGCCACTGGCCCGAAAGTCCAACCCGAGGGATCCAGTGACCCGTTACTTCGCACGGAAGTTCGCCACCTATGTGCTCGCGTTCTGGTTCGGGGCGACCATCGATTGGCTCATACCGCGCCTCATGCCGGGCGACCCGGTCCAGGCCTACCTGGACAAGTTCTCGGTCGGCTCGGGCGGGAACGTCGCTCCGGGGACGTGGCAGAAGCTTTACGATGTTTTCTCCAAGGCTTTCGGCCTGAACGTGCCGCTCTGGGACCAGTACTGGCATTTCTGGGACGGGATCCTGCACGGCAACCTGGGCGTCAGCATTTATGACTTTCCCACCCCCGTCATCCACCTCATAAAAGACGCTCTCCCGTACACGTTGGCTCTGCTCGTCCCGGCCATTGTGCTGAGCTATGTCCTTGGTAACCGGGTGGGCGCTTTGGCCGCCCGGCGCAAGGTCCTGGACAACACCGTGCTGCCGATCGGCTACGTCTTCCAGGCTTCGCCGTACCCGTGGCTGGCTTTGGCCATGGCCTTTTACCTGGCCGCTTCTGCGCATTGGTTCCCGGTACAGGGCGGGTACTCCGAAACCCTGGTCCCCGGGGCCAACTGGACCTTTATGTGGAGCGCCGTCCAGCACTGGTTCCTGCCGTTCCTCACCATTTTCCTCGTTAGTTTCGGCGGTTGGGCCATCGGCATGCGCAACCTCGTCATCTACGAGCTGGAGACCGACTACGCCCGCTACCTCCGTTCGCTCGGGGCGGGCGAACGCCTGGTGCGCAAGTACGCTTACCGCAACGCCGTCCTGCCGCAGCTCTCGGGCCTGGCCCTGGCCCTCGGGGTACTAATAGGCGGCAATATCGTCACTGAGATCGTCTTTCATTACCCCGGCCTCGGGTACCTGATCTATGAGGCCATCACCGACCAGGACTACTTCTTGCTGCAGGGGATCTTCTTGTTCATCATCCTCGGGGTCTGCATCGCCAACTTTGTTATAGACATCGTGTACGTGATGATCGACCCCAGGGTCCGCATAAGCATGCAAGGGGCGAGCGCATGACCTTCATCCCGGCCGAGAGCACCGTGCTCGAGGAAACCGAGGCGGCCGCCCCGCCGGTTTCCCCCGCCGGCGGCGGCCCGGCTACCCGCCCTGACCCCCAGCCGGGTCGCCGGCCGGCGCTGGGAGTTCTTGTACTTCGCCGTCCGCAACAAAAAGCTGATGTTCGGGCTGTCGGTCGAGCTGGTCTTTGTATTGGCCGCCATATTCGGCCCTTACCTCGCTCCGTACGCCGGGAAGTTTGTCGCCCCCCCGCACCTACACCCTTCGCTTCAGCACTGGTTTGGGACAACCTACTTTGGCGAGGACGTCTTCTCGCAGACCCTCTACGCTCTGCGGGACAGCTATCTCGTGGGGTTCCTGGGTGCCCTCTTCGCTGCGGGGGTGGGCCTGGTCGTGGGCTTTACGGCCGGGTGGAGAGGCGGGTTGCTGGACGAGATCCTGCAAATGGTCACCAACATTGTCGTCATGATCCCGGCGTTGGTCCTCCTAATCGTGATCGGTGCCTATCTGAAGACTCATAGTGCCGTCTTCGAGGGCATCTTTATTGGCCTGACTACGTGGCCCTGGGTGGCCAGGGCCGTACGGGCGCAGACGTTCACCCTGAAAGAACGTGACTTCGTCGATTTGGCCCGGCTGTCGGGCAAGCGCGGGTTCAACATTGTCACCAAAGAGATCGCGCCCAACATGGCGTCGTACCTTTTTCTGGTGTTCATATTGCTGTTCGCCAGCTCGATGCTCATCGCGGTCAGCTACGACTTCCTCGGGCTGGGCCGACCAACACCGTCTCACTCGGCGACATGATGAACAACGCCATGCTCTGGAGCTCGCTCTTGCTGCACACCTGGTGGTGGTTCATCCCGCCAGGCGCGGTCATGACGATCATGGTGGCCGCCCTGTTGATCGCCAACGTGGGCCTGGACGAAGTCTTCAACCCGAAGCTGAGGGAAATGTGAGCGTAGAAGTCAAAGACCTCCGGGTGGCCTACCGGACGTTGCGGGGCGACGTGCAGGCCGTCGACGGGGTCACCTTTTCCATCGCGGACGGTGAGATAATGGGCCTCGCTGGGGAGTCGGGCTGCGGGAAGTCGACGCTGGGCAACAGCCTGATCTTCATGGAAGGGCGGATGAAGCAGGTCGGGGGCCAGGTCGAGCTGGACGGCAAGCCCTTGCCCATCTCCGATGCCCGCGCCATGGCCCGCTACCGGCTGCGCGATGTCTCGCTCATCCCCCAGTACGCCATGAGCGCGCTGAACCCGACCAGGAAAATCGGGCGCATGGCCAGCGAGTTGCTCAAGTCTCGTGGCGTGCGGTACGACACGGTGCTACCCGAGTTCAAGCGTCGGCTCCAGCTCGTCGCGCTGCCCGAAAACGTGCTCGACATGTACCCCTTCGAGCTGTCGGGAGGTATGCGCCAGCGGGTGACCATGGTCCTGTCCACCCTGCTCGACCCGTCGCTGTTGATAGCCGATGAGGTCACCTCCGCTCTCGACGTTTCCACCCAACGGGCGGTGGGGGAGATGTTGATGGAGTTCAGAGAGCGCGGGTTCGTGAAGAGCATGATCGTGATCACCCACGACCTGTCGATCTTGGCGCAGATAGCGGACACCATTCTCGTCATGTACGCCGGGAAACTGGCCGAAAAGGCCGACGCCGAGACGGTCATCAACGCGCCCCTTCACCCCTACACGCAAATGCTGCTGGCCTCGTTGCCCGAGGTCGGAGGGCGCTACACAGACGCTGCCCTCGTCGGGATCCCGGGCCGCCCGCCGTCGCTTCTTGACCCCCCCAGCGGGTGCCGGTTCAGGGCGCGTTGCCCCTTCGCCTTTGGCAAGTGCGCCGAACCGCCCCCCTTCCTGGAGCTGAAGAAAGGCCACCAGGTCGCGTGTTGGAAAGCGATGCAGGAGGTGGCGGCGCCTCGGCCGGTGGCAGAGGCGCAAGAAGTCAAGCAATGAGCATGCTCCAGATCGACAAGGTCTCGAAGATCTATAAGTCCGGCACCTTCGGGGGTGGTTTGAAGCTCGCCCTGCAGCAGGTGAGCTTTGGCATCGAAAGAGGCGAGGTTGTCTCGCTCATCGGTGAGAGCGGCAGTGGCAAATCGACGCTTGGCAAAATCGCGCTCCGGCTCGTCCCGCCGTCGGCCGGCCGGGTGCTGTTCGAGGGTCGCGACGTCGTCGGCCTGCAGAAGAAGCACTTGCACGAGTACTACCGCCAGGTCCAGGGCGTTTTCCAGGACCCGTTCAGTTCGTACAATCCCTTGTACAAGGCGGACCGAGTGTTCGAGATGCTGCGCCCGGAGTACTTTTCGGGACTTTCGCGGCAAGGAATGGGAAGCTAAAGTAGCTTCGGCGCTAGAGGCCGTCACCCTTAACCCCTCCGACGTCCTCAACAAGTTCCCTCACCAGCTCTCCGGCGGGCAGCAACAACGGCTCCTGGTGGCTCGGGCCTTGCTGTTGGAGGTGAAGCTGCTCATAGCGGACGAGATCATCAGCATGCTCGACGCCTCTACCCGTGTGGACGTGCTCAACATGCTCGTGGGCCTGAAGACCCGCGGGCTTGGGATCCTGTTTATAACGCACGACCTTTCCCTCGGCAATTACATAAGCGACAAGACGGTCATATTGCGCCGCGGCGTCGTGCTAGAGATGGGGCTTACGCCCAAGGTCTTCGGCAACCCGCAACATCCTTACACCAAGAGCCTCCTAACCGCCGTGCCCCAGTTGCACCGGAAGTGGGAGCCGGACAAGCTCGCTACATTGGTCGGGGCCTCCTCTACGAATGGGCCGACCAACGGTTCGTCGGCCCCTGTTATCGCCGGTGTCCCCGCGGTCCTGGAGGCTAACGCCACAGTAGAGGACAACGCCCACCCCGGTGAGCACGAGCTCGAAAACGCTGAGGGGGAACGTTTTTCGCGGGGGTGGGTAAAGGCGGCTTTCGGCGGCAAAGAGACCTCCGACGAGCCGCAGCCAGGTCCCCGGCCCAGCCTCATGGACATGCCCGACTCGGCCTGGGGCCGGCGCGGCCCACAGCCCAACAAAACCAGGGCCGAGGGCACGCTCCTCGGCCAGGCTCCGCCGCCCCTGGTCGAATGTGAAGAAGGTCATTTCGTGGCCGTCGAAAATCGATATTGAAAGAGGCAATAGTATAAAAGTGGCAGAAGTCAAGGTCTTTGGTCAGCAGGAACTGCCTAACCTCCCGTGGGAAGAGGCGCCTGGCGGTTCGTCGGGGCCGCTGTGGCGTTACTCGGGCAACCCGGTCATACCGAGGGATTTGATACCGACGTCCAACAGCATCTTTAACGGCGCAGTTGTACCTTTCGACGGCCATTTCGCCGGCGTTTTCCGGTGCGACGACTGGACCCGGCGGATGGAGTTGCATGTCGGGTTTTCTGCGGATGGGGTCGATTGGGACATCGCTCACGAACCACTCGAGTTCATTTCGGATAATACCGAAATAGGCCGGTTCGTTTACGGCTACGACCCCCGAGTAGTTCGAATTGATGAACGCTACTACGTGACGTGGTGCAACTGGTACCACGGGCCCACTATCGGTATCGCCTGGACCGACGATTTCCAGAGCTTCCACCAGACGGAAAACGCCTACCTCCCTTTCAACCGCAACGGAGTCTTGTTCCCGCGCAAAATCGATGGGCGCTTCGCCATGCTGTCCCGTCCGTCCGACAATGGGCACACCGCCTTCGGCGACATTTTCTACAGCGAGAGCCCCGACCTGTACTTTTGGGGCAAGCACCGCCACGTCATGAGCCCGGTGAACAACAGCTGGCAATCGACCAAGGTGGGGGGCGGGCCTGTCCCGATCGAGACCTCAGAGGGATGGCTGCTTATGTACCACGGCGTGCTCACATCGTGTAACGGGTTCGTGTACAGCGCGGGCGTCGCCCTGCTCGACTTGGACCAGCCCTGGAAGGTCATCGCCCGCTCGGCGCCGTACGTGTTGTCTCCCCAGACGAATTATGAGTGCGTTGGCGACGTCCCCAACGTCGTGTTCCCGTGCGCAATGCTGTGCGACGAGCCGACTGGCCGGCTGGCAATATATTACGGCGCCGCCGACACAGTTACCGCTTTGGCCTTTGGCTACGTGTCGGACCTGGTCGAGTTCGCGAAGGACCAATCCCTTTAGAATTCAGGCGTGACCGCCTGCGCCCCTCGGCGCCGGTCCCCCTCTTCGGAAGTAAGCAGGCGAAGCTCGGCGCGGCGGTGTTCAGGCCGTGACCGTAAGGAGCTTGGCCCCATAAGGCGAGCTATCAGGGTCGGGTCGGACACCGGCCGGGCAGTCGGTGAAAATGGCGCCATTTACGTTCCAGTCCTGCGCGCCGGCCTTATTACCGACCGGTAAATAGGCTCTGTACTCCTCCTGGCTGGCGAACCAATAGAAAGGCGGGCTGAGGTTGGCAAACCCGCCGGGGAAAAAGGTGGTGAACTGGTTATGAGCTTTGTTGGTGTGCACCTGTCCTTGGACCAGGTTATCGGAGGCACCTAGGGCAGCAAGGATCGTCCAGCCGGTGGGCTGCCAACCCTTACCCCTCTCCTCCACCTGCAGTTGCAATTGCCTGTCGAGGATTTGGGCGTCGCTACGGTGCCGGAAGACAAAGACGTCCCACGCGAGGTATACACCTTCGGGGGCCAGCGCGAATGATCTGTGGAAGCTGAAAGTAACCATCAAGCCACCCGATTTCGGCACGAGGCCGACAGACTCGAGAGAGGGCACGGACACGACATGCGGGTTGCCCTGGACAGTCGAGGTCCGCTGCGGGTCAGTACAGTAGGAGCCGGCCTGAGCGGCAGCGCCGCTTAAGGTCTTCACCGATTGCGGCTCCTGGTGCGGTCCCTGCGCGCCGCTCAGCATCAGTTCTGCGACTGGTGGAGTCCGCCCGGTAGGGGGAGCAACGTATGCGCTCGGAGTAATGGCCGTGGGCAGTCCTGCCAATACTGGCGCAGCGAAGAGCAGACAGCAGCACCGAGCCGAGGTGTTCACGGTGGGAAAGTCTACAAGCGTCCCGACAGGTTGCGCCGTGCCGTTTTCGGGGCTATTGCGCTTTTTGGCCTGTAAAAATGTAAGGATAACGAGGGTGTTCCGATTCAACTAGCAACGTTTTGAGAGAAGCTACTGAGCCTCGGGATGGAGTTGCCTGTCCCCTGGCTGGAAGACCCACCATTGGATAGTGCGTTCGAGCGGGACGGGCCGCTCGAGTGGCCAGCCGTCCGAGGCGGCCCAGGCCCGCACCTCAGTGCAAACTTCTCGCATTTTCGCAGCGGAGTAGGGCCAAGTCCAGGCGTGTACCTGGTGCTCCCACTCGTCAAGATCCTGGGCCAGCGTTCGCCGGGTGGTCATGACCACCGGAGGCAGGGGCCGCACGTGAGTGCCGTCGCCGAGGTAGTCGGCGAGGTCGTCCGGGCTGGAGGTGCCGGGCCGGATGTGGGAAACGCCGAGCCGGTCCATTACCCGCTCCGTCTGGTCGTTCCAGGGTGCGGGGACACCGCCGCCGAAGTCGACATAAAGTGCTCCGCCCGGCTGAAGCACCCTCATGACTTCGTCGGCGGCCGCCCGCCAGTTGGAGAGTAAATGGAAAACATGGCTAGCCAGGACGGCGCTGACGGAATGGGCCGAGAGCGCTAGGCGGGTGGCGTCGGCCAGCAGGAGCGGGAACGGCCGCCGGCCGCCGGCGTTGATGGCCAGGCGCTCGAGCATGGCGGGGGCAACATCTACGCCGACCAGCTGGACGCCCCGTGAATGCAGGGGAAGTGCAATACGGCCCGTCCCGACCCCGATCTCGAGGCAAGTCCCTCGGTCTCTCAATTCAGCCGCCAATGCGCTGGCGAGGGCGTCCCTCACCTCATCGGGCAGCCCGCGGGTGGCATCGTAGAACCCGGCCGCTCTGTCGAACGAGGATGTACTCACACCGAGACCCTAGCTACCGGGCACAACCCGGCCATTCTCCGCGCGACCCGATTGACCCGGGCGACCACGCTCCCGCCCTCCTCTGCGACAATGGGAGGGTGAACCTTGAGGGACCGTTGTTGGGCAGTGACGGCGTCCTGCGCTTGTCGGTCCGGGGGGAGGCCCGCGAGACCGTGGCTCCCGACCGAGCCGGGGTAGCCAGCCGCGTTGTGGCGGCGGAGCCGACCAAACCACAGGCCGTCACGGCCGCCGCGGCAGTCCTCGACGGGCTCACCCATGACCTGGGCGCCCTCGGCGGTCAACCACTTAGGCCCGAGACGGCCAAATCCGCCCTTACGTGGTCGGCCTATTCGATGACCACGCACGTAGAGCGGGAGCACGACCCTGATACCGGCCGGTTCCAACCAACGGGCAAGATCGTCGCCTCCGTGAGCGTGAACGTGACGGTGCGCGACTTCGCCCTGCTGGATGCGCTCGGCGTTGTCTTTGCCAGCCGAGAGGGAGTTTTTGTGGAGGGGGTCAGCTGGTACGTCGACGACGACAACCCGGCCTGGGCGGCTGTCCGGGCGGCGGCGATCGACGCCGCGGTACGGAAGGGACGTGACTACGCGGGCGCCCTCAGCAGTTCCTTGACAGCCATCGAACACATCGCAGACGCGGGTCTTCTCGGTGAGGGCGGTCCGGGTGTGCCAATGGCCCACGCCGCTTCGAGGATCCTGGCCAGTGCAGGCGGTGCCGCGAGCGACGTCGACACTCCCTCGCTCGACCCTGTCCCCCAGGAGCTCACAGCCGTGATCGAGGCGCGTCTGAGCGCCACTCCGGTCGCCTTCCGTTGATGCCCGGTCTGTTGTAATCCCAGCTCCTGGCGCCGTTTCTGCCCAGGAGCGGGCCGCACCCATGATCCGGGCCACCGGAGGGTATGAACCCAGGCATGCCCTCCCGGACCGAAGGTACCGTTACGCACGAGGCGGAGAAAGTCGCCGACGCCATACCCGCCGAAGCAAGTGATGTACGAGCGGAGCACTGGTTCCAGAGGTTTGCCCGGTTCGGGCTGTCGACGCGGGCGATTATTTATGCCTTACTCGCCTACATTGCGACTGATCTGAGCCTTAGGCACACCTCGTCGGCCGAAGCGAACGGTTCGGGTGCTCTCAGCGAGGTTGGGCGCCAGCCGGCCGGGCGCGCTCTGCTTGTCTTCCTGGCCATAGGGTTGGCAGGCTACGCGCTCTGGCGTATGGCTCAGGCCTTGAGCCGCCAGGAGGATGGGGACCAACACCGACCGGCGTCGAAGGAGATCAGCGCCATCGAGCGGGTCGGCTGGATATGCACCGCGATTGTGTACTTCGTCCTGTGTGGCCAAGCGGTGGCCCAAGTGGCTTCTTCCAGTCAGACTGGTTCAGGTGGCGGCGGACCTTCGTCTCATCCGCAGCCCTTTGTGGCCACGGTCCTCAAATGGCCGGCCGGACCGGTCTGGGTCGGCTTGGTGGGCGCCGGGTTAGCGGCGGGAGGGGCCGCGCTCGCCGTTTGGGGCGGCGTGCACGACTATGCGCAGGTGCTGGAGACGCACAGGATGAAGCGCTGGGCCTTCCGTGCAGCCCAGATCAGCGGGTTCATAGGAGAAGCCACACGGGGCCTTCTGGTCGTGCTGGTCTCGCTTTACCTGCTGGCCGCTGCAATCGCCGATAACCCGTCACGGGCCAAAAGCCCTAATGGTGCCCTGCTCTCGTTCGAGCGGTTGCCAGCCGGCGAGGCATTGCTCCTGGTAGCGGCGGCCGGGTTGCTGAGTTTTGCTGTCTATTCCGTGCTCGAGGCCCTCTACCGCCGACTCTGAAGGACGTAGCAGGGTGGTTTGTCCTGCCCCAGTTCGGTTCGGGGCTCATCCTGACGCGTTGAATTCCCACATATACCCGGGGCCGGCCTCTGCCAACCGTGGACGCTGAGCACCCGGGCGAGTTGAGCACCTGAGCGGGAGTCGGCGCTGGTAGAAGGCGAGTTCCCGAGACCGAGTGTGGAGCCCGCAAGTCGTGGGTATTCGTATTCGAGGACCGGCTAATCGTGGTGCCGAATTTCTGGCGGGCCGCGACGGGAGGAGAGGCATGAGTACATCCATAATCATCGTTGTCGTCGTTGTCATTCTGGTTCTGGCATTGTTGGGGGCCGTTATCGCAATTTTCGGCAGAGGCCGGCAGCGCCGAGCTCTGCAACAACAGTTCGGGCCGGAGTACGACCGGGCCGTGAAGGTCACCGGCGACAGGAGAGAGGCTGAAGCCGCCCTCCAAGATCGTGTTCAACAGCGACAGGATTTGGCCATCAAGGCTCTCGGCCCTGCCGAGCGGGACCAGTTCCAACAGGAATGGCGGGGAGTGCAGGCCGAGTTTGTGGACGCACCGGGGACGGCGCTGGCCCAGGCCGACTCCCTCATCACCCGCGTGATGGTCGCACGCGGTTACCCGGTGCAGGATTTCGAGGAACAGGCAGATATCGTCTCGGTTGACCACCCGTCTGTGGTCCAGCATTACCGAACAGCTCACGGGATATATGTAGACAGTCAGGCCCGGGCCGTCACCACCGATGAGATGCGCGAAGCGCTCGTATCTTTTCGTTCATTATTCTCGGAGTTGGTCGAGGATGACCGGACCGACGCCGGGATAATCAAGAGCCGGACAGGGAGCCCGCCGACGAGCTGAGGTGGGTCAACCGTTTGGACAGCTAAACAGGAGGAGAAATAAATGTCACAACAATATAACACTCCCCGAAACGCCGAAAAAGCGGATGCCGGTGAGACTTATGAACCCGAAACCTATGAAGCCTCGTCGCCCAGAGGGGCCGGCTTCTCGGAGCGTCCGGGCGATGCTACAGAGGCTGGACTTCGCCCGGGTGGCCCAAAGGACGCGATGAACGGGAACGAAAAAGGTAACGGCCACGGCTCGCTTTTCCGGGACGCCCAGGGCCTGCGCCAGCGCTGGGAGTCGGTACAAGTGGGCTTCGTAGATAACCCGCGAGAAGCGGTTGGCGAAGCTGAACAGTTGGTTTCATCAGCTATTAGTGAATTGGCCAACCGTTTCCGCCAGCAACGTGAAATCCTGGAGACGTCATGGTCGGAAGGTCACGATCCCTCGACCGATGATTTGCGGGCTGCCTTCCAAAGCTACCGCGATTTTTTCGGGCGTCTACTTGAAGTCTGATCGTCGCAGCCTGCCCTTCCCGCAAACTGTTATCGCTTTGCGGGAAGGGAGCGGGCATAGCTCGTACCCAGCGTCACCCATTTGGCGAGCTGGGGTCTCGTCCGTAAGTGTTCTGGTGCGACCCTCAGCCACCCGTCCATTTGACGGCCCCGCATTACAGCGATCTGCGCTTTCGAATTAGAAACCAGTGTGTCCGTTTCCTGGGGGTCGACCCGCACCAGCACCCCGCCCTCACCGCTGGCTGCAATAGCCATATTGCCGCCTATAAGGAAGGCGAGCCCGCCAAACATCTTCTTCTCGGTGAGGCTTTCTTCGGCACCCATTAATTCACGGATGCGCTCGGCCAGGTCTTGGTCGTAGACCACACAATGGATGATAGCCCGGGCAGGACGGCCCCTCGGCGGAAGGGGCTAAGTGCTATGGTCACCGGGGCCCACGATTCCATCGGTCCGAGCCGCCTGGCTCCTTGGCTTCCCCGGAGCGTTTTTCGTGAGCCGACGGCTTGCCCAATAAGCGCCGCGACGGGGTGGTCCTAGCGGCAACTACACCGCAGGTCGGTTCCGTGTTACCTACGGCACGGCACCAACCCGCTACACGGGAAAACGTCCGAGAGCCCGAGAAGGGAATCGAACCCTTGACCTACGCATTACGAGTGCGTTGCTCTGCCGTCTGAGCTACTCGGGCTTGACCTGCTGTTTTACCTTTACTTCATGCCACCATAGCACCCCATGGACATATCTTTGGACATATACTTGCTGACATGCGAGGCTACCTCACCGAGTGGGGTGGACACGGCAGCGGCAAGTGGAAACTGCGCGTCTATACCGGTCGAGACGGACGCAACCGACCGACGTACCTGTCGCGGAATTTCACCGGCACCCGGCGCCAAGCTCAGAGCGCGCTGAGCAAGCTCGTCGCCGACGTCGAGCGCAAGCAGGACACAATCAACCATGGTGGCAGCGTAGGTGACCTGCTCGCCCGTTGGCTCGACGACATCGAGCCAACCCGCTGGCTCGGGACCATGAAGGAGCACCGGCGAAGCGTCGAGCGTAACATCCTGCCTGCCATCGGATCGGTGCGTCTGGATCGCCTCACCGCCCGCCATCTCGACGACCTTTATCGGTCGCTGCTCGCCGAGGACTCTCTCCTGCGTCCGTCCGGCGCCATCACGCCATCCTTTCTGCTGCGTTGCGGCGGGCGGTGAAGTGGGGGTGGCTGGCCAGCAACCCGGCGGAGAGGGCATCGCCACCGGGACTGACCCGTCACGCGGCGACGACTCCTTCGACGGAAGCCGTCCAGCGCTTGGTCCTCGCGGCCCAGGAAGAGGATCCGGTACTCGTCGGAGCGGTCGTGCTCGCAGCTGTCACCGGGGCCCGACGCGGAGAACTGTGCGCTCTTCGCTGGTCTGACGTGGACTGGCAGCGCCGGACGCTGACCGTCGCTCGGTCCCTCACCGTCATCCGTCAGCAAGCCAACGAGGGTCCAACGAAGACCCATCAGCGCCGAGACATCGCCATCGATGACACGCTCGGCGCGTTCATCTCCCAACGACAGGTCGAGCAACAGGCCTACGCAGAGACTGTGGCGTGGAGCTTGTGAAGGACCCGTATCTCCTCAGCCGATCGTCCGACGGAGCGACGCCTTGCCTGCCAGACGGGCTCACGCACGCCTACTCTCGACTCGCTGCCAAGACCGGCGTGGGCGGGCACTTCCACGAATTGCGCCATTACGCCGCGACCACATAATCAACGTCGACCTCCTCAGCCATTCTCTTGTGTTCCCATCAATCACCTGGGCCATGTTCCAGTTCAGGGGGCGGGAGGGAATGTTCCTCACGGTCATCGGTGGCATGCTCGACAATCCACGCTGGGCTCACAGTTGCCATGGTCCTTGGATCATCCTCTACGTCGCTTTTCATAAGCAGGTGATGACAAGCGTGAGAGACGATGAACCCTGCACGGCGACTGAGGCCTACGGTCTCTCGAAGTGGTTGATGGAGGAAGTTGTAGCATACTTTCATCGTCAATTCGATCGTCTCGATTCGACTCTGTTTCGCATCGGAGCCGTCTTGGACGACGCAACACCCCCCGTCGACCTTCCAACTCTGGACAGCTATACGCTACCGATCACCCAGCTCGGCTCGATCGCCGTCGGGGACGTGATAACGGCCCTCTCCCTGGCTGCGTCGCATGAGTTGCCTCCCGACCTGCGGCGGGCGAACCTGGTGGCGCTCAACGCGAGGACGCCCATCCCGACCGCTGATGCCCTCACCAGGCTGCTCGGCCCGCGATCTTCAAGACTGGACCTTTCCTACTACGGTGCTATCGACCATCAGTATCGAAACGTGTTCGCGATTGACCGCCTTCAGAAGTACTTTCGGTTCACGCCGGCAATTGACGTCCGAACGATGAGAGCCCGGGACGTCGACGTCGTCGGATAAGCGCAAAGATGGAGGCGATGGAGTCATGCATGACGGCGAGACGCTAAGCGGGCTTGCGCCGGTCGTGCAATAGGAAGGGCAGGCCCTTGCGGCAGGTCATTCGGGCGTTGCTGCAAGCGCTCCGGTGTCACGGCCTTTCAGCGAGCATGGCGAAGCCAGTCCTCGAGGCCAGCGATATGCACGGTGCACAGGGCGGCAGCGATTTCGGGGTCGTTGCGTTCTATCGCCTGGACGATAGCTAAATGCTCCCGGAGTGTCCGTTGGTGGGCGTTCGCGTCGGTTACTCCGCGCCAGAGGCGTGCCCGGTTGGTAGGGCCGGAAATGGAGTCAAGGAGAGAAGCGAGAACGGGATTACCGCAATAACTAACCACGCTCCTGTGGAACTCGAGGTCATTGGCCACGAAGTTCTTCATTTCAGCTTGCGGGGGTACTTCCTCCAGGATTTGGTAAAGGCCGTGCACTTGCTCAGCAGTAATCCTGCGTGCCGTCATAGCGGTAGCCATGGGCTCGAGAAGTCGACGAACCGCAAGGAACTGGAGCACCGAGTCATCGCGGTGAAAGTCGATAATGAAGCTCACGGCTTCGAGCAGCAACTCGGGCCTTAGACTGGTGACGTACGTACCGTCACCTTGACGCACGTCAAGGATGCGGGCCAGCGTGAGTGCCCGAACCGATTCGCGCAGAGAGCTTCGGGAAATCCCGAGGAAACCGGCTAGCTCGTCTTCTTTCGGGAGGCGGTCCCCAGGCTGCAGTTCCCCCGACATGATCATGGCCTTTATTTTCTCGATCGCTTCCTCAGAGACGGCCATGTGTGTCGATTCCCTTTCAAGTTTGGGGGCACGTCCTCTATATCGTTCAGAGTACTGGCTCGGCTCACCGAGCGAACTGCTCGTCGCCGTACCGAACTTGCTCTCTCGCCGCATGGGCTAATGCTGGTGAGCATCGACAACCAGCGGGATGAGCTCGGTCCGCCGGATTCACGAATCACGCGGTCCCCGCCGGGAGGCGTCCAGTTCCTTGATCAACTGGTCGAGGTACTCAAGCAGTTTGATGAGTGCGATACGAGCGCCGCGGTTCTGGATGACAGTAGCCGTTCCCGGCCCGATGCCTGACACCCTTCGGTGAAGACACGGGAAAGTCGATTAGATTCTGCTTCGTCACTCGGCCTTTCGGATGGCTCGCCACACATCCCCCTGCGGAAAAGAATAGGCGTGGATGGCGTTCGGCCCGGCCGTCAGCGTCGTCGGTTCGTAGCACCACGTAGGCAGCGGCGTAATCTGGGCTGGGGTTCATGGCGTCCGAGCCGTCAAGGGTAGCCGAGGTCGGAAAGGGCACGTCGTGCAGTTCCAGCGCCACGACTCGGGACTTGCTCGAGGTGGGCGCCCGATCGACTGTGGGCAGGTGGCTCCTCACGGAACGGAGCATACATCATATCAATGCAAGCGGAATCTCCGAACAGTCGTTTTGGCTGCCTAACGTAAGGAGATAGTCAACCGGTGCCGCAGCATGCCCCAAGCGTCCCCGATGCTGGACGGTAAAGATCACGGAGGGCCACGTTGACCCGTCGGAGCGGGCACGCCGTTCATGTAATCAGCGGATGTAAAGGGAGGGATGGCACGGGTACCGGTTGACGCACGAGTCAGTCCTCGCCCACTGTAGCTCGGTTTATTCTGTGCTTGACAGGCCGTCATCAGATAGCTATCGTGGCCAAACATCAAATGTTTACCCACACTGGCTCGCTCAAGGGGATCTCCAAGGGACGCTCATCCACATCCACGACGGTGGTGCCAGCGACCCCCTTAGTCACGTGGCCCCCGCCCGATTGAAATCCCGTCAGACCGTCTTCCTTTCTCCTTGACGGTTGGCCATGGGGGTGACTATCGTGGCAAACATCCCATGTTTATACAGTTGGGGCTAGAGAGAGATGCTCCACCGATGCCTATCGGGTCCTGGAGAGGTGGTCATCCAGGGGTGAAGCATCTCCTGTATTGATGGTTGGCTAAAGTCGTTCTCTGAAAGGGTGCCAATGGTCCGGCCAAGACCAGGGCAAGGGGGTCTCGTTACGCCAGTCAGGGGGCTAAGTAGGTCACCACCGAACGGGCCTAAGCAAAGCTAAACGCGACCGGCCTAAGGGCCATAGCAGCGCTGGGGGACCGGGCCGGCGGGCGGCCCTGGCGGGGCGAAACTACGGGAACTTGGGGGGCAATGTGGGTGAGAGTAGTAGGCAGAACACGGGCTGGATGAAGGACGCCCGGTTTGGCATGTTCATCCACTGGGGCCTTTACTCGGTGCCGGCAAGGCAAGTGGGGAAAAACAGCCTGGCTGAGTGGATCAAGAGCCGCGAGCGCCTGAGCGACGAGCACTACGACGCCTACTTCGCGCACTTCGACCCGGACCTGTACGACCCCGCCGCCTGGGCGAGGGAAGCGGGCAATGCCGGGATGCGGTATTTCGTGGTCACGACAAAGCACCACGAAGGTTTTTGCCTGTGGGACTCGCAGTACACCGACTACAAGGCCACCAATACGCCGGCGGGGCGCGACCTCTTGCGGCCGATGGTGGACGCCTTCCGGGCCGAAGGGCTGCGGGTGGGTTTTTACCACTCACTTATCGATTGGCACCACCCCGAGTTCCCTGTCGACGGGTTCCACCCCCAGCGTGACGACGAAGCCTTCAAAGAGGCTAATGCGCACCGTGACATGTCGAAGTACCGGGAATACCTCCATGCTCAGGTCCGAGAGCTGCTGACCGGCTACGGCAAATTGGACTATATCTTTTTCGACTTTTCTTACGCGTCCGACCGTCACCCGGAGATCTGGGGCGGCAAGGGCCGCGACGACTGGGGTTCGGAGGAGCTCCTGAGGATGACCCGCGAGCTTCAGCCGGGAATCGTAGTCAATGACCGCTTGGACCTTCCCGGCGACGTAACCACGCCGGAGCAGTACCAACCGGCGGGACCAATGCGCCTGGAAGGCGGCCAGACCCTATGGGAGGGAGAGCAGACCCTCAACGGGAGCTGGGGCTACGACAGGGACAACGCTGAGTGGAAACCGCCCGAGCTCCTGGTGAAGATGCTGGTGGACGGGGTGTCCAAGGACGGCAACCTTCTTTTGAACGTGGGGCCGACTGCCCGGGGCGAGTTCGACGACCAGGCCCTGGGTACGCTCCGCCAGATCGGTACCTGGATGCGACGCCACAACGAATCGGTCTACGGTTGCGGCCCAGCACCGTTCACACCCCCGCCAGACTGCCGGTACACAATGAAGGGAAACCGTCTTTTCGTCCACATTTTTTCGTGGCCGTTCGGCCATGTGCACCTGCCGGGATTGGCGGGACGGGTCGAGTTCGCCCGCTTCCTGCACGATGGATCTGAAATACAGCGAGAGGAAGTTGACCCGTCGCAACGGGCGTCAACTGTCCAAATGGGAGGCCTGCCGGAGGGGACCCTGACCCTGCGGCTACCAGTGCGGCAACCGGGCGTGATATTGCCCGTCATCGAATTGTTCCTGAAGAGCTAACTGAATGTGCCTTGAGCGGCCTCTACATGTCCCTGCCACTAAAAGTACTAAGGAGGATCCTATGAAACTGAGCAAAGTACCGTCGACTACCTCGGCTCACGCCAAAGCAAAGGCAGCAGCCGTCGTCCTGGCCGCGGCGATGGTCACCGGGTTGAGCTATGTAGCCGTGCCGGCTGCGACCGCCACCGCCGCGAGCCAGGCCCCGGTAACCCTGACCTGGCAAATGTGGGCGGGCAGCCCGGCGGAGATCACCGCCTGGGACCACGACGCCTCCATTGTCCACTCGGAGTTCCCGTGGATAACGGTTAAGCTGACCTACGACCAGCCGTTCGGCAACTACTTCACCAAGTTCCCGACCGAGATTGCCAGCAACACAGAGCCGGACCTGGTCGCCATCCAGAGCTTGCGCGCCACCGGGTTCCAGGCTGGTTTCATGCCGCTGACCACGTCCGAGTTGACGACGGAGGGCCTGTCTGGGTTCTCGCTTGGCCAGTACGACCAGGGTATCGTGAACGGCCTCAGGAACTCCTCGGGCCAACTGATCGCGCTGCCCTATGACTTCGGGCCCCTGATGGTGTTCTACAACAAGACGGAGTTCCAGAAGTACAAGGTCCCTCTGCCCACCGTCGGCTGGACATGGTCGCAGTTCAACAAGGACGCCGCCTTGATGACGAAGGGCAGCGGCGGCTCGGTCTACGGCTACATCGACGACCCATATCTGGACGAGTTCCTCGCTTACGCGGTCGATAATGGCGCCAGTTACTTGAAGAACGGCAACCTCGACCTCAACACACCAGCCCTGGCTGCGTTGTTGAAGAGCTACGTAGCTCCGGTGAAAGCCGGCGAGTCCCCGCTGCCGCCCGCCAACGCCCCCGAGACCGACTGGGACCTGCAGCAGTGGGAGGACGGAGTAGGTGCTATGTACATCGACGGGCCGTGGGACCTGATCAACGACATCGCGTCCGTGAAGTCGGGCATCGAGAACTTCAAGATCGGTGTCGCGCCGTTGCCGGTTGGGCCTAGTGGCAAGTCCGTGAGCATACTGGCGGGCTCCGGGTTCGGCATCTCCAAGGACCTGTACCGCAACCACTCCGGCATGAACAAGGCCGAGCTGCTCTCCGACGCCACCAAGGCCATCGAGGGGCTCACTTCGCCGACGGCCGAGCAGTTCTTATCCACCGAGGGACGTGCCTTTTCCGCAAGGACCGCCGAGCAGAAATACTGGTTCAGCACGGTCGGGGCGCAGGGTGTGGGCAACTCCACCACGGACATGGACGCGGCGCTGCAGAACTCGGTGGCGTATGTGACCACGAACAAGTGGAACGGGACGACCGATGCGTTCAACAATGAGGTCGTGGGCGTCATGGAGGGGAGCATTACTCCCCAAGCGGCGCTGGCCTACGTGCAGGCCAACCAGGGGGTACCCACCGCCTGACGGCTCCAATCCTCTCTGACCCGACGGCTCGGGCCGGCCGGAACTACGATCTGGTCGGCCCGAGTGCTGCTTTGAAGGGAGACGAAGGACACCCATGGCAACTGTGGTCGTCCCTACGCAAACGCCCACGGCCGGCTCTCTGCCTGTTGGGACTAAGCCCCGTAAAAGGCGCAGCGACGCCCGCACAGCTTTGTTCTTCTTGCTCCCGAACGGGGTCGGTTTCCTGGTCTTCACGATTGCGCCCGTACTGGCGACGTTGGTGCTCAGCCTGTACTCCTGGCCCCTTACGGGCAAGGCGACCTTTGCCGGGCTGGAGAACTACGTCCTCCTGCTGACCAAGGACACCACTTTCCACAGCGCCATCTACAACACCCTCTACTTCGTGGCCGCCTATGTCCCGCTCAATATCGCCGTTGCCCTCGGTGTGGCAGTTTGGTTACAGGGGTACGGCCGGGGTCGGCGGTTATTGAGAGTTATCTTTTTCGTCCCGGTCCTCACGCCGTTGGTCGCAGACTCTGTGGTTTGGAGCCTGTTGTACACCAATCGTAATGGCCTGATCGACTCAGTCATCCACGGGGTGTTCGGCGTACAGGGCCCGGAATGGCTATCAGACCCCAAATGGGCAATGCCGGCCATTATCATAATGTCGGTCTGGCAGGGCTTCGGCTACAACATGCTCCTGTTCACAGCGGGTATCCATGCCGTCCCGGAGACGTACTACGACGCGGCCCGCGTAGACGGGGCATCTAAATGGCGCTCGTTCTGGAGCATCACCATACCGCTGATATCCCCTTCACTGTTCTTCGGGATCGTGTTGACAGTTATTACCTCTTTTCAGGTCTTCACGCAGGCCTACGTGCTAACAGCCGGCGGGCCGGGTACGAGCAGCACGACCCTGGTGTACTGGTTGTTCGAAAAGGGGTTCATTGATTACGCAATGGGTTACGCATCGGCGATCGCATGGGTCCTGTTCCTGATCGTCATCATGCTGACCATCGTCCAACTGCGGCTCCAGCGTCGCTGGGTCCATTACGAAGCATGACGGAAATACGCCGCGGCCGACCTGTTTGGGGAGTGAGATGAGCACCGCTGTCATCCAGCGCTCATGGCGCCGCCGGGTCCTTTCCAATACGGGCCTGGTCATCGCCGTCGGCCTCTTGCTCCTGCCGATTGTTTGGGGGATCCTGACAGCCCTCAAGCCCGAGGCCGATGCGTTCGACAACAGCCTCGGCAGCTTCACCCACGCGACCCAGTTCGGTAACTACGTTACGGCCTGGAACTATGGGCCCTTCGGGCGGTTTTTGTTGAACGGCCTCGTCGTGGCATGTGGCGGCGCGCTCCTGACGTTGACGACGTCGTTGCTCTCGGGTTACGCCTTCGCCCGTCTGCATTTCCGTGGCCGCGAAAAGTTGTTCTTCATCTATGTGGCGACTCTCGTCATCCCCCAAGAAGTCCTGGTGGTCCCCATGTTCCTCCTGATGAGGGATCTCCACTGGGTCAACTCTTACCAGGCCTTGATCGTCCCCTGGGCGTTCAGCGCGTTCGGTGTGTTCCTGATGCGGCAGTTCTTCCGAAGCATACCCCTCGAACTGGAGGACGCGGCAAAGGTGGACGGAGCGTCCCACCCATGGATCTTCTGGCGCGTAATGGTGCCCATGGTGCGGCCCGCAATTGGCGTGCTGGGCTTGTTTACGTTCATCGCATATTGGAACGCCTTCCTCTGGCCGCTGATAGTAATCAACAGCCGGGACCTGGCGACCGTGCCCTTGGGCCTACAGTTCTTCTTGAGCCAGCAGGGCTACCAGTGGAACCTGCTAATGGCGGGCGGGACTATATCGATCATCCCTGGCCTCATTTTGGCGTTCGTCTTGCAACGCTACCTGTCAGAGGGCATCTCGCTGACGGGCATTGGCGGGCGTTGAAACCGATGGGCGACTTGAGCAGCGCGAACGGGATCGCCCGCCACCCGCCGGGCAGGCCCCTCGATCTTGGCCTAATAGCCGCTAGGACATAGATGACATAGAGAGGGTCGATCCATTCTTACGTCACGCTGAGGGGAGGGCCAGAAACTTCGTTATTATGGGTGTGTTTGGCAAACCGCGGCTAGGTCGCGCGGCTCTGTACATTGAGAAACCATTGTGCAAGCTTGGGATAAACGGACGTAAGGGATGCGAGAACCGTCCCGCCATGCGCGCTCATCATTCGTAGTCAGCGGGAACGTTCCCGCCCAATAAGAAATTCCGCTCGCTTGCTAATTGTCCTCCAAGGGCGCTGACCCCGGCAGCTCAGGGAGCGGCTGGCAACGCCGTGACGGAGCCCAAGTTTGCGTACCCGCCGCTGTCGTTCGGCACGAACAGGTCGTCCCCCCTCAAGGCCAGGGCGTCCGGGCTGTTGAAGTGGTATGCCGGGGCCGAAATGACCCTCACCCGGGATTCCTCCACCGCCGCGCTCGACGCGGGAAGCTCAAGGCCCACCTGGACCGCAACCCCCGGGCTGAAGATCGCGGCGCCGGCGATGAGTTCGACACAACGGTGGGGTCTTACACAGGGACCTATTGCCACCAAGCAAGGAGCAGACCATGGGCAAGCTCATCGTCACCGAGTTCGTGACGCTCGACGGGGTGGCACAGGCGCCTGGAGCGCCCGACGAGGACCGCGACGACGGTTTCGCACACGGCGGGTGGCAGGCGCCACTGGTGGACCCCGAATCAGTCGGGGTTGTCTTCGAGCAGGCGAGGAGCATGAATGCCCTGCTCCTCGGGCGACGGACCTACGAGATCTTCGCCAACTACTGGCCGAGCGCTCCCGAGGAGATCCCCTTCACCGGCCTGCTCAACGGCGTCCCCAAGTACGTTGCCAGCCGCACGCTCGCCGGCCCGCTCGCCTGGCAGGCGTCGACGCTCGTAACCGGCGACGTCGCCGAGAGCATCACCGCCCTCAAGGAGCGCCACGACGAAGTCCACGTCATCGGCAGTCTCGACCTTGTGCAGTCACTGCTGCGCTTCGGCCTCGTCGACCGGATGAGCCTGTGGCTGTTCCCGCTGCTGCTCGGCACCGGCAAACGCGTGTTCGGGGACGGGACCGTTCCCACGGCGCTGCGCCTCACCGAATCGGTCACTTACCCAAACGGCACGCTGCACCTCACCTACAAGACCGCCGGCGTGCCGACTTATGGCAACCTGGCCATCGAGTAGTGGGACCCCATTGCGTTGGCCCAGATCCTAAGTAGAACAGGACCCAGTTTTAGACACTTACAAGGGTCGCCAGCCAATGGCCAGCAATCGTCACCGGAGTGCCCTCGCCGAGCCGTATGCCGGAGAGATGCGGTTACCTCGAAAATGGCGTCATAGTGCCCGGCACTTTCTCCACGGCGGTCCGAAGACGGTGCTATAACAGCGACCGTCCCGCTTGCTCCACCACCTCAGGGCGATGGGCGGCTGGCTACTTTACCTTCGTGCAGGTCTTCGGCCGTGCTGGCCGGAACGGTCGCCCGCGCCGACCTGACTAGTTCCCGACCAAGACCGCAGTTTTGGGGGTGACAGCCGAACTCAATAAGGCCAACGCGGGTCAGGCCGCCGAGTCGACAACATCTGGCGGTGGCTCGTGAGTAACGGCCTCCCACGCGACGGCGGCAGTGCGGACGGCCAAGAGCCGGACGACCGCTACGGCGACCCCTGTGGCGACAGTCCAACTAAGTGCCTCCACCCAGGGAGAGCGTCGGTCGGCCGGCATCGGGGGCGACGAGGTGTGACGCAGTCTCGTCCAGGCCGTTTCAAGCAGTCGCTGAGTGCCAAGCCCCGCCAGCGCTCCAGCGCCGCAACTGATCGCCTTCCAGTCAAGTCTTTTGTGTTTGGGCATCGCGCTCCTCACCGATATTGGCCACCTTTTACCCGATGTTGACCGCGCTTACACCAGCAGGCCCCCCAAGAATTGTCACGACGCTGGAACGAAGGCCTGCTGGGCGCCGGTACGCACAAGGTGTTTCCACGAGCAGCTCGGCTAGACGCTGGTACCACGACTGTCGAAATCACCCGTGATTGGTGGCAGCTCTGGGTGGGCCTCAGTATTTACGCAGGGCTCTATGTGTGGCACCAGAAGCCGATGGGTATTAGGAAGCTAACAGGCTATAGAGCCAGCAAAGATGGGCGGTCGGCTTTGGGACAGTGGACGAGCGGGCGTTTGGCTGAGAGAAGGTGGTGATGGACACAGATGCCATCGCTGACGATAGCGCCGAGTTGGTGACTAAGTTCCGGCCATCCAGTCGGTGGAACGGCGGGCGGTTTTGGGTGCACTTTCCCCACTCTGTGAAGCCAGGCGCGTCGAACATCGATGAAGTGCTGTCACCCAGACCGTGCCAGCTGGCCAAGTTTACGGGGTGCTGGCGAAGGGGCCCACCACTTGGCACCAGCTCGGGCGGGGAATGCTCGGCGAGTGGGCGCTCCCCACCAATGCTTTCCCTTGCTGACGGGCAGCGCTCACAGAGGATTAGGAGAGGACGATGGAGGTGCACCTGGAGGTAATCGTGTGCCTGCCCCGAGACGCTACCACGGTGAACTTAATACGCAGCGCACTGGCGGACATGCTCACGGTGCTCGGGGTCGAGGAAGATTGCGCAGACGATCTACGCTTGGCCGTGAGCGAGGCCTGCTCCAATGTGGTCTTGCACGCGAGCAGCGACGACGAGTATGAGGTAAAACTCCGAGTAGACGAAACCCGTTGTACGATCTCGGTGCGGGACACAGGCCACGGCTTTGACAGCGCCGCCCTTAGCGGTGTGATGCCCTCAGCGCGCTCAGTCAAGGGCCGGGGGGTGGCGTTGATGCACGCGGTCATGGATAGTGTTGACCTGGAGTCTTCACCTCAAGCCGGTACCGTGGTCAACCTGAGGAGAGCGCTCATCGTTCGCCCTGGGAGCATGCTTGCCCAGCTCCGCCGATGAAATTTATTGCGGGCGAAATGGCGGCGACTGAGCGCAGCCAAGGCGAGACAATGCTTGCCAGTCGAGGCTTTATGAGTACAGCCAATCCTTCCAACGACCTTCGTAGAGCCAAGTCGATGGCGGCAAGTCACCTTCGTACTCCCGAGCGGCGGCCACGATGACATCAGCTCGTCTAGGGGCTAGTTCCATGAAGAGCTGCCGAGCGCCGGCGTAGCCGGTCTTGTGAGGGTAGGCAGACCAGAAGTCCTCGAATCGTTCCTGCAGATGATCAGTGGAGGTGGGCACACTCATGACGGTTTGCTCGCTTCACTGCCATGCGCCGCCTGTAAGTGCTGTGCGGGTGCCGGCCACCGAGGTTCGCACGGCCATATGGGTGCAACCGATTGGTTGGGAGGTACCAGCCCAAGCGGTTCGGTGCGAAGCTCAGACATCTCCCGGCGCCTCATGAGTGCGCTTCCCCCTTCTTGCCAGCGCCCGTTCTTGCGTAGCGGCGGGCTCCATCTCGTCACGGTGCTCAACTTCCAGTAGGAGTGCGGTCGCCGCCCATGAAATACGCATCGAGGCTCGGGAAGTCACCTCGCGTGCGAAGCGCGCAAACACAGCACGGCGTGATGCCGAGCGTGGGAACTGGCCGGCCCATGGCTGGACTGCGTAAGGACCAGCCAGTCCCCAACGTGTTCATGAGTGCAATACGAAAGACGTAATACGCCATCGGGGCGACTTTCCGGGTATGCGTTCGCTCCTGACACCCACAGGCGGGGGCAGTACCGAGGCCCGTTGGCTCTCTGTCCGCGTCGAGAGCATGACGGACGTTGTGGTGGGCCCCGCCCTCTCCAGCAGTGCGACCGGAGAGCAACAGGCAGAGGCCCTCGAAGGCGACCTTCAGGACTTCTTCAGTTGGTGCGACGGCAACTCGCTCGGCGCGCTCCGTGCCACCTGGCCGTGCCACGCCGAGCTGCCCCAAGGGGCCAAACAGGCGTACTACCAGCTCTTTGCCCGGCTGGCCGATGGCTACCGGCCATATTCTGAGCTGCCGGACGGTGAGGCCCAGCAAGTGACCCTCGGCGTCGCTGACGAGGCGATCTTGCGTTTGCTCCCTTATCCGCCAGATTGGACGGCTTTGGGCGAGGCGCTCGAAGAGGCCCTGGCCGGCTTCGGTGGTTCGCTGGCGACAGCCGCCGACAGCGAGATCGGCCTGATGACCGACGGCCAGTTCTCCAACGTTGCGGCTGCAGGTAACGCCATCGCCTGTGAAGATGGGCCTTTTCCCTCGGCCGTGCCTGCCTATGAGCACCTGGCCACCCAGCTGGCCAAACTGGCCCCTGACTTTGCCTTCTGGGCGTGGAGAGGGTCCGGGTGCGCCTACTGGCCCGTCAAACCCGAGATACAGCCGCCCGCGGTCCACGTCACCGGTGGGCGTACGGTCCTCCTGGTCGGGTCGACCGGCGACCCCCTCACCCCTTATTCATGGGCCCAGGCGGTGGCCCGCCAGCTCGGGAACGCTCGGCTGCTCACCCGGGACGGTCCGGGGCATACTGGTTACTTCTACAGCTCATGCATACAGACCTGGACCGACCAGTTCTTCGAATCGCTAACGCTTCCGCCGAAGGGCACGGTGTGCAGGAGTGACGAGCTGGACGATTGAACGATGGTCGGCTGAGCTCATGGATAGATTACGACCGCTCGTTAGCCACTATCCCCCCACGATGGTCGGGATGGTCGCCGAACGGCACACGCGGGTTAAGGGCTAATAGCGGAGAGCGGCGCGGTCAAAACTGCCCGCTGTTCATGTTCTCTGCAAACCACGCCCGGTTCCAAAAAGGGCGTGGAGCCCTTGGCCCATGCACCGGCTGGTGGCGTTAAAGCGACGGCTCCGGCGATAGGTAGACGAGCTCCCGAAGTGGCCGCCCTCCCGGTAACTCCCAATTGACGCGTCCAAGGAGCGTCCACCCGCAGTCTTCGTAGAGCTCGATGGCGGCCCTGTGGTCTTCCACGACGTCGAGGACGGCCCGCCGCCCGAGACGTACCGTTTCCTCCGTGGCCCGCTCCAGCAGAGCGCGTCCGATACCCTGACGCCGAGCCGACGGCGCCACGAATAGCCGTCCAACCACGGCGACGCCGTCTTCATCTAGGCCGGTCACCCGTACCGCCATGTCGACGACCTGTGGGGCGCCGTGAACGTGTAGGGCCACGTGGCCGACCACCTTTCCATCGCTAATGGCGACCCAGGCACCGAGTGCGTCGGGGTCGATAATGAAGGATCGCAAGTCCTTCGGAAGGTATTTTGGGTAGCCGTCGCAGTCGGTGCGTCTCGAGAGCTACGGCCTCGAGCGCCTCCTCATCGCCAGGCGAACGCTCCCGGATTATCATCCGCAGTATTCTCCCCGATTTCGTGCCGCTTGACCTCCAGCCAGTGCTCGATGACCTCGTGACTGGTGCCGAGCGTGTGGCGCCCGGCGTGACCCGTCCTGGCTTGCTGCCCTACGGGAAGGACATAACCATCCGCCAACTGATCAGCGACATGAGCGGACTGGTCGATGACAACGACATCGCGACCTCGCCCGCCGAGTTGGAAGGCGCCCTCGGCAAAGTTGATGACCGGCGGTTACGGACCCAGCTCTCTGAGATCTTCGCACGGGTCAGCGAAAACCGAGCGACACCGGTAGACCCGGTCTGGCTGGTCCGCATGGCCGCGTGGCAGCCGCTCGTGCTGGCGCCAGGGACCGGCTACCACCACTCGAACATCGGCTGGAACATTGCTGGCCTGGTCACCGAGCGTGTCACCGGAGTTCTCTTACCGGCCCTCTACGAGCAGCGTATCTTTGCCCCGCTCGGCCTGCGCCACTCGAGTTACCAGCCCCAGGGCCTATCGATGGCCCGCACGCGGAGGGTTACCTCATCGGCGCCGACGGAAGCCTCGCCGAGGCGACGGCCTGGACAGCCGGTCGTACGTCTACTACAACCAGACGGGCATGCAGGTCGCAGCGCTTCTTCTGAACGGGTTCCGAAGTGGTACCGGGGCAACTGGCGATTCGAGAGCCCAGTCGGCAGCGTTACAAGTCTACTGCGCCGCCTGAGCACTCCCGCCTCCAGACAGCCATGTGTCACCTGTACGTCTCGCTCTAGCAGCCTTGGCGGCGCCGAATCTGCTAAGCCGTAGGCCGGCGATGAAAACGACTGGAAGTGGAGAGGACCGACATGGCTGACTCGTTGGTACGTGTGACGGAGACGACGGCGGGCGGCCAACGCAGCGGAGGTAGCCACCGCCCGATCGTTGGCCTAGTTGCGGGTGGCCTCGGTGCCTACTGGCCCCAGTTCCCTGCGTTGCTACCTAAATTGCGCCGGTCCGCCCAGATCGTTGCAGATCGTGTGAGCCGCCTTGATGCCGAGGTCGTTGATGTGGGCTTCATATCGGACGCGACCGAGGCGCGACGCGCCGCGGACGAGCTGGAAGTGGCGTCGTGCGACTTAATAATCTGCTTTCTCACGACGTACATGACCAGCACGATGGTGGTCCCCATCGCCAAGCAAACTGGAGCACCTGTACTTTTCATCAACCTGCAACCAACGGAATCGATGGACCACGCGACGTTCGGTACCGGCGAGTGGCTGGCCTATTGTGGGTGCTGCCCTTTACCCGAAATGGCGAATACTTTCGAGCGCTGCGGCATCCCCTTCAGGTCCGTGTCCGGTTTTCTCAGTGACGAGCGAGCGTGGCAGCGCATTGAACGATGGGTGAGGGTAGCGGGAGTGAGAAAGGCCCTGCGCGCAGGCCGACATGGGCTAATGGGCAATCTCTACCCTGGTATGTACGATGTCTGGGCTGATATCACGACGGTGCCCGGGAACCTTGGCGGCCACGTAGAGATCCTCGAGTTCGATGACTTAAGAGCCCGAGTGGAGAAGGTGACCCCGAAGGAAATCGAGGCGAAGCTCGAAGAAGCACGAGCTATCTTTGAGGTGGGCCCCTCAGTCGAAGCAGAAGATTTTTCCTGGGCCGCCGCCGTGGCAGTTGGCCTCGACCACCTCGTCGACGATTTTGCCCTGAACTCCTTGGCTTATTATCACCGCGGCCTCGACGGCGAAGTCCACGAGCGGCTGGGGGCGGGTATGATCCTGGGCGCATCTTTGCTGACGGCCAGGCACCTTCCTACCTGCGGAGAGTTCGAATTGCGTACGTCATTAGCCATGCTAGTGATGGATCGTTTGGGCGCAGGCGGGTCCTTCACCGAGATGCAAGCGCTCAACTTTACGGACGGCGTCGTAGAGATGGGCCACGATGGACCAGCTCATCTGGCCATAAGTGATCAACGTCCCCTTCTTAGGGGCTTAGGAGTCTTTCACGGCAAGCGTGGGTGGGGCGTATCGGTGGAGTTCGACGTCAAACATGGCCCGGTGACGGCCTTTGGGATTACCCAAATGCGCGACGGGCGACTTCGGTTTGTGGTTTCGGAGGGGCAAGTGGTGGGTGGGCCGCTATTGCGAATCGGCAATACAACATCTCGTGTCGACTTCGGCTGCGATCCCGGTGACTGGTGCGACGCTTGGTCGCGGACGGCCGTAGCCCATCACTGGGCGCTGGGTACGGGTCACCGCTCCGCTGACCTCGAGGCGCTCGGTGACTTAGTGGGCATCGAAGTGGTCGTGGTCGGCAACGAGTGAGGTTCGGCAGCGACCCGCCGCCTTTACGCTCCGCCCTCTCTACTACTTTGGTTCCCGCACCGTAGACTAGTCTAGAAATGCTCGACAAGTAAGCGCTCTTAGCCGAGGAGGGAGAATTTGCAACCAGGCACGGTCAGTGTTGACACCCTCCTTCAGGGTTATCGCATCGGCACTGACCACGGCTCGATCGCGTTCTGCGGTGTCAACCTTGTCCAAGGCCTTGACAGCGCAGGGGGCTCTGAGGCGCATCGTCGTCGACACGGGCCATACCGGTCGCCGTGGAGCGTTGGAGACCGAGCTGAAAGCGCGTTCCCTCAGCCCGTCTGAAATCGACATTGTTATATGTACTCATGCTCATTGGGACCATATCGAGAACCTCAACATTTTCGACCAGGCGCAGATCGTCTTGCATGCCGACGAACGTCGTTACGCCCGGCACCCCCACAGAAATGATCTTGCCTGCCCGAACTGGGTCGGTGCGGTCCTCGACTTCTACGGTGACCGCATCCGGGAAGTCGAAGAAGGAGCCGAAATCATCCCAGGAGTGGAGATTGTCGAGGCGCCGGGGCACTCGGCGGGCACCATCGCCGTCACCGCGGTCACGCTTGATGGTGTGGCGGTCATCGCCGGTGACGCCATCCAGAACAGCCTCGTGGCCGTCGAGCGACGTAACGCCCTCGTCTTCTGGGATAACCAGCTGGCCAGCCGTTCCATCGAAAAATTACTGGAAATCGGGGACCTAATTTACCCTGGCCACGACCAGGCCTTTCGCCTGGATCGTCAAAGCCGAGTGGAGTACGTTCAGCAGTTCCAACTCACCTTAACCGGGACGGGCGCTGACCAACCGGGGCTGACGTTCGACCCGACCGCTCGGCTCAGGCCTTTTATCATGCCCGGTATCGAAGAACAGGGCGCTGCGGGTTGTCGACCATAGGCAGCTGGCGGCCATGAGCGGTCCAGTGACGGTGGTGGCCTGTAGCGATTGCGGGTTGTTTTGGCGGCTGGGCTCAGACGAGCCAGCGTGCACAGACCCATCTCACACGCATCGGCGATTTGAAGTGCACCAGCACCTCTCCCCGGTGTCTCTGCCGGACGGGACCGAGATCATCGCCGCCTCCTTCGACCCGAAAGACTCCTATGCTCGCAGCCAGGTGCCGGACTTTGGCCTGTACTTCGACCCCATCTGGCAGCCCCCCTGGCCGCACGACCACGTCGACTGGCCAGATGGTGGCGTCCCCCTCGAACCGTCCACATTGTTCAGCGCGCTAAGGACCGTTCTGTCTCGAGCCCGAGCCAGCGAGAGGGTGGAGATCGGCTGTCTTGGCGGGCATGGGCGCACCGGGACGGCTGTGGCCTGCCTCGCTGTCATCTGCGGTTCGCCTCCGAGCCAGGCTGTCGCCTGGGTACGGGCCAACTATTGCCCGAGCGCCATAGAAAGCGCAGAACAGGAGTCCTTCGTCCGGGCTCTTTACCTATGACGGGCCACTGGTCTTCTGCCGTCGGGCGTGGACTGAGGCGGGTTTTGTTACCTGGCGCGCCGCCATCGTTGAAAAGTGCGACTAGCGAGGCGATTCAGGCCCCGCAGTGTGGAGTTTTGCACAGGGCTCGCAGTTTTATCCCGAAAACCGGCAAAACTCCCTACAAGCGCTGGGCCACCCTGGAAAAGGGCCGTAAGCGAGGCGTTCCGGGCGGGGTTTGTGTGAACTGTTCGCCGCCGCCGCCGCGTCGGCTGGTGCCGGCGCTGAAACCACCGGCGGCCGAAGGCTCCTTTCGACCGGTCCGCCCCCCCTTTTTTCGGCGGCTTAGCCCCTACCGGGTCGCCACAGATTTGTCTATCGGCGCGACCCGGCCTCGTCGCCCATTACCGACTGTCTCCACGACCGGAAGTCCGCCTCAATGTCTGGCCGCCACGTTTGAACGTCTATTTCCCCGCTCGTGTACGTCGCCCTCGGCCAGGCGGAGCTTCCCGAACCGATCTCGTATGTTGGTGTCCAACGCCTGTTCAGCCACCTCGGGCAGCGAGGTGCGGAGGGATGAACATGACCCCGGTGGCGGTGCCGAGGACAACGTCGCCCGGGAGGACGGTAGCGTTCCCAATTCGCACCGGGATGTTGATCCCGGCGAGAGTGACATCGGCAATGGCAGTCGGGTCCGAACCGCGAAAGTAGAAGTTGACGTCCTGGAGCTGGACTAGGCCTTGATAATCTCGAACCCCGCCGTCAATCACCGCCCCGGCCCCGGTCCGCACGCCTACGGCGGTGCCGAGGTTGTCACCGACTACGGTACCGTCCTTCACTTTGCCGAAGATGTCGACCACCATGACGTCTCGCTGCTGGAGCTTCTCGATAACCCAGGAGTTTTGGCCGCCGCTCGTGCCTCGGCCTTCAGCTACACCCGTCGTCTGGACCACACTGTGGAAATCCGGGCGCACCGGGACGAATTGCGCGGTGACAGCGCGGCCGACTGTGACCCGCCCCGGGTGTGTTTCCTTCCAGCCCCCCTCGAACTGGTAGCGGTACCCTTCAGTGTCGAGCACTTTCCAGGCCTGCTCCGTGGTGGCTTCCAGCAGGCTGTCCAGCACGTCGTCCGGCACTCGGGGCCGTCCGTCGGCAAACCGCTCGAACAGGTTGAGGGGGGTTAGCGCTTCGAGCTCACCTGGGGTCGGTTCAAGCCTCACTTCTCTGTCCGTTCCAATTTGGGCGCTCCGATTTGAGAGGGTGTCCGGTTTGGCCGCGGCGGTCATGCACCCGGACGAGCGTTAGGCCTACGGTCGAAAGACGGCTTGAGAGAGGCCGCGGATGTAGCCTAAGGCGAAGAGGCGACCATAGGCCGAGTACCCGGGGTTGTCGTTGGAATCGCCGTCTACCGTCGGGACGTGGTCCGGCCGGACGGGGCCATCGAAGCCGACGTCCCGGTACGCTTGCATGCAAGCGACGAGGTCCGTCTGGCCTTCGTCGTGCCAGGTCTCGACGAAGTCTTGGGCGGTGCCCCGGACGTCCCTCAAGTGCACGAAGAAGATCTTTTTCTGCCGGCCGAAGTCCCGGATGGCGCCGGGGATGTCGTCGGTCATGAGGGCGAAGTTGCCCTGGCACAGCGTGATCCCATTGACGTCGCTCGGCACCACGTCGATCAGCCGGTGGAAGTTCTCGACGCTGCGCATGATCCGGCTTACGCCCCGGATAGGCGATAGGGGCGGGTCGTCGGGGTGCATGGCCAACTTGACGCCAGCCCGTTCGGCTACGGGCACCACCTGGCGCAGGAAGTACTCCAGTGTTTCCCACAATGTTTCTTCACTTATGGGGCCATGCTCGGATAAGGGTGCGTCTCCCAGCAAGGAGTTGTCGAAGCCGGAGACAAGTGAGCCGCCTCGCCCCGGCAGCGCAGTGGCGGTCCTGATCCAGTTGAAGTCGGTCATCCACTCGTAACACCACACCGGGATGCCCAAGCGGCCCATGTTCTCGATTAGGCGGCAAACTGTGGCGATCTCTTCGTCCCGTCCCTCGAGGCCACGCTTCGCTCGGTTGAGCGGAGGCCGGGCTTCAATGACGGCCAGGTCGAAACCCGCCGCTCGGTAGTTTTCCCGCCAGCGAAGCAATGGGAAGTAGTCCCACGGGTTTTCGCCCGCCCGGAGCGTAGCGTCGCTCGGGGGCAAACCCCCCACCGCATACTCCACTCCGGCTTGACGGCACAGCGTGTTCACTCGTGACGGGTTTGGCGACCACAGCGCCTCGGCGAGCTTGATCATCGATTGAGAACCGTAATGCTCTGACCGGTCATTCGTTCATTGACCGTTCCACGAGTGGCCTGGCCCGGTTAAGCCAGGCTTCGAGGGCTGGAGACCCCAGGTAATCGTATTCAGGCAGGAACAGGGCGGGGGTGGGGCAAGTAGCTCCCAGTTCAACAAGCACAGGCTTCAGGAAAACCTCGGGCGCCAGAGAGTGGCGCAGGTCCCCGCCGAGCATGAGGGGGACCGCCGTTACTCCCGCGAGCGCGCCTGCTCCCATACGGTCCAGGAAGAGCTTCAAGAGCCCCGTATAGGAGGCCTTGTACGTGGGGCTGGCCATGACGACCAGCGAGCTGGACTGAACAGCCGCGACGGTCTGGGCCAGATCCGCACTTTCCTGCTGAAGCAAGGCGGGGCCCAGGTCGACCAGGTCAACGACCAAGTCCGCCGGTCTGCTCCCGAGCTTCTCCGCCACCAGGACGGCGGCCTGATAGGTCCTCGAACGTGGCTTGGGGTTGCCCACCACCACGGAAAGAACACTCATCTAGTTGGCGCTCCTCGGCCCCGTAGTTCGTACGACCGCACCCGGTCAGCGTGTTTGTGGGAAATCGTAGTGATGATCAGCTCCTTGGCGCCGCCCAGGGCCAGGGCCAGGCTCTCTGAGGTTATTGAAGGGTGCGGACGGGCGCTCCCTCGACGAAGGAGTAGATGTCCTCCACGACTTGGCCGTACATCTGGCGCAAGCCCGCTTCATTGACATAACCGAGATGCGGGAGCAACACGACATTGTCCAAATTGGTGAGGTCATGACCCGCCGGGAGGGGCTCGCGGTCATAGACGTCGAGGCCGGCGCCGGCGATGGTGCCTGTGCGCAGCGCGGCGATGAGGGCCTGCTCGTCGACGATGGGCCCTCTCGACGTGTTTATGAGCACAGCCGTCGGTTTCATGAGGGCGAGGTCATCGGCCCGGAAGAGGCCTCGCGTCCGCTCGCTAAGCACAAGATGGATGGAAAGGACGTCGGAGCGGGAGAGGAGCTCCTCCTTCGTAACCCTCAAGGCCCCGAGGGCGAGAGCGCGCTCGTCGGTCAGGTTTTGGCTCCAGGCGATGACCTCCATGCCGAACGCCTGCGCCGGTGCGACCATGGCGGAGCCCAAGTGGCCCAGTCCGGCCAGGCCCAAGGTGGCGCCGGCCAGGACGCCGGGAAGGCCGAGTTGCCAATGCCCTTCGCGTATGGCCCGGTCCTCGACCGTCACCCGTTTAGTGACAGCCAGGATGAGTGCCCATGCGACCTCGGCAGTGCTCGGGATACCCGGGTCCGCCCGCCCGCCTGTCATCCACGTCCCCGAGACGACCACGCCACGTTCGTTCAGGTAACCCACGTCCACGGAAGCGTTACGCATCCCCGTCGTTACCAGCAGCTGAAGGTTCGGCAGGGCTTCGAGCACCGGGCGAGGGAAGGCCGTCCGCTCCCGCATCAACACGAGTACCTCGAAATCGCGCAGGGTATCGGCCAGAGCATCCTGGCCGATGGGTTCATGGAAGAACACCACCTCGACGCCCGGCCCGAGGGACGCCCAGTTCGCGTACCCGGTGGCACGGCGCTGGTAATCGTCGAGCACCGCGACCCTCGTCATGGCCCCCACCTGATTGCGCCCCCATCAAGAACGCGCTCACTCACCGCTTGGACACCTCCAGATGCGTAGGTGGTGTCATGGCGGCCACCAGCCGGTGACGCAACTCAGCTTCGAGCGCCTGGAATGGCTCGTCCTCTCGCTGGGCCAGCCGGCGCGGCCTTGGTAAATCGACGTCGAGGACAGAGGCGACCCGTCCGGGCCGCGGTGTCATGACGTAGACCCGGTCAGACAGGAATACCGCCTCGGTGATGTCGTGCGTCACCAGCAGCACCGTAGCGCCGAACTCGGCCCAAACCCCGCTGAGCCACTCCTGCAGGTCGGCCCGGGTGATCCCGTCGAGGGCGCCGAACGGCTCGTCCAACAGCATGAGCGGTTGACCGGCGATGACCGTGCGCAAGAAGGCGGCCCGCTGGCGCATGCCACCTGAGAGCTGCCAGGGCCAGGCGTGGGCGAAATCACCCAGGCCGAACCGTTCCAACAGGGGCAGGGCTTGGCGACGGGCCTGGGCCCGCTTGACGCCGCGTAGCTCGAGGGGCAGCACGACGTTGTCCACCACGCGGCGCCACCCGAGCAGGGCGTCGTGCTGGGGCATAAACGCGCTGGCGCCGAGCCGGTCGTCGACTACCGCACCATTGATAAGCACACGCCCGCTCGAAGGTTGCTCCAGCCCAGCCACGATATTGAACAGAGTGCTCTTCCCGCAACCGCTCGGCCCGATCAACGCCACGAACTCGCCTGCCTGGGCCACGAGGTCGACCCCGTCGAGGGCCACGACGTCATTGCCGTCGTGCGAGAAGCGCTTCGTCACCTCGCTAATTGCGAGGTCGCCCTGTCGATCAGGGCTCACGGGCGGGGCCGCCACGGCATGGCCAAGCGTTGAACGATCCCCACCAATCCGAATAACAGGATGGTGAGCAGGGCAATCACGAAAACCGCTCCGAGGACGAGGTCCATGCGCACAGGCGCATCGTGGATGGCCGAGGTCATGTACACGCCGAGGCCCTGCATCGCACCCACGAACTCGGCCACGATCGCCGCGCTGTAGGCGTACGTCACAGAAATCTTCAGGCCTGTGAAGAACTGCGGCAACGCGTTGGGCAACTTGACGCGGGTCAGCAATTGCCAGCGTCCGGCCCGCATCGTACGCAGGAGGTTGATGGCGTCCGGGTCCGCCGAGCCAAGCCCTTGCACCATGCCGACTGTTATAGGAAAGAAGCTGAACAGGGCTACGAGGACGACCTTGGGAAAAAGGCCGAAGCCCCACCACACCAAAACGAGAGGGGCCAGGGCGATGATGGGGACGGTCTGAGAGGCGACGATCACAGGGTAGAGGCTGCCGCGCACGGTCCGGAACGAGTCGATGGCGACGGCGATCAACACCGCCATCACGGTAGCCACGACCATGCCCAGTACGGCCTCTTCCGTGGTCACTATGATCGCTGGCCAGATGTCGGCGCGGTCGTCCCAGGTCGAACGCAGGATCAACCACGGTCCAGGGAGCAGTTGCGGGTCGATGTGGTCCGCGCTCACGACCAGTTGCCAGAGGGCAAGGCCGGCCAGGATCAAGAAAAAGGGTGGTAGTACCACGCGCACCCGGCGTCTCGCGCGGCGCGCCCAGGAGGGCCGCAGAGGCAGTCCAGAGGGCGCGCTGGCACTCTCGACGGTGCTGTCCGGAGAAGCGATGGTGACGGCCACTGAGCGGTGATGCTAGCTTCTGGGGCCTAATTTCCATCGAGCCAGATAAATTGAGGGCCGAGCCACCAGCCGGAGCGAGCCGGTCGACGCTCGACCCCAGGACCAGGAGGAAACTTGTATGCCCGGATTGGCCCGCCGTGCCGCCTCTCGGTTGCTCCTGGCGTGCCTCGCCTGTGCACCGTTAATCGCCCCAACGGCCGTATTCGCGGCGCCATCCGCTGGCGCCACCCTCGAGCCCCTCCGAATCGCTCTCGACTGGACCCCCAACGTCGATTTCCTCGGGATATACGTGGCCATTAACAATGGCTATTTCACCAAGGAAGGTATAAAGCCGGTAATCATCCCTTATGCCGGCACGCCGGGAGAAACGCTGATCGCTGCAGGTAAAACAGACCTCGCTTTTACTTACCCGCCAAGTATTCCCGCTTATCGTGCATCGGGCCTAGCCTACGAGGCGGTAGCCGGCCTGGCCCAGGATGACACCATCGAGCTGGCTGTGCTCAAGTCCTCTCCCTACACCAGCCCGGCCCAGCTGAGTGGCAAACTTTACGGCGGCTTCGGGGTACCCAGCGACCAACCCATAATCGACGCCATATTTTCAAAGCTGGGCGTGAAACACCCTTCCTTCCGCCAGGTGGTGCTCAACACTTCCGCCTACCAGGCGCTGGAGTCAGGACGAGTGGCGTACACCACCATGTTCGGCGGCGTCGACGACGTCACCGCGGAGCTGACTGGCGCAAAGTTGCGGCTGTTCCCGATTCGGGACTACCTCGGCAGCGCGGCCAGCTTTCCCGACGACTCGCTGGTCGCCAGCGACAAAGAGATAAAGACGAAGGCATCACTTTTGCAAGCCGGTCTGGCCGCCTTGGCCGAGGGGTATATTTTCTCGGCCCGGCACCCCGCTGAGGCCGAACAAATCTTGATAAAGGACAACCACGCCGCTCTCGCTGATAGCCAAAACGTCATCGACGCTACTGGCAATGCTACCGCGCCCACTTTTCTCACGAAGTCTGGCCGGTGGGGTACCCTCTACGACTCGAGCTTTGCCGGGATCACCAAGATAATGGCCCAAGGGGGACTGTTCAAAGGGGAGACGCCACCGCCCGCGTCTGACGATTTCACGAACAGCTTGTTGCCTCGAGGCTGAGTGCGCCGAGGGTGTGTACGGTTCCGGTGGCGAGAGGGGTGGCCACCGGGACCGAGCCTGCAGAGGCTGTACAAGCATACCCATTAGTTTGATCAAAACGGTAGAAGCTTACCCGCCGCCCGCTGCCCGCCGTGTAAGCAAAGACCATGAGGGGAGGCCGTGCTTGTCCTGGAGAGCGGCTCCAGTGGCCAACGACTAAGCGCTGGCCACCGCGGCCGGTGGTTCGACCTTGGCCGCTCGGCGGGCCACCATTACCACCCCGGCGATCGCCACCAGGCCGCCGATGGTCTGCCATGCGTCCAGGGACTGATGGAGGACAACAGCAGCTGCTCCGGCCGCAATTACCGGGTTGATGGACACGATCACTGATGAGACAGAAATGTCGACAAAACGATGGGCCCAGTTTGAGAGGAGGTGGGCGCCGCCCGGCAACAACGCCAGCAGGCCCAGCCAGAGCCAATCCTCTGGCGTGCCGGCCGTGATGTGCTCCCGAGAAAGTAGGGTCACCGGGACCATCACTACGGCGGCAACGATCATGACCCCCGCGGTGTACTCAATGCTGCCGATCCCCTGGGCCGGACCTGCTCCATCCGAAGATCCACTACGCGGGCCGGTGCGGGCACGCTTGGAAATAAGCCAATAGGCGGTCCAACAACAAACCGAACCGGCCGCCAGCAAGTCGCCCATGGTCCCGTGCCGCCCTGCCGTCCCGGTTGAGCCCAGAATGACTATGGCCATGCCACCGATGGCGAGCGCGGTCCAGGCAATGTCGGACAACCGAACCTGCTCGTCGAACAGCGGCTTGGCGATAAAGAGCACTAAAACCGGTTGCAACGCTCCAATAATCGTGGCGTCCGCAATACTCGTGAGCTTCACCGCACTGAAGAACAACGCTATGTCTCCACAAAGCAGGACCCCGCCCGGGAGCGAGCGCCACAGGACCGGCCAGTAAAGCCGCCGACGGCTGACGATCAGAAGGAGGGCTACGAGCGGGACTCCCAGCCATAACCGCTCCAGGGCAGCTACCAAGGCAGGTTGGGTGGTAAGGACGACAAAGATGCCGGAGAGGCCCCAGGCGATGGTCGCCACTGCGGAGGCGCCCACGCCCTGGACGGTCCCCGCTGCTGGGCGCGCACCATTGTCTGACCAGGCCACGCTCATGGCGCCAGCTTACGCATTCAGCCCGGCGCCAGGCCGAAGTGGATGGCGCGAGAGGCCCGAGCGGCCGACGAAGGCGTCGACGACAGTGCGGTCGGATCCCGATAGAGATCCACCCGCTAGGGTCGAGGTGTTGCGCGTCCTGGTTACCAACGACGACGGGATCGAGTCTCCCGGGCTCAGTGCTCTGGCGGGCGTGGCCTCCGAAAGGGGCCACGACACCATTGTCGTCGCGCCGAATTGGGACAGCAGCGGGGCCAGCGCTTCGGTCACGGGCGTTATCCAGGGGCACGACTTGGTGGTAGAGCAGCATGGTTGGACCGGTTGGGCGCCCGGTGCGGTGCTCTCGATGAACGCCACCCCGGCCCTGATCTGCCGCTCGGCCTTCCAGGGCGCGTTTGGCCGGCCGCCGGACGTCGTACTTTCGGGCATTAACCGGGGAGCGAACACGGGCCGGGCGATACTCCACTCTGGGACGGTCGGCGCCGCGTTCACGGCGTACCACGAACATCGCCCTGCGCTGGCTGTCTCCCTCGACGTGACGGGCTCGCTCGACGTCGCGGGCTCGGTCGATGGCCCGGGTCACGGTTCGGTCGAGGCGGGGCGCGCCTACTGGGCTACGGCGGCCATCATCGCGGGACGGCTGTTCGACTGGTTGAGCACCGAAATGCGCCACGTCGTGCTCAATTGCAATGTCCCGAACGTCCCGGTCGATGAGGTACGGGGGATCCGGGTCGGTCGGCTGGCCGCGGTAGGGGCCTCACAAACGACACTCACCGAGCAGACCGGCGAATTGCTCCCCCTGACCGTTGGGGCGGCCACCGGCGACGTCGAGGCCCCCGATGACCCTGTGTCGGCATCCCTGGCCAATCCGACGGACTCTGACCTGCTGCGCATCGGGTACGCCTGCGTGACCGCAGTGGTCCCTGTAATCGAAGATCCCAGCTTCGAGCTCACCACCGCCCTGGGGCCGAACATCCTCGGCCGCTAGGCTGCGACGCCAGCCGACCGCGTCAGGCGCGGCGGTCGTCAAGAGCTGGTTGGCCGCTGCAACGACCTTTGCGAGACGAGCCGTGTATTTACACGACCGGGGACGGCTCTGAACGCAAGGCAATGGTGCGGCGAATTGATTTTGAGCATTACTGCGTGGCGGAAAACGCGCTCTTGTTTTCGGGCCGTAATTTTGGCAACTCTTATAAGCGCATGTGCAGTGGCCTGCTATCGTGCACTGCGCGCGCCCTTGTGGGGTGTGGCGCCCTCATCGGCGTCTCGAGTGGGCTGGAGAGGTAAGACCCGATGGCTCAGACCAGACGGCGGCGCCGGCGGCTCTCCATGGCGGCACGCCTCGCCGTCGTCCAGGACGTGGCCACTCAGTTGGCCGAAAGCCACGGGGTGAGCGAGGTGCTGGACGCTATCCGGTCCTGCCTGGAGGGCGAGCTCGGCGCCGCCGCCCTGGTCCTCAACGTCGTCAGTCCTGACGGCGCGGGATTGGCGACCCTCCACGTTTCGGGCACGTCAGAGCGCACGGGGAGGCTCCTGCAAAATGTTGTCCCCTTCGGGCGCGGCGGCCCCGCCCGGATCGTATTGTCGAGCGGAGAGGCCATCTATTGGTCGACCTTGGCCCAGAGGGACCACGAGTTCCCCGAGTACGCCGACTACCCGAGCTCCTGCCAGGCCTGGGCCATCCTCCCGCTGGCCGCCCATGGCAAGACGTTCGGGGTACTTTCGGTCGGCTGGGAGCAGCCTCGCAAGTTCAGCACCGATGATTCCGCCCTGCTGGTGGTCATCGCCCACCAGTGCGCCATCGCGGTGGACAGGGCACGGCTGGAGGACATCGAGCTCAGCGAACGGGAAACGCTCGAGTTGATGAGCGAAGGCACCCGAGTCATGGTGAGCGACCTGGACCCCGGGAGCGTCGTCCGCAAGCTCGTGCTACTGGCGGTCCCGCGTCTAGCCCCGTGGTGCGCCGTCTACGTCGCCGACCAGTCCAGGCTGCGCAGAGTGGCGATCGAGATTGCCGAGCACACCGACCTGGCCGAGGAGTTGCGCGGCCTCCAGGCGGTCGACATCGGCTCTTCTACCCCGCTCGCTACCTGCTACCGGACGGGCAACGCCCAATTGGTCTCGCACGTGACCGAGAAGGAGGTCCGCCAGGTCTACAACGAGGCGCCGAGCAACCGGATCCTGGCCCGGGAGGCCAACTGGACCGCGCTGGTCGTCCCCATCAAAGCGAGTGGTCAGGTCATCGGCGTCATGAGCCTCGTGTCTGACAGTTGGGGGGCGGCGCCGCCCGAAGGTGTGTGGCATTCGGCCGAAGGTCTCGCCGGGCACGCCGGCGTGGCCCTTCAAAACGCCCGCCGCTATGACCTGGAGCACTCGACGGCGAGTCTCCTCACCCAGGCTCTCCTGCCGGCCGAGTTGTCGCCTATACCTGGTTACGACATCGCCAGCCGCTACATACCGGCCGAAGGACGAGTGGCGGGCGACTGGTTCGACGTGGCCCCGTTGCCTGACGGACGGTTCCTGCTCGGCATCGGCGACGTGGGTGGCCACGGCATCGCGGCCGCGTCACTAATGGCGCAGTTACGTAACGCCGCTCGAGGGCTAGCCGTGGGGGGAGGCGGCCCGGGCACATCATCCATGGGTTGGCGGAGCTCACGTTCATGGACGAGGCCCACGGTTTCGCCACCGCCTTGTATGGGTTGTTGTACCCAGACGATGGTGCGTTCCTGTGGTCTTCGGCTGGCCACATCCCGCCGCTTGTTTTCGACGGGGTGTCGGCGCACTGGCTGAGTTTTGCCGAGCACCCTCCTTTTGGTGTGGCCGTTACTGCCGAAGAGCCTGAATGTAAACACCACGTGAGCCCGTCAGCTGGGCTCGTGTTCCTCACCGACGGCGTGGTCGAGCGCCGGGGCGCCGACATCGCGGACGGGCTCGAAGAGCTCAGGACCTTCGTCGTCGAAAATGGCTCCAAGGATGTCCAGGCCCTGGCCGGTTCTATCGCGCACGAATTTTGCGCCACGCCGCACGATGATTGTTGCATCATCGTAATCAGACGCCAACCCTGAGCTCATCCGGCTCGGCCTGGGGCATAGCGAATGGGGACATGACGCCCCGGCCCGTAATGCTTCGGGCAGGAGAGAGCGATGGCTCCGTTATTGTACTTAGGCATGACTGGTGCGAGCGGCCCAGGGCCGGTCGACGATGTTTCGTTCACCCACCTCGATGAGCCGCTCTTCGAGGAGTCCGGTGCCACGAAGCGGGACCTCGTGGAGTACCTGGACGGGGTGAGCGACCGGATCATCCCGGAGCTCGAGGACCGGCCCCTTTCAGTCATACGTGTGCACCGAGGTGAAGAAGCCTTCATGCAGAAGAACGTGCCCAAGTACACGCCGTCATGGGTCAAAACGGTGCAGTTCTGGGCGGAGGCCTCCAAACGCGAGGTGACGTATGCGCTCTGCAACGACCGGCGTACGTTGCTGTGGTTCGCCAATCAGCGGGCGGTGGAGTACCACGTGACCCTGGTCCGAGCCGATCATCCCGAAAAGCCCACTTATCTGGTGCTCGACCTCGACCCACCCGGCGCCGACGCTTTCCAGATGGTCGTCCGCGTGGCCCGGCTCGTCCGCCAGGCGCTGGCCCACGCCGGTCTCAAGGGAGCGGTGAAAACGAGCGGCTCCAAGGGTTTGCATGTGTTCGTCCCGCTGGCCGACGCGTCGTTGGAGGCGGCTGCGGCGGCTACGCGGGCCATTGCCGCCCGTACCGCGGCCCTGGGCCCAGATATAGCTACGACGGCGTTCATGAAGGAAGACCGGGGGGGAAAAGTCTTCGTCGATTCGACCAGAGTTGGTGGCGGGGCCACCGTTGTCGCGGCGTTCAGCCCCCGCGTGAGGCCAGGTGTGCCCGTTTCGTTCCCCGTTAGCTGGGACGATCTCGAAGCGGTGGTGCCTGCTGATTACACGGTGCACACGGCTCTGCGCCTATTGGGGGACAGTAACCCGTGGACGGCGCAAATGCCGGCGCCTCAACGCCTGAGTAGCGAGCTGGTGGAAGAGGGAAACGCCATCCCGCTCGGTCGCGTCCAGGCCATGCACGAGGGCAAGCGCCGGGCCCGCGCCCGTCGGGGCTAGCCCACAGACGTCGCCGAGCGGCGCGGGCCCACGTAACGGTCCAGGCGTAAAGGTCTAGGCGCGCCGGGCCGGCTGGCCCGCCTTGCTTTGTAACTCGTAACGCCTGTTGGCCTGCACTGGCCGCCATTCGAAGGTTTCGGTGCACTCGTAAGCGGATCTCTGACGTTGGGCGTTAAAAGCTTTGTGCGCCAGGCGTCGAGTGAGTTCGCCCGGCCCCGTTGACGAGCCGGGGCCGCCGGTTGGCGGCCTTGAGGCCCGGATGAAGGTGCTGGTCGTGGAGGATTGCCGTCCACTGGCTGACCTCGTCGCTGAGGGCCTTTCCGACCAGGGCATCAGCACAGATGTCGCTTATGACGGAACCGAGGCCGTGGCTAAGCTTCGCGCCAGCCCCTACGCCGTAGTGGTGTTGGACCGCAACCTGCCGGGGGTCCATGGGGACGCCTTGTGCCAGATGATCTCCTGTGGGAGCGAGCGGGCCATGGTGCTAATGCTGACTGCCGCCGAGTCACCCGGGGACCGGGTAAAAGGTCTGACCCTCGGTGCAGACGACTACCTGACCAAGCCCTTCCATTTCCAGGAGCTGGTCCTACGGGTGCGCGCCCTGGCGCGACGCCGGGGCTGTGCCCGTCCACCGGTCCTGCGGGCTGCCGGGGTGGAGCTGGACAGCCTCCGCCGGACCGTTAGGCGGCATGGCCGAGTGCTCGATTTATCCCGGAAAGAGCTGGCTGTGCTGGAAGCGCTCATCGCCGCCTTTCCGTCGTTCCTCAGCGCCGAGCAGTTGCTCGAGAAGGTCTGGGACGAAAGTGTCGACCCTTTCACCAAGACCGTGACGGTGACCATCGGGCGCTTGCGGCACAAGCTGGGCGAGCCCCGGCTCATCGAGACGATCCCGAGGGTCGGCTACCGCATCGCAGTCCCGACTCACAGCGCCGGCGGAGTAGGGCAGACCGTCGAACGGGCGAGCCAACTGGCCCGGGCCTAGCGAAGTTACGGATTCCGCCGGGCGGGGGCGGCCTGCTCTCACATGGAAGCAGACGAGGGCGCCGCCGTCGTCGTGGTGGCGCCCGCGGTCGTCCCCGTTACGAGGTCGTCCGTTAGGAGGTCGACCCGTTGCTGAGGTCGAGCCCGTTACTGAGGTCGACCCCGTTACTGAGGTCGACCCCGGGGCGGGGACCTGGCAATGCAGAGTCCTCGTCGGGGCAGAGGCGTTGGCCGGAGCACCTGGAGGCAAGGACGTCGTCGCGCTTGGGGGCAAAGTGGTCGTGGCCCCCGCAGTCACGCTCGAGGTGGACGGCACGCCTGCACCCGACAGAGCAGTGACAGTCGACGTGCCACTCGTGGCGGTAGTGGCGGTAACGGTTGGCGGCGCAACGGTCGTGGAAGCCGAAGGCAAAGTAGTGCTCGCCGCCGTCGAGGCGGTTACTTCGCTTTGAGACGGCGGGGCCACGGCGCGCGCCTGGCCTGCCAACGGGATGTTGCAGCCGGGTGGGTCATTGGCCATACAAGAAAGTGGGCCGCCCACTCTCACGAGCGTCACGGCCACATGATCGGGGAAATAACCGATGCTCAACTCGGCCCGCTTCGGCATGGCCGCCGGCTTGATCACCATGGCGGTCGCCTGGCTCGGCGTCGGTGAGTGGACAGACGAGCCTGCGCCTGGCTGTGAATACCGGTTGCCCGGCGCGACGCTGGAAACGACCTGCTCGAACCCGGCCGGCTGAACGGGGGTGGCGCAGAAAGCGCCATAGTTGACCACTGCGGCGATACCAGCCTTGGCCAGGATCTGGCGAAGCTGCCTAGGGTCGAAGCTCTGCCCGCTGGCCAGCCTGACGCTTACCGTGCCATTCGGGTTGCTGTCGACAGAGAAGGCGGCCAGGTTGACATGCACGGGCCCGGAGCCGAGCCGTACTGACGTGGCGACCCGGCCCGCCGGCCGGTTGACGCTGGTGAGGACGACCGGCAGCGCGATAGCCAGGCCGGCCGCAGCCAGGCCCATGCCCGCCAGGCCCGAACGGCGCCGGCGCGCCCGGCCCCGGGCCACGATGGCGTCGAGCGGCGGCGGCTGCGGGACCGCCAGTTTGGACAGCCCGTCGCGCAGCGCACCGAGAACGTCGTCGTCGTTCATATGGTGGTCGGGCATATGGTGATCGGGCATGGCCTCATCTCCATCGTCAAGCGTCCATGGTGAGGACTGGGGTAACTTCTTGGCGCAGTGCGGCGATAGCGCGGGAAAGGTGCGCCCTGACCGTGCCGGTCGCGATCCCGAGGTGCCTGGCGGTCGTCTCGGTGTCCAGGTCGAGGAAGACGCGCAACACGACCACTTCTCGCTCGCGCGCTGGTAGCCGGCGCACGGCGCCGAGCAAAGCGGCGTCTATCCCTCCTGGGAGTGCGGCCCACCCTGGCTCCAGTGGCCCAGGCTCCCGCCCGGTGAGCGTGACCTCCCGGCGCCGCCGGCGCCACCACGACACACCGGTGTTGAGCGCCGTGCGCACTACCCAGGCCCGCGGCGCCGGGTGGTCCCTCACGTCTCGCCAGGACACCCAGGCCCTGGCAAAGGCCTCCGCGACCAGGTCTTCAGCCAGGCGCGGGTCAGCTAGAGAGGCAGCAACTGCCCTTAAACACGGATCCCAGCTGGCTCTGTAAAAATCGGCAAACTCGACCCGGTCGCGCCCCACTCGGCTATTAACGTGCGGGGCCATGGATCCGCTTACCTGGGTGTGGCCAAGCCGTGACGGGCCCGTCGCGGCCGTCGCCTCTGTGCCCCGGACCGGCGTCCGCCTTTGAAGTGAGGCAGTGCTCTCGCGTGGCGCCCAGCGATAGCCTGCGATCGGCGCTGTTCACAACGATTGCGGATGAGAGAGGGTGCCGGTTTATGAACGCCATTCGCGGGTTAACTGAACTGCGTCGTCGCCGGACGGCGCCTCTCTTGCTCGAGTTGGACCTGACCCAGCCCATGCTCGAAGAGCGACCGAGTGACCCACTGGGACGGCTGCAGGCCCGACGGAGGCCGGTCCTACCTGACGTCTTGCAGGCCCTCCACGATGCGGCCACAGACCCGAAGGTATGCGGCCTCATCGCCAAGGTAGGAGCGCGCCGGATGGGCTTCGCCCAGGTCCAGGACGTCCGTGCTGCCGTGGCGGCTTTCCGGGCGGCAGGCAAGCCCACGCTGGCCTGGTCCGAAACCTTCGGGGAGCTAACGGTAGCGACGCTCCCGTACTACCTGGCAGCCGGGTTCGACGAGATTCGGTTACAACCCTCTGGCGAGCTGGGCCTGGTCGGGGTGAGCGCCGGCTCGCTGTTCTTGGCTGAGGCGCTCGACAGGATAGGCGTAAAGCGCCAGTTCGGGACCCGCTACGAGTATAAGAGCGCGGCCAACATCTTCCTGGAGCGCTCGTTCACAGGCCCGCAGCGGGAGGCTACGGGCAGGATCGTCAACTCGTTGTTCGAACAGGTCGTAGATGGCATTGCCAGCGGCCGACGACTCGACGAGCAGGTAGTCCGCGAGCTGATCGACCGCGCTCCGCTCCTGGCTCCAGAGGCCCAGGAAACCAAACTGGTGGACCACCTCGGTTACCGGGACGAGGTCTACGCTGGCACCCTCGCCAGGACGAGTCCCGAGCCACAGCTGCTGTTTGTCCACCGTTACCGGCGCCAGCAGCCTCTGATGAGACGGCTCGGCCGGGTCGTCAACCGGCGACGGGAGGTGGTCGCGCTCGTGACTGGCATCGGCACGATCCGCCTCGGTCGTAGCGCCCATGGCCCTGTGCCGGCGGCGGCGATGGGCGCGGACACGGTCAGCGCCGCCCTACGGGCGGCTGGAAAGGATGAGCGAGTGAAGGCCGTGGTCTTCCGGGTCAATAGCCCTGGAGGCTCCTACGTCGCCTCTGACGTGATCTGGCGGGAGGTGAAGCGCCTCAAAGATTCTGGCAAACCCGTCGTCGTCTCGATGGGAGACGTGGCCGGCTCCGGCGGCTACTTCATCTCCGCCCCGGCGGATGTGATAGTGGCCGAGCCGGGCACGTTCACTGGCTCCATCGGCGTGCTCGGTGGCAAATTGTCCTTTGCTGAGCTGTTGAGCCAATTGGGTATTGGTCACGATGAGGTGAGCGATGGGCGTCACGCCCGCATGATGACCGTCCTCGACGAGTACACCGATGAGGAATACCAGCAGCTGTCCAACTGGCTCGACCGTATTTACGATGATTTCGTAGGGAAAGTGGCAGCCGGGCGCGCCATGGCGGTCGAGGCCGTCGACGAGGTAGCCAGGGGGCGGGTTTGGACGGGCGCCGACGCACGTGAGCGAGGGCTGGTGGACGAACTCGGAGACCTCCACCACGCCGCCGCCGTGGCCCGGAGCAGGAGCGGGTTGCCGGCTGACGCCGACCTGGTCAGCTACCCGCCACAACCGGTCGGCCCCCGGCTACGCTCCCCCCGGTCGAGCGAGGATCCTCTAGCAGCGGCGGCCGCGTTCGACCCGTGGGGGTCGATGGCCGCGCTCGCGGCGCGGCTTGGCTTGCCGTCGGCCGGGCCTCTCGTCATGCCGCCCGTTCCCTAATCTTGACCCGTGCAAGCCGCTGACGCGCTCCGGACAATCGCTTACCTGCTGGAGGCGGAAGGGGCTGAAACCTTCAAGGTGCAGGCCTTCCGGCGAGCGGCGGCAACGGTCGACGAGGTGGCGCCCGAAGAGTTGGCCCGGCTCGACGAGGAGGGCCGTCTCGAGACATTGGCGGGCGTAGGCAAAAGCACCGCGGGGGTGATCAGTGAGGTGCTTTCCGGGTCCGTACCGGGGTATTTGGTTGCGCTCCGGGAGCGCGCCACGGCTCTACCCGCCGGGCCCCCTGGCGAGCTCCTGGCGTCCCTGCGGGGCGATTGTCATAGCCATTCCAACTGGTCTGACGGCGGGAGCCCGATCGAGGAGATGGCGCGATCGGCGATGGAGCTCGGCCACGAGTACCTTGTCCTCACTGACCACAGCCCTCGCCTCACTGTGGCCAATGGGCTCAGTGCGGACGAACTGAGGCGCCAAATAGACGTCGTGGCCGAGGTGAACGAGAAGCTGGCGCCATTCCGCCTGCTCATCGGCATCGAGGTCGACATCCTGGACGACGGTTCCTTAGACCAAGAAGAAGAGCTCCTCGGTCGACTCGAAGTGGTCGTGGCCAGCGTGCATTCGAAACTGCGGATGGAGAAGGCGGAGATGACGAGACGGATGGTGGCGGCGGTAGAGAACCCCCACGTCGACATCCTGGGCCACTGCACGGGCCGTCGCATCATCGGCCGCCAACGGCCGCAGTCGAGCTTCGACCACGAAGAGGTCTTCGCCGCTTGCGCCGCAAGCGGGACGGCGGTGGAAATTAATTCTCGCCCAGACCGTCGTGACCCGCCAGAAGAATTGTTGCGGGCGGCCGCCGCAGCCGGGTGCCGCTTCTCAATTGATTCAGACGCTCACGCGCCCGGCCAGCTCACCTGGCTTCGGCTTGGCTGCGAACAAGCAGTACAAGCAGAGTTCCCCTTCGAAGTCATCGTCAACACCGCGTCGCTCGAGGATTTGCTGGCCTGGGCGGCCAACGACTAAATTCCAATGCGGCTGGCCCGACGCTCCTAGAGCGCAGTCCCGGTTGGCCCCGAGTTAGAGTCTTCTGTCAGCGTTCTGGCGTTCTCGAGGGCGCCCGAGAGCACTTCGACCTCGGCCGAAAGCCGTGTCAACGTCCGGCCCAGGACCTCGGCGACTTGGTCGGCGGCGTCGCCCTGCATGCGCAGTACCCGGTTGAGCTCGACGAGGTCGGAACGGACCCCCTCGACCTCGCTGGCGAGGTTGTTCACATCCGCCCGCAGGCTGGCCATCTCCGACTCTGTGGCCGCCCGTGCCGCCCTGGCCTCCTCCTTGATGGCCCTCGATTCGTCGGTAACCGACCCCACCACGGTCTCCCTGACCGCCCTCGACTCGTCGACTACTGACCCGACGATGGCCTCCTTGACGGTCCTGGCCTCATCGACCACCGACCCGACCACGCTCTCCCTCACGGCCCTGGATTCGTCGATCACCGACCCCAGTACGGTCTCCCGCAGGGCTCGGGACTCGTCGACGACGGAGCCGACCACCGAGTCCCTGATCGCTCTGGACTCGTCATTGAGCGACTCCTGGAGGGCGTCCCTCACCCCTCTCGCCTCGTCACTTAGCGACTCCCGGAGGGATGAAGCCTCGTCTATCAGCGACGCCTGCAGGGTGTCCCTCACCCCTCTCGCCTCGTCACTGAGAGAAGCCTGAAGCGTGTCCCTGACCCCTCTGGCTTCGTCACTTAGGGAAGCCTGGAGCGTGTCCCTGACCCCTCTGGCTTCGTCACTTAGGGAAGCCTGGAGCGTGTCCCTGACCGCTTGAACCTCGTCGCTGAGAGATGTCTGCAGGGCGTCCCTAACGCCTCTCGACTCGTCGGTGAGCGACTCCCGGAGGGATGAAGCCTCGTCTATCAGCGACGCCTGGAGGGCATCCCTAACCCCTCTCGCCTCGTCACTGACCGAGGCCTGGAGCGACTCCCGCGTGCTGGTGGCCTCGTCGCTGACCGACTTCGTGATGATACGCACGTAGGGAACGATCAACCTGTCCAGCGTCTCGCGCAGAGCGCGGCTCGTTTGTGCCATGGCTCTAGAGCCTATTCGCCGCCATTGTGGGCACCGTGAAGGCCGGGCCGCGAAGGGCGGGCCGTGGAGGCTGCGCCGTGGAGGCTGCGCCGTGGAGGCTGCGCCGTGGAGGCTGCGCCGTGGAGGCTGCGCCGTGGAGGCTGGGCTGGTGCCGTCGGCGATGATGGCCACATGGCGCTTTACGTCCGCATGTCGTCCCGAGACCCGGAGCAGAGGCACCGAGTGTCGACGCCGTTGGAGTTGTTCTTCGACCTGACGTTCGTGGTGGCGGTGGCCCAGGCCGGTTCGGCTCTCCAGCATGGCCTCGTCGAGGGGAGAGCCGGGCAAGTACTTGTCGGCTACCCGCTCGTCTTCTTCGCGATTTGGTGGGGTTGGATGAACTTCAGCTGGTTTTCTTCGGCCTACGACACCGACGACGTGCCGTACCGGGTCGCCGTTCTGGTGCAAATGGCCGGCGTCCTCGTGGTCGCCGTCGGCATCGCGCGAGCGGAACTCAACCGGGACTTTGTCGTGATCCTCGCCGGCTATCTCATTATGCGAATGGCCATGGTCGGGCTCTGGTTGCGGGCCGCAGCATCCCACTCCGCGGGCCGCCAGACGGCATTACGGTACGCCGCCGGGATAACCGTGGTCCAGGCGGGCTGGGTGGCGTGGTTTTTCCTGGTGCCGCGGGGAGCTGCCGTCTGGGTTTTTTTGGTACTGGCCGCAGCTGAAATGTCGGTGCCGATATTGGCCGAAGCCGCCGGGCGCACCCCATGGCACCCGGGGCACATGGCCGAACGCTACCGGCTGTTTACCATCATCGTCTTGGGCGAGGCTATTTCTGCTGGAACGCTGGGGGTTAATGCCGCACTTGCCGATAAGACGAGTTTCTCCGACCTCGCCACTGTCATCATCGGCGGGTTGCTGGCCATTTTTTCAATGTGGTGGATCTATTTCGACATGCCGGCGGAGGAAATCGTGGCATCTGTGCGCCGCGCTTTTGCAAACAGGCTCAACGGCGCGTTCGTGTGGGGTTATGGGCATTATCTCGTTTTCGCGAGTGTGGCCGCCACCGGTGCCGGGCTCGCCGTGGCCACAGATCGGTTGTCACATCACTCCGACCTAACTCGGCTCGAGACGGCTTTTTGCCTCACTATCCCGCTCTCGCTCTACCTACTGGTCGTCTGGGCCTTGCACGCTCCTTACAAGCGGCCGAGCATCCTCCGTAACATCGGCGCCCCTGTAACCGTTGCCCTGGTGCTCGCCAGTAGCGTCACACCACAACCCGTACTGGCCACTGGCCTCCTCCTGACTGCGCTGCTGGCCGTGACGCTCGCCTTCGGCGTCCGCCCGAGCGGAGCGGTGGAGGAGGCATCCGTCGGGACGACAGTCGACACCGCCGTCGAGACGACGGGTTGAACAGGGTAACCGGGCGCGCGAGCGGAGGGTCTCAGGATTGACCGGGCGATAGCCGCCGCGAGCCTGGCGGGACCAGAGCGGAGCGGTTCAAAGAAGGACCTCGGCCATGGCCCGGACGGTGCCGAGCGTCGACGTCCCCGTCCCGCCCGATGACGCTAATGGCCAGACCAAGAGCGTCGTGGCCAGGGACTGTTGCCACGCGGCCAGGTCATCGCGGATCTTGTCCACCGGCCCGACCAGGGCAACCTTGTCGACCATTGATGTCGGCACGGCTGCGATTGCTTCTGTTTTGTGGCCGTTCAGGTACAAGTCCTGGACCGTGGCGGCTACCTCGCCGAAGCCCATGCGGGCGAAGACCTCAAAGTGAAAGTTCATTTCGCGAGCTCCCCATCCCGCCGATGTACAGAGCCAGCAGGGGCTTGACGGCTTCGGCGGCGAGCTCGGGGTCAGCGTCGACGACCACCGGGCACGAGGCTATTACCTCGAAGTTTTCGGCGGAGCGCCTGGCCCCCGGGCGCGCGAACCCCTCCGCCAGCGACCGGCTGAACTCTCCCATCAGCGAGGGCGAGAAAAAGGCCGGGAACCAACCGTCCGCCACCTCCGCGGCGAGGGCTACGTTCTTCGGCCCTTCGGCCCCGAGCAGGATGGGGATATCGGGCCGTAGTGGGTGCACGATCGACTTGAGCGCCTTGCCGAGCCCGGAGCCGCCCGGGTAGGGGAGGGGGTAATGCGGCCCCGCATTCCGAACCGGTCCCTGGCGGGCCAGTACCTGGCGGACGATGGAGACGTACTCCCGGGTGCGTTCCAACGGCTTGGGAAAGGGCTGGCCGTACCATCCTTCGACCACTTGAAGGCCCCAGACGCCCAGCCCGAGCACGAAACGACCGCCGGACAGGTGGTCGAGAGTGATGGCCGCCATTGCGGTGGCGGTGGGCGTGCGAGCGGACAGCTGGCACAGGGCGGTGCCGAGCCTCACCCTGGTGGTCCGGGACCCCCACCAGGCCAATGGGGTCAGTGCGTCGGACCCGTAGGCCTCGGCCGTCCAGACCGAGTCATAACCAAGCCGTTCCGCCTCGGCTACGAGCTGGCCTGCGTCGGAGGGCGGCCCGGGCCCCGAGTAGCCGAGCTGGAGCCCGAGCTTGAGCGGGCTCACCCCCGCTCCTCTTCGGGCGCACTCCCTTTGCCTGGGCCGGTCCCGGTGGTCTCGACGCCCAACCCGTCCAGCACGGTCACGTTCGGCAGTCTCGTCAAGACCGACCCAGGCAGGAGGATCTTGGAGCGGCGGACGCCCGAACCGATCACTACGGCGGGGCACCCGGTGACGCGGCCGTCCACCAGCACGGGCCAGTCCTCGGGCAGGCCGATCGGGGTGATGCCGCCGTACTCCATGCCGGTCAGCGCAACGGCGCGCTCCATCGGCAGGAAGGACGCCTTGCGCACGTCCAGGTAGCGGCGCACGCCACCGTTCACGTCGGCTCGAGTAGTCGCCAGGACCACGCACGCCGCCAGGCGTTCGGCGCCCTCCCGCCTCCCTCCCACTACTACACAGTTGGCCAGCATGTCGCCGTCGAGCCCGAACGTCTCCTGGGTGGCGGCGGTGTCGGACACAGCCGGGTCGATCTCGACCACCCCGACCTGATCGAGCAGGTCCAGGCGCTCGAGCATCTCTCTGGCAGTAGCGCCGAGCAGGTCAGGCCGCTGTGACGCGGGCACGCTGGACAGTGCGCCAAGTGTGAAGGAGCCCATGGCCCCTCATCCTGTCACGGGCCGAAGGGGCGAGGGCCGGGCGGCCCGAGAGGCGGTGCCGCCAGGGCCGCCCCGCCAGGACCGCCCTGCCCGACAGCTCTGCCCGACAGCTCTGCCCGACCGCCCGGCCCGACAGCTCTGCCCGACAGCCAGGCCCGACAACCCGGCCCGACAGCTCTGCCCGACACGCCGGGGGCGGAGGTCACCCGCCGTTGCGCGGTTGGCGGAAGGCTGCCTCACGGGATGGTGCCCCCGGGCGCGATAATCCTGGCGGTGGACCAGGAAGAGTACGTCGAGGCGGCGCGCGTCATCCGCGACGCCAACAGCCCGACCACGGTGATGGGGGTCCGTCGGTCGTTCCTCAACGCCCTGCCCGTCGGCGGTGGTAGACGGATTATCCAGGCCGTGGCCGATCTGGTCCGCCGCACCGAGACCGAGCTCCGAGCGCTCGAGCCCCCTCCGGCTGACCGCCTCGAGCTCGAGGAGCACTTCCTCCGGCCGTGGTCCGAGCTGGCTGATTACCTGGAGAGCCTGGCCGACGCACCCGGTACGAGGTGGCTGAGCGCCAGCGAAGCCCTCAAGCGGCTCGAGAGTGGTCCCCCTGAACGGCAGGACGATATTGACTTCTGCATTGCTTACGGGCTGGACGATGCCCCGGAGGAGCCGGATGGGCCCGCCGGGGGGCCGCCGGCGCACAGTGGCAACGGCAAAGCCTGAGCGGGAACCCTAAATCCGAAGGGCACGGCCCGCCGGCCAGGACTGGGGCGAATAACTGTCGTTATCACTATGTTTTTCGCCCCAAGCGTAAAGATTCGCCCCAGTCCGGGGCAGGGAGGGCTGCCCAGAAGCTGACGGCCAGAAGCTCCCGAAGGCACGGCCCGCCGGCCAGGACTGGGGCGAATAACTGTCGTTATCACTATGTTTTTCGCCCCAAGCGTAAAGATTCGCCCCAGTCCGGGGGGGGGAGGGCTGCCCAGAAGCTGCCGGCGAGAAGCTGCCAGCGAGAAGCTGCCGGCCAGATGCTGGCGGCCAGATGCTGGCGGCCAGGAGCTATCGGCGCAGGCGCTCGAGGAGCTTCGTGGCCAGCACAGGCTCTTCCTCCTCCGCGGAGGGTGGGGCCGGGGGCTCGGCTGGGGGCTTTCTGTCGTCCTTGCCCTTACCTCGGCGAGAGCCCCGGTCCTTGGCTGTGACTTCCCTGGCTGTTCCTTCGTCACGCTGGACCGCCTTTTCCCGGCCGATAACCAGGCGCCTCAGGGCGACGTCGAGGGGTAGCAACACGACGGCCAGGACGAGGAGCCACTCGACCAACGACTGCGTCACGTTGACAGGCGGGACCGGCTCAGTCAGCGCCTCTCGGGCTGAAGACAGCACCACCCCGCCTCCCGCGTCTGCCACCTGCCGCAGGAAGGGCAGGTCGGTACCGATAAAGCGGAGCTCAGGCGAGTAGGCGATGGCTACGCCGGTGGTGGCTGCGTCGAGTAGCCGCCCGGCAGCGCTCACCTCGACCCGCATCAGGTAGGCGCCCACGTCGGTGGTGGGGACGTCCGCCTCGAACCGCCCGGGGGCGGTCTCCGCCAATGGCACATCGGAACCCTGCCCCTCGGGGCCGACCACATGGGCCACAGCGGAGGCGTCGGCCGGCGCCGCGGCAGCCTCGGCGACCAGGTGGGCCTGGTCCCCTTCCAACTGGGCTGACACCGACAGCGCCGGGCTGGCGGCCAGCGGCAAGGTAGCAGCCACGATGCCCGGCGAACAGCTTGCCGGCCAGAGGGGAGCCCAGGCAGCTCGGAGGTCCAGCGGCCTTGCGTATCGCTGGTCCACGCCACGCCGTCCCCAGAGCCGTACTGCCACTGGGCCAGGACGGGGTCGCCGTCGGGCCCCGAGAGGACGACCTGAGAGGAGGGCTTGGGCGTGGCCGCGACGTAGCCGTCGAGCGGGGGGAGCGAGGGACGGGTCGATGCCGTCGAGCGCCGGTGAAGGGGCGCCGGCGGCGGCGTGGAAACGCTCCTGCACCACCCAGGGTTGCAGCTGGGCCTGGGTCTCGTCGAGGAAGATCGACGGGAGTTGGCTGGCGGACTCCGAATCGTAGAAGCGGCCGTTCCCTTCGGCCGCGATCGCCGCCATATTGGCCATGAACTGGGGCACTCCGTGGACATCGGCCCCCACCGTGGAGACCGTGATGCCCTGGCGGACGATCCCGGCCATGAACGAAGGCGTGGGCAGGGGGTCGTCGGCGTCACCATCGCCGAGGACCACGATGTACTTGCTGTTCCTCGGGTGCCCGGCCAGCGCGTCGGCGGCGTCCTGGATATAGGGCACGTAGCTGGGAGGGTCCCCGAAGCTCGGGATGTCCATGATGTCCCTTTCGACCTTCTGGCCGTTGCCCACTGGTTGCAGGGGCACTATGACACCGGTCTCTCCGTTCGCCACCCCGACCAGGTCCTGAGGGGACAGGTTGGCCACCAGCTGCCGGGCGGCCGAGCGCAACACGAGGTCGCCGGCCGGGCTTTCGACGGACTCCAGCACCAACATGACCGCCACCGGCGGCTTGGCCTGCGGGTTGGCGACCTTCATCTCGATCGGCAGCGCTTGCTCGAGCGGGGTGCCGGCCAGGCCTCCGGGGCCGTACGTATTCGTCCCCCCGAAGGCGGCCAAACCCACGCCCAGGTCCCGCGTCGCCGTGGCCAGTGCCTCCATGCGCTGGTAACCGAGCTGAGCGGCGCTGACGTTGACGAGCGCGACCGACTGCCAGCGGGCTACACCCGGTACTGTCACCGGCACCTGCCCTGGGCTGACCACGGTGGCATCTATCCCGGCCGCCTGGAGGGCGCCGGCCACATTGGTGCCGGCTCCCGGCGTGCCCGACACTACGAGTACTTGCTGGCCCCCGAACACCTGGAACAGCCCCTCTCCGAAGTCGTTACCGGGCACGGCGTCGCGGGCTGGTGCTATCTCGATGTTCACCTGATGGAAACCGGGGCGGGCGGGCGGTAGCAATACTCGCACGTCAGTTACGCCGCGGTTTACGGGGACGACCGTGTCCAGGACGACCTCGGTGTTGTCGAGGGACCACTCCACTCGTGCCGTCGTCGTCTCGTTGCTGACCAGCACGGCCGTCGCTTGCGCCCTAGACCCCGGCAGGACAGTGGAGGGCACCTGCACGGAGTCCACCCGCACGTCAGGACCGACAGGGACACGCAAGGGGAGGACGTCCACCCGCACCCCCAGAGAACGCAACACCCTGGCCTCACCCACCGCGTCGCCAACATTCTGACGCCCGTCACTTATCAGCACGACGTGACGCCGCGTCCCCGGGGCGGCCATCGAACCAGCCAGGCGGAGGGCCGATTCGATGTCGGTGAAGTTGGCGCCTGGTGTAGTAGCGAACCCCTGGAACTGAAGGTTTGGGGCGGGCGGGTCTTCCACAAGGGAGTCCTGGCCGAAGCTCACCACGCCCAGCTGGTCCTTCGCCGGTAACGCCGCCGCCAGCGACTGGACGGCCGGGGTCTCCTGGTACTGCGCTTGAGCGGTGCTGGCGCTCCGGTCCGCGGCCATTATGAGCGTCTGGCTGGACGCGTGGTACGACAGTTCGGGGCCGGCCAGGGCCAGCACAATGGCAGCCACCAGCACCAGGCGGACGCCCAACGCGGCTTGACGTTGGCGTCGCGAAAAGGCCGTCGGCCAGCGCCGCCAGACGACGACGAGCGGCACGGCGAGGAGGAGGGCCAGCAGCCACAGGGGATCGGTGAACTCAACGGGCACGGTGGTACACCAGCCATTCCAGGGCGAGGACGACCAGGGCGGCTACGGCCGCCGCCGTCCACAGGCCCTGGTAAAGCGAAGCACTGGTGGGTGCCTTTGCCGTCGTCCCGGTTACATCCAGTTGCTGTTGGGGGGCGATCGGCACCCCGGGCGGGTTGACCGCGATGTAGCTGTGCTCCCGGTCCAGGCCGGTGACCACCGTGACGGTGTAAAGGCCTACTTCGTCGGTGCCGGTGAACAGCAGGGTCCCGCCGCTGGCCGCCAGGCTGGCCCGCCCGGCCGCGATGACCTCAGTACTGCCGTCCGGTCTGGTCACCCGGACCTCTCTCGCCCCCGGGCCGGGGGCCAGCGTCACCGGCGACCCGGGCTGCTGGCTCAGGGCGGGGACGGCATCGGGGGCCAAGAACTCGGACAAGTGGTTCACGAGGATCGGGAATGCGCTCCGCAACACCAGGTCGGAGTCGTGCAAGTAGACGCCGAGCACGGCGGCCGGCGGCTCCGACGGTGCCGCGTCGCGGACGATGAGGACCGGGCCGCCCGGGCTGCTGATCACTGCGGTCCCGAAGGTGGAGTTCTGCAGGTCGGCCGAGGCGGCTACGTCGACATTGGACAGGTCGACGTCGTAGAGCAATGGGTCGTTCGCTTCGGCGGGCAGGAGCGGGCCGGGCACGATCGGGCGCCCGGATCCGAGCTGGCGGTCGGGCGGCGGCCCGACCAAGAGGAATGGAGACCGGGACGGCAGCTGGGGCGGGACGAAGCCGTCGAAAACGAACAGGTCCACGTCGGGGCTCGACGCTTGGCTCTGGCGCCAGCCGGCGGGCGCTTCGGTCGTTAGCGTCACATCTGGCCGCAGCTCCAGGGCCTTCTCCAGGAACACGTCGCCACTGGTCACCAGCAGCACCCGGATCTTCCGAGGTGGGCTGGCGACAGCTACCGCGCCGTCGTCGGCGGCCAGGTCGCCGTGAGGTAGGAGGGTGACTTTTACGTAGTTCGTCCCTCGGGGGACAGCGAAGGTAATGTCCTGGCCGCCACCGGGGGCCAGGTCGGCGGACTGAGCGTCGGTCAGTTGCCCGTCGGCGAACATCTCGACCGTGAGAGGGGCCGGCTCCTGCCCGAAGTCCTGTAGGTGGGCGACGGCGCTCTCGCTGGTTACTCCGGGCGCAACGGTGAGGGACGTAATGGCCGAGCTCTCGTTGCTCACCCCGATCCGCTTGTACTGGACCGGGAAGGGGAGCGTGACGGGCTCGGGCAGGGGTTCGGTGAGCCCGTCGGAGAGGATAATGAGCCTGGTGCCCGACGTCTTCGGGCCGGCAGACGCCACCGCTAGCTGGAGGGCGTCCTGCAGGTCGGCCTGGGCGTCAGTCGGCTTCAGCTGTTCGAGGGCCTGCAGCAGCGGCTGACGCTGCCCGACGGCGCTGGCAATAACCGCCGGGCTCGGGCTCATGGCGATAAGGGTCATCCGGGCGTGCGGCCCGAGCCGGTCGACAAGCCCCCTGGCATCGGCTACGGCGACGGCGAACCGGCTCGGCGCCACGTCGGTCGCTTGCATCGTCTCGGAATTGTCGATGACGACAATCGTCTGGCCGGCCAGGGCCTGGGCCGATACCAGCGCTGGCCGCAAGAGCGCACCGATGACGAGGATGGCGGCCAGCGCCTGGAGGGCCAGCAGCCACGATGGCCGAGGGCGTTGCCAGGGGATGGTGGCTTGGCGGTCGAGGATGACAGGGCGCCACCAAACAGTGCTGCTCACGGGCCGGGCCGGCCGTCGGGCCTTCAGAAAGTAGAGGGCTACGATCGCCACGAGCGATAAGGCGGCGATGCCGGCCACCGGCTCGAGGAAAGTCACTGGCGCTTGGCCCCGGGCGTCTTGTGGGCCGCGGGCGTCTGTGGCCCGGGCGTCTTGTGGCCTGGCGTCTTAATGGACCACCCCGGCCGGGACGAGCTGCCCCAGCACCAGTTGACGCAGCGGCGCCCCGCCGTCGACTGTGACCAGCCGGGCGCCGTGAGCGGCGGCCAGTAGCCGCAGTGCCCGGGTGTGCTCGGCCCGGGCCTCGTCGTACAGCCCGAGAGCTTGGTCGCCCAGCGTGAGCTCGACAGTGTCAGCCGTCTCGGCGTCAACGAGGCGGAACTCGCCGCGAAGTTCTGGAGCTAGTTCCAGGGGCGAGAGCACCTGGACGAGTACCACTTCGTGGCCGGCCTGGCGGAGGGCGGCCAGAGCCTGTTTCGGGGGCTCCGGGGTGAGGAAGTCCGAGATAACGACGGCCACGCCTCTCGGGACCGAACGGGCCGCGCCGGCCACCACCCACCAGTCGGTGCCCACGCCGCGCGGGAGCGCCGCCAACGCCGTCCACAGCCGTGGGGCGGACCGCTTGCCTCTTAACGGCCCCGTCCGTCCGACGACACGCCCGGCGAAACCAATGCAGGCGGCGCGGTCGTCGGCCGCCAGGGCCAGGTACGCCAGGGCGCCGGCCAGACCTCGGGCCGGCCGCTCTTTCCCGGCAGGGTCCCAGGCCATCGACGCACTGGTGTCGACCCACAACGTGACGCAGGTGTCCTCTTCGCCCTCGTAAAGGCGTACCAACAGGCGGCCGAGGCGGGCGTAGGCGCCCCAGTCGAGCCGGCGGATGTCGTCGCCCGGGACGTACGCCCGGTAGTCGGCCAGGTCGAGCGAGCTGCCATAATGGCGCGACCTCCGTTGGCCGGCGCTAGCCCCCAGCACGGCCCGCCGGGACGGCAAAGTGAGCCGGTCGAGGGCGCGGAGCAGGTCCGGCGTGATCCCGAGGCCGGAGGCGGCGGCGCCGGCGGTGGTTCCCGCGCCTGTCGGGGCCGTCAACGGGCCACCACCGGGTCGGCGGCCACTTCCTCTAGGAGCCTGTCGACCAGCCGGTCGCTGGTCACGCCGTCCGCCTCGGCCTCAAAGCTGAGGAGCAGGCGATGACGCAGCACAGGGCGGGCGCTGGCGCGAATGTCGTCGAAGGCGACGTTGAAGCGTCCGGCCAATAGGGCACGCACCTTGCCCGTCAGCGCCAGCGCCTGGACGGCCCGGGGGCTGGCCCCGAACCTCACCATCCCGGCCACCTCGGGTACCGGGCTGCGGTCGCGCTGGGTGGCGCTCACCAGCCGGACCGCGTAGTCGAGCACATGGTCGGCCAGCGGTACCGTCCTTACGAGGGCGGACATGGCCAGAACCTGGCGCCCGTCGACCACTCGGGTGAGGGTGGGCTCATGGGCGGCGGTTGTGCGGCGGGCTATCTCGGCTAGGGCGCCGTCGCTCGGATAGGGGACGGACAGCTTGAACAAGAACCGGTCCAGCTGGGCTTCGGGCAGCGGGTAGGTCCCCTCCAGCTCGATCGGGTTTTGGGTGGCGAGCACAAAGAACGGGCTCGGCAGAGGTCGGGTGGCGCCGCCAGCGGTGACGGTGCGTTCTTGCATCGCTTCCAGGAGGGCGCTCTGGACCTTGGGCGTGGCCCGGTTGACCTCATCGGCCAGTACGAGGTTGGCGAACACCGGCCCGGGCGCGAAGTGGAACCTCCGGCCGCCCTCGTCTTCCTGAATGAGCGTCGTGCCGGTGATGTCGGCGGGCATGAGGTCCGGCGTGAACTGGATGCGGCTGAAGGCCAGGTCGAGCGCTTCGCTCAAGGCACGGACTAGTGAGGTCTTCCCCAGCCCCGGCACTCCTTCGAGGAGAACGTGCCCGCCCGCCAGCAGGGCCACGATCGTGTCGCGGACCACCTCGTCCTGGCCCACGATGAGCTTGCGGAGCTCTGTCTCCACCTGGGCCACCGTGACCGCGAAGGCCTCAGGCGACATCGAGGCATCGCTCACGGGACGGGCACGGTGCGAGCCAGGGCTGCGCCGACGGGGGCGATCTCGCCTGGATTTAGGCGCGGCAGCACGCTGAGCCCACGGGTCAGTTCGCCCAGGTGCGCACGGAGGTGCTTGGCCCGGGCCGGGCCGCCTGGAGTGGCCGAGAGGGTGGGAAAGCCACCGTAGACCTCGACGCCATCCTGGGTGGCGACCACCTGCACTTCGAGGGTGCCACCTGGCCCCAAGTGGTGGGCCACGTCGGGGACGACAGCCAGGAGCTCGCCGGCGTGGGCCCTCACTCGGAGCGCATCCCAGCGGCCCGTGGCGTAGTTGTACGTCCTCAGCCCCACCAGCGGTGGGCCGTACGTCTCGCCCGAAGATGACCCGAGGTCGAGCTCGATGCCCCGCCAGCGCGTGCCGGGCAGAAGGAACTGGTAGTCGAACATGCCGCCGGCCTGGAGAGTCAATGACCCGGTGGTGATGGCGGACTCTGTTTCACCCGTGACACCCTTCGACGCCACCAGCTCGCCAGGGACGTCGGTCAGCGCTTGGTCGCGGTCTTGGCCGTCGGTGAGCGGGACAACGACAACGTCGCTGACAACTGGATTTTCCGCACCGCTGCTGGAGTCAAGGGCGAAAAGTTTTTGAGCCGCCATGGCCACGAACACCGGCGCTCCTCCGTGCTCGGTCGAGTACGAGGCGGCCAGGTCGCCGAGGTTTGTCTCGACCTCTCGCTGGGCGGCGGCGGCCGCTCTGGCCGCTCTGGCCGCTCTGGCCGCTCCGGCAGATGCACCAGAGGTGGCCTCGGCTGCGCCCGTCCGGGCCACCGTCGTCGCTCCACCGCCCGCCGAGACTGGGCCAGAGCGGGGGGGAACGGCAACAGTCTGGCCCGGCCCGATGGGGCTAGATGCGGGTTGATCAGCAACGACTGGGGCCGAGGCCCCGAAGGCCTGCGCTAATGGGCTGCTGCTCGGCGAAAGGAGCAACTCGAAGCCGGCCGACCGCCCGGGTGCCAGGGTGCCCAGTTGTGCGGACGCCTCCCCGGACGCCACGACGACCTGGGCATCCAACAACCGCACTCCGAGGTCGTTGCGGACGCTGCCGGACAGGAGGTCCCCGTTCTCGGTGGTGCGGGCGGCCACGCTGCCGGCCAGGTCGACGGTCCCACTGGCCGACCAACCACCTCGTGAGTTGGGCGGTCCGCTGACCGTCACGCTCGTACTGAACGGCGTGCGGCCCTGCCCGATACTGACGTGCACACCCCTCCCGGCCGCCAGGTTGTCGACCAGGGTCGGGCCGCCTGGCCCCTGTAGTACCCCTGACGGCGGGTTCGACAGCTGTAGGCGACGGGAACCGCCGTATGGAAGCTGGACCATACCCATCGAGAGGACCTGAGCGAGGTGGCCGCCGGGCGGGAGTTGAGAGACGCGGACCTCTTGGACGAGGGGGCTGCTCCCGCCGCCGATACCGGTCACGCTGGCTGTTAGGACGCCGGCAACTGCGAGTACCGGTACTACCGCCCAGACGAGCACCCGACGGCGAGCTCGGCTGAGCACGACTACCAGGACTATGCCGACGACGAAGACGTAGCCGAACAAGACAAAGCCTAAGAGGCCCACGGCCGGCGGTTTCGTGAGGGTGGGCGCGTGTCCTAGGTAGCCGGACAGGACGTTGACCGCGGTCGCCGGGCTCATCAGAGCCGCACCGGTGTCGAAGTTGCCGCCGAGGCTGGCTTCGACTGACGGAGGCGCGCTGGACGGAGCCACGGGGAACACGCCACCGCCCTCGGCGTAGGGCAGTGGGCTGTCGTAGTAGCCCGGCCGGTAGGCCGGCGCGAACAGGCGGCTCAACAGGGCCGGGGCGCCGGGCCAGGTAGCGAGTGGGGCCGCCGATGGGTCAAAGGCCAAGAGGACGACATGGCCACTGCCCCGGTCCTGTTCGAGGACGAGTGGAGCCTTTCCCTGAGCCATAGTCTCGGTCGCCCCCGCCGGGACATCGACGGTGTCCACGTCCACCCTCCCGGGCACCGGTCGTGTGCCGAGAAGGGAGGCCAGGCCGGGCAGCGCCATCGAGGACACCGTGCCGGTCGGGTGGCCGGGGAGCAGGCCAGCCGGTAGCCCGGCGGTGGCGCCCTGCCAACCAATGCCTCCCGCCACGACCAGGGTGCCACCGGCGTCCACGTACCCCTCGAGCGCTTGGCCCTGGGCCGGGCTCAATGCCCCGGTGTCGGCCTGGTCCACGGCGACCGCCCTGAACGCCCCTAGCGCGGCAGCCACCGGCGGCAGGTCCGAGGGAGCCATGTACTGCAGCTGGGGCTGGGCGCCTGTCGGAGCGACGAGTTTGGTGAGGACGGTCACGGCCGGCGCGTTGTCCGTCACCACCAGTACGGCCGGTGGGGCCAGCCCGAAAGCCACTGGTAACTGAGCTCGGGCGCGAGCGAGTACTCGCCCGGACACCGTTTGGCCGCGCCGAAACACCCTGGCCCGGCGCTCCCGCCAGCACGTAAAGGGTCATCTGCTTGGCCGTCCCGCCCGGAAGCTGGAGGGAAGCCTGGTACGTGACGAAAGCCGTTGTGGTCGGGGATCGCGGCCCCGGTGCCTGGAGACTGGCGGAATAGTCCTGGGAGCCGAGGCACGTGAAGGTCGAGGGCCCGTTCGAGAGGCAACCTGGGGTCGACTCGCCGGCTTGCGCGGCAGGCGCCTCCACCACGACATCCGCCTCGACGTCCGCCGTCTCCCGGTTGGTGACCGACACATTGAGAGGCACCCAGGTACCCGGTGGGACGGTGACCTTGTACAGGCTCGAAATGGCGAGGGTGACGCCCGACGAGGGAGGTCGAGCGCTTTCAACCGGCGCTGCCGCCAAGGCGCTCGGTTGTACGCGCCGCACAGGAGCGGCGCTGCTGGCCGAAGGCACGGACAACGCCACCAGAGCGATAAATATGCAGGTGGTGACCAGCCCTGACGTCCTCAGGCGGGCTGGCACACGAGCTCGTCGCCCTCTCCACCGCCGGGGCTGCGGGCGCCCAGGGCTCACCCCCCGTTCCCCAGGGACGAGAAGTAGTTACGCACTACACCCTGGTCGTCCGGGCTGACGACGTGCGAACCCAGACCCTGTAATGCCGTTTTCTCGAAGCGGGGCAGCACGTTCTGGTAGGAGGTCGTCTTGACCGCTCCCCCGGCACCTTCCTGCTGGCCTACGACTTGCGCGCTCTGGCCGGGCTGGCCGGCGATGAAGACCTGGTCGGAGGGCGACAGCGCCTGGTTCGAGTGGGCCGCCCCAGCCTGGGGCCCCTGGCCCGCCCCGGGCCACCTTCGCCGCCCTGCCCGTTGCCCCCCGCCCCGGTACTGGCGCCGCCGTCCCCCGAACCGCTGCTACCGGTCCCGCCGCTGCCCGAGCCGCTGCCGCCCGAGCCGCTGCCGGCCGAGCCGGTGCCGGCCGAGCCGCTGCCGCCCGAGCCGCTGCCGCCCGAGCCGCTGCCGCCCGAGCCGCTGCTGCCTCGCTGGCCGGTGCCGCTCTGCCCGGCCCCGTTTGGTCCAGCACCGCTCTGCCCGAGACCGCTCTGCCCGGGACGTCCCGGAACGCCGCTGCCCGGCACACCGTTTGCGGTCCCGCTGTAGCCGCCCGTAGCCCCCTGGCTGTTGTGGCGCCCGCTGGCGCCCACGTTGGCGCCGCCGACCTTACCGGCGGCGGCGGTGTCGGCCTGCGCCCGGCTGGCGACCTTTGCTTCCTCGTTCTGAACGGCAGCCCGGTCTGCAGCCAGCTGCTGCTGGAGCGAGACGGCCGCGGCGGAACCGGCAGCCCCGTTGGCGGCTGACCTCAACGCTTCCCCGGCCGCACCCAGGTGGCCGGCCGAGAGGGCGGAACTGGCCTGCGCCAGCCCCCCGGCAAACGTCCTGTTGCCCCCGGGGCCAGCGGAGGTCCCGAGGCCTGTGCCCGACTTGTAGCCGGCGGTGGCGGCCGCCTTCGCCAGAGCGGTGGCCAGTGCTTTGCGCTGGGCTGGGCTGAGGCTCGAGAGTTGGCTGGAGAGGGACCGTAGGTCACCGGCGGCAGCCTTCAGGTTGCCGCTCGACAGGTCCGCAGCCAGCTTCTGGGCAGCGGGGACCGCCTCCATGGCCTCGCCTGCGGCCGCGTCAGCAGCTTGGGCGGCCTCACCCGAAGAGTTGTCGAGTGGCGTCAGCTGGCGGGAGAGGTCCGACAGCGCAACCAGGGAAGCTAGCGGGGAGCCGGCCTTAGCCAGCTGGGAAAGGGCGGCTTGTAGGGCGCGAGCGAGCTGTTCCGACTCCGGCGAAGAGGGTTGGCCCAGCCTTTGCTGGGCCGATGCCACGACCTTTCGTGCTTGCGCCGTCACTTCACGGTCGGCCGATTGACGGGCCAGGGCGGCCGATTGAGGGTTGGGCGTCACCGCCAGCACGACGGCGACGAGAGCTATGGCCAGCGCCACGGCCACGAGGTCCCGGTGCCGACGGAGCGGGAAGGCCTCGGCCGGAGTGCGGCTCGACGCCCTCTGTATGGCGTCGGCTCGCAACCGGGCCTCCATTTCACCCGGTGCGTTGGCGTAGAACAACGCACTCGCCAACCGTTCGTTTAGATGGAGGCGGGCGTCGGCGACCCGGGCCACCTGGACGACGGTGGGTCGGCGGATCACCCAGACGCCGGCGGCCATAAGGACCGCAAGGCCGCCGAGGCCGGCCGCGATCACTGCAATATGGCTCGTCGGGGTGGCCTTCGACCACGCCAGCAGGACAGAAACGGCAGCAGCCCAGCCGGCAACCGCCAAGAGGCCCCAGTGGAGGGCGGAGTCCCCCAAGGCACGGCGGCGCAGGGGGACGAGGATCCCGGCGAGAGGGTTCCCGAGGGCCTCGGCTGCGCCTCGACGATGGCGCGAGGGGCTGTGTCGAGCGGAATTGCCGCGAACAGTCATTTCACTGCCACTTTGCGTGCCAGACGACGGCCTGTAGCCCTGGTTCTCGGTGCATTCGACCTATCTCGTTGCGTTCCAGCGTCGTTTCTGCTTTCGAGCGCGACGAGAAGGGCTCGCTGCACCGAAAAGCCGGCTCCCAGGTTTCCGGCTCCCAGGTTTCCGGCTCCCAGGTTTCCGGCTCCCAGGTTTCCGGCTCCCAGGTTTCCGGCTCCCAGGTTTCCCGCTCCCAGGTTTCCCGCTCCCAGGTTTCCCGCTTCCAGGTCCGGCCCCCTTGTCTCCGGCGTTGACGACCACGCCGGACCCCTTGTCTCCGACCTCAGGCCCAGCGCGCCCGGCTGCCCGCCACCGTCTGGGATCAGACCCTCCGGCATCACACCGTCTCCCGCCTGCTCAGGAAGAGCACACTCGCACCCAGGGCGCCGATGGCGATAACGCCGTCCAGCAAGAAGGTGCCTTCCCACGCCTGCCAGGTCCCAAGAGGCCCGAGGTTGAGCACGTACTGGCCGCCAGGCCCGCAATTAACGACGATCGGTACACCCACCCCCGACCCGAAGAACGGGGCCACCACACCGCAATCCGACGCGTCCAGTAAAGAGGCGGCCCCCACCGCCGGGCTGATCGAGTCGACGATGCCGGTCGTCGCGTTGACCTCGGCGATGGCGAACGGCGCGGGGCCGTTCTCGGTCGGTTCGGACAAGGCTTTGTTCAGCAGGTAGCCGCCCGCTATGGGCCCGATGGTCAAGGCCAGCATGGCCAGGTAGGACACTACGGTCGCTGATGAGACGCGCCGCAGTAGCACCGATACGAGCATCGACAGCGACCCGATGGTTACGGCCCCGACCAGCGTGAACACGACGGCCTCGAGTACCTCGCCCACGCCCACCCCGCCGAGCAGGAAGGCGACGCCGAACAGGGGCAGGCACGCGATCACCAGTAAGACCATGAAGGCCAGGGCGGACACGAGCTTGCCGAGGACGATGCGCGCCGGCCCAGGGGCGTAACGAGCAAGAGGTCCAAGGTCTGGCGCTCGCGCTCACCGCTGATGGTCGGCCCCACCAGGCCGGGCACGACCAGGGCGACGGTGGCCATCACGACGCCAGCGAGCGACCGGAACACCTGGGCGCCAGTGCTGCCGAGGCCGACGATGTTGCCGGCCGAGCCGATGTCGGCGTCGTAAACGATCCAGCCCAGCCCGCCAATGACACAGAGGTACCCGGTGAGCAAAGCGAAGGCATGCCAGCCCCGCATTCGCGAACGGAGCTCTTTGCTCACTATCGGGTTCCACGCCACAGCAGCGAAAAAAGCGTTGGCCCGCTCGGCGAAACTCTTGCCCTCGGCCCTCAGGGGAACTGCCGTCATGTGGCTTGCTCCACGGGCTCACCGTCACTTGGGGCCGTCAGCTGGAGGAACAGCTGCTCCAGCCCTCCCTCATCCTCTCTGAACTCGGCTACGGGGATGCCCGCGGCCACCAACGCGCCCAGCAAAGTGGCTGAGCCGGTCGCGCCCTCATCTGCGCCATCGTCCCGGAAGCTCGATCTCCAGCGTGTCCACCCCTGCCCGCCGCACGTTGGCGACACCGGTAATGTTCGCAGCCAGGCGCTCGGCCTCCTCGAGGTCACCCCGCACGCGTGCCCGGGCGCGGCCCGAGGCTGTCGAGGATGGCACTGGCCGGGCCCTGGGCGACCATGCGGCCGTCGTGGATAACGCCATAGCTGGTGCACATCTCGGCCAGTTCAGGCAGGATGTGGCTCGACAATACGATCGTCTTGCCCATTTCCCTCAGGGCCTGAACCAGCTCCCGCATCTCGGCCCGGGCGGGTCTAGACCGGAGGCCGGTTCGTCGAGGAGCAAGACCTTGGGGTCGTGCACCAGAGCGCGGGCCAGACAGAGCCGTTGTTTCATGCCCCGGGACAGGCTGTCTACTTGTTCGTCCCGCTTGGCGCTCAGCTGCACCAGTTCCAAAAGGTCGGGGACGACGCGGCTGATGACGTGCTTGGGGAGCCGGTAACAAGAGGCATAAAAGGCCAGGTATTCGGCCGCCGTCATCGAGTCGTAAACGCCAAAGAAGTCGGGCATGTACCCGACCCGTTCAGGCAGCCGGGCACGCTCGGCGACCACGTCCACGCCGTCGAGCTCGGCCCACCCCCCGTTCGGGCGGGTAAGGCCGGCCAGGATGCGCAGGGTCGTCGTCTTACCGGCCCCGTTGGCTCCGATGAACCCGAAGACCTCCCCCTCTGGCACCTCGAAGCTGAGCCCGGAGAGGGCCTCGGTATGGCCGTACACCTTCCTGAGGTCCTCGGCTTTGATCATCACGGTCTCGCCCATTGGCCCGTCCACTGACCTACCGGCCCATCGACGGGGCCGCTGCGGACAGGACGGGCACCTCGCCATACACGTTCAGGGCGGCTCCCGGGGTGCTCAAACGCACCTCGAGGGCCTCGCCGGGTCCCAGGTAACGGTCGGGGCCTGGCACTGCGGCCAGTAGTTGGCCCGAGGAGGTGGTCGTCCGCAACCTGTCCCAGTGGCCCGTCCGGTAGTCGAAAACGCTCACTGCCACACTGTTACTGCTGGCGGTGTAGGTCCCGGTCTGTGACGCAGCCGACGGGGCCATGGCGATCCCGGGGGTCGTTACCGAACCGTCCACCGAGCCAAAGTTGAGCTCCAGGTGGGCCCACGGTGTGGCCGGGATAGTGAACTGGTAGTCGTAAGACCCACCCTGCTGCAGCGCCAAAGAACCCGTACCCAGCTGGTCGACGGCAATGGAGACAGAACGGCTGGAACCCACCAGCTCCGGGCCGAGGTCGACCGTTCCTGCGCCTGGCCGAAAGCCCGCCAGCAGAGGCACCACGACGACGTCAGATGGGCCCAGGTGTTCAGCAGCGGTCCCATAGTCCAACGGGTAGAGGGGGTGGCTGGCGAAGGCCACGAGCACCGGCGTGCCACCGTCCTGGCCGGAGTACAGCGCACCGAGGTCGTACAGGCTCTGCACCGCCTCCTCCTGTTGCTCCTTCCCGTGCGAGCTGCCGCTCAGAGGAAGGGCCAGGAAAGGCGCGACGGGAACACCGTCGTTCGAGGACGCAGCCAGGTCGACCCCGGAGGAGGCACCGGCGGGCACCGTCCCCAGAACCTGCGATTCCAACCCCGCGGCGGTGACGACCTGGGCGTCCTCCAACCCCACCCCCAGGTCGTTGGTCACCTTCCCGACAAACGCGCCGTTTGACTGAGCCAGGCTGGCCGTGACCGTCCCGGGCAGATGAGTGGTGCCACTGGCGCCCCAGCCCCCGAGGGAGTTGCTCGGGCCGCGGACCGTTAGGTTGATGGGCCCGGGCGAGCTGGTCTCAGCGCCCCCCCCGACCCCAGCTGCTCGAGCGGGCCCGAGCCCGGCACCGACGGCCAATTGAGCGCCGGCGTCGGCGCCAAGGTCGCCGACCATCGCCGGGGACGAGGAGAACTGCCCGGTCAGCTCCACGCCCTGGGAACCGCCCTGGGGGAGGTAGACGGCGCCGAGGGAAATAAGCTGCGCCAAGTGTGACCCGGGGGCGAGCTGGGTGACCCGGACCTCGTTGACTATGACGGGGCGGTCTACGCCAGCCCCGGTGACGTAAAGGACCAGCCCGCCGACCACGGCCAGGCCAGGCACCACCACCCAGGCGAGTTCACGGCGCCGAAGGCGGGTGAGGGCCCAGAAGCACAGGGGGCCTACCACCACGACGTAGCCGAGCAGCAGGATGCCGAAAAGGTAAGCCTTTGGTGCTGACGACCCAGGCATCTGCTCGAGATAGCCGAGCAGGCCCTGGCTGGCGGTAGTGGGGCTCAGGAGCGCGTCGTTGCCGCCGGAGCCGGTGCTGGTCCCGATGTTCGTTATGGGCGCCGCCCCCAGGTTGCGGGGCTGCGCTTGCGAACTGGCGGGGTTGGCGGCCAGAGACGGCTGTTCGCCGTAGTAACTGTCTTGGAACGCCGGAGCGAACAAACGGCTCATCAACGCGGCCGTCCCGGGCCAGTTGGCCAACGGAGGGGCCAACGGGTCGAAGGCGAACAGCACTACCTGCCCGCTTCCCCGTCGCCACTCGACGGCAAGAGGCGCCCGACCCCTCCGTCAAGGTCGGGCTGCTCCCAGCCAGTGGTTTCAGCACGGCCACGTCGACCTCGGCCCGAAGCGGCGGTGCACCGAGCAGCTCTGCCAGCCCAGACAGGAAGACGGGCGACCTCAGGCCCTCGACCCTGGCGGGCAGCAAACCAGCTGGCAACCCGGCCGTGACCGCCCTCCAGTCGAGCCCGCCCGCCACCACCAGCGTCCCGCCGGCGTCCACGTAACCCTCCAGGGCGATGCCCTGGGCGGGGCTCAACACGCTCGTGTCCGCCTGGTCGACAACCACGGCGCTGAAACCGCCCAGCGCGGCTGCCGACACGGGCAGGTCTCCCGGCGCGGTGTAGTGCAATTGCGGGTGGGAACCTGTCGGCGTGGTCAGAGTGGCCATCCCGGGAACGGCGGTCGGCGACTGGGTGACGACCAGCACGGCCGGCTGAGGCGCTCCGTACGCCACCGGCAGGGGAGCAGTAGCGTTGGCCAGCACTGTCCCCGACTGGGTGCGGACAAGGGCTTGTACGTTCCCGTACGGAGATTCTGCCAGCACGTAGGCGACAAACTGCTTGGCCACCCCGGCTGCGAGCGACAACGGGATCCGGTAGGTGACCTCTGACCGCGCCACGGTTGAGGAATATCCAGAAGAGTTACTGAAAGCCCCACAAATAAACCCCATGCCGCTCGCCGCGCAATTCTCGCTGCTTTCCACCTGAGCCACGGGGACGCTTACTACGACTTGACCGAGGAGGTCCGAAGACCGCCGATTGACCACCGAGAGGGCCACGGGCACCCAGCTCCCGGCGGGGACGTTGACGCCGTAGGCGTCAGAGACGGCCAGGGTCACGCCCGACGAGCTCGGCCTGGCCCGGTGGCGGACGGATGCCTGAAAATTCGGCCTTCCCAATGCGGGCACGCCGGCCTGGGCCGATGCGGGGGCCTGGGCCGATGCGGGGGCCTGGGCCGATGCGGGGGCCTGGGCCGATGCGGGAATCGTCCTGACGGTGCTTAGCGCGCCCAGGCTGACCAGGGACGAGGACGCCAGCCCGAGGGCCAACGTTGCCGCCCGAGACTGGCTTTGCCACCTTTTCGCTGGCACGACCGAGGCTACCGCCATTCGGCCCTCCCAAACACGTCGCTGAACACGCAAGACGCGGCGCTAAGCGGATCTCCTGGGCACCAGCTCCGTGGGCAGGACCACGTGCTCGGGGCCGTTCGAACGGCCCTCCATCAAGTCATCGAGTATCCGTAGCGCCTCGAGGGCGATCTCCGTGCACGGGTGGCGGATCGTGGTCAGCGGCGGGTCAGCCAGATTGGCCGCGACCGAGTCGTCGAAGCCGGCCACGGCCACGTCTTGAGGTATGCGCCGCCCTGCCTCCCGCAGCGCGGCCATGGCGCCCAGGGCCATGAGGTCCGAGGCGGCGAACAGGGCGTCGACCCCATCATCCCGGGCCAGGATCTCTTGCGCCCCCAAACGACCACTTTCGAGCGACCAGTCGCCCTCGGCGACGAGTTGGGGCTGGAAAGAGGGGCCGAGCGCTCGTTTATACCCCTCGAAACGGTCCCGGCCCCCGCTGGTGTTTAGCGGCCCAGTGACCGTGGCGATGCGGGAGTAGGACCGCGCTACCAGGTAGCTGACGATCTCGTTGGCGGCGCCGTCATCGTCGATCGCCACCCACGAGAGCTCCGCTTCATAACCGAGCGGCCGGCCGATAACCACTAGTGGCAGCCGGCTTTGGGCCAGACGGGCCAGCAAAGGCTCGTCCACGTGCGGCAGGGCCAACAAGGCCCCGTCCACGTGGCCGGAGCTCAAGTAGTTGCCGATGAAGATTTCCTCCTCGGTGTCCTCGGCGGCGGTGAGAAGGAGGTGGCGGCCCCGCCGCCGCAGCTCCCGGCCAAAGACCGATACGAACAGGACGTAGTTCGGATCTTCGAAGATATGTTCCTGGTGCTCGGAGACCACGAACGCCACCGAGCCCGTACGACCAGCCGCCAGGTTCCGCGCGGCCTGGTTGACCGAGTAGCCGAGCGTCTCGATAGCGTCGTTCACGCTGGCGACGACGGCGGGCCGGACGTGGCGACCGCCGTTCAGGACCCGTGAGACCGTGCCTCTCGAGACACCGGCGACCTGGGCTACGTCCTCGATCGTAGGCCGGCCCGGGTGACTGTCCGGGTGCCGCACGGGGTGCCGGGCCGGTTGGTCGTCCGTTTGCACGCCGGGCCGCTCTCCGTCAGTGGCCCGCTCTCCGTCAGTGGCCCGCTCTGGCTGTGGTGGTCGAGGCCGCGCCCTGGGCCGGTCGACCGGGATAGTCATGCGCCCGAATCCTAGATGACCGACCTAGATGGCCCGGCTGCGCCCACGATGACCCCGGGTGGGCGGCGAGTGATAGATTCGCCGCCCACGGGGATATATCCAGGGGCCTGATTTCCACACGGTCGACGCCTCTGCTACGTTGCCAAGCCGTGGGATTGGGAGCGCTCCCAATAAACGGCCGGCCACTCCGGCGGCCCGTCCCCCACGTGACATGGGGCCGACCAATCGGGCCCGCGTAAGTCGGGAATTTCAACGAGGGGGTAATAAATGATCCTCAGGAAACTATTTTCATTGGGCGCCGCCACTGCCACGCTGCTCGGTGTAGTCGCTGGTACGGCGGCCGTTGCACAGGCATCCCCGGCCAAGGTCACCTTGACGTGGTGGACCTGGACCACCAACCCACAACAAGTCATCTCCAACTTCGAAAAGGCCTACCCGAACATAACTATCAAGATGCCGCCAAGCTACGGTTCCGGCGGCACGTTCTACGCCAAGCTGACGACCGCGATGGCCGGTGGTACCGGGCCTGACGTGACCCAGGTCGAGTACGACCACCTGCCCCAGTTCATCGGAGCCAAGGACCTCGTCAACATCGCCCAATATGTGTCCCAGTACAAGAGCGATTTCCCCGCCTGGGTGTGGAACCAGGTTTCTCAGCGAGGAGCCGTTTATGCGGTCCCGGAAGACATCGGGCCTATGGGGCTCATGTACCAGCCCGCCGTGCTGAAGAAATACAACCTGCCGGTACCGGCGACCTGGGCGCAGTTCGCCTCGGACGCGGTGGCCCTCCACAAGGCCGACCCCAGCCAGTACCTGACCTACTTCGCCCCCAACGACGCCGATGTGCTGGAGTCGTTGTTCTGGCAGGCCGGGGCCTTCCCTTACGAGATCAACTCGAGCGGCAACTGGAAGATAAACCTCGACGGTCCCATCGAGCAGAAGGTCATGAACTTCTGGGGCACCCTGGTCAAAGAGGGAGCCGTGGCCGTCGATGACGACTTCACGGCCGACTGGGGCCATCACATCGCCCAAGACCGTTACGTGTCTATGGTCGGTGCCGGTTGGTCGCCCACCTACATGGTCGACGCCTACCTGCCCACTGGATCCACCCAGCAGTGGGCCGTGACTCAGATGCCGCAGTGGACGGCCGGTGGCCATGCCGCCGCCAACTGGGGCGGTTCCACCAATGCCGTCACCAAGGACGCACCGGCTGACGTGGTGAAGGATGCCGCGCTCTTCGCCGCGTTCATAAATACTTCCAAGAGCGGGCTCACCATCGACGAGAGCCCCGCCACTCCGGCAGGTGGAGGCCGCGGCCTCTTCCCAGCCGCGTTGGCCCGCTCCAGCGTGGCGGAGTTCTCCGCGCCGGTCCCACATTTCAGTGGGAACATCAACGCCCAGTTCTCCACCTACGCCAGCGAGGTGCCCACCCAGTTCGAGTGGAGCCCATGGGACACCGAGTTCGGCAACTTCGTTACGACCCAGATGGCCGCCGCCGCGGCCGGCAAGGAAAGCTGGTCGAAGGTGCTCACTGCGACCCAGTCGCAGCTCGTTTCCTACGCCCAATCAGCCGGCTATTCCGTCTCCGGCTAGATATTGTTCCCCGGCCGAGGGCGGGAGAGGCACAACTGGCCTCTCCCGCCCGGGGCCGGCACTGCTATGGGGTAAGTTTTTGCCAAGAAATAGCAAAAGGGGGCTGACGTGACGACACAGACGGCCGGCACCATCCCCTTGCAGGGGACGGGCGCGTTGGCAGAAAGCGGGCCCATAAGGCCCGGGCGTCGGTTGAAAGCCGCACAGGGCCGCGCCGGCTTCGGGATGACTGTACCTTTCCTCGCCCTCTTCGCCCTGTTCTTTGCCGCGCCGCTGGTGTACTCCGTGGTCCTTTCGCTCCGTTCCCCTTTGACCGGGGCCTTTACAGGGTTGCTCAATTACCGCACCGTCTTTCACAACGGCGAGTACTGGGACGGCGTCGTCCGCATGCTGTACTTCGGCGCCATCCAGGTCACCGTCATGATAGGCCTGGCCATCGGGCTGGCCTTGTTCCTGGACAGCCCCTATTGCCGGGGCCGGAAGACTTTCGCTCTGCTTTACTTCCTGCCCTTCGCCGTTCCCGGCGTGATCGCGGCGATCATGTGGGGTTTCCTCCTGGAGCCCGACCTCAACAGCGCCCTCAAGATCCCTCATCAACTGGGCCTGGCAGCAGGGACGATCCAACCGCTCGATTACCGCTTGTCGCTCTACGCCATAATGCTGATCGTCACCTGGGAGTTCACGGGCTACAACATGACCATCCTGTTGACAAGCCTGACCACCGTGCCCCGCCAGGTCCTCGAGGCGGCCAAGGTCGACGGCTGCTCGGAGTTGTCAATTGCCACCCGGATAAAGCTCCCGATGATCCGCCGGACCGTCATTTTCATAGTGATCCTCTCCATCATCGGCACTCTGCAACTGTTCAACGAGCCGGTGATCCTCAACAACATCGCCTCTATCGGCAACAGCTTCACACCGAACCAGATCATCTACAACACCGCATTTTCGTTCGGCAACGAGGAACTGGCGGCGGCTCAGTCAGTAATATTGGCGGCGATCACCATTGTGGCCACGGTGGTGTTCTTTACCGTGGTCCGGCGAAAAATGGACCCACTCACGGTTACGAGGGGGCGCTGACAGATGGCAGTGGCCACGGTGACCCGGCCGAGTACCAAGGGCGGCCCTCCCGCGGGTAGGCGCTTCTCCTTCCGGCTCAAAACGACCGTCGGTACGGCGCTCCTCTTGCTGGCGGCGCTCTATGTGGTGGCCCCCCTCTACTGGCTGGTCATTGCTTCCACGAAGAACACCGCGCAACTTTTTTCCACTTCGACGTTCCTGCCGCCGGCGCACCTGTCCTTGTGGGAGAACCTGAAGGGCGTTTTCACGTATAACAACGGAGACTTCAAGTGGTGGTTCGTGAACTCGGTGATCTACGCCACCGCTACTGCATTTTTTGCCACCTCGGTCTCGACCCTGTGCGGTTACGGCCTGGCCAAGTACCGGTTCAAGGCCAGGCGCGGGATCTTTGGGCTCGTCGTGGGCTCGCTCATGGTGCCATTTCCGGCACTGGTGGTGCCGCTGTTCCTGCTCGAGCACGACGTGCACCTCACCAACACCTACCAGGGGGTGATCCTGCCGCTCATCGTGTACCCGTTCGGGGTGTACTTCATGTCGATCTATTGTGCTGAGGCAGTGCCGGACATGCTGGTGGACTCGTGCCGGATCGACGGCGCCGGCGAACTGCGCACGTTCTGGAAGGTAGCCCGGCCCATCCTAATGCCGGGCATGGTGACGCTGTTCCTGTTGTCCTTCATCCTGACCTGGAACAATTTCTTCCTCCCGCTGGTCCTTTTGGGTACTGAAACTCGTTTCCCCCTCACGGTGGGCCTGTCAGCCTGGTCGACCGAACTCAATATCGCCGGAGCGGGCCAGCCTCTGTACCCGGAGGTGATCCTCGGCTCGCTGATATCCGTCCTTCCGATGCTCATCCTGTTCCCCTTCTTGCAGAAATACGTGGCCCGGGGCCTGACGTTCGGAGCCGTCGCCGGTGAGTGAACGGGTCCGCTATGGAGGGGATTACAACCCTGAGCAATGGCCCCGTTCGGTGTGGGAAGAAGACGTCCGCCTCATGGGCGAAGCGGGCGTGGATCTCGTGACCGTCGGCGTGTTCTCCTGGGCCGAACTCGAGCCCCGGGAGGGCGTTTTTTCGGTCGGCTGGTTGCGCGACGTGCTCGACTTGCTTGGCCAAGCTGGCATCGGCGTCGACCTGGCTACGCCCACAGCCTCGCCGCCGCCGTGGCTTTCGACCCATCATCCGGATATTTTGCCGGTCAACGCCGCCGGAGCCCGCTATACCCACGGGAGCCGCCAGCATTTCTGTGTATGTAGCACGACGTACCGGGCCATGGCGCGGCGTATCGTGGAGCGCCTGGCCGATGAAGTGGGGAGCCACCCGGCCATAGAAATGTGGCACCTCAGCAACGAGTACGCCTGCCACGTGCCGTACTGCTATTGCGACTACCACGCCAACGCGTTCCGGATGTGGCTGGAGCGACGGTACGGGACCGTGAGCGGGCTCAACGAAGCCTGGGGGACGGCTTTTTGGAGCCAGCGTTACGACGATTTCGCCGAGGTCATGCCGCCCCGGATGACGCCCACGTTTGCCAACCCGGCTCAGGATCTCGACTATCGCCGGTTCAGCAACGATGCTTTTTTGGAGGAAGCGCTGGAGGAGCGGGCCACGCTCAAAAAATGCCGGCCCGAGCTTCCCGTCACGACGAATTTCATGGGCTTTTTCAAGCCGCTCGACTATTTCGCCTGGGCCGCCGAGCTCGACCTGGCCTCGACGGACAACTATACGGATCCCTCAGATCCCGAGTGGGCCATGAACAGTGCCATGCACTATGACCTCATCCGGTCGGTCAACAAGGAAATTCCTTGGATGGTCATGGAGCAGACCAGCTCGAGAGTCAATTGGCGGCCCCACAACGCGGCCAAAGTGCCAGGCCAAATGCGAGCCATGAGCTACCAGGCGGTGGGCCGGGGAGCCACCGGGGTGCTTTTTTTCCAATGGCGAGCGTCCCGGTCAGGGGCCGAGAAGTACCACTCGGCCATGCTTTCCCACTCGGGCGTGGCGTCCCCGGTCTGGTCAGAGGTGGCCGCTCTGGGCCGGGAGCTGGCCACGCTCGAGCCCTTCGACGGAGCCCGCGTCGAGGCTCGTGCAGCGCTCCTTTTCTCCTGGCCCAACTGGTGGGCGCTCGAAGCGCCGTCCAAGCCGGCCAACGACCTGAGGATGGACGAACAGCTGGCCTGGCTGTACCGGCCGCTCTACAACAGTGGGATAACGGTTGATTTTTGCCGCCCGGACGAGCCGCTCGAGCGCTACCAGGCCGTTATTGTCCCCAGCCTCTACCTATTGAGCGAGCAGGAGGGGGCCAACCTCGTGTCGTATGTCGAGGGCGGCGGGACCGCCATTATCTCGTTCTGGTCCGGCATCGTGGGCCCGAACGACTCGGTGTATTTGGGGCCATATGGCGGGCCGCTGCGACCGCTAATCGGCTGCGACGTCCTGGAAGTTTCCCCCCTGCCGCCGGATGAACTGCTCGAGGTGGAATGGGAGGGCGGTGAAAGGACAAAGGCCACATTCTGGGCCGACGTTGCTTTGGAAGGCGAGGGCCGGGTCGTAGCCCGCATGGCAGACGGCCCCTGGGCGGGCCGGCCGGCCGTCGTCGAAACCCGCTTCGGCCAAGGACGGGCCTACTACCTTGGGGCTCGCCTCGATGCCGCCGGGTTGGCCCGGGTCTACGCCAGGGTGGCGGCGCTGTCGCCCGAGCAGCAATTGACCGCTCCCACGCCAGGGGTGGAGCGGGTCGTGCGGGTGGCGGCCCAGCACAGGTACGAGTTCCTGATCAACCATTCTGCCGAGGAGAAACATGTGGAGGTGGCGCCGGGCGGCTTTGACCTTCTAACCGAGCGCCGGGTCGAGGAAAAGGTGACGCTGCCTCCGATGGGCGTGGCCATCGTCCGCCATTCGGGGGACGGCTCGCTTGGCTGAAGACTGGCAGGACCACCGCGTGCTGGCGCGCGGCCGGCTTGCCCCCAGGACTGCGTTTGTGCCCTTTGCCGACGTTGCGGCGGCGCGGTCGTACGACCCGGCGCTCTCGCCCGCTTTTCGCTCGCTCTCGGGCCAGTGGCGGTTCCATTTGGCCCCGCGGCCGTCGGCGGTGCCGGCCGGGTTCTCCAGGGCTGATTTCGCCGACGACGGTTGGGACGAGATCCCGGTGCCGTCGCACTGGCAGCTCCGGGGTTACGGCCGGCCCCAGTACACCAATTTCGCCTACCCCTTCCCGGTCGACCCGCCGAGGGCCCCGTCAGAGAACCCGACCGGCTGCTACCGCCGGGAGGTGGAGCTGGATCCGGGATGGCTAGAGGCCGGGTCGGTGGTGCTGCGCTTCGAGGGCGTGGACAGCGCCTTCCACGTCTTTTGGAACGGCGAACCCATCGGTTATAGCCAAGGCAGCCGGCTGCCCTCGGAGTTCGATGTCACAGCCGCCGCCCGCGCCGGTCGCAACGTCCTGGCCGTCGCGGTTTACCAGTGGTCAGACGGCAGTTACCTCGAAGACCAGGACATGTGGTGGTTATCGGGGATCTTCCGCGACGTGGCTTTGCTGTGGCGCCCTCCGGTCTATTTGGCCGATGTCGTCGTCGATGCTCCGTACGACGTAACTACCGGCGGCGGGGACCTCGTCGTCTCCGGGATTGTTGCAGGGGCTGTGGACGAGGCAGCCGAGCACGGGGGGGCTGGCCCCGTAGTCGAGGTCGAGCTGTACGACCGGGACCACCTCGTCGCCACCGGGCCGGCGCCGTTGGCCGGTAACGGGGCCACCGCCACATTGACCTGCGCGGCGGTGGAGCCGTGGTCGGCCGAGCACCCCCGCCTGTACGACGCCGTCGTGTCCTTGATGGACGACGACGGCACTCCCATCGAAGTGGTCGCGGTCAGGGTGGGTTTCCGCCATATCGAGCGCCGGGACGGGCTTTTCTTTTTCAATGGCGTGGCTGTCACCTTGCGCGGCGTCAACCGCCACGAGTTCCACCCTGAGCACGGGCGGGCGGTACCGCTGTCGTGCATGGTCGACGACATAGTAGAGATGAAGAGGCACAACGTAAACGCCGTGCGGACCGCCCATTACCCGCCCGACCCCCGCTTTTTGGACCTGTGCGACATCTACGGGCTATACGTCATCGACGAAGCCGACCTGGAATGTCACGGCTTCTGCCTGGTAGGTGACCAGGACCGGTTGTCCAACGACGAGTCCTGGCTGCCGGCCTACCTCGACCGGCTGGAGCGCATGGTGGCCCGGGACCGGGACCACCCGAGCATTTTGTTCTGGTCGTTGGGCAACGAATCTGGTTGTGGCGCCAACCACGTCGCCATGGCAGCGCGGGCACGGGAAATGGACCCGACGCGGCTCATCCACTACGAACGCTGCGCTGAGGCCGAGATGGCCGACGTTTACGGTTCCATGTACACCCACCCCGACGACGTGGCCGCCCTCGGGCGGCAGGCCGGGCTGGACAAGCCCCACCTCCTCACGGAGTACGGCCATGCCATGGGCAACGGGCCCGGGAGCCTGAAGGAGTACTGGGAGCTGATCGAGCAGTACCCGCGGTTACAGGGCGGTTTTGTGTGGGAGTGGCTCGACCATGGCCTGGTCTTCCCAGGGGGGCGCGACCCGGCGCCTACGCCTACGGGGGCGACTTCGGCGACGAGCCCAACGACGGCAACTTCGTGATCGACGGGCTGCTGTTCCCCGACCGGCGACCGTCGCCGGCGCTGGGCGAGTTGGCCAAGGCGCAGCAGCCGGTGGAGGTCGTGCTGCTCAGCCTGGAAGGGAAGTTGGAGCTGCGCAACCGTTACGACTTCCTGTCCCTCTCCCACCTGGAGGGGAAATGGGCCCTGCTGGAAGATGGCGTGCTGGCAGGCGAGGGCCACTTGGGGCTTCTTTCGGCTGGGCCGGGGTCGGCCCAGACCGTGCTGGCCGGTCCGTTGCCTGCCGTCGGTGGGGAGGCCGTCCTCGATGTCTCGCTGCGGGCTCGGGGGGCCACCTCTTGGGCGGCGGCTGGCCACGAGGTGGCGTGGGCACAGTTCGTGCTCCCCGCCAGGGCGGCCGAGGAGGACGGGTCGGGGGTGGGCGGGGACGGCCTGGCCGCTCGTGACGGCGACGCCCGCGGCCCGAAGGGCGGCCGGAAGGGGTGGGGCTCAGGGCGTGACGATGGTAAAGACGGGGGTAAAGCGGCCTACCCCGCCGCCCCCCGGCCCAGGGTGGACGAACATCGGGACGGTTGTGTGGTGTCGGGCCACGGGTGGGCGGCCCGGTTCGTCGGGGGGTGGCTGACCTCCTGGAGCGCCTTTGGGGGCGACTTGGTCGAGCGCCCGCCCCAGCTCGAGCTGTGGCGAGCGCCCATCGACAACGACCGCCTGAGCCTACGGTCGCCGGCCGTGGCCAAGGAGTGGGCCGACCACGGCCTTCACCGTCTGCAGCACCGCGTCTGCGCCTTGGGGGCCAGGCGGATAGACGGCCACGTCGAGGTGGCGGTGACCACCAGGGTGGCCCCGGCGGCGCTGGCGTGGTGCGTGCGCTGTACCTACCGTTATTTCTTCGACGCCTCCGGTCGGCTGGCCATCGTCGTGGAGGGCGAGCCGGAGGGCAACGCCCCGACTACGTTCGGCCGGGTGGGGCTGGCGATGGCGGTGGTCCCGGACTTGGGCGAGGTGACCTGGTACGGCTTGGGGCCGCACGAGACCTACCCCGACTCTATGGAGGCAGGCCGCCTGGGCCGGTACCGGGCCCTGGTCGAGGAGCTAGAGACGCCCTACGTCGTGCCCCAGGAGAACGGCCATCGCAGTGAGGTGCGCTGGTGCCAGTTCTCCGACGGGCACCGAGGCCTGCTGGCCGTGGGCGCCCCACGATTCGGGTTCAGCGCCCACCGGTGGTCGACCGAGGCCCTGGCTGCGGCCCGCCATCGGGACGAACTGGTACCCGAGCCGCGCACCTGGCTGCACCTCGACCACCGCCAGCACGGCCTCGGCTCGGCGGCCTGCGGGCCTGGGCCGCTGGACCAGTACGTGCTGCGTAGTGGCCCGTTCCGTTTCTCCGTCGGGTTGTGGCCGGTCTCACCCCTGGCCATAGACCCGGGGCCGGCCGCCCGTGAGCTCACGGAGTTAGTGGTGCGAGCGGGCACGGAGGCTGCGCCGCTGGTGGCCGAGCCGGTGCGGCCCAGCGCCGGTCGCTGAGCGCTAAGCCCGGCGGCCTGACCGTCACGGCACAGTCATATCGACCGCCCCGCCATCGCCCATCGCCCCATCGCCCATCGCCCATCGCCCATCGCCCATCGCACAGAGTGGCGGTGGCGTCGCCGAGCCCTCGCTGAGGGTGGTGAGGGCCGGCGCCGCCGGGGATTTGGGCGCGCCACCATCGCGATCAGAGACGCTGGCGCGCCCAGACGCAGCACAAAGAGGGCGGCCCCGGCCTCTGGGGCGACGGACTAGGTCCTGGGCGACGAGTTGGGGGCGGGTCGAGCGGGCACTGAGGCCGGCTGAGGCGTCGCTCGGCCCGCCGCCCCTCCGCCCCCCCTCGCCCCGCTGCCACCGTCGCCCGCTTCGACTCCGCCGGCCCCGTCGCTTGCCACCGTTCCTGCGCTGCCCGCCGCCGTCCCGGCACTGCCCCGCAACAAGACCGGGTCCATGCGCAGCTGTTCGCTCGATGGCGTCGCCGGTGCCTGGTCGCCGTCGTAGTAATGAAGGATGCGGAGCCGGTACCAGATAGCCATCGTGTCCAGCAATGACCGGTAGACCGAGCGCCACGAGACAGTGCTGGTGAACTGGTGCCGGAGCCGGATGGGGGCTTCCAGGAACCGCTTGTACCCAAGGCGCCTGGCAATGACGAATAGCTCCAGGTCGAAAGCGAACCGCTTCTCCAGCATTCGAGGGAGCACAGCCGACAGGACATCTCGCCGTACGAGCTTGATGCCGGTCTGAGTGTCACGGATGTTCAGGCGGAAGCCGAGGCGCACGACTTGTTGGTATCCCCATGAGTACACCCGACGCAGGAACGGGTACTCGACCTCCGAGAGAGGGTGGCGCTTGCTGCCGAGGATGATGTCAGGGCTGTACACACGCACCATCGCCTGGAACGAGTCCAGCAGGATCGGGTCGAGGTCCCCGTCTGCGTCGATGAAGCCCAGGTAGCGGCCCCGGCCTTTGGCCAGGCCGATCCGCAAGGCGGCACCTTTGCCCTGGTTCACGGCCAGCACGATGTTGGTCAGCTGCGGCCGGCCCGGCAACGCGGCTTCGAGCTCCCGGTCGCTGCCGTCGGTCGAACCGTCCGAGACGGCTATTACCTCATAGGACGCCCCCGAAGCGTCGAGTACGGCCAGCAGCCGCTCGATGGTGGGGACGAGCAGCTGACCAGGGTTGTAGTACGGGACGACCACGGTCAAGTCGAGGTCGGCGTCGAGCAAGGCCAAGTTGGCCTGCTCGATCAGGTTGTCGCGCGGCAGCTCGGCCCGGCCCCACGCGATGACGAGCATGCCGGCGCAGGCGCATGAGGAAGCGACGACCATGACGGTTGCGATCTCGGTCATCGAGCGGTGCCAAATGCCGGCCCCCACGATCACGATCAATATGGCCGGCCAGCAAAACGCCGATACCCACTGGTGCCCCCGGGTCAAGTGGTAATGAAGCAGTACGGTCACGAGGCCTAGAAGGGCACCGCTGAAACTCAAGAGCCCGACGATGGTGGCCGCCTCGACGTAATTGGCCCCGAAGAAGGCCTTCACAGTGCCGGTGGCGAAGACGCTCACGAGCACCGCGGCCGCGAAGCCGATCGCAGCTACCGCCGCTGACCCGAGTGCGAACATGAGCCGTTGGTTGGGCCGAGTGTCCGGTCCGACCAGCCGGGGCACGTCCGCTCCGACCAGCCGGGGAAAGGTAAGAGCGGCGATGGCCCCCGGCGCCAGGAGAGCAATTTGGGCCACCGTCGCACCGGCGGCGTACCAACCCGACGCCTCGGCCGCGAGCCAGTGCCTGGCCACAATGACGTCTATGGCCGTCAGCAGCCAGTACCCGGTGAAGGCGACGGCCGCCCACTTAGCCTCCCCCCACCTCAAACGCAACGCCGTCGAGCCGTCCTCGAGCGGGGCGATGCCGGCCGGCCGGCCCGGCGCTCCCGTTGAAGATGGTGTGGGGCGTTCCAGGAACTCCCGCAACCCGAGCAGCACGATGACCGCCGTGACCACCTCGCCGCAAACCATGGCCAGGAAGGCACCGTTGAGCCCGCCGCCGTCGCGCACTAGCCAGACGCCGAGCCCGATCCGGACGGCGATCCCGGCGATGAGGCCGGTGGCCAGTAGCCGCAGCCGGCCTTGCCCGACCAGGACGCCCTTGGGTACCACGCTGACGCCGACCGGTAGGGCGTAGGCGCCGAGCAGCAGCGCGCTGGCGACCGACGGCAGGTGCAGGAACCGCTCGACCAGTGGCGACAACGCCAAGAGCACGAGGCAGACGCCGAGCCCCCATATGCTCGCCTGTAGGAAGAGGGGGCGGGCCACTACTTTGCCTGCGGCCGTGTCAGGGCCGCCTGGGGCTGTGTCTGGCCTCCCTGCGGCTGGGCCGGAGGCCCGGTCGGACCGTGAGGCCAGGGCGCGCCCGACAGCCACTTGCAAGGCGTTGGCCGGCACCTCGAAAAGCAGGGTTATCCCGGCCAAAGCGGCCAGGGCACCGAAGACGGCGGGGCTGGCCGACCGCGCTACCAGGACCAGGTACGCGAAGCTCCCGAGGTTGACGGCCAGGGTCAGGGCTGCGACCGTCAGACGACGCCGATCGCGCCGCCCTCCTTGCAGCTGACCGATGCCTGGCATGGCGCGTCCCCTAAGCGTAAAGGTCGCACTTCAACTTAGAGTCCATGTAACGACAAAAACGGCGACCGCGGTTTGCAGCCAGTCCAAGGGTGGCTATACTGGCCGGGCCGTCTAACTGACGTCCACGGCAGCCCGCTGTGGCTCTATAGCAGCGGGGACGCAGTGGCACATCATGAAGAGAGCTCCGCCCGGGTAACCCGAGCGGAGCGTCCCGCGTGTAAGAGGACAAGATGCCCGCCAAGGCTCCACGAAAAGCGATCGTCGGCGAGAAAGTCGGCATGACCCAGGTCTGGGACGAGAGCCAGCGGTCAATCGCGGTCACGGTTGTCCGGGTTGCCCCGGTCCGTGTCGTCCAGGTGAAGACCCCCGGGGCTGACGGTTACTCGGCCGTCCAGGTGACATACGGCTCCAGGCGCCCCGGCACCGTTAATAAGCCGCTCGCCGGGCACTACGCCAAGGCCAAGGTGGACCCTGGTCGCGAGCTGGTCGAGCTGCAGGGTCGACGACAGTTCGACGTACTCGGTCGGTCAGGAGATCGGCGTCGATATCTATGCCGCCGGCGACAAGGTCGATGTGACGGCGTCCAGCAAGGGCCGGGGCTTTGCCGGAGGCATCGAGCGACATAATTTCAAGGGCCAAGGAGCCAGCCATGGTAACCACAAGCACCACCGTGCCCCTGGTTCTATCGGCGCCTGTGCCACGCCGGCGAGAGTCTTCAAAGGGACCCGGATGGCCGGCCGGCTCGGCAACGACCGGGTCACCACCCTCAACCTCCAGGTGGTCTCGGCGGACGCCGAGCGCAACCTGCTCCTGCTGAAGGGAGCCGTCCCCGGCCCGCGGGGAGGCCTGGTTGTCATTCGCGAGGCAGTTAAGGGGGCGAAATGACCAGTCAAGGGGGTGAAACCACGCTGTCCCCGCTCGAGGTGCGGTCGCAGCAGGGTGCCGTTACCGCGACGGTAGCGCTAGATCCGGGGATGTTCGGCGTCCGGCCCAACGTGCCTCTAATGCACCAGGTAGTGACGGCTCAACTGGCGGCGGCACGCGCCGGCACGCAGAGCACCAAAACGAGAGCCGAGGTCTCTGGAGGCGGGGCCAAGCCTTACCGCCAGAAGGGCACGGGCCGGGCCGGCAGGGAAGCACCCGGGCCCCTCACTTCGCCGGCGGTGGCGTCGCCCTCGGGCCCAAGCCGCGCAGTTACCGGCAACGGACCCCGCGCAAGATGGTTCAGCTCGCCCTTCGTTGCGCCCTTTCCGACCGGGCCGCATCGGGCCAGGTGGCCGTGGTTGAGGGCTGGGACTGGGAGGTACCGAGCACCAAAGACGCGCTGGCCGCTCTGGGGGCGCTCGGGCTGACCGGAAGAGTGCTCGTCGTCCTCTCTAACGGGGACGAACTGGCCTACAAGTCGTTCCGCAACCTTGCCGGCGTGCACCTAGTCCTGGCGTCCGAGTTAAACGCGTACGACGTCCTTTGCTCCGATTGGGTCGTGTTCACACAGGGCAACCTGCCAGGCAACAGCACATGGGGCGAGGCGCCCGTCCCTGCGCCCGGCACGGAGCCGACGGGTACGGGTGCCGCCGGCACTGGCGCGGCGCGTAGGGCCACCAGGGCGGGACGGGAGCCCGAGGACGTAGGAGCCGCGGGCACCGACGCGGGTACGACCGAGGCCGTGGGAGCTGCGGGCACCGACGCTGGTACGACCGAGGCCGTGGGAGCCGTCGCTCCCAGCGAGGTCCGCGATGCCGCCGCTGAGCCAGAGACCGTCGAGCCAGAGACCGTCGACCCAGAGACAGTCGATGCAGGCGAGGAGGCTGCCCCACGGGCCTCTGACCGAGCGGAGGCGGTTGACGAAGACGTCGACGTGACCTCGGCGGGCGCTGCGACTGGGGCGGCCGAGACGACGGAGGAGGAGGAACCTGATGAATGACCCCCGGGATGTAATCGTCAAGCCGGTCGTGTCAGAGAAGTCCTACGCCCTCAGCGAAAAGGGCGTCTATATCTTCGTCGTCCCTCCTGGCGTCAACAAGATCGAGATCCGCCGCTCGATCGAGCGCGTCTTCAACGTGAAGGTCACCAAGGTCAATACCTTGAACCGGCCCGGCAAGCGTAAGCGCAACCGGCGTCAGTCCACGTTTGGCAAGCGGCCTGACACCAAGCGAGCCGTAGTGACCCTGGCGCCCGGACAGTCGATCCCGTTGTTCGAGACAAGCTGAGGGTACTGAATGCTCCGTTCACGCAAGCCCACGAGCGCCGGCCGCCGGTTCCAGACCGTCTCCGCTTTCACCGAGCTCACGACCGACCGTCCCGAGCGTTCGCTCACCGTGCCCAAGCCGGGGACGGGCGGGCGTAATGCTTATGGGCGCAAGACCGCCCGGCACCGCGGTAGCGGCCACAAGCGCCAGTACCGCCTAGTGGACTTCAAGCGGTCCAAAGACGGCGTGCCCGCGACTGTGGCTTCGATCGAGTACGACCCGAACCGCAACGCCCGCATCGCTCTCCTCAACTACCACGACGGCGAAAAGCGGTACATATTGGCGCCCAATCGCGTGGCGGTGGGCGACGTCCTGCGCAGCGGCCAGGGAGCGGAGATCCGGCCGGGAAACGCTATGCCGATGCGGTACATCCCGGTCGGTTCGGTCATCCACAACGTCGAATTGAAGCCCGGCGGCGGCGGCAAGCTCGCCCGCAGTGCGGGTTCGAGCGTCCAGCTCGTAGCTAAAGAGGGCGATTTCGCCACGCTGCGGCTCCCCTCCACCGAAATGCGCCGGGTCCCGATCGATTGCCGCGCCACCATCGGCGAAGTCGGCAACGCGGAGGCCGAGCTAATAAAGATCGGCAAGGCGGGCCGGAACCGATGGAAGGGTGTCCGTCCGCAGACTCGAGGCGTGGCCATGAACCCGGTCGACCACCCTCTGGGCGGCGGCGAGGGCAAGTCTTCAGGCGGGCGCCACCCGGTCTCTCCTTGGGGCCGTCCCGAGGGGCGCACCCGGCATGCCCACCGGCCGTCCGACCGTTTGATAATCCGTCGCCGCAGGGCTCGCGGCGCCAGGAGGTAACGCGATGCCCCGCAGCTTGAAGAAAGGCCCGTTCGTCGACGGCCACCTGCTTCGCAAGGTCGACGACCTCAACGGCAGGAACGAAAAGAGGGTCATCAGGACCTGGTCGCGCCGGTCGACGATCATCCCTGACATGGTCGGCCACACGATCGCCGTCCACGATGGCCGCAAGCACGTGCCCGTGTACATAACGGAGTCGATGGTCGGCCACAAGCTGGGCGAGTTCGCCCCCACCCGCACATTCCGGTACCACGCCGGGCAGGAACGGCAAGGAAAACGCTGATGCCTGGCCCGAAGACCAATGAGCGCGAAGGCACCCGGGCCGTCTTGCGCTATGTCGGCGTCAGCCCGTACAAGTTGCGTCAGGTCATCGACGCGATCCGGGGCAAGCCGGTGGAGGAGGCCTCCGACCTGCTCAGGTTTGTGGAGAGAGACGCCGCCATCGTCGTTGGGAAACTCCTCCAATCCGCGGTGGCCAATGCCGCCAATAATGACCATCTCGATCCGGAAGAGCTGTACGTTTCGGCCTGCTACGTGGACGAGGGGCCAACCGCCAAACGGTGGCGGCCGCGCGCTCGGGGCCGGACGGGCCGGATCCGGAAGCGTTCGAGTCACATAACCGTGATCGTAAACCGGCTCCCTGAGGACCGTTTGATTAGGTTGCAAGCCCGCCGACGGGCAGAGAACCTGTCCATGCGGGCCCGCCGTGTCGAGGCCACCCGCCGCGCCCGCGCGGACGCCGCCGAAGGCCAGAACCGCCGGGAGCGGCGGCACCCCGAGGCCATTCCGCCCGCCGAAGAAGCTCCGGGTACCGAAGAAGCGCCGGAGAACGGGGAGGCGACCTCCGCCGAGGAGGCCCTCTCGAGCGAGGTGGACGAGGAAGAAGCCGAGGCTGCTGCGCGAGCCGAGGACGAGGCCGCGACCGAGCCTGAACCCGAATTGGAAGCGGGTGAGCCCGAGCTCGAGCTAGAGGCAGGTGAGCCCGAGCCCGAGCTAGAGGCGGGAGAACCTGAGGGCGAGCTCGAGGCTGGCAGTGACGTAGAGCCTGACGCCGAAGCGGCTGAGGATGCGACCGCTGCCGAGCCCGGCGCCCCGGATGAAGACGAAGAAGAGAAGGACACTTAGCGATGGGGCAGAAGGTAAACCCGTACGGGTTCCGACTAGGGAACACCACAGATTGGAAATCGAGGTGGTTCACCGACCGTGAGTACCAGGACTACCTGATCGAGGACATCCATATCAGGGAGTACCTCAACGGGGAGCTGGAGCGGGCGGCCGTGAGCCGGGTCGAGATCGAACGCACGCGAGACCGCTTGCGGGTCGACGTCCATACGGCGCGGCCGGGCATCGTGATCGGGCGCCGGGGGGCGGAGGCCGACCGGTTACGCACCAAGCTGGCCGAGATCACGAAGAACCCCAAAGTCACGCTGAACATTCAAGAGATCAAGCAGCCGGAGCTTGACGCTGCACTTATGGCCCAAGGTATCGCCGACCAGCTGGCCGGGCGGGTCAGCTTCCGGCGGGCCATGAAACGCACGGTCCAGACGGTCCAAAAAGCCGGCGCCATGGGTGTGCGAGTACAGTGCTCCGGCCGCCTGGGGGGCGCTGAAATGTCCCGGCGGGAGTCCTATCGCGAGGGCCGCGTCCCGCTGCACACGCTTCGGGCCGACATCGATTACGGCTTCCGGGAAGCGAAGACGACGTACGGCCGTATCGGGGTAAAAGTCTGGATTTACAAGGGCGATGTCCTGCCCTATAAGACTTCTAGCGAGGAAAAGATCAGCCGGGAGGCGGCCATGGCCGTCGGCGAAGCGTCTGGGCTCGGCGGCACTCGCCGGGTTGTCTCCGCCGGCGGTGGCCGGCGGCGGCCCGAGATGGGCGAACCGGGCGCCGCTCCGGCGGTAGCGGCCGCGGAGCCGGCAGGGGAGCCGTCCGCGGCGGCAGAGCAACGTGAGATCGTCCAGGTCGACCCCGAGCTGGAAAGACTGTTGCAGGAAGAAGAAGAAATCGAACGCCGCACCCGGGGCGACCACCACGAGACGCCTCATTTCCCGAGGGACTGACATCAAATGTTGATGCCCCGGAAGGTAAAGCACCGCAAGCAACAGCGAGGACGGATGGACGGCCTCGCCAAAGGCGGCACCGAAGTAACTTTTGGCGACTTCGGGATACAGGCGCTCGAGCCGGGCTGGATAAGCGCGCGCCAGATCGAGGCGGCCCGTATCGCTATGACCCGCCACGTCCGCCGGGGCGGCAAAGTATGGATCCGCATTTTCCCCGATAAGCCGGTCACCGCCAAGCCGGCAGAAACCCGTATGGGATCTGGGAAAGGCAACCCTGAGTTTTGGGTGGCGGTGGTAAAGCCGGGCCGAGTGATGTTCGAGCTGGCCGGGGTCTCGGAGCCGTTGGCTCGCTCGGCCATGGAGCGGGCCATCCAGAAGTTGCCGATAAAGGCGAGGTTTGTTACCCGTGCGCACCAAGAGGAGATCGAGGTCTAGATGACCAGCGCGAAAGAGCTTAGGGATCTGAACGACGAAGAACTGGCGCACCGCCTGGTGGAGGCCAGGGAGGAACTCTTCTCCCTGCGTTTCCAGCTGGCCATGGGTAAGCAGGACAATTCCGCTCGCCTCAGCCACGTCCGTCGCGAGGTAGCCCGGGTGCTCACCCTCCAGCACGAGCGCCAGTCTGGCCGCGACCAGCCGGCCATTGCTGGTGCCCCGGCCCGGGGAGCGGCTCGAAGGGCGGCCAGTTGATGTCCGAGAGCAATCCGGCCAGCGAGGCGCCCGTGGGGAACGAAGCCCCGGCCGTGGACAGCGAGACGCCCGACGTGGAGAGTGAGGCGCCCGCAGTGGTCCCGGCTCCCGCCACTGGCGAGGCCGCGACCACCGGCACCGTGGCGGCCGACCCCGCCAGCCGGCAGGAAACGACGGCAACCAAAGCTGCCGCGCCGGCCAAGGCTGCCGCCCCGGCGAAATCAGCACCCGAAGCCCGGCGGCCCCGCCCGGTGGCGCCGACCAAAAAGGCGGCCAACGAGGCCGGTCGTACCTCGCGTCGCAAAGTCCGTGAAGGCATAGTCGTCTCCAACGGGATGGAAAAAACCGCTGTCGTAGTCATCATCGAGCGGGTCCGCCATCCCCGGTACGCGAAGACCGTCCAGCGGACGAAGCGCCTTTATGCCCACGACGAAGCCAACGACGTGCGCGTGGGCGACCGGGTCCGCCTGGTCGAAACCCGCCCCCTCTCGAAGTTGAAGCGGTGGCGCGTCGAGCGTGTCCTCGAGCGGGCGAGGTAAGGAGCCAAGAGATGATCCAGCAGGAGAGCAGGCTCCGCATTGCGGACAATTCGGGGCCCGGGAGGTCCTGTGCATAAAGGTGCTCGGCGGGTCGCGGCGGCGTTATGCCTCCATAGGCGACATCTTTGTCGCCACCGTGAAAGACGCCATCCCGGGCGCCAATGTGAAAAAGGGCGACGTCGTGAAGTGCGTTGTGGTCAGGACGCGGAAAGAAAAGCGCCGCCCTGATGGAAGTTATATCCGTTTTGACGAGAACGCCGCGGTGCTCATAAACGACCAGTTGCAGCCACGCGGGACACGCATATTCGGGCCAGTGGGCCGGGAGCTGCGGGACAAACGCTTCATGCGCATTATCTCGCTCGCGCCGGAGGTGTTATAGAGATGAAAATCCACAAGGGTGACCACGTCGTCGTTCTTTCGGGAAAGGACAAGGGAAAGCGCGGCGAGGTGCTGCGGGCCTTCCCGAAGACAGGTCAAGTGCAGATAGACGGCGTCCACAGGGTGAAGCGTTCTCAGCGGACGACGCAGATACGTAAACGAGCTGGGATCATCGACAAGGACTTGCCGGTGCCTGTCTCGATCGTGGCGCTGATCTGCCCGAAGGACCACACGCCGTGCCGCGTCAGCTACAGATTTGCCCCTGACGGGACCAAACAGCGGGTTTGCGCTAAGTGTGGGGAGGTGGTCTGATGCCATCGGGTAAAGGTTCTCCGGGCAAAGGCGGTAAGGCTGGGGGCAAAGGCGGCAGTAAATCCTCGAAGGGCACGGCTCGCGGGTCGACTACCGCGCGCCGGTCCGCCGCCCCGGTCGCCCAGGCCGGCGGCCGGGCCGCGGGCGGGGGCCGGGCGTCAGCGGCCGCGGTCAAAGCGGCGCCGGGCCGGCCGGCTCGACCGAGTGAACCGCCGCGCCTTCGGGTCATATACAACAACGAACTGCGCGGCAAACTTCAGAGCCAGCTCGGGCTCCCGAACCCCATGCTCGTGCCGCGCATGGAGAAGATCGTCCTCAACATGGGCGTGGGCCGGGCCGTAGCCCAGCCTTCGCTCCTCGAAGGGGCGGTGCGGGACCTCACAGTGATCAGCGGGCAACGGCCGATCGTCACCAAGGCGAAAAAGTCGATTGCTGCCTTCAAGCTTCGCCAGGGCAATGCCATCGGCGCCAAGGTAACGCTGCGGGGCGACCGCATGTGGGAGTTCTTCGACCGGCTCATTTCTCTGGCCATTCCTCGTATCCGGGACTTTAGGGGCCTGTCGCCGAAAGGGTTCGACGGCCGTGGCAATTACACATTCGGGGTCAACGAGCAATTGATATTCCCCGAGATCGATTACGACAAGATCGACACGCCGAGGGGTATGGACCTCACGATCGTCACCACGGCCAGGACGGACGCGGAGGGCATGGCTCTCCTCGACGCCTTCGGGTTTCCTTTCCGCAAAGAAGGCGCCGCCTGATGCGGACGTTCCCCGACCTGGTCGGCGAAATGATGGGCGAGAGGAAAGTTTTCCCGCCCGCGAGTTTTAGGAGCAACAGCTAAATGGCCAAAAAGGCTCTTGTTATAAAAGCGCAGCGCAAGCCCAAGTACAAGGTCCGCGCCTATACCAGGTGCCGGCGTTGCGGGAGACCACGTTCAGTACTGCGCAAGTTCGGGTTGTGCCGCATTTGTGTGCGTGAGCTCGCGCACGCCGGCGAGATCCCTGGCGTCACCAAGTCGAGCTGGTAGGGAGGCAGCGCCGCCATGACGATGACCGACCCCATCGCTGACATGCTGACCAGGTTGCGCAACGCCAACGTGGCCCATCACGACGTGGTCAAGATGCCGTCTTCCAAGCTGAAGGAAGCACTCGCGGCTATCTTGCTCCGCGAGGGTTACATCGCGGGCTTCAACGTAGAGGCCGAGCAACAACGGCCAGGAAAGACGCTGGAAGTCACGATGAAATACGCCCCCGACCGCACTCGGACGATCTCGGGCCTGCGGCGCGTTTCCAAGCCCGGGCTCCGGGTCTACACAGCTGCGGACAAATTGCCGCGGGTCCTCGGTGGCCTTGGCGTGGCCGTGCTGTCGACCAGCCAGGGGCTTATGACCGACCGCGACGCCCGCCGGCTCAGAGTGGGCGGCGAAATCCTTTGCTATGTGTGGTAATGGTTTGGTGACGCGTGCGTGGTCGACGGGTGAGTTGAGGAGTTTTGCATGTCTCGTATAGGGCGTAGCCCCGTTCCTGTACCCAGTGGGGTGAAAGTGTTGCTGGACGGTCGCTCCGTGACCGTGACCGGCCCGCGCGGCACGCTCAGCCACGAGATGGCCGGGGACATCACCGTGCGCGAAGAAGGCCCAGTGCTGCTCGTGGAACGCCCTGATGACGAGCGGCGGAGCCGTTCGCTGCACGGGCTGACCCGCACGCTGGTCAATAACATGGTGGTCGGCGTCACCACCGGTTTCTCGAAGGACCTCGAGATCGTCGGCGTCGGTTACCGCGCTACGCCCAAAGGGCCGGGGGCGATCGAGCTGGCGCTCGGCTTTAGCCACCCGGTGGCCGTGGAAGCCCCTGAGGGCGTGACCTTCGAGGTCCCGGCGCCCACCCGGATCACGGTGCGCGGGAGCGACAAACAGGTGGTGGGCGAGGTCGCGGCCAGGATCCGTAAGCTGCGCCCGCCCGAGCCATATAAGGGCAAAGGTGTTCGTTACGCAGGTGAAATCGTCAAGCGCAAGGCCGGCAAGGCGGCCAAGTGAGCCGGGTGAGCGCAGGGCCGAGAGGTTGATATGAGCAACGCTAAAAGCAATCAGGTGGCCCGGGCGCGGCGCCACCATCGAGTCAGGAAAAAGGTTAGCGGTACGCCTGGACGCCCCCGGCTGGCCGTCTTCCGCTCCAACCGCCACGTGGTGGCCCAGGTGATCGACGATATTTCTGGCCGCACATTGGCCGCCGCTTCGTCCCTCGAGGCGTCGGTTAGAACGGCGGGGCCGAGCGGGAACCGCGATGCTGCGGCTGCCGTCGGCAAGCTCGTGGCGGAGCGGGCCAAGGCGGCCGGCGTGTCGAAGGTGGCCTTCGACCGGGGCGGGTTTTTGTACCACGGGAGAGTCGCTGCCCTGGCCGACGCGGCCAGGGAAACCGGATTGGAGTTTTAGGAAATGGCTGACCAGCAGCAGTACCAGGACCGCACCATCAAGGTCAACCGGGTCGCCAAAGTCGTAAAGGGTGGCCGGCGGTTCAGCTTCGCCGCGCTGATGGTGATCGGCGACGGGGCGGGAACAGTAGGTCTCGGTTACGGGAAGGCGAAAGAGGCCGGGCTGGCCGTGCAAAAGGGTATAGAGGAGGCCAAGAAGAGCCTGTTCAAGGTGCCTCTGGCCGGTTCCACCATCACCCATCCGGTAATAGGCGAAGCGGGCGCCGGACGGGTGCTGCTGAAGCCGGCCGCCCCCGGGACCGGCGTGATCGCCGGCGGGGCCGCTCGGCCCATCCTCGAGCTGGCCGGCGTCCACGACGTGGTGGCGAAGTCTCTCGGGTCGTCCAACAGCATAAATGTGGCCCAGGCCACCATGGCTGGTCTCAGAGCGCTCCTGCGTCCTGATGAGGTAGCCCGCCGTCGGGGCCTCTCGCCCGCCGAAGTGACGCCCGCGGGGGTCCTGCGGGCCTATCAGGAGGCTGAGCGCGGCTCCCGGGTGCCTTCGGAGGTGGCCTGATGGCCGAGGGTCAGATCGAGGTCAAACAAGTGAGGTCGGCGATCGGGGCCAAACCCAAGCACCGCGGCACATTGAGGGCGCTGGGCCTCGGACGTCTCGGCCGGACCGTCATCCTGCCCGACCGCCCGGAAATCCGGGGCATGGTGGCGCGTGTCGTGCACCTGGTCGAGGTCCACGACGCGGGTGCGACTGACGGGAGGGTGGCCAAATGAAGATCCACGACCTAGCCCCCGCGCCTGGTTCGACCAAGGCGCGTCGGCGCGTTGGCCGAGGGATCGCCGGTAAGGGTGGCAAGACCGCCGGGCGGGGGACCAAGGGAGCCGGGGCGAGGGGCAACATCAAGCCCGGTTTCGAGGGCGGCCAGCTGCCGCTCGCTCAGCGCATCCCGAAACTAAAGGGCTTCAATAACCCGTTCCGGGTGGAGTACACGGTGGTCAACCTGGCCGCCCTCGATCGCCTGGGGGCGGCCGAAGTCAACCCTGAAAGCCTGCGCAAAGCGGGCCTGGTCCACAAGCAGGGCCTGGTAAAAGTGCTCGGCGTCGGGCAGTTGACCCGGCCTGTCGACGTCTCGGCGCATGCGTTTTCCGCCTCCGCCGCTGCCGCCATCGAGGCTGCAGGTGGTTCGACACACGTCCTCCCGCCCCCCTTTGGCCACGGTCGCCCGCCCGCCAAAGGCAACGCGCTTACCAGTCGGTAGCGAAGACTGCTAGGACTGGTAAGCAAAGTGAACGAATGCGCCAGCGGGGACAACACTGTGCGGGAGCGCACTGTCCCCGACCGGGGCGCTAGGACCGAGGAGAACTAAGAGGCCGCCGTCATGCCCATGCCTACCAGCCTGCGGAACCTTAGAGCCGCATTTACCATCCCGGACCTGCGCAACAAGATCATCTTCACCCTGTTCATAATCGCGGTCTACCGACTGGGCGACAACATCATCGCCCCCGGCGTCGACTTCAATGCCGTCCAGTCGCTGGAAGCGGCGGCGCGCAACGGCGGCGTGATCTCGTACCTCAACCTGTTCTCGGGTGGCGCCTTGACCAAACTGGCCGTCTTCGGGCTCGGGATCATGCCCTACATCACGGCCTCGATCATCGTCCAGCTGCTGATGGTGGTCATCCCCAAGTTCGAGGAATGGCGCGACGAAGGGCCGAGCGGCCAGCGGAAGCTGACCCAGGTGACCCGCTACATGACCATCGCTCTGGCCATCATGCAGTCGACGGGGCTGGCGTACGCCTTCCATAACGGCGGCGGCGGCCTTCTCGGCACGTCGGTTCCGCTCAACGTGGACCTCATCCCCGACTTCACGGTGCCACGCGTCCTGCTCATCGTTATCACCCTGACCGCCGGGACGGTCGTCGTCATGTGGTTGGCGGAGCTGATCACGCAGAGGGGCGTCGGCCAAGGCATGTCTGTGCTGATTTTCACCAACGTGATCGCGGGCCTGCCGACCCAGGGCAATGCCCTGCTCCAGTCGGCGGGCGGGGCCAAGTTCACCTTCCTCCTGCTACTGGCGCTGGTGTTCCTGGTGGCGATCGTCTTCGTGGAGATGTGCCAGCGGCGGATACCGGTCACGTTTGCCAAGAGGGTGGTGGGCCGGCGCATGTACGGCGGCCAGAGCACCTACATACCGATGAAGCTCAACACCGGCGGCGTGGTGCCCATCATCTTTGCCGCCTCGGTCCTGTACTTCCCCCTCCTTATCTCCAACGTCTTCCCCAGCACCGGTTGGGGCAAGGACGTGCAGACCTGGATCAGCGACAACCTGGCCAAGCCGAGCAGCCTGTGGTACATCGCCCTGTACGGCGGGTTGATCATCGTATTCGCCTATTTCTACGCCGGGATCACGTTCGACCCGCACCAGCAGGCCGACGTCATCCGCAAACAGGGCGGTTATATACCGGGCATCCGGCCCGGTTACCCGACAGAACGCCACCTGCAAAGCATCCTGAACCGGATAACTTTCCCGGGCGCGCTGTTCCTGGCCTTGGTGGCGTTGCTGCCGTCTATTTTCTTGGCTATCTGGAACATCCAGAACTACCCCTTCGCCGGCACGACGCTGCTGATCGCCGTCGGTGTGGCCCTCGCCACCATGCAGCAGATAGACAGCCAGCTGATGTTGCGCAACTACGAGGGCTTCCTGCGGTAGTGGGTGAGGCCGCGGCCGGTGCGCCTGTACCGGGTGCCCTAGAGGCCGGCATAGCCGTAAGCGATTGGGCTCCCCGTGTGGTGCTCCTCGGCCGGCAAGGATCCGGCAAGGGCACCCAGGCGGAGCGGCTGTCGGCGCTCTACCACGTGGCCCACATTTCGACGGGAGAAGCGTTCCGGGCCGCCGTACGAGATGGTTCTGAGCTCGGGCACATCGTCCAGGGGTACATGGAACGGGGGGACCTGGTCCCTGATGAACTCGTCGTCGGCGTCTTGCGTGGGCACCTCGTAAAAGAGGCCGGCCTCGGCGCCGGCCGGGGGGGCGGGTTCATCCTGGACGGTTACCCTCGCAACATCTTCCAGGCGGAAGCGCTGGCCGACTTGCTCACGCCCGAGGGGCTCGACGTGGTCGTGAACCTCCAAGTGAGCACGGAAGAGGTGTTGCGCCGGATCGCCGGCCGCCGGGTCTGCCCGAACTGCGGGGCCAGCTACAACCTCAACAACCCACCCCGGCAGGCCGAGACCTGCGATAACTGCGGCGGGCCATTGGTCCAGCGCGACGATGACACCGAGGAAGCCATCCGGCGCCGGCTCGCCCTCTACGAGTCGGAAACGGCGCCGTTGGTGGAGTGGTACTCGCGACAAGGCCTGCTGGCCACGGTCGACGCGGCCGGGAGCCCTGACGAGGTGACCGAGCGGACCGTAAAGGCCATTGAGGCGGCTCGGGCGCGACGGGCGCTGCGCTGACCGGCCTCTGAACCGCGTCTCCGAACCCGGGCGCTGAACCGCGTCTCTGAACCCGGCCGCTGAACTGGCCGTCCGGCCCGTGCCCTGCGTGCGAGGCTTCCGAGCCGGGTTGACCAGTGGCTCGGCGCCGGTACCCTGAGAGCATGAGGCGACGTCCCGACGAGATCGCAAAGATGCGCAAGGCGGGCCGAGTGGTGGCCGAGATGCTCGAGGTGACGACGGCTGCTGCGCGTCCCGGCGTGACCACGGCTCAGCTCGACAAGCTGGCCCGTGAGGTGCTCGAACAACGAGGCGCCCGTTCCAACTTCCTTGGCTACCACGGTTTCCCGGCCGTCATCTGCACGTCTCCCAACAACGTCATCGTGCACGGGATACCCGGGTCTTACGTCATCAGAGAGGGCGACATCATCTCCCTGGACTGTGGCGCCATCATCGAGGGCTACCACGGCGATGCCGCGGTGACCGTCGCGGTCGGCGACGTCCCGCCGCTAACCGAAAAGCTGCTACGAGTCACGGAGGAGAGCTTGATGGCTGGTGTCGGCCAGCTGGTCGAGGGCCACAGGCTCCACGACGTCGGCTTGGCCGTGCAGACCGTGGCCGAAGGGGCGGGGTTCTCGGTCGTACGCGGTTATGTAGGGCACGCCATCGGCACCCAGATGCACGAGGAACCCGGGGTGCCCAATTACTGGCCCGGGACGCCCGGCCCCAAACTCCGGACCGGGATGGTGTTCGCGGTGGAGCCCATGGTGAACGTCGGGGCCGCAGACACGGTGTTGCTAGATGACGGCTGGACCGTCGTAACGGCGGACGGGAGCCTTTCCGCCCACTTCGAGCACACCATTGCGGTGACGGACAACGGGCCCGAGATCCTGACTGTGCCCTTAGGGGCCGTCGTTTAGCGTCCGGGGACGGGCCTACCGAGCCTGGGACGCCCGAGTTCGGCCTGGATGACCAGCTCAGAGGGGCCTGGGCGCTTGGACGCAGCAATCCTGCGTGCGGTATCATGTTAACCCGTCCCGTGCGGGGTTTGGTCTTGCGTGCCTTTGTTCGTCTTGCGGTGTTGCCAGGACGGCCGGGGCCGCTCTAAGGCCGGGGGCCCGATAAGCCGAGGTGCCAGATCTGATGAAAGAAATCCTGTGAAAGTACGCCCCAGTGTCAAACCGATTTGCGAGAACTGCAAGGTCATCCGCCGGCACGGTCGGGTCATAGTGATCTGCAGCACCAACCCGCGCCACAAGCAGCGGCAGGGTTAGGAGGCAGTCCATGGCTCGTATTGCCGGCGTTGACATCCCGCGGGAAAAGCGGCTCGAGATCTCGCTTACCTATATCTACGGCATCGGCCGCACAACCTCTAACCAGGTGTGCACCAATACGGGCGTCAACCGGGACACCCGAGTACGAGACCTGACTGACGAGGAGGTGGCCAAGCTCCGGGCTTGGATCGACGCCAATTTGAAAGTCGAGGGCGATCTTCGGCGGGACGTCGCTCAGGACATCAAGCGCAAGATCGAGATCGGCTCCTATCAGGGCCTCCGCCACCGGCGCGGGCTCCCGGTGCGGGGCCAACGGACGCACACCAACGCCCGCACCCGCAAAGGCCCGAAGAAAACCGTCGCCGGCAAGAAGAAGCTGAGGAAGCACTAATCCGTGACACTGGAGCCCACTTTGGACCGCTTGGCGGCCAACATTTACTTTTCGCCCCGCCTGGTTGCCCGTCGGCAAGCGGGCCAAAGTCCGCAGAGGGGTCGCTGACATGCCAAAGCCCAAGCCAGGCGGTCGCCGCCCTCGTCGCCGTGAGCGCAAAAACGTCGCCTACGGCGTGGCTCACATCAAGAGCTCTTTCAACAACACGATCGTCTCCATCAGCGACCTGGACGGCAACGTTCTGGCGTGGGCGTCGGCGGGCAATGTCGGCTACAAGGGTTCCCGCAAGTCGACTCCCTTCGCGGCCCAGCTCGCCGCCGAGGCCTGCGCCCGCCGGGCCATGGAGCACGGTGTACGCAAGGTCGATGTGCTGGTCAAGGGGCCCGGCTCAGGCCGGGAGACGGCGGTGCGGTCCATCATGAACAGCGGGATCGAGATCGCCGGCATCAAGGACGTCACGCCGATCCCCCACAACGGCTGCCGGCCGAAGAAGCGACGGAGGGTCTGAGGAATGGCGCGCTATACCGGGCCGGTCTGCCGGCTGTGCCGGCGGGAGAAAATGAAGCTGTTCTTGAAGGGGCCCAAGTGCGACTCAATGAAGTGCCCCATCGAGCGTCGCCCTTACCCTCCGGGCGAACACGGGCGCGACCGGGTCCGCCAGGGTTCTGAGTACCTGACCCAGCTGCGGGAGAAGCAAAAGGCCCGCCGGATCTACGGCGTGCTCGAGAAGCAGTTCCGCAACTACTACGAGGAGGCCAACCGCCAGCAGGGGATCACCGGCGAAAACCTGCTCCGCATGCTGGAGCTGCGCCTCGACAACATCGTCTTCCGGGCCAACTGGGCCGCTAGCCGCTCGCAGGCCCGCCAGCTGGTGCGCCACGGTCACGTCCTGGTGAACGGCAAGCGGGTCACCATCCCCTCCTTCCGTGCCCGCCGAGGCGACGTCGTGGCCCTGAAGGACAAGACGCGGAGCCTGATCGTTGTGCGTCACAATGTCGATACCCTGGGACGACAAGTCCCGCAATGGTTAGAAATCGGTGCGGATGGCTTCGAGGTCACGGTCCGCGACCTGCCTATGCGCGAGCAGATCGATGTGCCCGTGCGCGAGTCGCTGATCGTCGAGCTCTTTTCCAAGTAAAACGCCGCCAGGAGGTCCATCGTCATGCTTATCATCCAACGCCCCGCCGTCGAGCCGCTCGGCGAAGAGGAAGACAACCGCCAGCGCTTCGCCATCGGGCCGCTGGAGCCCGGTTTCGGTCATACCCTCGGCGTCTCACTGCGCCGGACGCTGCTCTCGTCGATCCCCGGTGCGGCGGTCACCCAGGTCCGCTTCGACGATGCGCTGCACGAGTTCACCACGCTGCCAGGCGTCAAAGAGGACATCACCGACATCATCTTGAGTTTCAAGGACATTGTCCTCAGGGTGGAAACGTATGAGCCGGTGACGCTCCGCCTCGACGCTAGAGGCCCCGGGACCGTCACGGCCGGCGACATCCAGACCACCGCAGATGTCGAGATACTCAATACCGACCTGCCTCTGGCCACGCTCAATTCGAAGGGCCGCCTGGCCTGCGATATAACCGTCGAGCGGGGCCGGGGCTACGTACCCGCTGAGCGCAACAAGCGTTCTTCGACCATCGGCATAATCCCCGTGGACTCGATTTTCTCTCCCATCAGGCTGGTTTCTTTCTCGGTAGAGCCGGCCCGGGTGGAGCAGTCGACCAACTACGACCGCCTCATCCTGGATATCACGACGGACGGGTCGATAACCCCGAGGGAAGCGCTGGCCTCCGGGGGGAGCACGCTGCGTTCGTTGATGGGCCTGGTGGCTGACATGAGCGAGTCCCCTCAGGGCCTCGTGCTCGGCGAAGTAGTGGGGGCCGGGAGCGGCTCTCCCGATCTCGACCTCCCGATCGAGGAGCTCGACCTGTCCGAGCGTCCTCGCAACTGCCTGAAGCGGGCGCAGATCAACACGGTCGGAGAGCTCGTGTCGAAGACCGAGGACGACTTGCTGGCCATCACCAACTTCGGCCAGAAGTCCCTCGACGAAGTACTGCAAAAGCTCGACGAGCGCGGCCTTGCGCTGCGCGGCATGCAGGCTCAGTAGGAGGTCGAGGACCATGGCTGGTATCCCCGGGCGACCAAAAAGAGGCCCCCGCTTCGGCGGCGACGCCGCCCATCAAAAAGCGATGATGGGCAACCTGGTGGCCTCCTTGATCGCCGGCGAAGGCCTCGTCACGACCGAGGCCAAAGCCAAGGCGCTGCGACCGGTCTTCGAAAAATGCCTCACCAAGGCCAAGAAAGGCGGCGTGGAGCACCAGCGTCAAGTGGTGGCGTTCATCCGGGACAAGGACATGGCGCACAAACTTTTCGTCGAGATCGCGCCTCGTTACGCTGACCGGTCTGGTGGTTATACGCGGATCCTCAAGCTCGGGCCGAGGCACGGCGACAACGCCCCCATGGCCCGCATCGAGCTCGTCTGAGCTTTCGCCGAGCTCGCCGGCCGGCGCCGGGCTACTAGAGAGCCGGCGCCTCCGGTTGCTCGTCGCCTACCTGGGGACGCCGTTCCACGGGTTCGCCCTCCAGGGCGACCTCCCCACGGTGGCCCGGGCGCTCGCCCAAGCCCTGGAGCTGGTCCTCCGGCATCCGGTCGAGCTCACTTGCGCCGGTCGCACCGATGCGGGCGTGCACGCCTGGGGACAGGTGGTCAGCCTCGACGCCAGGGCCGACGCGGACCTCGACCGCCTGCAGCGGTCCGTCAACAAGCTCCTGGCTCCTTCCGTCGTCGTCAGGGAGGCGGACTGGGCGCCGGCCGGTTTCGATGCCCGGCGGTGGGCAAAGTCCCGAGCGTACCGTTACATGGTTTTGTGCTCGGAGTGGCCCAACCCCTTGATCGCAGCCACCACGTGGCACGTGGGGCAGGCCCTGGACTTGCGGCGTATGGAAGCCGCCTGCGACGTGCTGCTGGGAGAACACGATTTTTCTTCGTTTTGCCGGGCCGTACGGGACCCCGGTAGTCGTGACCGGGTAGGCCCTCCGGTGCGGCGAGTGCTGCGGGCCAGCTGGTCAGACCTCGGTCATTCGCGTCTTTGCTTCGAAATCGAGGCCGGTTCGTTCTGCCATCAGATGGTCCGCTCGATCGTGGGCACTCTCGTCGAAGTGGGGACAGGGCGGCGAAAGGCGGGCGAGCTCAGTTCTGTCCTGGCTGCCCGCAACCGGTCGGCGGCCGGGCCGGTGGCCCCGCCGCACGGCCTTTGCCTGTGGGCGGTGAAGTACCCGCCCGAAGCGCCGCTCACCGATTGAGCGGCTGCGGGAGGGCGGCAAGGCCCAGCGGTATGGGGCTCGGGGTCCTCGGCCTCGCCTCGCTTCCGGTCCCTGCGCCTCACCAATTCGGCTTCTGGGTGCAGCTGATGGTTCTTGTTGCGTTACAAAGCAAAGAGTGCATCGTTTCGCGACAGGAACGCTTCGCTGCACCCAGAAGGACGGCCGAAGTGGTCGGAGACAGGTCCTTGGGGCGCCCTGAGTGATGGGTTGAGCGCGGACAGTGAGATAAGCACCCCTGCTCCGCGCCTTCAGGGCAGATAAAGGCCAACCGAGACGATCAAGCGGGCTTCTTGAACGGCCCGTACCGCCGGAGGACGCCGGCCACCACTCCGCCGATCAATACCACCCACGCCTTCCCGACGAGCTGGCCCGGGAGGGCCACGGCCAGCGGGATGCCCGCCAGCGTCAGGAACACGGTCGAGTCGACCACGTCGGCCACCAGCCCCGACCCGACCACCGCGAAGGGGAAGTGTCGCGCCTGCAACGGCGTGTACACGAGGAAGTCGCAGCTCTCGGAGAGCAAGAAGGTCACCCCGGAAGCCACCGCGATGGCCGGGCTGGACACCCACCACGAGATGGTGGCCCCGATGACGATGGCGACCACGCCGATACGCAGGCCGGCGAGGCGCTGGACGATATCCCGGGCTACGAAAGTGAGCCCGGCCAAGTAGACGCCGGACGGGGCCTCGAGCCCGAAACCGACTGGCAAAACGTGCGCCCCGGCAACGGACCGCCCGACATGCGAGATCATCCAATTGGCGCCGGCGATCGAACCTACGTACACGGCGAAGGCCAGGGCGGACAGGGCCAGCTGCAGTCCGCGGAGGCCGCCCCCCGGAGGGGCGAGAGAAAGGGCCCGGCGGGGAGGGGAGGGCGCCGGCTCGGTACTGCCTGGCCCAGCGTGAGCCGGCCCAGAAGGGGCCGGCCCAGGACGGACCGGACCAGGACGGGCCGGCCCGGACCGTGTGGGCGGGGTCATCTGCGCAAATAGGCGATCAGGTGCAGTGTCACCGGTTGGGCCCGTCGCCACTGGCTCGCGAGTACATATCAACCTGGCCGAGCAAACTCAAGCAGTGGGCCAGCTCGCCCTCAGATAGGTCGGGGGCGGACCGGACGGCCAAGGGGCGGATGGCAATGCCGCCGCGCGGGTTGAAGTCGCCGTACACCCGCAGGTACCGGGGCGAAAGCTTGGTGGTGAGGTCGTCGGCCACTTTGTTGACGCACGCCTCGTGGAAGCTGCCGTGGTTGCGAAAACCCACGAGGTAGAGCTTGAAGCTCTTGCTTTCCACGCAGAGACGGCCAGGGACGTAATCGATGATCAGGCGGCCGTAGTCCGGTTGCCCGGTGACGGGGCAGAGGCTGGTGAACTCGCTGCACAGCAACGACACCACCCACGGCGAGCCGGGGTAAGGGTTGTCGAACGCCTCCAGCACCGCTGGGTCGGGCCGGTCGTAGCGGTACTCGGTGCGCCGCCCGAGGGCGGTAAGGCCGGCCTCCGCCCCTCCCCCAGCGCCGGCGCCAATGCCGGGCTCAGTGCCGGCCCCAATGTCGGCCCCAGCGCCAGTGCCCATGCCGGGCTCAGTGCCGGCCCCAATGCCGGCCCCAGCGCCGGACCCAATGCCGGCCCCAATGCCGGACCCAATGCCGGCGGTGTCGACGTCGGAGGCCAGGTCAGCTGCCAGATCAGGAGACGGTGCCACGCGCCAAGCCTATGGCCGCGACGGTGGCGGCTGGGCCCGCAGCCCGTAACTGCGAGGGGTGCCCTCCGCCAACCCACGGACGGGCACACCTCGATTGGGATCACGGTGGCGCGGTTGTGTAGAAAGTTAAGCGTCATGACGGCCATCAGTGCGACGGTCAGCCCGCAGCCTGCCAAGCCGCTGAACCCAGCGGACTACCGCCCTGCGCTCGTGAACGTTGGCACGATCGTCTGGCTGGCCTCCGAACTTATGTTCTTCAGCGGCCTCTTCGCCGCCTACCTGACGTTGCGGGCCGCCACCCCTATCTGGCCGCCGGCGCATGACGTCGTGGATGCCAAGACGGTCGGCGTCGCCACGATCGTCCTGGTGCTGTCGTCGGGCACTATGCAGTACTGCGTCAGCTACGCCCATCGCGGGAGTCTGGCCGGGTTCCGGACGTGGTTGGCGTTCACCTGGGCTTTAGGCGCCATATTCGAGGGAATGCAGATCACCGACTACTTGACGCGTTCTTTCTCCATCCAGCAGAGCGCCTTCAGCGGGGCGTTTTACGTGCTCACCGGCATCCACTTCCTGCACGTCATGGGTGGGCTCGTCGCCATGGTCTTCATGTTCTCCCGGTCGTTCAACCCCAACATCAAGTTCGGGGGCCATCGCAGCGCTCCGCACGTCGAGATGCTGTCTTACTACTGGCACTTCGTCGACGTAGTGTGGATCGGGCTATACGCCATGATCTTCTTACTCCCGTCTACGAAATGACGATCAAGCGGCGGTCGGTGAGCGGGCCTAGGGCCCCTCGGGCGAGTGGGCGGCGCTCGGCGTGGGCCGGGCCGGCGGCGCTCGTCGGGGCGGTCATGGCCGTGTTCGCCGTGTTGTTCTGGACGTTGCCTGCCCCGGCTCAGACCAAACCGGTGCGGACAGACCCGGCCAGCATTGCCACGGGGGAAACGCTTTTCAACCTCCACTGCTCGGCTTGCCACGGGGTGGGCGGAGTGGGGGCAAAAGGGCCGCCGCTGCTCAATGTCGGCCCCGCCGCAGTCGACTTCTTCCTGTCGACAGGCCGTATGCCGCTGGCCTCGCCCAACGAGGAGCCGGAACCAGGGCCGCCGTTCTTCAACGAGAACCAGATCGCCGACATCGTCGCCTACGTCAACCAGCTCGACACGGAGCACGGCACGCCGGGACCGGGGATACCCGAGGTAACGCCTCCCTGTGCGGCGCAGACACCGGACTGCCCGACGCTTTCCGAGGGCAATTCGCTGTTCCTTCTCAACTGTGCCCAATGCCACGACGCTTCGGGGGGTGGGGGCATGCTGAGCCACGGCTACGTCGTACCGAGCGTGCGCCAGGCGACGCCCACGCAGATCGCGGAGGCCATCAGGGTCGGGCCACGGCCGATGCCCAGTTTTGGCCCCGGTCAGTTCACGGACCAGCAAGTCTCCGCTATCGCTGATTACGTGAGGTACATGAGCACTTCCAACGATCCGGGCGGGCTCGGGATCGCCCATTTCGGGCCGGTCCCCGAGGGGTTCGTGGCGGTCATTTTCGGTTTGGGCCTGCTGTTGTTGGTCTCCCGGTTCATAGGCAACAGGGGGTGAGGGACAGTGACGACGACTGAGCACCCCAAGGCCCAACCAGAAGAGGTCTTCTTCCCGGCCATCATCACCGGTACCCACGGGCCCGAGGAGGCCGCCGGGGCGGGGACCCCGTGGCCCGACGATGTGCCACCGGGCCAAGACGATACCTGGTACCCGCTTCGGGACGACCCCTGGCGGGCGAGGCGGATGGAGTATTTCATCGCCATGCTGTGGGGGGTAACGGGGCTGTGCGGGATCGGGCTCATGGCCACGTATTGGACCGGGGGCCAGGCCCAAGTGGAGGGCTGGCTGCTGTTGGGCGCGTTTGGCTGCCTGGGCGTGGGCTTGTTGCTGTGGGCGCGCAACCTCTTGCCCGGCCACGAGGTCACTGCCGTAAGGCACCAGCACATATCGGAACCGGAGGTGCGCGCCGCAGTCGTCGACTCCCTCTCGCGCGGCGCCGAACCGATGCTGTCCCGCCGGGGGTTCCTGGTGAAAAAGGTGCTGGTACCGGTGGGCGGTATTTTCGGGATCGCCGCCTTGTGGCCGCTGGCCTCGCTCGGCCCTCGTCCGGGCAATGCGCTCTACCACACGAAGTGGTACCCGGGCGCCAGGCTGGTGACAGAGGACGGTCGGGCCTTACCGTCGATGACGTAGTGGTCGATAGTCTCATGACGGTCTGGCCCGAGGGTTACATCAACCAAGCCCAGTCGGCGGCAATACTGGTCAATATCGGTGGCGCGCCGCTGCAGGCCCGTCCGGGCCAGGCCGGTTTCGAGGTGGTCTCGGGCGCCAACGGCCTCGTCGCGTTCTCCAAGGTGTGCACCCACGCCGGCTGCGCGGTCAGTTTGTTCAACGTCCTTTCGATGCAGCTGATCTGCCCATGCCACCAATCGACGTTCAATATCCTGCAGGACTGCAAACCGGTGTTCGGCCCGGCCTCGAGGCCCCTGCCTCAGCTGCCGCTCGGGGTGGCCCCCGGGGGCTACCTGATCGCCCGGAGCGACTTCATCGAGCCCATCGGCCCGGGCTTTTGGAACAGGTCGGGCGACTGACGGGTGGGCGCGTGCAGTCCGACGGGCACGGGCCAGGCCCAGGGGGTTAGCCGGCGATGAGCACGGTGGCGGAGCGGTCCGCGGCCCGCAAAAGGGAGCAACAAGAGAAAAAGGCGCTGGACTGGGCCGACGACCGCTTGGGCTCGTCGAGCTGGCTGCGGTCGGCCATGGACAAGATCTTCCCCGACCATTGGTCGTTCATGGTCGGCGAGATCGCCATGTACACGTTCGTCATCCTGATAGCTACTGGCATTTACCTGGCGCTGTTCTACAAGGCCTCGGATGCCATAGTCATCTACCACGGCCCTTACAGGCCTCTCGACGGCCAGGCGATGACGGAGGCTTACGCCTCGACGATCAACATATCTTTCAGCGTGCGGGCCGGGCTCGTCATCCGCCAGGCGCACCACTGGGCCGCCCTCATCTTCCTGGCCGCAATTACGTTCCATATGTGCCGCGTGTTCTTCACCGGGGCTTTCCGCCGGCCGCGGGAGATCAACTGGGTTATCGGGGCAACGCTGTTGGTCCTGGCCATGCTGGAAGGCTTTTCGGGCTACTCCCTGCCCGACGACCTCCTTTCGGGATCGGGTTTGCGGGTCGTCTTCTCGATAGTGCAGTCGATACCTTTTGTCGGCGTCTGGTTGGCGTTCGACATTTGGGGCGGTAACTTCCCAGGCACGCTGTTCTTCGCGCGCCTGTTCGTCATCCACGAGTTCCTGTTCCCGTTATTGCTGGCCGGGCTGCTCGGGGCGCACCTGGCCATCCTCTGGCGCCAGACGCACTCGGACTTCCCGGGCCGGGCAAAACCGAAAGGAACATCGTGGGGAGCCGGCTCTGGCCGCAGTACACGGTTAAGTCGACCGCGCTCCTCATGTTCATCGCGGCCGTTATATTCGGCCTAGGTGGGCTGGTCCAGATCAACCCCATATGGATCTACGGCCCTTATGAAGCGGCGAGAGCCAGCGCCGGCACCCAGCCGGACTGGTACGTCGGCTGGCTCGACGGCGCCTTGCGCCTATGGCCGCACTGGGAGTTCCGAAGTTTGGGCCACGAGCTGGCCAACCCGTTCTTCCCCGGCCTCCTCTTGCCGGGCATCGTTTTCACGGTCATATACGCCTGGCCTTGGATCGATAAGCGCATCTATAACGACTACGGGCCGCACAACCTCCTGGACCGGCCGCGTGACAAGCCGCTGCGGACGGCCGTAGGTGTGGCTGGGCTCATCTTCTTCACCGACCTCACGCTGGCCAGCGCCACCGACGTGATAGGGAACGGCCTCCACATCTCGTTCGAGCTGCTGATCGAGATCCTTCAGTACGGCTCGTTCATAGGGCCGATTATCGGGTTCTTCGTCGCCTACGAGGTCTGCCTGCTCCTCCAGCGGCAGGTTGCGCACCCCATCCAACGGCCCGTCGGCGGCATTATCATGCGCGACGCCCGGGGTGGCTTCCACACGGTCGGCGCGGCGCACGAGGGCAACGGTCACGCCGCGAACGGGCATCAGCACGAAGAGGCCGTACTCGAGCCGGTGGGCGCCGGCGCCGGGCGCGGGCCTGCGGCTGAAGAAGACGACCCGGCGGGGGCCAACCCTGACGGAGGGCCGGCTCTCCCAGGCGACGACGGCCATCCCAGGGAGCCGTAGCTAAAGATGCTTCGGCAGTTCGTCTTCACTTTGTCCCCGAAACTCCCTTAAGCCCCTACCGAATGTTTGAAGACCTAGCTGTCTACAGGAGGATTGTCGTCACCGGGCCTCAGCGTTCCGGTACGCGGATCGGCGCCCAGATGATCGCGGCCGACACAGGTCAACGGTTTGTCGACGAAGCCGAGTTCCTCATCAAGGACGGCGACCGTTTTCGAGAGTTCTTGGACCAGGACGGCGTCGTGGTACAGGCGCCGCACATGTTGAAAGACGTGGTAGACGACCCGCCCCCCGGCATCTTCATCGTCCTCATGCGCCGTGACTTGGACCAGATCCATGCCAGCGCGGCCCGCATCCGCTGGACCGAAGAGTTCGGGGGCAATACCACCGAGCTAAAGAAGTTCGGCCTCACGGAGGGCGACTCGGCCGCGGTCAAGTACGACTATTGGGACTCGCACGAGAAGCGGGTGCCTTTCCTGGAGGTCCCGTATGCTTCCTTGCGGGCGCACCCAATGTTCGTGCCTGAGGACCAACGCACGAGCTTCGGCCACTGGCAGACCCAGCTTTAGACGAGGTCCCCGGCGGTCCTTCAGGCTTGCCTGGTGGGCGGCGCCAACCGGTTGGTCGGGTGAGCTCTGGGGCCGCCGCCGCTTCTCCACGAGAACCCGGACCGCAACTCGGGTAGGTTGGTCGCGTGGTCCGAGTGCTCTCGATAGTGCTGGCGGGCGGGGAGGGCAAGCGCCTGTTGCCGCTCACGCTGGACCGAGCCAAGCCGGCCGTACCCTTTGGTGGCCATTACCGGCTTATCGACTTCGCCTTGTCCAACCTGGCCAACGCCGGGTTCACGCAGGTTATCGTGCTGACCCAGTACAAGAGCCACAGCCTCGACCTCCACATAACTCGCACGTGGCGGTTTTCTACGCTCTTGGGCAGCTACGTCACCCCGGTGCCGGCTCAGATGCGGCGAGGGCCATGGTGGTTTGCCGGTTCGGCCGACGCTATTTACCAAAACCTGAACATTATTGGCGACGAGCACCCGGAGTACATATTGGTATTCGGGGCCGATCACATTTACCGTATGGACCCCCGCCAAATGCTGCTGCAGCACGTCGCCACCGGCGCGGCGGCGACGGTGGCGGCGATCCGGGTGCCGCCCGAACAGGCCGGCGGGTTCGGGATTATCGAGCCCGGCGAGGGGACGGTAGTTGACCATTTTGTCGAAAAACCCCCCGACCCGGTAACGCTGGCGGCAGGGCGGGACCACCTGTACGCGTCCATGGGCAACTACATTTTCCGGGCGGACGCCCTGGTCGACGCCCTGCGCGAGGACGCTCAGGACGCCAACAGCCGTCACGACATGGGCGGGGACATTATCCCCCGTTTTGTGGAGAGCGGGGACGCCCACTTGTACGACTTTTACACCAACGAGGTCCCCGGCGTCACCGAGCACGAGCGTGGCTACTGGCGGGACGTAGGGACGTTGGACGCGTATTACGAGGCCAGCATGGACCTGGTGGAAGTGCAACCAGTTTTCAACCTCTACAACAGCGATTGGCCCATATACACCAGCCCCCCACAGTTACCGCCGGCCAAATTCGTCTTCGAGGAGCTGGGCCGCAACGGCTTTGCCCTCGATTCCATAGTCTCGGGGGGGACGATTATTTCGGGGGGTGCGGTCAGGCGGTCCGTCATATCACCGGGAGTGTTTGTAGACCAAGGGGCGGTAGTGGAACGCTCGGTGATAATGGACAACGTGCGGATCGGTGAAAATGCGGTCGTCCGTGGCGCCATTATCGACAAGAACGTTATCGTTGAACCGGGGGCGCGAGTAGGCGTCGACCCTGACCTCGATGCCAGCAGGTTCACCATTTCTGCCGGAGGGATCGTCGTAATCGGAAAGGGCGAAAAGGTCGTCGGGTGACCCGCATCGCGTTGCTCACGCGTGAGTACCCGCCCGATGTATATGGCGGCGCGGGGGTACACGTGGAGTACCTTTCGCGGGAGCTGGCCAAGCTCGTCGACGTGGGCGTCTATTGCTTCGGCGAGCCGCGTAATGACCCCTTGGTGGCGGGGGCCTACGAGCCCTGGGGAGCGCTGGGTAAAAGCGGGAAAGGGGCGGCCCTTCGCGCCGTCTCCGTCGACCTGCGGATGGCGGAAAACGTCGAAGCCGCCGACCTGGTCCACAGTCATACGTGGTACACCAATTTCGGCGGTTTCCTCTCCCAGGTCCTCTACGACCTGCCGCATGTAATGACCTGCCACAGCCTGGAGCCGCTGCGGCCCTGGAAGGCCGAGCAACTGGGGCCGGGTTACCGGTTGTCCAGCTGGGTAGAAAGGGCCGCCATCGATCAGGCCGATGCGGTGATCGCGGTCTCGCAGGCCATGCGCGAAGACGTGCTGACGGTTTACCCAGCAGTAGATCCGGCCAGGGTCAAGGTCGTCTACAACGGCATCGACCCCGAAGAGTTTTTCCCGACCCCCGGGCCGATGGTCTCGAGCGCCTGGGGGTCGACCCTGACGCCCCCATTGTCCTGTTCGTCGGGCGGGTCACGCGCCAAAAAGGCATCACTTACTTGCTCGACGCCGCGAAGGCCTTCGAGCCAGATGCACAGGCCGTTTTCTGTGCCGGCGCCCCCGATACGCCCGAGATCGAGCTAGAAGTACGCAATCAGGTGGTAGAGCTGGCATCGGAGCGCAAAGGGGTGTTCTGGATCGAAGAGATGCTGCCCAGGACGGAGCTGGTGCAGTTCATGAGCCACGCCAGTGTCTTTGTTTGCCCCTCCATCTACGAGCCCTTCGGGATGATCAATGTGGAAGCCATGGCCTGCGGCGTGCCCGTGGTGGCGAGCGCCGTCGGCGGTATCCCCGAGATTGTCGAAGACGGTCAGACCGGTTTTCTCGTGCCCCTGGAGCCGAGCGGAGACGCGTTCGGCACCCCGGCGGACCCCATCGCTTTTTCCGATGCCATCGCGGCGAGAGTCAACCAGTTGCTGGCCGCCCCCGCTCTGCGACGCGAGTTCGGCGCTGCCGGCAGGCGGCGGGCGCTGGCGGAGTTCACCTGGGGGGCCGTGGCCAACAAGACGATGGAGGTCTATTCGGAGGCCATCGCAGCCCGTCACGTGTAGGGCCGAGGCGTCCCGGCTATGCTTAGCCGGTGCACGTCGTAACGTTTCAAGCTGGCCGTCCAGCCGAATGATCCGTTTCAACCACGTCACCAAGACGTACAAAGGGTCGGTGACCGCCCTGCGGGAGGTCACGGTAGACATTCCTCGCGGTGAGTTCGTCTTCATTGTGGGGCCGTCTGGGTCTGGCAAGACGACGTTCCTCCGTCTCGTGACCAAGGAGGAACGGGCTGATACGGGCGACATCTGGGTGGCGGGCAAAGAGGTCGGGTCCCTCGCCCCCTGGAAGGTGCCCTACCTGCGCCGCAACATCGGCTGCATCTTCCAGGACTACCGGTTGCTGCCCGACCGGACGGTGTACCAGAACGTCGCTTTCGCGCTGGAAGTGATCGGGCGGTCACGGCATTTCGTCCATTCCCAGGTGCCCCAGATCCTCGAGCTGGTTGGCCTCGGTAAGAAGATGGACCGCAAGCCCAATGAGCTCTCCGGCGGTGAACAGCAGCGGGTGGCCGTGGCTCGGGCCTTCGTCAACCGTCCTTTGATCTTGCTGGCGGACGAGCCCACCGGCAACCTGGACCCGGGGACCACGGCCGGCATCATGCGCCTCCTCGAACGCATCAACCAGTACGGCACGACCGTCGTCATGGCCACTCACCAGCAGGTCCTGGTCGACTCGATGCGCAAGCGCGTCATCGAGCTCGAACGGGGCAATATCGTCCGTGACCAGGCCAGAGGCGTGTACGGCATGGTTGATGCCTGACGGGCCGGCGTGCCCGAGGTAGGGAGAACAAGCAAAGCATGACGATGGTCAGCCCGTACGTGCTGCGCGAGACCGGGGGCAACCTGGCCCGCAACATCATCATGACCGTGGCGGCGGTGGTCACGATGGCCGTGTCGTTGACAGCGCTCGGCGGAGTGCTGATCATGCGCCAAGCGGTCAACAAGGCCACAGTCCAGTGGCAAGGCGGCGTGCAGGTCGCCGTCTTTATGGAGCCGAGTGCCAGCCCTCAGGAGATTCAGCCATACGTCATGAGCTCGACGGCATGATGCCGGTCGAGGTGAAGGACTTTCGTTACGTCGACAAACAACAGGCGTACACGGAGTTCAAGGGCATGTTCAGCGGCGAGCCGGACCTCGTCAAAGTCATGAACCCGACGACCATGCCGCCGTCGTTCCGGGTGGTGCCGGCCAAGGCGCAAAACGTGCAGCAGCTGGCCAGCGATTACAACAAGCAGCCAGGGGTGTACAACGTCGGCTACCCGGGGCAAGTCATCAAGGACACCCTGGCTCACTTCTCGACCCTGCGCACCGTGGCTCTGATCGTGGCCGGAGGGGTGATGCTCGGGGCCATTGCCCTCGTCGTCAACACCATCCAGCTCGCCATCTTCGCTCGCCGACGCGAAGTGGCCGTCATGAAGCTCGTGGGGGCGACCAACTGGTTTATCCGGATCCCCTTCATGCTCGAAGGGCTGATAGAGGGCCTGGTGGGTGCCGCCCTCGCCTTCCTGCTCACGTACTTCGCCCGGGATACGTTCGCCTCGTTCACGGGCAGCGATCCCCTCGACCCCAACCAGCCGCTTTATGTCAGTTCTCACGAGGCCATATTGACCGGGTTGTTCATCGTGGTCGTCGGTGCTCTGGTGGGAGCGCTCGGGTCGGGTTTTGCCGTACGCCGGTACCTGGCCGTCTGAAACCAGTACCTGGCTGTCCGGGCCCTGGTCTGACTGATCGGCCCCGCCGTCCAAGCCCTTAGTGCCCACCCCCTAAACTCGCTCGGGTGAGCCAGCGCATCGAGGATTATGCCCTGATCGGCGACACCCATACGGCTGCCCTCGTCGGTCGGGACGGCTCGATCGACTGGTTGTGCGTCCCTCGTTTTGATTCGCCGGCCTGCTTCGCGGCCCTGCTCGGGACGCCCGCGAATGGCCGGTGGCTGATCGCTCCCAAGGAGGGCGGCCTGGCTACCCGCCGCTCCTATCAGGACGGTACCCTCGTGCTCTCGCACGAGTGGGATACCTCGAGCGGCACCGTGCGGATCACGGACTTCATGCCCCCCCGCCATCACCACCCGAGGATTTTCCGCCGGGTTGAAGGGCTGAAGGGCAGGGTCGAGATGGTGGGCCAGCTCGTCATCAGGTTCGAGTACGGCCAGCAGGTGCCTTGGGTGACGCAAACCGGCACCGGCATCCGGGCCGTCGCTGGACCTGACCTGGTCGAGGTCGACAGCCCGGTGCCCCAGGAGCCGGTGCACATGCACCACGAGTCCTCTTTCGTGGTGAAGGAAGGCGAGAAGTACGACTTCCGGCTGCACTGGGCCCCGTCCTATGACGAGGAGGGCCGGCTCCTCGACTGTGCCACGGCTTTGGATGAGACGACTACCTTCTGGCACGACTGGTCGCAGCCCAGGCCTGACCTCGATGGTGAGTGGGCGGACATTGTCCAGCGCTCGCTGGTCACGCTCAAGGCGCTGACGTACGCCCCTACTGGTGGGATCGTGGCCGCGCCGACCACATCCTTGCCAGAGGACATCGGTGGCGTGCGCAACTGGGACTACCGCTTCTGCTGGGTCCGGGATGCCACCCTGACCCTCCAGGGCCTCGTAGAGTCAGGTCACACCGAAGAGGCGGGGGCGTGGTTCCGGTGGCTCCTACGGGCCGCCGCCGGCAACCCCGACCAGCTCCAGGTCATGTACGGGGTGGCAGGCGAGCGGCGCCTCCCCGAGCTCGAACTCGACTGGCTCTCCGGCTACGAGGCCTCGCGGCCGGTCCGGGTCGGCAACGCGGCATCGTTGCAGTTCCAGCTGGACGTGTTCGGCGAGCTGATGGAAGCCGTCGACCTGGCGCGTGCCGCCGGGTCCAATCCGGAACCTGTGGTATGGGATCTGCAGCGGGTGCTGGTCGAGTTCGTCGAGAACCACTGGGAGGAGCCCGACCAGGGTATCTGGGAGCTGCGGGGACCGCCCCAGAGGTTGGTCTACTCACGCGTCATGGCCTGGGTGGCGATGGACAGGGCGGTGAAGTCGGTCGAGAAGTACGGGCTCGACGGCCCCGTCGAGCGGTGGCGCAAGGTACGAGACGAGATCCATGAGCAGGTGATCGCTCAGGGCTACAACGCCGAGGTCGGCGCCTTCACTCAGGCGTATGGCTCGAAGGATCTCGACGCCAGCCTGCTGCTGATGCCCATGATGGGTTTCCTGCCCATCGAGGACCCCCGGGTTGTCAGTACCATCGAAGCCATCCAGCGGGACCTTATGGTCGACGGCTTTGTGATCCGTTACCGCAACAGCTCAGGTGTGGACGGGCTCGCCGGTGATGAGGGAGCTTTCCTCCCTTGTTCGTTGTGGCTGGTGGCCGGCCTGGCCAAGATGGGCCGGAAGGATGAGGCGCTCGAGCTGTTCAACCGCGTCCTGTCGGTGGCGAATGACGTCGGGTTGTTCTCCGAGGAGTACGACGTCAAACGAGAGCGGCTGGTGGGCAACTTCCCCCAGGCCTTTACCCACGTCGCCTTCATTAACGCGGCCCGGTCGCTAGTGGCGGTCGGCCAGAGCTCGACGTCATCTAAGCCCGCCTGAGGCGCACCGCCCCAGCCTCTTTCCTGCGGCAATAATGGCGGTCGCACGGGCCAATGTGCCGACGGGTCTCACTTATCGCCTTTCCTCTGAGGTAATCAGAAGAGTTTTTGCGGAACAGGCCGAAAGTTTTCGACAAAAATGGGGTTGAAAAGAAGCGCAAAATACTCGACTCCAGTCCTTTCAATTGGAAATGCCCACTCTTAGCGAACCATCCACCGCCCGGAGCGAAGTCTCCTGTCATAAGGGGCATTCCCAAAACGACGGGATGGTGGCCACCGGGGGCCGAGCCCGACCAGGGTGGGGCGGCCCAGGCCACCGCCCGTGTGAGGCGGCTCAGGCCACCGCTCGCCCAGAGAAATAAGCCTGCGCCTCGGTGACGGTCTGGAAAACGTGGACTATTCGGTGCAGCCCGACCATCTCCAGCACCCGTTGAACCGATGGCCGGGCGGCGCATACCACCGCTTCGCCGCCCTGCTCACGGGTCCGACGTACGGTGCCGATCAACGCCCCCAACCCGGCTGAGTCAACAAAAGGGACCGCCGAAAGCTCGAATATCACGTGCTTAGCTGCACCTAGATGAGCGACGGATTCGCGGAACTCGACCACCGTAAGGTGCTCGAGGTTGCCCACTAAATGGCAGATTACGCCTACATCGGTCTGCTCGAATGTGACACTCACGCGGCGCTCCTTTCGGCCGGCTCGTATAAAAGCCGGGCCTTCGCAAAATGCTGCCTCACCAATCTGAACGAGACCGCGATTGAATCTTAAGAGCAGCGCGACGAGAAGTTCGGCCGAACCTGAGCAACGGCACTAGTTACTCCGGCGTGTTGATCATATGGGTGGAGGCAGCGGCGAAGTACCCAAGTACCTGCGCTTCCTCCAGAGCGCCGAGGCGAGCTTCCTTCACGGCCGCCGTCATGTGCTCGAGCCAATGGTCCCGTTCTTCAGGGCCGATCTTGAACGGCAGGTGCCGGGCGCGCAGGCGTGGGTGGCCGCGCTCCTCGTCGTACAAGCGTGGCCCTCCGAAGAACTGGGCCAGGAACAGGCACAGGTGACGGCGCGGGGGCTCCAGGTCTTCCGGGTACAGAGGACGAAGCACCTCGTCCTCAGCCACGGCCTCATAAAAGCGCTTGGTCAACGTCTCGAAGAACTCCATCTCCCCGAGACGTTCGTACATTGTTGGCGGCGGCACTTTAACCTGCTGGTCCTTCAGTTTGGGGGCGACGACCGAGACCGGAGGCGAGCCCGGAGGGTCATTTCTGAAGACGATGCTAGGGCGTTGTGGCTCCTTGGCCGTCCGATCGCCTGCCTCAAACGGACGGGGGCCAAGCCATAGGATCCGGCTTGTGCGGTGGGCCAAGTTGGTGGCTGTGGCGGTGGCCAGCGGCTCGCTCGCCGGCTTGCTGGCTGGCTGCGGGGGCCATCCAGCCGCTAACCCCAAAGCCGACCAGGCGTTCCTCAACTCTGTCTATAGCAACGCCCCGGACATCAGCAGCTACCGCACCGGGCAGCAGCTGGTCAGCCTGGGCCAGGTAGTGTGCAGCGACCTCGAGTCAGGGGCCTCGGTGCAAGAGGTGGGAGACCGGATCCCACTTATTGAGGGTAATGTCATGCTGCCCCCGAGCGACCTGGGGGTCGTGATCTCGGCCGCGGTCAGCGAGCTGTGCCCCCGGTTCCGTACTCTTCTCGGCGAGTAACGAGCGGCTCAGGACGGCCACGCGGACAGGTACGTCAGTACCCGCCCGCCGCACGACAAGTGAGCGCCGTCGGCCAGCTCGCGTTGCTCGTTACGGCCGAGCTGCTCCCAGCCCTGGGCATTGGGCCCCTGCACCCAGGATCCTCCTTCGGCCCCCAGGTCGACCACGTAGGCGGTCCAGTCCCTGATCTGGACCTCCGCTTGTACCGGTGCCATGGCGTGGTTGGCGCCCGCCCGCATCGTGAGCGGTTGGGCGGCGCCCGACTGAACTTCGGGAGCCACGCTGGGTTCGCTCCCGATCAGGCAGCTGCGGTCTAGTGACCAGATCGACCCGTCGTCGGCCAGGAGCACGCCCACCGCAGGTCGCGGTCCGTTGACCTGCGGAGTGCCGGGCAGGATGGGCCGGCCACAACGCATGCAGTGGAGGACTCGCGGGTGGTTGAAGTGGCCAAGCTCGCAGCGTACGCCGACCACCTCGGGCTGGTCAGGCGCGAAGGAGGGGGCAGCCAGGGTCGCCAGCGGCAGGGGAGGGCGACCTGCGCTGAAGACGGTGCGGAGGTCGACAATGGTCTCTACTGGGGCCGTGCCGCCGGCAGGTGCCCCCGGTGCCGGCGGTGCGCCCGCCACCACTGCGGTGGTACCTGGTTGTGCCTGCATCGCGATAGGGGTGTCGGGAGGCGCCGCCCCGGTCGTCTGGCCGGCGGCTATCCCGGTCGCGGCTATCCCCGCCGCCGCCCCCACCACCCCGGCGCCGGCGACTTCGGCAGCCCCTACGCCCGGGCCGGTGGACGCGCCCGAGCCGGCGGTGACCCCACCAAACCCGGCTCCTCCAGTACCGGCTCCTCCAGTACCGGCTCCTCCAGTACCGGCGCCGCCCGCACCGGTCACCGCTGTCCCGACCGCTGTCCCGACGCCGTCCCCGCTGCTGCCGTCCCTGCTGCCGCCGCCCCGAGCGGAGCACCCGGCCCGACGGGAGCAGCCTGCGGCGCCGCCGTCGCCTGAGGCGCTCCGGCAGCCTGCCCTGCGCCTACCGGCGGCCTCAACATCACGAAACCGGCACCAGGCACCGCCCCCACCACTAGGTCCATCGGGTTACCCTGCTGGCTCTGGGGAGGCGGCGAGGCGCCGTAAGGGAGGATGATCAAGGGCCATGGCCGGTTGACCGAGGTGACCATCCAACCGGGCACCGGTTGGGGCGCCAGCCAGCGGCCGCTGTCCCACGCCTGGACCGGCCCATGCAGGAACAGGGTCAGCCCGTTAGCGCCGGGCCCGACGACCGCGAAGGGTGCCTGCGGCTCGGGGTCGCCCCGCTGCAAGATGGCGATCAAGGAGCTGGCCAGCTGGTCGCCCCCGTTCAGGCCCTTGCCCGTCCGTTGGGCTTCCGTGACCAGGTGCACCTGCAGGGCGGTAGACGCCTGCGGACCGGCCCATACCGCGACTTCCTCATAACGTGCGACCAAGCCGGGGCCGGGTAGGACCTCGAGTTTGTCTGGCACGCTTCCTACCTTTCTTCGTGAGGGGTGCGGCTTTCCTCGGGTGTACGGCCTTCCCCGGGGGCAATGCTTCGCATGAAACTAGGGCACCCAATCGGGCTACGGTGCCGGACGCGGGCCGGGTTCAGTCGCACGGGCCCTTTCGGCCGGGTCTGTGCGCGCCAGCGTCTCTTGTACCTACGCCACCGCGCCCAGACCCGCCCCCGCATACGCATACGCCCCTGCATGCGCATACGCCCCCGCATACGCAAACGCCCTCGCATACGCATACGCCCCCGCATACGCATACGGGGCCGTCGAGGCTCACCACTTGGCCGCTGCTTCCTCGAGGCGATCGGCCACATTCCGGGCGGTCGAGGGACGGTCGGCCGGGTCGACCGCCAGGCAACTACTGACCAATTCAGTGACTGGTGCTGGCAGCTCACCGAGTGCTGGCGCCGGCACCATCAGAAGCCTCGAGAGGGCCTGCACTACGGGGACTTCCTCAAGCCCTTGAAAAGGCGGCGTACCCGCCACGACCTGGTGCACCGTTGCTCCAATGGCCCAGATATCTGACCACCGCCCACCCTGGCCTCTTAGTAACTGGGGATCCATAAAAGCCAGCGGAGGGTAGCCCACCTGGGCCACGGGACGGTCGCCGTTCGCCAGCGAGGGAGGGGCGAGTACAGCGCCCGTTGGGCTTTGGTCGCCGCCAACCACGGCTACTGCCTGCGGGGAGATGGCCCCGTGCAGCTGGCCCTGCTCGTGGAGGGAATGAGCACCACGAGCGGCGGCCGCGATGGCCCGCAACTGCGCCGGCACATCCATCCCGGGCGGTGGAGAAGCAAGGGTGGCGGTCACGGGTGTGGTAGCGCTGACCCAGATCACAGGGCGCTGCGCCCAGTCAGCGACGCCTGCCTCCAGCCAACCCGGCAGGTTCTCACCCCGAACCGAAGCGATCGGTTCCAGCCTCGACCTGGCTGCCGGCCACGGAGTGCGGGCCAGAGGGCCGAGGATCCAGATCGTCACGGGGACGTTGTCATCACCAAGCCGGGCCGGCCGGCGCGCCTGGAGGCACGGCGTCATCCCATCCTCGAGCACAGAGCCAGTCACCTCATAATCGGCCAATTGGGTAGCCAATGCACAGCCTCCTTCCGGCGCTCTTTGCTGAGGGACGCTACAGCATCCACCGGGACCATCTCTCCGCCGACGCCTCCCCTGGCCTGTATTTCGCCAGCCACTAGGAGGCCAGCGTCAGCGTCGATATCGCCTTCTGTGTGATGGACGAGTCTCGGGACGCGACGAGCCACACGGCTGACTGAGTCGGCCTCACCCATGCGAGTACGGCCGTGGCCGTGGTGCCGTTCACCAAGTGGAAACGGTAACGCCAGGCCGCGGTGGCATTTGCAATCTTTGTGCCGGTGACGGAGCTGACCTGGTATTTCCAACCAAGAAAAGTGCCGACAATCGTCGGCAGGCTGCCGCCCACCGAAGGAACCGTGTCGGCTTGCGTGACCGATTCACCGATCCCTCCACCCGGTCCCGAATAATAGATGTCACCCGCCACGTCGCTCATGAAATTCTTCAGCGACCAGTTCGCTGGGACCGAGAAGCTCGCGTATATGCCAGCCACCGATTGCCAGCCGGCGGGGACAGGCGGTTTGACGGTGGGATAGTTCCCGTTCATCTCCAAGGCGGCCCAGACAACCACGCACAAGCAGATCGGGCAGAACGCCAGGAGAACTGCCCACCGCCGGAGTTTGCGGCGGTCCTCTTTCGTGGGTGCGTCGATCCGGGGGTCGTGACGCCGCCACATTGGCTGCCGCGGAGCCGTCGAGACAGCACTCAGCCCGCCGCTTTCGGCCACGCCGGTACCGGGACCATGGTCACGACCGGGCCACCCGTTACCAGATGGGCGACCGCCGGGGCGACCAGTCCCATCCTGGGCTCGAGTATCAGCCATCGTTCGGCCAGCCTGCCAGCTCGGCGATGTCCTCGATGCTTACGGCGTCGCCGGCGTGGCCCAGGACTTTGACGACCTCGCGTCGCCCACCCGTGTAGCGCTGAGAGGCCTGCCGGAGCCCGTGCTCCACCAAGCTGTGCAGCGCTTTGCTCACAACTCGACCCTACCGCGCGCAGTGATCCGTCCCCGGACGGTCGCCCGGCTACGGCCATTGGGAGGCCTGCTGGGCGAGACAATGACCCTGTCGTGGCGATCCGAGACTCAGTCTCATTCCAGGAGCGTTCCCTCGGAAACCCTCCGTTTTGAAAAAGTCTCGCTAGAGGGATATTGCTGACGCGGGATGCACAGCCCGAGATCAGCAATTCTCATTGAGCCGGTGGGGAGGCCCCCGGTGAGGAGGCCCCGGTGAGGAGGCCCCGGTGAGGCCCCGGTGAGGAGGGTCGCCTTCGTTATCAACCCGGTTGGTATCCGCCACCTGAGAGCATTGGAAAGGCACTGCGCCGAGGCGGCGGCGCGAAGTGGCTGGAAGCCAGAGGTCATCGGTACAGAGGCCGGCGAGAGCCAGGACGAGCTGGTCAGGCACTTGCACAGGTACGCGGCGGGCCCCGGCGACCGGCTCGTTTTCGCCATCGGCGGTGATGGCACGGTCCAGACTTGCGCAGATGCGTTGGCTTACAGCGGGACCGCGCTAGCCATTGTGCCTCGGGGCACGGCGAACCTCTTTGCCCGGGCGCTCAAGGTGCCGTCCGGCCTCGACGCCGCGCTCGAACTGGGCTTCGGCCCGGCACAACGCTGGGTCGACTTGGCCAGTTGCGGCGGCTCGGCGTTCGCCGCCATGGCGGGCATTGGCCTCGATGCGGCGGTTGTCCGTTCCACGCCCGCGGCTGTTGAAAGAGCGTCTGGGGTGGGTGGGGTACGCGGCAGGGGCCGTGGCCCACCTGGGTCGCCGGCCGAACGAGTTCAGCGTGTCCCTCGACGGCGGGGCGCCGATTACCCGGCGGGCACACTCGGTCGTGGTCGGCAACGTCGGCATATTGCCCGGAGGGTTCTCCATCCTGCCGGGCGCTTCGATCGATGACGGCTGGCTGGATGTCGGCCTCCTCGCGCCCCAGCACGTCCTGGGCTGGGCCGTCATGGCTGGCAGGGTGTTGGCTCACGGCCACGATGTGGACCGGCAGTTCGAGCATTACCGGGCCAGGACCGTGGAAGTTTCTGCTGACGCCGACCTGCCCTGCGAGCTGGACGGGGACATAATCAGCCCCCGCCGGTCGCTTTCAGTGAGCGTGCTGCCCAGGGCACTTCTAGTGCGCGCCCCTGTCGCCGGGCCCTCGCACCCTTAGCGAGCGCTGCCAGTCGCCCCGGAATATCACCTTCGGCACCGCCGTTCTCTTAGTGCGCAATTAAAGCCAGGAGGTAGTTATGCCAGCCGTAACCGTTGAGGACATCTTGGTCCTCCCGCGTGTGCCGACCCCGGCCGGCCGGTACTTACGAGCGGCCGGTGCGCTCGGTGACGACAGCGCCGCGTGCGTTGGAGGGAGATGGTTTTCCCGTACGGCGGGCATTTGCAGGCGTAGCGCTTAGCGACCTGGACCCCTTCGTCCATATGGACCAGATGGGAGAGGTGGACTACGGGCCGGGTGAGCCGAAGGGCACGCCCTGGCACCCCCATAGAGGCTTCGAGACCGTTACCTACATCATCGATGGCATCTTCGAGCACCAGGACTCCAATGGTGGAGGCGGGCGGATCACCGACGGTGACACTCAGTGGATGACAGCGGGCGCCGGGATCCTGCACATCGAAGCTCCGCCTGAATCGCTGGTGGTTTCCGGCGGTCTTTTCCACGGTATCCAGCTGTGGGTCAACTTGCCGCGGGCCAACAAATGGAACCCGCCCCGCTACCAGGACATCCGGGGGAAGGAAGCCACGCTCCTCACTACCGAGGACGGCGGTGCTCTGCTGCGGGTGATCGCGGGCCAAGTGGCCGGTTACGAAGGGCCCGGGTCCACGTTCACCCCGATCTCTCTGGTGCACGCCACGATCAGCCCGGGCGCAGACTTGAAGCTGCCGTGGCGGCCCGACTTCAACGCCCTGGCCTATGTGCTGGCGGGCAGAGGTTACGCCGGGGAGGAGCGCCGTCCCGTTCACAGCGGCCAGCTGGTTGCGTTCGGGCCCGGCGAGTACCTCGAGATCGGCGCCGACCGGTCCCAGGAGGTGGCCAGCCCCAGCCTGGAGGTCCTCCTGCTGGGTGGGTTGCCAATACGGGAACCGGTCGTGCATTACGGCCCGTTCGTGATGAACACCAGGGAAGAGATCGTCAAGGCCATGGAGGACTATCAGGCCGGCCGGCTGGGCCAAATCCCGGCGCAGTCGCTGCCGCACCGTCACCCCGGCGATATCGACGTGCCCGGAGCACCGCCTGGGTCTTAGCGCTTCGTGGTGGTTCGGAGCTCGGGCAGAGGTTTCTTCGAAGGCCCGCAGTCGGGTGGTGACGTGCCGATGGCGACACTTGGCTGGGCCAACGGGCCCGCGGCGGGGCCTACTAGTGTCGTTGCCGCCCAACACGGGCGGTCGACCACTTAGGTGATAGAGGGATGGAAGAAATAGCGCAGAAAACCGCAGCACGGGCAACGAGGGCGCGCCTCGCCGAGGCGCTGGCTACCGCCAGGAGCGAACGTTGAAAGCGCCCCCCGGTGGCATAGTCGACCGTCTCGCGGGTGCCCCCATCTCGTGGGGGGTGTGCGAGGTGCCCGGGTGGGGGATCATGCTGTCCCGGGAGCGGGTGCTGGCGGAAATGCACCAGCTGGGCCTGAAAGCGAGCGAGCTCGGCGCTCTCGGCTATCTCGGGGACGATCCCAGCCAGAATCCGGGCGCTGCTCAAGAGTTTCTCGCTCGGCTCCGTCGGGGGCTTCGTACCCATCGTTGTGCACGACCCGAGCGTCAGGCAGCAGGCCGAGCGCGACGCCGAGCAAGCTGCTCGCCTGCTCGAGGGGTCGGGCGGCAGTTACTTCGTGACCGCGGCCGTCGTCGACGCCGACTGGTCGGCCCCTTTCGACCTGGACGAGCGCCAGTGGGACGACTTCGCATCGGGCTTGGCCATGGTAGAGAGGGTGTGCGCCGCCCACGGCCTGACCCAGGTGCTCCACCCCCACATCGGGACCCTGGTCGAGCGAGCTGAGCACGTACAGCAGATCCTCCGGCGCTCCGACGTCCAGTTCTGCCTCGATACCGGCCACTTCTCGATCGGAGGCGTCGACCCGGCGGCGTTCGCCGTCGACCACGCCGAGCGGGTGGGGTTGGTCCACCTAAAGGACGTCAACATGGCTCTAGCCCCGGCCGTCCGGGAGCACGAGACCACCTTGCTCGACGCGACCCGCGCCGGCCTCTTCCAGGCGCTAGGGCGCGGCAACGTCGACATCGCCGGCACCGTCAGGGCACTCGAACAACAGGCGTACGCCGGCTGGTACGTCCTGGAGCAGGACACCACGATCGCCGAAACGGCAGCCGGCGCCGTCGACCCGGCCGCCGACGTAAAAGCCAGCATCGATTACCTCCAAGGGGTTACGGCGGGCGAGGTAGATAGGTCATGAGCGCGCCCGCGCCAGGTCCGCCCTCGGGAGACGAGCGCTCAGACCGTAATCCGGAGTGCCGGGTGCCAGTGCCGGGTTGATCAGTCCCGGAGTGATCAGCATCGGGGTGATCGGGACCGGGCGTATCGGCCGGATGCACGCCGAATTGCTGGCGACGCGGGTGCCCGGGGCCACGCTGGCCGCCGTCTCCGACGCCGTGATGCCTCTAGCGCAAGACGTGGGCGGGGCGCTCGGCGTCCCGGCGCTCGAGACCGAGCGCCTGCTCGAAGATCCCACCATCGATGCCGTGGCCATCTGTGCGCCGACCGAAACCCACGTGCCTCTCCTCATCGCGGCTGCAGAAGCGGGGAAAGCCATCTTCTGTGAGAAGCCGGTCTCGCTCGACCTGGCCGAGGTCGACCGGGCGCTCTCGGTCGTGGCCCGCACCGGGACGGCTCTTATGGTCGGCTTCAACCGCCGTTTCGACGTCTCCCACGCTGCCGTCCGGGACGCGGTCGCCGACGGCGTGGTGGGCGCGCCCGAGGTACTGCGTATAACGAGCCGCGACCCGGGGCCTCCGCCGCTGGCCTACGCGCGCACCTCCGGCGGCATCTTCCTGGATATGACCATCCACGACTTCGACATGGCCCGCTTCGTGATCGGGAGCGAGGTGGTCGAGGTTTTCGCAGTGGGGGCACTGCGGGTATTGCCTGAGCTAGCTGAACTGGGGGACGTCGACACGGCCGTCGTCACCATGTCCCACGAAAACGAGTGCCTGACGGTGATAGACAACAGCCGGCGCGCATCGTACGGCTACGACCAGCGTGTAGAAGTGCTGGGGGCCGAGGCTTTGGTCGCTTCGGAAAACCCGCTCGTCAATACGGCCCTCGTCCGCGACGCCGGCGAGGCCCGGCTCGCCACGCTGCCGTACTTTTTCATCGAGCGCTACACGGTTTCCTACGTCCGCCAATGGGAGGCCTTCGTAGCGGCGGTGAGTTCGGGGAGCCCACCGCCGACGACCGGACAGGACGGGCGGGCGGCGCTGGTGCTGGGTCTGGCGGCCAAGCGCTCGTTGCTCGAGGGGCGCCCCGTTCGTGTGTCCGAGGTCGACGCCGTCCCGGAGGCGGAAGTGGCAAGGTAGTGGCAGGCGGCCTCCGCCGGCTGATGTTGAGGCGCTTTTCGGCGCAGCCGGGGCATCTTGTCGCGTTCCGATGCAAAGACGACGTCAGATCGCAACAAGAACGTCAGCTGGCACCGAAAAGTCGGCTCATCACCTCCAAACGGTCCAAAAGCGGCACGGAGCTGGTCACTCTGCCGCTAAAGAGCCGCTAAGGAGCCGCTGAGGCCCCCTCAACTGCTGGTGGGGAAGTGGTAAGACGCCCCGGGGGCCACTTTCGGAGCGGGCCACCGCGACGTCACCACCTTTGCCCTCGTATAGAACGAAATACCTTCGGGGCCATGGACCCGGCGTTCGCCGAAGAGGGAGTCCTTCCAGCCTCCGAAGGAGTAGTAAGCCATCGGCACCGGGATGGGCACGTTGATCCCGACCATGCCGACCTTGACCCCCCGGTGGAACCGCCGGGCCGCCTCCCCCGACGACGTGAACAACGCCGTCCCGTTGCCATAAGGGTTGGCGTTGATGAGGGCCACTGCCTCGTCTGCGGTCCCCGCCCGTAGCACTGAGAGAACGGGGCCGAAGATCTCGTCCCGGTAGACCTCCATGCCCGGCGTCACGTGGTCGATGATGGTTGGGCCACGAAAAAGCCGTTCTCGTGACCGGCGACCCGGGCCCCGCGGCCGTCGAGGGCTACCTGGGCGCCGGCCTTTTCGCTCCGGTCGATGTAACCGACGATGCGCTCTTGGGCGTCACGCGTTATTACCGGGCCCATCTCGCTCTGCTCGTCGCGGCCTGGGCCTACACGCACCCCGGCGCCCTTGTCCCGGAGCACCCCGACCAGCGCGTCGGCCGCCGGCCCCACGGCGACGGTGGCCGAAATGGCCATGCACCTCTCGCCGGCCGAGCCAAAGGCGGCCGCTACTACATGGTCGGCGGCGAAATCGAGGTCGGCGTCCGGGAGCACGACGGCGTGGTTCTTGGCTCCCCCGAGGGCCTGGGCCCGCTTGCCCGAAGCGGTGGCCCGCGAGTAAACGTACCTGGCGATCGGGGTCGAGCCGACGAAGGAGACGGCGGCCACGCCGGGGTGGTCGAGCAGGGCATCCACCGCCACCTTGTCGCCGTTCACTACGTTGAACACCCCGTCCGGCAACCCCGCCTCCGCCCACAGCTCCGCCACGAGCATGGAGGCCGACGGGTCACGCTCGCTCGGCTTCAGCACAAACGTATTGCCGCAGGCAATGGCGATCGGGTGCATCCACATCGGGACCATGACCGGGAAGTTGAAGGGCGTGATCCCGCCCACTACGCCAAGCGGTTGGCGGTACGAGAACATGTCGACACCGGTCGAAACCTGGTCGGAGTACTCCCCTTTCAGCAGCTGCGGGATGCCGCACGCGAACTCGACCACTTCGAGCCCCCGCTGGACCTCGCCGCGGGCGTCGGAGATGACCTTGCCGTGCTCGTCGGAGATAGTGCCGGCCAGGTGTTCGACGTTGGCGTTCACCAGCTCCCGGAACGCGAACAGCACCTTGGCCCGGGCGCTCAGGGAGGAACCGGACCACTGCTCGAAGGCGTCCGAAGCGGCGTGGACGGCGGCATCGACTTCGTCAGAAGAAGCCAAAGCGACCTCAGCTGTTTGCTCGCCGCTGGCGGGGTCGAAAACGGGGCCGGTGCGACCCGAGTTCCCCTCTACCGGCTTGCCACCGGTCCAATGCCCAATAACTTTCATCGCTCCTCCTCAATGACGACCACGCAGCCGCCATAAGTTCACAAATATCGCCGTTGCTGCGCTTTTCCCGCCTCGTACGACTTGCGAGCCTCCGCGGCGCTCTCGAGGTCCGAAACCTCGGCCACGGCGACATCCCACCAGGAGTCGCTGGAGGGGGCGGGGACCAGAGGGTCCGTCTCGATCTCGATGAGCACCGGCCCCGTCGCCGATTTCGCCTTTTCTAACGCGGCCCTCAACTCGTCGACCGTGCGAACCCGCGACGCCGTCACCCCGAGGCTGCGGGCATTGGCGGCGAAGTCGAGCGGGAGCGCAGGGCCGTCGAGCCGACCCGTCGCCTCGTCCCGGTAGCGGTACGAGGTGCCGAACCGTTGCGCCCCAACCGATTCCGAGAGGGCGCCGATCGAGGCGAAGCCGTGGTTGTTGACCAGGACGACTGTCAGCTTGACCCGCTCCTGTACGGCCGTGACCAGCTCCTGCGCCATCATCAAGTAGGACCCGTCCCCGACCAGGACATAGATTTCGCGGTCGGGCGCCGCCAGCTTGGCCCCCAGACCGCCGGCGATCTCATAACCCATGCACGAGTACCCGTACTCGACGTGGTAGCCCTTCGGGTCCCTGGTCCGCCACAGCTTGTGGAGGTCGCCGGGCATCGAGCCCGCGGCGCACAGGACGACATCGCGCGGCCCGCTGACCTCGTTGACCACCCCGATCACCTCCGACTGAGCAGGCAAGGGTTGGTGGCCCAGCTTGTAGGCCCGCTCGACGGTGGCGTCCCACTCCTTGGCCAGCTGCGCTGGACTCCTCCCGGTAAGAGGGGTCAACAGACCAGCCGTGTACGGCTTCCCCGAGCTGCACCAGGACCGTGCGAGCGTCCCCCAGGACGGCGGTGCCCGCGTTTTTGGCGGCGTCGAAGCGGGTGATGTTGCAACTGATGAACCTGGCGGTGGGGCCGAAGGCCGTTCTGGACGCCGTCGTGAAGTCGCTCCACCGAGTACCGACGCCTACGACAACGTCCGCCTGCCGGGCCAGGGCGTTGGCCGCGGTAGTCCCGGTCGAGCCGATGGCCCCAACGGCCTGGGGGTGGTCGTAGGGGAGCGAACCCTTGCCCGCCTGCGTCTCCGCCACGGGGATGCCGGTCGCCTCTGCGAAGGCGCGGAGCGCGTCGGTGGCCTCCGAGTAGATCACACCTCCGCCGGCCACCAGGAGCGGACGGCGGGCCCGGCGCAGAATGTCCTCGCTCGCGCCAGCGCCGCCGGGTCCGGGACCGGCCGGTCGACGTGCCAGGTGCGAGGGGCGAACAGTTCCTCCGGCCAATCGAAGGCCTCGATCTGGACGTCCTGAGGGAAGCAGACAGTGACAGCCCCCGTCTCGGCCGGGTCGCTCAGCGTGCGCATGGCCCCCATGAGGGCGTCTGGCAACTGTTCGGGCCGCTCGACCCGGTCGAAGAAGCACGAGACCGGGCGGAAGGCGTCGTTGACGGAGACGTCCGGGAAGCCCAGGTGCTCGAGTTGCTGTAGGACGGGGTCGGCCACCCGGGTGGCGAACATGTCCCCCGGGAGCAGCAGGACGGGCAAACGGTTGATCGTGGCCAGCGCCGCCCCGGTGACCATGTTGGTGGCGCCGGGACCGATGGACGCTGTACAGGCCAAAGTTGAGAGCCGGTTCCGCATGCGGGCAAACGCGACCGCCGCATGGACCATGCCCTGCTCGTTCCGACCCTGGCGGTACAAGAGGGCGCCGGGAGTATCGATCTCCGCTTCCAATAGTGCCTCGCCCAGGCCGGCGACGTTCCCGTGGCCAAAGATCCCGAAGCAACCCTCGATGAGGCGGTGCTCCTGGCCGTCGCGTTCGCTGCGCTGTTGGGCCAGGAACCGGACCGTGGCCTGGGCCACTGTGAGCCGGACGCTCATTTCCTACCTCCTGCAGAGGCTTCTCCATACTTCTTTGAGCCGGCGCCGTCCTCGGGCGCGGTCAGGCGAGGCCAGGTCAGACGGGGATCCGGCGGTTCGTCGGCCCACGTCGACCTGACCCAGGCGTGCGCCGGGTCGTCTGTGGCCAACCAGGCTCGCTGGCCCGGCCCGGCCATCACGTTCAAGTAGTAAAGGTCATAACCCGGAGCCGCCATCGAGGGCCCGTGATAGCCGTGGGGGACGACGACGACATCGCCGTTGCGGACCTCGGCCAAGACGTCGATCGGCCGGCCCGGGGTGCCATATACACGCTGGAAAGCGAACCCCGGTTGGTCCCGGGCCGGCACCCACTTCGAAGTAATAGATCTCTTCGAGCTCGGTCTCGTCCACTTTTTCCTCGTCGTGTTTGTGGGGCGGGTAGGAGGACCAGTTCCCCGAAGGGGTGACGACCTCGCACGTCATCAGCCGCTCCGCCTCGAACGAGGACGGCATGCAGTAGTTGACGATCCTCCTCGAGCAGTTCCCGGCGCCGCGAAGCTCAACAGGCACCTCTTCCGCCGGCTGGTACCGAACAGGCAGGCGCGTGCTCGTTTTGGCCCCGGGTACGGCGAAACGCCCACCGCTCGAGCTCGAAATGAGGACGTTCGACCCCCGGGGCACGTAGCAGAAATCGGTGGGGCCGTCGAACACGTCTGGTCGCCCACGGAGCTGGTGCTCCCCACCCTCGCACTCCACGACGCAGGAACCCGCCAGCGGCAGCACGAGCACTTCGTCGGCGCCGGTCTCGAAGGCTTGGCGACCCCCGGGAACCAGAGTCAGGACCCGAAGCGATGACCACGACCAGCCGGCATCGGCGGGGCTGAGCTCGAGTGCCCACGGCCCTCTGGCCAACGAACCCGCCGGGCGGTGCAGGTCGCACACGGTAGCAGGCTCTCGGTCAGGCACCGTACTCTTCCTCGTTTGATTCAACTCAGGTGTTCCGCCAGCGCGGAGCACGAGCGTATCAGGCACATGATGCACGGGGCTCGAGTACCGGCGGGCCTCCTGCGTCGCTGGCCCTAAGCCGAGGTGCCCATCGGGCTCGCGGCCTCAGGAAGAGGCCGGCGCGTCGGCTGCCAGCGAAGCCGACGCGCCGGCGCACAACCCCGGGGAGCCCTCATCAGGACGGCGCCCCGGGGCCTGGGCCCTTAGTAACCGCCGCCCGAAGAGGCTGTCGTGGTCGTCGTGGCGCCCGTGGTGCTGGTCGTCGTCGGGCTCCCCGTCGTGGTCGTGGTGGTCGTCGGGGTAGTAGTCGGTGAGCTGCCAGGGACAGTTCCCGCCGCCGTTATGACCTGCCACTTGCCGCCGAAAGCGGTTATCCCGGCCCCGACCGTTGAGCTGTTGAGGCCCTTGTAGAACATGTACAGGGGGTGGCCGTTATAAGTTACCTGGAAACTCCCGTCCGGGAGTTGGACCGCGCCGAGCTTGGAGGCCGTAACCCCGGCCCCTGCGACGCAAGGCTGGCTGGTCAGGACGGGCGGCCAGGCGATGGCGCACTGGCCGGTGCAGCTGCTCCCGGAGAAGGCGTACACCGTGGCGGATGCTTTATGGGCGCCCACGGCGGCCAGGACTTTCCCGGCTGACGACGATTCCACCTTCAACTGAGCGGCGCCGGAGGAGGCGAAACCCTGAGGCGACAGGCTGTACCAGATCCCCTTCGAGCTGGGGTCGATGAAGTTGTTGCCCGCGGCCAGCCCGGGAGCGGCCCCCAAGACCAGGTCAGAGGCGAACATATAGAGGGGCTGGCCGTCGTATGTCACCTGGGTCGTGCCATCCGGACGGTGGAGCAAACCGAGCTGCGAGGCGCTGACGCCTTTACCCGCGACCGCGGGCCCGTTGGTGTACACGGCGGGCCAAAAGGCCAAGCACGACCCGGTACAAGCGCTAGAAGTGGGGGAGTCTGAGGACAGCGCGTAGAGCGTCCTCGTCGCCCCAAAACCCGTCGTTGCGCTCAGTACCAACCCGGCAGAAGAGACTTCGACGCCGACCTTGGCTCGTTCGGGGGCAGGGCGACCCGAGGGCGACACCAACCACCAGTCGCCGTTGAATGACGTGACGTCCTCGCCGTTCGTCTGGCCCGCGGCCTTGTCGCCCACGAAGTAGTACAAGGGTTGGCCGAAGTAGGTTTCTTGCTCACCCACGCCTTTGCGGTTCTCCTCCCCAAGTCCCTTGGAACTCACGCCGGCCCCGGCCGTAACCGCGCTGCTCCCCGGGACTACCGGCCAGGCCGCCAGGCAGGCCTGCGACAGGCAGGCGGTGGCCGGCGACAGGTCGCCGCTGAACACGTACAGTGAAAAGCCTCTCGAATCGACCAGGACCTGGCCCGCCGGACTCGAGTGGACCGAAATGGTGATCCCGGCTGCAGCCGCGGGCGAGGGAGCCACGATTGAACCCGCCTGGACGAGCCCGGTGACGGCGGCCGCCGAAACTAGCATCGTCACCTTCCATTTCGGCATCTTCCATTTCGGCACTTTGGAGATCGCCGCGTCGGCGTCACCTGCCTCAGAAGTGTTTCGCTGGAGAAGTGCCGGCGGTCCCGGAGGACCTTCGTCCGGCGTACTCGGCGAGGAGCTGGTTCGACTCAACAATGGCATGGTCTCTGTCTCCCGTGGTCGGTACGCGCAAGAACCGGTCTTGCACGTTTGCAGGGACTACGAGCGCCGGGTCAAAAGAGTTTCAGGCCAAAGGGCTCCCGGCCAGGAGAGCTCCAGCCGACAGGTCAAGACGACGGCGAAGCGCTCACGCTCACCTGCCCCGTTGCCGCCGCCTCCGGGGAGTTGGCGTTACCAGGGCCGCCCGGGGTCTCCCCGTGTTCGTAGACCTCCGACGCCGGCCCGACGATCAGGGGGTCTGGCTTTCCGACGATGTTCGGCGTTCTGGTTGGGGTAGTCGAACAGGCTGAGCACGTACCGCATGGCCCCGATCCGGGCCCGCTTTTTGTCGTTGCTCTTGATGACGATCCATGGTGCCCAGGTGGTATCGGTCAGCCTGAACATGGCCTCCTTGGCCGCCGTGTAGTCGTCCCAACGGTCCAGCGAAGCCAGATCCGTCGGTGACAATTTCCACTGGCGGACCGGGTCGATTTCTCGGATCAAGAACCGGGTGCGCTGCTCGGAGCGCGACACGGAGAACCACAACTTGATTACGGCGATGCCGTCATCGGTCAGCATGTGCTCGAAGTCGGGCGCCTGGCGCACGAAGAGGTGGTACTGCTCGTCGGTGCAGTAGCCCATAACTCGTTCAACGCCGGCACGGTTGTACCAGGACCGGTCGAACAGCACCATCTCTCCCGCCGACGGCAGATGCTCGACGTAGCGCTGGAAGTACCACTCACCCTGCTCGCGTGGGCTTGGCTTCTCGAGGGCAACAACGTTGGACCCCCGCGGGTTCAGGTGCTCTGTGAACCGTTTGATGGTGCCGCCCTTGCCCGCTGCGTCTCGGCCTTCAAAAAGAATGACGATCTGCCGCCCATTGTCCTTGACCCAGTTCTGCAGCCGTAGCAGCTCGATCTGCAGTTGCCGCTTGACGACCTCGTACTCCGGCCGTGGCATGCGCTCGTCGTAGGGGTAGCCCTCTCGCCAGGTATCGACCAGGCGCCCGTCCTTCCACCGCAGGACCGGCTCGTCCTCGTCGTCGGACTCGTCGAGCATCAGGTCGTCGAGGTGCTTGGACAGGTCGATATTGAGGTCGAGCGGGACGAAGTCGCTCAGCTGAACACTCACGGGCACTCCAGTCGGTTTTAGGGCCAATCGGCTTCGGCGTAACACGTACGGGAGATCACAAGGTCATAATGCTCGCCACCGCGCCCGCTTTCCAGGGCCTGCCCCACAATTTACCTTTACGTCACTTTGAGGGTGCTACCAGGCTCTGGCCAGACGTCGGCTCGAGCGTCGCGCTCAGCTCCCCGGGCCGGGAGCCAACCCGCACAGCTCCAACGGCGTCCCCACATCCCACAAGAGGAGCAGTTCCGTCCCCGGGTCGTCGTCGCTCAGGTAACCCGCACCGTCGGCGGGGACCATGAGTTGGACCGCGCTGGTGGCGGCCGGGCCACCGGCGGGGACGAGCAAGGCAGCCAAGTGGTTGGTCACTCCCGGTGAGGCGGGGGCGGAGACGACCCGCAGCGAGGCCCTTTTCTCCTCCGGCGCCAGGCGCAGGCGCACTTCCATGGGGGGGCTAAGAGTCTGAGGGGCAAAGTCGACGCACCCGTTGTGCTGCCGCGAAGTGGTGGAGCGGGCTGTGCCGACAAGCGCGAAGCGGCCGGGGAAGAGGGGCGCCGCCGTCAACTCGGTCTTCGAGTGCGCCCACGTGCCGACGGCCAGGAGGGCGCGGGCGTTCACGACTTCGGTCGCTGTCAGAGCCGCTTTTGGCAGCTGGCCAGAGCCTTCCAAGCGGTCGATGCTCCCCGCCGACAAGTCGGGGTACAGCCCGATAGGCGATGCTCCAGGACCGGACACATCCGCCACCCCCGACGTCAGCAAGCGCGCCGTTGCCACGAGCTCGGTCTTCAGGCTGGACTCGAGCGCGACCTGGTTCGTCACCCAGGTCTGCGCCTGGCCGACGTTGCCAAGAGCGGTAATGCCGAGCAGAGCCACGACGGCCCAACGCGCCGCCGGCCACGCGCTCACAGAGCTGAGGGCCTTGGCCATAACCGGCAGGAGGACCGCTACTGCTACGTATACGTAGCGGGGGACCACCGTCGTCGCCCCCGCAGTGGTGTCGCGGCCCAGCCCGACGACGAAGTAAAAGGCCACGGCGGCTACGGACAGGCCGAGCAGAGCCGGGTTTTCCCGCCACAGAGATTGAAAGTGCCAGACCACCCAGGCGGCCAAACCCACCAGCAGCGCGGCGCCGGCGGCCTCGAGGTTGAAGGTCTGGCCTAGAGCTGAAGACAAGCCGAACCACACGTACTGAGGCAGGGACGTTACCTTCGCCAGGGAAAGGTGGTCCGCGGGGGCAATAAGGCCCAAGCGCCCGATGAAGGCAAACCAGATGATGTAGCTGGCGACAGGCAGGGCGAGGACGGCGACCGCCCGTTTGCGAGGGCCCCGCGCCAACAAGAGGACGGCCGCCCCGATGACCATGGCGTCGCCGATCGTCGAGGACATCAAGCTGGCGAGCAGGGCGAGCGATGCCAGGATGTCGCGCCTCCTCCTCACTCGTTCGTCTCTGGCGGTCCGATCGAGCAGGTCGAAGGCCAGATAACCGAAGAGCACCGAGGCTACGAACGTGACCTGGAACGCCGATGCGAGGTCTTCCGCCCCGGCCCCCAGGAACCCGAGCACTGCCACCGCGGCAGTCGCCGTCCACAGCTCGACACCGTTCCGGCGGCACATCCGCCACGCCAGGTGCATCACACCCACCTGGGCCAAGAACAGCGGTGCCAGGTAGGGCCAGTAGCTGCCCAGGTGGAAGACGCCGTACAGCCCTCTCCACAGCAGTATGGGCAGCGTCGACCAGTGCTCGTTGTGGGGGTACCAGATGCTCCGGTCGCTGGCCGGGGGGTAAGACAGCCCCCGCCTGACCAGGAAGTCCCACTCGTCGCCGAAGAACCACAGGTTCCGGTCGAGCCAGGCCCAGAACGCAATTGACGCTACGAGCGTGGCCCAATGGACCGTCTCGGCCCACCGCTCGGAGCGCCCTGGCTGGGGGAAAGCCCCCGCTGTATGCCCCAAGCGAGCGGGGCGGGCATGGTGCCCGGAGCGGCGCGAATGGCCCTCGGCCTCGAACGGGGGCGCACCCGGGACAGCGTAAACCGTCCCTGGGCCTGCCGGCTGCGACCGTCTGTTCACCCCAACAACGCCATGTACGTTGTTATGGCCTCAAAACGTTGACCCGCCCCCGCCGTGCCAACGAGGCGCGACCCCGGTCCCCCAAGAACACGCCCCACGGGGCTACGGTACACGCGTTGCGGCTTTCCCTCGCTCACCTCGCTCGAGTCCCCCAACAATGGCGGCCGGTCCCCGACCCGCGGGAGCTCGCCGTTGGCATCGTCCACCTGGGTCTCGGGGCTTTCCACCGCGCCCATCAAGCCGTATACACCCAGGATGCACTGGCCACAGGTACGGACCGTACCTGGGGCATCTGTGGCGTCACCCAGCGCAGCCCGGCCGTAGCCCAGTCGCTCCTGCCCCAGGACTGCCTCTACAGCGTCATGGCCAGGGCCGAGGAAAGCACTGCGGTCCGCGTGGTCGGCGCCATCCGCCAGGCCATATTTGCCGGCGAGCAGGCAGAGGAATTGATCGAGCGGATGAGCGCCCCCACTACCCGTATCGTGACCCTTACCGTTACAGAGAAGGGCTACCGGTTCGACCCCTCCACTCGCCGGTTGCGCCGTGACGACCCCGAACTGCAGGCCGATGCCGCAGGGCGCCCGCCCCGCACAGTGATCGGCCAACTGGTGAGGGGCTTCGAGCGAAGGCGCCAGCGGGCCAGCCCGCCGCTGACCGTGCTGTGCTGCGACAACTTCCCTCACAACGGGACCACTTTGGGCCAACTGGTGACCGATTTCTGCAATCTCCTCAATCCGCCTCAGGCTGAGCGGCTGGGTTCCTGGGTGGCTCAGAACGTTGCCTTCCCGAGCACGGTGGTGGACCGTATCGTGCCGGCCACCGCCCCGGAGGACCGCGACCTCGCCCTGCACTTGTTGGGCCTCGAGGACCAGGCCGTGGTGGTGACCGAGCCTTTTTCCCAATGGGTCATCGAGGACGCCTTTGCCGGGCCGCGGCCGGCATGGGAGCGGGCGGGGGCAACCCTCGTGGGCGACGTGGCCCCGTATGAGGAAATGAAGCTGCGGCTGCTGAACGGCAGCCACTCGGCTCTGGCCTACCTCGGTGCGTTGGCCGGTTTCGAGTTCATCGCTGAGACGGTGGGCGCCGCCGAGTTTGCCCGCTATGCCCGCGCCCTCATGGACATCGACGTCACGCCGACGCTGAACGTCCCTCTGGATTTCGACCTGACTACTTACAAAAACGACTTGATGGACCGCTTCGCCAACCCTGTGCTGCGGCATCGCACGACCCAGATAGCCATGGACGGCAGCCAGAAACTGCCGTACCGACTGCTCGGTACGATCGGTTCCCGGCTGGCGGCGGGGGCCGAGCCCCGCCATGCGTGCCTGGCGGTGGCGGGCTGGATCAGGTATGTCAGCGCCGGGAAAAGTGACGCCGGTGCTAGCGTTGCCACTCGACGACCCCATCGCCGACAAGCTCCGAGTGGCGGCTCAGTCCGCTTCCAGCCCAGAGGGTACAGTGGCCGCTTTCCTGGCCCTTCGGGAAGTCTTCCCGGCGGAACTGGCAGAAGACAGCACGTTCCGGGCTTTGGTGACCGAGGCGCTCGGTGCGCTGGAACGCTCCGGCGCCGCCGGTGCGGTGGCGGCGCTCGGCAGTTGAGCCCACGCCGAGCCTAGGTTTTGCGAGGACCGGCCTTCCCGGGCCAGCTCAACCGCCCCCCCGTATCAGGCCCCTGTCGCCACTACCGCCTTGGCCCGGGCCAGCTCGTCCTGGGCGGCAAGTACTGCGCGCTCTGCGGCATCGAGGGCCTGCTCGGCGGCGCGCACGTCGCCTCCGGACTTCCCTCGGCTTCGCGGAGTGCTTGCAAACGATGTTCGAGGTCGGCTATTTCCCTGGCGCGCCGGTCCCGTTCGATCTTTGCCCGGCTCAGCCGGGTGCGCTTCTCTTTCGCATCTCGCTCGGCTGTGGCCGCGGCCGCCTCGGCCTGGTCCAGCGACGCTTTGGCCCCTCTGCCGAGGCGGGACCGGCTCTCCGCCGAAGGCGCTGGCCGGCTCGGCTGTCGCCGTCCCCGGTCCCGTTCGACCGGCTGTTCGACAGGCCGAGACGCGAGTCTCCTCGGCGGGGCCAGCGGCGCCGATGCTCTCTTGACCCTCAAAGCCGCCGGAGGCGTCAGGGCCGAGGCCCACCAGGCCCAATCCCGAATAATGCACGCCGGTTGTCAGCCGCCCAGCTCGAAGGGCATTCGCGGCGTCCTCGTCGGCGAGCGCGGCCTCCAACGTGGCGGCCAGCTCCTGAGCGGCGGCATCGCTGACGGTCTGGCCGTGCTGACTGGCCAGACCCCGGGCTTCCCGTTCCAGCTCGGCCACTTGATGGTGGCGCTCCAAAGAGAGCCGGCGCAGGTCGTCCGGGGCCAATTTGGCCTGTGCCGCGCGCAAGGCGGCGCCAAGGTCGAGTAACCCAGCGACCTGCTGACCGCGTTCACGAGTAAGGAGGTTGGCCAGCCACGCGCCAGCGGTGGGGCGGCGCAGTTTCTTGATCTCCGCGGCCAGCGCCTTGTCCCCGGCCCGGCGCGCCTCGGCCGCGAGTGCGTCGCGCCGAGCGGTGAACTCGGACGGTGCCAAGCCGTAGAGTTCGCCGGCGACGGTGTCGATATCTATGTGGTCATCCTGGCCCACTAGAGGCATCGTGGCCCACGTAAGGCGCGCGCGTTTGGGTTCAGGCGAGGGCGGCCTTTGTATGATGCCGCGATGGCGCGACGCAGACGCTACGCACTGGTGGGTACGGGTTCTCGGTCCAACCTTTACACGACGGCCCTGGCGACCACCTACGCCGACCGGGCCGAGCTCGTCGGCCTCTGTGATGCCAACCCCACCAGGATGGCTCATACCGTCGCCCGGCTGGGCCAGCTCCGGGAAGACCAAAAGGGCCGTCTGGAGCCGGTGTGCTGCGAGCCGGGGGAATTTCCCGCCTTGCTCAAAGAACAACAGATAGACGAGGTGATAGTCACCTCGATCGACAGAACTCACCACCGTTACATCATCGAAGCGATGCAGGCGGGCTGCGACGTCATTTGTGAAAAACCGCTCACCGTCGACGCCGCCAAATGCCGGGCGGTGCTGGATATGGAGCGTCGCACGGGCCAAAGGCTGCGGGTGACCTTCAATTACCGCTACGCGCCTCGCAATACCGTTTTTGCTCAGGTCCTGCGGGACGGCTCGGTGGGCCAGCCGACTTCGGTCCATTTCGAGTGGCTCCTCGATACGGTCCACGGGGCCGACTATTTTCGCCGTTGGCACCGGGACAAACGCAATTCCGGCGGGCTTATGGTGCACAAAGCGAGCCACCATTTCGACCTGGTGAACTGGTGGCTCGGTGCCGTCGCCGGTTTTGGTCTTCGGCCTGGGTGACCTCCGCTTCTACGGACGGGAGAACGCCGAGCAGCGCGGTATAACGCACTTTTACGACCGGGGCACAGGAAGTGGTACTGACGACCCGTTCGCCCTCGACCTGTCGACGGATCCCCAGCTCAAAGCGCTCTATCTCGAGGCCGAGAAGGACGATGGGTACCTGCGAGACCGGAGCGTCTTCAGCGACGGGATAAGCATTGAAGACGACATGGCGGTTATGGCCCGCTACCACACGGGGGCGACCATGTCCTACCACCTTGTCGCCTACGCTCCCTGGGAGGGGTACCGGGTGATGGTGAACGGTACCGAGGGCAGGCTGGAGCTCGACGTCGAGGAGCGTTCCTATGTGAGTGGCAGCCGCTCGGCCGGCCTGGGCGAGGGCAAGACGAGCCTGACCCTGCGCCGTCACTGGGAAAAGCCACAACCGATCGATGTCGAGGGGGCCGACGCCCCCGGTCATGGCGGCGGGGACCGGCGGCTCCTCGAGGATCTTTTCGGCGAGGCGGCCGACGATCCCCTCGGGCGGGCGGCCGGCGCCCTCGACGGGGCCTGGGCCCTGCTGACCGGGGTGGCGGCCAACCGTTCGTTCGCCACCGGCTTGCCCGTGGTCCCGGGCGAACTGCTGCCCGATTTGGGCCTCCCGCCGGGTGCGGCGGCGGGCCGCGCCGGTGCCCGGGGCCTAAAACCCGCGCCAGACGCTAAAGGCCCGGTTTTACTGGCCGGGCGGCCGCCTTGGCCGCATTTGAATTTCGGGATAGGAAGAGCGCTGCCGTCTCGGCAAATGCACGGTTCCGGCATGGGGGCCGCCTATAGTTCGCACCAGAGCTCCCTTGTGGTCGTCGCCGCGGCCCAGAGGAGAAACGGTGGTGCCAAGAAATGGAGGCCTTCGTGCTGAGGGCATTTATCGTCGGGATCTTACTTTTCCTTCTTGCCACTTTTCCCGCTACTTTCCTGCTAATGCTGTTCCTCGGCAATATTGGAGTGCACCTCAGCTATTGGGGTGCGTTCCCGCTCGGCATACTGGTCTCTGTGGTGATTGGTGCCACTGGAGCTAACGGCGCGGGCAGTTACGACTAGCGATAAGGTGGCCGCGCGCGCATTTGTCACCGCCAAAATGACGAAAAGAAGCGCTTAGTACCGGGCGGTCTAGGGGCGCATCAGAGGGGGAGGGCCAGCGCGCCGGCTGTCATCGCCGCTAATGCAGCCAGGATCTCCAGCCATCCGGACTGGGCCGCGCTGGAAGGGATCATGGCCACGGCCGTGGCCACCACTACCAACGCCAGGCTCGTCAGGATCACCCTGGTCTGGCCGTGGAACACAGCGGCCGGGACGGCCGACTCCGCTCGGTGGACGGCGAGCAGATAGGCCACCACCCCTATCGCGAGAAGCCCGGTATGCCAGGGGCGGCTGTGGTGCACAGCCTCGAGGACGACGACGGAGACGGCCGCGGCAGTCTCCCATCCGACCCGCAGGAGCAGGTCGTTGGCCGAAAGCGCCAGGCGCATGAGCAGGCCGGGGAAGACGTACCGCTCCCGCTGGCCCGTGTCTTTGCGCACGAGGCGCACCAGTCCGGCAGCCACGCAGGTGGCGGACACGAGCAGCAGGACCACGCCCGGCGCCCCCGTCCCTTTTAACGGGACAGCCGCCCAGACCACACAGAAGGCTCCGAGGAGCGCCACCGTGACGATGTACCTCATGGCCGGGTGCACCTCACCGCCGTGCCCCTGCGGGCTGGCGCCGGCGCCGCTGCAGTGGCAGCGCCAGTTCGCCCTGGCCGTCCCAGACGACGACGGTGATGCCAAGTTCCCGTATGGAGAACATCAGGGCCTGGCGTTCGAGGCGCCAGATGCGCTCCGCGAGCCGGTCCAACCGGTCCCGGGTGGCCTTCGGCGTGGCGTTGAGCACATCGACCACGATCACGGAGAAACCACGCTGACGCAGGTCGCGCAGTGTCTCGACGAACTTCGGGTCGAGCAGGGGGCTGAAGGCGATCACCGCCGCACCGGGGGGCAGAGCGACGCGCGGCAGGCGGGTGATGTCATTGCCGGATGACCAGCCGGCTCGTCCGGCCATGATGGCGTCGAGCAACCGGAAGAACTGCCTGTCGCCCATGCCGGGCGCCAGCCATCGCATTCGTTCGCCGAAAAACACCATACCCACGCGGTCCCGGGCGTCCAGGTATGTGCGAGCCACGCCCAACGCGCCCCGCAGGGCGTGGTCGACCGTCGTCGACCCCGGTTCGCCCACATCGGAGGTCGCGTCCACAATCAGCACGAGATCCTCGGACCGTTCGGCGGCAAAAGTGTTGACCTGCAGGCGGCCCCGCCTCGTCGTCGCCGCCCAGTTGATGCTGCGCTGGCGGTCGCCGGGCACGTACTGGCGCACGCCCGCGAACTCCATGCCTTCGCCGGGCGTGCGGGCGGGGTGGTCGCCGGCCCGGCTGGCCAACGGGCCGAGTACTACGGCCTTGCGGTGCTGGGCGGGTAGCGGGTAGCAGTCGAGCTCGGGCAGGGGCACGAATGTATAAGCCTCGAACAAGCGGCACCGGTCCCAGGCCACCACCTCGACGAACCCGGGCCAGTACCGGCCCCAGCGGCTCACGGCCAGGGACAACGTGGCGGGGCTCGTCGCCGCCCGGTCGTGGCCGTTGACTACCTCGATCCCGTCCGAAGGGAGCAGGACCATTTCCAGGGGGTTGTCGCCCAAGCCCGTGACCACCACTTCCACCGCCACCTGCTCGCCCTCGTAGACCCGGGCCGCGCTGAGCCGGACGCCAACTTGCACTACGTCGGGCTTGGTCCCTCGCCATGTCCCGAGCAGTACCAGCGCCGGTGCGGCGACGGCCACGAACTCGGGCCTTTTCGTCACGACGGCCAGGGCCAGGCCGGCCAGGGCCAGGAGGGACAACCGCCGGGCGTGACGCGAGATCCTCCAATCGAGCCGCCGATTGACCAACCGGTCGAGAGGGAGACGGCCGCTCCCGGCTTCGGTCATCGCCGTTCGGCGGCTTGGCCCTCGAGGTGCTGGCTCTCCAGCTGGTCGCCCGGGACTGGCTGGTCCCGGCTCGGCTGGTCCCGGCTCGGCTGGTCCCGGCTCGGCTGGTCCCGGTTGGCCGCGGTGGGGTCGGTGCGGGGGGTCGGCACGGTCGCCAGCACCCCGGCGATGACGTCGTCCGCGCTGACCTGGCGCACCCAGAGCTCTGGCCGCAGCACGACCCTGTGAGCCAGCGTGGCCACCGCAATCTGCTTGATGTCGTCAGGTATGACGTAATCACGCCAGTGCATGAGTGCTTCGCCCCGGGCCAGTTGCACCAGGGACAGGCTGCCCCGAGGGCTGGCGCCGACCTGGATCTGGGGGTGGTCCCTGGTCGCCCGGACGAGCGCGACGGCGTAGTCGAGCAGGTCGGGGGAGACCTCTACCAGTTCGAGAGAATCGCGCATGGCCAACAGCTCGCCGACGTCGATCACCTGAGAGAGCTTGACCAGCTCCCGGCCCCGGTCGAGCCGGCGTTGCACCATCGCCACTTCGTCGTCAGGCTGCAAATAACCCAGGCGCAGCCGCATCACAAAGCGGTCTAGCTGGGCTTCGGGCAACTCGTAGGTCCCCTCGTACTCAATCGGGTTGTCCGTCGCCAGGACGATGAACGGTTGGGACAGCTTTCGTGTCACGCCGTCGGCGCTGACCTGGCCTTCGCCCATGGCCTCGAGGAGAGCCGCCTGGGTCTTGGGCGGGGTCCGGTTGATCTCGTCCGCCAGCAGCAGGTTGGTGAAAACGGGCCCCGGTCGGAACACCATCTCGCCCGTCCGTTGGTCGTAGAAGGGGGCGCCCACCACATCGGAGGGGAGCATGTCCGGCGTGAACTGGATACGGGCGAAATTAAGGCCCAAAACGGTGGCGAACGACCTGGCGATCAGCGTCTTGCCCAGTCCAGGGAGGTCCTCCAGGAGGATGTGGCCGGCGGCGAGGATACCGATCAGGACCAGTTCGAGGCTTCGTCGGCGGCCGACTACGGCCCGCTCGATCTCGTCCAGGACCTTCGTGCACAATTGGGCCGTCTCGTTCGGCGTTCGCCTCGGTTCGCTCACAGTTGCTCCAGTCTTTGCACCAAACGGGCCAGCGTCTTCGGTGGGATGCCGCGCCCATCGGCCCCGCCCTCCCCGAGGCGGGCGGGGTCGACCCAGGGCCACAGGTCCGCATCTCTCGGGTTGGCGCAGAAAATGCCCCGGGCCTCGTCAGGCTGGCCGTAGAGGCTGACCCCGTGGTGCTCGGAGAGCCGGGCGGCCAGCACGTGCTCCAGGTTGGGGCCGAGCCCACCTCGATAGGCACCCGTGGACGACATGGCGTCAGTAAGACCCCTTCTCACGCGCCAGTAATTTATGAACGACGTAGCCGGCGCGGCCCTCGTTTCGGGCGCCTCCGGCCGGGCCGGCACCCCTTTGCTCGGCGGCAGAAGGACGCTCAGCACGCCGAGGGCGACGGCGGAGAAGACCACCACCACCAGGACGGCGGCCGGCCCGCCGGCCACGGCATAGGCGGAGATGGCGCACGCAGCCACGGCCACCGTAATGACCACAAGCTCCGGGCGGGCGGCGTGCCAGGGGCCAACCCGTTGCGGCGGGCGCGGCTGCTGTTGCTGGGGTGACCGGCGCGCTGGCTCGGGGCGGTTCACAACCCGGCCCCTGTCTCCGCCACCGGCCGGCCACCCAGCTCCGCCGCCAGCTCGGCCAACGCCTGCTCGGCGGCCTGTTTGTCGGCGTTGTCAAGGGGATGGCTGGAGAACCGGGCCTCGTAGAAAAGCGACGTCAACCGCGACGCGGCCCGGGGCTGATCAACAGTTCCCTGGCCGCCTTGGCCAGCAGTTCGTCCGGCGTCTCGGCCACGGACCGGGCTGCCCCCGCCTGGGCCAGGCTTTGCTCCATGGCTACGTAGCAGGCGATTATCGCCGTCCGGGCGTCGTCCAGTTCGAGCAGGGCGCGCTGGCCGCCGAGGATCGCTTCTTGGAGCGTGTCGCCATATTCTTCCGCCGGTGGTTGGAGCTCAGGGAGCGCTTCCAGGCGCCGGCTGCGGAAGGCCTTCACCGCCAGCACGACGATGGCGGCGAGCAAAAGGGCGGCGACCAGACCGTAGAACACCTCGCTCGCGGGGAAGCTCGAGGTGTGCGACGCGCTGGCTTTCGGAAGGCGGGACGGACCGGGCCGAAAGGAGGGGGCGGTCTTGGCACGCGTGGGGCCGTATATGGCACGTGGAGGTTAACCAGCAGGTCCACCAACACGATGCCGAGCGCCACTATGCCCCCGCCCAAGACGTACATCAAGGCGGCGCGCAACCTCGCTACCAGCGGCGGGCCAACGGACGGTCTCCGGTTGCGGACAACCAGCACCAGGAACAAAACGACGACCAGCGCTTCCAACGCGCCAGCCACCTCGGCGTCGTGGACCTTGGTATGACTGTCCCAAGCCGGTTGGGCTGAGCTGGCGTGCAGGCCCACCACGGCCAGGAGGGTAAGGAGGACGAGCAAGGCCAACCGGTAAAAGTTGGCGTCCCGCCTCTCTGCAAAGCGGCCCGTACTTTGGACCGTCCCCCCTTCCTTCGCGTCTGTCACCCGAGCGTCGTCCTGACTGTTGGCTTCCCGCCGACCTATAAGTACTCCACCACAACCGTAGCGACGATCAAGCCAGGCCGAGGTGCCGCTCGAGGGCCGCGACCCGTCGTCGCAGCGCGTCGACTTCGGCCTCGAGCGAGCGAGCGCTCTCCAGCTGCCGGCGAGCGCGAGACGACCGCAGCGCGCGGTCCACGACCGCTTCGAGCAGGACCATCCGTTGAGGCCCGTGGGTGCCCGCCACCATTCGCGACTCGATTTGAGACGTGCGGTACCAGGATCGCAGTGTCGAGAGGGACACCCCCGTGGCGTTCACCGCCTCTGGCAGGGTGACCCACCCTTCTTCGACGGGCTGGGTGGCGAGTTGAGCGAGCAGGTTGTCCCAGTCGACGGCCGACGAGATGCCGCCGTTCGCTACCTCCTGCACGGTGTCGCCTCGCCCCCGCACGGTGTCGCCGTTTGCGCCCTGGGCGGCGCTGTCACCGGCCCCTGACGTCGGCACCCCTTCGAGCTGTGATCGTGGCCAACCCTATCATTTATTATGGTCTTGACAGGGCTTGTACCTTAAGACCATGTTCGAACGTTTTACTGACAAAGCGCGCAGGGTGCTCGTCATCGCCCAGGAGGAAGCCCGGGCGCTGGAGCATGCCTTTATCAGGCCGGAACATTTCCTGCTCGGGCTGGCCAAGGGCGAAGGCGTCGCATCGACAGCCCTGAGCGAGGCCGGCGTGAGCTACGCCGTCATCCGCCAGCGTGTGGCCGGGACCATCCCCGCAACGCTCAAGGCCGACCGCCTCAAGAAGATCCCCTTTAGCCCCCAAGCTAAAAAGACCCTGGAACTGTCGCTCCGAGAGGCTCTTCAGTTAGGCCACAGGTACATCGGTACCGAGCACATACTCCTCGCCCTCCTCCGCGGGGCTGAGGATCCGGACACCGGCGACAACTGCGTCAGGGACCTGATCGGCGATCTCGCCCCACACCTCCGGGTACGCGTCATCGAATTGGTGTCCGGAGCCTCAGCCGCGAGCCAATCACGTTCGCCGGCGCTGATCGAGGCCACTGATCGGGCACGCCGCCTGGCCGGTCGAGGCATGATGACCACGGGGGACCTGATCGTCGCCATCCTCGCCGACCCCGATAGCCAAGCCGCGAGAGCCTTTGCCGCCCTAGGTATCGAGCCGGAGGCTCTGGCAGCGGCCCTTGCTCAGGTGGGCATAGCCGGGACGAGCGATGCGGTCCCCACTCCTGTTGTGGAGATCAAGATCGGCGACGTGTCCACGACGATCAAGGATCCCGAGCTTGCTGCCGCCCTGGAGGCTTTGACCGCCGACGAAGTTCGAGCGGCGCTCAAGCGAGCCTTCGGGCCGGGCCCAGCGGGAAGCTACGGGTTCGGAAGGGTAGGCGCTGGCAGCAGAGTTGGGCATCAGAGATCAGAGATTGTCCCCGTAGGGGCGCCCAGCCCGAGCCACGCCTGCGCCGCCAGTCATTCACCCGGCGGCGCCTTCTTTGGCTGGCTTCGTTTGGGTGGGGGTTGCGGGGTGGAGGTGCGGCCGGCGTCGGCAAGGGCGCGCCACAAGATGAACTCGATCTGAGCGTTGGTACTGCGCAGCTCGTCGGCAGCCCACCGGGCCAAGGCGTCGTGCACGGACGGGTCGAGGCGTAGCAGTACGCTCTTACGGTCCGCAGGCCCGTTGTCAGCCACGGCCCTCGCGCTGCCCTACTCGTAAATCGCGGTCGCCACAGCCCTACTGATAGAGAGAGCCCGCGTTGACGATCGGTTGGGTATCACGGTCCGCGCACAGGACGACCATCAGGTTCGAGACCATTGCCGCCTTACGTTCGTCGTCGAGGTCGATCACGTCGTCCTCTGACAGTCGCCTCAGGGCCATCTCGACCATCGAAACGGCGCCTTCCACGATGCGGGAACGGGCGGCGACAACGGCGTTGGCCTGTTGACGCCGGAGCATGACCTGGGCGATCTCCGGCGCGTACGAGAGCCGGGTAATCCTGGCTTCGAGGATGTCGACGCCGGCGGGGATGACTCGGTCCCCGATCTCCTCAGCGAGCTCTTGGGCCACGTCGTCGGTGTGGTCTCGCAGTGAGGGCTTCTCGAGGTTGGAATTGTCGTACGGGTGGCTGTTGGCGACGTGACGAAGAGCCGACTCGCTCTGAGTATTGACAAAGGCGACAAAATCCTCGACGCCATAGGTCGCCCGGGCGCTGTCCCTAACTTGCCAAACGACGACGGCGGCGATCTCGATCGGGTTGCCGTCAGCGTCATTGACCTTGACTGTCGGGGTTTCCTTGTTGCGGACGCGGACTGAGACCTTGCGGCGCACGGCAAAGGGGTTCACCCACCGCAGTCCTTCCGTCCGCACGGTACCCCGGTAACCCCCGAACAGCTGGACCACACGGGCCTGACCCGGGGTGACGGTCGTGAGGCCCGCCGACCCGAGCCCCCCGACGACAAAAAGAGCGATCCCCGCCCACTTGCCGGCGCCGCCGTGACTGACCAGCACGATGGCCCCTATGTAGATTGCGACCATCGGGGCGACGACGGCGAGCCCTGGCCATGAACGGTACGGCCGTTCGCTGACTGACGTGGTCACCACACCTGGCTGGGTAACGCCCACTGTTGTTGTCATCCCCTTGCCTCCTGGACCTCTGGCGCCGGCTCTGTTAGCGGCGATCTATCAAAGTGATATCGCTTTTCGGCTGGCGTGTAAAGACACCCCCGGGGAGGGGCGGCTTCGCTCTGGGGCGAATTCTTACGCTTGGGTCGAAAAACATAGTGATAACGACAGTTATTCGCCCCACTCCCCGGAGATGAGCGCCCGCCGGAGTTGCCGAGTGCCGCCGGAGTTGCCGACTGCCGCCGGGGGGGCCGAGTGGTGCCGGCGGGGAGGGGGCCGCCGGGGGGGAGGGCGGCCGGCCGCCGCTGGTGAGAACAGAGCCTATTGAGGCTGCGACGCCGGGCCCCGGTCGTACAGGTGGCGTGCCCACAGGTACCCGACCACGGTGATGCCGGCGCACCACGCCACCGCCAGAACGGCGTTGTGGCCGATCGGGGTACCGGTAAGCAAGCCCCGCACGGTCTCGATCACGGGAGTAGAGGGCTGGTGCTCGGCGAACCAGCGCACGCCCGCCGGCATGGTCGCCACCGGTACGAAGGCGCTGCTGATGAAGGGCAGGAACTGGGGGATGAGCGAGAGGCTGTTGGCGCCGGCGGGCGTCTTGGCCAGGAGCCCGAAGGAAACTGTCAGCCACGTGAGAGCGAGGGTCAGCATCACGTACACGCCCACCGCCGCCAACCACTCGAGCGGCGTAGCGGTCGGACGAAAGCCGAGAGCGAGCGCTACGCCGATTACGAGTACGCCGCTGACCAGGGTACGGCCCAGGCTCCCGAGGACCTGCCCGCTCAGCACGGATGTGCGAGTGATCGCCATCGTTCGGAACCTGGCGATGATGCCTTCGTGCATGTCTGTACAGACGTTGATAGCGGTCGCCGCGGCCGCGGACCCGACCGTCATCAATATGATGCCGGGGGCCAGGTAATCGACATAGGTGTGGACCGGGGCGGCGCTGCCGACACCGGCGTGCAGGGCGTGGCCGAACACCCCCACGAACAACAACAGCAGGAATACGGGCACCGTCATACCGCTGATGGTGAGAAGCGGGTAGCGCAGCGAATGCCGGAAGTCGCGGCGGAGCATCGTGGCCGAGTCACGGACGGCGAAGGCGATTGTGGTCGTGCTCATTGCTGGTTCTCCCTTTCTCCATCTCGCGTTTCTCCATGGGGATGGCCAGTAAGAGCAAAGAAAACGTCATCGAGGTCGGCCGTGTGCACCGTGACGTTGTCCACATGGAGCGCCTCGAGGTCGAGCCGGTCCAGGAGGTCCTTCAAAGATCGCGGGCTACCGTCTGTCGGGACGTCGAGGGTCAGCGCTTCCGCATCCCGAGATACCGCGTGCAGGACTTGCTCGGCGGCGTCCAGATGCGCCAGGTCCTGGAATTGCAGCCGGGCGTAACCACCCGGGACCCTGCGTTTGAGCTCGTCCGGAGTGCCTTCCGCGACGATATGGCCAAGGTCGAGCACGGCCACGCGGTCGGCTAGTTCGTCCGCCTCGTCCAGGTACTGCGTGGTGAGGAAAATGGTCACCCCTCCCGCCGCCAGGCCGCGGACCGTCTCCCACATGGTGCGGCGGCTGCGCGGGTCGAGGCCGGTGGTGGGCTCGTCGAGGAAGATCACCTGCGGCTCGCCCACCAGGGTCATAGCCAGGTCGAGCCGCCGGCGCATGCCGCCCGAGTAGGTCGCTGCCATCTGCCCCGCCGCCTCCACGAGGTCGAACCGCTCTAGCAACTCCTGGCTCCGGCGGAGCCCTTCGCGCCGGCCAAAATGATGGAGGTCGGCCATCAGGATCAGGTTCTCCTGGCCGGTGAGCAGGCCGTCCAGAGCCGAAAACTGACCGGTGACGCCGATGGCGGCCCGTACCGCTTGGGGTTCGCGGGCGACGTCAAAACCGGCCACTTCGGCGTGGCCGCTGTCGGGCCTGAGAACCGTGGACAGGATATGAACCGCGGTGGTCTTGCCGGCGCCGTTCGGGCCCAGTAGCGAAAAAACGCTGCCCTCTGCAATCTCGAGGTCGATCCCGTCGAGGACGACCTTGTCGCCGAACGACTTGCGCAGGCCCGTCACTTTCAGCGCCGAGGGCCGCCGCGTCGTCACGCTGGTAACCGTCATGGCACCTCCTGTTCAGGTCCCGACCCGGCGCTCGCGGCGCCGCCCGCGTTACCCCGGTGGACCCTTATGTCCCCGAACGCGGTCCGGGTCCGCACTTCCACGGCGGTCGTCCCGGAGGCAGGCGGGTCGGTCGCCTCGAGGCTGTTGTACACGGTGCCGTACTGGGTCTTCAGGTCCAGCCAAGCGGCGGCGCCGTTGCGGATCCCGATCTCGAGACTGCCGCTGGCCGTCGTCACCGTGACCGAGCCCTGGGCCACCTCGCCCAGCCGGACGTCGCCGTTGGAGGTCTTCGCCACTACGGTCGAAGCGGCGCTGTCGACCGATATTTCCCCGTTGGCGGCGGTCACCCTCAGCTCGCCGCGCACGTCGCCGAGCCTGATGTCGCCGTTGGAGTCCTTGATCACCGCGCTGGCCTCGATAGCGCCGACGCGCACTGCCCCCGAGCCGGTCGACAGGTCGGCCGCGCCGGTGGCCCGGTCGACCGAGATGTCGCCGGCGCCGCTCTTCACGTGGAGGGCACCAACCTGCTCGAGCTGGACGTCCCCCACCCCGTTTTTGAAGCGGCATTCGCCGAGCCGGCCCTGGGATTGGAAAGCGGCGACGCCGGCCTCGGCTTGTACCCGCGAACCCGACGGCAATTGGACCTCTATGTCTATCGACTCGTTGCCACCGCGGAATGTGTAGAACTTCCAGTTCCGGGCCCTTTGACGAGCAGGTTCCCGTTTGCATATTCGACGCGGGTTTGCTCGGCTGCGGTCACGTCGGACGGCTTGGCCGGGTCGCTCGGCCGTACCTCGACGACGGTGTCGGTCCGGTCGCTGGCGACGAGCCGGAGGTCACCGACGCCGAACTCGATGACGGCTGAAATGGGCGCGGGTGTAGTGAAAGTTGGCATTGAGGTTCTCCTTTTTGGCGGTTATTGGGTGGTTTGTTGGTGGGTTTTGGTGGCTCGGAGCCGGCTGAGCCGTCAGCTGGTCCGGAGCCGGGTCAGCGCCCCCAGCCGACGTAGTGCTGGCCGCCCCGGGCGGCGCGGCGCTCGCGTCTACGACCTGGGCCTGAAGCTTCCAGCGCGGCCGCGGCGGCCCGTACGAGCCAGGCATTAACCGACAGGCCTTCGCTGCTGGCCGCCTGCTCGACCCGAGCCTTCAGCTGGTCGGGCAGCCGCAGGTTGACTCGGGCCATTGCCCCCTCGTCTCCTTCGAGTGCACCCAGCGCGACCTGCCAGATGGCCGGGGCGTCCTCTCCAGAGCCTTCGCCGAGGTCGGCGGAGGTTTGGTCACTGGGTGGGGTCACCACGAACTCCGGGCCTTGCGCCCGCAGGCGCAGCTCGACCGAGCCAGGCGCCAGTTCGCACGTGATCTCGTCTGCGGCCGCCGCCAATACCTCCTGCAATGTGAGCCGGACGGCCGCGTCGAGGGGGGCGGTCAGGCGGTCTGCCAGCGCGCGAGCGTCATCACCACCGGCCTCGGCGGCGACGGCGAGCTGGCGCTGGATGCTATCGACATAGGGGCGCAAGTCCATGGCACCATTATGGCACCACTTTGGCACATAGTCAAGATCTGGTGACACCAGAATGACGCGTCAGTGGCGCAGAGAGGATGCCGGCGACCGGTGACGGCTGCAGCACCAGGAGGTACGGACAACGGATGAGGCGGGCTGGCGGCGACGCTCCGCTGCGGCTTGACTGACCAACGAAAGGCGAATTCTCGGCAACGCAGGTATCTCCACGGGCCTGTTTTCATCTGGCTAAGTAGTAGGACGAACCGGCGAAGTGCCAACCAGGGCGAGCCCGCACAACGGCGTGCGAGCTCGCCGCTTGGACCGGGGCGCGCTGGCGCGCTCAGCCGAACGTGAAATCGTAAGCCTGCACCCCGGCGGAAAAGGTCAATTGCAGTTCACCCATCTGCAGCATTTTCTCAGAGAAAAGGGTATAAAGCTTCGGGATCCCGCTTACCTGCACGGTACTGAGGGGGCTTCCGTTGAACGATACCCGGACCGTGCCGCTCCCTCCCATTACCAGGTAAACGTCGTGGGCGGTGAAATCGATAGAGATAGCCGCATTGTTCCCCGCTGTGGCTTCTTCCGCGTGGTCTGTCCACCAGCCCATGAACGCAAAACTTTGCGGCGGGACCACCGAGACACCGTGGTAGAACTCGAGCTTGTTGTCGGTTATGCTGCTGCCGACGTTGTAGGCGATATTGTCATAACCCAAATAGCTCTCCGGGCTCAGCACCGCTGTCGGCGTTTTGTTCGGGACGTCTGTCGGCGGGGGGAGATGGCGTACCCCCTTGGCGGTGAGCAGCGCCCGGATGTTGTCCTCCATGGTGGTGTAGCCGCCTTCGCCGAAGCTGGTGGCTCGCACCTTGCCCGTGGCGTCTACCAGGTAGTCGGCGGGCCAGTATTCATTGTTCCAGGCGTCCCAGGTCTTGTAATTGCTGTCGACGGCGATGGGGTAGTCGACGCCCAGGCTCTTGGCCGCGGAACGGACGTTGGACAGTACGTGCTCGAAGGCAAATTCAGGGGTATGGACGCCGACGACCACAAAACCGTACCTTTTATAGTCGTTGTACCATGCCTCCACATGGGGCAGAGCGCGCTGGCAATTTATACACGAGTAGGTCCAGAAATCGATAAGGACCACTTTCCCCCTGAGTTCGGCCAAGGTGAGGGGCTGGCCTCCTGGGGTGTTGAGCCAGGCTACGATACCGGCGAAATTCGGGCGCACGACCCAGGTCGGGCAACGCCCGTACCGAGGATTTTTTGGTCGTCTTGGCCGTCGCGTCCGCTTTTTCGAACTTGTTGGCGTGCTCACCGCTTAGGCCCTGCAACCGGTGCGAAATCGACCCACTGCTCTCGACCCTGTTTTCCAGGGCTGAGGTATAGCCGGGAACATCCCGCTGGAGCGGGTCGAACAGGCCGAACGCAATGGCGAGGGTGGTGACGGCCAGTACGGCCCCGGCGATCTGGCGGGCCACCGGCAGGTGCGAGCGCAGCGCCTTCCACCTGGTCGCGGCTCGCTGCGCGAAACCGCTCAGGACCAGCAGCGGCACGGCGGCCCCTAAGGCGTAGAAGAGAGTTACGAACAATAACGAGGCATCGACCCGGTGGTTGGCGGCGGCGACCGAGATCGCAGCGAGGACAGGGCCGGCGCAGGGCACGAAAACAAGGCCGAGGCTGAGGCCGAGCACGAAGCCACCGCCCGAGCGGGCATAGCGCGAAGTGCCCAGCCGGCTGAACGGCCGCTCCGTCCAGCGGCCGATCGACGGCACCAACAGGCCCAGCGCCAGCAAGAGCAACAGCGAGATACCCAACCAGTACAGAAAGTCTTGAGGCAGACCGAGAGCGCTCAGGATCGTACTGCCGAGGAGCACCGTCACACTGAAGCTCACCACCAGGCCGGCGATGATCAGGACCGGCCGGCGCCAATTGGCTCCGGTCGAGCCGCCCGCCATGACCACAGGTAAGACGGGCACGATACAAGGCGAGATGCCAGTAATGAGGCCGCCCAGGAAGGCGACCGCTAGTAGTTCAAGCACCCGCGCCCTCGCGTCCCTGGCCCCCCGTCGTCCCCTGCGTTGGCGTCCCCTGCGTTGGCGTCCCCTGCGTTGGCGCCCCTTGCGTTGGCGTCCCTGGCGTTGGCGTCCCCTGCGTTGGCGCCCCTTGCGTTGGCGCCCCTGGCGTTGGCGTCCCTGGCGTTGGCGTCCTCCCGTTCGGCGTCGTCGTGATCGGACGCAGTCTTTGCGTGCTGGCCAAGCTCCTGTCAACGAACGTAGCGTCGCCACCCGGCCGTAGCCGGTCAGGCCCGGCCGGTGCCGAGAGATCGGTGCCGGGAGACTCGGTGCCGGGAGACCCATAGTCATCACCTGGATACGGGGCCAGGGCCTGGTCGGATCGCACGCCATCCAGTGTGCGGCTAAAGTGCCGGGTTCGTGCGGGAACAACGGCTGGTGTTCGGTGAAGACCCCGACCTCTACGACCTGGCGCGACCGAGTTACCCGGCGGCGTTGCTGGACGACCTTTTGACCATGGTCGGCGCGGCGCGGGCCCTCGACGTCGGCTGCGGTACGGGCAAGGCGACGGTATTGCTGGCGGCCCGCGGCCTGAACGGGGTCGGGATCGAGGCGGACCCGGCCATGGCCGCCGTGGCCAGACGCAACCTGGCCGGTCAACCTGGCTGGCGCATAGAAGTGAGCGATTTCGAGAAGTGGCCGGGGGCTGACCGCGAAGCGCCGTTCGACCTCGTCTGCTCGGCTCAGGCGTGGCACTGGCTGGACCCTGCCGTCCGGTTGCACAAGGCCCATGACTTGCTCCGCAGCGGTGGGTGGCTGAGCCCTGTGGTGGAACCGGCCCGCCGACGACGCTGAGATTGCCGAAGAAATAAACGCGATTTACTCAGAGGTGGCTCCCGAGATAGCAGCCAAGTCCGGCATCGGCTCCAAGGGGGCCCCGCCGCCGGACGAGGACCCAACGGGCGTTTCCTTCGGGGAGCCGGTGCGCAAGTCGTACCCGTGGGCGCAGGACTACACGCCAGATGAGTGGGTGGCGTTGCTAAGGACGCAGTCCGACCACCGCCTCCTCCCGCCCGACCAGCTAGATGAGCTCACCGAGCGTATCCGCCAGTTGCTGCAGGCGAACGGTGGTGTCTACCACCACCGCTACGTTTGCCGGTTCTGGGCCGCACAAAAAGCTAGCTCCTAGGAGCTGACTCCAGGGGTCGGTTTTCCCCTTTAAACGTCCGGGCGGCGGCCCCGACTTCCGCGGGTTCAAGTTCGGGCGCAGGCCGCCGATGGTAGTCAGGTGCACAGACAGGCGGTGAACCGCGTCCCCTGGCCCACATCCGGCGACGCGGGCGATCTGGCCCCCCGAGCCGACCGGAGCGGCTCGCCGTTCAACCCCTCCCCGAACGCCTGGAAATGGTTCCTGGCCTTCGAGGCCGTCGCTGCTCTCATCTATTTCCCGTTCGGGATCCCTTCAGGGAGCCCTCGCATCCTCGGTGTGGTGCCGTGGATGGAATGGACCGGGCAGGTCCCAGCCTGGTCCGTATTGGGCCTATCGGCGGTTGCGGCCATTGCCTACGGCGCCCTCCGGTACCGGCCGAAGGCGCCATTGGCCTGGTGGTTCATGGGCGCGGGGGTGCTGCTCTTCATCACAGGGGACACGATCTACAAGGCGTGGCACCAGATCATGGGCCAGCAGAACATCCCCTTCCCCTCTTTCATCGACGCCATTTACATCACGATGTACCCGGTCCTGGGCGTGGGCTTGCTCCTGCTGGCCCGCTCGCGGGCGCCGGGAGGCGACCAGGCCAGCCTCCTCGACGGCCTCATCATCACCGTCGGTGTCGGGCTGCTGTCATGGATCTTCCTGATCGGCCGAACGTCCGCGCTTCGGGTGGCTTGCTCGTCCGGTTCACCGCCGCCGCCTACCCGCTCGGCGACATCCTTTTGCTGGCCATGCTGGCCCACCTGTGGAGCGCCGGCGGGCTGCGCAACACGGCGGGCCGCCTGCTAGCCATTGGGGCCCTTGGGACCCTGGTGGCGGACTCCGTCTACGGTCTCGCCGGCTTGCATACGGGCTGGAACTGGCACGACGGCAACCCGTTCGACCTCGGCTGGATCCTCTTCTACAGCTGCTGGGGCGCCGCCGCCCTCCACCCATCGATGCGCGAGCTGTCCGAGCCGAGGCCGGTCGCCCCGCCCCGGACGAGCCGGCGGCGGCTCGCGTTGCTCGGCGCCGTCTCCCTCATTGCCCCCGTCGCCCTGCTGGTCGAGAGCCTGGCCGGCAACCCGGTCGACGCGGCGGCGGTCGCCGGTGTGGCTGGCGTCATGTTCCTGCTCGTGGTCTTGCGCATGGCCGGCGTGGTCCGCGCCCATCAGCAAGCCATGACCCGGGAGCAGGTGCTACGCCGAGAGGCGGCCGCACTGGTCGGCGCGCCTGGGCCGCAGCGAAATCTACGAGGCGACCATCAGCGCCGTCAGCGAGCTGGTCGGCAGCCCGTCGGGTGTTTGCTCCGTCGGCCTGGCGATGGCGGGCGGACGGTGCGGGGTGTTCTCCATCGTCGCGGGCTCGGGGACTCTGGGTGAGGGCCAAGATTTCGAGCTGGCCACCCTGCCTTCGGGGGCGCAGAAAAGCCTGGAGACGGGCCGGGCTATCCGCTACCACGCGCAAGCACCGGAGCCGGGGGCATCAGGGCTAGCCCACCCGGCAGCAAACCACCTTCTCGTCTGCCCGCTCGTAACGGCCGACTCGTTGAAAGGCCTCATTGTCGTGCAGAGCCCGGGCGAACTGCCTTTCGATCTCACCAACTCGCTCGAGACGTTGTCCGCCCAGGTCGGCCTGGCGCTCGACCGAGAGGTGCTGACCGAGGCATTTCATGCCCGCCGTAGCGAGGCCCGCTTCCAGACGCTGGTACAGAGCGCGTCAGACGTCATCCTCATTGCCCGGCCGGACACCACTGTGACCTACCAGACGCCGTCGGCGCAGCGCATCCTCGGCTACGGCCCCGGTTCTCTGGAGGGCGTCCGCCTTACCTCGCTGTTGCACCCGAACGATGTGGAGCAGGCCGTGGCTGCCTACGGCGGGCTGGCGTTCCGGGCCGGGACCTCGATAACGGCGGAATGGCGCATCCGCCATGGGGAGGGGTCCTGGCGCCACGTGGAGGTGGTGGCCAACAACCTGCTCGGCGACCCGACCGTGGAGGGGATAGTCCTCACCTTGCGTGATGTCACCGAGCGCAAGGAACTGGAGGATGAGCTCAAGCACCAGGCTTTCCACGATGCCCTGAGCGGCCTGGCCAATCGCGCCCTGTTCCGCGACAGGCTGGAGCACGCGCTGGCCCGGGCGGCCCGGAGCATGACGTCCCTCGCCGTGCTGTTCCTCGACCTCGACGACTTCAAGCTGATTAATGACAGTTTGGGCCACGCCGCCGGCGACGAGCTGCTGGTCTCCGTGGCCGGGCGCCTAATGGGTTCGCTGCGGACGGGGGACACCGGGGCCAGGTTTGGCGGGGATGAGTTCGCCATCCTGCTCGAGGAGACGGAGGACGCAGAGGATGCCCGCCAGGTGGCGGAACGGGTCCTGGCCGATTTGAGGCCGTCGTTCCTCGTGAAGGGCCGTTCCGTGAACGTCCATGCCAGCATCGGGATTGCCTACAGCAAGGCCGGGACCGAGGACCCGGCCGAGCTGATGCAGGCGGCGGACGTGGCCATGTACGCGGCCAAAGCCCGGGGCAAGAACTGTTATGAGGTGTACAAGCCCGCCTTGCAAGCGGCGGTGAGCGCCCGCCTCGAAAGGTTGGCCGAACTGCAAAGGGCAGTGGACGACGGCGAGTTCGTCCTTCACTACCAGCCCATCGTGAGCCTCGACGGCGGCGAGGCCGTTGCCGTAGAGGCTCTGGTCAGGTGGCAGCACCCTGAGCGTGGCTTGCTCGGGCCGTCGGAGTTCATCCCGATGGCCGAGGAGACCGGCCTGATCATCCCCATTGGAGGATGGGTGCTCGAGGAGGCCTGCCGGCAAACGAGGGCGTGGCAGCAGGCCCATGCCCGTGCAGGCAAATTGCGCATGAGCGTCAATATCTCGGCCCGCCATTTCCAGCACGAGGGGCTGGTAGAGGACGTCTCCGGCGCCCTGTACGTCTCCGGCCTCGACCCCTCCTGCCTGGTGCTCGAGATCACCGAGAGCGTCCTTGTCCAGGACGCCGAGTCGGTTATTTCCCGGATGCTCGAGCTGAAAGCGGTCGGTGTGGCTTTCGCCGTAGACGATTTTGGGACCGGTTATTCGTCTCTCAGTTACCTAAAGCGGTTCCCGATAGACATTTTGAAAGTAGACAAGTCCTTTGTTGATGAGGTGGGCGATTCGGCGAAGGCCGGCGCCCTCGCAAAGGCGATAGTCCAGCTGGGCAACTCGCTCAATCTGGACACGGTGGCCGAGGGGATAGAAAAGGAGCGCCAGTTTGACAGCCTCCGATCTCTCGGTTGCATGTACGGGCAGGGGTACTTTTTCGCCCGGCCAGTGCCCGCCGAGGGTATGGACCGCCTCATACCGCTCATGCTTTCGGGCGCCCTCGTCGCCCAAGCGAAGGCCGCCGCCGAGGAGCCCGCGGCATGACCACGACGGTGGATGCAGGCGTGCCTACGAAGCTAGAAAAGGCCCGGCTCCCGCTCGAGCGGCCGAGAACGGACAGCCGGTGGGACGACCTCGAACGGCTACGCTTTTCGCACCCGATGATGGACGCGGTGATCGACGAGGTGCAGGGCCGCCGGATCCGGATTGGTGACCGGTGGCTGTGTGATTTTGCCTCCTGCAATTACCTCGGTTTCGACCTTCACCCCGAGGTCATCGCTTCGATAGAACCGGCGGTCCGAAGATGGGGGACGCACCCGAGCTGGTCCCGGTTATTGGGCAACCCCCGCCCGTATATCGAGATCGAAGAGCGTCTGACCGAACTGCTGGGGGCTCCCGATACGCTCGTCCTCCCCACTATCACGCTCATACATACATCCGTTATCCCCCTTCTCGCCGGCCAGGGTGCGGTACTGGTCGACGCCCAGGCGCATAAAACAATTTACGAGGGGGCGGCCATTGCCAGGGGGGCAGGCGCCACCTTGCACCGGGTCAACGCCAACGACCCCGAACACCTGAGGCAGGTCCTGCGTGGCTTGCCCGGCGATATCTCGAAAGTCTTCTGTATCGACGGCGTCAACAGCATGACGGGGAACGCGCCCGACCTTCCTCTGTACGCGCGGATCTGCCGAGAGTACGACGCCCTGTTGTACGTCGATGACGCCCACGGGTTCGGGATCATCGGCGAGTCGCCCACGATGGACATGCCCTATGGCTACCGTGGCAACAGCATCGTGCGTTTTTACAACGAGAGTTACGAAAATATCATACTGGTGGCCGGGTTTTCCAAGTCCTATTCGTCGTTGGCCGCTTTTCTGGCCCTCCCCACCTCACTAAAGAATTATTTGAAGGTTGCCGCCGCGCCTTACTTGTACTCAGGGCCCTCACCGACGGCCTCACTTGCCACTGTTTTGGCCGGGTTCGATGTCAACGAAGCCGAGGGCGACGACATCCGCCGCTCAATTTGCCAGAAGACTCGCCGGGTGTTGGACCAGGTGGCGAGACTCGGGCTGCGCACGCTCAACTCATCGGGTTACCCGGTAATCGAGCTGCCTCTCGGTCACGCCGACGATATTGACGCTGTAGGGAAATTCCTCTTCGAGCGAGGCATATACGTGACCCTCGCGCCCTACCCGTTGGTCCCCCGGGCCAGGTCGGCTTCCGCGCCCAGGTGACTGCCGCCAACGACGACGATCAGATTGACCAGCTCAACGAGGTGCTGGCGGAGTTGGCCGAGCGGTTCGACTTGCAACGAGCCCCCCAAGCGGTCTGAACGCCGTGCGGCTCACGGCCCCTCTGCGCCGTCGAGATTTCAGGCTCCTCTGGACGGGCATGGCCGTTTCCCTTTTGGGGGACGGCATATTCATGGTTGCTGTCGCGTGGCAGGCGTACACCATTTCTGACCGGCCGGCGGCACTGGCCTATGTCGGCCTCGCCACGTCGGCGCCTCAGGTAGCGCTACTGCTTTTGGGCGGGGCGGTGTCCGACCGCTTTCCCCGTCGGGCGCTCCTGTTGTGGGCGGACCTCACCCGGGGGCTGGCTGTCGCCGGCCTGGCCATCCTGCTGGCCGTCGGGGTGGCCCATCTTTACCAGCTTTGCCTCGTCGGAGCGGTGATCGGGACGGCCACCGCATTCGCCTCGCCCGCACTAGACGCGCTGGTCCCCCAACTGGTCCCCGAACCGGAGCTGACCCAGGCGAACGCCATCGACCAGTTCGTGCGGCCGACCGCTATCCAGCTAACCGGCCCCGCTCTGGGCGGCGTGGCCGTCGCCGTACTGCACCCCTGGGGCGCCTTCGCGGTGGATGCGTTCACCTTTGGGTTCTCGGCGTTATGTGTCGTGCGGATGCGACCGCTGCCCCGCCCCCAGCCGGCCGGTGGCCTTCGGCAGGACGTCTTGGACGGGCTCCGGTACGTGCGCAGCCGCGCCTGGTTGTGGGGCACTTTCGTATGCGCCACTTTCACATACCTCCTGTTCATCGGGCCTACGCAAGTGTTGTTGCCTTACGTTGTGCGCAACTCGCTCCACCACGGCGCATCCACCTACGGGGTCGTGCTGGCGGCCGGGGGTGTGGGGGCGGTAACGGGAGCGGTCCTCACCGGCCGACGGAACTACCCGAGACGGCCCATGCTGTGCATTTACGGCTGGTGGGCATTGGCCACCCTGGCTGTGGCCGGGTACGGGTTGGCCACCAGCTCCTGGGGCTTGGCCGGCGCCGCCGTCGCAGTTAATGGGGCGGAAGCGGTCGGCACTGTAATATGGGCCACGCTCAAACAACGACGCGTCGCCAATGCAATGCTGGGCCGGGTTTCCAGCATCGACTGGTGCATTTCCACTGCGTTGCTCCCACTTAGCTACGCGCTGACGGCTCCGGTCGCCAGCGTCCTTGGGCCGCGCCAAACCCTCGTCGTGGCCGGAACTCTTGGGGCCGCCGTTACGATCGGGTTCCTTTTCCTCCCGGGAATGCGAGAGGAGGAGGGGCCACTTGGCGCATTGGCTCGTCAAAAGGCGTAGCGTGGCCGGGCTCGAAAGGCGGCTCGGTAGGGTATGGCTATGACCCTCGAAGGTGATTACGAACCGAGCGCGGCGCAGTGGGCCCGTGACCAAGTCGAGTTGTACGAGCGGACGAAGGGGCAAGAGGGCAACACTTTGCGGGACACCGGCCTGCCCGTCGTTATCGTCACGATGCGAGGCCACCGGAGCGGGAAAGTCCGCAAGGCCCCAGTGATGCGCGTCGAGCACGACGGCCGTTACGCAATTGTGGCGTCGAAGGGGGGCGCCGCTACCCATCCCGATTGGTACTTCAATTTGAAGGGGCAGCCCGACGAGGTCCTCCTTCAGGACGGGGACAAGGTTTTCGAGGTTTCGGTGCACGAGGCCGATGGTGAGGAACGCCAGCAGTGGTGGGACCGGGCGGTTGCCGCCTACCCGCCGTACGCCGAATACCAGCAGAGGACCCGGCGCCGGATCCCCGTCTTCGTGACCTCACCCCGGAGTTGACCCGGGGCATCAGTAGTAGTCAACGTTGACTGTCAAGATGTTTGACTACCCGTTAGGCCCTGAGGTACAGTAATCGTGTGGCCGCTGACGATTCTCACGGGGAGGCAAACCTTCCCGCGTTATTGCGAGCCGCCCGCGGCAGTTACGGTAACGCCGTCAGGTCCAGCCTGGCCGCCGCCGGGTTTGACGACCTGCCACGAAACGGCCCGTTCGTCCTCGGCGGCATGGCCAACCGTGGCGCGTCAGCTTCTGATTTGATCGAAGCCCTGGACGTCAGCAAACAAGCGGCCAGTCAGTTGATCGACGCCCTGGTATTGCGGGGCTACCTCACCCGGGAAGTCAACCCAGAGGACCGCCGGCGGTTGACCATCGAGCTCACCGAACGCGGCAGGGCGGCGGCACAAGCAGTACGAGCTGGGGTCGAGGTCGTCGACGCTGAGCTCTCGGCGGCCATCTCGGCCGACCAGCTCGCCGGCCTGCGGGCGGGTCTCTACGCTCTGGCCGAGATAAAAGTACGGCAGGAGCGGCCGTAGCCAAAGCGGTCATGGCGGAGGCAACAGACCCAAAGGAGAGTGATGAAACCTAGTCTTCGACGCTGGGCCAAAGCCGCCCTCGTAGCCCTTTGCGGGACAGCTATTTGCGCAGGGCCGGGTGCCGCGACCGGTTTGGCCGCGGCCTCGCCTACCGCACCTACTGGACCGGCGGCGGCCGTGGACATTACCGCCGCTCCTATACGGGTGGCGGCCACCTCGGCCGGTGCGGTCGCTTACCGCGAGGTCGGCCACGGGCCCCCACTGGTCCTCATCATGGGGTTCGGTGGGACCATGGACGACTGGGCACCGTCGTTTGTCGACCGGCTGGCGGCCGATTTCCACGTCGTCGTGCTCGATAATGCAGGCGTCGGTAAAACCGCGGCGCTGAGCCCTCCGCTCACCGTGACGGGGATGGCCAATCAGGTGAACGCCCTGATCACGTCCCTCGGCCTCGGCCGCGCCGCCGTCCTCGGCTGGTCGATGGGCGGCATGACCGCCCAAGCTCTGGCCGTCCTGCACCCGACCCACGTAAGCCGTCTGGTCCTGGCTGCGACTCAAGCCGGGACGGGGAAGGCTCTCCCGGTGCCGGCCGCCGCCGCCGCCGCCCTTGTCAGCCCCGCCCCGGGCGCCGTCTTGAGCGTTTTGTTCCCGCCCGCCCAAACGGCGGCCGCTCAGGCATACGCGGAGTCCGTGCTCGAATACCCGGTCTTTTATCGGGTGAGCCCGGCCGTAAAGACGGCCCAGACTAACGCCGTGACTAAATGGCTGGCCGGCGACGACGCCGCCGGCCGGGCTGAAACGAGCCTCCACCTCCCGACGCTGGTGGCCGACGGGACGATGGACGCTCTTGACCCCGTAGCCAACGACCGGCTACTGGCCAGCGTCATCCACGGGGCGCAGCTCGTGCTGTACCCGGGAGCAGGCCACGCCTTTCTCTTCCAGGACGAAAACGAGTTCGTGCCCCGCGTTGAGGCCTTTCTGCGTAGCTAGGGGCCTCGGCGGTTAGGGGCCGAGCTGGTCCCGGAACCAGTCCAAGATCAAACGGGCGCGTTCCACCCGGTGACGCGGTGAGCCGGAACGTGATAACTCATGGCTCTCGCCCGGGAACCGGACGAACACAGGGCCCCGGCCGAGCAATCGCAGGGCTACGAAAAGCTCTTCTGCCTGGCTCACAGGACAGCGCAGGTCGTCCTCCGAGTGGAGGATGAGCACTGGAGTCGTGATCTCTGAAACGTACGAAATGGGCGACTGGCGGAGGTAGGCGGCCGGGTCCTCGAGGTGGCCCCGGCCCACGACGGCGCGAAAGCCGCTGGCGATGTCCGAGTTGGTGTCCAGCGTCAAGAGGTTGTTGCAGGCCCGCTCGGAGCACGCCGCCTTGAAGCGTTGCGTGTGCCCAATGGCCCAGGAGGTCATGAAGCCGCCGTACGAACCGCCCAAAATGCCGAGGCGGTCTGGGTCGACCCAGTCAAATCGACGGCACCCCTCGTCCACGCACGCCATGACGTCGTCGAAGTCCACGCCTCCCCAGCCCGACCCGGGGTCGACTTCGGCCTCCGGCCAGCGCACCGCCCGTCCGTAAGCCTCGTCGTAGCCAGAGCTTCCCCGGGGGTTGCAGTACAGGACGCCAAAACCGCTCCCGGCCTCGATTTGGAACTCATCGAAAAACCGGTTCCCGTACGAGGTAAACGGTCCCCCGTGGACATTGAGGAGAGTGGGGTAGCGCCGGCCCGCTTCGGCGTTCACAGGTGCGATCGCCCAGCACGGGACTTCGGTGCCATCGGCTGAACGGGCCACGAACGGCTCCGGCCCTGACAGCTGGACCTTGGCGGCCAAGGGGCCGGTCAGGTTGGTCAGACGGCTCTCCGGTAGTTCGCCCGAGCTGTCCGGTCCGGCTTCACCCCCGGCCGCCTCTGGCTGTGGAGGCCCCGGGGGCGAACGTAGCGCCGAACCTAGTGGCGACGCCGGTGGGTGCAGCCGCCGGACCACGAGCTCGGGCAGCGTGGTCGGCGTGTTGACGGCCATCGCCATGGTCCCGCCCGCCCAGTGCCAGGCGTGCACCCAACGCTCACCGTCGACAACGGCGAAGGGCTTCCTGTCGCCCGCCACCGCCGCCGCGTAAACGTGCACATTGCCAGCGTCTTCGACGCTGCATAAGAGGTGGTCGCCAAACCAGACCGGCGCCCGCCCGTAACCGTACGGAGCGCAGTTGCGGTCGAGCGTGGTAGTGAGGTCGACGGTGGCCCGGGACGACAGGTCGAGGACGCCCAAATGCTCGTGGCGGGGCTCGTCCAGTGGTGTCGGGTGGCGCAGGTAGGCGATCTTGGTGCCGTCAGGCGACCACACCGGCGATGAAAACGCCGCTTTGGTACCGGTCAACCGCTCCGGCTCACTGGGCCCGTCCGCCGGCATGGTCCAGAGGTCCACAGCGAGGTCGAGGTCCCAGAAGTCGTGGCGGGCGGACGCGAACGCGATGCGTGAACCGTCGGGCGACCAGGTGACCCCGGCGGCCTCGTATGGCCCCTCGGTGAGGACCTGAGGCGCGGTGGAACCGTCGGCCGGGACCACCATGATGCGGTTGGGACGGTCGGCCACCCAGCCCTCGGTGTCGAGCCGGTAGAACAGGTGGGTGAGGCGCCTGGGCGGCATGTCGCCTTCCTTGCGCTTTTCGCCGTTATGCCCGTAGCGCTCGGGGTCCGGCACGCGGGCGACAAAGGCCGGGTAGGTCGAGCCCGGAGACCAGGCCAGCTCGGTTATAGGCGCGGGCCAGCGGGCCAGCACTACCCGCTCACCTCCGTGCGCCACCGGGAGCACGGAAACCTCGCTCGGCCCATCGGGCGGGCTCGAGGTCAACGCCAGCCACCGTCCATCGGGCGACCACTGAGGCAATTGGTCGTCGGGCCCGGCTGAGAACGGCCGGGGCGGCAGCGCGCCATCAGTGCTGGCCAGCCACACCCGCGAGCGGTAACGGTTGGCCTCCACGTCCACGTCGGTCACCGTAAAGGCAACCATCGTCCCGTCGGGCGAGACCCGCGGGTCGTGCACATGGCGCAACGCGCCGATGTCGTCGGGGCGCATGCCACGATTGAGCACTCCAGCCGTCAATTGGGCCTCCTTGTCGTCCCCGGCTCAGGATAATGACCGGATGGCGCCCAGGCTCTGGCCGGACCGTTTACCAGTGGTCATATCAATGGCTTAATGTCGCTACTCCAGCTTGCGGTCCCGCAGGTACTGGTGGGCTATCGAAGGCGGAGCGCACGCCAGCCAGCCGTCGACCATGGCGTCTCGCAGGGCTTTTTTCGCCACCTTTTCCAGCTGGACGAGGACGGCCGGGTACCCGTTGAAGTGCGGGATGGTGAAGATGGCGTCGGAGGAGCTGGCCAGTACGGCTTCTTTATCGGCTAAGTCAGCGACGCGCACGGCGACTATGGGCCCCTCCGGTGGCGCCACACTGCCGAAGCGCCTGATATCCGCTTTGCTGTACGGCCGTTCCCAGGCGAAGGCTTTCCCGCTCACGAACCACGTCCGGTTGCCGTGCCGCTCGGCTTCGGTCACCTCCGGGAGGCCCGCGGCCAGACGGGCGACGTCATCCATGTTTGTCATGGCCGGCACCATATCGCCATTGTGCCGCCGAGGCCTCGACTGGTCCCATAACGTCTTACAGGAGCGATCCGCTCATCAAGCCCCTCCGGAAGTAGCGGTTGGCCGCCAGGAACAGCACGAGCGGGGCGGCGAGCGAGATCAGGTAGACGGCGTTCGGGTTGCCAGTACCTCCGTACAAAAGCAAAAGCGGAAGGGTCGACGCCGACTGGTTGCTCGAGTTGAGCACTGCTTCGGCAATTGACACCTCGCCCCAGACCCACACGACCATAAGGACCGAGAGCGCAATTATGGTGCTGGACGAGAGGCGCAATATCAGCCTCCTCAGTACGCCAAGGCTGGACGCCCCGTCGACGCGCATCGCTTCGACCAAGGGCTTGGGCACGCTGGCGAAGGCCGGGCGTAAAAAGAACACTGCCAACGGGAGGTTGGCCGTGATGTAAAGCAGGATAATTCCGATACGGGTATTTACCAAGCCTAGCCACACGATCTCCTCGAATTGAGGCAGGATGAATATGATCCCGGGGACGGCCAAAGTAAATAACACGAAAACAAACAGCGCGGCGCGCCAACGGGACCGGTTGTAGGCGAGAAAATAGGCGGCGGGCACGGCCAGCACGAGTGTCCCCACGAGCGTAGCCGCGCTCAAGATGACAGTGTTCCAGACGCCCGTCTCCACCGCCGGCCATGCCGTACCCGCCAGCTCATGTCTGCCCTGCCAAATCGGGGCTTCCCCGGCGAACGGGAGCAGGACCAACACGACCATTAGAGCCAATAGGCCCCAACGCGAATGTCGGGCCCACCGCATCGAACGACCCAAACTGCCTCTGAGCTCGGTGGGCCCGTCGCTTGGATGGTGGCGCCAAACCCGGGCGGACCACCGTCGGAATGGCGCCAACGCGCCGGTCCGGGGCGTTGGCTCCCGGAGGTCGGTGGCTTTGAACAACCGGCGCCTAGGTACGCGATTTCTGAACGCCACCACCCAGCCCCCCACCGCCACGATGACGAGGACAGCACCTATCAGCGCCCCCATGGCCGACGCCTCACCGAAGTTGTAATAGCCGAAGGCTAAAACGTTGGCATAAAACCCGACCAGCTCTGTCGCTCCGGGGAAGCTCGGGCCACCATTAGTGAGCATGGCCACCGAGTTGTAGGTCTGGGCTTCAGCGATGATGCGGAGCACGACCACGAAAACGAGCATCGGCTTTATCGCCGGCAGGACCACTCGGTACCAAAAGGCAAAACCGCGAGCACCGTCTATCCTGGCCGCTTCGAACACCTCGTCAGGACAGGCGCTTAGTGCTCCGAGCAATAACAGGTAGCACCAGGGGGCTCCCTTCCAGATGCCGAACACCACAATCACGCCGAAGGCCAGCCTCGGGTGGTCGAGCCACAGGAAAGACGAGCCCGTGCCGAACACGTCCTGGCTCAGCTGGTCGGCGACACCGTGAATATTGAAAAGGCCGTAAAACAGAGTCCCCGCCACGGTCCAGGGCACAACCAGTGGCAGCAAGAAGACCGCCGCCAGCGCGCCTTGCCCGCGCTTTACTCGCAGGGTCATCCACGCCGCCGCCAACCCTAAGCCGACCTCCGCCGGCACGGTCAAAAGGAGGTAGAAAAGTGTGTGCAACGCGGCCACGCGCGCTACCACGTCGTCGAAGAGCAAGACGTAGTTCTTGGTCCCTTCGAAGCCATGGGGCTTCAGCTGGTACCAACCTGAAAAGCTCCCGCCGATCTCTTGCCACATCGGGTAGGCCACAAACGCGGCCAAAAAAACGAACGGGAAACCCGCCGCGATTACGAACGCCACCCGCGGCCACGGGACCTTCCAGGTCACGAGGCGACAGTAAAAGTAGCGCTATCGTACCCCAGTCTCAAACCCCGACAACTTAGCCGAGGACGGCTAGCTCCAGCAGGCAGCCAGGCGGCGCCTAGTCTGGGCAACTGTGCCCCGACTACCTTCCCCCCTTTTGACCACCCTCGGGCTGGCGGGTGGGTTTGCCACCGCCCGTGCTACCCACAACCGGCCCCTCGGCGGCCTCGTATGGGCCGCCTCCGGCCTGCTTTGCATCCCGAGCTGGCGTCGAGCCGGCGCGTGGAGGGGCGCTGTGCTTGGCACTACGTACGGCGCCGCCCTGGGAGGGTCCCACCCGCTGGCGAAGCGAGTGGGACCGTGGCCCTCCGTGGCGATCGTAAGTGCCACGATGGCCGGCCTCAGCTGGGCCCTGTCGGAGCGAACGCTTAGACAGGGCCGCCTTAGACGGGGCCGGTCGCCCGTCCCTACCGGGTAGCTGCGTCTGCTCGGCGTGGGAGCTTCCAGCCGGGACGCACGAAATGGCAGGTATAACCGTCCGGATAACGCTCCAGGTAGTCCTGGTGCTCGGGCTCGGCCTCCCAAAACGGCCCAGCCGGCTTGACCTCCGTCACCACCTTCCCGGGCCAAAGCCCAGAGGCGTCGACGTCGGCGATGGTGTCCTCTGCCACGGCCTTCTGCGCGTCTGACGTGTAGAAAATGGCTGAGCGGTAGCTGGTACCGATGTCGTTGCCCTGACGGTTCTTGGTCGTAGGGTCGTGGATTTGGAAGAAGAACTCCAGCATGTCCCGGTAGGAGAGGCGCCGAGGGTCGAATACGATCTCTATCGCTTCGGCGTGGCCGCCGTGGTTGCGGTAGGTCGCGTTCGCCACGTCGCCGCCCGTGTAGCCGACCCTCGTCGACACGACGCCCGGGAGCTTTCGGATCAAGTCCTGCATCCCCCAGAAACAGCCTCCGGCCAGGATGGCTGTCTCGTACGCGCCGGTGGTGGGCTCGTGGTTGTTGGTCTCGTTACTAGTTGTCATCAGTGGGAACCTTCCTTCTCTGTGTCCTCGAAGAGCTTGCGGTAGGCGCCGTAGCCCTCCCGCTCGAGGTCGTCCACGGGGATGAACCTGAGGGCGGCCGAGTTTATGCAGTAGCGCAGCCCGCCGGCGTCAGCGGGGCCGTCATCGAACACATGACCCAGGTGGCTGTCGGCATGAGCGGAGCGGACCTCCGTCCGGACCATGCCATGGCTGGAATCGACCCTCTCGACCACGTTGTCCGGCTCGATCGGGGTGGTGAAGCTGGGCCAGCCACTACGGCTGTCGTATTTCTGCGTAGATGCGAACAAGGGCTCACCCGACACGACGTCTACGTAGAGCCCCGGTTCCTTGTTATTCCAGAACTCGTTGGCGAACGGAGGTTCGGTGCCGTTCTCTTGCGTCACCTGGTACTGCTCCGGCGTCAGGCGCTCCACCTGAGCGTTATCTTTCTTGTAGTCCGTCAAGACCACTCCTTCCGGGTCACCGTTGCGTGCAGTCGTAGCCTTCCAGCTTGCCGGCCCCACGGCCCTGCCAACCCCTTTAACTAAGGTCTTCTTTCAGGGCATATCGGAAAACAACCTGGGATGAGGGAGTGTTCCCCGGCGAACGGGAGACTCGTGCCACCCAACCCGTCGGGCGTCAGGAAGAATTCACCCGTTAGCCATCCGACTTGCACCTCCAGGAAACGTGGCCGCAATACGAGGGCGCGATGCTGACGCCCAATGCCTTGGGCCAGGCGTCTCCGCTCCCCCCGGAACGCAATCCGGGTACCGGTCGCTGTCTTGGTGTTGGGCCTGGGACTGACGCTGGCCGGATCCGAAGCGACCGCGTCTACCAGCACACTTAGCGAGTCCCCGGCGACCGTGGGCAATGGGGCCAATATCACGTTCGCGTACTCGACCCCGGCGGCGACCGTCAGTTCGACCAATTGGGTCGGCATCTACCAACCGGGCAGGTCCCGGGGCAGGTGGGCTCGATAACGTACGTCTACGCTCCGCAGCCGTCCGGGACGGTCACCATCTCCACTTCCAACCTCGACGGTGTCGGGCAGTACCAGGCGTACTACCTCTATAACAACGGCTACCAGCACCTGGCCGGCCCGGTCGACTTCACGGTCGTCGGCGAGCCCCCCGCCCCAGCGCCTGGCGTCGTGCGGGTATTCTCGCCTGCGGGCCAGGCGGGGTTGGACGACCCCTTTGCGGTGGCAGTGGGCGCTCAGGGCGACGTATGGGTGGCCGACACAGGCGACAACCGGGTCGAGGAACTAGGCCCGAACGGCGTGCCGGTGTCTGTCCTCGGTGCCGGTTCGCTCGATCAGCCCCAAGGGATAGCGCTGGACCAAGAGGGCGACGTATGGATCTCGGACACAGGCAACAACCGGCTGGTCGAGTTCTCTGCTGGTGGGAAGGTCCACAATGAGGTGGGCGGCCCGGGCTCGGGCGCCGGGCAGTTCGATAACCCCACTGCCTTGACCGTCTCGGCCCAAGGCGACGTTTACGTGGCGGACCAGGGCAACAACCGGGTTGAGGAGTTCTCCGGTTCGGGAACCTACGTTTCGTCAATATCTGTGCCCACACCGGACGGCGTCGCCGTCGACTCGTCGGGCAATATCTGGGTATCCAGCCCCAGTTACGCGGTCGGGAATGCCGTCTACGAGTTCTCACCAGCGGGGTCGCAGACCACCACGTTTGGGTCGACCCAGGCCAGTTTCGGCGCCCTATCGAATACGGCCGGGATCGCCGTCACTGGTTCAGGCCTGGTCCTGGTGGTGCAGCAGGACTACGGCTGGGTGACCGCGTTCAACCCCGACGGCAGTTTCAACACCGAGTTCGGGCTGAGCGGACCGGTCCTCGGGTCGGCGCCCTTCGGTGTAAACCTCGAGGCTCCCCAAGGGATCGCCATCAGCGCTGCGGGGGACATCTACGTCGCCGACAGCGGCAACAACCGGGTCGTCGAGTATTCTCCGCCGCCATCGTGGGACGGCCCGGCCAATGACCAAGGCCAATGAGCCCAAGGCCAGTGAGCCCAAGGCCAGTGAGCCCAAGGCCAGTGAGCGGGGCGCTCCATGAGCAAGTTCATTTACCGGCCTTCAGGTCCAGTCATCAGCCGGCGCCAGTTGCTGAAAGGGACAGCAGCCGTTGCGGGCGCGGCCGTTGCTAGCTCTGTCCTACCTGCCAGCCTGCGCAAAGCGGCGGCCAAGACCCTGGCCTACCCGACGCGTTCGAGCCTCGGCGATATCGAGCACATCGTGATATTAATGCAGGAAAACCGCAGTTTCGACCACTACTTCGGTACGTTCCCGGGGGCCAGCGGCTTCAACGACCCGACCGCGATCAGGCTGCCAGACGGGAACCTGGTCTTCTACCAGCCCGACCCGAGCCATGCCAACAACTATCTCTTGCCGTTTCACTACGACACGAAGTCCACCTCCGCCCAAGCGACACCGGGTACCGACCACACCTGGCCCACGCAGCACGCCGCCTGGGACGAGGGGAAAATGGACGGCTGGGTGGCGGCCAAAGGCCCGTTCACCATGGGTTACTTCATGGATGACGACATCCCGTTCCAGCGGTCCCTGGCCCGGTCGTTCACCCTCTGTGACAACTACCACTGCAGCGTCTTTGGGCCTACGAACCCGAACCGGCTGTACATGTGGACCGGGTGGATCGACCCGAACGGGACGGCGGGCGGGCCGATAATCGACAACACGCCGGCCTTCAACAACGTCATCCTTTCCTGGATGACCTACCCTGAGCGCCTCCAGGCGGCCGGCATCAGCTGGCAGGTCTACCAGGAACAGGATAATTACGACGACAACGCCCTGGCCTGGTTCCACCAGTACGCAAACGCACCCACCTCGTCCCCATTGTGGCAGCGAGGCATGCTCAAGCAGCCGGCGGGGGCGTTCGAGTACGACGCTCGCCATGACCGTCTCCCGCAGGTGTCGTGGATCGTGGCGCCCACCGCTCAAACGGAGCACCCCGACTACTTCCCGGCGGCGGGGGCCGAGTACGTGGCCCAGAAGCTGGACGCCATCGCGTCAAACCCGGACGTATGGGCCAAGACGCTGTTCATCCTCACCTACGACGAGAACGACGGGATGTTCGACCACGTCCCGCCGCCGACGCCTCCGGCGGGGACGCCCGACGAGTTCGTGACCCTGAGCTCTCCGGGTGGTACGGCCGGCGACGGCCTGCCTATCGGCCTCGGGTTCCGGGTCCCCGTCACGCTCGTATCGCCGTGGACTGTAGGCGGGAACATCTACTCGGGAGTCCTCGACCATACATCGTTGATCCGGATAATTGAAGCGCGCTTTGGGGTCACGGAACCGAACATAAGCGCGTGGCGGCGCCAGACCGTGGGCGATTTCACCTCGGCTCTCAACTTCACGGGCCAGCCCGCTCTGTGGCCGGCGAACCCGGCCATCCAGCTGAGGGCGGCCGACGCGGATGTGTTGACGGCTCAGTACGAAGTCGACTTCAACCCGGCGCCGACCATCCCCGTGGTCAACGAGCCGTTCCCGCCGTTGGCCTGACGCCACTGCGGCTCGTTTCGGGAAAACTGGCGCCGGCTTTATCCCAGGGTTCTCGTCGTTTCGTTCGGCCAGCTGTCTTGGCGCGCCTGGCACGGGGCTAAACGAGCGATCGGCGCTAACCGGGCGAACCTTACGCCCAGGTAAACGTCGACAAAATAGACGGTAAATGTCATAAAAATTATTCCCTATACCCATCGGTTCTTGTTGGGTGACGCCCGGGGTGGTGCTACGTTCACTTTTGGGTGAGCACTGCGGCGGTACCCCCAGCGAGCGCCGACCCTTTCGACGCGCTCGACAACACCGGAATCAGCCGGTTCCAGATAAAAACAATGTTCGTATCGGGCATGGGTTTCTTCACCGATGCCTACGACTTGTTCGTCATCGGCATCGTGGTGTCGATCCTCAAGGTCCAGTGGTCGCTGAACACAACCCAGGTGTCGTGGCTCAACTCCGCCACCCTCCTGGCATCGGCATTTGGCGCCATTGTCTTCGGCCGTGTAGCCGACATGCTGGGCCGGAAACGGATATACGGCTACGAGGTCCTCATCCTCGCAGCCGGTGCTATCGCGTCCGCGTTCGCAACCGGCTTTGCCTTCCTGATCGTTTGCCGGGTCATCCTCGGCATAGGCATCGGTGGAGATTACCCGGTCTCCGCCACAATCATGAGCGAGTACTCGGGCAAGCAGTCGCGCGGCCGCCTGGTCGGGCTCGTGTTCGCCATGCAGGGTCTCGGCTTGATCTTCGGGCCGCTGTTTGCCTCGATCCTGCTGGGTCTCGGCATATCGGACAACCTCGTCTGGCGCATTCTCCTGGGCTTCGGGGCGATACCGGGCCTGGCCGTGTTCTACCTGCGCCGCCAGATCCATGAGACGCCGAGGTTTGCCGTAGCCGGCGGAGCCCACGAGGAGGCTGAGGCTGCCATTGCCAGTGCCACTGGCAACGAAGTCCAGGTCCCTGCGGGAGAGTCCAAAGCGAAGATTCCGCAAGGGGCAATGGACGGCTTTCACAAAATACTTGGCAACAGGCGGTTGCTGATCTGGTTACTCGGCACGGCTGGCGGCTGGCTCCTGCTCGACTTCTGTTACTACGGCAATACCATTTCGTCGCCGGAGATCCTGAAGCTCATCAACCCTCATGCCACTCTGCTGGATAACACCTTGACGCAGCTGGCCATATTTGCCGTATTCGCGTTGCCCGGGTACGCGGTGGCCATCCTGTTATTGGACAAAACCGGGCGTAAGACCATCCAGGTGATGGGCTTCGCAATGATGGCGCTGATGTTTTTGCTCCTCGGGCTGATCCCGGGGGTCACGAAAGCCGTCGTGCCGTTCTTGCTCCTGTACGGGGTCAGCTATTTCTTCACCGAGTTCGGGCCGAACACGACGACGTTCATTTACCCGGCTGAGCTCTTCCCGACCGAAGTTCGCACCACCGGGCATGGGATCTCCGCGGGAGCGGGAAAGCTGGGGGCGTTCGCTGGCGCTTTCCTGTTCCCGGACTTCCTTGCCTCCTCTGTCGGCCTCACCGGAGCGATGATCATCGCCGGGGTGGTGGCTTCCACTGGCCTCATACTGACGGTGTTTACACTGCCCGAAACGCGAGGTAAGAGCCTCGAGGAGCTAACGGAGGCCGCGTATGCCGAGGAGCCCGAGACGCTAGGAAGGGTGCAGCCCGCCCTCGGGGGATAGGGGCAGCCCGGGCGTCGCGCCGGTGGCGTGGTGAGGGAGGCAGGTGGTCAGGGAGGAATGGGGCCCCAACCGAGAGCCTCGGCCTATTGACAATTCGAGGAGGTGAAACGGTGGGCAGTCTTACCCTCCAGTGGGCAGTTCGCCGTGACTTTAGATGACTTATCGCATCGTGGTCGGCGTGGACGGGTCCCCTCACAGCGATGCCGCTGTGCGTTGGGCTATTGACGTGGCCGAGTTCCGCCACGCCGAGGTGATGGCCGTCTTTGCCTGGCAGCTGCCGTTCCTCTCGTTCCCGGGCGCGTTCGACAGAGACGAGCTGGAACGGGCGGGCAAGGAGTTCATTGTCGATACCGTGAGCCGGATAGTGAAGACCCCGCCGGTCCCATTGCTGACCCTGGTGGCCGAAGGCGACCCGGCGTCGTGTCTGATCGAGGCCGCCAAGGGGGCGGATTTGCTGGTGGTGGGCACGCGGGGGCGGTCACCCTGGTCTGGGCTGCTCCTGGGCTCGGTGAGCCAACGCTGCGCGGCCGCGGCGCCTTGTCCCGTGGTGCTGGTCAAAGTGCCGGGCGAGAACACGAGCAGGGAACAGCTTGAGGTGCCAGAACGGGAGTAGGCCGCGGAGCGGACCGGGTAACTGGCCACCCCGCCGTCCAGTCACCTGCCGCTAGAGCGCGCTCGGTTCTTCGTCCCAGCGGAGCTCCACCGGCCGGCCGCATTGGCTGCAACTGTCTGTACGTATGGTCCCGAGCTGCCCGTCGTTGTCCTGGCCCGGGGGGCCCACCATCCTGACGGGCACGATGTTCCAGTGGCCGCTCGTACAAGTGCCTCTGTACAGGTACCAGTCCTCCTCCACGCGCCCATGATCGCGCCACTTCCTGCCTACATCACGCTCGCTGAAGGATCCCTGAGAGGGGTCGTGCGGCCAGGGCGGCCCGCCCCAGCTCGGGCGGGCCGGCTTTTTTAGGCGCAGGAGGCGTTCTTGGAGGGTTAGGAGGCGTCCTTGGTGTAACGAGGGGCGTTCTTGGGGGGTTAGGAGGCGTGCTTGGTGTAACGAGGGGCGTTCTTGGGGGGTTTGGAGGCGTGCTTGGTGTAACGAGGGGCGTTCTTGGGGGGTTAGGAGGCGTGCTTGGTGTAACGAGGGGCGTTCTTGGTGCAAGAAAGCGTTCCTGTCGCGAAACGACGCACTTGTTGCGTCGTAACGCAACAAGAACCGCCCGCTGCACCTAGAAAACCGGTTCTGTCCGCCCGCTGCACCCAGAAAACCGGTTCGAGCCGGCCGGCTCCACCGAGAAAACCCCCGTCCCAGCACGGCCTACGTTCACTCGGTCGTCGGCGGGTCCGCGTGACCCAGAGGGAACCACACCCCGCGCCATATCGGCGGCTCCATGTTCGACAACACGTGCTCACCGAGCGTCGACACATCGACATCAGGGATCACCCGGTTCACCGTGGGGAGGGGCCGTCCGTCGAAGAGCCTTGCTCGAACGATCTCACGGCAGTCCAGCTCGTCGCGACCCATAACTCCTATCCCCGAAATGCCCTGCGGAGCCCGCGCTCCGGCCGTCCGAAGAGAGGCTGCGCTCATCGAACTGGGCCGACGTACCAGCGTCGAACTCGAACCAGAAGCGTCTCATACCTGGCTCCACCAGGGACAGGTTACAGGCGTTGAAGGTTCGTCCCAAGCAATGTGCGTACCTCGCTTTGGCTCCGTGAAGGACGAATGACCGTCGGGTTCGCAGTCACTCGCCCTAACTACCATCAGGCCGGTTATGGGTTACGTCGCACAAGCGGCGAACGAGACGTCGCTAGCTATGACTGCGTTGCTCGCAGCGCCCTTGCGCGGCAATGCCTGGACGTCCGTCGTGTCGGCGGTGGCGGGTGCCCTGTCGGCTCTCGTGCTGTCGCTGGGTGCTCTGGTGGCGCAGCGTTATCTCACGAGGGCAACAGCGTCGGTGGAGGCTGCGGTTTTCGAAACGCCGACGGGGCTCGCGCTGCACGTCCAACCTTGCATCCAATCGTTGGGCCTCACCCGGCTAAGGCTCGACCGTAGCGACACCATGGCGCCGATGGTCTCAGTCGTCGAGCACCAAGTTCGGATTGGCGGCATAGTGATCGGCGACCCGGCTGCGCAGGGTGCATTTGAGACCGACACCCTCGTGGACCCGGGCGAGACCCTCAGTGACAGCCTTGTGTTCAGGCTCGACGCGCCCACCTGGGTTACTTTGGGGTGGCGAGTAGAGTTCACCTTCGCCACCGAGCGCCGATGGCAGCGAGACGAGGCGCAAAAATATTGGTTTTGGACGGCGACCACCTTCGTCCCGGCACCGCGACCATCGGGACGCTCCTCATCGCGTGATAAACTCCCTGCTCAGAGGTAGTTGAAAATGGCCATCAAGTTCAAGACCAAGGCAGAGAGGGACCGGTACTTGGCTTCGCTACACAGGGAGCCCCCCGTTGTCCCGTCGCCTGTAGCCCGGAAGTCGTCGTCTTCCTCAGCCGAAGGCGCTGCGACGTCTCGCGGTCAAAAGAGCGAATAACGGTCGACGGCCTGGCCCTGCAGCACAACCTTGGTCACTGAGGGGGTAAGAGAAGTGTGGCAGCATACTTTTTGTGGACCTCTACGAAGCGCTGTACACGACCAGGGCCATGCGGCGGGTCAAGCCCGACCCGGTCTCGAGGCAAGTGCAGGCTCGGATCCTCGATGCCGCCATCCGCGCCCCGAGCGGGGGCAACGCGCAGAACTGGCGGTTCCTACTGGTCGATGACCAGGCCGTAATAGCTCGATTGGGGCCGCTTTATCGGGAGAGTCTGCATGAATTGTGGGAGACGGCCTATCGAGACCGCCGCACTACCGCGGAGGCTGACCCTGGCTCCCCCAGGAGCGTGCAGTTCTTCCGAATGGCGCGTTCTGCCCAGTACCTGGCCGACCACTTCGAAGACGTGCCCCTGTTCATGTTCGCCTTCGCCCCGAACGCCTTATCAGGCGGGTCGATCTTCCCCGCCGTGTGGAGCGCGATGCTGGCGGCGCGCGGGCAGGGGGTCGGGTCGGCCATCACCACCGTTTTGGGCGCCTACAGAGGCAAAGAGACCTTGGACGTGCTCGGCGTCCCGCCGGACAGCAACTGGGTCAACGTTTGCTGCGTCTCATTTGGCTATCCCACCGGGCGTTGGGCCACAGCGCCGCGGGTCCCGGCCCACAAAGTCGCTTTCCACAACCAGTGGGGCGCACCCTTCGAACCAGAAATCCCGGTCCCATTGTGGCCCTCGGATGAGGGCACCGGTTGACGTCTCGGCGGGCGGCGCTCGATTCAAACCCCTGCCTGGCCGGGCACCATTCGCTCGAAGGAAGACGCCGAACTGGACTGAGCCTCGAGGCATTTCCTGATGGCTTCGGCGCACTGGCCCGGCGATAGCGCAGAGGTGTCTACTTCGAGGTCGTAGAGCTTTTCCCGGTGGACTTCGTCCTGCCAGCGAAGGACGGCCGCCGGGACCTCCCCTCGCGGGCCGCTGGTGACGTACGCGCCCTCGCCCCCGTTCTCGCTGGCGTCGCGTCGAGCCATGATCACCTCCACCGGGCACCGGACGCCGACGAAAAGGACGGCTAGACCCCTGAGCCGCTGAGCGGCGTCGGGAAGCACACCGAGAGGTAGTGAATAGGCCTCGTGGAGCCCGACGTCGACCACGACGTTCAGCCCCTGGCGAGCATGGGCGGCAACGGAGTCGAAGAGCGACGCATAAAGAGCGGGGACCAGCGCCTCGACCTCTGGGCGTTCTCCTCCCGGGCGCAGGCCGATCCCGGGCCGGTACCGGGCCGGAGTGGCCCACCGGGCGAAGACGTCTACACCGAGGTTCATCCACGGCCCAGGGAGGTTTTCCTGGACCGCGGCCACGATGCTCGACTTACCGGACCGCGGTGCGCCGTTCAAGATGACGACCTGACCCGGGGCGCTCATCTGTCAATTGTCCCCCGCTCCACAGTGTCTTCGGTAGGTAGGCCCGCAGTACACCCCGAGGCCGGGGCTCTCGCTTTGGGGCGGCCGGCACCCTTAGCTTTGTGGGCGTGCCCGAGATGATCGAGATAGAGGCGTACCGGGGCTTGGCAGAACGCGCCGCCCTTCTCCGTCCCATCGCCGCCGTCAATGCTCCCGACCCGTGGTACTTGAAAGGCGGGCTCACCGCCGAAGAGCTTTTGGTCTTGATCGGGTCGCATTTTTCGGCTGCTCGACGGCTGGGAAAGGTCCTGTTCCTGGATACGGCGAGCGCTGACGGCGAGGCTGGCCTGGTCCTCACGCTGCGCTTCGGTATGAGCGGGCGACTAATCGTGGATGGCACGCCCGGGGTGGCCGAACTGCGCTACGCCAGTAACGAACCGCTGGAAAAATACGAACGGTTCGGGGTCACGTTCGCTGACGGGGGCCACCTGCGAGTACGAGACCCCCGGCGGCTCGGCGGGGTCCAGTTAGGCCCGACCGACATGTCATTGGGTGGCGACGCCGCCACTATCACCCTCGGCCAACTGGCCCGTGCCCTGGCCGGCAGCCGGGCCCCGCTCAAGGCCCGGCTCATGGACCAGGCCCGGGTGGCCGGGGTGGGCAACCTCATAGCCGACGAGGTCCTGTGGCGGGCCGGGCTGGCACCGGAACGGGCGGCCGGCTCTCTCACGCCCGCCGAGGTCCGTCGCCTCCACCGCCACTTGCGGGCCGCTCTGGCGGAAATGACCGCTCGAGGCGGCTCCCATACGGGGGACCTCATGGCGGAACGCCGGCCTGGCGGGGTCTGCCCTCGCGACGGCCGGCCTCTGCGACGGGACACCGTGGGCGGCCGCACTACCTGGTGGTGCCCCTTCCATCAACACTGAACCGACGACAGGCGCGGTTCTGTTCGTTCGCGCCCATCTCGCTCATTTGTGCTGACTGGTACCCGCCTTTGAGAACAGCTGGATGGCGGCCGCGAGCGCCAACACGGCGTACACCAGCTCTCGCATCGCCCCTTGCTGGCGGTCGGCAATGACACCGATGCCCGAGAACAATGAGTTAAGGGGGACCAGGAGCCGGCGGGCCGAGGGGTAAATTGGGAGCGATGACCGAGCGGATTACGCCGCGGCAGTTCCACGAGGCCGCCGGCGTCGGAGACTGGCGGGTGCTATTGGGGGACCGTGCTTGTGCCCACTTTCGCACCCGTTCGTTCGCCACCGGCGTCAGGCTGGTAGACGCGATCGGCGCTGTGGCCGACGCTGTCAACCATCATCCCGACCTGGACCTGCGGTACACAAGCGTGACCGTGCGCCTCTGGACCCATGACGTAGACGGGCTGAGCATGCGTGACGTCGACCTGGCCCGGCAAATCTCGGCCGCGGCACGCGAACTGGGCATCTCGGCAGACCCGGCCGCCGTACAGGAAGTCCAGGTCAGCATCGACGCCCTTACGCGCCCCAACGTCGTACCTTTTTGGCGGGCCGTGCTCGGGTACCGCCAAGTAGGCGACGACGACCTGGTCGACCCCTACGGGAGAGGGCCCTCCTTCTGGTTCCAGCGGATGGATGTGCTCCGCGCGGAGCGCAACCGCATCCACATCGACATCTCGGTCCCCCACGACCAGGCCGAGGCGCGCGTGGCGGCCGCACTTGCCGCCGGAGGCCAACTCGTCAGCGATAAATTCGCGCCGGCGTGGTGGACGCTGTCCGATCCCGAGGGCAACGAAGTCGACATAGCCACGTGGATGGGCCGCGACTGAACGGCGCCGCGCCTCCTTATCATCCCTGTCCCCGGGCGGCGTCGAGACGAGCGACCAGGCGCTTGGGCGCGACTGCCCGGTAGCCGTCCTCGCATATTGCTTGCACCTCGTCCCAGTCCACCCGACCGTCGAGGCGCATCCCGAGCCATCCCCTCGAACCCACGTACGGCGGCCGGAAGAACCTTTCCGGCGCTGCCGCCACCAGCCCTTCCTGTGCCCCCGCAGGCGCTGCGCACCACATGTGAGGGAAACGGTGGTCGTGGTGGCCGTCCGGCCACAGCATGACGAATTGTCTACCGACGAAGAAAGCAGGAGAGCCGTGGCTCAGTTTCTCGGTCACCTCTGCCAGGCCAAGGCAGATGGCCCTGACCCGGTCCTCCACCCGGCCAGCGCTCACGGCAGGAATGCTAGAGCAGCGCGTAATATCGGGAGCGATGGCTCTGTACGAGTACGTTTGCCGCCAATGTCAGGCCTCCTTCGAGGTGCGCCGCTCGATGGAAGAGGCGGACAGCCGCGTCACCTGCCCGAGCGGGCACACCGACGTGCGCCGGAAGCTTTCGATGTTTGCTGCAGTTGGGACACGGAGCACGGCCAGCGCAACGGGTGGGCCTCTCGGTGCCAGCGCCGCCGGCGGTTGCTGCGGTGGCGCCTGCGGCTGCGGGCGCTGACCAGGGGCGAGCGCCCGCAGTTCACATCGTCAAAGGAGCACGCGGTCTGCCGGGCTCAGACGGTCGCTGACCGACTTGGCTTGATGCCAGAGCGGGTACGGCAGGGGGGAGGAGCTAACCTCTGTAAGTTGCTTCATTTCTTCGGGTTCGAGCACGAGGTCAGCCGAGGGCAGTGTTTGGGACATCTGGTCCTCGTTCCTGGCGCCAACGATCACAGAGCTAACGCCTGGCCTCGCCAGTAGCCATGCCAGTGCCACCTGAGCGGGTGGGACGCCGCGAGCCGCGGCGACACTGACCACGACGTCAATAACGTCGTAAACCTTGCCCTCGTCGTAGATCGGGGGCTCGTTCCAATCGGTCAGGTGGCGGGCGCCCGCCGCCGGCTTCTCGTCCCGTCGGTACTTGCCCGTGAGCAGACCGCCCGCCAGCGGGCTCCACACCAATATCCCGAGGCCCTGGTCCAGGGCCGCCGGCACCAGCTCGACCTCGGCGTCGCGGCCGATGAGAGACCAGTAAATCTGGTGGCTTACGAAAGGTTGCCAGCCCTGGCGGTCAGCTACCCCGAGCGACTTCATGAGGTGCCAGGCAGAGTAGTTCGAGCACCCTATATAGCGGACCTTGCCTTCTTGCACCAGGCTGTCCAGCGCCGAAAGCGTCTCTTCGACCGGCGTTTGCCCGTCCCACCCGTGAAGTTGGTAAATATCTATGTAGTCGGTGCCCAGCCTGCGCAGGCTCGCCTCCAGCGACCTGACGATATGGTGCCGGGAGCTGCCGGCGCCGTTGGCCCCGGGTTCACTCCTGAACCGGCACTTGGTCGCCAGAAGCAGTTCCTCCCGCTGGCCTTTCACGATCTCGCCAACTATCTCCTCCGAGGCCCCGTTCGAATAGATGTCGGCCGTGTCGACGAGGTTGACTCCGGCGTCAACGCAGCGGTCGAGCACACGCCTGGCCGCGTCCACGTCGAGATTGCCAACCTTGGCGAAGCCGCCGGCACCTCCGAACGTCATCGTGCCGAGTGAGATGGCCGACACGCGAAGCCCGCTGCGACCTAGTTGCCTGTAGTCCATTGTTTACTCTCCCCGGTTCTGTACAAGCGCAGCTGCCACGGTCCCCGACGTTATGTTCCCGGGCGGAAAGCCACCAGTGCATAAGTAGCGTCAGACCGCCGCCCGGGGCCAACGCAGCGCTGGGGCCCACCCGCTCCGCCCCTCACGATCAGCCAGTCACGGCCGCCCGGAACGTAGGATCGAACGCCAATGGCGCGCCGGTCGACCTCTACTTCGGCTTTCGGGGTCTCGAAGCGCGAGAACCACGACGCCAGTGGGTTTTACAGCCGGTTCACTCCTCCGGTCCTATCCTCGGAGTCCGAGGTGGGGCCTACCGGGCGCTCGATAAATTGGTCGTAGGGGACGCTCGGCGCATGGACGAGGTCCCCGACGCGTCAGCGGCCCTCGTTGTCACCTCGCCGCCGTACTTCGCCGGGAAGGAGTACGAGGAGTCGCTGGGGAAGGCCGGGATCCCGGCGACGTACCTCGAGTACCTCGACCTATTGCGTGATGTGTTCGCCCAGTGCGTGCGAAAGTTGGAGCCGGGAGGCCGGGTCGCCGTAAATGTGGCCAACCTGGGCCGGCGCCCGTACCGTTCGCTGTCAGCCGACGTGATCGGCATCCTGCAGGACGACCTCCGCCTCTTGCTCCGGGGGGAGATCATCTGGTTGAAGCAAAGAGGGTCGTCCGGCTCTTGTGCTTGGGGGAGTTTTCAGCGCCCTGGGAACCCCGTGATCAGAGATCTGACCGAGCGCGTGATCGTGGCTAGCAAAGGCCGGTTCGACCGTGCCGTCCCGGCCAAAGTGCGGGCAAAGCAGGGGTTGCCCTCAGAATCGACCATGACACGCGATGACTTTATGGAGAACACGCTCGACGTCTGGGAGATCCCGGCCGAAAGTGCCACCAGGGTCGGCCATCCTGCTCCCTTCCCCGTTGAGTTACCGGCCCGGCTGATCGACCTGTACACATATCAGGACGACCTTGTACTAGACCCCCTTGCGGGGTCCGGGACGACGGCGGTGGCGGCGGTCCGAACGGGGCGCCATTTCGTCTGTTACGACACGGACGAGAGCTACATCCGCCTGGCGGAGGGGCGAGTGGAGCAGGAGCGCCGACGGCTGGCCCGAGAGAGCCTATCCGGGGGGCCAAAAATGAGGTTGCCGGCCGTCCCCGGGCGAGCCAACGCCAAAGCAAGCCTCCAGTCCCAGGCTATTCGTGAGGGGCGGGCGGCAAAGGAGATTGCCCGGGCGGTAGTCGAAAGTGCAGGGATTCACCGATATTCGCCAGGACCAGCGTCAACCCGGCGGGATCCAGGTGGATTTCACGGCCCGAGATGGAAAAGGGCGTCTCTGGTTCTTCGACGTAACGGGCAGCTTCACGAGCCACCACTCAGCGGGCCGGACCGACAGTCTGTGGAAGGCGATGGGCAAATCTGCCGTCCTGCGGGAGATGGCCAAGACCCCCCTGGTTTTGCTCACCACCGAAACTCCCGAAAAGGGCAGCGTCGCGTACGAAGCGCTCAAGCGGGTAACGGGGGTTAAGAAACCGGTCCGCGCGGTTATCGAAATTCTGAAGGTTTCAGGTCTGGAACATCTGCGTCATTTGTGTATGGGGACGGCTCAATAGGGGTTGCCACCCCCGAACTACGAAGCTCGGGCTTGGCCCCAGCGCAAGGCGCCAGCCACCAAGACGGCGGCAATCAGTACCGACTCTGCGGCGATGAGCGCAATGCTGGCCGCCAGATGAGCGGGCTCGGCCTGCCCGAAGAGGACCAGGAGCTGACGGACCGGCGGAAAGTGCGGCACGAGCACTTCCACCATCGTCACCGCTACGGCAAGAAGCACGGCCCAGGCTCGACGGTCGAGGATGGGCCGCATGAACCAGGCTCCGACGGCCACGCCGACTACGGCGGCCAGGAGGTGGGCGGCCAGTCCGGCGGCCAGGCCACTGAAGTCGGTGAAACCGAAATTGCTCGTGTCCAGCCAGGCGACCACGGTCGAGGCCAGGCCCAGGGCGGCCGCAGCGAGCAGCGCCACCAGGAGCTTGGCCAATCGGAGGCGCGCCTCGCCCCCGACTGTCGCCGCCGTGATCGTCGCCTGGACCGGGTCCTCGCAATTACCGACGACTACTGTCAGCCAGATCGAGATGGGCAGGAGCGCGGCCGCCGCCGTGGCGAACGTGGGGAGGGCGTTTCCCGGGGCCGAGCCGTCGGCGGCCAGGTTGAAGGCGCAGAAGACTACGTAGACCAGCACAGGGGGCAACCAGTGCTGCGATCTAGCGGTATCAGCGGCGATATAACGGGCTAACTGGGTCACGACCTGGCCCATCGTCCGGGATGCCGGTTCCTCTTGACCCGGGTCGACCCGGTGTACTGACCACCCACTTTCTAATGCACTGGCCAGCAGCCGGTCGACGTTGTCCCGCCGGACCGAGAGCTCCCAGACGTGGCCCGAACAACGCGCAGACTCCACGCCCGGCCAAGTAAGAAGTTCCCCGGAGTTCACTGTCTCGTCTGGTGCTACGATCTCGACCGCGACCAACTCGGTTCCCACCGCCGCCTCAGCCCGGCCAGAGACGGCTGTCGTCTGGTCCCCCGTCGCCCGCTCCAGACTCCCTCCCGTGAGGAGGAAGGTACGGTCGGCACCGGTGGCCGTCCCGACGCGGTGAGCAGTAGTGACCAGCGCCGTCCCGGTCCGGCGGGCGGAAGCGAGTTCGTGCCGTAAAGCTTTTTGGGCCGGCGGGTCCAGCCCGTTCCAGGGTTCGTCGAGCGCCAACAGGCCTACGGGGGCGAGCAGCGCTTGAGCCAAACAGAATCTTTTGGCGGTTGCCTTTGGACAGGGCCGCCACAGGCGTATCGAGCCCAGGCTGCAGCCTGAAAGCTTCGGTCAGCGTTTCGAGCCTTGGGTTAGCGGTGGCGCTATCGAGACCGCGCAGCCGAGCCATGTGGCCCAGATATATCCGCCCTGTCATGCGGACCCGTGCCGGCAGCCGCTCGGGCACGTAACCGACCTCAGCGGGTCGGGTGGCGATCCCGCCCTTGGTTGGGCGCGTCACACCCACCAGGACGCGGAGCAACGTCGATTTTCCCGAACCGTTGGCACCGACTATTTCGGTGAGGGACCCCGGCTCCAATAAGAGGTCAAGGTCGTGCAGCACCCAGGGAAATGATCGCCCGTAGCGTTTGAATATGCCGACCGCCCGGATGGGCGTGGCTGCGGGCTTTGACCACCGGGCAAGCCTAACCACCGCCGGGTCCCAGCTTGCGTTCGTGGTTTCGGTTTCGAAAAATCAAGAAGCTGTCGGTCGTCCAGCGTCGCAGCCGTGCCGCTACCCTTCGTCCCGTTGACCGAATCAGGCCGTGATGTCCTTGTTCTCCGGGACGAACTGAGTGGCGCTAAAGATTGCGCCCTGTGGGTCCTTGATTACAGCCAACCGGCTCCAAGGGGCATCGAATGGCCCAGCGGCGACCTCGCCTCCCAGTTGCTTCGCCTCGGCCGCCGTGGCGTCGGCGTCGTTGACGGAGAAGGACACACCCCAATTCGCCGGCGTTGTCGAGTCGTCCTTGGCTATCGGCCCGAAGGCGGCGAGGACGTCAATGAAACCGTCCGGCGCACCCATCTCTGCCATCTGCTTACGCAGGCCGGGCCGGCCTTCCTCCAGATGGTCACCGTAGGCGGGTAGGGCCACCACATCGTCCCGCCGGGTGACGGCAGCGTCTTCCAGCCGAAGACAGCGCCGTAGAACGCCTTCGAACCCTCGATGTCGCGAGCAGCCAGGACGTTGAAGTTCAGAGAACCGTGCTCGTTTACGATCCCTGCACCTTGGTGGCCCTTGGCCTGCCAAAGGTTGAAGACCGCTCCTTCGGGATCAGAGATGACCGCCATCCGGCCGGCCCCCTCGACCTCGAACGGTTCCACCATCACAGTGCCGCCCGCCTTGCGGGCGATGTCGGCTGTCTCGTCCGCGTTATCGACCCAGATAAAGGTGTTCCACGTGGCAATGGGCGGTGCACCCTCGGAGATCTGCGTGACCGCAGCCACGTCGCTACCGCGTATGCGCCCAATGTAATAAGTCCCGGCTGGCCCTTCGGGCATCACGTTCTCGAACTCCCACCCGAACAACCCCGAGTAGAAGGGGAGGGCGGCTTCAGGGTCCGGTTGACTGGTGTCGACCCAGCAGGGGACCCCGGCGATGTACCTGTCTCGATCTGGCATCATGTCGCCTTTCTCTAGGAGCTGGTTCCTTCTGATCGTATGGGGGAAACCGGTCATCTAGTGACCACTTCTCCAAAGCCAAGGGGGCGACGGTTATGGGTGGTCCGCAAGGCTTGCCTTCTCTGAGAAGTACAGGGAACTCCCGGAGCGCCCCCGGGGCTACGCGACTACGCCGGGAGCCCCATCGGCGGCCTCAAAACGGAGGCCCGCCTCCGCCCACGCCTGCATGCCGCCGGCCAGGTTGACGGCAGCGAACCCGGACGAGGCCAGAAATGCTGTGGCCCGGGCCGAACGGGCACCAGACCGGCACACGACGACCAACTGACGGTCCTCGGGGAGCTCCTCGACCCGCTGAACCAGTTGACCCAAGGGAAGGTGGACGGCGCCAGCTACGTGGCCCGCGTCCCACTCGTACCCCTCTCGCACGTCAAGCAGCAGCCCGCCAAACGCGACGATGCGAGACGCTTCCTCCGGGCTTACTTCGCCAATGGTCGTCGGGTCGGAAGACACCTCAGGATCGTACCCGACGCTTCGGGTCAGACGGGAGGCCGCCCTAACCCAACACTCGTTCGACAAACGGTGGATGCTTCGTAATGCTGATGGCTGCTCGAGATGGGCCGCCGCCCCTCGGCCGCCAGACAATGCGGACTGGGGCGAAAAACTGTTCTTATCACTATAAAATTCGCCCCAAAGACGATTTTTCGCCCCAAAGTCAGGCCAGTCTGAGTGAGTTGGTCGAAGGTCGGGCCAGCGTACTGGCGCGGTCGGGATAGAAACGTATTTCTACCACCTGCGCATCGTCAACCGTGAACACCTGGTAAAGCCGTTGAGGTGGTGCCGGTCGGGCTCCCTCCGCCTGGCGAGGCGCACTGAGCCGGAGCACAACGGCGTCGCGGTCCACTTCTACGTTTTCTACCGTTGCGTTGGTCTGCTCCGCGAGCAGTTTGCGGTACCAGTCGAGCACCTCGGCGCGGTTACGCGAGGCGCCGGCGCGGCACCCTCCCGGCGCCACTGATGACCATACTTGGTCACCGGCCGGGCCCGATCCTTCAGCCAAATTGAACCGGCTCCCGCCCCACCGGGCCCAGGAAGGTCGCGCCGCAGTACCCTCGGTGGGACCAGAAAGGAAACTCGTCCATGCGAACCTTGGTGTTGGGGGCCGGATTCGGCGGCCTGGAGATAACGGCCAGGCTCTACGAAGCGTTCGGAGAGAACGCGGATGTCGTGCTTATCGACCAGGCCGACAGTTTCGTCTTTGGCTTCTCCAAGCTCGACGTCATGTTCGGGCGGACCGTCGCGGACGCGGTGCAGCATGCTTACAGCGATCTGGTCAAGCCCGGAGTGCGGTTCGTTCAGACCACTATCCGGGCCATCGACCCGACGGCAAGGAGTGTCGAAACCGACGCGGGCCGTTTCGATGCAGATGTGATGGTTGTCGCCCTCGGTGCCGACCTCGACCCTGGCGCCACCCCCGGGCTAACCGAGGCGGGGCACGAGTTCTATACCGTCGAGGGGGCGTTCGCCCTGGCCGACGTGCTCGCCGGCTTCGACGGCGGGCGAGTGGTCGTCGGTGTGACATCCATACCCTTCAAATGCCCCCCCGCTCCAAGCGAGACGGCGTTGCTGGTTCACGACTACCTCACCGGCCGTGGGCTACGCGACCGCTCGGAGATCTCGTTGGTGATGCCCTTGCCAGTACCAATCCCGCCATCTCCGAGGGCATCCGAAGCACTACTTGAAGCCTTCAGCCAGCGACACATCGGTTGGTACCCGAGCCAAGTGATCCGAGAGCTCGACCCGGCCCGCAAGGTGGCACGGCTGGCCGATGGGACCGACATGCCCTTCGACTTGTTCCTGGGCGTCCCGGCCCATCGGGTGCCGGCGGTGGTGGCGGAATCCGGCATGACCGTCGACGGCTGGGTGCCCGTCGACCCGCGCACCCTGGAAACCTCCTACCCAGGAGTTTTCGCCGTTGGGGACGTGACCAGCGTCGGCACACCCAAAGCCGGCGTTTTCTCCGAGCGCCAGGGCGCCGTGGCCGCCGATCGCATCATCTCTTTCATTCGAGGCGAGCCGGAAACCGCCACCTACGACGGGTACGGGCTCTGTTACCTCGAGTTCGGCGACCACCAGGTGGCCCACGTCGGAGTCACCTTCGTGAGCGGGCAAGCGCCCACCGGCACTTACGACGAGCCGTCCGACGTGCTCACGGCCGAGAAGGCCGAGTTCGGCGCCACCCGAGTACAGCGATGGTTCGATCGCCTCTGGAGCACCACGCCCGCTGCTCCATAAAGGTGCAGGCCGGTTTAGTCCATCCCGGGCCGCCTCGTCAGGCAAGAGCTGTCACCGGCCGTCGAGGGCCCGGCGGACCTCCGCCAGCCGCGGCCATGACTCCGACCACGGCAGGACGTCGCTGACGAGAGCCAGCCGTACGGCGCCGGCGTCGATGAAGGCGGTCAGCGCCTCGGCCACCTGTTCGGTCGTGCCACCTATGGCCAGCTCCTCCGCCCGTTCGCTGGAAAGGCCATAAGCAGACTGCATAAATGCGGCACCCTTGGCGGCCAGGTCCACGCCAGGGTCAGTGCCCACGGCGACGTGGACCACCATGCCGCCCAGAGGCCAGGGGCGACCTTCGTCTTCGGCCAGTTGGCGCAAGCGGCGGAGGGAGGCCTCGAACTCGGCCGGGGTCTGCAGGCCCGATAGCCAGCCGTCCCCGAACCGGGCGGCGCGCCGAAGCGCGGCCGACGAAGTCCCCCCGACCCAGATCGGCGGTACCGGGACCGACGGGCTCACCAACAGCGCCCGTGTGCTCGAGGGCAGCGCCGTCTCTTCCCCTCGACGGGAGAGGGCTAGAACACGCAGGAAATCGTCCGTCCGGTGGCGCTGGCCCGAGCGGGCGAAGCCGGCGAGCGCGTACTCGTCTTCGCTGGCCGCCCCGAGGCCGACGCCCAGTTGGAGGCGCCCGCCGGCTACGTACGCCAAGGTGGCTACTTGTTTTAGCGCCCAGGAGAGGTTGCGCAGCGAGGGCACAAAAACCGCTGAACCGACCTCGATGTTCTCGGTGGCTGCGGCAGCGGCGGCCAAGACCAACATCGGGTCGAGGACCGGGTCGTCCTCGTCAGCGAGGTGGTCCTCCGCCCAGATGCAGTCGAAGCCGGCGCTTTCGGCGTCCCGGGCTAAGCCGGCTATTTGCGGTAATGGCGTGCTGGCCGGCAAGGGGCTTGTTATCACCACGCCGATGTTGACCATGGGATCCTCCTTCGACCCGTCGGGGTTCCCCGCTCAGCCTGCCAGGAGGGTGTGACGCTTTAGGTTGGAGGACCCACCGGCGACGATGTTCGGCGCCTGTCGGTCTGCCCGGGAGCCCTGGCGGCTGGCCCGCCCAGTCTCGTGGTCAAGTCGCCGGGCTCATGAGGTCTGGGTCCTGGCATAGGCGTTGTAGGCGGCGTTCGAGGGAATGTAGGGGGGCCGGAATTTCCGGCACGCCTGGTTTGCCGCCTCGAACTGCGGCGAACCCTGATCGATGCCAAGGGAGGCCGGGTCAGGTATGCGGCCGGTGTTGTCGGGGTCGGGGAAGTTTGGGACGCCGTGCGCCCGCATACACCGGGAAAAGTTCAGTGCCTGTGCTCTTTCCTGCGCCACCTGGGCCTGGCTTGGCTGGCCGCCGTTTGGGAGCAGGTGCCGGCAGTCCTTCACGGCTGTCGGGAACTGAGGGCTGTTATGGGCGATCTGTTTGGCATTGGGAGGGAGGTCCCCGCTGCTGTTGGGGTCGGGGAAGTTCGGGACTCCGTGGGCACGCAGGCACTGCGAGAAAGCGAGCGCTCCGCTCTCCTGCGCAGACCCCGCAAACGTGGAGTCGGAGGAAGAGGCGCTATGCGTTGTGGTCGACCCGAGTTGGGCGACGTGGCTATTCGGCGAGCCGCCGCAGGCCGAGGCCAGCACGGCTAGCCCGCACGCGGCGATGACGGCGACCCCGGTCCGGGCGGTCAGTGGCCAGGCCCGCGGGGACCAATACGTCAAGCGGGTGCCGCAGATCTTCGTGCCCTCATGAAGGTTGAATGACCGGGTTGACCAGAGCGACGGAATTGGCCTCATGCCTGCAGTTGTACGCCTGGGCGGGTGACAGCAGCGCTAACGGCGATGTTGCACGGATGTCATCTCAGCCAGCGCATACTGACGAGATGCGGGTGCTGGTGGTCGAGGACCACGTGACCCTGGCTGACCGTATCGCCCAGGGCCTTCGTCAGGCCGGGATGGCCGTCGATGCCGTGTACGACGGCGCCGCCGCGCTGGATGCCGCCGCGCAGACGGACTACGACGTGATCGTGCTGGACCGCGACTTGCCGGTCGTCCACGGTGACCGGGTGTGCCGGACTGTAGCCGGCTCCGGCGCGCGAGTCCTAATGCTCACGGCCGCCGTCGGCGTCGATGACCGGGTCGATGGGCTGGAGCTGGGCGCGGACGATTACCTCGGGAAGCCCTTCGCGTTCACGGAGCTCATCGCCCGAGTGCGGGCGCTTGCCCGCCGCGCGCCCTCCGCGCCGCCGGTCCTCCGCCTCGGGGACCTAACGGTGGACCGCGCTCGGCACCGCGCCAGCCGAGGTCCTCGTCCGCTGTCCTTGACCCGTAAGGAGTTCGGGGTCCTGGAGACGTTATTGGCCGCCGACGGAGCGCTGGTCAGCGCCGAGGAACTGCTTGAGCGCGTGTGGGACGCCAGCGCCGACCCGTTCAGCAACACCGTCTCGGTAACGATGACCCGCCTGCGACGCAAGCTCGGCGACCCACCGCTGATCGAGACCGTGGTGGGCAAGGGGTACCGGATGTGAGCCGCCCGCGGCTGACCGTCCGGGCGCGGCTGACCCTGCTGTACACCGGCCTGTTCGCCGTGTGCGGGGCGATCGTCGTGGCGGTCAGCTACATCTTGGTGGCCGATTTGGGGGTGCCCGGGCAGGGCCAACAGCCCTCCGGCGTCCTCCCCGCCCGGTTCGCGGCGATGTGCCGGTCCGAGAAACTGAATGCCAGTCTCAACAAGGGTGTCCTGGCCAAGTGCAACGCGGCCCTCCAGTTCCAGGGCGCGCAACACCAGCGTGACCTCACTCTGTCGCACCTGCTCGAGTACTCGCTCATCACGCTGGCCCTAGTCATTGCCCTAGCTGCCATCCTGGGCTGGATCGTCGCTGGGCGGGCGCTGCGACCGGTCCACCGGATCACGGCGGCGGCCCGGGCTGCGTCGGAACACAACCTCTCGGCGCGTGTCGCCCTGCGCGGTCCCCGCGACGAGCTCCGCGAACTGGCAGAGACGTTCGACGATATGCTCGGCCGGCTTCAGGCCGCGTTCGAGGCTCAGCAGCGGTTCGTCGCTAACGCCTCCCACGAACTGCGCACCCCGCTTGCGGTCATGCGGACCACGGTCGACGTCGTGCTGGGCAACCCCCACAGTACGGCCGACGACCTGCGGGGCATGGGGGCGGATATTCGCGCCGCGGTCGACCATGCCGAGCAGCTCATCGGCGCGCTGCTCATCCTGGCGCACAGCGAGCGGGGGCTGACCGTCCGCGACGAGGTCGACCTCGCCACGGCGGCAGAAGACGTCCTCGACGCCGCCACCCCGGGCAACCGCCGGGTGCACGCCTCGCTCCAGCCCGCCGTGATATCGGGTGACCCGGTGCTGGCCGAGCGCCTCATCGCCAACCTGGTCGACAACGCGGTCCGGTACAACATCGCCGAGGGCGACGTCTGGGTCAGCACCCGCACCATAGCTGGCAGCACCCAGCTGACAGTGGCCAATACCGGTCCGGTGATCAGCGCGGCAGACGTCGGTCGCATTTTCCAGCCGTTCCAGCGGCTCAGCGACCGCACATCCCACGACGGATTCGGGCTTGGCCTGGCCATCGTCGCATCCATCGCCGCCATACACGGTGGTACTGCCAGCGCTCGCCCCCGGGCTGACGGAGGCCTATGCGTCACGGTCACCATCGTCTCCGCCCGCGCCGTGGCCCAGGTGCGGGGAATGCCCGGACCGAAGCTTTTTGAGGCGCCCAACGGGCCCCTTCAGGCCGCTGCCACTGGCGCGACCACGCCGACGACGTCCCAGGACAGGGTCAGGACCTAGAGCGCTCGTCTGCGCCGATGCCGGCCGCCCGACATCCGAGCCTTTTGCAGGCATACGGCATCGAGTCGCAGTGGTCCCAGCGGTGAGGTCCTCCACCGATTACACGTATCTTTTCCATCGCTATTTACTCCTCCCGTCGAGCAGCGTGCCGCGCTCGCGCACTGCCCGGTGTATTGCTAATCCCGTAGTCTGCGCGCCCAGCGGCGTGACAGGACACTGGCCTCGGGTGCGGGGATCAGGAGTTGCATGTGCGGACGATCGAAAGCAAAAGTTCGGGTTTGGCGGAACCGGCAGGTACAGGTGTGGCGCCTGGGCTCGGCGCCGGCATTGCCCGTGGGGCCGCCATCGTCGCCGGTCTCACAATTATGTCCCGACTGCTGGGCTTGGTCCGCACCTTGGTGTTCTCGCAGACCGTCGGGGCGAGTTGCCTGGGTTCAGCGTACGTAACCGCGAACCAGGTCCCTAACCTGCTCTATGAGCTGGTCCTGGGCGGCGCGCTAACGAGCGCGATGGTCCCCGTGCTGGCCCGCTCAGCTGAGCGGGCGGCGTTCGACCCGGCAGAAAAGGCACGCGTCGGCGCCATCACCTCGGCGCTGCTCACCTGGTCGGTAATCATCTTGGTGCCGGTCGTCGTAGTCATCGCGGTGGCGGCCGGGCCCATCGCCTCGCTGCTCAACCCGACCAACCCCAACGCGCACTGCGTCCGGTCCGATGTCGTCGCCGCCACCGGCAACATGCTGGTGGCATTCGCTCCGCAGGCCCTGCTGTACGGGGTCTCGGTCGTTCTCTATGGGCTCTTGCAGTCGTACCGCCGCTTCGCCGCCCCGTCCATTGGCCCGGGGATTTCCAGCCTCGTCCTCATTACCTGCTATCTCCTCTTCGTCCCTTTGGACAAAGGGCGATCGCTAGCCCAGCTACCGATCACGGCCGAGCTGGTTTTATCGGTAGGAACTACGCTCGGCATCGCCGTCTTGGTCCTCGTGGCGTTGCCTCCGACGCGGCGGCTGCACCTGCGGTTCCGCCCCGTCCTGCGCTTCCCGGCCGGGGTGGCGCGCCGGGCGGGTGGCCTGGCGCTCGTCGGCTTCGCAGAACTTGTCGCCATTGAAGTAGCGAGCGTGGTGGCCATTGTCCTGGCCAACGGGCGTGGCCAAACCGGTGCGGTCGTTCTGTTCAATTACGGCTCGCAGGTTTTCTCCTCTATATCCGCCGTCCTGGCGCTGTCCATCGTCGTCAGTGCCTTCCCGGTCCTGTCCACGCGTGAGGGGCCGGCATTCGACCGGACCAGCGCCGGGTCGACGCGAGCGGTCTTGCTGATGTCGTGGCTCGGCACGGCTGTAATCGCGGCTATCGCCATTCCGGCCGCTCACGTCTTGGCCAAGACGTCCGATCAGGTACCACAGCTGGAACTGGCCCTGGCCCTCTTCGCTCCCGGTATCGCAGGGACGGCGGTGATCACGATCCTGTCGCGAGTGATGTTCGTCATCGGGCGGCTCAAGGTTGCGGCGGTGGCGCTGGCGGGCAGCTGGCTGATCGTGATCGTGGCCGACGTGGCTCTGGCCGAGCTCGTCCCGTCGCGCCTCGTCGTTGGTGCGCTCGCCCTCGGTAACACCATTGGACCGACCGTCGTGGCCGTCCCGCTGGTGATCCTCACCCGGAGGATCTGCGGCAAGGCCGCCGTACAGGGCGTTGGCCACGCGGCGTTTGCCGGCTTGGTCGCGGGCGCGGCCGGTGCGGCGGTCGGCGCGGCCATCAGTATGTCGGTGCCCATGCACCACAAACTGGAGGCTTTCGCCGTAGCGGTGCCTGCCGCTGCCTGCGCCATCATCGCGTTCGGCATCGTCGCGTACCTCCTCGACGACGGAGACCTGAAGACCGTCCTGGCGTGGGTGCGGCGGGTGGGCAAAACGTACCTCTAACCGTCTCGAACAGCGCCCGCACGGCGTCGGCGAGCGCTGCCAGCCCCCCTAGCAATGGCATCCATCAGCACGGCGCCTCGACTTGAGAAAGTGGTAGCCACTCGCGGTACTTTGGGCGCTGGCGCGTGGGGTGCCGCCGGGCCCGCGGAAAGGGCTGAGCCCACCCACTAAGAGCAGGACAAGACGTCATGGCTTCATGTCCTCCTTTCCACGCACCGGCAACGCGGGCCGGCCGGCAGAACGGAAGGAGGATGCGATGGCCACCGCCTCGCTACCCAAGACCCCGACCTCGACCAGCTTCGCAATCAGGCCCGTGAGTTGCAACGCGGAGTTCGTGGAGGCGAAAAGAGCGCTCTCGCCCGAGTGTCTCGATGGCACCCCGGACCACCGGCCCCAGGTGGTTTCCCTTTGACAGCGGCACAGTTGGTCCTGGCCCGAGAGCACGGTTTCGCCAGCTGGGCGCGGATGCGCCGTTACGTCGAGATCGTGACGGCTCGCGCCTGGCCAAGCCAGCCGGCACAACACAACGAGCCGCTAGCAGACCGGTTCCTGCGCCTGGCTTGCCTGACCGGCAGCGACGACGAAGCAGCCGACGCCGCCGCGGCCGCCGAGATCTTGGCCGGGCATCCCGGGTTGCCAACGCACAACCTGTTCGTGGCGGCGGCGTGCGCCGAGGTAGCCGAGGTGCGCCGGCTTCTGGCCAGGGGGGCGGGAAAGGCAAACGTGACCGGGGGGCCTCACGGCTGGTCACCCCTGCTTTACCAGGCCTACGCCCGCCACAACCCGGACGTCGAGCTACGGGCCACCCTAGAGACAGCCCAGGTCCTGCTCGGCCAGGGCGCCGACGCCAACGACGGGCGCTTTTGGCACGCCCTCCCTACGCCGTTTACCGTGCTCACAGGAGTCCTCGGCTTCGGCGAACGCCGCCAACCCTGGCACCCGCACGCCATACATTTCGCCCGACACCGCTCGGCTGGGCCCGCTACTTTGGCCACTCGGCGCTTGTCGACCTGCTCGCACCTCTAACCTTCAACCCGGGCCAGGAAGGCTGAAAGCCAATGGAGACAGCAGAGGATTACAGACGATTCGGACGTCTGCAGGCTAAGGGGCGCTCGCCTGCTTACGAGGCGTTGGCCTACGCAGTCGCGGACGACGAAGCCGTGTTGTCGTTCCTTGGGGACTTGCCTGAGCCGAAGCGACAGCCCAACCTGGTGTTCGCCTCGGCTTGCTACCTCCTCGGGGCACCCCCGGAGCCGAGGTCACTCCACGAACTCGTCGTCGCAAGAGGCCAGGAGCTGAAGCGCCTGGTGTTGGCCAGGAGGACGCAGACCAACGAGGCGGCCCGCTGCGCGGTACTGCTGCCCGCGCTGGCCAGCCTGCCCGAGCCCCTGGCCCTTTTGGAGGTGGGCGCTGCGGCCGGCCTGACGCTCCTCCCCGATATCTACTCCTACGACTACGGCGGCTACCAGGTCCGCGGCCTGGGCCCCGACGGCCCGACGATCTGCTGTCAGCCCCTCGGCTCTGTGCCTCTGCCCGCACGCGTGCCCGAGGTCGTGTGGCGGGCGGGGATAGACCTCGAGCCGCTCGACGTGATGAGCGGCGACGACGTGGCCTGGCTTTCGTGCCTCCTTTGGCCGGGCGAGCCCGGGCGGGCTGAGCGGCTGGAGGCAGCCGTCAATGTGGCCCGGCAACGACCACCGGTAATCCACCGGGGCGACCTGCTGGATGATCTAGCCACGGTGGCGTCGACGGCTCCCTCCAACGCAACGCTGGTTGTCTATCACTCGGCCGTGCTTGCCTACGTCGGCGAGGCAAAACGCCGCGCCTTCGCCGGCGCAGTGCGCGACCTGGGCGCGGTATGGCTCTCCAACGAGGGCGACCAGGTGCTCGGCTACGACGGCGTCGACCACCGCGACGCAGCCTCGCTGCTCCTCGTCCGCGACGGCCGCGAAGCACTGGCTCGTAGCGACCCGCACGGCACGTGGGTCGAGTGGGTCAAGTGACGAGCCCAAGTGTCAGTGCTCCCACCAAGGCCTCCGGCGGGCGCCTCCCGAGGACGTAGTCCCGGGTCGGTGACCTGCCGGAGCGGAGAGCGGCCCGTCGGTTGGTTCTAAAGGGGCTGCGGTTCTGCCGCTGCGAGCGCCTGTCCGGTGTGTAGGCCCTGGGCGCCTGGGAACTGGAGGTCGTCTCGGGCGCCGACCCGCGCATAACCAAGGAACAGAATGCCGCTGGCCAGCACCACCAGGATCCAGACCGGGTGGCTGTTCACGCTGCTCCAGTCGTTGAGGCCGTGTAAGACCGCAGCCATGGCCGCCCCGATCCAGCCAACTTCGTACCAGTGGTACCGGCTGGTCACGGCCAACCCAATGAAATAGCCGGTCAGACCGGACCAGCAGGCGTGGGTGATCGGGTCGGTAAGGAACCGCCAGACGAATTCGATGATGAAGTACAGCACTGGGCCGGTGAGTACTTCGAACACAGAAGTCGGTGTAGAGTTCCCCGCCTTTATGAGGTGTTCGATCGAGGGGATGGCAGCCTTCACCGTCAGGTAGAACTCCGCGATCGCGTTCACAGTGAAATAACGGACGACTTCGCTGGCACCGAAAACGAGCCCGCTTACAGCGCCGAGGAACAGGTAGTCCCGGGGCATCAAGTGATGCGTTCGCCTGTAGATCAGCGCGATGACCACAATCGGCAGGGCTTTGGCGAGTTCTTCGGGCAGGCCGATGGTGAAGATGCTCCGGCCCAGGGAGGCGGTGCTGCTGTTTAGAGCCTCCTCGAGGGCGAGCGCGAGAGGCACCTCTGTAACCAGTGCGATCAACGCTACGGAAACGAGCATCGGGCGGGTCACGTGGTCAGGCCGAATGATGACACCGAGAAGTAGCAGCCACACGATGGCGAAGTACGCCGCGAAGATCCACGCGGCGAGGTCGAAAGTGCTGGCGGTTGGGCTCGTCCCTAACGCGACGAGGGCAATCGACGGCACGCAGATCAGCAGCAGGAAAAGTACGACCGGCCAGCTTCGGAGGGAATGGTGCCGGAACCAATCACCTAGAGGGAACAGGTCCCTCCACTGTCCGGAATGGTCCTGGCCAGTTGACGGGGTGAGCGGGTCAGCGGGCAAGGTCGTGCGTCCTCCCTATGTACGGGCTGGTACCGACACGACGATGGCGTGCCTACCGTCGCGGCGGCACTCCGGTTGCCTCGGTGACAAACAATAGCTGCGGCGGGCCTACCCGTGACGCACTGATACGTCCAGGTAGGCGACGCTCACGTGAGCATTCCCCTAAATGGCGCAGGACACGGCGGCGCTGGCCGGCGCCCTCGGCATCCACACCTTCGACCTCATGGGCTGGTCGATGAGTGGCGAGATCGCTCAACGGGTCACGGTCGACGCGCCAAGTCACGTGCTCAAGCTGGTCCTGTGCGCCACCGGCGCTGGCGGCCCGACCGAGAAGCTCCCGAGCGCACCGGTCCAGGAGCTTATGTCCGAGCCCGACCTCCCTACGGCCAAGCTGCTCGCCCTCAGCTTCCCCCCTACACCGGCAGGGACTAGGGCGCCACCGACCTCGCCGCGGCGGTGGCAGCTCAGTACAAACTTGCGCATGGCCCGCGGCCCGTTTTCACACAACCATCACATTTTCCTCAAAAGATCCTCAAATATTGGACATAAGCCTCAATTGAGGATCAGCGTTGATCCTTAAATTATCTACGGCTTCGACAAGCCGGATTAGTCGTACTCGTAAGAACTGTCTTGCGACGGCAATTTACAAAGTCGCAGGCCGGTACCGCGGCGGTTGAGCTCGTCCAGCGTTTTTATCTTTACGCCGGGCTACGCAAGGTGGTGGATGCGTATGGTTTGCCATTGACCCAAGACGGTACAACCCTCGGGGCGGATAGCGAATGGTGCAAAATCTGGTTGGTGGAACTAGGGCGGACTTTGGCATTGAAGGGTAGTGATGCCAATGAATGGGCGGCGTGGCGTGATCGGGATGCTGGGAGATTAACGCGTTCTGACGCTTAGCTTCCTTTTGGGCTGAGCAAGTGATTAGAGCCCTGTTTCGAGAAAGGCGGGTGTCAGTCCGCTACCAGACGTCCCTTTGGAATATCAACATCAGGCCCTGCTCGAACACCACAGCCAGCAACTCGGCTGGACGGACAGGACACACACAGAGAGAAAAGGAAAAATGATGATAGCACGCAAGACGTTGGTCGCCGCTGCCGCAGCGTTAGCCTTGATACCAGCGGTCTCCCTCCCGGCCGCGGCCTCCACACGAGCTGGCTACCGGGACCCCGGCCGGCTGAGGCTGTACATTTCAGCCCCCTACCAAGACAACGGAGTGACAGTCATCAACTTGTGGTGGACGGCACCTAAGGGAGCGACAAGCTACAGCCTCACTGCCAACGAGATCACAGGCCTTGGCCCCGACAGCTACATTGCCACCGGGCTGCCGCACTTTGGGGCGAGCATGCCTTTTGTCGTTCAGGTGGAGGGTGATACTCCGCTGCTCAGTGCGACGTTCCAAGTAGCCGACAACGAGGGCGATATCTCGAACACAGTCACTTATTCGTGATCGGGTTGCTGGCCCAGTTGTGGGCCAAAAAACCCGCGTAATTCTGCCGCCTCCACCGGTCGTTGACGGCCGCACACGCGCCGCCGCGAGTCAAGTGGACGGCATCGACGGCCCACGGGCCAAGGGTGCAAGCGCGGCTTGTACTTACGTCTCGACCTCAGCTGGCTGTCTCGAGCCAGCCGAGCACGCGCAGCGCCCGGAGCGTCACCCAACGATTGGGACTGCCGACTCCGTCGTCCATCTCGAACCATACGCGACCCCTCGGTCGCCAGTCGAGACGCCACGTCCCGTCCGGCCGACGTTTCGACCGGATGTGGTCCGCCGCTTCGCCCAGCCTTGGGTCCGGTGAGGCGCCGCTAAAAGCTGCCGCCGAGCGAAAGTAGTCCAGCGCCCGCAAGATGTCATAATGCCATCGGGTCGGGTATGTCAGCTCCAGGAACTTCTCGTCTGCTGGTTGGCCATCGCCCAGCCGACGGAACAAGCGGCGTTGAAGCAGGTACTCCTCGCCCGACCGGCGGGCGGCCCGGGATTCGGGCGTACCCCCGGTGGCGCGCTCGTACTCCAAGAGCCCTTCGAGCACGTTGATCGTCGTGGCGAACGACGAGCGGACAGAACCGTTGATACGCTCACAGTTCCAGCCTCCGTCGCCCATGCGCTCCCCTACGAGCCGGGTAACGACCGGTGAGACGTCGACCCCGAAGTAGGCCCCGTCCGCAACCGTCCGGCCGTTGATGCATCCCTCGACCTCGCCCTCCCAAAACGGCTGGCCACCCTCGTCCCACCGGGAGTTAACGCCGATCAACGCCATGGCTCGTCGGGCACGCTCCGAAGCAGGGTCAAGGCCGAAGTCCCGCAGCTGCGTCAACGAAAATGTCGTGGCTGTCCATGGTTGGCCGGTTTCCCGCCACTCACGCATCTCAAAACCGCGAGGAAGAAATGCGCCGCCACCCCATTGCCCGTCCCTGTCCTCACACGACAGGAGCTCGGCCCCCCAGCCTTCTATTTCCACTCTGGCCCTTTCCGCCTTCCATTCGGCTTCCGAGGCGCCGAGCAGGTCGCGCATGACCTGCCAACGAACCGACACGTCAGAGTCGAGAAGCCAATCGGTTAACGCGCCGATGTCATTCACGAAGATGACGCTATCAACGACTCGATCGGGGCCCCTCAGGACGATCTACCGCCTAAGGGCTGCCCATCCGCGACGGGCGGGCGGACTTGCCCCTTCTCATCCGGGGGAGCTCCTTCGAGGAGGTCGGGGTCGAGGATCCCGGTCCTGGCTAACCACCTTCCGATCTCACCCGAGACGTTCCGACCGGTGGCGATGGCGGGCGCTTCGCTGATCGTGCTTATCTTCTCGTTGACCCGTTCGATAGCTTTGCGAGCCGAGTCTTGCGAACGTCCTAGCCGGCGGGCCGCCTCCCTGTGGCTGCGGGGCTCGAGGGTCGATGGGCGCGGGAGAAGCGCGAAGGCGGAGTAGTAGGCCAGCAAGACGTCTCGCTCAAGGAGTGTAAAGCTAAGCGCCGCAACTCCTTCGAACAGGGCCGTTTCTTCCTCATCAACACTAAGAGTGCCTGGCCATGGTTGGGCCTGGCCCCAAAGGATGGCTGGTCCTTTGTGGTCGCCGGTGTGGCAGACGACGTGGAACGGGTGGTCCGGGCGGCCGACGTCGTAGCACCAGCGGTGCCGTATTGGGACCCATTGGCGTCCGGGCTCCAGGAGCACCGGCTCGTAGCCGGGTTCGTAGACCTGAAGCAGGCCGGGCTTGTCGCTGACGTTGAGGGTGGTCCAACGCGTCCCGTCCCAGCGCACTTCGAAGTGGCATTTGGACACCGTCCACCGACCCTGGACCAGCTCATGGCCCACACGGACGTCGCTATTGCGAGCGCGGCCGACCCTTACGATCCAGTCACGGCTGAACCTCGAGGCCCATCCACCCGGGTGGCCCGGACCATAAGCGTCACCGGCTATCCCGTCTGCCCCACGGCCTTGCGGGATAGCCCGGGTAGCGTCTCGCTGGTCCCCAACTGTCGAAGCACTGCGACCGTCACGTTATCCGTGGCCCCCGCAGACAGGGCTGCACCCACAAGGAGATGTGCAGTGGCCAACGCGTCCGCCGCTGGCGCGGTCAGAGCCAATATCTCCGCCTCGGTGAGGACTTCTATGCCGTCCGAAGCCAGGATCAGCAAATCTCCGGGCTCGAGGGCCGCCCGGCTGACGTGGGGTGCGACCTGGTCCGCCATGCCGAGCGCTCTCGTGATTATGTGCCGGCCGGGATGGTCCCGTGAGTCTTCGGGGGAGAGCACGCCTGACCTGACGAGCTCGGCGGCGAGGTTGTGCTCTTCGCTGAGACGGTCGAGGCGGTCGCCACTCGACTGCCAAACGGGTGAGTCACCCACGTTGGCGATCACCCACCGGCTGATCGCAGCGTGTGATGACGTGCAAGCAGCGATGGTAAGTGTGGCCGCCGCGTCGGCCAGCCTGGCGTCTGTTCGCCGCCGGGCCCGTACCGCTGAGTTCGCGGCCGCCAACGCCTCGACGACCAGGCTCTCGTCAACATCTCCTGACGGCCGGGCTAGGCGAGAGACGACGCCTTCCGTCGCCAGCTCGGCTACAATGTCGCCCCCCGCATGGCCACCCGCGCCATCGCTAATCACCGCCAGACAGGGTGACACCGCACCTCGGTCCTGGTTAGTGACCCGAGGCCCGGCGTCGGTTGCGTACCCCGCTTGGACGCCTGGCCTGAGCTCGCGGTCCAGTACACGCGTCCGAAACGGGTACGGCGTTCGTCTTTGCCAACCGACCAGGCCCATACCTGTTAGGTACACCAGGACGGCCCCGCGGGGAAAGGGCCACTTTTGGCCCTAATGAAGCACGACTCACGTTCGCCCCCTTGCGCAGCCACTTGCGGCTTCCGCCGGAAGTAACCGGGGTCATTCAGATCTGGGCGCACCATGTGGTCTTGATCCCTGATCATTGCTGGGCGTTTCTTGCGTTCCCCGTAGCGGAGAAATGAGTTGGCCCACGAGGGTGGTTGCGAGCCACCGTTCGTAGCGCTCGGTCGGCCAGGCACGGTCGATGACAAGCAGCCGGTAGAGCTCAGGTGACATGAGCGCGTGGACGAGGTCCGCCGCGTCGCGCTCTCGCAGTGGCGGGCGCAAGGCACGGGCGCGCGCCAGCAAGCGTGCGATTCGGCGCTGACCGTCGTCCCGTTGTTGCTGGTAATCGGCGAGCAATGCGGCCGCCGCAGGATCGGAGCCCGCTGCACTTGAAAGCACGCGATATATGTCGTTGCTCCTCGCATTGATTGCGGCGGTGACAGCGGCGAACCCGGCGAGGAGGTTCTCGGCGTCTGGCTCGGCGAACAGCGCCGCAACCTGGGGCCGTGCCTGCACGGGCTGGGCTTGGTCGTCGCCAGCGATGGACACGTCGAGCAGGGCCTTGAGGATGCCGAGCTTTGAGGAAAATAGCCGGTATACCGTCGCCGCCGGCACGTCTGACCGGTCACTGATGGCGTCGATTGTCGTAGCCGCGTAACCCCGCTCGACGAAGAGGGACCTGGCTGCGTCGATCACTGCTCGGCGGGCGAAACGGGTACGGGCCTGGGTCCCCCTGTCCTTATGGGAAGGACTGTCCTTATGGGAAGGACTGTCCTTATGGGAAGGACTGCCCTTGACTTTGGTAGCCACGATGTGATACTAATACTCTTGAAATGAGAGTGCTACTATCAAATTGCAAAGGAGTGACCCATGACCCGCTCTTCCATTATGAAAGCGGCGGCCCGCCCCGCCCCGAGCGCTGGTAAAGCCGACGGGGAAAGCGCCGTGCTCGCGGCGCTCGTGAAAAAAGCGGCGAGCTCAGGACCTGGTCGCTTTCTTGACGACAGTGGTGCACCGATAATGAAACGCGTGACGACCCGAAGAGAACTTGCATTTCTTGTTTTATAGAGGCCTTGCTGGACGCTGACTTTAACCGCTTAGCTCAGCGGGGGCAGAGGGACCGTTCGAAGACCTTTCCGACTCAAACCCTTTCCGAGGCCCGCTCCGAGTGCTCAGGCGCTGAGTAGCGTCTTTTTTAGTCGATCAAGGCTCCGCATCCTCTTGGCCACCTCGGCCTCGTCGAGGTCATCTCGAGCGCGGACGCGCTCGGCCAACGCATCAAGTCTGGCAATCTCATGAGTACGCAGACTTTCCTGCTCTCCGGCGGGCCGACGTCGCAGCGCTCGAATGAAGGCCGCGTTGGCGTCGAGGGTCCCTTCGAGGCCTAGCTCACGCGCGATGCGAGCGAAGGTCCGCCCTTGTTCCCTAAGTGTCAGTACTTGTTCGTCGCGTTCGGAGCTTTCGCCCACTGCAGCGGCCGGCTGTGGGCCCTCTTCTGCCCCCCCGGCCTGGCCGCTCGGGCTGCTCATCACAGCACCTTTACGCGCTTGGCCTGGGGCCTTTTGGCCCCTGTTCGACGTCGAAGTCGACCTTCTGTCCTTCCGTCAGCTCACGGAAACCAGAGCCATCGATGGCGGAGAAGTGTGCGAAGACGTCGGGGCTGCCATCGTCAGGCGTAATGAAACCAAAACCTTTGGTTGCGTTGAACCACTTAACAGTCCCTGTAGCCATGAGTAATCAAACCTCTCCTTCTGTTCTCGTTCTTTTGTTCTTTTGTTCTTCTGTTCTTCTGTTCTTCTGTTCTTCACGCTTGGAACGCTTGCAGGAGACCTGAAGGAGACCGGCAACGACGCACAGCCAGCATGATGTTCGGGGCAGTACGCACTCGTTAGCCTAGCAGCACCGAGTGGCGCCAGGGGGCGACGCTCAGCTCTCAATGAGCCATGCGAGACTGCGACGTTACAACATGGACTCCCGGAGTGCCTCTACTGTCCTCTCCGCCCGGTCTTCGCTTCGACGCATCTTGGCCTATCATGGAGGTCGACGCGTTCCGCCAGTCCGGCGACGCGGCTCACGAGTAGCCAGGCGGACCCGTTCCTCAGGTTGCAAGTGTGCGACCCAAGGATAAGGAGTCAAAGTTGTCCACTGCCCTCGCGGGCGCCGACCTGACCATTGCGAGCTTCGCAGAACTCGGGCTGCCGAACCCGCTGGTCGAAGTCCTACGCCGACGCGGCATCACATCGCCGCTGCCCATTCAGGCCGCGGCGATCGCTGATGTTCTTGCTGGCCGTGATGTCTCGGGTAAGGCCCCAACCGGTTCGGGCAAGACATTGGCCTTCGCTTTGCCCATCGCCGCTACTCTCAACCGGAGCAAACCAAAGCGCCCTCGAGGCCTGGTCCTAGTACCGACTCGGGAGCTCGCCAGCCAGATTGCCGCTGAGATGGGCCCTCTGCTCGCCGCGCACAGTTTGACGGCCTATCCCTTCTACGGCGGCGTGGGCTTCGGCGGGCAGCGCCACGCTCTTCGCAAAGGAGTCGACGTAGCCGTCGCCTGCCCAGGCCGGCTAGAGGACTTGATGAGTACCGGCGACATAAACCTGTCAGATATCGAGGTCGCCGTGGTCGATGAGGCCGACCGCATGGCTGATATGGGCTTTCTCCCCGCGGTTCGCAGGATCCTCGACGCTACGCCTTCCTCGCGCCAGACTTTGCTCTTCTCGGCCACGCTCGATGGTGACGTGGATGTTCTCGTGCGCCGCTACCAAAGGGACCCCGTCCGTCACGAGGTCGCGGCAGCGGAAGAGGTAAACCGGGCCAGCCACGAGTTCCGGGCTGTTGCCAGCGCTGATCGGGCCGCATTGTGCGCCGATCTCGTGCTTGCTCCTGGTTCTTCTATGGTCTTTGTCCGGACCAAGCACGGAGCGGACCGGGTGGCTCGACGCCTGAAGGACGCCGGCGCCGCCGCGGCGGCGATACATGGAGACCGCACCCAAGCCCAACGCGAGCGTACGCTGGCGGACTTCCGCGCTGGCAAACTCCAGGCGCTCGTGGCGACCGACGTCGCGGCCCGAGGGATCCACGTCGACGACGTCGCCCGCGTCATCCACTACGACCTGCCGGCCGACATAAAGGACTACGTGCACCGGTCCGGGCGCACCGCCAGAGCTGGAGCTGGAGGCACCGTAGTTGCTTTCGTCACCCCGGAACAGCGAGCGCTGGGGGCTTCCCTGCAAACCGGCTTACGGCTTGTTGATAGCCGCCCAGGGGCGATTTCCTCCGTGGAGGGGCGGGGGCCAGCCGCTCCCCACAACGGCGCCAAGGACGTGCCCGCTCGCAGCGCACGTCGAGTTCACGGGCTGGCTCGTACGAGGCGGGCTCACCAAGACGAGCGGGCGTCGCGCCCTATTGTTCGCTCGAGCACCAAGGGGCGCCAAGGCCGTGTCGGCGCCAGTAGGCGCAGACAGCCTCGAGGATGACGCACGCATCGGGCGGCGCGATCATGCTCGGCTGTTCGCGGCCAAATATTGGACCAGTCGGTCCACCACCTCACGTGCATCGTCCTCAATCCCATGAATAAAAGTCGATTTGCGCCTGCGCAGGACGGGGAGCCCTAGGGCGTATAGGCCAGGCCCGTCGACAACGCCCCCATCGTGGCGTAGCCGACCCTTCTCATCGAGAACGGGCACGTCGAGCCATTGGTAATCGGGGCGGAAACCGGTCGCCCATACGATCGTGCGGATTTCGCCGCTGCGCAGGTCAAGTTGCAACCGGGCCGCCTCTGGCACCCGTGTCGGCGCCAAACGCTCGGGAGCACCGACCTCGGTGTCGCGTCCATGAGCCACAGCCCATGAGTCGAAGGTGTCGAGCAAGCGCCCCATCTTGAGGTCAGCGAGGGTGAACATATTGCGCAGGCCGCCCGAGAACAGGGCGCGGCCGTCACGTACGTTCGCCCAGCGGCCGACGAGCTCAGCGCCCATGGCCGTGAGCGCGTTCAGGTCGAGCGTGTCGCGCTCAGGGGTGCCAACGAGCTGGGGCGAAGGGAGCCGTCTGGCCCGGGTCAGGTCGTCGATCTCGTCGTAGCGCTGGTCCCAGATGCCTGAGGCGTCCATCCACCACAGCACGTCACGCCCACGGTAGGTGCGGGGCAACCGTACGTGCTCCCCTACTGACAGGGTCACCTGGCGCCCCGAGCGCAGCAGCTCCGCCGCCAGTTGCACACCGGTGGCGGAGGCTCCCACGACAAGCACGCCGCCCTCGGCCACGTCGTCCGGGTTGCGGTAGTCAAAGGGCGTCAGTTGCTCGACGGAGCCCGGCAACGCGTCGGCGAACGCCGGTACCGCTGGTTGGTTACAGGCGCCGCTGGCGATTATCACTGCGCGGCAATCGACCTCGCCGCGGCTCGAGATGACGCTGTAGCCATCGTGGCGGGACCGCAGGGAGGTGACGTTCGCGTCGGTAAGTACGGGGGCATCCGTCACCTTGGCAAACTTTTCTATGAACTCGACCACCTCTCCCATCTGCATGTAGCCATCGGGATCGGGGCCTTCGTAACAGTGGCCAGGCAACCGGGCCTGCCAGTTTGGAGTCAGCAGCCGTAGCGAGTCCCAGCGTTCTGTCCGCCATGAGTTGGCGACGTCTCCCCGCTCGAGCACGACGTGGTCGACGGACCGCTGGCTGAGGAAGTAGCTTGCGGCGAGGCCGGCATGACCTGCGCCGACGACGACGGCGGCAGTGCGCTCGATGGCCCGGCCTCTCAGGCGACCTCTACGGTGACGCTCGTCGGGTTGGTCAGAGCATCGAACACCGCAGAGCGTTTCTGAGACTGCGCCACCAGCGCTTCGATGTCCTCCTTGGACGCGTCGGCATCGATTGTGAAGGTCACCTTCACGTCGTCGAACCCATTGCGTACGTCGCTGTCGACACCGAGGATCCCGCGGATGTCATGATGGCCCTCGACGGTGGCCTCAACTGAGCGCAACTGGATGCCGCGGTTCTGCGCCACGGAGGCCACACCGGCGGTGAGGCAGCTGGCCAACCCGACGAGGACGAACTCGATCGGCGTGATGCCGTTGTCCTCGGCCGCGAAGACCTCCGGGTGGTCGGCCTCGAACACCCCCTCGACCTTATGGTTCTGCTCCTCCCCAAGGCCGAAGAAGCTTTGTACCCTCGTCTGGCTATGCACGCCGTTTTGCCAGCTGGACTTGGCCCGCCAGGTGAACTGAGCGGCTTCCGGCGCGCCCTTCAGCACCTCGCGGGCGTCGAGCAGCGCTTGCACATTGACTCCGTTTGTGACTGTGGTCATTTCACTGATGCCCTCTCTCTGACTCCCATGCGCACATGGACGGCTTCATATAGTAGTTCCATCGAGGAGACTGTACAATACGTCGGCGCCGGGGAAAGATAGCCATGATTGCACCCATAGCGGCAGCCGCGACGAAGTTAGCGGGATCTGTCGGCGTTGTAGAAACCCAATACCTGGACCTGCCGCGGCCCGTACCGCTCGACTGCGGACGGGAGCTGGAGCGCGGTCCGGGTGGCGTACGAGACTTACGGCACCCTCAACCCGGAGCGCGACAACGTCATATTGGTCTGCCACGCTCTGAGTGGCGACGCCCACGCCGCCGGTGTATCAAAGACGGCGCCCGAGGAAGGCACGCGTGACGGGTTCGGGGCCGAGGCGCGGGACGGCCTGGCGGGCAAGGCGCTGGGCTGGTGGGACGGGATGATCGGCCCCGGCAAGGCGTTCGACACGGACCGCTTCTTCGTGGTCTCCACCAACCTTCTCGGCGGGTGCCGCGGGACTACGGGACCGTCGTCGCTCGACCCGGCGACCGGCAAGCCCTATGGCGCGAGGTTCCCCGTGATTACCGTGGCGGACATGGTCCGGACCGAACGCGCCTTCCTGCGAGGAGCTGGGCATCCACCGGCTCGCGGCGGTAGCTGGAGGCTCCCTCGGGGGGATGCAGGCGCTTGAATGGGCAATCTTGTTCCCTGACCAAGTCGATGCGGTCGTGGCCATCGCCAGCACCCATGCCCTCCACCCCCAGGGCTTGGCCTGGAACGCCATCGCCAGGGAGGCCATCATGCGCGACCCCGCCTGGCAAGGGGGCGACTATTACGGCACGGGCCGCGCCCCAGACGCCGGGATGGGCGTGGCTCGGATGGTCGGCCACATCACGTACCTCTCCGCAGAGGCGCTGCGCGATAAGTTCGGCCGGCGGCTGCAGTCTGCCGACGACATCCGCTATACGATCACGGAGCCGGAGTTCGAAATCGAGAGCTACCTCGACCATCAGGCCGATTCGTTCGTCAAGCGTTTCGACGCCAATACATACCTGTACACATCACGCGCCTTGACCTATTTCGACCTGGCTCGCCAGTACGGCGGCGGGTCGTTGGCGCGGGCGCTCGAAGGCGTCTCCGCCCGGACACTGTTGATCGCCTTCAGTTCTGACTGGCTCTACCCGCCAGCCGGCTCCCGAGATATCGAAAGCGCGCTTCTGGCGCTGGGCAAGCCGGTCGAGTGCCACGTGATCGAGGCGCCGTACGGCCACGACTGTTTCTTGCTGGAGGAAGCACAGCAGACGCCGCATATCCGTCGCTTCCTGGCCGACGCTGGAGCCCGCGAGTGACAGACGCCAAGAAACCGTCCGTTGATCGTTCGCTGCCCGAGGCCGAGGAAGCCCGCGCCTTCGGTTTCGAGACCCGGCAGCTCCATGCCGGCCAACGGCCCGACCCCAATACAGGGGCTCGCGCCGTGCCGATCTTCCAAACGACGAGCTACGTATTTGAAGATCCGGAATCGGCGGCGGCCTATTTCAACCTGCAGGAGTACGGGAACACGTACTCCCGGATCATGAACCCCACCGTCGCCGTGCTCGAGGAGCGCATGGCTAACCTCGAGGGTGGTTGCGGAGTCGGTAGCGTTCTCGAGCGGCATCGCGGCGCAGGCCGCCGCTCTTTTCACGCTGCTGCAGCCGGGTGACCATGTTGTTTCTTCTTCGGCTCTGTACGGCGGTACGGTCAACCAGCTCAAACATTTCCTTGGAAAAATGAGCGTGGAACTGACATGGGTCGACCCGGACGACCCCGACGCCTGGCGCCACGCCGTCCGCAAGAACACCAAGGCGTTCTTTGCTGAGACGATCGGCAACCCGGGCGGCAACGTACTGGACATCGAGGCGGTGTCGTCGGTCGCCCACGAGCACGAGCTGCCTCTGATCGTCGACAATACGTTCGCCACGCCGTACTTGTGCCGCCCGTTCGAATGGGGCGCCGATATCGTCGTCCATTCGGCTACGAAGTTCATTGGCGGCCATGGGACGAGCATCGGCGGCGTCGTCGTGGATGCCGGCACCTTCAATTGGTCCAATGGGCGTTTCCCTGTAGTGGCGGGGCCGTCACCGGCCTACCACGGCCTGATGTTCCACGAGACGTTCGGGACCTACGGCTACTTGATGAAGCTGCGGGCCGAAACGTTGCGCGACCTCGGCGGCGCGCTGTCGCCCTTCAATGCGTTCCTTTTCCTGCAAGGCCTCGAGACGCTGTCATTGCGGATGCAACGCCACGTCGAGAACGCGCTGGCCGTCGCGGAGTTCCTCGAGGGGCACGAACTGGCGTCGCAAGTCACTTACCCGGGCCTGGCAACAAGCAAGTACCGGGCGCTCGTGGAAAAGTACCTGCCCCTTGGCGCCGGTGCGGTGTTCTCGTTCGACTGTGCCGGTGGCCGAGCCGGTGGGCAAGAGCTCATCCGCGGTTTGACACTGTGGTCGCACTTGGCCAACGTCGGGGACGCGAAGAGCCTGGTCATCCACCCCGCCAGCACGACGCACCGCCAGCTCAGCGACGATGAACTGCAGGCGGCCGGCGTCCGCCCCGGGACGGTGCGGCTGTCGGTCGGTACCGAGTCAGTCGACGATTTGACCTGGGACCTGGAGCAAGGTCTCAAGCGCGTGGCCGGCCGTGGCGCCAGGAGCGCCTGCGGAGTGACCGACCTAGCCAGCTACCAGGACCCATTGACAATCCAACGCCTGCTTCACACTTCGAAGACGATCGCCATCGTGGGGTTGTCGAGCAACGAGCTACGAGCCAGCAACTTCGTCGGCTACTACCTCAAGCGGCACGGTTACCGCGTCATACCCGTGAACCCACGCGAGACCAATATCCTCGGCGAGACGTCCTATGCCAGTTTGCAGGACGTGCCCGTGCCCGTAGACATCGTGAACGTCTTCCGCGCCCCTGACGCCCTGCCCGGGATCGCCCGGGATGCGGTAGCCATCCACGCCGGGGCCCTTTGGTGCCAGTTCGGCGTCATCAACGAGGAGGGGGCGAGGATCGCGGAGGACGGTGGGGTCACGGTCATCATGGACCGCTGCATCAAAGTCGAGCACGCTCGGTACATGGGCCGGATGCACTGGCTCGGTTTCAATACGCAACGCATCACGTCGGTGCGGTCCGGGCTCCAATAGCGGGAGGTCCCCACTGGTCAGCCGGTCAGACGGGTCGCCGCCTGGCGCGGCCCGGGCGCCCACCTGGCACTTTCAACCGAAACGGTCCAACGCCTCGCCCAGGTCGCCGAGCAGGTCAGCGACGGTCTCGATCCCGACGGACAGCCGGAGCAGGGCCGGGTCTACGGCGAGCGGGGAGGCGGCCACCGATGCGTGCGTCATCCGGTGCGGGTGCTCAATGAGCGATTCCACGGCGCCGAGCGACTCAGCCAGCGTGAACAGGCGGGTGGCTCCAGCGACGGCCACGGCGGCGTCCTCGCCCCGGCGAAGGGTGAAACGAAACCATGCCGCCAAATGCTCGCATCTGGCGCGCCGCGACTTCGTAGCCGGCGTGGGTGGCCAGGCCCGGGTAGTGCACCCGGTCAACGGCCGGGTGGGAGCTCAGGAGCTCCACGACAGCCTGGGCGTTGGCGCAATGGCGGTCCATCCGTACCGCCAGGGTCTTGATGCCGCGCAGCACAAGGAAACAATCGAACGGCGCCGGAACGGCCCCCGCCGCGTTCTGCACGAACGCGAGCCGACTGGCGAGGTCTTCATCTGAGGTGGCGATGAAGCCGCCGACGACGTCGCTGTGACCTCCCAGGTACTTGGTCGTCGAGTGGACGACGGCGTCTGCGCCCAGCGCCAGAGGTTGTTGCAGGTAGGGGGTGGCGAAGGTGTTGTCCACGACCAAGATGGCACCGCGCTCGTGCGCCACCTCGGCCACGGCCGCGATGTCGATAACGCGCAGGAGCGGGTTCGAGGGAGTCTCCACCCACACCATCCGGGTCTGCGGGGTGAACGCCGCTTCCAGCGCACGGAGGTCGTGGGTGGCCACCGGCTGGTAGTCCAGGCCGGCGGGGGCGTGGACCCGGGACACAAGACGGTAGGTCCCACCGTAGGCGTCGTCGGGTATCAGTACCTGGTCACCTGGCCGAAGTTGACGGAGCAACGCGTCTATGGCGGCCATCCCGCTGGCGAACGCCACCCCCCGAGTGGCGCCTTCGAGTGCCGCCAGGCATTGCTCTAGGGCAGTGCGCGTCGGGTTAGCGGTACGGCTGTAGTCGTAACCCAAATGCTCTCCCACCCCCGACTGGGCGTACGTCGAGGTCTGGAAGATGGGGGTCACGACCGCGCCGGTACTCGGGTCAGGCGGTTGGCCGGCGTGGATCGCCAACGATTCGAAGCCCAAGGGCCGAAGGGCCCGGAGCGGGAAGGCCCGTCACTGGCGGGCCAGGTAGGCGAGAAGGTCCGAACGGGTCAGGATGCCCATAGGGTGCCCCCGGTCCAAGGCCAGAACGGCCGGGTACTCTTGCAAGCGCGCCGCCACTTGGTCGATCGTCTCTCCGGTGCCGATGGTGGGCAACGGCCCGTCCATCACGGTCGACACGGGGTGGTCGATCACCCCCGGGTCGTTGAGCGCCCGCTCCAGCAACGCCCGGTCCGTCACCGAGCCAACCACCTCGGCCAAGGACAGCGGCGGCTCGGCCTTGACCACGGGCACTTGGGAGATTTCGTACTCCCGCAATAAAGCGATCGCTGCCCGTACGGTCTCGTCGGGGTGTATATGGACAAGAGGTGGCATTTCCTCGCCCTTTTGGGCCAGGACTCGGGCCACCGTGGGCCCCGCCGCTTGCAGGAACCCGTGGTCCGCCATCCAGGCATCGTTGTAGAGCTTGGAGAGGTAGCCCCGCCCAGAATCAGGCAGTAGCACCACCACTACCGCCTCCGGGCTCAGGTCCCGAGCGACTTCGAGGGCGGCCCAAATCGCGGTTCCGCAGGAACCGCCGACGTGGAGCCCCTCCTCTCGGGTCACCCGCCGAGCCGTGGCGAAAGAACTGGCGTCGGGGACGGCGATCACCCGGTCCACCACGCTTGGGTCGTATGTCGTCGGCCAGAAGTCTTCGCCGATGCCTTCCACCAGGTATGGGCGTCCGCCCCCACCGGAATAAACCGACCCCTCTGGGTCGGCCCCGATCACCTGGATGTCAGGGCGCTGTTCCTTCAGATAGCGGCCAACCCCGCTGATGGTACCGCCGGTGCCGATGCTGGCCACGAGGTGGGTGACGCGGTGGGCCGTCTGCCGCCAGATCTCCGGGCCCGTCGAACGGTAGTGAGCGGCCGGGTTCTCCGGGTTGCGGTATTGGTTAGGTTGGAACGCCCCCGGGGTTGAAGCCGTGACCCGGTCTGCTACGGAGTAGTAAGACTCGGGGTGCTCGGGCGCCACCGCCGTCGGGCAGACGATAACTTCCGACCCATACGCACGCAGTAATTGCATCTTTTCGCTGGCGATCTTGTCCGGCATCGTGAATATGCAGTGGTAACCGCGCAGGGCGGCCACCATAGCCAGGCCAACACCGGTATTGCCGGAGGTGGGCTCGACGATCGTGCCTCCCGGCAGCAGCTTGCCTTCCCGCTCGGCGGCGACGATCATCGCCAGGGCGGGGCGGTCCTTGACGCTACCTCCCGGGTTCAGGTACTCGAGTTTCGCCAGGAGGTGGCAGGCAACGTCGCGGCCGGTCCGGTGCAGCGCCAGCAAAGGCGTCTCGCCTACCAGGTCCAAAAGGCTGCCGGCCACTTCCATGGGAGGCCCCGGGTCGGTCGCCGGGCGGACGTCAATGCCCGTGGCCGTCCGCATAGCTGCATCGTCAGTGAACACCACGAGAGGGAGGCCGGCGTCGTGGACCTGAGCGGCGACTGCGGCTGTGGGGCCTCCACTACCGAAGACAGCGACAAGCCGCGGGAGCCGGGCGCGCAACTCCGCCAGGGTAGCTGCGGGCACGCTGCCGTCGGGCAGCGCTACGACGCGTCTCGCCCGGGCCGTCAGCCAGAGGGGCGGCTCTCCCGGCGGCACTGTTACTAGTACGTCTATGTGAGCAATGGGCATCGCCGACCATCATCCCGCCTTCCGGCCCGAATAGCCACACCGTGGCCTGAATTCGTCGCGCCGACGTCCATCGCGGAATTTGCCGGCTCGAGATTGACTATTCCTGCCCATGCCCCATATCCCACGCTGGCGGACCGGGCTAACGCCTAGTGTCAGCCATGTGGCCGTTGAAGTGACCGTGAAGACCGTCGAGCCCACGCCGACCGCAGTGGTCCTGGCCTCGACGACCTGGGCAGAGTTCCCAAGGGCCTGGGCACCGATGCTGGACGAAGTATGGACCTTCCTACGTGGCACTGTTCCGCACGGGCTCTACAAGCAGGGCCACAACATCATGCTCTACAAGGACGACGTCCCGAATGTCGAAGTCGGTGTTCAGGTCAACAGTTCATTCGACCGCGTGGGTCGCGTTGTCCCCTCAGCCCTGCCCGGCGGGCTTGTCGCTACTGCGACTCACACCGGCCAGATTGGCGAGATCGGCCGCACCCATGACGCGGTATGCGCGTGGAGCAAGGCGAACGGTTACTGGCTGGCCGGCCCTCGCTGGGAGATCTACGGCGACCCGGGCTCCTCCACGGGCGACTTTGAGGTCGACGTGTTCTGGTCTCTGACCGCACCCTAATTGTCCCACTTGAGCCATGGAAGTATTGCGGTTCCAGGTCAAGCAACGGCTTAGGTGCCGTAAGTGCCCGGCAACACAATGCCAGGGTCAAGTGATGGCGCGAACTTTTCGAGGCAGAGCCTGAAGGCGCTGAGACCAGAACGTCCTCGACCAGAACGTCGGCGCGCTACTCGACATCGAATAGGAGCGGGCGAGCTCGTTTGCGGGATATTCGCGAAAGTCTTTTGCCTATGGAACTGCCTATTTCGAGAAGGCCCACAGATTAAATGTTGCAGCACTCGCACCCACGAGTGCACGGGGGGTATTTTGTGGTCCGTCCGAGGGCCACTTTTCCTCAGTAAGTGAGGCGGCCAAGTCGGCGAAGCGAGGCGATGGCTCGCATAATGTCGTCACTTACGAGCCCGGGGTCGAGATCGGAGCGATTGATGAAGGCAGTCCGTTTCAACCGGTTCGGAGGCCCGGAGGTCCTCCAGATCGTGGATCTCCCCGATCCGCATCCCGGCCCCGGCCAGGTCCGGATTGCGGTGCGGGCGGCCGCCCTCAACCCAAGCGACTGGAAGAAGCGCAAGGGCCTGATGGATAGGGAACTCCCGCAGTCCATGGGCCACGAGGCCGCGGGCGTCGTTGACGAGCTCGGCGAGGGCGTTGCGGACGTGGCCGTCGGCGATCGCGTTTTCGGATTGTCCGCCGAGGGGGCGGCCCAGGCCGAGCTGGCGGTGCTGTCGTATTATGCCCTGGTCCCGCCGTCGCTCGACTTTCCCGGCGCTGCAGCGCTCCCGGCCGCCATCGAAACGGCCACGCGCGCGCTCGACCAGCTCGGCGTCGGGAGCGGCAGCACGCTGCTCATCAATGGCGCCTCGGGAAGCGTCGGCGGCGCCGCGGTCCAACTCGCCGTGGTGCGCGGTGCGCGCGTGATCGGCACCGCCAGTCCGGCCAACCATGAGTACCTTCGCTCGCTGGGGGCCGAGCCCGTTGCCTATGGCGAGGGCCTCGTCGAGCGAGTTCGCGTCCTCGCGCCCAATGGCGTCGACCTGGCGCTCGACGTCGCCGGGAGCGGCGTCCTGCCCGAGCTGATCGAGCTCACGGGTAGCGCGGAGCACGTAGTCACGATCTCAGACTTCGCGGGGCGCGGGAGCACGGGGTGAGGTTCAGCCGCGGGGACGCCGGCCGCGCCGTTCACGCGCTGGCCGAGATCGGCGAGCTGATCGAGTCCGGGCGCTTCTCAGTCCCGGTGGCGGAGACCTTCCCGCTTGCCGAGGTTGCGGAGGCGCACCGCGTCAGCGAGGACGGTCACGTGCGCGGGAAGATCGTGCTGCTGGTCGGCTGATGCGACCGCGACAGCCGCCCGTGAGGTTTCCAGTTCCAAACGCGACGAAGTTTCTGGGAACAGCCTTTCAGGTCGGGTCAGAGCTGCTGCGCTTCGGTCCATGCGATCCGGGCTCGGACGACCTCGATTGAGCCGTCTCGGATCCAGGTCGCCTGCGGCTCGATGCCTCGCCGGCCGAGCGCTTCGCACTTTTTCAAGACAAAACGCTGCTCGTCGGCGACGCGATCGACAATATCATCGGGAACTGCGATCCCATATGCGTCGCAAAAGACATCGATCCGCTTCCTCCGGTCAGGGGGCTCGGAATAGCCGAGCCAGCGCAGGCACTCGGTGTCGTCACGGAATGGCGCAGCGTACTCCAGCGCGTAAGCGACGTCGAAGAGCGGTGACGCTGGCCAGGCGTGGTCGAAGTCCAAGAGCCCCACGATGTCGTCGCCTTGCCATACACCGTTCCAGGGACCGAAGTCGCCATGGCAGAGCACTTCACCCGGGCCGCACGCGCCAGGGCCTCCGGACCAGACGCTTGCAGGGTCTGGCCGGTAGCCGGCCACCGCGTCGTGATAGCGGCGCAAGAACCTTCCCCACCGACGCAGCCCTGACTCGGGGACAATCTTCGCCCACCCTTTAGGCCCAGACTCACCGTCGACCCAGCGGAGCACTTCCTCGTCGCCCTCGACACCCACAAGGCGCGGAGCGGGGAACCCGACCGATTCAAGGTGGCGGAGCAGGTCGTGGACCGCCGGGGACCAGAAGACCATCGGGCGATAGACGACGTTCCCTTCCCGCCGGACGCGGGCGGTCACGTTGTCGGCTCCGTGCTCGTTACCGTGCCAGGGGCACTTTCAACCGGTGGCGTCTGTCGAAGCTCGATCGCAGAAATGGCCCAGGCCGCGTTGACGAGCCCTATATGGCTGAAGGCTTGGGGGAAGTTGCCCAAGAGCTCTCCGCTGAGGGGGTCGACCTCCTCAGCGAGCAGGCCGATATCGTTGACGAAAGCGGCGGCCCGTTCGAAGACGGCGCGAGCCCGATCCGGGTGCCCGGCTACGGCCAAGGCCTGGGCCAGCCAAAAGGTGCACAGCAGGAACGTGCCTCCTCGCCCTCGAGCCCGTCGTGAGACCGGTAGCGGTACACCAGGCCCTGCTCATCGGTCAGGCGTTCTTCGGTCGCGTCGATCGTGGCCAGCACTCTGGGATCGTCGGCGGGAAGGAACCCGACCAAGGGTAACATCAGGCTGGAGGCGTCAAGGTCATCGGAACCGAACGACTGGGTGAAGGCGTTGGCCTGGTCGCTCCAGCCTCTGGTCAGGATCGCCTCGCGGATCTGCTCCTGGGTCTGCTTCCAGGCCTCGACTCGTTCGGAGGCGTCGAGATGGTCGGCTAAGGCCACCGCCCGGTCGAGGGCCACCCAGCACATCAGTTTGGAGTACAAGAAGTGGCGAGGCTCGCCCCGAACCACCCAGATCCCTTGGTCTTTTTCCTGCCAGCGGCGGGCGGCGGTCTCGGCCAGTTGGACGAAGAACCGTCTTGTGGCGGGTGCCAGATCGGGCGCGCACTCCGCTGATCAGGGGCGGCCATTGGCCCATCCCGTCCGGAGGCGTTGTTGAACAGCTGGTCCGAGAGGCGGTACACGGCGCTGAGCAATTCGCCGTAGACGTCGAGTTGGCGCTGGTTCCAGGCACCGTTGCCGACGCGAACGGGTACCGAGTTTCGCCAGCCTCCCAGTTGCGGCAGCTCCCGCTCGGTCAGGTCCCGTTCACCGCCGATGCCAAACATGATCTGCAGGTCGCCGCCCCGGTCGAGCGAGCTGGCGGCGGAGGTGGTCATATAGTCAACGAACTCGTTCGCCTCGTCAGGGCAGGCCGCCACCCAAAGGGCCTCGATCGTGTAAGACGCGTCCCGGGCCCAGGCGTAGCGGTAGTCCCAGTTCCGGGTGCCGCCCACCGCCTCGGGCAGCCAAGTGGTGGCTGCCGCGGAGATCGCGCCGGTGGGTGCAAAGGAGAGTGCCTGGAGCACCCGTCCGCTGAGGTGCACCAGGTCTCGCCAAGGGCCCACGTAGGCCTGGTGGAGCTCCGACCACGACTCCCACGCCGACACGGTGTCTTCGAACCGTGTGTCTATCTCGGATTGGCTCCAGACCTTGGCGGTGCCGGTCTCGGCCCGCTTGGCGTGGTGCAGGGCGAAGCCTGCGGTGTCGCCCCGGCGGAGGTGGAGCTGGCCTGAGACCGCCGACTGGTCGATGATCAGGGCCATAGGAGAAGAAAGGACCAGCACGTCGGAGCCCCCGAACGCGGTCACGCCACCGTCGACAGCATCGAATAGGGGATGGACCAGCCCGTACTCGGGACGCGGGACGTACTCTAGGGACAACTCGACTTCTCCTTCAACGCAGCTCGCACGCCGCAGTAGAAGGTGCGGCGCACCCTGGCCGAGCTGATGCCCTCGGTTGCCGTCGCCCATGGCCAGGGCGTCGGCGATGGCAACTGAACCCGTCGGCGTGCGGAAAGTGGTCTCCAGCACCATGGTGCGTTCCAGGTAGCGGCGAGTCACCTGGGTGGCGGGGGTGGCCCGGATGGACCAGTGGCCAGCGTCGTCACCGAGAAGGCGACCGAAGATCGACGGGCTGTCGAACCGTGGGAAGCACAACCAGTCGACCGACCCGTCCCGGCTCACGAGCGCAGCGCTGTGCCGGTCTGAAAGGAGCGCATAGTCGGCTATGGGGGTCGTGCTCATGTGCGCTCCTCCGCCAGTACATCCGCGGGATCGGCATCTGGCAGCTCCGGTGAATCGTCGGCCCGACCCATTGTGGTCGGAGACGCGACCTATCAGCGGGCGATATATCAATCCCAGTAATTTTCCAGCGACCTCACCATGGCCGCCGCGGCTCCCTACTACGAGGGCGCTTGTCTCAGCCGAAAGGACGGGCGAGGACCACGATGAAGTCACCCCCTTCGTCCGTCCAGGTGCCCTCGGTAGGGAGGCCACAGTTCCGGAGCTCGGAATTGACCTGTTCCAGCGTGAACTTTGTAGAGATCTCGGTCAATAGCTCTTCCCCCTCGGCGAAGGTCACCTCCATCCCGATGGCAGGGATGCTTACGACTTGACGCTGTGCGGCGCGGAGCCGCATCTCGATCCGGCTCGCCGCATCGTCCCATACGCAGATGTGCTCGAAGCGTTCCGGGGCAAAGTTGGCACCGAGCTCGTTGTTGAGCACATGGAGGACGTTGCGGTTGAACTCGGCAGTGACCCCCGCCGTGTCGTCATACGCGCGAATGAGGCGGCCCGGGTCCTTGCGCAGGTCGGCGCCGAGCAGGAACCGGTCGCCTGGTACCATTGTCCCGGCAACGCTGTGAAGGAACGCACTCCTGACGGCTGGCTCGAAGTTCCCGATGGTGCTGCCGAGGAAAGCCACGAGCCGGCGCCCGCCAGGTGGCAGTGTGCCGAGGTGGTGATGGAAATCGCCCACTATGGCGGTCACGTCGACTCCGTAGGCGGCATGGACCTTGTTCGCCGAACCGACCAGTATTTCCTCGCTCACGTCCAAGGCGACGAAGTGGTCGAGGCCCTCTGCCGCCATAGCGTCGAGGAGGAGCCGTGTCTTTTCGGAGCTCCCCGAACCCAGTTCGACGAGCGTGTTGCAACCGGCGCGCTCTACGATCTGCTGGCCGTTCTCGGACAGTATGCTGCGCTCGGCGCGGGTGAGGTAGTACTCCGGCAAATCGGTGATGGCTTCGAAAAGCGCGCTCCCGCGCTCGTCGTAAAACCACACCGGTGGAAGGGACTTTGGCGTTGATGCGAGACCAATGCGCGCATCGTGCTTGAGTGCCTCCCGTCGTGCAGACGCGACAAGGTAACGCTCGCATGATATGGACATGGCCCGCCGCCTAAAGGTCGCGAGCCAGGCGAAGGCCCGTGAAGGGCCACCGGCAGTGCGGCGCAAAAAAGTTACGGTAAGTTGCCCGCGGATGGCCGGGCGGCGAGGCAACGCAACCTCCGCGCAGCACATGCTGGTTCACCATGAACTTGCCGTTGTATTCGCCCACTGCGCCGGCAGAGGGGCGGAACCCGGGGTACGGCAGGTACGCCGACCCTGTCCATTCCCAAACTTGCCCCGCGGCTCCGGTGGCCTCCACGCCCATTGGGCGGGGGTGGGCCCGGCTCGGGTCGAAATGGTGGGCAAGGCCGATCTCGCTCACCGCGAGTTCCCATTCGTCCTCGGTCGGGAGCCGACAACCAGCCCAGCGCGCAAACGCGTCCGCCTCGTAGTAGCTGATGTGGCACACCGGTTCGGCAGGGTCGAGCTGTTTCAAGCCGCCGAGGGTGAAAACAGCCCAGCCCGTCCCCTCTTTTTCCCAGTAGAGGGGTGCCTGCCAGCCCTCGCGTTGCAGGGTGCCCCAGCCATCGGACAGCCAAAGGTCGGGGCGTTCGTAGCCACTGTCGGCCATGAACCCAAGCCAGTCGCCGCAGCTCACCGGCCGGTCCGCGATGGCGTAGGGGCCCTGGGCGACGCGGTGACGAGGCTCCTCGTTGTCGAAGGCGAATCCGGCTCCATCGTGGCCGACAAGCCCGGTATCCCCGGCGATCTCGATCCAGTTGAGGACAGGGCTGGGATGAGCGTCGTCCAGGATTCCATGGTGGTAACGCGGGCGAAGGGGGTTTAGCGCCAACAGGCTCTTGATGTCCATCAAGAGCAGCTCTTGGTGCTGTTGTTCGTGCTGGATACCGAGCTCGGCGAGAAATGCCGTCCTCGGCTCGGGCGGGCTCGCCAGGAGCTCGTCCATGGCCTCATCCACCTGGGCCCGGTAGGACGCGATCTCGCCAATACCCGGGCGGGTCACCAGGCCCCGCTGCGGGCGGGGGTGACGGGGGCCAACGGTCTCGTAATAGGAATTGAACAGATAGCCGAACACCGGGTGGTACGGGCGGTACTCGGGGAGCGCAGGTAACAGGAAGGTCTCAAAGAACCAGGACGTGTGGCCCCGGTGCCACTTGGTGGGGCTGGCGTCTGGCATCGACTGGGCGGTCTGGTCTTCGGGCGAAAGCGGTGCGGCGAGCGCCTCGGTGAGGGCTCTCGTCGACGAGTAGCGGGCTTGGAGGTCGGATGTGACCAGGTCCGTCGCGCTGGGCATAGGGATGGTCGTCATCATTCAGTCCGGGTGGACCGCGGCTGCGATCCAGTTCAGGTTGCGGGCGGGGTCGAGCCATTCGTCGATGCTGCTGGCGGCCCTCGGGTTCATCCGGTAATTGGGGTCGGGCATGTGGCGCCTCCTTAGGTTGTCGGGTCTCGGCCGACCCTAACGGGAGATGGGCCTAACATGACCTTTCTTAGTAATAAGGCCGTGGCCAGCGAGGATCCTCCCGGCTCTGGGGGTTGGGGGGCTCGACCACCTCCGGCCGGGTCATACCCTAGGCTTACCCGTAGTAGCATGTGGGTATGAAAGTAAGTGTAAGCCTGCCCGACGAGGACATCGAGTTCCTCGATGCCTACGCCCACGCTCAGGGCCTACCGTCGCGGTCCGCCGTCGTTCATAAGGCCGTGCGCCTACTGAGAGGTGCAGAGCTAGCCCCGGCTTACGAAGATGCCTTCTCGTCCTGGGACCAATCCGAGGACGAACTGGACTGGGACGTAACGGCGGGCGACGGTCTGTGACCTGATGATCCGTGGTGAGATACGTCTCGTAAACTTTGACCCGGTTGTCGGAGCCGAAGCCAACAAGCGACGACCGGCGGTGATCGTCAGCAACGACGGAGCCAATGCCACCGCTGCTCGTCTCGGTCGTGGAGTGCTAACTGTCGTGCCCGTGACCTCGAACGTCGATCGCATCTACCCTTTCCAGGTGAGGCTCACCGCCGAGTCGACCGGGCTGCGGGCAGATTCCAAGGCCCAGGCTGAACAACTTCGGTCAGTCGCGGTATCACGGATTGGGCCTCGGGTCGGTCGCGTCCCAGCAGACCTCATGATCCTCCTCGACGAGGCCCTGCGCCTGCATCTGGCCCTTTGAAGTTGCCGCTTGGGCCGTAGCGTCGCTTCGTGGAAATCGAGGTCTTGAGCTGCAGCTGGGGCGCGCGCATCCGCGGGGTACGAGTGACCGACCTCGACGAAGACGGCTTCCTCATGTTGCGCAATGCCATCCGACAGCACGCCCGAAGCTGTGACATCGCCCGTGAGGCGCCGGCCGTCACCACCCCGACCCTTGCCCTCTCCTACGTCACGCCGAGATACCGAATGACGGGGTTCAGTAGTTTGTACAGCACTCGTCGTTGAGCGGCGGATACCGCCGTGGCGTTGGCCGCGACGTGAGATGGGCACACCGAGTTAGCGTGAGCGCTAAGAGGGGTGATCGTCTTTTTGCAGGGTCATCAGCCATTGGGCGTCTTCCTCCACGAAGTGCTCGTTTCGCGTGTCGTAGGTTGGCGGTCTGCGATCCGGCCGATGGCTGGTCTGGAACGGTGGCATGTCCCCGCGCTTGGCGGACCGTAAGGTGCCAAACGCGAGCACTACGGCGTCTACGACAGCTGCGACCCGCTGTCTCATCCTGGCCCCTTCCTGGTGGTGGCTGTCATGTACCAGAGGTTTAGGACGTTGCCCTATCGGGCGTCTGTCAGCGATCTGTCACGGGTCTCTCAGATGGACGACTTCGCTAGCCTGTCAGTTCGAAAACTCCGCAGCGCCCCTGGGCGCACGACCGCGGTCATCGGCTACCGGGAGCAAGATCGCGGACCAATTGGCTTGTCCGGCCTAGGTGGCGCAGGGCCGTGAGGTACGAACGGAAGAGCGTGCTCTCGCAGTACACCATGTCGTGGGCCAAGCAGTACGCCTGGACCAGTGGCCGGCAGCGGCGGAGGTTTGCCATCGGCATGGTCGGGAACAGATGGTGCTCGATCTGGTAGTTGAGCCCGCCGAGGGCCATCGTCAATGCCCGCCCCCCTCTAACGTTGCGAGCCGTGCTCACTTGGCAGCGGGCAAAGCCCAACTCCTGGCCATCTGACGGCATCGGCATCCCCTTGTGGTTCGGAGCGAAGGCGCACCCGAGGTACAGGCCGAACCCACCCTGTTGCACAACCAGGAAGGCCAGGGCGCGGAGGGGCGAAAGGACCAGCAAGAGCGCCGTAAGGTAAGCAGCGCCGTGGGCAGCAAGCAAGGCGCCCTCGGTGCGCCAATGGACGACCTTCTTCGAGCGCACAGCTTGGGTGCTAAGGACGTGCAGGTTCGCCGCTTCTAGGCATGTCAAGGGGAAAAAGAGGGCCGCTTGGTGTTTGGCGATAGCCAGGCTCAGCCCGGATTTGCCTGCGGCCTGCTCTGGTACCCAGCAGATCACGCCCGGCCCGACATCGGGGTCAGCACCGATCTGGTTGGGATGGGCGTGGTGCTGGCCGTGCTTGGCCACCCAGTAGCTGTAACTGACTCCAATCGCTAAGTTGCCGCACAACAGACCGACGGCTCTGTTCAGCCGGCGCGGCCGGAAAGACTGGCGGTGGCCGGCGTCGTGGGCGAGGAAGCCCACCTGCGCGAACACCGCAGCCAGGTAGGCCGCGACAAGCAACTGGTACCACGAGTTCCCCACCACGAACACGGCGGCCCACCCGGCCGCATAAAGGACGCCAAGCAGCCCCAATCTCACAAACGCCCGCCAGGGCGCTTGGTCGAAGAGCCCAGCCTCGCGGACCTGACGGGCGAGCCCCTGGTAGTCATCGCTGCCCGCTCGTTGCGACGTCTGCGGGGCAGACAACGCCGGCGCGGTCACAGGCGGGCGACCGACGAGGCCCTCTGCGCCGCCGGCACCCTTCGGGGGAGAGCCGGACCTGGCCCAACGCCAACTCGAGGGACGTCGATCCCGCACGGAGCAAAGGGACGTCCGTCGTACGACGCGGGCCTCACCACAGAACGGGTACCTCCGAGGAAACGGGCCGGGCGAACGGCCGTACCCTCACTGTCGAAGGCCTGCGCCGATCATACACCCGGGCCAAAGCGCTCACCAAGGGCTACCAAACGGTCGGTTCAAGCGTGGGCTGCGGCCAAGGGATGAAGACGGCAGGGCCGCGCCTCACCACTCAGGTTTGCATCCCAAGGGCGTGGTGCTCGGGTTCGGCCAGTCATCTGCGCATTTGGCGAGGGCGGGGCGGAATAAGGTAGAGCGAACTCAGAGCGGGTCCGCAACCAAATTAACGTAATCACAGAGGGCCATGTCAACTTTCATCGAATGCTTTGCGACATCTGGGAACGGGATCAAGCTGGCCGTAAAGGATGTCATTGACATCTCAGGCGTAATAACTACCGCTGGGAGTAGAGCAGTGTCCGGGTCCGGCGTAGCGGCAGGAGCGGACGCCAGCTGCCTATCGGGTGCCCGAGCGGCCAATGTTCGCATCGTCGGAAAGACCAACTTGCACGAGTTCGCCCTCGGCGCCACGGGCGTAAACCCTTGGTATGGCACTCCAACCAACCCATTAGATCCGAGGCGGATCCCGGGCGGTTCTTCCAGCGGATCTGCGGTCGCCGTCGCGACGGCCGAAGCTGTCGTCGCCTACGGGACCGATACTGGGGGATCGGTTCGCATTCCAGCAGCGTGCTGCGGGATAGCGGGACTGAAGACCACGTGGGGGCGCATCCCCGTCCAAGGGGTGTGGCCGGTCGCCCCCAGTTTGGACACGGTGGGCCCAATGGCACGGACCGTAGGTGGCCTGGTCCTGGGTATGCAACTGCTCGAGCCGGGGTTCGAGGTCACCGAACGCTTGGCTCCGAACATCGGGCGTGTGGCGCTCGTTGCGGGTTCGCAGATGGACGCGCCCGTTGACAGAGTCCTCCAGGCGTCCGAACTAAATGTTTCTGAGATCCGGCTGGAGGGCTGGGAGCTGGCGCGGGTAGCCGGGCGGAACCTTGTGGGGGCCGAGGCATGGGATCAGCATGCGAACTTCGTCCGGGCCCACACTGACAAAATCGGAGAGAGCGTCCTTCAGCGTTTCAGAGAGGCAGAGCAACTTGGGCCGGTCGCTATCGCCGAAGGCCGGCGTATTGGACGGATCTGGGAGGACGAGCTAATACGGGCCTTCACCATGTTCGATTTCCTGGTTGTCCCGACTTTGAGGATTTACCCTCCGCGCATTGACGAGCTCGACCTCCAAATCGCCGCGACTTTGACTGCGAACACCGTCCCAATTAATTTGGCAGGCCTCCCGGCGGTAGCGCTACCAGTCCCCAATGACGGCCGATGCCCTGCCAGCATGGAGATCATCGGCCCCTCCGGCTCTGAAGAAAGCCTGTTAGCCGTCGCCGCCACCCTCGAGCGGGCGGCGGCCTCGCTTAGCTGACCAGGATCCCTTGTCAGGTTTCGCCTAGTTCAGCTCGGATCTGTCGGCTTGGCCCACACTTACGGGGTGCGCGCCCCTCAGCCAATCGCACTGAGGGGAGTCGTAAGTCCTAGGGTCAGCGTTCCAGGCTCGTACTCGTCCCGGTTGAGCAATGCGTCGGTACCGTTGAGGTTGTTTAGGTTGACATCGGTGTGGACCACAGTAGAACCGTTTTTCAGGGTCCCTTGACCGATGTAGGTCCCGTTGACGGTGAGGCTGACCAATGTGTTGTCCAGCCCCGTCTGGGTGGTCGTCAGCTGTACATCATTGGCGTCCACCAGTGAGCCGTGAAAGACCGGGGTGACGAACCTCAAGGGCGAGTTGCGCAAGATCGGCATCGAGGGGTCACCGAACGCGTTGTACTCGAGGGCGCTACCGCGGGGCCCATCGTCGCTGGTCATGTTGGCCGCAGTCTCTGTTTCCATATAACTCTTCGCCGCCACCACGAGCTGCCCAAGCTGCAGCACAGGAGCCACAGGGGAACCTCCCAGCAGGACCCGGAAAATGTTGCCTTCTTCAGGGAACAAGCTCGTACCCATGCCCTGGAGCAAGAAGCCGTCCTGGTAGATGTAGCTGATACGTGATGAGCCAACGGTCCCGACAGCTTTGCCGTCTTCGAGCCAAAATTCCGAGTAGCCGGGGACCACGCCGGGCGTGACGTACGGTGAGGACTCTGTATTGCTGTCGAACTTCCCGCTGTCGCAGTCGCTGCTCCAGACCACGGGTAGCTCGCTGTTGCCCGGCTCGTTCAGGGAGCTGATGTCGCCTTCGCCGTACCCGGGCTCATACCAGCCGCTCCCGTTGGTATACCCGTTGATCGCTGTGCCAAAGAAGAAAGGCGCCCGCGTCCAGGTCGTTGCTGATGTCAGTGTCGGTGCCGTTGAAATTGATCCCTGGGGGTATCGGGCTTCCTGTGTCGAAGGTCTGTGGATCTATGGTTACCCCTGGGTCGTTATTGGCTTCATCGCTGGCCACCCGCTCGAACGTCTTGCCGGCTACCGCTGCCTCCGTCCCAACAAATTCGGAGGTGCGTAGGAACGACTCCTCGTCTTGCCCCGTGGGCGTGTAAGTGTAAGGGGGGTTAGCCGTGCGCCCGCAATCGTCCTGGATGTCCGGGCACGGCTGGAAGAACTCAGCGCCGACGACGTTCTGGTAGAAAGGCGAGCCTGCTGGCGGTGGGTTGTCCTCATAATTGTGGATCATGGCCAGCTCAGTGGCAGCGGCCGCCGCCGAAGGCTGGCCGTCAACGTCGGGGACCGGCACCCGCGCTACGAACAAGTCTGGGTTGTAGTCAGTGATTTTGTCCACGCCCGCGGCCAAAGAGGCGTCAACCTGGCTCGCTTGGTGGATGAAGCCGTAAGGCATATCAGTGGCCACCACCTCTTCGGGGAAGTTCGGGGTGGTAGTGCCGTCGGAGGTTGTCGTCCCGAAGAAGATTTCGAAGGTGGGGACAACGGTGGTATCTCCCAGCAGCAGTACGTAGGACGGATGCGGACGGCAGTCCGGGTTGTCGTACTGCTTGGCAATGAAGTTGCGGATCTGTTCGGGGGTGGTGCCGATGCCGCCATCGGCGGTGGGCCCGGTAGTGAAGACGTTCGTCAAGATGCCGTCGGCGGTGCGCTCTGCGGCGAAGGTCTTGGCCGCCGACATCAACGCCGGCGATGTGATCATCATCATTTCTTCTCCGCAAACCTCGTTCGGCTGCGTGTAGGGGCCCAGGTACTTCACGATCGTGTTGTAGTTGAGCAGACTGGACTGCCAGAGGGTCATGAAGGGGAGGTCGTCCGGTGTCATCAGTTGCGTGGTCCCGAACGCGTTCTGACTGTTCCCGCCGAAGCTGACCTGCACCTCCATACCGGTCAGCACCCTCAGCAGTCGCTGCGCGGGTCGGTACTGGCCGCCGGCCAGCGCCACGCCGGCTACCGCCAAGCCGTGCTCGGACTCGGGCGGCGTGGCGACGGCCAACGCCGATGGGTACTGCTCAGAGGACCTGTACCCGCTCTGGTTGATCGTGAACGGAGGTGCGGGTGGTGGCAGCGGAGCGCCCGTGCTCGAGGTGCTGGCGGCCTCGGTGCCAGGCTGCAACGGCCAGAGCTGCACCGCCGGCAACAGGTAGCTCGAGGTGTGGACGACCCGGACAACAGCCGACCCCCCCTGGGGAAGGGCGATCTCGTCACCGGTGACCGGCAACTGGGGCAGTCCCACCACGGCCCCCGCAGCCTCTCCTGTGTCCCCCTTAGGTAGGGAGAACAGCGACGAAACGTTACCCATCCCCGGAGAAAGGACCTGCGTGTAGGCGACGCCGGCGCCGACTTTCTCGGAGAACCGGGGGGCCGGGAAGCTGACGCGGAAAGTGACCTGGGTGTTGTCCGATGAGATGACCTTGGATAGCGGGAACGCAGCTGGGCTCGATGGCACGCTGGCCCCCCCGCATGACACTGCGTCCCCGGAGGACAGCAGCAAGCCCTGGATGTCCAGGATGTCGGCCTCGAGCTGGACGGCCAGCAATGGGGAGATAACGAGCCGGCCGACGGTGGGGCTACCCGCTCCGGCGCCGGCGATCAAGTCCGCACGCAACCGGGCCAGCGTGGGCAAGACGGCACACGGGTTACCCGGTTGAGCGTCTATGCGCCGGTGAGCCAGGACGGCCTGACCGAAAAGAAGCTCCTTTCGGGCGCCGCCCCCGAGCAATTTGGTCGAGCTATCGGCAATGTCAGCCGTGAGCTTGGCGAAGTCGCTGTCCACCCCGGCTGGGTTGTGCGGTATCGGCGCCCGCGGCGGGGGCCGTCCCGAGCCATCCCGGGATCGCACCCCAGCCAAGTGAAAGGAGAGAGGCACCGATTATCGAGGCTGAGAAACGGGCTATGCGCGGCCGCATAGATCCGGCTGCCGCTCGCCTTGGACCGTGGGGGGGCCACCCGGATGTGCTCCTTTGGGCGAAAGTCAACGCTGTTGCCTCCTGTCAGTTGTGGAAGCACCCGGCTCCCGCGTCGCCGTCAGTGTGGGACGGCTACTCGGGAGGCGGATCTTCCTGCTATGGACTAAATACAAAAACTTCTAACGAGCTTTCCACCGCCGCCCACGCGCTGGTCGAGGCTTCGGCAGGGAATTCGACCCGAGAGCGCGTTTCATATTTGCCGGGCCAATCGCGCCCGCTCCTTTCGTCCTTCAAGTTTTAGACGGTTCACCTCTGGCGGGGGTTACAAAGGTAGAGGGCCAGTCAATGTTGACGCCCGGGACTGGGTGCTCCGGCCGCTAGAAATCCGCTTCATCAGATATTCGTTGGCGGAGGCAGACGGAAGCTTGACGCCTTCGTTAGGACGTCGAAAGTAAGGTGCCCGAAGGGCATTTGCGCTTTTTCTGCGACCTGCGCAACCCACGCACCGGCGGCGCGGCTTGGCCTTGGGATGACTTGCCTTTGGTCACGAAGAAAGTTCAGCCCAAGCGCGCGCTCAGCAACCTCTGGACTACCACAGGGTTGGCTTTGCCTTGGGATGATCTGAGCACTTGGCCTACGAAGAACCCCAACAGGCCGGTCTTGCCGGCGCGGTACAGGTCCACCTTGTCCGCGTTGGCAGCCAGCACCTCGTTGACGATCGTGGCGATCGCGTCCTCATCGCTGACCTGGGCAAGACCGCGCTCGTCGATGATCTGGCGGGGGTCGCCGCCTCGCTGGACCAGCTCAGCAAAGATGTCCTTGGCCGCCGCACCGGTGATCTCGCCTGACTCAACGGCTAGCACCAGCGCGCCAAGCCCCTTGCCCGTGAGCTTTATCTGGTCGAGGGGGCGGTCGCCTAGTTCGCGGGGCAGCTCGTTTATGACCCACCGGGCCACGACATCCGGTGGGGCGCCACTGCCGACGGCGTCCTCGAAGAGGTCTCCGGTCGCTCGGTCGGCTGTCAAGAGATCTACCTCGCCCTCCCCCAACCGGTACTTCGAAGGCCAGGTGGCGAAGCGGTCGGCCAACAGAGCGTCTCGAACGCGGGCTTCCGCCCGGTACTCGACGCGGCTCTTCTTCGGCGGGCGAGTGTTGGCTCTGGCCGTCTTTCGAGCCGGCGTCGACGCCGGCAGCTGCGTCTTGGCCTGCCACGAGTCTCGCAGGGTCACGGCTCGGTTCAATACTGGGGCGCCGGGTTTGGAGTCAACCGTATCGAACACGAAATAACCGACGCGTTCCAACTGCCAGCGGCTTCCGGGTCCGGCGCCGGCCAGGCTCGGCTCGAGGCGGGCGCCACTTACCACCTCTAGAGATTTGGGGTTGAGCTCGTCGTCACCGCCGTCCTCGGGTCGCGCCTCCAAGAACAAGCGGTCATAGAGGCGAACTTCGGCGGGCACGGAAAGAGTGGCCGGCACCCAGTGGATGACGCCCGAGACCTTGACGCCAAGCGGGTTGTTCCCTACCGAGCCGGGGACGTGGTGGCAGCGGACTTCGACCACCTCGCCCATATCGGTGACAACTTCATCACAGGTGATACAGGGCCCATGGCGCAGACGGACCGTCCGGCCTGGGGAAAGCCGCTGATAACCAGGCGGCGGGTCCAAGACGAAATCGTCCTGTTCGATCAGGATTTGACGCTCGAAGGGGATGCTCCGCTCGCCTGGCTTACCGACATCAGGCGGGAAGTATGGCCCGGTCATCTCCTCGACGTTGCCTTCCGGCCAGGAGGTGATAGTGACCTTTAGTGGGCGCAGGACACCCATAACCCGTGGCGCAGTCCAGTTGAGGTCGTCTCGGACACAGAACTCAAGCTTTTCGATGTCGACCGTCGAGTTGACTTTGGCCACACCCACCAGGTCGGCGAAGGCGCGGATAGCTTCAGGGCCAACGCCTCGGCGGCGCATCGCGGCGATCGTTGGCATCCGTGGGTCTTCCCAGCCGCCGACGTAGCCCTCGTCCACCAGCGCTAGGAGCTTGCGCTTGCTCAGAACGGTGTAATCAAGGTTGAGACGCGCGAACTCGTACTGGTGGGGTCGGCTGAACCCGTGTCGCTCTGAGACGCGTGTGTTGTCGATGACCCAGTCGTACAGCTCGCGGTTGCTTTCGAACTCCAAGGTACAAAGCGAGTGGGTGACACCCTCGATGCCGTCGGAGAGGGGATGGGCCCAGTCGTACATCGGGTATATCGGCCAAGCGTCACCTGTCCGGTGGTGTCGGACGTGACGGATCCGGTAAAGCAAGGGGTCGCGCATCTTCATGTTGGCTGCATCGAGATCGATCTTGGCCCTGAGAACGCAACCCCCGTCTGGCAGATCCCCGGCCCGCATCGACCGGAACAGGGCCAGATTTTCTTCTTCCGTCCGTCCGCGGTACGGCGACGGGCGACCCGGCTCGGCGAGACTGCCTCGGTACTCCTTGATCTCCTCATCGCTTAGATCGTCGACGTAGGCCTTCCCCTCGCCGATGAGCTCCTCGGCCAGCTGGTACATCTCGTCGAAATAATCGGATGCGTACAAGGCCCGGTCCCCAAAAGAAAAACCGAGCCAATTGACGTCGGCCACAATCGAGTCGACGTACTCGACGCCTTCGTTCAGAGGATTGGTGTCGTCGAAGCGAAGGTTGCAACGGCCGCCATATTCTTCGGCCACGCCGAAATTGAGGCAGATCGACTTAGCGTGACCGATGTGTAAGTAACCATTCGGCTCCGGTGGAAACCGGGTGACGACGCGGCCATCGTGCTTGCCGGTGCGTAGGTCGTCCTGGATGACCTCGCGGATGAAATCAGAGTGGCTTGCTCCGGCGCGTTCATCACTTATCATCACCAGACACTCTACCGGCGACCGCCGGCGGCTCCATTGCGGACCTCATCGCCGTCGACGTGATTCCCCCAGCCGGAGCCTCAGGTCCCCGGGCTACGGAGACTCGACAAGGAACCGAAGCCGCTGTGCCACCTAGGCCGCTGGGGGTAGGACCACCAAGCTCCGGGAGGGGCGCGCGTTAGTTCAGCGCCTCCCCACCTTATGGGCGCTTCCCCGCCGCTTTTGGTCCGGCTATAAACACATAACCCAGTGAGTTCCGAACGGGCGAGAAAACAACGGGCTGTGTAGCAGAGAACTGTCAAATGTTACATTTTGCTTTGGGTGGCTCTGACGGCCTCAAGCGGTTTCTAAGCAGCCGTCATGTGACGCCGCCAGCCCAGTCCGAATGAGGGTCACTGGCTGGAAACGAGTCTTCTTCCTCCGCGTCGAGATATCGATCGATGTCATCGCCAGGTTCGGGGGGCGACGTGGCCCAGTCGATCGAGGCCGTGCGGGCGTCATCCGGGTGCTCCTCGAGCCATCCTCGGGCGAAAGAGCACCAGGGGACAATCGTGAGTCCTCCTGAAGCTGCCTTTTTGAGGGCAGCTCGAACAAGTAGCCCTCCCATCCCCTCGCCTTTCACCGCCTTCGGAACCTTGGTGTGGAGGAGGGCAATGCGGTCGCGATGCAGGTGGTAGACGAGCTCAGCCTCGTACCCGTCTTCTTGGAGGACGAGCCGGCCCTCTTCTGGTGCGTCGTGAACTTCGGTCACGGCGTCACCTCCCTCTTGTAAGAAGCGCTAGTGGAACTGGTCCGGACAACCGACCGGCCACCAGCCATTGTCCCTGCCACCGCGGCAATACTGACGATCACTGTCCCGAACGCCACCATGTCTGCGGGCCCGGTGCCGGCCATAACCCCGGCCTACCCGGGCTTCGTGGCCCACGAAACGGCCAGCTCGGTCGGCACCCGCCCCCGGGCACGTACTGTACACCTGCGGGCGGGCGGTAGACGCCAGCTACGCCATCAGTCAGGTGGAAGGCACGGTGACCGTCTTACTGGCGGGCTAAGCTCGCCACCCTTCATCTCAGCTACCTCTGCTTGGGTTTATTTTCGACGTGCCGAGAGCCGCCAGACAAGGGAGTCCCATGACCTACAGCACCTCCTCTATGGGGACAAGACGGCGGGCGGGTCGCCATTTCAGGTCTTTTGGCCTGCTTCTCGGCGTTGCCGGCCCGACCGTTCTCGCCGCTGCCCCAGGTGTGGCCCAGGCTTCTTCCGGCCCCGGGCCGTCAGCCGCGGCGGTCTGCCACAAAGTAAGTTCAGCGTCCGTCTCTGCAATCGTGGGCTTCTCAGTCCCGCCTGCCACCGCCTCGACTGACGATCTGAAGCCGACCAAGGAAAACTACGAAATCTCCGCGGTGGTAACGTCATGTGCCTACGGGTCCGAGACGAGCCTCGCCGCGCTGGCCAAGACCGTCGGCCTTGTCTACGAGGTCACCTCGAGGCCGCTCACGGCAGCGGAGCTGAAAAAAGGGCTAGCCCAGGGGCAAAAGCTCAACATCAACGCCGTCCCCTACTCCGGCCTCGGCTTGCCCGCCTTTTACTACACATTCACGACGGGAGGGGTGTTCACTCAGGGCATCACCGGGTTGAGTGGTAAGGACGAGTACGGGGCGTTCGTTTACAGCAAGGCCGTGTCAACATCGAAGCTCGCCGCTCTCGTCAGGCTGGCGGAAAAACTTTGAACTGCCGGACGCGTGGCTGTTTGACGGAGCGGAGCTCCCCGGGCCGCTCTGTACTAGTCGCGTTGGCAACTCTGTTGGCACTGGTGGGGACGGCGGTCACGGCTCAGTCGGCCGGGGCGACCGTCGAACGACCACTTGCGGTCGGGGCCCGGCTCGGGCAACTCGGCCAGGCTCCTCAGGATCTCACGGCCAACTGCCTGCAATGGGTGACGGCTCCAGCATCGGTCGACCACTCACTGGAGGAGGGGGTGTGCGCGGACGTCGTGAGCGATCTCGCCGGTATCGGCGCGCGGCTCGGTCTGCCGGTCCTGGCGCCGACCAGCTCCCGGCTCACTGACCCGCTAGCGATAGTCTTCGCGCCGACGAACGTGAACGGAAAGACCCTGGCGACGACGGGGTACTTCAACGGGGTCAAGCACCACCTTTCGCCGGGTTCTCCTGACGAGGGCTTCGTCAAGGAGCCGTGCCAGATCACCCTCTACCCGCTCTTGTACAGCGGCGAGCACGCGTCACTGGGCGGGGTGTCAGACCGCCTCCACGTCTTGCTGTCGCATGAGGTGGTGCACTGCTACCAGGACGAGGTGTTCTCCGAAGCGGAGATAAGTCAAACGGTCCCCGCGTTTATCACGGAGGGTTCGGCGACGTACCTGGCGACCAGCTATGCCGGTTATGGCGAGCCCGGCACCGCCAGCTTCTGGAGCGAGGGATGGCTCGGGATACCGGGCCGGGACCTGACGGCCCGGAATTACGACGCTGTGGGCTGGTACTCGCTCGTCGCCCACATCACGGGCGACGACCTGTGGTCGAAGATGGTCGACGCCTGGCGCGCCTTTGAGTCCGGCGGGTCGTCCGCGTTCATATCAACACTTGGCGGTGGCTCTGTCGCGGTGGAGAAGGCCTGGGGGGCGTCGATGGTCAACCAGCCGACCTGGGGGGACGCGTGGACGACACCGGGGATCGGGGTGCCGATGGGCGCGCAGCCGGCGGTGGTCGCCGATGTCCTGGGGGCGATCGGCGGTTCGAACGGTGGCACGCTTCAACCGTGGGCCGCGGTGATCGACAAGGAGTCCTCCGTCCCCGACGGCCTGCTCGAGATCAGCGTGAGCGGCGGGTACGCATCGGTCCACGACGGCTCGGGCCACAGCGACCTCGGTTTCACCGATGCAGTGTTCTGCGTCGGCTCCAAGCCGTGCCAGGACACTGATGTCAGCTGCACCTCGGGCGGCACCCCCCTCAACTTGGCGCCGCTGGCCGCACCGTTCACCCTGGCGGTCAACAGCACTGCCGCCGACGCTCGCTACACGATCACCTCGATCGCCTCACCCGGGAACCGGGCGACGCCCGTGGACCTCCCGCCCTCGGCGGGGGACTGCAACCCGGCTCCGCCGGGGAACGGCACCGCCGTGGCCTACTCAGAGGGCGACCCTCACCTCGCAACCTTCAACGACGGCGCCCTCGACTTCCAGGCCGCCGGCGAGTACACGCTCGTCGAGTCCAGGGACCACTCGCTCGAAGTCCAGGTCCGCGAGCAACCGGTGAACGGGTCATCTTCGGTGGCCGAGGACACCGCCTTTGCAATGCTCATCGCCGGCACTCGCCTCGAGGTGGACGCCGGCACTTCGGCTCGGCTGCTCGTGAATGGCGCGGTGACGCACCTCGATGGCACCACCGTCCGCTCGTTGCCCGGTGGCGGCCGCGTCCACGCCGACGAGCCAGGGTGACATATTCGTGAAGTGGCCCAACGGCTGTACCGCGGCGATCGAGAGCTTCCCCGGGGGCCTCAATTTGTTCTTCGGCGCTCCGCAGTCGCTGGTCGGCGGGCTTCACGGGCTGCTCAACTCGGTCGTCCCGGGCGCCAGCCCGCTAGCCACCGATACCGTCCTGGTCGGCGGGAACGGGAAGCGTTATCTCGTCGACCCGACCACCAACTCTGGTTTCCGGACGATATACGGGTCGTTCGCGCCGAGTTGGGCGGTCACTAAGAACGACTCCCTCTTCACGTACCCGCCGGGCAAGAACCCGAGCTCTTACCTCGTGAAGGGCTTCCCGGCCAGTAACTTCGACGCCGCCACTGTCCCGGCTTTCCTGCTCCCGCTTTACGAATCGCAATGCCGGGCCAAAGGCGTCACCAACGGCAACCTGTTGCGGGGTTGCGTGATTGATCAGTCTGCGCTCGGCACGAAGTACATCAACCTGGTGCTGCGGGCCGTCGTTCGGGCGTTTGCCCTGTACACGCTAACTGAGGGCCCGGTCCCGCAGTCCAAGTCGCCGACTCCGCTGCCGCCTCCGACCCCGTCGAGCACGAGTTCTACTGTCGCGCCAAAGGTGTCGGGCGGCCCGACTCTGCCCACCGATGTGAGCCCGTCGATTGTGGAAACGATCGTCAAGCACCCGTGCACCTTGCTCACAGAGGCGGAGGCGGATGCTGCAGCCGGTACTCATTTCGCCACCCAGTTCGACCTCGCAGCGACCGGCCTGTGCGAGTACGTGGCCAACCCGCCGGGCAATTCGACCATCAACGTTTACGTCCAGCGCGGGACCGTCGCTCAGGATCTGCCACCGAAGTTTGCCAATACCTTCGTCCCCGAGCCGACACTCGGGACCGGCGTCGTCTGGGTGGTCGAAAAGGGGGGCTCGAAAGGCGCTGGCGAGCTGTGGTTCCCGCTCGGTCAGGTCGGCTCGGAGAGTTACAGCGTGCAGGTCGGTGTGGCTCAGGGCGGCCTGCCCGAAGCCGCGACAATCGCCAGGGACTGCTTTTCGCACATGTGATGATGGGCCATCAGGCTTTGGCGGTCCGTCCAAGTTCACGCCGGGCCTAAATAGAAGGGACGTGACAGTGGGGAAGACGCTCAAAATAGTGACGGCGTGCGCGGTGCTCGGGCTAGCCCCCTTCGTGGGAGGGCAACCCGAGGTCTCTGCCGCCGGGCTTTTGGCGGCGCAGCCGGTCAAGACGAACGGGGTCGCGCAAAATCTCCTCCTCACGAACACAGTGCGATCTGCCCTCGTCGCCGCCGCCGCGTCCTACTACGGGCTGGCGGCTTCGGATTTCGTGGGCCTCGGTGCGCCTCCCAACACCTACGCGGCCTACTACGCGTACGATAAGGCGACATCGACCTACTGGGCAGGGGCAAGCCTGGTCCCAAAAGCCAGTTCCCAGGCGGCACAAGTCGCGGTCCAGGACGACGGCGCTTACCTGATCTTCCAGCGCACTCCGCCCGGCGCCTGGCAGGCGCACGACGTGGGGTACACCGATACTGTCGGTACCTGTGCCGCTTACCACGTGAGTATCCCCGCCCCGGTGGTGGCCGTTTGGCACTGGGCCCCCGGCACGTGCCATCCGCCAGCCACGACGACGTCCCCGCCCAGCACCTCGAGGCCCTCTGCACCGGCCACACCCGAGAGTGGTACGGCATCTAATCTCGTAGTCACCAAAACCCTGGGTGCTCAAATCCGCGCCAGTTATTTCCACGCTTACCTCGCGGACCCCAAGCCGCAAGACGCGTTCGGTGTCCCCGCGGGCGCCCCCGAAAGCCACGTGGAGGGCCCCACCATCGAGCACGCCGGCGTTATCTACGGGAGGTCGGCCAGCGCCAATTCCTATTGGGTGGTCGCCGACATTTGTTTCGATATCCCAACCGGGTGTGAGGACATGGGCGCGTTTCAGCTCTTCCACCGAGACGGCCCAATCGGCGACTTTACCTACCTGACGTACTACAACTTTCCTCAGGGCCTGTGCGGCATTCCTCAAGCCCTGGGACAACTATGGTTCCCGGGAGGAGACCTCCCTTTGGGTGCGAAATGCGCCAACGTCCCGACGCCCCCGGGCCAGCCCGTACTCGGCTCGAAGGCGTTCATCCCCCGGATCGGGGTCGGGTGGGGGACCTACCGACCGAACGAGATATTCAACGGCGGCGACCCCTCCGGGATGGTCCATGGGATCAGCTGGACATACTGGGGCCAGCCGGACGCCTACGGGTACGGGAAGACCTACATCTTCAAGCCCAACGGGGGGTATTACCCCGGTAGCGTGACGGCCGAGCTGCGCGCCTACGACCTCGGGCGTTGCACCGCCAACGGGCCCCTCGCCTACCAGCATCTCGACGCCCGCGTCCCCTCAGCACCAGGCGGCAAACTGGGCCAGTGGTTCGCCTGGGATAACGGCAAGTCGCTGTGCCAACCGTATGCCTGAACTGTGTTGAGTTACCGGCCAACGCCAGGGAGGGTGACAGCCGCCCTCGACTGGCACTGGCGAATTATCAGCACACAGTTTGTCCCCTCCGATTTTGGTCCCTCAACCGAAATTGGGTGACAATTCCGGTGCACCACGCGTCCGATCCGGCCTTAGTCGTTGATGGCCAAGGCCAGCCAAGATTCCTCGGCCGTTTCGAGGGCGGCCTGGGCGTCGGCCAGGTTGTGGCCCAGCGCGGCCATGTCCTTGTAGTCAGATGCTGAAGCCAAAGCCTCGGTTAAGCGGGTCACTTCGCCGTGCAGCCGAGCCATTTCTCTTTCTGCGTCCCGGAGGAGCCGGGCCTGCCGCGAGGGGTTCACGCGTGGTTGCGCAGGTGCGCTTGGGCTGCCGGCACCGTCGGTGCTTACGGCGGTGGACCTAGAGGTTACAGCGCGTGAGCTTTGCATTTCGTTGAGCCGAGGCTGTCCACCAACCGCCCGCTCAACCCAGCCGGCCACGCCGCCCGGGACTTCGGCAACGGCCCCCTCGGGGCCCACTTCCACCACACGGTCCGTGACCCGCTCCAGGAACGTACGGTCATGGCTGACGACCAACAGCGCCCCCGGCCAATCCTCTAAAAAATCTTCCAGGGCTCGCAGAGCATCCAGGTCGAGGTCGTTGGTGGGCTCGTCCATAAACAGGACATTGGGCCGGGCCGCAGTGAGCAGCAGGATTTGCAACCGGCGTCTTTCACCTCCGGACAATGACCCGACGCGGGCGAAGGGTAGGTCGCCGCCGAAAAGGAACCGTTTCATCAGGTTAATGTCCTCGGGTGACCCTGGCGGGCGGTACGGGCCGGCAACCAGGTCCCTCACAGTGGCATCGGCGTCGAGATCGGCCGTCAGCTGGTCGTGGTACCCCGCCACGACGGTCGGCCCCGTCTCGACCACGCCTTCAGTCGGCTGGAGCCGCCCGGCCAGCAGCTGGAGCAGGGTCGTTTTGCCCGCACCATTGGCGCCCACCACGCCGAGGCGCTCCCGCCGCCCGAGGGCCAGGTCGACGCCGGAGAGCACGGTAGGCCCGTCCTCGTAGCGGAAACCCGCTCCTATGCACTCCACGACCTTGTCGCCCAGGCGAGGGACGCCGAAGTTGCCTTGGAACTCAGCCGTCCCGGTCCCGGGGGCCGGCCGTCGCTCGATCAAGCGCAGGGCCGCCTCGACCCGGGCGTGCGGCTTACGGGACCGGGCCTGGGCGCCCCGCCGGAGCCAGGCAAGTTCCCTGCGGGCCAGGTTGCGGCGAGTCGACTCAGCTGACGCGGCCTGAGCTTCGCGCTCGGCTCTGGCTGCCAGGTAGAGCTCGTAGCCTCCGTCGTGAAAATAGGCGTGCCCCCGGTCCAGCTCCAACACCACCGTGGTCAGCCGGTTCAACAAGTGCCGGTCGTGAGTTACCAGCACAAGGCCACCACGAAAGGAGCTCAGTCGGTCTTCCAGCCAGACCGCTGCGCCCAAGTCGAGGTGGTTGGTGGGCTCGTCGAGGACGAGGAGCTCGACGGGGTGAGCCAGTAACCGAGCCAGCGCCACACGTTTTCTCTGGCCGCCGGAAAGGGCCCTGGTGTTGGTACCCATCTGAGGGCCTAGGCCCAAGCGGCTCAGGGCGGCTTCGGCCTCCCAACCTTCCCCCACGGCTTCTTGGACTCTCCCGTCAGGCAGTTCCGGCTCCTGGTCCAAAAACCCGATCCGCGTGCCTTGCCCGCGGCGCACTACCCCGGCGTCAGGGACGTCCTTCCCGGCCAGGACCCGGAGCAGAGTGGATTTGCCGGTACCGTTCACACCCACAACGCCCACTCGTTGACCGTCGGCAACTGTCATCGACAGCCCTTCAAAAAGCACGCGCCCCACTCGGGCGACGGTTACCTGGTCCATGTCCACGAGAACAGCCACGAGGGCATCAAGATACCCGCCGGCCCACCTGTACTTTGCCGCACCGGGGAGACCTACGCAAACGACCAGTACTCCCAGGTCACCGTCACGGCCAATCCCATGACCGATAGTGACTGGATCGGACCTGTGGTGCGCGCCCAGAACGGCGGTGCCAGCCTCTACGCCGGGATGTACGACTGGAATTACGACAGCCCCGAACTCATGCTGTTCGAGCGCATCAACGGGGCCTGGACCCAGCTGGGGTTGTCGTACTCCACTCCGGCGCTGCCCGCCGGTACCACTTTAACCCTTGTCGCCCTCGGCAACACCCTCGCTTTCTCGGTGAACGGGACGCCCGAAATCACGGCCACTGACCCGAGCTTGACCGCGGGAGCGCCAGGCATCATGGCTGACGGTGCCACGGGTAGCGCCGACAACTGGTCTGGTGGAACGGCCACTTTCAAGTCACATACCAGAGCACCGACTCCACCGGGATCGCGTCGTACACGGTACTTTCGGCTAACAATGGGTACGGCGCCCAGACCTTGCGTGTCCTTACTCCGACGCACCCGGCGGCGGGCGTTGCCCACAACTTCCTGTACGTGCTTACCGTAGAGCCAGGGCTCGGCACGACGTTCGGTGATGGGTTGGCAACCCTGCAGGCACTCGACGCCGAGGACAAGTACAACTTGACGATCATCGAGCCAACGTTCACCAATATGCCGTGGTACGCGAATAGTTCTTCCGACCCCAACATCCAGTACGAGACCTTCATGACCAACGAACTGGTGCCCTGGGTGAAGGCCAACCTCGCGACTACAGGGACCGAGCAGAGCTGGCTTATCGGGTTTTCGAAGTCAGGTTTCGGCGCGCAGGACTTGATCCTAAAGCATCCCGACTTGTTTGCGCTGGCCGCGAGTTGGGACTTTCCCGCAGACATGTCATCATATGATGAGTACCAGGGCGGAACGACCAACTACGGTTCCCAGACAAACTTTGCCCAGAATTACCAATTGACTGCTGCGTTCCTCGCTGCCCACAAGTCGCCGTTCCAGACGCAGAACCGGATATGGATCGGGGGCTACAGTTTGTACGAGGGCGACGTCTCGGATTACGACTCTCTCTTGACTTCACAAGGCATTCTGCATACTAACGGCCCGTCGCAAGACCTAGCGCACCGCTGGGACAGCGGTTGGGTGGCCGCGGCAGTGGCCGCACTTTACCAGGACAGCATCCAGTAGCCACGGGCCGAAAAGGGGTTGCTGCTGGAGCCGGCGTCTCGCATTCACATCTCCGGAGAAAATGGCGACTGAAACAAAGCAATAAAGTGAAAGACGCGAGCCAATTTGCGGGCGAAGGACCGAAGTGCCATCCGACGATCGAATCACCCGACAGGAGCTGGCGGAACGATTCAGTGGTGCCGTTGCGGGTGCTGAGGCGGTCGACGGTGCGCACGACGCATGTGCTACCGCGTTAATCAATGAGTAACAGTGTGGGCGTGCGGGAGCTACGGCAGCAAGCAAGTGCAGTACTGAGGCGGGTGGTCGTGGGCGAGTCGATAGTTGTGACCGACCACGGCCACCCAGTGGCACGTATCGTGCCCTTGCGGGCGTCGGTGTTGGACCAGCTTGTAACCGAAGGCAGAGCAACGGCAGCTGAGGGCGACTTAATCGACTTTCTCGAAGAGCTGGGGCTGCCCGCCGAGCCCGCTGGCGTCGGGTTGCCGTCAACGGCCCTCGAGATATTGAGGGCAGAAGAGGCCTGAGCCGGGCGTGCCTCCGACCATCGCTTACCTTGATTCCACCGCTTTCGTGAAGCTCATCGTGAAGGAGCCCGAGTCGAATTCACTGACGCGATCCTTAGAGCGATGGCCCCAGCGAGCATCGTCAGCCCTACTCCGAGCGGAGGCGGTCCGGGCGCTAAGGCATTCGGGCAATGACCGCTACGTGGCCAAGGCCAGAAGCCTCATGCGCTCGGTGTACCTAGTCCAGTTAGATGACGTGGTCCTCGACCGTGCGGCGGACATGCCACCGGCCACACTTCGGTCTCTTGACGCTGTCCATCTCGCATCGGCCATGAGCCTGGGCCCGGACTTGGGCATCGTTTTCGCTTATGACGAACGGCTGAAGCAGGCGGCGGAGGGGGCGGGATTACACGTCGCCTCACCGGCGTAACACCTCGATCGCTAACGCGAACGACGGCCCCCCGCGGGGTCGTCTTTGCGTTTGAACTTGCGGTGGCGAAAGGGCATTTGTACCCCTCGCCACCTCCAACGGTGGATTTCGTGATCACTACTAATGCAGTTTCACGATCATCCCGTGGTGGGAGTTCACGAAAGTCCTTGACCAGCGTCTGCACGTTTTGGCGCCGAGAGCACTCACGGAATAAGGAGCCGAGGACTCACATGTGCTCAGGGCAGCGCTTGCGCAATAGCAGGGCCAGTTGCCTTTGACAACGCGGCCTCCCCGCCCAGCAGCCTGGTCATGCGGAATCCCCGTTTTACAAACGTTTGTGCCCCCAAACCGGAAAAGGTGCCTGGATCGCGCGCGGTACCGAAACGTCAGGATGCTCTGGGCTATCTCAAGTCCCGCCGGTATACCAGGTAATTGGCACATACCCAACCGCCGAGCTTCTCGGCCGTCCTCCTGGACGGCCAATTGTCGTCCAGTACTAGGGTGTAGCTGACGTAAGTGTTGCCTCGCCTCACTAGCTCGAGGAACGAGCGAGCGGCTATGGCGAGGTTGAGGCCGGTGCCCCGGGCGCTTTCGAGGACCCCAATCCCGAACACATTGAGGCGCTCTTCCGGCAATAGCAGACGGTCCCCGACGAGGACGGCCTGGCTGGAAGTGTCGGGAAGGCACAGACCCAGCCCCGCCGGTTCATCGCCGCGGTAGGCCAGAACCGACGCCTCCTGGGAGCCGATTGGCTCGGTCGTCGCGAACACCTGCTCCCACTCAGCGAGAGAGACGCTGCAACCACCCCAGTGACGGGCAAACGCACTCTCCCATACGGCCGTGAAGTGCTGGGCCCTGTTCGACTTGTCGGCCTCTGCGAAACTGACCACTCGGAAGCCAGCACTCTCACCCGCCTGCAGCATTTGCCGCCATTGCGCCACCAGCCCCGGTGTCACTTGGATTTTGTAGTCGACCCATCCCCTTTCTGCGAGGAATCGGGCCTCTGCGAGCAGCGAGTGGTAGTAAGCGGGGTTCTGGCGGGGCAATGATGGCGGCAATAGGTCGTAGGCATCGACCGTATAAGGCGCGTCACAGAAGGCCGCTCCAGTGCGGGCCGCCTCCAGGCCGTGGCCTCTCAGCCAGGTGCAAGCCTCGTCCATCAGGGCTCGGACTGCCTTAGTAGTACCGGGGAGCGCCTCGAACATAACAATATGGCCGAGGGGCTCGTTCCAGCGATCGACGTACCGTTCGTCCACGACCGCAGCCGCCCGGGCAACGATGCGCCCGCCCGACCGAGCCACATGCGCCGAGATCGTCCGCCCCGCGGCAGCAGGGCCTTGGCCCTTGAGCGATGGGTTCAGGGCTTCAGGTGTCGTCCGCCAGTGGACGGGGCGGTTGGCGTAAACGTCGTTGGCAAATAGCCAGAACTCCATGAGATCGTCATCGCTCTCGGCCCGCTCGACTGTGACCGCTCGACTGCCCACATCATCGCTATCGCAGCTCGCGTTGACCGGGGCGTGAGGCTTATCTTTCATGCGGCCAGCATCGCGCAGCGCCCTCCGGTGTGTGCCTTGCGCACTTTTTGTCCTGCTCGGCTGCAAGGGAACCATCGCGCACGCTGGTGCCGGTCACTCGGCTGTCACGTCCTGCGCGGAGCCGCCCCCACCTCTTTGCCGGCGCCCAGGAGGAGCTCACCGATCGGCTGGACAACCTTCTGCGGGGGAGCAACGAGCGTGCCGCCAACGGCAAGGTCGTGGAGCTTCTCCCCTGTAAGCGGCTCTGGGAAACCCCTAACGGCTGTTGCCTAACGGTGAACCGACAACAGTCTCGCCACGACCGAGGTGCCGTGGCGGCAAATTCGTCCACTGGTAGGTTTCGGCTGATGGCCGTGCGCAAGTGGTCGGTGAGCATCAAGGAAGACCTGGCGACTCGGGTCCAACAGCATGTGGGTGGCCGCGGCCTCAGCGGGTTTGTGGCGAGGGCGGTTGACCACGAACTGGAGCGGGACGCGCTGGCCATTTACCTCGATGAGCTGGACGGGCGGCCATGCGCTCGGCGCAGCGGCGCCTGGAACCTGTGCGGGTCCCGTCTGCGGTGCTCGTGGAGTGATACCTGGGGGGCCGATGTCGACGAGGCGATCGATCTCGAACTCGCCCCGAGGGTACGCGAAGGTCATCACGACAGGTATCCGCTCGCCAGGATTGCCGGTCATCTGCTGGCGTCCATCGCCAGCACCGTTTACGCCCCTTCACTTAGGTACTCACTGGTTAAGCGCAGGAGTCTCACACTCCCCAATGGGCGCGGCTGCACCGCAGAACTTCGGAGGTGCTGTGACAGAGGACCAGGGCGGATGGCAAAACTGAAGGCCACGGAAGTCAATTTGCCCCGGCCGAAACGACCCGGGTGCCGTAAGCACGACCCGGCGACCGGTGCCAGCAGGGCGCAAAATCGGCGACCGGGCAGGGGTTTCCGGTGATACCAGAACCCGGCGTCGGAGCCCCAGAAACACGCCGGAACAGGGCGGCATCATGAGGCGGCGAGCTTGACGGGCCGTCGGCGCGGCTGTCCTGCCGCCGCAACCCCTGAGTGGGAGCGATAGCGACCTGAGCGGCCATATGCTCGCCCCAAAATCGGCGATGACGGTAACACCCTTGAGATGGCCGACTTGGGCAAGGCAAGCAGAAATTATCCCGGTGTAGCCTCGATAATCTGGGTTCTATTATATCGGCCATTCCGCCGAAGGCAGGAGAAATGAGCGTCGATCGACGCTCGCTCGTGCTGCTGGGTCTTTCCGGGTCTCAGAGACCCAGATGAGCACGTCGGGCGCGCGGCACGTTAGTCCCGCAGGATACTCGGCGGCCCGGGAGCGAACTCGTCCTTCAGAGTTGCTTGCCGGGATGAACTGAGGGGACCAGAACGGTCCCCTCAGTCGTGCTCATGAAGATTTTGGGTTGGCGACCAGTACTCAGTTCCAGAACGTCCCTGGCGCATCTACTGCCTGGAGTATGGAGATCACTGGGTCAGAAGACAGCCCAGCCCCGGAGAGGAACTCCTGCATCCGTGGGACCCCGGAGAAGAACGTGTGGAAGCTCTCCTCGTTCGGCCACTCGTCGATCACGACCAACTCCTTCTCACCGAGGAGGATTCGGTGACCGATCTGGCCGAGAGTCTTCCCATTGGCCGTGATCTCCTCCGGGACGTCCGAGTGTGCCCGTGCCCACTCCACCGCCTTGCCGGGATCATCGCTGGGAAAGCGGGCTATGACGACAACGCTCATTTGATGTCCTCAAACAACTCGATGCCAGGGTCCCCGACGACGCCGGCGCGCGCCATCGCCGAGTGCAACTCCGGGTCCGCGGTGAAGGCTTCCGCCTGCTCCACCGTCGGGAACTGGTGGGTGATGAACACCAGGTTGTGATGCTTCGGGGAGCGGAGTACCGACTCACTGGTGCACCCGTGGCGGGCCCGGATGGTGTCTGCGTCGTTGTACGCCTTTCTCCAGGCGTTGTACTCCGATATATTCTGACGTGCGATCAATGTCGCGGACATTGGTTCTGCCTCTCTTTTGGGGTACTGCGATGGCTGTACCAGAGTGAGGCAATGCTCCCGCCGGGGCGCCGTCTGGCTCTCCCACCACACTATAGCAGGGAAGAGACAGGGGTGCCGGCTAGACCCGCTCGACCAGCAAGCGCCTCTCCCGGGCCGACCGCGGGCAGTTGTAGATGATCTCGGGCGATACCAACTTGGCCCCGGCCAGTTCCACGTACGTGGCGAGGCGGGCGAGGTGGACGTCGTCTGTCATCCCCACTTCGTCGAGGGCCACGACGGACTATCGCTGAGAGCTAGCTCACCGTGGTCGAGCCGCCAGATGAGGGCGGCGAGCGTGCGGGACTTGTTAATCGTGGCTTCCCGGCCGAGGTTGCGGGTCGCTTGGCCGGAAGTAGCGGTCCCGATCACTTCGCAGCCCGAACGCTCGAAAGCCTCGGCCACGGCAGCATCGTGGTCTTGCCGGCGCCGGCCACGCCCACGACGAGGTCCGCCCCGCGCCCCGAAGCACATACGCCGACGACCGCTGCGTGTTGCTCTTCTGACAGCGCGGCGCCGAGCTTTTGCTCGGTCTTTTCAATCGCTTCTTCGACCTTTTGCGGCGGTACCACCGAGCGACTACTCCGAGGAAGTCCCGGCCGCTCATAACCGCCGGCCTCAGCGCGCCCCGGGACGAGACGAACAACGCACGTTAGGCCAGGGAACCTAAAGGCGGCCCATCACGGGGCCGTCTCTGCGTTGAACTAGGGCAGCGAAAGGGCATTTGCACCCCTCACCACCTAAAGCGGTGGATTTCGTCATCATTGTCAAGCCGATTTCACGAACATCCCTTGGACGACGATTTTAGGCTTCTGACCCGGACTCTTGTCTAGGTCAGTTTGCGTCAGGACACAGGTAGGACACGCGTGGCTGGGCGGAATAGTCACCGAATTTCGTTTAGCGGCCGAAAGTGAGCACCGACCTGACTGGTATCGACAAATTGTAAGGACCGGAAACTCGGGCGTTCTTACGTTGCGGCGGTTTCGCGCGCTGCTGTCGGGCCCGGACTGGTCTTCGGCTACTGCGAGCGGTGGTACAGACAGGAGGCCAATCGGGTTCGGAGGGAGCACCGGAGGTGCTCGCTGAGCTCGAGATGCTCGGCTAGGTAACGACAGGCCCGTCTGCGGTGCCCCCATGGCCCGCACGGGCATCAGGGGGCCGGCGTCCCGGCGATGAGCTCGGCCCCGCCCGTCGGCGGTGGCATGCCAAGAGGGTGGGTGGCGCCTGGGGACCGGGTGGCCTATCTCGGGCGCGGATGCCGAGACCCAGCCAGGCCGATATCTCGGCTGGGTCGAAGCGGATGAACCTACCGACCCGCACGAAGGGCACGCGCCTCTCGTCGACAAGCCGGCGTACGTGCCGGCGGGTCACGCCAAGCCTTTCGGCCAGCTGGTCCGTGGTCATCAACTCAGGTAGTGCGTCAGAGCCGTTCATTGGTCTCCCTCGGGTTTAGTGCTCTACCTGTAAGGGGCCGAGGTGGCGAAGTCGGAACTGCATCGCGTTAGCAGGGACGCCCTTGGTGTGTGAGCCGCGGCGGACATCCGGAGGACGTGATGACCGGACCGGAGACCTAGGCGGTCACCAGAGACCGCGCTCACACTGCCAACGGCACCTATCGAGTCGGGTCCACTTCGTCACGATGAGTCCTCCTCTCAAAACAAGCGTGCCAGTACGTCCGGGCTATTCGGCCCACGCATCGCCCGACGGCGGCAGCGCCCCGACAGACGGGCGTCTGCCCAGACCGCGTGCGCTGCCTTTGCCGAGTCGGGATTCGCCTCAGTGGACGGACACCCGAAGTCTCCGACTGGCGGCTAGTGACTTGGCCTTCGTTGAGAACCCGAGCGTTTCGAAGCGGCCGGCGCTTAGGCCTGACACCTCGCCTTGATTGTGCGCCGGGTTCGGCAAGATGGTGGGAGTGGCGGAGCAAAATGCGCATCAAGTTCGTGCTCTGGTGGCCTCGGTCATTGCCAACGGTGAGTTTGACGGAAAGCCCGAACTGCTGGCCCAGGTTCCATTTGTGCTAGTAGTCGGAGGACGGATAACGTTCCTCGATTTGGCGGTAGATGTAGAAGACCAAGCCGTTCCTCGCTCTGCGATTGCCGACGGACCGGTCCCAGGGCGGTGTTGGGTCTTTGTTGGGCATGGCGAGCCGATCGGCGGGCTCTTGGTCTGGGTTACAGGAGGCTACATCTCAGGTCTGGAGTACTTTTGCTCTTGCGACGAATCTCCGACGCGCCTCCCTTCCACCAGTCAGCTCAGCCACGATCAGGTGTAGCGAGCGGTGGAGCGGGTGCGGTCCCTGTAACACAGCACCGCAAAACTGCATCGGGAGAGCGACGGAGAGAGGCCGTCGGCGCCGCTGGCCCGATTAGCTTCTGGGTGGGCGGCTGCCCGGTCACCGCAGGGCGCTCGCGCCAAAGGTTGGCCTCAACTCCGTGCCCCATCCTCCCAACTCGTCCTCAACACTCAGTTCCCCCCTAATCCCCCAATTCGTCGTTCATCACCAACCCGTCGTGCCCAACCCCCGCCGAGCCGCCAAGCTTCTCCCCCGTCCCAGCCAAGAAGCCCCCCAATACGTCCAATCTCAAAACGACCCACTCCCACAACAGCCACGCCCGTAAACCCCTTGAAACTCTCCACCGGATTACTCACGTTCACTAATCACTCCTACAATTCCTTCTACCCATTCATCACCACTAATTACCATTACTGCCCTTTCCCAGAACTCCCTCTTTACAAAGATTTCTTCCTCCACTACAACTCCAACCAAAGCGAACACGGTTGCAAGCCAGGGCTTGCCTCAGTAATTCGGTGGCATTTTCGGTTGTCGAGAGGTGAGCCTTGGGCTGGATGCGAATGATGGGAGCCGACTCGGTGGAGTACCACCGCGCCACGGTGCTCGGGCGGGCCGACGACCACCCCGGCATGGCGCTGGAATATTACGCGTCCCGGGGTGAGACCCCCTGGTTTGGGGTGGCTCGGGCGCAGCAGGGCTCGGCCTATCGGGGTCAGTTGCAGCGGAGGAGTACGAGGCGGTCTTGGGTCCGGGCGGGGCCAAGGACCCGCGCACCGGAGAACGACTCGTGATGACCCGTCGCCCCGGCATGGAGATTGTCATTTCAGCCCACAAGAGCGTCGCAGAGCTGGGAGTTATCGGCCGAGCGGAGGCGATGCACAAGATCATGGACGCCGAGACGGACGCGACGATGGCGTACCTCGACAAGGTCACCCGGCATATGGGCGGCCGCCGCGGCGAAGCCGCCAAGGCCACGCCCACCGGCGGCCTCATCTATGCCCGCACCCGCCACGCCACCTCCCGCGCAGGTGACCCGTGCCCGCACGACCATATTTTGCTTGCAAACGTTCTGGAAATGAAGGACGAGCAGGGCGGGTGGAAGGCTGCAGACACCGCGTTGTGGCGGGAGCAACTGCACGCCGTCACGATGGTCGGCCGCCTGGTCGGCGCACGCGTCGCAGTAGAGCTGGGTTACACGATCGAGCCTGACCCGGGGCCGTCGGGAAGGCTCGGGCACTGGAAGATCGCCGGTGTCCCTGACGACGTGATGGAGGTGCACTCCAAGCGGGCGGCAGAGATCGAAGCCGAGTGCCGCCGGCGCAGCGACACTTCGTATCGGGCCCGGGGCGTTGCCGCCCGCACCACCCGCCAAGCCAAGCACCACGAGGCCGAGGGGCAACTGATGGGGCGCTGGCTGGCGGAACTGGCCTCGGTCGGCTGGCCGGCCGAGCGCCTGGCCGAAGCGATCGACGCGGCGGCTGGTGCCGGCCGGCCAGCCAGCGCGCATCTCCTTTAAGGACGCTCGCCGTCTGATTTCCGGGGCCCTGGCACCCGACGGCGAGCTTGCTCGGCGCAAAGTCTTCTCCCGTCGCCATGTCCTGGTGGAACTGGCCCCGCGCCTCTACGGCCAGGACCCCGCCCTGCTAGACCCGATGGTCGAGCGCGTCCTGGCCGACCCCGAGGCGGTACCGCTAATCGGCGTGGCCGGTGCCCGGGAGCGTGTGTACTCCCTGGCCAGCGTGCTCGCCCAGGAGCGGGCCATAGCCGAAAGCGTCGGCCGCCAGCTGGCCCGCACCGACGCACCAGCAGTCGGCGCCGGTGCGCTGGCCGAGGCGATAGGCAGGGCGGAGCGAGAACTGGGAAGTGCGCTCAGCGAGGGCCAGCGCTCTGCGGCAGAAGCGATCTGCACCTCTGGACAGGGTGCCGAGCTGGTTGTGGGGATGGCCGGGTCGGGCAAGACCACGATGCTCCGCGTGGTGGCAGACGCCTTCGAACGCGCCGGCTACGACGTCGTCGGGACGGCGACGTCCGGCCAAGCGGCGCGCACCTTGGGCAAAGAGGCGGAGATCAGCGAGGCGCGCACTCTGGCCAGGCTCGTCTGGCGGCTTGACCGCCACCAGCTCGAGCTCAGCGAACGGAGCGTGGTCGTGCTCGACGAGGTGGGCATGACCGACGACGCCGACCTGCTCCGCCTGGCCGCCCACGTCGGAGCCGCCGGGGCCAAGGTCGTCCTCCTCGGAGACGACCGACAACTGGGCCCCGTCGGCCCGGGTGGTGCCCTGGGGGCGCTGGTCGCCCGCCACCCCGGCGCCGTCCAGGTCCTGGGCCAGAACCGCCGCCAGGTCAACGCCGACGAACGCGAGGCGCTGTTGGAGCTGCGGGCGGGGAGGACCGACAAAGCCGTCGGCTGGTACGTGCAAGAGGGGCGCGTGCACGCCGTCCCGGGCCGGGACGAGGCCCTGCGGTCGGCTGTCGCCGCCTGGGCCGCCGACGTCGAGGCGGGCCGTGACACGGCCTCTACGCCTGGCGGCGGGCGAACGTGGCTGAGCTGAACAGCCTGGCGCGGCGCTGGATGGCTGAGAGCGGCCGGCTCAGCGGCCCCGAGCTGGCCACGCCCGACGGCGCAAGCTACCGGGCGGGCGACCACGCGGTCGCTCTGGCGCCGAGCCGGGACGGCGCTCTGACAACCTCACAACGGACAACAGTCGAAGCCGTCGACCTGTCCCTGGGCATCCTGGCCCTTCGCACCGTGGACGGCCGGCGCATCAGCCTACGCGCAGAAGACGCCGGTGCTGACCGCCTCGGCCACGCCTATGCGACAACCGTCCACCGCTCTCAGGGCGCCACGACGACTCGTGCGCACCTGTTCGCCGACGGCGGTGGTCGTGAGCTGGCCTATGTGGCAATGAGCCGGGCCAGGGAGGGCACGGAGGTCTGGAAGGTCGCCGACGACCTCGTGCAAGCCCGAGAAGACCTGGCGCGGGAGTGGTCGAGCCGGGCTCCCCACCTGGGCGATCGACACCGGGCTACCCGACGCGGGCAAGCTGGACCGGACCGCCTTAGCCACCCTGCCCGTCGCGGAGAGGGTGCGCGCCATCGCTGTCGTTGGGGCACAGGCAACCTCAGCGCCGACGCGATGCGGGCCGCGTTGCCTGCAGACCCTTCGCCCAGGCTGGACGCGCCCGTCGTTGTGACCGTGTTGAACATTTGGTGCGGCCCAACGATCCGGTGCGGCAGGACGTTCACTGTCTGGCCATCACCCCCGGCCTCTGGTCGGTGTGGTTCGCCAAGCGCGGCTAGCGAAGGGACGAGGTCTTCTTCGAGACGGAGGACGAGGCGTGCGACGAGCTTCTGCTACAAGTCGTGAGCGATCCGACGACGCGTCAACGTTGAGACCGAACGGCTACGGAGCGACCAAAGATGTTGGGTCTAGCAGAAGAGCACCGGCGTCACGCGCTGCGAGGGCATCGCTACTCCTCGTCCTGGAAGCGAATCACGCCGAGCGGCTCGTCAAGAGCCTCTTCGAGATGCGTGATTAGGGGCGATAGGGAGGATGACAGCCCCAAGTTTTCCACTGTCTCCCGGTCAGCCCGGATACCTCGGAGCGCGTTCAGAGTCTCGTAGCCCGTTCCGTCCCGAAGCCAGTGAAGGCGGCGATGTACAAGACGGCACCATGCTTCCTCGACCCCGACGCCCAGAGGCGATCGCACACCGACAGCACTCGCTCATCGAAATCGGGCATCGGGGTTGCATCCACCACGACAGATTGTCTCATCTGGAACGGCGTTGGTCGCCCTTGCTGCCTGCCGCAATCCGCGACAGATCGACGCTATGGATCGCTCGTCACAACGACTCCAGCGATCAATCTCTGGGCCGAACGTGCGCCCAGAGTGCTCGACAACGATCAGCTCGACTGTCTGGCGGCCGAGTCTTTGGGCGGTCAGGCACACGGCACCCCGCACGGGTCCTTCGTTGTCACTGCCGAGACGAGACGCCGTCGCCGTTGAGTCGGCGGACGTCCCGAGTCAGGCGACGGTGGTGCCGAGCAGGTGGCGGTTCTTAGCGACCGAGCCGGGCAGGATGCTGAAGTGCACTTGCTCGTCCGTATCGACGGCGACTACCCGCACGACGGCTTGACCGTAGCGGTTGCCGGCGAGCAGGAACGCACCTGCCCGGACGTTGGCAGGCTCGCGGCTGCCGCGAGCGTGGACCAGCCAAGGCCGTCGTCGTCCTCGGCATTAAGGTCTGCCACCAGGTCAATTTCTTCGTCCATGTCACCTCCAGCACACTTCAATCCTCATGGTACGGGTTGCCAACGACCACGTGCTCGCACTGGCAGAGGCGGTCGACACCCTCGTCGAGCTGGTCGAAGGCGATGTCGAAATGGCGGGGGTTGCGGCCCGTCGGCTCAAGCCTGAGCCCGGCAGCTCTGATGACGCCCGCCTTCACCAGCGTCAGACGGCCAAAGCGGACGAGCGGGACCTGCTGCGACATCTCGTCGAGCGTCAGGCCACGCACGGCAAAGACTGAGATACCGTACACGCCGTAGATCTCGTGGTTGCGCTGCGCGTCCCCCCGCAAGACGGCAGCATCCAACTCACCACCGTGTACGACCACGTCCTCGTCGTCGCGGAGTTCGTCGCCACCTCGGACGTATCGGAGTTTCACGCCTGCCAATCTTGCCTGCACCAGGTGACTGGGAAGCCATAGCGATTGGGTGCCTGCGACGTCTGCAGTGGCTGCTAGCCTCTGCGCCAGCGTGTGACCCGGCAAGGGTTCGAGGCCCAGCCCAACCGGTGACGCAAGGGGTCTCCTCATTCGGTTGAAGTCACGGCGTGCGCAAAAGCGCGGCGTGACGGCCTCGAAGAGGAGGACCACCTGAGCAGCGTCGAGAAGCAGAAAAACGGGCGCTACCGGGCTCGCTTCCGCGACCCGAGCGGACGTACCAGGTCTGTCACGTTTGACCGGCTGGACGACGCCCGGCGGTTCCTCGCCGGCACCGACGGGGGGCTTGTTCGCGGCGAGTTCATCGACCCCGCCCAAGCGCGCACCAGCTTCAACCACTGGGCCGAGGCCTGGTGGGCCACCACCAACGGCCTGCGCCCTTCGACCAGGAGAGGCTACCGAGGCAACCTTGACCGCCACGTCCTGCCGTACTTCGGTGGCCGAAAAGTGGGGTCGATCGATTACCGGGCGGTGGAGCTGTTCCTCGCCGCCTGCCGGCACAAAGGCCTCGGCCCTAAGGTGGTCCGGGAGTGCCTCAGCGTCCTTTCCCTCATCCTCAAGTTCGCTGTGAAGGCGACGGCATTGAGCGAGAACCCCGCCGCCGGCCACGGCGTTGTCGTAAGGCGCAAGAAACTGCGCGAAGGCGACGGCGTCTTGAGCATGGAGCAGGTGCACCAACTGGTCGCCTATGTCCCGGAGCGGTACAAGCCAGCCGTCTGGTTGCTAGTCTTCGCCGGGCTGCGGCCCGCCGAGTTGTGCGGCCTGCGTGTACGGGACATCGACTTCGCGCGCCACGAGGTCTCTGTCCGCGCCACGCTCATGCCCGTGCACCGTTACGGCGATCAGCCCTATAGGGGAAGGGTAGAGGGGCCGCCGAAGACCGACGCCGGGGACCGGACGATCCCGATCCCGGAATGTCTTTGCCATGATCTGGCGGCGGTCGTCGCGACACGGGGCACGCTGGACCGGGACGCGTTTTTGTTCCAGACGCGTTTCCTATATGGGCGCGCTTGTCAAGACCCTTTTTGGCCTGGGAGCAAAGTCCTTGGCTTTGTGGGCCGGTTTGGGCCGGTTGGTGACGGCGGTAGGGGCGCCCAGCGTTTCCTAGGTCCGCGACGAGCGAAATGCCGTCGGTGACAACAATTCTGATTGGGTGACCCCCGGTAGGAGCCGCGGTCGCGTCGGTGTTATAAGGCCGCCCAGCGTGGTGGCTGGCGTGCATGCGTCTGACGGGAGCAGACCGCGGAGACCCTGATGTTGAAGACGGGCGGGCCCGGCCGTCGGTGCCGGCTGGGATGTTGAGGTCTAAGAGGGCATGGCGTACACCACTTCGGGGTCCATTTGCCTCAGAGTGTGGTAGCAGCGCCGGACCAGCTTGCGGGCCATGGCGATGGCGGCGATCTTGCCGTCGTGAGCTTGCTTGACCGCCTGGTAGTAATCCCGGTCCGGGCTCGTAGGGCGAGAAGCGGCCATGCCGGCCTCGAACAGTGCCCATCGCAAGGTCTCGGGGCCTTGGCGGGAGAGGTGGCCGGGGCCCGGTGCCGGTCGGAAGCGTCGACGGTGACGTCCAGGCCGGCATGGCGCACTACTTGCATGGAGCGGGAGAACCGGCGACAGTCCCCGAGCTCGGCCCACACGACAACGGCGCTCAGCGGGCCGATCCCGTAGTGGGCAGCAGCCAAGGCTTTGCATGCCGGCTGGTGTCGAGCGAAGTGCTCGATCTCTGCTCGCAATGGCAGGCGCATGGCGTCGGTGGTATCGATGATGTGGTACCCGACCGCGACGCGCTGACGGCCAGCTGCGGTCAGGGCTACCGCGCCACCGGTCAACCAGTCCCTCGTTCGGCGGGAATCGACCTGGGCCTCGGGCAGGCTCACGCCATGCTGGAAAAGCTCGGCATGGACACGTTGGATCCACATTCGCCGTTGATCGAGCAGGGTTTTGTAGAGCCGGATGCGTTCGCGCCACTCCAACACGCCCTCTGGTGGGATCCACGACTCGGGCAGGTCCCCGCTCTGGAGCAGCTCGCGTAGCAGCTTGGCGTCGCTGCGGTCGGTCTTGGCACGCTTCTTGCGGCCTCGAGCCGCCTGAGTATCGGCCGGCTCGGCCACGTGGGCGACGAAGCCCGCCGCGGTGACCTCCTCCACCACATAGCGCCACCCCGTGCAGCCCTCGACTACCACCTCCACTGGTCCGTCTTTGGCCCTGGGAGCCAACTCGTTGGTCAGCCACTGACGGAAGCGGGCACGATCGGGCTGGCGCACACGGCCACGCCACACCTCGCCCGATTCCACTTGCAACGCGTCGAAAGTGATCTGGCCGCGGTGCAAGTCCAACCCACATACCATGCTCATCAGGGACCTCCTTGTAACAATCGGGACAATTGGACAGCCCAATGGTTGCCGAGGAGGCCCCACCTGTCACCTCTTCGTTTGTCGGTGGCCTCGTCTTGTGGGCTTTTTGAGCCACACTCACCGCGACGCACTCGCCCATATATGGATTGTTATGGCAACCCGCTCAACCGCGACCACTTCCGCGAGGCTGTCGTCAGGCCGGACTCAGGGCCGCCGGCCTCCCCGAGACGATCCGCACGTACGACTTGAGACATAGCCACGCGAGCCTATTAATCGACTTGGGCGCCAACCCGCTCGCCATCGCACAGCGGATGGGCTATGCCGACGCGAGCGTTACCCTCCGGGTCTACGGGCACCTCTTCAAGGGCACCCAACGGAAATTGTCAGAAAAGCTGGACGAGCTCAGGGAAGCGACCGCAAGCGTGCACAGAGTTGCGGAGGTTGTGAATATCGAAAATCACCGTAATTTGACGCAAGCAGGACACGCGTGACACGCGTATGACACGCGTCGAGGGTCTCCGGCGGGCACCAGCGGACAACTGCGGTCATGTGTTATCGCACGTCAAGGCGCATTTCGGCCCTCTGAGCAGCTGCCCGCTAGAGCAGTACGAGCGGGTTCAATTCCCGCCACCTCCACGACGAACGAACTACGACGACGACCGAACAACGACGAAGGACGACGACGTCCTAGGTGGTGGTGCCGTCGTTGGTGTGCGGCGGATCGGCCTTCCGTAACGGGACGATCCACCCGCCGCACGGCGGCGGCGGTGCCATCCCGAAGCATGGGTTGGATTTCCGGTCACCCATTGCAAACCTAGATTTCTAGTTCAGGCGACGTGGGTACCTACAGTCAATCACCCCTCCAGGGTGGTGGCCTTACGTGCCGCACGCTGAGATCATGGAGAGGACTCATCAGGCGCAGCTATCGTGCCTAGTCGACGAGGAGGAAGGGCTCATGTCCAATCACACGGTCGTCTTGGCGACCTTCAACGACGAGGCATCTGCCGACGCGGCAGCCGCGTCTCTGAAAGAATCGGGGGTGGCGAAGGGCGATGCAATCGGGGTCCTAGTCCTGGACGAGAAGGGCAAGCTCAAGGCTGACAAGGTCGGCAAGCGCAGTTGGGGCAAGGGTGCTGGGATCGGCGCCGTTGTGGCGCTGGTTACCCCGGTCGGGCTTGCGGCAGGCCTGATAGGGGGTGGCCTGCTGGGCGCGCTTCACCACAAGAACCTTGGTCTGAACGAATCGGATCGCGAGCGGCTCAGCAGCGAGCTGCAAGGAGGCAAAGCCGCTGTCGGCGTATTGGCTCCCGTCTCCGAAGCGACAGTAGTGGCCGACAAGCTCACCGAGCTGGGCGGCACTTCGGAGACGCATACTGTCTCAGACGAGGCTGTCGAGGAAGCGCAGACGGCCGCCACAGCGAGCGAGTCCTGACTCGCCGCAGATCGCGTCAATGGCGACGAGTTAATTCAACCGAGTGGAGAGCAACAGGTTCGCCCGATTCGAATCAGAGACCCGGAGAGCTCACGGGCTGGCTTGTGACGCCCTCCGCTCGGCCTACGACGCCGGTTCCTTACTGTTCGCCATCGACCTGTTGGAGTTAGTGGCTCCTACCCTTGCGGACCTTGGGCGCCCCACGTTCGACACCTCCAAGCGCGAATGTGAAAGTGCCAACACTCATTTTGGCGTTTCCACCGGTAAGGCAAGACTGCGAGCGGCATCTGTCATTCGAAGGTCATAGGTCACCACGGCCCGAAGTTCGTCTCCGATGACCTGGGTGGCTGCAAGGTGGATCGCGTCAAGGCTCTGCAATTTGAGAGCAGGGGCCAATGTGGCAGCACGATCGAGCAACTCCGGGCTCAACAAAATCTGGTCAAGTCGAGAAAGTTGACGGCGCGCCTTGGCAATGGCGAAAGGGCCGCCGGCCAAAACAGCCCTAACGACCTCGACTCGGGCGAGGGTGCTCGTCACTAGCTGGTCGGTCCGCTGACGGCGCAGGAAACGCCGCAAAGCGTCCGACTCGGCTTCTCGCTGGACGAGCTTCACCAACGCGGACGAGTCCAGGTAAAGCCTCACCGCTCGTCCTCACGCATGGCGGCCAATTGGGCCGAGGCGTCGATGCCATAGTCCCCCGGCGCCTCGTCGACCAGGTCTCCTTCGCTGCGGGGATCACCTGGCCGTTGGCGACCAGGTTCTGCCACCGGTCTTGATGGATGGGGACTAGTAGCGCGACCGCTCGGCCTCGGTCGGTCACCTCGATCGTCTCTCCAGTGGCCACGCGGGCAAGGTAGCGACTGGCGTGCTGACGAAGCTCTCGCACTCCGATCCGTTCCATAGTGCTACATATGGCACCTCCGCCATAGGCGCCGCTGTTCGTCCCACGCTCGAAGCGTCAACGCCCGATACGCGCCCGCTTGGCGACTGTGAGTTCGCCAGCGCTTAACCTGTGTGTGTTTCGGCGAAAGGACATGAAACGGGCTCGTCAGGCGATTTCGTGAGCATTCCAGTCGTGGAGGTGGCGGGAATTGAACCCGCCGCTCCGCGCTCTTTGGCCGGTCCTGGTCAAGGCTATATCTTGCCTTTGACCAGCTTAAATAGCTGACCACTGCTGACCGCTGGTTACCGCTGGAAGCCGTCCAACCGCGTCCTCGGCGCGTCCTCGCGTCCTCACCGCGTCCTTTCTGGTCACCCCGGCGCGCTATTATCTGCGTCGCCGAAGGAGCTCTCCGGCAAATTCGTCAGGGGTTTTAGTAATGGGGTTTATAGAGCCGACCGCATTTAAATGGGCCACTGATAGTGGCGGCAAGCGGCGCAAGCAACCCACTCGCGGGACCCGCTGGAAGGCCCGCTACCGCGACGGGGACGGGCGTGCCCGGTCGCGCTCGTTCGCCACCAAGACGGAGGCACAGGACTTCCTCGCCCGCACGAGTGCCGACATGCAGCGAGGGGACTACATCGACCCCATCGAACGCCGCCGGCACTTCTCGGACTGGGCCAGCATTTGGTGGGACACCACCGTGAAGCTGCGGCCGACAACACGCCGGGGCTATTGGCAGTTACTTCACGGCCACGTCCTGCCCTACTTCGGCCCCGGGCTATGGGCGGCATCGACTACATGGACATCGAGAAGTTCATCGCGGCCAAGATCGCCGAGGGCCTGTCGCCGAAAAAAGTCCGGGACGCCGTCTCTGTCGTATCACTCGTGATGAAGTGCGCCGTGCGTTCCAACGCCCGCAAAGACAACCCGGCCGCCGGGCACCAAATCCGAGTAGCCCGGCGAAAGCTTCGGCCTGGCGACGTGCCCGACATGGGGGACATCGAGCGCCTCGTGGCTCACGTCCGCGACCCGTACAAGCCGGCCGTGTGGCTCATGGCCTTTACCGGGCTGCGCCCTTCTGAGCTGTGCGGTCTCAGGGTGGGCAGCATCGATTTCACCCGTCGCCTCGTCCGTGTATCCGAAACCCTGTTACCGGTGCACAGTTTCGGAGGCTCTCGGTATGCGCTCGTGAACGGGCCGCCGAAAACCGATGCTGGCGATCGGGACATCCCCATACCCGGTTGGCTCTGCGACGACCTGGCGGCCATGCTGGCCGAGCGGGGCGCCGGCAACCCCCGGCAGCCTCGGCCGCAGCGATTACCTTTTCCTGCGGCCAACGGGTCTTCCGCTCAACCTGGACAAGTTCCGCCAGGACGTGATCCGACCCGCCCTCCGCGCCGCCGGTCTGCCCGAGACGCTGCGTACCTACGACATCCGCCACAGCCACGCCAGCCTCCTGAAAATGAGCGATGTTGCAAGAACTGCATCATTCGGCATGGTGCGCGATCAAGAACCTATAAGGGTTTTCGGTTTTCGAGGGTGCGGCCGGGGCTAACAGCTTTCACGAGACATCCCAGCTCAGGCGGACCATCCACCCTGAGCTGCACCAGCTGCAACACTGCTTCACCTGATCGTGTTGCACCTGCTGCGGCTTTGATGCTTCTGGTGCCTGGGGCTGAGAATGCCGCGGCTGCATCCCCCCACTACCGCCGGCCCCCCAGGGGGCCGTTGGTGTCGGGGAAGCCGAGGGCTCAGTGCCAATTACCCGGGACCCGAGCCGTCTACGGTCCCCACGTGCTCTACGACCATGGAGGCCCACGCCGTTTCCCGTAAGACGATCACAACCGCTATTCAGGATCCCACCCGTCGACCCATCCAATCGGGAGTTCGGTCTAACGATCACGGACGAGGTCGAGTAGCTCGCCGAGCAGCTGTGCGGACATTGCTATTCGGCACACTTCGAACATCGCTGATTACCAGTATCGACCAGGGCGCCAATCCCCTAGCGGTCGCCCAGCGGATGGGCCACACCGACCCCGCCGTTACGTTGCGCGTCTATGGCCACCTGTTTGCCGGCGCCCAGGAAGAGCTCACCGAGCGCCTGGACAACCTCCGGCGGGGGAGTAACCAGCGTGCCGCCAACGGCAAGGTCGTGGAGCTTCTCCCGTGCAAGCCACTCTGGGAAGCCCTGACGGCTGTTGCCTAACGGTGAATCCAAAAAACAGTGTGGCCACCACCGAGGTGTCGCAGCAAATTCCTCCACTGGTAGGATTCTGGTGATGGCTGTGCGCAAGTGGTCGGTGAGCATCGAAGAAGACCTAGCGAGCCGGGTCGAACAGCATGTGGGTGGCCGCGGCCTCAGCGGGTTTGTGGCGAGGGCGGTTGACCACGAACTGGAGCGGGACGCCCTGGCCAGTTACCTCGACGAGCTGGACGACCAGTTCGGCCCGGTCTCGGCCGAACTGGTCGAAGAGTTCGATGCGCTGTGGCCCTGATCCTCGACAGTGAGGCGCTGTCGGCCCTCGCCAGACCGCGTTCGGCGCCGGAGCGCCATGAACGAGTGCGGGCAGCCATGCGCTCGGCGCAACGACGCCTGGAACCTGTGCGGGTCCCATCTGCGGTGCTCGTGGAGCTATATCGGGGGGCCGGTGCCGACGAAGCGATTGATCTCGAACTCGCCCGGGGGTACGCGAAAGTCATCACGACCGGTATCCGCATCGCCCGGATCGCCGGTCATCTCCTGGCGTCCATCGGCGCCGGCAGCGAGTTGGCGGTAGACGCCCTGGTGGTGGCCACGGCCGTCCGCCTCGGGGGCGGGTTGATCCTCACGCACGACCCTTCCGATCTCCAGCAGCTTGCGGCTGGTGAACCGAACGTGCGGGTCGGCGCAGTTTGAGGAATCCCCCGAACCGGGGTGCACGCCGAGCGAGGCAGGTTCGCGCGCCTTCTTGGGGCAACCGACCATCCTCACCACCACGGCTACTGCGCCGGTGAGTTAGGTCGACGACCGCATTCCGCTCAGCCGTCATACCTGATGTGGGCGGCCAGTGCAGTCTATTGAGCCGTTGGTGTGGGGGGACTCGGGCTCGGGCCTGGGTGACGTTGCGGGAACTCCGCTCTTTGACGCGCAACACCCGGCTACCCACCGTCCGGAGGGTCTCGCCGGGTGTACTTCCCGCCGCTACAGCGACGAGCACCATCAGCGTACCAAACACTGGGTCACGCATCGCTGAGAGAACGCTGCGGCACTACCACGGGGGCATGGTCGCACAGCTCGACCGTCATACCGGCTTGCATTCGTTGAGACGGTCGCGCTTCACCGGCTGGCGGCCCTCATCTAGCCACCGGACAATCTCAGCAGAGTCAAACCGAACGTAGCGGCCGACCTTTAGGAACGGGATCCGCCTCTCGGCCACCAAGCGGCGGATGTGGCGCTCGGAGTCACCGAGCCGCGTAGCCAACGTCGTGATGTCGATTAGCTCGGGCAATTCTGTTGGCATGTCTTCCTCCAATAAGTTGTCCGGTACCGTCTACCGGTCCACGAAGAGCCCAGAACGCAACATCGAACCTCCGAAAAGTTGCGTCACGAGCCGTTACTTACCGTCACCCTCCGGTCCGGGCTAGCGATGTCGACCCCCAGGGGGGACGCCCATATGGGGAGTATGTGAAATCGCCAGGCGCCACTGAGTCGGCGTGGTGGAGCGGTCGTCTCGGGCCACCGCCTTAGGCAGCAGCCTTAGGCCCACTCCGGCCGTGGCCCCGTGATGCAGGTCTGCCTCGAGTCGAGGTGTGGTCGGGGCCAAGAAACGGGCAGCACGTGGAGGATGCCGAGCATCCTCGTGTACCGACCATCTGACGTGTGGTTCGACCGCAATAGTCCCTACAAGGTTTTCATCAACGAGCGGCTAAGCGGCGAGATTTGGGCTGCCCAAACGATGACCTTCGACGCTCGACCTGGCGAACACACTGTCCGTACCTGGATCGACTTCATGGGGTCTAACAACGTCACTGCCAGCCTGAAGGACTTCAGACGGCCGAGTTGACGTGTCGGGGCGGAGGACCGTTCCGGGCGTTGTACACGACAGTGCTATTTCGGAACCGCTACCTCGATCTTGACCCGATGACGGCGGCGGAGCGCCAGGACCTTCTACAGCTTCGGGAGGAGCGGAAGCCACCAAGCCCTCGAGACCTTGGTGGCAGCACATAACGATCGATCCACGCTCCGGAACAGATTCGCCAAAGCTTCTTTCAAAAAACGAGCCTCTCAGCGACTCAGCTCGGGCCGCCATGAGACCTCGAACCCGAACCGGTTGCTCCAAATGGTGTTTCGGCTCGATCTGACTGTTCCGCCGTGTCCCACATTGTGCGCGAGGAGACGCAGCGGGTGAATGAAGTCTGCGCCCGGATCGCCACGTAACCTTGCCCAGTGTCACGTTCGCGTACATACGCGACCCTTCGGCTTTTCCACGATGCCCTCGACCCAGAGGCTCCTCGTTTCGGAGCAGCTGCGGATCCAGCCCACGCGCATTCCGTAGACGTGAGGACAATCCTCACGGAAGCCGTCCATATCCGCAGGGAGGGTGGCAGCTCTCCTCCAACTGCGTCGACTCTGTCGACATCAACGACCATCTTGACTGGCTCCTCGACCAAATCGAGCCGTGCACAAATCGCTGGCGGAGTTCCGGCAGAGGGGCGTCCGTCAAGACGTTTTCTGCTACTGGGCCACCCGGGATGGGCCAGGGTGGCCCACACCTGGGGGTCGGTCAGATGGAACGGCTACCCATTTCCTTCGACCTCTACCGGCTCACCTAACTCTGAGGTCGGCCCGTCAGGCTGGCGGGCTGGTCGAGTCGGCCACCACATCGGTGGTTCAGGTGCGGGGGCGGACCCGGCCGCCCGGAGAAAAGGCGGCCCCTGCGACGAGCTTCGCCGGGGTCCCAGCGAGCGGCTGCAGCCGTCCATGGCCCTGCCGCTACCGCCCCCCGCCGGCCTTCCATGGCCGTCGGCGAGGTCGGTGACGGTTGTTTGGCAATTGCTCTCTAAACGCTCGCTATTGTCCGTAATTTACCGTTATTACCCGACGGTGCTCGCGTACCACAATTGGACCGGCGCAAAGGCACCTAATGCCGTAGCGACAAGAACACAGTCACCGCGTCGATAATCCAGCGACCTATCTTGAGCACGACTTAGAACACAAGGCACGATGAAAGGTTTTCTTGTCGCCCGCCACAAACTAGGGACCACCTGAGGAGCCTTTCGCCACAAACAAGGGACCACCGTCTCGCCACTCATGGGACCACCGAGGGTCCACCACCTCCAGTCGTACATCCGTTCGACTCGGGCACCAAGGAGGTGCCCGAATGTTCAAGGAGGTATCGGTGGTCCAAGTACGAGAAGTGCTGCGCAGGTGGCTTGGAGGCAGAGAAGGGCTGCGCCGGGTAGCTGACGCGGCGGGGGTCGACCGCAAGACCGTGCGCCGCTACGTGGAGGCGGCCCAATCCTTCGGTGTCACCCGGGAGGGGGGTGAGGCACAGCTGAGCGAGCAGCTGTTGGCCGCGGTGGTAGAAGCCGTCAGCCCGGGGCGGCCCGCCGGCCACGGGCAGGCGTGGGCGGCCCTAGAAGCCCACCACGGCACCATCCAGGAGCTGGTCGACAAGGGCCTGACCGTCGTGAAAGTCGGCGACCTGCTCGGCCGCCGGGGCATCGTGGTGCCCGAGCGGACACTGCACCGCTACTGCGCCGAACGCTGCGGCTCTGCCACCAAAAAAGACACCGTGCCTCTGGCCGACCCCGAGCCGGGCCGGGAGCTACAGGCCGATTTCGGCCGCATGGGCTTGGTTTTTGACCCCTTCGGGGCGCGCCGTCGTGTTGTGCACGCGCTCATATTGGTGGCGGTCTGGTCCCGCCACATGTTCGTGTGGCTGACATTTAGCCAGACGACAGCCGACGTGATCGAGGGGATGGAGCTCGGGTGGCGTTATTTCGGTGGCATTTTCCCTGTCCTCATCCCCGACAACCTCTCGCCCGTCATCACCAAGGCGGAGCCCACAGAGCCCCGTATAAACGACCTCTTCTTGGAGTACTCCCAAGAGCGGGGTTTCCTTATTGACGCCGCCCGCGTGCGCCACCCCCGGGACAAGGCCCGTTGTGAACGCCAAGTCCCTTTTGTACGGTCTAGGTTTTTCGCCGGAGAAGACTTCGTCGACCTAGCCGATGCCAACCGCCGGGCGGCGGCTTGGTGCAGCGGCGGGGCCGGCATGCGCACCCATGGGACGACCCAGTGCCGGCCGGCCGAAGCCTTCAGGGCGGGGGAGCAACCGCTCCTGTTGCCCGCCCCGGCGGCGCCCTACGACACCCCGCACTACGCCCAGCCCAAGGTCCACCCCGACCACCATGCCGAGGTGCTGCGGGCAATTTACTCAATACCGGGCGACGACATGGTCGGCAAGTACGTCTCGGTCCGCGCCGATTCGGCGGTGGTGAAGTTCTATTTCAAGGGGGAGCTGATAAAGGTCCACCCCCGCCAGGGCCCGGCGGGCGCTCTACCGACCCCGCCGACCTGCCCAGCGAGCGCACCGCTTACGCCATGCGCGACATCGACAAGTTGGTGGCGCTCGGGCGGGAGCAGGGCGAGGCCATAGGCCAGTACCTGGAGGCCCTCCTGGGCGGCCCGCTGCCCTGGACAAAGATGCGCCAGGCCTACCGGCTGCTCGGCCTGGTGAAGAAATGGGGGCCGGAGCGGGTCGAGGCCGCTTGCCAAAAGGCGCTCGAGGCCGAGGCGGTGAACGTCAACCTGGTCGCCCGGATGCTCGAGCGGGCCAAGGAAGCCGAGGAGCACAGCGCCGGTGCCGACGCGCCAAAGAACGTCGTCGCGGGGCGCTTTTCCCGTGACGCCGCCGAGTTCAAGGCCAAGGGGCAGGCGCAATGACCTCGCCAGCTCCGTCAATTTCACCCGAACTGCGCGCCCTGTTGCGCCGGCTGCGCCTCGGCCAGGTGCTCGACACCCTGCCCGAGCGGGCCGCCTTGGCTAAGGCATCTTCCATATCGCACCTCGACTTCTTGGCCATGGTGCTGGCGGACGAGGTGACCCGGCGCGACCGGGCCTCGGCGTCGGTGCGGGCGCGCGCCGCCCACCTCGACCCCAAGATGACGCTCGAGCGCTGGGACCCCACCGCCGCCGTCACCTACGACAAGGCGGTCCTGGACGAGCTCGTGGCACTGCGTTTTGTCGAGGAGGCGCATAACGCTTTTGTCCTCGGGCCGGTCGGGGTGGGCAAGACCCACTTGGCTACCGCTCTCGGCCACATCGCCTGCCGGCGGCGGGTGCGGGCCCATTTCGAGCGGGCCGACCGGCTTTTCAAGCGGCTAAAAGCTTGCCGCCTGGACGGGACCTACGACGCCGAGGTGCGCAAGCTCGTGGCCACCGACCTAGTAATTATCGATGATTTCGCCCTCCAGGGCCTCGACACGACAGAGACCGCCGATTTCTACGCCCTTGTCGTCGAGCGGCACCGGCGGGCGTCGACGGTGCTGACCTCTGACCGTGACCCGAGCGAGTGGCTGGCCCTCATGGCGGACCCGATGCTCGCCCAGTCGGCCATCGACCGGCTCCAGAGCGCGGCCTTCGAGCTCGTGGTCGAAGGAGAATCCTACCGGCGCCGGGAAAAGCCGTCCCTGCGCTCACGCCGGCCCGACGGGGACGAGGCTACCCCATGACCAGTCCCAGCGCCGAGAGCCTCGGCAGCCCAGAGCCAGTAATGCGTGACGCTTCTGGCACGCCGGCCCGAGAGGCCTTCGTCTGCGCCTGCTGCGGGCGGGAGATCGTGGTCAAGGTAGAAGGGCTCTTCGCCGAACCCAAGGTGGGGTCGCCGAGAAGGTTCTGTGACCACGCTTGCAGGCAAGCCGCCTACCGCCGCCGGAAAGCCGGGGCCCCGAAGACGTCGGGCTCCAGTGGCGAGGCGGGCGCGGACGGAGCTTGAGGGCTGAGGCGAAGGCCCAAAAAGCGAACAAGCCGGCCCCACCCACTGGTACTTGACAGGTCCTCACAGGCTCGGGATCATGGTCATCGACTGGTAGTGGCAAGCCCCGAGGTGGTCCCATGTTTGTGGCGCCGGGGTGGTCCCATGGTGCTGGCGGGTGACAGCCGTTCCGCTCTTGGACCCGAGGTGTGATGTCACGGTCAGGTTTTCACGAAAGTCTCGCTAATGGCACTGGTCAAATGGTTTTGTCGGCTCTAGCAAATCGCGGACATGGGCGGGGCCGCTCGGGTTCTCAGTTCGCGTGGAAGCCGTCACCGTAGATCGCCCGCGGGTGGCTGCGCTTGGCGCTAGACATTAGCTTCGACTGTGTACGCTATCGAAGATGGAGCTGTACGGTCGCGAGCGTTCAACGAAAGTGCTGGCATGTTTGTTGCACCCGATAAAGCCACGATATGAAGACCCCCCGCTGCCGCTGGCCTGCAGGTCACGGTTTGCCGCTAGGTTTGTCGGCGCGCCTGCAACGTGTAGGTGAGGGGAAGCCGTTCGGGGCGAGTTCGTAGGACGGCCGCGCCGTTGACCTTTCGTTCCTCCATGAGGTTGGGCAGCGCCAGCGAGTCGCAGTAGCGCAGCTCGTGCAGCATCGTGAGGATGAGCCCGGCGTCGATTACAGCTTGCACAATTTCGCCTAGGCCGTGGTTCCATTCCCGTGTCGCCGTGTGGGTGATCGTGGACGCGTCGCCATCGGTGTAGGTGGATGGCCCTTCGTTGAACACGAGCGGTTCGGGCGTCTCGAAGTACGGGTATGTGATGACGAGGAGGTCGTCAGGACGCTCGTCGAGGCACCATAGGACCGGATGGTGCTCGTGGAGGTGAAGGACCCCTCCGGGTCGGAGCAGACCTGCCGCGACCTCGGCCCAGCCTGCGATGTCAGGGAGCCAGTTGAGGGCGCCGGTACCGGTGTAGACAACGTCGAAGCGCTGCAGTCCGAGTACGTCTACAGCGTCGTAGAACTCGGCGAGCGAGAGACAGGGTGTCGGTGCCGATGTGGCACTGCAGGTGAACGACGTCCTTGCCGTGAAGTGCGGGTAGTCGTGAACGGTCACGCTCGATAACGCCGCTCAACCGATTCGGGTCAGCTGCCAACCGGGGCAGGTCGTATGTCTTCGAGGCCGCATGTACCGGGACACGGTCCTCCCAGTTGCCGAGGTTGAGCCCTCTATTGGCGTCGATGGGCATCGCTCTCGATTCTGCCTGCTCCGGGCGCACTCTGCTGCCGGCAGGAATTTGCAAGTCAACGGCGGAGACGACTTACGCCGCCGTAAAATCATTGCGACACGCGAAAAGGGTTCGTTATATTCGCCGGCCCCGACCGAGCGATGTCGAGGTCAAAGCTTCCAACGAAGTTGCATAGTAGCCTCGGCGACTTCTTCGTCGTCGCATCGGCACCCGGACCCGTCAGGTGGTGAAGTCCGCGAAAGAAGTGTGGCACGCATACGCAGGTCAGCGACGGCTGGTCTCGACCAGAGGAGGACCGAAGCTGTCGAGGTGGATGGCGGCAATTCCTGCCCGCCGACAGGCGCTCAGCAGACGACGGTCTACCGTCACAAGCGGTCCTCCAATTACCTCGGCCATGGCTGCGTAGGCGGCGTCGTAGGCACTCATGACCTCGCGGAGCGACCAGATCCGACCGAGCCGCGGCGCGGTCGGATCGAGAGCCAAGTCGAGCCGACTTAGCCAATCGATCGCTTCCGAACCTGATGGCGGGCCGAGGATACCGAGGCGCACCAGGCGCCGGAGCGCGCTGGCTGCTTCGACGAGTGCGTGGGCTGCTGAGGCGAAGACCAGCCGTGGCTCCGCGTTCGAGTAGCGGGCGAGGAGGGCGTCGGCACCCTGGCGGTGACGTCCGGCGACCACGAGCTCGACCAGCACGGAGGCGTCGAGCAGCACCACCTCCGGCTGGTCAGCGGCCTCGCTCAGCCGCGCTCCTTTCGGATCAGCTCGGCGACGTCAACGTCGACGGAGCGCCGGTCACGCCGGATGCGCTCGACGAGCTCGGCACGATCGAGCTGGTCCATCGAAAGGCCGCGCCGCAGCGCCTCGATGGCGCGGCGGTTCTTCGATACGCCCGCTGCTCGGGCCGCGGCCTCGAGGGCTGCGTCCAGCTCGGCTGGGACGTTGCGGATGTAAAGAGTGGGCATCTGCATCACGCTAGCAGATATGCAAGCGAGATGATAGCACAACAACTGCAGCCGCTTGACCCATCCATCGTTCCACCGAAGCAGGGCCAGATCGCTGGCAACGGCGGGTCCATAACCGGGCTGTCATGTTGGCCTGAGCTCGGCGACCTCATCACGTCGCCTTCCCCCAACGGGTACCGACGCGATGAGGTGGTCGATACGACGACTGACGGGTACCCGACCGCCATGTTTCCGCCTTTGCCCCTCTGAGACGGCGAGAGCCTCGCTGCGTCATGGTCGTCGCGGCGCAGCGAACCGTCACCGTGATCGTCTGAGGGCGTCGGGCCCGGCGAAGGTCCGTACCGCAAGGACACTGGAACTGGAAGTAGTGGGCCGCAGGGTCCACCTGTTGGGCTAAGGGCAGGTCTATCTTTGCGGTCAGAGACGAGTGGAGGAGGGATTGAATGGCCGGGCGCATTTATCAGTTGAAAGCGACGATCGTCGGCACGAAGCCGGCAGTCTGGAGGCGTGTGTTGGTTGAGGAATCGGCAACTTTGTTGGATCTTCACCACGTCTTGCAGGGGGCGTTTGGCTGGTATGACTGCCATCTGCACGAGTTCGAGGTCGATGGCTTCAGGTACGGGACCTATGACGGAGAGGGGTGGGGGCCGCCACCCAAGAGCGAGCGTCGCGCTCGTCTCGGAAGGGTCGCCGAACAGGGCACGGCGATCAGGTACGTATACGACTTCGGCGACGACTGGGTTCACCGCGTAGTCGTAGAGAAAGTACTACCTCGAGATCCCGCTGCGACGTACCCGAGTTGCATCGGCGGAAAGATGGCGTGCCCACCGGAGGACTGTGGCGGCGTTTGGGGGTACGAGGAGTTCCTGGCCGCTGTCTCGGACCCCGAGAACCCTGAGCACGAGGCGATGCTCGAGTGGGTCGGGGGGGAGTTCGACCCCGAGGCATTCGACCCGGCCAGCTTCACCGTTGCTCCGGGCCTGGCTTCCTTGCTTCGCTGACAGTATCGGCGGAGCGAGTTCCCGCTGGTCTCGGCTGCCGAACATTTCAAGCCGGCACCGCGGTCAGGACATTGGGACCAAACGTGCTCGACGCAGCAGGCGTAGTAAGCAGCACAATGAGCGTGTCCAGTCACAGCCCTGTGGCGACGTGGTGGTGGTACGACTGGGTCGGCTATCCCGGCGGTCCCATGTTCGTCGTTCGCTATACCGAGGGCGGGGCACCGTACGGCTACGTCGAGTGGACGGGTCAGGGATCAGTCGGAAGCGATGGTGGACCGATCCCTTGCGAGCACGGCGTCGAACCCTTCTGAGCTTTGGAAGGCGAGCCGCCGCCCTCACGCATCGCTGCCCCGAGTTTTGAACCAGATCTTCCAAGCCGCGTACACACACCCCGTCGGCGGGTAGGTCCTCAGCACGACGGCCGGCGTGACTCAACGTGACTCATTTGTTGCCCTTCAGTGCACCTCGGTGCCCTTCGGTGCCCGAACGACAAGCTGCCTGAACAGGTCATCTCCGCGACACGCACTTCAGAAGGGGTCCCGTTACTACGTTCGCATCGTAGAAGTCGTGGGTTCAAGTCCCATCACCTCCACCCACCCACCCACCCAAGAAAGTCCAGGTCAAGGGATTGTCAAGCGGCCACGGGTTAGCGGTCATAGCCTCGTGCTAGAGCCCGTGACTCAACGTGACTCAATTGTACGAGCGTCCCCCCGATCGGCGCTGCCGTGGCTAGGCGGAAGCGCCGTCGAGCGCCCAATGAAGCCGGCACGATAGACCAGCTCCACGAGCGGGCGCTGGCGGCTACGGGTGCGCCTTGACGGCCGCCAGGCCACTTATGGCAGCTACGACAGCGAAGAGGCGGCCTTCCACCCGCAAGCCCGTTGGCGGCTGACCCTTCTGCTACCTGCCGACGACCCACAGCTTGAGTTGTCCGGCCACGATGAAACGAACATCGCCGTCGACGGCGTTCGTTGCAACGAGTGGTTCGAGCTGTGGCAGAAAACGAAGCTCGAGAGGCGCTCCGTAGTGCGTGTTGGCCGAGGGAGAGGCGGTGCCGAGTCGACCTCCGCCCGGGACCGGGCTCAGTGGGCGAGTTGGTGGGCAGAGCATATTGGTGACCGTTTGCCGCAGACGGTCACTCAGGATGAGGTGAGCACGGTACTGCGAAGCATCGAGGCTGCTGGGCGTGCACCGAACACGGTGCGGACCCCACTGGTGATGGTGCGTGCGTTCTTCAATTGGCTAGTCGAATCGAGGATATTGCCCGAGAGCCTGGCAGACGGGGTCTGCTTGGCGGTAGACGCAATTGCGGACCGAGTGCGCAACATCGTCGTCCCGGACTTCCGGTTCCTGGACATCCTGACGGACCGCCTGCGGGATCCCGACGACCGCCTCATCTTCGAACTGCTGTTGGGACCGGAGGACGGCGCTCAGAGGTGGCCGGCATGCGCGTGGGTGACGTTGACCTCGCCGCCCGCCGGGTCCGGGCGCCAGCCCGTGGTCGAGGTCGTGGGCCGCCAAGTTCGCAACCCGACGTCTAAGGGCGGCCACGCGCGAGCCGTAATCTTGGGTCCGCAGCTGACCGCATTGCTGCGTGACCATGTGGCCCGAATCGGGGCCACGGAACGGGAGGCGCCCCTATTCAGTGGAGAGCGGGGCGCATTGCTGCGTTGGAACAGCTACTTTGCCCGGCGTCTGCGTCCCGCTATCGAATCGGCCAGCACCCGTTGGGCGGTTTTTGAGAGGCGGCGTTTGATGACCGAAGATTTGGCGAAACGTGAGGCAACCATACAGGCGCTCCGTGAAGCGGCCAAACTGCGTCAACTTACTCCACACCACCTGCGCCACACGGCAGCGGCGTTGCTGTAAATGAGCGATGTTGCAAGAACTGCATCATTCGGCATGGTGCGCGATCAAGAACCTATAAGGGTTTTCGGTTTTCGAGGGTGCGGCCGGGGCTAACAGCTTTCACGAGACATCCCAGCTCAGGCGGACCATCCACCACCTGAGCTGCACCAGCTGCAACACTGCTTCACCTGATCGTGTTGCACCTGCTGCGGCTTTGATGCTTCTGGTGCCTGGGGCTGAGGATGCCGCGGCTGCATCCCCCCACTACCGCCGGCCCCCCAGGGGGCCGTTGGTGTCGGGGAAGCCGAGGGCTCAGTGCCAATTACCCGGGACCCGAGCCGTCTACGGTCCCCACGTGCTCTACGACCATGGAGGCCCACGCCGTTTCCCGTAAGACGATCACAACCGCTATTCAGGATCCCACCCGTCGACCCATCCAATCGGGAGTTCGGTCTAACGATCACGGACCAGGTCAAGTAGCTCGCCGAGCAGCTGTGCGGACATGGCTATTCGGCACACTTCGAACATCGCTGATTACCAGTAGGGCTCCGGTGCCAGTGACATTGAAGTCCAACTGATACTCGGTCACAAGGACATCGAGACATCGCGCCGGCTTTATGCTCATCTCCTGTCCGGGCCCGGCGAGTCAGCAGCCGCCAGGGTGGAGCAGAAGGATGTACTCGTCAATGACACCCGGGTCGAACCGGGTCGCCCGCCCGATTTTGACATACGCAAGCTTGCCACCGCACACGAGGTGCTTTACCGTTCGCAATGATACGGCTGGGAGCTGCGCGGTCCGCTCGGTAGTCAGCAGACGGCCCCGGCGAGCAGCCATTTCGCCGACCGCCCGGTTATTTTCCGCTCGGGCCCGGGGGTTACCCACCCCTGTTGACGTTTGGGTAGCAGAAATTGTCGTTTCAGAATGGCTCTCATCGGGGTTGGGCAGCCACAGCCTTGACGGGCCGCAGCTCGTTCCTGTACGCAGAGCCGCCACTGTCGCCGGAGCCAGGTACGACCGCTCGACGCTTAACACTCTTGGTCTTGTTGGGGAAGACCGCACCGGCCCTCCAGGCTGACGTCGGCCAGTTCGGGCTCAGCGGCGAGGCCGGCGGCCGCAATTGCCTGGCCACCACCCAACTGTAAGTCTCCTGAAGATCGTGGGTTATTCCCGGTTGTTCTTGAACCCGACTGCACGTCTCGCCCAACCGCGTTGAGACGCCGGCCGGGCGTAGGCCGAAAAGCCTTGATACCAAAACCATTCTTGGTCACCTCCTGGCAAAGCCGCGTTCGGCCTCTACCGGAGGGCGACTATGCGTCCGAGCTAATAACCGGGCCCGAGGCCAAAAGAGCGGGCAGCACGACCCGAGGCTCAGCGATCCTCGGCTCGCCAATGACGTGGTTCTCCTTGTTCATATCGACCGGGATCCTCGGCACCGACCGGTCATTGCGTTCCACACCGTCCTCAGGACTGAGCCCCACATCATCACGGACGACGCTCCCGCCGCCGGGTACCTGGCGGCTCAAATTTTGTGTGAACAGTGGTGGGGAAGCTCCTCGATGCCGTGGGCAGCGTCCTCGACAAGATGGGGGAGCCTCTCGGTGCTAGTCGTGACCGCTACGGTCCCGCACGGCGACGCGACCACGGTCCAGCGGCAGGTGAGTGCGCACAGCACTGCTGTCAAGCCAGCGGGACCGAAATAGGCGTCGAGCGGAGGTCTTCGCTATGGGGCCGCCGGAACTTCCTCGCCCTACCAGCTTCCGAGCGAGATCGGTGCGGACCGGATCTCGCCGGAGTCAGCCCCGACATCGCTGAATACCGCACCACTCTCGCGAGCTGAGGTACCTTCTGGGCTTGGCATCTGCACGATGGTGCTGGACGCGGATGCTGCCGGCGTCGTTACCGGGGTGCAGTGGAGCCTCGGGGCCAAGGTGGCCGTCGAGCCCGTCCATTTCGGGGCCGGTCACCACTTCTAAAAATTTCAAGTCTGGTTCCTTGCGTGGAACGCCCGCGGGCTACAGAGCTTGGAACGGGCCGCCCATCTGTGCAGATAGACGGCGCGGTCATGCGATGGAGCCGTCGTCGAGGAAAGACACCAGCGAGTGACTGGTACAGGCGCAGGAACACCAAGGTATCGTCGTTTTCGGCTGCTCGCGAAGGCGCCGGTCGGTCACGTCCCACCAGGTGGGACGTGACCCAAAGCGACTGCACTCGCGCACCGTGGCGGGCGTTCACCGCAACATCTGCAACAAGGTCACTGAGTGAGCCGGGAAAGCCCAGAGGAAATCATGACCGGTGACGTGAGCGGTCCGGCTCGTCGTCGCCACTCTGTTGGGCTGAGAGTACGTGTTGAAGGCCAGGGGGGTCGGACCGTCGAGAACCGCGGCCGTGAGCTGGCGAGGAGCGGCCAGGCGCCACGGGCTCACCTCAGCCACGACGCGGCGGTTAGGGCTCGCGTTTATGACAAGTAGGTCCAATTTTCCATTGAAGGCGCTGGCGACTGCCTGGAGTACCGGCACCGGTCCTCCAGGCGTCGCCGGCATCATGGGGTCGCCCTTTACCGTGCAAACCAGCCTTTCGCTGCCCGCCAACCGGGCCATCAGCCCCAGCACCTCGCCAGTCGGCTCGGCGACGAAGGACGGCCCTGGCCCGGCGACCATACGCGCTGTCAATACTCAGCCCGACGTTATCAAGGCTCACGCCTGCGGGCTTGTCGCTGAGGAACGGCGTCGATGTCAACAGGTATTTTTCGGCGAGCAATATCCCGTGCTCTATCCATTGCCGCAGTTGCGACGCGACCAACAGGCCCTCGTCGAGGCTGAGGTTGAACTCCGGGTCGACGTTCGGCCTGGGCGTTATTAGTTGACCGTACTCCGTTATCACGACCGGGACGTTCCGGCCCGAATACCGGCGGACCGCATTCTGGAGGGCTACCACCTTTGCGCCCTCGGTATATGGCGCACCCATCAGGTTTTGCTCGTAATTAGCAATGGGGGCGTTGATGTCCAACGGCTTGGCGTACAGGTGCAACTCCACGCAGTCGTAAGGGTATGTTTTGCCCATGACTTGGAGGAAAACGGGCTTCAATTCTTCCGTCTCGCAAACGTGGACGTGCGGGTTCATCGCCTTCATGGCCCGGTAGAACTCTATGAAGCCGGCGTGTGGACCGGATTCATAGATGGCCGTGATCAGCAGCCCTTTGGGCGGGATGGCGCCGTGCGTGCCGTTCCCAAAAAGAATTTCGCCGTTCGACGCGTCGAACTGGTAAACGTCTTCTCCGGGACCGGCACCGGACAAGCTCGGGACTTCTTGCCACGGCACGCCGCCGACGTCAATTGCTTGGCTGCCAGGGACTACCGGGGGAAAATATACGTAGAAAGCCTGGTCCGCGAGGCCGGTCGAGTATGAGGCCGACGGCAGTTCGTCGGCCAGTGTGCCGACCGGCTGACCATAAAAAGCGGTCGTGCCTCCGAAAACGTACAGGCAAATCAGCATCACTGCAGGCGAGCACACCGTCCTATGAGGCCCGACGCTGACTATTACCCCTGAACGCCAGCCCTTTTGCCCGTAGCCGTCCTGCTCGTTGCCTACTTCCCAGAACGGGACGTTGTAGGGCGTGGGATGCCCGTTCTTGGCCCGCAGGGCCGCCCAAAAGCCGGGGTCGGAAGGTTTGGAAGAGGGCTGCTCGCCGTAAGGAGCAGTCATATAGGCGACAAAATCGGCCGCTTCGTCCGCGGTGCCGGTGGCGAAGTTCACCACTATATTGCCCACCGAACCGGTGTGATCGAGCAGTCGGCCGAATTCGTCCGGCCCGACGGTGGACGGTGCTGGGCCATCGAGGATGCAGCACGTGTTGGAGAGTTGTACGTTCTGCATGCCGTAAGGTTCGTTGGGCAGGCGCTGGGGCTCCGGCCCAATGGCATGCAGCCAATTAAAGCTGTCAGCCGTGATCCCGGCCGGGAACCGGAGGACCGTGACGCCCAGCTTGCGGATCTCGTCGACGAAGGTAGGGTAGAAGCTGTGGGTGCTCGGATCGAAAGCGCCCTCTGCATTGTTCGGCCAGAGGAGGTTGGAGCCGAACAGGAGAGGACTGATCCGGCCGAGTGCCTTTGGTTGTACGGCGATTTGCGTCACAGCGCCAGGAAGCTTGCCGGTATCCGATTGGGCGCCGGTAGGAGCGGCTGCATGAGGGGGCGGGCCGGCAGCCAGCAGGACGGCGACCAGCGAGGCGCTGGCAAAACTGGCGCCGGCCCGGCCTAGCCACCCGGGCGGTCGCTGGACAGCGGTCCGGACTGTCGTTCGGCGGGCCGCTCGACCGCGGGCCGCAGCGCCTGACCTACAGTCGCGGCGCGGTTGGATCCACGACATTCTCCTCGGCGGCCGGCGTCCTTTCGGGGTGCCATCTGGAGGCCAGCGGAACGATTCGCGCACGGCATACCGTAAACCATTTCGGCATCATGTCCGTTCCATTAAGTTCTGACTTCAACGCGGATCCGGTCGCGGCTCTCCCCGGGCCGCCCTGGCTGCTCGACCTGCGCCGGGAGTCGTGGGAACTTTTCTCCGGGCTGGAGCGGCCGAGAGAGTCCGAGGAGATCTGCTTGCTGCAAACTTCGGCTCGGATCTCAATTGGCGCCACTTGGCGTCGCTTTCCTTCTCGATCACCGGTTGGCCGGTCCTACGTCACCCATTCACAAAAGGCGACGGCCGAGTTCGCCCACAACGCCGTCAGTCCGCTGGATGACGGGTCAAGTGAGCGCGGCCGCTGCCTAACGTTGCGAAAAGGCGTTGAGTGGTTTGTGGTCCGTCCCGCATTCAACCCGGTCATTGTTGTGCAGCAAGAGCTGCTCGATGGGCCAAAGGCTGTGAGTTGCCTCTTGGTACGAGAACCGCTCGGCCGCCTCGTCGTCGAGCCCGTCTGGCGTAACGCCGGCGACGGCTCGGTAACCGCTAAGGCGAAAGAACTGTTGGCAAGGCAAGGGCTGATCAGCGTCGCGCAGGCCCGCCCTGACCGTAGAACCGGCCGCCGTCTTCGACCAAGTAGCCGCCTCGCCCGGTCGGGATAACCGCTGGGCAAGGGACCCCGCCGGAACGTTACGCGGGCACCGCCGGTCAGCCAGAGCGGAGGTCGAGTTAGAGCACGGCGTCCTGGCTCACGCCGTCCGAGCGTGTGGTCCAAAGGGCCATCGGCTCGTGGGCCTCCACCTCGCCAGTTTCGAAAAAGACGTTGGTGTCTTGGAGGCCCGCCGGGCATGTCAGCGAACAGCAGGTGCGTTAGCGCGAGCATCGACCTCATCGACTGGGCGTGCCTGGAGTCGAGGTGGCTTCGGAGGATCTGCTTCAGACCGAGGGCGTAGTCATAACCCTGACCACTCTCCCGCTGGCACTACCGCCTGGCCTCGTCCCAGTCGATCGCGCAGCAGAAGAGCGCGCTGGCCCCGGGCTCCATCGACCAGGGTTCAACGGCGGGCGCATGCTGGCCTCACGGAGACGAAGGTCGGACGAGAGAGGCCGGCTGGCCCACGACGTCATGGACCAGCGCCGGGTAGATCACGGCTAAGGCATGGCCGGCGAAGGTCCAGCTGTGGCCACCGGCGCTGAAGAGCGTATAGGTTTCGATGCCGGCGGCTCTGGCCGCCGCCGCCAACCTGGCCGCCACTCTGAGGTGGCCTTGGTCATCAGTTCCGTCAGCGAACCAGTCCACCACATGGCGATATCGGTGGGTGGCCATCACTTCGAGCGGGTTGTGGACCGGTAGGCGGCGAGGTTGCCGCCATAAAGATCGACCACAGCGGTCTGCCAAGTCTGACGGAAACCGTAATTGGGCGCCTCGTCGCCGGTTATGTCCACGAACCGCCCATATACGTTGGGGTGCCTGATGCCGAGATCGACAGCGCAGGTGCCGCCCTCGGAGAAGCTGACCACCGCCCACCTCGCCGGGTCGTCTTCGATACCGAGAGTATGGGAGATGTAGCTAGGTACAGTGCGCGTGAGGTAAGTCTCGGAGTTGCCCTGCGGCCCGTTGACGCACTCGGCGTCGAAGCCTCTCGCCCCGTTCTCGTCGACGAACACCATGACCGGGGCTACGCCTCCGTGCGTGGCAGCCCAGTGGTTGGCGAGCTTGATTACCTGGTCAGCAAGCCCGGACCCAGTCCGTGACGTCTCCCGGCCATCCCGACAGCATCAACAACACCGGCAGGTGAGCATGGGCCATGGCGAAGTAGCCAGGCGGCAGCCACACATAGGCGGCCGCGGCGGCTCCCGCACGAACTGGGTAGCACGATGCGGCGGCCACTTCTTGAGCAAGTTCCGGCGCAGAGGTGGCCGACATGGGTGTACGGTTTGGCTACCGGCCGCGGAGTTGCCGCTCCCCGGAATGCCGAGGAGGCCGCCATGCCGACCATTATGGGTCACCACGACGTTAAGGACCGCGAGTACTGGCTGGCATCGCCCAACCGGGAAGAGTTCTTCGGGCCGCTCGGTGTGACCAACATCCGCACGTTCGTCGACCCGCAAAACCCGAACCACGTCGCACTGATAATGGATGTTCCTGACATGGAAACCTTCAATACCGCGATGCGGACCCAAGAGGCGGCTGAGGCCATGGCACATGATGGGGTGCTGCCAGAAACACTGGTGATCCTGGTCGAGTCGTAGGTCCTACATGCCGGTCGCCTGTGGCGGCAGGCTGCCTGCTCAACCCCGAGAAAGACATCGAGAAATCGCGCCGGCTCTATGCTCATGTTTTGTCTGGCTTGGCCGAGTCCGCTGCTGCGAGAGTTGAGCAATCAAACCAGGCGCGCAGAGTCAGTTAGGTCTTGTTAGAGGTTGCCGACGTTTACGACGGTCCGGCTCAGGTACCCCTCGATATCGACTAGGTCCAGTAATTTATGGGATCTACCAGGTCATTAAAGACTGAACAATTTGGTCGGAGCTTTGCTGTCATAGGGGTTTCAGAGTGCTTCCCATAATCTCCCCCGTACGAGGGTTGCCGTCCGCAAAGACCCACGCCAAACGCAGTCCTAGCGACGGCGTCCGTCGAACACAGCTTTATCTCGGCGACGAGCACAGCCTCCGTGTGGCGGCCCATCCCGGCCCGTCCACTGTGGCTAGGGGAGCAACTTGGCCTTCGCTGAGGCGAACTCCTCGTCCGTGAGGACCCCTTGCTCGTGGAGCTTGCCCAGCTTCTCGAGCTGCTCGTAGAGGTCCGCGGCCGGCGCTTCGGGTTCGGGGACGGGTGCCGGGGCTTGAGCTTCGGCCGCAGCCTGCTGCTGCTGAGCCTTCGACTGCTCGTGGCGGCGGACCCCACCGCTCACTGCAGTTGCCGTACCGGCCACCACTGCTGTTGTCGCTGCCATCCTCATAACGGGGCGTCGTCGTAACATTTCTGACCTCCTGGTCTTGAGTTCGTTTGTCATTAGCGGCGGTCGGTCTTATCGGCCGTTTCCACCCACCTCACCCAGCTGACTAGATCGGGGCAAGAGCCCGTTGCGCCAGCTCATGGGGGATGCGCGCACCTTCGAGGAGCACGCCTCCCGAATCACGTATGGCTTGGGCAAAAGGGGCGGCCCAAATGTCTTCCCACACGAGCAATCCCACCGTCGACCCGGGCGCCAGCGACGCCGCGGCGTAGTCGATGTCCTCCTGGTTGAGGATGCCGCCCACGTCACCCTCGAGATCTGCAAACGGTGCCAGCTCGTCGAGCTGGTCGAACTCAAACCAGGCGACCTCTCCCGAGTCGTCCTTGCTAATGACGACGAGGTCGAGGATGCGGACCAGCCCACTATCGATCAGCTTGGCGAGCTCGGGGGCGATCTCGCCGTTGAACTTGTTGCCGGGAAACCCGACGATGATGTACTCGATCGGGCCAACGACCATGCTTATACCTCCTGTTCGTAGTACCCGGGGATCCCCCCGAGTTGTTTACAGACTGTCGCAGGGCGCCCAATCTGGGACGAGTTTCGAGTGTCGACGTTCAGGGCCCCGGTGGTCTCTCCACAAAGCCAAACGCTCCCCACCAAGCCAGACGCCGGCGGGGCCTGCCTCTGGTCCCTCCCGCTGACGGGAGGTCGATCAGAAACGGCGAAGAAAGGGGGCTCGACAAGGACCACGGGGCTCTCCGACATCAGGTGCGGCGAATATCTCGCTACCCGGGTCTGGAGTACCGCCCCAGCCAGAACACGCTGGCCCAACACGTCGGGATTTATCGTGTCAGCCACCACTCTACACCGTCTCGGACGGGCCCTCCCAATCCGGGCCGCTCGCCGCCAAGGCGAACTTTGAGGGCCGGGTCCCGGCGTTTTGGGGGGACAATTGCCGCAGTGATCGCCCGGATAATTGGGATGCCCTCGGCGCCGGTGGCTCGACGGGTGCCTGAGGCGCAAAAGGCCGGACTACTGGGATCGGTCGATGCTTGGAGTTCCCAGGCCGGGCCGAACGGGGCCAACAAGGCGAAGCCCCCTGCTCAGGTGACGCAGGGGGACCAAGTCGAACAACTTGGAGCGCTGCAGCGTCGTTATCTCACGTGAGTTCTAGATGTCTTCTCCGTTACTCCGGGGCGTTTTCGCCTCGGCGGAAACGCATGAGCAGAGCCGTTTGGCTGGCCGCCGGACCGTGTGGCAGGCTCCGGACCGGTCCTTCCAGCACAGGAGATCAATTGTGGCCCGCCCCGTAGATGTCCCCCGCAACTCGCTCCCCGTCCCGCCGCGACGCCATGCGGGGCTCACTACTTACGACGCAAAGGACCCGGAGACGGCCTTCCCGCCCATCGAGGCCCTGCGCCCGCCGGCCGGCGCCCCGAACGTGGTGGTCGTACTGATCGACGACTGCGGGTTCGGGGCGTCGAGTGCGTTCGGGGGGCCGATCGCCACCCCGACGGCGGAGCGGCTGGCGGCCCGGGGCCTCAAGTACAACCGGTTCCACACGACCGCACTGTGCTCACCGTCGCGCCAGGCCCTGCTCACGGGCCGCAACCACCATGCAGTAGGCATGGGCGCGATCACCGAGCTAGCGACGTCGGCGCCTGGTTACAGCTCGGTGCGGCCACTCGACGCCGCCCCTCTGGCTGAGATCTTGCAACTCAACGGCTACAGCACCGGCCAGTTCGGTAAGTGCCACGAGGTGCCGGTGTGGGAGACGAGCCCGATGGGCCCGTTCCGGCAGTGGCCGACGGGTAGCGGGTTCGAGTACTTCTACGGCTTCGTCGCCGGCGAGACCAACCAGTACTACCCGGCGCTCTACGAAGGCACCAGCCCGGTGGAGCCGCCGAAGACCCCGGCTGAGGGCTACCACTTCACCGAGGACATGACTGACAAGGCCATCTCCTGGGTGCGCCAACAAAAGTCGCTCATGCCCGACAAGCCGTTCTTCATGTACTACGCCCCGGGCGCCACCCACGCGCCGCACCAAGCACCCCCTGAGTGGATCGCCAAGTACCGTGGCCGCTTCGACGCCGGTTGGGACGCCCTGCGGGAAGAGACCTTCGCCCACCAGAAGCAGCTCGGGGTGGTCCCACCCGACTGCGAACTGACCGCCCGCCACGCAGAGATCCCGGCCTGGGACGATGTTGCCGACGAGCTAAAACCGGTGCTCGCCCGGCAGATGGAGTGCTTCGCCGGGTTCCTGGAGCACACCGATTCCCACATCGGCCGGCTGGTCGACACCCTGGAGGACCTCGGGGTGCTCGATAACACCCTCGTCTACTACATCATCGGCGACAACGGGGCCAGCGCCGAAGGCACCGTCAACGGGACGTTCAACGAGCTCCTCATGCTGAACGGAGCGGCCCAGTTCGAGACGGTGGAGTCGATGGCCGCTCACGTCGACGAGTTCGGGGGCCCGACCGCCTACAACCACTACGCGGTGGGCTGGCCCATGCCATGGACACCCCCTACCAGTGGACCAAGCAGGTGGCGTCGCACTGGGGCGGTACCCGCAACGGCACCATCGTGCACTGGCCCAACGGGTTCGGGGCGCGCGGTGAGGTCCGCTCGCAGTTCCACCACGTCATCGATATCGCCGCCACCGTCCTCGACGTGGCCGGGCTCCCCGCGCCAGCGTTCGTGAACGGCATCCAGCAGATGCCCATGCATGGGGTGAGCATGGCTTATTCCTTCGACGACGCCGCTGCGCCCGAGCGACGCGAGACCCAGTACTTCGAGATGTTCTGCAACCGGGGCATCTACCACAAGGGCTGGACCGCAGTCACCCGCCACAGCACGCCCTGGGTCGTGGGCGTGGACATGCCGGCCTTCGACGACGACGTGTGGGAGCTGTACGACACGAACACCGACTGGGCCCAGGCCCACGACCTGGCCGCCGAGAGGACCGACAAGCTCCACGAGCTGCAGCGGCTGTGGCTGATCGAAGCAGTCAAGTACAACGTGCTGCCACTCGACGACCGCCGGGTCGAGCGGTTCAGCTCCGACCTGGCCGGACGGCCCCTCCTAGCCAAGGGCAAGTCCCAAGTCCTCTTCGGCGGGATGGGCCGCCTGACCGAGAACTCGGTCATCAACCTGAAGAACAAGTCCCATTCGGTCACCGCCGAGGTCGTCGTGCCCGACGGCGGCGCCGAGGGCGTCATCATCGCCCAGGGTGGAGCCTTCGCCGGTTGGGTGCTCTATCTTTTCAACGGCAAACCCGCCTACTGCCATAACCTCCTGAGCCTGGCCCGGTTCAAGGCCTACGGCGAGACCGCCGTCCCCCCCGGTGTGCACCAGGTGCGTATGGAGTTCGCCTACGACGGCGGCGGCCTGGCCAAGGGCGGGACCATCAACCTCTTCGTGGACGGGGACAATGTGGGGGAGGGACGGGCCGAGGCCACCGTCCCCATGATGTACTCAGGTGACGAGACGTGCGACCTCGGGGCCGACTTGGGCTCGAACGTGAGCGACGACTACACACCGCAAACGAGCCGGTTCACCGGGACCATCAATTGGGTGCAGCTCGTCGCCGGCGACGACAGCCACGATCACCTGATCTCACCCGAGGACCGGCTCCGCATCGCGATGGCACGCCAATAGGAACGACCTGGCACAGCCATCGTCGTGGTAGCGCCCGTCGGCGCACGGTAAGTGTGCCGTGCCCTGTTTGGCGGGACCCGTAGGCGCCCTCGGTACCACTCTGCCGAGGGTACCCCGCCAGCCCCCTCGGCTCAGGCCACCGGGCGACATCGATGTGCGCCGGTCCTCGCCCAGTTCACCGTTGTAGGCGACGAGTTGTCCACTAGGGTGACGCGGGCCAAAGGACTTCCAAAGAACGGGATGATGATGACCGGTGTACCCCTGGACGAGCTAGGCCCCGTCGACTACGTCGTCGTCGAGTTCCCGGCGGGAGCGAGCAACTTCACGGGCGAAATGGCCTCTGAGCTGCGAAAGTTGGTGGACGGGGGGATCATCCGCGTCATCGATGCGCTGGTCCTCACCAAAGACGCCGACGGTACCGTCGACGCGATAGAGCTCTCCGACGTCGGCGAGCTCGGAGAGCTGCAGGAAATCGAGGCCCAGCTGGCGGAGCTATTGGCCGCAGACGACGTCGAGCACCTCGCGGCCGCCATGGACCCAGGGAGCACGGCCGGCGTGCTCATATGGGAGAACCTGTGGGCGGCGCCATTCGCGGCTGCGGCGCGGCGCTCCGGGGGCCAACTGATCGCCAACGGACGGATCCCCATCCAGGCGATCATCGCCTCGATCGAGGCTGACGAAGCAACTGCGACAGAAGGAGACTGAAATGCCAGTCAGACCAGCACGTGTTGGAAGAGTGGGCGTCATCGGCCACCCGGTGGCGAAAACGGCGGTAGTGGCCAAGGCCGTCACACCCGGGCCGGCGCCAATCGCCAAAACGGCGGTGGTCGCCGCAGCCGTCACCCCTCGCCGGCGGATCTAACCTTCGACCACGAAGCGACCGGAACCTACCGGTAGCGCTCTGATCGCCCGACAGTCCCTCAAATGAGGCCCGACGCCAGGATGTGCAATTAGCATCACTCCCCGTGGTGTAGCTTACATTTGGCAGCTGGGACCTCTTCGGGAACTGCTGTATATGAGCGGTATCTCCGAGGTCGACTCGCTGCTGCGTTATGCCCGCGGTGCTGCGTTATGTCCGCTACGTCCCTGGGGCGCCAAGTTCCAAAGCCGAGGTGCGAAAAACGTCCAGCTCCGAGTGAGCGCACCTGAAAGCGGCACAGCGTAGGATCCGCCTCGTGTATCGCGAGATCGCCAGCAACAAGCGACGCAGCGTCATCTTCATCGCCTTGTTCTTCGTGATCTGGCTGGCCATCGGAGCTGCTTGCGGCTTCCTGTTCAAGGCCCTCTACCGGCCCTCGGTCAACACCGGTGTCGCCGGCGTCCCACCGACCCACTACGGTTGGGCCCCGGTCATCATCGGCATGGTGATCTGTGGCGTCTTGGCGGTCGGCGGGATCCTGTATTCCTTGAACGCCGGCGCCGGGCTGGTGCTCCGGGTTTCGGGGGCGGTGGCGGCCGACCCTGCCCGGTACCCGCAGCTACACAACCTGGTGGAGGCCTTGGCCATCGGCGATGGGATCCCCAAGCCCGCCGTCTACGTGATCAACGACCCCTCGCCCAATGCCTTCGCCACCGGGGTCAGCCCGGACAAGGCCGCTATCACTTTCACCACGGGCCTCCTGGCCATCATGAACCGCGAAGAGCTCGAGGGTGTGGCCGGCCACGAGATGAGCCACATCAAGAACCACGACATCCGGCTCGTGCTCGTGGTAAGCACCATGATCGGCCTGGCCGCCCTGCTAGCTAGCGTCCTGTGGCGGAGCGCCTTTTTTGCCGGAGGCGGGCGGGGCCGCGACGGCGGCAACCAGCTCGTCCTCGTGGTCCTCGCTGCCGGCACGCTGCTCGCCATAGTCGGTTTCGTCTTCGGTCCACTTATTCGCCTGGCCCTATCACGCCGTCGCGAGTCATTGGCCGACGTGAGCGGTGTGGAGCTCACCCGCAACCCGGCAGGGTTGCTAAGCGCCCTCAAGAAGCTGCAACAGAACGACAAGCCGTTCAAGAGCATGAACCACGCCACCGCGGCAATGTGCATCGACGACCCGTTGCAGCACCACGAGGCCTGGTATCACCGCCTGTACGACACCCACCCTCCCATCGAGGAGCGGATCGCCGAGCTCGAGAAGATCGCCTCAGGCCAGTCCGTCTGACCAGGCCGGCCAGCCCATTCGGTGCTCTCAGTTGGCTGCCGGCGGGCCCTCAGCGCCACCGGCCGGCGGAGGTCCCGACGGTGCGGAGCCAGTTGCGCCCGGGCCCGAACCGGAGAAGTTCACCTGAGGCACCGCACGGTCCTCTTCGTCGGCGGCGAAGAACGCCACCGCCTTGAAGCCGAACGGCCCCGCGATCAAGTTGCGAGGGAACGTCTGCAACGCGATGTTGTAGTCCCGGGCGCTGGTGTTGTAGTAGCGGCGGGCGTACTCGATCTTGTCCTCGGTGGCAGTGAGCGTCTCTTGTAACTGGAGGAAGCTCTCGACCGCCCGCAACTGCGGGTAGTTCTCGGCGACCGCGAACAGCGAACGCAGTGCCCCGGACAGAGCGTTCTCGGCAGGGGCGATTTGGGCGGGGTCTCGGGTGGCGCCGGCAGTGACTGCGTTGGCCCGGGCCTGGGTGACCGCTTCGAAGGTCCCCTGCTCGTGGGCGGCGTAGCCCTGCACCGTCGACACGAGGTTGGGGATGAGGTCGTGGCGGCGTTTGAGCTCGACGTCGATCTGGGACCACGCTTCCTGGGTCCGGTTGCGCTTCTTGACGAGGCCGTTGAATGCCGCCCACAAACCGAGGATGAGGAGCACAACGATGACGATGACAACGATCAGCACTACCATTGTGGAGCGGACCTCCTCGGAGTTCCCGTGGCGCGGAGTCTACCGCCTGTGCTCTTGAGCGGCTAAGGACCGCTCCGGCCACCTCGACAGCTGCGGACAACTCGAGCTGTTGGGCAGAGCGGGGCTGGGTAAAGACCGGCTCCGAAGGCGCCCGGCTCGGGGCCGACTTGGGAACGGTATGTATGGAGGTGCTTTGTGAGCCAACATGGTGCCTGTGCTCGAAGATCACCCTGTATCACCTCTAGATGGGGTTGATGAAGAAGACCGGACCGCGGCCATCGACCGGCTCCAGGAGCTGGTCCGAGGCGGAAGCCTGTCTCTTGAGCGTTTCTCCGCAGTCCTGGAACAGGTCCTCGCCGCCGTCGATCACACCGACCTCGAGGCGGTCATGTTGGCCCTCCCACCCTCTCTGGTCCGGCTCACTCCCGCCTCGCACCGGCTGAGCCAGCCGCTCGTATTACGAGCAGACGGCGATCTGACGCTAGGCTCTGGCTGGCAGCTGGGCGCTGACACAACCATTAGCGTCGCTTTCGGAACGGCCCGGCTCGATCTCACCGCTACCAGCTGGGACGCCAATCTGATCAACCTTCGCTTGGAGACCCGAGCGGGCGCGATGGAGGTTATCGTCCCCGAAGGTGTGGTCGTACAGATGGTTGGAGGGTCGGGACGCGTCCAGCTTGAATCGCTGTCTCCGCCCGTCACGGGCGCGCCGGTGTTGCGGATCTCTACCTTCGGGCCAACTGGGGTGATCCGCATACGTCACCCGAATAAGCGTAGGGCCGGGCGAATCACGCACTGGAGGCGACGGCGCGCCGCGAGCAGGCCTAGGAGGGGGGGATAGGCTGCTGGCCGACGGTCCGTTGATAGGCCCTCCGCTCGCCTTATCACCTGGGGCAGCAGCATTGGCGGGACGAAAACCACCACTAAGCGCCATCGAGCGCTTGAACGGGGTCCGATGGGCGGCAATTTGGGTGGTCCCGATCCGCACGGCAACGGCAGGTGTGAGGCCAGCCGAGAGTATCAGGTGTTCCTCGTTAGAAGCCGAGCTGCAGCCGGGCGGCGTCGGACATACGGCTCATGTCCCAAGGTGGGTCCCATACAAGCTCGACGTCGACTTCGTTGACGCCTGGCACCGACTTGACCCGTGCGATGGCATCTTCCCGCAAGACGTCACCCATCCCGCAGCCCGGGGCGGTCATCGACATCTTGATCTCGACCCGGTGACCACCCTGGGGGAGTGCTTCGGCCTCGCAGGCGTAGATCAGCCCAAGGTCAACCACGTTGACCGGGATCTCAGGGTCAAAGACGGTCTTCAGCTGGTCGATCACCTGCGAGATATCGAACGGGCCGGTCTTCGCCATGCCTTTGTCGGGACCGCTGTCGTTGTCGCTGGTCACCTCGAGACCGAGCGCGTCTGCATCTTCGGTGCTGATCCGGGCCAGGTAGCCATCACTGGTCTGGACCGTGAGGTGCTCCCGAGGGACTGGGTGACTATGACCTCGTCGCCCCGCAAGAGCGTCACGCGCCGTCCACCCGGGATGAGCGTGGCTTCACAGTCACGTTGAAGCGTGATCGCTTGACGTTCCGGTCTCATCGTCACTTACTCACTCGAGGCCATCTCGCTTTTTCCTTCGAGCGCACTGCGTAGCGCGTGCCAGACGAGCGTCGCGCACTTCACCCGCATGGGGAACGCCGGAGACTCCCGAGAGCACGGCGAGCTTGCCGCAGCTCGGCCGCGGGCGAGCTCAGGCCCCTCGCTTTCCGTCAGCATGGCGTGGACGGAACCGAACAGCGCCAGCGCATCCTCGCACCCCTTGCCCTTGAGAGCCGTAGTCATGAGCGAGGCAGAGGCGACCGAGATCGCGCATCCCTCGCCCTCGAACGCGATGTCTTCGATGCGATCGTCGATGAGCTTCACGTAAAGCGTGATCTGGTCGCCACAGAGCGGGTTTATGCCTTCGACGGTGCGGGTCGCGTCGGCGAGCCGGCCGAAGTTGTGCGGATGGCGACTGTGATCGATGATCACGTCCTGGTAGAGCTGGCTGAGGTCGTTGCTCATGTCGCCAGGCGGTCGGTGACCAGCGCTCCCACGCGGGCTCGGAGTGGCTCGTGCGGGATGAGATCGACCATCTCGCGTGCGAACGCGTACGTGAGGATGCCGCGCGCCGCCTCCTCGGGCAGTCCACGCGAGCGCAGGTAAAACAGGGCATCCTGGTCGAGATGGCCCACCGCGGCACCGTGGGCGCACTTGACGTCGTCGGTCAGGATTTCGAGGCGCGGCCGGGTGTCGATCTCGCCGTCGTCGGACAGGAGCAGGTTCTTGTTCGTCTGGCGGGCATCTGTGCCGAGAGCGTCCGGTCGGACGACGATGTGCCCGTTGAAAACACCGTGCCCGTGTTCGTCCACCACGCCCTTATAGAGCTGTCGGCTGATGCCGCCCGGCGCGCTGTGCACAACTAGGACCGGGTTGTCGTGGTGCTGGTGGCCCCGGGGCATGTACAGGCCGTCAAGGCTAACGTCCGCCCCTTCGCCCTCGAGGTCGACCCTACCTCGTGGCGCGCGATGTGCGCCCCGAGTGCGAACACGTGGGAGGAAAAGCTGCTCTGGGGACCCTGGCGGACGTCGAGCAGCGCGAGGTGGAACGCTGAGCCGGCCTCGTCCTGGACCTTGTAGTGCGCGACATTGGCGCCTGCTTCCAGGATGACCTCGGTGACGGCGTTCGTGCAGTAGACCTCGCCAGGGAGGCCGGTGTGGGTTTCGACGATCGTCGCCTGGCTTCCCGAGCCCGCCAGCACGACCGACCGTGGGTTGCGAAGCGAGGGGCGCACCGTCGATTTCGGAGAAGAACACAAGCTCGATCGGGGCCTCGACGACCACGTCGGCGGCAAGCGAGATGAACGCGCCATCCTCACTGAGAGCCGTGTTCAGCGCGGCGAAGGCGTGGTGAAATGGCGCGAATGTGTGCGAGAAGATCGGCTCCAAGCGCTCGCCCCCGTGGGCGAGCACCGATGCCAGGTTGGTCACCCGTGGCGCCCGGGGGCAGCTCCTCGACACGGGAAAGCTCGGGCGCAAAGCGGCCATTGACGAAGACCAGGCGGGGGCCACCGAGACCGGCGCCGAGCCCGTTGATCGCCGTCGGTGCGCGCTTGTAACTGAGCCCGGGCGACGCCTGCTCGAAGGGCACCGCGAGGAGCGGCTCGAGGCGCGTGTAACGCCAGTCCTCGTCCTTGCGGGTCGGGAAGCCGTGCGTGCCGACCCAGTCCGCCGCGGACCGCCGCAGCCCCGGTGAGCCACGCGGGGCCGTCATGGCCGGGGTCGGGCTCGACCAGCGCCAGGCCCCCGGTAGGCGCGGCGGCGACGCCCGCGGTACGGGTGCGACCGGTGGTCACGGCACCGCCACCACTGACGCCGAGGGCTCGAGGCGACACCTGGTCGAAATCGACATACCCGTACTCCTCGAGCGCACGCGCCAGCTGCTTGTCGCCTGAGCGGACGATCCGGCCCTCGGCCATGACGTGGACGCGGTCGGGGACGATGTAATCGAGAAGCCGCTGGTGATGGGTGATGACCAACATCGCCCGGTCCTGGCTCCTCAGCGCGTTCACGCCGTTCGCGACGATCCGGAGGGCATCGATATCGAGGCCCGAATCCGTCTCGTCCAAGATGGCGAGCTTGGGCTCGAGGACTGGCCATCTGGAGAATTTCGTTACGCTTCTTCTCGCCGCCGGAGAACCCCTCGTTGACCGACCGGCTCATGAAGCTCCGGTCCATCTCGACGAGCTCCATCTTCTCCTTGGCGAACTCGAGGAAGTCCATGGCGTCGAGCTCGTCGAGCCCGCGCTGGCGGCGCAGCGAGTTGAGCGCCGTGCGCATGAAGTAGAGGTTCCCGACGCCGGGGATCTCCACGGGGTGCTGGAACGCAAGGAAGACCCCGGCGGCGGCGCGGTCCTCAGGCAACATCGCCAGCAGGTCCTCCCCCTCGAAGAGGACTTTGCCGGTGACGTCGTAGGCCTCGTGGCCAGCGAGCACGTTCGCGAGAGTGCTCTTGCCGGATCCGTTCGGCCCCATGAGCGCTTGCACCTCGCCCGCCTTGAGCTCGAGGCTGAGGCCTCGGAGGATCTCGTTGTCGCCGATCTTGGCGTGGAGGTTCTCGATCGGTGAGCATCAGCCAACGCTTCCTTCCAGGCTCACGTTCAGGAGCCTTTGGGCCTCGACGGCGAACTCCATGGGCAGCTCCTTGAACACCTCACGACAGAAGCCGTTCACGATCATCGAGACGGCGTCCTCTTCGGAGATGCCTCGCTGGCGGCAGTAGAAGAGCTGGTCCTCACCGATCTTTGAGGTGGAGGCCTCATGTTCGACCTGTGCGGTCGAGTTCTTCACCTCGATGTAGGGGAAAGTGTGCGCACCGGTGTCGCGGCCGAGTAGGAGCGAGTCGCACTGGGTGTGGTTCCTGGCCCCTTCGGCCGAGCGCATGCACCTTCACGAGCCCCCGGTAAGTGTTCTGCCCGTGACCGGCAGAGATCGCCTTGGAGACGATGGTGCTGCGGGTGTTCTTGCCGATGTGGACCATCTTGGTGCCGGTGTCCGCCTGCTGGTGGTTGGCGGTGAGGGCGACGGAGTAGAACTCGCCGACCGAGTTGTCGCCCTGGAGGATGACGCCGGGGTACTTCCAGGTTATGGCTGAGCCCGTCTCGACCTGGGTCCAGGAAATCTTCGCGTCCGCCGCGCACCGGCCGCGCTTGGTCACGAAGTTGTAGACCCCGCCGCGGCCTTCGGCGTCGCCGGGGTACCAGTTTTGCACGGTGGAGTACTTGATCTGGGCGCCTTCGAGCGCGACGAGCTCGACCACCGCCGCGTGGAGCTGGTTCTCGTCCCGCATCGGTGCGGTGCAGCCCTCGAGATAGCTCACGTACGCTCCCTCTTCGGCGACAATGAGGGTCCGTTCGAACTGGCCCGTGTTTGCGGCATTGATGCGGAAATAGGTCGACAGCTCCATCGGGCAGTGCACGCCCTTTGGGATGTAGCAGAACGACCCGTCGGTGAAGACCGCAGAGTTGAGCGTCGCGAAAAAGTTGTCCCGAAACGGGACGACCGAGCCGAGGTACCGGCGTACAAGATCCGGATGGTCCTGGACGGCTTCGGAGAAGGAGCAGAAGATGACGCCGGCTTCGGCCAGCTTCTTCTGGAAGGTCGTGGCCACCGACACCGAGTCGACAATGGCGTCCACGGCCACACCGCCGAGACGCTCTTGTTCGGCTGAGCGGAGATCCCGAGCTTGTCGAACATCGCCCGCAGTTCGGGGTCGACCTCGTCAATGCTCGCCAGCGCGGCCTTGGGCTTCGGGGCTGCGAAGTAGCTGATGTCCTGGTAGTCGATCGGCCCATAGGTGACGTTTTGCCATTTCGGTTCGGCGAGAGTGATCCAGTGGCGGTACGAGCGCAGGCGCCATTCGAGTAGCCACTCTGGCTCGTTCTTCTTGGATGCGATCAGAGCGATGACGTCCTCGCTCAGCCCCGGGGGGACCACATCGGTATCGAGATCGGTAACGAACCCGTACTGGTACTCCCGGCTCGCCAGCTCGGCGACGTCGCTCGGTACAGCCGGTCATGGCGCGCCGCCCGTTGCTGCTTGGCCCGTGATCTCGAGGGTGGTCATGGTCGTCTCCTTGTTGCCGGCATCCGTTGACGCCGACTGGCTCGGGTTCATGATCCCCAGGTCAATCCAATCCTACAAGTTTTACCTTGCAAAATTCACATAATATGTGGTTGCCAAGTAGATATTGTCCTGTGGAGCGCGTGCCGGCCACCCTGACCGACCTATCACCGGCGCAGCGCCACACTCTTATGGCGCTGAAAAGGCGGGGCGAAGCTTCGGTCGATGACATCGCAGAGGCCATGGGGGTCACGCCGAGCGCCGCCCGTCAACATCTGGCTGCCCTGAGATCGGCTGGGCTTGTCGCCACTCGCCAGCAACGAGGGCGACCCGGGAACCCCGGGCGACCGGCCGACCTCTACCACAGCACCCATGAGGGTGAGACGCTGTTCGCCCAGGCCATCGGTGACCTCTCCGTTGAGCTGCTCGGCTACATAAAAGAGGAAGATCCGAACCTCGTCTCCCGGGTCTTTGAGCGCCGTCAGCAGCGCCACTTGGAGCAGGTCCGAGACCAACTGGAAGGCAAGAACCTCGATGAGAAGGTGGCAGCACTGGCCGAGATCCTCGACGGGGAGGGTTATATGGCGGAGTTCGACAAGCTTCCTGATGAGACGTATCGGGTGAGGCTCTGCAACTGCGCCATCTGGCCGGTGGCCTCTCTCTACGGAGCAGCTTGTTCAACGGAGCTCGAGTTCCTCCAAGCGGTGCTCCCAGAAGCTGACGTCGAACGGGTCGAGCACAAGGTTGTCGGGGCGCACGTGTGCGGGTATTTGCTCGGACATCGCTCTGCCAAGCAGCAAGTCCCTAGGAGCAAACCCAAAGGGAAATGACGTGAGTTGAGTACTTGAAGAGCGCGCCGGCTTGGGCGAGGTCCTCTCTGAGGGAGGTCACCTACCCGGCCCGTGCGCGGGACCAATCGCCAGCTCACAGTGGGTAGAGCAGGCTTCCAGTGAGCGGGTCCTGGCCGTAACTGGCGCATAGCTCTGCGAGGACGTCTTCGTGGCTGAAGCCGATGTTGACTACGGTGTCGTTACCGGAGTAGTAGACGACGAGGCTGCCGTCTGCTCGACGGAGCATCCCACATGAGAACACCACATTCGGGACGTGCACGTACGCATCCTCGGGTGTGCGGCAGTCGGCGGGGGACGGGAAGAGCACCGGGATGCTCGACATGCGCACCCGCCGGGGATCGGTGAGGTCGTGGAGCGCAATGCCCAAGACGTACGGGTTGCCGTCCATCGTGGACCGGACGCCGTGGAACAAGTTGAGCCAGCCGTGGGAGGTGCGGACTGGGGGCGCACCCGGGCCAATCTTGTCAGAAAACACGCTCGGGCCAGCCCCGCTCCGCATGATCGGCTCATCGTCGACCTTCCAGGGACCAGTACGAAAATCCTCGGCCTCACCGACACGGATCTGTGTGTAGTCACCGCCGACGTCGCCTTGCCGGTCATCGTTGGGGCGGAACAGCCCGATGCAGCGCCCGTCGAAGCGGTCGGGGAAGATGACCACGTTGCGCATGTCGCGATCGAGCATGGGTCCCTGACGGGCGAAGCTCCGCAGGTCGTCCGTGGTCGCCAGAGCGACTCTCACTCGGTTCCTCACCCGGGCGTGGTAGGCGCTGTAGGTGACAGCGATCGTCCCATCGATGGGGTTGAGCCGAGCGTCTTCGACACCTCCTGACTCCATGTCGACAATGTCGCCGGCGCTGACAGCAGGTCCGAAAGAGTCCTTCAGTGTGGCTGGGACCAGCGCCGGTCGTTGGTCTACTCGCCAGTTGGTTATACCGTCACGGCTTCTGGCAACACCGAGGACGCTTATCCCGCAGCGCAGATGCGACCGGAATAGCAAGGCGGTCTCACCGCCGACTATCGCCGCACCGGCGTTGTGGACAGTGACGACCTGCAGGCCAGGGTCGCGCCATACCGAGTTCACGTCCGCCGGGGTCAGGACCGGGTTGGTGGGGTAGCGCAGCACTGGGCTCGTGAGCGACACGGCCCCCTGAACGCCCCCGAGGTCGATAGTCCGCTCCACGCTTGCCTCCACACTCTCGGGCCGGTTTAGGTGCCAATCGCCGTTGCGTCGACAATATGTCCTTTCCGGGACTTCCCTCGACGAACGTGGAGTAACGATCGATGAGGGCGTGGCCGACGCAGTACCGGCCTCACCAAGGCGAGGCCTGTTACGAAGTCCTGTCACGGCCAACTGCGTTTTCCCGGGTTCAACAAGGGGACGTACTCCTCCCCGCTGGTCTCAGCCGGCAGGTTCGATGATCGGTCCCTACGGCAGGCTACGTCTTTACCTCGAGCGTCTAAGCGCGAGCATACTCTAGTTCACATGTACTAGTAATTGATTTCTGGAATTTTCTTGGTAACATTGTTGGTGATGACAGAGTGGAGCTTCCTCACCAACCACGCCCGGGCCCTGATCTGTATTACCCACGACCCAGGGGTGCGCCTCCGTGATATCGCCACCAAGGTAGGGATTACCGAACGCAGCGCGTACGCGATCCTCTCCGACCTGGCCGCGGCCGGCTATGTAGTCAAGGAGAAAGACACCGACGGCCGTCGTAACCGCTACCAGATCCAGTCCCACCTGCCGCTACCAGAAACGATCGGGCGAGAGCGGACCATTGGAGAGGTCCTGGACGTGCTCGTCGATAGCACCCGCAAACCGGCCCGAGGAACAAGGCGGTCTGCGGCCGCGGGACCGCAATCGCTCCGCAACCCGGCCCTGGCGAGAGGGGTGCGATAATTTTGTCGTGGCCGATAAGCAGCACTAGCAATGACGGGGGCATGACCCCTTGGACGGAAGCCCATTCGCAAGTGATCCTTAGAGCGCAACGCCCATCCGCAGAGCCTCGGCTTCCCATGTGGATCTAAAACAAGTCGCTTCGTGGCGGATGCAAACGATTTGACGATTTAGTGCGGGCGGTTCAGGTTGATCGGGCTCCCTGGTCGAAATCGGAGCAAGGTCAAACCAGCTGACCTGGGACCGGCGTCGTACAGGGAGCACCTGCCCGCCCACTGACGGCCGGCAATGCGCCGCGGTCTGGCGGGTGGATGAGCACTGCACTGTCGGTTCCGTCACTAGTCAGTGTTACGGTCCCGTCGGCATCATGGGGTGTGATGCGATATGATGACCTCATGAAGCGGACGACGATCATGTTGCCTGAAGACCTCGATGCTCGGGTCCGGCTGGAAGCCAGGCGCAGGGGCGTCTCGATCGCCGACATCGCCCGGGAAGCCATCGAGCAGTACGTGGCCCCTCCGGGACCGACCGGCCACCTGGGTTTCTTCGCCGCCGGTGAAGGTGGTCCACCCGATGCCTCCGAACGGGTGGACGAATTTGTCGGCAAGGCGATCGCTCGTCGTCGCCGACCGCGACGTCCCGCGTGATGCTCATCGTTGACGCCGGGCCCCTTTACGCCGCTGCGGCAAGCGGCGACCGCAACCATCGCCGCTCTGTTGAACTGCTCAGCCAAACGGAAGGGCCTCTTCTGGTCCCCGCCCTAGTGGTGACCGAAGTCTCCTACCTGCTTGCGGATCGGATCGGGCCACATGCCGAGCTTGCGTTTAGTCGTTCCATTGCCGACGGGGAGGTGGTAGTCGAGCCGGTCTTAGACCCGGAGTGGGAGCGGATCGCAGAACTGACCGAGGAGTACCTCGACCTTCCCCTCGGGATCGTGGATGCCTCCGTCGTGGTGCTCGGGGAGCGGCACCACGCCGACGTGATCGCAACCCTTGATCACCGCCATTTCTCCGTCGTGAGGCCACGACACACCGCGGCGTTCACCCTCGTCCCCTGACCGGGTACGGGACCGCCCGGGTCATGCCCGGGCTTGCGACCAGAAGCTCGGTGGGAGAGCCCTGTTAGGGAACGTTATTTGATCGTAACCCGTAGCAACATCTCCACTTCACTGTTTGAATTGCGCTCTTTGAGGTCTTACGCGGTGGGCGTTTGGATTGACGACAGACGGCGTGACTCAACGTGACTCATTTGTTGCCCTTCGGTGCACCTCGGCGCCTTCGGTGGCCAAACGCCGGGACACCTGAGCAGGACATATCCGCGAACGAGCAGGTCAGAGGGTCGCGGTACTGCTCCTCCCTGTGGGAACGAGAGATGTAGGGAGCCACCATACTGCGTCGGCACTGGCCCACCGGTACGTCAATTACAGAGATGGCCTGAATCCGTGGCGAGAATTGACAGGGGCGACCCGATCACGGGCGTTGGCTCAAACGCCAGCTCGGTATTGTCGAGTACGGCGATGGTGGCTCAGAACGGAAACGCGAGGACCATTAGACGACGGGTTGCGCTGGCATCGGGTCGACCGTGTTGGTGCTAAAAAGCTGGGAGCTTCTTGTGTGCTATCGCACTCCAGAGCCAACGGCGGAATTTTCGAGCGCAGTCTGACAAGACGAACTGAAACCGCTTTGACGTACGACCTCTGGGCGCATCTCAGACGCCGGGCTCAGACGGCAGCAGACAGATCCGTGTTCTTCTTACGGGGCCGCGATCAGGAGCGCTGAGCTCGCACAGTCACCCCAGGCAAGCCGTCATAGGCGGAGGCGTCAGCCGAGACCAGCTCCCGGTGCGTGGCGTTGGCGGTCGCGGCGATGATGAGGTCGTGAGCTCCTCGTGGTCGACCCTGACGACGCACCGCTGCCAGGAGCTCGGCATGTGAAGCAGCGACCGTCGCGTCGTAGTCGACGATGGGGATGATCTCCTTGACCTCGTCGACGAACCGCCGGCGGCCCCGGCGGTGGGCGCCGTCGGCAAGTAAGACACCAACTAATAACTCAGCGACCGTTACGGCGGCAACGGCCACCTCGTCGTCATCGGCGATCAATTTGTCGAGCGACGCGCTGAGACCGATCGGCCTCGACGAGGAATGTCGTGTCGAGCAGGAGGTGGCTCACGGTCGGGTCTCTACCTCTAGGAGCTCTCTGACGGAGGCGATGTCTTTGGCGAAGTGGCGATCGCGGCGACCGCGCCGCAGCAAGGTCTTGACGTCCGCGCCCTTGCCCGTGGTGACGGGATCGAGTTGAGCGATGACCTTGCCCCGGCGAACGATCGTGTAGTGCTCGCCTCGGTGCTCAACCGCGTCGAGGATGTCAGAGAACTTCCTGGCTGCGTCGGTTGCGCTTACCTCGGGCACAAAATCAGATTATCAGATCCTGGCCCGCAGAACGGGCGGCGGGGCCATCGTCTGCGCCTCTGGCGAGCGAGCTGACGGCGTGGCTCAACGTGACTCATTTGGTGCCCTTCAGCGCACCTCGGTGCCCTTCGGTGCCCGAGCCGGACACGGTTGAGCAGCTCCTTTCCGCGAACTAGCACGTCAGGAAGAGTCGCGTTACCTACCTTCGCATCGTAGAAGTCGTGGGTTCGAGTTCCCTCGCCTCCACCCACGCACCCTGTTTGAGCAGGTCGTCTGCCGGATCAGCGGGTAACCTTCCGGATCGGCGTACCCGCTACGTGCCCGATCGGTGCCAGTTGGAAATGCGTCGCGACGCGCCTCCAAATGAATTGCGACATCTCGGTCAGCCGCTTCCGGGACATGTGCATAAAGTTCCATTGACAGGCGGGCGCTGGCGTGACCGAGCCTGCCTTGCATGTGCGGGTCGATGACCTGCCGCCCTCAGATGTCGCCGTCGCGGTGCACCGCGGGCCGTACTCGGGGCTGGAGTCGTGTTTCAGGGGGTTGGGGGCGTGGGTGGCGTCCCGCAGTGCCGGCCGACCTACCCGTCCGGGAGCTGTACGTGTGCCCGCCCGCGGGACCGGAGGAGGGGGAAGAAGTGGTTACCGAAGTGCTGTGGCCGGTCGTTTTTGAGGGCGCGCCATGAGCACGCAGCCGGGTGCCAGCCCGTGCGGCCCTGTTGGCAGACCAGCCGACAACGTCGCCGACGAAAGCCAGCCTGCCTCGTGCACGTCCAGCTCAACATCTGGCGCGGCGAGGGCTCCGCCGGGCCACGGCCGGCCCCTAACGGCCCAGTCGAGGCTCGAACCGTGACGGCAGAGCACGAGTATCGGCCCGCGTTGCGGTAGATAACCCGTATTCCCTAGTACTACTACGATGCAGGACCGCCCTTGCCCCAATCACGAGTGAGAACCCAAACAGGATCGGAACCGTCGTATTCTGCGCTGCAGTCAGGGCAGCGAGCGCCGGCGCGGACGCGGCCCAAACCACAATGCTGCGGGTCCCAAACCACAAGGCGGCGCGCCACCCTGTCAGCCGAGGCCGGCCTCCCCGTTCGGCTCGGTAGCCAGATCGGCGCCAGGGTGACCGCCTCCGGACACGACATTGGCGAGAAGCTATGACGGGTGCGAACCTTGGCGCCGCCCCGCTCCCCCGTCATAACCGTTTCCCGAGCGGGGAGGCCATCGGCGTCCTTGCTGGTTACACGGTGGTGTTCTCGGCCGTTGCGCTGCGTTGTTCAGGTGGGACGTGGAATAAGGGCGTGCGGACGACGGCGCGGGCCATATTGGTCAACACGCCGCCGTAGGCCCCGGCAGGATCGTGAGCGGCGATACCGGCAAGCTCATCAGGAAGACGCCCGGGGGTAACACTGCTGGTATAAACCGGACGGGACGAGGGCACTGCACCAGACTGGTTAGTCCCACACTATGGAAGTAGGGAGGACATGTTCGTGAAGGTCGAAAAGGTGAAGGTCGGTGTCGTCGGGCTGGGGTTGGTCTCTTCCGCTCATATCAAGGGGTACCTGTCCCACCCCTTTGCGGAAGTAGTCGCTGTGTGCGATCTGAATGAAAAGCAGGCCCAGAGAGTGGCAAGACAGTTCGATATCCCCACGTACTACACCTCGTATGACGAGATGCTCACAGACACTGATATCAACACGATCGACATCATGACCCCGACGTACCTGCATGCGCCAATGGCGGTTGCTGCCGCGAGGGCGGGCAAAAATATTCAGTGTGAGAAGCCCCTCGCCCTCACGCTCACAGAGGGCGAAGAGATCTGCAACGAAGCGGAGAAGCATAAGGTTGCGCTCGCGGTCGACGAGACGTACGTCTTCATGGCAACAATCATGAAAGCACGTGAGCTCATCGATGCCGACGAGATTGGCAAGCCGCAACAGATCCGGCAGCGGTTTGGTGCCTGGCTCGACCGCCCAGGAGTTCTCGACGCGATTCACGGTGAAATTACCCGCGAGCAGTGGCGCGGTGACTCTAGCAAAGCTGGCGGCAACGGCTTTCCCTGGCAATTCGATCACAATATTCACTTTTTTGCTACAGCGCAGTACCTGATGAACGGCTCCCCGGTAAAGAAGGTGTATTCCGTTAAGGCAGACAACTCTTGGTTACGCGACAGAGACGGAACTCCGGAGTGGCGACGGGGTGCCAGACAACCTCTATGAAGTCAACACCGCAGAGGATATCCCGCTCATGATGTGGACGTACGAGGACCCGGCCTGCCAGGGGGTCTGGATGCGGGCCGAGCACCTCAACGGAAAGTACGACTTCATGACCGGCTTCTCGGTGACCGTCATCGGCGAAACGGGCCTCATCGAGCTTCTCGGCGAGGGTGGGGGAGGCCTGCAGTGGAACAGTAAACCCGTCCATTTGGTGCTGCACCGCGATGGCAAGGAACCAAATACGTTCCGGTTCGATGACGAGGGCCCGGACGACATCTGGGAGTCAGACGTCTCGTACTACAGCAGTGCGCACGTTTACCGAATGCACGAATTTATTGATTCCCTGACGAGTGGCCGCCCATCGAGGTACACCGGTCGCGATGGCCTGAGGGATTTGCGGGCTGCGATCGGGTCCCTTTGTTCAGCCAGGGAAGGCGTCCCAGTTGAGCTCCAGGAGGTCACAGATAACCGCTTCTACGGCGAGGGCGAGAAGTAGGGCCACGCCCACTATGGAAACCCGAAGGACGGTGTTGGGCTCGAGCCTCCCAGCGCGAAGGTGCCGGCCACTGCGAGGAAGGCTCAGGCGAGCGCGGCCGCCGTCCAACGTTCCAAAAAAGGACTGAAGGGTTTGTGATGGCCCAGCCCTTCCACGCGGTTATTGTCGTGGCGCAGGAGCTCTTCCATGACCCAAAGGCTACGGGCTTCATGGTACGAGAACCACCCGGCTGCCTCTTCGAGCTGGTCGGGCGGGACGGCGGTAACGGCCCGGCATCGTCCCCGCCTCGGGGACTTTAACCGCAGGGTGCTCAGGGATATCCCAGTTCTGCAAGAGCTGGGCTGGGAAATGGTCCACATGTCGATCGTCCGCGGGGTCACGCCATCGCGGGTGGACCCAATATCGCTATCGCTACACCATCAAAGGCACGGTCCCGGAAGACACGTTGACCCTCTTCCAACGCGAAACTCAGCCGACGTGAACGCGGGCCAACAGTCCCATCAGGTCCTTGACCTGGATGTCCTCGATCGATTTGACGGCGGCTTTGATCTCGTTGGCGAGGTCGGTGTCGACACGACCGGCCACGAGCTGGTCAAACTTAGTGACCACTTCATCCCAGGTGAAGGGGCGCGACGGCATCCCGGGGAAGTCCTGTACCTCGTGCTCGAACGTGGTGCCGGCCTTCAGGCGCACGGTGACCTTGGCCGGCATCTGCTTCGGGTACACGGCCGTGTAGGCGGCGTTCGGGCGGGCCGACACGGTTGTCAAAAGTGATTGGACGTCGGGCCTACTGATACGGTCCGGGGGGTCCGAGGAACGAACTCTGCCAGTTACCGGCTAGAGGGGAAAAACTTAACCCGCTAGGCCATAGGGAGATCGCAGACCGAGATCAGACTTTGGTTCTTACCCGACCATTTATTCGATCGGGAGTTGCACGTCGTTCTCGATAATTGCGAGTGCCGGTTTATAAAAGACGACCGGGGACGTCGATTGCCTGCAAAAGTCAGTTATTTCGGCCAAGAGATCGTCCTGTTCTGGCACCTCGGTCGCCCTCCTCTGCGAGCGGCTCTTTGGCCACCGTGCGAGGCAGAGCAGCACAAAGGACTATGAAGAACGCTGGCTTCCGTGCGCCTGTTCTAGCAGCGAGAGTTCCGCAGTGACATGTGTCGCATAGTCCAAGAATGCGTCCGTAACGGGCAATACAGGGCTCTGTTTCCCGAGCGCAGTTCCCGCTGATGGGCGAGTGAACCGTTGCCCCATCCAGAGCAGAGGACACACACCGAGGAGGATGATGACTAGCCACCCGTACGGCGTTTCCCAACTAACTGCTGCGCACAGCACTGAGCTCTTGAGTGAAGGTCGGCGGCGCCAACTGGCTAGCACGGCCCCTCGCAAGCCGCGCTCGGCGCTCAGAGGGCCGGGCCGCCTCATGCATGCGTCGGTCTCGCGCATCTTGGCTTTGGCCGGTTCCTTCGTAGCGTCCGCTGTCCGCGGCCGTAGAGGGAGCACGGCGACCACGCTGACGACTTCCTTCGCAACCTCTAAGTCGGCCGTGACGAGGGAGATGTGATAAGAGCGGCTGTGGGGCCACCCAAAACTCCTGGACGTCGGCGGCCGTCCCTGTCCTCAGCGATGGAGGTAGCGGCCAAAAGTGAGGCACGAATTCTTCGCGGGCGACCCGCCCCAAGGCGGCCAGCACAAACGGGTCGCTGGCAGAGCCCGCGGCGTGTAAGGCAGCAACCATCTCGGCGCGAAGCTGCGCGGCATACGCGGCTGCGGCGGGATACGTCTCCCCGCCAGGTTGGCGGCGGTCGAGTGTATGCGCAGGCCTATTTGTCGGCTGATCCCGCAGGCTAAGAACCGGCGTCGTCGTCCAAGCCGACCTCTTCGCGCTCCTCCTCGGTGCGGCGCTCGAGCTCGTCGTCGTCGAGATGCTTCGGCGTTTTCGCATGGTCCCGGTGATGAGGCGTCACCGTTTCGGTCGTCTCCAGGACGTCGTCAAGTGTTGGTTGATCATGCTCACTAGCCATGACGTCGTCAATGCTTGGTTGATCATGCTCATTAGCCATGTTTTGTCCCTACCCGTTTGCCCCTGGCCTCTAGCGTTTCGAAGCGACTCCGGTAGCTCGCACTAGGCTCACCGCCGGTACGAGGTGGTGGGCGACGCCGAGGGTGCGAGGGAAAGCTGAGGCGACACTGGCCCGCCGCCAGCGGGTGGTGCCTGCGGAGACTGGGAGCAGCGCGTCGCCTCGATGCAGGCCGCCTAGATGCAGGCCGCTTAGCTGCAGGCCGCCTAGATGCAGGCCGCTTAGATGCAGGCCGCCCAGATGCAGACCGCCTAGATGCAGACCGTATGCCATGTACTCGATGCTCAAGGATGAGGTCCAGGCGTGGCGCCGAGCTGGCTAACCGCTCTCGCCCGGTGCTACCTGGGCATCTGCTTCGCTTGCGCCAGCGTCGTTGCCTACGACGTCGTCTTCAACCACTGGCGCCAGCCCATGGGCGTCATGAACTTCGTCTTCCCGATCACCGCAGCCACCAGCACCGGCCGAGCGGCCCCGTCCAGGGTGGGTCACTATGGCCATTGAGGTCAGCCACTGCGGCTCTGGGTGCAGCATCGGGGACGTCATCGCCGAGTTCGCCGTTTTCTGGGCCGCGCTTACCATCGCCGGGAGCGCGATGGCTGCCGAATATGTCAGCGATTACGCCTTGGCCCTCATATTCGGGATTATGTTCCAGTATTTTGCCATCGCACCAATGCGCCACCTCGGGCTTAGAGACGGCCTGGTCCAAGCGGGCAAGGCTGACTTCATATCCCTCACTGCGTTCGAGGTCGGGTTGTTCAGCTGGATGGCAATAATGGCGTACATCCTGTTTCCCGCTCCGCACCCGGCTTACGCCCGCGTCTGCTTCGTATTGGCTTCTAATGCAGGTCGGCATGATGATCGGTTTCTTTACCTCCTGGCCGGCGAACGTATGGCTGGTCAAACGAGGGATCAAGGTCCCAATGTGAGCCGGTCCCGCTGGATCGGCCGGCGATGCTCGGCTCTGGAAGATTCGCGGTTCGGGTCACAAGAGAATGGCCCGGACGAGCAAAGGCAGGTCTCTAGACGGCTGCGTACGGCGTGAGTACCATCGGTGCATGGGACGACGCCGGGAAGAAGAGGGGGCCGAGAACAGGCAAAGGGCCGCTCGACCTGCGGGCCGCCCGGTTCTGGATTTTGATGCGCAGCGGGCGACGGAGACGGCGATGGATCTCCGATCCCTTCAAGTGGCCCAGGATCGGGGCGCGACCCGATCGGGCGCTCCCCTCACCCGGGCCGGCGTGTTGGCCATCCAGCGCACGGCGGGTAACAGAGCGGCTTGCCAGATAGTCAAGGTGCAGAGGCTCGAGCACCCCGACTTCCCCAAGAAGGCGGCCGAGATGAAGGACTGGGAATTGCTAAAGGCCTACCGCTACGCCAACGAGCGTCACGTCCTCGGGAAGGAACTGGGCCGCGAGGACCGGATCGCCGTCTTTTCAGAGATGCGCAAGCGGGGCCTGGAGGAGAATAATACTGAGCTTGACAACCCACTCGAGTCTTATCGGGACTTGATGCCGACTAGGAAGCAGATCGGCGTAGAGGTTGCGAAACCGACGGCGGCCGTGGGGGGCGCCGCAGCCGGCTACCTCGGGGCCAGAGGGCACCTATCCACGGCCCCCGGCGCCATTTCATATCCCCACCACAGCCCTACCAGTGCCCCGACTGCCCTCGGGTCGGAGATTTTCGGCGGGCTGCTCCTCGTCGACTCGGCCATCGGCATGGCAAGAGGATATAACGCCATGGGAGAGGCGAATAAACGTGGCGACGTGGCCGGCGGCATGCTCGGCGCGAGGAAGGTGAAGCAGCAGAGCTGGGGCGCGGCCGGCGGGGCCACCGGTGTAGCGGCAGGCGGCATGAAGCTGGGGGCGGCCCTCGGCAGCACCGCCGCCGGGCTTGCTGCGGCAACTGGCGGGTTGGGCGTTGTCGGTGGTGCTCTGACAGTGGCGCAAGGCTCGTGGAAGATCTATCTGGCGGGTAAAAAACTGTCGGCTCTCAGCGATATCACCCCGATGACCGAGAGCGGTCAGAAGTGGAAGGAGCACGCGCAGGGACGGGAAAAACGCAAGGCTGGGATCAACGCCCTCAAGGTGGCGGCAGGCGCTCTCGGTATTGCCGCAGGAGCACTGCTCATCGCTTCCAACCCGGCCGGATGGGCGCTCGGCATAGCCGCGTTGGCCGTCGGCGGCGTCTACGCCGCCGGGAAGGTGGGCCACAAGATCGGCGATGTCTGGAGCCGCCGGAGCGCAAAGAAGAAGGCGGAAGCGAGGGGCACGCTCGACCCGCTGTCGAAACCGCAGACCCCTGAACAGATGGCGGATGACCCCGCCCGCCGTAACGAGGTGCACCAGCTGGCCGACAAGGTCGCCGCGGAAAACAGCGACAACGCCAAGTACGCAGCCGCCATGATCGCTGCTATGCGGCACGGTGACGACAAAGTCGACAAAAAGCTCGACACTATGGTCAAAACCCGAGATGACCTCGTCGCAAGCGGTGTCTTCCCCGCAGACAATGACTTCCAGAAGACCGCGAGTACCTGAAGAACAGGCGGCTCAAACTGGTGTTCTCCCCCAAGGACCTTGAGTACCACGATGCCTCGGTAATCCTTGAAGTGCTTAACGTACGCCGTGGAGTAGCGCTGTCGGAGTCCGGCCAGGACCTCATCCAGAAGAAGCTCTCCGTAGCCGAAGCGACCTAGCGGCCAACGGACGAGACGGTGGGCGTGAAGCTGGCCGACGTGGCCGACGCGCTCTCGTCGCTCGGTCATGGGGTGACCTTCGTTCTCGGTCAAGGACCCCAGCCCGACCACCTCCTCGTGGAGCTTGGTGGCAGCGGCGAGCGACGCTTGCACGCCCAGCTGATGTTCCTGCCGGATATGGACGACCCTCAAGTTCTACAGATGTACGTCGGCCTGCCGGCGGCAGTGGAGCCGTCTGGTTACGACCAGTTATGCCGCTTCCTCGCTTCGGCCAATGGACCGCTACCGATCGGGGCCTTCGGGCTGCTCGAGGCGGGGCGGATCGTCTACTACCGCTTCAACGAGCCGGTCGGCGCCGATGGCTTGGACCCGGAGCTCCTCTCATGGGAGCTGTCGCTGATCGATCTCATCGTGAGCAAACTCGGCCCGATCGTGGAGGACGTCGGCCTTGGTCTGGGGTTGGAGGAGGGCCAGTCACGTCTCCTGAGCACTCTCGACCAACTCCTTGAAGAACAATGACGGACTTTCTTGATCGGTAGCACAGTCCCTGGGCGTGCCCGCTCGTGAGTCGCAATTACATGTCCGAGAACCGCCAGAACCTTGGGACGAGGCCGGTTAGTTTGCTACTATGAAAACGACAGCCACAGCTATAACTGAAAAGACCTCAGCCAACAAGCCGTTGTTTTACGTGCAGGCACTGCCTCCCGAGCGCCTGGAAACCATCCGGCAAACCGGTTGCGACGACGGAGGCAACAATGGCCTCCGTCACCTAACGGCAGAAGGCGGGGAGCCTTTGCGTTGTTGCTTGCGAATAGCCGAAGCCAACGAGGTCCTGGTCCTGATCGCCTACCGCCCGTTCGAGAGACCGGGCCCGTACGCGGAAACAGGCCCTGTTTTCATTCACGCCGAGAAGTGTGAGGGTTATAACCGGCCCGAGCGCTACCCTGCAGATTTCCGTGACTGGCAGCAGGTTTTTCGGTGTTATAACTCCGGGGGGGACATCGTCGGCGGCCGTCTCACCCGAGCCGGCGATAGCCCGGAGGAAGTGATATCAGAGTTGTTCGTAGACCCGGCCGTGGAGCGCATCCATACCCGGAACGTCATTTATGGTTGCTACATGCTCGAGATTAGGCGAGACGCGTCCTCGAATGCGCCGTCGTCGAAAGTCGAATAGAAGTCTTCCAGTTCGTCGCATAGCGCCTCCCACGAGGTGGCCATGTACAGCACGGGCTGATACCGCGTGATGTCGTAGCTGGTGGTGCCCATTTGGGCAAAGTTCATCGGCCGGATCTCGGCTTTTTGGAAAATCTCGAGCTCGCCGAAGGAGGAAAGGATGCCGGCGCCGTACGCTTTCGGTCCTCCGGCCTCCAGGACAACGCCGAACTCGATCGTGAACCAGAAGACCCGTGACATGAACCCCAGCGCCTCGGGCGATTCGGTGCGGGCGACCGCTTTCCCGACCTCCTCGTAAATGGCGGCAAAACGGGGGTTCGCCAGCTGGTTGGCGTGCCCCACTACCTCATGGACGATGTCAGGCTCGGGCGTGTACAAAGGCACCGAGTGATGGCGGAGGTATTGGGTCGAGAAAAAACTGCGCCCGGCGAACGACCCGTAGAACTCTCGTAACGGGGCCAGCCCGGCGACTGGCAGGTACCGGAAGCCGGTGAGCGGCTCCAGCCGGGCCGTGACCTCGTCGAGCTGCGGGACGTGGTCCTGGGGCAGGCCGAGGGCCTCGGTGGCGTCGACGTAAGCCCGGCAGGCGTACTCCCGGTGCTTTACCGCCAACTCTTGGCCTACTTTGCGCCAGACGTCGTGCTCGATATTCGTGTACTTGATGACTGGCACCTGGTCGCCCCGCTCCCAGCCAGCCGAGACCGATGCGATCTCGTCCCGCCGGCGTCTGTACTCCGGGTCGGCGAAACCCGGGTGGTCGCGGCCGAGGACGACTCGGAGCCCTTCATCCGAGTCACCTACGGGTGAATAGCCACCGGCGCCGCCCATGGCAAGACCTCCTCTGGAACTGTTCGTCTTAAATGCTGCGCCGACCTCCCACATTAAATCCAGGCACGAGGCCAAATATGAGATGTTTCGCCACGTTATGGCACCGAACGCTACAATTCGTCTCGATGACCGGCCAGGACGGAAGAAGAGCTGGACGGACTGCCGACCCTTTGGACCCGACCGACCGTCGCCTGATCGAGGTGCTGAGACAGGACGGGCGCTGCTCCGTCAATGAGCTGGCGGAACGGGCCGGCGTCTCACGGGCGAACGCCTACCAACGTCTGGCGCGCCTGCGGGCCACCGGGGTTATCACCGGTTTTACGGTGCGCACCGACCCACGTCACACCGGGCTCAACATCGCTGCCCTCGTAATCGTGAACGCCGACCAGCACTCGTGGCGTCACGTCCTCGACCAGCTGCGCCACCTACCGGGAGCGCGCTACGTAGCGCTGACCGCGGGCGGCTTCGACTTCGTCGCACTGGTCCGGGTAGCGGACGTGGAAACGCTGCGTGACGTCATCCTCGAACGGCTCCAGACGCATGCCCGGTGTGCGCTCGACTCAGACCATGTTCATCCTGGAAGAGTACGACCGGCTGGACGACTGATGGGCTGCTACTAGCCCATTCTGTGGGTGCGCTGCTTCTCTGGCCGCCCCGCTGCGGCCCGCGTGACCAGGTTCAGCTTGCGCGGCGGTATCGGCGTGGCGAGCATGAGCGATGTTGTTGTCCGGGTAACCCCAGGGGTTTCGAGCAGGTTGGCGATCAACTCGCCGAGATGGTCGTTATCGCGTGCCACCATCCAGCAGACGAGGTCTGAAGGCCCCGTCGTCATCCAGGCTTCGATCACTTCCGGGACGGCCAAAAGGGCTTCGCCCACGCTTCGGCTGCGACCCTGAGAGATCTGCAGGTTGACGAAGGCGGAAACGGCATAACCGACCCGGCGAAGGTCGACCTCGGGCCCGAAGCCGGTTATCACGCCCGCCGCCAGCATCCGGTCGAGGTGAGCCTGGGCGGTGTTGCGAGCCACCCCCACCTCGCGGGCCAGGGCCAGCATCCCGGCCCGAGGAGAAGCCTCGAGTGCCTTCAGCAGGCCCAAATCGATGCTGTCGAGCGAGTACGCTTGCATATTTGATCAATTTAGGTCGGGCTTACTGATCGGATAGGTCATTGACGAAGGACTGTCTTGACCGGGCCCTCGCCGCGGCGTACCCCATGGGTCATGACCACAATTTCTGTCCCGGCAACGGCGGCCGGGGAGCTGACTGTCGCCGATCAAATTCTCGCCTGGGACCACTTGGAGTGGTGGGTCGGCAATGCGCGGGCGGTGACAGCGTGGCTCTGCGGCGGCTTCGGCTTCGAAGTGGCCGCCTACGCTGGGCCCGAGACCGGACAGGCGGAGCAGGTCAGTTACCTGTTGCGGCAGGGAGACGTCCGTTTTGTCGTCACGGCCGGCCTCTCGCCCGAGTCCGAGGTCGCCCGCCACGTCCTCAGGCACGGCGACGGTGTCCGCAACCTGGCCTGGTCGGTCAGCGACCCGGCCATGGCGCTCGAAACCGCGGCCAGGCGCGGCGCTCGCGTGGTTGCCGAACCGTCCACCGTGGAGGCCGAGGAGGGGTCCGTTACTACGTCCGCAATTGCCACCTACGGCGAGACCAACCACGTTTTCGTCGACCGGTCGAACTGGCAAGGCACGTGGGGCCCCATGTTCGTCGCCGACCGGTTGCCACCCACCTGGCTCGGCTCCCAGGTGGGGTTACGCTCTATCGACCACGTCGTAGGGAACGTTGAAGAAGGGCGCCTCGACGAGTGGGTCGCCTGGTACCGGGAAGTGCTCGGCTTCAAAGAAATGGCGCATTTCAGCGCTGAGCAGATTTCTACGCCGTACTCCGCCCTTCGCTCAACGGTCATGCACAACGGAGGCGGCATCGTGATGCCTATCAACGAGCCCGCCCCGGGCCTCCGCAAGAGCCAGATCACCGAGTACCTGGACTACTTCTGCGGCCCCGGAGTACAGCACATCGCATTGGCTACCCGCGACATCGTGAGGGCGGTGGAGGTGATGGTCGGGCGTTCAGTGCGGTTCCTGGACATGCCTTCCACGTACTACGACGATGCCCGCCAGCGCTGCGCCGAGTTCGACCTTCCGTGGGCAGATCTCGAGCGTCTCGGGGTCGAGGTAGATAAAGACAGTGGCGGCTACCTCTTGCAGATCTTCAGCGAGACGGTGCCCGACCGGCCCACAATCTTTATGGAGATAATCCAGCGGGAAGGCGCAAAGGGTTTTGGGGAGGGTAATTTCAAGGCCCTCTTCGAAGCCATAGAACGCGAACAAGCCCGGCGCCGCCATCTGTGAGCACTCTGCTGACGTCGTCAGGCACGGCTGGGAGCAACCGGTACGACGGTTTTGGCCCTGAAAACCTACCCTACGGCGTCGATAGGGAGGGCCACGTCGTAAGTGCCTACCGGGATAGAGTCATCGACCTGGCCGCCCTGTTACGTGAAGCGCGGCGGGTCGGCGAGCAAACTGTCCCGTTGGGGAACTACGTTTTTATCGACCCGGACGTGTTCGCTTCAGGATCTTTAAACGCCGTTTATGGCTCTCGGGCCGGCTACATGGGCCGCTATGCGCCAGTGGCTGAGCCGACAACTCACCCGCTTGCCCAAGCTAGCGTTGCGAGACCGCGAGGCCGTCGAACTGGTCCTTCCATTCGAGGTGTCCGATTACGTCGATTTTTATTCCTGCGAGGCTCATGTAACGGCGATGGGAAAGCTGCTCCGCCCGGGCGAGGACCCGCTCCCATCGGCGTGGCGTTACGTCCCCATCGGGTACCACGGCCGCTCAGCCACGGTGGTGGTGAGCGGCGAACCGGTACCCCGGCCAGCCGGCATGGTCCGGGGCGGAGATGGAGCGGTAGAGTACAGGCCCACCCGGCGGCTTGACGTCGAAGTGGAACTGGGCTTTGTGATCGGTACCGGCAACTGCCGCGGCGAGCCGGTACCCACCGGAAGGGCGAGCGAGCATGTCTTCGGCGTGGTGCTCGTAAACGACTGGAGCGCTCGTGATATCCAGGCGTTCGAGTACCGACCACTGGGGCCTTTTCTGGGGAAGTCCTTCGCCACGTCAATTTCACCGTGGGTGGTCCCACTGGAAGCGGTGGCCCCTTGGCGGGTCACCGGGCCGGCTCAGACCCCGGAGCCGCCGGCGTACCTCCGCGTGGCGGAGCCCCGAGGCCTAGACGTGAGCCTCGAACTGTCGCTGAACGGCACTGTGGTCAGCACGACCTCGTCGGCTGGTTTGTACTGGTCTATGGCGCAACAACTTGCTCATCTAACTGTCAACGGGGCCGCCACTCGCACTGGCGAGCTCTTCGCCACTGGCACCATCTCTGGGACCACGCCGGGTACGGCAGGCAGCCTGATGGAGCTGACCTCGGCGGGCCGCGAGCCCATTGTCCTTGCCGACGGGACCACCCGCACTTGGTTGGACGACGGTGACGAAGTGGTGGTGCGGGGCTGGTGCCGGCGGCCCGGAGTCCCGGGGTGGATCTCGCTGGGCGAGGTGCGAGGTCGTGTCCTGCCTGCAGGTGCGGCGGCCACACGTCAACCAGGTCAGGAATGGAGAGAGGAAATGGTGAAGTTGTGAGGTACGTGTCAGCCGGCTATGTGCCGAGGAAACGCCACACGCTGTCTTATGGGCCCGACGGGGCGCGCCTAGCAGAAGAGCTGATGGGGGAACAGGGTTTCCAGGGGGCGTCCTCGTTGCTCTACCACCGGCATTCGCCGAGCGCCGTTTCCTCAGTGGAGGCAGTGGAGTTTGCGCAACCGCGGATGCAGCCGAACCACCCGCTGGCCCCGTACCACCTCCGCCTCGGAAAGCTGAGCGCCGTCGGGGATGCGGTAACCGGTCGCGTCGCTCTTTTGGCCAGCGACATGCTCACCGTCAATTATTTCTCGGCCGGCTCCGACAGCGGGCTTTTCCGTGACAGCAGAGGCGACGAGTTGTACTTCGTCCAGTCCGGCCAGGGCGTCCTGGAAACGGTTTTCGGTGCGCTGGACCTCAGCCCCGGGGACTACGCCCTGGTCCCCGCTTCGACTACTCATCGCGTATTGCCGGACCGTCAATCTGGTCCTCTCCAGGGCCTGGTGCTCGAGGCGAAGGGCCACATCGACGTCCCGTCTAAGTACCTTACGTCGCGGGGACAACTGAAAGAGGGCGCTCCTTACAGCGAACGAGACTTCCGGGTCCCGACCGTGCCCGTGATCGTCGAAGAAGGCGATGTAGACGTCCTGGTCGCCACGCGCTCCGGGCTGAGCCGGCACCGCCATGCGTCCCATCCCTTCGACGTGGTGGGCTGGGACGGGGCGCTTTACCCATTCGCGTTCTCTATTCACGATTTCGAACCAATAGTCGGACGGTTCCATCAACCGCCACCTGTTCACCAGACATTCGAAGGGCCTGGCTTTGTAGTGTGCAGCTTCGTACCGCGCCCGTACGATTTCGGCGACGGAGCCGTCAAGATCCCGTACCACCACGCCAATGTCGACTCCGACGAGGTGCTGTTCTACGTAAGCGGTGACTTCATGAGCCGGGCGGGCGCAGGCATCGAGGCGGGCTCGCTTACGCTCCACCCGGCCGGCTTCGTGCACGGGCCGCAACCGGGGAGCGTCGAGGCCTCGATGACAACGGACCGCACGGATGAGCTGGCCGTTATGGTCGACACGTTCGGCCCTCTGGCCCTAAGCGAGGAGGCGCGCCAGGTAAGCGACCCCACCTACGTGCTCAGCTGGGCGCGTCCAGAAAACGAACGGCCCGGTCCGTAACTTACGGGTTGAGTTTGGACTGCCAATCGGGAGGGACGCGACCCTCGGGCCCCGGCACGGGCTGGTCGGCCGGGTGGTGAGTCGGCGGCGCAAGACGCGGGCCGGAAATGAAGTCTTCGCTCCGGTAGTCGTAGAACCAGTCTTCGCCAGGCTCGAAGCTCGTAATTATCGGGTGCTCCGACCCGCGGGCGTGCTTGGTGGCGTGCTGCGAAGGAGAGTTGTCGCAGCACCCAATATGACCGCATTCAGCGCAGCGTCGTAGGTGCAACCACCAGCCGCCGGAGGCTTCACACTCGGCACACCCGGTGCCGCTCGGTTTTACTCTGGGATCGATCGCCTGGTCTGTCATACAAGTTCCTCCCCCGAAAGAGTACAGCGCTTGCCTGGCAACCTTGCGAAACCGACTATCGGCCCCTCGTTCTGGCGTCGTTACCTTGACGCCCCGGCAGTTTGAAGCGTGCGCCAGGTAGAGGCGCGGACGTTGCTCGCTGGGCTTACCGGGCCCACCTTCACGCCTTGGATCACCGGAAGGACGACGGCGAAAGTGGCCCCCTGGCCCTCGGCCGAGCGGATTTCGAGACGACCTCGGTGACTCTCGACGATGGCTCGCACAATGGTGAGCCCCAGGCCAGTCCCGGGGACACCCTTCTCCACCGCGTTGGAGGCCCGGTAGAAGCGACTGAAAAGTTTGGGCTGGTCGGCTACCGGGATGCCAATGCCCGTGTCGGTAATAGACACCGCCACCTCGTCACCGCTCTGCCGGCAAGAGATGGTCACGGACCCGCCCTCAGGGGTGAACTTGACCGCGTTGTTGAGCAGGTTCAGCAGTACCCGCTCGAGCTGGCCGGCGTCGGCGAGCACGAGCGTATGCTCATTTGTCCCGACGACCTCGAACGCCAGACCCCTGCTGGCCACTGATGGTTCGATGGTGGCGGCAGCTGAGTTGATCACGTCGCCCAAGCGGACGGGCTCGATGGTCATCTTGTGGGCGTTCGCCTCGATCCGAGACAGCGTAAGCAAATCTTCGATGAGGTCCTTGAGGCGGGCCGCATTGCGCTCCACCACGCCAAGAATTCGTTGCTGGTGTTCGGACAAAGGCCCCGCCTCCTCGTCTTCCAGCAGTTCCAAGTACCCGCTGATGCTGGTGAGCGGGGTCCTCAGTTCGTGTGACACGTTGGACAGAAAGTCGGATTTGGCCCGGTCCAGCTTTTGTAGCTCCTGGACGAGTTGCAGCTGCTGTTCGTAAAGACGGCTGTGGAGCACGCCGCGGCTGAGGTCCGCGGCCACAGCCTTTACGAGTGCCAGATCGGCTGGATCCCAGGCTCGGGCCCTGCGCAGCTCAACCAGAGAGAGGGCGCCGAGCAGTTCGCCGCCAATCTGCAGTGGACAGACGACGATCCCGCGCACACTGGTCTCCCGGAAATAGGCCGCAATTTCGGCGTCTTCGGCCAGTTGAGACGATGCGACATCCTCGACCACGTAGAGCTCGCCGCTAGCGGCCACTTCGTTCAGGCGCCGCCGCCAACTTTCCGGCGCTCTCTCGGCCCGGTCACCGAGAGGAGGCATTTGCGGTACTGTCCAGTCCGCCGCCACCCGCCCGACAACGCCGTCGTCGGCCAACCGGATGGTCACACGGTCGGAGGCCAGCGCTCTTCCAACAATGGCTACAGAGTCCGCGAGCAGAGGTTCGAGCTCCAGATGTTCCCGGACGTGTCGAGCTACGGTCGCCGAGAGGGCGTTCAGGGTGACCCGGCGTTCCTGTTCGGCTGCGGCCCGTTCACCTTCATCGGCCAGTTCGTTGACGGCCCGGGCCACCTTGACCACCTCTGCCGTGCCCGCCTCTACGGCGCGGGCGCCCTGGTCCCCGGCGGCTAGCTTGTCGATAGTGGTGGCGAGGCTCTCGAGCGGGGGCACGATGGACCGGCTCAGTCTCAGGCCCCACAGGATCAGGACACCGAGCTCGATTACCGTGAGCGCGGTCAGCCCGAAGAAACCGTCTCGTTCGACCTGTTGGGCCGTGGCCCGCTTGGAATGGATGACCCCGTCTACGTAAGCGGCGACGGCCGCGTTTTTGGCCCGAACGTCATCGAAGAGGCTTTTTCCTCGCGTGGTGGTGGCTGTCGACCCGGGCCGGGGGTTCGGCCGAGTGGGACGAGACAATTGGCAGAGCGAAAGCATTGATCCAGCGTTTCGCGGCCTCGTTCTCCGCCGCCAGTAGCTCACGGGAGGAACGGTCCGGGGCCAGGCGCACCGCCCGTTGCATGGCGGACGGGTACGTCGCCATCCCGGAGTAGTACGGTTCCAAAAAGGTGGCCTCGCCGGTCAGTTCGTACGCTCGCACACCGGTTTCGGCGTCGGTGAGAGCCTGGAGCGCGGCCGCGTTGTCGGAAGCCATTGGGTACAGGCGGTCGACGATCACGTTGAGACGGTCGTTTATAAGACTGATGGCGGTGATCCGGGCGACGCCGCCGACGGCGATGGTAATCAACAGGAGCAGGAAGCCGACGCGCATGATCGAGCGGACCGGGCGTCCAGAGACTGCCTGGCTCATATCGGCGTGCCCGTGGTCACAGCGGCGGGAGCGGCCGCCACAAGCGGCCCCGGCGCCGACGCTTGGTCTTCGGTCCCGAACCCCTGTCGGGGCATCTCGCCCCAAACATAACGGCGCCGGCCCACTGCGTCCCACACACCCAATAAGCGGCTTACGGCCGTCATCTGCCGGTACCCAGCGTTTTCGACCAGGGCCGCGCCGACAGCAATACTCAGGTCCTTCCAGCCGGCCATAGCGGTGGAAGGAAAACTCCTCGATAATGAGGGCGGCTAGCGAGAGGAGCAGCGCATACCCCACCGCGACGGAGAGAAAGAGAGCCCCGAAGCCGAGGTTTACCAAGCCGAAAAACAGCCCGACGGCGACCACGAGCACCCCGAGCAGTTCGACGAACGGCGCCAGGAGTTCGAACACCAGGTAGTACGGCAGAGTGACCAGCCCGATCCGCCCGTAGCGCGGGTTCAATATCATCCGCCGGTAACGCCACAGCACTTCGGCCAGGCCACGGGACCACCGCCGGCGTTGCCGGTTGAGGGCGGCGGCCGTGAAAGGCACCTCGGTCCACGACACCGGTTCAGCCACAAACACGACGCGGTAAGGCCGTCGCTGCTCTCGCATTAGACGATGGATGTGGCAGACGAGCTCAGCATCTTCGCCGATGCAGCTGGCGTCCAACCCGCCGCACTCCACCACCACGTCTCGCCTGAAGAGGCCGAAGGCCCCGGAGATGATCAGCAGGCTGGCCAGCCGGGACCAGCCGGTCCGGCCGAGCAGGAACGCCCTCAGGTACTCGACCACTTGGACCCGGGGGATCCATCGGGCGGGCATCCGCACTTCCGTCACCCGCCCCTGCACTACCTCGCAGCCGTTGACGGCTCGCAGCGTGCCGCCGGTCGCCACCACGTTCTCGGGGTCTTCGAGGAAGGGCCGGGCCACTCGGAGGAGGGCCTCCGAGTCGAGGATCGAGTCGGCGTCCACGAAGCAGACGAGGGGGAACCGGGCGATATTGACGCCCGCGTTGAGGGTGTCAGCCCGGCCCGAGTTTGGTTTGCGGGCCACCGTCAGGAAGCCTCCGGCCCTGGACGTGTAGACGGCCTCTATGGGCTTCATGGTGGGCACGTCTGACGGCACCACACGCGGTACCTCAACGAGGTCGAAGGCTCGTTGGAGGGCGGCGAAGGTACCGTCTGTGGCCCCGTCTATTACGACGACAACTTCGAACACTGGGTACCGAAGCGACAACATGGCCCTGACGCTTTCGACGATCGACAGTTCCTCGTTGTACGCAGGCACGACGATGGAGACGCCAGGCGTGAACGGGCTGGCCAGGTCGTCCTCGTGGCTGGCCACGCGGCGCCAGGCGCAGGTCCCGGCGGAACTCGGCCGCAGCCAGCGCGATCAGCACGGCGTAGCTGCTGTTTATGAGCAGGAAGTAGGCGAGGACACCCCAGTCGACGGCCTGCACCGCATCGACGACCAGACGGCTCGTCACCGCGGCACTGCCTCGCGCTCGTCCCGCCCGGCAGGGTGAAAGGCCAGAGCCTCGGCGGCGTACGCCGCCGGCGCCGCGCCTTCCTGGGCCGCCTCGCACAAGAGCTGCCGGCCCGCCGGGCCGAGTTGGACCAGAGAATTGGCGGCCGCCTGCGCCACCCGATGGACAGGGTCGGCCAGGAGGTCCCCGAGCGTACTCACGGTTTCCGTCGCGCCGACCTGGCCGAGGGCCATTGCCGCTGCCACTCGGACGGGCGCCGGGTGGTCGTCTTTAGCCGCTCGAGCCAGCGGCCGGATAGCAGCCGGTGCGCCAATGTAGCCGAGCGCGATAGCTGCGGCCGATGCCAGTGAGGACGGGCTGTCGAGCAGGGCGACCAGGTCATCGACGGCATTGGTAGCGCCGAGCCGGCCGAGGATATCGGCGCAGACCTTTCCCAACTCAGGTCGTTCGCTCCGGAGGCCGAGCCGCAATGCCGAGCCCGCCGATGGTCCGATACGCAGCAGCGCCTGGCCGGTCAACGTGGCAGGGACGGACCGGTCCGCGGTGGCCGCCGCCACGAGCGGGCCGGCAGATCTCGGGTCGCCCAGCCGGCCAATGGCCCGGACGGCGACTCTCCGGACGGTTGGGACCGGGTCGTACAAGAGGGGGTGCAGTTGCGCCCGCCATTTCCTGGCGGCCCGTGTAGCCGATGAGCTGTGCAGCCTTAGCTCGGGCCAGCGCGCTGCGGCTATTCAAGTCGGACACAGCCTTGGCCACGGTGCCGCGCCTGTTCGAGCAACACCACCAACGCGGTGTGCGACCCGCCCCGCACTTTGGCCAGTAACGAAACGACGGTCGGCTCGATGGCCGCCCAGGTGCGCCGGTCAACGTCGGCCAGTTCTCTGATGGAGCGGTGGTCAGGTTCGTCTCCAGCCACCAGAGCCAGGAGCAAGGGGCGGACCTTGGTGCTGCGGGCCTCGACGATGTGCTCGGTCCAGCGACGCCAGGCTCGACGGATGATGATGGTCACGACGGACAGGCCGATGAGGAGGCCGAGAGCGATGAGGGCTCTCGGCAACAGCGGCGCTCAGTGTCACCGTCGCACACGTGCGAGCAGCGCCTCCACTCGGCTCGCCAGTTCGCGGGGGCTGAACGGTTTGGCTACGTAATCATCCGCGCCCGCCTTGAACCCGGCCTGCACATCGGCCTCCTGCGCCCGGGCCGTCAGCACGATAATGGCCATGCCGGCCGTGGCTGGGTCGGCCCGCAGCGCCCGGCACACGTCGGTACCAGACATGCCGGGCATGGTCACGTCCAGGACGGCGAGGTCGGGCAACTCCATGACAGCGGCGGCCAGGGCGCTGGGCCCGTCAGGTGCAGTGATCACCCGGTAGCCGCTCTGGCCCAGCTTGAAGGCGACAAGATCCCTGATGTCAGCGTCGTCGTCGGCCACCAGGACCGCCGTCACTTCATTTCTCCTATCTCGATGGCCCTCAAAAGGGGCCGCAGAGCATGGTCAACGTCCCGACGGCCAAAGGGCTTGGGCAATACCGCATCGCAGGGCCGGCCGATGTCCTCCGGTTCCAGTACCGAAGTCGCCACCACGAGACAACTCGAGGTGGCGGGATCCGAGCGCATCGCATCGACCAGCTGCCGCCCGTCGATACCCGGGAGCAAGATGTCGATGACTGCCAGGTCGGGTGGGTTTGCAGCCAGAGAGGAAAGGGCTCCCTCACCGGTCGCCACCAGCGTCACGGTGCAACCCAGCCGACGCAGGTGCGAGCCGAGGAGCTCCAAGACGTCTGGGTCGTCCTCGACGACCAGAGCGTGTGGCGGTCTGGCCGTTGGGCGCACTCCGGGCACATGCGTGCTATCGGCGTTAATGTTTGGCGGCTTGAGGCCAGCAGCACGTTGAAGCGCCAGGCCACCGTGGGCGAGGCGCAGTAGGTGGTGTTCTCAATGTTGCAGGACCGGGAGGATCGGAGACGCGCACTCGACGCGCTGATCGAGGCTGTCCGGTCCGGAGAGAGCAGAGCCCTATTGCTCCGGGGTGAACCCGGTGTGGGCAAGACCGCATTGTTGGAGTACGCCGCCGGGCAAGTGCCCGGTTGGCGAGTGGCACGAGCTGCGGCCGAGCTCTTGACCGTACTACCCGGATAAAACTCCGCACTTGCTCAGCCCGATGGGCCTAGCAACACGCATATTTTGATGGAGCCACCGCGTTGATAGGGATTTTTATCCGCTATGCGAGCAAAACTGCGATGGTTACCCGCCCGCCGGGTAAAACTCCGCACTTGCTCGCCCCGATGGGCCTAGCAAGGCGCATATTTCACGCTCGCACCGCGTTGATGGAGACTTTTATCCACTGGTTCGAAGCAGATTGCTGTACATGCAAGGTTTTGCACCCAAAACCGGGGGGTTTACCCTCCCGGTCGTCTTGTCTGCTTTGGGCCGGGCGGGCCGGGGCCGGGACCGCGCCGCGCGGCCAGTTCGCGTATAAAAATGCTAATGGTTAGTGAATTTGCACCGGAAACCGGGATTCAGAAGGATTGAGGACGGAAGCACTTCGGGCCTCGACTGTGGAACCGAGCGATCCCGCGGTCCTATAAGACGTCGGATGCTGGGCGGCCGGTCTTTGGGCGCGCGGCGCTGCCACGGAAGCTAGAGGGAGTCGATAAACGCCTCAACGGCCGCCCCAGTACGCCGGTGGTCCCCGGTGGCGAGAAGGTCGAGCAGCGCGCCTCGTAAGACGGCGAGCGATTCAGTCCGCTCGGCTAGACCGCCGAGGCTCCGACGACGCCGCCCGTCTTGGCTGGCGGCAAGAAGGTCCAGCCATTCCTCGACAGTTTGCCGGGCGAACCCGCCCCACGGCCCGCTCGGGCTCGATAAGCGCCCGGCCGTAGGCTTCTACCCACAAACACAGGAGGGAGCGGTGGTCTTCGGCGGAAAGCCACGTCCACACGAGCCGCAGCGTTTCGCCCAAGCCGAGGCCCGACCCGGCAGCTCGTGCTCTGCTCAGTAGGGCGAGTTCGTCAGTACGGGCCCGAGCGAGCAGAGCGCGGACCAGGCCCTCCTTAGTGCCGTACAGGTATAGGAGCACTCGAGGGCTCGAGCCGATGGCCGCAGCTAGCGGGCGCAGGGACAGCTCGGCCAATCCGTGCGCCAGCGCGTAGTTATAGGCGGCCTCGAGCAGCTCTGTCTTACGAGCCGAGGGGGCCTTGGTACGGTCGTTCACCTCAGCTAGTCTGTCACTGAAACGTTCGTTTCAGTTAGCGAGGTGTCAAATGAGCGCTGATGTCGAGATCCGCACTTTGGGGGAACCCGGGGACCTCGGTTGGGTGATCTTGGCTCATGGCGAGATCTACAGCAGGGAGTTCGGCTGGGACACCAGTTTCGAAGGACTCGTGGCCCGGATCGTGGCCGATTACGCAGCAGACCACGACCCGCGTTCGCGAGGCTGCTTGGATCGCCGAGGTCAACGGTCGACGAGCAGGATGTGTGTTCTGCGTGGCCAGAGACGAACAGACGGCCCAGTTGCGCATCCTGCTTGGTCGACCCCGCCACACGCGGCCTGGGTGTGGGGCGCCGATTGGTCGACGGCTGCGTGAGCTTTGCCCGGCGCGCCGGGTACAGGCAGATGGTGCTTTGGACAAACGACCCTCTGGTATCGGCCGCTCGCATCTATACCGCGGCGGGGTTCCGTCTCGTCTCTGAGGAGCCTCACCACAGCTTCGGGGTGGACTTGGTCGGCCAGACCTACGCACTGGAGCTCTCCAATAAGATGGCCCGTTGAGCGGACTGTAGCGTTCATGCCCCGCCCGTCAGAAGTCGCCGGCCCGCTGCTACGAGTCAAGGAGCGGTCGTGGAGCACTACCGAGAGCTGACTGGCGTTACATGTTGCTCGGGCGGATGACGGCCGACCTCCGGACGAAGATCGTTTGCGCGCAGGGAATGCCCGTGAAAGTCTCGCTGCCATGTCGGACAGGCAGGAGGTCGAGATGGTAAGCAGGCGTAGCCTCTTGGTGCTGGGTGGAACGAAGTTCCTGGGACGGGCGCTGGTCGAGGCGGCCGTGGACAGGGGCTACGAAGTGACCTTGTTCAACAGGGGTCTCACAAACCCAGAGCTGTTCGAGGGCGTGGTCGAGAAAGTACGGGGGGACCGAGAGGTCGACCTGAGCGCTCTTGCCGGTCGCACGTGGGACGCCGTGGTCGATGTCGCCGCTTACCACCCCGCCGTCGTGCAGCGATCTGTCGACGCGCTGAGTGGTTCAGTGGCCCGCTACCTGTTTGTGTCTACGGTCTCCGTCTACGCGGACCAGCGTGTCCCCCCGGTTGAGGGTGCGCCCGTTCAGAGGTTGGAGGATTCTTCCGATTCCAGCCCTGAGAGTTACGGGGCACGCAAGGCGGCGTGTGAGGAGGTGGTCGTTGGAGCGCTGGGCGACCGGGCGACGATCGTGAGGCCAGGGCTGATCGTCGGCCCGCACGACCCTACGGACCGCTTCTCGTATTGGCCCCGCCGAATTGCCGAGGGTGGGGCGGTGCTCGCTCCGGGTGAGCCCTCGGACCCGGTGCAGTTCATAGACGTCCGGGACCTGGCGGAGTTCATCCTGCGCCTCTTGGACGATGACCGGAGCGGCACCTTCAACGCCACCGGCCCGACTATGGACCTCGGCTACCTGCTCGACGCTTGCCTGCGGGTATGTGCCAGCGATGCAAAAGTGGCGTGGGTGCCGGCTGACAAACTGCTCGAAGCCGGGCTCGACCCCTGGATGGGCGTTCCCCTCTGGATTGGGGACCCGGCCTGGTTCGCGGCCAACCGAGTGAATATCAAGCGAGCGCTAACGGCTGGGCTCGAGTCCCGGGACCTCGACGACACCATACGCGGAGCCCTCGACTCCGAGCCCCCCCTCATGCCGAGCACGTTCGACCGGGCTACCGAGGCCAACTTGCTGAGCCGGACCGCAAACGGAGCACCCTGAGGTCGCCGAGCAAATGAGTCACCCGGGCCTAAGTCCAGAACGCGTCCGTCTCAAAGGGGTCCGCGTCCAACCCCCAGAACTCGGTGGCTTTGCCGTCCTTGATGTGCCAGATGTGGCACTGCTTGGTAGCGAGCGACTTCCCGTCGCGGCTGGCCGTGGTCCTCACCATGACCACGGCGTGCACGTCATTGGCAAGAATGTCGTGGACCTGGATGTTGAAGGTCCCACCAGACAATTCGAAGACGCGGAGCAGGAACCCCTGAACCTGGTCGCGGCCCTTGTAGTCTCCTGCCAGCGGTGACTCACCCCCAGGAACGTGCCACAAGATGTTGTCGTCGAAGATCGCCATCGCGGTCTCGAGGTCCCCTTTCGTGAAGGCCTCGTAGCCTGCGCGCATCAGCTCCTCGTTAGGATGTGCCACATACTGCCCCTCTCGTCCTAGAGCGGGAGGTGGTCTCCCGTTCGTTGTCCTTTTTGTAACGGAGTCAAAGCCTACGGAGACGAGAAGCACGTGTCCAGGCCTTCTCACTTACGATGGCGAGTGAGCCACTTTTCGAGGCAATATGGCCACAGTGGATTGCATTTAGCGCCGTGGTCCTCGTTCCCGGACGGTAAGGGCGCAAAGGAGGTCACGTATGCCCCAGCCCGGGCGACCGGCTGACAACCGCAACTTGCACCCGCCGTTGCAGCGGATAACGGCGGACGACCTGAGCCCGGATACCGCCACCACGCCGGGCATGACCCGGTTAGAGGCTGTCTCGGGCAAGATGACGGGCTCTGTGCGCGTCTGGCTCGGCCTCACCCACGTCGAGACTGGAATGCGCTCGGCCGATCACCACCACGGCGACTCCGAAACGGGGATCTACGTCGTCAGCGGTCACCCCGTCTTCGTCTTCGCCCAAGATGGGCAAGAGGTCCGTCTGGCGACCAACCCTGGGGATTTTGTCTACGTCCCCCCCTTTACACCGCACCGCGAGGAAAACCCGAGCGGCGCCGAAGAAGCAGTGGTCGTGGTGGCCCGGAGCAGTCAAGAAGCCATAGTGGTCAATATCCCTAGCCTGTGGGACGAGCCGGGCGAGATGTAAACGGGCCGACGGTGGGCACGACAGGCGAACATGACCAGTACGGGTGTAAATAATGTCATGCATGTTGGCGCTTTCTGCCGGCGCTACGCATAAACGTTTGTACCCAGAGCGGGCACGAACGAACCCCGTGCACTTGTGCCCCCTCGAGAGCGAATACGGGATAGCCGGTAATTGCGGTTTTGAACCAATCCCAGAACGGGTACGCGAACCCTGTGCTGAGCAAGCCTGAAGAGGAGGACCAGAGTGGCACAAGCACCTGTCGTGCTGGTCACCGGAGCGTCGGCCGGAGTAGGGCGGGCCACGGCTCGAGCGTTTGCGAAGAAGGGCTTCGATGTCGCCCTGTTGGCCCGGGGGGACGCCGGTCTGGATGGCGCGACCAAAGATGTCGAGGATGCGGGGCAACGGGCGCTCCGCCTGACGGTTGACGCAGCTGACTACGAGGAGGTCGAGGCCGCCGCCGCCCGGGCTGAGGTCGAGCTCGGGCCGATAGATGTTTGGGTCAACGACGCGATGACGACCGTGTTCGCTCCTACGTGGGACGTCAAACCGGCCGACTTCCAACGAGCCGTGGAGGTCACGTTTTTGGGCCAGGTATGGGGGACAATGGCCGCGCTCAAACGGATGCGACCGCGCAATCATGGCAATATCGTCAACGTGGGGTCAGCGCTGGCTTTCATCGGCATCCCTTTACAATCGGCGTATTGTTCGTCCAAATTTGCCTGCTTGGGCTTCTTCGAGTCCGTCCGGGCCGAGCTTTTGCATGAAGGCAGTCAGGTGCGAATGAGCATGGTCCACCTACCGGCCGTAAATACACCGCAGTTCGATTGGTGCGCGACGACAGTCGACCATCACCCTCAGCCCGTCCCGCCGATTTACCAGCCTGAAGTGGCAGCGAAGTTTATAGTGGAGGCGGCTCTCGACGGCCGTCGCACCAAAGTCGTCGGCTCGTGGAACAAGGTACTCGTAGAAACGGCGCGCATGTTCCCCGGGCTCGGCAACCAATATGCCGCCCTCAGCGCCTGGGACGCTCAACTGACATCGCAACCCGAGGGGCCGGGGCGTCCGGTCAACCTTTACCAGCCTGCTGACGCCGAGGCGGACCGAGGCGCACATGGGAGCTTCGATGACCGTGCCGGCGGCTTTCTCGACCCGAGCTTCCTGAAGAGCCTTCCCGGCATTGCGCGTACAGTGGCCACAGCCGCATCTCGCACTGCCGCCGAAAAAGGCCGTCGTTACCTATCTGCAGCGAGAGCGAGAACTGTTAGCTGAGAGGTGGCGTGATGAGTCGGCCGGCCCAATCTAGGACGATTACGACCGGGCGCGTGGACGGTTACGCACCGATCCGCGACTATGGAGTGCTGGGCGACGGCCGCTCTGTCGCCCTCCTATCGTGGGACGGGCGGGTGGACTGGTGGCCCGTCCCGACTATCGACGCCCCTCCCATATGCGCAGCCATTGTCGATGCTAAGTCTGGGGGTTATTTCGCGCTGCACCCAGTGGACCCGGCCACAGTGGCCCGACGCTACGTGCCTCGTACCAACGTCATCGAAACCATTTACACCACCGAGAAGGGCCGGGCGCGGGTTACTGATTCTCTCAACTCGGGCACGGCAGGGCGGTTGCCGTGGACGGAGCTGGCGCGCCGCGTCGAAGGCCTCGAGGGAGACGTCGAAGTAGCATGGGAGATGGCGGCTACCGACAGTTTCGGTCCGGGTCGGCCCCGAGGGCGAATGCACGGTGACATCCCCGTGCTGTCAATCGGCGAGCAAATGCTGGCGCTGATCGTCGAGGGAAGCCGACCAGAGATCGCTGGCCGGGGCCGGGTCAGGGGGCGGATCAGGAGCGGAGCCGGGACCCGGGCGTTAGTGGCCGCGGTCGTCGCCGACCAGGAACCGCTATTTTTGCCCACGCCAGACGCCATAGACGCCAGGATAGATCGGTCGATCCAGTCTTGGCGGCAATGGACCAACCTTCTCCGATATGACGGGCCCTGGAAGAAAGCGGTGACCCGGTCCGCTCTGGCCATGAAAACATTGCTTTATGAGCCCGGTGGGGCCGTGGCTGCCGCGGCCACGACGTCGTTACCAGAGCGGGTCGGGGGACAAAAAAACTGGGATTATCGCTTCGCCTGGGTCCGCGATTCCTCCTTCGCCCTCGACCGGTTCATCAACCTTGGCCTCGACGAGGAAGTCCAAGCGTCTGTGTCTTGGATACTTTCGGCCATGCGCCGCAGTACACCGCATTTACAAGTCTTTTACACCCTGGGGGGTGACCCGCCGGGCAGCGAGACGCTGCTCAGCCTGCCTGGCTATCGCTACAGTGGGCCCGTCCGGGCGGGCAATAATGCGTCGACTCAGATACAGCTCGGCACGTACGGCGATTTTTTCGACATGGTCCATCGCTATATCGACGCGGGCCACATCCTCGACGCGGCCACGCGTGACCTGATGGTAGAGCTGGCCGAGGAGTGTTGCGCCAGGTGGTCGCGGAAAGATTCGGGGATCTGGGAGTTGCCGAAGCTCGAGCACTACACGATCTCCAAGATCGGATGTTGGGTCGCTCTCGACCGTGCTTCCGACTTGGCCGCCCGTGGCCACCTGCCCGTGAGGCACGCCGGCCGATGGCGTCGTGAAGCCAAAGCGATCAAGCGTTGGACGCAGGAGCATTGCTGGTCGAAAGGGCGGCGCTCGTACACGTTCTACGCCGGGACAGAGGAACTCGACGCCGCCGTACTGCTGGCCGGTCGGACCCGCTTTGACCGCGGTCCGCGCCTGGTCAGCACCATCGATGCGGTCGTGGGCGAACTCGGCCGGGGGCCGTGCGTCTACCGCTACTCCGGCATGCCCGACGAAGAGGGGGCATTCGTGGCCTGCAGCTTTTGGCTCGTGTCCGCCTTGGCGCACACTGGCCAGTTCGACCGCGCTCAGGCTTTGATGGGCGAATCGGTCGGCCTAGCCAACGAACTCGGGTTACTTTCAGAACAGATCGACCCCGTCACTCACGAGTTCTTCGGCAACATGCCCCAGGGCTTGTCGCATCTTGGCCTCATCGACGCGGCCCAGACACTGGCCAACGCCGGGATCGAGCCAGATACGTAATCCAGGGACTTCACCGATCGATCACAAACCGTTCAACGGGCCCTCACGCGGCGATCAAAAAGAAATTACTACTTCCGGGGAAAGGTCCTACATAGGTAACAGGACCAGACCTAGGAGAGATAATGACCTATGGACGGCGTAGTCCACATTCCCGTTACGTTGCTGCCGGCCTGGCATTGGGTTCGGCGGCGGCGGTTGCCGCTTTCTTGGCCCCCTCGGTAACGACGGCGTCTGCGCAGAGCACGAATGTGGTGCCTATCACTGCCGGGGCCACGACCAATGACAACTGTTCGGCCACCCTGGACGGGACCGCTCTCGGTCGCAACGCCTGGGTAGCCAGCACTAATGCGCACCCGGGCAAAACCGACGCGGCTGCCAATGCCTTCGACGACAACCCGTCCACCCGGTTCAGCACGGATGCCGACCAGTCCGCGGGCCTCTATTTCCGCGTCGACCTTGGTTCCAGCAAGACCTTCGACGAGTTGTCGATGAACGTGCCCAACTCACCTACTGACTACGCGCGGGCCTTCGTCGTCGAGGTGTCTAACAACGGGACATCGTGGTCGACCGTTGCCAATTGTGCTGGCTCAGGCCCCTACGAAACCATTAGCTTCCCGGACCAGACGGCGCGCTACGTCCAGGTCGTGCTGACCAGCGGTGTGGACTACTGGTGGTCAGTTGACGAGTTCGACCTGTACAGCAGCGATTGCTATGCTCCCGTCACCGGCGCTCCGCTTGGTCGCACCGGGTGGACCGCCAGCAGCAACACGCCCTTCGACGCCAGCAACGCCCCCGCGTTCGCACTGGACGGTAACCTTTCGACGAGGTTCAGCAGCGACGAAGACCAGGTCGCCGGTATGGCGTTCAAAGTGGACATGGGTGCGGCCCAGACCTTCGACGAACTGGTCATGGCAACTCCCAATTCCCCCAACGATTACGCCCGTCGTTTCAATGTGGCCGTATCGAATAACGGCTCGTCCTGGTCGGCAGTCGCCTCGTGCAAGGGGAACAGTGCGTCGCAGGTGGTCAGGTTCCCGGCGCAGACGGCCCGCTATGTCAGGGTCGTCCTCGAGCCTGGCACTGCCGCCAACAACTGGTGGTCGATAGACGAGTTCAACATCTACGGTTCCAGTTCAGCGCCCGCCACCACAACGACGACCACTTCCCCGCCCCGCACAACACCGGTCGTCTCGATCTCGTCGTCACCAAACCCGGCACCCGTTGGAGCAACGGTAAGTTACACAGCGACGGTGACGCCTGTAGCCAAAGCGGGGACTGTCACTTTCTACAGCGACGGCCGGCCGATAAGTACCTGCACCAACATCGCTCTCGACAGCCACTCCGGGAGTGCCACCTGTTCGACCAATTATCTGTCGGCTGGGCACGTCTCGGTCCAGGCGTACTACTCCGGCTTTGAGAATTTCAACGCCGCGGCGTCACAAATGTACTCCGAAACAATACAACTGCCCGCCCCTGGCTACTGGCTTGTCACTCGAAATGGCCAGGTCTACGCTTCGGGCGGCGCGCAATCTTTTGGTGACGCTAGCATTTCAGCTAGTACCGGGCCGATCGTCGGTATCGCGGCTACGCCGACCGCACACGGTTACTGGGTCGTCACTGGGAATGGCACTGTAATGGCCTTTGGTGACGCCAGGTTCTATGGAGATCTCCCGGACCTCAACCTCCACGTTTCCGACATCGTGGCCATCGCGCCAACGACGAACGGCAACGGGTACTACCTGGTCGGGGCCGACGGCGGGTTCTTCACCTTCGGGGACGCCAAGTTCCACGGCTCGATACCGGGCATCCATATCCACGTGAAGGACATTGTGGGCATGGTTGCCACCCCGGGCGGCGCAGGGTACTTGCTGGTCGGTGCCGACGGAGGTGTATTTACCTTTGGGGAAAGCCACTTTTATGGTTCGCTGCCGGGCTTACATAAGCACGTGACCGACGTAATGGCGATCCTCCCCGCGTCGGCCGGGACGGGTTATGTCCTTGTTGGCGCCGACGGTGGGGCCTTCGTCTTCGGGACCGGGGTTCGGTTCTACGGGTCTTTGCCGGGTGAGGGCGTAAGGGTGGGCAACGTCGTCGGCATCGCCCTTACGCCTGACAATGGTGGTTACTACATGGCTGGCGCAGACGGGAACGTCTACGGCTTCGGTGATGCCCACGCCGGGGCCGTGCCGACGGGGCTGAACTCCAACCTCCCGGTGGCGGCCATAGCAGGTACCTAACGTCCTGACGACAATCACACCAGCGCTTGGCGCCGGCGTTCCGGGTCTTGGTGACGGGAGCGCCGGCGCCGTCGCGATACCCAGGAGTACCCCGGTGTCCCCCACCGGCCCCGGGCGGAGCTCTTCGAACAGTGCCTTGGGTTAGGTAAATCGCTTGTGCCGGTGCCCTGAGGCCGCTAAATACTGTGCCATGTCCGCTGTCATGGTCATCCGCCGTGCCCGCCGGAGGGCGGACACTCCGGGACGAGCGACGTCGCCGTCTCGGACAGAATTTCTTACGGCCCCAGGCCGCTGAGCGGCTCGTCCGTCAAGCCGGCGTCGTCCCTGGAGAGCTTGTCATTGACATAGGCGCGGGTTCAGGCGCACTCTGCCGAGCCCTCGTCGCTCGCGGGGCCGAAGTAATGGCCGTTGAAGTCGACCCGGTGTGGGCGGCCCACCTCCGAGCTCTCGCCGACCACGAAGGCCGCGGGCGGATCAATGTGCTGCAGACCGACTTTTTGGCGTGCCGCCTGCCGGACCGGCCGTTTCGTGTGCTCGCCTGCTTGCCGTACGGGGCGACCACGGTCATTCTCCACCGGCTCCTCGACGACCCAGAGACGGCGTTGGTCCGGGCCGACCTGATCGTCCAGTGGGAGGTGGCCCGCAAGCGTGTGGTGGCACCGCCAACCACCCTGCTGTCCACCACCTGGGCGCCGTGGTGGGAGTTCCATTTAGGTTGTCGTTTTCCCGCCACCGACTTCCGCCCTGTGCCTCGAGTGGACGGTGGGGCCTGATCGTTACCCGACGATCGCCGTCGCTTCTACCAGCCTCTATGGCCCCGGCATATGAGCAGTTCGTGCGCAGCCACTGGCCCTTCTCGTGAGGCCGAGCGAGCCAAAGACGGCGACGCCGGGCCCGCCGGGGGTGTTACCGCAGTGTTATCCCTGGTGAGCCACCATGGAGGCCATGAGGGTGCTGGTCGTGGAGGACAATGCGGTCGTGGCAGATGCTGTGGCCGAGGGGTTGCGCGACCAGGGGATGGCGGTCGACGTCGCCTACGACGGGCCGAGCGGGCGGGAGAAAGCCGTCGTGAACACCTATGACGTGGTCGTTTTGGACCGCGACCTTCCCGGGCTGCACGGCGACCAGGTGTGCCAGCAGATCGTCGGCTCGCCATGCCCTAGCCGCGTGCTGATGCTGACCGCCGCCGGAGCAGGTCGAGGACCGGGTCGAGGGGCTGAACCTCGGCGCCGACGACTACCTGGCCAAGCCCTTCGACTTCTCGGAACTGGTTGCTCGGGTGCGGGCCCTCGCCCGTCGTAGCCCGTCCACACCGCCAGTCCTCAGCCGAGGTGACCTGGTCGTAGACCGGGCCCGTCGCGCCGTCACCAGGGCCGGACGGCCGGTGCCCCTGGCCCGAAAGGAGCTCGGTGTGCTCGAAGTGCTCGTGTTGGCAGACGGCGCGGTGGTCAGCGCCGAGCAGCTTCTCGAACAGGTTTGGGACGAACACGCCGACCCGTTCACCAAAACCGTCACGGTCACTGTGCTGCGCCTGCGGCGAAAACTCGGCGACGCCGCCGCTGATCGAGACCGTGATCGGCGGCGGGTACCGGATCCCATAGTTATGTCCCTGAGCGAACTTCGGCGCAGGGCCTTCCGCCGGCGCAGCGTGCGGGCCCGAATCGGGTTGGCTTGCGCCGGGCTGTTCTTGGTCACCGGCGGAGCGTTCGTCATCGCCACCTACACGCTCGTCGACCACAGCCTCCGGTCGATCGTCGTCACCAGCCCCACCGGAGTCAATAAATCGCTCATGGGGGTCTGCGAAGCCGGGAAGAACAACGGCACACTCACGGGCGTCCTCCTGGCCAAGTGCAAGCGAACGTTCGCCGTGGGAGCCCAATTCGGCGCGGCCAGCCAGCGCGCGAATGAGCTTCACCAACTGCTTTTGTGGTCCTTGGTCGGGCTCGCTGTCGCCACCGTCGTGGCCGGCGTGCTGGGATGGGCGATCGGGGGGCGGATCCTGGTCCCGCTCCACAAGGTCACCGGCGCGGCCCGACGCGCCTCACAAGAACATCTCGACGAGCGGATCCGCCTCGACGGGCCTCACGATGAACTAAAGGAACTGGCGGACACTTTCGACGACATGCTGGACCGCCTCGACCTCGCTTTCGCCAGCCAGCGCCGGTTCGTGGCCAACGCGTCCCACGAACTAAGGACGCCGCTCACCTCCATGCGCACCCTGATCGACGTCGCCATGGCCAAGCCGACCAGGACTACCGAAGGGCTGGAGGTGCTCGTCGGGCGGGTCCGGGAAGCGCTCGGCCAATCAGAAGCGATCATCGATGGGCTTCTGACCTTGGCCCGGTCCGACCGGGGTCTGACTACTCGAGAACTGGTGGACCTCGAAGCCGCGGCCCAAGACGCAATCGACCAGACCACCACGTCCGCCAGGGCCTCCAACATCGTGATCGAAGCCGACCTGTCAGGCTGCTCCCACCCTCGGCGATCGCGTTCTCGTCGAGCGCCTCGTCGCCAACCTCGTGGACAACGCCGTCCGGTACAACGTGACTGGCGGGCTCGGTACAAGTCGAGACCGGCACCGACCGCGGCCAGTCCTACCTCTCGGTCACCAATACTGGGCCACCGGTCCCCGAGTCGAAGGTGGCATCCCTGTTCGAACCCTTCACGCGCCTCGACGAACGAGTCAGCAACGGCCAGGGCGTCGGGCTCGGGTTGTCGATCGTCGCCTCGGTCGTAACCGCCCACAGCGGCCACCTCCAAGCAGACGCCCTCCCCACTGGCGGGCTGAAGATGACTGTCCGGTTCCTCACCACAGCGCCCTTCCAGGCCTCTAATGGAGGGGTATCCAGGCCCGACAGTTGTTCTGAGCCCGCTGGAACCGCGGTGAACTAGGGTCGAGGCCCGGCGCCCTGCCAATCGAAATGCCCTGGCTGGTTTGCTTTGGGTCAGGGGAGTCGGGGATGCCGTGAGAGCGGCCGCTCGCATTCGTCGGGATCCTGGACGAGGAACCACGTCAGCTGCTGATATCGTCGCACGGCAATGAAAATCTTTCGGTTCGACCCCGAGGTGTCGGTACCTGTTTCCCAGGGCGGATCGCGCTTTAAGGTCGCGGCCCTCACTGCTCCAGGTGCGGACGTGTGCGTCCAAGTGGTCCACTTGGAAGCCCGTGGACTGGTCGGCAAGAATGAAGCTCCCGCCGACGTGCTTTTCGCGGTAGTGGCTGGTGCAGGTTGGGTGAGCGGTCGAGGTGGTCGTCGTCGGGACCTTGGGCCCGGCTACGCCGCTTTGTGGGACCAAGGGGAAACGCACGAAGCGGGGACCGACGGTGGGATGACAGCGGTTTGTATCGAGGGCACCTTCGAAATCGGCGCAGTCGCTGTCACCAAAGACATCTTCGTCAGCGACTACAACCCGGCCTGGCCCCGGTCGTTCGAAGAGGTACGCGATTACGTCTGGCCGGCAATTATGGACGTAGCCATCAGGATCGACCACGTCGGTTCGACGTCGGTGCCTGGCCTCGCCGCTAAGCCCATCATCGACCTGGACATTGTTGTCGCGACCGAAGACGATGTCGGACCGGTCACTCAGCGCTTAACCGGCATAGGTTACAGATGGAGAGGGGACCTCGGCGTTTCGGGACGTCAGGCGTTTGCACCTCCGACCCACGTCGGGCTCCCCACTCATCATCTATACCTGGTGGCGAAAGACAACCGGGCTCACATGGACCACTGGTTGCTCAGGGACCTCCTGCGAAGTGACCCCAAAGCCCGAGATGGTTATTCGGCGCTGAAGCGCCAAAATGTCGAGCTGGCCCAAGGCGACATGGACGTTTACCTGGCGCGTAAAGCAGGGTTCGTCGCCGGCCTGCTGGAGCGAGCAAGGCGCGAAAGGGGATTGCCGCCAGTGACTTATTGGGAGCCGGACGCCCGAAAATGAAGATCACTCGGATTGAGACCCAATTCGTCGACCGGTACCTGTTCGTGCTGGTGCACATCGATGCCGGTGTCACTGGGCTCGGCGAATCGGGAGCGTGGGGGTTCCTCGAGTCTTCCGAGAAAGCGGTGGAAAAGTTTGCCCGCTACCTGGTCGGCGAAGACCCCCTCCGGATAGAGCACCACTGGCAGTACATGTACCGCTGGAGCCACTTCCGCGGTGCAGCCATCATGGGCGCCATCAGCGCCATCGACATCGCCTTGTGGGATATTGCCGGGAAGCACTTCGGTGTCCCGGTTTATCAGCTATTGGGCGGCCCGTGCCGCGACCGGGCGCGCTGTTACGTGCACGTGTTCGGGTCCACCACCGAGGAGTTGGTGGAAGGGTGCCGGCGGGCCAAGGCCGATGGCTTCAGCGCCGTGGGCCATCTCACACCCTTCCTCGACGAGCCCCACGACATCCCTTATTTCGAGACCCATGTCGGCAAGATGCGAGCCGCCATCGACCGGGTCCGGCAGTACCGCGAGGCGGTCGGGGACGGGGTCGACCTTTGCATAGAGATCCACCGTCGGTTGACCCCGGCGGAAGCTGTAGTGCTCGGAAGGGGGATCGAACCGTACCACCCGATGTTCTACGAGGACCCGGTGCGCCCAGACAATTTCGACAGCATGGCCGCGGTGGCGCGCGAGGTCAGTATCCCCATTGCGACGGGGGAGCGGCTCCACACCCTGGAAGAATTCGCCATGCTCTTGACCCGTGGCGCGGTCAAATATGTTCGGCCGGACGTCTGCCTGGCCGGGGGGATCACCCACACGAAAAAGATCGCCGCGCTGGCTGAAGCATTCGGGGTCGGCGTCGTGCCGCATAACCCGTTGAGCCCGGTCAGCACAGCGGCGTGTCTTCAGCTCGCGGCCTGTATCCCTAATTTCTCATTGCAGGAGTACCCTCATGACGAGGGGTCGAACGAGAAGAGCGAGATCGTCGATGCCGCGCCCCGCCGGGACGGAGACTCGTTGCTCATCCCCGACAGGCCGGGGATCGGTATCGAGCTAGCGTCGGGCGCGGCCGAACACCGGCCCTACCGAGCCCGCTTACTCGACACCCGCCTGGGCACCGACGGCTCCGTGGTGGACCAATAATCAGGCCCAGCCAAAAGCGAAACGCATAAAGAGAAATTCCTGTGAACTAGCTTTGGTCCTCGCTTACCCGGAGCGGTCGAGGACCTGGCCCAATTTGATCATGCGCCCACCGATCAACCACTCCGCCACGTAGAAATTGCCATCGCCATCTGCGGCGAGGCCGTGTGGGCTATTGAAATGGCCCGGTTGCAGGTGAGGATTCCGGACAGGGTGCTCGCGGGCCCGAGGCCGTTGGGCCACCCGGGCCGCTGGCGGGCCTCGTCATCCTCACCGAGGTACCCGACTAGACGGTCGTCCATGTCGACGACAGCCAGGCGAGCGAAAAGTTCGCCTACGACGATGTTCGGGCCGTCGGTGGCGAAGGCGCTGGGGCTATTGAAAAAACCTTCACCCACCGTACGCAGCCAGTGGCCCTCGGCGTCATAGACCTGTACACGCGCATTACCTCGATCGGCCACCCAGACTTCGGGGGTCGTCCGCCGCCGGTCGATGAACACGGCGTGGGGGCAATTGAAGCGACCAGCCTCGCCCTCTTCCCCGCTCAAGGTGCTCAGATATTTACCGTCCGCGCTGTAGCGGTGGACCAGGCTCTCGCCGTAACCGTCGGCCACCCACACGTCGCCGTTCCCGCCGTGGCGGGTCTCGTTTACCGCAACCGATGTGGGAGCAAAGAAACCTGTTTCGTAGGCGGCGTGCGACGGGCGAGCCAGTGACGCAACTTGGGTCCCGTCGAGACCGAACTTCACCACCTGGCCCTGCCCAGGCGACACGTCCCGCTGATACGAGTCGTCGGGAGCTTTGCGCATTTTGGTCCCGGGGTCGGCCACCCAGAGACGCTCCTCGCCGTCATCTTCGACAAGAGTGATCCCGTGACCCTCTTTTAGGCCGACGGGCCAGGAGCCGCTCACATGCCCAGCTCGGTCGAATATGACGACCTCTGCCCGGGCCGGGTGAAACCCGACGATCTCGCCTGAACGCGTGACGGCCAGGCCATGATGGGCCCACCCGGCCTGGGCCTGCTCCGGTTCGGGCACATCAGCCCAATCCTCGAGCCATTCATAGCTGCGGCCCTCGTCCCCGAGGTTTATCAACATGGCCAGACCTCAGTTGGAGGCGGCGACGAGGCCGTGAGGGTCGAGGACGAACTTCTTGGCCGCCCCCTGGTCGAAGTCCCGGTAACCCCGAGGGGCGTCACCAAGCGGGATGACCTCGACATTGACCGCCTTTGCGATCTGGACTTTGTCATAAAGGATGGCCGTCATGAGCTGGCGGTTGTACCGCATCACGGGGCACTGCCCGGTCGTGAAAACGTGCGACTTGGCCCACCCTAGGCCAATGCGGATGCTGAGGCTGCCGACCTTCGCCGCATCATCGATGGCGCCGGGGTCGCCGGTGACATAAAGGCCCGGGATCCCGATGGCCCCGCCAGCGCGGGTCAATTCCATCAGCGAGTTCAGGACGGCCGCGGGGACCTCGCGGCCCGCTTCCTCACCGTGCCCGCGGGCTTCGAACCCTACACAGTCGACGGCCGAGTCGACCTCCGGTTGGCCGATTATCTCCGCGATCTGGTCGCCGATGGGGGCGGCCGAGATATCCACCGTCTCGCACCCAAAACTTCGAGCCTGAGCCAGGCGCTCTGGGATCCGGTCACCCACGATGACGACGGCGGCGCCCAGGAGGTGGCAGGAGGCCGCGCAGGCGAGCCCCACCGGCCCGGCACCGGCGACATAAACGATGGACCCGGGCCCGCCCGGCGCTGACGGCCCCATGGAAGCCGGTCGGGAAAATGTCCGAAAGGCACGTGAGGTCGCGGATTTTTGCCATCGCCTGGTCCTTGTCCGGGAAACGAAGGAGGTTGAAGTCTGCGTACGGGACCATGACGTACTCAGCCTGGCCCCCAACCCAGCCGCCCATGTCGACATACCCATAGGCGGCACCGGGACGAGACGGGTTGACGTTCAAGCAGATGCCGGTCTTGCCCTCCTTGCAGTTGCGGCACCGGCCGCACGCGATGTTGAACGGCACCGAGACGAGCTCGCCGACCCTTATGAACTCGACGTCCCGGCCCGCTTCGACAACCTCGCCGGTTATCTCGTGGCCGAGCACGAGGCCGGGAGGCGCTGTAGTCCGACCCCTCACCATGTGCTGGTCGCTGCCGCAGATATTCGTGCTGACGACCTTGAGGATCACTCCGTGGTCACAGCGACGGCTCCCGAGCGACAGCTCCGGGAAATCGATTGTCTGCAGCTCGACCTTCCCGGGGCCGATGTAAGCGACACCCTGATTGCTGTCCATTGGTCACCTCCGACGTCTGGTGCCGCTTAGCTTATGTACTTCGGCCACCCGGCGCCTATGCGACGATTCGTCCTTTCGCCCGGTGTCCCGACGGCCTACTGGGCCTGGCGACGCTCCGGCTTGCTTGCCTCTGTAACTCCCCGCCACCATGTGGCCACGTCCTCGGCCATCCAGTAGAAGGCCTTACCCATGTCGTCGTACCGCACGTGGTACGGCCCCATGAGGCGGTCGAACTCCTTTTTGCAGCGGCGCGTGAGACCCGCCAACTGGCCAGCCATCTGCTGCGACGAAATACCGGCCAACTCGGCGCCGGCGGCCAGCGCGAGTTCTTGCGGAGCAACGGAAGCGAGGGCATCCAGCAGGCCCCGGGCGCCCTCCAGGTGTAGGACACGGTTGAGGCGCACGACCATGGCCTGGCTCCAATCGTCCTGCACGGACCGACCGGGCAAACCATTTGGCCGAGACAGTGGCAGTTCCCGCTCGGGCTGTACCCGGTCGCTATCTGGCGCCATGGCTGCGGCAAGAGCGCGATAGACATCCGGGAGGTATTGAGTCGGGACCGGTACGAATACTATGCCATCAGGCTCTGGCTCGAGGGACACTTCGGATTACCTCCTGTGAACAAGAAGGGACTCCCACAGGATACCGTAACGATCACATCTGATCCTGTCAGGTTTGGTCGCCACTTGTTTTTGGACGCGGGCCGGAAACTGGTTGCTCATGCGGCCGCCGTGTCCCGATCGTGGCCTGCGGGGTTCAGATCACGCTTCCGCTTGGCTCAGGTGCCGGCCCAGGGCGTCAAGCCAACTGGCGGTGCCCTCCTCTCGCCACTCCGGCTGTTCTCGCCCGTCCAGGTAGGCGCCCGCTTCCACCAGGGTTAGCCGGGTTTCCTCACCCTCGGGTACGAGCTCGACGCTCGTGAGTGACACCGTCGCCACGCTGTCGTTCTCCGACAGCACCGACGTGTAGACGATGCGCTCATCGGTGACGATCTCCCGGTACAGCGACTCCCAGGTGATGTGCTTGCCAGCGTGGAGAGCGTGGTTGCGTTCGACGCCTCCAGGACGAAAATCGAGTTGGTACTGCTCGGGGTTCCCGGCGAACCACCGGGCCTTCAGCTCGGGATCGGCCCAAGCCTGGAACACTCGCTCGGGCGGGACCGGGTAGGTGCGCTCGAGGGTGAAGGTAGCGTGGACGACACTGCGGTCTGACATTTGGATCCTCCTTAGGGTTTGAGTTGGGGTCAGTTCCGTGGTTGCTTCGCTACAGCGCCAAGTTCGGCGCTAAGGCGGTCGAGGCGGTTTTCCCAGATAGTGCGCTGGCCGCCGAGCCACGCCTCCGCCAGTCGCAGCCCACGCGGCTGAAGGCGGCAGGTCCGCACCCGACCGACCTTCTCCGAGGTCACCAACCCGGCTTCCTCGAGGACGGCGAGGTGCTGGACGACCGCTGGCAGCGACATGGCGAGTGGCTCGGCCAGTTGGCTTACCGACGCCGGGCCCCGACCAGACGCTCCACCATCTCCCGCCGACTGGGGTCGGCCAAAGCGTGGAACAGCTGGTCCAGCGGTTGCAAACGGTTAATCATTTACTTAAGTGTATGCGCAGCAGGGACGATAGTCAAGCAAACTCTTAAGTATCGACTGGGCAACGGTCCACATAAAGATGCCTTGCCAGTTATATGCCTCTGACTGTATATTAGGACGAGTGACACCAGCGTTCGTAGTCCTTGCCGAGCCGCACCGGCGGCAAATCCTCGACCTGTTGCTCGAGAGCGAGCGGCCCGTCGGCGACCTCGTGCAGGCGACGACGCTGAGCCAGCCGGCGGTCTCGAAGCACTTGCGCGTGCTACGCGAGGCCGGGCTGGTGGAGGCGCGGACCGACGCCCAACGGCGGATTTATCGCGTTTGCGGTGAACCTCTGCAGGCGCTTGATGAGTGGCTGCAGCCATACCGCCGACTGTGGGCTTCCCGGCTCGACGCCCTCGAGCGTCACCTCGCCACTAGTTCGGACCAAGAAGGTCCCGACCAAGAAGGAGCAAGACCATGAGCGTGGCCGGATACGGGCAACTGATCAGGACCGAGGACCGAGCCGTGCTCGAGTACCGTCGCCGGCTGGCCCACCCACGTGAGAGGGTGTGGCGCACACTGACCGAGCCCGACCAATTGGCGGCCTGGTTCCCCACCACCATCGACGGCGATCGGGTCGTGGGCTCCGCTCTGACGTTCCGCTTCGAGCACCTGGATATAGACCCGATGTACGGTGAGATGCTGAGGTTCGAGCCACCGGCGCTACTCGAGTTCACCTGGGGCCGGACCGGCTCCGCTTTGCGCTCGAGCCCGACGGCGATGGGACCGCCATGACGTTCACTGTCACGCTCGATGAGCTGGGCGAGGCCACCCGGGATGGGGCCGGCTGGCACGAGTCACTCGATGGGCTGGAAGGCGCACTCGCCGGCGATACGAAGCGCAGCTGCGACGAACAGCACTGGCGCCAACTCCGAGACGTATACGCCGAGCGTTTCGGTGGCGAGGCTTCCGTTCTGGGCCCGCCTCAGGAATGGGAGGACCGGTACGGCGACGGTTGACGTGCCGGTAGGCCGCCGGTGTTTATCTGTTCGTTGCGTCTGGTGGCGGGCGCCGGGCCCCGGTAACGTTCGGTGGTGGCTCTCCCGCCCGGGCTCCCTCCGTCCGAGTCGATCGATGCCGTCATTTTCGACGCCGGGGGCGTGCTCCTGCTCCCCGACGCCAGGTTCGGCCAAGCCGCACTTCGCGCCTTGAACCACGAGCCGGGCGTCGAGGACTGGCCGCGCGCGTACTACCAGGCCAACCTCCTCCTCGACAGCCTGGAGCTGGCCGATTGGGGAGGGATGCGCCGTGCTATTGCTTCTGCCATCGGTGTTCCCGATGACCAGCTGGACGGCGCCGTCCCCCTGATCCAGAAACTGATCGTATCCGCCCCCTGGGTGCCGGTCGACGGAGCGGTGGACCTGCTGAGGCGGCTGGCCAGGGCCGGCTACCAACTGGCCGTCGTCTCGAACGCCTTTGGCACCGTCCAACGCCAACTGGAGGAACTGAAGGTGTGCTCGCTCACGGGGCAAGGGATGCCCAGGGTCGGGACCGTGATTGATTCGCACGTGGTTGGCGTTGAGAAACCCGACCCCCAGATCTTCCATTTGGCGCTGGAGGCGTTGGAGGTTGACCCCTCCCGCAGTATTTACGTTGGGGACACGGTAAAGTTCGACGTACTCGGCGCCCAGGCGGCGGGTCTGCACCCAGTGCATTTCGACCCCTTCGGCCTGTGCACCGGCGCCCACAGCCACATTTCGGTACTGGCCGAGGTCGGGGATTGGCTGGCTCCGGGTTAGTGCCACGGCGGCTCTTTGCTAGGGGCGTGACGCCGGTATTACCGTCAAACCGGGAGAGCTGAGCCGAGAGCCGGGCCAAAGAAACGGTGCCGGGAAGGAGAAGTGGTCGTGGGCCAGATCGAAACTTTCTACATTTTGAACCATAGCCACACCGACGTCGGTTTCACTGATTATCAGGACCTTGTGTTTAGGCAGCACGCCGAATTTATCGACCAGGCCATCGACTTGTGCGAGAGAACGGCAGACTACCCGCAAGAGGCGCAATATCGCTGGACGTGCGAGGTCACCGGGACGACAGAGCGCTACCTCGAGACGGCCAGGCCGGCTCAGCTCGAACGGTTCAGGAAGTGGCACGAGATGGGCCGCCTCGACGTGGGCGCCATGCAGTACAACTTCACGCCCCTCCTGGGAGTGGAGCAGATGTACCGCAGCTTGCTCCCTGTTCGCCGTCTTCGAGAACGCTGGGGGCTCAACGTCGATACAGCGATGCAGTCCGATGTCAACGGTATCGCTTGGCTGTTTGCCGACTTGCTCCTGGACATGGGGGTCGATTTTCTGTCCATGTCCATCAACCCCGTCAGAGGAGGCGTGCCCAAGCCCTACCCGACGGCGTTCTGGTGGGAGGCGCCGTCAGGGCGGAGGCTGCTGGTCTGGAACGGCTACCACTACCTGTTCGGGCGGAGCGTCCTCAAGCTCGGCGATTGGCGTTTTGCCGAAAGGGAGGTGGCGGACTGCGTGAAGAAATTGGAGTCGAGGGACGGCTACCCATTTGACTTCCTTTTTTTCCAGTCCACCCACCCGATGCGCGTCGACAACGGTCCACCGGATCTCGAGATCGCGGACTTCGTGAGGAAATGGAATGACCTCGGCAACAGCCCTCGTCTCCAGCTGGTAGCCCACCGGGAATTTGCCCGGATATTGAGGAGCGGGACGTCGAGCTGCCGGTAATGCACGGCGAATGGATGGACTGGTGGTGCGATGGCGTCGGCTCCACTGCTTACGAGACGGCTGTATCCCGCCAATGCCATCAATTGCTCGGCATGGCGGAGACCCTCAGCAGCTGGGCCCGGTTAAAGAGTGGGGCCAGGCTCCGTACTCGCGGTCCGATGCCAACTCAACATACGAGCAAGCCAGCCTGTACGACGAGCACACCTGGGGAGCGTACGCCAGCGTGGCGGCGCCGCACGACCCGTGGACCAAGGGACAGGAAAACGCCAAGGCCGGCTTCGCCTATCGGGCCTCGGCGTCAGCTCACGACATGCTGGCCAAGGCGGCCGGCAAGGTGGCCCGTTCTCTGGGCGAGGGCGAGCCCGGAGGTCGGTTCAACCTTGGCGACCTGACACCAGAAGAGGCCTACCCGCTCGATGATCCTCGGGGGGTCCTCGTGCTCAACACCCTGCCGTGGTCTCGCCAGTTGATCGTTGACGAGCCCGCCCAGCGGGGCGGGGCAGCCCCGGTAGGGATGCTCGATATGTTCTTTCCCGAAGGGGTCCCCTGGGGCGGGGAAAAGCCCGAGACCGACCCGCTCACCGTCCAGGGGGACGTCGCCGCATGGGGGTACGCTTATTTGCGGGAACCGTGCGCCACGGCGGCGGAGCTCCAGGCCGGCACCAATTGGTTGGAAAACGCCGCCTACCGCATCGAAGTCGACCCGGCTCGAGGTGGCTTGGCCCGGTGGCTGGACAAGGCTTCCGGTCACGAACTGGCGGGGTCGTACAGAGGCTGGGCGCTCGGCCAGTACGTGTACGAACGGGTGACGAGCGACGGAGGCCGCACCGCACTGTTCGTCCCCGATTTCTCGGCCAAAGACTTCGGCTCTTGGCGCGACGACGTCGAATTTACTTACGATGGGCCGTCCGAGGTCAAGCTGCGCGACCCCGAGGTCCGGGCCGGGCGGGCCAGCCTGGCCCTCGACCTGGTTGGCCCGGGCGTGCGCTCAGCCACGTGCACCTTTACCCTTTGGCAGGCGAGCCGGCGGCTAGACGTCGAGTGGGTATTCGACAAAGTGGGAGTCGAAGACCCGGAGAGCGTCTTTTTTGCCTTCCCATTTACCGTTGAAGGGTCGTCATTTTTGGGTGACTTCAACGGCATTCCATGTGTGCCCGATGACGAACAACTACCGGGGAGCGTGAGGAGTTGGTACCCGGTCCAGGGCTGGATAGGCCTGGACGGCCCGGGCCACAGCGTCGTGCTGGTACCGCTTGATGCCCCTCTGGTGCACCTCGGAGGAGTGAACACGGGCCGGGTGGTTGAACATTTGGACCGCGGCAGCCCCGTGATAATGTCCTGGGCCCTCAACAACCATTGGTTTGTCAATTTTGCCGCCCAACAAGACGGCCGGATCCGGCTTCGCTACAGCCTGACCAGCATGCCCGGCCACCTGGACGCGGCCCAGGCGATGCGGTTCTCTGCCGAAGTCAGGACACCGCCGGTCGTCTTGCGCGACCGGAGGCCGTTTTCACCTCCAAGTGGAGCGGTATGCCGAGTGGTCGAAGGCTCGGACCTCATCGTCGGTTCGAAAGTCTCCGAAGACGGCAGTGGTGTCGTAATACGACTGCTGAACGGGAAGAGCCATGACGAGCGAGTGACCATAGACCTCGGCCGGCCCTTGATCGGAGCCTGGACAGTGCTGCCTGACGAGCGAGAGGAAGCGCCCGTGCAAATCGAAGGGCCCACTGCCAGCCTCGTGGTCGGCCCCCGATGCACCAAAAGCGTGCTGCTGAAATGGTGATGACCGCGGCCGCCGGCCAGGCCCCGGTCTGCCGGCGTCGAGCCTTTGACGCGGCCATCCCCGCCGGACCGCCCCTATTTGACGCTGCAGGCGCCCTATGCTATCGATAACATCAAGATAGTTACTCAGCAAGACGAGGTGGAGGCAGACGGTGAGGTACGGCCGATGAGGACCTTGGTGGCGCCCCCCTACACTGCCACCCCGTGTTACCCGCCCGCCGGCCGCCCCGTCGCCTCTGGCTGGGAGGGCCTCGCCGCCTCGCTCAGCCCGGCCGTGACCCGACTGGCAATAGACGGGCCCGTTGTCGCCGGGTGGGCAGACCTCGTGCCCGGCCTGGGCCAGGCTCTGGACCAGCGCGGTTTCCGGGCGGAGTTCAGGGAAATGGGGGGCTGGCTGTTGCCATGGCAGCGGATCGAGGCACTTACTTCCTCGTACGAGCTGCGCGACGACCCCGACTTCGACCGTCTCCCGTCGGGTCAGTTGTCAGACCTGGTGCGGGCTCCGTCGCGCCTCGAAGTGCAGCCGGGCCGCCTCCTCGTCGTCTATGGGCCCGGCGCCGCCCTCGTACCACATGACGTGTTGTGGTACGCCGACCTTCCGAAGCGCTATGCGGAAGCAGCCATCGTGGCTGGCCACGGCCTCAACCTGGGCCAGCGAGCGGGCGCCGGGCCGGGCACGACCAAACGCCTCTTTTTCACGGACTGGCCTCTTCTCGACCGCCAGCGGGACGAGATCATGCCGCGCATCGAATTCTGGATCGACATGCAGGACGGCGGATCACCTGCAGTTCTCGACGGCGCGACGTTGCGAGCCACGCTGGCCGAGCTGGCCGTGCGCCCCTTTCGGACCCGGCCGACGTTCAACACGACCCCGTGGGGTGGCCACTGGGGGCAACGGACGCTCGGCCAAAACCCTGGTTCTCTGAACACGGCTTTGGGCTACGAGCTCATTGCCCCCGAAGCGGGCGTGTTGATCGGTACTGAGGGCGGCCCTATGGTCGAATTGCCGTTCCAGCTGGCCGTGGCCGCGCACCCGGCGGAAATTCTCGGCCAAAAGGTGCACCCCGTTTTCGGGACATCGTTCCCAGTGCGCTTCGATTACCTCGATACGGTCGACGGAGGCAACCTGTCGGTCCATTGCCACCCCAAGCAAGACTACATGCGCGCCGTTTTCGGGTGGCCGTACACGCAGCACGAGTCTTATTACGTGATGGTCGGCGGCGAAACCCAGCGTGTTTTTCTTGGTTTGCGGGAGGATGCAGACTTGGACGCCTTTTACCAGGAGGCGAGCGAGGCCGACCGACGATGGGACGCCGCTGGAGATCACCCGCTACGTGCCCACTTTCCCGGCCACCCCGCACCAGCTTTTCTTGATCCCGGGCGGGACGCCTCATGGCAGTGGCGCGGGCAACGTGGTGCTCGAAGTGAGCGCCACGCCGTACCTCTACTCGCTGCGTTTCTATGACTGGCTCCGCCAAGGCATCGACGGAGGACTGCGGCCGGTGCACGTGCGCCACGCCTTCAAGAACCTGGACCGAGGCCGGCGGGGCGACGCGGTGGCCCGAGACCTGGTGCAGCGGCCTCGCTTGCTGCGCCAGGGCGAGGGGTGGCACGAGGAACTGCTCGGCGCGCTGCCGGAAATGTTCTTCGAGGTGCGACGGGTGGCCCTGCGCCCTGGCGCCGTCGCCGACGACGACACGGACGGCCGGTTCCACGTGCTCAACGTGGTCGAGGGCGACGGCGTCTTGATAGAGCCGGCGGGCGCGCCGGAGCACTCTCTCGTCTACGCCGAGACGCTGGTCGTCCCGGCGGCGGTTGGGCACTACGCCATCCGCAGCCTTGGCCCCGGCCCAGTCAGGGTAGTCAAGGCGCTCGTACCTTGAACGTGGGCTCGGCCATGGACCGGGCGGCCAAGGGCACAGTGCCGGCGCTCGAGATCGGCGGCACGCACGTGACTGCCGCTTTGGTCGACCTTCAGGCCGGAGCGGTGCTGGCCGGCTCCGTCGCAGCGGGCCAATCTGGACCCTTCGGGGAGTGCCGATCAGCTCCTCGGTGCCATCACCGCTTGCGGCCGGCGATTACCGGTGGCCGCCGGGCAGCCCTGGGGCGTGGCGGTCCCCGGCCCGTTCGACTATGAGCATGGGATCGGCCTGTTCGCCGGCGTGGCCAAGTTCGAAGCCCTCTATGGAGTGGACGTCGGCGCCGCACTGGCCGCCGGGTTGCCGGGACCGCCGGGACCGATAGTCTTCCTGAACGATGCCGACGCCTTCCTGTGGGGGGAATGGTTATTCGGCGTGGCTGCGGGGCACGACCGGTGCGTGGCCATCACTTTGGGTACGGGGATTGGCTCGGCCTTCGTCGCCGACGGGCGCCTCCGCCATTGTGGGCCCGGGTGTCCCGCCCGAAGGTCGGGTCGACCTGTTGCGGATCGTCGGGCTTGCCTCTTGAAGAAGTGGTGTCCGCTCGAGCCATCGAACGGGCTTACCAGCAACGCACAGGGGTCACCCCGAGCGGCACCGAATTCGTCGCCCGCCGGGCCCGCGCCGGAGACGAAGCGGCCGCCGACGTCCTGCGAGCATCCTTCGAACAATTGGGGACGGCCCTGCGCCCTTGGCTGGAAGAGTTCCGGGCTAGCGTCGCTCGTCGTCGGGGGCTCGATGACAGGGTCGTGGGACCTGATCGGGCCGGCGCTGCTACGAGGCCTTCAGAGTGACGGCGCCACCTCGCTCACGGGCCTCGTCGCCACAGTCGCCGCTCGCCCCGAGCACGCCGCTTTACTCGGCGCCGCCGCCTACGCCGCCCGCGGCGAGGGGCGGTGAAGACGGCGCCCGCCGCCAGCGCTTCTCCGTCGGCTCGCCCTCGGTCCGGGCCGTGCCCACCATGCGCGACGTCGCGGTACTCGCCGGCGTAAGCGTCATGACGGTGTCGCGGGTGCTGCACGATGACCCTCGGATCACCGAGGAAACCAAAAGCCGAGTCCGCGCCGCAGTAAAGCGACTTGGTTACCTGCGGAATGACACGGCCCGCAATTTGCGCATCGGCCGGGGAGCGGATGCCATCGGCTTGGTCATCGGCAACCTGGCCAACCCCTTTTACTCGCAACTCGCCCTGGGCGTCGGCGAAGTAGCCGAGCAGCACGGCCTGACGGTCATGTTCGTGAACGCCGGCAGGGATGTCGAGCGCGAAGCGCGGCTCGTGTCCGATTTACTGAGCCGGCGGGTCGAAGGCATAATCATCGCCCCCGAAGGTGACGACCACCGGCATTTGGCCGCCGGGCCGATGAGAGGCACGCCGGTAGTTTTCGTCGCTCGCCCGCCCTCTGGGATCGCTGCGGACTGTGTCCTCGTGGATGACTTCGCCGGGACGAAGGAGGCGACGGCCCGGTTGATCGAGCGCGGGTCATACCAGGATCGGCTTTCGTCGGATTGCCCTCGACCGTGTGGACAGGAGCCGAGCGGTTCCGTGGGTTTGAGGCGGCCATGACCGAGGCCGGTCTGCGCTCGTACAAGCGGTATGTCCGTTACCAGGAGAGCGATGTTCCGCCGCAGAGCAAACAGTGCGTTCATTGCTGGCCATGAGGACCCCGCCGACCGCCCTGTTCGCCGCGAATAACCGCAACATGTTCGGGGCATTGCGCGCCGCCAGCGATGCTGGGCCACCTATAGCCTTGGCCGGCTTTGACGATTTCGAACTGGCCGGCTTATTGGCCTTGCCGCTCATAGTCGTGGCTTATGACCCGGTGGAACTGGGCCGTGAGGCCGCCCGCTTGCTGCTGGACCGGGTGGGGGCCGACTGGGGCCGGAGATGCGCGCCTCGGCGGGTCATCATCCCCACCTCAGTGGTAGAGTACGGCCCGGCGGGCGGAAGGTACAACCTCTTTGGAAGAGGTAACGGAAGGGAACCTGAACCATGTCAATGAGGATCGTGGTTGGCCAAGCGGCTCGAGCGACTGAGGAGTACCTTGCCTTCGCCAGCCAGCTGGGGGTCACCGGTGTCCAGTTGAACACGCCCGAACTGCCGGGCGAGCAACGCTGGGAGCTGTCAGGACCTGGTGGCCCTGCGAGAGCAGGTCGAGAGCTATGGGCTCCGGCTCGAGGCCATCGAGAACATACCCAACGGTTTTTATGAAGATGCCATGCTCGGGCGGCCGGGGCGGGACGAGGAAATCGAGAACGTGGCCACCACTATTCGCAACTTAGGCCAGGCCGGTATCCCCATCCTCGGCTTTCACTGGATGCCGACTTCTGTCTGGCGCACCGAGCTGGCGCCCGTCGGGCGCGGCGGGGCGGTGGTGTCAGGTTTCGACCTCGCTGTGGCCGAAGACGACAGCCAGGCTGACAAGGTGTTGGTAGCTCGGCGAGACCGCAGGGTCGAAGACAAAAAGGACTCCTGGACCCGCGGCGCCCTGTTCGACATACCCGGACCGACAAGTGACGAAGACATGTGGGGATCCTTTGAGTACTTCGTGAAGGCGCTGGTCCCGGTGGCCGAGGAAGCGGGGGTCAGGTTGGCATTGCACCCCGACGACCCTCCTGTCCCGGCGTTGGGCAACATAGCCCGGATCTTCCGGTCCGTGGATGCCCTCAAGCGCGCCGTGGAACTTTCTCCTGGCCCCGGGTTCGGTATCGAGTTGTGCCTGGGGACGGTCTCCGAAATGGGCGGAGAAGAGGCCGTTCTGGAGGCTGTTCGGTTCCTGGCCCCTCGGGACAAGATCGCCTATGTTCATTTACGCGACGTGAAGGGCACGGTCCCGGAATTTGTGGAGTGCTTCCTGGGCGAAGGTAATTACCGGCCGGCGCGCGTCATAAGAGAGCTGAGACGTCACGGGTTCGACGGTTTCATCATGGACGACCATACGCCCGCTCTGATCGGCGATTCCCCGTACGGGCATCGCGGGCGAGCGTTCGCCCTCGGCTACATCCAGGGGCTCATCGAAATGATGGACCTCGATGATGCCATGGGCGTCGCCGCCCGATGACCGGCACTAAGACAGGCAACTTCTCGGGCCCGGCACTACTGTCCGGACGCATGACCGCCGTCTTTACTGAACTGGCCCCGGGCATCCGGGCCTTTACTTTGAAGAACGAGCAATTGGAAGTAACCGTGCTGCCCGATAAGGGAGCAGACATCTACTCGCTGGTTCATCGGGGCCAGCGGGGTGGACGTCCTGTTCAAGTCCCCGTGGGGGGTGCGGCCTCCGGGCCCGTGGCTAAGAGCAGCTACGACCATGGAACGGTGGATCGAGGCGTACCCGGGTGGCTGGCAACTGCTCCTGCCAAACGGAGGGGACGAGTGCACCGAACGGGGTGTTACATGGGGGTTCCATGGAGAGGCAGCACTGGTGCCGTGGACGTTGCTCGACGTCAGTGACATCAGCGCCAGATTGGAAACCACTTTGTTTTCGGCTCCGTTGCACGTGTTTCGGGAACTCAGTCTGGACGGGCCCGTCTTTCGTGTGTACGAAGTAGTGACGAACCGTTCCGACGAAGAAATAGAAGTGATGTGGTCGCACCATCCTGCGTTCGGGGCGCCACTGCTCGACGCCGGTTCGGTCCTGAGCGCCGGGTGCCAGGTGGTGGAGGCCGATGACCCGGCCCCGGGGACGATATTGGCCCGTGGTACTCGCCACGCGTGGCCAATGGCGACTGCGGTGTCAGGAGCAGCGGTCGATCTGAGCCGCATCCCGGGGCCGCAGGAGGGACGCGCCGTCCTGGCCTACCTACTCGACTTCAGCTCTGGCTATTTCGCCATCACCAACCCACGCCTCAAACTTGGCGTGGGTCTGCGCTGGCCGCTCGAGGTGTTCGACAAAGCCTGGCTCTGGCAGGAAATCCATTCAACCATGGACTGGCCGTGGTTCGGCCGTGCTTATGCGGTGGCGGTGGAGCCCGCATCGACGATCCCGGGCCACGGGATGGCTACTGCTCGAGCCAGGGGTTCGAGTGGGCTGCGGCTCGATGGCGGGGCGTCGCGCCAGGTCACGATCGAAGCAGTGTTGTTCGAGGGGACCAGGCCCGTGGCCGGGATCGCCGAAGGTGGTGCAGTGACATTCGCAGCAGCCTGAGCGAGGGGGCGCGATCGTATGGGATCTCTTGTCCCGCTGTCCGATTTTCAAGTATTAGCCGACGGCCTCGACCATCCGGAAGGAGTGACCTGGGGCCCAGACGGGTTCATTTACGCCGGCGGCGAGGCCGGGCAAATCTACCGCGTAAGCCTGGATGGGGATGTGCATCAGGTCGGGAGCACCGGTGGGTTCATCCTCGGGCTATGTCTCGATGAGGATAGCAACGTCTATGCCTGTGACTCCGCCAACGCGGCCATAATGCGGGTTACTCCCGATGGCAGAGCGAGCACCTACTTTGCTGGCCTAGGTGGACGCCGCTTGGTTAGCCCGAATTACCCCGTGTTCGACCGGTCCGGCAACCTCTACTTTTCTGAATCCGGTGAATACCACCAGGACAACGGGCGGCTATGGGTCGTTCACCCGGACGGGAAGGGCGAGGTCCTGCGGGAGGACGTCAATGCGTTCCCTAACGGCCTGGCCCTCGACAGTGACGAGAGGTTCCTCTATGTCGTACTTTCGTCGCTGCCGGGGATCGCCAGGGTACCGCTCGCGGGAGGACAGCCCGAAGTGGTTGCCATGCTCGAGAAGAAAATCCCCGATGGGATCGCCTTCGACGTCGAGGGCGCTATTTATATCGCGTGCTATACACCCGACGACATATTGCGTCTTGCCCCCGACGGCCGAATGCAGGTAGTAGTCAGCGACTGGGAGCGCCTGGTCCTCGCCGCACCCACCAACGTGGCCTTCTGCGGGCCGCACCTGGACGTACTCGTGGTGGCCAGCCTTGGCCGTTGGCACCTCAGCAAAACCAAGGTCACTGTCCCCGGGCAACCGTACAATTACCCTAAGCTTTAGTGGCTTGGTCACGGGACGCGCTTTCCGATGTCGGCCGGGCCACTTAGCGACCTGATGCCCCCAGTTGCAACGCCAGGGCGCGGGTTTCGCCGGCCTTGAGGTTCACCGCGACCGAGCTTTCGTGTAGCGGCAGCACCACCTGTCCCTCTTCGAACACGGTCCCCAGCTTGGCGGCGCGTACTGAGAGGCCGGGGAACTCGACCTGTGTGGTCACGTCGCCGTTGGCCAGATTGTTGAGCCACAGGACCAAATCGTCGCCGTTCGAAGCCACCGTTGCCTGGACCAGCCTGACTTCGGGCCTTTCTATGGCGCAAATGCTCCCCGAAGGGGGGGCATTCCCGCCATTCATGCTCGACGGCACCACCGCGCCGACAAGTGGGGTGCTGATCGAATCACCAAGCCGAGCCCCCAGGCCGGCGGCTCCGTCCTCTGGTTGGGAGGCGATGGCGTAGCGGAATTTCATCTCACCCCCCTGTTCAGTGGGGAAGTTGGTGTCCCATATGTTGTTCAGTACCCAGGAGTAGATGGTGCTCGGTTCCGGCGCCGCCAGGCGGAGCGTGCCCGGGAAGGGCGTGTAGGGCGAGTGGATGTCGCCGAACTGTACGAGAGGCGCATCGGCAGTGGCCCAGGCGACGCTGCCGAGGTCCCCGCCCAGAGCGGCCCAATGCCGGATCGCCCTCATGTGCCGCGGGGAGCCGGGGACGGTAGGGGCATTGGCATTAGTCCCTAGGCCCGGCAGCTCATAGAGCAATTCCGGTCCTGGCGAGGCCAGGGGGAAGGCGAAAAAGACGCTCTGCTTGTCCACTGTCTTCAATTTCCACATACGGTTTTTTATCTCGACCCGCGGTACCTCCCGCCAGACCGAGACAGTGGTGAGCAGGCGCGAGCAACCTGGCGCCCTCACGTCCAATGTCATACTTTCGCCCAGCTCGCTACTTTCACGTTTCACGAGCACCGCGTGGTCCCCGGTAAGCCGCTCAGCGATCAGGTCAAGCTGTCGGCTGAACACGCGGCCCGATAAGTGGTCCACCTTCGTACTTGTCGCATAGCGGTCGAAAATGTAAGCGTTCAGCCCCAAAAGGGCGTGGCGATTGACCAGTTCGCGTCCGGTGCCGCGTTCTTGGACCGAAGTGACCCAAGCGTCAGGGAGCGAATAGGCAACCTCGTAGAATTCGTTGGCCACGGCCGCTTGGCCAGAACTGGTCACTTCTACGCTGACGGGCGAACCTTCGACAACGTTGAACCGGGCGTAGCCGAGAGCGGGTACCTCCCTGGCCAGGAACTCCAGGAAACGGCCCGCGGGACGGTGTTCCACGTGCTCCTGAGCTCTGGCGACGGTGGCGATCTTCGTCCCGTCCCGGTCGTCCTCGACAGCGACATCGACGGTCGCCGGTACGGTGCTATGCGGCAGGAAAACCCTCACTACGTCCGTGCGCGCCCAGCCGCTCGGGTTGAAAACCACGATGCTGGCGAGGCCGCGGCTGCCACTCAGGCGATCAGTGGCGAGGCGTGCGCCCGATGCCACCAACTCCAGCCCCGCCTCACGGGCGTTCTGGGCGTAAGAAGCTTTGCGCTGCCACTGGAGGCCCCCCGAACCCCAGCCGTCCTCGTCGTCTTCCCAGGGGCTCCGAGCGCCCCACGTGTGCTCGTCGAACAGGCCAATGTCTTCGTACGTTTTCCTGCTCCCAGCCGCACGATGCGGGCGCTCGCCGTTGCCCAGGACACCGGTCAACGTGTGCAAGGTAGTCCCCACCCGCATAGCTCCTTGCGCCTCTCTGGCCCAGCCGAGCATCCGGCGCCCGAGCCCAGCCCGTCGGCCCACCAGTCCGCCCAGTCGCCCTCCCATTCGGGGATCCGGTCGCCCAGGCGTTCCACCGCGGCGGCAAAGAACTCTTCGTTGCGGTCGACTCGCAGGTGCGGGTACGCCCAGGTGGAGTTCCACTCTCTGGCCACCTCGGAGACGGCCAGGTTGGGCGGGGCGTTGTCACCGTACTTGCCCTGCACCCGGAGGTGGAGGATGTCGTAAGGGTAAGGGTCGCGCTTGACTTGCGCCGCTTCCGGGAGCCAGGTGCCACTATCGAAGGGGTAAGGGCGCTCGGCCAAGGCCGCCAGGTAACACGGCAGGCTATCTTCGGCCACGGAGATCGACTCAGACAGGCCGAGGATGTTGCCTTCCATGTAGGCGTTGCCGTGCAGCGTGTCCGTGAACCAAACCAGGACCCGCTTGCCGCTTGGGGCTTTCCAGTAAAAAGGCCGCTCCAGCCGCTCACCGCCGATGAGGTACGGTACTGAGCGGCCGGCAAAGTTGTGCGCCACCGACAGGTACTGCACGCCGGCGTCTGACAGCACCTCTATTAACGCGGTCACCCCACCGGGGACGTCGGTCTGCATGGCGCTGGTAATGGCCACACCCTGGGCGCTCCTTAGCTCGACGGCGAAGCGCACCATCTCGTACAGTTCCTCCACCGCGCACGCCTCGGTGTGCATGTTCAAGCTCATGGCGCCGACGCCCACCCGACCGGCATTGATGGCCTCGATCATCCGCCGCCGGTCCCGTTCGTTGCGTCGTTCGAACCAGCGCTCGAGGGGCCAGTTGACCTCTATGTTCCAGCGAAAGCGGACGTCGTCGTCCCACGAGCCGGTGTGGTCGATGAGCTCGAGCACGGAGTCCAGGTACTGGAGGTGGTTGTCGATCACGACCTCTTGGCGGTCGGTGTAGCCAACGTCAAGGTGAGTGTGGTGGACCAACGAGACCGACCACTTGCGTTGCGGGCGCACGACGAACTCGCCCCTCGACAGTACGTCGCCATTTTCGCCCGCCACCCTGAACTGAAAGGTTTGCGCGGCGCTGACCTCGGCGACGGCGACGTCGAGCGTCGGCGTGGCCCGGTCCATCTTGAACTCGAACGGGCCGGGCGCGGTGGCTCCATCGACCGACAGTAAGAGCCTTCTGTCGGCCTCTTCGGCCCGAGCAGGCGGAACCGGACAACCTGTTCGAGCCCACTGCCGGAGCGCTTGAAGAGCGGCAGGTTGGCCGCTTGCAATGAGCGCCCGGACACCTGTCCTACGTCACGAAAAACCGCGTCAGCCAGCTGGCTCCGGAACTCCTCGAGGTCGCGACGCCGGTCGCCGACGGTCCGGTCGTGAAAAATGCTGTTGAGTAACCCTTCGGTCATTGTCGCTCCCCTCGGGCGCACTTTAGTTAATTCGGCCCCAGCTCCTCTTGGGGCTACCGCCCATTTCCAGACCCCGCTGCCGCCGCGGGGGGCCTGACTTCAAGTCCGCCGTACGACCAGCGAAAGGCCCTGGGTAAAGAAACGGCGGAGGCAGAAAAACAGTACGAGCATCGGCGATGCGGCGATCAGCGTGCCGGCCAGCTCGACCGGCAGGCTCGAGCCCCCGTAGATCCCCATCAGGCTGCTCAGGCTGGCCATGACCGGCCGCTCCGAGGGCGATGAGGTCAAGACGATCCCGAACAGCAGGTCGTTCCAGATCCAGGTGAACTGGAAAAGGAACAGCACCAGGGCAGCCGAGATGGACAGGGGAGCATAGACCGAGCGAAGGATCCGGAACTCGGCCGCTCCTTCCACCAGCGCCGCCTCCCGGAGCTCTTTTGGCACAGTGCTGTAAAAACCACGCAACACGAGGGTGCAAAATGGGACTGAAATGGCGGTGTAGAAAATGAGCATCCCCCACCGGGTGTCGTAGAGCCCGATGGAGTTGTACATCTTGAACAGCGGGACGATGTACATCTGGAGTGGGAAAACCGTGGCAGAAAAGATGACCAGGAATATCGTAAAGCCGCCTCGTATCCTGAGGACCACGATCGCATATGCAGCGAGCGAGGCGATAACTATGGAAGCGGCCGCGCCCACCACACCATAGATGATGCTGTTTATGAAACCTGTGCCGAGGCCCGCATTGTCCCATGCGGTGCGGATATTGGACAACAGGTTGAATTCCCGGGGGATGTCGTAAAAGGGGTGGGCAAAAAAGTCAGAGGTGGACTTGGTGGCATTGATAACTGTCCACCACAAGGGCAGCGCCCATAAGATGGCGGCTATGCTCAGGCACCCGTAAATAACGACCTGTTTCCAGTTGAGCGCCTTCATATCCGTACCTCTCGTAGGCTTCTGCGCAGGTACCCGACGGATGCCAAGAGCACGAAGATGGCGAGCACGACGGCGATGGCCGCGCCGTAGCCCTGCTTGAAGTACTGGAACGACTGCTGGTAAGTCCATACGGCGAAGGTCGAGGACGAGCCGTATGGCCCCCCTTGGGTCATGACCCAGATCAGGTTGAAGGCCTGGAGTGCGTTGACGATACTGATAGCGATGATGACCCGCGTCATGGGGGTCAGCGACGGCATCGTAATGTGGCGGAACATTTTCCAGCCGTGGGCACCATCAAGACCCGCCGCCTCGACAATCTCTTTGTCCATAGTGTCCAGGCCGACGAAGAACAACAACATGTCCACACCAGCGATCTGCCAAGTGGAGGCGATGATCATGGAGTAAGTGTTGAGCGGGACGCCGTTGAGCCACTGCCGCTGGGCCAAATAATGCAAGCCGAGGTCCTGGAACAGCACTGTGAGCCCGCTGGTACCGAACAAGAAGCTCCAGATGATGCCGGTCGTCACGAAGCCGATGGCGTAAGGGAGATAGAAAACGCTCTGGAAGATCCCCTTGCCCTTGCGCCGCCTCAACGCGAGAGCGGCCACCAGGCCGAGACTGACCGGCAGGACAACCATGGCGACGGCCCAGATCAACGTGTTGTACACGTTGGTCGACAGCGCCGGGTCGTTGAGCAGGGCACGATAATTGGCCAGGCCGACGTACTGTGAGGCCGTCAAGCCGTTGGAGTTGGTAAAGCTGGTCAGCACCGTAACTACGACCGAGTAGCCGAACATCCCGACCACAAAGACCAGTGCCGGTACAACGAAGAAGTAGGCGGTCACCTTGCGCCGGCGCCGCGCCCGCACCCCACGCCGGGCCTCCCCGGTCCTCTCCGGGCGCGACGCCTCCCGGGTGACTACCCGAGGGAGCGGGACCGTCTTCATTTCAAACGCGCGACACTAGCGCGACGGTGCCCGGTCGGGCCGAAGACCTTGAATGGTCCCGTACCGGACCGGGCACGCTTGATTTATCTGTCCGCACGACCAGGCTCACGTCCGTACTTCCAGCTGGTCGTCTCTACAGCCTTCCTAACTCTTTACCGTTGACCAGTACGAAGTGGCGACCTTCTGCAGGGTCTGCAGGAACGGCATGAGCGAGAGGTTGGGGTTGAGGATGAACTTGGACAGATCCGAAGAGACGGGCACCGCGATCTGGGGGGGTGTGGCCTCCCAGTACCGGTTGTTGAGGGTGACGTGCTCCGCTTTGATCTCGTTAGCGGTGGATATGGCGGTCGGGTCCGTGGTTTTCACTACCGACTCCGGGCTGGAGAAGGCCTGGATCTGGTCCCATTTGGCTTGTACCGAGGGCTCCATGAACGTGTTCAGCGCCTTCAGGGCGGCTTGCTCCTGTGAGCTGTGGGCGGACACGACGATCGGGCCTGTCTCGAAGATCATCTGCCAGCCGACCTTGGGGTTGATCGGCGGCACCACGAAGGTACCGAAGTCCTTGCCCGGCTTCATACCCGCCTTGATGAGGGTGGCCTCGTCCCAGTTGCCGATCAGCATCATGGCCTGGGACCCGTTGACGAAATCGGTCGGTTGGGCCGTATCTATGTCCTCGGGGATGGCGAAGTAGCCGTCGTTAGCGAGGGTCTTCCATTCGTTCATCGCCGCGACTACGGGCGCGCTTGTATAGGAGATCTTGCCTTGTACTAGCGCCTGATAGGCCGACGGGTCCTGTTCGACCAGGATCTGCTCGAACCAGATGAAGCCGGCCCAGTCGTCGACGTAGTACGTAAACGGCGAAATACCGTTTTTCTTGAACGTCGCCGCGTCGCTCATGAGCTGCGCCCACGTCGTGGGTACGCCCAGGTTGTACTTGGCGAAGTCCTTCTTGTTATAGAACATCACCCAGTCGGCGGTGTTCTCGGGGGCGCCGTAGTACTGCCCATTGACCTTGTAGGCGTTCTCGACGTCAGGGTTGAGGCCGTACTTCGACTCCCACATTTTCACGTACGGGGTCAAATTGGCGACCGCCCCGGCTTTCACGAGCGGAATGAGTTGCTGGCCGGACCACCAAGTGAACAGCGGGGGGGCCTTCGATGTAGTGGCGGCCGTCCGAATAACGGCCTGGAAGGCGGTCGTGTTGGGGAACGGCTCGGCCGACCACCCTATGCCCCCGTCGGCCTTCGCGAGCACCGGTCCCAACTGGTTGTAGGCCGAAGTCCAAGTGGATTTGTCGTTGGCGAGCTGGAGGTTGACGCTACTGGAGGCGCTGGCGGCCATGGGGAACGACATCGTGCCCAAAACGGCCACCGTCGCCGCTGTCGCTAGGAGCTTCAACCGATTTTGTCTACTTTTCATTGCTAACTCCTCTGCAAATTTGGAAGATACGGCGGCCGTGCCTGCTTGTGCGCTCGTATCCGAGCCGGCCGAGTTGCCCAACGGTCCTGGTCAGTCCTAGGCGGAGCATCGGCGCAGCGTGGCGCTGGGCTCTAACAAACCGGCCCCTCCCCCTGTCCTTGCTGGATAACGCAATCGTAAACCCCTCACCCTGCTGTCACCAGTCGGGTCCTGTCCCGATGTGTTATCGTTATCACAGTCTGACGCCCACCGTCAAGGCAGGCGTCGGCCAGGGGTAGCCGTCCGCCAGGGTCAGGCGTCGGCCAGGGTTAGGCGTCGGCCAGGGTTAGGCGTCGGCCAGGGTTAGGCGTGGGCCAGGAATAGTCGGGCCAGCGTTGCTATCCCAGCGGCGGGGGCGCAGGCAAACAGCTTGAAGTTGTTGGTCGTTGGCCCCGGGGCGAGGGCACGACCGTCCAGCAACCAGGAAATTAAAGGGCGCGCTGCGCTGTGGCCCACGCTTGGCGTGGGCGCCGAAGGCTATTCGGGGTGGCGCAGACCGTCGAGGACCATGGCCAGCAACCGATGGCTCTGTTCTTCAGAGAGCGTGGCGTTGGTGCACATCGGGCCGATCAACTGCATCAGGTCGGCGCCGTCGATGTCAGCCCTCACGACGCCGGCCGCCTGCGCCCGTCGGAGGACCAGGTCCAACGCCTGGTTGGTCCGGTCGCGTGAGGTCACGCGCAGTCGAGGGTTCTTCTCGAACGCCTCGCGGAGTTCCTTGAGGAACGTCCTCTTGGCCTGCGCATAGTGCACGAACGCGTCGAGCCAGGCGACGAGGGCGGGCCAGGGATCGAGCTCGGCGACGGCCGTCTCAGCGGTTTGGACGAGGTGGTCTACATCGGTTCGGTACACGGCTTCGACGATGTCGATCCGCTTGGGGAAGTGGCGATAGAGGGTGCCGACACCGACTCCCGCTTCCTTGGCTATCGCTTCCATCGAGGCGTCCCCGCCGTACTTGGCGAAAACCTCCCGGGCTGCGGTTATGAGCCGCTCGTTGTTACGTCGCGCATCCGCCCGCATCGGGCGGCACCCGGCGTCGCCCACTTCTCCTCGCGCCGGCACGCCCTGTTCTATGGCGACAGCTCTGGCGCTGCCCTGGCCACTCATAGGTCCCCAGACCTCCGCGGAAAAGTTCTTGCTAAACGGAGGCTCCCTCCGTATACTAAGTGGAGGAAGCTTCCACTTAGTTCAGGATACCAGGCGAAAGGTACAAGTCAATGCCTGCTTCGACACTCGCTCAGCGCCGGTTCACCCCGACCCGGTCAGCCGAGCCGCTCACTACCTCTAGGCGCCCGGGACGGCAGTCGCTTGCTCTCTTTGTGATCCTTACCGCCCAGCTGATGGTCGTCCTCGACGGCACCATCGTGAACGTTGCCTTACCTCACATCCAGCGCGGGCTCAGCTTCTCGGGGAGCGGCCTGTCCTGGGTGCTCAACGCCTATATCCTCACCTTCGGCGGGCTTGTTGCTGCTTGGCGCACGGGCTGGCGACCTGCTCGGGCGGCGCCGAACTTTCCTTATGGGCATTGCCGTCTTCACGCTCGGGTCGCTGGCGGGCGGCCTCGCTACGGCCAGCTGGATGTTGCTGACGGCGCGGGCCCTTCAAGGAGTCGGGGCCGCTTTCGCTGCCCCTTCCTCATTGGCCCTGCTCACCACATTGTTCCCTGATGGTGCCCAGCGGGTCCGAGCTATCGGCCTCTTCACTACCGTGTCCGCCGCCGGTGGCGCCATCGGGCTGGTAGCCGGAGGGCTGCTCACCCAATGGGCGTCATGGCGCTGGGTCATGTTCGTGAACGTCCCCATTGGGATCGCCGTGTGGCTGGTTGGCCGGGCCGTACTGGTCGAGACGGAGCGACGCCACGGCCGCTTTGATATCGCCGGCGCCGTTACCTCGACGGCCGGGATGACCTTGATAGTGCTCGGTCTGGTCGAGGCCGGGAGCTCCGGCTGGGCCGACCCCTTTACCGTGGGTTCCCTCGTGGCTGGGGTCGCACTGCTCGGTGCCTTTGTGTGGGATGAGCGGCGGGCGTCAGAGCCGATACTGCCGTTGAGGCTTCTGTCCAACGCCACCCGCAGCAGCGCCAACCTGGCCCGCGGGTTGGTGTACGCCGGCATGTACGGCTCGTTCTTTTTCCTCTCGCAGTTCCTGCAGGACGTCCAGGGCCACTCGCCTTTGAGCGTCGGCCTCGGGTTCCTCCCCATCCCGGCCTCAGTGTTCCTCGGGTCCCAACTGACCAGCCGGTTCCTGACAGGCCGCGTGCGGCCGAAGACGATCATGCTCTCGGGCGTCGGGTTTGTCCACCCTGGGCCTACTGTTCTCGACTCAACTGCATGCCGGCTCCCCGTACTCACGGGTGCTGGTGAGCCTGGTGCTCTTGGGGGCAGGAGCCGGTATCGCGCTGGTGAGCTTGACGTCGGCGTCGCTGGTGGGAGTCGACCCAAAGGACGCCGGGGCCGCTTCGGGCCTGATAAACGTTGTACAGCAGATCGGCGCCGCGCTCGGGTTGGCTCTGCTCGTCACCGTGTTCGGGGTTGTGGCCCACCACGCTCAGATCGCTAGTGCCTCGGCTGTAGCTGCGGGCTCGCATGCGGACGCCGTCGTGGTCCATGGGCTCGATATCGTCTTCGGCGTGGGCGCCGGCTTCGCCCTACTGGCGATGGCCATTGTGGCGCTCTTCGTCCGACCGGTGCCTTCGGCGCCCCCTCTTCCGAGTGTCCTTACAAGCCGAGTGACGAACACGGTGCGGCAGGTTCGGGTCGAGGATCCAGAACCGCAGCTTGACCTGAGGCCTCTGGAAGGGGCCGTCCAGATGGACGAGGACCAAATGGACGAGGACCAAATAGGCGAGGGCCAATTGACGAGGGCCAAATAGGCGAGGACCAAATGGACGAGGACCAAATAGGCGAGGGCCAAGTAGACGAGGGCCAAGTAGACGAGGGCCAGTCGGTGGAGGTAGGCGAGCTGGCCCCGCTGTACAGCGACAAAGAGCCCTCGTCGTGCGCGGCGGCCGGGTAGGGCAGGGGCTCAGTGGTGCTGGCTGTTCTGTATCTTGGTGCAGGCGGTGGTTCTTGTGGAGTTTGCCCGCAAAAAGTGAGCCCGATCGCAACAGGAACGCCCGGCCGTACCAAGATCGGACCTGCTTTTGGGTGATTCAGCCACCTGACGACGATCCGAGCCGAAGAGGGATGCCGACCGGGGTACTGGCGAGTGCCCCGGTCGATGCTGTTTTGAACGCCGGCCAGACGACCGGCGCCGAGCTACCTGCAACCCCCTTACTCGTCTCGGCCGGGAGAGGCCCCGGCTCACCGGATCCTCGGGTGATGATTGCTAGCCTCGCCCCAGGATGACGCGAGGGCTCGTGCTTGGTGGCGGTGGGCCGGTCGGCATTGGCTGGGAGTCGGGCTTGGCGGTGGGCCTGGCCGGCGGGGGAGTAGATATAGCCGAGGCGGATGCCATTTACGGTACGTCGGCCGGTTCGTTCGTGGGCGCCCAGCTAGCTCTGGGCTTCGACATCGCAGAGACGGCGGCTCTGTTGCTAGAGACCAATGCCGCAGCAGCGGCCGCGAGCACAGGGCCGTCGATCACGGCCGGATTGCAGGCCCTCACCGACGTCATCACCGCCGCTGTAAATGCCGGCACGCCGGCCGAAGAGGTGAGACGTACGTTGGGTCGGCTGGCGCTGGAGGCGCCGGTCGTGGGCGAAGACGATTTCCTCGAGCTGTTCGGCGTTTTCATCGGGTGGCCATGGCCGGACCGGTTCTCGTGCACAGCACTCGATACCGAAACGGCCCAGTTCGTGGTCTGGCAAGCCGGTTCGGACGTCGAACTGCGGCGCGCCGTGGCCTCGAGCTGCGCGGTGCCGTTGGTGTGCCCGCCTATCACCATCGGCGGGCGGCGCTATATGGACGGCGGCGTGCGTAGCCCGCTCAACGCCGACCTGGCCCGGGGCCATGACCGGGTTCTCGTTGTCTCGGTGACTGTCCTCCCGGGCGCTCCGGAGCTCACGTCGCCAAACGGATCTGGCCCAAACGGATCTGACCCAGACGGATCTGGCCCAGACGGATCTGGCCCAGATGGCTCTGACCTACGCGGATCTGGCCCAGACGGCGACGAACTCACCGCTGGCATCGTCGATGAGATCTCAATTTTGCGGTCGTCGGGGGCGGTGGTCGAGGTTATCGAGCCCAACGCGGAGTTTCTCGAGGTGAGCGGGTGGGGCAAATCTCTAATGGACCTCGGCAAAGCCGGGCAAGCCTTCACGGCTGGCGTCCGGCAGGGTTTAGAGGAGTCCAGCCGGGTCGCGCGTCTCTGGGGCGCTAGCGCTACCCCCGATGGCAGTGACGGCCGTGGCGGTGACGGCCGTGGCGGTGACGAGCAGTAGATGACGGCGTCCACGGCCCAGGTCGAAGGGCCGCGTGAGCTACACGGTCGTCAATTGGCGGTCGTCTTCGTCGGCCTAATGCTCGTGATGCTGATCGCAGCGTTGGATTCGACCATCGTGGCTACGGCGCTGCCCACCATCGCCCGTGACCTGGGCGGCCTCAACCACATTTCCTGGGTCACGACCGCCTATTTGCTGGCCCAGACTGTCGTAACTCCTCTCTACGGCAAGATGGGGGACCTGTACGGCCGGCGGCCGGTATTGCAAGTCGGCCTGGTCATTTTCCTCGCTGGCTCGGCCCTTTGCGGGTTGAGCCATAGCTTTGCTGAATTAATCGCCTTTCGCGCCCTCCAGGGCCTCGGCGGCGGCGGTTTGATGGTTAGCGCTCAGGCGTCCATCGGGGACGTGGTGTCGCCCCGAGAGCGCGGCCGCTACCAGGGCCTGTTCGGCGCCGTTTTCGGGCTCGCCACGGTGATCGGACCGCTCGTGGGAGGGGCGATCACGTCAGACTTCTCGTGGCGCTGGATTTTCTACATAAACCTGCCCATCGGCGTGGTGGCCTTCTTCGTGCTGGCCGCTACACTGCCGACAACCAAGGCCCGGGCTCGCCCGGTCATCGATTATCTCGGGACCGCCCTGCTTAGCGTGGCCTTGGCCGCGCTCGTTCTTATGGTGAGCGTGGGCGGGACGACGTTCCCCTGGCTGTCGGCTGAGGTGATCGGCCTCGGTGCAGCCGCCGTGGTTGCCGCTGTACTTTTCTTCATGGTGGAACGCCGCTCCCCCGAACCCGTGCTACCGCCTCGCCTGTTTTCGAACAGCGTATTTACGAGCAGCGGGCTCGTCGCCTTGTTCCTCGGTTTCGCCATGTTCGGAGCCATTACTTTCTTGCCGCTTTATTTCCAGCTGGTCAAAGGGGCGTCGCCGACGAAATCGGGCCTGGAGATCTTGCCCCTCATGGCCGGCTTGCTCATCACGTCGATCGGGGGCGGCCAGATCGTGTCGCGTACCGGCCGGTACCGAGTGTTCCCGATCCTCGGCACGGCGATAATGACAGTCGGCCTGTTCCTTCTATCTTTTCTGACCCCGACCACGTCGGACGCGGTGGCGTCGCTTTACATGTTCGTTACGGGCTTCGGCATTGGCCTGGTCATGCAGGTCCTGGTGGTAGCGGTCCAAAACGCGGTCGACTACAAGGACCTGGGCGTGGCCACTTCTGGCATCACTCTGCTGCGCAACATCGGTAGCTCTGTCGGGACTGCGATTATCGGGACCATTTTCGCCACCCAGCTCGCGTCCAAACTCTCGCACGATTTCCCTCATTCGCCCGAGCTCGTGCAGAGCAGCCGCTCGCTGAGCTCTGCCGCTCTGGCGGCCCTTCCCCCCAGCGTGCGGTCGGAGTTCCTCGACGTTTACTCACAGGCACTCAGCACCGCGTTCCGGGTGGCCGCCATCGTGTCGATAGTGGCCTTTATCGCTTCGTGGTTCGTGAAGCAGCTCCCTATGCGGACGACTGTCACGACGGAGGGGATAGGCGAGGCTTTTGGCGCCCCCCGCAGCCCGGACTCCTTGGCCGAGATTGGCCGTGCCCTCAGCGTCCTCGTCGGCCGGCAGAAGATGGCCGAGTACTTAGCCCGGGTCGCATCAGAAGCTGGGGTGGACCTGCCCCTGGCCAGCTGCTGGTTGCTCGTCCAGCTGCGCACTCACCCTGGTCTGGATGAGAGCGCTCTGCGTAATGCCGCCCAACGCCACAAGCTGACGCCCGAGGCGACGCTAGGCGCGGTCCACGACGTGAAGGACCGCGGCCTCGTGGACGAGAGCATGCACTTGACGCCCACCGGCGTCGAGGTGGCGGACAGGCTTACATGGGCGGTGCGCGACCGCCTGCAGGGGCTCTTGGAAGGGTGGTCGCCCGACCGGTACCCCGACCTCGTCCATCTGTTGGACAATTTTGCGGCCGAGATCGTCTCGAGTTCTACCGTGGCCACCGAGGTCCCGGCGGGCGAGCAGGCAGCCTGACCTAGTCCTGGCGGAACCCGTCCTGGATGAACCGTCCTGGCTGAACTATCCTGCTCCTGCTAACAGGACCAGGGCAGCTCAGGTGCTGAGGAAACCCCCCGACTGGTGCTCCCACAGGTGCCGGTACGTCCCGACGGGGCCGGCCAGGAGCAGTTCTCTATGCGTCCCCACCTCGGCGACTCTCCCGGCGTCGATGACGACGATCCGGTCCAGATGGGCGATGGTAGACAAACGGTGGGCCACGACCAGCGCGGTCGAGCTGGCCATCAGCCGCCACAGCGCCTCCTGGACGTAGCGCTCGGACTCGGAGTCGAGCGAACTGGTGGCCTCGTCCAGGATTAGAACCGGCGCCGCTTTCAGCATCGCCTGGGCGATGGCGACGCGCTGGCGCTGACCACCCGACAGTTTGAGGCCGCGCTCGCCGACGATCGTGTCGTAGCCCTCGGGCAGGTCGTTCACGAACTCCTGGACGTGGGCCGCCCCGGCCACTTCTTTCACCATGCCAATGTCGATGGGGCCGGGTTGGCCGTACCAGATGTTCTCAGCAATGCTGCGGTGCAGCATCTGGGGGTCCTGAGGGACATAGGAAACGGCCCGGCGGACACTGGCTTGGGTGCACAGCGCGATGTCTTGCTCGTCGACGACGATCCGGCCGCCGTTGACGTCCATCAGGCGCAGGACCAGCCGCGTTATCGTCGACTTGCCACCCCCTGACGGTCCGACCACGCCCACGTGCTCGCCCGGCTGCAACTCGAGGTTGAAGTCCTCCAGTAAGCGCCGGTCGGGTCGGTACTGGAAACACACGGACTCAAAGCGGACCGACCCTTCGGTCACAACGAGGTCGGGCGCGTCGGGAGCGTCGACCACGTCAGGGGCCGTGCGCACCAGGGCCACGAGTTTTGCCGCCCGGCCCAGGCCGCGGGACAGGTTGCGTATTTGCATGAAGCTTTCGACCAGCTGAGCCGACACCTGCGAGGCATAAAAGAGGACAAGGTAGACCACGCCGGCCCGTAGGTCCCCGTTCACGGCCAGCACGATCCCGACCAGTAAAGCCCCCCACGTCATCAGCCCCACCGTGCTGCTCATCCAGACGCGAGTGATAGTGAAGGTCCGCCGGGCCTGCAGGTCGGCCCGCACCGAGTCATCGAGGAGGTTCTCCACCCGGGCCGATTCATCCTCCTCGCCCGCCCCAACCAGGACGGTCGTGACGTTCCGGATCACGTCAGACGCGGTGCCCTCGGCCCGCGAATGAGACCGGGAAAACGTCTTGGACGCGGCCGTCACCGGCGCCGAGCGCTTGATCACGACGAACGCGAAGACGGCGGTCAGGACGACTAACACCAACGACACCGGCCACGCCACAATCGCCAGCACAATGATTGCGCTCAGGACGACAACGACGATCCTGAGGACGCCCCAATGAAGGTTGTCGATGCCGTCGACCAGTGCCCAGGAGAAAGCGCTCAGGGAGGACGCCACCTCGCCGGAGGGATGGTCGACGTGCCACCGGTACCCGAGACGGAGGAGGCGTTCGAAACTCCTGTGGATACCGTTGGCGAAAGTGCGTAGCGAACCTTCCCACTCGAGCCACCCCGACATGCGATAGGCCAGCTGGCCGACGACGATCAAGACGGCGTAGGCCACGATGAGCGGCCCGAAACGGGGCCACAAAGCGGTCCCCGGCTTGAGCGTGGCGATCCGGTCGAGGACGGATGCGAATACGAGAGGCGTGGCGACGTCTGTAATCCCGACCCCCACCACGAGGAAGGCAGCGCCGACGACGAGCTTGCGCCCGTATGGACGCGCCATTTCGTAGCAATAGCGGAGTGTGTCTCGAGTTGTGGCTGATTCCCCCTCGAACTCACTCATAGCCAGTCCTCCACTGGGGCCACGGGTACCTGTCCCCGAAGCCTTGAGACGTGCCGCCGGTTGGTTGCTCGCGCCCCCGAAGCACCCTGTTTGGGTTTTGTTTTGTTTTTGGGCCTTGATGGTCTGTTTGTTGATGGTCTTCGTCTTCGAACGCGCCGACTTTTCCTGAAGTGGGTCATCAAGCCCGACACGAGAGAGTGGCGGCCGTCTCTCTGCTACCAGTGTGACGCCGTACCCCTCCTGGGGCCACCGATTATCGGTTGTAACTAATCTCAGCAGGGTGGACGACGATCTCGCCTACGCCGATGCGTTCACTTTGCAGCACCGCCGGGTGCCGGCGGAGTCATTGGTCGAGGTCCTCCTCGGGCGGGTGACAGCTCTGGACGCGCCCGGATCCCCGACCGCTCTGCGGAGTGTGCTGGCCGTGTCCGAGAGCGCTCTCTCAGAGGCCCGCGCCTGTGACCGGGCTGACCCGGTGGGGCCGTTGCACGGCCTACCCGTCCTGGTGAAGGACAACATCGAAGTCGCCGGGATGCCCTCGACCGCGGGTGCGACCAGCCTCGCCGGCCGGCCTGCCACCCGAGACGCGCCGCTCGTGCGCCGGCTACGGGCTGCCGGCGCTGTCATCCTGGGCACGGCCAACCTCTCGGAGTGGGCCAACATCCGGTCGGCTCGGTCGACCTCTGGCTGGTCGGCGGTGGGCGGGCTGACCGGCAACCCCTGGGCACTGGACCGGAACGCGGGCGGGTCGTCATCAGGTTCGGGCGCAGCCGTCGCCGCTGGCCTTGTCCCCCTTTCGATCGGGACCGAGACGGACGGGTCCATCACGTGCCCGGCCTCGCTCAACGGAGTGGCGGGCATAAAGCCGACAGTGGGGTCGGTCCCCACTGAGGGGGTTGTTCCCATTAGCGCCAGTCAGGACAGTCCCGGGCCGATGGCGCGGACGGTTGACGAGGTGGCCCTCCTCCTGGAAGTGCTCACGGCTCGAGCGGGGATCCTCGACCGGGCGCGGAGCGGCATCGCCGGTTTGCGGGTCGGCGTCGCCCGCTCATGGACGACCGGCCACCCGGGTACAGACCAGCTGTTTGAAGAGGCGGTCGAGCGGATCGTCGCTGCGGGCGGGCGGGTTCACGACGTCGAGGCCGCGGTCCCGGCGAGAGAAGATGACGACGACGAGTCCACTGTCCTTCTTTGTGAGCTGGTCGAGGGCTTAGCCGCGTACCTGCCGACCCGCGGGCCGGGGGGCCGCAAGACCTTGGCGAGGTGGTGGCTCATGAGAAGCGGCATGCGTCGACCGAGCTGGTCCATTTTGGCCACGACTTATTCGAACGGGCGCTCGAGCTGGGCGGTACCGGCACGGACGCCTACCAGACTGCCCGTGCTCGCAACCTCGAGTGGGCGCTCGGCACCTGCCTCGAGCCGGCGTTCGCTGGCACCGATGTACTCATAGCCCCTACGTTCGCCCCGGCGTGGAAAAGCGACCTGGCCCTCGGGGACCATGGCTTGGCGTCTCATGTCACCAAAGCCCCGTCCATTGCCGGCTGGCCCATTGCCACCGCCCCCATGGGACTGGTCGACGGCCTGCCCGTCGGCCTGGGAGCGGTCGGGCGGCCGGGCTCTGAAGCGCTCCTGCTGGCCGTTTGCCGGGCGGTGGAGCAGCCCGGCCGACCGACGTGGAGACTGCCTGGCCGGGGTTAGGGCGCGCCCCCTGGTCACCGCTGGGCCGGCTAGCGCTTTTCGCGGTTAGTGACGTCTAGGAGGGGCAGTTTGGGGGCACTTGGCCCGACTGGAGGCCGGGTGGGACGTAGTGTCCCTCGTAGTACGACGAGGAGTCGGGTTGGATCTGAGACGCTGGCGTCGTAATAAGAGGACTGGTCGCACCGGCCGCGGCGAGGACCTTTGCCGCCAGCGAGAACGTCATTTTCTTCCCGCTCGTGGTAGCCGCCGATGTCGTTGACGGCATCCCGTAGTCCAGGAATTGCTTCACCATCGCCTGGTCTTCTGACGGTACGGGGTCAAGGGCGCCCGGGCACTGAATACGAGTTGGCCGTTGGGTAGGTCCAGTCGGGGATGCCGGCTGCGTTTGCGTGCCGGAGCACCTTGACCAGGCTCAGGATGAGCGAATTGGAAAAGCCACTGTCGACGGTGAGACTTTTGGTAACGCCGCCGATAACGCCATTTAGGGCGAACGGGTTCGTCGGCCCTACTGCTTCCGCCTTCTTAATGGCGAGTTTGACGAAATCCTGCTGGCGCTGGATGCGGGCCAGGTCGCTCTCGGGCACCAACTGGTATTGCCACTGGCCGTTCAAATAGTACTGGTACTCGCGTGAACGGACGAAGGCCAGGGCCTGAGCGCCTTTCAAAAGGACGCAGCCCGCGTGGGGCACGCTCAAGTCAGAGAAGAGGTCCCGGGCCGGGGTGGGGAAGTATTGGTAAACGCCGCCCAGGGCATTGGCAATCTGAGTGAACGTATCGAAATTGACCACCATGAAGTGGTTTATATCGATGCCGAGGTCCTGCTCTATCGTGCTGATGAGGAGGTCTGGCCCGCTGCCGAAAGTGGCGTTTATGCGAGTCGTGCCCATGCCTGCCACCGGGACGAGCATGTCCCTCGGGATGGAAAGAAGCGCAATACTGGAGCTGGCGGGGACGATCCGCAGCAACATGATGCTGTCCGATCGCTGCCCCGTAACCTCGGACGAGTTGCCAAAAATGGCGCTGGCACCCTTTCCTAAAGCCCGCGTGTCGCTGCCGACGGCGAGGATAGTAATGGGGGCTCCTGCGCCGGCCGGCGGGCTCTGCGAGCTTTGCCCGGCAGGGACCAAGCCTTTTACTGAAACCCGGTTAACCTGCCCGAGCCGCCATTGCACGTAGCCATAGGCGCCGGCGCCGATGGCCAACAGGCAAACGACCACAATATTGGCGATGACAAGTGCGAGTCGGGGCCAACGTGGGCGCGGGCGGAGTTTGCGGGTGCGGCCACGTGATTGCCCGGCCGGCGTCCCGGCACTGCGGCCACGAACGGGGGTTTGAACAGCCATGGCACTTTCGATGTTAAACGGCGCTTATGCAGGAATTGGTGCATATGCCGTGGGTAGGGGCCCCATGCGCACTTAGGCGTCACAACGTTGGCCGATAATCGAACGCGCGTTCCCTCAACTACGGAGTTTCGCGGGCGCTGAAGGTCGGTCATGCCGTTCGAGCCGTCGCCGCCCGCCCCGACCGCCCCTACGTGTCTTCCAGGCCACACGGTCGTGAACGACAGGCTTCAGCCGCCCTGCTTCAGGCGGCTCTGGTACCGTCGCCGGGATGACCGACCCGACCACTCTGATCACACGCAAGGGCAGTCAAGTCGACGACTACCACGGCGAGACGATCGCCGACCCGTACCGTTGGCTCGAGGACACGAACGACCCCGAGACCCGGCGTTGGATCGAGGTCCAAAACGAGGTGACCGAGGCCTTCCTGGCGAAGGTCCCGACCAGGGAAGCGATCCGTGCCCGACTAACGGAGATTTGGGACTACCCGAAGTTCGATGTGCCGTTCCGGCGGGGTAGGCGCTGGTTCCAGACCCGGAACTCAGGCCTGCAAAACCAGTCCGTCCTGTACGTGATGACGTCTCCAAATGACGAGGGGCGGGCCCTGCTCGACCCCAACGTCCTCTCCGAGGACGGGACGGTGGCCCTGTCCGGGCTAGCGGTGTACCGATGACGGGTCGCTGCGTGGCGTACGCGACGAGCGGGGCGGGCTCCGACTGGATGACGTGGCGGGTCCGAGACGTACAAAGCGGGGAGGACCGGCCGGACGTCGTCGAATGGTCGAAGTACGGCGGCGCCGCGTGGCGGGCGGACAAGAGCGGGTTCTACTACAGCGCCGTCGATAAGCCGGTGGAGGGGGAGGAGTACACCGGGCAAGTCGGGCTCGTCAGGATTTTCTTTCACAGCTCTCGGTTCGCCCCAGGGTGACGACCAGCTCGTGTTCGAAGCGCCGGATGAGCCCGAGTGGATCCCGGAGGTCGGCGGTCAGCGAGGACGGCCGCTTCGTCATCATCTCTATCTCCCGGGGGACCAATCCCGAAGCGCGGCATCGAGGTGTTCGACCTCTCCGAGCCTGGTCGGGGCCTGGTCCCGCTGGTCAGCGACTTTTCGTCCAAGGCGGTCGTGGTCACCAACGTCGGCTCGACCTTCTTCCTGGTCACGGACGACCGAGCCGAGCGCCAGCGCCTGGTCGCGGTGGACCTTGACCACCCCGAGCGCGAGGCCTGGCGAGAGGTCGTGGGCGAACGTGAGGCGCTGCTCTTAGGCGCCCGCAATTGCGGTGGCCGGCTGGTCTGCCACCACCTTCAGGATGCCTGCTCGCGGCTGTCCGTCTTCGAGCTGGACGGCACGCCCGTGCGGGAGTTACCCCTGCCCCCCGTCGTCTCTCTGGACTTCATGCACGGCCAATCCGGTATCGAAGGCCGGGCGGACAGCAGCCTGATGCACTTCGGGCTGCGCTCGTTCACTGATCCGGGCTCTCTCTGGTCGCACGATGTCGATAGCGGCGAGACCCGCTTGCTGCGCCCTTCGGCCGCCCCCATCGACGCTGACGACCTGGTGAGCGAGCAGGTCTTCGTGACTGCGGACGACGGGGTGCCGGTCCCGTTGTTCCTCACCTACAGGCGGGACGTCTCCAAGACCGGGGACGTGCCCGTCCTGCTCGTTGGTTACGGCGGTTTCGACATATCGATCACGCCGGACTTCATGAAGGCGGACGCATTGTTCGTCGAGCGGGGCGGCATCCTGGCCGTGGCGGTGCTGCGGGGCGGGGGCGAGTACGGGCGTTCCTGGCACGACGCCGGCCGGCTGGCGCACAAGCAACGGGTGTTCGACGACTTCTGCGACTGCGCCCGGTGGCTGGTTTCGTCGGGATGGTCGCGACCGGACCGCATCGCCATAAACGGTGGCTCCAACGGTGGCTTGCTCGTTGGCGCCTGCCTGACTCAGCACCCGGAGCTGTTCGGCGCCGCCGTACCCGAAGTGGGGGTCATGGACATGCTCCGGTTCCACAAGTTCACCATTGGCTGGGCCTGGAAGAGCGACTTTGGTGACCCGGACAACCCCGAGCAGTACCGCTGGCTGCGCGCCTACTCCCCGCTGCACAACATCGTCCCCGGGACGGAGTACCCGGCCACGCTGATCATGACCGGCGACCACGACGACCGGGTCGTACCGGGCCACTCCTTCAAGTTCGCCGCTGCCTTGCAGGCGGCCCAGGCCGACAGTGCCAAAGCACCGGTCCTTATAAGGATCGAGACCTCGGCCGGGCACGGGCACGGCAAACCGACCTCGAAGGCCATCGCCGAGCGGACAGACGTGTTGGCTTTCCTCGACGAGGTCCTTGGGCTGGCCGGCACCTAGGCGCCCCCGCCCGGCGGCGCGCTCCGGGCCCGATGGGCCGCGTGACGTACCCCGGCTAGGTCCAGAGGTGGTCGGTATGTGGCGACAGGTCCCGGAAGTCGGTGCCGGGGTCGTCGACGCGGTCGTAGCAGGACTGGAGGCCGACGCGCCCGGGCCCCAGACCCGGAGCCAGAGGTAGCGGTTGCCCCACGTCTGCCATAGCTTCATGCCGGCTGCCGGGTACTCGACGTGGAGCTGCATGGACACCGTCGGGTCCTTGAAAAGCAGGGCCGGCGGCTTGACCAGGATCGACTCACCTTCGGCCAGCTCTCGTCGTGTAGGCGTTGCCGCTCACCTGGACCATGACGAGGCCGGGCTGGTCGCCCGCGTGGAAGCGGTCGATGAACTGGCCCATCGGGTAGTGCCACGTGCGGTTGGTCGTCCCGGCGTCGTCGTCACGGTCGCCCGAGGCCACGCCGGCCATGTCGAGGCCCATCTTGAGCAGGCTGGCCCCGGCCGCCGGGTCCTGCTTTTTCCCTCCGGTGGTCACGAACCAGACGCCGGTCTGGAACCAGTCGTAGCCGACGCCGGAGGTGGCGACGAGTAGGGCGTGCTCGCGGACGTCCACCGCCGCACCTGCTTGCAGAGGCAGGGCGATCGAGCTCGCCGGGGTTGTCGTGCGAAAAGGCGATCCGCCCGGGCCCGTCGGCCTGCAGCATCACGAGCGGCATCCCGGCACCGTGCCGCGTCCACGGTTTGCCAGCGGCATGGCGTCCACCTGTGACGGCCGGGCTCCTGCCACAAGCAGCACGTCGTGGGTGAAGTACACGCCGTCGCCGGCCGCCAGGGTCATCTCCGCCACCGGGACCAGCCGGCCCTCGACCTGGCAGCGGGACCTCCCGAACTGGATGCGGGCCATGTCCGCTATCGACGGCAGCTCGGTCCAGCCCGATTTGGTCGTCCGCAACTGGATGTTGACGGGCGCCCCGCAAGTTGGGCAGCTGGTCGCGGCCCCGTCCGAGGTCTGCTTGCAGTACGGGCAGGTGTAAGCGGTGCGGGCGGCGGCTACGTCGGTCATGGTCCACGGCTTCTGGCTGCTCGACTCCCGGTTACTCGCTCTTGTGAAACTTGAACATGGACTGGATCCCGACCCGGCCGGGACCGCTCATGCGCAGGAGCGTGGAGCCCCCGCCGCCGGCCAAGCCAGCGGCCACGCCCTGCAGGCCCGCCGCCAGAGCGCAGGTTCTCGGCCGCCGAGGTGAGATGCGCCGACGTTGAGCATCGATTTGGCCGCCTTCAGGCCCTTGAGGCCCCGGCCGAACATGCCCCCTTGCTGGCGGTTGGGCCGGTGGCGGCCGGCGTCTGCTGGCGGCGGCCGCATCCGGCGTCGGCCCGGACATCTCCCCCCGCGCTCGGCGCCGCCTGGGCGACGGCTCCTCGAAACTGGCCTTGAAGTTGACCGACACGACCTCCATGGTCACCGACGAGTCCTTGTAGAGGAACGCACCCGGGTCCACCAGGATGCTCTCGCCCGGCCCCGAGCGTCCGCTCGAACACGTTGCCGTACCCGTGCAGCACCATCAGCCCCGGGCCCGGATTGGGCGACGTAGCGGTCGAGGTACATGCCCGCGTCCGCGGCCAGCATGGCCCGCACGCCGGGGAGCTTCTCGAACGAGTACGTCAGAGTGCCGCTGGCCACCACCAGCGCGTGCTCGCGCACGTCGACCTCTTTCGGCGGGTCGACGGGCAGGACGATCAGCTCGCCCGGCGCGTCCCGGGACAGGGCCACCCGGCCCGGGCCGCGGGCCACGCTGAGCACGAAAGGCAGCCCAGACAGGAGCCGTTTGGCCCCGCCGGGCGTGCTCATCACAGACATGGGCACCGTCTCGTCCTTCCAGAGCATGGCGTGGTGCTCGAAGAACACCGAGTCCGCCTCGGCCAGTGCCACCTCGACCACGGGCACGACGCCGGCATCGAGCTGAGCGGCTGCTCGAAGCCCAATGGACCTCGGTCAGGTCGCGCAGCCGGGGCGCTTCCCGCCAACCTGAGTCGGTTACCGTGTCCCGGACGTCGAGCGGAGCCCCGCAGCGGTCACACGTTCGCGCCGAGGTCGGGCTCTGGGCGTGGCACCAGCGGCACTGGATGCGCTCCTCGACAGTCGTCATGGCGTCCTCACGCTGGCCGGCCCATTGAGGCTTTGGGTAAGTGCCAAGACGGTAGCACAAGGAGCCGAGGGCTGAAATCAGCTTCTCGAACCCTCGTTGCCCAAGGCTAAGCCAAAGAACCTAAAGTATTATCGAGGTCGAGTCCGAACTATTTGCCCGGCTGAGCGGTCCTCGAGCGTCCCGTTGAGCGTCCTACCCCACATCCCCGCCAGTCTCCAGGAGCTGACCGTCGGCCAGCTCTCCTCCCGTAGCGGCGTGGCCATTTCTGCGCTGCGCTTCTACGAGGGGCAGGGCCTCATCTCGGCCACCCGCACGGCCGGCAACCAGCGCCGCTACCCACGCGACGCCCTGCGGCGGGTGGCTTTTATACGGGCCTCACAGCGAGTGGGCATCCCCCTCCGCGCCATCAGGCAGGCCCTCGAGGGGCTACCAGGGAACCGAGCCCCGACGCGGCAGGACTGGGCTCAACTCTCGGGCGCCTGGCGGCGGGATCTGGACGAACGCATCGCCCAGCTGGAGGCCCTGCGGGACCGCCTCGACGGCTGTATCGGCTGCGGCTGCCTCTCCCTTGACCGCTGCGGCCTCACCAACCCGGCCGACGTCCTCGCCAAAGAAGGTCCGGGCGCCCGCCGGCTCCTGGAGTGAACATCTTCCTCACGAGCCTCACGGGCACCGGCGCTCCCCGCTGAACGCGTCCTCTACGCCACTTTCAGCGGCCCTCGTCAACCATCTTCGCGGCCGGGGCTGGCGGCGACGTTGGCGGCTTTAGCACCGGAGACAGCCACTTTGGTGCCAGAGCGGCGGCGGCCCGTTCCGGCGCCAGCGTGTAGCCGATCTCCACCCCGGAGGGTTCGGGGACCCCGGCGATGCGGTATACCTCAGATCCGTTTATCGTCTCATTGGCGACCAATAGGTCGGCCAGACGCCGGAGCTTCTCCTGGTTTTCGGCTGAGCAGGTCGACGGCGTGCTTTTCGGCCCGGGTCAACATAGCCGAGACTTCGGCGTCGATCTTGGCCTGGGTCTCTTCCGCGAACGGCCGGCTCGACAGGCCGGGGCCGCCCCCGCCCAGGAACACCGAACCTCCCTCCGGGTAACCGACGGGCCCGAGCACGGGTGACAGCCCGAACTCCCGTACCATCCGGGTGGCCAGGTCGGTGGCGCTGGCCAGGTCGTTGGAGGCACCGGTCGAACCCTGTCCGAGCTCGACCAGCTCCGCTGCCCGCCCGCCCATGCGAACGGCCAGGGAGTCGTACAGGTAGTCCTCGCCGTACAGGTGCCGCTCCACGAAGGGGAGTTGCTCCGTCACCCCCAGCGCCTGGCCGGACGGAAGGATGGTGACCTTGGCCACGGGGTCGGCTTTCGGGCTGAGGGCGGCGACGAGGGCGTGACCAGCTTCGTGCACGGCGACGGCGTGCTTCTCCTCCGGCAAGAGCACGTTCGACCCCTCGCGGCGGCCCAGGATCAGGCGGTCCCGGGCCTCGTCGAAGTCGGAGGCGTGGATGACGTCCCGGTTGTTGCGGACGGCCACGATGGCCGCTTCGTTGGCCAGGTTGGCCAGGTCGGCGCCCGAAAACCCGGGCGTCCCCCGGGCGACGATCTCGAGGTCGACGTCAGCCGCCAGTTGCTTGTCCCGGCAGTGCACTTTCAGGATGGCAAGCCGCTCCGGGAGGGTCGGCAACGGGATCACGACCTGGCGGTCGAAACGTCCTGGGCGCAGAAGGGCCGGGTCGAGGACCTCGGGCCGGTTGGTGGCGCCCAGCACGACGATTCCCTCCGACATGTCGAAGCCGTCCATCTCGGCGAGCAACTGGTTGAGCGTCTGCTCCCGTTCGTCGTTCGACACGATGGCCCCCGCTCCGCCCCGGCGCTGCCCGATGGCGTCGATCTCGTCGACGAAAATGATGCATGGCGCCCGCTTGCGGGCCTCGGCGAAGAGGTCCCTCACGCGCGCCGCTCCGACCCCGACGAACAGCTCCACGAAACTCGAGCCACTCACGGAGAAAAAGGGCACGCTCGCTTCGCCCGCAACCGCCCTGGCCAGCAACGTTTTACCTGTGCCGGGCGGGCCGACCATGAGGACGCCCCGGGGGGCTACGGCCCCCGCCCGGCGGTAACGCCCGGGGTTCTTCAAGAACTCCACTACCTCGGCGATCTCTGCCTTGGCGCCCTCGTACCCGGCGACGTCGGCAAAGGTCGTCTTCGGTCGGTCGGCGTCGAAGACCTTGGCCCGCGATTTGCCCGCGCCCAACACGCCCTGCAGCTGGCCGCCGGCTCCCTTCGAGAGCCGGCGCCAGAGCCAGAAGACAACGATGAAGGGCAACAGCAGTATCACCCAGGTCAGGACCTCCGAGCCGAACGAGGTCCCTGGCGCGTTGGCTGTTATCTCGACGCCTTCCTGTCTGAGGGTCGGGAGCAAGGTGGGGTTGTCCAGCTGAACAGGGATCACCGTCGTGTACTGCTTGCCGCTCGTGAGCGTACCCGTGGCCGTCCCGTTGGAGTCGATGGTGACGGTCTTCACCTGCTTGGCCGACACGTCCGTCAGGAACTGCGAGTACGTGAGGTTGATGGGCTGGGTGACGTGTGTGGCCGGGAGTACGAAGAACAGGACTATGAACAGCACAAACGCGATCAACCAGAGCCAATGGCGCCACGCCGGAGGTGGTGGCGGAGCCGTCGGGACGGGTTTGTCGCTGGTGGGCGGAGGCGTGGCTTTCTTAGTCATTTCTGCCCCCTTCTTTCGAGTAGGGCCGATGGCCGTGACGGCAGTGATCACACCATCCGGGGCTGCTCCATTGTGGTCGATAATTTCAGCTTTGTCGCTCGGCCCGGGCGCGTGCGAATCACGGGCGGGTTTCGTATTGGGCGTCTGCATCGGTCCACTCCATGGCCCGGGCGACCGCCTTCTTCCATCCTGCGTAACCGGCCTGGCGCCTGTCTTCAGCCCCAATTGGGTTCCCACCGCTCTGCCTCTCGCCAGTTGCGGCGCAGGTCCTCCTCGCCGTCCCAGTACCCAACGGCCAAACCGGCGGCGTAGGCGGCACCGAGGGCGGTGGTCTCGGCTACCGCGGGCTTGGATACCGGCAGGCCGAGGATGTCGGCCTGCATCTGCATGCAGAGCCGGTTGGCGGTGATGCCCCCGTCGACCTTCAGCTCCGCGCAGCTGTACCCCCAGGTCTTGTCCCATGGCCAAGAGGACGTCTTTTGTCTGGTAACAGATCGCTTCGAGCGTCGCCCGGGCCAGGTGGGCTTTGTTGCTGGCCTGAGTCAGCCCGACTATCGTCCCTCGGGCGTCGGAGCGCCAGTAGGGAGCGAACAAGCCCGAAAACGCGGGGACGAAGTACACGCCCCCGGTATCTTCGACGCTGCCTGCCAATTCCTCGCTCTCGGGGGTGGAGGTGATGATGCCGAGTTGGTCGCGTAACCACTGCACTGCCGCCCCGGTCACGGCGATCGACCCTTCGAGGGCGTAAACCGGCGCGGCGCCTTCTAATTGGTAGCAAAGGGTGCTGAGGAGGCCGCTTTTCGACCTCGTGACCTCGCCGCCGGTGTTCAGGAGCAAGAAGTTCCCTGTCCCGTACGTGTTCTTGGCCTCCCCGGGCGCAAAGCAGACCTGACCGATCATGGCTGCATGCTGGTCGCCGAGGGCAGCTGTGATTGGGACGAGGCCCCGGCCGGTCTCGTCTATCGGAACTTCGCCGAATAGACCTGAAGAGGGGCATATATCGGGCAACATTTCGGGCGGTACTCCGAAAAGGGCGAGCAGTTCGTCGTCCCAGGCCAGCGTCAAGAGGTCCATGAGCATGGTGCGGCTGGCATTGGTCACGTCTGTGACGTGCCTTCCTCCGTTGGTGGCGCCGGTCAGGTTCCAGAGCGAGCCAGCTGTCCACGGTCCCGAAGTACGCCGTCCCTGCCTGAGACGCCCGCCGGACGGCCTCCGAGTTCTCCAGGATCCACTGGAGTTTGCCGGCTGAAAAATACGTCGCCGGCGGCAGGCCTGTCCGCTCCCGGACGAGTTCGCCCTGCGGGCTGGCGGCCAACTCGGCCGCCATCCGGTCGTTGCGGGTGTCCTGCCAAACGATGGCGTTCATGTACGGCCGGCCGGTTTTGCGGTCCCACACCACTGTCGTCTCGCGCTGGTTGGTCAAGCCGATGGCGGCCAGGTCGGTAGGGGCGAGGCGGGCCATGGAAATAGCGGCCTGCATGACCGTACCGGCCCGGTCCAGGATCTCCACCGGGTCGTGCTCGACCCATCCTGGACGGGGCAGGATCTGGGCGTGCTCGAGCTGGTGCCTGGCCACTTCGTGGCCGTCATGGTCGAAGACGATGAAACGGGTGCTGCTTGTTCCCTGGTCCAGCGCTCCCACGAACTCGTGCATGTACTCCGCTGCTCTTTCCCCTGCTTATTTCCCCAAGCGCCCATTCAAGAGAACAGACGTCCCGGGTGGCAACCGGCGCGGAGGTTGTTGCGCACCGGCGCTGACTAGGCCGGCGCTGACTAGGCCGGCGCTGACTAGGGTGGTGGCCGCCCGGGGTTGGGCCACGGGACTGAGCATGTAGGCCCGCCCCACCAAAGCCGCGTGCCAGCGTACCTGGGCACCAAGAGCGATATGAGGAAGATGCTTTCGAGCGCGCTGCTAGACCGTCCGCTCTCGTTCGGGCCGCTCTCGTTCGGGGGAGATAGAGGCGGAGGTGGAGGGGGTAGCGAGCCTTGAGCGCACAACAAGGCGGACAGCGGGGCCAGCTGTCGCCCGAGCGCCGTAGCCACGACATTTCTCGCCTAAGTAGCGAGCCTCTAGACGTGCTCGTGGTCGGAGGAGGCATAACTGGTGCGGGTACCGCTCTGGACGCGGTCACGCGCGGCCTTTCCGTGGGCTTGGTGGAGGCACAGGATTGGGCGTCGGGCACGTCGAGCCGTTCGAGCAAGCTGATCCACGGCGGCTTGAGGTACCTGGAGATGCTCGATTTCCGGCTGGTGCATGAAGGGCTCCGGGAACGGGCGCTCCTCTTGCAGCGCCTGGCCCCTCACCTTGTCCATCCGGTCCCTATCCTGTGGCCGCTGCGGCGCCCGGTCGTCGAGCGCGCTTACGTTGGGGCCGGGATCGCCCTGTACGACCTGCTCGGCCTGTCGACCGGTACCGGCCGGGGCCTGCCCCTTCACCGCCATTTATCCAAGCGCCGGGCCTTAGCTCTGGGCCCCGGGCTGCGCCCGGACCTGCTGACTGGCGCCATCTTGTACTACGACGCCCAGGTCGACGACGCTCGCTACGTCGTCGAGGTGGTCAGGACGGCGGCGGCGGCCGGCGCGGTGGCGGTTAACCGGGTGGCGGCCGTGGGGTTCCGGCACGAGGGCGAACGCGTCATTGGGGCGATACTGCGCGACGAAGAAAGCGGGGCCGAGTTCGTGGCTCGAGCCAAGGCCACGGTCATAGCGACGGGAGCCTGGACCGAGGAAACCGAGAGCCTCGCCGGCCGGCAGCGGGCCATGCAGGTCAGGCCGTCCAAAGGCGCTCATCTGTTGGTGGCCCGCGACAAGCTGGCCCTATCGACCGGGTTGATCACCCGGACCGAAAAGAGCGTGCTGTTCGTGCTGCCGTGGGGGGACCACTGGCTGATCGGGACGACCGACACGGACTGGGACTACGGCAAATCGCGGCCATTGGCCACCTTGGCCGACGTCGATTACCTCTTGGCCCAGGTGAACGCCGTCGTGGCCAAGCCCCTGGTGCCGGCCGACGTAGACGCGGTCTTCGCCGGGCTGAGGCCATTGGTCGCGGGCACCGGGGTGGTCCGTGGGCCGGGGGAGCAGAGAGGTAATGGCCGTCGCCAGACGGCACGACTCTCCCGCGAGCACGCCATCGCTCGGCCCGCGCGGGGGCTGGTAGTCGTTTCCGGCGGGAAGTACACGACGTACCGGGTCATGGCCGCCGATGCCGTGGACGCTGTCCTCTCGGGTGGTCCGGCCAGCCCTAACGGCTCCGTCGGCTCCGTCGGCTCTGTCGGCTCCGTCGGCTCTGACCGCCCTGACGGTTGGCGCCGGTCACGCACGGACCAGGTGCCCCTCCTCGGGGCCGAGGGGTTCGCCTCGTGGTGGGACAGACGCGACCGGATGGCGCAAGAAACGGGCCTGCCGGCAACCCAGATCGAACGGCTGTTGCACCGCTACGGCAGTTTGGCCGGCGAGGTGCTGGCGGCCGCCGACGGCTGCCCCTCACTGCTGGAGCCGGTGGAAGGATCGGGCGGTTACTTAGGCGCAGAGTTTGTCTACGGGGCCAGTCATGAGGGAGCGCGCCACCTCGACGACGTCCTCTCGCGCCGGGCCCGGGTCACTATGGAGACCTCCGACGGAGGCGTCGCCTGTGCGCCCGCGGTGGCACGGCTGATCGCTCCAGTGCTTGGTTGGGACGACGCCGCCGTCGTCGCCGAAGTTGAGGACTACCGCCGTCAAGCGGCCGTAGTGAAGGAGGCCGCCACCGAAGTGACCACTGATGAAGAAGCCGCCCGGCTGGCTGAGGTTACGCCGTCCCTGTTCGCCTTCGACTGAGCCCGCTCGGGCCGGTTATCCTCCCTGCTTCCAGCCCCAGGCTGGCCGTATTTCCAGGTCAAGGCGGGCGTAGACGCGTAACAGGGGCGAACTCGACGCTCGCCCCTGGTTACATGGCACGCCCCAAATGCTCGTATTTGGGACCACCTCAAGACCAAAAATGACAAACTGGTCATGGCTTGGCCAGAAGGACATTTGGCGGGGTGCCGCCAAGACTGACCAGGTTTAGCCGGCTGGCGCACTGAAGGCACCGTTGCGCCGGCCCCCGCCTGGCCTGCTAACAGTCCGGCGGACCGCTCTCCTCGGACGAGCCCAGTGTCGCCATCTAGCTCTCCTTTCGGACGGTTGCCCTTGAGCACTTCCAGATCACGTGCTCAAACAAAATTGTACCCCTCTGCGTGGCCCAAGTCACGCGCGGTGAACTCGGATTTCGCGTTTCGCTTCGCGGGTGGCTTTACGGGAGGGCCACCGGCGGAGGGCCCGCCGGTTCGCCACTAGGCCTTATTTGAGATAGTCGGCGCGTGCGGGTGGTCACGTGAGTCAGCTGTGTCCCGGCGGATTGGGGCACCGTTTTGAGTTTTTCTGGTGCACGGGGACAAATTCGTCGCGCTTCGATGCAAGAAACGCAATCGATCGCAACAAGAACCCTTGAATGCACCGAGAAACCACCACCCGAGCGGGTCGGCAGCCGGAAAACATACTTTCCGCGGCGGCATCCACGCGGAAAGCGCCAGAGCGAGGCGGCCGGAGGAGCTAGACGGCCTGGCGTGGGCCGTCTATACCGGGTTCGCCCGCTCAAGGGCCGGGAGGGGCGAGATCCCCCTTGCCACCTGGGACAATCCTGGGCTCAGCCTGCTGCCTACCCGCTCTGCCACCAGCCCGGTGGGGCCGGAATTGTGGGAGTCAATCGCAAACGCCAAAGGTAGCTGCAATCGCGCATTTCGTGGTAAGAGGAGCCGGACCTGCGGAAAAAGGGACGGTAAGACGGGGCGCGAGTGTGGCCTCGTCATCTGGAACGGGTAGTCCTATGGCGTGCCCAGGCCCGCTGAAGAGGCTCGATCTGACCGAGCTTGGCGTACGTTTGCACCCGACCCGAGCGAGGTCTTCGCCGCTCGCCATTTCGTCGTCTACGCGCTGGAGAGCTGGGGGCTCGAGATGGAGGACGTCCCCCTCCTGGTGAGTGAGCTGGCCACGAACGCCGTGCTCCACGCGCGCAGCGATTTCGAGGTCACGGTCATACGCTCGGCGCGGTGCGTCCGGGTCGAGGTGTTCGACCAGAACACGCGGCTTCCCTCCTTCGCCGTAGCCCCGGCCGATGCCTACAGCGGGCGGGGGCTCATGCTGCTCCGGGGCCTCAGCAACAATTGGGGCGTGGAGTCGCACTCGGACATCGGCAAGACCATTTGGTTCGAGGTCGACGTGCCGAGGCGGTTGGGCCGGCGAGGCCGTTCGGTACCCGCGTGGGGTGGAAAAGGGTAGCTGACACCGCCACCTCTCCAGAGCGAACACACAGCCCCGGCAGGGCGGCGCCGTGGCAGTGCGGTACTCAGGTGGGGGCGGCGGGCATACTGGCCGTATGAGCGCGGTGACTGAGCTGTGGGCGACCTCGTTCGAACAAGCGCTGTCCCGCCTTAGCCCGTCTGAGGGCGCTGGTGCTGCGGCGGCTTCGAGGGCAGAGGGAGGACTGGGCACGTTCCTGTCTTCGTTGCCACCCGGGTACGCGGAACAGACCTCCCCGGAGGACGCCGCCATCGATTGGCTCGAGATGTCCAGCCTGCGCAGCCATCGGCCGGCCGCGGTCGAAGGCCGCCACGCCGACGAAAACCGCCACGCCGACGAAGGCCGCCACGCTGACGAAGGCCGCCATGCCGACGACGCCCCCGCCTCCGGAACCGAGGTCGACAGCGCGGCCGTGTCAATCACCCGAGCAATCGCCAGCCGGGGTTCCCAAACCGCCCGCTCGGGAGGCCACGCCAGCCGACTGGTGCTCTGCCCGTGCCGCCCGGGGGCGCCAGGCGACTTCCGCCTCCGGCGGGTGGGCCTGGCCCGAGTGGAGCTTCTCCTCGTTCCTTCCCGTGGTCGAGAGCTTCGGGCTCGCCGTGGTGGAGGCGGTGCCGTGGCACTTCCACTTCGGCTCGGGCGGTCCCGACGCGTATGTAGACGACATGGGTTTGCGGGTGGATACCCCGGTCATGGGACCGGGCGGCTTCGACCCCGCCCAGGCCGGTCCGCGCTTGGTCGATGCCCTGGAAGCGGTGTTGAGCGGCCGGGGCGAGCTCGGCCCGCTCAACCGGCTCGTAGTCGGTGCCGGGCTCGATTGGCGGGAAGTCGCCCTGCTCGGCGCTTACTGCGCCTACAGAAGGGTTGTCGGCGGGCAGTGGGCGACTGAAGCCGCCGACGGGATGAGCGAGGCCCTGGTGGCTTTCCCATCGAGTGCGGCCGCTGTGGTGCGCCTTTTTCTTGCCCTCCTCGTACCGGAGCCGGGCCCGACGGCGGACGAAGCCAGAATCTGCGCTGCTCGAAGCGCTGGCCAGCGTCCCCGACCTCGAGCACGACAGAGCCCTGCATGAGCTCGTTTCGCTCGTGGAGGCGACCACCCGCAGCAATTGGGCCTTCCGCCGGGACACGATAGCCCTGAAGATCGCCAGCGGTTCGGTCCCCTTTCTGCCGGCCCCCCTTCCCCTGACCGAGACCTTCGTGTGGTGCCCGTGGTTCGAGGCGCTGCATGTCCGCTTCGGGCGGGTGGCCAGAGGTGGGATCCGCTGGAGCGACCGGCACGCAGATCTTCGGAGCGAAGTCCTGGGCCTGGCCAGGGCACAGGTGAAAAAGAACTCACTTATCGTGCCCACCGGCGCCAAAGGCGCTTTTGTCCTCCGAAAGGAAGCAGTAGCCAAACACGAACTGGGTAGGTCCGCTTATTCCGCCTTCATAGAGGCGCTCCTCGACGTTACGGACAATATCGTCGGCGGCAAAGTGGTGCGGCCCGACGGCGTCGTGTGCCGGGACGGCGACGATCCCTATCTTGTGGTGGCGCCCGACAAGGGTACGGCGCATTTTTCGGACCTGGCCAATTCGATAAGCGTGAGGCGAGGTTTCTGGCTCGGGGACGCCTTCGCTTCGGGAGGCAGCAGTGGTTACGACCACAAGGCGCTGGCCATAACGGCGAGGGGGGCGTGGGTGGCGGTGCGCAGGCATTTTCGTGCTCTGGGAATGGACGCTCAGCACGACCAGCTGAGAGTGGTCGGCGTGGGCGACATGTCCGGTGACGTTTTCGGCAATGGCATGCTGCAGAGCCGCAGTATTTGTTTGATCGCCGCCTTTGACCACCGCCACATATTTGTCGACCCGGCGCCGGATCCCGGCCGGTCCTACGAAGAGCGGCTCCGGCTCAGCCGGCTGGAGGACTCCTCTTGGGCGGACTACGACATGGCTGCCGCCTCCAGAGGAGCGGCGGTGTACTCCCGTCACGCCAAAAAAGTCGAGCTTTCCCCGCAAGCTTGCGGGGCTCTGGGAGTGGTCGGCCCCGGCACCCTGTCGCCACCGGAACTGGTCAAGGCCGTCCTCGAGGCCCAGGTGGACCTGATTTTCTTCGGCGGTATCGGCACTTTTGTGAAGGCCCCGGCCGAGACCGATATAGAGGTCGACGACCGGGCCAACGACGACGTGAGGGTCAACGTGGACCAGCTGAGGGCGCGAGTGGTGGCCGAAGGGGCCAACCTGGCCATGACGCAGGCGGCCCGAACCAGCTACTCGCGCCGCGGGGGTCGGGTCGACACCGATTTCATAGACAACGCCGGCGGCGTGGCTATGTCCGACCGCGAGGTCAACTTGAAGATCCTTTTGGGCCTGGCCGTCGGCTCCGGGCGCCTTACTCCTGCCGCCAGGGATGAGATCTTGGCCGGGTCCGCTGGCGAAGTGGCCGACGCTGTCTTGGCCCAGGTCGAACAGAGCGTGGTCGCCCTGGACCGGGCCGCTGGTTCGAGCGCCGCCGAGTTGCCGGCGTTCGAGGCCCTCATGGACGACCTGGCCCGCGCTGGCCTCCTCGACGTCGAAGTCGAGGACCTGCCTGACGACGAAGAACTGGCCCGCCGCAAGCAGGCCGGAGCGGGCCTCAGCCGGCCGGAACTGGCGGTCCTGCTGGCTTACGCCCGGAGCGAGTTGGCCCGCTCGATAGAGCCGTCGCCTCTGGCCGGTTATGAGACCACTCGTTCGTGCGTAACGGGCTACTTCCCACCCGGGCCTCGTCAGGCCTACGCCGACCTCATACCCGAGCACCCGCTGTACCGGCAATTGGTCTCTTCCGAGTTGGCGGACGAGGTGATGGCCCGCATGGGCGCAGTCTGGGCGCACGAGGTCGCCGCTGAGACGGGGCGCCAACTGTGGGAGGCGGCGGCGGCGTACTGGGCCGCCCGGGAGGTGCTCGGGGCGGCCCCGCTCTTCGACGAGGTCGACAAGGTGGCATGGACGGTCTCCACTGAGGCAGAAACGGCAATTCGGGACTCTCTGAGCGCCGGTCTGGGGAGGTTGGCCCGCTGGTACCTGACCCGGCCCGGCCCGGTCGACCCCGGAGCCGTTATTTCGTCTGACCGGCCCTTAGTGGCCGGCCTCGACGCGGCCTATTCCCTCGACGGGGCCTATCCCCTCGACGGGCCGCCAAGTGGAGGACCGTTTGACGACCGGCCGTTGGCCGCCACGCTCGCCGCACTGGGAGCCCCGGAGGAGGTGGCCGGTCGAGTGGCCCAGCTGGTCCGCGACGCCGCAGTGGGCGAGTTGGCGGAGGCAGCGCGAGCGTCCGAGCGCGAGGTGGGGCCGGTGTCAAGCGCCTACGCGGCGCTCGAGGAGGGGCTTTCTCTCGTGGGCCTGGAGAGGGCCTTGAACGGACGAGACACTTCTGACCTCTGGGAGCGCTGGGAACTCGACCTTCTCGCTGATGATCTCGCCCGCTCCCGGGTGGTGGCCGTCACCAGGGCGTTGCAGTCGCACCCGGACATCGCCGGTGCGGAGGCTGCCCGCCAGTGGCTAGCGCAAAGGCCGGGGCCGCTCGCTCATACGTTGGATTTGATCGACCAGCTCGAGCCGGTAACCGGCGCCAAGGGGGCTGGCGCCAAGGGGCCTGGCGGCAAAAGGGTCGGGGCCAACCTGTCGCTCGCGCTCCTGGCCCTCACGCTCCGCGCCCTCGGCGAAGCCGTCCGAGCCTAGAGGAGCCCGGAGGAGCCACATCGTCGCCGTACCAGAAAGAGCACGGACCGCAACTGGGCAGCGCCGTCGGGAACGGCGACCCCCAAGTCGGGTTGGATGACGTCCGGGGGCGCCTGGTCGGCTTTGAACTCGGTACGGGCCGGCTGCCCCTGCGAAAGGCCTGGGTAAGCGAGGCCGGCAGTTTTTCCGTACGTGACAGCCTGCTCGTGAGGGCCGTGGTCCGCCACGCCCGGGGCGCCGGGGGCGCGGTCGAGGTAGAGGGGTGGGGCGAGTGCACGGCCTTGCCGGAGCCGACATACAACTCCGAGTACACAGCCGGGGCCGTAGAGGTGTCAGAGCGGTTCATCGTGCCCGCACTGTTGCGGGCGGGCGTCGTCCGGGCGGAAAAAGTGGCCTCGGCCTTGTCGTTCTTGAAGGGCCACCAGATGGCCAAGGCGGCCTTCGAGGCTGCCCTTCTCGACGCCCAGCTTCGATGCACCGGCGTCCGATTGGCCGACTATTTGTCCGGGTTAAGCGAGAGCCGGAACAAGGCCCGGGATGTGGTCCCGGCCGGGGTGGCGGTCGGCCGGGCCAGCTCGCTCAGTGAGTTGCTGGACGAGGTGGCAGAGCGCGCCTCGGACGGGTACCGGAGGGTGAAGCTGAAGATAGCGCCAGGTTGGGACGAAGAACCGGTGGCCGCGGTCCGCCGGCGATGGCCTGACCTCGTGCTTTTCGCCGATGCGAACGGCTCCTACGCCGGCCTGCCGTTCGCCGAGGCGGCGGAGCGCTTGGCCCGCCTGGACGCCTATGAGGTGGCCTGCCTGGAGCAACCTCTGGGCGACGACGACTTGACCGCCCATGCGCGCCTGGCGCCTCACCTGACGACGCCGCTATGCCTGGACGAGGCGCTGACCTCGCCGGGCTCGGTGGCGACGGCGCTGGCCATCGGGGCCTGCTCGGTCGTGAACGTGAAGGCGGGCCGGCTGGGCGGTCTGCTGGCGGCCGTGCGGGTACACGACCTCTGCGCCCGACAGCACGTGCCCGTGTGGTGCGGCGGGATGGTCGAAACCGGGGTGGGCCGGGCGGCCAACGTGGCTTTGGCCGCCCTGCCTAATTTCTCGCTGCCCGGCGACCTCTCCGCGTCGGGCCGCTTCTTCGAGAAAGACGTGACCGCCCTCGTCGAGGTGAGAGCCGACGGGACGATTTCTGTGCCGCTCGGCCCTGGCAGCGGGCTAACAGTGGATGAAGAGGCCCTGAATTCGTTCTCGCCTTGGAGGCGCTGGTGGCCAGCTCGGTGAAGAGGCAGTGGCCGGCACGGTGAAGAGGCAAAGGTGGGTGGTGGCCGTAGTAGTCCGGCTCGGGCGCTACGGTGCCAGTCGATGACGTTGCCGTTTTGGCAGGATGAGCCGGCCCGGGCAACCAGAGGACGGGGCGGGGCCGGCCTGGGGCCTCCTCGTAACGTCAGCCTGGTCCGCCTTTCGGGCGAGATCGCTCGGGCTATGGCTACCATCGGCCGGGTGGTCGTGGAAGGGGAGGTGCACCGGCCGCAGACGTACAGGACGGGGTGGACGTACTTTGTCCTCCGTGACCGCGCCGCCCAGGTCCCGGTGGCGTGCCCGGCCCGCCACGCCCGCCGGTGCCGGGCGGTGGCCGGGGAGCGGGTCGCAGTCGTGGGCTCGCTCGTCTGGGGGAACGAACGGGGCCAGCTCCTCCTCGAGGCTGAGGAGGTCACGCCGGTCGGTGCGGGGGCGGTCGCCGCCATGATCGCAGAGACCCGGTCCCGGCTGGCCGCCGAAGGGCTGCTCAACCGGCCCGGGCGTCCATTGCCCCGCCTACCTACGGCCATTGGGGTCGTGTGCGGCGCCGACGCCGCCGTGCGAAAGGACATCGAGTCGGTGGTCGCCGTCCGCTTCCCCGGTTATCCGCTCACGGTCGAGGAAACGACGGTGACGGGCCCGGGGGCAGCCCTGGCCATCGTGGACGCGTTGTCGCGCCTGGTCCGCAGGCCCGGGGTCGACGTCGTCGTCCTGGCCCGCGGGGGTGGGGACCCGACGGCGCTCCTGCCGTGGAGCGACGAGGAGCTCTGCCGAGCCGTTGCCGCTTGCCCGGTGCCGGTGGTGTCTGCCATAGGCCACGAGGCTGACCGGCCGCTATGCGACGAGGTGGCCGACTTGCGGTGCGGCACCCCTTCTATTGCCGCCCACGCAGTGGTGCCAGATCGCGGCCAGCTCGAGGAGGAGCTGGCCGGGCTGCTCGCCGTGGCCACCAGCAGCGCCAGCAGGCGGGCGGAGCTCGGGGCGGAGAGGTTGCGCCGGACAGATGTCAGCCGATCGCTCAATACTGGCGTCGACCGGGCCAGGAACAGGCTGGTCCATGCAGGCGAGCGCCTGCGGTGGGGACACCCGGGGGCAGCCGTGCAGCGGTGCCGCCAACGGGTCGAGTCCTGCGACTGGCGCCGGCCTATCAGCGTGCGTCTGACATCATCGGCGGCGCGCCTGGATGCGCTGGCCCGCCACACCCGCTCGCTTTCGCCTCGGCACGTGATCGAGAGAGGTTTCGCCGTGGTCCGCCGCCTGGACGGCACCGTCGTTCGCCACCCCGGCCAGGTCCAGGAGGGCGAGATCCTCGAAGTGAGCGTGGCCCACGGGGTAGTTGCCGTCCGGGTCGAACCGCCGCTGTGCTTGGCGAGAGGGGGCTCCGCGAGATGGGGCTCGCCGGCATGGGTGAACCCGACGGGCTGGGAGGGCGTCAGCCGTGAGCGACCTCAGTCCCCCCAACCCCGGCGATGAAGGGCGTGGGCAGGAAAGTGCGCGGAGCCGCAGTTCGGGAACTACCGGCCACCCTCGCGGACGCCCCGCCTTCGACCCGCAGCTCACCGGGGCGAGCGGGCCGCTCGAGACGCTTACATTTGAAGAGTTGGTGGCGGCGCTGGAACGGGTGGCCGCCCGGCTGGCGGCCGGCGAGCTTGGGATAGAGGCGGCCGCGGACCTCTACGAGCAAGCAGAGCTACTCTACGAGGCGGCCCAAGAGCGATTGGCGGCGGTCGAAGAACGGATCGAGCGCCTCAACCAGACCCAGCGCGGGAGCGCCAGTCCACAGTGAAGCAGCGGGCGTTGAGCCGGCCAATGGACCAACGTCTCCATTGGCCGTTCACGGCCCGCCGCGTGGCCTCGGTCCAGCTGATCACATCCGGGCGGGACGTCCGCCGCACGACCTGGAGCAGTCCCCCCTCGTAGACCTTGTAGCCGGCCCAGACGCCGGGGTAGTCCTTGGTGGACCCGACCTCGGTGATTACGAGCGGCCCGTAGTCGTAGCGCCGGTTGCGGTGGCGATGGCCAAAGGTTACGAACGTGTCCCGCTTCGTCCCCACCAACGCGTCCAGGAATTGCCGCCCCTCGTCGAAAGGGAGTCCGGGCGGGTAGACGGTGCGGAACCGGTGTTTCTCGAACGGGTGGTGCAGGGTGACCCACGCCGGCCCAGGAGAACCGCTCACCAGGTCGGCGATCTTGCGGCTCATGTCGGGGGGCAGCTCTCCCCGGTGTAAGCGCGGGTTGCCACTCGCCGTGCTCATCAGCACCAGCCGCAGCCCGGGAACGTCGTGGGCGCGGGGCTGCCATGAGATGGGCAGGCCCTGGCGCTCGAGTATGGCACGGGCGTCGACCCCGAAATTGTTGTCGTGGTTGCCGAGGATCACCTCCACTGGGACGGGGCTGGCCGCCAGCAACGCGGCTACGTCGCGCACCTCCGCCGGCGCCGTTTTGTTCGTGAGGTCCCCTTTGACCACCAGCAGGTCCGCCCCCCAACCGGCCGCTTCTTCTATGGCGGCGCTCAGCGCCCTTGCCGGGTAGGGCGCGGCCGAGTCCCCACACATCCCGGCCGGCCTTTCCTCAGGGTCGCGGATCCTGTAGAGCACCCCGAAGGCTTTCTCCCCGATGTGCACGTCGCTCACGGTGGCGAACTTGTATAGCAAGCGCCCGCCGGGGGGAGCGAGGGTCCGGACGCGGCCGGCGCGGATAGCGGGGACGCCCGTGGCGCTGGCGACGATGTCGTAACTTGTGGCCGGGGCCAGTCCGTCGATTACGGCCGCCCCGGCCCGCCCGGCCAACCGGGGTCGAGCACCCGCCGCCCGGACCTATAGCCGTGGGCCCAGTGCCTGATGAGCCCTGACCCGTCAGTTTTCTCGACGCTAGCCCTGACGCCGCCCTCGTCGAGGACCAGCTCGGCGGGCGGGGAGGCCTCAGGCTGCACCGCGACCTCTCCTACTTCGATGTTCAAGCCTTCCGCCGGTGAGGCGGCCCAGGTGAGCTGGACCGAACAGTCGTCGACAGCGAACACCCGGATTGGCCATGGGCCCACTGCCCAGCGGCTCAAAGACATCATTGGCTCAAAGACATCCTTGGCCCAAAGACCTCACTGGCCCGATACCTCATTGGGGCGGCCTTATGGACGCCGAACAGCGATGGCGCCGGCGGGAGCGGTCCCGAAGCTCGGGCCTCAAACGGCGCCGGGACCAGGCGCTCCCAGGGCCGAGCCCAACTGGTCATCCACGTGACCCTTGAAGGCCAGGTTGATGGTGAGACGCTCCCGCGCCTGTTGGACCCGTCGTTCGCCTAGCCCGAGCGGGTGGGAATCGAGCCAGTTGAACACCCGCTGAGCGTACGCGTCCCCGGCCGCGGCCAGGCCCGGCAGCGATTCCAGAGACCGCTGGAGCGCCTTGGGTGGCCAGCGCTCCAACATTTCGTCCCAATGTTCCTCCATCGCCTCCCAGGCTACGGTGCACCCGTCGCGGCGGGCCAGGATGCCGCCCACCAAGAAGGGCGCGTCCTGCGACCTGACTTCGCCCGAGAAGGCCAGATCGATCGAGCGGCGCAGCAGGTCCGCCTCAGGGAAGCCGCCGAGGGCGTCGAGGTACCGCACCTCGTCTTGGGGAGTGGTGGCGTTCTTGTAGTGGGAGTAGAGCAGGTCCCACGCCTCCGCCCCGCCCCCGGCCGCGATTACCCGGGCCACCGCAGTGGCGAGGTCAGGGGGTAGGGGAGCGCGACCGGCGTCGGCGTCGGCTAACGCCTGGCGGGCCTCCGCCCGCACCTCCCCGTCGGCTCCCAGGGTGCCCAATAAGGTCACCAGCCTGGCTCGTAAGCGGGCCACCCGGGGCGTCTCATCTGGGGCTGGCTGCCAGCCGACGGCAGAGAAGACCCCGCTGGCCAGGCGGCGGGCCCTGGCCGACACGGCTGAACGCTCGTCGTCGCCCGCAACCAGGTCGAGCAGCCCGAGCCCACCCGAAATGCCCCACCACACGTCGGGGTCCCGGTCGTCTGACAGCAGCGACCACAGTTCCACCGGCGTGGTCAGGGGCAACATGCCCGACACGGTTTCGGCCCATGTATCGGAGACGAGGCGCAAGCGCTCCCTGCCGTCCAGTTCGGTGAGCGAGGAGAAGACCCGCTGGCGCAGGTCATCGTCGTAGTAAACGCGGTAGAAACCCCAGGCGCCCTCGTTGACCACGATCCAAGCCGGTTCTCCCTTTAGGTCGATCGTGGTCGAGACGTCCTCCAACAGGAGATGTTCGTGCTCCGGGGCGCCGTCCTTGGTCGCGTAACGCACGCTGATGGGGACGACCCAGCGCTGATCGTCGTCCGTCCTACCGTCGAGCAGGAACCGACGTTGCGAGATGTTGAGCCCGCGGCCGTCAGCGGTCAGCCCGGCCGACACGAGCGGGTAGCCGGCCTGGTCCACCCAGGTGCCCATAGTGGCCCTGACCGGTTGCCCGGACGCCACCTCGAGGGCGTCCCAGAGGTCGGTCGTGTCGGTGTTGCCGTAGCGGTGCTTGTCCAGGTAGAAGTGGAGACCGCGGCGGTAGTTATCTTCGCCCAGGTGCCGTTCGATCATGCGCAGGACGGCGGCGCCCTTGTCGTAGGTGATCACGTCGAACATGTCCTGGACCTCGTCCGGCCGGCCGACCGGGAACTCGATGGCCCGGCTGGACCGGAGTGCGTCAGTGGCCAGCGCGGCGGCTTGGTCGATGCCGAAATTCGACCAGATCTGCCAACGGGGTTCGAAGCTGTCGGTGACGAGCAGCTCCATATAGGTGGCGAAGGCCTCGTTCAACCACGTGCCGTCCCACCACCGCATGGTGACCAGGTCGCCGAACCACATGTGGGCCGTTTCGTGCCCAATGACCGACACCACCCGCTGGCGCTCGTCCTGCGAGCTCTCCTGGCTCACCAGCAGCGCCGTCTCCCGATACGTCACCAGGCCGAGGTTCTCCATGGCCCCAGAAGCGAAATCCGGCACGGCGACGTGGTCGAGCTTGTCGCTCGGGTACGGCATGGAGAAGTAATCCCGAAGGAAACTGAGCGCGTGGGCGGCGGCATCCTGTGCCAGGCCGGTAAGGGCGCCGCGGCCCGGGACGCAGACGATGCGCAGGGGTACGCCGTCCACGTCCCTCGGGTCGGTCAGCTCGAACGGCCCGATCACGAAAGCGACGAGGTAGGTCGACATCTTTATGGTGTCCGCGAACCGCACCCGGCGTTTGCCGTCGCCGACCGGCTCCGACGAGAGCTCTCGCGTGTTGGAGAGGACGGTCTGGCCCTCGTCGGCCACGATGGTGACCCCGAAGCTCGCTTTCAGGTCGGGTTCGTCCCAGCACGGGAACGCCCGCCGGGCGTCCGTGGCTTCGAACTGGGTGGCTGCCAGCCAGGCTTCTTCACCGTTGTCCCGGCGGAACTTGCTCCGGTAGAAGCCTCGCAGGAGGTCGTTGAGCTGTCCCGAGAAGCGCAGGTGCAGCGTGTAGTCGCCGGGTTGGAGGGGGCGGTCAGGGACGAGGACGGCCTGCTCCTCGTCGGGGCGGTAGGAGACGGTGGCCGGGCGGTCGTGCTCGCCCTCAGCCGCGAAGCGGACGTCGCTGATCACTAGCTCGGCGGCGTTCAGGACAACTTCGTTGGCAACGTCACTGACCTTTAGGTCAATGCTCGCCTCGCCGTCAAAGGCGGCACGGACCAGATCCGGCGTGAGCACCAAGGAGTAATGGTCGGGGATAACGTTCCTTGCCAAGCGGTAGGACGGTCGCTCTTCCACCCCGCCACCCTACGGCCCAGCCGGCAGGACGTGCCAACCGATTGGCTTCAAATTGGCTTCAAAATGGCGGGGGCGCGGCCGTCAAGAGGCGTCGGGCTCGACCGGGGGAAGGTACTCGAGCTCGAGGTCGGCCAAACGGACGAGGATGGACGCGACCCAGGAACCGAGCGAGCTGAGCGAGGCCTCCGTCGCCGCGCTCACCTGGCGAGTGGCGCCGGAGCGCAACTGGAGGGAGTCTCGCCCGCTCGGGGGCGGCCCGATGGGCCCGGGGAAGAGGCTCATCTCCTTGGGCTCGTCTGCGCTCGGGGCTGGTAACCGGTAGCTGCCCTCGTAAGACACCTCGACGGCCACCTCGGGCGGGGCGCCCTCTTCCTCGTAGGCTTCCTCGATCACCGGCGCCGACCGGACCAGGTTGTCCCCGCCGATGTCCGGGCTCTCCTCCGGGAGAACGGCTAGAACGGCGGCCAGCGCCGGGCGTTTAGCCAAGCGCTGGACCCGGAAGACGACCTCCATGCCGATCTCCGGCGGGTCCTCGACCTGCTCTCCCATGCTCATGCTGCGCCAGGCGGACTGGCTCCACGTCTGCCAATCCAGGCTGATGTCCGCGCTTACACGGGGCGGGTCGCCGTCACCGGGCAGGCTGACCGTCGCCTCCCAGACGAGATCGCCTGTGAGCAAGTCGTATACAAGGCGGTCGTCCTGACCGGCGGGTTCCAAAAGGCTCTGATCGAGCGCCGCCCGCAGGGCGCCGACCGTGTCGAGGAACAAGTGGTCCAGCATCGAGGCTCCTGGCTTACTGACAGTACACCAGGGCGCCGCGGTGGTCCGGGCGGCGGCTGGCGCGCCCAGGTCCCGCTAACTCGGGCCGGGCCGGGCCGGGCAGGTCGGGGCGGGCCGGGCCACCGAAACCGGCCGCCTCCATACGCGCGGCCGTCACCACTAGAGGAAGGCAGGACGCCGTTCAAGGGGGCAGTACCCTTTGAGTGTGGAACGTATCGGGCTCGTGGGCCTGCCCAACTCAGGCAAGTCCAGTCTCTTCAACGCCTTGACCGGGGGTTCGGCGCTGGTCGCCGCCCACCCGTTTTCGACGACCGAGACGAGCACCGGTATCGCCCACGTGCCGGACCAGCGCCTCGACGCCCTCGCCGTCATGAGCTCGTCAAAGAAGGTGGTGCACGCCAGCGTCGAGTTGGTGGACATCGCCGGCCTAGTAGCCGGGTCGTCCACCGGAGAAGGGCTCGGCAACCGGTTCCTCGGAGGGATCCGGGAGGCTGACGCCATCTGCCTGGTGCTGCGGGCCTTCGAGGACCCGAACGTGCCTGGGGGCAGCGACCCCCTGGAGGACCTGACCGTGCTCGAGCTCGAGCTGGTGCTGGCGGACCTGTCGAGTGCCGAGTCCCAGCTCGAGCGGCGGCGCAAGGCGGCCAAGCAGGACAAGTCGCAGGCCGGTCAGGTGGCCGCGCTCGAACGGGCACAGGCCCTCCTGGCCGACGGCACCCCCCTCTACCGGGCCGGCTTGACCAATGAGGAGCGAGACCAGCTGCGCCCCTTCTTCATGCTGACCAACAAGCCGCTCTTGACCGTGGTCAACCTCGGCGAGGACATCGTCGGCGAGGGGGATGCGATCGTCAAGGCGGTAAAAGACGAACTGGGGAGCGCGGCCGAAGTCCTAGCCGTAAGCGTGAAACTGGAGGCCGAAGCGGCCCAACTGCCAGAGGCGGACCGGGCCGAACTGCTGGAGGGGCTGGGCCTGGGCGAGGGCGCTCTGCCCCGGGTAGCCCAGGCCGCCTACCGCATGCTCGGCCGCCGCACCTTTTTCACTACCGGTGACAAAGAGAGCCGGGCCTGGACCTTCCGGGCGGGTGCCAAAGCCCCCGAATGCGCGGGCGTGATCCATTCCGACCTCCAGCGCGGCTTCATCAGGGCCGAGGTCGTCCACTGGGACGAGCTCCTCTCGCTCGGGTCGTGGGCCGCCGCCCGTGACGCGGGCAAGCTCCGGGTCGAGGGGAAGGACTACGTGGTCCAGGACGGCGACGTCCTCGAGATCCGCTTCAACGTTTGAGACGGCCAGCTCGGGTACCCATGTCGCGCCCTCGAAGGCGAAAAGAACAAGAGCCCCAAACCGAGGACAGCCCTGACCGTGGAGACCAACATTCGGCCAGCTCTGGTCGGGTCGTGGTCGTCGCCACGCCCATAGGCAACCTGGGCGACCTGTCTCCTCGTGCCGTCAACGCTCTCGCCTCGGCCGACTACATCTACTGCGAGGACACCCGCAGGACCCTGAAACTGCTCAGCCACGCTGGCATCTCGGGACCTCGGCTCGTCTCTCATCATCGCCACAACGAGGCGGCCACGACCCCCAGCGCGGTGGCACGGGCCAAGGCCGGGGCGGTCATCGCTGTCGTCACCGACGCCGGCACCCCGCTCGTAAGCGACCCTGGGGGGCGCCTGGTACGGGCGGCACTGGCCGAAGGTATCCCGGTCGAGACGGTGCCCGGGCCATCAGCCGTGCTGGCGGCACTGGTGCTGTCGGGGTTTTCGGTGGACCGCTTCTGTTTCGAGGGGTTCCTGCCTCGTTCTGGGCGCCAGCGCGGCGAGCGGCTGGCCGCGGTCGCCGGCGAGACCGATTGCGCGGTTGTCATTTTCGAATCGCCGCACCGGCTCCAGCGGTCGCTCGACGACTTGTTGTCGGCGTGCGGTCCGGACCGGCCGATCGCCGTGGGCCGAGAATTGACCAAGGTCCACGAGGAGGTCTGGCGGGCTACAACCGGCGAGGCCGCGGAACGGGCGCGCCAGACCACGCCCCGGGGCGAGTACGTGTTGGTGCTAGGCCCGTTGGCGGCACCCACCCGTCCGCTCCCCGACGACGACGCCTAAAGCGGCGGCGGCCGCCGCATACGTCCCGGTACCCTGGGGCGGTGGCCCGCTTCTACGTCACCACGCCTATCTATTACGTCAACGACGCGCCCCATATCGGCCACACGTACACCACCATCACGGCGGACGCGCTGGCGCGCTGGCACCGTTTGCTGGGCGATGACGTGTTCTTCCTCACTGGTACCGATGAGCACGGGCTGAAGGTGCAGCGTTCAGCCGAGGCCAACGGCCTCACCCCCCAGGAGCAGGCCGACATTTACAGCGCCCGCTTCGGCGACGCCTGGGAATTGCTCGACATCTCGAACGACGATTTCATCCGCACCACCGAGCCGCGTCACCTTCAGGCTGTCAGGGAACTGATGCAAGCTGCGTATGACAACGGCTGGATAACCCTCGGCACCTACGAGGGGCTTTATTGCGTGGCGTGCGAGGCCTACTACACAGAGGCCGATCTCATCGACGGCCTGTGCCCGGTGCACCACCGGCCTGTCGAGTTGCTGAAGGAACAGAACTACTTCTTCCGCCTTTCAGCCTTTACGGACCGCCTCCTGGAGTGGTACGCGGACGACCCGGGCGCCGTTACCCCCGAAGCCAGGCGCAACGAAGCCCTCGGGTTGATAAAGGGCGGCCTGCAAGATATTTCCGTGACGCGCACCTCGCTCGATTGGGGAGTGCGGGTCCCCTGGGACAGCGAGCACGTCTTTTATGTTTGGTACGACGCCCTCATCAATTACGCCACCGCCGTTGGCTACGGCCACGATATTGACCGGTTCGAAAAATGGTGGCCCGCGGTCCACCACCTGATTGGTAAGGACATACTGCGATTTCACTGCGTGTACTGGCCGGCTTTGTGCATGGCTGCCGGTATTCGACCGCCACACCGGATCGCGGTCCACGGGTACCTGCTCGTCGGCGGGGAGAAAATGTCCAAGACCGCTTTCAACCAGATCTCGCCGGCCAGCCTCGTACCCGAGTTCGGCGTGGACGGTTTCCGTTACTTTTTCTTGCGGGACCAGCAATTCGGCCCGGACGGCGATTTCTCCTACGAGGCCATGGTCGCCCGGTACAACTCGGACCTGGCCAATAACCTGGGCAACCTCCTGGCCCGGGTGAGCGCCGTCGTCCAGCAAAAATGCGGCGGGATCGGTCCCGCCCCTCGCCCTGACAGCCCGCTGGCCGACCTGGCGGCGGAGGTGTACGAGACGGCTGCGGCCGCCTGGGAACAGATCGCCCCGAGCGACGCCCTCGAAGCCACATGGCGGCTGGTCCGGGCAGCCAACGCCGCCCTGGAGGTGGCCGAGCCCTGGCGAGCCGAGCCCGGGCCCGCCGTCGACGCCGTCCTCGGCGACGCCCTCGAGGTCCTTCGCATCGTGGCCGTATTGGCCAGCCCGGCTCTCACCCGCGCCCCGTCTGAGATTTGGCGGCGTATCGGGCTGGCCGGTTCGCCGGCCGGCGCCCGGCTCCCGGACGCGGCCAAGTGGGGTGGGTACCCGGGCGGGTTGCCGGTCGAGCGAGGCGCACCTCTTTTCCCTCGGCTCAGCGGCTAGCACTAAATCGGTGTGGTGCGATAGCCACTGTCACATCCCCTACGAAGGGGTCGGCCTGGACGCCATAGACGAGGCCAAGGCGGCCGGTGTCACGCGATTGGTCGACGTCGGCACCGACGCCGACCAATCAGCGGCCGCCTTACGAGTGGCGGCGGAAAACGAGGGCGTATGGGCCACCGTCGGCCTTCACCCTCATGAAGCCAGCCAAGGTGTGGAGACTGTGGCTGCGCTCGTCCAGGGACAGCCCAAGCTGGTGGCGATAGGCGAGTGCGGGCTCGACTACCACTACGATTTTTCTCCTCGACCGGCGCAGCGCGAGGCATTTGCAGCCCAAGTCGCACTGGCCAATGCGCACGGCCTGGCCCTGGTAGTCCACACCCGGGAGGCGTGGAAGGACACGTTCTCCATCCTGCGGTCTGAGGGCGTGCCCCCGCGTACGGTGTTCCACTGCTTCACGGGCGGGCCAGCTGAAGCCCGGGTCTGCCTCGACCTCGGTGCGTGGTTGTCATTCAGCGGGATCGTTACGTTCAAGAACGCCGCCGACGTCCGGGAAGCCGCCGCCCTCTGCCCTCTCGACCGCCTGCTGGTCGAGACCGACTCGCCCTACCTGGCTCCGGTGCCCCACCGTGGCCGGTCCAACGTGCCCGCTTATGTGCCCCTCGTGGGGGCTGGGGTGGCGGCCGCCAAAGGGTTGGACGTGGCCGACATCGAAGATGCGAGCTGGGTGGCGGCGGCCGAGGTGTTCGGCCTCGATAGCTGAAGCGACCGGAAATAGCAGGACCGGCCCTGAGGTCCAGGATGGGGTCGTGACCCTTTCCAGGCCGGAGGTGCTCCGGTTGCTGGAGGACAACCGGATCTCGCCCAGCCGCGCCCTCGGGCAGAACTTCGTCGTCGACCCCAACACCGTCCGCCGGGTCGCCCGCCTGGCCGCCGTGGGCGCGGGGGACCGGGTGATTGAAATCGGCGCCGGGTTGGGGTCGCTCACCCTGGCCCTGGTTGGAACGGGCGCCTCCGTCGTCGCCGTCGAGCGCGACCGTCGGCTCGTGCCCATCCTCAAGACGGTGCTCGACGAGCGCGCCCCGACCGCACGGGTCGAAGTGGTCGAGGCCGACGCCATGCACCTCGACTGGGCCGGCTTGCTCGGGCCGGCCAGCGGCTGGGTGCTGGTGGCCAACCTCCCGTACAACGTGGCCACGCCCCTGGTAGCCGACCTGCTGGACTGCGTTCCCGCCGTGGCCCGGATGCTCGTCATGGTTCAGGACGAGGTGGCCCGCCGCCTGGTGGCCGCCCCGGGGAGCCCCGCTTACGGCGCCGTCTCGGTCAAGGTCGCCTACTGGGCGGAAGCGGCCCTGGTGGGCACCGTGCCATCATCGGTCTTCGTGCCCCGACCCAAAGTAGGTTCTGCCCTGGTCAGCCTGCACCGCCGGCCGGTCCCCGCCGTCGACCCCCGACTCGTGGCCCCCGAGGCGCTCTTCCGCCTGGTCAGGGCCGGGTTCGCCCAGCGCCGGAAGATGCTGCGGCGGTCCCTGGCCGGTTTGGTAACGGCGGCCGCCTTCGCCCAGGCCGACATCGACGATGAATCGAGGCCGGAGGAGTTGTCGGTGACCGAGTGGGGCCGCCTAGCAGCTGCCATCGCCGCCGCGACACCGGACGGGAGCGGCAATGGAAGAGATTGACGAGTGGGCGCCCACCACCCGCACCCGTCCGGACGCAGCTGAGTGGCGGGCACTGGCCAAGCTGACGCTGTCACTGCGTATCACCGGGGTGCGGCCCGACGGCTACCACCTGCTTGATGCCGAGATGGTTACCGTCGACCTGGCGGACACGCTCTATTTCTCTCCGGGCGACGGGCTCGAACTCGACGTGCGGGCCGAGGGGTGCGACGAGGTCCCGACGGGCGGCGCCAACCTCGTCAGACGGGCGCTTGCTCTCACCGGTCGCCAGGCCCATGTCCGCCTGGTCAAGTGCATCCCGGCTGGGGCCGGGCTCGGGGGCGGGTCGGCCGATGCGGCTGCCGTGCTGCGGTGGGCCGGGGTCACCGGGGCGCTGGAGGCCGCCATCCAGCTGGGCTCGGATGTCCCCTTTTGCCTGGCCGGCGGTGGGCGGGCGAGGGTGGCCGGAGTGGGGGAGGTGCTGGAGCCGATGCCCTTCGAGGAGGTAGCCGGTGATGCGTATACGCTTCTCGTGCCACCGTTCGGAGTGGCCACGAGGACCGTGTACCAGGCCTGGGACGAAATGGGAGGCCCGGTCTCAGATAATTCCAACGACCTGGAGCCGGCGGCGCTTCGGGTCGAGCCCCGGCTGGCGCAATGGCGGGACCGCCTGGGGCTGGCCACGGGCGAGCAGCCCCAGCTAGCAGGGAGCGGCTCGACCTGGTTTGTACCCGGCGAGCACCCCGGACCTGAACGACTTGTAGTCCGGGTGGCCCGGTGCGACGAACTCGAGGTTCGCCAATGATGACGCCATGGAGGTTGCTGGCGACACTTGCAGCATGACGGCTACTTGCCGGCCCGCCTCTGCCAACGCGTGGCCTTCAACATCTTCTTGTGCTTCTTTTTACGCATGCGCTTACGGCGCTTCTTGATCAGAGAAATCCCATGGCGGGTTGCTAACTTAGCAGGTCGGCGCCGTAGTCCGGGTGGCGCCCACGGGTGGCGTCCAGCCTGGTCAGTGGCCGCCAGTGGCAGAGGCGGGGGCGGCCGCCGGCGAGCCGGCCGCCGTCGTGGCTTTCTTGGGCGGGGGGACGCCTTCTCTCGGAGCGGCGACGGCGGTGACGGGCCACCGCCGGCGGGAGGCGCTGGAGAGCCGGCCCATCAGGGCCAGGGCGGCCGGGTCGTCTGCGCCGGGCCGGACCTCGATGACACCGCCCTCGACCATTTCGTCGATGATCTCCTGGCCGAGGTCGCTGCGGATGACGGTCAGCGTCCAGTCCTTCAACTCACCGATCCCGCCCGTGGAAATGTCGGCGTGCTCGGCCGCGAAGTCCGGACAGGATTTGCAGCCCTCACGTGTCCACGCGTGCCCTTCCTTTAGCGGCACTTCGTGGTAGGAGCCGTCCCGGCACCAGAATCTGGAAGACGCCTTTGATGTTTATCTTGGCAATATCTCGGCGGGCCAGGCCGTACTTCGCTTCGAAGAACTCCTCGAATATCGAGTCGTCAAAGGTCTTCGAGCACATCAGCCCGATGGACAAGCCCAAGCGCCGGCCCACTTTGCCGGCCTTGCGCGATTTCATGACCACAGGCACCGAACTTTGGCATCCCATGCCCACCAACGCGAAGCGTTCGCCCCCGCCGGCCACGGCTTCGGCATAGGCCAGCGTGTTGGCCGAATAGGTGTAGCGGGAACCGGCCGTACCCAGGACCTCCTCTCGGGTCCTAGCCACCGCGGGCACCGCCCGCCATCCCGAACCATCACCTTCCAGCCCGGAGACGAGGGCCGCGTCGATGCGGTCGTGGTCGAGGCACCACAGCAAGATGGCCGAGACCACGCCGCCGTCCTGGCCGGAGGCGACGAGCTGGGGGTCGGTGGCACGGGCCAGTAGCACGGTCTGGGCTACGCCGGCCTGCTCCTCGGGCAACCGGGAGCGGCCGAAGAGGAAGGTGTCTGCTTCGGTTTCCCAGTTCCTGAAGCGAGGGCAGGCCCGCGTGCAACTAGTACATCCACGCAGCCCATGCGTGCAGCCTCCAGGGCCGAGCTCCTCCTCGAGGTGGAACGGCTTGTAGGCGCCGGCTTCGGTGTCGTAACCAAGCACGTCGTGCGGGCAGGCGATGATGCAGGCGGCGCACCCCGTGCACAAACCGGAGGTCACGACCTCGCTGTACAGTTCGGCCCACTCGGCCCTCCAGCGCTCCGGCGCCTGACGCTCTTCGGTAACGGTCACATTGCCTAGCGTAACTGGCGGCCGGCCGTGGTTCCGGCTAAGCGGTCGCGGCCCGCCGTCTGCGACCCCCAAGTTCGGGCCGGGCTACCGTTGATGCCATGCCGGAGACCCCGTTTGTCCTGGGTGCCAAAGTTGAGTGCACTGACGGCCCGTGCGGCGTCCTGCACACCCTCGTCGTACGCCCGTCCGGGCCGCAGGTCACGCATATGGTGGTCGAACCTGAGGGCCGCATCGGGCTTGGCCGGCTTGTCCCTATCGAACTGGTCGCCTCGGCGGACGACGCCATCAACCTGCGCTCGGACCTGGCCGCCTTCAATTCCCTGCCGCTGGGTGAGAGCACCGAGGTGGTTGAAGGCCTGTCTGCCGGCTACATTTTCCTGCACGCCACCCCGCTGCCGAGAAAAGAGGTGCACGAGGTGCTGCCCGAGGGTGAAGAGGGCCTGGGCTCGGGCACGCAGGTCCTGGCCAGCGATGGGCCGATCGGGGGAGTGGGTGGTCTGATCACCACGGGCGACGGACACCGAATCTCGTCGGTGCTGGTGACCGAGGAGCGTCACTTGTGGGGCCACAAGACCGTAGTCATCCCGGTCGGCACGGTGGCCGCCTTTGATAACGACGCGGTAGAGCTCAACGTGGCCACGGCCGACGTCGAACGAGTGGCGGTGGCGTTCAAGCGATGAACGGCGGGCCGAAGGACGGAGCGAACGTAGCCCGTTGGCCCGGTCCCAAGTCCCGGTCCAGGCCAACGGGCTCGGCAAAGGCGCCTCCAAACTCCCCACGCCGGCACCCTGAGGAGTGGACGCCAACGCCAGTCCTACCCCTTTCGGCCGTCGCCAAACATGTTGCGCCCGCTCTCTCGGTTTATCTGTGCGGGGCGGCGATGAAGGGCCTGAACCACCGAGGCGAGCGGCGCACACCGCGCCACGTATTGCCGGCACCGCTGTCCGTGTAGATTTATGTCGTAGCGCTAAGGCCACCGGGCTTCGCTGTATAAAAGTACTCGGTTACCCCCTCCTTTAAGGCCTCGTTACTTGCGTATTTTGACGCGCCCGCCTCGCTAATAGGGAGTTTTGCCCGTATTTCGGATGAAAATGCTATGCGTTCTATTATCTCTGCCACAGAAAGATCATCCGGAGCGCAGAAGTGTTGTATAGCACCACTAATCGGCTCCAGCTGACCTGACCGCGTCCAGCTCCGCACCTCTGGCCCCCGGCAGGAGCGGGAGGGACCGAAGGCGTTGACCCGTAGCCGCGAATATGGCGTTGGCAATGGCAGGGGCTACGGCAATCATCGGCGTTTCTCCTGCGCCGGCCGAGGGCAGGTCCGGGCGGTCCACCAAGACAACGTCGATGACCGGTATATCAGCAAAGCGTGGCACCCGGTAACGCGAGAGGGAAAGTGGTCCTGGCCGGCCTCCGTCCCACGGGATGGACTCGAACAGCGCGCCCCCGAGGGCCATCACGGTCGCCCCTTCCACCTGGTTGATCACGGTGTCCCGGTTGACAATGGCGCCACACTCATAAGCGCTCACAATACGAGTGACTTTTATGGTGCCACCCTCGTCCACGCTCACCTCGGCGCCCGTTGCCACTCGACCACCCTTCTCGAACCCGATGGCGACGCCGTGGCCCCGGCCTTGTCCACTACCGTTATGGCGAAGGGCGTTGTGGCTTCCGGCCCAACCGAGACGCTCGGCCGCCGCGTGCAGGACAGTAAGTAATCGTTCGTCGTCGAGGTGACGGGACCGGAACTCGACGGGGTCCGCGCCGGCCGCGTGCGCTAGTTCGTCTATGTGGCACTCGCGGGCGAAGTTGTTGGCATTGGCACCGAGTGCCCGGTACGAACCTTGAGCCAAGGGCGAGGCGACGGGCTGGTAGCGCAGGCGCCGGTTGGCGGCCGAGTACGGAAACCCGAGCGCAGCCGGGCCGGCATTGATGTCGAGGAAATCCCACGCCGATATCCGGCCGGCAAAGTCGAGTGCCGCTCGCACGTCGATCACCGCCATCGGCCGCATGTAGCCGGACTGGAACTCCTCCGCCCGGCTCCAGTGCACTTTCACAGGGCGGCCGACAGCACGAGCAAGGCGGGCCGCTTCTAGAGCCACCGTGCCATCGTGCTTGCCTCCGAAGCCGGCTCCTGTCGGCGCGACGATCACCCGGACGTCTGCTTCGTCCATGCTCAATTGCTCCGCGACATAATGGCGGACAGGGAACGGGCGTTGCGTACCTGTCCATACCGTTACGCGCCCGCCGTCCCAGCACGCCAGAGCCGCTCGTGTCTCCAGCGGGACATGGGCGATGTACGACGTGGTGTAAGTAGCCTCAAGTCTCGTCGTCGCACCGGCGAGGGCGGCGTCTGTATCGCCGTAGCACTCGTCGACCGCTTGCGGCCAGCCGGCTTCGGCGGTGGGGTGTGAGCGGAGGTAAGCGGCCAGGTCGCCCTCGATCGCTTCGGGGAGGTCCCAATCGGCGTTGATCAGCTCCAGGGCCTGCCTCGCTTCCGCCCGCCCGGGGGCGGTCACGCCTACCAAGCTGGCGTCGTGGACAACGTGCACGCCCGGCTGACGCGCGGCCGCACCATAGTCGACTTCTCTCAGCTTGGCGCCCTGAACTGGCCCGCGTAGGACCGCGCCGTACAGCATGCCCGCCAGCTCGAGGTCCGACACGTACCGTCGTTGGCCGGTTACAGCGTCCAACCGGGATGGGCTGTGGCCGGGCCGGCCGACGAGGCGCCGTTCGGCCGGTGGGTGCAAGGCCGGCTCGGCCTGGAGGACCTCGACCCGGGCCCCAGGCCGGCTCAGCTCGCCCCGGGAGGCCAGCTCCTCGAGGATGCGGCGAGCGCCGGCGGCGGCGCGGCGCAGGGCTTCGCCGGCGTCTGGCATCGACCGGCTCCCGACGGTCCCCGGGTCGAAGGGACAGACGTCGGTGTCCCCCAGCACCATCTGCACATTGCCGAACTCGCGTCCCAGCTCTTCGGCGACGAGCAGCCGGAAGGCCGTGGTGTTGTCCTGCCCCACGTCGACCTTACCGGTGAAGGCTGTCACCCGCCCAGACGGCGCTATGTGCAACCATGCGCCGCCGCCGCTTGGGCCGGGGCCGGCAGGCGGCAATTGTGGCGGCCACACTACGACCAGGCCGTCGCCGAGCAGGTCGGACCACTCCCTTTGCGCTGGCTCACACATGTCCCACGGCCGGCGGGGCCTTTGGAACTGGACCGGTGCAGTGTCGTCACTGGAGCGAGGCCGCAAGCGAAGAGCCTCGCCGTTCCCACTGGCCGTCCGAACCAATGAAGAGGCTCTGGCCACTGCGTTAAGGATGCGGGCATAGCAACCACAACGGCAGAGGTTTGGGCTGAGCGCGGAAACGATGCTTTCGCGTTCTGGCTCGGGGCAGTGCCCCAGCAGGGCCGCTCCCCGGATGGCCATGCCCGGGGTGCAGTAACCGCACTGCGACGCTCTTTCTTCGGCCAACGCCTGCTGGACGGGGTGCAGATGACCGTCTGGGGCGAGGCCCTCGATCGTCGTAACCGAGCGGCCGGCGACCTCCTCGATCGGCAGTTGGCACGAGAACACGGCTTCACCGTCGACGAGAACGCTGCAGGCCCCGCATTCTCCCTCGCCGCAACCAGGCTTGGTCCCGGTGAGGCCGAGGCCCTCTCGCAGGAAGGCTATGAGGTAACCCTGCCGCCCGCCGAGCTCATAATGCACTCCGTTTACGGTTGTGGTCGTCATTCACCACCTCGTAGCTCACGTTGAGTACGCCTAACGACAGTCAAGTTTTGTCGGAAAAGCGGATACCCGGCGGCGCTACTGCACCACCACCCCGGTCAGTCAGCCTACCGACCGAGCCTACCGACCGGGCCTACCGACCGGGCCTGTCCACTGGCACTTTGCGCCCGGCGGCGGTGGCATTATCAAAGCATGACCGTGGCTTCGCCATGCCAGAAGGCATAGTAACGATACAGGACGTCGCTCGCCGGGCGGCAGTCCACCCGGGGACGGCGTCCAGGGCGCTCAACGAGGCGACGCGGTCGCTCGTGAAGCCCGAGACCGCGCAACGGGTCAGAGCGGCCGCTGTGGCCCTCGGCTACAAGCCGAACTACCTGGCCCGTAGTTTCAAGACCAAAAAGACGTTCTCGGTCGGCGTTGTTATCCCGGACATCAATAACCCCCTCTTTCCACCAATTGTCAGGGGCCTCGAGGAGCGCCTCTCGACCGCAGGCTACGTCGCCCTCCTGGCCAACACTGACAACGACATCGAGCGCGAAGGTCGCATCCTCGACGGCTTACTGGAGCGCAGGATCGACGGCCTCGTCCTGGCCACCGCCCGTCGCAAAGACCCTGTCCTGGCCGAAATCGGCCGGCGGGGTACCGCAGTGGTCCTGGTGAACCGCATCGCCGACGACCAGGCCTTTTCGTCGGTTTCTGTCGATGACCGCAGCGGGATCGCCATGGTCGTCGAGCACCTCGTCAGCTGGGGTCACCATCAGATCGCCCACGTCGCCGGGCCTCAGTCGCTGTCAACGGGCTACCGGCGCTACCGCGGCTTTGTCACCAGCATGAGAGACGTCGGTTTGAAGGCGGCGAAGTCACGAGTGTCTTTCGCGTCGAGGTTCTCGATCGCCGAGGGGTTGCGGTGCGGCACAGAGGTCCTGGCACAACAAGCCCGCCCGACGGCGATCGTAGCCGGGAACGACATGCTGGCGCTTGGCTGCTATAGCGCCCTGGAGGCCCTCGACCTGCGCTGCCCCGATGATGTGTCGATAGTTGGTTTCAACGATATGCCGTTCATGGATAGGTTGAGCCCGGCGCTGACAACCGTGAGCATCCCGCACTTCGACATCGGGACGCAGTCTGCAGACCTGCTCCTCGAACGCATGGCCCACCGCGATGCGCCGGTCAAAACGGTGCTGCTCCACCCAGAGCTGGTGGTCCGTGGTTCGACTGGCCCGGCCGGCGCTCCCGCTAAGGCGTCCGTCAGGAGACCGGCCCCAACGCCGGCAGCGCAGGTCCTGTCGGGCCAACTGTCTTCGAGCGAATAGCTGAGCGGCCACGGGCGCACGCTTGGTAGCGGTACAACCATTTACGGAACACCGGTTGACAATCGGGCCAGACTGGTACGAAACTACCTCATGCAATCGATTGTTGGGGGTGGGGCGCCCTCGGCCGACGCTGAGGCTGACGGCACGCTGGAGGCTCTGGGCTGGGTCGGTGCGGGGCGGATGGGTGCCGCTATGGTGGAACGACTGCTCGAAGCGGGCCGTTCCGTAACGGTGTACAACAGGACCCGCTCGAAGCTCCAGCCATTGGTCGCCGCCGGCGCCGTCCCGGCCCGTTCGATGTCAGACCTCGCTGGCCTCGGGGTCGTCTTCACGTCAGTGTCGTCGTCCGACGACCTCTTGTCCGTGACCACCGGGCCGCGAGGCCTTCTCACCCTTGACGAACCACCCGACGTTATCGTTGACGTTTCGACCGTTTCTAGCGAAGCTTCGGCCACCTTGCGGGAGAGGGCGGCGGAGTTCGGGACACAGATAGTGGCTGCACCCGCGAGTGGCAACCCCGGAGCGGTCAGAGCAGGGCGCGCCACTTTCGCCGTTTCAGGCCCGGTGACCGCCTGTGAGCGCGTCGCGCCGGCATTGATGACCATCGGCGCCAATGCCACTTACTGTGGTGAGGGGGAAGCGGCCCGGCTGGTCAAGCTGTGCCACAACTTGTTCCTCGGCTCGGTCATCCAATCCCTGGTGGAGGTCACCCTCTTGGCCGAGAAGGGGGGAGTGGACAGAGCCAGCTTCCTGTCGTTTTTAAACGGCAGCGTGCTCGGGTCCACGTTCACCGGCTACAAGTCACCCGCACTGGTAAGCCTCGACTTTCACCCGACGTTCACGGCCAAGCTGCTGCGAAAGGACATGGAGTTGGGGCTCGCCGCCGCCCGCGAGCTCGAGGTACCGATGCCAGTGTCTGCGCTGGTGGGGCAGATCGTGGCCCGACTTGTGGGAGAAGGCTACGGGGACGAGGATTTTGCTGCACTCATAGCCATGGAGGCGAAAGCCGCAGGTGTCGACCTCGGGAGGCGGTCGACGCCCACGGAAAAAAGGGCGCCGAGATCATCGGCAGCCGGGGGAACAATAACATCGCTGGCACCCGAAAGTGCCAGAAAAGGGGGTTAGTAACAATGAAGACATTTCCCGACAAGAGGCAAAACACCCTCGAGCCACGCACGACCGCGCGCCGGAGCAGGCGCCGCCTGGCCGCCTTGGCTGGCATCGTGCCCGTCGCCGCCTTGGCTATCGGCGTCTCGGCTCCGAACGCAGACGCGTCCAGCAACGGCGTGCCAGCGAACGGCCCCATTGTCATTGGGGCCTCGCTCTCGCTCTCGGGTGACTTCTCAGCGGATGGCCAAGCTTACGACCGGGGTTACCACCTCTGGGCCTCATTCCAGAACGCTCATGGCGGGCTTCTTGGCCACAAAGTGCAACTCGATATCATCTCCGACTCGAGCGACCCGACCCAGGTCGCCACCAACTACCAGACACTTATCAATGTAAAGCACGCCAACCTCATCTTCGGCCCGTTCTCGACGCTGCTCACCGTCCCGGCGGCGAAGGTGACCAACCGTTACGGCTACGCCATGATCGAAGGCGCCGGAGGGGGGCCGGAGGCCTTCGCTACTGGCTTGCACTCCCTGTTCGATGTCAGCGCCCCGGTGGCGAACTCTCTGGTCCCGTTTGCGAACTGGATCGCTTCTATGCCGAAGTCGGAACGACCGAAGACAGCCGCTTACCCAACCAGCAATGACCCCTTTACAGAGCCGCAGCTCCCGGTGGCCGAGCACATACTCGAAAAAGCGGGCGTGAAAACGGTGTATTTCAAGGTCTTCCCCGATGAGGTGGCCGACTATACGCCGATCGCGGACGCTGTGGCCGCCTCTGGCGCCCAGGTCGTGCTGCTCGGCTCGGTCGACGTACCGACCGTCTCCGCCTTCATCCATGCGTTTGCTCAGCAGCACTATAACCCGATGGCGTTCGTCGCCACGGCCGGCCCCGACCAGGGCGCGGCCTTCGTTTCCGCGGTAGGTACGGGCAACACGGACGGAATGATGGTGCCTGACGCCTGGTACGGCGGTTCGAGCAACAGCCTGTCCAAGGCCATGGTCTCCGCTTATATCAAGCAGTACGGCGGGACCCCATCCGATATTAACGCGGACGTGGCCGAGGCCTTCTCCGTCGGAGAGGTCACCGCCCAGGCCGTCGCAGCAACCAAAAGCCTTGTGGGCTCGAAGATCATCGACTACCTCCACAGCGGCGTGACGTTGCAAAGCGTGCAGGGGCCGGTCCACTTCAATAGCCTGGGTGAAAACGTGTCAGCCACCATCTTTGTTTTCCAATGGGTCCATGGGACTTTCGAGCAGGTGCTCCCCTTGGGTGACTCAGGGTCGGCCAGGATCCAGTTCCCGAAGGCCGCCTGGGGAAGCTGACGCCATTGGGCACGCCCGTGCTCCAGGCCGCTGTCAGCGGGATCCTCACCGGCGGGGTCTATGCGCTGATGGCGGCCGGGCTCACCCTTATTTTCGGCGTCATGGACATAATCAACGTCGCCCAGGGGATCCTCGTGGTCCTCGGCGCCTACCTCAGTTATGTCCTCTCCGTTCATTTGGGGGTCGACCTGTTCTTGGGCCTGGTGGTGACGGTCCCCGCCATGTTCCTCATCGGGGTCCTCGTCCAGTGGTTGTTCATCAGTCGCCTGGGCGAGCGGGAGCGGACCGCGATGTCGATCTTGGCCACCTATTCTGTGGCCATCATTATTGAGGGTGTGCTGGGCCTCATCTTCGGCCAGAATTATGTGCAGTTGAACGCTTGGTACGTCAACAAGTCGTTTTATGTGCTCGGTTTCTACCTGCCATATATTTATGTTTTTGGGTTCCTCCTGGGCGTCGGGCTCCTGGCTGCGTTGTACCTGATGCTCTACCGGACGCACTTTGGCAGCAGTGTACGTGCCACTATGCAGGACCGCAGAGCGGCGCAATTGGTCGGCATCGACGTTGCCCGGGTAGCGGCTGTCACGTTCGGCATCGGGGTTTCGGTCACAGCGGCGGGGGGAATGGTGTTTGGCGCCACGAACGCGTTCAACCCGAACACCGGCTACGACCTCATTTCGCGGCTGCTGGCCATCGTGGTACTGGGCGGCCTGGGCAGTATCGGTGGTGCTCTCGCCGCCGCCGTCGTGCTGCTCGTAGCCGAGGACATTGTGTCAGTCGTGTGGTCGCCAACCTGGGCCCCGTTCGTTTTTTTTGCCATGCTCATCATCGTGTTGTCCGTCCGGCCGTCGGGTCTATTCGGCCGGCCGGCGGCACGGGTTCAGTGAGAGGCAGAGTGAGGCGCACCGGGCTGGCGAAGCTGGTCGGCATCGCGGCCGCGCTGGTGGGGCTGATCGTTTTCCCGCTGGTGTTCACCAACCCGAGCGTCACCACGATCGCCGTTTTCACGCTCTTGTTCATGGCGTCGGCCACCGCGTGGAACGGCTTTTCCGGTTACAGCGGGTACATTTCCCTCGGGCATGCCGCGTTTTTCGGGACGGGCGCCTATGTCCTCGCCATCCTGGCGGTGCGCCTCAACATTCCGGCGGGCTTCTCCCTGTTCGCCCTTGTGCCCGTGGCCGGCCTCGGAGCCGCAGTCGTCGCGGTCCCCTTCGGCCTGATTGCGCTCCGGACGAGACGGCACACGTTCGTGGTCATCACTATCGCCGTGTTTTTCACGTTCCAGTTGCTGGCGTTCAACTTGAGCATCACCGGCGGGTCGTCGGGGATCCAGGTGCCCAGCCCCAACTGGGCGGCGGCGACGTACAACAACCCGTACTACTACGTGACTTTGGGCATAGTTGTCTTCGCCACGGCGGTGTCGTGGGGGATCCGGCGTTCCGTCTTCGGCCTCCAGTTACTGGCCATCAGGGACGACGAGGACCGGGCGCGCGGGCTCGGCATCCCCGTCGGGCGGGTGAAGCTCATTGCCTTTGTACTTTCCGCCGTGCCGACGGGGATGTGCGGCGCCGTGTACGCCTATTTCCTGGGCCAGATTTTTCCTCAGTTCGCCTTCAACCCGCTCTTCGACCTGTCCGTTGCCCTTATGGCTCTTTTTGGCGGTCTCGGCACTCTGGCCGGGCCGTTGTTAGGGGCGTTAGTGCTCGAGTCCTTGCAGCAGTACTTTACGATCCAGTTCACGAACGACGACCTGTACCTCGTGCTGTACGGGGCCCTTTTCCTGATCGTCCTGTTGTGGATGCCACGAGGGATCATCCCTACCGGGGGCGATTTTTACCAGCGCCTGGCGGCGCGCCGTGCTGGCGTCGCTGCCGCCTGGACCGCGCCTCTCGACGCGTCCAGCCAGACCGGTGTGGACCAGACGTCTACGCCTACGGCAGTCTCGAGCGGTGGTCTAGTCGCCTCGCGGCCGGACCCTCGTAGATAAAGGGCGTTTGACAATGGCACTGCTCGAAGTAGAAGGAGTCACAAAGCGCTATGGCGGGATACAGGCGCTCGACGGTTGCCAGCTCTCGGTCGAACGAGGCGAGATAGCCGGCCTGATCGGGCCTAACGGGTCCGGGAAGACGACCCTGTTCAACGTGATCACCGGGTATGAGAAAGTGCGCCAGGGCACGGTCCGGCTCGAAGGCGACGACGTCACCAACTTCGTGCCTGACAAGATTTTCAATCGGGGCGTGGGCCGTACGTTCCAGCTCACTCGGGTGTTCGGGCGCCTCACCGTAATGGAGAACATGCTCGTGGCCAGCCAACACCGGCGCTCCTGGTGGGCGAGTGCGTGGCGAAGAGCCGGCTCGCACGGCGAACGTAAGCGGGCCGTGGAGCTGCTCGAGTTCGTCGGCATAGTTCGCCTGGCAGGGGAGCGCGCCGCCAACCTCTCCTATGGCCAGCGCAAACTCCTGGAGCTCGCATACGTCCTCATGTCCGACCCTGAGCTCCTGCTCCTGGACGAACCGGCGGGCGGCGTAAACCCGACCCTGCTCAACGTCATTGCCGACCACATAAAGGTATTGAACCGGCAAGGCCGGACCTTTCTCGTCGTCGAGCACAACATGGAGTTCGTGATGGGCCTCTGTCAGCGGGTGACCGTGATGGACCACGGGAGCATCGTCATGTCGGGCCGGCCGGAACAAGTCCGTAATGACCCCAAGGTCCTCGACGCCTACCTGGGCACGGCCGATGACGAGGAAGACGAGGAGGACGATGGCCTCCATCGCTGACCCGGCACCGGCCCAGGGAGCCACCGCAGACCCCGGCCCTCCGGCGCTGCTCGCCGTGGAAGGCGTCGTGGCTGGGTACGGCGGCGGCGACGTGCTCCGGGGGGTCGACCTCACCGTCCCGAGGGGGTCGATAACCTGCGTTGTCGGGCCAAATGGGGCGGGCAAATCGACGCTTTTAGCCGCCATCTCGGGGATGTTGAAGCCACGCCGAGGAAGAATTGTGTTCAACGGACGGGATCTGGTCGGGCGTTCGCCCAGGGAAATCCTGGCCGCCGGCGTCGTTCTCGTACCCCAGAACCATAGCCTCTTCCCCGTGATGACCGTGCGGGAGAACGTTGTGCTCGGCGCCTTCATGCTCCGCGACAGGCCCTTGTCCGCGAGCGCTTGAGGGCGGTGGAGGAGCTTTTCCCCATTGTGGCCGAGCGGGCGAGGGAAAAGGCGGCCAGCCTGTCCGGCGGCCAGCAACGCCTGGTCGAGTTCGCCCGTAGCCTTATGCTGGACCCGCTGTTGGTGGTGCTCGACGAACCCTCGATGGGCTTGGACCCGAGGACGTCGAAGAACGTTTTTCAGACCGTCCGCCAAATGAACAGCTCGGGCCGTACCGTCTTGCTGGTCGAGCAGAACGCGCGAGCCGGTCTGCGTATGAGCCTCTCAGGGTATAGTCCTCGAGAACGGCCAGGTCCGTTTGCACGGCACGGGCCGCGAGGTCTTGACCCACCCCGAAATCGGGGCGCTGTACCTGGGTGGTGCAGTGGCAACCAATTAAGCCTGTTGTACGACCCGGCCAAAAGCATCCAAATAGCGGGTATCGCCCGGCAACTGGCGGGCCAGCCAGTACCGCCGTACGCGGGCGATGACGACCTGGTTGCTAGCCCCCGCCGACCAGTTGCTTGCGGCTAGATGGCCGGCTTTTGGCTGCGTGACCGGTCGTCGCCGGGCTACGCGGCCTGGCGGGGTCTCCGGTTCCGGCCGCCGTTTGTGGTTCGGCCCGATCGGGCGTGGGGCGAAATCCGAGCGTGCTCTCGCGCCGCTCCAGCCGGTGCGGCACGACGACGGCCCGTGGGGGCGCCTCGCTCCCACCGTTCATGCGTTCGACGAGGTTGGCGACCGCACACCGGGCGATCAGCTGCTTGTCCGGCGAGATCGTCGTTAGCGTCGGGACCGAGAACTTGGCTTCGTCGACGTCGTCGAACCCGGCCACAGCGACGTCGTCGGGGACCCTCACCCGCGCCTCGTACAGAGCTCTGAGGACGCCAAACGCCAGTTCGTCATTGAAGGCAAAGATCGCATCGGGACGAGCGCCGGACGCGAGCAGGCGCCGGGTGGCGTAGAGCCCCTCGAGCCGCTCTGAAGCATTTACAGGTGCCAACAGGTTCTTGCGTTGCGGTATCCCTGCTTCCTCCAGGGCTGCGGTGTAACCCCCAAGCCGCATGCCGGCGGTTTCGGCCGACGCTGACCGCAGTACACCAAGGGCAGCGATGCGGCGACGGCCCAATTTGATGAGGTGCTTCACCACTTGGCGCGCGGCGGCCACGTTGTCGATAGCGACGTGGTCGACTGACCCGTCCGAGACTCGCTCACCCAATAGCACCAGGGGCGTCGTGCTGCGGTTACTCGCAATAGCCGCGCCGTCGAGCGCGGAAGGGGAAAAGATCAGCCCGTCGACGAGCTGCGCCCTGATACCTCTTACAACCTGGCTTTCCCGTTCGTGAAGGGCTTCGGTCTGGTCCACCAAAAGGGTGTAGCCGGCTTCAGCGACGGCCCGCTCGACCAGCCCAGCCAGTTCTGCGAAGTAGGCGCTCAGCGCGGGGACGGCCAGCGCGATCACCCCCGACCGTCCGCCCCGAAGGTTGCGGGCCGACAGGTTGGGCTGGTACCCGAGCTCGTCGAGCGCCCTCTGGACGCGCCCCCTGGTGGCCGGAGACACGTGGATGTAACCGCTAACGACGTTTGACACGGTCTTGACCGACACGCGGGCTCGCTGTGCGACGTCGCTAAGCGTTACGGCCACGACCCCTCCTCACACCATCTCATCCTCACGGGCGTAGTGGGGGTGCCCAGACATCAGAGCACGATAGGCGCTCGTTCCGATAACTGCACGCCTCATAGCGCCGGCAGTGGTCGTGTTGCTGCTCTTTGGGACATGATCGTTTCGCCGCCACTTCTTGACAAGGTTCGGCCGGTCAGTTACCCTTTTACAACGTTGTAAAGGTTACACCATTGTAGAACTGCGCGTACCCGTGACAACACAGGCAAGAAGGGGGACATACTAGGGGCACCTGTCGTTCGCGCTTTGTTCTTGACGCCAGGCGGTCCCTGTGTGCCTTCGGAGACCGTAAGAAGGAACGCGTGCCGGCGGTGGCAATTCCTGAACGACTCTGGTCGAGGATTGCCTGTGAAATGATCTGGTCGCGGCGTCGAAAGAGTACCTAGACCGCTGGAAGCAAATTGCTTTGTGGGGGAGCGCCATTATGACGCAGATCTGCAATTTCGCTCACGGGCAACCGGTGTTTTCCGACTGCACTAACTCGCTACAGCACAGGCGGTGACCACGATGGGCCAGGAACCGGCGGATGGCCCGCTAGCCCTCGGGGTCGTGGGTTGCGCCCGGATCCTGCCCGCCCATTTGAGGGGCATACTCGCCATGCAGGCGGCGGGTTTTGACCTCTTCCGCATAACCGCTTTGTGTGCTCGACGGCCCGAGGACGCTGCGATGTTCAGGCGTCCCGGAGATGGGCCCCCGCCGCGGGCGCCTGCCTCCACCAACGACGCGGACCCCTTGGGGGCCACCCACGTGTACGTAAGCGACATCCACGAGGACGTCGTGCCGGAAATCTTCGAAGACTGGCGCGACATGCTGCGCTCAAATCTGGTCGACGCCGTCTTGGTCCTGACCCCCGTGTCCCTCCATCATCTGGTAGCCCTTGACGCACTGGCAGCCGGCAAGCACGTAATCATCGAGAAGCCCTTTGCCATTTCTGTAAAAGCGGGTAAAGCGATTGCCGATGAGGCGACCCGCCGCGGCCTCGTGGCCGGCGTGGCTGAAAGCGTCCGCTACGCGCCCAGGACGCGGGCGCTCAAATGGGTACTGGACCAGGATCTGATTGGGCGTCTGCAGCTTTGGCTTTCCGTTGGCGTCGGCGGGGAGTGGGCTCCCGACCGGATCGTCGCCCACACTCCCTGGCGGCACCAGAAACTCGAAGGCGGGGGAGGTCCCGCGATCGACCTTGGTGTTCACCTGATGCACCAGATCCGGTACCTCATGGGGCCGGTCGGAGAAATCAGCGCCCTGGCCCGGACGATGGAGGACAAGCGGGTCGACCCTAGCTCCGGGACCGAGGTCGCCAACGAGGTCGAAGACGTGTTCCTGGCCCAACTTCGCTTTGCCAGTGGGGCCGTCGGGAGTGCAGTGGCCGGCTGGGCGGGGCACGGTGAAGCGTCGGGCTTGGGTTCTAACCCAGTCATTTACGGGAGCCGGGGCTGTGTCAAAGGTAACGACGTTTTCAACGATGACGGGTTCGTCGGGACCTCGTCCGCTTTGATGGCAGAGCAGGCGTCGCCCGAGGTGCTGGCCCAGCTCTTCCCTGGGGGCATGAGTGACCCGTTCGCGCTCGAACTGTTCGACTTCGCGCGCGCCTGCCTGACCGGCAAAGAGATGGAGGCAAGTGCGGCCGAAGGCGTCCTCGACCTGGCGATGGCCTTCTCCGTGCTCGAGTCTTCGCGCCTGGGCACGCCAGTGAACGTCGGCGATGTCCTAAGCGGCGCCGTCGAGGATTATCAGGCCGAGATCAATGCGCACTACCAGTTATAGTTCCCGCCGCGACGGGAGGGCCCGCCGGCACAGTTTCGCCACCGCCGAAAAAAATCCCTCCGACCAAGGAAAGGATGCTTCTAACACAATGGACCCTAACTCGAAGGACGTCGACATAAATGACTTCAACCGTTGGCAATTAAGTAGGCGCTCGCTGCTGATGGGGGCGGGCGCCGCCGGTGCTGCCTTGTTGGGCCGCAAAGCGCTCGGGCCACTGGCCAACCTGGTCGGGCACGAGGGGCCGGACCGTGTGGTTATCGGTAATCGTGTCTTCTTCAGGGACCCGACCGCGGTCCGGTCGAATTCCTTGAGCCTCACGCCGACGCCGCGCAACCAGACGGTGATCATCGACCAGGGTGTCTTCAACGTATACGACAGCTTTAACCCGCTGATCCCAAATGGGGAGCAGTACCAAGCGGGCGTCACCCAGCTGGCCAAAGAGTTCCTGTTCTACCTCAACATGGCCACGGGCAAGGTGGAAGCCTGGCAAGGAGACACCTGGTCGTACAACACGAGTTACACGGAGTGCACGCTCAAAATAAAGCCGAACGTCACCTGGAGCGACGGGAAGCCCTTCACGTCTGCTGACATCGCCTTCACGGCCGAGCTCATGAAGAAGGACGCCTCTCTCATCGGCGGCTCGGGCAACGCCACATGGACCCCGGAGTTCGCGTCCATCGAGACTCCCGACGCCACGACAGCAGTGTTCAAGTTGAGCTCCCGCAACACCCGCTTCCACTACAACTTCATTTGCCAGATCATCGCGGCCAACTTGCTGGTCTTACCCCAGCACGTATGGCAAGGGCAGGACATCACTACGTTCAAGAACGACCCACCCATCTACACAGGACCGTATAAGCTCCAGAAGACGATCCAGGACTTGGGCCTCTTCATTTGGGAGAAGTCACCGAATTACTGGGCCAAAGCGGTTATGGACCCCGCGCCGCCCTATGTGGTCTTCCGCAACGCGCCGACCGATGCCGATCTGGAGAACGAGGAATACAAAGAGGGGCTTATCGACTACCTCGACTCTTCGACTTCTTACGAGTACGCAACGATCCTGCAAGACGGGGGCGACAACAACGTCGTCATATGCAACTTCCTCGACTCGGACCAGCGCTGCATCTTTGTCAACTGCGACCCGTCACGAGGTGCCCTGTCCGACCCGAAGTTCCGTTACGCCGTCGCCTTGTTGCTCAACCGCCAGAAGATCCTGAAAGACGTCTGGCCGGTGCCGACAACGGTCGACGTTTACCCCTGGCCCAACTATCCCAACACGTTCTCGTGGGACTACAAGGCGATCGCCGACGAGTTCTCCCAGTACCGGGACTACAACCCCAAGAAGGCGGGCGAGTTGCTGGACGAGCTCGGCATCAAGAAGGGGTCCGGAGGTAATCGGTACTACAACGGTAAGCCGGTCACGATGGACATCATCACGCCTACGCTGCCAGGCGACCCTGAGTACATCGTGGGCCAGCTACTGGTGGAGGAATTCCAGAACCTCGGCATCTCCTCCAGCCTGAAGGCGCCCACCTCCGCCGTGTACTCGTCGCTGGTCGAATCGGGGAACTGGGACGTCCGTTCGGAGTGGCTGGGCGGCGCCATCCTTGACCCCTGGCAGGGCTACCTCCAGTTCAGTAGCAAGTTCTTCGAGCCCATCGGCAAGAACGCGCTTACCTACGACCAGATGCGCTTGAAGGAGCCGGCGTTCGACGCGACAATCACGCAGCTCGCCAACGAGGACCCGACCGCCGCCAGCTCTGTTCCGACTTACGAGCAGGCGTTGCGGCAGTTCTACACCTATCAACCCGCCATTCCCTACCTTCAGACGGTCTACTGGCACGTCAGCAGCACCCAGTACTGGAGGGGCTGGCCCACAGACCAGGACCTTTACCAGATACCCAGCAACTGGTGGGGACAGTTCCTCTTCGTCGTTGGCAGGCTGAAGCCCGTTACAACCTGACGAGCCGAGAGTGTCGATCAACAGCGTTCAAGTAGACGCGGCCCAGGACCTGGGGGCCCGGAGGATCCGGAGCTCGGCCCTCAGGTCCTGGAGCAGAAGGGCGTGCGGGGGTACTTCGCCCGCCACTCGCTGACGGCGTACATCACCCGGCGGTTTGCGTTGTACATCTTCACGCTATGGGCCGCCGTCTCTGCCACGTTCATCTTCTTCCGCCTCATCCCGGGCGACCCGATCAGCGCCTACATCCAGAACCTGAAATCACAGTATGCCGAGAATGCGACGGCCAGCGCGGGGGTGATCAACCACTACAAGGCCGTGTTCGGCCTCGATGGGAACTTGTGGACGCAGTACGGCCACTTCATGACTCAACTGGTGCTCCACCGGAACTTTGGCCCATCGCTGCTCGAATACCCCACTCCGGCCCAGGACGTGGTGGCCCATGCCCTGCCGTGGACCATCGGTTTGCTGTTCACGTCGGCCATAATCGCCTGGGTACTGGGTACCCTGCTGGGCGCCTTTGCTGGCTGGCGGCGCAACAGCAAGATCTCGGGGGTGGCCACCTGGTTCTCGGTCGGGATGGCCCCGGTCCCGTTTTATTTCATCGGGTTGGTGTTGGTGTTCATCCTCGCCTATCGGCTAACCATATTCCCGCCCGGCGCACCGTTCTCCGCCAACGTTCACCAGGGCTTTAACCTGCCCTTCATCGGGAGCGTGCTCGACCACGCCATCCTGCCGGCATTTTCCATCGTCTTCGTCACCGTGTTGGCGACCCTGCTCGGTATGCGCCAACAGATGATCAGCGTCCTGGGCGAGGACTACTTGACGTTTGCTCAGGCCAAGGGGTTACCACCGAGGCGGATCCTGACCCGCTACGCCATGGCGAACTGCTATCTGCCGCAGATTACCGCGTTGGCCATCTCGTTTGGGGCCATCTTCGCCGGCAATGTTTTGATTGAAGAGCTGTTCCAGTACCCTGGCGTCGGCTACACCCTGGTCAAAGCCATCGGGGTTCTGGACCTCAATACGGTCATGTGCGTGAGCGTCCTGGCCATCTTCGGCGTCTTGACGGCGGTCTTCATCCTGGACCTGCTCATGCCGCTGATCGACCCCCGCATCAAGTACACCCGATGAGGACCAGCACATGACAGTCATCCGAAACGGCCTGCGAGCACTCCGTACGCGGACAAAGCTGACAGCCGGCTTGGCCATTCTGCTATTTGTGATCTTGATCGGTGTCCTCAGTGGCCAGATCTGCGACTGGATCGGGCACGGGCAAAACCCGATATCGGTGGGGTTCGGGCCTCGTTTCGCTCATTCCAGCTGGGCTAACCCGCTCGGCACCGACGAGTACGGCCGCGACATCCTCGCCCTCACTGTCACCGGGCTGTGGACTTCGCTCAAGGTCGGGTTTTACGCCGGAGTGTTGTCGACTCTTATTGGGGTAACCATTGCCTTCTTCGCCGCTTACATCGGCGGCGTGATGGACTCGACACTGCGGACCGTGACGGACACCTTCCTTGTAGTACCAGCGCTCCCGTTGCTGATCGCATTTACCGCGTTCACGAAGAACGTCACCCTGGTGGACATCGCCATCATCCTGGCGGTCTTCAGCTGGGCCGGTGCCGCCCGAACGATCCGTTCTCAGGTGCTCAGCTTGCGGACCCGGAGCTACGTCGACCTGGCCAAAGTGACGAAGCTCAACATCTTCGAGATCATCTTCGAAGAACTCGTGCCCAACATGCTCCCATTTATCGCGCTAGGGCTGGCGCTTTCGGCCGTCGGTGCCATCTTCGGGCTCATCGCTTTGGAGATAATCGGCTTGGGCCCGACGAACCTCATCGACCTGGGCCTGCTCATCAACTCGGCCATCTCGAGCGGCGCGTTGACCCTCGGAGCGTGGCCACTGTTCGTCGGCCCGATCGTGGCCATTGTGGTGTTGTTCGGGTCTCTCAACCTCATCATTATCGGGCTTGATGAGGTGTTCAACCCCAGGCTGCGCCGGGTGGCAGGAGTCTGAGGTGACGCCGATCCTCGAGGTCTCCGACCTCACTGTGCGGTACAGGACCGTGAAGGCCGATTCGACCGCGGTCGACGGCGTAAACTTGACAGTGAACAAGGGAGAGATCCTTGGGATCGCGGGGGAGTCAGGCTGTGGCAAGACCACCCTTGCGTCAGCCGTCCTCAGACTGCTGCGTCCCCCGGGCTACGTGGCCGGTGGTTCGGCCATGTTCTTTGCCACCCCCGGCCAGCCCATCGACCTTCTGAGCGTGGGCGAACGCCGCCTGCGGTCCGTTCGTTGGAGCCACCTCTCCTACCTGCCGCAGGGGTCGATGAACTCGTTGAACCCGGTTATGAAGGTGAAGGACCAGTTCCTCGACGTAATGCAGCTCCACATGACCGGCGTGGACCAAAAGGAAATAGAGGCGAGGATCCCTGACCTGCTGACCCAGGTGGGCCTCGACCCGGCGGTCGGGCGCATGTATGCCCACGAACTATCCGGCGGGATGAAGCAACGAGTCATCATGGCCTTGGCAGTAGCGCTGCAGCCGGACCTGTTGATCGCCGATGAGCCGACCACGGCTCTGGACGTAACAATTCAGCGTGTCGTGATCCAAAACCTGGCTGAATTGCGAGAACGGTTCGGGCTGGCCATGGTCGTGATCACTCACGACATGGGCGTGCACGCACAGCTCGTTGACCGGGTCGCCATGATGTACCAGGGGAAAATCGTCGAGGTGGGCGACGTGCACCAGATGTTCAAGGCTCCCCAGCACGAGTACACCACCCAGTTGATCCAGTCCATACCCACTCTGGAGGTCGGCCAAGGCAGGAGGCAGACGGCCGCTGCGGCGACGTCTCCCAAGATTGCGGAACCGTCGGCTGCCGTCAAACTGATCGGCCTCGACGGGGTGACACAAGTCTTCCCTGGACGAGCCGGGACAAGGCTCCGCGCCGTCGATAATGTGGCGTTCGAGCTGCGGTCTCAGCCGGCCGAGATCGTAAGCCTGGTGGGGGCCAGCGGCAGTGGGAAGAGCACGGTGGCGCGGATTCTGCTGGGACTGCAAAAACCGACGGCGGGGCGGGCGACCTACCTCGGAAAGGACATCTCGAAACTCTCTCGGGCCGAGTACCATGGGTTCCGGGCCGACGTTCAACCTGTGTTCCAGGACCCGTACTCCATCTTCAACCCCATCTACAAAGTCGACCGCGTCTTCTGGAAGGCCATCAAGAAGTTCAAGCTGGCCCGGAAGAAATCAGACGGCATCGAGATAATCCGAGCCTCACTGGAGGCGGTCAAACTCGACCCGGACCACGTGCTCGGCCGGTTCCCCCACCAGCTGAGCGGGGGCCAGAGGCAGCGCTTGATGCTGGCGCGGGTCCACATGCTGCGGCCCGCGTTCATCATCGCAGACGAACCGGTTTCGATGCTGGACGCGCACATTCGGCGGGCCTTCCTTGAAGTGATCGGGGATTTCCGCGAGCGCTACCAGATGACGACGCTCTTCATCACCCACGACCTTTCCACGGTCGCTTTCCTGGGCGGCGAGATGATGACGATGTACCACGGTCAAATAGTCGAGAGGCGGTCGAGAAGCTGTTGGGAGACCCGGAACACGAGTACACAAAACTCCTGGTAGCGTCTGTGCCCGTCCCTGACCCGGACCGACGCTGGCGGGACCGGGTGGAGCTGGTCAAGGGTAGGCCGAGGTTGGTGCCAGCTACTGATACTGGACCGGCAGGGACAAATGACGGCCCGAGCGACAAGGCCAACGGCAGAGGAGTAACCGGCACGCCGGCGGTGTCTTCGTCAGGGACGGCGAACTAGACCGGAAGTCCCGTCAGTTCGACTATCCAAGCGAGCCAACATTGTGGTAGAAATAAGCGAGCAAACGATTTATCAGAGTGACTACCTATCAGGTTGAACAGATCTATAACGCAAGGGGACAGTGCCATGACGACGGAGCGCAGGCTTGGGATCGGAGTCATCGGAGCAGGAGGGATCGCTCGCTTGGCGCACCTCCCCAACTACGCTAGGAACCCGAGGGTGAAGCTCGTCGCGGTGTGCGATATCGACGTGGCGAAGGCCCGTCAGGCGGGCGAGGACTTCCGGGTACCAAACGTCTACGACAACTACGAGGACCTCCTGGCGGACCCGGAGGTCGAAGCGGTCAGCGTGACGACTCCGCCCAGCGCCCATTCCGAGCCGGTGATCGCGGCGGCGCGCGCCGGTCGGCACGTGCTATGCGAGAAACCGATCGCGCCGACGCTGGAGGAAGCCGACGCCATGGTCGAGGCGGCCGAAAACGCGGGTATCAAGTTCGCCATGGGTTATCAGCACCGTTTCAGTACTGAACTCCCGTTGGTAAAACGTATAATTGAAGAGGGTGCGCTCGGGCGGTTAATGGGTCTCACGCAGGTCGGAGTGGGGCCGTCGAGCCATAGGGTCCCATGGTTCCTCCAAAAGCGGTTCGCAGGCGGAGGCGTCCTCATGGACTGGGGGATCTATACCGCCCATACGATCCTGTGGCTGATGGGCCCGGCACAAACGGTTTACGGCACGAGTGCCATATTCCGCCCGGAGGTGCAGGTAGGTAATGAATTGTTGACTGACGTCGACGTCGAAGACACGGTCATGGCGACGTTGCGGTTCCAGAGCGGGGCCATGGGCTCGTGGTACGCGGCTTGGGCGGTCGCCGCCGGCCATCATTCAATGTCGATCGATGGGTCGCTGGGCTCGCTTACGACCAGCCGGGAGTCGCCTGGTATCAACGTGTTCAGCAAGACCTTCAATGAGCCAGACCACTTGCGAGGTTGGCGGCACCTCCCGACCGTCGAGCCACCTCTGCTCGAGGTGCACTACAGGAAGCTAGCCAACTTCGTCGACGCCGTCCTCGACGGAGAGACCCCCAGGGTTACCGGGGCCGAGGGCCGGGATGCCCTGGAACTGGTGCTGGCCGTCTACCGCTCCGCCGATACCGGGACGCCAGTCACTCTCCCGCTAGAGCGAAGCACGCTGGTCAGCGCGTAGGCGCTTGGCCCACCCCCGTAAGATTTCGATGTTTTGACGTGATTTTGGCAACTGAAAGGAGCGGTTTCTGATGGCACAAGCGAGAGATCGGGTGCGGCTTGGCTTTGTCGGAGGCGAGCATTTGCATTTCCGCGGTTTGCTTGACGCCGCCCTCGAGAGCCCCACTTCTGAGGTCGTAGGTATCGCCGTAGCCGACGACGAGCTGCGGGGCCACTTCGAGCACCTCCATCCAGACGTACCCGCATTTGCCAACTCTGACGAGTTTTACGAGAAGGCGCAGCCCGAGGCCATCATTACTTGTGCCGACAACCGCCGCGCCGCCGAGGTCGTGGCCGAGGCGGCAGCCAGAGGGGTTCATGTCATGAAGGAAAAGCCGATGGCCGCCGACGTGCGGGTAGCGGACGAGATGGCGACGACGGCGGCGCGACATGGCGTCAGGCTTATGGTCAACTGGCCGACCAACTGGCGCCCCGGGATACACACGGCCAAGCGTCTAGTGGACGAGGGTGAGATCGGTCGCCTGCTCGGCATTTACAACCGCGCCGGGCACGGCGGCCCGCCGGCCAACTACGCCTCGCAAGGGCCGATCGCCCGTGTGGGGTGGGGTTGGCTGATCGAACGGGAGACCAACGGGGGTGGGCGCGGCCGTAGATTTTTGCTCGTACGGTGCTGCAATGTCGAGGTGGTTCATGGGCCAGCCGAGCCACGTCGTCGCACACGGCGGGCGCTTCTCGAAAGAGTTCTTCACGGTTGAGGACAACGGCACGATGATCCTCGGCTACCCCCGAGGGCATTCGGTGGTCGAGGGTACCTGGACACAACCAGCCCTGGCCGCCCCGATGCCAACGATGATCTACGGAGAGGCAGGTTCGATCGCCCTCACAGGGCCCGACGAGGTGCGCTTGGCGAACGTCGAGGCCCCCGGTGAACGGGTGTCGACGGAAGCAAAAGTGGTCGCCGCCGAAGCTCTTCCGGCCCACTACCGTTCAGGCCCTGACTACTTCACCTATTGCTTGCTCCACGACCTGCCCTTCGAGGGGCTGGTGTCAGCTTCGGCGTCACGCGACACGCAGGAGATATTGGACGCCGGGTTACGATCAATGGCGACAGGCCGTCGGGTCAGCTTGCCGTTGGCGACCTTTGTGGACTGACCCGAGTGCTAAGGAGCGGATTGTATGACTGAGACATTGAGCCCCACGGTTGCGTTGAGCCCCACGGTTGCTCCCGGAGAGTTCACTCCGATAGACAAGTTCATCTTCGAATCTTGGGGTTATCTGGTTATCCCCGACGTGCTCTCGGCCGACGAGGCAGCTGAGTGCTACGACGCCTCGGCCAGGCTTCACGCTCAACGCGACCGAGAGTTCGGTCAGTTGGGACGGGGTTACGAAGCCGAGCCGAGCCTCGAACGCCTCATCGACCACCCCGCCGTCCTGCCCAAAGTCCGCGGGCTTTATGGTGACCGCTTCGTCCTACAGGCGAGCTGGAACACGATGCAACCCGCGCACGCGGGAATCGGCAGATGGCATCAAGACGGTTCGAGTGCTTACGACTTCAAGCAACTGGGCTACCCCGTGCCGCTGGTCCAGCTGAGGGCGTCGTACCTGTTGACGGACCAGACCAGGCCGAGGACGGGCAACATGGAGCTGATCCCGGGTAGCCATCGCAGCCAGGTACCACTTCCCGACGAGGTCCGCAGCAACGGTGGTGACGTGCCTATAGGTCAGGTCATTTTGGCATCGGCCGGCTCCGTCTTGCTGTTCCACAACGCGGTGTGGCACCGGACGTACGCCCACGATGGGGACCGGGACCGCTACACGGCTCACTATATTTACAGCCCGCCTTGGGTCAAGCACGCTGATCGGCTGCAGAACTCGGCCGACTTCCTGGAGCGCACTACTCCGCTCAGGCGAGCGCTCATGGGTGAGTTCTCGCGCCCTGATGCACCCTTCGGAGTTAGTTACGACCCGCCGCCGTTCCCGTGAGGCCGACCTCGGCGCCTAACTTGGCGATCATCTGCTCGAGAGGAAAGGCGTCGAGCGTCCGGCCGGAGTTCGCAGCGCGCAGGTGAGCTTCGAATATGCGGGCACACTCCTCGATGCTCGAGAGTGCGGAGCCGACGTCGGCGGGCATCCCCACGCGCCCGACGTCCATTGGTAGATCGTCCCAGGTCCCGGGGGGCAGGGCGGTGTCTCGCATAAGCATGCCAAGGACCAGACAAAGGCGGGCGCATTCGATGGCGAGGTGGAGACCGACCAAGTCGTCGGCGCGTGCCAGCTTGACCACGGCCAAACTGGCTACGAAGCGGAACTGGTTGACTAATCCGTCGACAGCGTCTCGGGTGCGAAGGCCGCTGGCCGAAGGCAACTGAGCACGGCGGGCCAACTCTGAGCTTGGGCCTCGGCTCCAGAATCTGGCGCCCAGCCAGGTCCGGCCGTCCAAAGGTGTGCCCGAAGAATACAAGGTCGAGGCGCCGACCATCGTAGAAGACGACCCTCGTGACCTTTCGTAGTGGCTCCTCTGATGCGCTGTCGGCCCAGACCCGCCCAATCGGGTGCAGCCAGTCGACGGCCCCGAACCAATCAGCCAACGCGCTGTCATTGACCACGACAGCTACGTCTGTGTCGCTCCAGTCGTCGACCGTCGCCGTCGGCGAACCGAGAGAACCCACGAGCCATATCGACTTGACTGATGCGTCCGCGCCCAGAAGAACGACGACATTGTCCGCCAGCAGTTGTTGCTGAAGAGGCAGTTGGTGCTCTCTCACCGTGAAGCCTGTTTTCCAGGGTTACTTAGCGCAGTGGTAGACCAGCGGCACGGTACAGGTTGTCGATGGTGGCCATATTCCCTACGGCGTCGTCGCCTCCGGTGACGGGGTGCCGCTGGCCCGATATCGCCTCGAGAAAGGCCTCCAGCTGGTAGGCGTATGTCGGTCGCAGAGTGTAGGTCTCGTCCAGGCGGGTGCCGTCCTCGAACTCTGCGGTCAGGCGGTGCCCTTCTTGCGGGGCTAAAGGGTTGTCCACCCGGAGCGTGCCTTGCGCCCCCTCCAGGACGAGGTACCAGGTCCTGGCCCCCGGGTTGACCATCGAGCACCGTAAGTGGGCCGATAACCCCGACGGAAAACGCAGATCGGCCTCCATGGACAGGTCGACGTCATCTGCTGGCGCGACGGCGGACGCTCTCACCACTTCTGGCTCTTCCCCGGACAACGTCCTCAGCCAGTGGACAGGGTAGCAACCGAGGTCCATCGCTGAGCCGCCACCTAGCGAGAAGTCGTACAGCCAGCGTTCTTTGTCATCGAGGAAGTAAGTGAACACCGCCTCGCCCCGCACCAGCGGGCCGATCTTGCCTGCAACCTCGACCATGGCGGTGGCGAGGGGGTGGTAGCGCCAATGGAACGCTTCCATCAGGACGCGGTCTTGGCGACGGGCCACCCGGACCATCTCCGCCGCCTCGTCCGCGTTGCGGGCGAAGGGTTTCTCGCACAAGACGTGCTTCCCGTGGTCGAGCGCTTTAATCGACCACTCCAAGTGCGAGGAAGGGACGAGCGGGTTGTAAATGGCGTCAAGTGATTCGTCAGCCACCAAGGCCTCGTAAGAGTCGTGGACGACCGGGATGTCATGGAGGGCGGCGAACTCCTCAGCTCGTGCCTTGTCGCGTGCCGCAACTGCGGCTACCTCAACTCCAGCGATCTCCATTGCAGGCTTGAGGAGGGCATTTGGGGCAATCCTGCTCGCTCCGAGCACCCCGATCCGGACATTAGTCATTTTCGTCTACCGAGTCGTTTTCTCTAATGCATCTTCTCGATTGCGTCCAATTTGGCCACCCGCCGACTGAACGGCTCGACCGCCTCCCATTTTGCGGCCAGAAAGGTGTCGATAAGTTCTCGCATAACTGCTGGCCCAACTACCTGAGCCCCCAGGCACAGTACGTTGGCATTATCGTGCTCAACGCATTGGTGGGCCGAATAGACGTCATCCGCGAGAGCGGCCCGGATGCCGTTGACCTTGTTTGCGGCCATGCAGGCCCCGATACCCGTACCGCAAATAAGGACCCCGCGCTCCGCTTGCCCGCACAGCACACGCTGGCACAGTCGAACGGTGACGTCGGGAAAGTCGACGGGCTCGTCGGTGGTGGCCCCTACATCGTCAACGCCGTGCCCGGCGGCAACCAGATGGTCGAAAACGGCCTGCTTGGCCGGGAAACCCGCATGGTCGGCACCGATCACGACGTGCATCGACCGAGGGTACCATCTGGCGCACTTCGGCCGCTCTGTCGTCGAAGCGGCAAGATCATCGATGTCCGTAAACGATAAAAGAGACCGCCCGGCGTTGGTCGGGCGATCTCTCGCCATGTCCGGCAGCCGGCGGGCCGTCGCGGCTCATGTCGGCAATTCGCTTGGTAGTGCCGCCGATGTCGCGGCGTCAGGGGTTTCGGCGCGGCGACCGGGGAGGGCGGCTCGGTAACGGCGGAACTGCGGGAGGGCGATGCAGATCACGACGGTGCCGGCGACGGTGGCGAGGCCTCCGAGGAGGGCGGCCGTGGCTGCCGTAGTGAGCGAAGCCAACGCGCCGGAGCCCATGTCCCCCAGGTAGTTGCCGGTGCCACTGGCCACGTATTCGGCGGCGGACACTCGTCCGCGGGCGTATTCAGGGGCGTTGGCCTGGACGATGGCACCGCGGAGGACGACTGTGACAGTGTCGGCTGCGCCGGCCAGGCCGAGCAGGCACAGCGTGGGCCACAGGCCCGACACGAGCGCGAACCCAGCGAAGGCGGCGCCCCATACTGCGACCGCAAGCAACATGAGCTGTCCCTGGCGCTCGGCGCGAGTGAAAGGCCCCGAAAGCGTCGCGGTCAGGAGGCCGCCTGCTCCGATCGCCGCCGTAAACAGCCCGAGGGTCTGGGGGTGGCCGCCGAAGCGTGCGGCGTTGATGGCCGGGAACAGGACGACAGGGAGAGCAAACGCCGTAGCAGTCACGTCGGCCAGTAGGGCTCCGACCAGCGGTGGGCTCCGGCGGACCACCCGAAGGCCCTCCGCCACCCCTGTTGCTCCGGGCCGCGCTCCTCCATCACGTGGCCGAGCGACCCGAGAGCCGCTGCCCCGGAGCCCGGCCACGGCCCAGAAGGAGGCGACGAAGCTCGCAGTGTCGAGCAGGTAGCAAGCGGCCAGTCCCAGGGCCGGTGCCGAAGCGACCAGCCCCCCGAGCGCGGGGCCTATCGTCAGCATGAGCTGGAACGTGACCCGATTGAGCGCGAGTCCGGCGGCCAGCTGGTCTCCGCGTAGCAGGCTAGGGATCAGGGCTCGCCGGGTCGGCGCACTGATGGCTCCGGCGGCCGCATTGACGGCCACGAGACCGTAGAGCAACCAGACAACGTGCAACCCGGACAAGGCTTGGGCGGCGAGACCGGCCGAGACGACGGTGGACACCGCTGTGGCCCCGATCAGGACCCGGCGCCGGTCGAAGGTATCGGCGATGCGGCCACCGATCAGGCCTACGGCGAGCAGGGGCACCAGTTGGGCGAGGCCCAAACCGCCGACGGCGAGCGAGGAGTGAGTGGCGTTGTAGATCTGGAGCGGTACGGCGAAGGCCGTGAACGCGCTCCCGATCGATGACAGCGTCGAGCCCACCCACAGCCGCCGAAAGCCGGGAGAACGGCGTAGCGGGCTGAGGTCCGTCAGCACGCGCATACGACATTTATAACAGTACTGTTACATCACTTTCAACAGTAATGTTGGGCGGGTGAGCAGTGACCCGACCGAGCAGAGCCGTTGGCGACCGTTGCGCCTGGTCCAAGCGGAGATGGACGCCGACATCGCCCGCCTTTATGCCGAGGCCGGCATCAAAGGCCTCAAACCCAGCTTCGTCATGGAGTTGTTGCGCCTGCACGCTCGTGGCCCGATGACCATCGCCCAACTCGCCGCTTCTGTCCAGCGGACGCATTCCGCCGAAAGTCAGAAAGTGGCTGCCATGCGCACCGCGGGGCTCGTACGCACGACCGCCGGGCCTGACGGGCGGAGCAAATATGTCGTACTAACGGCCAAGTCGCGGGCGCTCGTTGGTCGGCTAGCCGCGGAGTGGCGAGCTACCGAGGCGGCCGTGGCAGAACTTGATGAGGAACTGCCCTACCCTCTGAGCCGGGTCACGTCTGACCTGGCGGCGGCCCTCGAGCGACGCAGTTTCTACGACCGGATCGCCGACCGTTTGGCCAACGAGCCCGACTGGTCACCGCCTTCGACCACGGTTACGCCTCTGGTCGATTGACCTGTCTGGGCGGGGCGCCTTCGTGAACCACCTAGTGGGATTTCGTGAACCGGTGCACGGCCTCGAGCATCTCCCGGCTCTTGTCGGCCGCCACTGCCTCGTCCCCCGAGGCGAGCGCTCCCGCGACACAGTGGTTCACGTGGTCCTCGAGGATCTTGAACGCCACGGCGTCGAGGGCGGTGGACACGGCCGAGATCTGGGTCAGAATGTCAATGCAGTAGCGGTCCTCGGCGATCATCTTTTCGATGCCCCGGACCTGGCCCTCGATACGGTGCATCCGCCTGGAAAGAGCCTCTTTGTCGCCTTCGGCGATGTAACCGTAGGTTGGGCTGGAGTCAGTACTTGGCGTGGTAGTCATGAAGCCTTCCTCGTTGGCCGGAAGTGCCGTAACCGGAGCGAATTAGACACGACGAACGTGCTCGAAAAGGCCATGGCTCCGGCCGCGATTATGGGGTTTACGACGCCTGCGATGGCAAGCGGGATGGCGGCCACGTTGTAGGCGAAGGCCCAGAACAGGTTGCCCTTTATCGTGGCTAGAGTGCGCCGGGCGAGGCGGATGGCGTCGGCCGCATCTCGGAGGTCGCCTGAGACCAAGGTCAAGTCCGAAGCCTGTATGGCGACATCGGTCCCTGTCCCAACAGAAATCCCGAGGTCGGCCCGGGACAGGGCGGGGGCGTCGTTGACCCCGTCGCCCACCATGGCCACGACTTCGCCCGCCTGCTGGAGCCGGCGGACCTCGGCCTCTTTCCCCTCGGGCAGTATGTTGGCCATGACCCGCTCGATCCCCACCTCTGCGGCCACGGCGCCAGCTGAGCGCTCGTTGTCGCCTGTGAGCAGGACCGGGGTGAGGCCGAGCGCCCGCAGGTCGGAAACGGCCTCTCGGCTCGTAGGCTTCACGTGGTCGGTCACGGCCACAAGGCCGGCCGGCACTCCGTCCACCGCCACCGCCACCACTGTGGTCCCCTCTCTCTCGAGGCGGTCTGCTTCGCTGGCAAGTGCGGCCGGCATCACGACGCCGCTTTCCGCTAATAGCGAGCGGCGCCCAACCTCGACCAATCGTCCCCCTACCCGGCCCTCGACCCCCAGACCGGCCCGAGCCGTGAAAGCGTCCACGGCGGGCAAAGAACCCAAACGTCTGCGACCGTAATCGGCAACGGCGCTACCGATCGGGTGCTCGCTGGCATTTTCTATGGCTGCGGCCAGACCGAGCAGCTCGACTTCCTCCAGGCCATCGGCCGGGACGAGCGCCGCCACCTCCATCTTCCCGGTGGTCACCGTGCCGGTCTTGTCGAGGACCACGGTAGTGAGACGTCTCGTGTGTTCCAGGACCTCTGGACCTTTGATAATGATCCCGAGTTGCGCCCCCCGCCCGGTGCCGACCATGAGAGCGGTGGGGGTGGCCAAGCCGAGCGCGCAAGGACAGGCAATGACGACGACAGAGACGGCCGCGGTGAAGGCAGCCGCAGTGCCTTGGCCGCTGAAGGCCAGCCAGCCGGCCAGCGTAAGCATGGCGACCGCGACCACCACTGGGACGAACACGGCCGACACCCTGTCCGCCAGGTGCTGGACCTGGGCCTTGCCTGTCTGCGCCTCTGCCACCAGCCGGGTCACCTGGGCCAGTGCCGTTTCTGTCCCCACTTTGCTCGCTTTTACGACCAGACGACCGGACGCGTTCACCGTGGCCCCGACCACCTCGTCGCCCGGTCCCACCTCGACCGGGACGGGTTCGCCGGTGAGCATCGACCGGTCTATGGCGGAGACACCCGCCACAATTACCCCGTCCGTCGCCACCTTTTCTCCCGGCCTCACGACGAACACGTCCCCGACGCGCAGGGCCTCGACGGGGACGAGCACCTCCACCCCCTCGCGCAGCAGGTGGGCTTCTTTGGCGCCAAGCTCGAGCAAGACCCTCAAAGCCTCGCCAGAGCGGCGCTTAGCCCGGGCCTCGAAGTAGTGGCCGAGCAGGACCAGCGCGGTAATTATCGTGGCCGTGTCGAAATAAACGGGCTGGGCCAGCCCAGCGACGAGGACCACGGCCGACCAACCCCAGGAGGCCAGGGTCCCAAGCGAAATAAGCGTGTCCATGGTGGCTACGCCGTGCCGGGCGTTGCGGATGGCAGCCCGGTGGAAAGGCCCGCCGCTGTACGCCACGACAACTGTGGCGAGCGCCAGCGCGGCCCACTCCCAACCGTCGAACCGGACCGCTGCCACCCACGTCCACAGGGCCACCGGCACCGACAGGACTGCCGCTAGCACTAGCCGTGCCCGGTACGGCCGGGTAGGGTCCTCCTCGTCCGGCCCGTACTGTGGCACTGCGGCCTCGTAGCCGACCGATTCAACCGCTCGGATGAGTTCGTCGACTGAGGTCAGAGACCGGTCATAGGAAACCGTCGCCTGTTCACTGGCGAAGTTGACAGCCGCCCGTACACCCTCGAGCTTGCTGAGGCGCCTTTCGATCCGCACGGCGCACGAGGCACACGTCATCCCGGATATGGCCAGGTCCACGTAGCCCGTTTTCTCCTGCGTGGTTACGGCGCTCATCACCCGGCCTCGTAGCCCGCTTCTTGGATGGCCGCCCGGAGCACCGCATCCTCGAGGGCTGCACCGGTCACCCTGACGAGCTTTGTCTCGAGGTCCACGTCAACCGCAGTTACTCCGGCCACGCCACCCAGCTCGCTGCTCACTGCGTGCCGGCAGTGGTCGCAGGACATGCCTGGCACGCTGTAGGTGATGGTCTGGCTCATGGCTGGCACCTTTCGGCCGTATACCCTCTCGGGGTATTGAGGCAGCCTAGCATACAATACCCGCTGGGGGTACCGTCAGACGCCTGCGGTGCGGGTGCGTTGCGCTTTATGTTCTCCTGGGCGCTGCCCTGGGGAGCTTTGTACCCTTTGTCTGTACATAGCGCGACAAATGGTACAAAGTGGAGCGGCACGGTTGGGGTTTCTCACTAAGTGGCGAGGCGGGCGGTGCTGGCGGGCGACACTGGCGGAGCGGCCTCACGGGTCATGTGAGCTAGCGACCCGCTTCACGTACACCGCGAAAGGTGCATCGTCGGCCTCGCCGACTTGTCCCCCCACCAAGCCCCGCCAGGTGATCTCGCCAACGTAAGTCATGCCGAGACGCTCCATGACCCGCCGCGAGGCGATGTTGATTCGCTCCGTGAATGAGATGACAGATTCGGCCGAGAACACCCGCGAAGCGAAACGGAGGCCCTCTCTGCCGATCTCGGTGGCATATCCCTGGCCGTGGAAGTCGCTCAGTAAAGCCCAGCCCAGTTCCAGTCGCCAGCGCGACCAGTTGGTCCCTCCGGTCAGGGCCGTGATCTGGACGGTCGTGCGAGCATCGAGCGACATCTGAGACAGGCCGCCGCGGCCTACTAGAGCGCCATCGGAGCGACGGTAGGCCATCCATTTGTGCACGCCGTCCCTAGCCCAGGCTCGCCCGGCGGCCTCGGCGAAGGCCTCGGCTTCGGCGCGGCTCCAGGTGCCGCCGTACCATGTGGCTACCACTGGGTCTTGAAAAAGCCGGAAGAGGTCCTCGGCATGTTCTGGCCCGACTGGTTCCAGCCGAAGGCGGGGTGTCAGACAGACGCCGTCAGGTGAAGACATCGGTAAGAGTTGTCGGCCACGGGCCGACCATATCCATCAGGGCGGGCTGACCGAAACGAATTTTGCCGGTCGTGGACGGGGTATGCCCTCATCGTGGTGCCGGAGGCGTTAGATTCTGACCACCTCGGCGGCGGCCCGGAGGCGAAGAAGCGCATCAGCTCGAGCAGGATCGGAGCTGGGCGCTCGGCCCAAGACAAGTCGCTGAGAGCGCCCCTCGGCATAAGCAGTAGAGCGACCTGGAGGTGCCGATGCACTACTCGGGCTTTGAAACCGAGGGTCGGTTCTCCTCCGTAGCCCTCGAGCATGGCCGGCACGACTCCCATGGGGACTCCGGCGAAGTCATTGGCGGGATCATCGAGTCGGGCATCACCCCAGTCGATCAGGGCCAGATAGTCAGCAAGGTCATCGACCAGGACGTTCGCGGCCTGGATATCGCCATGGATGACGGTCTCTTTTTGACCATCGATGTGTGTACCCAGCGCCGCCAACCACTCCGAGAGCCAGCCGTGATCCCTCGAGCTGATCCAGCCCTCGACCAGGCGCGCCCCCAGCAAGTCCTCGGCCGTCCACCGGCAACGGCGGGTCCAGGTCCAACTCGGGAGGGACCTCCAGGTCATGGAGCTTGCGGAGGTCTCGGCCTAATGCTCTCCAAGGCTCGGGCGAACTTGGGACCACGCCGGGCTCCCGCTCCAGGCGATGGCCGTCGACCCGCTCGTAGACCACGTAGGGAGCGGGCAGCACTGATTCGCTGGCGTCGTAGCGCACCAAGCGAGGAGTTCTCAGGCCGGCGGCTACGGCCAGCGGCACGACCGCCGCCTCACGGGCCAAGGTTCGCTCGAAGCCGGGGGCGCGCGGGGACCCGAAGAACGAGGCTCTTGCCTACGGCGTAGATCGCGTTGGTGATGCCGACATCGGGCAGAAGCTGCACCTCCCGGGTGCCTAAGCCGAAGCTGGCGGCCAAGGCGGCGACGGAGCGGGCGGGAAGTTGGTGGTGAGGGGGAGCGCAAAAGTCACGATCAATCGGCTCCATTCGGGTCTGCCGGAGCCTCAGACCGTAGCAACTGTAGGGGTTGGGGTCGTGGAAGCCGGCCAGGACGGACAGGTTGCCCGTGAACGTGCCCGGCCACTGGCCTCGATCAGCGCCCGTGTGGACGAGTGAGAATAACCGCTCCCGGGTGTCGATCCTGTCGTAAGCCATCGACGCTGTAACTATTCACCGGTAGGGCGCGGCGGAGCGCGGCGACTATCGACCACTGAGCGCGCGGGGCATGGTAGACATTATGGCGTGGGCCTTGCCGAACAGGTCGAGCAGCTCAATGAGGAGAACGCCGCGCTGCGGGTCGAAGTTGGCGAGCTGAGGGCGGAGAACGGCGAACTGAGGGCGAAATTAGAGGCACTCGAGGCGGAGCTCGAAAAGCTGAAACGCGAAATGGGCCGGAATTCTTCTAATTCGGGCAAGCCACCCTCGTCCGACACCCTGGGCGAACGGGCGAAGCAAGCCGAAGAACGGCTCTCACGCGCTCGAGCGGCGGCGCCTGGCCCGGGAATGGGCCAAGAAGTTCTTGAGCGAACGGGTAGGGCGCCGTCCTGGCAAGCAGCCCGGCGCGGCCGGGGCAGCGCTGGCGAAAGTCGACAGCCCCGACCGCACAGTCGTGCACTCGCCGGTGAGTTGCGCCCGTTGCGGGCAAAGCCTGGGAGCGGCAAAGGTGGCCGGCACTGAAGTGCGCCAAGTGTTCGACTTGCCCGGTAGCCGCTTGGAGGTGACTGAGCACGGCGCCGAGTCCCGGCGCTGCCGGTGCGGGGCGACGACGAAAGCCCCTTTCCCAGCCGAGGCAAAAGGGCCGGCGTGCTACGGGCCAGCCGTGCGGGCGGTTGCCGTTTACTTGATGGTGGGCCAGCACATACCTGTCGCCAGGGCAGCCGAACTGCTCTCCCAGGTATGCGGGGCACCTGTCTCCACCGGCTGGTTGGCCGGCCTGGCCCCCGAGGCGGCCGAGGGGCTTTCGTCTTTCCTTTCCGAACTGCGGGCTCAGCTCATCGCGGCCGACGTCCTGCACGCCGACGAGACCGGCTCTCGGGTATCGGGTGCCCGCTATTGGTTCCACGTCGCCTGCACCGCTATGCTCACCCTGCTCGACTGCCACCCGAAAAGGGGCAAAGAGGCCTTCGCCGAGATGGCCGTGCTGCCCTTTTTCTCGGGCGTGCTGATCACCGACGGGTGGAAGCCGTACTGGTCGGTCGACGGCATAGAGCATGCCCTTTGTTGCGCCCACCTGCTCCGCGACTTGGCTTCCCTCACCGGCTCGGTAGCCCACCGGGACTGGGCCGACGAGATGGCCGACTTGCTGGTAGAGGTGAAAGACGCCGTCGAGAAAGCGCTTTTTGAGGGAATTAGTGGGCTCAGCCCCGGCCAGCTGAAGGCCTACCGCTCCCGCTACGCAAAGTTGGTCAACCGAGGCTTTGCCGCCGTGCCGTCCCGGCACCGGGCGGGCAGCGTCCACCGGGACGCCTACAACTTGCTGTGCCGGTTCCGGGACCAGCGCCACGAAGTGCAGCGATACTGGTCCGACCAGGCCGTGAGCTTTGACAATAACCAAGGCGAGCGCGACCTCAGGATGGCCAAATTGCACGACAAGATAAGCGGCTGCTTCAGGACACTGGCCGGGGCCAAAGCCTTCTGCGCTGTCCGCAGCTACCTCCAGACCGCCCGCAAGCACGGCATGGGAGGCCTTGATGTGTTGGTCCAGCTCTTCAAAGGCGACCCGTGGCTGCCGCCACGAGCCCTCCCCCCGCCATAAGGCACCGGCCCTGCCTGTTACCCAAGGAGGCCCTTTGAGCCCAGCCCGCAAAAAGCAGACCCCGACCTCGACACTCTCATCGACGAGATCACCGTCGACGCCTACGGCGAGGACGAACAACTACAGGGGTTCGCGAACGCCTTCGACGAGGACGCCAATTTCCCCTGCCCCGGCACGGTTATCGGAGAAGACGTACAAGTGCTGTCCGTATCGGTCAAAAACCACCGCCGTGAGCTCATAGCCACCTGCAAACGAGGCAACCGCCGGTACGACATAGCGCTGCTCGACATCGACGTCCGTGGCGACCCCGACACTTCACGCCTCATTGCCGCTTATCGGCGTTGGCTCGGTTACTGAACTCCGACCCTGAACAGTTACTCGACGCTCTGGCAAGGTGGGGCGAATGGCGCCCCACCATTCTAGAAAGAGAGCTAGACGATGCGATTTCTCGGGTACACGCTGGCGGACGAGTCCGCGCTCCCAACAGAGCCTCCGTCACCCGAGCTCTACGAGCGTATGGGGCGCTTTGTCGAGGAGGCCACCAAGGCTGGTGTAGTGGTCGCTACCGGCGGCATAGCGCCTACTGCCGCAGGCGCCAAGATCACTCTCAAGGACGGCAAGTTCACCGTCGTTGACGGCCCGTTTGTCGAGGCGAAGGAGATCGTCGGCGGCTGGGCACTGATGGAATGCCGAGACCTGGGGGAGGCCGTTGAATGGTCGAAACGGTTTCTTGACGTCCTCGGCGAGGGCGAAGTCCGGGTCCGTCCCGTCTCCGGCTGAGTTATGTCGCTCAGCGGTGGTTGAATCGGCGGCGTGTCGCTTGCCGATTCGACCACCGCCGTCGAGACCGTGTTCCGAATGGAGTTCCCGCGCGTCGTCGGCGCGCTGGCACGGATGGCGAACGACCTCGACCTGGCCGAAGAGCTGGCCCAGGAGGCGCTCGTTGACGCGTTGCGCCAGTGGCCGCGAGACGGTGTCCCAGCCAACCCTGGCGCCTGGCTGACGGCCGTGGGCAAGCGCAAGGCGATTGACCGCTTCCGGCGCGATCGCAGGCTGGCTGAAAAATACGCCCAACTCGGCCGAACGCTCGACCGGGGCGCACACACCGACGAGCCATCCAACCTCGACGAAGAGACACTGGACGACGACCGGCTGCGCCTCATCTTTGTCGCCTGTCACCCACTCCTCCCGTTGGTATCACGCGTCGCTCTGACCCTCCGTCTCGTCGGGGGCCTCACCACGGCTGAGATCGCCCGTGCCTACCTCGTTCCCGAGCCGACGATCGCCCAACGCATCGTTCGGGGCAAGCGGGCGAATCGCCAAGGCGGGCGTCCCCTTCGAAGTTCCCGAAAGTGGGGAACGCGCCGCCCGGCTCGGCTCGGTGCTGGAGGTCATCTACCTGATCTTCAACGAGGGCTACTCCGCCACCAGCGGCGAGGCTTGGCTGCGCCCTGAGCTATGTGCCGAAGCTTTGCGCCTCGGTCGCATCCTCGCCGCCGTCGTCCCCGACGAGCCCGAAGTGCACGGGCTCGTAGCGCTAATGGAGCTCAACTCCTCGCGCTTGCGCGCTCGAGTCCAGCCGGGGGGTGCTGTCGTCGTGCTCGCCGACCAGGACCGGCGGATGTGGGACCGCCTGCTCATCGGTCGCGGCGAGGCGGCTCTGCAACGCGCCGATGAACTGTCGGTGACGCGGGGACCTTACGCCCTACAGGCCGCGATCGCCGTTTGCCACGCCCGCTCGTTCCACCCAGAGGAAACCGACTGGGCCGAGGTGGTGGCGCTCTACGACGCGCTGGCGTCAGCCATGCCGTCGCCGATCGTCGAACTCAATCGAGCGGTCGCAATCTCGATGGCGTCCGGCCCGACTGCCGCGTTGCCGCTTGTCGAGCACCTGGTCGAGAGTGGCGCGCTGGAGCGCTACCACCTGCTTCACGCCGTGCGGGGCGACCTGTTCGACAAGCTTGGGCGCCACGCCGAGGCGGCCGCAGCCTTCGGGCGGGGTGCGGCACTCGTGCAGAATGCGCCGGAGCGCGAACTGTTGCTTCGGCGCGCGGCCCGAAAACGCGGCGCGGGCTTCGGCGGGGACAAGCGGCAGCATCGGGTGAGGTCCGGGTAGGGCCACCGCCAATCGACCGTTGGTTGTGAGCTTTTCCGGGGGTTATTGGCGCGCCATGGCGACACCCATTTCGGCGTCGGGCCCGCGTTGAGGTCCGCGCTCAGGTCCTTGGTGGCGGCGGGCAATGTCCCGGCTGAACCTGAAACACGCTTTATAGTCGGGTGAAATGGGGGAAACCGGCGAGGTTGGCTGATTTTCGCCGGCATCGTCTCGATGACGCCGGGATTATTCGACTTTCGACGCCATCTGCGAGGTACCCGGCGGCGAACTGAAGGGTATTGGGCGCAAGGCCGCACGCGGCGGCTCAACGGGGTGTCACATGGTGCGGTCCAGCCAGTCATACACGACCTGGTTGCGGGTCTGGGGGGCCATGGGTGCGCAGTGGTACTGGGCACCTTCGGCGGCCGTGAAGTAGGCGTACTGCTTACGGCCGAAGAGTTTCTCGTAGACCATAGTCGCCTGGGAGGAGGGTACGACGTACTGGTCGTATTCGTATGCAGATACGAGCGTCGGCGCCGTGACCCGGTCGACAACCTCGGCGCAGGAAAACTGCATCGCGGTGGTGCTCAAAGTCGTACAGGTCGCTAAAGACCTGTCCCGCGCGGGCAGCCAACAGGTATTGCCTGCCGTACGCCTCCGACCGCTTAGCGAGGGTATACCGGTCAACGGCGTTCAGTTTTGGGACGAGTTGTCTTTGCCAGGCCGCATTGACCTGCTCCTTGGTGGCCCCGTTGGCGAAGAGGGACCCGAGGCGCGGGTATCCGGTTTGAAACAGGAGCCACAGGCTGAGGATCCCGGGGTCGGCGACGACGGCAGCCAGCCGGTGCTCGAAGGCCGCGGCGCGGATGACGAGCTCACCGCCCATGCTGAGCCCAATTAAGGCAATACGCGAAGTGTCCACCTCAGGGCGTGACCGGAGGTAGTCCACTATGGGCGTGATGACGTTTTCCCAATCAGGGCGGAAGGGGACCCCGCGTTCGAACAGCATCGAGCCTTGTCCAGGGCCTTCGAAGATGAGGGCGTTGTGGCCGCGTTCGATCGCATCTGCCCCGCCGTAGGAGTAGAGCGTTATGTTCTGGGCGTCCGCACCGTTGTTGAGGATCACGGTGGGGCGGCGCACGGGCCGGTCATCCGGACGCAGGAGATAGCCCGGCAGCCATCTGTTGCCGTAGGGGATGCGGACCGTCTCGAACGGCGGTTCGAACAGCTGGCTGGCCTGTTGCCAGCAGCGCTGCATAGCCGCGTACACGCCGGCCTCTCGTGTCCGTGCGCTGGTGCCGAGAACGAAGTACAGGCACAGGTAGTAATAAGTCGATGCCCGCAGGTAGGCGCCGAGGGCACTGACCGTGTGCCCGGCCGCCAGTTCGTGGTCGGCCAGAGTGCCGATGCGTTGGGCCAAGGCCAGGAAGGTGTCGTAGTAGGTCTGATAGGACACGGCCGCCGTATTGACCTGGTTGACCGCGGTAACCAATTCGCCGAACTCGGCGCACCCGTACCCGATGGCGCCGAAAGCGAGCAGAGTCTCGAAATCAAGGTCCGACAGAGTGAACAAGTTCTGTAGCTCATGCGGCGTGGCGGGCGAGGCGAACGCCTTAGTACTGACTGTCTGGATACCTGGAGCTGCAATAAGCGCAGCAACTCGGCCGAGAATTCCTGTGCGCAGCAGTGACCTCCGGGATTGAAGCGAACCGGGCCTTCCGTCTGTGTGGTCCCCACTGGGCAGGTCGCCGTAAGTGGCCGCCGGCCCGGGGGACGGAGGCCAGGCCGGTGTTCCGAGGTTGAGCGTTTCGCCCCGTCGGCGCCGCCGGTCATCGATGGCATCTCATGACTCCTTCGGATGGGTTTGAAGCTTCGCTCTGCCGCACCACTGCGTATTCGGCCGACGATCGCGTGGGGGGCCGTCGGGCGAGGCAACCCGCCGGCCCGCTTGATTGGCGAAAGGCACCTCGTCGTGGTTCGAAAGTGGTCACAAGGTCTCATCGTCACAGAAAGGGGCGTCTCGTCGGTAGTGACTTCGCTCAGGGTTACCCGGTGACAAATGTCATGGCTTGCCGACTGTACTGCGGTAAGGGTCGTCGCCAGGCCCAGCCAGGATGCCGCTCACCGGTTAGGACCTAACCCCGCCGAGTGTCGCCCTGTCCGCGGCCGGCGTTGAAGATAGGCACGTTCGGCAATCAAACACGAGCGAATGCCACGTTTCTTGACGAGTACTTGACTCATATCAGCCTGGAGACCAGGCTCCAATCGACCTCGGAGGATAAGCAGAATCGCGGGACAATCAACTAGTGCCTCGTAACTTTCAAATTCGTTGGCGTCGACAACGGTTGTACGATGAGGGGCGATGTGCGAAGGTGGGCGCGAAGCTCCAAGACCAATGCCGCACATTTAGCTGATGGCACCCCGACGTGTGGTCGCCGTCGCCAGCGGCAAAGGGGGAGTCGGCAAAACAACTGTGGCCGTTGGCCTCGCCCTGGCCATGGCCCGTGAAGGCCGAGCGGTAGGCCTACTCGATGCGGACCTTTACGGCCCTGATGTGCCGCGGATGCTCGGCTTGACCCGCACCGAGGACGCCAAAACGCTCACGCTGTGGGACGACCCCAGAAAGAGGCGCCAACCTTTACGACCGGTCGAGCGCTATGGGGTCAAGGTCTGGTCCGCGCAGTTCCTTATCAGCGAAAGCCAGCCTCTTGCCCTCCAAGCCCCGTTGGCTGGCTTGCTGCTGAACCGGGCCTTCAAGGAACTGGACTGGGGCCAACTCGACTGGCTGATCGTTGACCTTCCGCCCGGCACCGCCGACGTCCAACAGCACTTGGCCCACGAGCTAGGCCTCAATGGAGCGCTACTCGTGGTGACGCCACAAGACGTTGCTCACCTCGACGCCAAGAAAGTGCACACTATGATGACGCAGGCAAAGGTGCCTGTACTCGGCGGGGTGGAGAATATGGCGCCATTTCCTTGCGTATCTTGCGGCAGCGCCATTGAGCTGTTCCCCCCAGCAGCGTACGAGCGGTCCATCTGGTCATTGGGCGTCCCCCGACTGGCATCCATCCCATTTACGGTTCAATTGGCTCAGGCCGCGGCTGAGGGCCGTCCGCCCGCCAACACAGCTACCGACGCCGCCTTTGAGGCCCTAATCGCCACCATCGCTGATGCGCTGCCGCCGACGCACTAGGCGCACCTAGGTAAGCGTGTAGGCGACCAACTGCGAGTCGCCGCCTTCCGACCCGAACCCCTTGGGGCCGCCAGCGGGAACAAGGACCGTGTTGCCGAAGACAGCTATCGGCGCGTTGGTCGATGTGGGCAGCTGGTGACGGTAGACGATCGCCCCGGTCGAGCGATTGAAAGCGATGAGGACGCCGTTGAAAAGAGTAGTGAAGACCAAGTCGTGGGAAACCGTGGCCGCCCCGAGTGGCAGCGAGGGGACCTTGGTGTCCCATTCGATGTGGCCGGTGGCGAGGCTGAGCGCCTCCACCTCCCCGGTCGGTTGACGGACGAGGTCGTTTCCGACTGAGCTCAGTTTGGTCGCTGTGGTCGGGTCGTCGATGGTAGCGACGTACACGCTGCCGCCCGCGACCGCCAGGTTCGACAGCACTCCTCCGGCCCTTCCGGGCTCGAACGTATAGGGGAAGTTGATCTTGAGCTTGTGAGACAGCGCCAGGATGGAATCGTCGTCGTGGCCGTTGTGTTCGCCCACCGGCGTCTTCCACAGCAGGGCGCCGGGCCGCCCGTTGAGGGCGTAGACATAGCCCATCTTGCCAGCGGTAATAATCACATCGGTCCCGTTGATAGACGCCGAGATCGGTGACGCCTGCAGGTCGTGGTCGATGAAGTCGTCGGGCACCGCCTGGTGGTACCAGCGCAGCTTCCCCGTCGCCGCGTCCAGGTTGACCGCACTGTCGGTGTAGAGCTGGTCCGACGGGTACTCGATCGCCGAGCCGATGTATTGGTACGGGTTCCCGGTGCCGAACGTCACCGAACCGTCGCTGCCGACGAGTGGCGTCTCCCAGGCGCCCCCGGAGCCGAGCCCGAGTGCCTGCACGCCCTTTGACGACGGTTGGAGGACTGAATTGAACTCCCACAACAGACGGCCGTTGGCCGCGTCGAGCGCCATCAGCGGCCCGCCGCCCGGCCCCACTCCGTAGGCGCTGGCCAGGTAGACCCGGTCGTTCGCCACCTGGGGCTGTATCTCGAATGCTCCCTGGCCTTTGTGGAGCAGGTTGTTGTCCGCCCAGATGGTCTTGCCGGTGGCGGCGTTGAGGGCAAAAACCGCAGTCGATGTGTCGCCGTACACGGCCCCACCCGCGACCGCGACCCCGTCTGGCCCGGGCCCGGTCCGCTCCGGGAGGTTTACCTGGTACTCCCACTTCAGATTGCCCGTGGCGAGTGCCGGCGCGTAAACGTTGGCGTCCTGGTCCTGGATATACACCACGCCGCCACTTACGACCGGCACGGCGGTCAGCGACCCGGCCCCCGACACACCAGCCGCCGCCCTGCCCTCCAGCTTGAACGCCCAGGCTTCTTGCAGTTGCGACACGTTCGCCGATGAGATCACCGAGCCCGGTGCGTCCCTGGTATTGGCCAGGTCGCCGTTCGGGTAGGGCCACTGCCCCGTCGGCGACGCGGCGCCCGGGGAATTGGTGGTGAACGAGGCGGCGCCGCTCCCACCGACTGCCGCAGGCATGGTCACCGCGGCGAGCAGAGCGGCCGGGACGACTACCGCGCCCCAAGGGGCCTAGCCAACGCCAGCGTGGGATGTTGGTGTTCGTCGAGCATGTAGACCTCTTCGTCCTTGCCGGTTGTACCGGCTCTTTGTTCTATATATCAAAGTGATATCACATAAATTTCTCAGCGACAAGTGCAAGTTCACATAGAGTCCCCGGGTGTCGGTAGGGGCGCCGCGATCTCAGGTCGAGCGGCGGGCATCAGTGCCCGAGTTCTCCAGAGAGGTGCGGAACCCGGCGAGCGTCCCGCCGCCCGCCGCCCGACGCTTCGACAGGCTGTTGTTTGTTTGCCGTGCTCCATCGGAGGCACTTACGTAGGCTGTGTTCCACCCGGACACAGGAGCTCCATGCCGGCGGCGTTGATCCCCCGAGAGGTCCTGTTCGCCAACCCGTCGAAATCCAAGGATTATCTCGCCGGACGGGGCCAAGGTCGCCTTCTTGGCGCCCGTCGACGGCGTGCTCAACGTTTGGGTCCAGCCCGTCGGAGGCGACGCCCGGTCGGTAACCTCGGACAGCGGTCGGGGCATCTGGTCATACTTCTGGGCGACTTCCCGACCGGGTTACGCTCGGCTAATTGACATGTTCGTGAGCTATCTCAATTGAACAATTTCGTGCGGGGTCAGACGCCGGAGCTTCTGGTCAAGAAAGGGGATCAGATAAGCGGCTGGTTACTGACATGCGCCCATATCGTGATCCCCAAATTCGACTGAGGCGGCGCACTGCAAGATGCGTAAGAGAGGCGTGTTAAGAAAATAGCTGGCGGGTTACCGGTATGACCCCGTCCGGTCCACCTGTGGTGAGCATGCTTTGGGAAACGGTCGACCCCTATACCGCGCTAGACACACGGTTCGCGTTTGCGAGGCCAGAAGACGCCGCAAGTTGGCTTCGGGCCACGCTGGCGGGCTGTTGGGGGATCGCTGTGCGCCGCTGCGAGCGGCTCGTGCTGAGCGCTCGGAACGCCCTGGCGTGGCTGGACACCGAGGCCGGAAAGTTGCTGGCGAAGTGGTCGGTCGCCCCCGGGCTGCACGCCCGGCTCGCCGCGCTGGCAGAGCTCACCGCCTGGCTGCACGGGCGCGGCCTTCCCGTCTCGCCGCCGCTCGCGACCCTCGACGGCAGCCTGCAACTGGCGACGCCGAAGGGGTCTCTGGGCCTGCAGACGGTCAGGCCGGGCGAACTGCTCGATCCGAGCGACCGCGCACAGGTGAAGGAGGCTGGTTCTGTCCTGGCTGCGTTCCACGAGGCTTTGGCCGGGTACCCGCGGGCTGCGGTCGTCGTGACCTGTTCAGGCCCATCGAGCCCCTACGACCCGGGCCTGGCGACCGGGCTCGGGATCTGGGCGCGGATGACCCGATGGCTAGACTCGAGCGCGCCCCGCCCAGCCAGCACGGCCGCAACTTTCTTACGAGACCGGCTCACCACTTTTCCTGAGGCCAGCCTGCCGAGGCCGCAGCTGGTCCATAACGACATCCGCTCCGCGAACATTCTCTGTCGTGGCTCGCAGGTGAGCGCACTGCTCGACTTCGAGGAAGTCACGTTGGACTACCGGGTCAGCGACCTGGCAAAGGCCGCAGTCATGCTGGGGACCAGGTTCCGCAACTGGGCGCCGCTCGGTCTCGAAATGCAGCGCAGCTTCGTGGAAGGCTACCGGGAGTTCCATAGCCTCTCGCCAAGCGAGGAGGCCTCCTTGCCGGTCCTCGTCGTCTACCGCACGCTTAGCCTAGTGCCGGGCGACGCCGACCCCGCTGGCTGGGCTCTGGCTGCCGAACGGCTGGCGGCCCAGGCCGATCCATTCCGGTAGGACGAACCACTAATACTGGCTCTCCTTCATGCCTTGACCTGGCGGAGGAGGGTACTGACCGACTTCTCGACGCTGAGCCTCTCGGTGTCGACGCGGACGCCAACCCCGACGCGGTCTAGTTCGGCGGCCTGAGCGGCAGCGTCTGTTGCGGCGAGTTGGAGCTGGTCTGGCGAGGCTCCCCGCAAAGGATCACCGGGTTGGGGCCAACTGCCCCCTTGCTGCCGTGTCTGGATACGTCTCGCAAGCTCACTCGGGCCAGAGTGCAGCCTGAACCACTTGAACGACGCCTCCGGCAGTACCGCTTCGTACACCCTGAGGTCCTCAGCGTCACGGACCGGCCCGACAGCCACCAATATCTCGGCGCCAGCTGACCGAGAGTTCTCCCAAACAGCCGCAAGGTTGCAGGCCTTGAGCCAGTGGTCGTTCGCCGCGACGGCACCGAACCCGACCTGGTCGGCATCGACGTAGCCGGTCGCGAAGCCAGCTCCCAGCAGCCTGCGGTACAAGGCGAAGCCGATCGTCGACTTGCCCACCCCACTCGGTCCGCATAACCAAACGACCTGGCCTCCGGCCGCGCTCGGCGGTCGGTTGCGCGTAGGTCGGCCACCGGCCCGAGTAACCGGCTAGCGGGAGCCCACCCGGAGGCCTGCAGTACAGCCTGCACCGTTTGCTCGACCGTCAGGTCGGTGGTGTCCACCAGGGTCTGGGCAAGCCAGGAGCTGTCCAGCGTCACGGCTTCGGCGATCGCGTCATCGACCCTTGCGAACGAGCCAGGGCGAGACTGGAGCCGTTGGCGGAGCTGGTCGGGATCGGCCCGCAAGCGGCAGAGGACAACCTCTACGTTCGCCAGCTCGGCGAGATAGGTGCCGCCGACCGCGCCCACGACACCTGACACCACCACGCCGCGGGCCCCGCCGTCGGCGAAGTTGGCGACGACAGCGCCCAGGTTCCGTTCCTTCAGACGGTGCCGGCCCGGGTCAGACCTCGCTTCGGGACCGCACATGCCGAGTTGGTCGATGTCCACGTAAGCGCAACCCCGACCGTCCGCGCTTAGCCGCCGGTAAATCTGCCACCCAACCGTGCTTTTGCCGACACCCGGTGGGCCGAACAGCCACAAAACGGGTGTGGTCCGCGGGACGCGGTGCCGCGCTAGGGCAGCGATCTCTTCAGGCCGCCGATCCCAAGCGAGCCGGCCGAGCCGGCCAAGCCGCTGTCGAGGAACGAGCCGGCCGGCAGGCTAGACCGCGCCGCCGCTTCTTGCTGCCGCACGTACTCCTGCGGGTTCTTGTCCACCGGCGGCACGCCAGCGAAGTTCCGGGCTTCGAACGTCACGAACCGCACGGCCAGTTCATGGCGCTCGGGCAGGCTGACCCTGCGGCGGAAGTCCGTCAGGCCCTGACGCTCCTCCTCGGCCATGTGATCGCCGTTGGCGACGTTGACCGCGGCGATGGCGTCGCGCCAGTCCGGGCTGCCCACCTGGTGCGGGCTGACGGCCGCGATCGCGTCCCGTATCTCGTTGTGATCGTAAATCGCGTCGACTGTCTCCGGCTCGGCGCGGGCGAGCGGTCGCGGGACGAACGCCAGCTTCACCAGTTCCGGGTAGAAGATCTCTTCCTCGGCCGCGGCGTGTACTTCAAGGAACACCGCCAGCCGGGCCCAGACGTCGGACAGCGACGCCGCGCTGGCGGAGTCCATCTGCTCCAGCATGGCGAAGCGACGGCGCTGCTCGTGATGGTCGTCCAGGATCAGCTGCGTGATGTCCATGGTGTCTCCTGGCGTAGCGGGGTTTCACCGTCGCACGTTACTCCACACCGGCAATCCGGCCACCCTGCAACGATTGACCCATGTCGGTGCCAAGTACCAGACGGCGCCCGCCTGCCGAGGCTGGCATTGCAGGGGCAGCCGACCTTGGCCCTGGCCAAGGGCATCACCCTGGCCGCGACTGGCAAGGTCAGGCGCCTTTCCGATGACCTGCCGGTCCGCATCAAGAAAATGACCGAGAGACGAAAGGGGAGACGAGGGTGAGCGTTTGGTCCCGCCGCCGTTTTGTCGCTGCCGTTTCGGCGTTTGGGCGAGAGCTAATGGCACCATGAAGCTCGACCGCCTCGCCTCTTTGGGAGCGTCCGCCACGCTAATCGCGGCAAGCGTTACTACAACCTCGTCTGCGTCGTCCCCGAGGCCACCTGGGACGGCGAGTCATGGACCGAGCCCGGGTCGCCGTAGGACCTACGCGCCCAGTTCGAGGGATGGGCGCCGGGCGTTGCCGCGGTCCTGGACCACGTCGTCGAACCGATCTACAAGTGGGCGTTGCGCGACCGGGAGCCGCTCAAGGCCTGGAGCGACGGCCGGGTAACGCTGCTCGGCGACGCCTGTCACCCGATGTTGCCGTTCATGGCACAAGGCGCGTGCCAGGCCATCGAGGACGCTGCGGTCCTCGCCCGTTGTCTCGACGACTGTCGCTCGGCGCAGGAGGCTCTGCGGAACTACGAGGCCTTACGTCGCCCTCGGACCGCGAAGATCCAAGCACAGGCGTGGCAGTACTGCAGCGCCTTTCACCTGCCAGACGGTGCCCAACAACAGGCCCGTGACAGCCAAATGTTCGCTTCGTCCCGTCGGTCCGACAGCCTGGAGGGCCAAGACTGGCTGTACGGCTACGACGCTCTCGGCGTTTGACGACAGCCGAAAGCGGCCCGGTCTTTGTGTTCCGGCGCCCGCAGATCGGTCGACGTGATCATCGTCGCGGACTGCCCAAACCTCCGGTTCATGGGACTTGTCGGACCGGGGGGCCGCCGAATGACACGAGGCGGCCGCTGTCAATCACGGCCGCAGATTCCCGACCCACACACTAACGGCACGCATCGGGCGCGCCATAATGACGGCGATTTGCTCGGCAAAGTTACCCGAAGTCGAAGCCGCGAGTGCTCCCCGAGAGGAACGTGAGGGAGGCGGCCAGCCGATCCGAATGTCGGTTCTTATCGCCTCCGGTTCAAGGACAATTCATCTTGCGCCAGAACGGAAACCACGCACATATTGCTCAGACCAAAGTGGGCGTTCTGTCTCTCCCTCTCGCGAAAGTGCTAATCCTGGTGGAGTTTCCGGTATCGCTGAATATTTGCTATGCGGCTGGCGGCGGAAAGCTCGAACTTTGGCGAGCGATACCTCCAATTATGGCGTCTTACCAGGCAACTCGAGGAATTATGCAGGCTTCCTCCAGCCCCAGGAGAGCGCTTCGGGGGTTGCGCCGCCTCGACTTGACAGTCGCCGCGATGATCGAGTCCTCCGCGGTAACGAGGGTGGCGACCTATGGTCAACGCTCTCGATGGTCTGGGCAACGAGCGATCGACCCGATCGGCTGGACGCCGGTGTGGGGTGCTATCAGACACGACCCTGGGGACCTGCATACGCTAACTGAGCCAGGAGACAACCGGTTCTCGTCGTCGGCCAAGGAGCGCGGGCTCAGGCGCCATACGCGGCGTTCAAGCTCGTGGGCGAGCCGCCGCATGGCGCGCCCGTCGAGACGGCGTGCAAGACGTCGCCCGACCGGCGAGGCGAGGCGTTGGCTCCAGGGGGCGTTTCCAGCAGATTCGCACCTCACCTTCGTTCCGCCTTCCGGCAGCTCGGCAAATGGTGTAGGTGCCTGTCACAACGCGGGGGCCTCGCACACTGACGTTCGGCTCCACCGTTCTTAGGGGGCGCTCGGCGTCGACGGCCTCGATGTCGAGCGCGTCCGCACGCCCTGCGGTGACACGGGCCCGGAAGCGAAGTCCAAACCGATCCGAAGGAGCCATACGATGCCATCTATGCCAGCCGGCACCAACGGGCCGCGACAACCCTTCTCAGAAGACCAGCCTGTCCTCCGTCCCCCCGGCTCGGCAGCAACCGACGGCGGCCTGCCAGCTGGGGACCACGCGAACCGGGGACCCGGTTCACGTCATTCCCGGAGGTCAGTGCTGCGGACAGGGATTTTCGGTGGAGCTGCCGCGCTTATGCGCGGCTGGAGGTACGGGGGCAGTAGGCACTACGGCGCTCGCCGCCGGAGCCTCGCCCGCCGCGCCGCACGAGCTGCAGGACTTGTTCACCCTGTCAGACCTTGATTTCGAGACCCTGTTCGCGTTCGGCAGCACCGGGTATGGTTGTGCCGAGTTCGGCGAACTGGTCACGGCGGTCAACCAGGTCAATACGGCGGGCGCGTCTTACCAGACTTACTACGACGCCTTCTTGGCGCTGGCCCGCCGCAGCGAAGCTGTGGCTGCTGATGAACTGGCGGCCGGGCACACCTCCAGCGCCCGCAGCGCCTACCTGCGCGCGGCCTCGTACTACGACATGTGCCTGTACTTCATCCTCGGCACCAGCGCACGGGCGCAGGAGGCCGGTGCCTACGCGGCCATGGAGCGCTGCTGGCAGGGGGCCAGCCAGTTGTCCGACCCACCGTTCGAGCAGGTCCGCATCCCCTACGAGGACAGCTGGCTGCCCGGTTGGCTGCTGCGGCCCGATGACCAGCCCGTGCGCCGCCCCACCGTGGTCCTCAATAACGGTTCGGACAGCCAGAGCGTGGCCCTGTACGCCTTTGGCGGGGCGGCAGCCATCGAGCGCGGCTACAACGCCCTGATCTTCGAGGGGCCCGGGCAAGGTTCGATGCTGTTCGAGCGGCAGGTCCCGTTCCGGCCCGACTGGGAGAACGTCATCACCCCCGTAGTGGACTACCTGCGGTCGCGGCCGGACGTAGACCAGGCGCGCATCGCCCTGAGCGGGTGGAGCCTGGGCGCCGAGCTCGTCATCCAAGCTGCGGGGTTCGAGCACCGCCTTGCCGCCGTCGTCGCCGACCCTGGGTTCCTTAGCGCGTGGCTGTTGTTCCAAACCGGTTACCCGGGCCTCGCGTCCCTGTTCGCCCACGGGGCCACCAAGGAGCAGGTCAATGTGGCGTGGCAAAGAGAACTCGTGCCAAAACTGAACGCCGTCGACCGGTACACCCTGGCGAAGAGGTCGGAGCCGTTCGGTAGGCAGTTCCTGCTGGCCGCCCGCGCCGGACAGGTCCTGAGCGACCTGTACGACTTGGGCACCACCGCTATGCAGTTTTCCTGCGCAGAGGTTGTCGACCGTGTCACGGCGCCTACGCTCGTGACCGCCTACCAGTACGACCAGTACGTTATACCCGCCTCCGAGGGGACTGACGTCTACGAGAAGCTCCCCAGCCCTAAGCACTACCACTACTTCACTGCCGCCGAAGGTGCCCAGTACCACTGCGCACCCATGGCCCCCCAGACCCGCAACCAGGTCGTCTATGACTGGCTGGACCGCACCCTATGACTCCGCCGTCAAGCCCCCGGGCCCCGACGGCTGCACCAAGACCGGTCGCCGCCTTACGCCCAACGGGGTTGGGGACCAGACGGTAAGCGCACCGAGCGGGGCGCAGAATATTCCGTATGGCGTGCCGGCAGATTCTGCCCTGGCTAGCTTCCAGAGATGCCGATTCATCATGGAACAGCATCCCGGTTCACGGTTGTGAGCCTGTTGAGAAGGAGGTTGTCCTATGCACAAGCCCGGCGGGCCGGAACTTCTGCTTGACCGGCGAGCCTCTGCCCCCCGCACCCCCAACTGCCCCGTCGCCAGCCAGACCACCCCGGAGGGGGCCCGGTCCGGCTCGCGCCGAGCCAGTCTGCGCAGGGGCCCCTCACCCTCAAGGACAACCCCCGGCCCGCCTTGTTGGTGGCCGGCTCCCCAACTAAATTAGGTGAAGTTGGCCACCCACCACTGGTCCGGCCGCACCGGTGCCGTCCAGTCCCACTCCACCAGGTCTGGGTGGCGGGGCGCTTTGGCGTCGCCCACCGTGGTCTTGGTGCGGTGCCCGCCTCGGCGCACGCCTTCTATGCCGAGGACGCCCATCAGCCGGGCCACTTGGTCCCGGCCCACCTCCACGCCCGCTTTTTGCGCCGCCGTCCATAGCTTCTCGGCCCCGTACAAACTGCGGTTGGCCCTCCAGATGTCCAGCAGCCGGTTGGCCAGGTGGGCGTCGTCCCAGGCCGCCTGGGACACGAACCCCTCCGCCCGGTGGGCGTAGTAGGTGCTCGGGGCGATACGCAGGTCGTGCTCGGACAGCACCCGGTATATCGGCTCGACCCCGAAGCGGGCCTTGTGGGCGTCGATGTAAGCGACGGTCAGCGAAGTTTGCGGTCGAGCTCCGCCCCGGCGAAAAACGCCGACGCCGTCTTTAGGATCTCGTTCGCCCGGCGCAGCTCAGCGTTCTCCCGTTCTAGCTTCGTGATCCGGGCCTCGGTGGCCGATGGGGCCCCTGGCGCTGGCCGCCGTCGATCTCCACCCGCTCGATCCAGTCCCTCAGCGTCCCAGGGTTGATGTCCAACAAGTCGCCCACCCGCCGGCGGGCCTCTAAAGCGGACTCCCCACCGGCTTCTCCCTCCGCCGCTCCTGGTACATCCTGACCGGCCGGTCACGGGTCTCCTGGTCATACCTCCGAGGTGTTGGCACAGCTCATTCTCCTTGTGGGATCGGAGCCTCCAGCAAATCCAGGGTGGTTCACGCTTGGTGCCCCTGAAATTGCGGTTCACATCGCGGACCTTGCCGCCTTCCCGCCCGACAAAAACGCGCAAGCGCCAACGACCTTCGCCCGCTTCCTGCAAGGTGCCCTTCATCGCGTCCCTTCCATCGTTCCGCTGACTGTTGGCCTCTATGGGCGAGACGGGTCATCGCAAAAAGCAGCAAGCCGGCCAGTTGCCCGGGTTGTTGCCCTAAGAGGATAGCTGGAGCCACCGACGGGAAGGTGGCTGGTGGAGGCCGCTCCGGGGGGAGGGCTCGAACCTCCAAGCATCCGGATCCAAAGTCAGCCACCGCCCGGCTAGTGCGGCGGCCGCGTCGGGCCTGAGCTGCTATTTTGTGACCGACGGATCCGTCCAGAAGGCCGGATGAGGGCACAGTTGGCGGCAGTTGTTGCCCGAAAAGTTGCCCTTGTTGCCACCGGGTGAGAACTGCCCGCTGGGCACCCACCAGGCGCTGGCGTAGCCCGAGGCCCCTCGGTCATCCTGTCGGTGCCGTGCCGCTGACCAGTGCTAGCCTGGGCCACCTCATCGGCTCGCAGCGAGGCGGGCCCCTCGAAGGCACATGCACGCCGCTAAGAGCAGTCTGCCATGCTACGAAAGGCCGTCCGCCCAGCTGTGCGGTGATTGGCGACCGCAAGAGCCCGGCCGAACTCCGGGCGCAGCGCCGTCCCCGGGCCCACTCCTGCTGGGGCCACCTCGTCGTCGCTTCCTTTTGGGTCGCCTTTGAGGCCAACCTCGGCACCCTACTGCGGACTTGCGATGCGGTTGGTGCCTGTATGGCCGTACCAAACAGCGTCCACTACCACCGGTCTTTGCGCTGCGGCAACACGCTCCAGGTGCGGTCGTGTGTCCACTGGGTCAACCGGCCTCTCAACTGGGTGGGGCGCGAGCGCTTGCGAGGATCCACCGTCCTGGGTGTTGAGCTAGCTGAGGACGCCGTCTGGCTGGGAGATCTGAAACCGGCTACAAAAAGGACGATCATCCTGCTTGGCCACGAGCACAACGGAATCCCCGATGACGCCTGGCCGCTGCTCGACCAGGTAGTCGAGATACCGATGGTGGGGGTAGGACATAGCCTGAACGTAGCTGTGGCAGGGAGCCTGATCCTGTACAAGTTGGCGGTGCTCTCTTGAGAGGACCCGACCATACGAGCACGGAGCGTGGCTAGGTTTGACTATTGGCGGGAAATGCGGCGAACTAAATGAGCACGAATTAATGAACCGACGTCGGCGAGATGCTCCTCGGTTCGCACAACTTAATTGTCGTTTGCGTCTTTACCCTGCTCTGCTTGACAGGAAAACTGCCTTTCGAACCGTCGTAAGAAACGGGTAATGAAGGCCGCCTCGTCATGAACGTACGCCCGCGCCCCCACATTGTAGGCGCTCGGCACCAAGATGGTGGCAAAGGCGACGAACTCCGTGGCGGCCTTTACCGTCGGGCCGGCAAGCAGTCGCTGTAGGCCAGGACCTGCTTGACGAGCCAGGCACACAATGACATTCCCGTAAGTATGCACGCGGTCAGTGACGACATTGCCCTGTTTGGCCGGGGACTTCATGGCCGGCACCAAAGACGGAGCCATCGTCCGGGTGCAGCGCTCATTAAGTGACCATCGGTTGCAGTCGGGGATCACGTTCTGCGCCTTCGCCGCTCCTTGTTCTCTGCGGCCAACTCAAGGTTTGGTACGGCTGTCATCGACTTCTGCGCGATGACCATTAGCTCCCGTCGACGAGCGGGTCAACCCCATCGGCACAACGCTGTCCGTTGCCACTGAGCGAAAGTGCCGATATGGGCGTTGTCCCTTGCTCTAACAGTTGTTATTCTGTGCGGATTTTCTGGTCGCTGGTTCTGTGCTAGTGCTCACTCCAGGGAGCCCTGACCGCCGCACCGAACCGTCGATATCTCAAGTCGCTTTGGACATGTCCTCGCCGAAGAAAAGCGTGGATATTGGCCTCGGCGAGGACGTGTTATCTAAAGACTGTCCCCACGTAGCCGTTGTCAAGGCCGGCCGCAGGCCGCCCGCAGGGCATGGCCTTGACGACGGCGCTGCCAGGACTGCCGCGGCGCCACAATGGACTAGGACCCCTGTCAGGGGGTCCTGATTGCCCCAGTCAAGGCCACAGCGGGGACATGTCCTCACCGTCCTTGCCGAACGTGACCGGGATTTCCTCCGGCCGACTCGAGATATCCGTCCGCGACGCCGCGGTGCTCAACTGAAAGAAAGATGGTTGCTCCATAACGGATATTCGGCATGCTCACACCGCTATGCTGCCCACCCTTGACCGCGAGCGAGTTCGTGGCCCAGGACCAAGGCTCATCGCTAACTCAAGTCATCGATCCCAGAAGCTCTCCGTTGCCAACCTGCGGGTAGAGAAGGACCGACCACCGGTCGGTCGCTTTCGCGGTTGCGCCCTTGAACACGCCGGCGCGGCCCCTAATGGTTTACGAGTCTCTACTCGCACGTTCGGGTACGAAGAGGGACAGACCTTGCTGGCCGTGGTCGTCATCCAGAAAGGATCTCGCTTGTCTGGGCCGGTCCGCTCGGTGAGGGCCCACTCTTCGGTTTCGAGGTCACACCTCTTCGTGGTACCCGTGACCAGAGCGGTGGCGAACAGCTTGAAGGTTGCTCGACCGGAATAGGCAGTACCACTGATCCATGTCCAGTTGCCATTTTACGGCGCTCAGGAGGAGGGGCACGCATAGCTGGCGGTCATTGTGAGGTCCGGTTTGGTGGTCGGGGACGACGCCGCTGCCGTTTGCACGGTCGTGCAGATCGCTGTACCTGCCATGCCGAGAGCGGCCGCAAGAACACATAGCAAAGTCTTGTTGAGCGCTTTGCTGATCACATGTATCGCTGGCCGTTAGGTACTCGGCTCGGGCTCGTTTGCGGGAGCTGCAAGTAGCCCACATGCGGACCAAACTCGGCAGGTCCCCCCATCGTGTTCCTGCTGCTCTACCCTGGCGGTTGGTAGGAAGCGCCGCCAGCTTTCCTCATTGCATTCATGCCTTCCTCAGCGGTCAGCAGTGGCGTTGTCTTGAAGGTCTTGCACGCTCCACCAGCCGACGCCGCGGCCGCGAATGCCGCCGCGCTCACGTTGTCGGGGAACTCACAAATTGCGACTGTGTCGTAGTCGCCGAAGCTCAGATACCCGTCTTTGACCTTACCCCCTAGACCTTCCACGGCTGGGGCGATCGCCGCCAACCTGTTCTGTGGGTTCTTCACCATCGTCGCCCACGCCTCGGGCGTGTAGGCAACCTGGACTAGGTAGTGGGACATCTGGATTGCCCTCCTCTGTCTTTTGGCTCGGTACAACTGTCGCGGGCCATCCTCGGCCTTTCCCGAGGACATGTCAATGGCTCGGCGTACTCGGTGCACCACGTGTCAGGACCGTCACGCAATAACAGTGGCGAAGGCCGACGGAGTACCTTGCATCCCACGCCGCGTCCACGGCCGCACGCCGGGGCCCACCTGGCGAGCCATCAGAAGGAGGCGTCGGTGTTGGACCCTAACCTTGTCAAGGCACCTTGACCCGCGCCACCCCCCCTCAAGAGCAAACCAAACCACATAGCGCCATCTGCGACACCGGTCCTGACCTGCCCAAACTCTCAGGACCGTGCTTGCCCGGACGAGCGGGGCTCGTATGGCACGCGAGAGGTGGGCTGCCGACGTACGGTCCAGCTGGGTCGTTATGACCTCACAGGTAATGGATTACGGCGTCCGCTGACCCGACGATAGTCCTCGGACAGCAGATGGCTGTTCGGAAGGAGCAGTGGAACGATGCGAGCAATTGTCATTTCCAGTTATGGCGCGCCGGAGGTGTTGGTGGAAACCGAGTTGCCTGACCCAGTGCCCGGCGAAGGCGAGGTGCTGATCCGGGTCAAGGCATTCGGCCTTAACCATGCCGAGTGCTATTTCCGCAGCGGCGCCTGGGGCGAAGTGGCCAAGGTGACCGGGATCGAGTGCGCCGGGATCGTCGAAACGGACCCCAGCGGGACGTTGGCGCCGGGCACCCGGGTTGTCGCCGTTCTCGGAGGCATGGGCCGGACCAGGAACGGAAGCTACGCGGAGCTGGTGACCGTCCCCGTGTCGAATGTCGCAGCGGTCGAGGTCGACCTCGACTGGGAGGTCATGGCTGCCGTCCCGGAGGTGTTCGCCACCGCCTGGAGCGGCCTCCACCTCAATCTCGACATACAGGCGGGTCAACGGGTGCTCGTCCGCGGGGCCACCTCTGCGGTCGGTCAGGCGGCGGTGCAGTTGGCGGCCTCCCATGGGTGCCGGGTGGTAGCGACGAGCCGCTCGGACCACCGTAATGAGTTGCTCGGAAAACTGGGCGCTAGCGAAGTACTGATCGACGACGGCTCGGTGGCGGTCCGGTTGCGTTCGGGTAGCGGTCCGGTCGACCGGGTCTTCGACCTGATCGGCAATGCGGCGCTTGAGGGACTCCCTGGCTTGCCTGGAGCGGGACGGACGGCTGTGCCAGGTCGGCTTTCTCGGCGGCCTGGGCACCGGTAGAGGACTTTCTGCCAATGCTCGACCTGCCGACCGGTGTTCAGCTGAGCTTCTACGGCAGCGCCTTTGTCCTCGGCACTCCGGCCTACCCGCTAGCCGAGGTGCCCCTCACGACGATCTTCGAGCAGGTGGCGTCGGGCAAGCTAAACGGTGAGCCGGTCCGGGTCTTCGCCTTTCGGCGACGTGGTTGAGGCCCACCGGCTTCTCGAGGCCGGCACGGCTGGAGGAAAGATGGTCGTCACGACCCCTTGACGCCGTGGCTAGCACCTCGGCCGTGACCTCGTCGGCAGGGTAGAACGACTCGATCACGAGCTCCTCCGCCGTCACGTCGACAGCGGTACCGAAAGTGGCCACCATGTTCAAGAAGGCACAGGTCCACCCCATCGCCGCGTAACTGCAGGGGAACAACCACCCGTTCCTCGCCTCCTGAACCAAGGCCCGAATGCTCCGTAACTCCCGGGTACGAGCGGACCTCCTCCGCCAAGGCCGCCAGCGACGCATCACCAGTGACGAGCACCTGATGGTCCAGCCGGCGGAGGAGATAACCGCTCCACTCCGCCAGATTGATGATCCTCGGCGCGAGACCGTTGGGATGGAGCGCCATCCGTAGTGCATTGACCGGAGGCTCCAGAAGCTCCAGGCCCACGCCCTGAGTGAGCGTCTCCATGCTGCGGTTGCGGTCGATCACGTTCCAGTAGCGGTCCTTGACAAGCGCCGGATAGGGCTCATGGCTAGCCAGGAGCCGGGACACCGCTCCTCGGACATAGGGCATGCCGGAGCTGTCATCCTCAAGCGTCCGAGACGAGAAAACCGGTGCGTAGCCAGCAGCGAGGAGCAACCCGTTCCGCTCACGCAACGGGATCTCCAACAACTCAGCGAGATGCAGCACCAGCTCTCGGCTGGGAATCGACCGACCCGTTTCCACATAACTCAAGTGGCGGCTCGAGACCTCCGCCTTTAGCGCAAAGTCCTGTTGGGAGAGGCCTCTCTTGCGTCGCCACTGTTTCAACAAGGGCCCAACGGCCATTGACGCTCACCCTAGACCCCCCCCGGCGGTATCGATAAAAGACGCCTTGCCTTGTGCCCCAAATCCCCCGCTCGAGGGCGTACCTTGTGACGTTAGCTCCCAACGTATGGGGGCCGCGAATCGGAGCACCGATCCCGGAAGCCAAGACGGCAGAACTGCTCTCCTTCGCTGTAGGCGCAGAACGCCTGTCTCCCTGCGAACGATATGCGTGGTGATTCTTTGTTGTCGTGGAAGGGAAATCGGCCCGAGTCGATAGGCCCGTAGCCGTCGATATGCAGGGATTACCACAGTAAATCCGGCCTCATACGGCCAGACATAAATGGTCGATCTGGCGCACACTTCAGGGCGATAAGCCTTGCCGATAACCGCCGTCACTGCCTCCTTCCCACGCGAGCTGTTAGTGGCGGTCCGCGCCTTACCGCGTATCTGCGGCGCCGCCTGGGTAACTGGCGCCCCTGGGGTGGTGGCGGCGTCGCAACCTTCCCTCGCTGGTGTGCATTTCGGCAAGACTCCTGTTAATGCCTCCGGCCCCACCACGACGCCTCAAGCTCGGCGACGAGGCGATCGCCGAGGCGGCCTGCAGACGCTTCGGCCTGGCGGGTGACCTTGACGCCAAGTCCTTCCTGAGCCGTCCGGAAACGACCCTCGTGGTCGTCGAAGCCGATGCAGGTGTCGCCGGGTGGGTCTACGGACACGAGCTGGCACATCCAGATGGAGAGCGCACGATGCTCCTCTACGCTCTCGACGTTGCCGAGGAACACCGGGGCCGAGGTTGTGGCTCGGCTCTCGTTAGGGCCTTCGTTCACGAGGCGAGGGACCGGGGTTGCACCGAGGTCTGGGTCCTCGCCGACCACGACAACGACGCCGGGATGGCGACCTACGCTGCAGCGGGTGGGATAGCTGACGGTGGGGGGACCGTCATGTACACCTGGAAGCTCGCTGAGGGCCGTCACTCCTAACCAGTTCCCGCACTCTCGAATCCGGCCTAGGTTCGCAATAGGCACTCTCCAGTGGTTCCTGCTTATGCGCCCGGCCGCCGATCACGCTCACGTAAGTCTCCCCAGACCTGCTCGCTGAAATTCCCCACCGTGAGCCTGTCGGTGGACTGACCATCCACCACCGAGGGTGGCCTCCCTTCAAAGGCTTGTGGTTCTCCGCACCACACCCAGAAGGGAGACCAGACCTCCATGCTCACAGGAGAAGAAGACATGCAAGCAGCGGCACTACGGGCCCGCGGTTGGTCCATATCGGCCATCGCCCGTCACCTCGGCCGGGACCGCAAGACGGTGAGGGACTACCTGAGCGGCAAACGCGTCCCCGGGGAACGGCAAAGACCGCAGCCTGACCCCTTCGATGTAATAGCGGGCTACGTCGCCCAGCGCCTAGCCGACGACGCCCACGTCTGGGCGACCGCTCTATACGACGAAGTGGTCGCCTTGGGTTACCCGCTCAGCTACCAGAGCTTCACCCGGTCGCTGCGACAGCGACGGCTGCGCCCGCACTGCGAGGCGTGCGCCGGCGTGAAAGGCCGCGACACGGTCGAGATCCCCCACCCCCCGGGCGCAGAATGCCAGTGGGACTGGGACGAGCTCCCAGAGGCCCCTTGGGGCGGTGACGGCCACTTGTTGCTCGGCACGTTGGCCTACTCGGGCCAAGTTCCGGGGGGCTTTCGCCGAATCAGAGGACCAGGGCGACCTCATCTCGGGCATCGACACGGTGCTCCGGGCCCTCGGCGGCACGGCCCGGGCCTGGCGCTTTGACCGCATGGCGACCGTCGTGGACCCCGGCAGCGGCCGTCTGCGGGCCAGTTTTGCGCCCGTGGCAAAGCATTATTCGGTGACGGTGGTGGCCTGCCCGCCTCGGCGGGGGAACCGCAAGGGCTCGGTCGAAAAGTCCGTCCACTTCGCCACCCAGCGTTTCTGGCGCACCATGACGGCCACCACCATGGCCGGTGCCCAAGTACAACTCGAGCGTTTCTGCGAGAAAATAGCTGACCGCCGGCCCCGCCCGGCGGCCAAGCTCGAAGAGGTGACCGGCGCCGAGGAGGCGACGGCGTACCTGTCCGCGCATGGCCTGGGGCGCCCGACTGTCGCCTTGTTGGCCGGTTTTGAGGACCTTGTCGCTTTGCCGGCTCTGCCTTACCCGGCGACGGTGGAGGCCTCGCGCCCGGTCAACCCCCACGCCCTGGTCAGTTTCGAGGGCAATTACTACGGCTTGCCTCCCGGCTTTTCCGGCCAGGTAGTGACCGTCCGCCACCGGCTCGGCTCGGGGGCCGTCCAGGTCGTCTCGGCTGGTGGGGTGGTGCTGGCCAGCCACGGCCGGGCGGTGCCCGGGGCCGGACGGGTCGTGCGCGACCCGGCAGATAAAGCGGCCCTGGAGAAGGCAGTCTTGGCCCAGTTCAGCACCGCTGCCCCCTGCCGGCGCAAGGCCAACCGGCCTCCTTCGGCCGCGGCGCGCGCCGCGGCGGCCAAGGTGCTCGCCGCTCACCACGACCCCGACGTCGTGGTCGACCTGGCTGCCTACCAGCGCCTCGTAGACGATATGGCCACCATTAATAACGAGGACGCAACGGCCACCATTAATAAAGAAGAGGCCGGCGATGAGCGCTGACACCTACCAGGCCCTGCGGGGCCACCTCGCCCACCTGCGCCTCATCGCCGCGGCCGAGACCCTGGCGGCCGAGCTCGACTACGCCAGGGACAACAAGCTCACCCACACCGCCTTCTTGGAGCGTCTTTTAGCTATAGAAGTAAAGGCTTCCCTGTCCCGGCGCCAGGCATTGCTGGAACGCTTTGCCAAACTGCCGGCGCCCTGGCGCCTGCCTGACTTCGACTTCGACGCCCAGCCGAGCCTGGACCGGAAGCTGGTCGAAGACCTGGCCACGCTCAGGTTCTTAGACGACGCCACCAATGTCTTGTTGATCGGGCCGCCCGGGGTGGGCAAGACCATGCTGGCGGTCTGCCTGGCCCGCCTGGCCGTCGAGTCCGGCTACCGCTGCTTTTATACCACCGCGGCCGACTTGGCGGCGCGCTGCCATCGGGCCGCCCTGGAGGGCAACTGGGAACAGGTAATGCGCTTTTACGCCAACCCCCGCCTGTTGGTAATTGACGAAGTCGGGTACCTGCCGCTGGCCCAGGAAGCCGCCGCCGCCCTTTTCCAGGTCGTGTCCCGCAGGTACTTGCGGGGTTCTGTCTGCCTGACAACAAATTTGGCCGTGGGCCAGTGGGCCAAAGCCTTCGGGGAAGACACTTCGGTCGCGGGGGCGATGCTCGACCGCTTATTGCACCGCTCGGTCGTGATCACGATCTCGGGCGACTCGTACCGCATGCGCGCCCACCGGGCAAGATCAGAACGTCTCCGGGGAGGCCAGAAATGAGCGGTCAGCGGAGCCGTCCAGTGGCGCGTAGGTGTATGGAGAGCCGCGCACCACTGAGCACCCAGCTGTGCCTTCTGACGTTGCACAGGTGTATGGAGGCCCGCGCAGCATGAGGGAGCCCCGTCGAGACCACTACATAGAGCCGGCCACCGGGGAGGATTCCGGGGCCGTGCTCGACGCCGCCATCGAAAGCCTCGGGAAGCTGCGAGGACTGGAGTGGGTCGGTGACGCAGGCGTCACGTTGCACCTTCTCGCCAGCCTCGTCGCCGAAGCCCGCTGCCGTGTCCCCCGCGCCGTCGCCGACGCCAGGGACCAGGACTACTCCTGGGGCCAGGTCGCCGACCTTCTCGGCGTCACCCGGGCGAGCGCGTGGCAGCGTTACGCCGGACGCACGGCAAGGGACAGGACCCCCCTCGAGGAGGACTAAAGAAGCACTCGGTTGCTGGAGGCGTGCTGGACAACGCCTCCAGCACCACCTAACGTGGTGATGCTGACAAAATCCACCGGGAGGCTCACCTGGGGAATTTCGGTGAGCGACACTGGGGAATTTCGGTGAGCGCCATCAGTCTGGCTCAGGAAGTCGGCGAAGAGTGGCAAGCCGCACCAGGACACGCCCCGAAGACCAATCGCCGCAAAGAATATTTCGAGCCGCAAGGACCGCTGGGACGAGCTGCTGGAGCCAACAAGCGCCGTACCGCTGGACTTCTCTGAGCATTACCAGTGCGCGTTCGAACAAGGCGAGAAGCTAGGAATTACCCCACCAGCCGCATCTGGGCCAGATGCGACAGCGAAGCTCTGACCTTCCCGGACTGCCCCAGGACCTAGCAAAGGTCACCTTCACCCCAACGCCGCTCGTGCTCCCTGACTTCTGCTCTGTAGTCATTCGCAACCCTTTCATCAAGCTGCGACAGGCAGTCAACCGCACGAGGCACGGCGCAGCCTGCTCGTTAGTGCCACCGCAAGCGGCAAGGATGCCCGCATTCGCCCAACCTGGTCACACGACGACGGAGCCCAACAAGATCAAGCGAGGGACGAACGTCCCCAGCCGTCGCACCGGCTGGCAGTGCTGGAGCTGGTGCAAGCCGTCCGCAGAAGAGGGAGACCAGAACGGCAAGACGGGCGAAGCCGAAGGAGCGTTCTGACACAAATGCCTCAAGGTATCCAGGCAGCTTGCCGAAACCAAGGGTTATAAGCCGCGCGCCGAGCGCCTCATTCAGGCAGCTGAACGCCCAGGCGCTTCCCTGCGTGCCGAAGGGCGGGACGCGCGTTGGGAGGCAAGAGTGACGAATTCAAGGCGACACGCCGCCACTGTCCTGGTTGCCCTGGCAAGCGAGCTCGGGACACCTGCTACCGTCAGCGCCTCGACAGTCGCTATGCCTTCTGTAGTGTCAAAGGCTGGAAGGGAAGTTATAGCGTTGGCGCCTTATCGTGCGGCACCTCCTTGTGTGCCGCCTACGGGACGAACACTCCATATGGCGTGACCGACAGCGACTACTCTTTCCAGTACGCCTTTTGGACAGAAGAGGGGGGTTCTTGGGGCGACAATGGTGCTGCCAACTGGGTCGTTGGTGGGCGCGTACGAGGGCTCTAGCCCGAGCGACATTTCCGGCGGCACAGACGTCTGCGCCGCCGGCGGGAGTACCGACGGCCGTTATGTCCTCTCGACGACGTCTACGGGTACACCCGTTAGAGTTCAGACGTGCGACACATAGCCGCTACATCACCGAGGAGGATGAGCTAGCCCAGCCGCCGGAGAACGTGGCGGTTGATTCCGATGGTTCTGCCATTTATGCGTACTCGGCCGAAGTGACCTGGTGTGCCGCAGGGGAAGGTGTGGTGCTCGCCCCGAGCACACTTGATCACCAGTCGGCGACAATACCAACCGGCGGCCTGTTACATAAGACTTCCACTTACCTGCTGAATGAGCTCGGTATGTCCAGCAGAGCCGACTACTCGGGGGCCGTGGAAGTCGTGGACGGGGATACCTGTAGATTTAGTGGTGTTCGGTTCATTGCCACGGTCGATCTCAGCAAGCCAATCGTGCCAGCGCGGGTGACAGACACGGGACCCGTTAGTCCGGGGATCGAAGAGTTAAGAGCACACCGCAGCAGCACCCCCCGTTCTGACCGGGCAGCCATGCCTGTCCGTGCCGAAAACTCGACCCAAACGCTCAAGCAGCGAGTTCGTACTTGTGGAGAACACCCCTAAGTCGGTCACGGCGGCAGAGGAGGCAGAGGTCGACGACCCTCACCGGGGGCGGTCGTGTCTCTTGTTGAGGCGGGCGCTGACCGAGGGAGCGGCGCGGAGTAACGAAGACGTCTACTTCAAGGTCTCTGCCCTGCTGCGCCTCGGCAATGTGGCACGAGCGAAGGCGACTTATCATCCCCTCTCGGCTACCACGACAAGGCCTTGAGCGGCGCCTGGGAACTGGAGGGACCTTGGAGTGTCTCGAAGATATCGCGATGTCCCTGGTGCAGTGCGGTGAGCACGAGCAGACCCTGGTCCTCATCGCCGCTGCGGACCATGAACGGCGCGACTCCTGTTTGCCACCCCCTTATCGCCAGACCTCTTTTGACCCGCAAATCGAAGCGATGAAGATGGTCCTTTCGAAAGAGCAGCCTGAGTCCGCCTGGGCAGAGGGCCACTCGCTGCCGATAAGCGAAGCCACTACGAAAACCGGAATTCACGCAAGGACCTGCCCTTTACACCTTCCGCCAGTGGCCCGTACTAAATACCCCTATAACAGGCCGTTGTAAGTGAAAGCAGCACTGCCCGTTCCGCCAGCCGTTGCCACGGAAACTTCGACACTCTCAGAAACTATGGGAGCTAAAAGCGGTGCGGGAACTATGACGTCGATCGCAGTATTTGAGACAACCGTGAACGAGGCGAGAACAGATCCAAACCTGACCACCTCAGCACCTGTAAATCCTGAGCCATTGATAATGACCTGGTCTCCAGCTGCTCCCTGTGATGGGGTCACGCTGCTCACTGTCGGGATGGGAAGGTAGGTGAACTGGTCGGCCGAGGAGGTCGACGAAGTCTCGCCCCCGACGCTGACCGTGATGTTGACGGTACCGGCGGTCCCCGCCGGGCTCGTCGCCGTGATGGAGGTACCCGACGGCGCCACGCTGACGTTGGTCGCGCGGTTCGGGCCGAAGTCCACGGTGGCCGCGCTCGTGAAGCCGGTGCCAATGATCGTGAGCGTAGTGCCGCCGGCGGTGGGCCGCTGTCGCTGGGCCTATAGAGGTGACGGTAACCGGCGTCTGATAGGTGAACTGGTCGGCCGAGGAGGTCGACGAAGTCTCGCCCCCGACGCTGACCGTGATGTTGACGGTACCGGCGGTCCCCGCCGGGCTCGTCGCCGTGATGGAGGTACCCGACGGCGCCACGCTGACGTTGGTCGCGCGGTTCGGGCCGAAGTCCACGGTGGCCGCGCTCGTGAAGCCGGTGCCAATGATCGTGAGCGTAGTGCCGCCGGCGGTGGGGCCCGCTGTCGCTGGGCCTATAGAGGTGACGGTAACCGGCGTCTGATAGGTGAACTGGTCGGCCGAGGAGGTCGACGAAGTCTCGCCCCCGACGCTGACCGTGATGTTGACGGTACCGGCGGTCCCCGCCGGGCTCGTCGCCGTGATGGAGGTACCCGACGGCGCCACGCTGACGTTGGTCGCGGGGTTCGGGCCGAAGTCCACGGTGGCCGCGCTCGTGAAGCCGGTGCCAATGATCGTAACCGTGGTGCCGCCGCCGGTTGGGCCAGTGCTCGGGCTTACCGAAGTTACGGTTACCGGCGTCTGATAGGTGAAGTGGTCGGCCGAGGAGGTCGACGAAGTCTCGCCCCCGACGCTGACCGTGATGTTGACGGTACCGGCGGTCCCCGCCGGGCTCGTCGCCGTGATGGAGGTACCCGACGGCGCCACGCTGACGTTGGTCGCGGGGTTCGGGCCGAAGTCCACGGTGGCCGCGCTCGTGAAGCCGGTGCCAATGATCGTAACCGTGGTGCCGCCGCCGGTTGGGCCAGTGCTCGGGCTTACCGAAGTTACGGTTACCGGCGTCTGATAGGTGAAGTGGTCGGCCGAGGAGGTCGACGAGGTCTTGGCCCGAGCGCTCACGGTGATCTCGACCGTGCCGGTCCCTGCCGGGCTCGTCGCCGTGATGGAGGTACCCGATGGCGCCACCCTGACGATGGTTGCCGGGTTCGAGCCGAAGTCGACAGAAGCGCCCTCTGTGAAGCCGGTGCCAATGATCGTGACCGTGGTACCGCCGCCGGTCGGGCCAGTGGTCGGGCTTACCGAAGTAACCATGGGCGTTGGTGTTCGCAGTCTCGTTGTGGTGGTGCCAGATGGGGCTACCGTCAGTGTGAAGTGCTGGGTAGCGGTGCCGGCGGTGTTTTTGGCCGTTAGGGTGAAGGTGGACGTCCTGGCAGTGTCCAGCGTTCCGGTCAGCGTGGGTGTCCCATTAATGTCTTCGACCCGCAGCGCCGAGGGGGCATCGGTGCCGATTCTGACCTGGGGAGTGGGTATGCCACTGGCAATAACGGGGAACTCCAAGAATTTATGAAGAGTTACTCTCTCGGTATCTGGGCTCTCAAACGTCGGTTTGGTCCCCGCTACTCTGAGACCAAATACTTCGCGGCAGTGGCCGCCCGCGTTTGCCGCATCCAGGTGCAAGTTATAAGAACCAGGTGCCGTAACGACCCCAGAGATGGAAGCGGTCCCGTCGCCATTAGTGACGAGGCTCACCCCCCGAGGCCACGCTCCAAACTGTGCGACGTTGGGAGTAGGGATCCCCGCGGCTGGAACCGTTAGGGCGAAGGGAGCTCCAGCCACTTCGTTCAGAGTTTGGTTGAGGCATGTAGGTGCTTTGCCGGAGGCGCTTACGAGCAGCACAAGCGTCCACCGTTCGGTCGTCCCCGTGAAGGAGTTCCGGGCAGAGCAAGTGATCGAGAACCTACCGGTGCTTTGTGGATCCCCAGACAATGCCCCGGTCAGCCCACGGGGACTGCTGCCGAAGCTCACCCCGGCAGGGAAATGGCCGGTACAGCTGATGCTGCCTGTCGACGGCGCCACCGCAGTGGGATTAGCTAGTGTCAGCCGAAAAGCCTCGCTTTTCAATGCTCTGTAGCTCGTGACCGGCTTTCCGGGGGAACGCTTTGTGAACACCTTCATTTTTTGAGCGGTTATGCCCGCGGCATTGGCCGCTTCGATCTCAAACGATGTCTCACCGAGCTTCGTGGGTGTGCCCGACAGGGTGCCCTTGCCCCCCGAGCCGCCCCCAAAGACCACCCCCGGGGGGAGGTGAGCTCCTGGGAGCACGAAGACCGTTGGGGCCGGCTTGCCTGTTGCGGTGATAATGAACGTGAGGGTCTGCCCCTTTAGTACTGAGATGCTCAGCGAGCTGGTGAAACGGGGCTTGACCTGTGCATCACGCGCTGCGCTGGCCGGCCCATCCGCCCCTCTCGCATTTGGGCTGATGGCACTGCCAAAGGCGAGTAGGATGATCACAAGTAAAGGCAGAGTGACGAATCGTGTCCGGGTCGACTGCCTCTGGGCAAACCCCCTTCTGATCCAGCCACGTCTCCGTCGCGACACACTAGAATCAGCCATCCAACGAGCCTGATGTCGGTCCGGCGTTATCGCAACGCCGAAGGGCGCAGAACATCGGGCAGAACCGTTGCCCGTTAGGGCAGTTAGGCCTAAACCGACATATTAGTGCCGGAGACCTCACCCCGGTCCAGAATATTTTCGGTCAAAGAGCGCGATGCAACGTCGGTCTCGGGCAGTGCGATGAGCTGACATCACGTCGGTACGGGATCGAGAAGTGCCCTGATGTCAACGACGGGGATTCGATACCGGGCCTCGAGACGGGCTAATATCCCACCAGCAATCTCCTTCAACCCGTCAAGGCCGATCAGGTTGGGGCGGTCGAGAGAGCGAGTTCGCTCATCGAGGTCCGATATTTCCGGCGTAGCGCTCAGGCGCTCCAGGAAATCGTGATGGTTCCTGGGCCGATGTTGGCTCCGTCGGATACGGTGGCGCCGCTGGGGTAGAGGTCGGACCCACCGCCACCGCCGCCGCCCGCACCGGACTCGTGGCAAATCAAACCCCCGGCACCGCCGCCACCACCGCCGAAATACCCAGCGCCGCCACCGCCACCAAAGGCATTCCCGCCCGCAAGGCCACCGGTGCCCCCTTGACCTCGTGTCCCAGCGCTTCCCGAGTCTCCAACTACACCGCAGGTGGAGGACCCGACCTGTTCGACCTCGCCTCCGCCGCTGCCGCCGTAACCGCCGGCGCTCAACGAACCAGCTCCTCCCCCGCCGCCGTCGTTACCCGTCCCAGCTCCAGGCTGACCGCTTCCGCCTCCGGGCGTGACCCTCAGTGTGTCCCCAGGAGCTCCGTCGCCACCGCCCCCAGCGGCGATTATCAATGGCTGAGTGGAACCGGAAACCTCTACCTCCGACATACCTCCACCGCCATATGCTCCCCCTCCACCACCGTTGCTCCCACCCGTGTTCTGCAAGCCCATCCCTCCAGTAGTGAGGGCATAGACTGTGCCCGGTGTCGCCGGAGTCAGCGTGTAGGTCACGATGGCACCCTCCCCTCCGTAAGGCACAGACCCGCTCGGCAGGTTAGCGGTGTTGATTCCACCGCCGGCGGCACCTTCGACGACGAACTTCACCGTTCCGCAGCCAGCAGGTACAGTCCACGAAGCACTCTGGCCACCTAATATCGTCTCGTTTGAGGCCCCGCACGGACTTGTCGTGGTCGTGGTGCTTGTCGTGGTCGTGCTTGTCGTGGTCGTACTCGTAGTCGAAGTAGTCGTACTGGAACTAGTTGTACGGATCGTTGTCGTCGTCGTTCTGGTGGGCGAAAATACCGTCAGCTTGAAGAGCTGTGTTGCGGTGCCACCAGTGTTCGCGGCCCTAATTGTAAAGCTGAAAATGCCGGGACTCCTTATGGTGGCAACGAGAGTTGGGATCCCCTTCAGTTCTTGGACCTGAAGCCCGGGCGGCGCGCCACCACCCAAGCTGATTAAGGGGGCTGGGATCCCGCTTGCTACCACAGCGAACCTCAAAAGCCCGCCCGCGGGCACGCTATCAGAGGTCTGGCTTTCGAACACGGGTCTCGCAGGTACGACCGTCAGCTTGAAGGAGGTGAAGCACGTCCCCGCTGCACTTGCTGCCTTAACCCGCAAACTATAATTACCGGGTCCAGCCACGGTCCCCGACACCACGCCAGTGCCACCACCGTTGTCGACTAGGCCGACCCCCTGCGGCCAACTCCCGCTCGCTGTCAGCGAGGCACTAGGCGTCCCGGCGACGGTCACAGACGCAGAGAACTGGTTCCCAGCTTCGACTCGGAGGCTCTGGCTGATACAAATGAGCGGCCGAACGAACTGGCTGACTGAAAGCACGAGCACCCACTGCTCGCTTAACCCACTCGACAAGCTCCTAGCCACGCACTTGATAACGAACTTACCGACCGTCTTCGGCGCTCCGTACAGCGTTCCAGTGAGCCCCCTCCGACTGGCTACAAAACTGAGCCCCGTCGGGATGGCCCCGCTGCAATTGATACTGCCCATTTCCCCTTGGTCAGCCGGACTGGGCAACGTTAGCTGAAAGTGCTTCCCCTGTAGGGCAGCGAAGTGGGTAATGGGCGCGAACGTAACCGGAGGAGTTGTTACGACAGTCAAGACCTGGGTGCTCACGCCGGCGGAGTTGGCTGCTTCGACCTTGAATGAAACCGTCCCTAGCTTTCTGGAAACGCCAGTGAGCGACCCTTTTCCAGACTTGCCTGCGGTGAAACTGAGCCCAGGGGGCATTGATTGTTCCACAAAAACCGATGGGGAGGGTCTTCCGCTGGCGGTGACGGTGAAACTGAATTGCCTTCCTTTTGACACCTTGACCCTTGCGCGGCTCGTGAAATGAGGCTCCACCTGGGTCGAGCTGGCAAGATTGGTCGAAGTCAGGCGGACCTCGCTAGTCGCCCTCGCCGGCGCATTGCCCAACATAAGGAGCATCGCGACACAAAGCGAGGCTACTGTCGCCTGAGTCCAGCCGACCTTGCAATATTTAGCCGTTTGCCCATGTGAAGGTGCTCGCCGCCTCATGCATTTGCCGCGCATCCCTCGACTATGGAACATCGGCATGCATTGCCGTAATGGCGAAGTGCGCGGAGTATCGGGCAGAGCTTCTTTCCCCTTTGGGCAGCACAAACTGCTCGCAGTGTCGTCACCCGCGTATGACACAGTCTAGCCGACGCCATCAGAGTTCCCGGAGCAATTGGGCACATAGTGGTGGGATGCCTGACGGGGGGGCGGGCTGGCCGTACCATTGACGCGGCCCTTGCTAAGTCCCGAAGGCGGCTCCTTTCCCAGGACTACCGAAGGCGTCGGCATGCTCGGCACGGCGAACGCTTTTCCGGCCCTCACAGTTGCCGACGCTTGGCTCGTGAAGGCGGGTGGGGTCGGCTCCCACCCTGAGCTTGAACAGTTCGGCGTATTCGCTCGCCGCGCTTACGGCTTTAATGTGAGGTCGTAAAGCTGCGGGCGCGTTTCAGTCCCCGAGACAGTCCCCGTGCCGTCCTCATTGCCGATAAGTATGTTGCCGGAGGGCCACCCGGCGGATGCCAATAGCTTGGGGGTGGGGGTGCCCAGCATTGTGACACGTTCACTGAAGCTCTCGCATGACCGGATAGCCAACGAGGAGGGGACACACTGAGGCGCCTTCCCCGACGTTCTCACGACGACGGTGACGCCCAATGCTCAGAGAGGCCCGTGGAGGAGTTACGCGCCGTAAATAAGAGCACAAAGGTTCCACTGTCCCGAGCGTCATCAACAGGAGTTGCCGTGGCGCCATTGGCATTGGGGCGAAAGGTGACCCCAGAAGGGAGCTGGCCGGTGCAGGTCACGCTCCCTCTCGTCGGTGGTCCGATCGTTGGGTTGCGAACGACCTTCTTGAACCGCTGGTTGTCCACCGTGAAGTACCTGCTGATCGGGGGCAAGACGGCCTCCGACGTGGCTATGCTGAGGTTCTACAGGGTTATGCCACCGGCATTGCCGGCATCAATGGCAAAGGTCACGGCACCAACTTTGCCCGAGGTGCCCTTCAGCGTGCCCCTACCAGGGTCGCGCTGACTTGTTATAAAGGTGAGCCCGGGTGGCAGCGCCGCCGGTGCCCAAAGGTGGGCGCGGGCTTGCCTGCCGCCGTTATGGTGACAGTAAAGAGCTTCCCTTCCTGGGCTCTCTCCCTGGGGAGGCTTGTGAAGCGGGGCTTTAGCTGCTTCACCGCCCGGTTCGAGAGCCTTTTTGACGTACATACCAGGCGAGCAGCATCCGAGACTTGGGGACTGCTCAACGTGATAAGCACCAGAACTGCGCCGATTACAGCAATTGCTCGGGTCCTAATCGGCCGCCGGGCGAGCGCGCGATGCTCGACGGCAGCGATACACGACGTGCGCCCTAAAGGGAAGGGAAGACACTTCCTTGGCAAGTGTGTCAAGGCCCCCACCCAGGGACAAAAGGAACTCGAGCCAAGGCTAGTGCTGCGTGAGGTGGCGGCTGCGGACAAGTTGACAAACACGCCCGCCTTTGCAGCATCGGCCCAGGCGGTCGACACCGTCTCCATCGTCCCATCGTCGTCACAGAAGTGGACCCAGTCCCGCTTTCAGGTTTGCTGGACCGCCACGAAAGCGAACTCACGCTTGGACCACGGGCGGAATGGTCGGGCCACCCGGACAGTTTGGTGTTCAGCAGCGGGAGTGGGTGTAGTTGACGGCGCGGGCCAACGCCGGCGGGGAAAGCTGGTTCTCGATCCTAAAGAACGATCTCGTCCACCGCTCCTCCCGAACGCCGTCAGGCGGACTCAAACCCGGAACATCCCGCTCAGGACGAGGCAAGGTCAGGTGTTCGACTGGCCATTTTGTCAGTCGAACGCAGGACAGCGGGAAGCGCGGATGGATGTCATCGTGAGAGTAAGACATCGGTACGGATTCCGCTCGAAACCTGGCGTCGTCGATTCCGCCGCTGTGATGGTACACGGCGGGAGCAGCAACTGAAATGCTAACGGCAGCCCGGCGAAGCCGAGGTGACCGCCCCGATTATGAAGTGCGTCTGTTCTGGGACTCTGACATCACGTACTGTTGAGCCCATCTATAGGGGGCCTAGCAGCTGCGGTGTGTCGTTGCGTCACCACCACCGCGTGCACTGTCACGTTCGCCGCTCGGGCACCGATACAGCCCGCTGGGCTGGAAGGAAGGCCGTCTTGCGTGCTTGCTGAGCAGGGAAGTTAGGGAAATGGGACTGGGGCGACCGAGCGCGTAAAGGACACTGCCGATGAAGGTCATGCTAAGACGTCTTTATGGGCACTCGACAGCTGCGGAATGGTGCGTCGCGCACTTAGGCCGAGAGCCCTGGTGTTGTTGCCGGATCCCCAATTTCAACCCACCACTACTGGCACTTCGTGGCTACGACGAAGGTTTGCCCGCTGGCGAACGAGGCACCAACTACGAGGCTCTAAGCAGTACGAACTCTCTCAATTTTGACTTCCGAACAGGTGCGAGCGCGGTAGTCTCTCCCTGGCCCGTCGTCAACAGCTCGCTGGCAGCCGCAGGCGGCTGGATGTCGCTGAGCAGCCCATTAAAGGCCTGCAGTCCACCGCGCTATCGCATAAACTATGCCTGGGCTGTCTGGAGCCGAAGCGATGTCGCCCTCTGACGAACAGTACAAGATCGTCTGCAAGCTCTGTGGTACTCACAATGGGGCGACAGCTGTCTTCTGCGCCAATCGCAACTGTGGCGCGGTCTTAGAGTGGGATGGCGAGGTTGTCGGGCCGGCCGACGCTCCACCCACCCGCGCCGCTAGCCCGGGGAGCGAAATCAAAGGGGTCGACGAAGCACAGTCGGCGACGGGGACGAAAACGACCCAGCCCGTCGGTACCAGTCCGCCGCCGGCAGGACTACCCTCCGACTCGCTCCAACCCGAAGACCACGCTCCGTCGGGCGAGCAAGCGCCGATCATGCCCCCGTCCCGGCCCACGCGGGTGATGTCGCCAACGGAAATGCCGTCTCGTGACGTGCTCCAGGGCTCAAGCGGACTTACCGAGAGTGCCAAGGGCCCTATTCCGCCACCCGGCGAAGAGGACTTCGCAACGACGAGACAGCCAATTGCCGTCCCGCCCGAGTTCTACACGCGTAAACGGCCGCCGCCGGGGCGCAAACCGGACGACGGCGGGCTCGGAGAGCAAGATGTGGTTTGTCCACAGTGCCACCAAGGGAACTCATCCCGGCGTCACTTCTGTCGGCACTGTAGCGCGTCCCTGCCAGTCGCAGCAGTTGGCGTCGTCGTTGCTTCCCCGGTCCGCGAGCGCTGGTGGCGGAGGCTGCTCCGGCGTGTCCTCCCTCGGAAGAAGCTGGCCCCGGCCTCGGCGGCGGCGTCCGAGTCACCCTCCCCTGAATCCGCCGGCCAAGCAGGGCGTTCCGCGCCCGGCCCGCCAGACGCGCCAAACCCCCGACTTGCCTCGGCGGCACCGCCGGCAATGCGCCCGAAGGAACCCAGGATGCCGGCATCTCCAGCTCCGCCTCATTTGGGAGCTGCTCGCGTGCCAACGCTGCCAAAGCCGGCGAACGCGCACCTTCCCTCTCCCAAACTTCTGAGCGGGAGAACCGTTGCCATCCTGGTCGCCGCGGCCGCCGTCGTGTTACTCGTTGGTTCGCAGCTTGCCGTCCATGGGTTACGGGGCGAATACAACAGAGTGCGCGGTTTCTTCTACCCTCATTACGACCTCATCCCGGTCAGGTCAAATCTCGCGACAAACGTTGAGGGCTGCAACCGCGCCCAGGACGGTCCCAGCGGCGGCAACGTGACCACGGCCTACTGGTTTACACCCTCCGCAAGCCCGCGTGGCAACGACCCTCTGGTCAACAGTTCTGACCTGGTGGGAGCGCCCCTACTGAATGTGGGCCTTTCTCAGGGCGACGTGGCCAGGGTCGGAGTGACACCCCTCCCTGTGGCAAATGCCCCGGACCCACTACAACTCGCCATTATGGTGGACAACAGTCGGATCCAGCGGATCACCCTCGCAAACCCCCCGGCTTTTCAAACGTTTTCGGTGCACGACGGAGTCGGCGGCGCCAGCGGCGCACGGGTAGAAATTTGGCTCCTGAGCACAGGCGGTCGCCCTTCGCCCAACACCTGTGCTCTCACAGCCATCACGTTCTACTCCAGGAGTTGAACAAGTGGGCCCACCGGACAGCGCCCGAGTTGCACGCCTGCTCGTAGCCGGCCTCGACAAGCCAACAACTATGATTGTGCGTGACGCGCCCTGGCGGACCCATGTCGTTTAGGTTCTCATCCCAACCGGAGCCCCTGAGAGTACACCCCGGGGCCGAAGTACAGATCACCCTCGAGGTCACCAACGACGGTGGCACAGTCGAGCGGTATACACCGCAAATGCTGGGGGAGCTCCGCAAGTGGTGCACCGCCGAGCCCGAGTACATTTCTTTGTTCCCCGGGACGAGCGGTGAGATCGCCATCCATGTCGCCCCTCCACGAGAGTGGACCACCAAGGCGGGCCCGACAATGCTCGGGGTACGAGTGGTCCCTGCTGCCGACCCGAGCTCGAGCGAGACGCTCGAGGTCTCGGTTGATGTCCAGCCTTTCGTCGCCCTCGAAGGGAACCTCGTGCCGACTACGTCGAGGGGCATCTGGCGGGCACGGCACCAGCTCTGGCTCCAGAACTACGGAAACGTAACCACAACTGCGACGGTTACCGCCTCCGACCCCGACGCTCGCCTCCAGTTCCGGTTGAAGCCGTCCCGGGTAGATATAGCACCGGGAGCGAAGGAGCGTATCCGCGTTACCGGTTACGCTCTGCGAAAAAAGGCCCCAGGGGACAGGCTCGACGTCCAGTGCCACATCGCGCTGAGCTCGGGAGAGCGGTTCGAAGTGGGTGCCGTCTTCGTGCCGCGCCCGCTCAAAGCCCGCTGGGTGGTGCTGACGGCGGCGGTACTTGCGGCGTTGCTCCTGTGGGTCAACTTCCGGCCATCGACAGGACTAGGACCCGCTCGCTTCGGTGCTGTCACGGAGTTGACGCAACCTCGAAATTGTGACGATGCAACCGTAGGAAAGCCTTATTCATGCACGGTAACTGACAATGGCGTCCCCGTCCCGGTTGTATCGGTGGCCCGCAGCGCGCCTCTCCCACCGGGACTGCACCTGGACCCGAATGGTAGCCATCAATCCACCATCGTGGGCAAACCGACGGGGATTGGCGGCCAGTTCGAAACGGAACTTGTTGCGACCAACGACCTCGCCACCAAGGTGGACCCGTTCAGGGTCGTCGTCCGTGAACACCCGTACTTCTTAGGGCAACCCAAGGTCAATCTTCCGGATTTTCCGTGGCGGCTGGGCCAGAGCGAACAATTCAACATCAGAGCGTGTGGGTACCCCGTTCCTGCGCTACGGCTGCTCAAGCCTCCGCCGGGGTTCAGGCTCACTGACCTGAAGGCGCTCGGCAGACGCTGTAACTCGGCGGAAATTGCCGGCGACGCCAGCGCTGCGGACGCCGGGAGGCCTATAAGAGTCGAGGCTGTCAGCCAAGGCGAGGCGCCAGCCGGCATTCCACCGGTAGACCTAGATGTCCCGGGCGTGCCGCCCAAAATAGTAGTTCCGCCGTGTCAGAGGCTCGAGGTGGGTCAGAGGGTCGATGATTGCCTTCTGCGCCCGAGTGGTACGTCTCCAATCACAATCGATGTAACCGACCTTCCGGAGGGGCTGACCTACACCAGAGTTCCGGGCTTCCCTGGGTTCATATCAGGGACTCCGGTCCAGGCCGGTAAGTACTCAACCATCATCACGGCGTCTAATCGGTTTGGCACTGCCGAAATACAGATCGTCTTCGTCGTAGCCTCTCCGCCTCCGACCACCACGACCACCACGACAACCACGACCACCACTCAGCCACCACCGACCACCACCGCGCCGCCGACCACCCGAGCCAAGCCGACCACCACCACGGCCACCACCGCGCCGCCGACCACCCGAGCCAAGCCGACCACCACCACGGCCACCGCCGCGCCGCCGACCACCCGAGCCAAGCCGACCACCACCACGGCCACCACCGCGCCCCCGACCACCCGAGCCAAGCCGACCACCACCACGGCCACCGCCGCGCCGCCGACCACCCGAGCCAAGCCGACCACCACCACGGCCACCACCGCGCCGCCGACCACCCGAGCCAAGCCGACCACCACCGCGCCGCCGACCACCCGAGCCAAGCCGACCACCACCACGGTGCCACCGCCTGCGTTCGTCCAGCTACCTTTGTGTACGACCGCTGTTGCCGGCCAGCCAATTCACGGCTGCGGTGAAGTCGTGGCCACCGGCAACCCGCCGCCCGCCATTAGCGAAAAAGGCCTGCCTCCGGGCGTCGACCTGCACGATAACGGCAACGGCACGGCCAGCATCTCAGGCGCCCCCACCAGCCCAGGTACTTACCGGGTTACTCTGAGGGCCAAAAACGCAAACGGCTCGGTGGCCAACTCGATTACCATCCGAGTGACTCCGGGCAGCAAACCAACGACGTCAGTCGTCGGTGCTGTCTCTTTGGTGTCCATGCCGCTGTGCACGACAGCGGTGGTCGGTCAGCAAATTAACGGATGCGGTGAAGTTGTAGCCACCGGCAACCCGACGCCCGCCATTAGCGAAAAAGGCCTGCCTCCGGGCGTCGACCTGCACGATAACGGCAACGGCACGGCCAGCATCTCAGGCGCCCCCACCAGCCCAGGTACTTACCGGGTTACTCTGAGGGCAAAAAACGCAGCCGGCTCAGCGTCGAAGTCGTTCGCAATAACGGTCTCCAAGTAGCGCACTGCCGCCGTTGGGAGCGAAAAGTGCCCTGCCCGTCGTCTGAATCGGTTCAGCCAGTCCCTCGACCGGCTTACCGCTCCTGGGACCGGAAAGTCCTGTCACCTGCCCCAAAGGGCAAATTTTATCGACCTGTTTGGCCGCGGCGCGTTCGTTGAGCATTTTTTGAGCGAACAGTGAGCGCCGTTGTCCAAGATGTCCATGACCAGTGAATTGCTATCAAAAACCGACTGCTGGAAGAACAATAGGAGCGCGAGGATGGATAGGATCGCGGTCTTCGTATACGCGACGGATGCCGTGTCTCAAATTGGAATAGCGGGCCAGTTGCGAGCGCGCCCAGAGGTCCGTGTCGTGGGAGAGCGAGAGGTCGACGCGGCCCAGGTAGCTGTGCTCGTCTTCGATGGCATCGACGCCCAGTCGGTGCGCGTCGTCCGGGCCGTGCAAAGGAACGGTTGCCCGCGGGTCCTCTTAGTCGTAAGTCACCTGGATGAACCTGGTCTGCTTGCCGGCGTGGAGGCCGGAGTGTCCGGGTTCCTTCGGCGTTCGGAAACCAGCCCCGAGACCTTGGTGCAGGGCATTCGGGCGGCCGCGGCCGGCGATGGGACCGTCCCATCGGACCTCCTCGGGCGTCTGTTGAGCCAGGTGAGCCTGGTACACCAGCAGGTGCTGGCGCCGCGTGGCTTGTCGTTCTCCACCCTGAGCGAGCGTGAAGTGGAAGTGCTCAAGCTCCTCTCTGAAGGGCACCCGACGTCAGAGGTGGCCCGCCGCCTCTGCTATTCCGAGCGCACGGTCAAGAATGTCCTGCAGGACATGACCCGACGGCATAATTTGCGCAACCGCACTCACGCCGTGGCGTACGCGCTGCGGCAGGGTTTGATATGAAGGAGGCGATCGTGGAGACTATGAAACAGCACCGCCGCAACCCCATGTCGGAGCTCGAGCGCCAAGTCGAGCGCGGCAGCATGTTCACACAAGCGGTTTTCCAGAAGAGTTTTACCCGACTTAGCCTGGTGGAGGCCGTGGTCCGCGAAATGGTCGACCTATTGGAGAAGCGGGGGGTCGTCGCCGAAGACGACCTCGCAGAGGTAAAAACCGCCCTAGAGGAACCGGCTCAACGCCCCGAAGACGACGGCGACACTCGCTCTAAGTTACCCTGGCCGGCCGTCGCCGATTAGGGTCGACCCAACTGAACCGAATAGCCCGGAGCCGGTGGACTGTGCCGCTCGGATGCCTGTCTGCCATGCTGTGTGTTGCCGCCTGAAGTTCGCTCTCAGTCAGGACGAAATCGAGCAGGGGCGCGTGAAGTGGGACATCGGGCACCCTTATGTGATCCGCCAAGATAGCACGGGTTACTGCTGCCACAATGATTGCGCGACCCACGCTTGCACCGTTTATAACGACCGCCCTCGCCTTTGTCATGATTACTCGTGCCGGTACGACAAGCGGATTTGGAAAGACTTCGACACTATGGAGCTCAATACTGAGTGGATCGGAGAACACCTGTCAGGCGGAGACGCCATCTTGTTGGTCGACGCCGAGGCGTCGTCAGGCGAGGCCTTAACGGAGGCCGCGCCCTCCGTCGCCGTGGCGTAAACAGTTCATGATCCAAGACGTCGACGAATCGTTGCGCACGCTCATACGGCGCGACGCGGCTGGCCGGGATGGACATAGAGGTACTCCTTGACGCACCCACGCGGGAATGGTCTGCCCGGCGCAACTCTCCAACCCTCGACCTCTACCTGTACGACATCAGGGAGGACCTTCGCCGGCGGGAGAACGGCACCCTCGACGTACATGATGAGAACGGCCACGTCACAGAGAGACGCAGACCGCCCCGTTTTTACAAGCTGTCATACCTTATAACGGCATGGACCCAGCGACCCGAAGACGAGCACTTGTTACTTTCATCGGTGCTGCTTTGTCTTCTCCGCCACGACCACTTGCCTTTTGACGTCCTGGCCGGGAGCCTGGCCGGCCTGACTCTGCCTATACCCGTGACTGTAGCGTTGCCTCCGCCAGAGGACCGGGCACTTTCGGACGTCTGGTCTGCTCTGGGTGGCGAGCTCAAGCCGTCTCTTGACCTTGTAGTCATATCCCCGTTCGAGGCCGGTCCCGTAGACAAGGCGGCGAAACTCGTTCGGCGAAGGACTCCGCCTCAACTTCGGCATGAGCGACCCCGAGGGTGAAGCGAGCCTTAGCCAGACAGGTACCGGGAACGCGCTGGCCTCCGAAGAGGGGCCGGGCCAGGAGAGGCCAGAGGCCGGGCGCTGGGGCATCTGAGTCTGGCCGTCAAGAGACCGTGGTCAGCGGTACTAGTGAGGAGAAGGGCCGGATCTTCCGGATTCGGGATACGACGTTCGTGCACCGGTCCGGTGATGGCGGCCCCGATGGCGGCGAGGATTGAGCGACCAGCTCGAGGAAGGCACCGACTGGTCGACGGCTCACCTTCTTGCTCGTGTCGAGCTGGTGCGAGCGCGAGTGGAGGCGGCGGTAGCCGCTCGACGGAGAGTCGACCCAAGCTGACGACCCCTATCGGGGCGTCTACACCGACGACCGTGTGATTGACCACCTCTTAAGCGACGCCGGACGTATGTCGCGGCGGCCGCCGGCGGATCCTGGGGTTGAAGCGGCCTCGTCTGCTCTTGCAGAGAAGGCGCTGACCCTGCGGAGAGCCGGTACGAGGTTGCGCTTGGACGACCTGGCGGAGGGTTTCCGCCTTCACCAGTTCGACGTGAACCTACTGCTCGTCGGGCTTGCTCCCGATCTGGATCCGTCGTTCGAGAAGTTATACGGCTACCTTAACGACGACGTCACCCGGCGGCGGGCCAGCGTCGGTCTAGCACTTGAACTATGCGGTGCCTCTGTGTCAGACGGGTGGGCGCGCAGCCGGCTGGCGAATTCCTCACCGCTTATTGCTGGCGGTCTGGCTTCCGTCGAGGATTCCGACCGTCCTCTTCTCGGCCGTTCACTTCGGATCCCGACCGAGTGGTGGACCATCTACTCGGCAGGGACGAACCCGACCCCGTGTTGGCGAGCCTACTTATCGCGCCTGGGGTCTGGCCAGGCCAAGTAAGCCCCAACATACGCAGAGCGCTCGACGGCGGCGTGACCCTGTTTTACGCCCAGGAACGGCCCGGATCGGCCGGGCTCTCGTTCCTGGCCGCAGGATTGGTTGGAGCAGGCCTGGACGTCGTTGCCATCGACTTGGCCCTCCTCTCTGGAGCAGAAGAGTCAGACCGCCTCGCTGCGATTCGGGGCGCGAGGCATGTCTGCGCAACGCCGCGTCGTGGTCACCCACGTCGAGGCCGCCAGTGAGCGGGGGCCAGCGGAGGTGCGCCGATGGGCCGAGTCTCCAGGGCTGGTCGCTTTGGCGGGCAGTCACCCGTGGGACCCGCGGTGGTCCCGACGGCCGCCATTACTTGTCGACGTCCCCTCCCTTGCGGACAACGACCGCCTACATACTTGGACCGTTGCCCTCGAGGGAAAAGCTGACCACCTTTCCTTGTCGCGGGCGGTCGCCGCCTACCGTCTCACTCCGGAACAAGTCGACCGGGCCGCAGAAGGGGCGGTTCAGCAAGCAACTGCCCGCGGCGCTTGCCTCGCGGCCGAGGACCTACAGGCTGGTGCTCGGGGCCAGAATTCGGCGGGCCTACAGAAGCTGGCGCACCGGATCACTGCACGCGCGAGCTGGGACGATTTGGTCGTGCCTCGCAACATCGATGGACAGCTTCGATCCATCGCTGGTCGCGTGCGCCAACGGGGACAGGTCTTCGACGAGTGGCAGCTCGGCTCCACCTCATCTCGCGCCCCGGGGGTAACGGCGCTCTTTGCCGGCGACAGCGGGACGGGAAAGACTATGTCCGCCGAAGTCGTTGCTCGTAGCCTTGGCTTGGACCTCTATATCATCGACCTTTCCACTGTTGTTGACAAGTACATCGGGGAAACCGAGAAAAACCTCGATCGTATATTCGCCGAGGCGGAACGAGTAAACGGGGTGCTCTTGTTCGACGAAGCGGACGCCATTTTTGGCAAGCGTTCTGAGGTCAAAGATGCCCGCGACCGTTATGCCAATGTCGAGGTTGCCTACCTGCTGCAACGTATGGAACAGTTTGGAGGGCTTGCGATACTGACGACCAACCTACGGGCCAATGTGGACGAGGCCTTTTTACGGCGTATCGACGTGCTTGTAGAGTTCCCGGTCCCGGACGCCCCGAGCCGGTGGCGCTTGTGGGCTAAGCAGCTCACGCCGCAGTTACCGGTGGCGGGCGATATCGACATTGACTTCCTTGCATCGGCTTTCGTGATGTCCGGAGGCAACATCCGCAACGTCGTCCTGGCCGCCGCGTTCGAAGCGGCCGAGGAAGAGGTGGCCGTGTCGATGGCTCATCTCATCCGGGCCACCGCGGGTGAATACCGCAAGCTCGGAAGACTTTGTGTCGAGTCGGAGTTCGGCCCCTACTACGCGCGAGTTAGCCCGCTAGCGCCACGTGCCCGATCGGGCAATCAAATCTGCCCGAAAGTAGCCCTAAAAGGGCCGGCGTGGGCAAGCGGCAAAAGGCACACTGGCAAGGAGGCGTCCCGGGACGTCCCGGAGGATAAGATCGCCGCGACGTCCTTAATAGGAGGTTGACATGCACCTGCACTCCGACAAGACCGAAGTTGAACTCGGTCACGGACGGGTTTTGCCGGCTCGTCTCCCTGCCCGGCCCACCCAGCGCGCTAGTGGCCCGCTGCAAGGCGTCACCGGACGCCGTTGTTGAGCTCCAGCGGTCCGTGGGCAACGCCGCCGTCGTACAGTTGCTTCATGACGAAGAAGCCTCCGAAGGTGCTTCGCCGGTCCTCGGGGTAATCGGTCAGGGGGGTGGTCAGCCACTAGATACCCCCGTGCGTACCGGGATGGAGCACGCTCTTGGCATGGATCTCAGCAGCGTCCGCGTCCACACTGACGGTGCCGCTGCCGCATCTGCGCAAGCCGTCCAGGCCCATGCCTACACGGTCGGGGACGAGATCGTGTTCGGGGCAGGACAGTACCGACCTGGCTCCGCGTCTGGACAACGCACCCTGGCGCACGAACTTACGCACGTTGTGCAGCAGCGCAGCGGCCCGGTCCCAGGAACACCGACAGGAGACGGTATTTCTTTGAGCGACCCATCCGACTCGTTCGAGCGCTGCCGCAGAAGCAAACGCCGACCGCATCATGTCAGGAGCGCCCAGCAACGCCGCCTCCGCCACTGCGGTCGGAAGCTCCTCGGTCCAGCGGCAGGGAGCACCTGAAGAAGAGGAGGAGACGGCCCAAGGTCTGTGGGTCCAACGGGAGGCCGCCCCAGAAGAGGAACAAGAACCTGGGACTTGAGCGCTCGTTATGGCTGGGCGCATAACCACATGAAGACAGATTGCCGAGAGGCGTACACGGCGCGCTCGACGCACATGGCCGTCCGCACTGTCGGTCGTGAACGGGCTGGCGTCGAGCCTCTCTCCTCGGACCTCGTCGCGGCGCGCGTCGCATCATTACCGGCGGTCCGGCCCGCTCATCTGATTTCCTTACAACCCCACCTCGGCAATCGAGCTGTTGCCCAGTTAGTTGCCTCTCCGGGATCACGCGGCCGGGTTTCTCGCCCGGACCATAAACCTCCACGTGCTCCGAAGGCAAAGCGGGCGGCCAGCCCAATGCGCAGGCCGGCCGTCCGTGCGTTCCTGCAGCGGGCGGTGGCCTGTCCCCCCGCTCCCGTCGCGCCCCAACCCGTTGCACCCGCAGAAGACCCTCGGTTCACCAAGGTCACGGGCCAGGTCAATGACGTTGCCGGTACGGAAAGAAAAACACGCGCCGGTAAAAGCCGAAGTGGCCGAAGCACAGGGGGCCGCGGCGGGACCGCCGAATGAGGTGTCCGCTCAGGCCGGGGCGGCGCAAGTGGACAAGATGGGGGCGGCCAAACCGGGGACGTTCGACAAGGCCGCGTTTATCGCGGCGGTCGGCAAAGCCATCGATGCGGCCGCACCGAAGAACCCCGACGAGGCCGACAAATTCAAAGACTCCGGCAAATCGGCGGAGGTGAAGCAGCAGGTCTCCGGCATGGTTACCAAGGGTAAGGACGACTCGGCCCAGGACATCAAGGGGGCGGCCACCGCGGCACCGGACACCTCTGGTGTTCAGCCCAAGCCGGTGACCCCCATGACCCCCGAGCAACCGGGCCGCCCCCGCCGCCCGTTCCGGGCGACCAGGCGATGCCCGGGCCCGCGGGCCAGAACAGACCGACTTGGGCTCGGGCCCATGCGGTGTCAACAGCAAGATGGCCGACGCCAAGGTCACTGAGCAGCAGTTGGCGAACGGCAACGAGCCTCAGTTCAGCCAGGCCCTGGAGTCCAAGAAGAAGATGGAGGAGCACGCCGCCCAGGCCCCAGCGCGGGTTCAGGCGGTTGAGGCCCAACAGCTGGGGCAAGCCCAAGCGGGAGCCGCAGGCAGCGTCACCGCCGGCCTCACCGCTATGCACTCGGGCCGCGCCGGTGCCTTGGGCGGGGTGGGAGCGCACAAGGACCAGGCCAAGTCGGCCGACGAGGCTAAGCGGGCCGAGATATCGAAGCACATCAAGGATGTCTTCACTAAGACCAAGACCGATGTCGGCAAGCTCCTGGATGGTCTCGACCAAAAGGTCGGCGAAACCTTCGACAGGGGTGAAAAGACGGCCCGCGACTCTTTCGACAACAACGTCGGCAAGGACATGGCCGAGTGGAAGGACAAGCGTTACTCGGGGATCACCGGCGCCGCACAGTGGCTGGCCGACAAGTTCTCCGGGCTACCTCCCGAGGTCAACCGAATCTTCGCCCGCAATCGGGCGACGTACCTCGCCGATATGCAAAAGGTCATCTCTGACGTGGCCGACGTCGTCGGCTCGACCCTGACCCAGGCCAAGCAAATCATCACTGACGGCCGTAGCGAGGTGAAAGCATACGTGGCTGGCCAGCCCGCCGCGCTGCGCCAGTTCGCCGCTGAAGCGGGCGACAAGATGTCCTCCCAGTTCGACTCGCTGGACAGCGACGTGAGTTCCAAGCAAGAGTCGGTAGTTTCCGACCTCGCGCAGAAATACGTCGCCGCCCGTCAATCGGTCGACGACTCCATAAGCAAAATGCAGGCCGAAGACAAAGGCTTGGTCGATGAAGCCGAGTCCGCCGTCGAAGGGGCCATCGAGACCATTGAGAAATTGAAGGACTGGATCGAGCATACCGCACAGCGCATCGCGAACTCGGTGGACAAGATCCTCGCCGACCCCATCTCCTTCCTATCGAAGCTGGTCAACGCGGTCAAGCACGGGTTCACGAACTTCGTCGACAATATATGGGCCCACTTGGAGCAGGGGTTCAAGGACTACTTGCTCGGGACGCTAGGGTCGGCGGGGATCAGGGTCCCGGACGAGCTCGACTTCAAAGGCATCCTGAGGATGCTCCTCGACTTGTTCGGCCTCACGTGGGAGCACATTAAGGGCCGAGTACTAGAGAAGCTCGGGCCGAAGGCTGAGAAAATATGGCACCTCATCGAAGAAGGGATCGACTTCGTCAAGACGATCGCCGAGAAGGGTCTCGATGGGATCTGGGAGATGCTCGTCGACAAGATCGGCGACCTCAAACAGTTGGTCATCAAGAAGATCAAGGGCTTCGTGGTCACCGAGGTCGTCAAGAAGGGTATCGAGTGGGTACTCAGTCTCTGCAACCCCGCCGGTGCCTTCGTCCAAGCCGTGGAGATGATCATTCACGTCGTCGAGTTTTTCATCGACAAGGGTAAGCAAATCCAAGAGACCGTCGACAGCATCCTCGACTCCGTCGAGTCGCTGCTGGGCGGGGGCGAAGGCGGAGTGCCCGCCATGATTGAACAGACCCTGGCCAAGTCCATCCCAACGGTCATCGCCTTCCTCGGCGACCTCGCTGGCCTCGGCGGGATCGCGGACACGATCAAGGAGATGGTAAACTCCGCTCGTAGCTTTGTGGACAAGGGGATCGACTGGGTCGTCGACAAGGTCATTGGCCTCGTGAAGAAAGCATGGGCCGCGCTGACCGGCAACGCTGGTGACGACAAGGACGCGGACAAAACGGGCGACGAAGCCAAGAACAAGGACATCGCCTCGAAGATTGCGGGAGAATTGTCGAAATCCGTAGGTGGCGACGCCACGACGACCGTCGAGCAAGCTCTCTCTCAACGGAGGGAACAAGCGCAGTCTCTGGAAAGCATATACCAGTCCCAGGTTTCGCAAGGTGCAAAGCTCACTGTCTCGATCGGCGAGCCGTCGGGCGCCGACGAACCTGTTGCGCCTTTCCACATCGTAATTGCGCCAAACGACACAACCGATGATGGAAACGCGCCACTGACTCCGCAGCATCCGGCCAATAAGAATAAAAGCAAACTTTGGGTTGAATTCAAGGACGGGAAATGGACACTTCTGACCGAGTTTCAAGCGGATAAGCGAGGTCGATTCTATGGGGAGTTCACGATCGAACCAAAAGGATATCAAAATTACGTGCAAGAGAATTGGAACCAGGCGGACTGGCCTCGCACCGACGAGGCTTGGGACCAGGTCTGCGAGACCCTCGGCCTCCCAGTCACAACGGAGTCAAAACGTAGACTCCGATGGAATCGGCTCTCAGCTGGGGAGAAGCGCGCCGTTTGGGAGTGCCCTGGATGGCCGGAGGGCGATAGACCAGCGCACTGGACTCGAACCTTCCAAGCAAGCTCGAGCGAAAAGGGCCTCGAGCTCGATCACCAGCTGCAGGTGGCTATACATTGGAACGATGGAAAAAATGGCGGCCCCGCTGGTAGCAATGATAACCAAGACGCACGCAAGACCTTCTACAACGATTATGTAAACGGGATCGAGCCCATGTGCGGAGAATGCAATGGTGCAAAAGGATCCAAGCTCGCAGCGGGACAGCCCAATGTAAAAATGACCAATGAAGTGGGCATGAACTTCTTGGGGCCGGACTGAGCACCCGATCTGCCACCAAGCACACCGCGCGGCGCCGAACTAAATAAAGTGCGTCACCGGTCTTCCCAAGGAAAACTAGAAGAAATCGCTCCGAAATGAGGCTTTCCCGAGCGGCATATCGCGCACCTCGCCGCGACTAGTCGCACCATCCCCGGTAAGTACAACCGGGCGCCTCTGCTACCAACGCCGTTCGTGCTACCATCGCTGTCCCTTGCCGGAACCGGTGACTAGCGACGGGGAACAGGTTCGCCCGTAGACGGCGGGAACTGCCCGAAAGGGCAGCAGGTTTTGCCTGAGTGGCGGACTGAACGAACCTGGATGATCGCTTGTCCACTGAGCGACACTTTTGGTGGATGTCCATAGTTGTCACTCTCCAGAGGAGGGCCGTATGCCCCAGTACCTGTCGCCTGGCGTCTACGTCGAAGAGGTCGACTCGGGCTCTCGCCCGATCGAAGGGGTGGGGACTGCAGTCGCCGCCTTCATCGGCATAGCAGAGAAAGGCCCGACCAACAAACCGATCTTGGTCACGAACTGGGCGCAGTTCACCCAGGAGTTCGGAGAGTTCGCCGAGGGCGGTTACCTGGCCCACGCCGTCTACGGGTACTTCCTGAACGGAGGCGGCAGCGCTTACGTAGTGCGCGTGGGGGGCAACGGCAAGGTGCCGACACCCCCGCCAGCGCGCGGGGAGCTGACATCCGGAGGGGACGCCAGGGTGGGCTCCTATAAAGTAACTGCGCTGGCCGCTGGCGCATCCGGCAACGACATCACCGTCGAAGTGTCTTACGGCGAGGATGCCCCCGAGGACATGTTCAAGCTGACGGTACGAGGGGGGGGCGGCAAGGTCGAGGAGCACGACGGCCTGACGACAAAGCGCAACAAGCAAAATGCGGTGACCGTGGTGAACCAGCAATCGAAGCTCATCAAGCTGGAGGAGATGCCGCAGATAGGAGTGGCGCAGCGGCCGAACGCCGGGACAGTCTCGCTTACTGGAGGTGGTGCACCACAAGTGGCGGCTCCCGCCAGGCTTTCACCGCAGGACTACGTGGGCGACTCCGGTGATCGCACCGGGTTCGGCGGCCTTGAAGAGATCGACAACGTTACGATGGTCAGCGTCCCAGACCTGATGGCCGCGTACAACAAGGGTTTGCTTGACTCCGAGGGGTTGCGGTCGGTCCAGCTCGGGCTCATCGCTCATTGTGAGCTCATGGGCGACCGAGTGGCTATCCTTGACCCTCCGCCCAGCATGAACGCTCAGCAGATCCAGGAGTGGCGCCGCGACAAAGCGGGTTACGACTCGAAGCAGGCGGTCTTGTATTGGCCGTGGATAAAGGTATTTGACCCTGCCACCGGCCAGAACATACCGGTTCCCCCCAGTGGCCACATGGCCGGCATTTGGGCTCGCAATGACAATACCAGGGGTGTCCACAAGGCCCCGGCCAACGAGGTCATTCGCGGTGCTATAGCACTCGAGCTCAATATTACGAAGTCCGAGCACGACCAGCTCAACCCTGAAGGCATCAACTGCATCCGGAGTTTCCCCAGTCGGGGAGTGCGGGTGTGGGGGGCCAGGACGCTTTCCAGCGACCCGGCGTGGCGCTATCTGAATGTCCGGCGGCTCTTCAACTACCTCGAGAAATCCATTCTCAATGGCACGGACTGGGTGGTCTTCGAGCCGAACGACATCGCCTTGTGGGCCAAGATCCGTCGGACGATCGCTTCGTTCCTCGTCATGGAGTGGCGCAAAGGAGCCCTATTCGGTGCAGCCCCGGCTGACGCCTTCTATGTGAAATGTGACGACGAGACCAACCCGGCTGAGGGCATCGACCTCGGGCAGGTCGTTTGCGAGATCGGGGTGGCTCCAGTGAAGCCGGCGGAGTTCGTAGTGTTCCGTATGTCCCAGTTCTCGGGCGGCGTCAGCCTCGTCGAGGCATAGCTGCTCCACGTTATCCCACCCAGACCCAGGAGGTAACCGCCCATGGCCCTGCCCGATTTTGACTCAGGTGTAGGTCACTCGTTTGGCCTCGAGTTCGACAGCGTCGTTATCAAACAGATCCAGGAGGTCTCTGGTCTGAAAAAAGAACAAGACGTCATCGAAATGAAATCGAACACGAGTGACGGCAAGTACATGATCAAGAAGCTGCCCGGCCGCTGGAAGGCTGGAGAAGTGACACTGACCCGGGGCCTAACGTCAGACAACAGCTTCGAGCAGTGGATCAAGAACTCCGAACTCGGCAACATGTCGAGCGCCCGTAAGGGTGGCGCGATCATCGTCTACGACTTCATGGGCGCACCGGTGAAGCGCTACAAACTGGAGAACGCTTGGCCCAAGTCCCTTGAGATCGGCAGTCTCAAGGCGGGGGACACAACAGTGCTGACCGAAAAGCTCGTTCTGACCTATGAGCAAATGGAGGTCGACGATTCATGAGGGCCCCTAGCGCGATGGAGGCTGCTGGGCGGGTATCGGCTCACCCCGAGCAACCCTCCAACGAGCTCCGGACTGAGTTCGGGTTTGTCTTACCGCGTGGCTACGTTGACAGCGCTGGCCGGGTCCATAGGGACGGCGTCATGCGGCTGGCGACGGCGAAGGACGAACTCGTCCCCTTTGCATGATGACCGCGTCCGTGACAATCATGCATACCTGACGGTGGTGCTGTTGGCGCGCGTGATCACACGCCTTGGAAGCATCACCGACGTCCACCCCGGTCTCATCGAAAACCTTTTCGCCACTGACCTTGCCTTCCTACAGGACCTGTACCGCCGCGTCAACCAAGAGGGCCACACCCGCGCCGCGGTCACCTGCCCCGAATGCCAACACGCATTCGCGATCGATGTGGCGGGTGGTCGCCCGGGGGAACTATGACGTACGCGACGAACCGCTTATATGAGGAGGTCGCGTACGTCGCATATTACTTTCATTGGTCGCTGGACGAGATCCTGGGATTGGAGCACCCTGTCCGTCGCCGGTTTGTCGAGGAAATTGGGCGAATAAACCGGTCCCTGTTGGGAGACTGACCTCCATGGGGGTTTTGAGCCGGCTAATAGGCGGTCATTCAGCTCGCTCGGCCCCCACCGCACCGTGCACCGCTCCGGAATTACGCGGGAAGGGGAGCGGCGACACCAAGTGGAGCTCAGCCCCCTCAATGCCAGTGGTAATTCCCAGATTTGTCCCGACGCTGCAGACGAGTAGGTTCGAGTCCACGCTTGCGACTCGGTCCCAACCGACGTTCCTCGCCCCGCTCGTCCACGACCGCTCCGCACAACACTTAAGTGGCGTGATCGAAGGGATCGCCGTCCTGGTCCCCGCGCGACAAACGGCGCGCCCGACAATCGCCGCGGCTGACAAGCGCAGCCGCTCCGTCGGCATCGTGCAACGCTTTGCCCGACGCTGGAACGAACGTTTCGAGATGAGCTCTGCGGGTGTCTCGACCTCGTCGGTTCCCGAAAACATCGAGGAGCCCGTCACCGAGGATCCGGCTTCTCTGCCGGCCCTTGATGTTCCCGAATCTGCCAACGTTCTCGGACCCGTGGAGGCAGTCGCGGAGAGGCGCCACCTCAGCCCCGGTTACACGTCGCTGGCGGCCCCAGGGAACGAGTCAGCTACTGGGGATCCGTCCCTCCAAGCGGTCGCGTCGCACAACCGGGCGAGTGTGACGCAACGAGCGGTCGCTAGTGGCGCTGAGTTGGCCGGCCCAGCGCACCAGCTCCCGTCGAACAAGTCTCCGTTGAACGCACCGAACTGGATGACTCCGCTGCGCCTCCTTTCAGGCCGGCGACCGAGCAGGACACTCCGGCACCAGTGCCTTTGATTGAGGCGCAGGGGTCCCGTGAACTTCCCTTGACCATGGCAGAGGCCGGCCCATCTGGACCGCCCTCAGCGCAGAAAGAGCTCGGCACACCGTCACAGTCGGGACTGGAGACAGCTTTGCCTCTGGCGACCACGTCTTTACCTGAATACCGCCGCGCTTCTTTACCTGACGCTCCCGCCGTATTTTCAGCTGAGCCAGTGGAACCTTCAAATACGCCGGCCGTGAGTGAACCGCGTGCAGGACAACTGGCAGCGGGGAGGGAAGCGGGGACCCCTTACTGGGCAGCTCCGAAAATCGCCGCGCAACGTGCCCAGCCACTGCCATCGTCTGCTCCGTCTCCTCAGAAGTTGACCGCACAGAGTGCCCGGCCAGCGTCGCCGTCTCCCGCCTCCACACGGCCAGCCGACGAGTCAACCGAAAGTCCCCTTGCACAGGCTGCGTCGACGAGCTCTCTCCCCTTGCCGTCCGCCGTGACACAATCGGAGGTCCTTCAACGGCGCGCCTTCCGCCTGCGAATTGGGGCTCCTGCCAGGTCGTTACCAGAGCCAGAAGCTCGGAGCAGCGCACCAGCACAGCCTTCGCCCGGGCCACTCCACCTCCCGGCAAGCGCAGAGCCATCGCAGGAAGTCGCCGACTCCGGCCTTAGTGCCTCCCCGATGGAGGCGGCAGGGCCCGATATAACCCTGCCTTCCACCGAGACTGCGTTCAATCAACGTTCCCAGGCTCGACACGAGCCCGAGCCCGTCACTCAGCTGTTACCCGCTGAGACGTCATCGCCAGCAAGCACAAGTAAACCGGAGACGACGGTCCCGACGCTTGGCACTCCCAGTACTGAAGCAAAGCCCGGCACCGCTCGGCCAGCGGCTGAGTTGGGGCCACCTGAGCCGGGAGACGCAAGTACTTCCGTTCTAACAACAGCACCCCCTTCGCTCGCGCACAAAGCCGGACCATGGGGGCAAGTAGACGAATCCCGTACAACGGGTTTTCCAGATGGCGGCCCGTCCGTCGTTCGGGAAATGGTGATTCAGCGTAGCAGGGAAACGAACGAATTGGGCAGAGCGGCGGCCGGTGCGCCCGTTTCCGGCGCATACGGAACGCTAGCTAGACCTGGGACCACAGGGCCGGACTCGCTCACCACCCTTTCATCTCCAAACACCCCTGCTAGTGAACTCATCAACATTGGCGTCCACAGTTCTTCGATAGAAGAAGAATCGCAAGCTATCGGTGAGCACGTGGTGGTCGAGCCCACGCTGACCGAGACCGCGCTCACGCTTAGTAACGCCGCGACGTTGCCAGCAGAATCAGCCGTGCATGACGAGACAAAAGACGCACCCGAGGTGCCAGATCTCTATGCCCCGCCCCCCAGTGTTCAGCGAGCGGCTGCCTCGGGAACTCCCCTCCCGGGCCCGCTCGACATGACCGATGCAGGCATACCCTTGCCACCGGCGAGCCTTCGGTTAGTGCTCGACAAGCCCGCACCAACGTCACCTGCCGCGCGCGCTGGTGCGGGCGAGCTCGTTGGAACGCCGGCCAAACCCACAGCTACGCCAACCCCTCCTGATTCCCTCTCGTTCAAGGAGCCCGTCGGGAGACCTGCGCCATCCGAGGGGCCAATCGGGAGACCTGCGCCATCCGAGGGGCCAACCGGGAGACCTGCGCCATCCGAGGGGCCAACCGGGAGACCTGTGGCAGACACTGGGCCGATCGCCCAACGCCTCGCCGCGACTTATTGGCAAGCTGCTCCCGGCGGCACTTCCGTTCCCGTCCCGGGCGAAAACGCTTCATCACGGGCGTCAGCCGCTTCCGTTCTCCCTCCCCCCCGCCAAGCCGGCCGCCTCTCCTTTTCTGTCTCCGATCAGCCTGTCCAAAGACAAGATCACGGCCCTCTCGCCAGTGACCCCTTACGGACCGACGACCAGACGGTACCTAGAGGGGACAGGGCGGGAGGCCACGAGCCGTCCGTTGGTCATGACGCCGCTTCGCTCATAGGTCTCCCGATAGCTTCCCTGGTCATCGCACGCACGCCGCAACTCTCCCCGCGGGTCGACCGAACGCATTCCGACGTGGCTGGTCCGTTTTCTTCGAAGCAGGACACGAACTGTCACTGGGCGCTCATGATTCGCACCACTCGGTTGTGGAGCGCTGGCCAGGTTCACTCTCGGAGCACAGTCAGCAAATCCAACGGGTTTCTACCGCTGAGCTGAGGAAGCCGCGCGGCACCATGAGCATGCCCCGGGCAGGCAACGACGTGGCACCACTCTCATCGGGCCTAACGACGCAACTCCTCGGCGACGTCGACTCGTCAACCTCTCTGCCGCCATTGACCCTCCCAAGGGCCGGCGGCGGGGCCTCGTCAGTGCCGGTGGCCAACGAAGTCCCCGCTTATCCACGGGCGCTCGCTGGTCCGTCCTGCCCCGCCTCTCCGCAGCCACCGGCAAGCGCGCCGGCTGGTCCTGGCGATGGGCAGCCCGGGCCCGTCAGCGGACCAGCGAACGACGTCCCGCGAGCCGTCGAAGCCACGGGCCAACAACCAGCCGGCGCAGCGGGCGGCGCCAGCGAGAGCGCTCACGAAGCAAGCAAGGGCGGCGACGACATCGACGATCTCAGCCGCCGTGTATACGAGCGTATTCGCGACCGCCTCAAGGCGGAACTCTACCTCGACCGCGAGCGAGCTGGGCAGCTCAGCGATTTGACCGTCTGAAAGGATTGCCATGTCAATTGTCGACGACCCCGCTGTAAGTGTGTGCTTCGCTGTGACCATCGACAATTCCAGCTACGACCTCGGTCTGTTCACGACCTGCGATGGCCTGGGTTGCGAAGTTACGGTCGAGTCGCGACAAGAGGGGGGCAACAATGACTTCGTCCATCAACTGCCGGGCGCCGATGAAATACACCAACGTTAAGTTCACCCGGCCCCTCAACCGCGACAGTTCCAAGGTGGCAGCCTGGATAGCGAAGAGCGGCCCGGGCATGCAGCGCTGTACTGCCATCATCGAGGCTATGACCGTCGACGGGAAAGTGGTCTGCAAGTGGGCACTTCAACACGTATTCCCTGTCAAGTGGACCGGTCCACAATTCAGTGCTGAGGGGCCAAAGGTTGCTACGGAAACACTCGAAATCGCACATCACGGCTTTCTTACCAATGTCTGAGACCCCGACCAAGGCGTACATATCGTTGATACCGCCGAACTCCGCCGGAGGACCCGAGTTGCACCGGGTCACCTTCAGCTACAACCCAAAGGAGCTCAGCTTCAACAAATCGGCACAATGGCAGCGCAAGCCAGCCAAAGGAGCCTCGAAGGCATCTACCCCCGAGTTCCAGGGGCCAGCCCAATGACACTGAGCGTCGAGCTGTTCCTCGACGGGTACGAGGCGGGGCAAAATATTAGCCGAGACATCGAGACGCTTTATTCGTGCTGCCAACCAATGGACAACTCGATCCAGGCCAAGAAACCCAGCCCTCCGTGGGTGGTTTTTGGTTGGGGCAACAACACGCAACTAACCGCCATCGTGAAGAGCGTTGCGGTCAAGTTGACGATGTTCGGCAGCGACGGCACCCCCCTGCGGGCTACTTGCACGGTGGCCATGGAAGAGGTGGTTCCAGACTCGTTCGCCCAGAACCCGACATCTGGGAGCCCGAACAGTGTGCGCTCGTGCCTGCTGATCGAAGGGGACTCGCTCCCCAGCGTGGCCTACAAAGAGTACGGAAACGCCGGATGGTGGCGCCCGCTCGCGGAAGCCAACGAGATCGATGACCCCCTTAACGTGGTCGCCGGTACCCGGCTCCTCGTACCAGACGTCGACGAATCGTTCAACCGAGCGATCTAACGATAAGCGACCGAGCACAATGGCCGTCCAGCAGTCAGCAGGGAAGTTCAAGGTTGAAGTCGACGGCGTGGAGGTCCCCACGGACGTCGACAACCTTTTGACTCAAGCCATCGTCGATAGCAACCTTCATCAGCCCGACCTTTTTCTGCTCTCTTTTCGTGACCCCGACCGGACGGTCCTGCAGAAGACGGGAGCGAAGATTGGTTCGAAGGTCCGAGTGACGGCCTTTTCGAAGGCGGCGCCCTCGGGCGATCTCCTCTTGGCGGGCGACGTTACCGCCCTTGAGGTTGAACACGACGGCGCTGGCACATTCACCATTCTGCGGGGTTATGACGAGTCGCACCTGCTCTTCCGGGGACGCTACACCGAGACGTACCAGAACATGACGGCCGCGGATATAGCTCAAAAAGTAGCGCAGCGGGCCAGCTTGCAGCCGGGCCAGATCGACGCCACGAGCCCAGTGTTCCCGTACGTGTCGCAGAACAACAGTAACGATTGGTTCTTCCTGAAAAAGATGGCCGCGGACGTGGGTTACGAGGTGCTCGTCGAGGAAGGCAAGCTCCATTTCCGCCAACCGGCGTCGTCCAACCAGGGCCCGTCGGCCGGGAGCCTTACAAATACTGACGATCCTTTGGCCCTGACGATGGGCGCGCACATACTGCGCCTCCGGAGTGTTGTGACCTCCGCGGACCAGGTGAGCCAGGTCGAGGTGCGCGGTTGGGACCCTTCGCAAAAACAGAAGGTCACCGGTACGGCGTCGGCCGGCACCGACTCCGCCGCCGTTGGGACCAGCCCGTCAGATCTGGCCAACATTTTCGGCAACGCCACACTGTACGGCGTAGGGGTCCCCTATTCCAACCAGACCGAGGTGGACACCGCCGCCAAGGCCTTAGCCGATCACATCAGCAGTGCGTTCGCGGAATTGGAAGGCGTCGCTCGCGGCAACTCCAGGCTCCGTGCCGGGGTGGCCATAAGCCTAAGCCTGGTGGGCGACCCTTTCGACGGCAAGTACACCCTAACCTCGGTCCGGCACCGGTACGAGCCCAGCGACGGCTATACCACGGCGTTCACCGTAAGTGGGCGCAATCAACGTTCATTGCTGGGCCTTGCATCGGCGGGTAGCCCTGGGGCGGGGCCAGGAGTGTCGGCGCCCGCCATTGCCGGCGTGGTACCCGCACTGGTCACCGACGTGAACGATCCCAATCAACTCGGCCGGGTCAAGGTGAGCTTTCCCTGGCTCTCGGACAGCTTCACGTCAGACTGGGCTCGGATGGTTCAGATCGGCGCCGGTAATAACAGAGGAGCTTCGTTCCTTCCCGAGGTCAACGACGAAGTGCTCGTCGCTTTTGATCAGGGTGACTGGCGCCGCCCATACGTCCTGGGACTGCTGCACAACGGCGTAGATAAGCCAAAGCTCGGGAGCAACCTGATCGACAGTTCGTCTGGCGCAGTTAAGCGGCGAGGCCTCATATCCAAAAACGGTCACGGGCTCATATTTTTCGACGATTCCTCGGCGAATGGAGCCGCGTTGATGACGGGTGACCGTAACCTTCGTATCTCGCTCAACCAGGGGACGACGACGGTCAAGATCTCCAGTAGCGGCAAAGTAACTATCGAAGCCTCTCAGGATGTTTCCATCACCTCCTCGGCCGGGGTCTCCGTCGAAGCCCAGAACGACTTGACCTTGAAGGGCCAGAGCGTGTCGATAAGTGCCCAGGGCAGTCTGTCTATCAGTGCGAACGCGGACGTAACGGTGACCGGCAACCCCATCAAGCTCAACTGAAAGAGGTCGGGAATGAGCGACGACTTCATTGGCAGGGGATGGGCGTTCCCCGTCCGGCCGGACAAAACGGGCGGGATCGCACTCGTCTCGAGGGACCGGGAGCTGGCGGAAAGCATCGAACTTATCCTGCGCACCCCGAAGGGTGACCGCCCCATGCGCCCAGAATTTGGCTGCGGTATCTGGGACGAGCTTTTCTCACCTATGGACGCCACGACGGCGGGACGGGTCGCTTACGACGTGCGCGCCGCGCTGGAGAGATGGGAGCCGCGGATCAACGTGGCTGCCGTCGATGTCACCTATCGCGACGAAGCGAGAGGGCTCATGGATGTCCGGATCATATACTCCGAACGTGAGACCAACGACCGCCGTAACCTCGTCTTCCCGTTCTACATAATCCCAGAAGAACGGGAGCACTGATGTCCCTGCCTGTGCCCAACCTGGACGACAGGCGTTTCCAGGATCTCGTCGACGACGCGAAACGGCTTGTCCAACAGCGCTGCCCAGATTGGACAGACCACAACGTTTCTGATCCTGGGGTAACCCTAATCGAGACTTTTGCGTTTATGGTAGACCAGCTTTTCTACCGTCTCAACCGCGTTCCGGACCGTAACTTCGTCAAGTTTTTGGAATTGCTAGGCGTACGTCTCTTCCCGCCCTCGGCCGCGCGTGTGCCGGTGACGTTCTGGTTGTCGGCGCCGCAGCCCGAGGTCGTGCGCATCTCGGCTGGGTCGGAAGTAGCGACGGTCCGGACCGACGTTGACGAGGCATTGGTCTTCACGGTTGATGGCGATCTCGACATCGTCCCCTGTGCGCTGAGGGCGCTTCGGAGCCAACCGGCCGGGGGAGCTTTCCGTGACCACATCGATACCCTCCACGGCGGGCCTGGCCTTCCTTGCTTCTGGCCGGTACCTCAACCCGGTGACGCGCTCTACGTGGGCTTGTCGGACCCCATCCCGCGGTGCGCGGTGGCCATGCGTTTCAAGTGCAGGATCGAGGGGGTCGGCGTCGACCCCCTCAACCCACCTCTACGGTGGGAGGCGTACGACGGCAGCAACTGGGCGCGTTGCGAGGTTGAACGCGACGAAACGGGTGGGCTGAACCGTGCCGGTGATGTGGTCGTCCATGTACCCCCGAGCCACGTGGCCAGTGTGGTGGACCAAGAGCGAGCCGGGTGGTTACGGGCCTTAGTCACACAGGCGTTCGAGGGACAACCGTCGTACTCGTCGTCGCCACAACTCGACGGACTGGAAGCATTTACCATCGGGGGGACCATTGAAGGATCCCACGCCCGAACGGTGGAACGGGAGACGCTAGGTACGTCGAATGGCGCTCCTGGTCAGAGGATGCGCGTCAGGGAAAGCCCGGTTGTGGCGGGCGAAGAAAGCTCTATGCTCGATGTCAGTGACGGCGAGGGATGGGAGGAGTGGAGCGAGGTGGAGGGGTTCGCCGACAGCCTCTCCTCGGACAAGCACTTCGTGTTCGACCGGTCGATAGGTGAAGTTGTCTTCGGGCCGGCCGTGCGCCGAGAAGACGGTTCTGTCCAACAATACGGCGCGGTGCCCCCGAAAGGCGGGACGGTCCGGCTCCGGTCCTACCGCACGGGCGGCGGGAGCCGGGGCAATGTCGCTCCCGGGGCTATCACCGTTTCACGGTCGTCGATCCCTTATGTAAGCAGCGTAAAAAACAGGCGAGCGGCGTCGGGAGGCGTTGATGGCGAGACCATCGAAGAAGCGAAGGTACGCGGGCCTTTGCAAATGCGCACCCACAACCGGGCTGTAACGGCCCATGACTATGAGCAATTGACAAGGGAGGCCGCGCCGGACGTCGCCCGGGTCCGCTGTGTCCCCGCCGGGGCCGTCGATGGAGGCAAGCCGACCGGGGCGATTGACGGTGTGCGTGTCCTTGTGATCCCCACGGTCGCCCGCGAGGAGAACGGCCGCTTGCGCTTCGAACAGTTGATCCTTGACGAGCAGCTGCTCGCACGTGTGGCCAGCTACCTCAACGAACGGCGTGTTGTCGGGGCCCGGACCATCGTGGAGCCACCGCACTACCGGGGCATCACCGTCGTTGCCCGGCTTCAAGCTCGTCGGCGGGCTCGGACCACGACGGTGGAGGACGCGGCTCGGCGGGCGCTTTACCGATATTTTGACCCCATTGTCGGTGGGCCGGACGGGGACGGCTGGCCCTTCGGTCGGCCGGTGAACGCGGGAGAGGTGTATGCCGTCCTTCAACGGGTGGAGGGTGTTGAGTACGTCGAAGACGCTCGGCTCTTCGCCACCGACCCTGTCACCGGTCGGAGTGGCGAGGCGACTCAACGGCTCGAACTGGCGCCCAATTCAGTTGTCTTCAGCTACGAGCACCACGTCCGGGCGGAGCGGCCGTGACGTCCTCGGGCCGCGGGCTCATGCCTGGCGCGGTACCCCCTCACACACTGGAGTCGCTGCTGCCCGGGGTGTTCTTGGAGCCGATGGACCCAGGAGAAGACCGTGGTGGCCCCGAATTTGTGCGCGGGTTCTGTGCCGGCCTTGACTGCGTGTTGGCCCCCGCCTCAGTCACTTTGGACTGCCTGGATGCCTATTTCGACCCTCGTTTGACGCCGTCGGACTTCCTTGACTGGTTGGCTGGCTGGCTCGGGCTCAGTCTCGACCAAAATTGGCCTGAGGAGCGGAGACGAGCCTTAGTTTTGCAGTCCGGCGAGTTATACCGATGGCAAGGTACGGTCCGAGGGGTGGTCGAGCACGTCCGCCTCTATACGGGCATAACGCCTGAAGTGCGGGATTCGGGCGGGATCGGATGGTCGACAACGCCGGATGGCGCGCTGCCCGGGAGCGCAGTCGCCGAGTTGAGGGTGGAAATCCCAATTGGTACCCATGAAGATATCGACCTAAGTCGCGTCGAGGCTATCGTCGCCGCAGTCAAGCCTGCGCACGTGCCCCATTCGGTCAAGGTCGTGAGGCGCGACAACAAGGATGCACCGCCGTCCCCACAGGTGGCGACAATTGAAGGTGACGGTCCGAAAGCGCGGCCGACGCTACCTCTCTCGCCGCTCCTGGACGACGGTCACGAAACGCCACCACCCCCGCAAGGCCAGCGCGGGCCAACCGCTGGCACCTGAAACGGCACCGCCGCCACCGGGTTCGACCGGGCAAGACGGTCAAGAGACCTCTTGACTTACACCCAGCTCGGCCAAAACCTGTCGATAATCCTTTCGGGTCCGTGCGCTGGCTGCCTGGTTGGAACCAAGGTCGTGGGCGGTGATCATCAGCTTCCAGAGCTCGTCGCAGTAGCGGTCGACGGCGAGCCCCCAAGCCGCTGCCGCCGCCGCTTCGGTCGGCTCACCGACATCAATAAGTGACGCGGCCAAGAGCTGGCTTGCTTGCGAGGCCATGAGGCGGTACCGCTCGCGTGGGCCGAGGACCCATTCGGCCGTACCTGCGTCCTCGAGAAGTTCGCCCCGGTAGACAGCTATGGCCGCTCTTAGTTCGCTGACGGCAATTTCACTGTCGCCGCCGAGCCGAGCGCAGCGCCCCCGTTTTACTCTCGTCTGAAAGTTGGCGAGGTCGTGGGCTGTCTCCTCGACTGCCAGCCCATAGGACTCCCCCTTCCGGCCAATGGCCGACCCCGCACCGGGCCCGGCTTGAGCTTCGATCAGTTGTCGCAAAGCGGAGACGGCGACCTGAAGGCTCCGCGTCGCCGCTCGTGCATCTTCGTTTGGCCAGAGCGCACTACAAAGCGCGTCACGGTGAACATACCCGCCAGCCTGCATTGCCAGGTAGTGCAACAACGCGCGGACACGTGGTCTGGCGACGGCGCCGTCGACTGTGTGCCCGGCCACATTCATGGCGAAGGGACCGAAGCATTGCACGGCGACATCGTCCGGGTTGGCGGTCACATCCACGGCTCGCACGGGGCCATTACGGGACCGGTCACTTGCGTTTTGGGCGAAAACGCTGGTCCCAGACGCCCCGTTCGGAGCCGACGAGAGGCGAAGCGACGATACCAGGTGGACCATGGGGACCACCCCCTCGAGCTCGACCGCGCCGGCGGCGGTGGTCCAGTTCGGGTCTCCTCGCGCCGCGGCCTCGACCAGCAAGGCCAGCGCAGAGGCACCTGGACAACCGACAGAGCGTGCCAACTCATCGCTACTCACAGCGCGCCGCACCGCATCGGCCGAGCCACACAGTAGAGCACCAAGGCTCCCGGCCGCACTGGCCCACGCGGCCAAGACCGGTGCCTCCAGCGAGACGGCGGCGGCCGCGGCCGAATCAAACCAGCCGACCGCCTGCTCTCCCTCAGAACTTGCTACTAAGGAACATCCCTCCAATAAGGCGAATATGAGATCGGCCCAGGGGTTCTCGGTCGCCATCGCCTCAGGGCGGCTCGCCTCCAGGTGTTGCAAGAGTTCTTTCGCTGGGCCACCAACCGCGTGGAAGAGGCGCCCGAGCCAGGGTGGGAGATCTGGGTCGATTTCATTTAGGCAGGCGTGGAACGTCGCCGCGCTGTACGGCAGCCCAAGCCAGCGCGCCGACAGGACAAGGAATACGTCCGCCCAACGACGCAGGACCGAAGGGCCACTTAAATCATCGGTTCCGGCAGCAAGCGCCGCATGAGCACGACCCATATGCCCGGCGACAATGGCCCCCAGCCCACAAGCCAACTGGCCACCGGGAGACGAACGCGTCAGCCGTTTCCAGGAGGTCCAGGGGGTTACACCGTAGCGCCTTTCGCAAAAGGCCAGTCCAGTCCTGCGTCACGGCGGCCACCGGGTCCATCCAGCCAGCCAATTGGAAGCGCTCGCGCTGACACGTTTGGCGGACCAGGAGGCCGGTCGCGTCGGCCTCGGCCCGCCGGTAGCTGTCCAGTGCCGCCTCCCAGTGGCCGGAACGTACCTGGCGGCGCGCCGTCGCCAACAGGTACCACGCATCGTGGTCGGCCACTGCGGGCGGAAGGGCGTCGCCCCACGGCCCCAAAGGGTCGGCGACCCGGTCACCGGAAAGGCCTAGCAGTCTGTTAGCGGCGGCCCAGTCCTGCGCCCGGCAGTAGAGCAGGAGCGCTTCCGAGAACGCGCCGCCCATTTCCAGGATCGACCCTGCTTGGGCGTACAGAACCTGCGTTCCCGGCTCTCCGACCCGATCGAGGAGCACTTCCTCCAGGAAAGACCGAAGCACTTCGTGCTCCTGGTACGTGTCCCCTCCGTCGTGGCTCACCAAGAAAAGATCGCGGCGCGCCAGGTCCATGAGCCGGCGAGCACTGCCCGACGTGTTCATGAGCTGGTCGCACCGGCCGACAGTCGCTCCAACACCGACGTCCTGATCAAGAACTCTTGTTGGTCCGCATCGAGGGTGGCGAGCACGTTGTGAGTCAGGTAGTCCCTAGTGTCCAGGAGCCTGCTCGACATTGACGCGAGCACCTTTCGGCGTTCTGACACTGACCGATTGGCTGTAGCCAAGTGGAACAAAGACAACCCCGCCGCCCAGCCGCCCGTCCGGCAGGCGCCAGTTCTGCCACCTCGTCGGGCACTAGCCTTACGCCATAATGCTGAGCGAAGAGCTCTTCGACCTCCCATGACCGGAAGCGGAGTTCGTCTGGCCCGATTTCAACAATTTGGCGCGCTAGACGCCACCTGGGTAAGTCGAACGCAGGAGGGTGACGGCCGGCGAGCACCAGATGTGCTTCACGCGGCAAATATGTGACGAGCTGTTCCAGAGCGGCTTCGGCTGCCGTTGAGAAGAGAGTGTGGGCATCGTCGACAACGACGAGCAAAGGCGGCACTGGCACTGCTTCCAGCGCAGCCGCCGCCCTCTCTACGGAACTCCATCCGGAGGGTACCGAGGGCAACGCCTGACGAACGCTGGCTTCGACGTAGTTCAGGAAACGCGCCGAGTCGGCCTCTGACACACCCGCTTGGTACCGCACAACGGCCGCGTCCAGCTTCGCGTTCGGCCTGCGCCAACATTGCCAACGTCGTTGTCTTACCGGAACCTGCCGGGGCGACAACTACCGTCAGGGGGACTTGCCAGCTATTAATGAGCGCGCCGACCCGAGTCCGGGCTCATCCCGTCGGCCGGCGGTACCCGGATACGTGCGGAAACGATTGGTTCGTACATCGACGTCACCTGGGCGAAATCAATTGCCTGGTTGTCGCCAGGCGCAAACAATCCTACTTGTGATACCTTGCGACAGCTCCGTAAAGAATTTGGATCAAACCAACACACATGTTCGGGCACCAAAGCGGCAAGCAGCGTAGAGGGTAACTTAGTGTCCGCGCTCCGTCTGCGGCTCGTAAGACGAGGCGATCACTTCTCGATCGTCCTCGGGACAGCGATGTTCAGGGTGCCGATACGACTCGGCACCGTTCGACACGCTCCCCGAACTCTAAGGAAATTGTCCCCGCCCGAAGGGGCAACCTCACTACTGGGCGGCATAATCTTAGTAGCATTTGATGTGTCAACGCTAACCCTTTATCCACGAGTGGGGGACGTCGCATGGAAGGGACCGCCTGAACATGCGGTGCCCAGGCACGCACGTTGCCGCTAGTTGTGCTGAGACCGTCGCAGTTCTGTATGAAAGACAAATTAACTAATGGGTGCTCCCGCCGCAGTACTTGGTGACCAGATAAACGCCACCTGCACCATCCACTTGATCCCCAACCCCGCCACAGGTGCCCCGCAACCGGCGCCGCCGTTGCCCTTCTCTGCCCCGCTCACAATGGGGACTGTCGAGACGGTGCTCATCGGGGGCAAGCCTGCCGCCGTGGTGGGGTCGTCTGGCCTTAATATGCCGCCGCACGTCGGCCTTTACCCGGCGGACCCGTTCATGGTCCCGGCCACCCAGATAGGCCAAGTCGTAATGGGGAGCGTCAGCGTCCTAATCGGCGGCCAAGGGGCCGCGACCCAGGCTTCGCAGTGCACCGTATGTGGCGGTTTGCCCGGAACGCTGGCTGCCAGCGGCGCGACCGTGCTGGTCGGGTAGCTCCTTCAGTCCCGCTCCCAGCAAACCTGGAAGCCGGTTTAAGCGCAATAGTGCGATTGTCCGTCCGCTAGCCGACGTCGAGCTCGGGGTCAGGTCAACTTGCCTCTCTTTTGCTCTGGGTACGGGGCACCGCCTCTGTGTGACTCTCCAGGGGTCAGCCTCCGGCCCGGGACCCTTTCTGACGAGGCACGTCTAAACCCAGCTCCACCAGGTCTCCCACCAGCAGAAAGGCTGGGGGAGGCGTGCCCGGCGGAACCCCAGAGACTGGCCAACAGGACACTCAGTGTGCCGGCGCGGCATAAGCGAGAAGTAGGGGTGGATAGAAACGCCGACTGGGGTCGGGCGGTAGTGATCGAGGACAGCCCAGGGTTTCGGACACGCAAGAGAGAAGACAACTGTTCGAGTGGACAGTTTGGCCAGTAGCGCCGTTCACACGGCGGGCTCGTGCTTTTGACCGGCTTGGAACGGGTCGAAGAAACGGCGAGGCGGTCGCCCGTTCGCACTAAAAGGGCAACGAGCTCCTCTAGGTTGCGGCCAGGCTGTCAAACACCTGCAGAAGCAACTGCGGTGTTAGAAGTAACCCCTGCGCGGCTGAGGCCGCTCGAGCGTGCGGGCCTTGCCGGTGCCGTAGTCCGACCCGATGGTCAACGAGGACTTCGAACCCATCGGGCCACCTGGTCGTACTCCAAGGCCTAGATCATCAGAGCGCGCCCGGGTCTTCCACCGTGGCTCCTCCGACAACCGCAAAGTCGAGGACGTCGTCTTTGGTCGGTTCAACCCGCCGCCGCCGCAGCTAGGTCAGACCTCGAATCCGACGATCGCCCGTGCGTGCCAGCCACTTCCGTCCTGGGAGAAGTGTTGGATATGACCGTTTGCTAATTCCGCAAACACTTCCAGATTGAAGCCGTAACTCGACTGCATCAGCCCCAGGACACGCAGAACCTGCTGCCCGGGTACATTAGTGCCGAAGACCTGACCCAGATTCCAATTAGCAGTATTCGTTGGCTCGGGAACTCCTGGCATCCACCAGTGCTGAATGGCCCCATCTACGGCGACAGCCAGCTCATAGTTACCCGGTACCGTCTCGTCAGTCGATCCAAACGCGGAACGGATCATCACAGGTGGGCTATCGACGTCTGAGGCGAACGTTTCACAGGCGACCCAACCAGCAGTGTTTGGATCGTCTCGCCACCATCGCTGCAAGGTGTTCTCATTGGTTACGCAGACCAGATCAAGACCTGCCGGTAGCCGCCAGTATTGTCCATACAGGCCGCCCGTTACATCCGGCGCTCCAAAGTTTCTGTGCCAGCGTTGCACCAAAGCTGCGCCACTCTTTAGGATACCGCTTCCAAAGGTGTGTTTTCGTTGCCATGAAGCAGCGTTGGCGGTATTGTCACGATACCAGTTCTCTAACACGCCGGTGGCACGCCTAATGACTACTTCAAAGTTTCCGGGAGCCCCGTCGTTGATTTGTATAAAACCCGCGACCCCGTCTACATCGATCGGACCAAATTCCTCTCGAGCAATCCAGACCTCATGTTTCTGGTCGTAAAGAACATGTTTAAGGCGGCCAGATGTGGTTTGATAAATGACTTCGAAATTTCGGAAATAGGTCGAACTGATCACCGAGGGCGTTCTGGCGCAGTCATTGATCTGGCTCGGCAATACAGCCACTGGTGCCGACCAAGCAAAGGTAGTGCCGTCTTGAGTGAACTGACTTATTACTTCGCCCGGTCCTGGAGCCCAAACATGAAAATTTCGGTGGTGATACTGACCGTCACCACTTTCCAGGCAGTTTCCACTTTGGCGCCGACGCTTTGACCACGGGTCGGGGTTCGTACTCGAGCCTAAGAACGCCCCAAAATGCATTCTCCTCTAGCCCTCTGTCGGACTGCCCATAGCCAAACCAACCGTAACCTTTGGTTCCCCAGCTTGCTCCCCAACTGTTGCGCACCAACCATGCACCCTTGACGTCGTCGTAACCGACGACGATCACACAATGGCCGCCGCGCTTATGATTACTGGGGGCTGTGCTGCAGACATACACCGAATCATTCTTACAGGCGCTCGATAGGTCATCATAACACGTGAAGATGACCGCAATGGGTCCACTGGCATCGAGCCATTTTTTCATTTGGAGCGCTACATCCGGCCCGCCGATTTCCTTGTAACCGTCAATCAGCGAAGTGCGACCAAGCCGATCCTGAGTCGGATTGGGTATTTGGGTGAGATCAAATGATGGCCAGCAGCCGGGGTCCGCGATGCCGTTCTCTTGGATCCAACTCAGAGCCCGAGGGGGCGCACTGCCACCATCCTTTGACTTCGCGCCAAAAAAGAGAGAAATGGCATCCCCTACATCTCCTTCAGAACGTAGGCTCCATGCGCCGTGCTCGATTCTCAGCATTGCCTCGACCACTCCAACGCCAGCGAAGCACCAGCAATCATCCATTTGGCCTTGATCCTTCACCCGTGTAAGCCAAGACCAACCCCATCGGTTACGCCAATCCACCGAGGGCGGCGTCATCCCCTGTCCTCATCGATGTCCGCGGTAAGGGACTTTCCCCACCGCGTCCGAGTCGTTTTCTTCGATCCTGAGGTAGCCACGCTCGATCCGTATCCTTCTCAGAAATGGATTCGAGGTCTCGGTACCTAAGAGTTGATCGATGTCAACGGGAGGGACGTCCGTGGCTCGCCTGGCCTCCGCCAGGTCGCCTCCCGAGCCGATACTGATTATCTGAGTTTTCGTTGGAGCGGACCATTGCATTTAATCCCTTCTTTGCGTGGATTATGGCACATCGAAGGCACCAGTCGCAACCAACCAGAGCGTAGTACCGAGTCGGGGGATCTGTGATCGAAAGACGCCTTACCAACGGCGTTGACTGGACGTCCTTTGAGCGACATTTTGGTCCTTTGAACTTGAAGTGCGCACAAGAACTCCGAATAGCTCCTCCCACTCGAGTAAGCGAGGGATATCAGGTCGGCATACTCCGACGCAAGAATTCCGGATACGCGTTCAGATTCCGAGCCAGGTTCGAGTCCCCCGAAGTCAACGCCCTTAGCGATGTGTTTAGAGCTGTCCACCTTGGCCGCGACTTCCTGATTGGCAGTGTTCAAGTTCCGCCCTCATAGCCTTACGCCGGAGGGATTCCACTTCGGACTTCGCCTCAAGAGCAGGGTCGTCAACGATGGCGCTCTTTCGCAGTACTCCGCTGACATCAAAGAGTCCGCTGCTGTAAAACCTGCTCCACCATGCGCTCCATACCAGGCCCGTGACACAGACTCACGGTGGGAACCGTACCTCGACTAGGTGTGCACGGCGACACCGCTTGGCTTGTGGTTAACCCGTGGACTGACTGGGACAGTTGGTGCTCAGTCAACATCCCGCCATCGGCACCACGCCAGTCAACGAGTCAGCCGACATCCCGGAGGCGGACTGGCGCTCTAAGCTTCTAGATCGGATGGTATGCTGGAACCCGATGCGTTTGAGCGCATCGCGCAACGTCTTCTCCGAGAGGCAAAAACGTTGACGTTCCGGCCCGCTCCGGCAGATAGGGGCTCGACGGTATTGGTGTGTATAGGCCATCTCGTTAGTTTCCCGATCTTTTCTCAATGCAAGCGACATGAGAGCATAGGACTTGTCGCCTGCTCGTCCTGTGATTTTGTCATGGCTAGTCGCCTTTTAGGGCCTCTGATGACAGGTGCTGCAAGAGCCCCGCCAGGTTAGCGAACCCGTCGGCCGCCCAAAGCGGAACCATGGTTCATCGTCCACGCCCGGGCCAACCTGGAACGGCTGGATTCTGGCCAGCTGGCCCAGCGCTGACGTCCCGACCTTAAGTGTAGTGTCACGTAAATGACTCGCAATTATGATAAATTGCCTTGTGCGCCCCACGCGCCGAACTCTAACGCAGCCAGGAAGTCTTCTACGTCTAGGTGGTCCTCGATGACCTCACTATGGGCATCCCGGAAGCCGAGAACTAGACATGTCTGGTGCGAGCGAACATTTTCCGAGGCCCCTGGCGGCGCTGTCGCTCATGCAGTCTTTAACCACCGATATGGTCATTTTGCGGCTTGGATCAAACGCCCGAAACCCTGAAGCGAGTCCTCACGATATCCTGCCTTTTCCCAGTCTCACCTGAACAAGTGCAAAGAGCCGTTTCCATTGTCGGAGAAAATAAGCACCGACCTCCATTTCACTCCGGTCGTTCAAAAGGTCCTCCAACGATCCGATTACTCGGTCCCACCTCGTGTCAACATGAACAGTGCGTCCATCAGATCGATCTGCCAGACGGAGGCGAAACTGTTGGATAGCAAATCGACTTCGAGCGTTACTGATTCGCTGTCCGCGGTCAGCGCTTCAACAGCCCCATCATTAGGCTGTCGTCGATGATCGAACCTATATCGCCCGGGTACGAAAGGGGAACGAAAGAGATAGTTGCCAGATGAGCAAAGCGAACTCATTCTCTATCGGAAAGAGCGCCTCTATGGCTTCCCTAATGTCGTTGCTTCGTCGTCTCGAACTACCAAGAGCTGGATTGCTAAGTTCGATTTGAAGATAAAGGGCAGACTAATCTGCGAGCGGGTATCCATGGAATGTTCCTGTGCCGTTGTTTCTAACCCAGATTCTTGTAGCCGGGACTCTGTCCGTCCGGCAAATATACCACCGAGGCGCCGCGCTGGAAAGCTTGGCGATGTTCGCCGCGATGCGGCTGGCCTCGTCCCACCTCGCCCAGCGCGCGCCCTTTGCTCTTCGGTGGCGGCAACCTGTTCTTGACCCCCTGGGGCTCGGAGTTCCTCGACGGCGTCCAGGTCGATCAGCGGGGCGAGCTTGGCCCATTCCTGTTTGATCGTGACCAGCAGTTCATCGAGCGTGACGTTGTCCATGTTGCCACTGATGTCCCCGGCAAGGCGCACAACGATGACTGCGGCATGCTTGTAGCGAGCTACCTTCTCCGCTGCCGCCCAGGGTCGCTGACATCAGGGCGTCGACCTCGTCCCCAGTTCGCTCCTTCCCCGACCGAGCGCTCGATCATGGCCCGGAAGTGCGCAAACATTGTGCTCACCTAGCCTGCAGGCGGGCAGCGGCGTGTCTCAGTTGGGTCATTTTGAG
>CAWEBW010000003.1:0-288587 GCA_963807395.1 uncultured Acidimicrobiaceae bacterium
GGCGCCCTCTCGGGTAGCCCGAGAGCGAACCGGCTCGACTGGAGGGCGAAGAGCTCCGTGGTATTGGCCCCCAACGGCGATGAGCTCGCGGTGGGAGCCGTCTTCGACCACTCGTCCCCCCTCCAGCACGACGATACGGTCGGCCCGGCGGACGGTTGAGAAACGGTGCGAGATGACGACGGTCGTCAGACCACGCGTGAGCTCGAGGAAGCCCTCGAAGAAGGCCACTTCGGCCCGCACGTCGAGCTGCGCGGTGGGCTCGTCGAGCACCAGCACGCTGGCTCCGGCCTCGACGGCGAACATGCGCGGTGCCAAACGCGATCCGTTGCCACTGCCCACCCGAGAGGTCGATCTCGCCTCGGTACCGGCTGGAAAGCGTGGTCTTTTCCTTGGCCGGCAGCCCCTGGATGGTCTCGAGGGCGCCGGGTCGCCCGGACCGCCGTCTCGAAAGCCAAATCGTCCTGGGCTGGTCCGGCGCACCGAGGACGACATTGGTCCTCGCTTCGAGCTCATATCGGGCGTAGCTCTCGGTTTATCACCGCCAGACGGCGTTGCCAGCTCTCGTTGACATACTCAGCCAGGTCGATGCCGTCGACGAGGACCCTGCCTTCGTCAGGCTCGTACAGGCCGCACAGCAGCTTCACGATGTCGTCTTTCCCGCGCCGTTCAGTCCGACGATGGCTGTTGACTCCCCGGCCCGCAGCTCGAGGTCGAGCCCATCGAGGACGTCCCTGTCCGAGCCCGGGTAGCGAAAGCGGACTTGTGCGAACCGGACCGACGAGCGGGGCGCACCGGCAGCATCGCGACCTCCCGGCGCCATCTGCACAGCGTCCTGGGAAAAACGGCGTTCGAGCGCTCTGATGGCGTCGTTGGTCTGCATCCCGAACTCAGTGGGGATGTCCGCCTCGGGGAAGAAAGCGGCGAACCCGATGGCGACAAAGATGGCCTGTAGAGCCAGGGATAGCTCGAGCACGGAAAGCTCGTTCATTCTGTCCCGGAGCATCAGCAGCACCGTGGTGACGCCCGTGACCAACACGATGGCGTAAACCACGAACGGCCCGACGCAAAGGCGCGCCGCTTTCGCCAGATAGGTAAGTAGTACGACCTGCAGTCCGCCTCCGTCCGCTCCTTGAACCACCCGACCATGCCGAGGATCCGCATTTCCTTGGCCAGCGCGGGACTGGCCCCGGTATCGCACATGTAACCCATGCTCCGCCGTGGGCCGCCCTGCGTCTCTGAGAAGAGCACGAACCCGGTCAAGGCGTACCTCCATCCCACGCGGGCGATGTAGACCGAGGCGGCGACAGCCGCTCCCGCCACCGGGCCGAGCACGACCGCAATTACCGCGGCGGCGCCGAGCATCTGGGTATAGCGTGTGATCAGCGCCAGTAGCCCAACCACCGCCGAGCCCGGCGCCTGCCAGCCCTGGGTCAGGCCGGCCCGGGCGTCGTTCAGGTCCGACAAGACCTCCGGCTCCTCGAGCGCGCACATAGAAGCGTCTTGCAGCGAGGAGCGGATCAACCCCCGGATGCACCGCCCGTCGATCCGGCGCATCACGAGTTCGCCGACGACCCCCTGAAAGGGCGTGAGGAGGTTCTGCACCACAAGTGCGGCGCCCGCCAGCACGAGCGCGGGGACGACTGGTGCCCACAGGGCCCCCCGATGAGCGCCGACGTCTGACTCGACCCGAGAAATCAGGGTGCTCGTCCCGATTAGGAAGGCGATCGGCAATAGTCCCAGCAGCAGGTTGCCGACAACGGCGAGCGCCACCAGCGCTGGACCGGCCATGGGCACGAGCCGGAAGATCGCCCACCAGCGGCGGCCGAGAGTTAACAGGAGATCCGAGAGGCGCGCGAGCGGGGACGCGCGGTTGCCTGTTGACGACACATTGATGTCGATGACCTGCAGACTTTAGCGGCTTTTCCAATCAACTGGGGCTGAATAAGGACCGCAGATACTCTAAAAAGCGCAGTGCCCGGGAGAAGGGAAGGCTCGGCTACCCGGCGATGAATTGGAGAGCGCGGTCTGGAGGCAGCCCGATTTACAATGAGCCGAGGTCCCGTGTTGTAATGTCGCCGACCGAACCTCAGCGCCCGAGGAACGCCTCGAGCACTCTGTTTAGTGTCTCCTCGGGGTGCCTGTCCGCCTGCGGGTGGCGAACCGATGATGCCGCCATCGACGTAACTCCCTCCTCCGGAAACAATTACGTCCGCCACCTCGCCGGCGGTAGCCGGTGCAATGGCGTTGGCGTCGACGTAGATCCCGCTGAAACCGCACATCTGCTTGGCTACATCGAGCGCGGCGTGGGGTGGGCAGACCGATAGGGCTCAACCCAGCCGCTCCGCCGCCACGTTAAAAGGTTTGCCCTTAGGGAAAGAGTTGGGGTGAAATGTCTGGGTCTGAGTAGTCCGGTACCCCGTCTGGAGTGGTCCTCACGAGGTCATCATTGGGATGGTGGTACCCACGGTCTATGTAACGGTTCGTCCCTGGCTGGAAATGAACGACAAACGACCGCCGTGGCATTTTCCCACGGTTCAGCCCGCTACCGTGAATTGTTTTGCAATGGTGAAAACTAACTTGGCCGCGCCTGAGAAAAAGTGGAACCAACTCAGCATGATATTGACTGACCACATCATCAACGACTGAAAACGGGGCGCTGCTCCAGTCGATACCCACGTCGTCGCTCCATCGGTGACTGCCGTCGAGGACAGACATAGCCCCATCGCGCTCAGTGACGTCTGCGAAAGGGATCCAGGCGGTCAACATCTCTTCGCTCGAGCAGGTTTTCCAATAAAAGCGGTCCGTATGCCATTTGACGTAAGCCGGGCTGTTGCCTGAGTCGACCGGTTTGTAGAGCAATTGGTCGTGCCACAGCCTGAGCTGTGGGAAACCCGAAAGCGCGGCTGCACAAGCTGCTATGAGAGGATAATGGGCGAGACCCGTGAGCTCGTTTACCCGCAAGGAGGTGTAGTCGTTTTTCCGCATGATGTCGCCGTGGGCCGGGCGCCAACCCCAGTGGCTATAACGCCCGGGTGGGAAACTGTCAATATCGGTCCGACGGTCCCAATCGAGGAGGCGGTCAACATCTCGGGCGTAGAAGCGGCCCATTCCCCGCTCCGCCGCATCGAGCACGTCGGCCGGGATAATAATCGGGGAGACCCAATAGCCGTGCTCCTGGTAGAACCCCACATCACCCTCCGTCACCGGCACTGTAGTGGGCAGGCCCGGCCCCGTCACGCTCCCGTCCTCGGTTCGGAACTGTGGATCGTCCGCCGGGCCCGGCGACCACGCTTATCCCCAAACATGCGCCCCTCCAAATGGGTAGTGTCGGCCGCTGACGTCTTTCGACAGCGGCTGGTGTGAGTTTATGCCAGGAACACCAGCGCCGGGAGGTGACGGCGAGGTACGGCCTGGGTACCTGCCCGGGGGCGCACTGGCATACCCAATTCGTACGACGTACTGTCGCGCTTGAGAGGCTACGTTAAGTGACCAACAGCCAATGACGCGCCAGCGTGTCCGTGTCGCTATCGTCGGGCTCGGCTTCGGAGCCGAGTTCATCCCGATTTACCAGGGCCACCCGGATGCCGAGATGTACGCCATCTGCCGGCGCGACGTCGGCGAGCTAAACGCTTGCGGCGACGCCTTCGGCGTAAATGTGCGCTACTCGGACTTTGACGAGGTGCTAGCTGACCCAAATATCGACGCAGTCCACATAAATACCCCGATCGCTGCGCACGCCTCGCAGGCGGTCCAGGCCCTCCGGGCGGCCAAGCATGTGGCCAGCACCGTGCCGGCAGCCACCACTCTCGACGAGTGCCGCCAGATTGTGGAGGCTCAGCGGGCGAGCGGCAAGGTCTACATGATGATGGAGACGGCCGTCTATACGCGTGAGTTCTTGTTCGTGAAGGACCTTTATGACGCCGGCGAGCTGGGAGACGTGCAGTTCCTCCGAGGTAGTCACCAGCAGGACATGGAGGGTTGGCCCACCTACTGGGAAGGTTTCCCTCCCATGCACTACGCCACCCACTGCGTGAGCCCGGGCTTGGCCCTCCTGGGCCGGCGGGCGGAGTCGGTGGTCTGCCATGGTTCCGGCCGTATAAACGAACATCTCGCGGCGAAATATGGCAGCCCGTTTGCTGTCGAGACGGCCACGCTCCGTCTGCTCGGGTCCGACGTATGCGCCGAAGTGACCAGGAGCCTGTTCAATACGGCGCGGCAGTATCGGGAAAGCTTCGACGTCTACGGGTCGCGAAAGTCGTTCGAGTGGCAGCAGCTAGAGCAAGAGCTACCCGTCGTCCATACGAAGAGCACGGCTGAGCACCCAATTGGCGAACCAGCAATCCCCCAGCGCGTGGCCGTGCCCGACTGTGCCCACAGGCTGCCGGAAGAAGTCCGGTCGTTCACGCAAGCAGGTGCAATTCAGGACCCGGGGCACCTGTCATTCCTCCAAGGAGGCGGACACGGCGGCTCCCACCCTCACCTGGCACACGCCTTTTTGAAAGCCTGCCTGGGCGAAGCGGGCCCGGCACCGGACGCCGAGACGGCTGTGAACTGGACGATGGTGGGCATCTGTGCTCATGAGTCAGCGTTGCGGGGCGGGGAGAGAGTTGCTATACCTCAGTTTTAGACTGGGCTGGCCGACTGGGCCGGTCGAGCTCTAGCTCGCAAGCTGGCCTGGCCTAGATCGCTGTACTGTTCTTGCGTTAACAGAGCGATCTCTTGCAGTGTCCTGTTCGATTTGTACAATTAGCCGAGCTCGAGCTCGTCCACCTCACGCCGGCCGATGCCGATGCCAGCGGGATGTGTCGCGGCCAGGCGCCACTAAAGGGGCCGTAAAGTCGCATGCTGGGCAAGTTTCTCTATGAGGCGGGATATCGCGAGAAAGGCACGGGACCGGAGATGGCCGGTCGGAGGCGTAATAGTAGCTGCGTCGGTGCTCGTCATGGGGAGCGGCATCGCCTTTGCCAGCCCGCCGCCCCCTGTGGTGCACAGGGGGCCTGTGGCCATAGTGGAGGCGGCGGCCAAAACCGGCCCTTCCCTGCATGGCGGTCGGACCTTCCCGGACGACCACAAATCGCTCAGCTATTCGGCCGGCAATAGCGCTCCGACCGCGATCACTGCGACCAGCCAGACCTTCGGCCCGGTCTCGGGCATGCACGTGCAAGTAGAGGGGACAGCAACCACGGGGTACAGAGCAGTGATCTACGACGGCGAAACGTTTGTCACCGGTCGTGGCATGGTCGGCCCGTGGGACGTGACGGTGGCGCCCCGAGCCAAGCTCACGCCGGCCGTGCACCTGCAGAACAGGTACGCCGAGGTCACCTACTCGCCCGCCAGCAGCACGCTCACGCTGTCGGGCGCCGTCAATCACGTGCAGGGCGCAACGGTGAGCCGGTTCGAAAGCTACCGGTTCGTGGACAACGAGACGATCGCCTCCACCGTTGGCGTTCAGTCCGATAGGGCAGTAAGGGCCTGGTACTCCCCCTACACGGACTTCCCGGCCGGGTGGGAGCCGATGTGGGCCGGCGGCTACGCGCGCTACTACAACAGCCCAACGACCGACGACGACGCGCAGGACTCGCCGATCCCGGTCATCGGGGCGTCGAACGGCACGTTCGTCTACGGGGTGGCCAGCGGCGCCACCTGGGACTACCCGGTGCCCGGCTTCAATACGCCGCACCTCGTCATCAACGGAAACCGGCTCGCCGCCCCCCAGATGGGCATGCGAGCCCACCCCATCGCGCTTCGCCCGGGTGTGCCGCAACAGTGGGAGACCGTGTTCTTCCGCTCCCGCCCCTCGGTGTACGCGATGGAGCTCGGCGGCGAGGTCGCCATGGCCAAAACGCTCGGGTTCACCACAGAAGACTCCCCGGGATTGACTGGGGCTGCGCCGGGCGGCCTGGACAGCGCATCGGCGGCGGAGAGCCAGGGAGCCACGGCGGATTTCGGCCTGATCATGCGGGCCACCGCCTACTGGCTGCGGGAAACGTTGGGGGGGGCAGGCCACGCGGTGGTCCCGAGCCCTCACTACGCGCCCGGCACTTACATGCGTGACTCGTTCTGGACCACGCTGGCGCTGGCCGGCACGCCGCTGTTCGGCCCGACAGAAGTACCGATCTTCTCCGCTTTCACCGGCTCAGTCCCGACCAGCGGGCCGCAGGCCGGGCACGTCCGAGTGGCCCTCGGCGGGCCTCTATATCCCGACGAAAGTGGTCTTTTCTACTTGGTCCGTTTATACGACGACGCCGTGGTGCACCACCTGCCCGTCAAGAATGTGCGCGTCGCCAAACTAGTTCTGCACTACATCGAAACCAACCAGGTACGCGACGGTGCCTGGCTCACTACGGCACCGCAAAAACACGGTCAGTTCACGATAAGCCCGGACACCTGGCTGGACGGCTACCTGTACCCGCAAGGAGCGGTCAGCGGCTACGCCCAGGGGTTGTACGTGGTGGCGCTGGAAGCGGCGCGAAGGCTCGGCCTCGGGGTTGGCGACGCGGCCATCGACCGGGCCGACCGTGTGTACCGGTCCTTGTACGCGCCGAGCCTCGGCTACATGAGGTGGCTGTCGACGACCACTTACAAAGGCCCGGACGTGCTGGTCGGCGACGCCTTGTCGTTGCTGCTGTTCAACCGGCCGCTGCTCCCCGAGGCGGAAGTCGCCAACACTGTGGCCCACCAGGACTGGACCCCCTACGGGATGGCCGATCTGGCGACCAAGCGCAACGCTTACTTGCCGGCTCAGCAATTCGAAACGCTGGAACTGGACGACACCCGCCAGGTGGTCGGCGTGGGAGAACCAGGCGGCTGGTACCAGAACGGCGGCAGCTGGTTCCTGTACGCGTACTTGGCTGAGTGGGCGGCCGCCCGGCAGGGTGACGAGCGTGCCCGCACCCTGATGGCCCGGTCGATTACCGACGAGATGGCCGACACGCCGATGTCGAAGGAGTTCCAGCTCACGTCCAACGCCCCTAGCTACCCGTGCCACCAGGCTCCAGCGCCTTCCAGCGCCAGGGTTACGGCTGGAACTCGGCTTACCTCGCGTTTGCGCAGCTGTTACCCCCGGTCGGCGGGCCCGCCGTCCCGGACGCAGCGAAAGCTCACGCGCCACTGGCCGCCCCACCCGCGCCGGCCGGCCCGCATTACGGCCCGGTGTCGAGCATGCACATCGTCGTCACCGGCCGCAGGCCGTCGGGCCTGGCCGCGGACATCGTGGACGGCCACACTCTGGTGACCAGGCGCGGCTTGGTCGGCCCGGCCGACATCACCGTGCTCACGTCGAGCGGCCCGGTCCAACTCATGAACCGCTACACCAAAGCGAGCTACGACCGGGCGACTGCCACGCTCACGCTCTCCGGCGCCACCAATTCCGTAGGCGGAGCCCGGCTGACCCGCTGGGAAAGCTACCGGCTCATAGGCCGCGAGGTGATCGAAGCAAAGATGGGCATCTCCGCCCACGGCGGGCGGCCCATCCAGCTTTATTACTCGCCGTACACAGACTTCCCGGCGGATTGGGAAACGCTGCGGCCCGTCCCCAACAACTCGGCTCCCCACTACTGGTTCACCCGGTCCTACTCCAGCCCACGAACCGGGGGTACTTCCGACAGCGAGTACGGCCTGCCACTCCTTGGCGCCTACGCGGGCGACTACATCTACGGGGTGGCGTCAGGGGACACGTGGCAGTACCCAATCGACGGCTTCGAGAACCCCCACTTAACTATCCAGGGAAACCGCCTGGGCGCCCCCCAGATAGGCGACGCCAGCAACCCGGTTGGCCTCGCGCCGGGCCAGTCTCGGCAATGGATGCAGGTGTTCTACCGCAGCGCCCCGTCCGCCTACGACTTCGAGCTCAAAGGCGAGGTGGCGATGGCCCGCGCCCTGGGCTACACGACGCGGTCCTCGCCGGGCGTGACTGGCTCGATCGACCCGGACGGCTTGCCCGCCGCCCCGGTCACAAACCCGCAGGCAGTACAGGTCGCCATGCGGGACTGGGGCCTGGTACTGGACGCGACGGCCTATTGGGACCTGCAGACCACGCAGAATGGTGCACGCAGCGTGGTGCCCTCCAACGCGTACGCCCCTCGCACCTTCATGCGGGACAGCTTCTGGACGCTTCTCGGACTTGGCGGGGCGCTCGGCAACGAGGCCGAAGAGTACACGATGAAGCTGTTCAGCTCGCACATTCCCCGCGCTGGCCCCGCCGCGGGGGTCGTTGCCACTTCTGTGTTGCCGCCAAATCAGCTCGGCTACGGCATCGTCGCCCGCCCCGAGCCCCCGGCCGCGGTCGACGAGAGCAACCTGCTCTACCTCCTGCGCATGTACTACGACGTGAAGGTCCGCCACCTGGCCGGTGTGCTCGACCGGAGCGACGCGGCGCTAGCCCTAGGTTGGGTGCTCGACCACCGGGTCAAGAACGGGCGCATCGTCCAGATCGCCACCAGAGCGGGCAGTTGGCTCGACACCGCCTACACGCCGCTGGGCTCGGTGAACACCTACAGCCAGGGTCTTTACGTCGTCGCCTTAATGGCGGCCAAGGGCCTAGGCGTGAATGTGAGCGACAACCTGATCACCGCCGCCCGGTCTGCCTACGCTGCGCTCTACAGCCCGTCGCTCGGGTACCTCCCGTGGGACAGCGCCGCTGGCTACCGCTATCGGGCCCCCGATGTGCTGGCGGGTGAGGCGTGGTCGCTGTTCCTGTTCAACTCGAGCATCCTTCCGACCGCTGTCGTCGCCGGGACTTTGCACTCGCTGGCAGCTAGCCCGTACGGGATGGAAGACGTCGCCAGCGCGGGCGGGTCGTACCTCAATAACGGCGACCCCGGGGTGCTCCTCCAGGGCATCGGCAACCTGGATGCGCCGGGTCAGTACCAGAACGGTGGGGCGTGGTACCTGTTCAACTACTGGGCCGCTTATTCCGGCGAACGCCTCCACGTCCCGGGCTCGAGGGGTCTTGTCTCCTGGGACACCGGGCGCGAACTCGCCGTCGACCCCACCTCCGACGAGTACCTGCTCACCAACTCGTTCGTGCCCTACCCGGAGGCTGGCACCAACCAAGTCCCGATGTCCGCACCGGCCTACCGGCAGGGCTACGGATGGAACGCCGCCTTCAACGCGTTCAATGCCACCGCTACCAAGGCGGTCACGCCGCTGCCCGCCACCCTCGCGTCGACCGGCAACACACAGGAGTCCACACGAGCGCCCGGCGGCGCTTCCTTGGTGGTAGCCGTCGATGCCACGCGCCCCACCGGGTTGGTCAACAGGGGTGTACTCGGGCAGGTATACGAATGGGAATTCGACGGCATGGGGAGCGTCGACCCGACCTCGGGGCATTTCTATGCCAACTTCGTTCACCAGCTCGTCCGTGTCGTCCAGCCGGGCTCGCTGCGCTACCCGGGGGGTATCGAGTCGGACACCTTCCACTGGGAGCGGGCGATAGGTCCCGAGCCGCAGCGCACGCCGAACGCGTACGGCCCCTCCAGTGGACCGAGCCCCTCGACGGTCGGGCCAGACGAGTTCGGACAGCTCTTGGACGACACAGGCGCCGCCGGTGTCATAACCGTTAATTTCGGGACGGGCACGGCCAAAGAGGCGGCGAACCTTGTCTCCTACATGACCGGTGCCGTGGGGACGAGCAAATGGGCCGACCTCCGAGCGAAGAACGGGCATCCGAAGCCCTACGACGTGCCCTGGTGGGGGGTGGGCAACGAGGCGAACCAGCCAACGGAGCTGTACTGGAGGGGCGGTACTGCCGTTTCCGTCGATGGCCCCCCGGGGGCGTGCCGGTCCATTGCGACGTGCCTGTACATCTACGGCGGCTCCACCCGCTTCATCAAACAGCCGGTCGTCGGCTACGCGGACCGAAGGCCGCGTGCCTCGTTTTCGACGGGTGAGCCAGCTCAGAGCTTCTATGCCGCCTACCCGCCCGTGCTGGGGTCGTCAGCCACCGTCTACGTAGGTGGCAGGGCATGGAGGAGAGTCCCCCGCCTCAGCGCTGCGGGCCGGGCCAGTCACGTGTACGTGCTCGACCCGGCGTCGGGGCGGATAGCGTTCGGGGACGGAGGCCACGGTGCGGTGCCGCCGGCGGGAGCCCAGGTCACGCTCAGCTACGTGTCAGGGCCGCACGACGGTTTCCTCCAGTTCTACAAGGCGATGAAGGCCGCCGACCCGATGATCAAGGTGTGCTCGTCAGACGCCGACACCAGCTTTTTCGAGTCGATGGGCTCGGCGTTGCCGTACGACTGCTTGCAGGACGACAACTACGCCAGCACCGGCACGGTGGGCAATGACGTGCCGATCGGCGTCTACGAGCGTGACATCATGATTGCCCCGCAGCGGCTGGCCCAGCAGGCCGCCAGCCTCGAGGTCTCGGGCCGGCACTACGCCGGCCACGCCGTGCCTCTGGTAGAGACGGAGTACGGTCAGCTCCTCAACTCGAACCCGGATAGCCACCCCTACTACCACTATTCGCTGGACGAGGCGTTGCTGAACGCAAGCCAACTTGTCGAGTGGATCCGTCTCGGCATCCCCGTGGCGGACCGCCAACTCGTCGCCGCCGAAATCCCGACGCCGTCGAAGTGCTGCGGCAAGCTCCCGGGCGCGGCCCCGTACGCAAGTACTGGGGCGATCGGTACGCCCGGACCAAGTACCGTCCTCGAGGCGACGGGCGAGCTGTACGCGCTGTTCGCAAGTCTGGAAGGTGGGAGGGTGGTGCCAGCGGCGACGGGGGACGACCCGGCCCTCGTCACAGTGGGTGGGCAGGAGGTGGGCTCCCTTGTCGTGCTGGCCGTGCGAAAGGGCCACGAACTATACCTTGTCGCGGTCAACCGCAGCCCCACCGAGGGGCTGAGGGCCAGATTGCTGCTCGAGGGCGCCGCCGCGGCACCAGGCGGCGTCGTCCTGCGTCTCGATGGGGCGTCGGCCTTGAGCCACAACACTGCGGTGGCGCCCCAGTCTGTCCGTCTGACGGGCAGCCAGTTGGCGGAAACGGGAAGCAATCTCAAGGTCACGTTCCCGGCCCACTCTCTCACCACCCTGCGGCTGCCGCTAGCGCCAGTTGGAACCTGATCGTTCGCCCAATTTGGATTTTCCGTGCAAATTAGCCGTTTGTGCGCGGCAGGTGCTCTTATCCGGCCGACCGAGCGGGTGGACTAGATGGGCGGGTTCGGGATCAGTGGCCGAAGGTAAAGAGCAATTTCATTATCGCACTCGGCCGTTAGCTGTAACCGAAAAAAGATGCGGGCGCGTAGAAATAGGGGTGCACTCACCCGATGTCCGTCGACCGCCATAGAACACGGCTGCTCGAACCACGGTTTCTCGGTGCAGGTCGCCGAATTTGTCGCGTTTCGCGGCCGAAAGGACCTCCGATCGCGATTAGAACGTCCGCGGGCACCAAGAACCTCCCCGAGAGGGCTCTCCTCACGGTCTCCGCCTTTACGGAACGGGCCGTTCGTCGAATGGCTTCGACAGGTGTTTAGTCCCACGGGGAGTGAAGGCCACTGGGGCGCGCCTCCGACAACGCATGCCGCGGAGCCGACGTAGCCGCTTGTTCTTCTTGCGTGCGCCGATTAGCGTCCCGCATCGGTAGTGATTGGCCTGGTCAATCAGGCCGTCTCGGAAAGGGGTGCCGAATGGCAAAGTCCGCCATCGCCCGCCGTGTCGCCGCGGGCCTCGGGTTCTTAATGGTCCCGTTCATAAGTCTGTTGCCGCCGATAGCCGCCAGCCCTGCCCTGGCGGCGGCCGTCACCAGCCCACCTGTGACCGTAAGGGTCCAGGGCGCCCCAGAGGTGCCGACAGGCGCCACACCTCTCGGCGCCACTGCGCCTTCTGAGACATTGACGGGCGCGGTGGCGCTCGCCCCGCGTAACGATGCCGCGCTAGAAGCTTTTATCAACTCCGTCACCGACAAGAGCTCACCGGCCTACGACCAGTACCTGGCGCCCGGGGAGTTCGCCAGCCAGTTCGGGGCCCTGCCGTCGACCATTTCCGCCGTCGAGCAAGCCGTCCAGGCCGACGGCCTTCAGGTGACAGGCGTCGAAAGTGACGGCCTGCTGGTCGACTTCAGCGGGACCATTGGCCAGGCTGAGAACACTTTCCACACCGGTTTTGACAGCTACCACATGCATGCCGGCTGGACCGGCCGGGGTACCACCGGGCCGGTTGAGCTCCAGCTCCCGTCCACCGTCACAAGCGATGTGACCGGCGTGATCGGCCTCAACGACCTCGTGCAAGCGCAGTCGGCCAACATCGAACCCAACTCGGCAGCGGCCGCGTCGTCCTTCCCGGCAGCCCAGGCGGGCACTGTCCCCACGGTCGCAGGTGCACCGACTCCGTGCACCGACGCTCAGCAAGCCGCCGTTTCCGAGGGCGGCCTCACCGATGACCAGATCGCCAACTCGTATGGCGCCTTTGGGCTTTACCAGCAGGGCGACTTCGGGCAAGGCCAGCACGTCGCGGTATTCGAGACTCCAGCCGTTCCTGGCCACCGATATCGAAACGTTCGATACCTGCTATTTCGGCGCGACCGAGGCGGCGCAGATGTCCGGTACAGATGGCAACCTGGCCGGGAGCCGCCTGTCAGTGATCCCGGTGGACGGCGGGGACCTACAACCTGGTCCCGGCAGCGAGAACGACGAGTCCACGCTTGACATCGAGGACATTTCAGCCGTGGCCCCCGAGGCCGATATCGACGTGTACGAGGCACCGAACACCAGTTTCGGCACCATCGACGAGTACGCGAAAATCATTGACTCGGACACCGACCAGATCGTCACGTCGAGCTGGGCGGAGTGTGAGCAATTGCTCCAAACGGCGGCGCCGGGGATCCAACAAGAAGAGAACTTCCTCTTCCAGCAGGCCGCCGCTCAGGGACAGACGGTATTCAGTGCCGCGGGCGATACGGGTGACGACGCGTGCAACAGTTTCCGCTCCGTACCGCCGCCCGCCGGCCAGAACCTCTTGTCGGAGCTCGATCCCGGTAGCCAACCCTACGTGGTGTCGGCCGGCGGTACGACGATCACCGACGCCACTCAGCCCCCGGCCGAGCAGGTCTGGAACGACGGTGCGCAATGGGGCGCCGGCGGCGGCGGAATCTCCGAAAGCTGGGCTATGCCCAGCTGGCAACGGAAGGTCGCGTTAACGGCAGCCAACGCCACTGACGTCTCAAACGCAGAGGCTCTGGAAACTCAGGATGCGGCGGAGGAGGCACCCTTTGGCACACCGACGTTCTGCGATGGCACCCTTGGCCTTAGTCCTGGCGCGCCATGCCGGGAGGTGCCCGACGTAAGCGCGCAGGCGGACGAGTTCACGGGTGCCGTCACGATATTCGGAGTATCGCTCGGCTACGGCCCTCCCAACGGTTGGGCCACGATCGGAGGTACCTCGTCAGCCTCGCCTATATGGGCCGCCATGTACGCGCTCGATTAATGGGTCGACATATTGCGCTACGGACAAGGTCGCCTTTGCCCACGGTGCGGAGGTACCGGACGCTGGGTTCGCCAGCCCGATCCTGTATGGCATCGCCGGCAACGCTAAGGCCTACGCGGCCTCGTTCAACAACGTCACCCACGGGAACAACGACATCTATGGGTTGGACAACGGCCTTTCGTTCCCCGCCCGCGCCGGTTACAGCATGGCCGCGGGGCTCGGGTCTCCTAAGCTCACCAGCCCGACTGGAGGGATCGGCTTGGCGTTTTATGCGTGCAAGTACGCCAGCACCTTCAGCCCGCCTCAGGTCACCGGGTTGAGCCCCGGTTTCGGCAATGTAACGGGCGGTTACACGGTGACTGCGACGGGGTCCGGGTTTGGGACCGCCAGCAGCCCCCGCATCTCGTCGGTCGAGGTTGGCGGTGGCCAGGCCACCGACGTAACGGTCGTCAGCAATACGCAACTCACCATTACGATGCCTGACGCCATCAGCACAATCCCCACGGGGTCCCCTAACCCGACTCAGGACGGCGCCGGCCCGGCCGATATCATCGTTACCAACACCAACGGGGAGTCCAGCGCCCCCAGCGGAGCTTCGATTTTCGAATATGTGGACGAGGCAGGCACCTCAACGCTGCCCAGTGTCACCGGGGTGAGCCCTTATGGTGGGCTCGATCCCTCGGCGACGACCGTAACCGTGTTCGGCTCCGGCTTCACCAAGACAAATGACATCGTCGAGTTCGGCGGGGTCGCGGCCACGGCGGTGAAGTACGTATCGGCATTCGAGCTGACTGCCACCCCCCCACCATTTTCCGACCTGGAGAGTAGCGCCGGGCCAGCGGCGCCATAGCCGCGTGCCCCATGGACAACGGGGCCGCCGGCCAGCCGCTCAACCCAGAGGACGATGTATGTCAGGTCCAGGTAACCGTCACCACCACGGCTGGCACCAGCGCCACGTCGGACATCCTGCCTCCCTACGAGGGACCGTTCCTGTTCGACAGTATGGGCGCGGAGGTCTTGCCCAGCGGGTGCGGGTGCGAGGATGAACCCCGACCGAATGAATACGACTACGTGCCGCTCCCGACCATCACGGGGACTTCTACCTCCTTGAGCGAGCCCGCCTCGCTAGCCAGTGAGTTCGGGGGCGCGAGCACGAACATCGTCGAAGTAACCGGGACCGGCATGGACCCGCTTACGTCGAGCTACGCCCTTCTTTCCGGGGGTGGGCCGTTCAACGAGAACTCGATCATTTACCCTCTGGAAGAGAGCGGTACATCGATGGTCCTGGACATGCCGGCTCTGGTGGCGCCGGGAGGCACCCCGAGCACCGAGCCCGTTGGCCTCACCGTGGGATTCGGGTCTGTGGCCGGGACGTCAACTCAAAACGGCACCATCTACTACGCCGGGGTTCCTGATGTAAGCGCCGTCGTCAACACGTCAAACTCCCACACGCTAAATGGGGTTTATGGTGCGCCCGACACCGGCGGCGCCCCCTTGCAGATAAGTGGCTCGGGCTTCGAGCAAGCCATTGCGCCGATCCTCTTCTTGGACAACATCACTGACTTGTCCGTCGGGACGCAGTACACGTTCACCGTGAACAGCGATAACGCGGTCACCACAGAGTCGGTGGCTCAAAACCCGGGCTTGATGGACGTCGAAGTCTGTAGCAATACCGGCTGCTCGTCCTCGAACCCGGGTGACGAGCTGATGGTCTACGCGCCCGGCGCTCCCGTCGTCACCGGGGTAACGCCTTCCTCTGGCCCCGCTCAGGGAGGTACGGCCGTGGTGATAAGCGGCCAAAACCTCGGCTGTGCAGTGGCCGCTACCTTCGGCTCGGCCCAAGCTACGGGCGTGGCGAACGAGCAGGCGCTGCTTCAGTGCGGCACTACTGGCCTGGTCGACGCCACATCGCCCCCCGGCAAGCCAGGTTCCAAAGTGGCTGTAAAGGTGGAAACGGCCGAGAGCGTCCTCGCACCGAGCACGCCGGCAAGCCAAGCCACCTTCAGCTACACGGGCAAGGCCGGGTCGCCCGTCATCACCAGTGCCAATGCGGCCAGCGCCCAAGTCGGGAAGGCCTTTTCCTTCACGGTCACGACCAGCGGCAACGGCGCGATCAGCCTGACTGAGTCTGGGCCTCTGCCCCGAGGCGTCACGTTGACGCCCCAGTCGGGCCGCGCTCTCATCCACGGCACTCCCGGCGCCGGCACAGGAGGCATCTACTACCTCAACCTCATTGCCACCAGCAATGCGGGGAGCGCCACCCAGGCCTTCACCCTCACCGTCGGGCAGACCCCCGTCATCACGGCCCCGTCGTCTGACAGCGTGGTGCTAGGGGCACCCGCGACCATCACCGTGACGACCGCCGGCTACCCGACAGCCGCGGTGTCTATCTCGGCTGGGCCCTGCCGGCCGGTCTCAGTGCCAGCGACGGGACCGATGGCATCCTGGTCATCTCGGGGACCCCCCAGCCGGGGTCACTGGGCAACTACCCGCTGACCGTGTCTGCCACTAACAGTGTTGGTACGGCCACCAAGACCCTAACCATAGTGGTGACGGCCGGCTCATAAGCGCCCACGTCATGGGCACCCAGCCTCCGCCCCGTGGCGGAGGCTGGGTCTACCCTGAACCCTGTTGGCCTCAACCCTGTTGGCCTCAACCCTGTTGGCCTCAACCCTGTTGGGACACCCGCTCACGTTGGCTCGACGGGGATAACCTTGAGGGAGGAGGTCGAAGTGCGGAAGACCAGGACAGTGCCCATGGGGGCGGCGCCTCTCGGTGGTGCACTCGCTTTTGCCGTCATTTTCGCGGCCGGCGGCGCAACGGCGAGCGCCGGTACTTTACCCCCCAGCCCGTCTCCCGTCTGCGCTAGCGTGCACAACCCAGGCCCGGGCTATAACGCCTCGATTGGGACGGCGCAAAACGGCAAGTCAGTTTGCATGAGCGTGGGCGAAAAGCTGCTCGTTTTCCTTTCTGCCCCCGCGAATACTGAACTCGGCTGGTCGCGTATAGCGGTTACGCCGCCAGGTATCCTTTCGTCCGCTCCTTTTACGCTGATGCTCTCGCGCAACGTAACAGCTGAGAATTTCTTGGCCAAGCGCCAAGGGACGGTGGATCTCACGTCCGAGCGTTCAGCATGCTCCGTGCCGCGTGGGAGCCAGGTGTTCTGTGGCTCCGTTCTCCGGTGGGAGGCCAAGGTAGTGGTGCTGGCAGAACGCAAAGTGCAACTACCCCCGCCGACCCCGGGGCACGCTCAGCCGATGGCCATTTCTCACTGAAAGTCGTAAAAGCTATCCTCGGGCCCCCGCCCGTAGTATCGTCCCTTAAGGAAGTCGAGGGCTCAGGTCGCGGCATAAAGAGCCGAGGGTGGGCTCGAGATAAAGGCCGAAGTGGCCTTGGTGCGGTTGTCTCGAGCGTGAACGTTCCCAGAGGCAGGCGCGGCCCCAGATAACCATTAGTTGCGGGAGGAGAGGGACCATGGCCGACGCTCCAAACCTGATGGCTGAGACTGGCCAGGTCGAGCTCGACGCTCCCCCGAAGTCGGAACGCTACGAAGCTTTTACGCTCGAGCAACGCGGTATCGAGTTGATCCCCGAGGCTGAGCGGCCCATGAGGCCGTCGGGGCTGTTTTGGATGTGGGCCGGAGCGATTTGGAACGTCGAGTTTGTCGTTTACGGGGCCCTGATAGTTTCGTTCGGCCTCTCTTACCTACAAGCCGTCACCGCGATCCTGGTCGGGAACCTCGCCTACCTATTCTTGGGGTGGGCCAGCCTTCCCGGCCCCGCGACCGGGACCACCACGTTTATGGTCAGCCGGGCTCCCTTCGGCCGGAACGGCAACCGGGTGCCGTCCCTGTTTAATTGGGTCACCCAGGTCGGTTTCGAGATCGAAGGCATCGTCCTTATCGTCCTCATCGTTGTGGCCATGTTCAACCATCAAGGCGTTCATGTTGACAACCTGGGCAAAGCGGTCATCATCGTGCTCGCCGTCGCCGTGCAGTTCGTGGTCCCCTTCCTCGGCCACGCCACGATCACCCGGGTACTGCGTTACCTCTCTTACGTCTTCATCGTCCTGTTCGCCATCATGGCGGCCCTCGTGATCCCCCACGCCCACCCGAGCCATCTCCACCTGCCGAGAGGTTTCTCCGACAATTGGTGGCTATGGACTACAGGCATTGTGCTCATCGTTTCTGCGGGAGGGCTGGGTTGGACCGAGAACGCCGCCGACTACTCGCGCTACCTCCCCCGTAACACCCCCAAGGCCAAGACGATCTGGGCGGCCGCACTGGGCGGCCTTATCCCGTCGGTACTGCTCGAGCTCCTGGGGGCCACTGCGTACCTGGTCAGTCCCGGCGCTTCCGCCGCTACCGGCCTTCCGGACGCGTTCGCCGGCTGGTTCTTCTGGCCGTTCGTCATCCTGGTCCTCCCCCAGCTGCTCTGCATCAACAGCATCGACTTGTATTCGTCGGGCGTTACGCTGCAGGCGCTCGGGCTCCCGCTCAAGCGTTGGGGGGCGGTCATCGTCGACACCGTTATTTCCGGAGCCGTTACCGCGTTGGTGATCTTCAAGGGGAACTTCTACACGGACTTGTCAGGCTTCCTCGATTACATTGTCGTGTGGCTCGGCCCGTGGTTCGGGATCCTTATGGTGGACTACCTACTGCGCCGAGGGCAGTATGACAAAGCTTCCCTGGCGGCCAAGCGGGGCGGCATCTCCTGGAGAAACGGGGGCATCAACTGGAGGGCATTGGTCGCGCTGGGCCTTGGCATGTTTGCCGCAATGACCTGGATCGATGCCAAGTTCTATATCCCGTCCTACAGTTCGTTCTTTTCCAACCGCACCCACGGGGCCGACTTCAGCTGGCTCTTCGGTCTGGTGGTCGGCGCTCTCGTGTACTACTTGTTGTCGATATCGTCGGTGCGCAAAGAGGCTCTCGCCCCGGCCAGCACGGCCCAACGACCTGTCCAGCTTTGACTCTCCTACCAGCCCGCTGAATATCCGAATTTGCGCATCGCAATTGGCTCGGAAGAGTGGGGTCGTCTGGCCGGACCGCGATTGTGCCGCCGGCGGGTAGATTCCCGGCGTGCCGGACTTTGCCCTGCCACTACGCGAGGAAGACGTCGACCCTGACCCCCTGCGCCAGTTCGCCGCCTGGTACCAGGACGCCGCTCGAGCCGGCTTGCGGGAGCCGGGCGCCATGGCTCTGGCCACGAGCACGGTCGATGGCGTGCCATCCGTGCGCATGGTGCTCCTCAAGGGGTACGACGAGCGAGGCTTCGTGTTCTACACCAACTACAACAGCCGAAAAGGTCAAGAGCTGGCGGCCAACCCACGCGCCGCGCTGCTGTTCTACTGGGACCCACTGGGACGGCAAGTTAGGATCGAGGGGCACACCCAGCGCTCGTCAGCAGAGGAGTCAAGAGCCTACGCACGTAGCCGGCCGCGCGGGAGCCAGCTCAGCGCGCTCGCATCGCCTCAGAGCCAGGTCATTGGGAGCCGCAACGAGCTCGAGCAGCGCGTCGTTCGTCTCGCCGAGTTGTATGACGACGCCGAGCTACCCGTCCCGGATGGTTGGGGAGGTTTCCTCGTGTCGCCAGACAGCTTCGAGTTCTGGCAAAACCGGGAGGACAGGCTTCACGATCGCCTGCTATATACGGTCGAAGAGGGCGTTGGCTGGCGGCTACAGCGGCTAGCCCCGTAACCGACAACGGCTCGACTGTAGGCGACGCCGACTGAGGACCGTACCGTCGCGCTCGATCGAGGCCAGGTTGGCTAGCTTCCAGCGTTGTCATCGATCCGAAGGAGGAACCCATGGTTGTGCCCCTCTTCGCCCGCTCTGTAGCCGCCGCCGTGGGGGCGCTGCTCGTGCTCGCGACGGCGGTAAGCGTGATCGGGACCCTGATCGTGCCCCGAAACGTCGGCGGTCTGCTCACCAGTTGGCTCCACCCGGTCGTCGTCAGGACATTTCGGCGGCTGACCTCGGGCATGTCCGACTATACGCGTCGGGACCGGATCCTGGCCGGAGAAGCGGCGGCAATTCTCGTCGCTCAATTGATCGGCTGGCTCATCGTCTCCTTCGTTGGCTACGCCCTGCTGTTCTGGCCCTTTGTCTCGGGCGGCGTGACGTCTGCGTTCGCGGCGGCAGGGTCCTCGTTGTTCACCCTGGGGTTCTTTGTCCCTCCGGGCGGCCCGCCCAGAGTCATCGTGTGCATCGCCGCCGCCACCGGCCTGCTCATCGTTTCGCTGCAGATCGCCTACCTGCCGACCTTGTACTCCGCGTTCAACCGCCGGGAGACCGAAGTGGCATTGCTCAACGCCCGGGCCGGGGTCCCCTCCTGGGGCCCCGAACTGCTGGCCCGCACCCACTATGCCCTCGGATCGGGTGTATCCACCCTCGATACCTTGCCCGACCTGTACGCCCGCTGGGAGCGTTGGGCCGCCGATGTGGCAGAGAGCCACACCACATATCTGCCGTTAGTGCGCTTCCGCTCACCTAGAGCTTTCTCCTCGTGGATAACGGCCCTATTGGCGGTGCTCGACTCCGCCGCTCTGTTCCTGGCTCTGTCCCCCCAAACAGCGCCCGTGGTACCTGCCCGCCTGTTCTTGCGCAGCGGATTTAGCTGTTTCAACCAGATCGCCAACGCAGTGGGCATCCACGTCCCTGACGAACCCGACCCAAATGGCCAGATCCGCCTGACCTACGACGAGTTCCTCACCGCCGTCGAGCGGATGCGAGCGGTCAAGTTCCCGATCGAGCGAGATCCGGCCGACGCATGGCCCGACTTCGTGGGCTGGCGGCTCAACTACGAGCACGCCGCCTATTCGCTGGCCGCGGCACTTGACGTCGTTCCAGCGCTCTGGTCGGGGACGCGCAAGACGGAGGACCCTGCCATACCCCCCATCCGCCCCCATGAGGGACACCCGCCCAAATAGGGCTGCCATTCGAGCACCTCCGCCGCCAAGAGCCTTGTCCTGATCAGGAAGGTCAGGGGGCCGGCGCCCATGTCAAGAGCAGCACTCCCTGCCAAAGAAGCAAGGTACCGGCAGTATAGTTCGAGAGCGGCAGCTGATTAGCCGCCGGTAATGCATGTGAGGTGTGCGTATGTTGAGCAGCGATATAGCCCCGCTGCCCGCCGCGGTCCCGGGGTTGAACCGCAGTGACCCGCATGGTCCCGGGATCACCCGCGAGCGCGCCGGCGACGGCTTCTGTTACCGTGACCCCTCCGGCGCGCTGATCACAAACGACCAAGCCATGCTCCGTATTGCCGGGCTCGGTATACCGCCAGCCTGGAAAGATGTATGGATCTCGCCCGACCCAGTCGGTCACATCCAGGCCACCGGCATCGATAGCCGGGGCCGGACCCAGTACATCTACCACGAGGTCTGGCGCCAGCAGCGCGAGGCCCAGAAGTTCGCGCACATGGTCCGGTTTGCGGGCGTGCTGCCCACCCTTCGCTCCGCCACCCTGCGGGATCTGGACGGCCACCACCTTGATCGTGACCGGGTGGCTGCCGCCGCGGTGCGGCTGATCGACCTCGGCCTGTTCCGCATCGGCGGGGAGAAGTACGCCGAACTGGACCACCACTACGGTGCCACCACCCTGCAAAAGGGCGACGTCACCGTGACACGGCGTGGCGTCACGTTTGACTACACCGCCAAGGAAGGCAAGCGCCGGACGGTCACCGTTACTGACGACGCGATCCGGGCGGTAGTCCACGCGCTGGTCCGGAGTGACAACGGGCTCGGTCCGCTGTTCTCCTTCCAAGAGGCGGGCATTTGGGCGCCACTTCGCTCTCACCAGGTAAGCGGCTACATCGCCAGCCGCTCCGGCGGCCATTACACGGCCAAGGAATTCCGCACGTGGAACGCCACTTTGCTGATGGCTTTGATGCTGGCGAACGCGGGACCTGCGCCGACGGCCCGGGGCCGTAACCTGGCCGTCGTCACCGGTGTCCGCGGAGTGGCCGACTTGCTGGGAGATACCCCGGCGGTGACGCGCCGTTCGTACATCGACCCCCGGGTGATCAGCCGGTACCAGTCCGACGGCGAGTTGCCTGTCCCGAGGCTCCCGCCGGTGCTGCCGACGGCCGACGACGCCGAGAACGCCGTTGCTGCGCTGCTCTCAGCCGAGGACTAAGCCATCCCGCCGGGGACGCCCATGATGGCCCCCAGCCCACGAAGCGTGGTCCGGACGATCGGGGTGGACTACGACGGTACGGTGGCGCACGACGGGCACCTCTCAGAGGCGGCTGCGGCGGCGCTGGCGGAGGCCCGGCAAACAGGCCTTCGAGTGGTCCTGGTTACAGGGAGGATCTTCGAGGACCTCGCCCGTGTTGCCCCTGGCATCGCGGACCGGTTCGATCTGATTGTGGCGGAAAATGGGGCCGTCGCTTTCCGTCACGGTCACCTCCTTCCCTTAGCCAGGCCTGTAGATGACGGGCTCGTCCAAGAGTTGGCTCGTCTCGGCACAGGCGTCCGCCGAGGCCACGTAATCGCGGCCCTGTCCGGCGCACAGCATGGGCTGGTGGCGGCCGCCATCGAACGGCGCGGGCTCGACTGTCAGATCGTGACCAACCGCAGCGAACTCATGATCCTGCCGAGAGACGTCTCGAAGGCCAGCGGTCTCGAATATGCCGTCGAGGCGCTGGGCGGGTCGCTACATACCACGTTGGCGATAGGAGACGCCGAGAACGACATTGCAATGTTGCTGAGCTGCGAGATCGGGGCCGCCGTGGGGGGTTCCGTTGAACCGCTAGTACGGGACGCAGATGTCGTTGCCGCGGCCAGCAATGGTGAAGGCGTGGCCGAGATCCTGCGAGGCCCCATTTTTACCGAAGGTCAGCGCGTCCACCCGGCGAGGTGGCATATAACCGTTGGCACCGACCCGACCGGGCGCCCGCTTTCCCTCCCGGCGTCCCAGGTCAACATTCTTGTAGGCGGTCCGAGCGGCAGCGGAAAGTCTTATATCGCCGGTCTCCTGGCTGAAAAGCTGATCGAACTCGGCTATGACATGCTCGTGTTCGACCCCGAAGGCGACTACGCTACGCTCGCCGAACTTCCTGGTGTCATCAGCGTTGGCCAACATGCAATCCCCGAGCCCGACGACCTCATTGCCTTTTTGCGTCGGCGCGGAAGTCTGGTAGTCGACCTCTCGGCCCATTCGACGGAACACCGGGAGCGCTTCTTGAGGCGTTTTGGCCCGCCTTTGGCGGAGTTTCGCAACAAAACAGGAAGGCCTGATTGGGTGCTGGTCGACGAAGCCCAGGTGCCCTACAACCAACACTCTCGGTTGGCCGTCTTCCACCAGCCATCTCTATATAGCCATTTAATTGTCTCATACCAGGTAGGACAACTCGATCAGCAGGTCCTCGACGGCATCGATATCACCGTTACGCCCACTGGCGACGATTCGACCGCCCTGATCTCCAGAAAAGACGACACCTCGCCGGGCGTGGTCGTCAAGCTGGCCCGCCGGCAGCTGGGACATCTCAGGCACCAACACAAGTACACCTCGTGGGGGGTGCCAGCCGAACGCGGCTTCTGGTTCCGCGACGGTCCCGGCCCCGCCAACGGCGCTGTGGCTCACAACCTCGAGGAACTCAAACGTATGCTGCCAAGCTGCTCAGACGACGCCCTCAGGCACCACGCCAGCGGCCACGACTTCTCCCGCTGGGTCGACAACGTTTTTGCCGACCATGACCTCGCCGCCGAAATGGCAATAGTGGAGTCAAAATCCAGCGCGCCGTAGATTCGACGCAGCTCAAGCAGAACAGCCGTGAGCTCGAGGCCGTCATCGCCGAGGGTATTCGGAACGCAGAGCCCGCGGACAGTTGATCACAGTTCGTGAAGGGTCACATCAGTGGTGCACAGGGGCGTTTAGCAGCCGCCGCTGTTGGCACCTACCACGTAGGCCAGCCCGGCCGGGCATCTACGCCATCCCCCACAAAAACCGAGCCAGTGAGCGGCAAACAGGCCTCCGTGCGTGCCAGGGGCCTAGGGGGCCGTCAACGGCCGACGCACACTTTGAACGGGAAGGCAACGGAGTTGACGAAATCGAGGACCGTCCGAAGCTCCGACAACGAAGTCAACGTCGCATTAATCCCGAGCGCGTGCTGAGCATTGATGACGAACGCGACATCAGCCACGTCCCGGTCGGGGGTAGACGTGGAATAGGCGTCAAGGTGAGCAGTGACACCACACGCGGTTACTTGTAGGGAACTTTGCTCCGAGACGCCGCTTCCTTGGCTGACCGACGGCAGTGCGGCGACGCTCGAAGCCTCCGTGATGACGACCTTCTCAGTCTTTTCGGGGCCCTGGAACATGACCCCCTTGTGTGCCGAACCCGAGGCGGACCACCCGGCCGGGAAAAGGACGCTGAACGCGGAAGACTCGTAAGCTCCAAACCGCCCGGGGGCGCTGTAGGTCGGGTCTGAGCTGATCCAGCCGGTCACGCTCGGGCCGCGGACTTCGTACCAGCCGCCGGCGCGGCTCGTGTACGCCAGGCGGTCCAGGGCCGAGCCTCTGGCTGCGATAACCAGCACTCTGGCCGACTTTGACGGCGCAGCTCTGATGTTGAGGCCGATTGGCGAGAGGATTGTCTGCACTTCGCTTTTGTGCACGGGGGCGCCGGTCGTGGAGGTGGTGGCCTTGGAGGGACTGGTGTTCTTGGCGGTGGTGGCCCGGGCTCTTGTCGTGGACGTCGCGGCCGCGGCATTTTGGCCCGCCCACCCACCAGTGCTGGCGATCACAACTAGTGCTGCCAACATCAGTCGCGCGGCAAGTAGCCGACAACCGTTCCTCCCTCTAGGGGCAGCGTTTTTGTGGCGCTCTAAGTCGATGATGGCATCGTAGTGCCGCGGGTGTAACCGTGAGGCAGCCACCGTTCACTGGCACAACCTCGTGTTGTAGGTGGAGTAACGGCCAGCTCAGTCAGCAACTAGGAACCGAAAAAAGCGCGTCACATCCTTCGTGGCTTCACCGGCGCGTCGCGGGGGGGAGTTGAGGAGCCATGATATAGCATAAAAGGCCGCTCACCCCAAGCATCACTCCAGCGCGACCCACGCCCTCGTGGCCTCTGCCTCCTTGTTCGAGCAGCAGCGGCGCGATGACTGAAGCACCTTATGAGCGGCTAGACACGGCGCAAGTGCGCGTTGGAGATTTAGAAAGGTACACAGGTGGGCCGATGGCGGAGCATAGCCCGATGGGCCGGCGCTCGTTCCTGGTAGGCGGTATAAAGGCAGGCGTCGGCCTCGGGTTGGGAGCCCGGCCCATCCGCGCCGCCGTATCATCTAGCCATCGCCTCGTCGGCGAGCTTGGTGCGCCAGTGTCGCCTGTGGTCACGACAGAGCCGCTGGCGCCTCCCAATTTCTCCCGGTACGTCAGCCGCCCCGACCTCACCCCGGTCACGGTCGAAATCGCAGCCACCCCGGAATTCCTCGCCCTCGGTCCAAAGGCGGGGTACATCTTCTGCGCGCCCAAGACGCCGCTGGCAGCCAACCCCGGGACGGCGACATCCGCAGCCCATGGGGCATTCCCGCAGGGCGCCACGTCGGGACTGATGATCTTGGACACATCCGGTGACCTCGTATGGTTCGAGCCCCTCCCTGCGCCGAATGAAATCCCCTTCAACTTCCGGGTGCAGACTTATAAGGGCCGCCCGACATTGACCTGGTTTCAGGGCGCGGTAATCGACGCTCATGGCGCAGGTCACTGTGTCCTGGCCGACAATACCTACCAGCAAATCGGCCAGGTCGTGAGTACCGGTTACCCCTGTGACCTCCACGAGTTCATAATCACGCCGGAGGACACCGCCCTCCACACCGCTTACGACGACAGCTCCGTCCAGCACAACGGCATCCCTGTCTTCGTCGGGCACGCGCAGGAAGTGGACATAGCCACTAACGAGCTGCTCTTCGATTGGGCGAGCTACCCCAAGGTGGGCTTGGACCTTTCGTACACCCAGCCGAGCCGCACTTACTTCGACTACTTCCACATCAACTCGATCGACCTGTGGCCAGGGCCGGAACGGGACCTCCTCATCTCCGCACGGAACACATCAGCGGTCTACTTGGTGGACCGCCAGACCAAACAGGTCATTTGGCAACTCGGTGGCAAGGGCAGCGACTTCTCGATGGGGCCGGGCAGCCGGTTCTGGTTCCAGCATGACGCCCGCGCTCTTGCCGATGGCTCAGGGCTCAGCCTCTTCGACGACGCCAGCGCTCCGTGCCCCGAAACATTTGCTTCGGGCAAGGTGCTCGACGTCGACATGGACGCCATGACCGCCACCCTGCGGCATCGGTACCTCCATGCCGACGGCGAGATCAACACCCCCAGTCAGGGTAATTGCCAGCTGCTGGCCAACAGCGGCCACGTCGTCGGTTGGGGCTTTCGCCCCTACTTCAGCGTGTACGCGCCATCGTCGGCAGAAACGCTCGGGGCCCCGCTCCTGATGGACGGCCGCTTCCCTCCAGGGGCGGACAGCTATAGGACCTTCCTCTTCGAGTGGAGAGGTAACCCTCTACAGAACCAAATGGCCGTCGTGGTGCGGCCGGCGGCCTTAGCCGGCCGATTGACCGCCTGGGTGAGCTGGAACGGAGCGACCGAAGTAGTCGCTTGGCGGGTCAATGGAGGACCGTCGACGGCAGCCATGTCGCCGCTGGTGACCGCGCCGAAGGTCGGTTTCGAGACGGCCATCGATTTCATTGGGGAAGGGGCCAGTTATTTCGACGTCGAAGCAATAGACGCAACAGGCCAAATTCTGGGACGGACCAGCCAGGTCACGGTCACCTGAGCGGGCGTCAAATGTCACCCGGCTCCTCGCCATGCTCGTCGGGATCGCAGGCTGGGGTTCCCCCGAGGCCGACCTCCAGTAAGCGTTACCAAACTGTTACAGTCGCCGCCGTACTTTGGCTCCTGGGCCGGGGTACATCTATGAGTTGTACTACCCGGTGGGCGGTGACAAGCGCTGCTCGTCGCCCACTTGGCCAGGCCCAAGTCTTCCGTGCCCGCTCTCGGCACCTTTACCCGCACGAGGCGGGCGTGAGCGGTTAACCGATCTCGTGCTCCACACGTAGGAGAAAGGACCCGATGGACGAGCTTCGCAGCAGAGCAGACGAGGGGCGCGTCTTCAAGACCAAGGACCCAGAGTGGGGCCACCGCCACTTGAGCCGCCGTCAGCTCTTCTACGGCGCCGGGGGGTTGGCGGCGCTGGGCCTGGTTGGGTTGACGGGCCTCGACCGGGGAGGCCGGCCCTCGACCACAGCAGAGACGGGCGCTGAAAAAATCCCAGCGCAGGCCATCCGGCTCGCCTCGGCCATTTCTGTAGACGACGTCCGTAGCTTCGTTACCCGCCCCGACCTGCAGCCGCCCGTAGTCAAGATGAACACGTACTCCCAGGGGTGGCAGGGCGCCAGCCCGCAATACATCTTCCTCGCCACCAAGGGTTACATAGGCGCTGCCCCCGGGCAGCCGGGACTGATGATCATCGACCGCGATGGCCACGTGGTCTGGTTCAGGCCCGCAGAGTCGCCCTTTGACCTCAACTTGCAGTCCTACAAGGGCCAACCCACGCTTACCTGGTGGCAAGGCAAGGTTGGCCCCGGCCTCGGTTACGGCGTCGGGCAAATGGCAAACGGCGAGTACAACACGACCAAGACGATCAAGGCCGGCGACGGGCTTCAGGCTGACCTGCACGAGTTAGTCATCACTTCCGCGGGTACCGCTCTGATCACTGCCTACCAGACGACTACCACCAATCTGTCGTCAGTCGGGGGCCACGCCAAAGGCCCTGTCTACGCCTGTCACGCACAGGAAATCGACCTGGCCACGGGCAAGGTCCTGTTCGACTGGAATAGCCTGAGCCACGTCGCACTGGACGAGACGTACGTGGGCCTACCCAGTGGGGCGGAAAAAGGCACACCGCTGGATTATTTCCACATCAACTCTATCCAAGTCTTGCAAAACGGCAATCTTCTCATCTCGGCCCGGAACACCTGCGCTCTGTACCAAGTCGACCGGTCCACGGGAAAGGTCCTCTGGCGCTTGAACGGGAAGAAGTCGGATTTCACCATGGGCGCCGGCAGCAATTTCTATTGGCAGCACCACGCCGTACCACACGCCAGCGGCTTGCTGACCGTTTTCGACGACGGCGCATCGCCCCCAGAGGAAAAACAATCTCGCGGCCTGCTGCTATTCATGGACACCAAGAGGAAACACGTCAGCCTGAAGCAGGCCTACCTCAACCCGGCCGGCTTCCTCGCCGCCAACCAAGGCAGCGTGCAGCTGCTGGCGGACGGGCGGGTGTTTGTGGGTTGGGGCAATCAGCCTTACTTTTCTGAATTCGCGCCGGACGGCACTCTATTGATGGATGGGCAGCTACCGCTCAACGTCCAGTCCTACCGGGCGTTCACCTACGATTGGACCGGTAAACCTTCCGAACCTCCCCAGGTTGCGGTGCGGGCCGACCCGGCCGGCGGGTTCATCGTGTACATGAGCTGGAACGGGGCAACCGAGGTGGAAAGGTGGATGGTCCTGGCCGGTAGTGTCGCGTCGAAGTTGGAACCGGTCGGCTATCAGGACTGGGCCGACTTCGAGACGGCCATAGCCGTCAACAGCAGCGGCCCCAAGTTTTGTGCGGTCGCCCTCGACAAAACGGGCAAGGAACTGGGCCGCTCGAGCATAGCCAGCGCTTAGCCTGCGCTCCGAGCGCCGCGCCGAACAATCAGGTCTGTGCCAGAGGGCAGGGGGCTACACGGTATCGACCTGTTAGAGGTTGTTGCTGGCTTGGCCCTGCCCGCCTGGCCAGGTCGGAAGGACAGACCCGGACGACCGGGGGGCGGCCGGGCTGCGAACGGCGGCGGCGATGTCGGAAGCGCTTACGTTGAGGGGATGGTGGCAGGCCGCCTCGTGGCCGCCCAGGTACAGCGTGAGCGGGGGCTCGACTTCGCGACAGATGTCGGTGGCACCCGGGCACCTGGTGTGGAACCTACAGCCCGCCGGTGGGTCCATCGGGCTTGGAAGCTCGCCACGTGGCAGCTGCCTCGGCCGCGACCGGCTCACTACCGGGTCCGGGATAGGGACGGCACCGAGAAGGCTGAGCGTGTACGGGTGGATGGGACGGCTATAGAGCTCCTCCGCCGGCGATAGTTCTACGACCTTGCCGAGGTACATGACTGCGATCCGGTCCGAGACGTGGCGCACCACGCTCAGGTCGTGAGCCACGAAGATGTACGACAAGCCGAGCTGGTCCTGGAGGTCGTCGAGCAGGTTAACCACCTGGGCCTGAATGGACATATCTAGGGCGGACACGGGTTCGTCCAGCACTATCAGTTGCGGGTCGACGGCGAGGGCACGGGCGACCCCGATCCGCTGGCGCTGGCCGCCCGAGAACTCGTGGGGGAACCGGTTGGCGTGCTCGGGGTTGAGGCCGACTTGGTCGAGGAGCTGATGGAGGCGGTCCTCGAGCGGGCCGCTTCCCTCGCTCAGCCTCAAGGCCGCACCGATGATCTGGCGGACGCGTTTCCTCGGGTTGAGCGACCCCCGAGGGTCCTGGAACACGATCTGGATGTGTTTGCGGTAGGGCCGGATGGCCCGTGGACCGAGTGACGTTATGTCTGCCCCCCGGAAGCGGACCTTCCCGGCTGTCGGTTCCAACAGCCTGACGGCGCAGCGGGCCAGCGTAGTCTTGCCGCACCCGGACTCCCCGACCAGCCCTAGCGTCTCCCCTTCCGCCAAAGCCAGGCTGACGTCGTCGACGGCGTGCACGTGGCCGCGTTTGCCTCCGAACGCAGCCGACCGGGCTGGGAACAGCATCTGGAGGTGGTCGAGCTCGAGGAGAGGCTCGCGATCGCTCGCTCCAGTCCGGTCGCCCACGTCTGGCCCGGTCATAGGTGGGCCGCGCCTCCACTGGCTCCCGTCCTGTGTACCGCCGGCAAGCCCAGCGTCCCGCCGACCAGCCGACGCTCTCGCGCCACGTCTAGTTCGAGCCAACAGCGCCCCGTGTGCTCATCGCTTTCGCCGTCGTCGCTCTTGAGCGCAGGAGGGTTGCTGCAAGCCTCGAACCGCCACGCACACCGGGGCGCGAAGCGGCACCCGGTGGGAGGCCGGAGCAACGAGGGCGGGGTGCCGGGAATGGTCGGCAAGCGCTTGGGACGGTCCGCGTCCAAGCGCGGCACCGACCCCAGCAGCCCCCACGTGTAAGGGTGCCGCGGGTCGTAGAAGATGTCCGAAAGGCTGCCCTGCTCGACCACCTGCCCCGCGTACATGACGACTACCCGGTCGGCGACGTCGGCGATGACGCCGAGGTCGTGGGTAATGAGCAGGACCCCTACACCGAGTTCTTCTCGAAGTGTCCCTATTTCGGCCAAGATCTGGGCCTGCGTCGTCACGTCGAGGGCAGTTGTGGGCTCGTCGGCGATGAGGATTTCCGGCGAGCACGAAAGCGCCATGGCGATCATGACGCGCTGGCGCATCCCGCCCGAGAACTCGTGCGGGTACGACCGGGCCCGTTCTTTCGCCCGGGGTATGCCGACCCTGTCGAGGAGGTCGACGGCCCGGTCCATTGCCGCCCGCCGGCTCTCGCTTTGGTGCGCTCTGATCTGCTCGACGATTTGGTTTCCCACCCGGTGCACTGGGTTGAGCGCCGCCATCGGGTCCTGGAAGATCATCGCCACCCTCCCGCCGCGGACACTCTCGAGTTGACGCTCCGATGCGCTCACGAGGTCAAGGTCGCCGAGCATGGCTTGGCCCGACAAGCTGGCGTTAGGGCCACGGGTGAGCCCCATAATCGTCATTGCGGTAACCGACTTTCCCGAGCCGGACTCGCCGACGATCCCCAGTAATTCGCCTCTCTGCAACTCGAACGAGACGTCGTCGACGGCCCGGAGGACCCCCTCTTCGGTCCGGAACTCGACGTGCAGGTGCTCGACTGCGAGAAGCGCCGTCATCGAGAACCGGCCACACGGATGCGTGGATCGAGCAAGCCGTAGACAACGTCGGCGATGGTCGAGAAGATAACTACGGCGAAGGCGCCGAAAAGGGTTATAACAAGTACCGGCGGAACGTCGAGGGCACCGATCGACTGGCTGGCGTAGTATCCGATCCCGGGGAGATCGAAGACGACCTCGATGATGATGGCTGAGCCGCCCAGTACGGCCGCGATATCGAGGCCGCTCAACGAAACAACCGGGATCAGCGACGTGCGCAGGACGTGGTGGAGGGTTACCTGCCGGCGCGAAAGGCCCTTCGCCCTGGCCGTGCGGACGAAGTCCTCGTTGAGCGTATCGATCACGCTGGCCCGGAGTATCTGCGAATAGATGCCCGTGTAAAGGATGGCGAGGCTGACCCAGGGCATGGCCAGGTGGTAGGCCCAACCGAGCGGGTCGGCCAGCCCGACGTAACCGCTGGAGGGGAACACGTGGAGTTTGAACGAGAACACGTATATAAGGACATAGCCGATGACAAACGACGGCGCTGAAATGCCTAGGAAGTTAAGCCCACTGATCCCGGTGTCGATTGCGCTCCCCGCGTGCAGCCCGGCGAGCAAGCCGAGGACGATGCCGAAGAAAAGCCACAATACCGCGGCGCCGAGCACGAGCGACGCCGTCACCGGCAAGGCCTGCTTCAACTGAGATATGACATTTACTCCCGTGGCGTACGAGGCGATCTTGCCGGTGAAGATCTGCTCCATCGTCCGCGCGTACTGTACATAAACCGGCTTGTTGAAACCGTAGATCCTTTCCACCGCGGCGATGTTCGCGGGCGTGGCGGTCCTCCCGGCTAGGCGCAAAGCCGGGTTGCCATTGGGTATGACCTCAAATATGAGGAACGTCAGGATGCTCACGGCAAACAGGACCACGACCGCCGAGCCGAGCCTGCGCAGGACAAACCTCGCCATCAGTAACCTGTCCGCACCGTGGCCCGCGGGTCCAGAGCCTCCCGGAGGCCGTCACCAAAGACGTTTATGCCCAGGCATGTGATTACAAGCAGCGTCGCGGGCGCCAACGTAAGCAACGGCGCCACGTTGAAAAGCGGTGCGCCCGAAGCCAAAAGCGTCCCCCACGAGGCCGCCGGTGGCTGGACGCCGGCACCGAGGAAAGAGAGCGCGGCCTCCAGGATTATCGAGTGAGCCAACTGGAGGGGTACGAAGACGACGAGGGTGGACGTGAGGTTCGGGAGGATTTCGCTCGCCATTATCCGGAGGTTGCTGAACCCGAGGGCGCGGGCGGACTCGACGAACTCTCGCTCCCGAAGTGCGAGCACCTCGCCGCGGATAGGCCGCGCGACGTACGGGACATACACGATCCCGATCACCAGCGTCGGGATCAGGATGGAGCCGCTGTTTATCTGAATAGGCCCGATACTGATCCCTCCGGTCGCCAGGCTCACGCCCAGGGCTATGGCGAGCAAGAGGGCGGGGTACGCCCAGACGATGTCGAACACCCGCGAAATGATGCCGTCCGCCCATCTCCCGTAGTAGCCGGCGACGAGGCCGAGCACGGTGGCGAGCACGATGGTGACAGTCGTAGCCATTACCCCGATAGCCAGGGAGGTCCGGCCGCCGTAGAGGAGCCGCACAGCGAGGTCACGCCCGTCCGCATCGGCCCCGAGGAAGAACCGGCTGTGCCATGTCGGCCCCACCGGCACACCGGTCAGCGATACGACGTCCACCGACTTGCCGTTGATATCCAGCGCCTCGGTTATGTGCTGGACGTTCGGTCCTGTATGGGCGATGTACCTGGCATAAACCGGGGCCAGAAGGCACAAGACGACAACCAGGACAAAAAGTGAGCCAAAGACAATCGCTCTGTAGTTATGTCGCAGCCGCCGGAGCGCCAAGCGGTAGGCGGTGGTGCCGGCGGCGTACGGATCTACCGGGGCGTCCAGGACGCCCACGGCGCCTTCGTTGACGGGCACTCGACTGGTGCCCGTGTCGCGCAGGGTCATGGGGGTACGGTAATGACGCCTCCGCCGACCTCGGCTCGGTGGTCATGGCTCAAAAGACCAGTCATTGCCGGGCTTCTCTCCAGAACGGCCGAGCCAAAGTGAGCGGCGGCAACACGAGTTTCTAGCTCTTCAGCTCGAAAGTCGACCAGTCGTCACCAAAGACGGGCTGGAACACAGCCGTTTTGAAGTCGACGCGGTCGGACAGGAAGAATGGGCTTACTTCGAAACCGAAGTTGATCTGATAGTCCTTGCCGGCTACGTACTTCTCGAGCGCCGCCCATTGGGGATCCACGCTGGGAAGGTCGCTCGACTGGACCTTGTCGAGACGAATGATCGTCGACTGGATGTGGGGGTCGTCGACTAGGTCCAGGTTCCCATTGTTCTCGGGCAGTATCGAACGGGCGTCGAACACGAAGTAAAAATCGCCCGGGTTGGGGAAGTCCTGCGACCACTCGCTCCATCCCGCTTGTGGGTTGACCTTGGCTGACCCGATCGTCGGGTCGTAAATGCCGTTGCTTACTACCTTTATGGACGACTTGAAGCCGATGGCGTTTAGTTGAGAGTTGAGGTAGGTCACGAAGGACTGGTAAGGCTGGCGGGCCTCGGTCCATACTGTCACCGGGGACCCGCTGAGCCCGGCCTTTTTTACGAGCTTGGTGGCCAGGGCAATGTCCGCGGGTGACCCCAACGAGGCAGCCGAGAACGAACCGTTGCCGCTTGGGGCGCCGATCGGGCAGGGCCCCGAGGCAGCGCCAGGGATGCTCGGCGGCAGGTAATAGCACGCCGGCGTGATCTGGCCACTGGCTAACCGTTGGAGCGCCACCCGGCTGATGGCCAAGTTCGCCGCCTCGCGAGCCAGGACGTTGTTGAACGGCGCCCTACGGTCGTTCAACCAAAAAAAGTCAGTGGCGGCCAAGGTCTCGGGCGTATAGCGGTCCTTGGCCTGGCTCTCGATCTGGGCCACATAAGCGGGCGGCAGGACGTCGCCCCAGTCGAACTCATCGCTGGTGTTGTTGAGCACGTCCTGGGCCTCGGTGTCAGCGTTGGTCTGGATGGTGACCTGGATGGCATTGACGTAGCCGACCGGTATGCCCGGGATATGGAAGCCGGCGAACAGCGGGTTTTTCTGCAGAGTGACAGACACGTTGGGGACCACTTTTGTGATCATGTAGGCGCCCACGCCAGGAGGCGGGTTGGTCGATTGCGCCGTCATGGGGGTCCCGCTGGGCACGAGGCCCGCTGAAGGAAAGGCGAGGATGTTCTGAAAGGCCCCGTAGGGGGAAACCAAGTGGATGGTGATCTGGCCGGTGGTGTCGTTGGCGCTGATGCCGCTGATCGTTTTCGCCTTGCCGGCCTGGTAGGCCGCCGCACCCACGATGGTAGTGGTGTACCACGAGTCGCCGCTCCAGCCCACTTTGAGGTCTCGTTCGATCGTGTACGGGAAGTCCGATGCCTTGACAGGTACTCCGTTCGAGTACTTGAGCCCCTTGCGGAGTGTGGCCGTATAGGTCAGCCCCCCGTCTGCCACGGTGGGAAGCGCGGTAGCCAGGCCCGGGATTAGGGTGTCGCCGGCCAGGCCGCTCTTGTGGGAGTAGGTGACCAATGGCGTGTAAACGAGCCAGTCGGCCTCTTCCGACTCGGACGAATAACCCGACTGGGGGTCAAGTGACTGCTGGAGGCTCCCCATACTGACCCGGAGGGTCCCACCGGGGGCGTAAACGCGGTTGGGTTCTTTGGCTGCGGGGCTAGCGCCCGAGGCCCCGGCGCCGACGGTACCATAACCCGCAACGACGGCCGTCAGCGATACGCCGAGGGTGCTCACGAAGGCCAGTCGGTGGTTACGTCTCATATTCTCCTCCCCTAGGTTGCGTCTCGGTCCCTCACCCTACGCTCGAACCCCTGCCCAGGAACAACGCCCTGCCCTAACCGGTCGTCGGGCCGACCTGCCCCCCTCGAACCCACATGCGCGAACAGGTCGACCTCGTCCACGACAGCACCCTTTCCATGTTGCGTGAGGTCGCGGGCCAGTATGTACTCGTCGACACCGTAAATATCAGGGATGGCGTCTGGTGGGACCGACAGCGTCTCCGCCAGCGCCGGCGCTATCTGGCAGCGGTGCACCCGCCTGCCTTCGACCCATTTGTGGGCGAACACGGCGACGTCGACGCGCGTCGTGACGCGCGCCTCGCCCGGTGCCAGTTCGGGATCTCCACGGCCTTGAAGGCCGGCTCCCTCGCGTGCCGTGAACGGCGCTTCCATCCCGAGGGCTATGTATTTGTCATTGATGACACGCCGGCGCTCTCGCGAGGTGATCGTGTAATACAACTTGAGCGGCTGCCATGGCGGGCCGCTCCCGGGTACGCCTGGCTGTTGCCGGCGGCGTCGAACGCCTCTAGAGCGGCCTCGTGCGCCCTCCAGTGGTCCGGGTGGGGGTAGACACGTTGGTCGTCGGGGTAGGTGACGAGGACCTGAGGTCGTTCTCGCCTGATAATTTCGACGAGACGGCTGACCGGTCCCTCGAGCGGGATACGGGCAAAGCACGTAGGGGACCGCTCTTTTAGGTTGACGGAGCCGGAGTCCGGGTAATCGAGCCGGACAACGACGTCATAACCGACGATGGCCGCAGCCTCATCCAGCTCCTGGCGTCTGATTTGCACCATGTCCGTCTGGTCACCGACCCGGCCGACGGCCGGGTTCCGGATCCGCCCACTCCCTCCGTCCGTACAGCACACGAGCACCGTCCGGACGCCTTCGTGGTGATAACGAGCCACAGTGGGGGCGCCAAACTCCGACTCGTCGTCCGGATGGGCGTGAACCGTCAGCAGGCAACGGGTTTGCGCTGGCGAGGACGTCAATTTTGGCATAGTTACCTTACGTTAACGAGGTGCGGTCTCCTGGCGGCGGGCCACGCCAGCGTGGGCGTAATTCCGGCTTCGGGGTGCAGCCAAACCGACTGGTTGGGGTTTAGTCAAGACCATGATCCGAAACATCACGAGAAGTGGGACTGAAGGCGGCCAGACATGAGAGCCCCTTGCTCGCACCCCGACGCACCCGCGCCTTTTTCCTGGAAAATGGTGGGCGGTAAAAGTGCCTCGGTGCACTGAGTTGTACTTATCCGGGCCCCGGCGGGCGCTCCGGACATCCTCCTACTCCGCAGCTGGGCACTGCTTTCCAGCACGCCGGCAAAGGTGCCGGGTTCCGCACGACATGATATAGCATGAAAGTGTGCACCATTCCGCAGGATCGGGATTCGTTGAAGAACACCTTGCACACACGGCTTCGACTAGCAGCAGCGCTGACAAACATAGCCTCACTCGGTCAATGCGCTCGTGCCTGAGCGTTTACGCGCTGAAGGATCGAACACCTCGTCTCCTTCCTTCCAAGGGTTCTCGTCAGCATCACCCTAAGGTGTGGCCCACCTACTGCTCGCCATCGACGCGAAAGAGATCGTGGTCCTACGGACTCGGCCTCAAGCTGCCGACATTGTTCATCGCCTGCGGCATGCCTCTCGAATGAGCGAGCGCGGCCGCTGCCCGCTGGCTACGCGCTGGCGTGTCATGTCCGCACTGATGCCAGCTTGCGTTTTGGCCGCCTTCGCCGTTTAACGAAGCGCCGTCCCTGTCAAGTTGCTAACCTGATTGGGGACGCTTTGCTGCGCACTGTAATTGGTAGTCGCCCCTCTCTGTCCGCACTTTCTGACTGTTCAGGGGCGCACCTTCCCGAAGGACAGGAGGACCAATGGACCCGGTGATCGTCACCCCAAGTTCCGGGTTGGCGGATGCTGTCCGCGACGTCAATGCCGAGGTAATCAACTTTGTCGAAGGTTGCTCAGATCGGCAATGGGCATACAAGACAGCCGAGGAAGGTTGGACACTGTCGATGGCCGGTATGCACATTGCGATGGCAAACTTGGCGATAGCAACGTTGGTTCTTCGTACTGCGAGCGCCTTGGACATTACTGACATCGTTGAGGGCTTCGAGAAATCAATCGCCTTGGGTTCTCGTTATAACAGCGACATGCGTCAGTCCGCCGTCGTGGAACGGTTGCAAATATATGGTGCCGCGCTGGAGCGCATTGTCAGGGACCTCAATGTCGAACAGTTAAACACTTCGGGCAGTTTCCGCGGGCAGCCGATTACTACCGCCGAGGTGGTGGAGACGATCGCCGTCGGGCACGCACGAGACCACCTCGATCACATGGCCTCCACGTGTGGGCAGGCCATCACCTGATCTCTGACCGCCCGGGACAGCCTGGCATTGACCGGTCTCGATGAACGGCAAAAACCGCCCGAGCGGATCTGGCTCGTGCCGTCCGATTTGACCAACCGGAGCCTCTCTGCCCACACACCACCACCCGATAACCGAACTCGAAGGCACGGTCCGCAACATAATGGCCCCGCCGTTTGGGCCCCGAGGGACATGCCAACGAGCCCTGGAGCTTTACTTGTACCACCGCCTACGTTCCCGCCGGCATACGACTCGGCTAATAATGCACGATCATCCATTGCGGGCCGGTTGGGCCCGTGTCGTGGAAACAGTCTTTCCCGGCCTAATGCCTCGCGTCGGGATGACTCGGAGGGCGAGGTCGACGGCATCGTCGTAGCTGAGCTTCGCTCCGGCACGGCTAAGCATCTCGAAGTTGGCATCACCGAGCGCCTCGCGCATATACGCGACCGTCTGTCCCAGCATGGTTTGGCGCAGGAATTGCAAGTGCGCACCGGGGTTCTCCGCCGTGAACGAGTACTCCAGGGGAACATGCCTCGTCAACATTGCGTTGTACGCACCGGTCAAGCGGGCGGCGTCGTCCGGGTTTCCCAGCCGTGCCACGCAGCAGACCGCATTGGGAAAGTCTGCAACGGCCGAGCCCTGTCGGCCCAGGCGGCGCGAGAGGACCAGTGCCTCCCGCCACCAATTAGCTGCCTCCTCGAAACGGCCCTCGAACAGCGTGATGTCGGCCAGGACGCGGCAAGCCATCGTCAGGTCCACGGGCAGGTCGAGCTCGTGGCAGATGGCAAGGTCCTCCTCGAGCAGTTCGGCGGCTGCCTGGGAGTTCTCGTCGGCAAGCTCGAGTACAGCCAGGTTGATGAGCCACCAGCTGCATCCCGAAAGGTCTCCGGCTCGCCGCTGGTGGGCCACCGCCTGGGCAAGGAGCCGCTTTTTCTCGGCTCGTCCCGGGACGGCCAACCCCAGAGCCCCGAGGGCATTTCCAATTAGCCGGTGATCACCCAGGCTGCGCCCAGTTTCGAGCGCCTCCTCTGCGTAACGTACGGCACCGACGCGATCTCCCGTCCACTCCGCCGCCTGGGAGAGGTTCGCCAGTACTTCTGCTACTAGGCCCTCGTCGCAGAGACGGCGGGACACCTCGAGGCCCTCTTTCATCATGGCGGTTCCGGCCTGTGCCCAGGCCTCGGACCGAACTAAAGAAAACCCCGTGTAAAACACTTGGCAGCCGACTCGGCAAAGCGCTTTCGCCCGCACCTCCTCCGGTACGGGGTCGGCCCGGGCCAGGGCGCTGCGGGCCGCTTCGAGGCCGTACGTTTCGCGCCAGAAGAAAAAGACCAGGGAAGTCATCCGCAAGACTTCCTCGGACCGGCCAGGCTGGCACAGGAAGTAGCCCAGCGCCGCCCGGAGGTTATCCCAGTCCAAGCCGAGCTTCTTTCGCCAATGGGCCTGGTCCGCTCCCAAGATCATGGGCTCGGAGCGCTCGGCGAGCTGCAAGTAGTACTCGCCGTGGGCTGATCTGGCTCTGCCCAGGGCAGCTTCGCCGCCGTTCGCCAACAGCTGCTCGACGCCGTACTGGCGGACCGTCTCCAGTAGCGAGTAGCGGAGAGAACCTGAGGAGCGCTGCGCATCGACGAGGCTTTTGCCGACCAGCGAACCCACCAAGTCGGCCACCTCACCGGCGCTTACCGCCTCGGAAGAGCACACCGCTTCGGCTGCCCCCAGCTCGAAGCTCCCGGAAAAGACCGACAACCCCATAAGCACCACCTGTTCGGCGGGGGACAGGAGCTGAAAAGACCAGTCGAAAGCGGCCTGCAGGGTGCGCTGACGGGGCAGCGCTGTGCGGGAACCTCCCGTGAGGAGCCGGAAGCGCCGGCCCAGGCGCTCGTCCAGGTCGGCAAGGGACATACCGGGTACGCGGGCGGCGGCCAGCTCGAGGGCCAGGGGGATCCCGTCGAGCGTCCGGCATATGGACGCCACTACCCCGGCGATCGGTTCCTCCAGGGAGAACGTTGAGACAAAGGAGCGAGCACGCTCCACGAAGAGCTTGACGGCGTCGGAACCTTCGAGGTCTTCGAGAGACGTGGCGTCTTCTGCGGGGAGGCTGAGCGGCGCCAGCCGATAGACGTGCTCGCCGCCGATGCCGAGCGGCTCGCGCGAGGTGGCCATCACGCGCACCCGCGGGCAGTACCGGTGGAGCACCTCAGCCAGTTCCGCGGCGGCGCCTATGACGTGCTCGCAGTTGTCCACGACGATCAGGAGGTCCTGGCCGCCGAGAGCCTCGGCGATGACCTTGACGACCGATCGTCCGGGCTGCTCGAGTGCCCCGGTGGCGGCGGCCAGGGCCGCCGGCACCTGGCCTGGTTCCGAGACGGGTGCCAGTTCGACGAAGAATGTGCCCCCGATGCCTTCCTCGGCCAACCGGGCGGCCACCTCGACAGCCAGGCGGGTTTTCCCCGACCCTCCGGTCCCGGTCACTGTCACCAGGGGCCAGGACCGCACCAGCGAGGCGACCTCGGCCTGCTCGGTTTCCCGGCCGACAAAGCTGCTTAGGAACGTGGGGATGTTGTTGGTCGGCTCGATCAGGTCAGCTGAGTAAGCGGTGGCCAAGAGGGTCAGCTCGTGGCTCGTCGTCTGGTAGGCCCTCTCCAGGGGCACTGAAGGCTTGAGGCCCAGCTCCTTTAAGCCGTCGCAACAGCGTCGGTAGGCCCGGGCCACCAGATGGCGTTGGCCCTGGGCTGCGTAGGCCCTCATCAGGGCGACGGCGGCCTCCTCGGAGGCAGGGTCGTGGGCGGCGTAGCTTTCCCAGGCAGGAATGACCGCCTCGGGCCCCGGCCGGCCAAGGCCCGCTGACCGGTCCCGGGCCAGGGCCAGGCGGGCCTCCTGGCGGGCCAGCTCGAGGCTCTCGTGGCGCCGGAGCACCCAGTCGGAATAGCCCTCGTCTTCCAGCAGCACGCGCTCTTCGGACAGAACATCTACCAAGGCGGCGTCACGGCCGTCCCCGGGCGTCATCCCGAGCGCGGTGCGGAGGGCGTACTCGTGGAGCTCTAGGTCGACTACGACGGGCGCCTCATCGGGGATGTAGATGTGGGTACGGTCGGTACAGAGGATCCGGGCAGCTGTGCCCCCCAGCCCAGCCAGCACCGCCCGGGCCGCCGACAGGGCGTTGTACAAGGCGTTAGTGGCCGCCCGTGGCGCAAGGTCACGGAAAAGTGTGTCGGAGGCAACTTCCTTTGAGATGTGGCGCCTTGGGCTCAACAACACCAGCACCACGAGCCGCTTGGCGCTGGTGCGTGGCCACGGCCCTGCCGTCTTTTCCCCAAGTGACATGACGAACGAGCCCAGGAGCTGTACCCGTACCACCGGTTCGGCCGTCATCGGCCATCCTCTGAGGCGGCCACGGTCTCAATTATGTCCCCTTCGGGGTGGTCGGAGCGTGGTAATCCGACGACTCAAGTATTTGGAAAAAGCCTTTCACTTCCAACAAAGCCGTTCGGGCGTTGGAGCCAGGTGTTGGACGATGCCACCGTGGCGCTGGCCACCATGCCCGCCCTGTTGGTCCACCGCGCCGACGTGGTCAGGGTGGAAGGCGATAGCTACCCGGCTAAAGCATCGCGACTTCGGCTGACGAGTGCAGCCCGAGCATGGCCCGTGGGCAACGGCATCACCAAGAACGGTCGCCCACGATGGCCAAGGGGCCTCGCAACGGCAAAGGCCCGCACTGGGGTGCGGACCTTTTCTATGAAAGGAGGGAGCCGTTCGGCGGCTGAGCCTTGACCGTGGACCAGAGGGCCTAATGGACCGCGAAGCCCGAGCGCATGAGCTGCGCGGTACTGGCCACGAAATTCGGACTTGACGTGAAAAATGTGTTCAAACCAGGGCTGAAGCGCTCGAGGTCCCGGACCTCACCCTCCGCACCTAGATCGCTGAAGTGCACCGAGTCAAAGGGGACCGGGTTCCTTGAGAACCCCACGACCTGAGATGCCTCGACCACCCATTCCACCGACGTCTGGGGCCCAGCGTAGGCTTGGGCCAACAGGAAGCCCTGCTTGGCCGTGAGGTCATGAACGGCGAGGCCCACCAGCCGGGGGACATTTTGAAGATAGACACTGTGACGCTATCGCCCACGTGGATTGGAAGGTCGACCCGCTCCGCCCCAGACGGGAGGTCTTCCCACCAGGCGTAAACCTGGACCCGCCCCGTGCAGACCAAACCGGAGAAGCCGGCTGACGGCCAGTCCGGCGGCGCCGTTCGGGTGAACCCGGTTTCGGCAATTCCTGCTTGCAGCAAGTCGTGGTTGTGCAGGCCGTCGACACCGACCCATATCGCGGTGTCTTCCAGGCAGGACGTCGATTTGTGCGGGGCTGGGACGTTGAATGTCCCCGTCACGCCGGTGAAGCCACTGCCAGCTAGGCCGTAACCCGACCAATTCGTCGTCGACATCGTCCTCAGCGGAACAGTCGAAGCAGACGCCAGCATGGTCGGGAAAGAGAAGACGACGGCGGCGAATATGACCCCCGCAGCCTTAGTGAGGCGACGAGCCCGTGGCGCTGGCCCCGGACTGCCCGACGGCCCCGCCACCTTCGAGCGGTCGTGCCAAGTGTGCCGTCTCTGCACCACTCCTTTCCGGATTTCACTCACATCAAGGGCGAAGGTGGCATGAGATCGTTTCGTGGGCAAACAAAGGCAGCCAGCTGCCGTTCGGATTGTTTTGCAGCCCAGTACGCATAACTGTGCACAGGTCCGTGACGCCCAGGCCTTGAGAGAGTTACCAGTCAACGAAGGCCGAATTCGGGCCGAGGACGGGGAGCCCGTTGCCGCCGAGCTCGTAGGCCTTTTTGGGCAGACGGAGAGAGTGGAATGGCGGTCTCGACCAGGACTACGAACTGGGGATTGGCGTTTCGGATAGAGCCCGAACAGACGGGGAGTTGGGAACGGCGGCCGGCGTCGACGGCTGAGCCCGCCAATCAGGGTAAAAGTGGGGGAAGGCACATAGACGTAGCCAACTCTCTCCAAATTGTCCTCGCTCTGCACTAGCCAAGCGGACGACAACTGGTAGGAAGCCGTCTCTTTCTCACACGAACATTCGCTCCACGGGCGGTGGCCGACGCCACCCGCTGTTCGCGCTTCTGCTCGAGCCGCGACGGTCAAACTTTTCACATTCGCCTCTTTGTCACGAACATCCGGTTGGGACAGGGAATGGTGTAGGACGATGTCCTAACAAACCTCTCACAGCCTCCATTCACTGCTTGCTCAAATGTCCGGAACCGACTACGCTGGGCGGGGATATTGGGGCCGTAGCCACCGATAGGCACGTTCCGATGACGCCATTGGCTCGGTGCGGAACGAAGGAGCTCACAATCGACAAAGGGAGGTTTGTGTCTGCACGATAAACGGTACTTGTTGCGCGCCCAATAAAGTTCACCCCGCCTCGGGGATTTGCGGCCTCAACCGCGGAGAACTCGGCTGGCTGGCTCAAGTATCTTGTGGGCGTCTCCGGGCGCCAACACCAACATGCAGCCGCTCACCATGCAGCAGGACGGCCAAGGTGGCTCCACTCCGTCCGCCTCTTGGGCGGGCGTGTAACGAGGCAGTACACAGGGAACAGGTGGGTAAGTAACCGCCGACCTGTCAGAGGCAAAATGCTGTAGTCATTGCCGGACCGTGCCCGCCGTACCCAGCTCCATGTGCTCGGACACCCAGCGACAACACGTCAAACAGAGTTCGACGTCACGACATGCGGGGCCTGAGGGAGGGTGAGGCCAGTCGTGGCGCTATCCGCAAGCGCCTTTTGGGTGCACGGCGCCGAATTTGTTGCGCTTTGAAGCAAAAAAGACATCGCATCGCGACAGGAAGGCCCAAGTGCACCAAGAACGGCCCCTTCAGCCGCCCCCGTTCCTCACGAGAAGATATGATATAGCATAAAAAGGATGCTCGACAGCTCTCGACCCCCCAAGGCCGTCGTGCTTCCCGCGAGGCTCGCCCGGTGACCTGGGTACCGGACATAAGCCTCCGTCAGCTGCAGGGCAACCTGGCGGTGAACGGTCCTGAGCTCTACGTCGGCACCGACGGCCGTCGGCTCATCTGGGCCGGCACCAACAAGCCCTGCTCGTCCTCGGTCCGCCCCGCTCGGGCAAGACATCGACCCTGGTGGTCCCGAACGTGCTTGCCGCCCCCGGCCCGGCGCTGGTCACCTCCACCAAACCCGACGTCCTGCAGGCGACACTTGCAACTCGTTCCCAGCTCGGCCGGTGCTGGCTATTCGACCCCTCCGGCACCGTCGAACCCCCTCCGGGAGCGAGCCTCATTCGTTGGTCACCCGTCGCCGCCTCGCGCGAGTGGGAGGAGGCACTGGTGACAGCGAGGGTCATGACCGCGGCGGCCAGGCCGCACGGTACCTATGGCGACAGCGCCCACTGGACCGAACGGGCCGAAGCCCTCCTGGCCCCCCTGTTCCACGCCAGCGCATTGGCCGGCGCCGGCATGCGCGACGTGCACACCTGGGTGCTACGCCAGGACCTCCATACTGCCATGGCCGTGCTCGGCACCCGAGGAAGCGAGGGGGCGGACGTGGCCATCGACGTCCTGGCCGGCATCGCAGCCACCGAGGAACGGGAGAGGAGCGGCATCTTCTCGACAGCGGCCAGCGCCCTGGCCGCTTACCGCTCGGCGCGGGCACTGCAACTGGCAGAACAACCTAACTTCGACCCGGCCCAATTCCCCATTGGGGCCGACACCATCTATGTGTGCGCACCCGCGCGCTACCAGACCCTGATGGCGCCGGTGGTCGTCGCCTTCCTCGAGCAGGTACGGGCGGCCACGTACCGGGCCGCGGCGGAGCGGACGCCGCGACTGCCTGTCACGCTGGTGCTCGATGAGGTAGCCAACGTCGCTCCGTTGCCTGACCTTCCGGCCATGGTGAGCGAAGGCGGTGGGCAAGGCCTGCTCACCCTCGCCTGTCTTCAGGACCTGTCCCAGGCCAGAGCGCGCTGGGGGGCGGCGGCCGACGGGTTTTTCTCGCTCTTTGGGACCAAGGTGCTGCTGCCCGGCATCGGTGACATCCGCACGCTCGATGCGGTGTCGCGGCTGGCCGGACAGGGTGATGTTGCCGTCCGTTCCGTCAACACTTCGGCGTGGTGGGCGCCGCGCCCGTCCGCCAATATGACGTACTCCTCGCGCCTACAGCCCCGCCTCCCCGTCGACCAGGCCCACAGCCTCCCCGCCGGCGCCGCCATCATGATCAGGGGCGCCCGTCCCCCGAGTGTCGTTCAGTTGACCAACTGGTGGGACTACCCCCCGTTTTGTGAGGCCAGGTGGGCCGGGCCTCCCGCCAATTGGGCGCCGCCGGCCGGTGTCGTCGGCCGTGACGGACCCGGGAGGGTGCCCCTCCCGCCTTCACCGGCGGCCGGGGCACGGCCGCCGAAGCCCCATCCCGACGAGCTACCGGTGAAGTGGCGCGGGGTACCGGGCCAGCGCCGGCTGCACCCTCCCCCGCCGCGGTTATGACCCCGCCGCCACCGCCGCCCAGTTCGCAACCGTGCTCGATTACAGGGGCGCAGCTGTACTGTCCGAAAACCCAAATCTCAGTCCTTGGGCTCATTCATTTGGGCTTCGCCGAGGCGACGGCACGACTCCAGGATGATCCGCTCGGCTATCCGGCAGGGCCGATGCAAGGCGGCTTGAAGTTCTACGACTCCAGGCTCCACGTCTTGACCGGACCGACGGCGACCACGGACGCCGAACAAAGCTTGCCGTCGAGGACTGGGGTCTCATCGAAGGTGTCGCCGCGACCGAAGCGCTTGCCAGGCTTCCCCCGATGACCAGTTGGCCTCCCCAGACACGTTCATTAAGAAACGACGACTTTTGTCCGTACCCTGCGTCGTGATCTCGGCGTCCGCAAAGTTGACCGGCTTTCCTGCCGTGTAGATCGTCTTCAAAGTCGGGGCGGGAACGTCCCTGAACAGATCGCACTGGCTCAGCACAGCCAACGGATCTTGGTCCAAGGGCGCGAAACGCGTCTACAGGCGGACCTGTGCGTTCCACGCCCGGGCCAGGGTGGCGGGGCTCAACCCGGCTTGGCGGGCTTTGATGGTCCGGCCTACCGCTGGGCAGTACTGGTAGGTCCAGGCCGCCTCGCAGAGCTGGCCTCGGATATGGGCGTTGCCGGCCCGGGTGATCTCGCCCCGGTGCTCTGACAGCCCGGTCGAGTTCTCCGAGCAGGTGAGCCTCGGTGAAAGACATGAACGCGCGTGCACCCGCGAAGCGACGCCAGTCGAAAACCTCGGCCCCCCAGGCACAGGCCTCCCATGTGGGTGATGCCCCGGTAAGCACCAAGGGGCAGGACGGCGTCGGCGAAGGGCTCCTTGTCGAAATAGCGCTCGAGGTCGACCTCGACGGCGGCCAGGGAGCTGTCACGGAGCTGGACGGTGGGGCGGTAGTGGCTGAAGGTGGCGGCGAGCGTCCGGTCCTCGAAGTGAAGGCCCGACAGCCACCGCTCGAACTGGTAGGTCCAGTTCGAGCGGTCGCGGTAGATAAGCGAGTGGCGCAGCAAGAACTTGGTGAGCCGGTTGCGCGCCCGGGTGAGGTCTTGGACCATGTCGCCTCTTGTCCGGCACAGGTCGCGCACCGCCTCCTGCGCCGGCGACGGCACGGCGATAGCGGTGAGCTCGCCGGCGCGGTGCAGGCCGGCCAGGCGCCGGGCGTCCCTCTTGTCGGTCTTTACCCGGTCGCCCCTCCCCTTGGGCACCAACGACGGGGCCACCACGTCACAACGGGCCCCCATCTTCGTGAGCAGGCGGTAAAGGTCGTAGCCGGTGGGGCCGGCTTCGTAGCAGGCCCACAAGCCATCGGGCCGTCCGGTCTTTTTGACGAGCCGGCGGACCGACTCGGCGTCCGATGAGAATCTTGTCCACCACGGCGACGTCGCGGTCGGGGTGCAGCACCGCCACCGAGATCGAGTCCCTTGACACGTCCATCCCTAGATGGACGAAACCTCTGTGCGCCAAACTTGTCATGACCGGCTCCTCTTTTCCGTATGTCGGCTCCGTTCGTGCCCTAACAACGTGAATGATCCACGCAGATGCGGACTTAGTTGGGGAGCCGGCCACCAACAAGGCGGGCCGGGGGTTGTCCTTGAGGGCCGAGGCCCCCTGCGCAGACTGGCTCGGCGCGAGCCGGACCGGGCCCCCTCCGGGGTGGTCTGGCTGGCGACGGGGCAGTTGGGGGTGCGGGGAGCAGAGGCTCCCCGGTCAAGGAGAAGTTCCGGCCGGGCTTGTGCATAGGACAACCTCCCTCTCAACAGGCTCACAACCGTGAACCGGGATGCTGTTCCATGATGAATCGGGCGCGCCCAGCAGCCCCTCGACCACGATGTTCTGCGTGCCGGTTCTGGACCGCCCTTGATCGGCGCTCGGGAGATACTCAACCCGAGCGGTGTCCGGCAATGCCGGGCGAGGTGCGGTGGCCCACCCGACCGCATTCTGTACTAGCTCGTGGCGACGATATGTTGGCCTGTCTTGATGATCTCGCGAGCTTGAGAGGAACGCTATGGAGTTCGGGGTTCATCTCCCGCTGATGGACTTCGGGGGCCATCCCTACGCCCTCGATCATCTCATCGCGTATACCAGGACGGCTGCGCAACTCGGCTTCAGCGCACTGTCGGTGAACGATCACATGGTGTTTTCGACACCCTGGCTCGACGGGCCGGTCGCGCTTGCGGCGGTGATGGAGCACTCAGAGAAAATGACGCTTGCCACCACGGTCGCCCTCGCAGTGGTGCGTGGGCCGGTTGCTGTCGCCAAGACGTTAGGCGCGATCGACCGTCTTTCGGGGGGTCGGCTGCTCGTGGCAGTAGGTGCGGGCTCTTCGCCTGAGGACTATGCGGCCGTCGGTCTGGACTTCTCGGAACGGTGGCCGCGGTTCGACGAGGCCATCGGCGCGCTACGGGCGTTGTGGCGGCCCGACGGTGCGCCGTTCGTCGGCCGCTTCTACTCGACAGAGGGTCTTTCGTTGGAACCGTTGCCTGCACAACCGCACGGGCCGCCGATCTGGGTGGGTAGCTGGGGTTCTGACGCCGGGCTTCGTCGCGTGGCCCGTCTGGCCGACGGCTGGCTGGCGTCTGCCTACAACACGACGCCCGAGCTGTTCGGCGCAGCGTGGCTAGTTCTTCGGTCGAAGCTGGCCGATCACGGGAGGGCTTCCGACACGTTCCCGAACGCTCTTGCGACGATGTGGTGCTACATCACCGACGACCGCGTCGAAGCCGACCGCATCCTCAAAGAGCGGGTCGTTGCCACCGTGCACCGGCCCGAGGACACGCTCCGCGAACGTCTCCCGGTCGGCCCCCCCGAACTGTTCGCGGAGAAGTTGTCAGCATTCGCGAAGGCAGGCGTGCAACGCGTCTTCATCTGGCCGGTTGCCGACGAGCTGCACCAGCTCGACCGCTTCTGGAACGATGTGCGACCGCTCGTCGCGGCCACGTAGGGTCCCCCACCCAGTGCATCCGCCTCGCTTCGTACGTAGACCAGCTCGCACTTCATGGGGCCTGACCTCAGCTCGTTGGGCCGCTAGCCCTCTCACTGGCCCGAAAACTTCGCGCTTGAATCTCCCCCTCCGCGTGACGCTCAGAACTGGGATCGGTGCGAGCGCATAGGTGCGGATACCGAGCAACGCAGAGGCCTCCCCCAGGACGCCGGTCGCCGGTTCGCGGGGGCAGAATGACGGCACCAGCCCGGTGGCTGGGCACGCTAAATCGTTATGGCTGCTCAGAGGTTATGGCTAGGCCCTACATAATGGTCGCAAATAATCACGCCGCGGATGCTGATGCTGGGCGAGTTCTATGGATACAAACAAATCTCGTGGGGCAAGGCCTCTTGACCCTGGCCTGCGTGCAGGACTTGTCCCAGGCCAGGGCGCGTTGGGGGGCGGCGGCCGACGGGTTCTTCTCGCTCTTTGGGACCAAGGTGCTGCTGCCCGGGATCGGGGACATCCGCACCCTCGATGCGGTGTCGCGGCTGGCCGGAGAGGGTGATGTTGCCGTCCGCTCCCTCAACACTTCAGCGTGGTGGGCACCGCGCCCATCCGCCAATATGACGTACTCCTCGCGCCTCCAGCCCCGCCTCCCCGTCGACCAGGCCCACAGCCTCCCCGCCGGCGCCGCCATCATGGTTAGGGGCGCCCGTCCCCCGAGCGTCGTTCAGTTGACCAACTGGTGGGACTACCCCCGTTTTGTGAGGCCAGGTGGGCCAGGCCTCCCGCCAATTGGGTGCCGCCGGCGGGTCTCGTCGGCCGTGACGGACCCGGGAGGGTGCCCCTCCCGCCTTCACCGGCAGCCGGGGCACGGCCGCCGAAGCCCGATCCCGACGAGCTACCGGTGAAGTGGCGCGGGGTACCGGGCCAGCGCCGCCTGCACCCTCCCCCGCCTCGCCTTTGATCTCCGACCTTGATGCCGTGACCGACTGACGATGACTGGCCGGCGGCGCGTCATCCAGCGCTCGAAAAACCACTCAACGTTTTTCTGCTCGCGGCCTCGGTCGTCTCCCGCTGGGACGCGTGCCGGGGACTTTTCCGGTGGATGCTCTAACAACCAGATGAGTTGGCAGCTCGAGGGCGTCGCGTTGCTCGTGGACGACGGCCGATTGGAACGCCTCTTGCCCGAGCTGGTACATCGGCACGGCCACTGTTGTAAGTGGAGGACATAGAGCAGCCGCATAGGTATCATCAAATCCCACGACCGCCATGTCGTCCGGGACACGGCAACCTGCCTCGTAAAGTGCTTGAAGAATCCCTGCGGCAAGAAGGTCCGACCCGGTGAATACAGCAGTCGGGACTTTCCGTGCGGATAGCAGTGCTCTCATACAACCCTTGCCGAGTTCGGGGAAGTCTTCTCGCCCAGCGAGTGGGTAGGATTTGAGCACAACTCGAGGTTTCAGACCCGCCTCAGCGACAGCGTCCTCGTATGCTCGGAGCCGATCAGCATCCACAGACGAGCCACGAGAGCCACTCTCTCGAGCACGTTGCCCTATGTAGACTATTTCCTGGTGCTCACAAGCTATTAAGTGCTCCATAGCTTCTCGCGCGCCCACGTAGTTGTTAACCGTCACGACCGGTGTGGGTACACCTGAGGGCCTCTCAACTTGCACGACCCGAATACCCGCTTTAATCACGAGCCGGACGTTATTGGCGCTGACTGGTGTGGTAAAGACTACGGCCCTAACCCTGTGCCGGATAGCCGCGTCGACTGCTTCGCTCTCCAGCTTTGACGAGCCATCGCAATTATAAGCGAGGACTTCGTAACCGTAGCTGGCAGCCTCTCGCTGTAAACCTCGAGCCACATGGGAAAAAAACGGGTTAGGCAAGAACTCGTGCAAAATGTGGGCAATCGTGTTGACGCGCTGCGAACGCAGACTTTGCGCAATCGCATTGACATGGTAACCCGTAGTCCGTATTACGGCTTCGACTCGGCGGCGGGTCGCCGGGCTGACTTCCGTACCGCCACGCAACACTCTAGTAACCGTAGTCGGAGAGACACGCGCGAGCTTTGCGACATCTGCGAGCGTAACCCGCCCCTGGCCGGACTGCCCGTCTAAAGACTCTCGTTGCTTGATAATTCGACACTACCGGACGCCGCGGTGGCCCACAACAGGAGAGGCATTGCCCAAGGCAAGATGGGTCCACGCCAAGCGCCATGTTGCGCACGCCGAGCGTCCTTTTCGGTCTTCTGGCATCGTCTCGGCCAGTGCGGATGCTCCCTCGGCGAATCCCGCCGACCCACCTCGAGGGCTCGCCCCCCGGGTACAGCCGCCGCGTGAGCCATTGGTTTAATTGGAAATTGGAGACCCTCTCCCGCGACTAACGAGCGCTATATACCGCCTCGTCGAACGTACCCGTCCTGAAGCCATTCGCGCCCGGTGGTACTGATCAGCTAGGCCGGCGAAGGGCCTACGCCCCGGCACACTCGGGCCAGTCGCCCACGTCGGGCGATGTGGCGCCCCTTGGCAGCGCTCCCCCTTGACAGCACTGCAACCCGGTCGTACGATCCAATGGCATCGATACCATCGATGACGCGCCCTCGTGGATCCGACCCTTATCGGGTTGGCTATGCACAAAACCTTGCGTAACGGGAAGCGTCACTCAGAGTGATCAACCAAGATCGGGGGATTCAAAGCATGGAACCACACTCCGGGGAAGAACCCACTCCTAATCCTCAGCCTGTAACCAGACGCCAGTTTCTCGCCGGTGGGGCGCTAGCCGCGGCCGGAGCCGTCACACTTCGGGGGAGCGCCTTGTCGCGCTTGGCCGGCGGTTCCTTCAGGTCATTGTCGAGGCCGAACGTCAGCACCGCGCCCATCACCTTTTGGGACATGGAGTGGGGCGCCTCCGCATACAATACCGAGGGGGCGGCGTTGGTCGCTCAGTACAACAAATTGTACTCGAAGAACCCGCCGGTCAACTACCAGGCCGTCACCTGGACCGGCTGGTACGAGAAGTTTGCGTCCGCGATCGCGTCGCATACCAATCCTGACTGCAGCTCTGGAGCGGGTTACCAAGCGTTCCAGTTCAGCCAGGCGGGGGCCATCCAGCCTCTCGACGACCTTGTTGCTCAGATGACCAAAGACGGGATCGTGGCCGACTTCGAACCCGGGACGCTTGACGCCCTCAAGTACGACGGCCATTATGTGGCCATCCCCTGGGAGATTGACATCCGAGTCCTCTATTACCGCAAGAGCATACTTGGCTCGGACGTCCCTAAGACGTGGGATGACTTATTGACGGTCGGTAAAACGCTCAAAAAGAAGGGCATTTACGTCCTCAACTCAGCCGGCAACGCCTCGTTCAACGGCTGGCAGTTCTTGCCGATAATGTTCATGATCGGCAATGGTGGTGGCTTTTTCAACGCGAAGGGTGAACCTGATACCTTGAGTGACGCCAACGTGGAGGCAGTCGAGTTCATACTGCAGCTTTCGAAGGACGGTTACCTGGACCCGGCTTCGATATCGTTTGACCAGACCGCCTTCCAGTCTGCCTTTGGTTCGGGCAAGGCTGCGATGTCCGTGGGCACGCCGAAGTGGACAGTGAACTTCTCGTCGAACGTGGCGACCGACACTGCTGTCGCGTCACCCCTCACGTCGCCCAGCGGGAAGACCGGGACGCTCTTTTGGGTCAATAACTTGATGGCCTACAAGGGCAAGTACGACCTCCAGGGGATGTACGACTGGTACATCGGCTACTCAGGGCTTATGAAGGCTTACTGGCAACAGGGTCTCATCGGCGGGTTGCCGGTCCGGAAATCCTTTGGCCAGCTACCTCAGGTGGCGAACAACCCAACGCTCAGCCTCCCGCTAAAAGAATGGCTTCCGGTGGCTAAGACGACTGCGGCCCAGGGCACGTCGCTGAGCCCCGGGCTCAATGCGCTGGAAGGGAGCACGCAACTTCCGCTGTTCACGCAGCAGCTTATCGCGGGGTCGGATTCTGCCAAGACGATCCTGACCTCGTTGCAGAGCGCTGTCGAGCAGGCCATGAAGTGATTTAGCCGCTGGGAAAAAGTTTGGCGACTGAGGAACTAAAGGATCGTGGACCAGAGGCCCTATAGCGTGTCACCCACGCGGTCGCCGGATCCCATTTGCCCGGCGAGAAACCGACTGTTTTGTGTGGTCGTTACCCTCGCCGGGCAAGCTGACAAGAAGACTGGGCACGGTGTTACGTGCAGACCGCGATAAGGCCAGCTGAATCAATCCAACCCGCGCCGACGGTACACCGTCGCTCGGGCCGGGCCAATACGGACGCCGTCCAGTTGCGCGCCCTGGCGGTACCGTCGCTGCTCGTTATTTGCCTCATCGGCATTTACCCTCTGTGCTACGCCATTTATCAGAGCCTCCGCAGTGGGAGCCTGATCGCCAGCGGTTCTTTCGTTGGGGCGGAGAATTACCGGACGGTGCTTTCGAGCTCCACGTTCTGGAACGCGGCCGAGTTCACCCTGATATTCACCGTCGCCGCGGTGGTCGGCAGCTACGTGGTGGGCTTGGCTCTGGCGTTGGCGTTCCAGGCCGGCTTACCTGCAGCCGCGCCTGCTTAAGGTCCTCCTGTTGCTCCCCTGGGTTGTCCCGGTGGTCGTCTCCATGACCAGCTGGAGCTGGCTGATCGGCACGCCCCAGGGCCTCGCCGACCAGCTCACGAGCGCCCTTGGCCTCGGCAACATCGGTTTTCTGTCAAGTCCCACCTCGGCCATCATCTCTGTCTGTGTGGTGAAGATCTGGGAAAGCTTCCCCTTTATGTTCCTCGTGCTCGGGGCGGCTCTAGAGACCATCGACACGACCCTCTACGAGTCGGCCCGCTGCGACGGCGCCAGTTGGTGGTCTTGTGTGCGGCACATCAGCCTACCGCTTCTGCGCAACGTGAGCTTCATGACCTGGATCCTCATGGCCATCTTTTCGGTCAACGACTTCCCTACTATCTGGTTGCTCACTGGGGGCGGCCCCTTGGCCGCGACCCAGAGCCTCGTGGTCTACTCCTACGAGCTTGTGTTCCAGGAGTTCTTGACTGGCCAGGGGATCGCAGTAGCGATGTTCGCCACCGTTATTACTGCCCTAATGGCGATAGTGCTCTTCCGCTTCATTAGCGCTGGGCGCCGGCCCAGGTTTAGAGGGGCGACATGATGTCATCGGCTCCTGCGGTGGTCAGGCCCGTCGGGCGGCGCCGTCGGCGGGCGCGGTGGATCCGGTTCACGGTCGTGACGGTCTTCGCCGTCGTCGCTCTCGTACCCATTCTGGTGATCGTTCTAAATTCGTTCCTCCCCCCGGCGGCGCTCGTGAGCGGCGGGGTGACGTTGGCCCACGGGCTAACAGTCACCAACTACAGCTACGTGATCCACAACACGACCGCGCCCCTGTACCTGCGCAACAGCCTGATCGTCGCGGTGTCGACTTCCCTCTTAACCATTTTCATTGGGGCGCCGGCCGCCTATGCCTTGGCCCGGGGAGTTGGCCGCGATCTTTCCGCTTATGCCCTTTCGCTCTACCTCTATCAGGCACTCCCGGTGGTTGTGTTCGTGATCCCCTTGTTCCTGCTTTTCGTCCCGCTTCATCTAGACAATACGCTGCAGGGGCTCGTCATCGTCTACACCGCCGGGAGCCTGCCTTTCGGGATCTGGATGCTGAGATCCGCTTTCGAGGCCATCCCGGTGGCGCTCGAGGAGGCGGCCAGGATCGACGGGTGCACACTCATCGGAGCCCTCCGGCGCGTTGTGCTACCTAACGCCGGTCCGGGGTTATTATCCGTCGGCCTGTTCAGCTTCCTATTGGCCTGGAACGATTACCTTGTCGCCGACGTGATGTTGCGGACGAACAACGTGTTCACGTTGCCCATAGGGCTCGAGACCTTTTTCCAGCAGTACTCGACGGAGTGGGGAGCCGTGATGGCGATGGCGGTGTTTATGCTACTGCCGCCCGTCTTGCTCTTCTTCTTTGCCTCGAAGTACTTTCGGATCGGGGGGATCGGCGGGTCGGTGGTCGGGTAACAGGATGACCGGCCCACCTGTCTTCGCCGTGAGTCGACAGACAGTGCCAGCATCAAATCGGAGGAGCAACATGTTTAGTGGCCCAGGCCTGGTATTTGTTGGGGAACGCGACTGTAAGGTCGAAGAGGTCGAAGTGGGCGAGAGCCACTTGGGCCGGGCGAGGTGGTCGTAGACCTTGAGATGTCGATAATCAGTGCTGGGACCGAGGTCGCTAACTTCACGGGCCTCGACCCCCGGCACGCGTGTACCCGGGAGCTGGAACGAGTACCCTCACCGGCCCGGTTACGGAGCGGTGGGCAACATCGTCGCCCTTGGGCCTCCGTCGACCGGGCCGACCGTGGGTTGGCTGTGGGTGACCGGGTCTTCGCCATTTGCCGCCATGCCCGCTACGCGATTGCGGACACTACGCGCCGACCCATCGTGAAAATTTCGCCAGAGGACGATGCCAGGTCCGTCGTGCTGGGCCGGATGGCGTCGGTCTCGATAACGGCCCTTCGTAAGGCGACGACCGTTGACCTCGGGGCTCGCGCCGTCGTCGTCGGGCTCGGGCTGGTCGGGAACTTTGCCGCCCAGCTCCTGCAGTTGTCCGGCTTGAACGTGCTCGGCCTGGACCCGGCCGAAGGCCGCGTGACGATGGCTCGCGCGACGGGTCTTATCGCCACTTCTACGACCGCAGGTAAGGAGCGGGCGACGGTCGAAAGCGCACTCGGCGCCGCCGGCGATCTCGTAGTCGAGGCGTCCGGTGTGCCAGATGCTGTGCCGACGGCCATTGCGGTGGTACGAGACGGCGGGGAGGTCGTCTTGCTCGGCTCGCCTCGAGGAGTCTACAGCGGCGACCCGACGGACTTGCTGTACGTGGTCCATTCACGCGGCATCCGCGTGATCGGCGCGCTGGAGTGGTTGCTCCCCCTCGACTCCGGTCCGTGGCAAGCTCGTTGGTCCCTCCAGGAGGATTACGCTACTCTCTTTGACCTGTTGCGGAGAGGGGAGCTTAAGACGACCGGGCTGGTTTCTCATGTCGTGTCGCCTGCCCAGGCCCAGGACATCTATTCGCGATTGGCGGACCGCGAGGCGGGGATGGGCGCGGTGCTCTTCGACTGGCGAAGTGGCGCGTAACCCGAGTAACAGGGTCAGCCGAGGACGAAGAAGTGGCAAAGGATGGCCGTCGCGACCGGGATGGCGAGATATTTAGTTAGTTCAGCTAACAAATAAGGATGTCGGCATGAATTATTTACTTGGAACAACCAAGGTCGCACTGAATCCGCTGAGCTGGTACCTCACTGTTGATGGCCCGCACCCGGAGTTGGCGCCGCCGCTGCCGGAAATATTCCGGCAAATCGCGGCCTCGGGTTTTGGAGCCGTCCCGTTGGACCCGGCAGCGACAATGACGGCCGCCGAATTTCGGGAGCTACTCTCGGCATCAGGATTAGTGGCGGCGCCCGGGTACTTTTCCGCTCCATTTTTCAAGCCCGATGAGCTTGCCGACACTCTCGAACGTGCCCGTCGGCGGGCGGCCCAGCATGCGGAGCTGGGGGTTGACCGGATCTTCATTGCTGAGCAATTCCCGGACCCGCCGCGGCTGGCCTCTCCGGCGCAGGGCAAAGGGTACCAACCGGAGAGGTTCAATATACTGGTCGAAAATCTTCGTACCGTGGCACAAGCGATGGTCGAAGAAGGCGTTACACCCTGCCTCCACCAGCACATCGGGACTTTAATCGAAACGCCGGAGGAAACCGAGATGCTGCTTACCGAGATCGACCCTAGTTTACTTTTGCTCGGCGCTGACACCGGCCATCTGGCGTGGGCCGGGGCCGATCCGGCTAAGTTCATCCAGCGGTACTCCGACCGGATTGGCGCCGTACACTTGAAAGACGTCCGTCTCGAGGTGGCGGAGACGGGGAGGACGGCGGACGAGGACTATTGGAAAATAAGCAGTCGCCACATATGGACCGAACCGGGCCGCGGCGATGTGCCGTTCGACGATGTCTTGAAAGCCCTCGAGAGCTTCGATGGTTGGCTCATTGTCGAGGTCGATGTCCCTGATCAGCCCACGCCGGCCGAAACCGCAGCCGTGAGCTGGAGATGGTGTCAGGCGCACCTTGCCCGCCGGCCGCGCAAAGGTTTCAGCCAGCAACAGCCACCGGAGTAGTCGTCGCGCCCAGGGCCGCTTCTCCTTGAAAACTGCAGTTGTGGTCGCTCCTGTCGTGGTTTTATGGTAAGCCCCGGTCGACCGCAACCGCAGCGCCAATGACGGCGGCGTCCGCGCCGAGTCGCGCCCGCTCCACCCGTGGGACATCGGGAACGCGTACTTCTTCGACCAGGCTACGCCGGACGTGCCCCCAGAAAAGCCCGTCGCTTAGTTCGAGCAGGCCACCACCGAATACGATAAGCCCTGGATCAGTGAAGTTCACCAAGCCCCCTATCACTCGTCCAAGGAGGGCCGCTCCCTCCACCAGAACGTGACGGGCCATTTGTTCGCCCATTTCCGCTCGCTCGGCAATCGGGCGGAGGTCACCGCCGCCCCCTGTGTGCCCGCCCATTTGTTCGTACGCTGCAACCATAGCGGGACCAGAAACAAAAGCCTCCAGGTGGCCACGGCGTCCGCAAGAGCAAACCCGTGCTTCGGGTGAGGCGTCGACAACCAAGTGCCCTACATCGCCAGCGAAGCCGTGAGCGCCGAGGACAAGTGAACATCCTCGCGTAAGCGCGCCCCCGACGCCCGTGCCCACGGCGACGTACAGGACGTGCTCGGCTTCGCGGCCTACGCCGAAGAAGTGCTCACCTAGCGCCATAGCCTGGACGTCGTTCAAGACTGCTACGGGCAGCGACGAAGCCGCCTCGACGTGATCACGGAGCTGGAGCCCTTCGAAGCCGGGGAGCGCCCGGGTGGCGGCCGCTACCGCACCTTGTTCGGGGTCGACAGCGCCAGCCGTGGCCACCCCAATAGCTCGCACTTCAATGCCCTGATCTGTGGCTCGGGCCTGGAGACCGGCAATTTGCTTGACCAACCTGGTCAGCACGGAGCTCGGGCCTTGAGCAGCCAAGGTCGGCATCACACGCCGTTCCAACAGGCGGCCGTCCTCGCAGACGAGGCCGGCAGCTATCTTGGAGCCACCGAGATCGACCCCAATGGTCGCCGACGGGTGGCGGTCCGACGAAGGCGGGCGTTTACTCCGAGGCCGTGGGCTGCTCACGGGTCGAGACCGCCGGCGGCCAGGGCTGAGACGAACGCCGCCGTCTGCGACAGTGGGTCCGTGATCGCCTTTCCCACCACCACGAAGATCGCACCGGCCTCGAGCGCAGCGCGTGCCTGCGTCGGCGATGTGATGCGACCTTCCGCCACAGTCGGCACGCCTTTGGCTGCCAAGGCCTCCACAAGGACTAGGTCCGGCCCAGGGGCGGTGGGCGAAGTCGATGTGTAGCCTGAAAGAGTAGTGGCCACGAGGTCGGCCCCGGCATCGTACGCGGCGAGACCTTCTTCCAGCGTTGAGACGTCCGCCATGAGTTGGGCTCTCACTTCTCGCCGCATCGCGGCGATATGGTCTGCGGCGCGCTCTTGGCGCAGCTCTGCGGTGGCTTCGATGGCCACAATGTCGGCCCCGGCAGCCGCGAGGGCGACAGCATCTTCCAGCTCAGGGGTGATCGCCGGGCGCCCACCGGAGAGCACGTTGTCCCACGCTTTCTGGAGCCCAATGATGGGTAGGTCAACGGTGGCCCGGGCCGCTCGCACAGTCTCTACGCCATCCACGCGCACGCCGGCGGCCCCGCCATCAGCAGCACATCGGCAGAGGCCAACGATGACGCTCACGTCCGCAAGGGGATGCCCTGGCGGGACTTGGCAAGACACGACGAGTCTGCCCCTTAGGCGGTCTGTTACAGTCGGCTGACGGAGGGTCCGAGACAAGGCGATTATGCGGCGCCGGGTCGGTGACAACGGGTAATTCCTTGCTCAGCGTTCGATCGTCTCAGAACCGCTGACCTGCCTCCTGGTGCCAGCCCACGAGCTCTGAGCACACTGAACGCCACTGCACCATTAAAGGCGAGGAGCGAACCGGGCCGCGCGCCCCAGCTCAAACGTCATCAACGGCACCCCCAGACCAGGTGTCGCCTGCACCCTCCCCCACCTCGCCTTTGACCACTAGCTGACCACGACTTCCTACGGCGGGTGTCGGCTCCCTTAGGGGTGGGAGGGTAGTGAAGCGTCAACTACGGGAGGGCGGGAGATGACTCGACCCTCGGTACAACGACGCCGGGCCAGACCCGAAGCCAGGCCGTTGTAATGTGCTCCTTTTTTGCGCCGGCATCCAGTATCAGCGGCCCGTTCGAGAAAGTGGTCGCGCATTTGCCGCGATAACCGTCTCGTTACGCGCCGTTCGTTGTCCCGCCGCCCGGCCGAAATGCTCACGCAATAATGGTTATCCTCCGAGGATCGACGTGCGGGAGCCCGTCCAATGTCCGCAAAGGTTCAGGGTTACAGCAAGCTCTGGTCTGGAAGGAAGTGGTCTCCAAGCGAGAGGCCCTCCGATGAAATCTCGAACTGTCGGATCCGTGGATCGTGCGCGCTGCCACGCGTCTTTAGGACAGTGATCGCGCGTTTTACCTCGGAGTCTCCCCGGAGGAACTGCAGTAGGACCACGTTGTCGGAGACGTGGGAAATCCCGAACTCGGACAGACGGGTGACCCCGAACAGCTCGGGAACTTCCTGGGTCATTATCACGCTGAGGTTGCGTCGCGCGCAGCGTTGTAGGAGCGAGTACATGTACTCGCGGAACCGGATCTCGTCGCCACACGCCGCTCGGAGGTCGCCGAGACTGTCGATGGCTACTCGCTGTGTGCCGGTGCGCTCGATCAGATCCAGGAGGTCGTAGACCCATTCATCGAGATAGAGGTCGATGGGTGGGCGGAACATCAGCTCGACCTTCGGCTCTTTGAACGACCAGGAAAAGCCCTGGACGATGCGTTCCAACTGGATGGGGTTCTCTTGGAAGGTCGCGAAGATGCCCGGCTCGCCGAGCTCGGCACCAGAGAAGACGAAATGCAGGGCGACGAGAGTCTTTCCAGCGCCGGACGGTCCGGCAACAAGCGTGGAGGCTCCCCGCCAGTAACCGTCAGCGAGCATGTCGTCGAGGATGGGAACGCCCGAGGAGATGCGCTCGGGAGCAAAATCGTACGGGTCGCCGTCTCTGTGATCGGCAAGGCGCGGGAAGATGTCGACGCCGTCGCTTGAGACCCGATAGGCGTGCTTGCCGGAGACGAACCCGCTGCCGCGGAGCTTCAGGACCTGGAAGACGCGGGACTCGCGGTCGGTGTTGTTCTCGATTCCGAGCGAGACGATGGCGTCCGCGACGGCAAACTCGGGAGCTTCGGTTGCGTCGACGCTGTCGTACTCGCCGACCCAGAACGACGTGGTCAGGGACGCGGACAGGTGACCTGCCAAGTCATGGAGGAACCGGCGGAACGTTCCGTCGTCGGGAGCGTACGCCCTGAGCGCTTTGAAGCTGTCGATCACCATGAGGGCCGGACGCCGCTCCCGCAGCAATTCGATGAGCTTGGTCAGCACATCGGACAGTCCGCCGCCGTTCAGGCTTTGGCCGAGGTCTGCATAGATGACGCTTGTTCCGACAACTGACTTGTCAAAGAAACTGAGCGACTGGCCGTAGCGGAGGATCTTGTCGAGCGGCTCGGAAACCGTCGAAAGGTAAAGGGCCGGACGCTCCGCCGTCGCGTTATGGAAGAGGTACTGCTGAGCAAGGATTGTCTTGCCCGAACCGGGACGCCCCATAATGAGGTTGATCCCGTTCAGAAGAAGGCCGCCGTCAAGGATCGCGTCCAGACGGGCCGAGCCGCTTTCCAGCCGGCCGCTCATGGAACGCGTACCGATCGACGCAGGTAGGCGCTGGTGCCCAGCAGGTCCCGTACCGTCGAGACAAACTGGAGAGGATCGAGCGGCTTCAGCAAGAAGGCGTCGGCGCCCGACTGGAGCGCCTGGTCTCGCGAGTCGATCGCCGACACGGCAACCACCGGGACCGCTCGCTCGTCCGCCAGCCGACAGAGCTCCCGTCCAGTTCCGCCTGAGATGAGGAGATCGATCACCACGAGGCTCGGAGTCTCCTCTTCGAGCATCGCTCGTGCCGTACCGGCGTCCAGGGCGACTCGGGTCGCGTAGCCCTCGGTTCGCAAAAGGTACTCGGAGAGCTCCGCCGAGAACGGGTCGCGCTCGGCTAGCAAAATCGTGACCAGCTCGTCGGCGCCCGTTCGAGGCTCGATCGGGAAGCGGTTCCGTTCTCCGAGCAACCGATGAGCATCGGCGGGCTGCATCCCACGGTCGAGCTTCTCCCCGGATGAAGCGCAGCTGGTCGACCTGGTCTCGGCTGTAGAGGCGCTGTCCGCCGGCGCTTCGGGCAGGGACGATTTGGTGGTATCGATCCTCCCAGCTACGAAGGGTCTGCGCAGGGACGCCGAGCATTTTGACAACGGCACCGATGCTGTAGACACCGTCCTTTTCAGCGCGCTCCATCAAGTACGGATTATAGCTCACGATCAACTCTTGAGTAGATAGTGCAGATAAATCTGCCCGAGATGGAGTCCAGACTGGACCCCTATAGTAGCGAATATCTCTGCAAGAAGTTGCCGGGAGAGCGCGATAGCTCTATACTCTTTCTGAGACTCGCGCCTGACCAGGCACGAGCAGCGCCGAGAGGGGAGCGGCTTCAAAGTGGCCTGGGCCGGTGACGTGTCGATGAGGTTATAGATGACACTCGAGCGCACACTGCCTCCACCAACGAAAGTGCCCGTGAGGGCCTCGTCAGCGGCCAAGCGCCCGCAGGTCGACCTGCACGGGGCCCCGAGACCGGCTCCGGTGAAGCGAAGTCCCCGCCAGCTCCACCGACTCAGCCTCATTGTGCTCGCCATTGGTCTCGTTGTGACTGGAACGCTCACGGCGAGCTCCCGGCTCAGCTATCTGCACAGTGAGCAGCGCCTGTCGAACCTCCAGACGAGGCTCACCGCCTCTGCGCTCGGCATCGCCCCGGTCGACTTGGAGCGTCGGCTTGGTCAAGCAGCCGCGGCTGCGGGCGAAGCGCCAGACCCCGTCGCGACCTTCCGCCGGGTCATCGCGCCCTCGATGGCTCCAGCCGGTCCATTTGCGACCGCATCGCTGGCTCTCGTGCGCAGTGGGCACGTGCAAGTGCTGACGCACCTTGGAGCCGCACCGATCAACAGTCCAACCGGGAAGAAGGCCACGGCTTTGTTCGAGCGAGCAGCCAATACGGCCTTCCTCGTCACGACCCGAGCCGTGGGCAACGGGCTGCAGCGATTCGGTTATCTGATGTCATTTGCCGGGCCGGGCGGGACCTATGTCGCTTCCGCCGGACAAGCCCTGCCAAGCAATCGCAGGATTGTCATTCCCTCAAGCTCGCCTGACGCACGGCTCAATATCGCCATCTATTTCGGTAAAGCGACGAGTTTGCGCGCACTTGTCGAGACCAATGCCTTGCGCCTGCCGCTCACCGGTGCCGTCGCTACGGCCATCGTGCCATTCGGGTCCAGCGTCCTGACCCTTGTCATCTCACCGACGAGCCCGCTGAGTGGACGATGGTCGGAACTCCTTCCCTGGGGCATTCTCGGTGTCGGCTTGCTCTTCACCATCGGTATGGTTACCATGACCGAGCGGTTGGTCCGGCGGCGTCAACAGGCCGAACAACTCGCCGGAGAAAACCGACGTCTGTACAGCGAGCAACGGAACGTGTCGCTGACGTTGCAGCGCTCCCTATTGCCGAAAGCGCTGCCCGCGATCGACGGAGTGGAGTTCGCTGCCCGCTACATCCCCGGAGAGTCCGGTATTGAGGTCGGTGGGGATTGGTACAGTGCGATCGCGATCGACGATCATCGGTTCGCGTTCGTCGTCGGTGACGTGTCGGGCCGAGGACTGGCTGCGGCGACGATCATGGCTGGACTTCGCTACACGATTCGTGCGTACGCCTCACTTGCCTACAGTCCGGCGCGAATTCTTGAGATGGCTTCGAAAGAGATCAGTATCGATTCGGACGGGCACTTTGCAACCGTTCTCGTGGGCCTCGTCGACAATCATCGGCGCGAAGTCAAGATGGCAAATGCGGGTCATCTTCCGGCGCTGCTTCTGAATAGCGAACACAGCGAATTCCTCGAAGCACCGGTCGGTCTTCCACTCGGGATTGGAGCGCCAGCATATGAGTCGGTGACGATCCCTATTGGACCGACGCTCGACGCTGATTGCCTACACAGACGGACTCGTTGAACGAAGAAATGAAGCCCTTGACGCCGGCATGGAGCGGCTACGCAAAGCAGCTTCGGTCGAGGCTCCATCGGTTGATGATCTTCTTACGAGAATCGTTGGCGATATCTTTTCCGAGAAAGTTTCCGAGGATGACACTGCGATCTTGGCGATTAGATGGATTCACTGACCGGAAGGGGGCAGTAGCTCGGGCCGAGTTTCAGGCGGCCTACAGGGCGTACTCGGGTCAGCGTCCGGCCACATAGTTCGGCATGGTCCCGCCCCCTCTTGCAGGACGAGGACGGGCCTGCCGCTTTGGCAAGGTGTAGGTGACGGAGCCGGAAGCAAAGTCCGAAAGCAAAGTCCGAAAGCAAAGTAAGGTACTCCTCGCAAGGCGACCGGCGGGGGCGCCCCCAGCGCCCCTCTCAAGACATCGGGCACGGTCGCCATCATGATGTGCGGGCCACCGCCGAGTGTGTGACCGGCGTCGGCGTCAAGGCTGCCAGAGCATCCTGGCCGAGAACCGGCCTGGACATGGCCCAGTTCTTGAGCCCATAGCACCTCGCGTCCTGGGGACAAGCTCTCGCCCTAGACCCGCGCCAGGGTGGAGCCAAGGGGCATGCGGGCAACCTTTCGGAGGCTGTGGCATCCGCGCCAAGCACCAACCGCTTCTCGGGGAGCGGGTGTAGGCGCCTGGCTAGTGACGCGGAAAGCAGCGCGCCATGTTAGTTGTCGCCCCCGGACCATATTGGTCGTTGACGGGCCCCCACTGATACCACGCGAGGGGGACAGCGCGCTTGCGGTTGGTCCCTGACCACGTGTGCCCGTCGCGTTTGACCGACCACGCAGCGGGTAAGGTCGTGGTGAAGGTAGCGCTGGGTCGGGCTTCCCGGTAGTCGGCCAACTCACCTTGGGTTTCTCGACCAGCGCAAACTTAGAGCGCCCGGCGGTTACAGGTGGCGCCCAGCGACCTACTCACATTTTCAGATGTTCCACCTGTTGCGTCCATACAACAAATTCACCCTGGTCGTCTATATGGCTATTGAGCTTGCGCAGAAATAATGGACACGGTTTTATGCGGCTTGTTGCCTGCGAGCCAAGGCTAGTTCGTAGCCGATGGGGCTGAGGTTGGCCGCCTTGGGAGAGCGGCGCTGCAGGTTGTAGAAGTTGATCTAGACAGCGACCCCGGCCTGGAGCTCGGCGAGGTTGGCGAAGATGTGGCGGTAGAAATACTCGCGCTTGAAGATGGACCAAAAGCTCTCTGCACTGGCGGGGTCGAAGCAGCTCCCGGTTGTCCCCATCGAGCGGACGAGCCCGGCGCGATCACAGAAAGCCACGACCTTGGCGTCATTAAATTGACTGCCCCGATCCGTGTGGAAGACCGTCCCGGCACTCGGCCGAAGCGGGTGGGCAACTGCTTGGTAGAGGGCGTCCAGGACGATCTCGGTGCGCACATGGCCGGCGATACTGAACCTGGCACCCGCGAAGCTCCCTCGTCGAGGATGGCGCACACGTAGGCCTCGCCATTGCCGACACGCATGAACCTGCCGAGACGCATGAACGTAAGGACCGCCCACGTGTGCTCGATGCAACCGACAACGCCAGCTCGTAGGCGCTGATCCCGCTGCCCGGGGACGATGTCAGGGCAGCCACCATGTCCCACGACGAGTTCTTGCGTTCCGCAAGAAGGTCGCCGCACTAACCCGCGCCCCCAGCTGCGCGTAGCGACGGAGAACTACGCCGCCCACAAGCATCCCGACGTCGACGCTTGGCTGGCCAAGAACCCGCGTACCAGCTGGTATTTCACGCCGACACCGTGCTCGTGGCTCAACCTTGTATGAGAGGTCTGGTTTGGGACCATCAACCGTCAAGCCATCCACGCGGCGCGTGCTCAACTTGCAAAAGTCAGACCGCACCCGTTGGGACGACCGCAAGCTCGACCACTATCGCTGGCATCGGCCTTCGCCCACATCCCTCACTGCAACAGCCACGCTTCCCTGGCACAGTTGCACAGTGACTCCTGACACGGGGGAGGGCGCAGGTTGCCAACCTTTCGGAAATGGACCTCCCTAAGGCGTGGTCAGGGACAGCACGATCGTGCCCGTGGGGATAGGGCTCGGTAACCCGACGGCGGTGTTGGTCACGAGTGTAAGTGGCCATCCAAACCCGCTCACATTTCCCGGTGTGCAACTCGACGTTAGGTTTTCGGGCCAGCCGGGTAATACTGCCCTTCGATAGTAGGCAGTGCCACGGACGTGGTACTGCTTACCTTGGCCAGGCCCTGCCCAGTCCAGAAGAGCTGGTTTGGGTTCATGAAGTCGCCAGCCTCGTCGTTCCCGTCGTTCAGGTAGATGGCACCGCTACCACAGGAACTCGACGCCGAATAGTAAACATACTCCTGGTTGCCCGGGTTCGCATTGAACTCAAAGTCGACTTCGTACCCCTGGGAAGTGAGGACATCTACGACGTCCTCGCTGTCCCCTATCACCTGGCCCAAAGACACGTCACTTGAGTCCCATGCTTGCAGGGTCTCGCCCGCCCCCGAAGGCCCCTGGGGACCCTGCGCGCCGTTGGTCCCGGCCGCGCCCTGTGCCCCTGTCGCCCCTTGGGGGCCTGTCGCACCCTGGGCGCCGTTGGTGCCGTTGGTCCCGGCCGCGCCCTGCGGCCCCGTCGCCCCTTGGGGGCCTGTCGTACCCTGGGCGCCGTTGGTGCCGTTGGTCCCGGCCGCGCCCTGTGCCCCGGGGGCCCCTTGGGGGCCTGTCGCACCCTGGGCGCCGTTGGTGCCGTTGGTCCCGGCCGCGCCCTGCGGCCCCGTCGCCCCTTGGGGGCCGGTCGCCCCTTGGGGGCCTGTCGCACCCTGGGCGCCGTTGGTGCCGTTGGTCCCGGCCGCGCCCTGTGCCCCTGGGGCTCCAACCGCCCCTTGGGTGCCCTGTGGCCCCTGCGCTCCCTGGGCGCCATTCGTGCCTGCAGCGCCCTGGGGTCCTTGTGGCCCCTGAGGCCCACCAACCGAGGCGCCGCTTGGCCCACCTGGTCCCTCCGCCCCCGGAGCGCCCTGAGCACCCTGAACACCCTGAACACCCTGAGCACCCTGACTACCCTGAGCACCCTGACTACCCGCGGCGCCCGCTGCTCCCTGCACACCCTTCTGGCCCCGCGGGCCGGCGGGGCCGACCGTGTTCCAGCTAAGGGTAATTTGTCCCTTCGGGCAGTTCTTACCGGTCCTCAAGTGGAAGGCGCCGGTTGACTTGGTGTAACAGGCATGGATAACACTGCTATCAGGTGTCCCAGCAAAAGCTATGGGTGCTCCGACTGTCCCCACGATGGCGGCCGTCGTAGTAAGCCCAAGGCCGACAGCCTGACGTACCCGGACTCTGCGCCTTTTCCTTGATTGGGTGGCCACTTGTTTTCCCTTCCTTCCTGTGTTACCCATTTGGAGATTCGTACTACTCATTGACATTATTAGAAATCGGCAAGGACAACTGTTGGGTCCATGGGATCCTCTGAGAGACGGCGATGGTGCTCCCGGGCTATATTCAATTCAGTAAAGGACCACCCTGGCGAGGGCCGTCCTTTATCGCGATAAGGTTGGCGTACACATAGGGGACCATGTTGTCCTCGTGCCACTCGGTGGGGTAACCCGTATGTAGCCTGGAGATCTGGAGGCGAGCATTGAGCTCGGGGATAGTGAACCGAAGGTCCGAGCGAGTGACGTACCAAAAACTGTTTTCATTCCAAAAGGAGACATGGCTTGGGTCCTGAAAGGCGCCGCGCCCGTCTGTCGACGGTGTCTGGGTAATAATCAGGCCTCCGTGGCAGAGCACGCGGTAACACTCGTTCAGAACGGCGGCTCGATCTGGCGATCGCTGGAGCAAGTCGATCAGCTTCACCACGCCGACGCTGTTGTCTTTATATGGGAGCACTGGCTTGTCTGGGTCTATAGGGACCACGTCCTCCGGTGCAGCTTCGTCCACGAGCGGTGACGTGGCGGTGACCAAGCGGATCTGCGAAAGCCCTCGTCGGGTCGCCCAGGTTGCGGCGAGCTGCCTGATACTGCTGTCATAAAGGGCAACTGTCTCAGCCTGTATATGGGCATTGATTTTGGGGGCGGATTGAGTGTTCTTGGCGTGCACTCTCTGGAAGTAAAGGAGCCGGTCTATGTGGACGAAATCACCCACTGCGTACAAACGCCCCATTAGGTCCTGGTCGTCCAGGACGCGCCGCTTGTCTTCATAACCGCCGGCTTGATCGTAGGCAACCCGACTGAAGGCTCTCACGTGGTTCGGGGCGTACCAGATATAGCCTAGGTTGTGAGGGTAGGCGGCTAGGGCCCGGCAACGTGAGTACGTCGCCCCGCCCACCCGTTCGTCTGTGTACACCCAACCGGCGCTCAGGTCGAAGTGGTCTTGGTTTGGTGAGCTGTCAGAATTGACTTGAGTGAAGTCCGAGTACACGAGAGCGGCATGCGGGTGCGACTGGAACGCTGTGACGACCTCCTCCAAGCAGTCGGGGCTCAACTTGTCGTCGTGGTCGAGTTCTACCAGCACGTCGCCATGCGCCAACTCGCACGCCATTCGTTTTAGTGCACCCACTCCGACTACATGAGTCGGTGCCCTTACCACCCGGGCTCGCTCATCCTTTTCGGGTGGACGCCAGGAGCTGGCCCCCTTGTTCAGCAGTACGACCCATTCCCAGTGCGGGCAGGACTGACCGGCGAGCGAACGATAGCAATCGTTGAGGTAGCGGGTGTCGTGACTGGGTGTGAAGACCGAGACCTTCATCCCCGATATCTGCTCCTCCAGGCGTCCAGCTGTGACCAGGACCGGGGCTCCCCAACGCGCCGAGATGCTGGCACTACCACCGTCAAGCGCCCAGTAATGGTCGACAATGTGACATTAGCGACGCCGCCTCGCGTCACGTCCCGAACCGCGCGCGTTTTGGCCGGGACGGCCAATTTGGACGGCGCCGCGGGTAACCAGGCTCTCACGACGGAAGCTGGCAAACGGGGATACCGCCAAGCGGAAGAGTGACGATGCTATGTCGTTCACTAACAGGTCAAATCGAACTCATGATTGCCCCTTATGGCTGCCGTGCCACGGTTACCACGATATCTCCGCTCAACAGCCGATCTGCATCTCGGTTGCCCTACCACGCGTTTACTCCCCCTGATTCGGCCCAACTGGCGGCCCTAGGCACCACTAACGCAAGCGTACCTTTCCCGAGCGCAGGACGCCGAAGTACTGGACTGGCGGTTGGGCATTCGGGCTGCAGTTCCCCTTGTTCTTCCCCGTGGCAACCCGTCGGACAATCCCGGCGAAAGTGGTGGTTACATTAATGGTCCCGTTGATCCCCTGGTACAGCCCGGGCCCGTCGAACAACGAAAACGGTGCCGTGACCCGCTACTCTGCCGAACGGGTTGCGTTGTTCAGTTGGGTTGCCGGCCGTTGGACTTCTTTATAAGTGCCGCAGCGTTCGCCTCCAGAGCGCCTTTCTGGAGGGTAATTTTGGCGTAATGGCCGTCAAATCGGGCTTGCCGTCGTTGTCCAGAACAGGGCGGTGCCGTAATAGCCTGGGACGCCCATCACAACCACTGCGGCGTGCACGTCCTCGCTCTAGAGTGTCACGAACAGATGAATGTCTCCACTGGTTGGTGCAGCCGAAGCACTCCCTGGACTAATCACCGCCCGCTCAGAGACTGAAAGCCGCTAACGACGTAAAGCCTTTGAGAAGAATTCGCCGCAATGGGTCCTTCTCCTTTTTGGCTCGACGGCTCCTTTGTAGCCCGAAACGCTACCCTGTTTGCGGGGACAAGAAAAGTGGGTGCTGGATGGGGTGGAACGATCCCTTGGGTTTTGGGACCCTCCGTGGTCGGCTGCCCACTTTGGGCGTGTAGGGTCCTTTCGTAAAACCGAGCAACGCGGCATTTGCACCAATGGCTGGTATCGCCCCGGAGGCGCTAGTTCTCGTTGCCCGTTCGCGCTCCTGCAGGAGGCCGTTTACGCGTGTAAAAAGGGGTAAGAGGCCAGATTGGAAGAAGTACCCCAGGTGCCTGACTGGCCACCTCCCGTCAGCGACGTCGACAAAGTGGCCAGCCAGTGGCAAGAAGTCCGCCGGCCTGAGGGCTTCTTCGAGCGAGAAGTAAGTATTGGCGGGGGAGGGCAGGCCCTCCACCCGACCCCCTCCGGGCGCCGGCCGTTATGGTGACAAGGTTGTCGGGCCGGCGGAGCCGGCCCTCGTGCGCGCGCGATCTGTGTGACCAACGTGGTGAACATCAGCGACGTGCTCGAGGGCCACGTCAGCCTCGACGTCGCCTGTATCGATCGGCTCCACCTGAACGCCTACGTACCGACATTGCAGGTGGGGGGCCAGGTCAACCAGTTCTGCCGCCACCTGGGCCAGCCCATCGCGTCACCGGCCGTCATCGAAAAGATAGGCAACCGTTTCCGCCGCGATATCGATGCCTTCGCCAAAGCAGACTCAGTGCCAGTGCTGAACCTGGCCAAGCCGGACCGTTCTCGTTGGGACGACCGCAAGCTGGACCATGTCGGTCCTACTTTGAAGCCGCGGAGCGAGCCGGGCGCTATGGCGTGGTCGCCATCGTGGCGGCCCAAGAGTTCCAATGGGTGTTCAGCGCTACGAAAAGGACCGAGGGCGCCGGGGTCTTTTTCGACTGGGACAAGACCGAGCGCCGGGTCAGCTGCTACTACTTCTACGTCCACGACCGGGAGTTGGGCCCGGCTTTATCAAAATCTGCACCTACTTCGCGTGCCCGGCCAAGGTGTGGCTCAACGGGCACGTGCGCCACGAGGCGCCATGAACATGTGGGGAAATGAAAGGGCTCCGCCTCAAGGCTGTCGCAGCAGCCTGGTGAAGCAGAGGGCAGCCTGACCGCTGAGGCGAGGGGAAGGGCGGGAGCAGCCCTTGGAAACGACGGGACGGGCCGGTACTGCCAGCCGGTTCGGGCCCGGCAAGCGAGGCGGAAGTGCGACGCGAAGGTGCACGCAGCGAGTGAATACGAAGATCGGAGACTGGCTGATGTCAGTGACGTAGATCCAGGCCAGTGGTCAGGTGCCTATCCCCACCTCGACATGCGCCGTCAACAATGGCGGGGTTTGAAGCTCGGGGCAAAAGCCCAATGGTCCCCGTTCCATCCGGGGCTACAGGCAAGGGGAAGGTCGGAAGGGTGAATTCGGTGAACCCTCAGTGATGCCTCGTGACGCTTAGCCCCGGAGGTGGTTGCAGCACCGGGTATAGGGGCCTCTCCGCCCTGCTGGACCGGGTCAACCCGGTCCTGCGGGGATGGGCCAACTACTTCAAGCACGGGGTGTCCAAAGCAACGTTCAGCTACCTCGACTCCTTCGCTTGGCGGAGGGTCATGGGCTGGCTACGCCGCAAGCACCACCGTGCCAACTGGAGTTGGCTGCGCCGCCGCTACTTACCCATGTGGCGGCCCACGGAGAGAACAACGACGCTGTTCAACCCGGCCAAGGTAACGGCCAGCCGATACCGGTACCGGGCGAACCGAATCCCCAACCCTTGGGTGAGGAAAGGGAGCCAGTCGTCGCCTGACCAGCGGCCGCCTGTGGAGAGCCGGATGCGGTGGACGTCGCACGTCCGGTTCGGGAGAGCGGACCGAGGAAACAGCCGCCCGAAAGGATGGCGTACGCGCCTCGGTCCGACTGTTACGAGTGGTCCAAACGCCAGGCCCACCGAGCCCGCGTCCCTTTTACAGAACTGGCCAACGGCTTCGCAACCTGTGAGCGCCCTAAGCGCCTCCAGGCCATATGCGACCGGCTCGGCCCCGCCGACGTGCAGGCCTTCTTCGACCGCTGGACCAGCCAAGTCCCCGTCCCCTTGACTCCCCCAGACCGTGACGCCGGCTATTGGTGGGAGCTGTCGATGCGCCAAGTCGAGGTGTCGCGCACCCTGGTCTTCGACGACCCCCGCCGGGCCCGGGCCTTCTTCGAGTCCCTCGTGGCCGACAACATCGGCATCGGCCGGCCCGACAGGGTGGCCATGGTCTTTGCCCGCCAGGTCTGCAAGACCACCACCGAGCCGTTCCGCGGGCGGGTCTTTTTGCCTGGCACCGAGGTCCAGATGGACTTCGCCTACAGCCGAGTCAAGCAGTACCTCAAACAAGGGAGGGCCCTGCGTATCGAAACCGTCGTCAACAAACCTTGACCTTTGCATCCGCTCTCGGCTGGAGCACCTGCCCGAGCTGGTGGCCAAATCTCGCCAGGTCAACGACCGTCTGCTAATGATCGAACGTGCCGGCCACGGCTGTGCCATCGGCTCTGCGCTCTTTGAGCGCACCCACCAACCCTACGCAAGAGAGGGCCAACGGACCGGGGCGTTCCGGTTCGGAAATGTACGCGCCGTGGCCCTGGCCGGCGCCCTGTGCTGTGTCGTCCGCGCCGTCACCGGCTTCACCAACCACAGCCTTCGCGGGCTTGTCGCCGGGCTCCTCGGCACCGACTACACCACTGGCCAGATGACCTACGACCTCCGCGGCTCCGGCTCCATGGTCTTGTCCAACGCCTCCCACATACCAACGCCTACACCCCGCCCCCCCGACGGCCCGCGAGTAGCCGCCTTCAACACCAAGCTCCACAGGCGGCTGCTCTGGCCTCTCCTCGACGCCGACAAACCCCCAGCGCCTCCCGAGCTCCGCCACGCCTTGGCCGTCATCGATTAAAACATCAACGATTACGTCATAAACGCGCGCCTTGGCCCCGCGGCTTGAAACTTGTCACAGCGTCCCGACTTGGGTCCCCCGAGTAGGACTAGCTCCGCCGTCGATAGTGCGCACGAATGCCCGCTCGATGCCGGACTCGCCGTTGAAGCGCGCGCTTTGCGCGCGGCATGTACCCCATATCGCATTGCAGACGGATGCCGAAGAGCAGCTCACTGTATCCAGCCGCGCCCGGGTGGACAGGGACGACCGTCCAACGTTGACCGCCGTCGACCGTCGAGACGAACACGGGCTGTGTGACCGCCGGAGGGAGGCCAAACCAGGCCGGGCGCGGCGCAAACTGTGGCACTCGCGCACAACAAAGCACCGATGAAAATATCACGCGACAACCTAAGTAGGGACCAACTCGTCCGTCCAGTGGCGGAGAAAAAGATTGACGCGCCGGCAGCACACTGGTAAGGGTTGTTCACACTAACTCGCGAGACGGACGGCGCCCAAAGTGGCTCGAGAACCCTGACATCGTGATCGGCTGCGCGACGCTGGTAACTCGTAGCACCGGCGCCGGATGGTTGGGGATCTGGTAGCAGAGCCCCTGTTAGTGCGGCCAAAGACGACCAACTCGATCGGTTCGTAGCCGATATGTTACTGCTTATTTCCAGGCCCGGCCGGCCGAGTTTACGGCGGGAAAATACACCATCCGGTGATGCCACTTCACTGCCTTCGATTACTCTCGTTTACCGAACGAGGCGCTTGCTCGCGGGTGGTCTGCCGTAGATTAGCTCCGCTGTTTGATGCGAATGATAGGTTCTGGAGGCACGTGTACGCCGGCTCAGCCGAGCCGTTGACGGTCTTTACGGGTCCCCGGTCAGAGGTGGGGCGAAATGCGGCTGAGTTAGCCGTAGCTGAGGCGGTTGAGGCCCTCACGGCCGCTCTAGACGAGTTGCTGCGTCATGGGTTCGAGCTCCAACAGATCGCCCAACTTTTTGGATGTTGATCCTTCCGAAGTAGGTGCAGGTGGGTCCGCTCGGCGCGCCTTTGGACGCAGTTCACGATCTGATAGGTGCCCGGAAACCGTCGCAGCAGACGACATTCCAGGGTTGGTTTGTGCGTCTCAGGAGTAGCAAGAGAGCCCCATATCGGTACTGTTGGCGACCTTCTGGGAGACAGATTTGGTGAGCTTTTAGGTCGTTTGACCGGTGCTAAATGACCCCATTTGACTCGTACTACCTCCCTCTGGCACGGGGCAGACCGCAGATATTTACGTAGATCGTGGTGCCGAATCCTCGCGACGCAGTCCGATTCTGATGATCCGGTGACACAATACGTGGTTGTGAAAACGTGCTATGCATTCTCCTGGGGAAGAGCATTGTGGCCATATTTGGGGCCTTCCACCCAAAATTAGCCCATTTTGGTTGTTTACTCTGGCGGAGTTTGGTAATAAATCCGGTATTAAGCCCGGCCGTAAGGCTGGCCGTACGACTTAAGTAGATACGCCCATTGGGCTACTTCGAGGGGGGCCCTACAACGTTGGGTCTGATCAGGGTAAGAGCGCAAGATGCGCTTTTGCGCCACCTAATGCGGGTTCTGCTCGTCCTTGCGGGCAGTTTGGTGCTCGCTGTGATTTGGGCTTTCTGGGCAGACAAAGCCGGCGCGCAGACGCTCGGCTTAGGCGATTTAGTGGCGGTAACCTCTACTACGACGACGTCCGTAAGTCCTGCTGCGACGACGTCGGCGCTGCCCGCTATCTCCGTCCCGGTTACGATACCGACTACGGCTTCGCTGCCCGATACTTCCCTCCCGGCTACGACACCGACCACGGCCGCGCCGGCATCAGCACCGACAACACAGAACTCGACGACATCGGCCTCGGCGGCCAAGCCCGCCTCGACGACCACGACGGCGGCCGCGCTGCCCGCTACCTCCGTCCCGGTTACGACACGGACCACGGCTTCGCTGCCCGACACTTCCCTCCCGGCGACGACACCGACCACGGCCGCGCTGGCGTCAACACCCACGACACAGAGCTCGACGACAGCGACCTCGGCGGCCAAGCCCGCCTCGACGACCACGACGGCGGCCGCGCTGCCCTCTACCTCTGTCCCGGCGACGACACCGACCACGGCCGCGCTGGCGTCAACACCGACGACACAGAGCTCGACGACATCGACCTCGGCGGCCAAGCCCGCCTCGACGACCACGACGGCGGCCGCGCTGCCCGCTACCTCCGTCCCGGCTACGACACCGACCACGGCTTCGCTGCCCGACACTTCCCTCCCGGCGACGACACCGACCACGGCCGCGCCGGCATCAGCACCGACAACACAAAGCTCGACGACATCGGCCTCGGCGGCCAAGCCCGCCTCGACCACAACTACTGCAACTCCACCGACCAGCTCGACGGCTCCAGTGATTTCGGCTGTTGGCTTGTCGATCCCATCGACGGCGCTCGACGATCCGCTACCGAGTGCTCCTGCACCTGCCGCCGCAACGTCATCAAGGTCGACGACGTCGACCTCGTCGACGAAGCCGGTACCCACCACGATCGCGCCGCCCGCCAGACCCATCCCAGCTACCACCCCGACGTCGACTGCGTCGACGTCGGCGACCTCGACTTCGCCAAAGTCAACCTCGCCAGTCAAGCTCGCTCCGGCCACAACAGTGAAGACGGCCTCGCTAATGGCGGCAACGGCCTCAGTGGGTCAGGCTGCTGGCTTGTCGATCCCATCGACGGCGCTCGACGACCCGCTACCGAGTGCTCCTACACCTGCCGCCGCAACGCCATCAAGCTCGAAGATCCCGACCTCGTCAGCGAAGCCGGCACCGGCGACGGCCGCGCCGACCACGACCCTCGTGCCCACCACGCCCGTCGCAGTCGCCATCCCGACTACTGTGTCGCCGTCTGCCCTGCCGTCGACCTCCGCCAAGTTGACCTCGTCAGCCAAAGCCCCCTCGAGCCACACAACGACGGCCTCCCCGAACGTTTCGACTAGTGCAGTCCTTCCCGCTCCGAGTTCGTCGAGCCAGTCGACAGAAACCGCCCCCGGGCTTCCGTTCTTGACGAATTCATTGGTTAACAAAACGTCGGCTGCGCTGGCGGTTGCGTCCATCCTGCAGCCGACTACCACGAATTCCGGGACCACTTCGACGGCGCCTGTGCCTCAGCCTCCACTACCGGCCGGCACATCGCCAATCGTCTCGCTGCCAGCAGTCGTTGTCCCAGCGGTCAGCGTTCCTTCTATATCGTCGCCGTCGGAACCCTCCGCCCTCCCCTTGGCGGAGATCGTCCATTCAGGGTCGGTCCCGGCTGCCAATATCCCCGTGTTGCCCGCAGCGTCAGCCCCTGGGCTCAGCCTCCCGGCTGTGTCGTTGCCGTCGGTTTCCCTGCCGTCGCGCTCTCTCCCAGCGCTCAGTGTCCCTTCCATATCGTTGCCGTCGGTTCCGGTGCCGGCCGCCAGTATCCCGGCTTTGACCGGAGCGTCAGCCCCTGGGCTCAGCCTCCCGGCTGTGTCATTGCCGTCGGTTTCCCTGCCGTCGCTCTCTCTCCCAGCGCTCAGTGTTCCCTCCATATCGCTGCTGTTGCCAAGCGTCCAATCGATCTCGGTCCCGGCCGTCAGCGTGGCGTCGTTGTCGCTACCTTCGCTGCCGGCACTGTCGGTAGCAGTCCCGGGCTTGGCCACCCCGTCCCCGTCGTTAGCCTCCGCGCTTCTATCAGCGAAGCACCCCGGCACCGGCACTTCCTCGCCGCTTTCCCCTCCGCTAACCGTCCCGTGGGCTCCGGCCACCGCGGGCAATCCTCCGTCCCTTTTGTTGACGTTGGGCTCGCGTCAGCCGGTCAATGCGGCGGCTGGGGCCAGCCTTCGCTGCCGCTCGTCCCTCTCTCCGCGTCTAGCACCACGTCCCGTTCCTCGGCTTCGCCCTCCGCCAGCGTTCCAGTAACGAGGTCCGCGTCTACAGGAGTCTCGGCGGTGACCGGTCTAGGTCTGGGCCCACACCCGTTGCGCCGCCGAACGTACCTCCTGGCGCACGCGGTGGGAGCCGTCTCACTCCAAAGAGCGGTACGTACCCAGACGGATCGGCGGCCCGCTCGGCTGGACCTGCGGGTCCGACTACTTCCGCCCCCATTCCGACGGCTTCCGGGTCGGTAGCTACGAGGCCTACTCCTTCTCGACAAGCGCGCATCTCGCCTCCGACTGGGCCCGCTTCGTCACCACCAGGCAATGAGTCGTGCCATGCTTCGCGACCACTGAAGACTATTTCGGTCCTGGCTGTGCAGGATCGACGGGCTGGTGTAGCCGCCCCAGCTCGTCACCTTCAGAGACCAGCAGGAGCGAGCGAGTTTGGCACGCCCACGCCCATTTTGAATGGCCGCTTTGGGGCTCATACCGGGAACAAGCCGACTGCTATCTTGACGCCACTGTCAATTGGTGGATCGTCGCCTATTCCCGCGCTGCCATCGGGCCCGCGTGTCCCACCCACGCCACCGACCTCACCAGCCGGTTCGGGGTCGTCATGCTCCGCATCTGGGTCATCCGGTACCGGTGTCCCATTCGCGGTGGGATCGTCTCGGCTGGTCTTCGGGTCTTGGCCTTCGTCTCGAGTGCGCTTCGCACCCGACACCGCCAATCCAGTACTTCTGCTGACGCTCCTCGAGCGGCCCGGCTAGTCCTGCCAGTCTCCCAGGGCTAGCTGTCGCGCCGCGTTTTCGTACCGCGGCCGCCTGACAGCAGCGCCGTTCTGCGCTTTGCGACGGCTGTCAAGCGACGCCCGTCTGACCACGAAAACAAACGACTTTTCTTTCAAGGAGACACATTTAATGTCTAAAAACCTGTCGCCCTGGCCCCGATCTGGGGTCCATACCAAGGTCATCTGGTTCCTCGCGGCGATATGCATCATGCTGCTCGGGATCGGCGTAGGAGAATACACTCACCTGGGCACGCCTTCGTCGAATACGCCTACGCCGTCGTCAGTGCGTGCGATTACCCCGCCTACCCTGGCTGCGACGCCTCGACCAATGGGTGCCGAGGAATCCCCGCCGTACACGGGTCCAGTTCCTCGGACCGTCCCTACAACGTCATTACATGCCGTTCCGCCTAGCTTGGGCACGGTCCCGGCTAGCGGCGCCCGTCCTGCCCACCACTCCGCTCCCCACAGCGGCGCTGCAGCCAGAAGTGTGACTTCAGCCCACAAAGGAAAGACGGCCCATAGTGGGGTTGCAGCCCGTGTTGCGACTGCAGGCCGGAGAGGGAACGCTGCCCATAGTGGGGCTGCGGCCCTCGGTGGGGCTGTAGCGAGAAGTGCGACTTCAGCCCACAAAGGAAAGACGGCCCATAGTGGGGTTGCAGCCCGTGTTGCGACTGCAGGCCGGATAGGGAACGCTGCCCATAGTGGGGCTGCGGCCCTCGGTGGAACGGCTGCCCGGAGCGAGAAAGCTGTTCACGGCACAAAGACTGTAAATGCGCCCCGGACGCCGCGCCGTGCTGGAACGCTACATGAGAAGGCCAAGTTGGCCTATGTCGTGAAACCCAAGGACACGCTTTGGGATTTGGCCGCCACTCACCTGGGCAATGCCTACCGCTGGAGCGAACTGTTCAACTTGAACCGCGGTCGGCCCGAACCCGGCGGCAGCCTCGTGGACCCCAACCTGATCTACGCCGGTTGGACTCTCCAGTTCCCTGAGAGCGCGACCGGCCTGACCTTAGAGACGGCACCACACCGCCAAGTCGACTCCATCTATGTGGTGCAACCGGGCGACACGCTTTGGGATCTCGCTGCCGCCCACCTGGGCAGTCCGTACCGCTGGGTGCAGCTGTTCGACCTGAACCGGGGCAGGCCCGAACCGGGCGGCAGCCTCGTGGACCCCAACGTGATCTACGCCGGTTGGACGCTCGAGTTCCCTACTGGGGCGATCGGCTTCTCAGCAGCGAGTGCATCGACGCACTCAACCGGATCCCAAGGGCTCGAGAACCGCACTCTGCCGGTCACCGTCACTCTCGTCGCATACCAAGCATTGCAGAGGCTGGGCCAGCAGGCCGTACACGGCTTATCCGGGTGGTCGTTGTGAGTGAGCGACGCCGGGAATTTCCTTTTGACTACATCGATGTCACGCCGGTCCAACCTGCTCGGGTGGCGACCCAAAGTGACACATTTGCTGGCCACCCGTCTCGCACGCCGGGTGGCCGGCGTATCGTCGTCTCGGGTGCTTCCCCGACTATCGTGGAAGCACTGGGGGCCGCTCTCACTGGCCAAACTGGCCTCGAAGTTCTCTCCACGGCCATGAGCGAGAGCGGCCTGTTCGAGGTCGTCGCTAGGCGCCGACCTGATGCGGTCCTCGTCTACGTGCCTGTACTTGATTCGATCACAATAAAAGTCGTCGACCGGCTCAAGATGCACGACCCGGCGCTCCGGATCGTGATGCTCGCAGGTCGATCGAGCATGCAGGCGCTGGCCCACGCGGCCGAAGCCGGTGCGGCCGCCTGCCTGTCGTTGAATGCGAGCCTGCGCGACCTGGCTGAAGCCATCCGGGCCGACACGACCGATACCATGCTCGTGGATTCAACCTCGCTCTCTGCTTTCACAGAGGCTCGAAAGCTCGAGGTGCCCGAGAGGGGTAGCACGGCGTTGACCCGGCGCGAGTTAGAGGTGCTGACCATGATGGCGGAAGGCTGCAGCCCGTCTGTCATCGCGGCAAAACTGGTAATCAGTATCTACACCGTTCGCGGTCACGTAGAAAGCGTGCTGCGCAAGCTTGGAGCCCACAGCCAGCTGGAAGCCGTGGCGATGGCGAGGAACCTAAGGCTCGTGGGTTCGGTCCCTTTTTCTCCCGAGAGAGAAGAGCTCGGCCAGCTCCGGTCGATTGGGCCGGGGTACCAAGGCCAATTGCTCGGTTGGCACCGGAATGCATAGACCGGCAAACACGTCGGGGTGCGATAGCGACATCCCGGCTTACGACCATTTAATTGGTGCGGTACGCAACCTGGGCAGAGCGGGTGTCCTCATGTAAGCCTTTGTCAAACATCCGCTCACCCGGCTGGCCGCCCAAGCGGTCGCTGCGTACGCCCATGCCGGGGTTTGGTAGTACCCAAGGGAAGGAGCAAACGCGGGATAAAGGGACAGGATCTGGATGCGAAATTGCGTCTTGGTTACGTTTTGCTTCTGCAGCACAGTTACGGGAACCAACCCGCACGATTGCTACCAATTGGGTCACATAAGGCCAGCCAAACCGTCATAAGGCCATCGGAAGCGGCCAGGCGAGACACCCACGCCCGGGACCGGCCCGGTTGCGAAGGCCTGAAGGAAACGGACTGAGCCTCCAGCAAACGGGCCCGACTGAGCCCGCCGCCGCTTCGCCAACCGCCGGTACTAATGCCACAATTGACGGGCACGTGTCGCGAACGAGGGCACATCGAGGCCACTGATATAACAGACATTTGGCTCGTCCGACAGTAATTAGGCATCGACATCGCACTGGTTTACATGTAGACCGTGATGTCAAGGCCTTTTGAGAAATACCAGCCTTCAGCCGCGAAGTGGCCTTGTCAGGGTCGTAGGAAAGGGGCTTAAAGGCCCCCAGATAAAGGGGGCCCGTGGGGGCAATCGGTATATCCGCGCCGACGAACCCCCGGCGCTGGAGGAATACGTTGAACAGGTGCTCGCGATCCACCGCGTCCTTCAGCGCCTCGCGAACCCGAACATCCTGGAAGGGGGCTGTCGTTGGCGAAGAAGACGATAACGTCTTGCCGTGAAGGGTTTCTAGGGCTTGGGCAAGCGCTGAACCGAACGAGCCAGCGCTCCCGCCACCGCCCCCGGCCCCGGCCCCGCAAGCCCTACAAGCGCCGCCGCACTGGGTCCGCGACCGCGCCGCCCGGGCCGGCGGTCCCAGCCTTCGAGGAAGGCGTCGACGGCCGAGCGCAGCCACAGCGGGGTAGAGCGCAGTTCGGCGATAGGTTCGGGGAAACGGCCCGAGGTGCGCAGTTCATGGAACCGCTGGCGCGAGACGCCCAGGGCTGCGGCAACCTCGTGGGTGCCGAGCAACTGCGGCAGCGGCGACTCGAGCAGCTTGCGCGCTACCAAGTCGGTCCACACGGCCTCCAGGCGGACCAGGGGCCAATCGGGCAGGCCGGCTGAGGCTACGGCCTTGTCGATCAGCTCTCGGCCCTGGTCGGCCGCCTCGGGACTGGACTCGGCCTCCACCAAGAACTGGATCGACCACGACCTCTCGTCAGCTGAAGCGCTCGCCCCATTGTCGGCCAGTTGGTCCATCAATGCCGACGCCACGACGTCGGCTGGGGTGCTCGCTTCGGCGCCTTCGGGCGCCATGGCTTCGATGTAAATAGTCCACTCTCGCATCGTCACTCTCACCTCTTCACAGGCCAGATAGCCCCGCCTCGCCTGACCTGCGCAGTGAAGTTGCGAAGGCTGCGCTGGACGCCCGGCGTCGTCGGCACCGGCATCGCCCGCGCCCCGCGCGGTGCGTACAGCTTCGGGTGGCCTTTGCCCGCTTTTGTCATACGCCATCCCTGGTTGTCGACGGGCTCGTTCACAATGACCCGGTACTCCTTGGGTACCTCGTTGCCGGCTCTCATCTTAGCCGGTTACCTTGACACATTGTCAAGGTTAGATGGGCACGGTGACGGTTTGGGGGATGCCTAGCGCCCGCCGATGCAATCGGCGGCGCTAACGAACGTCCGCGTCATGTGCCATGGCGTCGGCGAGACGCTGGATCGCAGGTTGTACGTACTCGTTGAACTGCGCTCGAAACGTGGCGAGCGACGTGGAGACATCCTCGACCATCGTGCGATAGGCGTCCTGGACCTTGTTGGCAAGTTGGCGCGCGTCGGGCGGGGCGTACATGCTTTGGTCGGCTCGAAGAAGGTCAAACTCGTTGCTCCACTCCTCGTCAACCTTCTCCGCGGCCTGGCCAAGTGCTATGGCCCCCAGGACAGTGCCCGGGGTTAAGTAGAGCCGGGGCACTTCTCGGTAGGCCTCGGCATGGAGCCGTCTTTGGCTCTCAGCGCCCAACCAGATGCCAGTGCTCGCAACCCACAGAATGAGCACGGGAAGTGAAACAAATGTCGTGCTGGCGAGCACATCCCAGAGCAGGAGATAGGCCAGTCCAGAGGGTATGAGAGCGACACCGAGTATAACCGTCGTCCTCCCGAGCCACCGCGGGTAGGCGGACGTTTTTCGAAGAAGAATGCCCAACATCAAAATGCACACGCTTAACCCAAGCTGTTTCACTCCATCGAGACGATTGATCAGTTGGTAGATGTCGCCGCTCTGACTGGGATAACCCTTGCGTGCGGCGGACACAAGATACAACCCCAGGAGGCATTGCAGGAGGGAAATGGCAACGACAACCCCTCCCATTACCGCGACCCTGGATGTCCATGTGCGGTCGCATAGACCCACTTGACGTATGGAATAGAACAGAACTGCTCCAAGAAGTAGGCCAGCAAGTCCCTCGACCAGTAGGTACTGGGCCGCCGCTTGGCTCGTGTGCGCGGCGTAGATAGAGACGATCTCCTTCTTGGAGGCGTCAATGGCGAGGTTGGATGGCCAGGCGGCGAGGCCCGCGACCCACGCAATGCCATAGCTGATGCCGGCAAGCGCGGAAGGGGACCTGAACCAACGGCCCAGAGCCGGCGCTCTGATCTGTTGCACTTCTGGTTGGCGATCGGTAAGTGGGAGTTGAGATGAGACACCGACGGTTCGCTCAGTCATAATTGTTGTCGCCTTCGGATCGGTTGTGAGATGAATTGGTCCAATACTTTGACAGTCAGCTCGCGCTACGACTCTGGCTCCAACTGAGCGCAAATGCCAGACCGAGCATGATGGGCCGCCGACGGCAGATGCATCACGACGAGGACAATCCCGGCGTCTGCCGTCGAGCACCCGATAGTCGACTTGCCTTTAGTTCCAGTTGTCGATCTTGATGTCGTTTGGTCCCGGGAAACCTTTGCTGGTTTAAAGAAGCGACTTGAGGCTCAACAGAAAGACCCCCCACTTTGTGCTGCAGTGGTGCATGAACTCTACGGTCTCCTTCCAATCCTGGTGTTTGAAGAGGATGACCGTGTAGTCACCATCCTGCTTGAGATCCCAACTCACCGTGGTGCTGATCCACTCTTCGGGCCCGTCCACCACCTCCCACAGCACACGCCTGGCGGGATCAAGCTCGAGAACATTCATGTCGAACCCTCCAGCTTCGAAACGGAACTGAACCACTCCGCCGACGTCAGTTTCGCCTTGCGTGTCCTGCGTCCACCATCCGGATAGACCTTCGAGCGTCGTCAAGGCCCGATAGGCATCATCGGGGGACGACGACTTGGCTCCAACTCTGTGCAAAATATCTGGCATTTGCCGTTCTTCTTTCTCGTGTTGGTATCTGTACAAATATCTGATGCGATTGGTTCGGGTCAGAAACGTGGTGATTTTTGAGGTGATCGCGGTACAGGCAGGGCGCGCCGCGGTGTTCAATGTCAGTCGTAGCCATTTGCGCCCCTGGGCCGGCTACGCAATCAGCGCCGCATTCTGGCGCTCCAGCGCCTTGACCGCGCCAGTGCGCCAACTCTCAGCCGAGGTTGCTGACATGGGATCTGGGAAGATCTCTTCCTCCCCCGTCTCGACTCCGTCGAAGATGGCCTGCGCGACGGACCCCGGAGAGGCCTTCGGCACGTCGAAGTCTCGGGACATCTCCGTATCGACGGGGCCAGCCAGGACCACGTGCACGCTTACGCCTTGTCCGGCCAGCAGAGCGCGCATCGATTGCGACAAGGAGAACGCCGCCGCTTTGGAGATCGAATAGGCGGGAATGAACGGCAGCGCGGCCAACGCCGTGTTCGACAGAATTTCGACGGCCGCCTGGATCTGCGCCGCGTTGGTTACGTCCAGGATGAGGGGGGTCACACGCTCATCGGAACGGTCCAGCGGTTGACGCGTTCCGGCGTACACCCGCTTGGCGCCTCTTCTCAGAGCCTCGTCCACCAGCGCCTGGCCGATGCCGCGGTTGGCCCCGGTTACCAGAACTGATCTATCAGTGATTGTCATTGCACCCTCTCAAATGGATAGGGGCCGTACAGGCCCGACGCCCAGATCTTCCGAGCCGTCACTTAGGTAGACACCGTGAGCCCAAGAAGTAATTGCTTTGGGGCCGATCAATTTGTCGCTCGGTCGGTGTCAGTATTGGAAGAGACAAAGGGACCGAGAGCGTGAGGCAAGAGCGAGTGGAGATAGCCGACCTGCTCAGCAGGGCAAAGGCCGGGGATGGGGACGCGTTCCGCGAGCTGACCGAGCCGTACCACCGCGAACTGCAAGTTCATTGCTACCGGATGCTCGGGTCCTTCCAGGACGCCGAGGACGCCCTTCAGGACGCTTTACTGGCCGCCTGGCAAGGGATCGGGCAGTTTGAGGGGCGTTCCTCGGTCCGCACGTGGCTCTTCGCATCGCCACCAACCGATGCCTCAACGCGCTTCGAACGGCCAGCCGACGCCCGGCCAAGGGGTGGGAGATGCCAGAGGTTGAACCGCCCGAGCCGACCGGGCTGGGCGAGGTCGTGTGGCTCGAGCCTTATCCTGACAGCCTGCTCGAGGGTGCAATCGGCATGCCCCCCAGCCCCGAGGCCCTCTACGAGCAACGTGATGCGATTTCCCTGGCCTTCGTGACCGCCTTGCAGGTCCTACCTGCCCGCCAGCGCGCCGTGCTCATCCTTTGCGAGGTGCTCGGCTACCACCCCGACGAGGTGGCCAATATGCTCGACTCGTCGGTCGCTTCAGTCAATAGCGCCTTACAACGGGCGCGGTCTAGCCTCCAACGCCGCCTGTCTGCGACAGGCGGGCGCCAGCCGCCTCCCGCTCCGGGCTCACCCTCCGAGCAAGCGCTCGTGACGAGGTTCGTTCGTGCCTACGAGGCTGGCGATGTAGCCGGCCTCGTGGCTCTGCTCACCGAGAATGTCCGAGTTTCGATGCCACCAATCCCGTTCGAATATGTAGGCCTCGAAGTAGTGGCCCGTTTCTACGCCAGTATCTTTGGGGAGGGCCGCTGGGGCTATGACCTCGTGCCGGCGGGGCGGGCGAATGGCCAACTCGCTTTCGGGGCCTACGTTCGAGCCCCCACCGGCACCCGTCACGGGGCCGGGCTGCTTGTCCTCACCCTCGCTGGTGATCGGATCTGCGCCATGACCCGCTTCGACAACAGCGTGCTGGCGCGTTTTGGGCTGCCGCTGTTGCTCCCCGGCTGATTTATCGATGTCGGCACAGCACCGCTCTTATCGCTCCACTGGGCCGAGGTTGGCCTGAAGCTTTGACACCAGAGTGGCAAGAGCGGATAAACGTCTGCGCCGTGGTCCCCACCGCAAGCATCATTGCCTTTGCACGGTTCAGGCTACGCTCCGCTCCCCGCCGTACGACGCCGACCAAAGTCGGCGAACGACCGACCATGGTCCAGCCGGGAACCCACTAGCAGCCGATGTGGCCGCCCAGCCCTCCCGTCGCACTGTCAACCATGGCTAACAGCCACTCGGATGAGATGACGAGAAAAAGACAACCGTACACCGGCAGAGCACTCCTGTCAGGAGCCCTTTTCGCGGTAAGCAGTTGCCTCGCGGCGGGGACTGCCAGTGCCGCCACGCCATCGGCGGGCCGGCCTTACTTGGTCAAGGTCCAAGCCAACCACACGCTGACGGCAATCGGGCCCTCGGCACTCGGCGTAAACACGCGGCCGTGGGCAGCGAGCCTGCTCACGCCACCCGTACCCGGCTTGGTCCACTCGGCCGGCATAAGGGGAAGTGGCCTTCAACGGTGGGCCAATGGACGACCTGTACCACTGGAGGACAAACTCGGTCGACCCGCTGGCCGCGAAATACGGCTAATAACAATTGGCCCCCGTTACAATTTCGACCAATGGGCAACGTTTGCCCGTTCGCAGCATGAGACGATGCTCGTCCACATCAATTATGGGACGGGGACCCCCAGCGAAGCAGCGGCCTGGGTGCGCTACGCCAACCTCGACAAGCATTATGGCGTCCGCTACTGGGAAGTGGGATAGGAAGAGTACGGCTACGGTGCCGTGGGCTTCACCTTCGAGCCTGACGGCCACCCTGTTTCCCAGCACACCGCTCAAGGGTACGCCACGAACGCCCTCGCTTTTATCCAAGCAATGAAAGCTGCCGACCCGGGCATTCAAATTGGGATCCCGGTCATCGCCACCGATGCCACTTCGACCAGGTATTACCGTTGGGATTCGACCGTTCTAAAGACGCTCGGCCCCTACATCGATTTCGTTGACGAGCACTGGTACCCAATGTTCACCAGAGGCCCGGACGCCGCTGTCCTCGCTACACCTAGCGAGATCGCCCGAATTTTGCCGCCCTGCGGCGGCTGGTGACGAAGGACGCCGCTGGGCGCCACATTTCCATCCAGGTCGGCGAGACCAACTCTGAGGCTCAGGGCTACCCCCAGACCAGCGGCCTGACCAACGCCCTGTACGCGGCAGAGACCGTCCCCGCCTTGCTGGCCAATGGCGCCCAAACGGTGGGAGTGGTGGGCCTTGCAGAGCGGGATCCAGGGGAACGACAGCACCGGCGTAGGCGACCTCGGGCTCTTGTCGAGCGGCAGCCAGGACTGCCTCCCCGCCGCTAACCTTTGCGCCCCTTCGGTCGATACCCCCTACCCCGACTACTACGCCATGGAGCTTCTTTCTTCGCTCGCCGGCCCTGGGGCCCGGCTGGTGGCGGCCACGTCACCGGCGGGGACAGTCAATGTCCATGCCGCCGTTCCAGCACGGATGCACCGTCGATTTTGAGGTCGGCCACTGGGTGGTCGTGATCGCGCGTTCGCCGGATCCCTATGGCCATCAGCGCTCCCAGCGCAGAGGCGGAGGCGGACACCGTCAGAGCCGCCCGGTAGCCATGGGTCTCGGTCGCCGCGGTGGCGAGGCTCCCGTGGGCGTTGAACACCGCGGTGACTACGGCGACGCCGAAGACGGCGCCGAACTGCTGCATAGTGTTGAGCGTGCCCGCCGCCTTTCCCAACAGCTCGGGCGGCACCGCGTTGAGCCCGGCGGCCGGGACGCAGGGCAGCGCCATCGATATGCCGACGCCGGCGATTACGAAGGGGACGACGAAACTGGCGTAGGAGGCCGACGTGTCTGCCAGGTGGACGATCCACCCCAAGCCGATCGCCTGCATCAGGAGACCGGGCACGATAAGGGTACGTGCGCCGACCCGGTCAGAGAGCCTCCCCGCGATGGGTGCGACGAGGAGCGGCATGGCTGTCCAGGGCAGGAAGCGCAGACCGGTCTCGACCGGCGAGTCGCTCCGGGCGAACTGAAAGAACTGGCTGGTCAGGAAGGCGGCGGAGAAGATCGACGCTGTCATGCAGAACTCCGTCAATACAGCCGAGCGGAACGGGGCCCGAGTTAACAGACTGAGCGGGATCATCGGCTGGCTGGCCCGACGCTCCCACCATACGAGGCCGGCGACCATCGCGGTCCCCACGAGCAACGGAGTCAAGGTCTCCGCAGTGCCCCAGCCGTTCTGACCACCCTGCACCAGGCCCCAGGTAAGGGGCCCGATGCCGCCGGTGACCAGAACGAGCGGGAACATCAAGGAGGGCGCGGGGACCGTGGCTCTCCGGAAGCAAGCGGGCAGCGCCAAGGGCCGCGGCGACGCCGATGGGGACATTGGACCCAGAAGATCCAGTGCCATCCGAAGGCCTGGGTTATACCTCCGCCGGCCAGCGGTCCGGCGGCGACGGCCAGACCTGCGATGCCACCCCAGATGCCCACGACGGCTCCCCGTTTCTCGGATGGGGAAGCGGAGGTGAGGATGGTGAGGCCCAGCGGCAAGACGATGGCGGCACCGATCCCCTGGATCGAGCGGAAGGCGATCAGCACCTGCGTGTTCGGCGCCAGCCCGCAGGCGGCCGACGCTGTCGCGAAGAGTGCCAGGCCGGCCACGTACACCCGGCGCCGACCGAACCGGTCACCGAGAGCCGTCGCTGTCAGGATGCCCGCGCCGAACGCAATGGCGTACGCGCTCACCGTCCATTGCAGCGAGGCGATGCCGGCGCCGAAGCTTCGGTGAATCGACGGCAGCGCCGTTACGACGACAAGCCCGTCGAGGGCCACCATGAAGTAGGCGACCGCTGTGAGTAGAACCGTCGCCCCCGACAGGGTCGAGGAGGATTTTGCAGCAAGTTGCCGTGGCGTGAGTGTGGTCATTGTGATCTCCTTGAAATTCGGCTTACTGGTTCATCCCGCGCCGGGTGCCGGCGAGGCGTGTCGCTGGCTGGGTGCGTGCGCACAGAATCGAGGTGGGAAAAGACGGTGGTTCCTTCGGGCAAATTGCCGTACGAGGCTCGGCCGATCTGTCCGGCTCCATTGATCGCTACGAGATTGTCCGTGGGCCCGACGCCGGGCTCTTGCGCCCCGACGGGCACCGGCCGACCTCGTCGGATGAGGTCGGCCGGCCCTACCGGGTGCTCACCTGGACGCAGTCCTTGTCAGGCGCCTCGGACCGCCTCGTACGTGACGAAGGCGAGGCCGTCGCCAATGGTCGTCGTGTTGACGAGCCGCAAGGGCTTCCTGTCGGTGGTCTCACCGAAGAGGCGCTCGCCGGCGCCAAGCACGACCGGGAAGATCACGAGCCGGAACTCATCGACGAGGTCGTGCTCGATTAGGGTATGCACGAGCTGGTAGCTGGCGTAGACGAGGATCTCACCGATGATCTCCTGCTTCAGCTTCGAGACTTCGCTCGCTGCGTCACCCTCGATAACTGTCGAGTTGGACCACTTGGGATCCTTCAAGGTGGAGGACACGACGTACTTGGGCATGGCGTTCAACTTGTCCGCCCACGCGCCGCTGCGGGTCAGCCACCTCGTGGCGAACCACTCGTCGCTCCGGCGGCCGAGCAGGAGCGCGTCGGCGCCGAGGGCCTCGGCCGTCTCGACCTCGGCCCACTCCTCGAGGTCCTTGCCGCCGAACTGGCCGAACCAGCCGCCGAGTCGGGAGCCCTCCTGGCCGTCGGGGTCCTGTACGAACCCGTCGAGGGTGATGTTGGTGGTGATGACGATCTTTCCCATGTCTCTTCTCCTTTTCGATGGTCTTGTCGCTGCCGACGGTGCAGACACGACGGCATCGAGGAACTGGGCGCGTCGGGACCGCCCAGTTCGCGCCAGCGCTGGTGTCTAAAGGGAGGACGCAAGCACCGGAAGCGTGAGAAGGAGAGACGACCGTGAGCGCAGCCGATTTGATGACGAGAGCGCGGGCTGGGGAGGACCAAGCGTTCGACCAGCTGACAGAGCCGTACCGCCGAGAAGCTCCAGGTCCACTGCTACCGGATGCTCGGATCGTTTCAGGATGCTGAGGACGCTTTACAAGAGACGTTGCTGAGCGCTTGGCGCGGGCTGGCTGGCTTCGAGGAGCGAGCGTCGCTCCGGACCTGGTTGTACCGGATAGCCACCAACCGATGCCTCAACGCACACCGCTCGGCCACTCGACGCCACGCCAAAGAGTGGAACATACCGGGGGTTGAGCCGCCTGAGCCGACCCGGCTCGGCGAGGTCATCTGGCTCCAGCCTTACCCCGACCGCCTCCTCGAGGGTGCGTTCGACACGCCGGCCGGCCCCGAAACCCGAATCGAGCAGAGCGAGTCCATCTCGTTGGCGTTCGTCACCGCCCTCCAGGTGCTACCGCCTCGCCAGGTCGCCGTCCTGGTGTTGCGTGACGTGCTCGGTTTCCGCGCCTCTGAGGTCGCCGAGATGTTGGACTCGACGGTGGAGTCGGTCAACAGCGCCCTCAAACGGGCCCGTTCGACCCTGGAAAAGAAGCTGCCGGTGGGGAGGGAGGGCGAACCAGGCCCTGCCTCAGACACCAAGTCCGAAGATGCGATCGTCACCAAGTTCGTCGAGGCGTACGAGTCGGCCGATCTCGAAGTCGTGATCGCGCTGCTCACCGACGACGTGTTCATCTCGATGCCACCGATGCCTTTCGAATACGAGGGACGCGACGCGGCCTCTCGGTTCATCGTCGCTATCCTCGGCTCAGGTCGAAGGTTCCACTTCGTGCGGACGCGAGCCAACGGTCAGCCCGCGCTCGGAACCTACGTACTTGGCCCCGATGGCATCAGACACGGAGCGGGCCTCTTTGCGCTCACGCTCTCGGGCGACCGGATCTGTGGTATGACCCGGTTCGAAAACACCGTTTTCCCATTCTTCGGGCTGCCCCGAACCCTCCCAGGCCAATAGTTTGCCACCGCCTGAACTCCCCACCGTCGAGGCAGTTTGACGCAGATCCCGCCGGCTACGAATGTGTTGACTGGCCTTGTGTTTTTCGCCGCCTGAGGCCGTCGCTTCTGTCGACGATATATTAATTTAAAACCGACGGTATAACAGTCATGCTCGTAGGGCGGGCCGACCTCTCGGCCAGATAGGGGGCGAGCGGGCAGACCGTCCTTGAGGTAGCGCTGGGCCGCCTTTCAGCCGGCCACTAACCCGCCCGGGACCTCGATAGAGAGTTTGTGTGCGAGGCCGACAAGGCCATCGAGGGTTTCGTCGTCGACCGGGACCCCGGCCGCGTATTTGCGTCGCGCCGCGCGCTCGGGGTCGCCCGGGACCTGGACGGGGTGGCCGGGCTCTGCTGTGTCGGAGGAACGGATCCAGTCGAGGCGCGACTCCGCGGCCTCGGTGGCATCCTGACCACTTCGCCACAAGTCGACCCGCAAAGTGATAAATAGCGTGGCCTGTTTGGCAAACGTCCCGCCAAAGCGTGCATCGTCGCGAGGCGCCCCGACGAGGGCGGTGGTCAACAGCTCGCTGAGCACCGCCAGGGCGAAACCTTTGTGGCCACCAAAAGGGGTAAGTGCTCCGCCGGCGGCAAATGCTGCCGGGTCGGTTGTTGGTTGACCCTTCGCGTCGACGAGGGCCCCAGGTGGGACTTGCTCGCCGCGGGCCGCGGCCACCCTTACCTTGCCGGCGGCCACGGTCGTCGTCGCGATGTCAAGTATGAAAGGCTCATCCCCGGCCGGGAACCCGGCCGCTATCGGGTTGGCGCCCAACAGCCGGCCTCGCCCTCCGTACGCCACGGCCAGGCCGGGGTGACCGGCTGCAGTCACAAACATTACGCAGTTCGCGTCGGCGGCCCGCTCCACGTAATCGCCCATTCTTCCGAGATGGTGGCACCGGACCACCCCGACAGCACTCATCCCAGCCGATGCCGCCAGCTCAATACTCGCCCGCGTGGCGGCTAGTCCCGCTACTTGGCCAAACCCCGAGTGTCCGTCCACCAGCGCCACAAGGGGTGACCGGATTAGAACTTCCGGCACCGCGGCCGGATCCAGCACCCCCCCATCGATGTCGCTCAAATATTCCGGCACCCGGATGACGCCATGTGACGGGTGCCCGGCCAGGTTGGAACTGACGAGATGCTGAGCGACGACAACAGCGTTTTCCGGACCGGCACCGGCCCGCTCGAAGATGGTCTGGACGAGCGCTTCCAGGACATCCGGTCTGATGAGCGTCACGACATTAGCCCTCCCGCGGCCGGCTAATGTTAGCTCAATCGTTCTATGGCCCAGTAATTGCGGGTACGGGCGCAGTTCGGCACCCGGTCTACTGCTTCGCTACCGACATCCTCGGCGAATGTGCGTCCTTCGTACTCGACAATGTGGCGCAACGAGGTGAGGTGAGGTCGGTCACCGTCGCGGCAAAGTACCACGCCGTCAGCGACGTCCACCCCCCACAACCTGTGGGCAAGTTGGCCACTCCCCCACCCGGCGTCCCTCCGGCGCGGGCACCCGCATCACGAGTTGGACGAATGCGCACACGTCCGCTTAGACGGGCTCAGCTAATTACGGTGGTCCCGAAACCGACGCAAACGGTGCCGACCTTGTCCTGAGCCCCGCTGGGTTGGAGCCGCCACGTGACCGCACAGTAGGTGCCGGCGGGGACGGCTCCACCAGCCACCCAGGTGTTGCCTGTCCCACCGCCGGGCCCCACGTAGCCGTACCCGGTGCATTCGATCCGCGCGCCATTTCGGCGCAGGCAAGACCGTATCGTTCGACCCGTTGAAAGGACCGTTGCACTGGTCGATACGGTGCCCGACCCCAGGCTGATGCAGGTCCGGACGTTGCCCGCCGATGAGCCATAGCCGCATTGGCTGGTGGCGGCGGCCGTCGCCAATCGAGATGGCAGGACCGTGGGCAACGCGCCGCCGCCCGCGAGAGACAGCAGTGCAACCGGCATCGCAGCCCACCACGCCATGCTTCGCCCCCGAGCCATGGAAAGTGCCCTCATCCTTTTTCCTCCTCTCGGTCGCCGTCGCCGGCACGGACGCGACCCTGCGGGAAGTTATACCCAAGTCCGCTACGACGGCTCAGGCGCCCGTTGCCGGCGCCGGCATGCGCGACGTGCAGACGTGGGTGCCACGCCAGGACCTCCATACTTGCCGTGGACGTGCTCGGCACCCGAGGGAGCGAGGGCCGGACATGGCCACCGACATCCTGGCCGGCACCGCAGCCACCGAGGAACGGGAGAGGAGCGGTATCTTCTCGACAAGGGCCAGTGCCCTCGGCGCGCCATCATGGCAGTTTGCAGGCGGCCCTCTAGCCGTGAACCGAATAGGAGATTGTTTCATGGAGACGTTTGGGATCACAGCGGTGCTGCCGGGACAGGACCTGAGCCGAGCCAAAGCGTTCTACATTGAGAAGGTGGGGCTCCAGGCAATCGAGTCCGACTTTCTCGAGGCAAGTGATGGGCGGGTGGGCTTAACGGTTGGAGATGGTGTCAACCAACTCTTCGTCTACCCGGCCCGAGCGAGGTCGTCGGGGGAGTTCACGCAGGCCGTCATTCAGGTCTCCGAAGTGCGTGCTGCCGTCGAAGAGATGAGGGGTCGCGGCGTAGAGTTCGAGAACTACGACACCCCAGAGACGCGGACAGAGAACGGCATTGCCCGCACGCCGGACGGAGGCGAGGGGGCGTGGTTCAAGGACTCGGAAGGCAATCTGCTCGGGCGTCGTCCGGGCCCTGCCCGGCTAGAAGGGCAGGAGATAGGCCAGTCCAGACGTCACTGGCACCGCCGATGTGTTCTCGGTGCCCCCGAAACAGCGTCCTGGTATGAAAGGTGCAGCCTAAATTTAATTGGCCAGGTCTACCTGTCCTCCGCCTCGCGGCCCACGGGGAACGGAGTTGCAGTCCTGGCGGCTCGCTTTGTAAGGCGCCTATGCCGTCAGGATGTCTTGGGCTTCACGTTCGTCGAGGAAAGCCCACCACGCTTCGGCCGCGCAACGCACCGATGGCTCCAGCGCCTCGGGTGCGCTGGTAGAACTCGCCAGCGCGTCTCGCGCCCACTCGGCATGGTGGATGTCGACCTCTGCGTGATGAGCCCAGAACGATACGGCATCCTCTCCCAGGCCGTAATTTCTGCGTAATCCATCGGCCTTGGCATTGGCCACCTCGGCGGCCTGGTACTCGTAGGCGAGGAAACCTGCGAGGGCGTGCAGTGGGCCTCGTCCTAAAAGCTCGTCGTGCGCAGCGAGCAACTCAGCCATGGCTGGAGAGCGCTCGGCCGGAAGGGCGTCCACGGCTTGGGCGAAGCGCTCGAACAGCTCAGTATGGGGAACAGGATCGCCTAGCTCGTCGGCAAGGTTCGAGGCCACAAGGTCCCGGCCATGGCCCTCTGGGAGGGACCCCACCAGCTCACCCAGGAAAGCCGGAAGGTAGGCCTCGAAGTGACGGTATTGGGCGGCGTAGTCTGCCAATTCGTCGAGGGACACCTTTCCCGCTTCCCAGCGACGGTAAAACGGGTGGTCAAGCAGCCTTCTGCCCGCAAGGGCGGCTGCAACCACGGAGTCGACATCTGGTCTGCTCATGATCGCCACCTTAGGTCGGCGAACGCACTGTGTGCTGAGACTGGCTTAACGGAGACATCCGAGGGCGCCGGCAGGATAGGGCGCACTTGCCGGCTCCTCCTCGCCTGGGCTCCTCGGCGTCGTTCCAGCACACTTGGCCAAAGACAAGGGGCGAGTGGAGGTGGGGCACTTGCAGGCAGATCCACCGTTACTCAGGCGGCACAATTGAATTGTCCCGCTCCGGCTCACGAGATGCCAGGGGCGGCGGACCGGCACCGCTAGGGCGTTCGCTTGATGTTCAGCGCCCACACGCCGTTGGGGTACCACTGGTTGAAACCCGTATAGGTGAAGTTGTTGGTCAGCGCCACACTGAAATCTTCGACGAAAAGTGGCACGTAAGGGACGTCGGTGGCCAGCCTCTGCAAGAGCTTCGAGTAAGTGGCAAAGCGCAGGGCCGGGTTGGTCGTACCACCGCCGGCGACGACCAACTGGTTGACGGCCGGCGGGTTGTAGTCAGCTAAGTCGTAGCCACCGGCGTCGAGGTTGGCGGTGCCGAGGAACGTGTTCGGCAATGCGCCTGGGTCCGGGTTGACGCAGCCGGCGTTGAAGAACGTGGTCGCGCGCTTCGCGGCAGGCCCAGTTTCGACGGCCGACCATGCCGGGTCGCTCTCCACCTTCACCTGCAGTGTGATCCCGATCTTTTGTAGCTCCGCCGCGATGACTTGGCTGACATCGACTCCGGTGCCTCCCGGGTACTCGAGCAGGGTCCCCTTGAACCCGTTGGGATACGCCGATTCGGCCAGCTCGGCCTTGGCCTTGGCCACGTTGTAGGCGTAAAGGGGCACCGACTTGATAAGCGCGTTCACCTGCGATCGCGAGGCGATCGTCTCCAACGATTGAGCCGAGATCAACGTATACACCGGGGTGGCGTAGCCGCCATTGGCGGTGATGATGTTCGCGCGGTCGAGGGCGTAGGCAATTGCTCGGCGGACGTGGACGTCGTTCCATGGGGCCATCTGGGTGTTCAGGGTCAACAGCCCAGGGGAGCAACTCGGTGCACTCACCAGTTTCGCCCCTGAAGTGGTGGCGAAGCTGTGCTGGCCGCCGAGGATCGAGAAGTCGAAGTCGATCTCCCCCGCCCGCATAGCCAGGGCCAGGCTCGTGTCGTCAGAGAAGAACTTGAACGAGATTCGCTGGATCGGTACTGCACCGCCCCACCAGTGTGGGTTGGCGGACAGCTCGGCCCCCGTCGTCGGGTCAAAACTATCGACCTCCCACGGCCCCGACCCCATCACCAGGACGCCCGGGTTGCCATAGGTGCCCTTGTGCGCCTCGGCGAACTTCTTTTCGAAAATCTCGGAGGTGTTGAGTGCGGGCGTGTACTGCCAGCTCGCATCGGGGTGCGTCAGGGTGACGGCGACGGTGTACCGGCCAGTAGCCTCCACGCTCTTCACACTTGTGTAGTGAAATTACCTTAAGGCCGCTCTCACCCCAGCGGAGCTAGGCGAGGCTTCGTTGAAACCCGCGCGCCGAACGCGCCCGTGCGGCGCGACTCGACCCGTGATTCAGCGAAGCTCGAGCTTGATGCCCGTCTCGCGCTCGGAAACCTCCCAGAGGTTGGCAATGGCACGGTCCATCCCCACCCGCCGCAAGATCGGCTTCCGGACCGGCGGGCCGTTGTTCACAAACAAAGGGCCGTAGAGCTGGCCGCCTTTCGCCTTCGGGTCGGTCGCCGCACGCAGCTGCGACAACGCGCCCTGGGCTGGGGACATCCCGAAGCCCCGGGCAAGCGTGTGGAAGAAGCGCTGGCTCGTACCCCCACCGCTCTCACGGACGCTGACGGCCTGCAGACCGGTATTGGAAAGCCCGGGGTGAGCGATGAGACTGAAGGTGCTCGCGCCCGCGTACGCGAGGTCGCGCTGCAGCCCCAGGCCGAAATGAAAGTTCGCGAGCTTGGCCTGACCGTAGGCGCGCCACGGCCGGTATCGACCTTCCAGGTGCGGGTTCGCCGGGTCCAGGGCGCGCCCCATGTGGTGCGCGGTGCTGGTCATCGTTACGATCCGCGCGCCCGGGACGGCGAGCAGCGCCGGCAGGAGGAGCGCGGTGAGCGTCCAGTGCCCGAGGTGGTCCACACCGAACTGCATTTCATAGCCGTCAACTGTCTTCTGCTCGGGGATTCCCATCACTCCGGCATTGTTGACGAGCAAGTCGACGCGCTCGTGACCCCGCAGGATCTGGTCAGCCGCCTCGCGTACCGAGGCCTGCGATGCGAGGTCCAACGAGACGAGCTCGAGCGACGCGTCGGGAACGCTCGCGCTGATGTCACTCACCGCCTCCTGCGCCTTGTGTTGGTTGCGCACCGCCATCACGACGTGGGCGCCCTTGCGGGCTAGCTCTCTTGCCGTCTCCAGGCCCAGCCCGCTGTTAGCGCCGGTCACCACCGCCGTGCGACCCTCCTGATCAGGGATGTCCCTTGCGCTCCAGCTCACGAGGTGCCTCCTGGACCTGTTAAATGCCTTGACTCAGGCGTCAGCGCCACTGCTTGCGACTTAGTCGCGTAGGGTGCCTCTCATGCCGGGCCCTCCACCACGCCCCGAGCCTTTCACTCTGAGGACCGCACCGGCGGCTGTCGACGATCTCCGAGCTCGACTGCGGGCCACCCGCTGGCCGGACGCGCCGGAGGATGTCGGGTGGTCGCTCGGGACCGACCTTAGCTACCTGCGTGAACTCGTCGACTACTGGTCGGAAAAGTTCGATTGGTCTGCCCAAGAGGCCGCTCTGGCCCGGCACCCCCACTTCCGCGTCGCGCTCGGCGGGCTCGGGATCCACTTCCTGCACGCCCGTGCGGTCGCGCCGACCGGTCCTGTGCTGCCGCTGGTCCTCAGCCACGGATGGCCGGACTCCTTTTGGCGCTATACCAAGGTCATCCCGCTGCTCACAGACCCGGCTGCGCACGGCGCCGACCCAGTCGATGCGTTCGATGTGGTCGTACCGGACATGCCGGGCTACGGGTACTCGGATCGGCCCGGGCGCGCCTCTCGATTCCATCGCCGTTGCCGGACTGTGGGCCGAGCTCATGCACGTGCTCAGGTACTCTCGTTTTGGCGCAGCGGGCGGAGACATTGGCAGCCACGTCAGCCGGTATCTCGGCCTTAACCATCCGGACAGAGTTGTGGCCGTGCATCGGACCGATGCGGGCTTGCCTGTCTTTGCCGGCGACCCAGCAGACCTGGCGCCCAGCGAACGCGCCTGGCTCGAGGCTGCAGCCGCCTGGGGCGCCAAGGAGGGCGCTTACGGTGCCATTCAACGCACGAAGCCCCAGACCGCCGCCTTCGGGCTGACGGACTCGCCCGCTGGGCTTGCCGCGTGGATCGTCGAGAAGCTCCGAGCTTGGAGCGACTGCGATGGCGACGTCGAGCGGCGTTTTAGTAAGGACGAGATTCTCACGAACATTACGCTGTACTGGCTCACTGGGACTATCGGCTCGTCGATGCGAATGTACTGGGCGAACGCAGCCATCCCACCGCCACAGCACGCCCGACGGGTCGAAGTGCCGTCTGGGTTCTCCCTCTTCCCCGGCGACATAGTCCGGCCACCCCGGGCGTGGCTTGAACGCACAGCCAACGTCGTGAGCGTGACCGAACCGGCGGCCGGCGGGCACTTTGCGCCGTTCGAGGAGCCCGAGCTGTATGCCGAAGAACTGCGTTCGTTCTTTCGGCCCTACCGATCTGATACGCGGCCCACAGTCCGTACCAGTGACTGTCTTTGAGACGTGCCCGCAGATACCGGAAGGTTCGTTAACCAATACCGAACGCCAAGCTGGTGAACGAAAGGCGCCGGCCGCTCGTCGGGGCGGTGACCTTTCAAGAACCGGGCAGGGCGGTAGGCTCGACCAATGAGGCCGTCCCTGTTCAGTCATTTCACCCGCCTAGCCGGTGCCTCTGCAGTCGTTCTGGCCAGCCTCGCTTTGCTGTCAGCCACGGCCGAGGCAAGCGGTACCGGGACCGCGACGACGAGCTCAGTGCTCACTTCGGCCAAGAGCGCCATTGGAAAGCAGACCAGCGTCCACCTGGTGGTGACGTCGAGGTCCAATTCGACCTCGGTCGATGGGCACCTAGAGGCAGACCTGGGGAAGACCAGCGGCATCGAGACCATCTCGGAAGGCAGCGAGACGGCCATTATCAAGGTGACACCGAGCTACGCCTACTTATCGGGCAACTCGTCCGGGCTGACCAAGATCTTCGGGCTGAGCTCGGCTGAGGTGAAGAAGGTCGGCAGTAGCTGGGTGTCTGTCAAAGCGGGCACAAGCCAGTACAAGGGCCTGGCGGCTTCGATGACCGTTTCTTCTATCGCGAGCGTCCTCCCTGCGGCCAAGGGTACGAAGCTGTACACCCCCGCCCCCTCGGCCAAGAAGTTGTACACCCTGAAGTGGCAAACTGCCGCGACCAGTTCCGCGCCAGCGTTGGCCAACACGCTCACGCTCTCGGCTATCGGCGCCACGCTGCCGGTCCAGGAGACCTCGACGTCTTCGGGAGGGGGCAACGAGACAGTGGGCCTCTCCAAATGGGGCGAGCATGTCCTGGTGAGCGCGCCGCCCGCCGGGTCGACCATCCCCTTTTCCAACCTTTCGAGCTGAGCGGTGGAGCTACCCAAGCCACTTCACGTCGCGGGTAGTCGTGGACGTGGTGGTCGACAGTGTCGGAATAGCCGACACCGGACAGGAGCGCCCTTGCCTCGCGAGTTGGCGGCCGTCACCTCAAAGAAATAAGTGGTCCCGTTCTGGACGCCGGTGACCGTATAGTCAGTGCTAGTTAGAGGCGAGGTCCCGTTGACAGGGGCACTCGATTCACGCCCCGGAGCGGTGCCCTCGTAGACGTTGTAGCCGCTCGCCGGCTCGGCGCTACGGGAGGGTGCCGTCCAAACAGCGAGACTTGGGCGTTGCCGGCCTGCGCCTTGACGTCCGCCGGGGCGACCGCTCCCAAGTCGGGCAGAGGTGAAGACACCCCGCTCAGGGACGTGTCATGGTGGAACATGGGCCATGCTAGTCGAGCGCAAGGAGGTGGCGGGCCGAAGCCAAGCGGACCTTGCCAACGATCGTTGTCCACCCGCCTGGGCCGACAGCTCCCACGGGCTCGCTCGGGCCACGAGGACCTCGGGCCGGTGGTGGCGGTTGTGCGGTGATGGGGGTTCACGGTCGGGATGTAACTCCGCCGCGCCGCCGCGCCGTCGCCCCGTGGCGCGCTTGAAGGCGTTCGTGATTGCCCCGGAGCGGATATCGCGTTGGTGACGGCCGGATCTCAGCCGTCACAATTCGGCCCACTCACGAGTCTTATGTCTGCAGAAACCCAAGGAGGAAACGCAATGCAACCAAAGATCAAGAACCCCGCCCAAGTCGTCCCCGGAGCAATGGACGCCCTGCTGTCATTGGCCAAGGTCGCCACTCAGGCAGCTGCCAAGGCAGGCGTGCCGGAATCGACTGTCGATCTGGTTGAGACCCGGGCCAGCCAGATCAACGGCTGCGCCGTGTGCCTCGACATGCATGGCCGCGCGGCCAAGAAGCACGGCCTCACCGACCAGCAGCTTCACACCCTGGCCGCTTGGCGTGATTCGCCCTACTTCGACGAGCCCCAACGCGCCGCCTTGGCGTTGGCTGAGGCCGGCACGCGTCTGGCCGACCGGCCCGACGCCGTCTCAGACGAGGTGTGGGAGATGGCGGCCAAGCACTTCGACGAGCCGGCCCTCGCCGCCCTCGTGCTGAACATTGCGCTCATCAACACTTGGAACCGGCTCAACGTCATCACCGGCCAGGTCGCCGGAGAATGGACCGCCCAATACAGCTGATAGCCAGTCTCTCCGCCCGGCGTGGGATGCGGGGTGGCCGCCCCTCCGCATGAGGTCGTCGGTGCCGACCGACACGGTGTGCAGGCCCGCTAGCTGCGGGGAGGAGATCCCGTACACCACATCAACTATTTCATGGCCTGGGCCAAGGCCCGGCACGCCTGCACGCAGCGACGACATGCCTCCGCACAAACCGCACAGTGCCTGTGCATTTTGGCATGCAGCTCGCACTCGTCACCACAGGTCTGACAAACGGCCACGCAGATCTCTAGTAGCGGCTTGATGATGTTGGCGTCGTACTCCGCTTGGCGGCTTATGACGTTTACCGTGGCGGCGCAGATATCGGCACAATCCAGGCAAAGGCGTATGCACCTGACCATTTCAGAAACGTCCGGCTCGCTCAAGTCTTCGTCGACATCGGCGGTGCAGGCCTGAGCGCAGTCGCTGAGCGCCTCGATGGTGGCCGCCACCAGGTCAGCGTCGACGTCCAAGGTACCGGGGTAAGTCGCCAGCAATTGCTTCGCGTAGCTCATAGTCCCTCCTTCAAATTGAGCCCACGCTAGGCACAACGCCCAGCGCAGGCAACACCCGCTTGAGCACACCTTCAGGCGGGTGAGCCCGCCTCTGGCGCCGCGGGCTAGTAAACGCTGATGGACGGAACTGCGTTGCGGGAGCCGTCGGTCTTGATGGGAACGTCTGCTTCTCGCAAGCTTGCGCTCTGGGTGCTCCGTCGGCCCTGCGCCGAGCAAGCTAGCCTATTTAGCGAATGCCGGACCCCGAAGATGACGAAGAGATTTCGTACCTCGCGTTAGACCGGGGCACACCCGTTGTCAGCTCAAGCGACAACGAGTTCGGCAAGGTTGAGCATGTGCTTCAAGTCCCCGAGCTCGACTTGTTCGACGGGATCGTCGTCAGAGCGCACCACTTGGGCCGCCAAGGCCACCGCTTCGTTGACCGGGACCAGATCGCCAAGATCACTCGCCACCGAGTGCAGACATTGCTCACCAACCAACAGGCAGAAAACCTGCCTGCCCCGACGGGGACTCCTATCGAGGTGCCGGAAGGGCCCGGGCGTCTCGGGTCGTCCTACGACTCCATCTTCGGCCGCATGTTCGGGCGGGAGCACTGGCGCCAGGTCAATTAATCGGGCGTAGCGACGACCACTACGGTCGAGCCGGGGAACGGCCAACTATTTCGGGCGCGAATGGTTTCCCAGGGAGGCCGCTGTACACAACTAACCCTTCAACCTGACGACCGGCTGGCTAGAGTGCGGGCTGTGGGGACGCTTGTCGCCGTGGTCCCGGGCATCAGGGGTAGTGAGGAAGAGCCGTTAAAGTGAGGCAAAGGCGCTGGGCTGCTTGTGCAGCCCTGTTGCCTGCCCTGCTTACGCCGGCAGTCAGCGCCGCATCTGGTGCCTCCTCGGGAGGGCCAGGCTCGCGGCCACTAGTCGTTAACCGGGCGCAGACATACGAGGTAGCCCAGGAAATCGGTCCCGGCTCCATCAACAACACCGCCGGGCGGTGGGACGTCTATGGCGCCGACCTCGGGAGCATGTTCACCTCCGGGCACCGCCTGTACATCGTCTTTGGCGACACGTTCGGCGGGCCGGCCGCCAACCCCTTCTTCTCGGTTGCCCATGCCAACTGGCGCAGCAACACGTTGGCTTATGTGAACTCTCAAACCGAGCCCGACCACGGGTTGCGCTTCAGCGGCATGGTCACCGGACGCGACGGCCAGGCCGAGGAGCTCCTCAGCTCGAAGAAGGTCGCTGGCGTCGAAGAGACTGTGATCCCGACGTATGGCGCAACTGTGGGCGGGTCGATGTACCTGTACTACATGTCGGTGCAGGAGTACGGCGCGCCCGGTCACTGGATTTGCAATTACTCCGGAGTGGCCTACTCGACCGACAGCGGCCAGCACTGGACCAAGGACCCCGAGGTGACGTGGGACGGGGACAGCAACTTCGGACAGGTGGCGTTGGTGAAAAACGGCTCTTTCGTCTACGTGTTCGGCATACCGTGTGGTCGATATGGAAGCTTGGAGCTGGCCCGGGTCCCCCGAAGCGACGTCCTTCACAAGGCGTCTTACCAGTACTGGGGAGGCCACGGTTGGGTGCCCGCGCCTGGCGCGAGCGTTCCGCTTGTCAATGCGCCCGTGGGGGAGCTGTCCGTGCAGTGGAACTCGTTCTATAGAAAGTGGTTAATGATGTACCTCATTGACCCGACCGGCCAGATTGTGTTGCGAACGGCGAGCAAACTTACCGGCCCGTGGAGCAGCGCTCAAGTAGTGGTTACTTCAGCGAAATACCCCGAGCTGTACGCCCCGTACATAACACCCGAGTGGGACAACGGTCCCGGTATCTTCTTTGACATGTCCATGTACGGCCCCTACCACGTGGTGCTAATGCACACCGAGCTAAGCGGGAAATGAGCTTCTTTTCCTCATCGTCCCCGCGCCCAGACCCTTGGTACGAGCTCTCAAAAGCGGGCCGAAGTTGTTAGGCATCGAGCCGGTCCCAGATCCAGCTTGGGCCGACCACACGCGCGCCGAGGCGTTCTACGCGCGTTCGCAGACCCCGGTCAGCAGAAACCAGTAGAACGGGTTCGGAGGCTCCCTCAGCTACCGCAGCGAGAGCGTCGTCGCCGGGCCCGCGGGCGTGAACTACCTCTACGCCGTCGACGACACCTTCTTGAACGCCGGCGCGCGCTTTTCCTTCCAGCACCACCACGACCGGCGTGGGCAGCCGCCCCGAAGCGGCGCCGGCCCGAAGGCGACCTACAAACTCACTGGCGGCCTTCGAGCGGTCCTTCCACCAGCCCGTCGGGCGAGAACCAACGACGTTCGCCGCATCAATAAGGAGCATGGGCATAGTCTCGCTCTACTCGAGAGCCGACGTGCACGGGAAGCGTCGGCTGCGAGCAGCCTTTAGCAAGCAACTTCCGCGAAGTGCAATTCGAGGCTAAGCCGGCGATTCTGCCTCTATGAAACCGAGGCCAAGGCTCTTCGGCTGGCTAAAGGTTGGCGGGCCTGGCACACCCGAGCTGGTCACGGCCAGAGGCTTTCCCGCTAGTGGCGCATGGCTCCACCTGTCGCGACCACGCTCTTTTGCCTCGTAGAGCGCTTTGTCTGCTCGGCGCAGGGTTTCCTGCGCCTCCTCGTCTCCCCGGACGGCAATGCCCGCTGAGAACGTTGGGCGGCCCGGCTGTAGCCAGTGGTGCCGGAGCCGTTCGAGCAGGGCATCAGATTGCTCGACTCGTGCTTGCGGCAAGACGAGCATGATCTCGTCGCCCCCATACCTGAGAGCTATGTCGGTCGAGCGCAGCACTGCGTGGACGCTGTGCCCGAAAGTGGCAAGGATGTCGTCGCCGACCGGGTGCCCCTTCGTGTCATTGATCGCTTTGAACCCGTCTAGGTCGATCAGCACTACGGCGTCTCCTACGTCGGTCCTCTCCAGGACGCGCGTTAGCTCGCCCCGGCTGGCCAACCCGGTGAGGGGGTCAGTGGCGGCCGCGTGGACCAAGCCCGTGACTCGAACTTCGTCTGACCTCTTCTTCCGGCCAATGCCATGCCCGATCAAGCCCCAGATGCACAGCGTGATGAGCATCTTCAGGCCCACCTCGTCCGAAAGGCCCCCCTGAGAAACCACCCAGAGAGGCAGAAGCACCGGCAGCGCGAACAATGTGAGGCGCTCGGACTGGGTGCTCGCTATGTAGAAGACGGCCACAGTGAAGAAACCCATGTAAGCGGGGCTGATCCCCTCTGTGAGAAGTGCGACACACGTCATGGCCACAATGCCGAGGGCAGGGAAGACGAGGAGCGCCTCGATGGGCAGGCGCCTCCAGGACAGCTTCGATAGGGCGATGGACCCAAGGAAGGCTGCAGCCGCCACGGCCAAGGCGATCACGCGATCGGGTTGGCGCGCCGGCAAAAACCAAACGGTGGCCCCAACGAGCAGCGAGCAAGCGCCGACGACGAGCACCCCCAGTTTTGCGGCCTGCTCGTGATCCGTCGCTCGACGATCTGAGCCAAACGTCACGTAGAAATGTCGGCAACTTGTTCGATTTCCTGAAGCGCCCGAGCCTCACCCTACGCATTTTCTTACTTGCTACTCAGTAAGCGCTCTAACCCGCGGACGCGGGCGCGGCCACTGCCGGCGTCCAGGGGGTGGGGGTACTGCCGGGCGTCCGGCTTACGGATGCGCGGGTTAACGGGCGAAGTCGCTCGCCAGCTTGGCCAGGTCCGGTTGGCCGAGGCCGATGCCCTCGTTGTAGGGCTCACCGGGGTTGCCGGTGTAGTAGATGTTGTCGTTGCTGGTGCTCGCCTGATTGAGCTGGGTGAACGGCGAGTTGGGGCTGACCGCAGCGGCGTACAAAACTGGGTTCCAGAACCCGACCCGGTGGCCCAGCTCGGAGTCGATGACCGCGTTGGAGCCGTTCATCTGCGGGTCGACGAAGCTAGTACCGCCGTACTCGCTAAGGCCGCCGATCGAGGCCCCGTACACCAGGTAGCCGGTCTGCGGATCTCCGTCCGTGGCCAAGTCAGGGACGGCCCGCCCGTTGCCGAAACCGCTGGTAACGTCGGGCGTGGGGTTGAAGTTCCAGGCGGTGGGCTCGAATAGGCGCGGTGCGATCTGCGTGTAGTTGGTAGGGGTCAGGTACTGCACTGCGTGGAAGTTACGGGTGCCCGGCACGCCCTCTTGGTAGGTCGGGGTGGGCTCGAGCGTGCTGAAGCCGCCGCCGCTGCCCACGACGTCGGTCTCCGCCGCCTGGGCGAGCGGGATGGTCTCGACTTGAGCGATCCCCGGCCACAGGTAGTCCCAGCCCCAGATGCGCGTGGTCGTGGTCGTGGCTGTGGCTGTACCGTCAGGACCGGCCAGGTAGGTGCTACCCGGAAGCGTCGTGGCGCCACACCCGGTGACGAACGGGCTGTCCGCCGGTTGCTCCACCGACAGGTTCGTGGTGCCGATGTCCTCGGTGGCCGTGTAGGCACCCGCGTCGCCGGAGGACGTGAAGGCGGACTGGCCCTGCGCTGCCATCTCGAGGAAGGCCTCGTCGAACGCCTGCGCGTAGCCCGCCGACTCCTCGCCCGTCAAGACCTCGTCCTGAAGCGCGGTCTCAGACAGGCCCCAGCTCGCCGAGACGCCGCTCGCTATGTTCTGGGTGGCCGCCGTAAAGAACGCGTCCACGAACCCGTAGTCGGTGTTCGGCGCCTGGTAGTCGATCACGTTCGCGCCCGGCGCCAGGGCCCCGGACTGCTCGATGTCCAGGTCGGTCTCGACCGAGCCCGAGGCGGCGCTGGGTGCGCCGGGCCCGCCATCGACGTTGTCAACCGTGAGGCTGCCAGTACGGGTTACGTGGGCGATGTTGGTCCAGAAGTACGCCGGTGAGCCCGGGTCGACCGCGGCCAGGGTGACGATGCCGACGGTCTGGCCGGTCCCGTCCGCTCTCGCGTACAGCGGGTCAAGGTCGTACATCCGGGCAAAGTCGGACGGCAGGTGGCAGCCGTTGGTCAGGCCGAACTCCGCCGCGCAGCCGTTGGAGCTGGCCTGCTGGGGCGCGTCGTAGCTGGACGGCTTGGCGGTGTCACTGACGTACGGCCCGTAGTTCGTCAGCCCGAGGATGGCCGTCACGAAGCTGGCCAGCCGGTACGGCAGCAGCGGCGGCGCAACGTTGGTGTACACGTTCTGCTGGCGGGTCGGGCCGAACCCCCCGGTCCCCGCCCGCTCGGGCACGGTGACGTCCTTCTCGGTGATTGTCAGCGCGCTGTCGAATTGGCCCGCGGTGCCGGTGGCCACCACGTCCACGTCGTCCGCGTAGACGTCGGTGCTGATGCCGAAGCCGCCCAGATAGCTGGTCAGCGCGTCGATGTTGGACGAGTGCTGGCCATATTGGGCGGCGAACTGGCTAACCGACAGGTATCGCGAGCTCGGTATGCCCGCCTCGACCTGGGCCTCGAGGGACCGGATGTTCTGCTCTTCGAGGATGAACGACACGGTGACCGGGGTATCTGACGGTGTGTCTCCGAAGACCTGGGTGCCTGGCAGGTCGGCGGGGCTGAAGCCCGAGGGAACCTGTGTGGGCGTGTTGGGGCCTGGGGTAGAGGCAGAGGCGGGGCTCGCCGTCGCAGCGGCCGCCAGCAGCAGCGTGACGGCTACGGCGGTAGTGGCCGTCCGTGTCGGACGTGACCTGGGTCTGTTCATGCTCGTCCTCCCCTCCAGGCGCGCAAATTTCGCCGCGCGACACATTACTGCGGCCGCGCTGCCCACACGAGCTAGCGATTCGGCCTCTTCAGTGAACCCGCTCGGCATAGCCATTGTGACAACGCCCACGGCGCATGCGCCCACGCCTGGCACTGACCGCCCGGTGGCGAACCAGGACAAATCCGTGGCTGCGTCTCGAAGGCGCCGATCTGCGAGTCAAACCTCGATGACCCGGCCGGTTCCGCCGGCACTGCGCAGGAGATGGCGAATCTCGGCGACGCCCGAGCTCGCGGTGCCCGCTTGCCTCTGGGTCGCCACCAAAGCCACGACCGATGTGCCACTTCTGGCAAGCAGCCCACCCACCTCGTGAAGGTTTAACTTTGCGGCGTGGCTGTCGAGGTGAGGACGATCCCGGAGGGATCGAGGCCGTCCCCTGACTGGGCACCGTCGCCGCCCAGGTTGGTCTGGCCGGTTACAACTCCCGTCGCCGTGTCGACCACGTACAGGATGCCGCTGTCGAGGCCCGCGACCCAGAGCTCTGAACCATCAGGGGTCACGGCAAGCGTGTCGGGGCTACCCTCCACGCTGACCGTCTGGCTCACCTGGCCGGTCGCAGCGTCGACAAAGGACACTGAATCGGAGTCCGGGTTGGCGACGTAGACGGTCGAACCGTCGGGGGAGACGGCAGCCTGCCACGGCTCCTCGCCCACCGACGTGGTCCGCACCACCATGTCGTTCGCCGTGCTGATCGTCGCCAGCAGGCCCGTCTGGGTCTCGGTCACGTATACGGACGACCCGTCAGGCGAAACGGCTACGGACTGCGGGGAGCCAAGGCGGGGCACGAACGCCACCTGCCGCTGCGAGGCCACGTCGAATACGTGGAGCCCGTCCGACTCGGTCACGTAAGCCTCCTTACCGGAAGGCGAGAAGGCGATGTCCGTGGGGTCGCTGCTCAAGCCCAGCTGCCGGACCACGGTGTCAGAGGACGTCGATATGACGGCCACCCCCCATATGGGCGTCGTCGAGGTGTGCGGCCCCGCCTCGGTCACCCAGACCTCGCTTCCGTCCGGGGTGACCGCAATCGCCTGCGGCATGAGGCCGACCGGGACCAGGGTCTCGGCCGGGTTGTAGTTGGTGGGGTCAAGCGTGGTCGTGTCGATGGCGGCGACGTTGTCCGTTCCCGTGACAGCGAACCAGAGCGTGGTCCCGGAGAGCGCGATCCCCTGGTCACTGCCGTCGTAGTTGTAGTCGCCCGCGTCGCCGGGTACTTGGAGGTCGTCGACGTTGTAGGTCTGGATGACGTCACAGTTGCTCGTTTCAATCGCACCGAAGCCCTGATAACCGGGCTCGGCAACGTAGGCCGCGCCGGTGGGGCCGCTGCAAGCGGCACCCGTGAGCGACGCCAGGTGGCTCGACGCCGGCTTGGCGGCCGAGGCCGAGACGGCCAGCGCGGCGGCCGTGCCGCCACAGGCCAAGATGCCGACGGCCGCGATGGAGGCGATGATGCGGTTCCGTGCGATCACGTCACTACACCTCCACGCCTGGAGAGACCGGAATGGCGGCGGCTCGATTCCCGGCGGCTGGACCGGGAAGGTCTGGGACGCGCCCGGGATGGGCGGCAACTGGAACTCTCGCACTTGTTGTTCGGCGAGCAGCAGCTCTGCCGCCGTGCCCGGTAGCCGGGGCGCGAGCATCGGCGACCGGCGAGCCCAGCACGGTGGCGAGGTTGCCGGCGGTGGAGCGCCGCCAGGCGCTGATGTTCGGGTTGACGACACCGGTGACAGACTCGAGCAGCTGGATCACCGAAGTGTGGTCGAACGTGCTGTGGCTCACGTAGCCGCCGACGGTCCACGGCGACGCCACGACGCAGGGCACCCGGAACCCGAGCCCGATCGGGTCTGCCGTGCCGTCGACGGTGATCCATTCGCCAGGAGTGCCGACGGGCGCTGTCGGAGGAGTGACGTGGTCGAAGAGCCCGTCGTTTTCGTCGTAGATGAGCACGAACACCGTCTTTTCCCAAACTGACGGGTTGGCGGCGATGGCGTCGAGCTTGCTGGCGATGTAGTCCGCTCCAGCAGCCGGGAGGAAGTCCGGGTGCTCGGACTGGTACGAGGTCGGGATGATCCAGGACACCGTCGGGAGCTGGTCGTGCAACGCGTCGTACTCGAACTGGCCCGCCTGGTACACGCGCATGGCGTTTTGGAACAGCGGCGAGGAGGTCGGATGCATTCTGGTACTGGTCGAAGTACTCGAGGACGTTCATCCCGTAGTTGTCGACCTCCTGGTACACCTTCCACGACACGCCGGCACCGGTCAGCAACTCCGGGTACGTCTGTCCAGGAGAACGCCTGGGACGGGACGTAGTTAGAGTAAACGGGCCCCCCAGCCCACCCTCGGGGTTGACCTGACCGGTCATCAGGTAGAGCCTGTTGGGCCAGGTAGGCCCGAGCATCGAGCAGTGGTAGCCGTCGCAGACGGTGAAGGCGTCGGCGAGGGCCCAGTGGAACGGGATGTCTTGGCGCTCGAAGTAAGCCATCGTGTACTGGCCGGCGACCCCGTCTGCTTCCAGGTGGGCGGAGACGAACCCGTTCATGGCACCGTTAGCCCACGAGTCGTGTTGCGGCCCCCAGGAATGACTGTTGGAGGGTAGCGCCTGTGCACTCGAGTCGAAGGTGTCGATGTGGAAAGGCAGTAGGTACCCGTCCGGGTTGTCCGTGTCGGTCTGGTAAAAGACCTGCTTGCTGGCCGTGGGGTCAGCGAACCCGCGCACTCCGGGCATGGTGCCGAAATAGTGGTCGAAGGACCGGTTCTCCTGCATCAGCACGACAACGTGCTCGATCTTCGACACCGACCCCGCCCGCGCCCGCAGGTCCCCCGGGGAGGTCGGGGCGTACTCGAGCAGTTTTCTCAGGTTCTTCGGCAAGGCGAACGACGCCAGTACCATCGCACCACCCGACGCCAGCAGTTGTCGCCGCGTTACCTGCATAGCCATCCCTTCACGGCCTCCTCTATCTCGCAGGGGCTCGGAAAGGGTCTACCCGAGCGCTCCTGAAGCTCAAGCGACAGCGCGGTGAACTTCCGATGAATACTTGACGATGTTTGGATGACCTCACCGGTGCACGCCAGGCTCACCTCGTCATTGACGCCGAGAGCGACGATTCGATCCGTGTCGCCATTGGCGTCGGCGCCTACGAGCGGGAGCGGTTCGTCGGCGTCGATGGGCGGGTCAAGGTGCGTTACCTCGTCGAGATAACGCGACCTTGGGGTTTGGCCCTCAATCGTCCTCCCTCGTGATACTGGGTTTGAACGGACGCTTATCTGGAAAGTGTCTTGACATTCACCAATAATTCGATCATCGTGTAGCGAGATATGCCAAACAATGTTCGTATATACGAACATGGGCGGCCCGGGGAAGTGCGAAGTGCGGCTTACCCGAACAGGACGGCAGGGGATGGGACCGCCACAGGCCGGTCGCCTCGTGGGCGGAACCGCACCGTTGACCGGGCGCTCAGCCTCCTGGTCCTCGTTTCGCGAGCAAAGCGCCCTTTGCGGTTCAGCGATCTGCAGCGCTTGACAGGGATACCGAAAGGAAGCCTGCACGCGCTGGTCCGGAGCCTCCTGGAGGCCGGTTTCCTGCAGTCATCGCCAGCCGGCATGTCCATCGGCTTCATGGCCTTCGAAGTGGGAACGTCTATCCCGCTAGTGCGCTCGGCGCGGTCGATCGCTGACCCGGCACTGGACGAGCTGACGGGGGCGACTGGGGAGAGCAGTCACTTCGGGACGTTGGTGGAGGGCGACGTCCTTTACTTGAACCGTCGCGCCGCCTCTTATGACTTGCTGTCGATCTCTCGCATTGGGCACCGTAAACGTGCTTATGGCACGGCCCTCGGAAAGGCCATGTTGGCGTGCCTCGATGACGACGAGATCATGGCCATTTACCCGCCGGACCTGGTCCCGCTCACCGAAAACACCATCCCCACCCGAGACCAGCTAATAGCTGGTCTCGGCACGCTGCCGGCGCCGGGGGTACGCCAGCAGAGTGCGAGGAGTCCACGACCGGTGTTCGTTGCATTGGAATGGCGATCTCGGTCGGCGGCCCGCTGTTCGGGGTCAGCTTGACCGCTCCCGTACAGCGTGTGAGCAGCGAACAACTCGAGCAAATGCAGCCCGTGCTGGCAGCGGCGGTCGAGCGAGTAACCAAGGCCATGAGGGTGAGCGCTTGGTTGGGCGAGTTGGACGTCGAATTCGGCGCCGAAGCTCCGGTTCGCGGTGCTGTTCGCGCCGGGACGCGCCGGAGGGACGGAGAAGTCAACGAAGCACGACTGGGGGGCGGCAAGGTCCCTTAGGGGTACACGAAAGCGAGGAAAGGGGGAGGTATATGGCATTGCCAAGCACCCTTGAAGTGACGGGGGTGTCGGGGCAGTCAGCCCGCGGACAGCGCGTCATGGCCCCGCTGTCCGCCCCGTCAGCGAGGCGTTGGCTTCGCCTTCGCCGGTGGGGTGTCGCCTACCTCTACCTCCTGCCGAGCCTCGTCGGCGCGGGCTTGTTCATACTCGTGCCGGTTATTGCGGTCGTCGTGCTGGGCTTTTTTTCATGGAACCTAATCGGCTCGCCGACAGTTCGTGGGCTTAGCCAACTACCACGCCATATTCACGTCGTCGCTGTTCTGGTCCTCGCTGCAGACGACGGCGATATACGTAGTCCTCACGGTCGTGCCGCTCGTAGTGCTCTCGCTCGGGATGGCCATGCTGCTGCGCAACAAGTTCATGGGCGCCGGGGTTTTCCGTACCATCGCCGTCCTGCCCTGGCTGGCCACTCCCGTCGCTATCGGGGTGGTCTGGGAGTGGATCTTCAACCCTCAGAACGGAGTCATCAACAACGTCCTCAGCTTCTTTGGCATCACCGGCCCGGCGTGGCTCAGCTCGTTCACGCTGGCGCTGCCGACCGTCGCCTTCGTCTCGGTGTGGCAGTTCCTCGGCTACAACATGTTGTTCTTCTTGGCCGGCCTCCAGGGTATCCCCAACAGCCTCTACGAAGCGTGTGCCCTGGACGGGGCCAATTCAGTACAGCGCTTTTTCCGTATTACGCAGCCGCTGCTCAGCCCGACGATGTTGTTTGTGACTGTCATCGACATGATCTCTTCGTTCCAGGTCCTCGACACCGTGTACATAATGACCAACGGCGGCCCGGGCTATTCAACCCAAGTTATGAACTTCACGATTTACCAGCACGCCTTCCAGTTCCTGCAGATCGGGTATGCCTCGGCGCTGTCTGTGATTTCGGGCATTTCCTTTTGAACACGGCGGTCGTCGCCATCTGCATTGCTGTGGGCCAGGTCTTTTTCTGTGCGTTGGCCGCGTACGCGTTTGCCAAAATGGAGTTCCCGGGCAAGAACGTACTGTTTGCCATTTTCATCGCCATGCTCCTCGTCCCCGGAACGGTGACGATCATCTCCATGTTCATAATCGTCAAGAACCTCGGTCTGCTTGACTCCCTCTCCGCCCTGGTCATACCTTACGTGGCCAGCAGCGTCTCCGGGGTGTTCTAAATGCGGCAGTTCTTCGTGCGGATCCCTGAGGATGCTGTGAGCGCGGCCAAGGTGGACGGGGCCAACTCCTTCCAGGTCCTGACGAGAGTAATGATGCCCCTGAGCCGCCCGGTGCTGATGACCTTTGGGATCAAGAGCTTCGTCTACGGCTGGAACAACTTCCTCTGGCCACTGATAGCCACGAACGGCAACGGCGCACGAGTGTTGACTGTTGGGATCGCCACCTTCCAGTCCAGCTTCGGGACCGACTGGAACCTGATGATGGCCGGAGGCGTGCTGTCGCTGTTGCCCCTAGTGCTCTTGTTCCTCGTCTTCCAGCGTTACATCTTGAGCTCAATTCAGCTCACCAGCTTCCGGTAGAACCTCGCCGTGCTGAACACCGACTTTTGTGTGCCCACCAAGAAAAGGAGGGGGAAGTACAAATGAGACAGTTCAACCACGACCGCGGCCATCGCAGCGGACGAGCGGCCCGACCACTGGGCAGAGCATTGCTCAGTGCCGCGGGAGCCGCGGGCAGTATTGTGCTTACGCTCGCCAGCGCTGCAGGAGCCTCGCCGGCGGCGGCTTCGAAGACCGCCTCGGCCCAGACCCGGGTCACGATCAGCTACATGCCGTGGGACCCGAGCCAAGAGATCGGCTATAAAAAGGCGATCGCCAATTCCCAGAAGGTCTACCCCTATATCCAAGTACGCCGAGGCCTTGACCTTCGACAACGCCGGTAAACACCCGGGCCAGTCGGGCTTCAACCCCAGCAAGATCGTCCAGTACGGTTTCTCGGCGGGTAATGCCGGGGTGGCTTCCAGACCGGGTGGACGAACTTCCTGGAGGAAGACGGGGTCACCTATTTCTCCCACGGCAAGTTCACGTACGACACCCCGAAGGGAAACCAGGTGTTCCAGTTCCTGAACAACCTGGTCTATAAGTGGCACGTCGCCCCGCCGGCGACGGTGACGACCCAACCCACATATGACGAGGCCACCGATTCGTTTTCCCCCGGCAACGTGGCCATGATGACAGACGGCGACTGGGACTTGGCCTCCATCGCCAGCACCACGAAGTTCCCTTGGGGGGTGGCCCCGCGACCGGCCGGGCCGGAGGGGGTTGTTTCGGCCACCAACGGGCTCGGGATCAACATCTACGCTCACTCCAAGCACCTCCCGGCGGCCGAACTGCTCTGGGCCTGGCTGACCAATAAGTCGACGGAAACCCTCATGAGCGACGACGGCTACATCTGGGGCAGCATGCCATCGGTAGATTCGGGCTACGTGAGCTTCTGGGCCAAGAAGGGCGTGGACGTGGCCCCGTTCTTGACCGAGCAGAAGGGCAAGACCTTCCTGCTTGGCGAAGCCGCCAACGCTCAGACCGCCTACACTCAGATGGAGACGGAGCTCAACCTGGTCTTCTTGAACAAGGTCCCGGTGAGCTCTGGTGTTTCGACGGCCGTCTCCGAGGCCAACTCAGCCCTCGGCGGGATGTAAAACTGACGTCGTAAGCCGGGCGGCGGGGTTTCTTGGGAAGTAGAGCTAGCTCGGGGGCCGGCCGGCAGCATCGAGTGGCCGACCGGTACCCGGGATTTGACGCGGCGGCAGGTTTGCGCCGTCACGAGGTCTTATACCGCAGGGAACTGCGCTAGACCGGAAGTTGCTTTTCCGGTCAGGGAAGCACTCAACCACTTATTCGGACGAAAGGAAAGGCGATGGTAAAGATCGCGGTGATCGGAGCGGGCAGCCTCGTGTTCACCAGGAAGCTGGTCACCGACCTCTTGCAACAAGAGCCAACGGCCGACGCCGAGATCAGGTTGATGGATGTCGATGCCGAGCGATTGAAAGAGGTTGGGGAGGTGGTCGAGGCCATCGTCGACGGGAGCGGTGGCGGCGCTCGGGTCAGCCTGACGAATGACTGCGCCGAGGCGGTGCGCGGGGCCGGCTACGTCATGAACACGATTGCCGTCGGTGGCAGGCGCGCTGTCCAGCTCGACTTCGACATCCCGGAACGCTACGGGATCCGCCAGACCATCGCCGACACGCACGGCATCGGGGGCATCTCTCGATCGGCGCGGACGGTCCCCCAAGTGCTGGCCCTGGCCAGGGTGATCGAGGAGGAGGCCCCTGATGCTTGGCTCCTCAACGAGACGAACCCGATGGCGATAGTCGTGATGTCTTTGGCCCGGGCGACCCACGTGCGCCACGTAGGGCTCTGCCACGACGCTGAGAACACCGCCCGCGAGCTGTCGGGGTACCTGGGGCTTGCCGATCCCTCCCGACTGGCCTGGACGGCAGCGGGGATTAACCACATGACATGGTTCCTGACCCTCGCCTCGGGTGGGCGTGACCTATACCCCTTGCTGCGTGAGCGCGCCGAGGACAAGGTCGTGCGCCAGCGCGATGCCGTGCGCTTCGAGCTGATGGACTACTTCGGATATTTCGTCAGTGAATCGAGCGTGCACAGCGCGGAGTATTACCCGTGGTTCCTTCACGCGGGCAGTAACGCAGAGGCACTCGGGATCCACGGACGGGAGTACCTGGCGATACTCGACCGCCAGGAAGAGCGCTTCGCCGAGAACCGCCGTTCATTGGGAGATATCAGTGCCCAGTCAAAAGCCCTGACTCCCCAGAGCGTCGAGTACGCCCCTCGGATCGTCGCCGCCCTGGAGTCCAACGTGCCCTTCACCTTCATGGGCAACGTCGCCAACACCGGGCATCTCATCGAGAACCTGCCGGAGAACTGCTGCGTCGAAGTCCCCTGCACGGTACGAGGAGGGACGATAGTGGCCGGGCGGGTTGGACCGCTGCCTGAGGCCTGCGCCGCCCTCAACCGCATGGCCATCAACGTCCAATTGCTTACGGTCGAAGGGATATTGACTGGGCGTCGCGACCTTCTACGCCAGGCTGGGTATGTAGATCCGTTGTTGTCTTCCCAGCTCGGCCTGGACCAAATCCGCCAGCTCGTCGACGAACTGCTCGATGCGCATGACCTCGCGGGCGTCCCGGCGTGACGTCAGGTCCCTTAGGAAGGCTGCGGCAAGCTCGTTCCGCCAGCGGGCGCCGTGGTGAGATCGCGGTCAAACCAAAACGGAAAGGGATGGTCTAATCGGTGGAACGGGACTGGAACGACCTGTTGTTGCGGGAGTACCGACCTGAGCCCACGGTACGGCTGACTGTGCACGAAGTCCCTCGTCCATCGGCACCGGTCGTCGACGTGCACAATCACCTGGGCCGGCGGATGGACGTGAACGAGGTGGTGGTCAGCACGGACCAGGCGGACTGGTTGGTTAAGGACGTAGGGGCTCTAGTGGCAGAGATGGATGAGTGGAACGTAGAAACGATCGTCAACCTGGACGGCGATTGGAGCGACAGCTTGGATGCCAACCTCGACCGTTATGACAGGGCTTACCCCGGCCGCTTCGCCACTTTCTGTCGCCTGGACTGGGAAGAGTGCCAGCAGCCCGGGTGGCCGGACCGCTTCGCCAAGAGCCTGCAAGACTCGGTAGAACGTGGGGCCGCCGGCCTGAAGGTGTGGAAGGACGTCGGTCTCCACATCCGCGACGAATTTGGCGCCCTCGTGTTGTGTGACGACGAGCGGCTGGCGTCGATGTGGGAAGTGGTGGCCCAAGCGCATTTGCCAGTGGTGATACACATCGCAGATCCCCCGGCGTTCTTCGAGCCACTGAGCGAAAAAAACGAACGTCTCGAACAGCTTCTGGTCCACCCTGAATGGCATTTTGCCGACCCGAAGTTCCCCCGGTTCCAGGTCCTCATCGACGCGCTCGAACACCTCGTGGCCGAGAACCCCGACGTTACCTTCGTCGGCGCCCACGTCGGCTGCAACGCCGAGGACCTGGGTTGGGTGGGCCGCATGCTCGACACCTATCCGAATTTCAACGTGGACATCGCGGCCAGAGTGGCCGATCTCGGAAGGCAGCCTCGAGCGACCAGGCGGTTAATAATGAGCCATCCCAGCCGGGTCCTTTTCGGTACCGACGCGTTCCCGCCCAAGCACAGTTCGTTCGCCGCGTATTTCCGGTTCCTGGAGACCGACGACGAGTACTTCTCGTACTCGCAGTCGAACCCACCCGGGAGCGGCCGATGGACCATATCGGGGGTGTACCTGCCCGAGGACGTGCTTGCCGACGTCTACGGCGGCAATGCCCGCCGCCTCATACCCGCCCTCAGCTCCGGCTGAGGGCTCAGCCGGGTGGGAGGAAGTGAGATCAGCGTGATCGTGGTGTCGAGGACGATCATCGGCTGAACTTTCCCGATGAAAGCGAGCATCCGCGCTTGACGCAGCGCGGTTGTCCTTGGCCGCCATTGCTGTAGCCTGCGGATATGGCGCTCATCGGCAAAAAGACGGCGAGCATCCCGACCGGCCTCGGGTTAGTACTGGGCGATGTCAACCCTCTATCAGATCCCAGGATGCGCAGGTTCGTAAAGTCGGCGGTGACAGAGGGCGACTACGGGGCCGTCCAAGACGCCTACGCCCTGGCCGAGAGCCTCCTACCGCCGGCCACGGAGCTGTGGACTTGGTGGCTCGACGGGGTGGAGAGCCTGGCACGAAGTGGTGACCAAGATCTCGGGCTGTTCGTCAGGTTCACCCGCGACGTCGCCGGGATCGCCCCGTGGGGCAGCCTCCCGGCGACCGGCCGCCACCGGCTTGACGCCCTTAGCGGCTGAGCGCCGGGCTAAGGGTAACGGTTGGCGGGGGCGCGCCAGACGGTCCAGGCTTGCAGGCGGTCGCCGTTGGAACCGCGGCCCAGCGGCCAACTCCTGCCTCCGCCGAGCGGCGCAACGGTGACGTCGTTACTGTGGGGGAAGGTTAAGGGAGCGGCCGATGTCAACGTGGGAAAAGGACGAGCGGGTGGCCGGGTTCCACTCCTGGTTGGACGAGAGGTGGTACGCCTTGGTCTGGCCGCAAGTCGATGGCGACGGCTGGTCTTGGAACCTCATTGACACAGGGCGCGCGCCCCGCGGCGCTGGAGACGGCATCGAGGTAGGCAGCGCACGCGACCGGGAGGCAGCCCAGGCCGACGCCGAGAGCAAGTGGAGCGAGGTGGGCCACGACACCCCCCGGTGATCTAGTTGCGGGTGGGAAACACCAGCACGCACGACACGATCGACTTCTCCTGGGTGGTGGCCGTGCCTCTCGGTCGGACGGGGAGGGACATTAGCTCGTTGTTGGCCGGCAGGGCCTGGCCGGTCGGCCCGGGGTCACGGTCTGAGGGCGGTCGCTGAGGTCCACACGACGCCGGGGTTGACCCGGTCGGGGTAGATGGCCACCACTTGCTCGTAGAGTTCGCGGACCGTCGCCGTGCTCTCGGCCACTCGATCGAAGTCGCGTATGTACTGTCGGGTCTCCTCGATGATGCCGGGGTCGTCGGGCCGGCCGGCCCGTTTGTGCCCGGCGACCACGGCCCGAGGGCCGAGGGCCTCTATGGCGTCGAGGGCGGCGACCCACTGCTGTCGCTTTTCGGCCGAGGATTCCGCCAGGTACAGGTGGACGTCGTTGTAGGCGGCGTCGCCGGCTACGACCAGGCCGATGTCGGGGACGTGCAGGCAGGTGGTGTGGTCGGTGTCGGTGTGGCCGAGCTCCACGACGACCAGGTCATGGCCCTCGAGGTCGAGTACCGGGCCGGTGAGCGCTTCGGCGATGACGAGGTGCTTGGGGATCTGGCCCGGGAACCGCTTCTCCCAGAAGGTCGCTACCGCTTCGGCTGACGCCTGTTGGCGCATGACCTCGACCACGCCCGGACTAGCCAGGGCTCGAGCCTCAGGGAAGCGGTCGAGGACCACGCTGAGGCCGAAGAAGTGGTCGCCGTGGCCGTGGGTGGCATAGACCGTGGTGAGGTTCTTGCCGGTGCTCTCCACCCATCGGGCCAGTGCCTCGGCCTGGGTGGTCGTCATGAGCGGGTCGACCAGGACGGCGTCGCGCTCGCCCATGACCAGTGTGGCCGAGATGGGCGACCACGTCCGGTATTGCTGCCCGGGTGGGAGGTCGTCGCCTATCGCCACCTCGAGTTCAAGGGGGGTTACGAACACGTCCCAGGTGAGGGTCGTCGTCTGGGCTTTCATAGGGAGTCCTTTCTCTGTGGGCTAGCGCCCGTCTACCGCCACCGGGAGCGAGCGGTGACCACCGTCGAGCATCCCGGAGTGCCTTTTCAGCTGACGCCGGACCAACGCTGCCAACCACCCCTTCGGCCGGCGGCAACGCTGGTCTGGTATGTGGACCGTTTACCGGGTGGCGAACACTGCTTCGTTGATGACTTTTGCTACCACGCCCGGCTGGGTGATCATCGACAGGTGCCCGGCGGTGACGTAGGTAACCCGAGAATGCGCACGTTGCGCCATGAATGTCAGCTCGGCTGGAGGGATCGCCAGGTCCTGGGTGCCGATGACCGCCCAAGACGGGATGGCGGCCCAGGCCGGAGGGCCCGACGGGGCCGTGAACGCGCCCAGGGCAAAGGGGCGCTGGACAGCGCCGAGGATGGCCGCTTCCGCCGGTGGTACGTCGGTGGCGAAGCAAGCGTCGAACCCGGCATAGTCGGTCCCGGGAGCGATCTTCAAGTAAAGGTCGTAGTCGCCCGCTGGTTGGGAGGGATCTACGACGAAGTTGAAGACGTTGTTGAGGTTGCCCCCGCCGGTGAGGCACGAGCCCGGCCTGGCAAAGGTCAATTGTTCGAGCGTCTCGCCCTGGGCCGGCTCAAAGGCGTCCACGTAAACGAGCGCCTTGACATTTGCGTTCCCATACGCCGCATTGGTGATGACCGCACCCCCGTACGAATGGCCCACGAGCACGATCGGCCCCGAGATGGTGCCGAGGTAGCTGGCCAAATAGGCCGAATCGCTCGCTAGCCCCCGCAACGGGTTGGGCGGCGCATCGACCGTATAGCCCTCGTGCTGGAGGATGGCGATGACGTTGTCCCAGCTCGAAGCGTCGGCCCAGCCTCCGTGCACGAGCACGATGGTCGGCTTGGCCAACTGGGCCCGGCTGCGATGGTCCTTGGGCCCGGCTTGTGCGCTGGCCAAGGTCGGGACGACGACGAGGGCGGCGACCACTAGCGCGGCCATGGCCGTCGCAAAGGAGATAAGTGGCCAGCGCAGCGCTCGGGCCACGGTCCTTCTAAGTGCCACGGTTCTAAATGTCATGGTTCTACCTTTCTGTTAGAAGTTCGGTCGAAAAGACGGACGTGGCAATGAACCAGGTCAGCGCGGCCAACTACGGTGCATCGCTTATCAACTCACTCCGTATGCTCCATGGCGGCGCCGCACCTGGGAATTGTCTCCGACTTGCGCCGGAACCGGCACCCCTCCTACGGGCACCGGCTGGTCACCTACCGGGGTTGACAGGCCTCCAGGGCCGTTTCGATAAGGTCGACGACCTCTTTGGGGTGAGAGACCATCGCCACGTGGCTAGCGGGGACTTCGACAGTCGTCGCTCCCATGCGCTTGGCGAACTGGCGCTCGGCGTCGGGCGGGATCGCCTCGTCGTCAGTAGCTACCAAATACCACGAGGGCAGGGACCTCCAGGCCGGTTCGCCCATCACCTCGGTGAACGCCGAGCCGGCGAGGGCCTGCTGGACGGCGTACATGACCATCGCGCTCGTGGGGTCGACGTCGCCGGCAAAATGGTTGACGAAATCGTCCTCTGACAGCCAGGCAAAACCGTGCTTATCAGTAAAGAGGTGAGCCAGGGCCGGGGTAACGGGCCCTGCGCCAACAGCCCTCCTAGAGATTCACCCTGATCGAGCCCAAACGCGGCGATGTAGACCAGACCGACGACGTTCGGGGCGTCGTGGCCGAGAGCGGTCATGACCTGGCCGCCATACGAATGGCCGACGACGATCGTGGGACCGTCTTGGAACTCTAGGACCTGGCGCAGCCTGGCGACATCGTCGCCCAAGGAGGTCAGCGGGAACTGGGGGGCAATGGCGTGGTAACCGTCGCCCTGCAAGCGTTCGATGACTGCGCTCCAACTGGAGCCGTCGGCCCACGCCCCGTGCACGAACACTATGTTCAATCGTTGTTCCATTTCTTTTTCCTTTCTGTCTGGCCAAGATCTGGGCCTTATATGGCGACGATCTGTGGATCTGTGTGCGTCGACAGCTCCGCGCCGGGGATTTCTTGACGTGGCACGGAAGGAGACTCGCTCACTCCCATCGAGTGAGTTCTATGACGGAACTAACTCTAACACCCGTGCGTTCTATAATGCAACCCTGTATGTTGGTGGATGTGCAACGGACCAGTTTCGAAGAGATGAACTGCTCGGTGGCCCAGTGCCTCGAGGTCATTGGCGAGTGGTGGAGCCTGCTCATCGTCCGCGACGCGTTCTTAGGCGTGACCCGCTTTGACGATTTCCAGGCCCGACTGGAGATTTCCCGCAACATCCTGAACCAGCGGCTCAACCGCCTCGTCGATAACGGCATCTTCGAGCGCGTCCCCTACCAGGACCATCCGCCGCGCTCCGAGTACCGCCTCACCGACAAGGGCCGCGACCTCTGGCCCGTCGTCACGGCCATGGCCCAGTGGGGTGACCGCTGGGCCGCGCCCGAAGGGCCTCCATTGACGATCCGTCATGTCGCCTGCGGACGAGTGGTCCAGGCCGTGCCAGTGTGCTCACACTGTGGCGAACGCCTAAATGCTCGCTCCGTGACGGCCGAGGCCGGCCCGGGTGCACACCCCGGCGACTACGACCGGACTGCTTTAGCGGACAAAACTCCGCCCGGCCGCGAAAAGACGAAAAGAGCCCGCCAAGCATCTTGAGGCGTCTCCTGTTCTGCAAGCAAACCTGCGGACCCACGGCAGTCGTAGTCGTATATCCCGAATTCGGGTTCGATGTGCTCGACGAACTCGTAGTCAGTGTATTGAAGCTGTTTACGAAGGACTCCGCCCGTGAGGCCAACTGTTGCGGAAGCGACATCGCCGTCATCGATAAAAAACATAATATTTCGCAGATAATATGCCTGCGTAACTCCGCTAACTTAACTAGATGATCGATGGTCCAGGTGAGCGGCAAGATCACGATGACTAAGCCGGCTTTTTGCAGTCTGGCTATTTTGACCGTCAAGGGGGGCGGGAACATTGGGCCGCCTGCCTCGGGACTTGCACGGGGCGGCGCCCACCTCAAGGGGAGATAGCGCACTGCCGCCGCAACTGGACCGACCACCGACCACATCAGCCACTGGCAGGCCGGCGGCGTCGAAGGCCATCAGAATCCAACCAGGCAATCACCGCTTGGGACGACCGCCTTCGCTCAGGGTGACGGCCCCGGCCCGGTCGTGCACACGGCCGACGGCTGGGTCCAGGGCCAGCTGGCGGGAAGTACCAACGAATACCTCGGCATCCCGTACGCGGCCCCGCCGGTGGGCGCGTTGCGCTGGCAGCCGCCGCGGCCCGCCGCGCCCTGGCCCGGCGTGCGCCAAGCCACCAGCTTCGCCTCGCACTGCCCGCAGCCGCCTTCTGCCTTCGGCGTGGCCAGCACGTCGGAAGACGGCCTGTACTTGAACGTCTTCGCTCCAGGAGGCGGCCGTGGCCGCAATCTCCCGGTCATGGTGTGGCTGTACGGCGGCACGCTGCTGGTCGGCGAGAGCGACGACTATGGCCCCGCCGCGCTGGTCGGGCACGGGTGTCATCGTCGTGACCATCAACTACCGGCTCGTGGTGGCCGCCGTTCACCGCCGCGAACCAGCAAACTCTGTCCCTGGTCCCGCCCCGCCCGCAGGCGGAAACGGATTACTCAGCCGAGCACCACTGCGCGTTCTGGGCTGCGGCGGGCTGAGCGACCCGCTGGTTCAAGCGCCCGGAGAAACCGGGACCGATGTCGGCGGTCGTCACGATATTGGTCCGGGAGAGGCACAGTGGCGCGGGCAAGATCGTGTGATCCTGGGGTGAGACCGCATACCAGGTACCGGTCAGCGCCGCCAACCACCCCTCGCCGCCTGGCCTGTGAGTAGCTGACGATGACTGCCTGACGGCTCTTGCTGACTCGAACGCATGTTCGTATGATGAGGCCGTGGGCGAAGGGGCTCTCTACGCCGAGCTGCACTGCCATTCGAACTTCAGCTTCTTGGATGGCGCTTCTCACCCCGAGGAGCTAGTCGCAGAGGCAGTGCAACTCGGCCTCACCGCCTTGGCCATCACCGACCACAACGGGCTGTACGGAGTCGTCCGTTTCGCTGAAGCAGCAAGTTCGGCCGGCCTGCCGACCGTCTTCGGCGCCGAGGTCACTATGGGCCTCACCCGGCCTCAAGCCGGCGTAGCCGACCCCGAAGGCACTCACCTGGTGGTGCTGGCCCGGGGCCCAACCGGCTACGCCCGCCTGTGCAAGGCGCTCTCCGTAGCGCACCTGCTGGGGAAAGAAAAAGGCCGCCCCCTCATCGACCTGCCCCTCCTGGCCGCCATCGGGGCCGGTGCCGAACTGGATCTGTCCACGGTCTCCATGTCAGACGGTCCCTCCATCCCGGTCCCCTCGGCCTCGCCACTAGTTGACCCAGACTGCCACTGGCTCGTCTTGACGGGCTGCCGCAAAGGGACGGTCCCTACAGCCCTCATTAATTCGGCCCCGCTGCCGCCCGGGCCGAATTGTTGCGCCTGCAGTGTTATTTTGGCCCAGCCAACGTAGCGGTGGAGATCTGGGACCACGGCGAGCCGCTCGCTTCTGCCCGCAATGATGCCCTGGCCGAAATGGCTTGTCAGGTCGGTGCGGACGTCGTCGTTACCAACAACGTCCACTACCACAGGCCGGGCCGGTCTCGGTTGGCGACAGCGATGGCCGCCGTCCGCGGGCGGCGGAGCCTCGACGACATGGACGGCTGGCTACCAGCTGCCGCCAGCGCCCACTTGCGCAGCGGGGCCGAGCAGGCCCGGCGCTTCGCCCGCTACCCGGGTGCCGTGGAGAAGGCGGCCGAGCTCGGCCTCGCCTGCGCGTTCGACCTCAAGCTGGTGGCACCCAGTCTCCCCCTTTCCCCGACCCCGCCCGGGCACACGGAGATGACGTGGCTTCGGCACCTGACCGAAGAAGGTGCCCGACACCGTTACGGGCCACGTAATGACCCGAACAACCCCCGCGCTTACCCCCAGATCGACTACGAGCTCGACATGATCGACAAGCTCGGGTTCGCCGGGTACTTCCTCATCGTCTGGGACATCGTCAATTTCTGTAATAAAGCTGATATTTATTGTCAGGGGCGGGGCTCGGCCGCCAATTCGGCCGTTTGCTACGCGCTCGGGGTAACCAAGGCCGACGCGGTGGGGCTCGGCCTGTTGTTCGAGAGGTTCCTTTCGCCGGAGCGCGATGGGCCGCCCGATATCGACGTCGACATCGAGAGCGACCGCCGGGAGGAAGCCATCCAGTACGTCTACAGCCGTTATGGCCGGGAATGCGCCGCCCAGGTGGCAAATGTGATCGCTTACCGGCCCCGTTCTGCCGTACGGGACATGGGCAAAGCCCTCGGGGCCTCCCAGGGCCAGGTCGACGCCTGGTCGAAACAGATTGACTGGGACCCCCTCCCACCGCCCCGTGACGGCGCCAGAAATGACGGTGCCAAAAATGCTGGTGCCAGGACGAGCACTGGCGCTGGTGCCGGCATACCGGAGCAGGTGCTCGACTTGGCCCGTGAAATCCAGGATTTCCCTCGCCACCTCGGCATCCATTCGGGAGGGATGGTCATATGTGACCGCCCGGTGGCGGAAGTATGCCCCGTCGAATGGGCACGCATGGCCGACCGCAGCGTCCTGCAGTGGGACAAAGACGATTGTGCCCGGGCCGGGCTCGTAAAGTTCGATTTATTGGGCCTCGGGATGCTCTCGGCGTTGCACGTCACTGTTGACCACATCAAAGCCTTTTATGGCATCGAAATAGACTTGGCCACCCTGCCCCAGGACGCCGCAGTCTACGAAATGCTCTCCAAAGCAGATTCCGTCGGGGTTTTCCAGGTGGAGAGCCGGGCGCAGATGGCAACACTGCCGCGCCTACGGCCAAAGAATTTCTACGACCTCGTGATCGAAGTGGCGCTCATCCGCCCTGGCCCTATCCAGGGCCACTCGGTCCATCCTTACCTGCGCCGGCGCCATCACCTCGAGGACGTGACGTACCTTCACCCTTTGCTGGAAAAGAGCCTCGCAAAAACCCTCGGGGTGCCGTTGTTCCAGGAACAGCTGATGCAGATGGCCATCGACGTCGCCGGCTTCAGCCCGGCCGAGGCCGACCAGTTGCGCCAGGCTATGGGCGCCAAGCGCAGCGCCCAACGTATGGCCCTTCTCCAGGAACGATTTTATTCGGGCATGGCCGAGCGGGGGGCCACTGGCCAGGTGGCTGACCGGATCTGGGAGCAGATGGCCGCCTTCGCCAATTTCGGTTTCCCTGAGAGCCACTCGGTGAGCTTCGCTTATCTCGTTTATTCTTCGGCCTGGCTGAAATTGCACTATCCGGCCGCGTTCCTGGCCGGCTTGCTCGACAGCCAGCCGATGGGTTTCTGGTCCCCCCAGACCCTCGTCCTGGACGCGCGGCGCCACGGCGTCGAAGTGCGCCGGCCGGACGTGAACGCCAGCTCAGATGGTTCTGTGCTGGAACCCGCCGAGGCGTCGGGCCATGGCGACGGCGGCCCGGCGGTACGGCTCGGGCTTTCGTACGTGCGCTCGGTCGGCGCCGAGTTGGCCGAGCGCGTCGCCGCCGGCCGCCCCTACAGCGGGATCGAAGACTTTGTGCGCCGGAACGGCGTGAGCGTAGCCCAGGCCGAAGCCTTCGCTACGGCCGGCGCTTTCGACTGCTTCGGGTTGGCCAGGCGCGAGGCGCTGTGGGCCGCCGGCGCTTTGGCCCAGTCAGGGGCCGGCCTGAAAGCCGGCGCCGACCGCTCGCCGACAACAGCCCCAACCGAGGGCGGCCGGCGGCCCATTAGCACGGGGATGAGACCCCGGGCGAGCAGGACAAACAGAGCCCGCCTCGAAGGGCTCGTGACGGGCGCCCAGGCCCCGCCCCTACCGGGCATGAGCGCCATCGAGCTCAACCGGGCCGACCTGTGGGCCACGGGCCTCTCCCCGGATAGTTACCCCACCGAGCTTTTCCGCAAGGATCTCGATGCCCTGGGCGTTATGACGGCCGCCAGTTTGGACCCCCTCCCCAATGGGAAACCAGTCACCGTCGGTGGGCTGGTCACCCACCGCCAACACCCGATGACAGCCAAGGGAGTGGTCTTCCTCAACCTGGAAGACGAAACGGGCCTGGTGAACGTCATCTGCCCCGTACCCATCTGGGAGCGGTACCGTCAGGTGGCACGCTCGGCCCCAGCCCTTTTGGTGCGGGGGAAACTGGAAAGGGACGGAGGGGCTATCAACGTCCTCGCCGCCCGTATCGAGGCTCTTCCCGCTTTCGCCGGGTCAACAGCTCTGCGGTCCAGGGACTTCCGGTGAGCCAGCCGCCTACAACTTACCCGGCCATTTCTCGGTGCCAGCAGGACACGATGCGCAGTTTTACCCGGAAACGAGCAAAACTGCTAACAAACGGCGGGGGCCCGTCGAAATATGCACACAGCGAGGCCTTAAAGGACGGAGTAACACGGTACTTTTATACGGGAAGGCCACGCGGCCTCAACACTGGGGCATAAATCTCCACGGAGAGCGGTACAGGCAATGCCTGACGGCGTTTCCGGGAACTGTGGCGCGTAAGGGCCGCCAGGCGAACGTTGCCGCCAGGCGAACGTTGCCCGTGGGACTAGCATCCTGGCCGTCATGGAGATTGACCGGGACACTTTTGAGGCCCTCGTCGCCGACGCCCTGGACCAAATACCCGAGGAGCTGGGCCGGTTCATCGACAACGTCGCCGTTTTTGTGGAGGACTGGCCCACCCCAGAGCAGTTGGGCGGCCGGCGGGGCACGCTCCTCGGCCTCTACCAGGGCATCGACCTCACCCGCCGTTCTTCCCTGACCTACGGGGGGGCCATGCCCGACCGCATCACCGTTTTCCAGGGCCGATCTCTCGTATCGCTCGCAACGAAGCCGAACTGGTCGACATCGTAACGAGGACGGTCATCCATGAAGTAGCCCATCATTTCGGTATTTCGGACGCCCGCTTGCACGAGCTGGGCTGGGGTTGAGGGCGAGCCGAAAGCGGTAAACGGCCCGATGACGTGCATGTTTTGGACCGTCACGGAGCACGCCCTCTACTATGGCCGTGGTGACCTCCATTGCGCTCCAGCAAGTGCTCGTGCTCTACCTGTCGACTTCGTCGCTGGCGTCAAACGTTGTCGGCTGGTCGCTTTTTGACGGGGCCAGCACCGAAGTGGAAGAGGCGGGCGCAACGAGCCTCCCGCCATATGCCACCGGGCTCGACGCGTTGCGAGACGGCTGGCGCCTTTTCCAGGCTTCGCAACTCCTCCCTCCGCCGGTCGGCGCGGAGTACACCACTTCTTTCCAGAAATTCGAGTTCTTCTTCGAGAGGTTGGTAAACCCTGGCCCGGCGGCTGGCGAGCCCAACGGCGCGGTAGCGGGAGCAACGGGGGCATGACCGTTATGCCAGTCTCGGCTGAGCTGTCGCAGGGTAGCCCCGGAGGCGACGAAGAGGTGCCGCGGCTCGACAGTGCTCAGGTCGCGCTGTTTGTGGCCAGAGGCTTTCTTCGCCTTGACGAAGTCGTACCGGCCCATGTTAACGAGGCGTGCCTGCAGGAAATCCTCGCTGAGGAGCTAGCCGGCACAACTGGGGCGCCGTCGGCGCTCAAGGCGGGCAATTCCGTCGGGCTCGCGCTGTCCCGCTGCTTCCCCAACGCCCCGGGCATCCGCTCGATGCTGCAATTGCCGGTCGTCCGGGGGGCCGTCGAGAGCCTGGTCGGCCCTGACCCAGAGTACGACCACCACGCCGTGCACGTCCGGCATCCCGGCGAACCGGCTCAACAGCTGCATGCGGACGCCATCATCGACACCCGGCTCCGTTTCGACATACAGCTGATGTACTTTCCCCATGACGTGCCCGAGGACATGGGCGGCACGCTCCTCGTCCCCGGCAGCCATTTGCGGCGAGTCAACGAGCACGACATCTCCCGTTACCAAAACCTGGCTGGACAGCTCACTTATTTCGGTCCCGCCGGCAGCATCCTGGTGCTCCATCACGGGATATGGCATTGCGGCCGGCGCAATGTACGAGATGTCCCTCGTTACATGTTCAAGCTCCGCCTCAACCCGGCCGGCGAGCAAGTGCGGTGCTGGGACACCCGGGACCTCGCCGACGAGGGCGTCGCCCGGCGCGTGCTCGAAGTGCTGCGGGCCAAGGAACCTTGGTACGAGGCCGCTACCGGTCGGCTCGAGCTAGTCAACCGGGCCGTTCTCTGGCGCTACCTGTCGGGGCAAGCCGACTTCGACATCGACCATTGGCTCGGCCGTCTCGAGAATGCCGCCTGGCCCAGCCTGGTCGAGAAACTACCCGGGCATGAGGGGGCGAGGGGGTAAACCGCAGCCGAAGGTTCAGCTAGCGGCCCGCCCCCAGGCTCTCACGCCGGGCCGGGGGCAGGGAGCAGGCCCCGCCCGATCGCCGTCGTCACTGCCGCCGTGCGATCGTCGACACCGAGCTTGGCGAACACGTGCAGGAGGTGCGTTTTCACTGTGGCCTCGCCTATGTACAAAGCGTGGCCAATCTCGGCGTTGGTCTTCCCGGCCGCCACGAGGGCCAGCACTTCCAGCTCGCGCCCGGTCAGCTCGAGGTGGGCGGGCGCACGAGAACGGCCGAGCAGCTTCGCCGCTACGACCGGGGCCAGGACGGTCCCGCCGGCAGCGGCAGTCCGCACGGCGCGGATGAGCTCCGCTCGGGGCGTGTCCTTCAGCAAGTACCCCTTCGCCCCCGCCTCCACCGCCCGGATGATGTCGTTGTCGGTGTCGTAAGTGGTCACGACGAGTACGGCTGGAGCCGGCGAACGGCTGGCGATGAGCTTTGTAGCCTCGACACCGTCAGTCCCCGGCATGCGCAGGTCCATCAACACCACGTCGGGGCGGAGGGACTCAGCCATACGGGCCGCTTCCCGGCCGTCACCCGCTTCTCCCAGGACTTCGATGTCTGGCTCGCCGGCCAGCATCCCGCGCAAGCCCTCCCGCACGACTGGGTGGTCGTCGGCTATCAATATCGTGACCGTCATCGGCCCGATGTCAGAGGGCTGATGACGGTCGGTTGCGACGGGTCGGGCCTGGGCGTCGGTTCCGGTTCCGGCGGCGCCACCGGCATTGTGACTTCACCTCTGGTGGGGACACTAACCCGGATGGTCGTCCCCTTACCGGGGACAGAGGCGACCTCCGCCGCGCCGCCGAGCTCAGCCGCCCTGGAGCGGAGCTGGCTCAACCCGAAGCCAGGCGGCCGGGCCACGTCGAAGCCGACGCCGTCGTCGACCACTTCGAGCGAGGTCACATTTCCTCCGAACCTGAGCTTCACCGACACGGAGCGCGCCGAGGCGTGGCGGCCCACGTTGGCCAGCGCTTCTTGCGCCGCCCTGAGTAGGACGATCTCGGTGTTGTTCGAGAGGGCGGTGGGGTCGCCTTCGACTTCGAAGTGCGTCACGAACCCAAAGCGCGCCCCCAGGTCCCGACGGACCCGCTCAATGGCGCCCACCAGCGAAGCCCCCCGCAACGCCGATGGGGCCAGGGTCTCGATCAGAGAGCGGGCCTCGGTGAGCCCATCGCGAGCCGCATCTTCCGCAAGCCCGAGCTGACGGCGGGCGAGGCCGAGATCGCCGCGGTCAAGCGCGGCCTGCGCCGCCTCCGCCAGCATGATCACGCTCGTGAAACCCTGGGCGAGGGCGTCGTGGATCTCCCGTGCCAGCCGCTCTCGCTCCGCCAGCGCGCCAGCTTCCCGGCTCAGAACAGCCAGCTCGTCGCGGGTGCGCTCGAGTTCTGCGATCAGGGAGGCGCGCTGAAGGCTCTGGTCGATGATCTTGGTGATGTAGGTCCCCAGGAGCACTGAGAGCAGAATGGTGAAGGCGCCACCAATGGCCACGCTCGCGACTGTGGCGGTGTCAATGCCGTTATTGGCTAGTTCGGCCGCGGCATAGACCAGGGCCAGCCCGAGCACGGCCACGAACGCCGGCCGCAACCGGAGCAACATGAAGCAGTGAGGGACAAGTACGAACAGCAACAAGGCCGATCCCGGGAAGAGGGCACAAGCGGCGGCAAAAATGGCACAAGCCCCGGCGAGGTAAATGAAACCGGCCCGCCCACTTCCGGCGCCCGAGCTGGAGCCAGCCGACCGAGCCAGCGTCAGCGTGTACAAAACGGCGAGGCCGGCATACAAAGCGAGCACCGCCGCCAGACGGCCCGCACCGTGGAGCTCGATGACCGCAAAGGCGGTCGTGGCCGCCAGCGTGACGGCAAAAGCCCAGTTCCACCAGGGCACGAAACGGTCCCAAGCGTTCGGGCCGGTCCCGCGGCCAGCTTCGTCGGCCCCGCTTTCGACGTTGGTGCCGGGCAAGCCGCCACAGTCGCTCATCGCACTGGCCAGGCGATGGCTCAACGTGGCGGGCGGGACAGCTGCGTCCGGGGCCACCTCGGGGCGCCGCTCGCCTAACGTTCGCCGCGCCCTGTCCATCTGAACGTCCTGGCCGACAGCACCAGCCCAACTATGCACCAGATCACGAGCACGAGGGCCATTTGACCATGGTCCCACACGTGGCCTGGCTCCACGTATTGAAAGTAACTAGGGAGCAATGCGGACTGGTAGCCCTCGACCACCCAACGCAGCGGGAAAAAACCGGCGAAAGTGTAGAGGCCATGGGACAAGACGGTGACGGGGACGAAAACCCCGGAAATAAACTCGAGCACTAGCAATGGCAAGTTCGCCACCGGCGCCGCGGCACGCGCCGACCTGGGCACGTTGCTGATGGCGATCCCGATCAGCGACATCGAAGTCGCGCCAAGGAACGTGACCCAGATAAACGTCCACCACCGCTCCAGACTGCCGGGAAGGGCAACGTTGTAAACGAAATGCCCGAAGGCCAGCAGGACTATCACTTCCAGAGTGCAGGAGACGAGCACCACGATCGCTTTGCCAATGAAATAGGCCGTCCTTGGCATGGGAGTACCGGCGAGACGCTTCAAGCCCCCGTTCTCCCGTTCCCCCGCGATGGTCACCGCCAGGTTCAAAAAGCTGGTCGAGGCGAGGCCTCCGGCCAGTAGGCCCGTCGTGTAGAGCTGGCTGAAACGCACGGAAGTGCCGTGCACATCTCCGGAGAAAATCGACGCCAGCAATGCGAGCAGCACCACTGGCAGGGCGAGAGTGAAAAAGACGGCGTCCTTGCTCCTGAAAAACTGCAATATTTCCACGTGACCTCGAGCGAGGCCAGCCGTGGCCAAGGCCCGGACCGAAGAAAGAGAAGGCCTGGTTCGAAAACCCGTGGCAGTGCTGTTCACGTGCTGAGACCCCGTCGCTGTAATTTTTAGATTTTGTCGAAAGAACGTACCCGTCTCGGGCATTGCCACTATTTCTGCTCCTCTTCTCTGTTCCCGGCGCCGATGAGCTCGAGGTAAATATCTTCCAGCGTTGGGCGGGTCACCGTAAGGCGGGGGACCTCCCCGCCAAAACTTCGTTCGAGTTGTTTTACAAGCGCTGTCGGCTGGGCGGTCTTCTCCCGGTGGCACCCGTCCGGGCCGAGCCATGAGACCTCGGCCGGGAGGTCCTGGCGCCCTCCCAGCTCGCTCGGCGGCCCCGTCTCGACGACCTGGCCGTGGTTGATCACGGCGACACGGTCGGCCAGCGCTTCGGCTTCTTCGAGGTAATGCGTCGTCAGCAGCACGCTTGTACCGTGCCGGGCCAAGTCCCGGACTACGTCCCAAAACTGGCGGCGGGCTTCGGGGTCGAAGCCAGTCGTGGGCTCGTCCATGAAGACCAGTTCGGGCCGCCCGACGATCCCGAGGGCGACGTCGAGGCGCCGGCGCTGGCCCCCCGAAAGCGCCCTGATCCGCGAACCCGATTTAGCGCTGAGGCCAACCTGCTCGATGACCTCGGCGGGGTCAGCCGGCGCAGGGTAAAAGTGAGAAAAATGGCGCACGCACTCTGACACCGTCAGGTCGACCACGTCTTCACAGGACTGCAGCACGATGCCGCGCCGGGCCCTCCATGCCGCTCCTGCGCGCTGAGGGTCTTGTCCGAGGACCCTGGCTTCGCCGGCATCACGCCGGCGGTAGCCCTCGAGGATCTCGACGGTCGTGGTTTTGCCGGCCCCGTTCGGCCCGAGGAGCGAGAGCACCTCGCCAGCGGCCATGTCAAGGTCGAGGCCGTCGACGGCCACCGTGTTCCCGTACGTCTTGCGAAGACCGCGCGCCTCGATGACAAGTTCTCGGGTCATAGGTAAAGCATGGGCCGGCCCGCCGGGGAGCGCACCAACCAGGCGGATGGTTCTCACCTCCACCGAACGGTGGGCCCGTGTGGCAGTGAGACCTCAGCCCGCTGACCGCGACTGTCCCAACTGGTAGGCCTGGCTGGGTAGGGCCCTAAATCAGGACGCCGCCAGCCACGGCTGTCGCGCCCTTCACGGTCAGGTAAAGAGCCTGAGCCATTGCTCCCGGCTCAACTTGGCCAAGACGGAGTTGGTCCGCCTGACCTCTTCTAAGGGGGCTGAGAGCGCCGGCGAATAGTGGTGCCCCGGCCACAGGACGAGCCGCCCCGGCAAGCTGGCCAACCGTTGCAGGCTGGTGTACATCTCGTCTGGGTCGGCCCCGGGCAGGTCGGTGCGGCCACAGCCGTCGATGAAGAGCGTGTCCCCGGACACCAGGTTGTCCCCCACCACGAAGCATTGGCTCCCAGGCGTGTGGCCAGGAGTATGCAAAAGGCGCACGCCGACCGCGCCAACGGGCAAGACGTCCTCGTCGTAGTGCGCTACCAGCGATGAAACGGGTGCGCCGGTCATCTCCGTCACCCACGGGAGCTCCTCTTTTTGAACGTGGACGGGGACGTCGGCCAGCTCGAGCAAGTCGACCAGGCCCTGGATGTGCTCGCCGAAGATGTCGCCGCCAACGTGATCGGCGTGGTAGTGAGTGGCCAGCACGCCAGTCAACCGGAGGTCCGCGTCGGCCAGCCACCGCAGAAGGGCGGCCACGTCGTAGGCCGGGTCGACCAGGAACCCTTCCCGAGCGGCGCCGTCACCGATTACGTAGACGTGGTTACGCATCGTCGTCGCGAACTGGTCGCCGACAGCAAAGTCTTCTCCCGCCTGGAGCTGGCGGAACAGAAGCTCGTCCGGCATTTGCCCATCGTAAGCGCCTGGTCGGGAGCGAATGCCATAAACCACGGCCAAGACCGTCACTCAGAGCCCATATCTTGGTGGCATGACGCAAGAGCTGACCCTGCTTTCCGTCCACGCCCACCCTGACGACGAGAGCTCGAAAGGCGCTGGGACGGTGGCCAAGTACCACTCCGAGGGGGCCCACTGCGTCCTCGTCTGCTGCACTGGCGGAGAGGAAGGCGACATCCTCAACCCGGCCATGGACCGGCCCGAGGTGGTCGAGAACCTACCGGCGGTCCGGGCCCAAGAACTCCAACGGGCGGCCTCGATCATCGGCTACGACGAGGTTGACATGCTCGGCTATCGCGACTCCGGGATGCCCGGGAGCGAGGCCAACGAACGCCCCGAATCGTTCGCCAAAGCTCCACTGGAGGAAGCGACCAGCCGGCTCGTGGCCGTGGTGCGACGGGCCAGGCCGCAGGTAATGGTCATTTACCCGGGCCACCAGACGACGTACCCCCACCCGGACCATATCAAGGCCCATGAGGTGGGCTTAGCGGCGTTCAATGCCAGCGGCGAGCCCGACGCCTTCCCGGAGGCCGGGCCGCCTGGCAGCCCGAGAAGCTCTACTACATGCTCTGGTCGAAAAAACGCATGCTGGCCCTGGCCGAGAAGTTCGTCGAGTTGGGGCTGGAACAGCCGTGGGGGGAGGAGCGGCTGAAGAAGGTGGCCGACGCCCCGCAAGAGGAAGTGACGACCGTCATCGACGTGGCCCTCTGGGCGCGCGTGAGGGAAGCCGCCCTACTGGCCCACGAGACTCAGGTGGACCCCAATTCGCCGTTCTGGTTCGGGTTGCCGGCCGACGTCGCAGACGCGCTGGGCCACTACGAGGAGTATCACTTGGCCCGCAATTTCACCGCGTCTCGGGCTCCTGAAGACGACTTGTTCGCCGGCGTTCGTGAACGGGCCTCCATATGAGCACGCCAGTTTCGTCGCCAGCGGGCTCCGCCGGCACCGTTGCTGCCCCTTCGGCCCTGGTCACGGTCATCGTCGGCGAGGTTAGCCGGACGGGGTCGTCGAGATCGAAGTCTCGCCAAGGTGCCAACCGGGCACAAGGCGCAGAGGCCAAACAAGCGACCCAGTGGTGCTGCCAATGGTCGAGCGACGGGCCGGGGCCGGTCTTGCCCGGGTGCGAGGGAGAACCCGACCTGACGATAACGATGAGCACCGAGGACGCCCACCAGGTCAAAGACGGCCAACTAGAACCGACCGTGGCCTACATGCAGGGCAAGTTGAAGAGCACGGGAGAAAACGCCCTGTTGCTGCGTATCCTCGCCTGGACTACCACCCCGGAGTTCGCCAAGGACCTGGCCCGCTGGTCTAAGGAGCCACCGGGCTGAGACGGCCTGCCGGTAGCACCGCTAGGCGCTGACCTCGTCCAGTCGCGAGTCGCGGGCCGAGAAGACGTCGTCCCAGCCTCTCCGAGCATTGATGGCGCTGCCGCCGAAGGCCGCGTTGATTTCGCGCTCCGCCTTTACGCGGCGGGCGTAAAGGACGACAACCAGGTAAACGCCAAAGACGGGCAACATCCCAACGAAAACCCACCACGCGGCGCTTGAACCCGTCGTCAAGGCCACGAGGGCCGGTATGGCGATGGCCCCCAGGAGCAGCTCCAGCGCCCGGCGGCGGCGGACCGCAGTGTCAGGCCCGCCCTGGGTCGCGACGCCCGTCGGCGACTTAGATATCAGTTGCGATTTGAACGCAACCGACGACTCAGCTTCGAGCCCGCCCACCCTTCCACGGGCAACGCGCGACCACGACCGGTATTCAGGCACAGCACCAACTCCCCTTTATCAAAGGCAGCTGCGCATCGGCGACAGTGGCGGTGCGGCAACCCAATCGGCCTTACGAAAGACCGCATTTCTTGGACTCAAAGGAAGCTAGTCGGCCCGTCGTGGCGCGTCAAGCTTTCACGTCTCGACCATTATCGTGACGGGACCTTCGTTTACCAGACTGACTCGCATCATGGCGCCGAACCGCCCGGTGGCCACCTCGGCCCCCGTGCTACGTAACCGGTCCACTACCCGGTCGACCAGGGCGTTCGCCCGTTCGGGCGGAGCTGCTCTCACGAACGAAGGCCGCCGACCTCTGCTTGTGTCGGCGTAAAGCGTGAACTGGCTGATCACCAGCACGGCCAGGCCCAGTTCAGCCGCCGAACGGTTCAGGTTGCCGGCCTCGTCCGGGAACACCCGCAGCTGCCAGATCTTGGTGGCCAAACGGTCCGCCGCCGCTTCGTCGTCGTCGAGCCCGACTCCTACCAGAGCGCACAAGCCCGGCCCGATACTCCCCACCACTTCCCCGTCGACGCTGACGGATGCCTCCGAAACCCGTTGCACCAGGCCACGCATGGCGCGAATCATAATTCCCGACGGCGCGCCATCCCGTGGCCGGGCCGCCGCGACAGGCCACTTTGGATGAGCTACGGCAGCGTTCGGCTGCACCCTGAACGCACCGTAAGCTTGGCCGCCATGGCGGTCGCCCGAGAACAGGACCTGGGCCTTCCTCCGGACCGAGGCAGCTCGCCCACTCCAGTAGCTGAGGGCCAGTCGGCTCCGGGCTCGCTGGCGCCGACGGCACCAGTCGGAGGCCCCGTAACAAGGCGCAGCCCGCTCGTCCTCGAGTTGGCCGTCATCGCTTTTTTAGGATGGATCTACGACTGGCTGCAAAACCTGGCCCCTCTGCGGCTGAACGAGGCGTTACGCCACGGGCAGGGCATCCTTTCCTTCGAGCAACGATTACACATTGCGCCTGAGCGGTATCTCGACAGCTGGCTCACGCACCACTACGTGCTGGCCTACATCTCGTCGGATTTCTACGACAACGCCATCTTCGGGGTGACAATCGGGCTGGCGGCGTGGATATGGTGGCGGCGACCCGACATCTACCGGCCCCTGCGCAACGACCTGGTCCTGGCCAACCTGATCGGGTTTGCGGTTTTCTGGCTGTACCCGGTGGCCCCACCGCGGATGTTGCCCGGCTTCACGGACATAGTAGAGAAAGTGGGCGGACTCGGTTCCTGGCACAACACGCTCATTTCGGCCGCGGACCAATTGGCGGCCATGCCGTCCATGCACCTGGCGTGGGCCGTCTGGTGCTCGTTGGTGGTATGGAGGTTGGCCAGCGGGCGGGCTTGGCGCCGGGCGGCGCTGGTCGTCGGCATCGCCTACCCCCTGAGCACGGCCTTAGTGGTAATGGCGACGGCCAACCACTACCTACTGGACGTCCTGGCCGGTACCGCTACTACGGTCGTGGCCGTCGCCGTGGTCGAGCTGGCGCCAAAGGCCATCAGGTGGCTGAAGGCGGCCGCCAGGCCGGCCCTGGCCGAGGGCTAGTTTGGCGGACGGTTGTGCCTGGGCCTCTAACCCGGCCGTTGTTCGGTCGCGCTCACTGCAGCTTTTCTCGCCGGCAAAGGTTGCGGCACTCCCCGAGGCCCACGATTCGGCTGACAAGCAGGTTCCCGTCTTCCAGGTAGCGAGGAGGGTGGCGCCAGTGGCCCGAACCTGCTGGCGTCCCGGTGGCGATGACGTCGCCCGGGCGCAAGCTCATGGTGTGCGAGATGTACGAAACCAGGGCCCTCACGCCGAAAAGTAGGTCCGACGTACTGGCGTCCTGGACCACCTCGCCGTCGACCTCACAGGAGAGGCGCATACCGCCTTCGTCCACCGAGGGGTCGTCCCGGGTAACGAGCCAGGGGCCGAAAGGCGTCGCTTTGTCGTACGTCTTACCCTGCAGGAACTGGCTGGTCCGGAACTGCCAGTCGCGCATCGTCACGTCGTTCATCACGGCGTAGCCGGCTACGGCCGACAAGGCTTCGTCCTCGCTGGCCCTGAACGCGGCCCGGCCTATCACGACGGCTAGCTCTATTTCCCAGTCCACCTTGTCAGAGTCGACGGGCAGGACGATCTCGTCGTAGGGGGCGGCTAACGCCGAGGAATACTTGGCGAAGAGGGCCGGGTAGGCCGGCGCCTGGATGCCTTGTTCGGCGATGTGGGCCTTGTAGTTCTGGGCCACACAGACGATCTTGCCGGGGCGGGGCACGACCGGGGCATAATCGACCTCGGCCAGGCTGTGCCGGGTGCCGGCCGCGACGGCAGCAATCTGAGCCCAGTCAGGTTGCGCCAGCAGCACGCCTACGTCGCTGGCGCTGACTTCGACGGCTTCGCCGGCGTCTTCTTCGACCCTGGCCGCAGTGGTAGTGGTGTCGAGCCTCAAGGTGGCCAGTTTCACGGGCTTACGTTAGGCCCGGTTGGTCGCGAGTAACAACCAATGGAGTGAGCTGGGCGGGCTCAGTCATAGATGGCCTCCACCCACCAGCGACGCCGTTCCCGGGCCAGGAGGTAAGCCGCCCCGTCGACCGTGCACACCTGGAAACGTGCCCGCCGGCGCCCGCCCCCGTCCCACCAGCGTTCTTCGAGCGGCCAGGGGCCGGCCCAAGCACTAATGGCTTTGGGCTGGCCCGTGCCGATCACAAGCTGAGCCGGGCGGGCACTCGCCGTCCCGCGGCTCCCGACGCTAACGGTTTCACCCAGTTCGTCCGTCACTTGCGCAGGCAGCGGCGGGTGATAGACCACCGTTGGCGCCAGGCCAGGGAGATGCCCGGGCCATGGAGGGGCCTCACCTTTGGCGCCTGTGGCCGCTCGTGGCTCCCCCCAAGGGACAAGGAGCACCTGCTCTGTGTAGTCGCGGCCACCCTGCAACACCCCGGTCAAGGCTCCCTCCGGCCCAAGCAGGCCCTGTACCCGCGCCAAAGCGCGGGCCGCCCTGGCCCCGGCAGCAGCGTCGTGGCCCCAAAAACCGAGCTGGCGGCCCTCGTCAGGTCGTACCTCTTCGGGGACGAGGGTTAATTTGATGATCCCCCCGGCACTGGCTGCCTCGCTCGTCTGGGTGCCCGGCCCCAGGCTCCCTCCGGCACCAACAACGTCCGTTTGGGCCCAGCCTTCCAGCTGCCAGCGCACTCTTTCGCCGATGGCAGCGGCGCTGAGGGCACCGTCATGGCGCCAGCTGCGACGGAGGGTGGTGCCGTACTCGGTCTCTACTTCAATAGCCAGACGGGTGCAGACAAGCCCAGTCCCGCTGAGACGGCCGTGTAGTTCCTCAGCCAGGGCCCTGCCTACAAAGGCAGCGGCGTGCAACTGGTCAGCCGGCGGGTCGAACCCGGCATAGACGACCCAATCGGGAGGAGGCAAGCGAGCCCGCACAGGCCGCTCCCCCAGCCCTCTGGCCAGTCGGTGAGCTAAGAGGCCCTCGGCGCCGAACCGGCCGAGCACAGAGGGAGCGGGGAGCGCAGCAAAGTCCCCCAGTGTCTTCAACCCCAGCCGGACGAGCAGGTCAGCGAGGTCGGCGAGGTCGCCACAACTGGGCCCGGCGGCCGGGCTGCCGAGGCCCGGGAGCGCGAGCACCCTGACGGAGATAGGGGCCAGGAACTCAGGGCTCTTACCTTTGGGCACCACCAGGGGCTCGCCAGCCGACGCCTGGCGGGCGGCCAGACCGGCGGTAAAAAGGCCGTCAGCGACACCTACCCGGCAACAGCCGGCCCAACTGTCCCCACTGGACTGGCTGGCCCCACTGGCCCCGCTGGCCCCACTGGCCTGGCTGGCCCCACTGGACTGGCTGGCCCCACTGGACTGGCTGGTCACCACCGACTCGATCGTGGCGGCCACCTTGGCCGCTAGCGCCTGGTCGCCACCGAAATATCGGGAAGGCCCCGGGCCCAAGAGCAAGCTGGCCAGGTTGGAGCACCTCGGCCCCCGGTGCGAACGTCTCGACCGCCGCCACGGCCGGCTCCCAGGAGCGCGCTCCAACTCCAGGGTCGCCCGCCACTACATCCAAACCCGGGCAACGGGCTTGGGCTTCCCGCCGGCGCATCCCGGCCCTGACCCCAGCAGCCCGAGCGGCCGGCGATGCCGCCACCACCTGGTTGGCCGATACGACAACGACCTCGCAGGACGGGGGCCGCCCCGCTGCCATGACAGCCCAGTCGGGGCAATAGGCCACAAGGGCCCTTGGCTGGCTCATGCCGCTTCACCCGGCAATGCCGATGCTGGCTGGCACTTCACCATGACCGCCGGCCACCAGCTCGAGCTTGGCCACCGGCCCGAGCTCCGGCGGCCCGAGTCCGGCGGCCCGAGCTCCGGCGGCCCGAACTCAGGCCGACTAGCTCAGGCGGACCGAGCTCAGGTTGGCCGAACCAGATCATTGCCCGCCGCGGACGAGAAGCGGCCCCCCTGCCGCCGGCCACTACTTCGATCTCACGGCCCCACAAGTGCCCACAACCATCCTCGAGCCCGCACCACCGCCCAGCGACGACATCAAGGCGAACAGCGGCCGACCCGGGCCAGCCGTCACCCATCACCGCGAGCACAGATCCACGCTCGCGGGCACGTGCCTCCAGCTTGCGAGCATCCGAAGGGGCCGTCTGGCCGGCGGCCCGCAGGAGTACTACGTCGAAGCCTTCGAGCAAGGCTGCCGTCACCGTGGCCCACTTTGAGCCGGGTGAAGGGACGACAGCCAGGTGCTCCAGGTCGACACCAACTTGGCCGGCCGCCACCAGCCCCAGGTCAGGCGCTCCTACCACAGCGCACCAGTGACCACCGGCACAAGGCCCACTGAGCAGGGTGAGCGCCAAAGAGGTCATACCGGACGCGCCGGTCTTGGGCGCACCGATCTTGGGCGCACCGGTATTGGGCGGGGCACCTCGCCCGATCACCACGGTGCTCCCTCGGCGCAAGCCTCCTTCTGGGAACAGCCCTGCCAATGGGGCCACGAGCGGGAGCAGGCGGTCCCGGACCATGACGGCACCGGTCGCAGCCTCTAAGGCCCTGCTGTCAAAAGTCACCAGACGCTCGTGGCCCATCCCTGCAGCATAGCCAGGAACAGGAACATATGTTCGAGGTGCCTAGGGCTGCGGGAGCCCCCAACCGGCGGCCGCGGAAGCGTCGGCGCCCACTGTCTCCAGTTCGTCATCAACCACGTGGCCATTGCCATTGGCCGCTTCAGCCACCAGTTCCGGTGCCCACTCGACCGGGTTCGGGAGGGCGACAACTACGCGCTCACGGTTGGAGTGAGCATTAGCGATGCGCTCGTGGTAGTCATCGAAGATCTCCACGAACCGCGAGACCTTGTAAACGCGACCGTCGATACCACGGCTGGCCTTGCCCTCGATCACTGCCTCGACATCTTCCCCGCTCAATGTCTTGTGGCTTTCGAGGGCGTGAGCAACCGCATAAACATCCACTTTGCTCTGATCGATCAGGTCGTGCGTGCGCACCAGCAGCTCGCTCAGCCTGTCCTCGACCTTCTTGCCCAGTTCACCGCCCATCATCTCGCCACCATCACCCTGGCCTGGCGGCCAACCACCATTGGTCCTGCGCGCGGCGCGAGAAGCGATGGTGCTACCCATACCCCAGTAACCCTCCATCAGTTGGGCGATCGTCGTCGCCGACTCCAAGTCCCCGGAGACGCCCGAGGAGGAGTCGCCGGCGAAGAACATCCGCTCACCCGCTAACGAAGCCAGGCTCACCATTACGTCAGCTTCGTACTCGCTGCGCCAGCTGGTGAAACGGTCCTCGGGCTTTATCGACGAGACCATCCCGAGGTACGTGCTGCCTTTTTCGATCGTCGCCAAGTCGATCTCCAGGTGCTTGCGCACTTTGTACGCCACAACCGCGTGGCACGCCTCGTGTATGGCAACGGCGTGGCGCTCGCGCTCGACATATTCCACTTCTTCGGGTGGGCCGAGCTCTTTCAGCCTCTTTGCTTCCAGTACGTCCGCCCACGTGATCACATCGTGTTTGTTGCGTAATGCCACGATGAGGGATTCGTTGACTAGGTCCTTTATCGTGGCGCCCGTAGCGTAAGGGGTTATCGTGGCCAGCTTGTCGATGTCCTGCGCCGTGAGCTCGTGCCTTACATTCTCGAAATAACCCTCGTAAGTGCGCACCCGCCCTGCCTTAGAGGGGTAGCCGACCCGGAAGATCCGGTCGATACGCCCCGGCCTCAGCATGGCCTCGTCTAACGAGTTGGGCATGTTGGTAGCCATCATGATCAGGATTCGGTACTTCGGCGGCGGCTTCGGCTTCATCCCGAGGATGCGCCTGACAAAACGGTTCATGAACCCACGAGGTTTCTTGAGCCCCGACATCTCGCCCAGCATTGCCTGGAGGGTGCCCATCCCGCCTCCGCCCATCATCCCACCCATCATCATCCCGCGGTCACGGGCCCCCCGCCGCCCATCCGGGATGGACGACTTTTGCGCTTGCATGGTCGCTTGGTAGGAAGTCAACAGCGCGGAGACACTGCTCTCAGAGAGGTACGTACCGCCGTGGCACATGCCGCTCGTCCACGGCCCTTCTTCCATGCCGCGCACGCCACCAGGGCCAAAAATGCCCGGGCCACTCATCATCCCGCGGTTGCCGAGGGAGTCGGCCTCGTCGAAGAAGACGATCACTCCGCCATAACGCAGGGCCAGCTTGCGCAGCTTGCGGAACACGGACTTGACCTTGAGGACCCCGACGCCCATGAACATATTGATGAAAGCACCCGGGTCCACAAACACGAACGGCTTGCCTGTCTCGCCGGCGACCGCTTCGGCCATAAGGGTCTTGCCTGTACCGGGAAGGCCCCAGAGCAGGATGCCCCCGGGGACGTATCCGCCCCTCTGCTCGATGGACTCCGGGTCTTCCAGGAAGACCATGCTCTCCTTCACATGCTCCAGTACGGCGTCCTGGCCCCAAACGCTGGTAAAGCGCGTCTTTATGTCATCTGGGAAATAAGTGTCGACACCGCCTCGGGAAAGGAAGAAGAAAATCGCCGCAAATTGGCCTACGACGAGCAGCAGGATGAAAACTACGTAGACGATGTAGCCGGCCAGGCTGACGAGCTTCGAGGGGATAAGGAACAGCCCGTTTATGGGGCTCGTGTTGAATGCCGCCCCAGCGATCACGGCGGCCAGGGCAATAAGGATGAGGATTGTGAAAATGCGTTTGGCCCGGTAGCGCGCCCAATCGCTCATCCGGCCTTTGGGGCGATTGGCCGCGAATACCCTGTCCGCCCAGAAGTGGTTGTAGGCCCCCCAGTGCTCGCAGATGATGTAGTGGATCTGGCGGATTAGCTCGGCCGCGAAAAGGACGGCGAGCCACCACTTGGAGTTCCAGGTCTGGACGAGCCCGTCGTGCACGCTGAGGAGAGGGTCGGACGAAAGCGAGTACCAGAAAAGCAGTCCCCAAATTGCCGCTATAAGTATCAGGAGCCGACTACGCATCCAGAACGAGCGCGGCTTTCTGGTCTCATAACGCGGCAACACTTCCAGGAGCGGCTCCTCGCCCGGGGTAGGAACGGAGTCGGCTCCGGGGACAAACCCGTTGCCCGCCCCGTTCCCGCCGACGCCCGGAAATGGAGGAGGCGCGGGCTGGCCGTGAGCACCGACCATTTCCAGCGGCCCGGCTCCGGTTGGTGCAGGCACACCAGGTTGGGCCGACCCCGCCACCGGCACACTCGCCCCTACGGGGGCACTGGTCCATTCACCGGGTTGCCATGATTCGGGATGCCACTCCGAAGGCTTCCACTCCGTCGGGCTGGCCGGTTGGGGAAGGGGCACCACGGGGGGTTGGCCATTGCCCGTCGGTTCCGCCGGCTTGGTCCCGGCGCTACTGCCCCAGCCCGTATTGACGGTGCCATTCGCGTCGTCGGCACCATCTGCCCCACCAGAACTGACCGCCTGCCCTTCAGCGAGCGGCACCCCGCCTGGCGGGGTGTTGTCAGCGCCGGTGACCTCGTCCGGCCCACCGCCTGTTTGGCCAGCCGCAAGACCTTCAGGTGAACCAGGAGGCTGCGGGCCTTGGGCCTCGGAGGGATCCGAGGGAGTTGTCATTTATTTCCCCTTGTTATCTGGAACGAGAAAGGTGCTCATGACGCTGCTGATGGCGGACTGTTGTTGCTGGAAGCACGAAGGGGAACAACCGACCATCAGCAACCATACCTTGCTGGTGGCGCCATTGACCCAGGTCGACTGGTCATAGGCAATCTCACCGCCGGCTGGGCCTTGGAGCTGGACCGAGAGGGAGATCCCGTGCATCGGCCCGTTGACCTGTTCTGTTGGCTGGGACAAGAGTTGGACGTTGTCGCCAAGCTGACTGAGCTCGTCCACCGGGACCAGCACGTCACTCAGGCTCTCCAGCGACAACTGGGACTGTTCCGCCGTAGTTAGGGGTCTGACCAGGGCGATGGCCCATGGGTAGCGCGAGGAGCTGAAGGCATCGGTGGCGCGGGGCCGGGGACTGGCGGAGGCGACCTCCAGGAAGGTCGGTTTGGTGGTGATCAGCGAATGCAGGGAGCCGTTGCGCGACAGCGAAGCCGAGTCGAAGACCTTCCAGCCTGAAGGCAAGCTCGCGTAGAACTGCTGCGAGCTGCTGGACACAATGTGATTGCCTGAGCATGCCGCCAGCGCGGTGGCCAGCGTTATCGCGGCCGCCACCGCAAGGGCCGGGCGCCCCCTCCTCCTGTTCAGTAAGGCGCGGGGCGACCACGGCATGTGACTAGCTCTCCTGTCCCGTCACGGTGAAACTGCCTACGATTTTGTCGATAGTGGCCCTATGAGCCTCGAAGCACGTGGGCGAGCACCCGACAGCCAGCACCCACACCTCGTTGGTCGGGCTGTTTATCAGTGCGACTTGCTCGAAGGCCACGGAGCCGCTCTGGCTCTTGGCCTCGTAAGCAACGCGGGTCCCGCGCAGGTTTCCCTTCACCAGGAACTTGGTGGCGGCCAGCTGCTCGGCGTCCCCTTGCTGGGTCAAGGTGTCGACCGGGATCACCAGGTTGTCCAGGCCGCTCAACGAGATCGACTCCGCGTCAGAACCACCAAGGGACTCGACGAAGTTGTAAGCCCAGGGAGAGGCGCCCGAGAGGTCCGGCGCCCCGCGGGCACCCAGGCGAGGGTTGGGGCTGGCGAATGACACAAACAGCTGATAACTGTCACCGGCGGCCTCTGCCTGCGAGGTCTGAGTGGGGTTGACCAAGCCCATATCCTGCAGCGTCGTCTGATTGTAAACCTTCCAGCTGCGCGGCAGTTTGAAGAACACTCCCTGCGAGGAGCTTCCTGCATAAGTCACCGAAGTCGAACAGCTGCTGAGCGATACCGCCAGTAGTGCACCAAACGCGACCAAGCTGGCGACCACAAAACTGCGGCCGTGGGCCCCGGGGTATTTGCGGGTCACGCGGGCATGCAAAGGGCTCAAGTACATCAAGGGTACGACAACGTCCCCGTTGCGGATGCCGCCAGCCCTGACTTTTTCCTGAGCATTAGCTAAGTCCGTCGCTGACGTACCTTACTGTCAATACTATTGACCAACTGAACACTGGACCAGGAGCGTTGGGACCGAGCACCGTGATGCGCCTGGCCCGCTAGGCCTTTATACCCAGGAGCAGGTCTCCTTATAGCTCCGCCCCATGCGCTCGTTAGCCCCCGCCCCATGCGCCGACGCTCCGCCCAGCCTCCTCGGGAGCCTGGTCCGTGACCAGACAGCTGTAAGGGCGTGCCAAACTGGACCCAATGACTATGCGGGAAGACTGCCGGCACTTCCAGAGCCGGACGTATTCAACCGGAGAGGCAGCCCGGTTTTGTGTGCTCAACCTCGCGCCCGAAGCGCCCTGGCGCTGCCCCTCGAGCTGCCCCCGCTACCAAAAGGACATTATCGACGGCAGCTTCGTCGTGGGCTCCCTGGCCCGACCGCAGGTCGAAGAAGAGCCGGACATCCCGGAAGGCGAGGTGGCGAGCGTCTTGGACGCGGCCGACCTCATTGTGACTGCCGCCGGTCCTGAGATCCTGAAGGAGATCGAGCGCAAGCGGGAGACAAAGCCATGGTGGAAGGTCTGGAGGCGGAAAGAGGATGGCGGGTTGGGGTTGAGCGCCCGCTGAACGTCGCGATGTCCTCCGCGGCATGGTGCCCGTCGTAACGCTGAACCGTGCCTGCCGTCCATAGCCGCAAGCTCATAAAAGGCACAACACTTACTCTGCTGGTGGGCACCGTGTTGGGCGGTTGCGCCAGCGGGCCGCCGCCACGGTCGTCCAAGGTCACTCGTTCACCAGTGACGCAGGCGACAAAGCGGGCTTCGTCTGCTCTCTACGATTGGCAGAAGGGATACAGGTGCATCGCTGGACCTTGGAGGCGGTGCCACCAGCACGCTGTCGAGCGTGGTGGCGCCCGGGCCCGGCGGGAAGTGGTTGATAGCGGGCACTCAGTTCACTACGAATGGCCCGTCCGTGGCCACCGTCTGGACCTCGCCCGACGCCACCAGGTGGTCAAAAACCAGCCTCCCAACGCCGGCAGGGGCGGCCCAACCACCGCCGACGCGGCCACCAATTGGGGGACAGAACAGATCGTGGTCGGCTCCGCTGGACCGGGTGACGCCCGGAGGGCGGCGGTGTGGGTCTCGCCAGGTCCCGGCCGAGCTTTCGTCCCGGTGGCGGACAGCCCGGCGTTCGACGCGCCGCTGACGGACGGGGCCGCAGGTCAGGCCGGGGCAGTCATGGACACCGTCACCGCGGGCGCACTGGGCGCGTTCGCCGCCGGGTCGGTCGACGGCAAGCCCACCCTGTGGTACTCGACTGACGGCCGGGTTTGGCAGGTCTTGAGCGATGCCGACAGCGTTGTCAACCAGGCTCCGGGAGCGGTCGTGAACGACCTGCTAACAACGCCGGCTGGTGTGTTCGCCGGCGGGTCCTACGCGACCGGCACTGGCGTGTCGGGCGCCCTGTGGTACTCAGCTGACGGCATCCATTGGGCCACAGTCCGTGACAGCGTCACTTCGTCTTTCGGGCTCGGAGACCAGTTCATCACGTCGCTCGTCGCGATTGGGCCAGTGGCTACCGCCGGTATCGGCGGTATCGGCGGTATCAGCGGCGTCGGAGCGACGGCGAGTACGGGCAGTGCCACCGGTACTGGTAGTGCGGGGCCGCAGAGCGGTGTTCAGAGCGGCCTGCTCGCGGTCGGGGGTGTGCGGACGGGCTCTACGTGGCAGCCCGCCTCATGGATCTCGCCCAATGGTTCATCCTGGAGCCAGACCTCGGAGAGCTTTCCGCTCGACGCCGAACCGCCCGAGAGCTCCGGGGCGCTTGCATACGCGGCGGCCGGCACCGGGGTGCACATGTTCGCCGTCGGCGGCAGCCCGGGCCACCAACGCTTCTGGCAGTCGACCGATGGCCTGGCATGGACCGAGGTGGCGTTGCCAGCAGCCGCAGCCGACGACGCGGATTGGCACCTTGGCCTAGTGGCGGCCGACCAGGATGCCACCGTCTTGGCCGACAACTTGCCCGGCCAGCCGTACGTCCTCGTCCGGCGGGAAGGGGCCTGGTACCAACCGAACGCCGACGGTGCGTTCGGCCAACCACTACCGACTGCCGTCCCGACCAGCCTCGTCGACGACAACGGCGCTCTGGTTATGAGCGTTCGGCTGTCCAGGCCCAGCCTGACCATGGGCCGGGGGACGACGTCCGTCGCCGTCCTGACCTCGACCGACGGGCGGTCTTGGCGGGCCGTCAACGATGGCGCGTTCCATGATGCGACGGTCAACCAACTGCTGGCCGTACCCGGCGGGCTTATGGCGGTGGGATCCGCCCCGCCGTCAGGCCCGGAAGCCAGCGCGCTGGGCGGCGAGACCGGCGCCTTCGCCAGCCTGTCCGCTAACGACGGGGCCACATGGCCGAGGGAGCCGATAACTCCGGACAGTCTGGGCGGGCCCGGGCCGGCGGCGGCGGTGGAGGGACTGGCGGTGGAGGGACTGGCGGGGAGGGACTGGCGGCGGAGGGACTGCGGTGCAGGGGCTACCTCGGCGGAAGGGGTGGCGACCGCCGCCGGGACGGTGGCCACCACTCCTCTGACCGGGCCCTTCACCGCCACTGCCGCCGGCCGGCTCGGCAACAGCGAGTACGTGATCGGCGACGCTGGCCGGCAGGCGGTCGGCTGGTACAGCCCCGACGGCACCACATGGGAAGCGCCCCAACCGCTCGACCCGAGCCCTCAACTGAGCACAGAATCCCCGCTGGCAACGTGCTCGGCTGGTTCGAGCGCCGTCGTAGTCGGGACCACCACCTCGACGGCGCCAGGGAGCATGCCGGCGGCCTGGGTCAGCAGCGACGGGTCGTCGTGGACCAGCGCCACCTTTTCGTCTTCGTCCTTGCCGCCCGCGGGGCTCTTCAACCTCGGTCGACGGGTGCCTATCCACCGGCAACGGCTTCATCGCGTATGGGGGGACGACGGGCAAAGGTACGGTCGAACAGCCGGCCCTCTGGAGCTCGAGCAACGGCGCCACGTGGCAACAATTGCCCGCCTCGTTCAGCGGTGGGGGCAGCGCACCTAGTGGCCCGGAAGTCGCGCCACTCGACGGTATTGCCCTCGGCACTACCACGTGGTTGGGGCTGAGCGGCGAGGGCGACCTTTCCTCCGAGATATGGCCCTCACCTGTCGGAGGCTCGGCAGGGGCCAGCCGACACCGGCGGGGCTGTGGGCGTCCGGTAACGCGGGCAACTCGTGGCAACAGCTGCATACGACGGCGCCGGCGTTCCACGCGACGATCTACGCCCAGGCCGACGAAGCCGCCTACGTGGGACAGGACCCTGTGGTGGCGGGCACCGTAGACGGCCGGTTGGCGATTTGGTTGGGCACCCCGGCGGCCAAGAGCACGGGCAGCTGACCGGACGGCACCTCGCTGTCGTGGATTTATGGACGAACGCGGAGGCGCAGCGGGCGTGCCGTCTAAAAGTACCTACTTACCTCCCCCGTAGAGGCCTCGCTGTTTGCATATTTCGACGGCCGACCCGCGCTGGTAGGGAGTTTTGCTCGCTTTCCAGCTAAAACTGCGCATGGTTCGGCCCCCTGTACAAAAGTACCTACTTGCTTCCCCGTTGAGGCCTCGCTGTTTGCATATTTCGACGGCCGACCGGCGCTGGTAGGGAGTTTTGCTCGCTTTCCAGCTAAAACTGCGCATGGTTCGGCCCCCTGTACAAAAGTACCTACTTACCTCCCCGTTGAGGCCTCGCTGTTTGCATATTTCGACGGGATCACCCTGCCGGTAGGGAGTTTTGCTCGCTTTCCAGCTAGAACTGCGTATGGTTCGGTTCCGCCAGCATCGCCCTGACTGCCATAAGCATGTCTTCGGGCGACATGGCCGCGGTCAGGTGGCAAATTCGCCAACCGGCCACGCCCAGGGCGTTCAATTTGCGCCGTTCGCGGTCGAAGGCGGAAAGAGACGCCAGCCGGTGTGCCCGGCCCACGACCTCAGCTGCGACCTTGTCCTCTGGCCATGCCGCATCGACCACATAGACCCTGGATCCAATGGCTACGGCAAAGTGAACTTCAAAGGGCCTCAACGGGGCGAGTGCCCGGAACGCCTTCGCCTCCAGGGCGCTGTCTGCATTGGGATCCCCTCCCCGTTGCCGTAATAGCCGATCGAGCAAGTCTCGACCGGTGATGTTCGTTCTTGCCCGGTGAAGGCACTCCTGCAGTTGCACCACCGTCCAGCGCCGGGCGATCAATCCTTCGTCAACCAGCTTTTCTGTGAGCACCGGCCCCAGACGGCCGGCCAGGTCAACCAGCGTGCGGCAAGGCGATGTGACGAGCACTCCTCGTTCCGTCACGACGTCTTCCGGTCCCAAATCCGCTACCCGGTGCACGACGACACCGGGAGGACGGACATAGCTGCTTCGCCGGACAGTCAACTCGACGAGACCGGTACCGCCATATTCGAAGCGGTGTACGGCCGCGGCGCTGGCGTGGGAGACGACGGCTCCAGGGCCCGCCGCCAGTGCCGCACCTACGATGTCATCCCAGCGCGAGGAGGGAACTCCCACAGGGGCATAGACACCACGCCGGAGGCGCCGGAGGTGGCCGGCGGCTTCCGCCCGGACCAACTGGGCGTTGGTTACGCCGATCTGTTTAGCTTGCGTCACCGAAAACAGCCCCCGCTGATGGGCTGCGACCTCGCCAAGTGCGGCGCGTGTCGATTTATCCATGCCTCCGAGTCAACTCGGGCGCGGTGACAAAAAAGCCCGCCCGGTGACGGGTGCGAGTCCCTTCCGACTTGACCAAGGTTCACTCTCGACCGCTCGCCAGGGATCTCAGGAAAGTCTCGACTTCGGCCCGGGACCTCGTCCGTCGCATAGGCGGCAACGAGTCGACCAGCTGCCAGCGGTAGCGAGCCTTCCCGAGGCGCCGGTCGAACACGGCCACCACGCCGCGGTCATCCCGGGACCGGATGAGGCGCCCGGCCCCTTGGGCTAGCAGAGTCGCCGCCCTTGGCAAGTCGATCAGCTCGAAAGCCCTAGGCCCCAGAGCGTCCCGGCGGGCTCGCAAAAGGGGGTCGTCCGGACGGGGGAAAGGCAGCCGGTCGATGGTGACGAGAGATAGTGACGGCCCCGGTACGTCCACGCCCTGCCAGAAACCCATAGTTGCGAACAAGCACGAGTGCTCGTCAGACCTGAACAGGGTGACCAGTTTGACCTTGGGCAAGTCCGACTGCGTGAAGATGGTCCAGGGGACCCGGTCGCGGGCCACCTTCGCCGCCGCCTGCATGGCCCTCCAGCTCGTGAACAGGGCCAGAGTACGTCCTTCCGCCGCTTCGATGAGGGCGATCAGTTCTTCGTGCATGGCCGCTTCGAAACTCGGCGAACGCGGGTCTGGCAAGTGGACCGGGCAGTAGAGCAACGCTTGTTCCGAGTAGGAAAACGGGCTGCCCACGTCCTGTTCGTCGTACGAGCCAGCGGCCAGCCCGAGCCTGTCGCCGAGGTGAGGCGGGATGGTGGCGCTCGTGAGCACCGCCGTCGGAGCGGCCTCGCCCTGCCAAAGGCGCTGGCGCAGAGCGCCGCCCACGTCGACCGGCGCGACGCAGAGGACCGGGGCCTGGTCCGGTCCTTCGACCCAGGCCACTTGTCCTTCAGGCAAGTCCAGTATTTCGTTCAGGTCGTCCACCAGGAGTGAGGCGGCCTTTTGTGCTCGCACCCTCCGAGCGCCGCCACCCGGATTGCTCGCGGCCTGCATACCGTGCCCAGCCCCGACAGAGTGCTTCCCCGCCGGAGAGGTCAGTTTACGGCCGCTAAGCCGGCCAGTCTTCGCAGTCCTGCCCTGCCCTCCATCACTACGCTGGCCGGCACTACCAGCACTCCCGCTGCCCTCGAGCGGGCTACGACTGCCTTTCCGCAACTCCTCGAGCAGAAGGTTGGCCCGCTCTCTCAGCAAACCGACGACGCGAGCGACGTCTTCATCGAGCGGGCGCCGGAGCGGTTGGTCTTTGTAAGCGCGAAGCACTCCTCCAAGCAGTGCCGCCCCATCTTCCATAGCGGCAGCAACGGAGCTGTCCGCCAACAAGGGCCGGGCCAATCGAGCGAGCGCCACGAGGCGGACCGGGCTCAACTCGAAACCGAACGCGGCCGACGCAATGTCTTCGAGCTCGTGGGCCTCGTCGAAGACTACGAGGTCGTGTGCAGGCAATAGCTCCGCCTCGGCCATGGCCAACGACGACGCATAAAGGTGCGTGTTGACAACAACGACGTCAGCCCGGCCCGCCCGTTGGCGCGCTGCTTCAGCGAAGCAATCAGCGCCCGAGGGGCACTCCCCCGCACCGGGGCATTCTCGCCACCCGGTGCTTACTTGCGACCAAGCACTCTCGCTCGGTTCCCAGGGCAGTTCGGCCCGGTCCCCACTAAAGCTTCTATCCTTCTTGTCACCGGCACCCTTGTCCCCGGCACCCTTGTCACCTGCACCCTTGTCACCTGCACCCTTGTCACCTGCACCCTTGTCACCTGCACCCTTGTCACCTGCACCCTTGTCACCTGCACCCTTGTCACCTGCACCGGCCCTGGCCCAGGCCACCAGCCGGCGGACCTCCTGCCCGAGCCGGCCTGAACTCCCGCCCCCCGCCCTGCCGAGCGCGTCGTCATCGCCCAGTAAGAGCTGCTCCGTACCACCCGAGAGCTCCTCTACCCGTTGCCAGCAGAGGTAGTTGGAACGGCCCTTCAGCACGGCGTACCGAAAACGCACAGCGAGAGAACGGGAAAGTTGAGGTAGGTCACTGTGAGCCAACTGGTCCTGGAGGGCCTTGGTGGCCGTGGATACAACTACCCTTTGCCCGAGTGCCAACGCCGGCACGAGGTAGGCGAGGCTTTTACCGGTCCCGGTACCGGCCTCGACTATCAGGTGGCGCCTCTGCTTTATGGCCGCCCCGACGGCGTGCGCCATTGCCCGCTGCTGCGGCCGGTCTTCGTGCTTGGGCAGGTCTCGGGTAGCGCGGGCCAAGGCGCGCTCGATCGCACGATCTGGCAGAGGTGCCGGCGCCGAACGCTCAGCTGTAGACATGGACTTGCCCTCATTCTCCTGGAACGGTTGGAGCTGGCGGGAGCCAGGACGGGCGGTTATGCCCGTTTGTAGGCCCGAGTGGCAAGAGGGATGAAAACGATGAGGGTGCCAGCGATCCAGGCCAGGCTCTGCCACAAGGCCGAACCCAGGCTCTGGCCCACCGCACTTTCCACCGAGCGGCCGAGAGCGAGTATGCGCAGGGCGTTGATCACTACCGTAAATGGCTGGTGGCTGGCAAAACCTTGCAGCCATGAGGGCATGGTGGAGATCGGCACGAAGGCCGACGAGACGAAGGTCAACGGGAAGACCCAGATCAGCCCGAAGGCCTGCACTGATTCTTCGTCCTTGACCGCGAGGCCGATATAAGCCGAAACGCAGCAGACGGCCAGACCGAGCAGTTCCGCCAGCACGATCATGCCAAAAGCGCCGGCGGCCCCGCCGCTGAAACGAAAGCCTACGGCATAGCCGACGGCGACCATGATCAAAGTGGTGACCAGCAGGCGCAATACGTCTGCCGTAAGGCGCCCGGTCAAAAAGGCCGACCGGGCCGTGGGCATGCTCTTTATGCGGTCCACTCCTCCGCGCTGGAGTTCTCGGGCCAGGCCAATGGCGGTGCTGAACGACGCGAACCCGGCCGTCTGGGCGATGATGCCCGGGATCAACCAGTTGACGTAACCACCGGGCACCGGGACTTGTATGGCGCCACCGAAGACGTAACGGAACAGCAGTGTGAACATGACGGGCTGCACGCAGGTGAAAAAGATGTATGACGGGACGCGCATCCAGGTGATCAGGCTGCGCTTCGTGATGACCAGCGAGTCCTCGACGGCCCACCGGGCTTGTTGGAACAAGCTGGGAGATGGCGGGATCACGGTCTCGGGGCCGAAAGGCGCCTGACCCAAGGAGGTAGTAGACGCAGTCATGCCGTTCGTAATGTTATGGCCCTGGCGTAACCGTTGGCGTGTCCGGGGCGGTCAGACCGTTCACTTTTTGCTAACGCTTGGCGCAACAGCTCACCGTGCCTTCCGCCGGCCCCCGCCTCGCCCGCCACCACTTCCGGGGCCGGCCCCGTTACCGGACGTACCGTCGCCGTCCGCCACGTCCTCGGCCCCATGACCGGTCAGGTTTACGAACACGTCGTCGAGCGACGGCCGGCGCACCCCCAACCCGGTCGTGTGGATACCGGCGGCGTCGAGCGCCCGAACTGCCTCCACAAGGACTTGCGAGCCCTGGTCACCGGCGTGCACCTGGACCAACCCGCCCTGAGCGTCGCTAGTGGGCTGTGAGTGGCCCAGTGCGGCCACCGCTTCGAGGGCGGCGTCCAATTTCGACCGGTCCGTCACCGAGAACTCGACCACGTCGCCCCCAATCCGGTCCTTCAGTTGTTCAGAGGTGCCCGAGGCGATAACTAGCCCGTGATCGATCACGACTATGTCGTCTGCCAACTCGTCGGCCTCTTCCAGGTACTGGGTGGTGAGCAAGAGCGTCGCGCCCTGCGTTACCAACTCGCGGATAATGGCCCACATGCCGAACCGGCCGACAGGGTCGAGGCCAGTAGTGGGCTCGTCCAGAAATAGGACTTTCGGTCGCCCAATCAAGCTCGCGGCCAGGTCGAGGCGGCGCAACATGCCACCGGAGTAGGTCTTGGCCTGCCGTTTGGCCGCGTGAGCGAGGTCAAAGCGCTCGAGCAGCTCATTGGTCCGTTGGCGCGATGTCGCCTTGCCCAAGTGGTAGAGGCGGCCAGCCATCTCCAGGTTTTCATAGCCCGTAAGGTCAGGGGTGATGGCCGTGGCCTGCCCGGCGAGGCCGATAACCCGCCTTACTGCCCCTGCCTGGCGGACGACGTCAAAACCACACACCGTCGCTTTTCCGCCGCTTGGTTGCAGCAGTGTCGTGAGTATCCGGACTGCTGTGGTCTTCCCGGCGCCGTTTGGCCCGAGGAGGCCGAGTACCTTGCCTTCGGGGACCGAGAAATCGACGCCCCGCAACGCTTCGACGGTGCCGAAAGACTTTCGCAGCCCCTGGACATCGATTATCAGCTCAGGCTCACCTCCGGTCCCCCTTCAGCGTCGTATTCGGCCTGTCCGTTTTGGGCCTCACCGTCATACTCGCAGTCCTCGCCGACCTCGTCGAACCGGTTTACGCGCATGTCCCAACTCAGATGGTCCATAAAGACCCACGTTCGCCGGTGGATAGCGCATGGCCCGTAGGCCTGAAGAGCCATCTTGTGGCGCCAGCAGGGGTAGCCCTTGTTGTCCTGGAACTCGTAGTGCGGGTAGTTCGGCGCCAGAGCCCGCATAAGCCGGTCACGGGTGACCTTGGCCAGGATCGATGCCGTGGCGATCGAGAGGCAGCAGGCATCGCCGCGCACGATCCTCACCACGTTGCCGGTGCCAGCAAAGTCCCAGTTCCCGTCGATCAACACGACGTCTGGCTTCAAGTCAAGAGCCTCGAAGGCCCGTTGCGTCGCCAGCCGTTGCGCGGCGGCCATGCCGAGCGTGTCGCACTCGACCTGGGACGCCGCCCCCACTGCCCATGCCTCGCACCAGCTGGCCACCCGGTCGAATAGGGCCTCGCGGCGTTCTTCGGTCAACATTTTCGAGTCTCGGACGCCGTACACCCGTCTGCCCCGTGGCAGCAATGCCGCGCCGACCATCAGTGGGCCAGCCCAGGCCCCTCTGCCCACCTCGTCGACACCGATGACCATTTCGTGGCCAGCGGCCCAAGCCTGACGCTCGAAAGCGAGCGTGGGCGCATCGCTGTTCGTAGCCTTGGGGTAGCGGGCCGGGTTGGGGATACTCGCCATGCTGGGCTACGGCTAGGCCAGAAGCGCTATTTGGTCGGCTTCGGACCCGTCCGGGGTGGTCCCGAAGAAAGCCTCTATGACTTCATGGCCGACCTCGGCCGTCGTAAGGCGGAGGCTGAGAGCGAGGACGTTGGCGTCGTTCCACCTGCGCGCGCCTCGCGCCGTCTCGGCATCAATGCACAACGCCGCTCGCGCGCCGGGGACTTTATTAGCTGCCATCGCCACGCCCGTCCCTGTGAAACAGCACACAACGCCCGTGTCGGCCTCTCCGCTGGCGACCGCAGCCGCCACCGCTTGACCTGCTTGCGCCCAACGCAACGGGTCCGCCACAAGTACCACTTCATGGCCAAGGCGAGCGAGTTCCTCTTTCAACTCCTCGGTCACCGGAGTGCTCTCGTCTGTCCCGAAGGCCACTCGCATCCTCTTCACGTTAGCAACGGGACTGGGTACTGGCGGGCTGGGCTTTGAGGACTGGGCTTTGAGGACTGGGCTTTGAGGACTTCGCTGTGACGGGAGCCGGTCAGCAGCCGAGCCGTAGACGGTGCCATAGACTGTGCCGGAGACTTTGTCGGAGACGGTATGGTCCCGGCGTCCCCGTATTATGGTGAAGTGAAGGCAGGGCCTCCCCGGCAGACACCGGAGCTTGCGGAGGGGAGCGCTGAGCCCGTCGAGAGTCAGCCGACTGATAAGAGACACTCGAGCACGCGCCCTTTAGCGGCCGCGCTGATGCCCGTAAAAGCCTTCTCGAGGGCGAAGGGGCGCCTGGCTCCTGTGCTCGGGCCGGAAGCCCGGGCAGCATTGGCCCGGGAAATGGCTGAGCGCGTGGTCAATGCGGCGAGGCCATTACCCGTGGTGGTGGTCTGCGACGATGAGGAAGTCGCAAGGTGGGCCGAGGATCTGGGGGCGAGATCGCTGCGAGAGCCCGGGTTGGGCCTGAACGGGGCCGTAAACGCAGCGGTGGCACAACTCGATGACGAGGGCTACGAGCGCCTCGTCGTCGTCCACTCAGACTTGCCCCGGGCATCGCATCTGGGCTGGTTGGCTGAACTCGAAGGCATTGCCCTGGTACCTGACCGACGCGAGGACGGCACAAACGTCATCAGTTTGCCGGCGGGCTGCGGCTTCCGCTTTTCATACGGTCCGGGATCGTTCTCACGCCACCGAGACGAGGCAAGACGCACTGGTCTCAAATTAACCGTGGTCCATGACGCGAACCTAGCCTGGGACGTAGACGTCCCAGCTGACATCGCGGCCCTCAGCCCTTAGGCGCTATCAAGGGGAACTGCGGTCTCTAAAGGGAGGGACCGCAAGCACCCCTACTCAGCTCCCCTTTCTGATAGCCCTACTTCTTAGTTGCGCGTGACGACTTTGCGGGTGCCTTGGCAGCTTTCGCGGTCGCCTTCTTGGCCGGCGCCTTGGCCGCTGCGGCCTTCTTGGTCGTCGCTGCTACAACGGCCTTGGTGGCCTTCGCCGGCCGCCCGGGCGAGCGGGTCGCCGTCGCCTTTACCGCAGCAGCACTTTTGCGCCCAGGCGCCTTGGTGGTCGGGGCCTTGGTCGCCTTCGTTGCCTTGGCAGCTCTGGTCGTCGTCCCGCGTCCGGCTGTCTTCGCCGCGGCGGTCTTCTTCGCCGCAGACTTCTTGGCATTGAGGTCGGCCTTGAAACCGGTGGCCGGGCTGAAGCGAATGCCCTTGGATGCGGCGATCTTCACGGGTTGACCCGTTCGGGGGTTGCGGCCCGTGCGGGCCTTGCGCGCCGTCGGGTTGAAACTACCGAAGCCGTAAATAGTGACCTTGCTGCCCGACCTCACCTGGTCGCCAATGGTGACCACAAACGCGTCGACAGCCTCCTCGGCTTGGCGCTTGGTTAGGCCTGTCGTGGTTGCTATCTCTTCTACCAGCTGAGATCGGTTCAACGCCACCTCCTAAGGTGTGCGGGGGAAGTTGGGGAGTTGCGCTCTTCTAGACACATCATCAAATACTGTTTCGCACGCTGAGTCAAGCATTTCCTCTGCCCAGCCCGCAAGAACACCTTCGCTGGCACTGGCCGCGGGTGCCGATCTGCCAAGATAGCCGACCAATGAGCGCGCTTGCAGCAGGGCCAGGCAATGCCCGTCCCACCGGGGAAATCTCGGAATGGGGACGGATCAGAGAGGCCGACATTTACCAAGTGCCGTGGCGAAAATGGGGTCCCTACCTGGCCGAACGAGCGTGGGGGACTGTGCGCGAGGACTACTCGGCAGACGGCGACGCGTGGAACTACTTTCCTTGGGAGCAAGCGATTTCTCGGGCTTACCGCTGGGGCGAGGACGGTATGGCCGGTATTTGCGACGACCGCCAGTTGGTCTGCCTGGCCCTTGCGTTGTGGAACGGCCACGACCCCATCGTGAAGGAAAGGGCCTTTGGGCTGAGCAACTCTGAGGGCAACCACGGCGAGGACGTAAAGGAATGTTGGTGGTACCTGGACGCCACACCGACTTCCTGTTGGCTCCAATGGCGCTACCACTACCCACAAGCTGCCTTTCCCTACGAGGATCTGGTGGCAGAAAACGCACGACGCAACCGCGATCAGCCCGAGTACGAGCTCGTCGACACAGGCATCTTCGACGACAACCGCTACTTCGTCGTCACGGTCACCTGGGCCAAAGACGGCCCTGAAGATATCCTTTGGCAGATAGAAGTAACTAATGCCGGTCCAGATGCCGCTCCTCTGGACGTCCTCCCCACCATCTGGTTCCGCAACCGGTGGAGCTGGGACTTCATCAGTAGCCGCCCGTCAATCATCGTGCGATCGGGGACCGACCAATTCCTGGCCGTAAATTGCGAAGCGCTCGGGTCGCGAGTCCTAGTGGCCAGCCCGGGGCCAGATGGCAAGCCGCCTCAGCCATTGTTCTGTGATAACGACACCAACACGCAGAAGCTTTGGGGCCGGCCAGGCCCGGCGTACCCGAAGGACGGGATTTCTGACTATGTGGTGCACGGCACCGCGTCAGTGAACCCCGCACTCGCCGGGACCAAGGCCGCCCTCCGTTACCATGTGGAACTCGCTCCAGGGGCATCGGTCAAGTTCCGCTTGCGCTTTGCTGACGAGGCTCTTGACCTCGGCGGTGGTTTCGACGCTGTGCTGGCTCAGCGCAAGCAAGAAGCGGACGAGTATTACGCCAGTATCGCGCCCCCCGACGTCACTCCGGAAGAAGCAAGGGTTTTGCGCCAGGCCGGGGCGGGTATGCTCTGGTGCAAACAGTTTTACCACTACGACGTACCACGCTGGCTGGACGGCGACCCGCCGCAGCCACCTCCTCCCCCGCAGAGGCTGCAAGGGCGCAACCATGATTGGCGCCACCTGGACAACCTGGAAGTCATTTCCATGCCCGACTCCTGGGAATACCCGTGGTACGCCTCGTGGGACCTGGCCTTCCACACGGTAGCCCTGGCCCATCTCGACCCTTCATACGCCAAGGCGCAGCTCCTGTTGCTTTTCCGAGAGTGGTACATGCAGCCGGACGGGCAACTGCCCGCTTACGAGTGGGATTTCAACGAGGTGAACCCGCCGGTACAGGGGTGGGCGGCGATGGCCGTTTGGCAAATCGACGCCCGGCGCAGGGCGCAGCATGGCTTGCCACCGGACAACGACTTCCTCGTTCGAGTTTTCCACAAGATGCTCATCAACTTCACATGGTGGGTGAACCGCAAAGACGCCGAAGGGAACAACCTCTTTCAGGGAGGGTTCCTTGGCCTGGACAACATCGGGCTTTTCGACCGCTCCCAGCCGCTGCCGATCCCTGGAGTGCTGGAACAGTCCGACGGGACGGCGTGGATGGCCATGTACTGCATCTCGCTGCTGGAAATCGCGTTGCGCTTGGCCGACACCGACCCGACGTACGAAGACATCGCCATCAAGTTCTACGAGCACTTCGCCTACATCGCGTCAGCGATGGAGACTCAAGGGCTCTGGGACGCCGACGACGGGTTTTTCTACGACGTGATCAAGTTCCCCGACGGGCACGCCGTCCCTGTGAAAGCGCGGTCGCTGGTTGGTGTGGTGCCACTTCTGGCCGTAACGACTATGCACCCCGAGCTGGCAGCCAAGCTGAAGGAGTTCGTCCGAGCGCGCCGACTGGTTCGAGCGCAACCGCCCCAAGCTGGCTGCCACCATCGCGCACACCCGCATCCCCGGGATGGCTGACCGGTTATTGCTTTCAGTAGCGAATGAAGAGGCCCTACAACGGGCGCTTCGCCGCATCCTCGACCCCGACGAGATGCTCTCGCCGTATGGGGTGCGCAGCGTGTCGCGGTACCACCTGGAACACCCCTTCGAGATGCAGGTCGGCGGGCTTACGGCAAAGATCGATTACGAACCCGGCGAGTCCACGACGGGCCTGTTCGGGGGCAATTCCAATTGGCGCGGGCCGGTGTGGTTCCCGATCAACTACCTTTTCATCGAGTCCCTGTACCGATACAGCCGGTACTACGGCCCTGACTGGAAAGTCGAGCACCCTGTTGGCTCCGGCCAGCAACTGACCCTCGTGCAGGTAGCGCAAGATATCACCCACCGGCTGGTGGCGTTGTTCTTGCCTGGCGCCGACGGCCATCGCCCGGCGCACGGCGACAACAAGCTCCTCCAGGAGGACCCCGCGTGGCGAGATCTCATATGGTTCCACGAGTACTTCCACGGCGATACGGGCGCCGGCCTGGGGGCCTCCCACCAGACCGGGTGGACAGGGCTTGTAGTCCACTTGATAGCCGCACGCCGTTTGGCCGTTGACGAACGCTGATCGGCCCTCCTGAGCTCCGCCGTCAAGCCGGCGCGGGTAGCCTCGCCCCGGTCAAGACGTCCCCGGCGTCGACAACCCAGCCATCGCCGAGAAGTGAGAGGGCGTCGACGAGGGCGCCGGGCCCAACGACTACATTTCGGCCCAGGACCGAACGGTTCACGCACGCTCCAGCCCTGTACGTGGGCGCCTTCGAACAATACGGCTTCGTGGACGACAGCCCCTTTTTCGACCTTCACGTCAGCGTGTAGGACGCTGTCGACGACATCGGCGCCGGGGTGAGCACGAGGGCGGTACCCCGCGATGACCCCTTCGCGCCTGGCCCACGCCAGGTTTGCCTCAAGGTACTTGGCAGGGGTGCCCATATCAGTCCAGAGAGCCTCTGACCCTAAGGCGTAAAGTACGCCTTGTTCGGCCAGCATCGGGAACACTTCCCGTTCGACCGATACTCGCCGGCCCGGCGGTACGCGTTGCAAAAACGACGGCTCCAGCACGTAGACGCCCGCATTGATCATGTTGGTGGGGGCAAGGTGGGCTGGAGGCTTTTCGATGAAGGCCTTCACCCTCCCGTTCTTGTCGACCGGGACGACACCGAAAAAAGACGGATCGTCCACGGGAGTAAGGGCGATCGTGGCCTCAGCGCCACGAGCGCGGTGGAACTCAACCAGCGCCGACACGTCGATCTCGCTCAGTACATCCGCGTTCATGGTGATGAAAGTCTCGCCGTCAGCGCCGCCTTCTCGAGCAGCGAACGCAATCGCTCCGGCAGTATCGAGGGGGCTATCTTCGACGGCGTATTTCAGCGCCACGCCGGCGCACGTGCCTCCCGGGTAGGCGGCAATGAAGGCGTCCGGACGGTAACCGAGGGAAAGCACCACCTCATCGACTCCGTGGCGGGCCAGCTCCTCGACGACACGCTCGATCACGGGGCGGCCAGCCACCGGGAGCATCTGCTTGGGCGTCGAGAAAGTTAGTGGCCGTAACCTCGTCCCCTCTCCTCCCGCAAGTACCACCGCCTTCACTGCAACGCGCTGGGAGTGCGCCCTTCACCACCTCTCGTCAAACCCATCCCCCAACGATAGCCGCCGGGCGCCTCGAACCTTTTCCTAGTGCCACAAGGCTGGTCTCCATTAGAGTGCCCCATGTGAGGTGCGGTATACGACCCCTCCGCGTCCTGATCGTGTCGGCGACGGTAGGCGCAGGAGACGCAGGCAACGCACAGGAGTTGGCGCGCCGTTTAGCCGATGAGGGCCACGAGGCGGAGGTCCGCGATTTCCTGGAAAGCCCCCCGCTAGGCATTGGAAAAGCGCTTAGTAAAGGCTACGAAGCTGAACTGCGCCACGCCCCCTGGGCCTACGAACTGGCTTTCAAAATGTGGTTCTGGCTGCCTTTCCTGCTCTCGCCGCTAGCTCGGTTCGTGACTTTCTTCACTCGTAAGAAGATCCTCTCCTGGGTCCGGGAAATCCACCCCGACGTGGTCGTGTCGACTTACCCTGTGGCTACTCAAGTACTCGGCGAGCTACGCCGCCGAGCCCACCGGCGATGGCGGCCCTATTCGGGCTTACGGGTGCCGGCAGTCAATTTCATAACGGATTTTGGGTTCCACCCGTTCTGGGCACACCGCGGTATTGACCTCAACGTGGCTGTCCCTCCGGGCACCGTCGAGGCGGTAGGCCGCCGCACAAGACGAATGAGCGTTTCCTGTGGCCCACTGGTGAGCCCCCAGTTCTCGGTGGCGCCGGAACGGCGGTCCTTCGAAAGGGCTCAGCTGGGCCTGGACCGCGACGAGCTGGCCATCCTGATCTCATCCGGTTCGTGGGGCGTGGGTGCTCTGAGGGAGACCTTCGAACTGGTGGCCAACCAACCCGGGCTCGTCCCCGTCGTCACGTGCGGGCGCAACTCGAGAGCTCCGCGATCACCTCGAAGCGGTGGCAAAAGCCAAAGGCTACCGTGCCCATTTGTTCGGCTGGACCGACGATATGGCGGGTGTGATGGCGGCCTGCGACGTGCTGGTGGAAAATGCCGGCGGGCTGACGTCTTTCGAAGCTATGAGGGCCGGGCTGCCCTTGGTGACCTTCCGCCCCATTCCGGGCCATGGGCGCAACAGCGCCACCGCCATGTCGGCGGCTGGCGTCAGCTGGCTGGCGCGCAATAGCGAAGAGCTCGTGGCCAGCCTGTGCCGACTCGGCCGGGCCGGAGTGGCCAGGGCGTCCCAGTTGGCCGCGGCCGCCGCCCTTTTCTCAGGCGACGCTGCTCAGGCGGTAGCCGAAATTGGAGCTTTCGGCGTCCCGCCTCAACCGCGCCTGCGCCCGACGGCCCGGATTGCCCGGGCGGCGTCGGCTGCTGCCCTGGCCGCAACTATCTCCTGGGTAGGTCTCACCGGTGGCGTCGGAGTGGCGGCGGCGGCCGGGATTGGCGTCGCCCACCCTCCGGAGGGGACGCCGGACGTGATCTACCTCGGGGTCAGGCTGAGCGCCCCAGAAGCTCCTGGACCCATCCGTGCAGACGGCCTTGGCCCAGTTGAACGCCAGCGCAGTCGTGGACGTGAACACCGCCGACGGCAGCCGGAACGCGCTCAAGGCGCTCGCCGTTAGAGGCATCGACTTGGAAAGTGGGGGGCTCAGTGACGTCCCCGGAGCGAGCGACGAGCCGGTCGCCCCCTGGGCCATGGCCCGGTCGGACTCCCGGTCTGTCCAGGTGCTCTCGGGAATGGCCGGCATACCTGTAAGCGCGCTCGTGCCGGACCGCAGCATCAGTGCTTTCGACCTCGTGGACGCGAGCGCGGCCCACCTTTTGATGGTTGTCCCCGACACGACGATGCCCGTACCTCCGAGTGGCCCGTTCCCCCAACAGGAGCTGGCGTTGCCGAAGTTGCAGGGCGACCAGATTTACCTTGTCAACGGCCTCCAGGTGACAACTGCCCAGCTGGTCGTCTTGCTCTCCAACCTCGAGGCCCAATTGTCTGGCGTCGGGTTGTCCAGCGCGCCCTTCAGCGACCTCCAATGAACCCGTGAGCAAAGGCGCCGGGACAGCGGTCGCAGCCGGCCTGGCTGCCACCGTCGTTGTTGGAGCGTTAGCGCACCTATTGCCCGCCGGATCGAGCCTACGCCGTTTGCGCAACCTCTGCCTGCCGGACCTGGCTGGCGTGGGTGAAGCCGGCCATCTCGCCCTCACGTTCGACGACGGCCCGGACCCAGTCTCGACATTGGCCTTCCTCGACGCACTGGATAATCTGCGTTGGCGAGCGACCTTCTTCATGCTGGGCGAGATGGCAGCCGCCTACCCCGACGTAGTGAAGGAGGTAGCCCGGCGTGGTCACGAAGTGGCGGTACATGGCTACGAACACTCGAGCCACTTGTGGCACGGGCCGCTCTGGGCCACCCGTGACGTTATTGCCGCCAGGGACACTGTGGCCGAATTGAGCGGTAGCGAACCCCGCTGGGTGCGCCCACCGTACGGAGCCCTCTCCACTTCGACTCTTATCGCCGCCAAGCGGGCTCGGCTATCCCCTGTGTTGTGGACGACCTGGGGCCGCGACTGGCGGCTGGAGGCGACGCCGGGCTCGATAGTCGACGACATTTCCTCGACGCTCGTCCCCGGGGCCACTGTGCTTCTCCACGATTCAGACTGCACGTCTGCCCCCGGGAGCTGGAAAGCGACCCTGGCCGCCCTACCCTTGCTGGCTGAGCTGTGGCTAGCCGCCGGGCTCGTCGTCGGCCCCCTGTCCGAGCACGGGCTGTAACAGACCAGACGCGGGCGCGAAACGAGGCTGGCTTAGTAGAGCCCAGCCGGTCCCATATGCTCGGGCTGTGGAGCAGGCCAAAGTGGCGTTCCTTTTCGGGGAGCCGCCGGACGGGTTTAACCCGGACGACCCTGACGCAAGGGGTGCCCTTCTTTCCGAATTGTACGAAGACGACGACGAGATCACCCCCGCCCGTCTCGCTCTTTACGAGGTCGTGGCAAACCAGGTAGCCGACGACGACCCGCCCCACGTGTGGGGGACGGCACAACGCCTTCTGGCCCTCGGCCTAGACCGCCAACAGGTCTTGGGACAGCTCGTGATGGCGATGGTCCCTCAAATTACGGCGGCGCTCACCGACGAGAAACCTTACGACCCCGACGCTCACAAGGCAGCCCTCGCCGCTTTGCCAGTCCCGAGCCGGGACGAAGTCCTTGCCGTTATGGTCTCGGTGGTCCGGGAGCGACAGCCAGTGGAAATGGACGAACTCCTCGCTTTGACTGCGGCCGCGCTCGACATCCCAGCACAACAAGAACCCCACTGGGACTTCATTGACCACGTCCTCGAGCAGAACATTGAAGACCAAGACATGGCCGCAGTACTAGGTGGCCTCGTCGTAGAGCCGGCGACGTTTTGCGCCGCGGCCGTGCTCACTCACCGGCTCAGCGCCGAAGAACGCGATGGAGGGTACATCGAAACCGAAGTCGACCTGGTGTGCTCGGACCAAGCCGAGCAAGTGCGCGGCCCAGGTGGCGGTGACCTCGAAGATTATTGGCTCGAAGACGTAGGCCTGGTTTGGAAGGGCGCTGCGGGGTGGCTGTCCCCGTTCGAGGTTGGCACGGTGTTTGCTGCCAGGTCGACCGCCGATGGCACTGTCGTTTCCGTAGAACCTCTTCCCACCGCACCAGCCCTAGACAACGTCGCCGCCGCCGCGTTGAGGGCGACCTACGACAAATGCAACGAAGAAGTCGAGCTGCCTGTCTCGATAAAGGAGCTGGTACTCAACCTGCTGGCCAAAGACGGGCATTTCTTCGACGAACCTCGACCGCCTCTGCGCGAGCTCCTGGCCGCGGCCGGCCTCGAGCGCAGGGGCAACGAGGTCGCTCACACACCGGAAATTTGGCGGCGGGCAGACGAGATAGACCAGTACAGGAGGGTTACAGCGAGGTTCGAGAGCCAGGAGGACGCGGCGGTAGCGCTTTCGGTGCTGAGCCTTTTCAATGAAGGTGATTGGAGCGACGCCAACCGAATGCGGGACACGCTCTCCACGCTGAGGAACGACCCCGACCTCGCCGAGGTCGTCGGCGACGAACTTCTCGGCCCGGAACTCGACGAAGGGCCTGCGGTCGCCGCCCAAGCGGCGCTGGCCAGCCGATTTGCCGAGCGATTATTGGCTGTGGCCCGAAAACCACCGGAAGTTGCCGTGGCCCGTTGGCTGATGGCACTGGCCGACGAACGCTCCGGCGACGTGTTCGGTGCCGAGGCGCAGCTGCGCATCGCCACTGAGACTTTCGAGGATTGGGAGCCCGCTCTTGACCGGCTGGCCTGGTACCTCTCGGACAAAGGCGAGGCTGATGAGGCGGCCCGGCTCTGGCGCAGCATCGGGGTGGACGAAGAGGACGCCAGGCTATCGGACCTCGCAGCCGCCGCCGGCCCGGCGATATCACGCCCGGGACGCAACGAACCCTGTTGGTGTGGCTCAGGCCGGAAGTACAAAACATGCCACCTCGGCAAACCCGCTCTGGCGCCGCTGCCTGACCGGGTCGGTTGGCTGGCGGGCAAATCCGTCAACTACCTGAAGCGCATGGGCCCGCGAGCCATGCCCGATATCTTGACCATCGCCTGCGCCCGGGCCGGCGGGGACACGAGCCCGGAGGCGATCGCCAGGGCGCTATCAGACCCGCTCACGCTCGACCTGGTGCTCAACGAAGGCGGCTGGTTCGAGAGGTTCCTCGAGGACCGTGGTGCGCTGCTCCCGGGCGATGAAGCCCTCCTGGCTGCTTCATGGACTCTCGTCGACCGGTCCGTCTACGAGCTCGAGAGCGTTCAGCCCGGGGCGAGCATAAAGGTAAAGGACCTCCGGACCGCCGAAGAAGTCGAGGTCCGGGAACAAACGTACAGTAAACGCGTCTCCGCTGGGATGCTGATATGCACCCGGGTTGTGCCGGACGGGCGGGGCCATCAGTTCCTTGGCGGCTTGTTCCAGGTCCGGACCGGGACTGAGGCCGCTCTACTGGATTTACTCGACGAGGGGGATGCCGAGGCGATTGCCGCCTGGGTCGCGGCCCTCGACCGGCCGCCCGTACTGCTCACCCGAGAAAACGAGCCGACGGTCATTTGCAAGGCCGTCGTTGAAGTCCCCAACGAACTCGAGGCGCGCCGGGTGCTCGACCGCCACTACCGGCGTGCGCAGGCGGGCGGGTGGGAGGAGTGGTTCGAGCTCGAGCCGGACGAAAACATCCTTCGAGCCACGATTGGGTTGAAGGGCTCGCGCCTGACTATCGAGACCAACAGCGAGGAACGACTGGAACGCGTCCTCGACGTGTTGAGAAATGACATACCCGACCTGAAGCTCGTGACCGACGCGCGCCAGCCCTTGGATCTGACCAAAGCTCGCACTGCCACTGGGCTCCGGGCGGCTCGCGACGGGGAGGGGTCGGGCTTCGGCGGAACGGACGATATGGAAATGGAAGGCTCTGCCGCCGCCGGCACCACCCACGAGCTAATCACGCTCCCCCCGGAGGTGCTCGAGGAGATTCAAGAGAGGTTCGAGAGGCGCTGGTGCGACGAACACGTGCCCGCTCTCGGGGGGATGACGCCGCGCGAAGCGGCGGCGGACCCGACCCGGCGAGAAACGCTGGAACGATTGCTGAGGGAATTCGAACTGAAGGACCTCCGCCAACCCGAGGGAGCCATCACTATGCGTCCCGAGCGGCTGCGCGAAATGCTGGGGCTGGCTTAGTTTGGGGGGCTGGGCGTATCTAGGTGCCCGCACACCGGCGTGTTTCTTCGTTTGTGCCTGTACGCCCCACATAGGGCGTTTAATCACTCGCCGTGCGCGGCATATGCGGGGATTTGGGTGCGGGAGAGCGTTCTTGTCGCGCTTCGACGCAAAAGGCGCCGAGAAACGCAACGGGAAGAGCTTTGTACACCCAGAACCACGCTTTTCGTGGGCCGAGGCGGACCAGTGCTTGGGCAGCTGTCGCGAGTTCGGCCAAAGAGGCCGCGCGCTCCTTTGGCCCAATACGGCATGGGTACTTGCGATCATTTTCGGAGCCCACGCTTGGTCATTTGCACTCACAATCGTTGAAAACAGCCCTTCCCGTTGCCTACCGTCCTGGTCCGCCGGCATGGATGCCGGCAACCAAAGGAGGTAGGGGCACAGCCGGCATGCAGGCGCACCCCTCCCTCCGACCAGTTGGCCGGCGGAAGGAGATACCGGCTGGAAGGAGATACACGTATGAAGGTACGGAAACCCCGAAGCATCTGGGGCAGGGGAGCGTCGGTGCTCGTCGCCGTAGGGACCGTGACCGCGGTATCGCTCTCGAGCGCCGGCGTGGCATCTGCGACGGCGCCGAACCAGTCCGTGAGCGGCATCAAGGTCAGCGCCACCATCGGTGGCGCCAACTCCGACGCCGCTCCCGCCATCGAGTGCTCGTGGATCCTGACCGACGACAACCTCAGCGGTGGTGGGGAGACGCAGCAGTACAGTTATGCCACCGGCGGGGGTACGGGGCCTAGCGTTGCAGGGCTGGCCTACGCCAACTACACCCAGCCGGCACGGAGCGCTGGTGCGCCGGCGTCGGGGAGCCCAAACGCCCCCTCCTACGGCGGCACGCAGAACTCGGGCCAGTCGTTCGCTTACGGCAACGACGACAACAGCCAGGCCTACCTGACGTCACCGAACTGCACGTCGACTGGCGCAGCCAGTAGCCAGCCGACGCAGTCGTCTGGCTCTCAGGCGTCGCCCATTTCGACCGGCATCCAGGTGCTGCCCAACGCCTTCGATAGCCCCGCCCCGCGGCGCTTGGAAGTCTGGGCTGCCGTCGACAATGCCACCGCCGTCAACTTCAACGTCTTCTATCCCGACGGCGTACAGGACACCGACCTCGGAGGTGTCCAGATCGGTGGTTCGACAGCAGCATGCAGTAGCTACGGCACAGCTGGGAGCCTGCTGACCAACATGTTCGCCGCCGCGGGCCCCGCTGGGGCGAGCTCCGACGCGTCCAACCAGGTCAGCGGCACCGCCATTTCCAATGCCACCGGCACGGGGATCATCGACCTGTGCAATAACGACGAGAAGAGCCTCTGGTACCAGGCGTTCACCATCTCCAATGACGACCCGAACGGCACCTATACGGTCGAGGTCCAGGCCATGAACAAGATCGGGACGTCGGACGCGTCGACCAGCTTCTATGTGATCCCGTTCTTCGACCTGGCCGTCGACTTCAACTCGGTCGCCTTCACGAATAGCAAGACGACGGCACAACAGTACTCCGTAAGCGGCGACACGACCTGGGCGCCTCCAGACTCCAATTCCCCGTCTGTTACGAACGGCGGCAACTCGGGCGAAGAAATTGGGGTGGGGTTCTCGGTCCTCACCTACGTCCCACCGGCGGGCAGTAAGTATTACATTTCTAGCTTCAGCGCCAACCTAGGCTACAACTCAGGGACCGTGCTGGCGAACGAGGTACCTGCCACCGCGGGCATTACTACGTTCATCAGCAACAACGGCGGCGAACCGGCGACAGGGGCGCAGCTGGTCTGCCCAAATGACACGCCGGAGCTGGACCTGTACTTGTCCCCGGTGGCCGCCGACCACGCCGGTACTTATACGGGCCAGATGAGCGTGGCGGCAGAAAGCGACATCCAAAGAAACGGTGGCTGCCCCACCGACAATGGGGCGCCGTATGTCCTGCCCGGGCCCAAGGTTTTCAAGAGCCTGACTGACCTGGACCCAGGGAGCACACCGGTCCGCGCCTGATAGCGGGGGGGAACAATAAGCGCCGGTCACACGCCGGTGCTGCCGGGAAGGAGGAGGGCAGCGTGGCCCTCCTCTTTTCGCGCCCCGCCCATATCGGGTCAGGATTTCATCAATTTTGACGTTGTAAGCCCCGGCCACCCGGTCCATTGTGGGTCACGATGAGCAGGAGGCGCTTGGCGTTGCTCGGTGCAGTGGCGCTGTGCACTGCATCTGCGGCGCCCCTGGGCGGGAGCGCGGCGGCCAGCACACCTACAAAGCCGGCACAGGCCATCCCGGCGCCGTCTGAGGCGATCGGCCTTTACCCGACTGTCGTCGATTTCAAACACGCCCTTCGGAGCGGCCAGTACGTGGAGACGATCGGGATCCTCAATGGCAGCTCTCACAGCGCTTACTTCCACCTCAAGCTTTCTGGCGTCGCCGGGCCGTGGCTGCACGTGGTCCCCTCCGGCCAGCACATTACCCCGATAACCGAGTTATGGGCGCCTCATGGGCCCGCTCCGACGACGGCTCTGCTCGACCTCCAGGTACCGGCGACTACGGCGGACGGCACGTACTCCGGGCTGATCACGGTGTCATCGCCCCCACAGAAGACGACCAAGAAGGGACAGACGGCCGTGGGCTTGGGCGCGCAGATCGGCGTCACCGTCGAGGTCACCGGCACTGAGGTAGTCGCCGCCAAGTTGCTCAACGCCTTCACGTTCCCGAAGATCGAGGTCGGTGAACAACTGCCGGTGTTCGCTGTTATCAAAAACCTGGGGAATGTCTCTCTGCAGCCAAAGTTCCACCTCGAGGTCACGAAGACGGCGGGGCGCAACCCGGTCTTCGCTTGGCACGGGATCGCGGGCTCCGCCACCCTCCCGGGCCAGACGACGACCTACCAATTGAATTGGCCTGCCTCCGAGACCGAAACTCAGACCCTGGGCAAGTACAGCGCCCGTTTGACCGTCAGTTTCCCGAATGGGAAGAGCCTCGGCTCGTGGAACCTTCCCTTCCAGCTCTATCCGTACGGTTCGCTTCACCGGGGCGGGAAGCTGCTCAGCCTCAAGCTCTCCAATCACCCCGTAGTTGGGGGGACCGCGCTGGTGCAAGCGGCTGTGGTCAGCACCGGGGAGGTCCAACAGGAGACCAACTTCGTCGGCGAGCTGTACCGTAACGGGGCGCTGGTCCAGGCCATAAAGTCTCCTGTCCCTGTACTGCTGGCGCCCGAGAACGACAACGGCGACAGTGCGACCATCGGTGTGCCCTTCACAGTGGCCAAGGACGGCCTGTACCGCCTTACGGGATCGGCCAACTTCGCTGGCGCTCAGAGCAATTCCGAGACCCTAACCTTCCGCATTGGGGCCGCCCCCCTCCCGATCGTGTACGAAATCGGCGGCGTTGTAGTGGTGCTGATCTTGATTGCCCTTGTCGTCGGGCTGGTCCTCTGGAGAAGGCGTGGAGGTGGGCCACCGAGTTGGCACGACCGTGGGCCCGTGACCCGGCCGAGGTACACGGCGGCTCGGGGCGGGACGCTTCACGTACCTCCACCACGCACCCCCGTAGGAAGCCCGGGGACCCGAAGCCAAAAGGCCCGGCCTCAGCCGAGCGCTGGAGAGTAAGCCCTAACGATGAGTACGCAACGAGATTGGCGTAGAGGTGCGGCCGCAGAGAATGCTGCGGCCGCCAGCAGACCGTCGCTGGTCGCTGACCAGCCACTAACTCAGCGAGCGGCTCAGGGGCTCTTGGACCCATCACTCAAAACGATCTTCGACGACCTCGTCGAAGGAGTACTGGTCTTGGACATCGCCGGTCACCGCATGTATGCCAACCCGGCCTTGAACGACCTTGTCGGTGGCAATGCCTGCCAACCCCTGGGGACCCCCGACCCACCTTCGTACATCCCGTTGGACCAGCGCCAAAGATACTTCCTGGCCCTAAAGGGCACCTCTTCTCTGCTCACCATGGAGGGCTCGGGGGCGGCCTCGACCTGGCTCGAGCTCATGACGGTCAACCGAGCGCGGGTGCGCACCCGCGTGACCATTAGTTCGTTTACCGGTCCCAGGGGATGGCGGTTTGCGGTGTGGTTGCTCAACCCGGAAATAGCGCAGCCGGTCCCATCGAAGGCGGTCGGGGCGCCGGGCGGCTACACGGGTGCCTCTTCGGCTCCTGACGCCTTTTTCGGGTGGGGCCCCTGTCTGCTATCGATACCTTGACAAAGCGAGAAAAGGATGTCCTCCAGCTTCTTATGGATGGCCGTCGCGTCTCGTCGATCGCCAGGGCCCTGTACCTCAGCCCCCAGACGGTACGCAACCATTTGAAAGCCATTTTCCGGAAGTTAGGGGCACACTCCCAGGCGGAACTGCTGGACACTCTAAGGGCGGCACAGGAGGCGGCGGCATCAGGGCAGGCTCGCGACGGGGCCAACCCAGCATTGCCCGGATTGCCAACCTCCTCTCCGCCTAGGTCCTCGGTGCCCGGCCTCATGTAAGGAGGCGACCAGATGTTGACAAGGGAGCCAATGGTTTCACAGGAACCAGGCGACCAACCCGATGACCGCCCGGCGGACGAGGACGGCCTCGAGGCGACGCGCGCTGTGGTGTTGGTGGTCGAAGAGGACCCGGCACTCCGACGCCAACTATTGCAAGCGATCCCGCAGAAAGCGGGTGCGCAGGGGTTCCCAGGGCTTGATGAGCTCGACGGGGCCAAGTTCCGCCCGGGTAGCCCGCTCGTGCTGGTGCTCGGACCCTCCCAGGCTAGGGCAGATGCGCTCGAAAGGGTGGGCTCTCTCCTAAAGGCAACTCGAGGGGCTGGAGCTGTGCTGGTAGTGGAGCACCCCTCGGGCAAGGTGATGAGCCTTGCCCTGCGGTCGGGAGTCAACGACGCTATCGAGTTGTCGGACCTTGGCTCCCAACTGGCGGCCGTTCTCGGCGAACTCGCCTACCAGCTGGACGCGGAGTTATCAGCTCCCCCGCCCAGGCACGAACCTGGCTCCGCGGGACGTCGTCGGGCCTTCGTCACCACCGTCTTTTCGCCAAAAGGAGGCGTGGGAAAGTCAGTCGTCGCGGTCAACTTGGCCGCCGCCCTGGCCCGCCGTTCGGGCGAGCCGGTGGTCATACTCGACCTGGACCTCCAGTTCGGTGATGTCGCTGTCATGCTCCGATTGCAGCCCCTGCACACGTTCACCGATGCCATCTCAGCGGGCGACCTGCTGGATGAGACGCTGCTGCGTAGTTTCCTGGCCCGGCACGAGAAAAGCGGCGTGTACGTGCTCGCCGCGCCCACGTCGCCGTCGGAAGCCGACCACGTCGACCCCGGCGCCATGCTTCGTGTCCTCGACCTGCTGAGAGACATGTTCAGTCACGTGGTGATCGACACGCCACCTCACCTGAGCGAAGTCGTCCTGCAGGCTGTGGCGGAAAGCGACATGGTGGGGTTCGTCGTAGCTATGGACGTCCCGTCCGTGAAGAATGCACGCCTCGGGCTGCAGGCCTTCTCCCTGCTGCAGCTGCCGCTAAACAAAGTGGTGCTCGTTTTGAACCGGGCGGGTTCCAAGGTTCACCTGGCCCCCCACGACATAGAGAGGGTCCTGGAAATGAAAGTCGACCTTTCGTTGCCTTCGGACGTGACTGTGATCCAGTCGGTAAACCAGGGCGTGCCGGTGCTCCTCGAGTACCCCCGCTCTCCGTTTTCCGGCCAAGTCAGCCAGTTGGCCGACCTCGTCCTGACCCGGGCTGACGAGCCTGGCCCCGGGAACTGGACCGCGAAGCGATGAGCCCGGAGCCGACGAACGGCGCTAGGCCGCCGTCTTGGGTCGGGCCGAACAATGGTAACGGCGACAGCACCGGCGCGTATTCCAAACAAAATGGCCCGGCCAAGCCGCCGGGCAATTCCGGCCTGTACGGGCGGCTCCAGGAGGGAATGGGCTTTTCGGACCCCAGGGCGGAAGCGCTGGAAGCAGTGCGGATGCGCGTCCACCGCCGGGTGATCAGTGAGTTGGGACCGGTTTTCTACAACAACCTCGTTGACCAGAAGGAGTTGCGCTCGAGGGTTGAACGAATCGTACAAACGGCGCTTCGGGCGGAGAAAACGCCGATGTCGGCGGCGGAAGCGGCACAGGTGGCCCAGAGCGTGGCCGACGACGTGCTCGGGTTCGGGCCGATCGAGCGGTTGCTCAACGACCCGACCATCTCCGAGATCATGGTGAACGGCCCGGACAAGGTCTACATCGAACGGAACGGCAAAATCCTGCCTACCAAGGTGTCATTCCTCGACGAAACCCATTTGCGCCACGTCACAGGACGAATAGTGGCCGAAGTGGGTCGCCATATCGACGAGTCCTCACCAATGGTAGATGCTCGCCTAATGGACGGCTCTCGCGTGAACGCCATTTTCCCGCCGCTTGCAGTTGGCGGGCCATTTCTCACCATCAGGAAGTTCGCCAAAGACCCTTACACGCTCGACGACCTGGTGTCCTTCGGCACTCTTACCGCTCCAGTGGGCGAACTGTTGAAAGCCAGCGTGGAGGGCAAGGCCAACATCATGGTGTCCGGCGGGGCCAGCACCGGTAAGACCACGCTGCTCAATGTCCTGTCGTCATTCATCCCCGAGGACGAGCGCATTATCACCATCGAAGACGCCAAAGAGCTCCAATTGCGCCAGCGGCATGTCGTATCGCTGGAGTCGCGCCCGCCAAACACGGAAGGTAAGGGTGAGGTGTCGATCCGGGACCTACTTCGCAATGCTCTCAGGATGAGACCGGACCGCATCATCATCGGCGAGTGCCGGTCGGGCGAGGCGCTGGACATGCTGCAAGCCATGAACACCGGGCACGAGGGCTCGCTTACGACGGTCCACGCCAACAGCCCCCGAGACGCCCTCTCCCGTGTCGAGACGATGACGCTGATGGCCGGCTTCGACTTACCGATAAGAGCCGTCCGGGAACAACTCTCGTCGGCTCTGGACCTGATGGTGCACCTGAGCCGTTTGAAGGACGGCACCCGTCGGGTAACTCACGTGGCCGAAGTCGGCCACATGGAGGGCGAAGTGGTCCTCCTGCAGGACATCTTCGTATTCGACTTCCGCATGGGGACACAGGTCGTTGGCCGTTCGGCCGGCCAGCTGAAGGCGACCGGGCTGCGGCCCCAGTTGACCGAACGGCTCACCGACCGGGGCGTCAAAGTGGACACCAGTATCTTCGAGCCGGGAGCCGAAGCTCGCATGGCGGCGACCAGCCGACACTCGATGCCGAACCAGTCGCTTTGGCCTCGATGACTGCAACCTCGACCGGATGGGACCACACCATCCTGGTGCATCTGGACCGTCTCCGGAGCCCGCTGGGCGTGGCCCTGTTGGCTGCCGCCTTCTCGCTTTTGTTGGCGCTCCTCTTGATCCGGCGTCGGCGCTCGCGCAGCCTAATCAACTTCCGGGACCGTACAGCAGTACTAAGAACCTCCGGCAGTTCTGCCGGCCGACGACACCCAGTGGACGAGGCAAACGACGACCGCAAGTCAATCAGTGCTCGCCTAACCGAGTCGTTTCGCCGTCGCCGGCCCGCCGACCTGACGGAAATATTGGCGCCGTACCGCCTTATACCGGTGGAAGGGCAACGAGGCGCCGAGGACACGTGGACGCTCCTGACCCTTCCTTCCCTCAAAAAACTCTCGGTCAAGCTCGAGACCCTAATGGCGGAAAGCCGGGCCGGGCGCTGGCTAAACAACATGCTCGAGAGATCCGCGGCACGCACCCGACTTGGCGAGCTACTCGTGATCTGGCTCATTGCCGGCCTCGCTCTCGTGCTTCTCGCCTGGGTCTTGGCCGGACTGCTGGGGATTTTCATCGTCGTCATCCTTTTGTTCCTGGTCCCGCCAGCCGCGTTGCAAGCTGCAGTTGACCGCCGCACCAAACTCTTCGCCTCTCAGTTGCCAGACGTGTTGAAACTAACGGCAAGTTCCTTACGAGCGGGCTTCTCGCTTCTCCAGGGGCTCGAGGCTGTGACAAAGCAGCTGCGTCAACCGTCGTCGGGCGAGTTCCAGCGAGTGCTCACAGAAGCTCGCCTGGGGCGACCGATCGAGGAGGCTCTCGAGGCCGCCGCGGCCCGAATACGTAACCGCGACTTTTCGGAGAGCGTGGCCGCGGTCCGCATCCAGCAAGAGGCGGGTGGCAACCTGGCCGGTCTGTTTGACACTCTCGCAGAGACAATGGTCGAGCGGCTGCGGCTGCGTCGAGAGGTTCGTACGCTCACGGCTGAGGGCCGCCTCAGTGCCTACATCCTCGGCTGCCTTCCGATCGCCCTTGGCATTTTCATATTCTCCATAAACCGATCGTATATGCAGGTGCTTTTCCAAAGCACGGTCGGGAAGGCCTTGCTCATCGGCAGCCTTCTGCTGCAAGTGGTGGGTTTTTATTGGATGTACCGAGTCGTAGACATCGAGACGTGACGTGCCCTCTCTCCTTGAACTCGTAATCCTCATTGTTCTGGCCGCGGTATTCGTTTCCGCCTTATCGGCCATATGGCTCCAGCGCTCGCCTCGAAGGGAGACGCTCTCTACCCTAAAGGTGGCGGTTTCCAGCGCCAAGACGTCTGCACCCGCAAGAGCGGCGACGGCACTTGCCGCCACTGCACCGACGACGACCAGCGCCAGCTCCGACGAAACACATTCGGTCCTGCAACAGGCGACTCGCTCCGTCGTCGACGCCATAGCGAACCTCGCCCGCCGGCTCAGCCCCCCCAGTTACCTCATCGGTGTACAGCGCCGACTGACACTCGCAGGCAAAGACCGTACCGACGACCTAAATCAATTCCTCGCACTGCGGTTGACCTCGCTAGTCCTGATTGTCCCCACTTTTCTGCTCCTGTCGCTCTCGAGCCTGCCCGGGCTTTACCGGCTGCTGACCTTCTTCTTCTTCGCCGCGCTGCTGCTTCTCGGCCCTGAAGCCTTATTGAACAGGGCGGTGAGTGACCGTCAAGAGAGGATACGTCGGGACCTGCCCACACTGGTCGAACTGCTCATGATCAGCGTGGAGGCCGGACTTGGCTTCGACCAGGCCCTGGCCAGGTCGATCGGTTCGGTGTCCGGCCCTCTCGGGGAGGAGTTCTCCCGGTTCCTCGGCGAGGTGCGTATGGGCGCCGACCACAAAGAGGCGCTGGAGGCCATAGACAGCCGCACCGATGTAGACGAGCTCCGCTCTTTCCTCATGGCTCTGGTCCAAGCAGAAACCTTTGGCGTCCCTATCGGGCCGATCCTGCGCTCCCAAGCGACCGAGGCGCGTATTGCCCAGCGCCAGCTAGTTCAAGAAAAGGCGCAGAAGGCGCCCGTCAAAATGCTCTTCCCTATGGTCTTCTGCGTACTCCCTGCGCTTTTCATCGTCGTCATTGGTCCGGCCGTTATCCAGGTCTACGAGCACATCATCAAGTGAGCGGCTCATTTCGGCGTGGCGCCCTCGTGGCGGTTCTGCGGTCCAGTCGGCCATACCGTTATCGTCGCGAAGAAGCCGGAGCTTCACTCGTGGAGTTTGCCATCATCCTGCCGGTCTTCGCCCTCATGCTCTTCGGCATGATCCAATTCGGCCTGGCCTTCGCCGGCTGGGACGAGCTCCGCAATGCCGTGAATACTGGCGCTCGATTGGCAGCTAACGACGAGGCCATCCCCCCCAGTTCCGATTGTGGGCAGCCTTCTACCGATACCGATGGCAACCTGGTTTGCGAGATCGCGTTCCTGATCGGGACACCAGCGGACACCAGCCCCAGCCCGGTCACATCCATAGCGATCGAACCACCCCAGCCTCCCGGCCAGACGGTCTCGTTATATGGATGTGACCTTCGCTTGCGATCATGCAACAGCTACGCCTGGCTGGACGGCTATTTCGTCTTGGACAACGGCCAGTGGAAACAGATCGTAAGTAGCACGAACAGCAACCCTTCTTCCGCCGAGATCCCCGACCAGCAAGCCTTCGACGGCTACGTGCGGGGCCAGTGGAGTTGTACCAGCTCGCTCGGTCCAAACTGCATCGTCATGACCACTAACATTGCCCGGCAAAACCCCGGTGCTCTAGGCAGCGACAACGTGGCCCTCACACTTACAAGCAACGCTGTCAGCCAAGTATGTGCTCAACGACAGGTCATCTCGTTCACAGGGTTCCCGGGACTACAGGACATACACATCTCGACCGCAAGCACATTCTACCTTTCGAGCACGTCCCTGCTCGAGTGCCCTAACAGTGGCCAGACCTGCACTTACCCCACCGGGAGCACTTGTGGCTAGGTCTCAAAACTCCGCCGGCAGAGGCCGAGGTCACAGCCTTCGCAAACGCCGAAGAGACTCTGGAGCCATCCTTATTCTTTGGGCTATATGCCTCCCCGCGCTGCTCGGCTTGCTGATAGGTGCGATCCAACTCGGCAACCTGCTCCAATCTTCGGACAACGCTCGGTATGTTGCCGATGCCAACGCTCAGAATGCTGCCGACGCCAAGGCTCAGAACGTTGCCGATGCTGCCGCGCTTGCAGCTTCGAGCTACCTGGCGACGATCCACCCCACGGGTCCGATGGTCGTGCAATCCATCCCGATTGATTGCCAACCATCTCCAACCGGGCCCCCGATTCGTTGCAAGTGCAGAGTAGCCGCTGACGGCACCATTACCGGTTGCGCAAGCTATGTCTGGTTGAACGGCTATTACATATATGAGGGGGAAGACTGGCTGGCAATCGGGACCCAGGTGTCCGGGCAAACCGCTCTCCAAGACGCGTCTGGTGCGTGGGCCTGTGGATCTCTGGGAAGTGGGAACGGCAACCACGGCTATTGCACTGAGCTCGACGTCGCGCCGCTTGTACCCGGGTATGTTGATGGCTCACTCAGTGATGGCGAGACGATCAGCCAGGCCATTACGGCAACAGCCACGGCCATTTCCGTCGAAACGCAGAACGGCTTCACAGTCTATTCCGGATGTGCTCCACCGCCACAGTTCCTCCTAGCAGAGGGCCCAACCGCCCAGGACTCAACCGGCGTCAGTTGCGTAGGCTATGATGCCGCCGGCACCATTTGGGTCAGTGTGCTCGAGACATTCACCCTTCCAGGAGTCGGCCTGGCAACCGACGAGAAATGGGCTTTGGCGACAGTGGTACGCGGTACAGCGGTCCTGTGCCCGGGGCCGCCACCGAGCGGTCAGTGCAACTGAATCGGAAGCCTGTTCTTGCGGGAAAGGTACCTTTTACACCCGGGATGGGACTTGGTTAAAGTTAATTAGTCTCTTGCTCTGGGAGCGGTGGTTGGTTGTACTTTTCGGCGCAATGCTCAGCGAACCCAGCCGGGCTGCCGAAACAGAAATCGCGTCTGCCCCTAGATCGGCAGGTTCGCTCCGGCAGCCGGCCAGGAGGCTCAAGCTTGCTGTGTTAAGCTGCCCTGCTTCGGCCGTAGTTGGACTGCTTTTCCAAGTTGGGCCCGGCGAAGCCCGCGGTGGTTCCGAGGTACGGACGACGTAAACTTTCAGGTGTTTATGAGTCCCAACGACTGATGGCCAGCGTAGAGACCTCAGCGCGGTACTCCCTGCCTGGCCCCGCTGAGGCCGGGTCCTCGCATGAAACCGCGGTGGCACGGACGAGGGACGTCCGTCGTTCGGTGCTGATGAGCGCGACCGTAGTGCTCGTCTACTTGCTAATCGCTCTCGTTGCGTTCTGGCCGGTCTTGCCAACGAGCTCAGGGCGCCTGTTCGGTCGGTCGACGCCGGATCCTGGCTTGACGGTATGGTTCCTCGGATGGGCTGCTCACGCGCTTGTCCACGGTCAGAACCTTTTCTTCAGCCATGCCATCTTTGTCCCGAAGGGAGTCAACCTCACCCAAAACACTTCAGTCCCCTTGCTTGGCATCCTGGTCGCGCCCATCACTCTTCTGTTCGGACCGGTGGCTAGCGCGAACCTTCTGATGGTGCTCGCCATGCCGTTGTCCGCCACCGCCGCTTTTGTCGTCCTCCGCAAGTGGCACGTCTGGGGCTCGGCTTCCGCCCTCGGTGGCCTCATGTATGGCTTCTCGCCGTATATGGTTGGCCAGAGCCTAGGTCACCTGAGCCTCGTTTTTGTTCCCTTGCCGCCCTTCATCGCATTCTTCATCGTGCGCATCCTGCAAGGAAAGGGCTCCTCGCTGTGGCTAGGTATAGGCCTGGGGTTCCTCATCGCTGCGCAGTTCCTCATCTCTCCTGAGATCCTCGCCACGGTCGCGATCCTCGTTGTCTTCGCGCTTCTCTGCGCCGCTGTTCGTTACCGGGAAAACCTACTCCGCAGGAGCCGTGATGCGGCCTTGCCGACTTGCGTCGCCATCGCCGTCGCTGCCGTCCTTTTGGCCTACCCCCTTTGGATAATGCTGGCAGGCCCTCAGCTCATCAGTGGCCCCCTCCAAGGCGCGGTCAATCCTTACTATAACGACCTCCTCAGTTTCGTAGTGCCCGGGCCCTTCAGCGCGTTTCGCTCGGTATGCGACCCCTCGGCATACGTCTCATTGGCCTCAGTAATCCCTCGGAGTCCGGCGGCTATATCGGCTTGCCTATCCTTCTTATAGCCGGGCTCCTCGCCTTCCGGTCACGTCGCAATCCCCGGATGCAACTGTCCGTGCTCCTCGTCTACGCCGCCGGGCTCATATCGCTCGGCCCTTACCTCTCAGTCGACGGCCGCTTGAGCCGCGTCCCGCTACCAGATCTCGTCCTGAGCAATATCCCTCTGCTGAACAACCTGCTCCCGGTCCGGGTCTCGTTCGAAGTGGACGCTTTCATAGCTGCGGTCGTGGCCTTTGGGCTCGATGACGTGCATAGAACCTTGTCGCTTGTCCCGGGAGCCCTCCATACCAGTCAGAGGATGGCGTGCATCGTTTGTTCGTTAGCAACTCTCGTCCTGGTGGTCACGCAACTTCCCGATTGGCCATATCGGTCCCAACTTGCGCCTGCGCTCCCGACTGCCGTACGAGACCTCATCCCGGGAGATGACCCAATCGCTATCACCTACCCTTACACCGGCATATTTATCAGTACTCCTATGGACTGGCAGGCGGGGTCCGGGTTCAACTTTCGTTTGTCAGGAGGTTATGGGCTGCATCCCGGGGCAACCGGCACCGTGGCAGAATGGCCGAACGTAATGACTCCACGCGGTCTTCAGGAGTTCATCGCCGGGGAAACACCACCTTCGGTGTATGGGCCGCCTCTCGCAGTGACTCCCGGCCTTGTAGCCGAGACCCGAGAAGCGCTGATTGACAACGACATCAGGGTCGTGATCGTCAAGAGATCAGTGCCAAATTCTGGCGACGTAATAGATTTATTCAGCCAAGCCATTGGGCCACCACAGCGAGCAGCTGACGGTTTCTTGCTTTGGTCCAGCAACAGCAGTCCCCTCTAGGAACTATGCCGTTTTAGTGGTGTTTGCCGAACATTCCGCTAAGGAAGAACCACCGACCTCGTCTCCCCTCTTGGCGTCCAGATATAGGCCCAAATTCCAGATTTGCCGGCCAGGCCCCTTGCGCCGAGGTCCGTCTCAACGTACTGAACCGCCTGTCGCGTCTCGTCGGGGACACCTTCGGCTGTGCCCTGGATCGGCGCGAGTATGAAGACTACCGGTCGCCCGGTAACCGAGTACCGCTCCGGCGTACCATAGGCCCAGTAGGAAAAGGCAAAGTGACCGGCGCTGAACCGACCGATCACGCCCTGTGAGGCGATCACCTCGGCGCCGGCAGGGATCTTTCTCGCCAACGCAGCCAGCGTTCGCGCTGCGGAAGGGCTAACCCGTTCGATGTAACCCGGGATGGCACCTGCATAAAGGGTCGCAATCATAACTGCGACTGTCAGACTCAGAGCGCTGAAAATGTAGACAGCCCGTTGAGCCCGCCCTCCACTCCCAGCCAGCCGGTGCAATACAAAAGCACATCCTACGATCAGGAACAGTATCGCCGGCCAGCTCTGGAATGACTGGGCGAAGTGGATAAAGTCCGGGTTGGCGTTCAGCGCGCTCGGCAGCAAGACGACCGCCGCGATAACCGAACCCCACCGGGACAATAGACCGATCACTCCGGCTGAGGCGACGTACCCGATGACATAACCGATATGCGAGTGGAGCATGTCGAACGCGCGCGTTGGATGAATCACCAGGCCGGCCACCAGGTTGGCGTAGCTAAACGCTTGCATCCGGCTGTCGGACAGGTAACCGTACATCGAGCTAAGGTCGATGCCTCGGGCGAGGCCGCCGAACCTCATGGCGCCCAACCCGGCGGTCAAGGCAAGCCAGCCCAAGCCTGATGTCATAACAATTATGCCGACACGACGTGACTTGGCACCACCGAGCAGCGCTACGATACCGATCCCCACCACCAGAAGGCCGCCCGCCGCCGCGGTGGAAAACAAGGTCAGCGGCACCCACACCATGAGCCGCCGGTAGCGACGCGCCCACAGATCGCGCCCCGCCAGAAGCGCGAACACAGTGGTAAAGGCCTCGAAGTGGAAGTCGAAGCCGATGGTGTACCAACTCCACGGCGTCAGCAACAGAAGGGCAGCGACGATGGCCAGCAGCCACGCACGCACGCTGGCTCCTCTTCTCCCCTATCCCTTATCACCTCGCGAGCCCAAACGAGTACGACCACTTCTCCGGCCACTACGGCCAGGTCCTGAAGCCAAAGCAGAGCTACGGCGTGAGGATAGATCCAGTAGAACGCAGCCAGCGGCCACATCAGCAGTTCAAAATCGTCCTGCCAGAAAGGCACACCGAACACGCTCGAGAAGGGGCTCAGATGACCGTGGGCGATGGCGGTCCACGCCTGAGCGTACCCCGCGAAATCATTCGTCAGATTGAACCGCTCAAACTGCACGGTGCTGAGGACCAGCATCCCAATCAGTTGTAGACCGAGCAAGCACAGCGACGCTCGCCAAACGAGGCGAAGAGGGGCCGAAGACACCCCGGTTTCGGCTCTACTGGCAGCCGCCAACGGCTCTAGTTTCGGCGTGCCCGTAGCAGTTATCATGCCTTCGCCTACCCGCTTGGTGCTGCGGGGGTCAAAGCGCTTTGGGCGCCCTTCCCCTGTACCTGTTGTAGCGGCGCAACCCTCATGGCGCGGTTAAGCCCAAGCTCGTCGACTAGCCAATGAACAGTGGCGACGAGCAACACAGCGTTGCGGACGATCGCCACTGCAGTCGGAATATAGAACCCCGGGCCCCAATACTGCGCCTCGGTATACAGCACAGGATAAATCAGGGTCGTCAAAAGGGCCGCTACCACCCATCCGCGCCGTATTGGCCAGTATGCCCACAGTGGCACCAACCAGACAAGGTATTGTGGAGCGAAGCTCTTTTCTGAGAGGACCGCGATCGATAAAGCGGCCAGGCTTACGGCAATGACAGATAGCTGGCCTTTGCGGGCAAACACCCAGACGACCAACATTGCTCCAGTCATGGCTGCCGTTACCAATGCTGCAATGGCGACGTTTCCTGAGCCGACTACCTCGATCGACCCGAAGGCGCTCACCCAGTGAAGATGGGATGGGTCCGACAGGAAGGTCAAGCTCCCCTGAAGACTGGAGAGTTCGAAGCCGCGGTCGAGTTGGAACTTCAGCGGGGATAACAAACTGTCGGGCGAGACAGCAGCCTGCCCAATCACGATGAGCGAGACGGTGGCGCACGCGGCCGCGATCCTGCGAACGGCCCATTTACCGCTGTGTGCCCGCTCAACCAGCAAGAAGCCGGGCAGCAGCAAGAACGGGAACAGTTTCAGTAACCCACCCAACACGGCCCACGCCCATGCCCTCCCCCACCGTTCGCGCCGCGCTCCCTCTACCGCCAGCACCATCGCCAGCGCCGGGAACACGTCGTAGCGGGCGAACACCACCGCCACCGTGCCAATGAGCAGATAGAAACACGTGCGCCGTGACCACCCCGGGTACTCTGGCAGTCCATCACTGGAAATAACCAGGGTAACTCCTGCGACCGCGGCGAGCACGGAGAAACCGAGGGCGTAGGGTATGGGCAGAGCCAGCGGCGCCAAAAATATGGCCAAGGCGAGCGCGGGGTACTCCTTGGGCATCGAATGGAAGAGGGGCGACGCGAGGGCGGCGTTGGCATAGTGCTCGTAAAGGACCAGATCGGATGAATATAAGAGCGTTACTTTGCGGGAGCCGGCCGCAAACAGAACGCCGGCCACAACAAGGAGCGCGATCGGCCCTCGGGCACTCCGCCACCTCGCTAGCGCCCTCGAGACGGGCGGGCCACCGGTCATCCCGGGCACATCGATCCTGAGGCGACATTCAATGTAAACTTAAGGTCTCCCGTATCGCCGGCGCTGTCTGTCACTACCAGGGCGATGTCGTACGTCCCAGGATCTTCAGAGCAATCCGTCGGGTCGACGGTGATCTCCTGCGCCGGCCAGTCGGGCAGCATAAACGACGGAACGCTTCCTTGTAGCTGGTACGTGTAGCCGCCACTTCCACCGCTGACCTGGAAGTGGATGACCTCTGTCTGCCCGTTCATAGCCATGGGGTCCGAGCAACCGGCCTGTCCGCTCGTGCACCACGCTTTCACCGGCGTACCCGTCGACGTCCCGCTGATGGGATCGCCTACACCAGAGAGGGCGGCACTGCCCCCTGCGGCTACGCTGCCAACGTTGTTAGCGACATGGCCAGGGCTCCCGCTCCCCTGCCCCAGATAAACAAGAGTACCGAAAGCAACCATCGCCACCAGCGTCACGAGCAGGATGTACTCAAGGATGGACACGCCCTCCTCCCCACGGCAGGGCTCCATCGCATGACCACGGACCGGGAACACACCTAGCCGCTTGGGCCTTACCAAGACGCGACCATCCAACTGCTGACGGTGTCTAAACGTCGGCCGTCACCGCGGCACGTATGGCGGTTGAACCAATCGATAGGGCATTAGTTTTGGGCCTCGCTACCGCTGAGATCAGCCTGCCGTGTCGGCTCGAGGCCGCGATACGCCTATTGCGTGGTGTTGGTATTGATCACCTGGCCCACGTTATGCAGCTGGTTGTTGACCGAGCCCCCAAGGAACGCGATGGCGCCGATGGCGACGACAGCAATCAAGGCCAGCAACAACGCATACTCCACGAGACTGGCCCCGACCTCGCCTCGACCAGTGAACCTTCGCTGGGCCCAATCCATAAATAGCACAGACCACATCATGATCCGCTTCACCATGAGATCTCCTCTTTTGACACAGGCCCACCGAGACCGGAGGACCCATTCCCGCTTAAGGCGGGCACACTCCAAGTCTTCACTGAAGGTGGCGCATCTTCCATGGGCCAAAAGGCTCATTTGTAGCTATCAGATCTACCACTGCCAGCGGATCTGCTTTAGGCTAGGAAACAGGGCGTTTAGTAGAAGATGGGCCGGGTTAAGTGACTCTGAGTGATATTCCGACGGCGGAGCTCAACAGCGGAGACTTTAAGAGCGAAGATGCCGAGGTCCGCCGCGCCACTTCAGCGCAGCCTCATCGCATTCTGCGCTTTCATCCCGCGCTCATAGTGGTAGCGGGCGCCTGTGCAGTTCTTTTCCATCAGGTAATGAAGACGGGGCTCTCGGGTGACGTCTTCTACCAACTGGCGGCCGGCCAATGGATGCTTTCGCACCACTCGGTGATCCGCCACGACGTGTTCTCGTACACCGTCGTCGGCCGGCCGTGGCTGGCTGAAGAGTGGGGGTTCGAGTTTTTGCTGGCGTGGATGGTAACTCACATCGGTGCTGTTTCATATTGGCTGGTCTCAGCCGGAGCTTGCGTCGCGGCTCTGCTCTCCGGCGTGGTGCGGTGGAGGTTAACAGGGGCAGGCTGGCTGTGGACGGCCGCTCTCTCCGTCCTCGGAGCGGCCGGCCTATCCGTCGGCCTGGCGGCTCGTCCTCAGGATCTCAGCTACTTCTTCTTTGCCCTGCTGATGCTTTTGCTCACGCTGGCCCGCCGGCGCCACGCGTGGCTTTTCGCTCTCCCGGCATTGCTGCTCGTTTGGGCCAACATTCATGGAAGCTTCTTGCTCGGCCTAGGGATGATCGGTTTGGAAGTTGTCTGGGCGTTCATGCCTGATGTTCGAGGACGGGCGGCGGTGACTGAGCGTCTCCCCAAAAGCCTGGCCGCCTTGACATTGACTTCGAGTTTCGTAGCGACACTGATAAATCCCCACGGCCCGGCCCTGATCGGTTACGCACTAAAGGTCACTGCGTCTCCTCAACTCAGCGGAGCCATTGCCGAATGGCAGAGCCCGAACTTCCACTCGTACCTCTATCTGGGCGTCATCATCGGCCCTGTCATGTTGCTCATCGGTTTGTTGGCGTTTACAAGCACCACCTTCGCACTCGGTGATCTTGTCCTGGCCGGCTTGTTGCTTCTCGCCAGTCTCCACGCAGAACGGTTCACTCCCTATTTCGTCCTAGCCGCTTGCGCCGTGCTGGCCCCCTGGAAGACAATACGCAGTGAGACAATTCGCCCGACTCTGCTTACCGTGCCCCTAGCCGGAGTGCTCGCAATCGCCCTTCTGCTGGGGCCACATGTGTCGCCCGGCGCAGTTGCCAAAGGCGGCCAGTACGGTGCTCCCGTGGTCGCCACAAACTTCCTCGAGGGCAAAAGTGGCAGGGTGTTCACCAGTTACTGGTGGGGCGACTACCTGATTTACCGCCACATCCCGGTGTTCGTCGACGGCCGCACCGATCTCTACTTCGGCACGGACATCCTTCAGACTTACCTGAACGTTTCCAACCTGACCGTCAACCCGGACACGGTGTTCCGCCACTGGGACGTACGCTGGGTGATGTGGGGCCGGGGTTCCCCACTCAGCGTCTATCTATCGCACGACCCCGGCTGGAAAATCGTGGACAAAACGGGCGCTGCCCTGGTCTTCGAGCACGTGGGCGCCTGGTAGCACGGTCGCCATTTCCACTCGGCGGCGGTCTTTCCCGGTGCAACTTGGCGATCTCGTCGCGTTTTGCTGAAGGAAGTGCAGCCAACCGCGACAAGTTCGGGCGGTTGCACCGAGAAAGGTCTCAATCGGCCTGAGGGACCCGGCGGCGGTATGCGGCTCGGGCGGGGCCGGCCTCAGCCGATGCGGACGATACCCGACCTCACAGCCGCGGCCACGGCCTGCGTCCGGCTGGCGGCCCCGAGCTTGGAGTAGATGTGCGCAAGGTGGTTTTTCACGGTCTTGCCGCTGATGAAGAGCTTTTTGGCCACGTCGTTCGAAGATGCCCCGTTGGCCAGCATCTGGAGCACCTCGACCTCGCGGCGGGTAAGGACCGTGGGGGTCGCGTCTCCCTTCGCCCCGCCTCCGAGTAACAAACTGCGCACTGCGCCGCCCCCGATTTCGCCGTAGCCGCGCGCCACCGACGTCACCGTCGAGACCAACTCAGCGGTGGAGCAGTCCTTTACCAGGAACCCGACGGCACCGGCCGAGTAGGCGGCCCGTACGGTGTCCTCGTCTGCGAACATCGTCAGGATGACTACAGGCACATCCGGCAAGTACTGCTTGAGCTGGCGGGTGGCGGCAATGCCATCCTGGCCGGGCAACGAAAAATCCATGAGTACCACGTTGGGCTGGCTCTGACGAGCCGCCGCCAGCACCTGATTGCCGTCACTTACTTCAGCCACCACCGAAACGCCATTCGCCTCGAGAGATCGACGAAGCCCTTCTCTTAGGACCGTGTGGTCGTCTACCAGCATCGTTTGCACTACGCTCAATTTCGCCGCCTCCCGTTGCTCACCGGCTGCCCCAGTTGCAGCCGCACCGTCGTCCCCTGTCCAGAGGGCGACGTGATCCCGAACCGCGCTGCCTATAGCATCGGCCCGCTCCCTCATGCCGAGGATCCCGAAGGCGTCGCGACGAAGGGGCGCACTGGTAGCCAAACCTTTGCCGTCGTCAACGACCTCGAGTTCTGCGCCGACCGTGTCACAATGCCAACGAACGTCGATGTGATGGGCTTCGGAATGACGTTCGGCGTTGTTAATCGCTTCTTGGGCGATCCGCACGACTTCTCTCTCTGTAACGGGAGACAGAGCGCCACTGCCGTCGGTGCGTAGCGAGGTGACGATCCCCGAGCGTTGTTCGACCCGTTCGAGCAAACCGGCGAGGGCTTCGGCCAAGTCGACTTCTTCGTTCACATCGACCCGGAGGTCGGTCAGCTTGCTGCGCACATTGCGCGTAGCCTTCCGCACCTCGTTGGCCAGAATCCTCAAGTTCATCCGCGGATTCCTGCCACCCAGAGGTGCTGATTCCGTTCCTGGACTCAGTCGCCATCCTGTCTAGCGAAATAGCGACATAGGCCAACGACTGCCCCAGGCGGTCGTGCATTTCGCGGGCAATCCGTCCCCGCTCCTCCTCCGCCCCGAGCGTTCGGAGGCGCCGGAACCAGCGAGCATTATCTATGGCCAACCCGGCGTGACGAGCAACCCCGGCCACGATGTCCGCATCGGTGTCGGTAAATGGGTCAGGGTTTTCAACCCGTTCCACGGCGAGGAGGCCGACCAGGGTGTCGCGCGCCCACAACGGGACGTAGAGCCCCGACATGGCCCCCAACGTTACCCCCTCGCCTTCCCGGAAGCTCCGACCGGAGCAGCGGGCCGAGCGAGCCCGACGCGTCCTTCAGGGTACCGGGCAACTCCCCCTGGCGGACCGAGGCGGGCAACTCCAAGCCGTCGGCCACCATCACTTCCCAGTGGCTTCGCTCGGCGGTCGGGTCGGCCAGGAACAGCGCCACGACGTCGGGCTGGAGCAAGTCGCGCAAGCGCGAGATCGTGTTAGCCACGGCGGCTTTCAGGTTCAGTGAAACCGGCAGGGCGGCCGCCCTGGCATGCAGCTCCAGTAAGAGATGGTTGACTTCGGACAACGCGCGCAATCGCTCGAGTTCGCTGGTGTTTTCCCTCATACCGAGGCGTAATAACCAGTCGCTGTACGAGGCCAACATGGCCAAGGCGCCAAGAAGGGCGGCCCGTTCGATACCCGCCGAGGCAAGCGAGCGAGTGAGCAAGCCGTCCAATCCGGCGGCGCCGAGGCCGACAATCGAGGCGATCGTGGCCAAAGCGAGGACAGGGGGCGGGATCCGTAGACCGGCGATGAAAACGGCCGCTCCCAGGCTTAGAAGGAACGGCGACGTCACAGTCCCGGTGAACAGCACCACCGCCACACAGAGGCCAACCTCGAAGGTCACGTCGAGGATTGAAGGCCTCTCGGCCAAAACCTGACGTCGGGATGTCGAAAAACTGAAGCGGAGAGGCCAAATTGTGCGTAGCACCGCATAAAACGCTAAGACGCCTCCTGCTACGACATCGCGCTTGGTCGGGGAACCCGAAATGACGACCATGGCCAGCAGCGAAAGGCACAATGCCGCCCACCGGAGGGCCACCACCAACTCGGTGAGGCCCCACTGCGAACGGCGTTTAGCGGCGATCATGTGAAGCTCAGGCCGACGCCCGTTGGCCCGCGCCGACCACGACCGGCAGCCCTGCGTTGGGTTCCCGGTCCCTCGGGCCAGACCAACCACTTTGGTAGGCCAACGCAACAGCAGCCAACTGGGAGGTGACCCCGAGCTTGGTCAAGATCGACCGGATCTGGCTCCGTACCGTCGGCATGGAGACAAAAGACTGTACGCAAATGTCTCGGGCTTTGGCGCCTCTCATCAAGGCGGACAAGACTTCTTCTTCTCTCGGAGTAAGACGGTCAAATTCCAGACGCTGTCTGCTCATAAAACAATCTCGTCCCTTTTTCAAGGCGCGGGCCATCAACAAGGTGCTTACACGCGTCAACAGCCGGCACTTGGCGCCGGGCCGGTTTCGCTTCGCTCCCTCTAGCCCAAGCGACCAGTTACGGGCTAGAAATCTGCGCTTCCCGATGTTTGCTTCGGGGTTGAATGAAGCTTCTCAGGCGGCCGACTGATCGGCGAGCCTTCTCCTCCTGTTCATTGTTGCTTTGCCGTCAAGCGATTTCGACGAGCAAATGCACAGTAGGCGCCGTGGACGCCCTGTGTCCACAGGGGTTGACCCTAATCTTTGGAGCCAGGAGCGCCCTGTGACCCTAGGGGTCCGTTTAGCCCATTCTAGGGTGGCTCGCCCAAGCGGCGACGTTGTCGCGGATTTGCAGGAGTTCGTCCCACTCGCGTGTGATGGAAGTAACACACCGTGCCATTCGCGTGTGACGGAAGTAACACAACGTTGACTGGGTCTCGCCTTTATTGCGATGGCGACCCGAGGGCTCGAGCTGAGGAATGCTGTTCCCAGTGTAGAGAGTTTGGCCTCATGACCACTAGTTGTGCGCAGCCGCCCGCGAAGAGTCTCCATGGCTTTTCCGGCCAACCCGCCGACAGCGAAACAGCAGTTAGGCCACTGAACGTTGGGCGAACTAGAGGTCGTCTTCCAGGGCAAGGGCGCGCAAGGCCAGCTCTCTCGCGAAGAAATGCCGAATTTAGCATAGATATGCGTGAGGTGGTACTCGACCGTCTTCACGCTCACGGCCAACTGCCTGGCGATCTCAGCGTTGGACGACCCTGTTGTGGCCAGTCGGACTACGGCATCTTCTGTAGGAGTGAGAAGACCTTGGCGTCGGGGCGAGCCCGCGGCGCGGCTAAAGCCCATCTTCTCGAGTGCGCGGTCTGCTATCAGAACAAATGCCCGGGCGCCGCAGGCCTCAAAAACCTTACGCGCCGTCTGTAGTTCACGTACGGCGACCTTGCGCTTGCCCGCCCGGACCGCCGCGCCACCCCAGGCCAGGTGAGCAAGCCCGCTCGCTAACGGCATGGCCAGCTCTTCGGCCGTAGTCACCGCCTCCGAGAAAAGCAATTCCGCCCGGTCCCAATCTCCTTGGGCCGCCGCCAGTTGCCCGCTCACCCGCGATGTCGACGACATGGCCGAGCGGCGGCCGGACGCGCGCACCGCGACGGCGAAGTCTTCCAGGGCCGAGGCTGCTTCATCGAAACGGCCCAGTCCTACAAGTGCTTCGGCGAGGACGGGGCCGAGCGTATGCGACCCCGGTTCGCGCGAATCACACGCGTCGGTGAAGTCCGTCGCCGCTTGGTGAAGAGCCTCCAGGTCCTCCTGCGCCAGCGCGAGAAAAGCGCGGGCCGCGGTGGCGTAAGCGAGAGAAGACTTCATCCCCATTACGCCGGCCCAGTGGGTTGCCAACGCCACATGGTTCTGCGCCTCGCTAAATTGACCCTGCGCCGTCCGCGGCAACGCCGCCAGCCCATGCAACATCGGCAGCTCCCAGGCGCGCCCGGCCTCGGTGGCCAACGACACGGCCAGCTCGGTCTGCTCCACGGCTTCGTCCAGGAGACCCATCCTGAACGCCGCCTCGCCCAGGAAAGCGACAGCCTGGCTGACTCTGAGCGGATCACCGACCTGCTCTTTCTCGATTAGTTGGGAAAAGTCGGCCCGCGCCCCGGACAGGTCGTCGGTCCAGAGCCGCACTATCCCGCGGGCCATCAGCCCGTCTATGCCGGTCAAGCCGCCGGTTTTCGCGAGTTCCTCGAGGTAGCCCAGCGCTTCGCGGGCCCGACCCGCCAGCGCCAGGCCGATGAGCCGGGCCAACCAGGCGAAAGCCGCCACCCAGTCGTTCGAGGGTTCTCTTTGTACCGCTTCTTCGCCAAAACTCACCATGGCGGGGTAATCAAGCCGGACCACGGCCAGTATGGCGAGCAGCGTCGCCACCCGCACGGGCAGGTCTGATGGCGCACCATCGCTGGTGCCGCCCTTCTGCAATGCCCCCCAGGCCCGCATCAGGAGCCGCTCTGCCTCACCCATCCGGGCCGACAGGAACGCCAGGTAACCCTCTACGTAGTCCGACCAAGAGTCATCCGGTAACGCGGCCAGGTCCTCGGCCAGCGCCCCAGCCCCGGCCACGTCCCCCGACTCGAGGAGCGCCTCAGCCGCAGCCAGCAAGCGAGCCCGCCGGGCTGGGCCCGCAGGCGTGAGCCCCAGGGCCATTCTGAGCTCGATGGCGCCCCGTTGAAAACGACCAGCAGCGATATCTTCTCGGGCAAACTGTTCAGCCTCGGCCGCGAGTTCGGAATCGGGGCCTACGAACGCGGCGGCCAGGTGGCTCAACGCCGCCCTGCCGACAAGGGCCAATGCGGCAACCGCGTGCAGTTTCCGGCGTTGACGAGACGGCAAGTTATGGTAAACGGCCGAGCGTTCCAAGATGTGGGGGAAGCTCACCTCCATACCGCCGGTACCGGGGACTTCTCGGAGCAGCCCCGCCTCGATGGCCTCGCCGAGGGCATCAGCGAAGTCGTCGGGTTCTAGCAGCGACCGCAACTCGATTACCTTGGAAGTCGGCCCCAGGACGGACGCCAGCCTCACGACCTCCCGCGCCGGTGCACTGCACGAACTGAGGCGGGCCAGCACCGTCCCCGCCAACTCGGCCGGGGCTGGCAATGGGCCTTCGCTCCGCTCGAGGACACCTGGCGGAAGTTGCTCGAGCAGCGAGCGAGCGTAGAGGGGATGCCCGGACGTCTGCTCGAAAAGCCTGGTCGCGGCGCGCCTTGACAGCGGCAGACCCGTAACCGCCTCGGAAAGGTGGATGAGGTCTGCGACCGCCAGACCTCCCAACCGTACCCGAACTCCCCTCTCGACGAGGAGCCTCCGCCACCCCTCCCCCAGCCGGCCCGCGTCCTCGGGCCGGTACGTGAGAAGCACAACGACTTGTCCGGGAGGTAGCCGACGGAAGGCGAACCGGGCCGCTGCCAGTGACAGACGGTCTGCCCAGTGGGCATCGTCGATGACTACCACGGCAAGCTCGTTGTCTCCAACCAGGCGCAACAAGCTGGACCCAACCAGAAATGGGTCAGTGGCCGGGGCCGGCCGACCCAGCGCGTCGGTTATATCAGCGATGCCCTCTGCGTTGGCCTTGTCCGCCAGCTGGGTCAGCAATCCCCATGGAAGGTCTACTTCGTCCTGGTCGGCGCTGCACCAAAAGACTCTGGCGGCGCCGGTCTGTGCCAGCAAGTGGCGGACGAGAGTGGTCTTGCCGATGCCAGCGATGCCCTCGATGGCTACGATCTGCGGCAGACCCTGGCGGGCGCTGACCAGGACCTCCTCGAGTAAGGCCAGTTCCGGGCGCCTTCCGACGAACGGGTCTTGTTCGCCGTGCCCCTGCCTCGAAGGCTTGTCGTCCAATTGAGCGCGCGCCTCCCCGTCCCCGGTCCCGCCCGAGGGCTGACCGCCCTCAGTCGCCGTCTCGGCCCTAGCGCTCGTAGTTGACCTCCACTGGGGCCAGGCAGTTAATTGTTCACGACAATTTCTGGCCCGACTGGCCCAATCCGGCTATAGCCTGCCAGGCCAAAACGGGCCACGGCGTCGGATTCTGCGACCTCCACGGTGCGCCTCGCGAAAGCCCACTTCGTTTGACGCCGATCGTGGCAACATGGACGCTTACCGCTCGCAGCCCGGTTTCGTCTAAGTCCAGGCCTTCTACGCTTCGACCTGCTCGGTCATGCGGTCAACCAAGTGCTCAGCGATGGCCAGTGACGAGGTGGCGGCGGGGGACGGCGCATTTCTGACGGCGAGGATGGGCCCGAGCATGTGGACAGCGAAATCGTCGACCAGACTGCCATCAGCGGCGACGGCCTGGGCTCGTACGCCGGCCGGACCTGGGACCACGTCCTCCGACCGCAAGGTCGGGATATAGCAACGGGCAGCTTTAACGAAGAAGTACTTCGAAAGGGACGTGGCCAGTTCGCGGCCGCCGGCCCGCCAATGGCGTTTGGCCATCCGCCGGAAGCCGGGCCACGCGATTGTCTCGTGCAGATCGGCCAACTTGAACTTGCGCCAGGTGTAACCCTCCCGGGCCAGCGCCAGGACCGCGTTGGGACCTATATCGACGCCTCCGCCGACGCGGCGAGTGAAATGAACCCCCAGGAAGGGGTAGCGCGGGTCCGGGACTGGGTACACAAGTCCCTTTACCAAGTACTCGCGCGTCGGCACCAGCCTGTAGTACTCACCGCGGAACGGGACTATGGCCGGGTCAGCCACATCCCCCGCCGACCTTGCCACTCTGTCGCTGTGGAGGCCCGCACAAAGGACAACACGGTCGGCGTGGACGCTCCCGCGAGCGGTCAGAACATCGACCCGTGAACCGTTTCTGGAGAAACCGGTGACTTCCGTGTTTAGGATGAGTGCGCCGCCGCGAGCCTCGAGGTCGTCGACCAGGCGCTCGGCGATCCGGCCGAAGTCGACGATGGCCGTCCGTGGTGAGTGGAGAGCGGCGATACCAGTTACGTGAGGCTCTATAGCCGTCATGGCGCTCCCCTCCAGCCACCGTAGGTCAGGCACTCCATTTGCCAGCGCTCTTTCTTCGAGCCGCCGCAGCGCCGGCAGTTCTGACTCTTGGCGAGCAACGATCAGCTTGCCGCACTCGACGTACGGCAGATCCCATTCTTCACAGGCTGATTTAAGTAATTGTCGACCTCGGGTGCAGAGCCCCGCCTTGAGCGAGCCGGTAGGGTAGTAGACTCCCGCGTGGACGACGCCGCTGTTGTGCCCGGTCTGATGGGCGCCCACCCGTGCTTCTTTATCTATAACAGTGACGGCCGCACCGGGGTACAGCTCGAGAAGCCTACGTGCTACCGCCAGGCCGACGATACCGGCGCCGACAATAGCGAAGGAATTAGCCCGTAGCTTGGCCCCTCCGCCGGTACCTCCCGCTTCGACGCGCGAGTAGTGCCGCTGTCCAAAAGCCCCAGAGGCGCCGCTTCCCGCAGCGCTTTTACTTTCAGTCGTCATATGCACCGTATAGAAGTAGAGATCCGAACTTGCCCTTAGATGCTACAAAGAGAGGCCGCCGCGGCTCTCAACGGGCACGACGAAGTCACAGAAAGTGGCGACGCTGATCGAGTAGGGGGGCGACCGCCGATCGTGGCGACCCAGAGACCGAAGTCTCCGAGAAGTCGCATTTTGCCGTATCAGCCGTGAATTCGTCTTCTCGTAATTTCGTAGTACGAATGGCCCATATCCCCTGTAGTGGTGCGCAGGATCAAACGCCGATTGGCCGTAGGCCAAAAGGACCAGAATTTCTGATAACAGAAACACGGACCAAGTTCTCCAACACTGCCCGTGTTGGTCAAGGCACGCAACGTTCATAACTTTGCCAGGGAGATACCGGGTCCACCTTGCACCAGTTACTGTCGCTTCGTGCTCCCCTCCACTCCTTCCCCAACAGACAACGTGCGTCTCAATTCGGACGAAGAAGTCATCGACCTCCGCTCCCCCACTCTTACGAGCTGGGCTGCGCACGCCGCTTGGGATACGGGCGGCTCGCCGGGCAAACTCGGACTCGAGAGCCCGACCCGGACCGAGACACGGCCGACCAGCATTATTTCCGAACCCCAAGGTGAAGGAACGTTTGAGAGCGCCGCACCAGGCGCTGGGACCTCGCTTCGCTCGGCCTCAGTAGCCTGCCTTGTCGAAAAGGCGAGAGAGGGCAACGCCGGTGCGTGGGAAGAGCTGGTGGCCCGGTTCGGCGGTATGATCGCCGCCACCGGCCGGCGTTACCGGCTAACAGCCTCTGACGTGGCTGAGCTGCAGCAGACCACGTGGTTACGCTTGGTGGAGAACCTTCACCGGATCGAGCAACCGGAGCGGATCGGGGGATGGCTGGCCACGACCGCCCGTAGGGAGAGCCTGCAACTGCTACGACGGGCGGGCAAGTACCGCAGCGGGGCCGACCAGATGCTGGCCAACATGCCTGATAGGCACCTGCCTGAGCCGGACGCTCGTCCTATAGCCGAAGAACGAGAAGTCGTCATCAGGGCAGCGTGGGGACGTCTTAAGCCCCGCTGCCAGGAACTACTATCCCTACTTATGACTGACGACCCGTTGGGTTACAAGGACCTCTCCAAGCTGCTGGAGATGCCGGTGGGCAGTATCGGACCAACACGCGCCCGCTGCCTGGAGCACCTTCGGCGCCTCGTCGGTGAAGAAGGCGGCATCCGCGCCTGAGTCCTCGGCTCACGAACAGGCGCACGCGCTGCTCCGTATGCCTGTGGAATTAGCGTTTTGACCAGGCAGTCGCCCCGTCCCGTTGAAACTGTTGTGTTTGACGGTACGGCAAGGACAGCATCAGTGGCTGATCGTTTCAACCAGCGAGGCAAGGTCTGACGGTCCTCCGCGACCACCCGGAGATATTCCGCGCACAGAGGGCGCCGAGACCAAACGAAAGTGAAGGTGCGCAGGCCTTTGGCTGCGTCCGACCGGGTGGGCATAGATTCGTACCCCGGCTGAACCTGAGGCCCTTGCCAAGCGCTCTGATGCTCGCGTCAACCCGGCCAGCACTGCGCCCTGCTCGGCGAGCGGCAGCTCGGTGATAACGCTGGCGTGGGCTCGGGTCACCAGTGTCAAGCAACCACCACGATTCCTCGCTGGGTCTCCGACCCCACGAACGCATGTTCGTCCAGCACCACGTGATCGCCCGACTCGACTAAGCGGCGCGATCGGCACGCCTTGGTGTTGCTTAGCTTCCCGCTTGTGTCTGGATTCACGTGTCCACTCCGGCCCAGGTATCGGGCAGTCAAACAATCTCCTCCCTAAAGCACCGTTTAAGGACAAGTCTGGGACACGCTTCCGGTCTGTACAATTCGCGCTTCACGCCTGGGAGGGGTGTGACGTCGGACTTCGTACGAGTCCCATTTGTGTGCTTTTCACAGCACCCTTAGCAAAGCCCTCTTCATCGAGCGGAGCCACGGTGGACACGAAGGCTCAACGCAGGGCGCAATGATCGCCGGCACCCGATCCGACTATCCTACGTCCCTGCCATAACTGGTGCGACCACGGTTAATGTTGCGGTCGAACCGCCACGTCTTAGCCAGCAGCGACGCGCCCTTGGCAGAGTGTTTTAGACGGGACAACGTCTGACGAAGCGACGTCTCCGGCGCATTAGTCCGAGTGAAGCGGGCTGAAGCCGCGTCCAGGGCTCCGCACTCGTCGTCAGCGAGCTGAATGTCGGCGGCGGCGACGTTGCTCTCGAGTTGCTCCACGCTGGAAGCGCCAGGGATGGCAACCACCGAACGGCTACGAATGACCCAGGCCAGCGCGACTTGTGCCGGGGTTGCGGAGTGCGCTTCCGCGACGGCACGTACCACGGCAATCAAATCCTGCATGCCTCCGAGGTAGTCGGGTCGAAAACGAGAGTCGGCGGCCCTGACTTGGTTGGTGGGCCCGCTGGTTGCAGCGTATCGGCCCGACAACAGGCCGCCAGCCAGTGGGCTGTATGCGATTATCACATGACCGTTCGACTCGGCGAAAGGAAGTAGGTCACGTTCTACGGTCCGGTCCACCAAGCTGTACCCAACCTGGTTCGCCAAAAGGCGGCCGCGGAGCACGGACTCCGCGGTGCCCCAACGCTCAAAGGAGTAGTTGCTAACGCCCACTTCACCGACAAGCCCCTCTCGCTGTAGCGAGCGCATGCCCCGCATGATCGTGGCGTCGGCGACCATTGGGTTCGGCCAGTGGACCTGGTAGAGGTCCAGGTGCTCAACCCCGAGCCTGCCTGCGCTCGCCTTCGCTTGCCGCTCCACGCTGCGTGCAGACGGTACGACCGGGAACATCTTCGTCGCGATAAAGACCTCGGCCCGTTGTTCGCCGAGGGCTTGACCGAGGATCCGCTCGCTACGCCCAGAGCCGTAGATCTCCGCCGTGTCGAAGAGCGTTACGCCTAACTCCAGTGCCCGCCGGACGATGGCCGGCGCTTCTTCGTCAGCGTACCGCTCGCCGTACCCCCATTCACTGGAACCGAATTGCCAGGTGCCCAGCCCGATCTTCGAAATTCTCTTGGTGGTGTCGACGTCCAGGTAGTGCATGTGTCTGCCTAAGTGCGTCCCTTGGGGCCTAGCCCGCCAGCCCCTCGTTGTTTGTACCAGCGCCTTGGGACCAATGGGTCGGCCGCCGATTAGTTGCCTCTGTGATGAGAGCGGCCGACCGGAGGAAATACGCGTGTCGACATCTCTGGGTTCTTATCCCGCGGCGAAAAGGCCGAATCTCGCCGCCGAGCGTTCTCGACTCTCCGTCCGCCCGGCAGCCCCCCGCAACTGGAGACGACACTGCCCCTGGAGTCCTCTCGCCGTGGTGTTCGTGCCGGGAAAGGGCCGGACTAGAGACTACGTTCGTGACAACCAGGCAACCAGATGTTCAGCGAGTCTATTGCAGCCTTACTGCTCCGGCTAAGTATCAGGGATCACCGGCCGTCGCTCATATCACAGTGTGGGCGGAGTTACGTGCCCGTCCAACCTTCACGAGCGAGACCGGGGAATAGAATGAGGGTACTTGTTGCAGGAGATCGTGGCTATATCGGAGCAGTCCTGGTTCCGTTCTTGCGCGAAGCCGGCCACGAAGTGGATGGGCTCGATTTAGGCCTCTACGAGGGGTGCGACTTCGGCTATGGTCCAGGGGGCGTCGAAGGACGTTCCCCCATCGACATGCGGGAGGTCACCGCCGAGGACCTGGCCGGCTTCGACGCCGTAATTTGCCTGGCAGCATTATCGAACGACCCACTCGGTCACCTTAACCCGGCCGCCACCTACTCGGTGAACCTCGATGGGACCGTCCGTCTCGCCAACGCGGCCAAGCAGCGTGGAATCGAGCGCTTCGTGTTCGCCTCCTCTTGCAGTCTCTATGGCGCGGCCGGCTCCCGCGGCGTGACCGAGGATGCCGACCTCTACCCTGTGACACCCTACGGAGAGACCAAGGTCCGGGCCGAGCAGGCGCTTTCTCGCCTCGCAGACGACGGTTTCAGCCCGACCTATCTTCGGAACGCAACGGCTTATGGTGCTTCGCCGCGGCTACGTCTCGACATCGTCGTCAATAACTTGACTGCTGTGGCCATGACGACCGGTGAGGTGCGGCTCGAGAGCGATGGCTCTCCCTGGCGACCCTTGGTACACGTGGAGGACATTTGTCGCGCGTTTTTGGCGACGCTCGAAGCACCCCGTGAGGTCGTGCATGATCAGGCCTTCAACGTCGGCCGTCCGGAAGACAATGTACAGGTCCGCGACATCGCCGAAATGGTCCGCGACGCCGTGCCCGGTTCCTCCGTCTCGTTTGCTGCAGGGGCAGGACCCGACCTCCGAAACTACAGAGTTGACTTCTCCAAGCTCACGGAAACGTTCCCCGAACTCAACTTGCGCTGGACCGTACAGACCGGGATTTCTGAGTTGGCCGAAGCATACACGCAAACCCGCTTCACATACGAGGATTTTCTGTCATCGCGCTTTGTGCGCCTGCGGAGGATCTCCGAGCTTCTGTCTGTGGGCCTGGTCGACCAAATGCTGCGTCGTCAAACTCCTGGGTGGCCACCGGGGCCGAACGAACTGGTGGCGCAAGACGTCCGCTAATGCCCCACGTCGATAACGGGCCTCACGGGAGCGTTGCACAAATTTCCCGGCCATCTGCCCAGCCTCTAATTATCGCCACCATCCTTAGGGAGGAAGGCACTACCGGCGTTCAGACTCACGTCCGCCAGCTACGTAAATATCTCGAACGGTCGGGAACGCCAACCACGCTGGTTACGCCTTTTTCGTGGCATCGGAGGATAGCTGCACCTGTTTTCGGAGTGCGGTTAGCACTCGAACCATGCAGCGGGGCCGCCGGCGTCGTCTGGTACCGGCACTGGCACGAAGTGTTCCTCTATCATGCGTTGCGTCGCGCCTTAAAAGAGATTGATCACTGCGTCATTTATGCCCAGTGCCCGGTGGCCGCCCGAGCCGCGATGCGCGCCCGCAAGGGGCCTGGACAACGCGTGGTTATGGCAGTTCACCTCAGGGTCTCCCAGGCCGACGAATGGGCCGATAAGAAGTTGATCAAACGGGATAGGACGGTGTTCCGCAGCATCCGTGGGCTCGAACGAGACGTGATCCCCCGAGCGGACGGTCTCGTGTTCGTTTCCAACTGGGCCCGCGACGCTCTCATAAGTTGGCTCCCGGAAGCCGCCGCCGTTCCCTGGGCCGTTATCGACAATTTCGTGGCACCACATCACGTCGAGCCCGACCCGCACCAACTGGGGGATCTGAGTTACAACTGGCAACCTCGAGCCCGTGAAAAACCATCGCTTCCTGTTCGAGGTCCTGGCGGCGGCGAAGTCCAGAGGTCACGTCCTCACCCTGGACCTGTTTGGAAAGGGACCGCTCCGGAGCGATCTTGTCCGTCAGACCGAGGAACTAGGGCTCGAGAGCCAAGTCCGCTTCCGGGGCTTTCGCCGGGACATCCGGGACTTTCTGCCTCGCTACCGTGCCTACGTCCACGCTTCCTATTCGGAGTCGTCTTCGCTCGCTATTATCGAGGCGATGGCTGCGGGCCTTCCCATAGTGGCAGCTGACATCGGCCCGATCTCGGAGCTTTGCGACGAGGGTATGGAGGCTCGCTTCTGGCCTCTCGACGACCCCATCAAGGCCGCTTCCATATTGACAAGCCTACTTGCTTGCGAGCCGGAGCGAGCGTGTGCGGCGGCGGCCTCCCGGGAGCGCTTTCGTCGCGAGTTTGACGCCGACACCATCGCGCCGGTGCCTCTTATCGTTCCTGCGAGGAGATGTGCCTTCCGAGCCGCCGCCAAAACCTCCCGGACCGGCTGATCATCCCGCGGTCGAAACAGACCGTGAAAGGAGGCGAAGCCTTGGCGACCGGAGGGTAGGAAACGGTGCCGACGCTCCCAGCGACGCGTCGATCTGACACTACGAGCAAGGCGGACATAGCCGACATCCTCAGTTGAGCAGCGGCCCAGTCTTGGTCCTACTTAGGAGCGACGCAATGCGCCGCGCTTCACCGAGCGCGAAAAATTTCCATCACCAGGAAAGGAAGTGACATCCATGAGGCTGTCGTCAGGCAGATTGAAGACCTCCACTAAACGTTTCGCGGTTGGCTCACTGGCGATCCCGGCCGTCGTCGGACTTTCTGTCGCGCCCGTGACAGCCGCCGGCGTGAAGCCAATCCCGGCTTCAGCGGCATCGGGTTCCGCCGCCAATAGATGGCTGCACGCCCTCGGGCCGGCGGCCGAGCAGCTCCCGCAGATCGAAAACGCTCTAAAGAAGTTGCCGGCGACTGCCTCAGCCCCTCAGGTCCTGCGGATCGTCCGTCCGGTCGGAGGCTTGGTCCAGCCCATAAATACGCTGCTATCGTTGCAGGACCCTCTGCCCACTTCGCTTGAGGCCCTCGGGGCGCCCTCGACTACATGCGGAGGCGCCGCCGATAAGGTGTCGAGGGGCGTGAAGCTGACCATGGCGGGCAGGACGTATAGCAGCGGTCTCCAGCTCATAGTCAACTATGCCAACTTCGACCACGACTGCACCGACAGCTGGCGGTGGCATCTTGGACCGCAGTTCCAAAAATTCACTGCTGAGGTGGGCCTCGACGAAAGCGATACACTTGCCGCATCGCTGGCCTTTCTTGGCCCGACCGGTAAGCCTCTGGGCTTCACTGCCGATGGACAAACTGTGAACGAACTCGACCTCTACGTGGGTGAACCCACGAACATCACCATAGATGTGAGCGGCATCATGAACTTTGCCATCCTCTCTAACAGTAACGCGGCGAGCACCATCGACTTTGTCAATGACAGCTTGACGCCGTAGTGATTGCCTCTGCTGTGCTCGAATTCTTGCCTGATGCCTGCGTGCGGGATGAAAGCGCGATGACGTCGAGCGACGCGGTTACCGAACGGGGCCGAGGATCCCTTCCTGTCCACGTCCGGACCACCGCCGTGGACGTAGACCGAGTCGACCGGATTGCGGGTGCACTATTGTTCATTCCCACGCCACATATCGACGAACGCGGGCTTTTTCTGTCGCACTTTCGACGCCGAGGTGGTGCGTGCCGCCAGCATCAACCCGGGCGCCTTTGCGCAAGACAGCATTTCCCGGTCGGTTCGGGGCGTGGTGCGAGGGTTGCACCTGAGGCGAGGTCAGGGCGAAGCGAAGCTTGTCAGGTGCTCCTACGGGGCCATCTTCGATGTCGTCGTTGACTTGCGCCCCACTTCCCCGACATACAGGAACTGGGAGAGCTTCCAGCTGACAGGCGACAACCAGGTGTCGCTTTATGTCCCGGCCGGCTGCGCGCACGGCTTTCAGGCACTCACGAGCCCCGCAGACGTGTCGTACCGCATCGACCGCCCCCACAACCCTTCAGAAGACCTATCGATTGCCTTCGACGACCCCGAACTCGCGATTACGTGGCCGCTTCCCGTTACGGGGATGTCGCCACGGGACCGGGCCGCTCCAAGGTTAATTGACATCGAACGGCCGCTCAGCTAAGCCGAGCCCAAGGCCATCCGAATTGTCCGGACGAGCGGCGAACACCGGAACCCACACGTGATGGCGTAGGCTCCGCAGGCATCCTTTTGTTATTTAGTTGTCGCTGCTTGGTAGGCGCGCCGCGGGCATGATTAGAGACTTGTCGCATGTGAACGCTTCCGCGTACGTAGTCCTGCTTTCCATCCCACGTAACCGCGCCAATCCCAAGAAGACCTCATCGTCCCACCAGTGGCGGCCTCGCTGGGACGGGAAGCATTTGTGGAGAAGCTCAACCTTTCTGTGCGCCGTTTCCGGCGACAGGGCGAAATACGTGGATGGCCTACAGAAATCCCCATCCCACTTAGGGATCTCGTAGGCGAGATATAGTTGGTCCCTGAACACCGTTGGCAGGATCTCGGCAATCGTGCGGTGATCCTGATGCGCGTCGTCGCTGGAGGGCGCAATGATGAGGTCGGGCTGGCAAACTTTCGCCACCGCCTCCAGTTTGTCCTTTACCTGGCCCCATACCGCGGGTAGCCGGCCCTCCGGAAGGTCGTGCAGCTCGATCGTGAGGTCGGCCCCCTCCAGAAACGCTTGCGCCGCCGCACGCGCCTCCGACTGGCGCTCCGCCGTGCCCGTAAGTACGACGTAGTGGGCCTGGAGGCCAGGCTGACTTTCGGCTAGCCCAAGCAGGGTTCCTCCGGCTCCGATCTCAATATCGTCGGGGTGCGCCCCGATCGTGAGCATGGACAGAGGTCTGCCCGCGGGCGTACCGAGGTACAGGGGCAACACGGTCGATCACCGGGCCCGCGGCGCGGCGAGCGATGAAGACGACCCATTCCCACGATAGACGGGCAAAGCACTTTCAAGTGGAGTTGACCCGCCGCAGCGTTCCGGGTCCCATATCATCCAGGGGCAATTGGCTCGGTGGTAGAGCTCTTCGAGCTGAGCACGCTCTTTTACTGTGTCTGCGGGCGACCAATAGCCCTTGTAGGGGTAGGCGAGTACGCGGCCTCGTCGAACCAAGCCGCACGATCGCGTCTTCGACTAAGATCTTCGTCCTCGTCGAGCTCGTCAAAGATCTCGTGGTCGGAGCAAGAAATACCCACCGTTCTCCCAGTGGCGCAAGTCACGCATGGGAGTGACCTGAGTTATCTTGCCGGTGTCGTCAATGTCGACAGCGTGGTGTGAGGACTGGGGGGGCACTGCCAGCAGGCTGGCGACAGCGTCGCTGGCTTCGAACCGCGCCACCATGTCAGGGAGCGATGCGTTGGTGAGGACGTCAGCATAATTAGCCATAAACATCGGCTCGTCCTCGACAAAACGGCGCACTCGGCGCAGTCGCTCGCCGATCGGAGAGTTTAGACCGGTGTCGACGAAAGTTATCCGCCAATCGGCAATGTCCGTCCGGAAGAGAGTTACCTGGCGAGTTCCCTGCTCGAGCACAAAGTCGTTCGAGCGTGTTTCGTCATAGTGCAAGAAAAAATCCTTGACGGCCGACGCACCGTACCCGAGACAGAGCACGAAATCCGTGTGCCCGAAATAGGCGTAATAGCGCATGACGTGCCAGAGGAGGGGTCGCTCCCCGACCGTCGCCATCGGCTTGGGGACGTTAGTGACTCCATCGCGCATCCGCATCCCAAACCCACCGCAGAAAAGGACAACTTTCATGGTGCAGAAAACCCTTTCAGATTATCTCGAGGGTAGGGATCGGGAAGACGAGGCGTCCCCCCCAGGATCGCACGTACTCGAGTTGCTGGCTTATCTCGTCCTTCAGGTTCCACGGCAGGACGAGGACATAGTCCGGTCGAGTCTCGGCCAGCCGCTCAGGCCCGTAGATAGGGATGTGGGTCCCCGGAAGGTACTTTCCTTGTTTGAAGGGGCTACGGTCAACTGTGTAGGAGAGCAGATCTGAACGAATACCACAGTGGTTGAGGAGGGTGTTCCCCTTCCCCGGGGCGCCATAACCGGCAACGGTCTGGCCGTTTTGTGCCGCCTCGAGGAGGAAACTGACGAGGTCGCTCTTGATCTTCAGGACCTCTCCAGCAAAACCGGCGTGCCCGCTCAAAGTATCCAACCCGGCGGATGCTTCTGCGTCGAGCACCTCTTTGACGCGTACGCTCGGCTCACCGGTGTTTTCGTCGGGGCGGGCATAAACGCGTAGTGAGCCACCATGAGTCCCCAGCTCGTCGACATCGACTACGCGTAAGCCGGCGGTGAGCAGAGCACGAGACGAGGTGAGAAGCGACAGGTAGGAGTAGTGCTCGTGGTAGATGGTGTCGTACTGCCTCTGCTCGATCAAGCGCAGCAGGTGGGGGAACTCGAGAGTAACAAGCCCGTCGTCCTTCACCAGGGCCCGGAGCCCGGCGGAAAAGCCCCGGATGTCGGGCACGTGAGCGAAAACATTGTTCCCGGCAACCAGGTCAGCTTGGCCGTAGCGGCGGGCGATGGCTTTGCCCGTCTCCGGCCCAAGGAACTCGACCACGGTCCGCACGCCGCGAGTCCGGGCGGCTGCAGCGACGTTGGCCGCCGGCTCCACGCCTAATACCGGGATCCCCTCGGCCACGAAGTGCTGCAAAAGATAGCCATCGTTGCTGGCCACCTCGGTGACGAGGCTCCCAGACGTCAAGTCGAGTTGACCGATCATGTCCGCTGCGTACCGTTTAGCGTGCGCCACCCAAGAGTCGGAGTAAGACGAGAAGTAAGCGTAATCCGAAAAGATGTCCTCACCAGGTACGTAGGCAGGCAGCTGGACGAGCAGGCAGGAACTGCACTGGCGCACGTGTAATGGGTAGAAGGTTTCGGGTTCGTCGAGCCGTACTTCGGGGACGTAGCTCTCGCATAGGGGCGACATCCCGAGGTCGACAAAGGTATGAGTAAGGTCCTTCGCCGCAAGGCGGCAGCACGTTGCAGTGGCATAAACTCCCCAAGCTGCCGATGATCTGAGCACTATCAATGAGGACCTGACAGGTTGGCTGATACGCTCGGGCCACGTTGGTGACCCCGAGACGGGCGGTGGTTTGTGCTATGTGACGCGACCCAAGGTGCTTGTTACGGACGAAGGGTGTCAGCGTCGAGCCATGTCCCCCCAGAGGCTTCGATAGCTCGGGAAGGCCGACCGGACTTCAGCCAGCAGATCCGGTACAAACACCAGCACGCTGTCCGGGTTCTGCTGGACGAGCCCGGCCGGGTCGAGGACAGGAATGTCGGTGCCAGGCATTCGCAGGCCCTGCTTAGCCGGGGAGGCATCGAAGACGGCAGGCAATAGGGTGTGGTCCACCTTGGCCTGGACCAAAAGGGCGACTGCTCGCGAAGCGGCCCCGTAGCCTACAACTCTCCGACCAGCAGCCCGCTCGGAGAGCAACCAACTGTGCAGTGCGGCAGCTCGGCCCTTCGCGTCGTGCCGTAGTTGTCCGACTACGGCGGGGTCTCGTACCCCCAAAGCGGCGTCTCCGGCCAGTAGCGCCTCAACAGAGCCATCCCGGTCCAAGTGGCTGTTGTCGTGGCGGGCGGCGAGCAATACGGTGCCGCCGTAAAGGTCGAAATGCCATGCCCGGCTCGCGACAAGACCTTGAGCGGAGAGCATCTGGACCATGGCCGTCGTCGAGTAGTACGCATAATGGCCGTGCCGGAGCACATTCCATTGCCCACAGTTCACAATCGTGTCCAGGGAATGGTATTGCAGCAAGAGGACCCCGTCGGCCGCGATGCGAGCCGCCCGCTCGCCGAGCGCCGCTGACTGGTCTGTGCTGTGCATCAAACCGAAACAGTCGACAATTACGTCGGCTTCCTCACCATCATCGACGACCAAGAGCCCTCGCTCCGCCAACATCCCGAGCCACGAACCCCCGTGCGGGCTGCCATACTCTGCCACCCGCCCTCTCTCCGGCAGAAACCCGGCCCGGGCAACCCGCTCCACTGCGTCCGACGCCTGTTCGATGAGCGCGGCTGGCTCCTTGGCTTTCGGCTCTTCTGGCACTGTAGGGTCGGCTACCAACTGAGCCAGGCCGCACGACGCGGACAGCCACATCTGCAGCGGGTAGACAGGGTCCGGGCCGGGGTCGTCAACGGGCGGAAAATAGTCGCACGCAGGCTGTTCGCCGAGGTCCAGCACCAAGTCGCCGGTTGTCCCGCGGCACGCGCGGCAGGCCGCTCTTACCATCAAGTTCTCCTCACCAAGTTCCACGACCGACATTTATACGAGCTTCTCCGGCCCGACGTAGTACAAGCTCGGAGTGGCCCGCAATGCACTTGCTCGCTTTGCTCGGTCCTCGCTCCCTACCACGAATGCGAAAGGTGTTGCCAAGTGGGAGTAGCGAGAGGATGGGCGAAATTCGCGACAGGGCGAAGACGCCACGGGAGTGCGAGCACTGTCCGTGTTGATCACCACACGGAGCGTTGACGACTCTGAGCGGAGCATACTGCTTCGCCCTGGAAACCATTACTGTCGCTGCGTGCTAACTTCCAGCCCTTCTCCTACTGAGGACCCCCGCGTCCGTCCTATAGACGGGCTCGTCGACCTCAGGTCAGCGGCACCCATAGACTGGGTCGACGAAGCCGGCTGGGAACGCGCCATGGGCCGGCCGGCCGCTACTGGAGAAATCGCTGGTCCTGGAGAAAAGTCAGCTAACGGCGAAAAGGCAGCAAAACGGGATCAGACCACCTGGCGAGGGCCAGGGCGAGTAGTCAGTGGTGACCCCGGCGAACCGGCCGCGCCGGCGAGTTCGTCGTCGGCGCCATCTGTCCAGTCCGCCTCGGTATCGACCCTGGTGCTCATGGCCAGGGAGGGGGACGCAAGAGCCTGGGCGGAGATGGTGGCCCGTTTTGGCAGCATGATCGCCGCCACCGGCCGCCGCTACCGGCTCACCCCATCTGACGTGGCGGAGCTGCAGCAGACAACAACCTGGTTGCGGCTGGTGGAGAACCTGCACCGCATCGAACAGCGGCCGACTGGTCGAAGACGAAGGTATGTGGGCGGCCTGACCGTGACGGCGACCGTGCCGTCTGGCGGGCCCGTTAGTGGCTTATAGTCTCAGCCAGAGAAGCAAAGGCCGACGGGCCGCTTCCCGGTTCGGCCGCGACCTTCCCATCAACACAAAACTCTGGCACCAGACGGAAATGGAGGTGACCCCTTCCTCCCCGCCGACCGACCGGGTGGGCGTAGATGTTGACCCTGTCGGAGCCTGACGTCTGCGTCAAACGGTCAGAAGCCCGCGTCAACCCGGCCAAGACAGCACCAACCTGGTCAAGGGGTAACTGCGTGATCACGTTGGCATGGGCTCTGGTGACGAGCATCAAATAGCTGCCCCGACTCCGGGAAGAGCTCTCCAGCACGACGAAGGCTGGCTCGTCGACGACTACGTGGTCAGCCGACTCGACCAGGCGGCACCAGCGGCAGGCCGGAGTCTTTTTCAGATTTTCGCCCGTTGCCCGTGTCACCTGTTCATTATGCCCGCGTATCAGGCCGTCAAACAGGCTCCTCCTCAAGGGCACCAGTTAATGAGAAGGGTTTTTGTACCCAAATCTCGACTGACCTCTGTAACCACGCTCAGCGCCGAGGAAGAGCCATGGCTTCGATAATGCGTCAGGTACCCGGGGAACCAGAGCCGGCTGATGAGCCCGTCGACGATCGTCAGACGGCGCTCGCTATAGCTGACGACATCCAGATAATCCCCGACCCCCTCCTACCCGCAAGCGCGCCGGGACTCGCGCCGAAATCGGTCGCCCTCTCTCAGCATGCGGAATACCACGGGGCGCGCGAAAAACGGAATAGTTTGCGACGACGCCTCGTGGTTGGCGATGTGTTTGCGTTAAGTGCCGTATGGGGGGCACAGGCAGTGGCGCGGGCGGGCCAAGGGTTTGCCCTTCAGATCGCGCTTGGCGCCCTGGCGGTCGTTGTGACCCTGGCAGTGATGGAACGGGAGGGCCTCTACCGTTCGCGAGTTTGTGCTATGCGTTCCCTCGAAGCGGTGCGCGTGGTCTTCGCATCGGCTGTCGGGACCGCAGCGTTTGTATCATGCGATGCCCTTACCAGCCACGGTGGGCTCGTCGGTTCCCTCAGGGCCGGGGCATTGGCCGGAGCGGCGGCCGTCGCTGCAATCTTGTCCCTTCGGTGGCGGTTCAGTCGCTGGCTGCTGGCTCGGCGCTCAGCATCAAAGTTCCTCCGCACTGTTATCTTGGTCGGGACAAACGAAGACGCCGAGGCTGTATGGACCTTGCTTGCGGACGAACCTGAGCTCGGGTACCGGGTGGGCGGAGTGGCCGGCGATCGTCGCCCAGGAGCACCGTGGGAGGGCTTGCCCACATGTACCGAAATCGTCGGACTGACCGAATTGGCCCACCAGACGGGAGCCAACGGCGTCATCGTCGTTGCCAGTTCCCTCGTTGCTAATGACCGCAAGAATGCGGTGGCCCGGGCACTCGACGCTGGGCTCCACGTCCAGGTGTGGGCTGGCCTGGACGGGTTGTCGTCCCGGCGAACCCGCATGGCGCCCGTGTCCGGGCTCCCGCTGATCTATGTCGAGCGTCGAGAGGTCTCCAGATGGCAGCTGACCATCAAACGGGCGATGGACTTGGTCTTGGCTTCGCTTCTGACTCTTGTGACGGCGCCCCTGCTCGCCGCCGCAGCCATCGCCATCAAATTGACCGACCGTGGCCCAATTATCTATCGCAGTCAACGTGTAGGCCGGCACGGGGCCACAATCGAGGTCCTGAAACTCCGCACTATGGTGCAGGACGCGTCGAAGTTGATGGTAGACATCACTCAGCTGAACGAGAGAACCGGGGGGCCGCTCTTCAAAGCCACGGACGACCCGCGAGTCACCAAGATCGGCCATCTACTTCGCGCGACCAGCATCGACGAGTTGCCTCAGTTATGGAATGTCCTTAACGGCACTATGAGCCTGGTCGGCCCACGGCCGGCTCTTCTGCACGAAGTGGAGCAATTCGACCCTGAACTACGCAGACGGCACGAGATGCGTCCCGGCATCACCGGGCTGTGGCAGGTCGAAGCGAGGGACAACCCCTCCTTCAGCGCATATCGTCGGCTCGATCTGTCGTACATAGACGACTTTTCGGTCGGGCTCGACATCGCGATAATTGCCAGCACAGTGCACCAGCTTGTTGCCCGCGCTAGCAAGGCGCTCCTGCCGCGAAAGGCCGATCGAGAAGGGGCACTTGAAACCAGGCCCGAGTCACCAGTTCCGGGAGGGATGGCGGGCGAGCTGGGGCGCGAGCGTGTCTGAAGCAATAGCTTCGGCCCGCGACGATGTGCCTCACCCAATCTGCCCTGTCCGCCCACCCTCTGCCCGGACCCTTCAGTGGGTGCGCTCCAGAGAACCGGCACGTATCTTGCAGCACCTTTTTTGCTCCTCACTCCATACGGGAGCAACAGTTGGACGCGTTCTCCCTCCCCTTTCCGATTCAAAGTCCGACGCCCGTTTAGGAGCCTCAACATGTGTGGGATAGCTGGCACGTACCAGCAAGTGGAAGGCAGCTCAGCGGCGCGACTCATGGGTGATACCCTGGCGCACCGAGGGCCGGACGATGAGGGGCTCTATTCCTTCGTAAGTGAGACAGTCAGCGCCCATCTGGCACACAGACGGCTTTCGATCATCGATTTATCGCGGGGCCATCAGCCACTCGTCAAGAACGGCCTCGCTCTCTCGTACAACGGTGAGCTCTATAATTACCGAGAGCTGCAGACCGAGTTGCGCGCTCGAGGGTCCACGTTCAGCACATCGTCCGATACCGAAGTTGTGCTCGAAGCATGGAGGCAATGGGGGGCCGGCTGTCTACGGAAATTTCGTGGCATGTTTGCCTTCGCCCTCTTCGAAGAGGGAAGCGGGAGCCTTTTCCTGGCTCGGGACCACCTCGGCATAAAGCCCCTTTATTACATTCGCCGCAACCACGGTGTCGTCTTCGCCTCGGAACTCAAAGCTCTAGTGGCCGCCTTTGGTCATGAGCTGGAGATAGAGCCGTCTGCATTGATCGCTTCGATCCTCTATTACTGGGTCCCCGACCGTCGGTGCTCGCTGGATGGCGTTGAAAAGCTCCAGCCAGGTACCTGGGTCGAGTTCCGCCCCGATGGGACCCATCACTCGAAGACCTACTTCGACATAGCGGAGGTAGCTGCCGCCGCCTCCGCTGGGCCGCCCATTGACCTCCGCGAGGTAGTGGAGTCATCGGTCGAGGCCCATCTTGTGGCGGACGTACCCGTCTCCAGTTTTCTTTCTGGCGGGCTTGACTCGGGTATCATCACCGTGCTGGCTAAACGGGCAAATCCCGAACTGGACGCCTACACAATCAGGTTCCGCCCGGAAGACCAACGCCTCGAGGCGATGCCGGACGATGCCATATACGCGCGCAAGATCGCCCGACGCTACGGGATTAACTTGCACGAGATCGAAATAGCACCAGATGTCGTGAACCTGTTGCCGAAACTAGTTCACACGCTCGACGAGCCCATCGGGGATCCGGCCGCCATCAACACGCTTCTCATGTGCGAAGCAGCCCGGGATGCCGGCGTAAAGGTGATCCTCTCGGGTATGGGTGCTGACGAGCTGTTCGGCGGCTATCGCAAGCACTTGGCATGTGTGATGGCGGAGCGGTACAGACGACTGCCCACGTTCGCACGACGAGCGGCTGCTGCGACCGTGACTCGCCTACCCGTAGCCGCCGGGGGAAGGGGGCTGCGCTACGCCCGGTGGGCGAAGAGGTTCTTGACATTCGCGGAGTTGCCAGAAGAGGCCGCCTTCCGGCGCAGCTATAGCCTTTACGACCCTCTGGAACTGGCCGGCCTGATAAGCCCGGAGTTGGAGCCTGACGTCGACGACATTCTGGGTGAACACCTCGAGGTCTATTGTGACAACTACCTTCCCGACCACGTAAACCGGATGTGCCTGGCCGATGCTCGGATGTTCCTGCCCGGACTCAACCTCACGTACACCGATAGGGCCAGCATGGCGGCCTCCACCGAGGTCCGGGTGCCATTCGTTGACCCCGTAGTGTTCCGGGCGGCTTTTTCTCTCGCCGGCAACGACAAGGTGTCTGGCCGGACCGGAAAGGTGGCCCTGAAGCAAGCGGCACGGGCATGGCTGCCAGAAGAGATCATCAACCGCCCTAAGGCTTCCTTCTCGGCCCCACTTCGAGCCTGGGTGACGCGTGACCTCCGAGAGTTGATCGACGACGTTCTCGTCAACGGTGAACTGGTCGGTACGGGCTTTGTTCGACCAGAAGCACTAAACACCCTGATACAGGATGATAGATCCGGGCGACAAGACCGCTCGAAGCAAATCTGGCAGCTTCTCACACTCGAGTTGTGGTACCGGCAGGCGAGCAAGGCGGGAGTCGGCGTCTGAAGGCGCTGGACCAATGGGCCAATTTAGGCACTCATTCCGCTAACTTGAACCAACATCCTGGACGTATTTAGAGAGGAACGGAGCATGAAGCAAGTCGCGCAGAATTACCGCTCGGGTGAACTGGCGGTACTCGACGTACCGCTGCCAGCCTGCAGTCCTGGAGGCGTCCTGGTGCGCTCGCTGTACTCACTCATCTCGACTGGGACTGAGCTCATGAAGGTGGGCGAGTCCAGAATGTCACTGGTCGGCAAAGCTCGTGCTCGCCCGGACCAGTTAAAGAAGGTGCTCGACACGGTCCAACAGCAGGGGCCAATCAACACGTACCGCAAGGCCATCAACAAGCTCGACTCGTACACGCCCCTGGGCTATTCGCTCGCGGGTGTCGTCGTCGAGGTCGGACGGGGAGCGGAGGAGTTCCACGTGGGACAGATGGTGGCTTGTGCGGGGAACGAGTTCGCCCTCCATGCAGAGGTCAATTGGGTTCCGCTCAACTTGTGCGTCGCGGTACCGGATGGTGTCGCTCCCCACCTCGCCGCTTTCGCCACCGTTGGTTCTATCGCGCTCCAAGGTGTTCGCCAAGCTGATAGCAAGCTGGGCGACACCGCGGTCGTGATCGGGCTCGGTTTGGTTGGCCAGCTCGTTGTCCAGTTGCTCGTCGCCTCGGGGACCCACGTGATAGGAATTGATGTAGTGCCCGAGAGGTGCCGCCTGGCCGAGAAGGCCGGTGCTCTCGTGTGCGCTGCGCCCGAGGAAGAGGAATTGGCAATGGTCGAAAGCGTCATCGCCAAAGCGTCAGGTGGCCTGGGCGCCGATCAGATCCTGCTTGTAACCGGGGCCAGTTCCAATGGCCCCGTGGAGATGGCTGCCCGCCTCGCACGCGACAGGGCCACTGTCGTCGACATCGGCAAGTGCAAGCTCGACCTGCCCTGGAACGCGTACTACGAAAAAGAGCTCGAAGTACGCTTCTCACGCTCCTACGGCCCAGGCCGCTACGACCCGAGTTACGAAATCGAGGGGATCGACTACCCGGCTGGCTACGTCCGTTGGACCGAACGCCGCAACCTTGCGTGCTTCGTCGACCTCATTGCCGCCGGCTCGATCGATCCGGAGCCGCTGGTGTCAGGGGTTTTCCCTCTGGGTGAGGCCACTGAAGTCTACGAAAAATTGCGCTCCGGTGACCTTCGCGGAGTCGGCTTTCTGTTCAAGTACAACGAAACCGGCGTTGACGACACCAAATCGACGTCCAGCCAGCCAGGCAGCGTGACGGCCCCCAAGCCAATAGTCCACCCAGTTCGCCGAGCGCCCCTACCCGACGGGAAGACTATTCGTGTCGGGTTCATCGGCGCGGGTAACTATGCCTCATCGATGCTGCTCCCGTACATCGCCGGACGCCCGGGTATCGAGCTAACACGCGTAGCTACTCGCCGGTCTTTGTCAGCCGTCAACGCGAAACGTAAGTTCGCCTTCGCGGACGCTTGCACCGAAACGGCCTCGGTCCTGGAGGACGAGTCCATCGACGTTGTCTTTGTCGTTACGCGCCACAGCTCCCATGCGAAGCTTGCCTGTCAGGCGCTCGAAGCCGGGAAAACTGTGTTCGTTGAAAAGCCACTTGCGCTCACACATGAAGAACTCGACACGGTAGTCGCGACAGTGGACGCCACAGGGAACGACAGGCTGATGGTCGGTTTCAACCGGCGCTTTGCACCCATGCTACGAGAGCTCCGGAGACGGTTCGGAAGGACCACGGACCCATTTCTAGCGCGCTATTTTGTGAACGCCGGACCGTTGTCAGTGGACAGCTGGTACCGGGACGAGGAGGCCGAGGGGACGCGGTTCGTCGGTGAGGGAGGTCACTTCATCGACACTCTGAGCTGGTGGGTCGGCAGCGACCCGGTCGAGGTCACAACCCTCGGGTCAGGTGGCCGTGACACTCTGCAGGTGAGCCTTCGCTACACCGACGGGTCCCTTGGGACCATTACCTACTTCACGAACGGTCACCCTCGCTTCCCAAAGGAGACCTTCGAAGTAGCCTCTGCCGGCCGCGTAGCGCGGCTGGACAACTTCAAGAAAGCCACAGTGTGGTCGGGCCGCCGTGCCCAAAGGAGCAGGACGATGGCGGCGCCCGACAAAGGCCAACGCGGCGAACTGGACGCCCTCTTTGAGGCCGTTCGCACCGGTGGCCCGATGCCCATCGCTCTGGGATCGCTCATTGCTACCACTAGCGCCACGCTCGCCGCCGAAGAGAGCCTCACGAACAGACGAACCGAGCAGGTGTAGACAGGGCCCGGGCGACAGTCGAGTGCTCTAATTGGGGCCATCAGGCAATTGCTCCGTGGAAGGCTCTGCGAAGTGTTGAGGAAATCCCGGGTAAGGAGAAGTTGGGTCAGGCCATTATGCTTCGACGGGTATCTGCGCCGCTGAGGCGGGCTCCTATCATATATGGCGAGAGCGTTCGAACCGCACCCGGCCGTGAGCAGGTCGGCACTGTCCGTCATATCCGATCCCAGACCCGGCCAACTTGTCGCGCTGCCAATAAGCGCTGGCCGGCTTCGTCGCGACCCGAGGCACAATGCGCTGACCCTGGCCGCCGCTCGCCCCCATTGATCCTTGAAAGGGTGCTCAGATGACTGCTGCTTTTGACCTCCGTGAGCCCGTTCTTGCTATTCAAAGTAGTAACGCCAAATTCCCCGGCAAGCGGTACGCTCATGCCTCGTTGTATTGCGATGCGTACTTCGAGGAAGTGGCGCGGGCAGCGAGTTCCATCGACACCCGCGAGGTTGACCGGGCGGCGGAGGTCCTCATCGAGGCGTATACACGCGGAGCAACGGTGTTTTCTTGCGGCAACGGCGGGTCGGCCTCCATTTCGAACCACTTGCAGTGCGACCACCTCAAAGGAGTCCGGACTCAAACTGACTTGTCCCCAAAGGTACACAGCCTGAGCACGAACGTCGAGCTCGTTACGGCGATCGCCAACGACATCGGCTACGAAGACATCTTCTCCTACCAGCTTCAGTCTCAGTCGCGGCCAGGCGACGTCCTCGTGGCCATCTCGTCGTCGGGCCGCTCGTCGAACATCGTCGGGGCGTTGACGTGGGCGCGGGAGAACGGGCTGAGCACCATCGCTCTATCCGGCTTCGAAGGCGGCGACGCCAAGAAGGTGGCCGATGTGGCCATCCACGTGGACAGCAAGAACTATGGGATCGTAGAGGATCTCCATCAAGCCGTGATGCACACGCTCGCTCAGTACCTCCGCCAGTCCCGAATGGCCGATCATGTGGTCCCTCTGACCACTTTCTAACATGCCCAGTTCTGTCGCCCTCCCAATACACGCCGCGCGCCCTAGAGACCTCGGTGCCACAGACCGGCCGGGCCGCTCCCGCATGAGAGTCGCCATCAACCTTCTCACCGAGGACCCGCGGGCGCCCTCAGGCGCTCATTGGTTCTGGACGCGCATGATACCCGAGATGGCAAAGCGGTTGGATCCGCCCGAGTCCCTTCACCTCCTGGTGAGCCCGAAATCAAAGGCCGAGTACCAGGACATGGGACCAAACGTCGAGTTTATTACCTACCCATGGTCCAACGAACGCCGGTCGTTGCGGACACTCTCGGAGCACATCTACTCGCCACTAAGGTTGCCCCTAAGTGGCGTCGATGTGTTCAACACCCTAATGGCGCCTATCGTGAACCCCTCGTGGTCGCTGGTCATCCACATGAAGACGATGCACGCCTACAGGACGCCGGAGGCGGTATCTCCGGCGGCCCGTGCCTACCGCCGGCTCAGTTATCCGCGGTCCGCTCGCCTGGCGGACGCCATAATCATTAATTCCGAGAGCCTACGTTCGGAAATCAACGAGTTCCTCCATGTCGACGAGTCCAAGCTCAGGTTGATCTACGAAGCCGTGGACCACGAACTATTCAAGCCCGGTGACCGCGAGACGGCCAAGGCACGGGTCGCTTCCTTTGGCGTCACAAAGCCATTCGGGCTGTTCGTATCTTCCTTGTGGCCATATAAAAACTGTGAGGCGCTTTTGCGGGCCTGGGCTCACGTACGCCCCGAGCTCGGTGGTCGGCAATTGGCCATCGTGGGCGCCGGGCGCGACGAGAAGTACACAGCCGGGCTTCATGTCCTGGCGTCGGACCTGGGGATTGCCCAAGACGTGGTGTTTGTAGGCGGAGTGCCGCTCGAGGACACCGCCGCGTTCTACCAGGCCGCCGACGTTCTCGTCTACCCCTCTCTGGCCGAAACGTTCGGGCTCCCCATTCTTGAAGCCATGGCGTGCGGGTGCCCGGTGGTTACTTCTAATGTCAGCTCGATGCCCGAGATCGCCGGTGGGGCGGCGCTGGTGGCCGACCCCCGTGACCCGGTCGGAATAGGACGTTCCATACTCGAAGCCGTCGGTGGGGCACAAGGCCGCCTCCGGGACCTGGGGCTGCGTCGTGCATCCAAGTTCACATGGGCAGCGACCGGCGCCGCAACGCTTGACGTGTACAGGGAAGTGGCCGAGCGGCGGCGGCACAAGGGATGAGGGTACTAGTTACGGGCGGGGCCGGTTTCATCGGATCGCACACCTGTGACCGTCTTGTTTCACTCGGTCACGAGGTTGTTGTCCTCGACGCACTTACCCCGCCTGTCCACTGTGACGGCGCTCCGACCTACCTCAGTCCCGAGGTCGACTTCTACCAAGGCGACGTTCGCAACAGGGAGTTACTCGGCAACCTCATGCGCCGGGTCGACGCCGTATACCACTTCGCCGCCTACCAGGACTACCTGACAGACTTCGCTGCGTTTTCTGACGTTAACATCGTCTCTACGGCTCTCATTTATGAGATAGCCGTCGCTGAACACCTCAACCTCTCTCGGGTCGTGGTCGCTTCCTCTCAGTCGGCCATGGGCGAGGGCCTCTACCGTTGCCAGATCGATGGAGAGCAGGTGCCGGGAATGCGCCCGGAAGAGGCTCTAAGGGCCGGCCGATGGGACCTGGCCTGCACGGAGTGTGGCGGCCCGCTCGACTTGCAGGCGACGCCGGAACGAATTTCGAACCCACAGAATGCTTATGGTATGTCGAAGTTCGGTCAGGAGATGGTCGCCATCAACCTGGGCCGCCGCTATGGCATCCCCACGGTGGCGCTCCGTTACAGCATCGTACAAGGGCCTCGGCAGTCGGTGTACAACGCCTATTCCGGCGCCTGCCGGATTTTCTGCCTGCACTATCTCCAGGGCCTGGCTCCCGTCCTGTATGAAGATGGCGAGGCTGTCCGGGATTATGTCAACATCGACGACGTAGTGGACGCCAACGTCCTAGTGCTAGAGGACGACCGTAGTGTCGGACGCGTGTTCAACGTCGGCGGTGGCAAGGCGGTCACTACTCGACAGTTTGCCGACATAGTCAGAAGGCAATACGGATCGGAAGAGCCGGGGAAAGTGACCGGCGAGTACCGCTTCGGCGACACGCGCCACATCATTTCCGATATCCGGGCCCTCCGCGCCCTGGGATGGCAACCGAATCGCTCACCCGCCGAGTCAGTCGCTGCCTACGCCCGCTGGCTCGAAGGCATCCCGGACCTCGATGGCATATTAAATGCCGCAAGCGCCCGCATGCGCGCCCTTGGAGTCGTCCGGGAGACCGCTAGATGAAAGGGTTCTTGCTGGCCGCCGGGCTCGGCACCCGCCTGCGGCCGCTCACGGACAACACTCCGAAGTGCATGCTGCCGGTCGGTGGGACGACCTTGCTCGATTTATGGCTCGACGCGTTCCATAAGGCCGGCGTCGACGACGTCCTCGTCAATACGCACTACCTCCCGGACATGGTGCGCCTTCACATCCAACAACGCACAGGCCCGCCCGACGTTCGCACGTTTTTCGAGCCGGAATTATTGGGCAGTGCGGGGACGCTCGTCGCGAACCGGAGATGGGTCGCCAACGAGGATTCTTTTATTGTGTGCTATGCCGACAACTTGACAGACTTCGATTTGAGCACGCTGATAGAGTTCCATCGAGAAAGCGGCACGGTCGCGTCCCTAACTGCATTTCACACCCAACAGCCCTCCGCTTGTGGCATCCTCGAACTGGATGGGTCGCAGCGGTTGGTCGGCTTCGAGGAGAAGCCTGAGTCGCCGACGAGCGATTTAGCCAACGCCGGGATGTATGCCTTCGACCCCAGCGTGCTGGAGGACATCGGTGCCCGAGTCCCTAGCGACATTGGCTACCACCTGCTCCCCCGGTTGGTCGGGCGGGCGCGGGTACTTCGCGTCGAAGGCTATTTCCATGACATCGGCACACCGAGTTCCTACCGCCTCGCTCAACTGCATTGGCCGGCGAGGACCCTTCAATGATCATCAGCCAGACCCCTCTGCGCATCGGCCTCGTCGGAGGCGGGACTGACCTGCCGGACTACTATTTGGAGCACGGCGGCAGAGTTTTGAACTGCGCCATCGACAAGTACGTGTATGTGATCGTCAAGCAGCGCTTCGACGACGAGATCTACGTTAACTATTCCAAAAAAGAGATCGTTTCGAAAGTTGACGAACTCGAGCACGAGTTGGTACGCGAGGCGATGCAGATGACAGGAGTCAGCAGCGGCGTCGAGATCACGATGCTCGCCGACATCCCCTCGAGTGGTTCGGGGCTCGGTTCTTCGTCGTCTATAACCGTTGGCCTCTTGCATGCACTGTGGGCCTACCAGCACCGCCATGTTCCCGCCGAAGAGCTGGCCGAACAGGCGTGCACAATAGAGATCGAGCGTTGCGGCAAGCAAATTGGGAGGCAGGACCAGTACATAGCTGCGCTCGGCGGGATACAGGACATGCATTTCGGCCCGGGCGACAAAGTGGTAGCCACCGAGCTCGGCTTGTCAACTGCCGAACGCAGAAGCCTGCAGGAGCAACTCATGTTGTTTTACACCGGCGTTACCAGGAGTGCCACCACTATTCTGGTCGAACAGTCCGGCAACGTGGCCTCCTCTCTCTTTGACTTCCACCAGCTTCGTGACCTGGCAGCATCGGCCGTAGATAAGCTGCGCGAGGGTGACGTGGAGGGACTGGGGCGGGTCATGCGTCGAAGTTGGGAAATCAAGCGGAAGCTGGCGTCTGGCGTAACCAATCAAGATATCGATTCCGTGGTTGACTGTGCGCTCCGCTCCGGCGCGTCGGGGGCCAAGCTCACCGGCGCCGGAGGCGGGGGGTTCTTACTCGTGATCTGTCCAACCGAAACCCAGCGCGCTGTGAGGGAGAACCTTTCCCATATGCGAGAATTGCCGGTGAAGTTGGACCGCTTTGGCTCCCGTGTGGTCTTTAACACCATGCGCGATATCTGGAGCTAACTCTAACGACCGGGGGAAGGGGAGCCCCGGTCCCCGACCCCGAACGGCCGACAATCCGGGGAGCTGAAACCCTCCACGGGCCTGCCACCGCCCGACCGGCCCTCCTGAGTGAGTGGACCGTGCGCGCGCCGGCGTGCGGAAACACCCGGGGCACCGTACGACCATCGCTGACCACCGTTCGCTCGCCGAATGGGATATGACTCTCTCGCGCCTCGACCGCAGTTGCGAAGCGCTGGCCCCCTCCACCCTAGCGGAGAAGTTCGTTCTTGCGTGGGGCAAAACCTTCATCGGCGGTCGGGTGGGCGAGCGCCGGGCCTGGCAATTGAGACGTTTCGGGGTAAACCACCCCGGTGCTGGCGTCGCCGGCGTCTGCCCCTAGCAAAAGTGCTGACCTGACTGATATGCCCGCCTGACGAAGTAGTTCGGTAGACGAACCCATGAGCGTAGCGTTGGCCCGGCCGGCCGTGACGACCTCGATGGCGCTGGTCGTCCAGCGGGCGATGTGCTCGGCGCCCATAGCGGGGTCCACGCTGGCCAGGACGAGCACGGCGTCCACGGCCTCGGGCCACTCGCCGTCGGTCTGCCCCGGGTCGAGGGGCGCCACGATCAAGGTGCAATGCTGGTCGAACAGCGGGAATGTCACGGAACCGACCTGCGAAGGGTGCCCGGTCAGGAGCCGCGAAAGGGGCCGACCATCGCCCATGTCGACGACCACCACACGCTTGCCCTCGGCAGCGAGCGAAAGGGTCAAACTGGCCACGCCGAGCGCAGCCGGCTCGACCGGCCCGATCGCGACTATCGCCAGCGACGCATCAGGCGATGACTCGAGGTGACCTCGAATGCGTCGTTCGACCATCTGCAAGGTAGGCCCCGGCCTCCTCAGCAGACGGCGCAGGCGCCAGTGACGGAGCACGACCGGCGGGCGGTACTTTCCGACGCTCAGCTCAACGGGCACACCGAGAGCAGCGGCAACTTCGCTCCGCCGCCGAGGCCGCTCGGAGATCACCGCCCCAACGATCACGATTCCCAAGCCGATCGCGAGACCCGCGACCAGTCCGGATAGGCCATCGATGGCGATGACCTTCTTGTCAGAGATTGTGAGAGGCGCGGCCTGGTCGAGCACCACGCTGCCCTGAGCAGCCGCTTTCTCGTTGAGGAGGTCCTGCTGTTCTTGCTGTTGCAATTGCGAGATTTGTGACGCGTCAGCGGTTCGCTCGTTCACGAGCTGGCTCAGCTGGTTCGCCGACTGGCGCTGAGCGGGACCGGCCGAGAAAGAGTTGATCTCCGTAGTCAGCACCTTGATGTCCGCGTTGAGAGAGTTGACCAACGTTCCCAGACCGCTGGTGACCAGCTGTGTCTGGAGGGAAAGTTCTTGGGCGCGGACGCCGAGGAACGCCCGGGCGAGAGCATTGTCATAGGCAACCGCGTCAACGGGTGACTGAGCGCTGAGCTTGATCGAAAGGATCACGCTGCTGACCGCGCTGCCCGAATAAGTAGAGACAAACGCCCCTGGTTGCTCGCTAAGGTGCAAGGCCTTTACGGCCTGCTGGGCGACCGACCGCGTCTCCAATAGGCTGACGTCATTCTGTATCGCTTGGCTAGGATCGGAGCCGGCGGGCTCAACCATGTAAAGGTCCGCGACAGCGGCGTACTTGGCCGGGACAAAGAGGTGGAACGCGGCGCCAATGACTAAACCGGCCAACGCCGTGCTGACCCATAGCTTGCGCCGTCTTTGGGCCGCCTCCTTCATGGAGCTCAAGTCGATCAGCGAGCCCGCGTACTCCTCGGATGCGTCTGGTTCGGCGAACGCGCTCTTGAGGCTGGCGCCACCGGCCTCGGCCACGCCGACTGGCGTTTCGGTCACTGCACTCATCTTGGCATCCCCAGTGCACGGTCTGTCCCCGCCCGCCGCAGGTTGTACGGCACCGCTTGGCGCGTTTCACCTGCCAGAGGTACGACTCCGGCAGTGCTGTCAACCGGGTCGGGGTTCACGATGACTATCCCGTCCAAAGCGTGACCTGCTTCACTGCCAGCCAACGCCACCCGCGCCAGGGTTTCTGCCGTGGCGAAGCCGGATGATACCGCCAAGAGGCTGGCCCCATCGGATACCGGCACGATAGGTTTCACGTCATCAACCGCGACCACGGACACCTTGAGTTGTATGGTCGAGAACTCCCGGCCGGCACCGCTTGGTTCGAACCTGAAGGTGTCCCCCTCCGAGGCTGACGCCCTCGCCAGAGTGCTGGTGGCTGCGCGCAAGAGCCCCAATGCGGGGTGGGACCCCACGAGCAGTTCGGTGCGGATGCCAAGCGCGGACGCGGTCTTGGCCAGCCGCACGCCGACGGCGAGAGATGGCCCGTCGTTGGCAAACCCAACGATGTTCAGCTGCGTTCCTTGGTCTGGATCTGTAGGCATCAAGCGGTGGAGCAAACGGCGCAGGTTCCAGGAATCAACCGGCGAGGGCTGGAAACCAACCAATAGGCGTTTCCAGTCACCAGCCGACTTGCAGGCTGCGCCCTCAAACGAAGCCAGCACGGGTACCCCGATGGCGGCGGCTAACTCGTCTCGCAGCCGTAGACGATGATCGTGCCGTGAGCGAACGACGACAAACAGACAACCAGCGAAGAGGCCCATCAGAATGCCGATAACTGGGTAAAGGACGAGGTCCAGTTTTGATGCCGGCACGATCGTAGCAGGCTGGAGCACGCGGGTGGCGCCCGCCGACAGGGTGCCAGAAAGCTGCGTACTGACGATCTGGTTATTCACGTTGTTGAGGGTTACGGATACATCTTCCTGCTCCGACCGAACGGACTCGATCAATGAGGCGTCGCGCTGACCAGCCGACGAACTGGCGCCTTCCGCTGCCAGCCGCGCCGTTGCCGCGTTGATCTGGTTCTGAAGGTCCTCGATCTGCTTTGTCAGGTTCGAGGCCTCAACCTGCAGTGCCGGGTTCACGCCCGTGCCTGAGCCGGAACCAGACTTGTTGATGTACGCGATGTAGCCGGTGGCTTCAGCGTTGGCCAGCTTTTCAGCTTCGGCAGCCTGCGGCGCGCTCACCTGGAATTGAAGGATTTCGGGACTGAGAGCCGTTACAGCCGTAAGGCTCTTGAGCTCGCCCGGACCCCACGGCGGCGAGACTGCAGCACCAGCTGCGGCCAGCACTGGAGTACTCGTAGCGATGATGATCTGCGTGGGCGTATCGTCCTCTAGCGCGCCAGCAGCCGTAGTTAACGAGGTGGGGGGAATAGTGACCAGTACACGAGCGGTCGGGGGAGCAGGCATCGTCACTACGTGCGCAATGCCACATGCAAACCCGACGGTGGCTAGCCCGGCCACCATGAGGCGGCTCCGCCAGACGAGCCTGGCGAACGCCTTCACGTCGAGGGGTTGCTCGCTCACCGCCGCCCTGCGCAAACATGACTGTCTGGCCCGCGAAACTGATCGACCTGGTCAGGCAAACACATCATTGCGACTTTCACATCCTTCACATGCTCGGCGGGCGTGCCATAGGTGGCGAGAGCTTCTGTCTCGCGAACAGTGGAACGCCCGGCGGACAGTCCCTTCGACGCCATCTTGATTGAAGAGGGCCGGGCGACGCTACCAATACATTCGGAACAGGACTTTTCGGACCTTTCGGGCCTATCAGCCTGACTTCACTGATCAGCCTGACTTCACTGACTAGAAGGCAACCACAGTAGCCTTCAGCTGCCTAGCAACAGCCTTCAGCTGTTTAAACGAAGTCGCTTGCGGGTTCGTGATACCACTTGGGGCGCGCCACCACTCTGCGCGTTGTCGACCTTCAAAGGTATCAGCGACCTCGCTCCGGTCTCCTCAAGTCGCCGCTTAAGGAAACGTCGGCCTGGTGACAACCGGCCCGTCGAGCTCGTGCGGCCAGCTGAGGACTCGAGCGACGCAACAAGGGGATCTCTCAAGAGTGAACATGGCAAATCCAGGAGCAAGAACCGCTGGACGCGAGGACGCCGTGCGGGTGGGCGCGCCGCCACAGCCAGGCCCGGGAACAGAGCGACGACACCGGGTTTTGATCATCGTGCAGAACCTACCGGTACCCTTCGACCGTCGGGTCTGGCTCGAGTGCCAGACCTTGACCCGGGCCGGATACGACGTCGCCGTCGTCTGCCCGAAAGGCCCGGGCGACCCCAGCTACGCAATCTTGGAAGGGGTGGAGTTGTACAAGTACCACCCCTACGCCCCCGGTGGCAGTAAGGCCTCTTTCGTCCTCGAGTACCTCTACTCCTTCTTGTCAACTCTTTGGCTAACTGCGAAAGCGGCGAGGAGGGGGCGCTTCGACGCCATCCAGAGTTGCAACCCGCCCGATATCTTCTGGCCGATAGGACTGCTGTTCCGCGCTCTTCACGGGTCACGGTTCGTATTCGACCATCACGACCTATGCCCGGAAACGTACGAGTCCCGTTTCCCCCACGGGTCGAAAAAGATCCTCTTTGCCTTGCGGTTCCTCGAGCGGAGAACGGTCCGGTCGGCAGATCATGTAATTTCGACCAACGACTCCTACCGCGCCACCGTATGCGACACGCCGGACTAGGTTCGCGCTCGGTTACGGTCGTACGGACCGGGCCGGACCCCCAGCGTCTGAAGGCGGTCGAGCCAGAACCAGCTTTGCGCCGGAACCGGTCCCATCTTGTCGCTTACATCGGCGTGATGGGCCCGCAAGATGGTGTCGACATTGTCCTCAAACTCGCGGACAAGGTTATAAACAATTGGCAACGGAAAGACATTGCCTTCACGCTCATAGGTTCGGGGGACTGCTTCGACGAGCTAGTCGCCATGCGGGACGAAATGGGACTAGAGGACTTCGTCGAATTCACGGGGCGCGTGCCGGACAGGAGGGTGGCGTCGATCCTCTCCACGGCAGACGTCGGCATTTCCCCGGACCCGAAAAACCCGCTGAACGATTTGTCGACTATGAACAAGACAATGGAGTATATGGCGTTCGGTTTGCCCGTCGTCGCTTTCGACCTGCGAGAAACCCGAGTGTCGGCTGGGGACGCGGCCGTGTACGCCACGCCTAACGAGGTCGACGAGTTGGCCCGTTTGCTGGTTGAGCTGGTCGACGACCAGCCCCGGCGCCAGGCCATGGGTGCAGCCGGGAGAACCCGCATCGAACAGGAGCTCGCCTGGGCGCACCAGGCACCCCGCTACTTGCACGTCTACGAGCAGCTCGTAGAGGCTCGCTCAAACGCTCCTGCGGTTGCCCGCGTCGGTTGAGGTTATCCACTGTCATCCAATATCGCAAAGGTCGATTGGTACCTCAGACGGTTGCGGACGATGTCCGCAACCGAGGTGGCCTGCCGGGTCGAGGACCACGCCAAAAAAATAGCCTGGTTGCCAGAGCAGGTCGACGAGGGTGGGGTGGTACGCCCCAAACTGCGTTGGGTGCGGCGGTTAGAGCCCACCCATAAGCGTCGTCGCCGTCGGTTCGATGCAACCATATGCGAGAACGCCCTTTCACACCTGCCCGTGACTGCGCGCAACGCGATTATTACGAGCGCGGACGAGATCCTGGCAGGGCACTGGACACTCTTGGGCGTGACCCGCTGGGATATGGTCGACCCAGACTGGTTCTTTGACCCCCTCACAGGCCGGACCGCTCCGAGGTCGAAGTACTGCTTCAGGATCGACCATCGCTCCGAGGAGGTCACCGGAAATGTCAAACAGGTCTGGGAGTTATCACGACTCCAGCACGTCACCGTCCTCGCCGCCGCGTTCGCCATTTCTCAAGAGAACCGTTATGCCGAGCGGGCTGCGGGCCACCTTCGATCTTGGTGGGACAACAACCCGTTCCTCTCAGGCGTCCACTGGACAAGCGGGATAGAAGTTGGGCTGCGCCTCATAACCTGGGCGTGGGTTCGGCGGTTACTGGACGGATGGACTGGGGCGGCCGAGTTGTTCGAAGACAACACCACTGCTCTACGCCAAATCTGGTGGCACCAGAGGTACCTACATCGGTTCCACAGTCGAGGGTCGTCAGCCAATAACCATGTTATTGCTGAGGCAGCGGGGCAACTCATCGGCAGCCTCGCCTTCAACTGGTTCGAGGAAAGTGATAGATGGGCCGAAGCCGCCAGAGCGCTGCTCGAAGACGAATTGATAAAGAATACATTCCCAACCGGGGTGAACCGAGAGATGGCGTTCGAGTACCACGGCTTCGTGGCTGAATTGGGGCTCGTGGCCGCGATAGAAGCTGACAAGGCGGGTCGGCCCCTGAGCGATGAAACCTGGCAAGTGCTTTGCAGGATGACTGATATCATCGCCGCGGTCGTCGACACCAAAGTCCAGCCCCCTCGGTACGGGGATGGCGACGACGGCAGAGCCCTACTGATCACGCCCGAAGGTTCCAATAGGTGGGAGAGCTTGCTGGCTCTCGGCCGCGAGGTCTTCGGAGCGCTCGACTGGTGGCCTCTATGCGAGACGGATGCCAATAGCACGCTGTTGGCATCGCTGGCTGACAAGCACCCAGGGCTGGACCGTCCTTCACGGCGCCCCTCCCACTTCGCCGATGCCGGCCTGACCATCCTGCGGACACCCGCCGGAGCCGGTCCCGAGTTGTGGTGCCGCTGCGACGGGGGCCCACACGGTTTCCTTTCGATTGCAGCGCACGCCCACGCTGACGCCCTATCCGTCGAAATCCGGCATGACGGCACCGAAGTCCTGGCCGACCCGGGAACGTATTGCTACCACAGCGAACCCACCTGGCGCCATTACTTCCGGTCCACGCTGGGCCACAACACGGTCGAATTGGCACATCAAGACCAGTCCGCTTCCGGCGGGCCGACCCTCTGGACGCGCCACGCGCGTTCTCGCTTAGTCGAGGTCGACTTTGACGAGGACGGGGAAGCGCGTGCCTGGTCGGGTGACCATGACGGCTACGAGTCCCTGAACCCGCCAGCCTTGCATCGTCGAACCGTGCGCCTTCTCAACGGGGAACGGCGTATTGAAATAGTTGACGTAATCGAAACCAGCGGTCGTCACGCGATGCGCGTAGCATTTCACTTTGGCCCCGACATACCGCGTCGCGAAGGTGAACGACTGGTTGGTGCGGCTGAGTTGGGAGAGCCAAAGCGAGGTCGACCGGGAGGCGACGATGTCGTTGCCGCACACACTCACCTGGTCGCTGGCGGAGGGCGCCAGCGACCCCGTCCTTGGTTGGTATGCACCGCGGTTCGGAGAAAAGCGTCCCTCGGCGAGCGTCATAGGAGAGGGCACGTCCACAGGGCGCGACGAACTGCTCACGGTTCTGCATTTCAGCGCCTGACGCTCCAATAGCCGAAGCTTGGACATCACGCGGCGACCGAGCGCCGTCACGGGCCGGGCCAGCGCTTCCAACCGGGAGAGCAGCAAAAGGCCCGTTACAAGCAGTGCCGCACCGGGCGTATAGGTGGGGGTGACCCGAAGCAGCGTTCCTCACGATCGACGGGTGCAATGGCCCAGACGCGTATCACCAGCCGCTCCACCGACATCGACTACAGGAGGGCTCGCGTTCAGCCATCCCGTCTGCCGACTGGGGGTGTGAGCAAAAGTGACCACTGGGTTTAGTGAACACGACATTGCCAGGTTTTGGGATACCCATTCCTGCGGCGACAATCTCTTAGGAGGTCTCGACCAGCGGTTTCGGGGTGATTTCGCATCGTTTTTTACTTCTTACGACGCAGCCCGGTACAAGCTCGAGTCTCACATACCGAGTTGTCTCGACGATCTCAGAGTACACGGTCAGCGTGTGCTTGAAATCGGGCTGGGGCAGGGCGCAGAGTCCGAAGGCTTAATCCGGCGGGGGGCGCTTTGGACAGGCCTGGACCTGACCCCTGAGTCGGTCCGGCGGGTCGCGACGCGACTCAAGTTGAAAGATCTCCCTTACCAAGCTATCTGGCTGGGGTCGGCCACGGAGATTCCTGCAGACGACCAGAGCTTCGACCTGGTCTTCTCGCATGGGGTCCTCCATCACGTCCCCGACATCGACAGCGCGCGCAGGATGAGATACACCGTGTCTTGCGACCTGGCGGCCGGCTCGTAGCAATGCTGTACGCGCGCGGTTCTCTCAACTACGCCGTGTCGATCGCGATCGTTCGGCGAGCGGCCCTATTGGCCGCGTGGCCATTCCGGAGCCGGATAGGTTCCGGGCACCTGGGCGCGCACCTGAGAACCGCCGAGCAGGAGGGATTGGGAACCTATCTGCAGTTGGAGCGATTTACCCATGCCAGCACGGACGGTCCCTCGAGCCCGTTCGCGCGGGTTTATGACCTGCCTCGGGTAAGGAGAGATTTTCGGTCGTTCCGCCTCGTCAGCGCCCACAAGGAGTTCATGCACGCCCCTCCTCTCCCGGTCCACGGCCTCCCGGGAGCGAGCATCATGGGCTGGCACCTCTGGGTTGAACTCGCGCGGTTAAGCACCTCAAGCGCTCGTCGTCTACGGCTCTTTGAGGGTGCCGCTGGCACGACCCAACTCGAAGCACCTCGGCACGCCGCCGACGGCGTTCCGGTTTTGGCCCGGTCACTTGACCGGGGGCGATTGGCAGACTCGACGCTGCTGACGTTGACGCCTAGGACCATGTGGGGGAGTTCCCGACTGAGCGGCGCTCGTCTGCTCGACCTGACCCCGGAGGTGGCGAACGCAGAGCCTCTTGAAGTCACGGACCTCCCGATTCGTCCTTTTTGTACCTTTGCTCCCGGGTCCCTCGGTCGTGGCGTCCTGTCGGTAGATGACGTCGCCGTCCGATGCTCTGCCCGGCCGCCGCCCGGCCTACCTCTGTGAACGGCCCCCGGGCCCAGGGCACCACCTCTTTGTCTCCGGCCGCTACCTGTCCGAATTCCACGCTACGTCGCCGATGGTTGCCTTCGGGCATTACCACCTTGAGTGCCATTTCACATTTCCGCGGGATCAGGTGATGTTCTGGGCATGAGGCGGGTAGAGCCCATTGCATCACACCTGAACCCGGAAAGGATAGGACCGGTCGAAACCGCGACAGTGGCGAAGGCCATCGCGGAGGAATATATGACCTGGGTGAGCAATCTAATGTGAAGGTCGGGGCCAGGTTTGGGCGTTTTCGCCCGGTTGGTACCACATTCATCCGGAAGAGTGCAAGTTGGACGTTGTTCCTCATTGTGAAGTGCCGTCGCAGTTTGATACAGCGCGTGACCGTTCCCCCTGGCATAAAAGCGTCGAGGCGGGGATTTCGCCAGCCAATGACAGTCGCAGAGGGTGGCATGGGAACACGAAATTTTCGTAACGCCTTTAGGCCCTGGCTCCACACGATCCCTTCAATGAAGGCAGGGCAAAGTACCCCATATACGGCGTGAATGGACGCGACGCCCCCGGGCAGAGACGGCGTCGCGTTCGCCGACAGGAGGAGAACAAAGGTGTCGCTCCGTTTCGGTCGTGCCCCCCGGCTCTTCAGGCCGCGTTTGGTCTTGCTCGTCGTCTTTGTCGTGGCCACATCATTGTCGCTGGTAGTGGCCTCGTATGGTTCAGCGAGCGCTCCTAAGGCGGAACCAGGTTATTGGTTGGTTACTCCCACAGGGGCGGTGAGCGCTTATGGGGGGGCGCGGCAGTTCGGTTCGCTCGATGGCGGCCAAGCAACGGGCGTTGTAGGGATTGCTCCCACGCCGGACGCCGGCGGCTACTGGCTGGTATCCTCTGCGGGGAAGGTCTTTGCCTTTGGCGACGCCAAGTTGTTCGGTTCAATGGCGGGGACGCGCCTGGCTAAACCAATAGTCGGCATCGTACCGACATCAAACGGGGACGGGTATTGGCTGCTTGCCGCGGATGGAGGGGTATTCGCATTCGGCGATGCTGGCTTCTTCGGGTCGAGCGCCTTGGCGCACTTAGCTTCCCCGGCTGTAGCGATGGCGGCTGCACCCAACGGCGGTGGTTACTTGCTGGCCACGCGAGCGGGGGATGTGATCCGGTTCGGCTCGGTGCCTCTCGGCCCTTCGGCGGCGCCGGCGAAGCTTGGGGCACCCGTGGTGGGCATCGCGGCGACGCCTGATGGCAAGGGCTACTGGCTCGTCACAGGAACGGGCAAGGTCGTCGCCTACGGGAGCGCCCGCCACTACGGTTCTCCAAGCGCATCGCACCTGAACCAGCCCATCGTCGGAATAGTTGCCACCGCTGACGGCCAGGGGTACTGGCTGGCGGCCCGGGATGGCGGGGTTTTCGCGTTTGGCGACGCCCGCTATATGGGGTCTGAGTTCAGCCAACTCGTGGCTGAAGGCCGCCTGCGCGCGGCAGGTCGTCCCGAGTTCATTACCGCCATAGCCCTTAGTTTCGACTTCCTTGGCTTACACCATCACCGCAAGGCTGCTCCATTAACGACGACGACCACGCGCTCCACCACAACAGGGTCGACAACGTCCGGCACTGCGCACCCGACGACCACGTCGTCTTCAAACACCGCGACGACGCACCCGACGACCACGTCGTCGTCAACCACCGCGACGACGCACCCGACGACCACGTCGTCGTCAACCACCGCGACGACGCACCCGACGACCACGTCGTCGTCAACCACCGCGACGACGGGGCAGACGACAACTTCGTCAGTGCCTTCTGGGACGGCTGGTGACCCAAATCCAATTAGCAACACGTGTTCGGCTCTTCAATCGAGCACCGCTCCTTATGTCAGTCCGTACCCAACCAACGCCCCAACAACGCCGTTGGGTACCACTACCAGCGTCGTTTCAATTCCAGCAGGTAACAACAGCGCCGTAATCGATCAATCCTGGGATACAAGTCCGAACACCACTTACTGGTTGGCGCCTGGTGTCCATACCATTACAGGCCAAATCGAACCGTCGGACAACGATATCTTTATCGGCGGCCAAGGCGCCATCCTTGACGGTGGTTACACGAGCGATGTCGCTTTCGAGGCCAACAATGCGCACCAGGGCTACAGCGCATCAAATGTCACTATCGAGTACCTGACCATCCAGCATTTCGTCCCCGTGGAGCAAGCGGTGGCCGTCAACCAGGACCAAGGTAGTAATTGGACAATTGAGTATGACACGATTACTCAGAACGTCCCTGGCGGCGCCGTAAGTACGGGTAATGGCGATGTAGTCTCGAACAACTGCATGACCTACAACGGTCAGTACGCCTTTAATGCTGGTGGCAGCAATATCACCATGAACAGCAACGAGATGGCTTATAACGACGCATGCAACATCGAGGGTATCTCGCCCGACCCCGTCCCAGCCGCTTATCAGAACTCCCACTGCGGTTCGGTTTCCAGCTGCGGTTGCTCAGGGGCTGGTAAGTTTTGGGAGACCAGCAACGTCACCTTTGACAACAACTACGTCCACGATAACTACAATGTCGGCCTATGGGTGGACACGGACAACACCGGCTTCACCATAGAAGACAACACCTTTACGGATAATTACGCCATAGGCGTCGAGTACGAAATATCGTACAATTACTTAATAGAGAACAATACACTAATCGGTAATGCCATCGGTATGGGCACCAATCAACAAACCCCCGGGTTCCCTGATAGCGCGATTTACATCAGTGAATCCGGAGGGGATAGCCGTGTGCCGGGTGATAACAGTGGTGACGCTGTTATTGCGAACAACCTCATGACCAATAACTGGGGTGGTATAGTTATCTGGGAGAACTCCAACCGGTACTGCTCGGATGGGTTCGATACTCCTTGCACGCTCGTCGACCCCTCTGTCTATACGACGTCAAGCTGCGCGCCCAACCTCTCCGAGAAATCGCCAGTCGACTATTATGACAACTGCCGCTGGAAGGCACAAAATATTTCCGTTGCCGGCAACACGTTCAACTTTACGCCTTCGGCTGTTGGCTCCGCATGCACAACCGCCAACCTTTGTGGTTTCAATGGCCTGTTCAGTAATTACGGGACCCTCTACAACCAAACCACGCCTATTACCTTCCAACAGAACAACCATTTCACCGATAACAGTTATAACGGCCCATGGCAGTTCTTCGTATGGAGCCAGAGCAATGAGGATAACCCGATCAATTGGGCGGAGTGGACCGCTCCTGTAACCGACATGTGTAGTACGGCTGGAGAGGTTCAAAGCGGTACTTGCAATAGCGGTTTTGGGCAAGACGCAGGCAGTACATACACTTCCTGATATCAGGAGTGCCAGGTTGCGTCTAGTGATGCCGGAACGGCAGACATGTCGTCGCCCTAGCCGTGGTCGGCACGCGGGATGCTTCCTCGTCGCGCAAGCCGGCAGCCCTTCCGTGGCTCAGCTCCTGCAGCCCTGACGAGGTCGTAGAAGTGGGCTTGAGTGCGCCCGAAGACAGTGACCAGCACTGATCATGTACAATCTCCCGAGGTGAGAGGTGGGCGCTTGAGGCTTTCCCTGGTCGGGGTGGTTGCTGTGCTGGCGGCCTTGACTGCGATACCTCTCGTAGCGAGGCATAGCGCACCCAAGCAGACGAGAGCAGTGGTGCCTACCACAGCCGGAAAAATCCCGGCGACGAGCATACCCGTCATGGTTTGCGGTAACTCCCGTTGGTTGACCAGCCCCTACGTGTTGGCACCACGCGGCGCGGTCAGAGTGCCGGCCGGCGACGACTCCGTCAGGACGATGAGCTCTGGCGGCCAGATCAACCTTAACTACGACATCCACGCGCGCACCGTGTATTGGTTCGCTCCCGGCCTTCACACCCTCGGTACCGGTCAATTCAACCAGATCCAGCCGGCCAACGGTGACACTTTCGTAGGGGCACCCGGAGCAGTTCTGTCCGGTGGTGGTTCCAACGACTCCGCCTTCGCGGGGACGGCTACCGGAGTCAAGATCGAGTACCTTACCATCGAGGACTTCGTACCGCCGAACGGCCAGTACGCCGTCAACCACGATCAGGCGGGCAGCTGGACAATCATGTTCAACACGATCGAAGACAATACGCAACCGGGGGCTCCGTCCAGCGCGCCCGGTGGTGCCGCGCTCGGGACTGGTAACAACAACCTGGTCGAGCACAACTGCCTGGCGCATAACGGCGAGTATGGTCTCAACGCCGGAGGCAACGACGTCACCATCAGGTTCAACGAGATCTCGTGGAACGGGCGGGCTGACTTCCCCGACAACGATTGCGGCTGCTCCGGGGGCGCGAAGTTCTGGGACATGACTAACGTCACGGTCACCGACAATTATGTCCACGACAACTACAACGTGGGCCTGTGGGCCGACACGGACAACGCCGGCTTTGACATATCCGGGAACTACATCTCAGGGAACTGGGCTGAGGGCATCATCTACGAGATTTCCTACAACGCCGCCATTATGGACAATACATTGCGCAACAATGGATGGGGGATCGGTTCCTCTGCTGCTGGCGGCATCCCTTACGGAGCAGCGATCTACGTCAACGGCTCGGGCGGCGACCCGAACGTTGCCAGCAACTACCGGGGCACACTTTCCATCTCCGGCAACGTCCTCATCAACAACTGGGACGGTGTGGTCGTCTACCAAAACGCCGATCGCACCTGCGGGTCCGGGTCAAACTCTAGTACCGGTTATTGCACCCGCGGTAACAAATCGTTTACAGCGGCGAGTTGCGCCGCCAATTATCGGAACTCGTCGGCCCGCACCAGTCCCCCAACTACTTCGACGGTTGTCAGTGGAAAGCACAGAATATTACTGTCCAAGGCAACAGCTTTAATTTCGACCCAACGGCGGTCCAGCACGCCGCCGACGTCCTGCCAGACATCACCAATGCCGACTGTTACGCAGGCCGCAACTACCTCGACACCAGCGATCCACCCCCGACCGGCAACGATTACTGGTGCGGGTTCAACGGTATGTTTGGCTATACAGGATCAGAGGGCCCCGTAGGCGGCAATTATACAGTCCCTGATGCCATCATGAACCTCACCCAACATGATGGCGAGGCGCCGGACAATAACCACTGGGTGGGCGACACCTACAACGGGCCATGGGCCTTCCAGGCCTACAGTCAGGGTGCGGCGTCCCAAAACGGCCACGCGTGCACGCTGGCTTTGGCAAGGTGGCAGTCCGTGTGGAAGCAGGACGAGCCCAAACGTTCTCGCGCCTGAGGCCTGAGTGGGTATTGGGCGATCGTCTTCGGCGACGTAACATTTGGCCCACCGCTTCACACTCGAGCGGGGTACCGGTGAGGCGACCTACCGGCCCTGGGAACGCCCTTCCCGTCAGGTCGTAAGGGCCGACGGACGTGGCGCGTCTCGGCGAATTTCATTTAGTGGCGCTCGGCTCCCTCTCCGTGGTGCCCTGAACTCTCGACGGTGGCGGCATTCGGCGGCGTTCGGCCTCGGGTATCAGTGAGCCTGCCTCGAGCCTCGTCTTACTGTGGGAACGCGGCCCAACTGACGTGTTGTTTACGCTAGAGGAAACCGGCTCAGACGTCGGGACGACCATTAAGAGCGGCTCGGAACCGGCCCGTAATAGGCGCCGAGCCAGGCATCGATGGCTGGCTGTGGGGCTCTCAAGTGCGCTGATCACGTTTCTGGCGGCTAGCGCCCTCCTGTTTGTGTTCCCGGCGACTGACCAGCCACGTCATGTCGACGGGATCTTGAGCTTGAACGGCACGGACGAAACGGCCCGGGAGAGCAAAGCGGTGTCTCTAGCCGAACGGGGTTACGCCCCGGTGCTCTTGTTTTCTCAAGGATGGACATCTGTCTGTCCGAAGGTGCCCCGGGTCAGAGTCGTCTGCTTCGTGGCAGTACCCGACCGAACAGTTGGGGAAGTCCGCTTTGCCGAAGACTACGCGCGGAGGCATGGTTGGCATAGCATCATGATCATTCCGGGCCGAGCCCAAGCGACCAGGGCTCGCATGCTCATGAAGCGGTGTTTTTCAGGGCGGGTCGTGGTGGTGCCGGCGTCGTTCCAGTTCTGGCATTTCCCTTCCGAGGTCATGTACGAATGGGCCGCGCTCGCAAAGGCGCTGGTGGTAGACCGTCACTGTTGACCGGCCTCCTCTGGCCGAAAGTCCACCGCACGCTGGGCGCCAAGCGACTCGGCGTTCTGACGGACGGTATCTTTCCCTCCGGCGAGGCCTCATAACTACAGTTATGGCGCTGGCAGGTGCGACGCGTCCCGCCGAGGACGGTCCAGAGTGACTTCAATAGCAATTCGGGTCCCCCGCGCCTCCGTTCGCACCGAGCGGACGGTCGAACAGAGGCGCCTCCGCCGGGTCCAGTGGGTCTGGGCCCTTCTGTTCCTTGATGTTCTTTCCTTCCAGGGCGGGTTGATCCTGCCCATCCCACACTTCCTAGGGCAGCTTGTCACCCAGGGGGCCCTCGTGCTTGCCCTCATTTTGGCCCTCTCGGCCAACCCACGTGTAAAAATCCGGCCGAGCATTTTTCTGGTCCTTTATACGGTCCTTGGCATCATCACTCTCATGATGAGCGTCCGGTTCGTCGGGCTGGGGACGACGTACCGGTCCTTTCGGCTCATCGGGTTCCTGGCCGTGCTCTGGCTCCTGACACCCTGGTGGGGCCGCCGTGACCTGCTGCTCCTTCGTGTCCAGATGCGGGTGTTGGTCGCCGTTCTTATTTCAACGCTCATCGGGCTCGTTCTGTCACCCGGCAAGGCAATCCAGTTCAACGCCGGCGCTCGCCGGCTGGGCGACATAATTTGGCCGATCCCGGCCACGCAATTAGGGCATTACATGGCAGAGCTCATAGCGATCACGGCCATACTCTGGCTATGCAGGATCGTATCTCGTCGTCTTGCCCTGCTTTTGATCGTGCCCGGCATTACGACCCTCGTCCTTACGCACACCCGGACTGCCCTGCTGGCCATGTTGGTCGGGCTCGTCGTCGCCAGCCTGAGCCTTTTTACCGCCAGCCGGCGAGTGCGAAAGATGTTCCTCATCGCGGTTCTCCTCGGCGTGACCGTCATGATCCCCCTGTCGCCTTTTGTCTCTGCCTGGCTGGTCAGAGGTGAGAGCACTTCGGAAGTCAGCAGCTTGTCCGGCCGAACAAATGTCTGGCCCGCCGTCTTGTCGGAGCCTCGTCCAGAGACCAACAAGATCCTTGGCTCGGGCCTCAGCAACGACAGCGTCGTGGGCGCCCAAGACCCTACCTCGGACGGCCTTCCCATAGATAGTAGCTGGATTTCGAACTATCAGGACCAGGGCATTGTGGGAATGGCCCTCGACGGCCTGACTTTCCTTATACTCCTTATCGCCGCCCTGCTCCGCCCCCGGGGCCCATCCCGTGCCATTGCACTTTTCCTAATTGTGTATTGCTTAATTGCCTCCTTCACCGAGACGGGGATGGGTGGAGCGTCCACGTATTTGCTGGACTTGACTTTGGCGGCGTCGCTCATCGCCCTCCCGCTGGCACGGCCGGCTCTTGTGGAGCGACGCAGCCTCTTGGCCGAGCCACCGACTGTAAAAACCCCCGGGTTCGCCGAGGTGGTTAGGAAGTATGTGCCTGCCATACCTCCCAACCTTGACCTCAGGCAGAGCGCACGGTCAGCCACCGCCCAAGTGGCGGCCGCGGGGGCGTGGGGCTTCGGCGGCCGCGTAGCTTTGTTGCTGGCCAACCTGCTGGCCACACCGTTTATTATCCGTCTGCTGGGGCCATCCCGGTACGGCATGTGGACACTTTTGATGACGTCGCTCATGTGGGCGTCATTGGCGGCCGTGGGAATGGGCTCCGCCTCTACAAAATATGGCGCGGACTATTTCGCGGAGGGTGACGACCGCGGCGAATCAAGTGTGGTCTGGAGTGCCCTCGGGCTCGTTTCTCTCACCGTGACTTCAGTGGCCGTAGTCCTGTGGTTTGCCGCACCGACGATCGTATCCCAAGCGTTGCGCTTACATGGCCCGTTGCTCCAGGGTGGCGTCCTCGGGCTCCGGCTCATTTGCGCGGTGCTGGTAATCCAGACGATTACGTCGATCATAAACACGCCGCAACAGGTACGGCTCCGCGCCCGGGCATCGACGATCATCATCAGCGGCGCGATGCTGGTAACAACCATTGGTGCGCCAATTGCGCTGTACCTCTGGGGCGGCGGCGTGGTCACCATGTCGGAGGTATGGTTGGCGGGCGCTGTTATTGCCGCCCTCGGGACGTTCCTTCTGGCTGCTCGTCTTCAACCGGCGGTCCTCCATGTGCACGTCAACCGGCAAGTCCTGTGCAAACTGCTCAGGTTCGGGACGGCCATTATGATCGCTAACCTCGCACTGGTCCCGCTCTCGACCGGCCAACAGTTCTTCTTAGCGCGCGATTACTCGACCACAACGGTCGCTTTCTATGCAGTCGCGGCCACGCTGGCAACGACTCTCCTTATCCTGCCCGAACAGCTCACGATGCCTTTAGTGCCAGCGTTTGCCAGGTTGCAATCGGGAGGTCGACTGGAGGAGCACCGGGACTTGTACAAAAAGAGCCTGGTCGGCTTGTTCGTATTAGTGACACCCGCCGCCATAATCCTGGCGCTCATTGCCCGTCCGTTTTTCTCAGTGTGGGCGGGGCCGGCGTATGGTCTCTACAGCACCGGTCCGTTCATAGTAATACTTATCGGCGTGTGGGCTAACTCGCTCAGCGGGATACCGTACGCCTACTTGATGACCGCCGGCAAAACAAACGTTATCGCTTGGACGCAGGTCGGCCAACTGGTTCCTTATATTGTGGCCGCCTGGATTTTGACCGCCAAGTTCGGTGTGATAGGGGCCGCTGCAGTGTGGTCAGTCAGGCTGGTCGCGGATACGGTCATTTGCTTCTGGGTCGTACGTCGGGTCGACCCAAGTCTTCCGATCGCCCCCCTATCTGAGCGAAAATGGAGGGCTGTGTTGGCGCCCGTAGCGCTGGCCTGTGCCGCGCTCTTCTGTGCCACCTTGGGCGGAAGCCTGGTCGTGCGGCTCGGTTTGGGGATCCTTCTTGGTGTCACCTATTTCGCGTGCACCTGGGTCCTCGTGTTGACCGCGAAGGAGCGCAAGACCCTCGTCGACCTGGCCCGGGAATTGAGCCAGCGCCGCGGCGGGCGGGCGAGCCCCGAGCCGCCCGAGCTTCGGGCGGGAGAGACCCGAACCAGTCGACGTCTAGGCGGGGCATCAGCAAAGGTATCTGGGCACGACCACTCGGTCTCAGCGGAACGCGGAGATCACCTATTCTCGAACTGGCGACCACCCGACTCGCCGCTTAGACCCCCTTGTTCTGGCCCCGTTCTCGGCAATGGGAGCCACCCAGGCCGCTGGGCACTCGAGGTGGTTCACCTTTCGAGTGGCACCGCAACCTCTACCGAGTGCCCCTTGGCCTGTGGTCGCCCATGGCCCAGGATGACGTGAGCCAAATCGAACCTTCGCCAGAGTGTTGCTGTTTGCCAGCTGCACGCACTCGCCACGCCTTAGACGGGGCCGCCTGCGAAAAGAGTCCGCCATCGACGGCGAGTGAGATTGATGTGGGCCTCGTGACGGCACTACATCCCTTCCCTACCCGCGTCTCGTGGGATGTGAGGAACTGAGTTAGGTGCCGGTACGCCGACCGAAGTCGTTTTTGTATTCCCTCTCCTACTCAGCCTTGCAGGATCTACCGCACACGCGGCTCCCGGGCTGCCTCAAGGGGCAAGCGGAGAGCAGACGAAGAAGTACTCGACCGCGAGCAAGGGGCTTATCACGGGTAGGTTCACGTTCAGATGGCGGTTGAGAGCCTTGTTGAACCTCATGCTCGGTGACCCGTGGTGCCAGTTGTGAGAGGCCGGGAAGTACCTTTTGACGGTGAAGCGCCGCTCGAGGTCTCGCCGAAAGACCATTAGGGACTGCACATTGGTATGCGCATGGTACACCATGGTATTGCGGTGTGAATAATTCCAATAAGTCACAAGAAAAAGGCCGTCCGGTTTCAGGATATCGGCGATCTCGGCAAACTTCTGTGATTGGACATCAGGCAGGTACTCGAAAACGCCCTGGGCCAGGACGATATCGAAATGCTTATCGCCGAACCCGATCGGCGTCTCCAGAATGTTGGCCTCCCCCAGGTACGGTGCCGGCTCTTGTATGGCCATGTCAATGCCGTAGTAGTGAATGCTGGGGGGGAGCAGGTGCCTCAGGGCTGCCGGCCCGCACCCAATGTCCAAAAGGTCGCGCTCCCTGTCACGGGCGAAACCGTTAATAATTCGGGCCGCTTTTTCCATTCGATAGTGTGGCTCGCTGAACTTCAGGTTTTCCTTGCTCCAGAAATCCCGCTGGTAATGGCGCACCGCCGTCTCGCGGACGTTTTCGCTGTTACGCGCCACGTTAGTCATTGACATCTCCTTCGCGCGGTCCATCCCTAGTGCACTGGCGCCAGTTGGCTGCTGTCCAGGCGCTGGTCGCTGCCCAACAAAAGGGCGGCAGACATTCGATCGAACTGGTCCTGGACAAGTCGTGCTTTCTCAGCGTTACGCTCGTTGATCATGCGACGAAGTTCGGTTGAGTGGCTCTCGAGTTCACTGAACTGTTCGATGAGCCTGTCAACATCGAGAGACTTCGCAGCCTGACTGTACCTCGACATGCCCATCCCCGCCATAAGGTAATCATGCTTGGCGGCGTAGCCGATCGACAGGGTAGGTCGCCCGAGTAACAACCCGTACAGTACGTTGTGGTAGCGCATAGCAACCACAATGCCGACCGTTGAGGTTTGACGAATGAGCTCGGCCAGAGAGGTCACCGGTTCGACAACCAGCTCCGACGGCTCAAGTGGGTGACGCGTTTGCACTCGTGCACGTATCTCTTCTATTACCGGCTCGTCTGCCGAGTCGCTCGTAAACAGCCTCACCTTTTTGTTGTTTTCCAGCAGCCAAAGTACGAAGCGAGTCATCTTTTCGATGTAGTCCGCCCTCAACTCGTCGGCTAGATGACGGTCGTCGTTCCCGCCGGAATAGTCCATGATCCCGACTCCGACAACAAGTGGTAAGTCTCCGTCATCCCCTTGCACAGGGAGGGAGAAAACGACATCTGGGTAAACCTCGGCCGGAAGGTCCAGGCCCATTTGCCGCATGGCGTCCTTGGAAAAGGTGTCCCGGAACGAACAGTAGTGCGCCAGGCGGGCGGACGAAGTGATCAACCAGCGCGTTAGGCAATGGTTGGTGACATTCGTCCCGATGCTCACGAGCGCAACTCTCGTACCCAGGAGCCTGCCGGCTGCGCAGAGCACGAACATCCGGTACGGCGTGTGCCAGGGTCGCATAAAGACGGTGGTCTCGAGCACGCCCATCCCGGGCACGATCACGCTGTCGTGGCGGCGGACCCACGAGGCGATGCGAACGGTGTCGATGAGGGTGCCCATGCTGAGCCCGAGCGCCCGGCGGGCGAGTGAACCCAAACCGGAACGTCGCGGAACGTCGCCGTTGTACCAACGTATTGATGTCGCAGGGATCCCGTACTGCTCCTCAACCACGTCAGGGCCTGAGCACAGGGCGTCCAGCTTGGCGTCCGGTTGTGCCGCCCGCAGGTACGCGAGCACCGCCTCCAGCGACCCGTCATTGCCAAGGTTGCCCTGGCCAAGCAGGCCAAACAGCCCGATCCTGCGGCTGGCGCGATTAAGGTACGAGGTCACGCTCAACCTCGGGGCGGCCACCTGGCGAGAGCTCTGATGCGCTTCCCTGCCCGGCTACGGTCCCGCGGACGGAGACCGTATCACGATGGTCGCCGGCCGCCAGTTGCTCCGCGATGCTAACCAGGTGGCGGGAGGCCACTTGGCTGGTGGCCCGGTCGAGGATCCACTGAGCCAGAGAAAGGTAGCAGTCCCTGCGGTCCGCCCGTCGAAGCGGCGCACGCTGAATAGCTCCAACGTAACCCCAAAAATATTCCGCGACCAAGCGGGCAGTTGGGTGTATGAGCCGGTTGGCGCGGGCGGGGTCCATTACCTCGCACCGGTCCCGCAGCTTCAGAGACTGGTTGTATGTCCGGTCCGGGGTGTCGCGGCGGAAGTACAGCCACTCCGGGCTTATATGGAACCGGCCGTGCAGGGCAATTTCGCACACGATGACCCGGTCAGCGTGGTGGTAGCTCGCGAGCGGAGCAATTTGGCGCATAACGGAAGCCCGAATCACGCCGTATTCGTCGCAGGCGCGGAGGATGCCTTTGTTGTCCACCCGGGTGAAGCCTTTGACCCGTGGGTCGCGGCTTTCGAACAGTCCACTGCTCCCGAACAGGATGCTGCGGAAACGCACGGGTGCACTGGGGGAGTCCGTTTCCAGGGGATAGTCCATCGCTTGCGTTACGTTGTTGGCGTCGTCGATAACCGCCTCCCAGGCGTGAGCGAGAGTTACGTCGGGATGAGCGTCCAGCGCGTCGACGCATCGAGTGAGCAGATCGCGACCGTAAAGGTCGTCTGCCGCGGCCCACTTGAAGAACTCGCCGCGCGATTGCTGCAAGACGAAGTTGTGGTTCTGCGAGAGACCGATGTTCCTGGCCTGACGGAAATAACGCACCCGGGAGTCTCCGCCAGCGTACCTACGGCATATCTCGCCAGTACTATCGGTTGACGCATTATCCGAGATGATCAGCTCGAAGTCCTCGTAGCTCTGTCCAAGCAGGGCTTCGATCGAATCGGCAAGGTGCTCTTGCCCGTTGTAGACGGGGAGCCCTACGCTCACGCGGGGGATCGCTCTCACTGACCTCCTCTGGTTCCGGGAACAGGCAACGCCCAGCTGTACTGCAGCCATTGCCGTTAAAGACGGGCATGCTGCCGCCGTGATACGTGCCGGTCCGAACCGGCGGCCGCCAGCCGGTGGCCCGTCACCTGCGCCATCTACCTTGGCTCCCGGGATTTGGCGCCACACTCGAAGGCCCGGCGTCGAATCGGTGGTCCTCGAGGGCCCTCTGCCGGCCGGGCTCGTCTACGACGGTGCCGGTCGGGCTGCTCCGACGCGGACCTCATTGGTGCCGGCGCGGCAGCTTCGGGCAAGAGAGGCTGCACTCCACCGGTCGCTACGATATGACTGAACCAGGATCTCGAGGCGAGTTGGGGCCCGAGTTCCCGTCCGGAAGGGGTAATGGTGAATAAGCGACCTTGGTGGTCAACCTCAGTGGCAATAGGCGCGGTGGTGGGTTTGTTCGGCACGGCTATACCCGGAGCGTTTGCCACTTTGCCCAAGGCAATGGCCGGACCAGTTTCGGCCCCTCCGGCTGATCCCTCGGCACCTGGGTACGCCGTTGGGGTGAGCGCCAACCATCATTACCTGCTCGACCAATACGGCAAACCGTTCCTGCTCATGGGAGATGCACCGCAGTGCATGGCCACCAATCTGAGCATCAACGATATGAACTATTTCTTCGCCGAACGCCAGCGACAAGGTTTTAATGCCATGTGGGCTGACATCCTCTGCGGCCCTTACACTGGAGGGCGCACCGACTACAGCACCTATGACGGTATCGCGCCCTTCACAAGCCCGGGTGACCTTTCGACGCCCAACCCGAAGTATTTCGCCCGCATCGATGCCATGGTGAAGCTGGCGGCCGCGCATGGCATGACGCTCTTGCTCGAGCCCGCCGAGACGGGGAGCTTTCGCGACGTGCTTCGCAGCAACGGTGTCGCGAAGGACTTCGGGTACGGCGTGTACATCGGGACGCGTTACCGCGCCACGCCCAACATCATTTGGCTCAGCGGCAACGACTACCAGACCAATCAGTGGCCCACTTACGACCCCTATACCACGGCCTTGGCGCGCGGGTTGCGGTACGCGGACCCAAGCCGCCTGCAGACGGTGGAGCTGGACTACCCAGTCAGCCTTTCGACTGATAACCCAAATTGGACAGCTCTCATCAACATTAACTCGGCGTACACGTACGCCCCTACCTATGCCGAGGTGCTTCGCGGCTACGACCGCACCCCGCCCCTACCGGTGGTGATGATCGAGGCCAACTACGAGGGTGAGAACAATACGGGTGGACCGCCGGCTGGGGCTGACATCCTCCGTCGCCAGGAGTACTGGACGATGCTCAGCGGCGCAACTGGCCAGCTGTACGGCAATCACTACACCTGGGGCTTCCAGTTCGGCCCCTGGAAGGGCCAACTCGACAGCACCGGCGCAGCACAACTGGCAATAATGGTAAGGCTCTTTCGGTCAATGCCGTGGTACGATTTGGTCCCTGACCAGAGCCATAGGCTCGTGACCTCCGGGTTCGGGACGCCGACGTCGACAGGTCTCGTCTCTGAGAGCAGCTATGTCACTGCGGCCATGACTGCCGATCGGAGCCTCGCCATCGCCTACCTCCCGACGCCTCAGGCGATCACCGTTGACATGGCCAGGTTCAGAGCTTCCCGTGACGGCCTCGTGGTTCGATCCTACTGATGGGCGTTACGCATCCGCCACACAAAGGCCGATACCTAACATCGGCAGCCGCGTCTTCAAGCCGAATGGGAACAACAGCCAAGGGGATGGCGATTGGGTTCTTGTTCTTTCCATCAGCCACTCCCCTACGTCCTAGTCCGTCCCGGGCCGCTGCAAAGTGCGAGCAACGACAGCAATCCGTCGCAGGGTATGAGACCGGGCATCATCCGCGGGAACAGAGGTGGTGCTCAAAGCGACGGAGGGGATGCGCTCAGTGACTGGAGTTCCTACATCGTATTTTTCGCCGCCCACCGATCTCGTCCTTGGCAGCGCTTTCAGCCGCAGTGGGGCGAAGCGTCACGGCTTACCGGAAAAGGGAACGGGGGAAGCGTTCGGCACCGGCCACCAGCACCCCTCCCGCGAGCAATTGGAGTGAACCATGACCCTGGAGGCTCTCGTCCCTGGAATGGGGCAAAGTCGATGATCGGGAATCGAGTGAAGGTGCAGGTTCATCGGGCCACTCACTACCTAGTGCTCGGCATCGCGGTCGTCCTGGCCGCGGCCACGCTCGGCATTTTGTCGCCGTCTCGGGCGTTCGCTGCGTCGGCCTTCGTACAAGATCGAGACACCGAAGTGACCAGCGGTACAACAGCCAGCCTGGCGTTCAGCAAGGCGAACACCGCCGGGGACCTGATCGTGGTCTACGTGGTCTGGGACAATCCCGGCAGCGTGACGGTGTCCGACAGTAAGGGTGACGTCTACACGGCCGCTACCGCTCGCCAGAGCTGGGGCGAGGGCTGGAGCGCGCAGGTCTTCTACGCGCCGAACATCGTCGGGGGAACAAACACGGTCAAGGCCACATTTGGCACGTCGATCACGTCTTTCGGGCTCCTGTACCTGCATGAGTACTCCGGTCTCGCGACAAGCTCTGCCGTCGACGTCAGTGCGTCTGCCGTTGGCACGGCGGCGTCCATGAGCAGTGGAGCCGTGACGACCACCCAGGCCGATGACCTCCTCTTCGGCGCCGGTGCATCCGACATCACCGCCACGAAGGGGACCAACTTTACGGCCCGTCTCACGGGCTTCGGCAACATCACCGAGGACCGCGTCGTCACCGCCACGGGGTCCTACGCAGCGACCGCCAGCCAAAACGGCACCACCTGGGTCATGCAGCTCGTCGCGTTCCGAGTCGCCTCTGGCACGGCGGGTACACCCACCAAGCTGGCTTTCCTCCAGGGCCCCACCACCACCGCCGCCGGTGCCGCCATGACCCCGGCCGTAAAGGTGGCGGTCGAGGACGCCAACGGCAACATCGAGACCTCTGACAACGCCACCCAGGTGAGCCTGGCCATCGGTAACGACCCGGACACCGGTGTTCTCAGCGGCGGGTCTGCCGTCACGGTGGTGTCGGGGGTCGCCACCTTCCCGGGGCTCTCCATCAACCAAGCTGATAACGGCTACACACTCGTGGCCTCGAGCACGCCCTCGTACAGCGCGGCCACCTCGGCGGCGTTCAACATCACGCCCGGTGTCCCCACCCGGCTGGCGATCTTCCAGGAACCCTCCAACACTGCCGCCGGGAGCACCATGGCTCCGGCCGTGGAGGTGGCGGTCGAGGACGCCAACGGCAACATCGAGACCTCTGACAACGCCACCCAGGTGAGCCTGGCCATCGGTACCAACCCCGCCGGCGGCACCCTCAGCGGTGGCGCGGCCGTCACGGTCGTCACGGGGATCGCCAGCTTCCCGGCCCTTTCCATCAACGATGCTGGTAACGGCTATACACTCGTGGCCTCGAGCTCGCCCTCGTACACCCCGGCCACGTCGGCGGCCTTCAATATCAGCGCCAGTACAGCCGGCCCACCCGCCAAACTGGCGTTCCTCCAGGGCCCCTCAAACACCGTCGCCGGGAGCACCATGGCTCCGGCCGTAAAGGTGGCGGTCGAGGACGCCAACGGCAACATCGAGACCTCTGACAATGGCACCCAGGTGAGCCTGGCCATCGGCACCAACCCGGCGGGCGGCACCCTCAGCGGCGGTTCGGCCATCACCGTGGCCTCGGGGATCGCCACCTTCCCGGCCCTTTCGATCAACGTGGCGGGTAACGGCTATACATTGACCGCCACGAGCACGCCCTCGTACACCGCGGCCACCTCGGCGGCGTTCAACATCACTACCGGGACCTCGGCAGACTGGACGTCATTTATGAACGGCAACGACCGCAGCGGTGATAACAGCGGTAACACCGGGATCAACCCGACCACCGCGCCACATCTACAGCTTGCATGGAAGGCGTCTGATACCGCTCCGAACCACGGCGTGTTCACTCAACCGATCGTCTCGAACGGGGTCGTCTACTGGGGATCGTTCGACGGTTACGAGCGGGCGACCAGTGCTTCGTCCGGGAAGCTCCTTTGGCAGACGAACCTGGGCACCACCAGCCCTCCTGCGTGCACCGACCCCTCTGAAGCCGGCGTCGCCAGCACTGCGGCGCTCACCACCGACGTCCCGGTTGACGGGGCGACATCGGTCCTGTACCTAGGCGGCGGTAACTCGACGATTTATGCGCTGAACGCGGCTACCGGCGCGGTGCTGTGGTCTTACAACGTCGGAGGGAACCCGAATACTTTCGTGTGGTCTTCGCCGGCCGTGTCGGGCAACAGTGTCTACATCGGCGTCTCATCGTTCGGTAGCTGCCCGGATGTCCAGGGTGAGCTCCTGCAGCTCAACCGGGTCACCGGTGCGGTGCAGAACACATTCGACGTTGTCCCCAATGGGTGCATCGGCGGTGGCGTTTGGAGCTCACCCACGATTGATGCCGCCGCGGGCACCATTTACTTCACCACCGGCAACCAGGACACCTGCACCACCACCGAAATGGCCCCGGCGATTGTCGAGGTGAGCGCTTCCAACCTCAGCCTGCTGGGCTCGTGGACGGTGCCCAAAGCGCAGCAGACATGCTGTGGCGACGGCGACTGGGCGGCCACACCGACGTTGTTCAACGGCGTCATCGACGGCCAGTCGGAGCCCATGGTCGGGTCGATCGAAAAGAACGGCATCTTTTATGCGTTCGAGCGGGGCGCGCTCTCGTCCGGGCCTGTATGGAGCACACGCATTGCGATTGGCGGCGAAAATCCAACGACTGGAAGCGGCGATATCGCGCCCGCGGCGTGGGATGGCACGACGCTGTACGTTGGCGGTGATATCACCAACAGCTGCGCCGGTACCGTGAATGCCCTGAACCCGTCCACCGGTGCCTTCATTTGGCAGCACTGCTTCGCAGAGGGCCCGGTGCTCGGCGCCGTGACCACCTCCGGCGGCGTAGTCGCCGTGGGCGAAGGCACCAACATCGAGGTCCTCTCGGCTGCGACCGGCGCAACAGTGTTCACCTACACCGGCGTCGGGCCGTTCTGGGGCGGTTCGTCCATCGCCGACGGCAGCTTGTACGAAGGCGATATGGCGGGCAACCTCTATGCGCTTACGCCGAGCCAGACCACATCAGCACAGTTCGTACAGGTCAACTCGGCGACGCCGCAAACGAGTGAGAGCACGGTAGCTGTGCCTTACACCCAGGCACAGGCCGCCGGTGACCTCAACGTGGTGGCCGTCGGTTTCAACGATTCGACGTCGACGATCACCTCGGTGACCGACAGTGCCGGGAACGTGTACCAACTGGCAGCTCCGCTAACCCGGGGGTCGGGGATCAGCCAGGCGATTTACTATGCCAAGGACGTCAACCCGGCCGCGGCCGGCAAAAATGTCGTCACGGTTCAGTTCTCAGCTGCAGCCGCCTACCCCGATGTGCGCGTCGCTGAGTACAGCGGCCTCGATCCCGTGAGCCCCCTCGACACGAGTGCGTCCGCTTCTGGAACTAGCGCCACCGCGAGTAGCGGTAACCTCACGACGTCGGCAGCGAACGAAATGATCTTCGGCGCCGGCATGACGACGAGCCTGTTCTTGGGCGGCACCAATGGCTTCGCATCGCGGATCATCACCTCCCCAGACGGGGACATTGCCGGCGACGAATTCGAAAGTACCGCGGGTACTTACGCGGCGACGGCCACCGTTGCCGACAGTTCCGCCTGGGTCATGCAAGCGGTGGCATTCCACGTCGGCTGACCTGGCAGGTGTCGGGGCAGTTTCCATGGGACGGGATGGCGTCGCGTCGCTGCGCCATCCCGTCAGCAGACCGCCGACCCGGATGAAACTGTCCCAGAAGAGCCGTCAGGTGCTCGAGTGGGCGCCGCCGGGCAGATCGTTCGCCCGGGTTGTAACACGGGCTAACTTGACACACGCGTTGACAAGCCCCTGCGGTCCAAGCACTGTCCGATTAGATACGACATCGGCCCGCCAACGGCACGAAGACCGGACACACGCAGCTGATTTTGCACAATGTTGAGAGCAATGTGTCTCCGCCAAGCCGGAGACCTCAACTAGATCAACACATTCAAGCACTCCGCGCCGATCCGCCGAATAGCGCCTCGTCGGGTCGGTGACCGTTGCTGGCTCCGATACGGCCGCTGGAGTGTCCCGCGCCCTCTACTTGCCCGTGACAGGGTAGGTGGGCCTTCAGTGGACTTCCCCCATGAGTGCAATGAGCGGGCGACGGACCGCTGGCCGTCACTAACATTGACTCGAACCTCAATTTTCTAGAGCCTTCCCAAAAAATATCAAACCGGAGCGAGCCGGGTTAAGCTATCTGGTAATCAGTAATCGACATCGAAGTGTGTTAGTCGTGGCGCTGAGGCGGCAGACCAGCGCTAAACGTAGTGGTCCTCGATTGGCCGAACGGCGGCAAGCGAATTCCGCCAGCGGAACGACGTTTAGGCGCTAGCCCGCTAGGGTAGAGTGGCTCCGCCAGGCGCCTCCGGGCAACATAATTCTTCTATGCGGGGGGCCTCAATATTAGCTCACTGTGGGAAGAGAATCCCGCCCCCCCTACTCGGAGGAGAAAAACCTGTGCGAATCCGCCGTCCGCTGGTCGGCATGGCCGCCTTCATCGTCGCCACATTGTTTCTGGCTGGCCTGGCTGCCACCCAGGTCGTTGACAACCCGCCTGTCAACCTCTCCGGGGGTCAAGGACAGCCGGTCACTTGTACCGGCGGCTCCCTTGGCACGGTACCCATCACTTCAGGTGTGGACGTCCAGTGCAACGCGACCACGACGACAACGCAGCCAACCACAACTACGGCGGCCCCAACCACAACTACGACCGTGGTCCCGGTGGGCATCTCGGCGGTCGGCTCGCTCTCGTCCTCGCAAAATGGCGACATTCAAAGTGGTAACTATGCGGTGGCTGACAGCCCGCTGAACGTGGGCGACCTCATGGTCCTGACCGTCACGACCAACAATTCGACGCCCCCTACTGTCTCCAGCGTGACCGGCGGCGACGTGGCGACGTGGAAGCTGGCTACGAGTTATAACGACAACAACGCGGTCGACCAAGATAATGAGGTCTGGTATGGCGTCACGACAAGCACCGGTCCCGCCACAATTACCGCCCATGTCTCTGGCTACTCCAACAGCACCGGGCTTACCGCCCAGGAGTTCACCGCAGGAGCGGGCGCGAGTTGGGAAGTCGACAAGAGCGGTGATGTGCCGACCGATGGCAGCTCGTTCAACTTCCCCTCCTTGGCACCCGCCAGCCCGGGTGAGCTGTATTACGGCTTGGCGTCAACGAACAACAACGGCGTGATATCCGGCGGCGCGACGGCGGGGGTTGTCTACGAGCAGCTCACCAGCGGCTTCGTTAACGGGCAGTTCGTCCTCTACGACTCCGACGTGACCGCGGCTCTGGCCCCGGCCGTGACAGAGAACGGCGAAAATGCGACCGACGTGCTGGGCGTACTGTTCTCGGCTGGCACTACTTCTGTGACGACGACCACGACGGCTGCCGCCACGACAACGACTGTGGCTACGACCACCCCCACGACTGCACCGACCACCAGCACCAGCTCAGGCACGACGACCACAACTGTGCTCGGGAACCAGCCCCCGTTCTTGACGAGTGTCTCGCCCAACGGACGGTACGCCCTAGACCAGTATGGCCACCCGTTCTTGATCAATGGTGATTCTGCCTGGGACCTGGCCTGGGCGCTTAGCGCCAGCGATCAGGCCACCTACCTGGCCAACCGCGAGGCCAACGGGTTCAACGCAGTTGTCACTGATCTGGTTGGAAGCAGCGGAGTGATGGACGGCAACTCTGACGGCGCCGACTATGCCGGGATCGTACCTTTCACCGGTAGCAACTTCACCCCAAACCCATCTTACTGGTCCAAGATCACCACGTTCTTCGGGGAGGCTGAGCAAGACGGCATCACTGTTTTTGCTCTACCTATTGACGCTTACGCCACCGCCAGCGGCCAACCGTTTGCGAACATGACCACCGTTCAAGCCCAAGCCTTCGGCACTTGGCTGTCCCAGAATTACCCCCAGTCCCAGTTCCCCAACATCGTCTGGATGGAAGGCAACGATTATGACGGTGATGGGATCGGCTGTTGTAACGGAGGCTTTGTCTCCCAGTACCAGTCCCTCATCACTGGCTTTAGGATCGCTGGTGATACCCGCCCGGTAACCATTGAGCAAGGGTTCTACGAGTCGCTGTCCACGGACGGCGCTAACCTCGGCCCGCTGATGACGCTCAATGCCGCCTATAACTATCACCCCACCTACTCTGATGTGTTACGAGGCTACGCCACTGAGGACATCCCGGTGTTCTTCTTCGAGGGTGCCTACGAGAACGCGACCACTGGGTTCCCGGCTACGCCGCTCGACATCCGCAAAGAGATAGACTGGTCGCTCACCTCAGGAGCTACTGGCACGTTCTACGGCAACGACTCGTTGTGGCAGTTCGGTCCTGGTTGGCAGAACCAGCTGAGCACCCCCGATGTGGGCCAACGCGAAGCGGTTGATTCGGTCTTTGCCGGGATCAACTGGTGGACCCTCCAGCCGGACGTAAACAACCAGCTCGTTACCTCGGGCCGCAACCGGCAGTACACGGGTGACAACGTAGGCTCCAGCACGCCGTACACCAACGACTCGAAATATGGCAACTACGTGACGGCGGCCTATTCCCCCTCTGGCTCGCTGGCCGTGATTTACAACCCAGATACGTCGGTCAACCACATCACCATCTCAAGCGCGGTACTCGGTTCTAACCCGACCATCACGGCCGTAGACCCGACTGACGGGGCGACCACCAACCTTGGTTGGACTACCACCCCGACCATGGGAGCCAATGCCGGCGGGGACAACGACTGGTTGTTCATCATCACCGCGGGGTAATGGCGGGACGACAACCACGACGTAGTAATGCCGGACCAACGAGGCCAGTGTGCGACGACCGGTCGAGCCCGGTTTTGAACGCGGTCTGTACACCAGTCTGGATTGCGTCGGCCTGGGCCAAGCAAACGAACTACCAAGGCCGGAGCTGGGGCACAGGGCCGAATCGCATCCGCGGACTAGCTTCGGGGTCTCCAAGCAAGGGCATCCCGGGTCGCGGAGCAGAACCGCTCTACTCAGCGCCGGCCCCGACCCCGCCAACCGATGATGAAGAGCGGTTGCGCGCTTGGCTCCGGGCATTTTCGGCCTGTCACGCGCGTTGGGGCTGGCGCCGCCTAAGCCTTCGGTGAGGCGGAGATGATGAACAGCCAGTCGTGGTCGCCACCAGCATTTGCCCCCATTGTCGGCGCAGTCGTCCACCCGAGGTTGGTCGTGGCTCCGTCGGTCGGGTCGACGGCAGTGATCGTCGGGTTGGCTCCAGGCACCGAGCTTGAAATGGTGATGTGGTTGACACTGGTGTCAGGGTTATAGATGTTCCTTCCCTAACTTCGGACTCAGACTTGGAAGATCATGTAGGCCCAAGCATTGCTCGAAGCCAAGGTCCTTGTTGAGGACTGGAGAACCGAGTACAACTGTGAACGGCCCCACAGTGCCCTTGGCATGCTCAGCCCGACCGAGTTCGCTAAGGCCTGGGCCGAAAAGTACAACCAACTACAGCTCTCATAGAGAGTGGACCACTTAATGGGGTCCCGTCAGCCCCATATGTACAACGGATTTGGCCGTAGCGACCTGGGTTGATTTCGAACCACGCTCCAAGGGGAACTGCTTTAAATAACGCGGGGTTGGGGGAGCAACTGCATGTCACCCTGGCGCACACGCGTAGGCGGTTCAGCGTAGTGAACCCAAACCCAGTAATAGCAGCGCCGCTATTGGCCACGGTGGCGTAAGTTGGGTCGGCAAAGGGCAATGCGCTCATGGGCTGGACATCGGAAATGATATCTGATCCCGGGAGAGCGTAAATATAAGTACCTACCGGGATAGAAGCCAGAGCGGTGGTACCATTTATCCCGCGTACGACGGTCAAGGTAGTGTTACCCCCAGCGGTAACAAGCATTTGCTCCCCGCTACCAACTGCCCCGCCCAGGGCCAGTGTCCCCACTTGAAACTGGGTAGCAGTACCCTGCAGTGCGGCATTGATCACTACTGAGGTGGTGGAGCTGGAGCTAATAGCCGTTGTAACATATGAAATAGGGATGGCAGAGGCTGTACCCACAGAAGCCGCCACATCCACTTCAACCAATTCGACCTGACCAGGAGTGGTGGCGGTGGAGCCATCGACAGTGATGTCCCATTCCACAACTTCAATGCCATGAGTAGAAGCTATCTGCAGCAGGCACTTAAGTGAGGTGCCGTGGCAATCTTGGCCATCGAGGTGGTAAGGCTAGAGCCCGTGGCCCCTGAAGTTAGGGCAAACAGTTTAGAAGACATATCTTTCTGTTTCGTCTGATGACGAACAATATCAAATCTCTTAACTGGCGCCCCAAAAAAAGGGGGCCGAGCGGTACGGCTCGGCCCCAAGTGAAGCAGTGATTATGAATTATGAAGGAGTCGCGATTATCAAGGCGGCGACGGCATCTGAGCCATAGCTAGCCTCAGTCGAGCCCTGAGCGTGCTGGGTGGCTGTTGGGGCTGACGGGTCCGGTGCGTTCCCTGACCAGGCAATGGGATCGCAATTATTTGTGAAGAACCAGTTGAACCCAGACGTGCCAGGTGAGGTTACGCACCCGTTCACGGGCGCATAACCAAAGTAAAGTTCGTCGCTACCGCTTGGGACCAAGCTTGGGAAGACTACAGTTGATGAACTTATACTATAAGTCCCAGTCCCTCCCGAAGGCTGCAAACTGTAGGTATAACCAGGACCAGCAGTGAATTCCGCAGTGTTGACTTCTGAGAAACTGCCAGGGCTCGTCATTGCAAGGCTTTGTGGGCCACTCGACGTAATAACACCCCAGAAAAGTTGGATCGTATACTCCGGGTCGGTGCATTGGCCACCACATTGGTCGATTGTGTTGTACGGTGGCAAGGCATGCCAAGTCGCAACGCCACCGCCAGAGACCGACATAGGCTCGTTGGTGCTCTTGACGATGGCAGTAACCATTCGCAAGTCACCTACAGCTGTATTGGTTATAGCGGCAGGCGACGCGGTGTTGTCGGACACGAACGAACCAACAAGCGAGAACGGTCCTCCACTAGGTGCTGTCGTAGATGTAGGGGCCACCGTTGTGGTAGGCGCGGTCGTGGTTGTGGGTGCGGCAGTGGTTGTGGTGGAAGAGACCGTTGTGGTCGATCGGACGGTTGTGGTCGATCGGACGGTTGTGGTCGATGGGACGATCGTGGTTGGGGCCAGGGTCGTAGTGGTCGTTGGCGCGGCAGCGGTAGTGGTCGTTCTGCCGTTGCCCTCCACGGAAGTGGAGGTAGTCGTCGCGGCGCCGTGGCCCAGCGTATGCTTTGGCTTTCCAGCGTTAAAGCTGAGGGCTATCCCACTTACCCAGCCGTTGGCGCTCAGGCTGCCGTGATGGCCGGCGGCCCTCAATTGGACGAGTTGCGACGCCATGGACTGGGCGTCCCCGAAGGCGAACACGCCGCCGTCCCGGGCCGCCAGCCAGTAGCCCTTGCCGTCGGCGGTGGGGGCGATGCCTACGACGGTGGCGTTGAGGCGAGCACGGCCGATCGAGCCGTAGTAGTGGGCATCCCCGTAAGCCAAGACATTACCCTCTGCGGTGACCAGCCAGTAGCCCTTGGCGTCGGGGCTGGCGGCCATCCCCACAACGGCCGAGCCCAAGGCCGCCGTCCGGGGCGCCCCGAACGGCACGTCGCCGAACCTGAAGATGCCGCCGTTCCTAGTGGCGAGCCAGTAACCCTGGCCGCCGGGGGCCACGGCCATGGCGACGACGGCGGAGCGCAGGTGGGCCGAGCCCGCTGAACCTAAGTACTTGGCATCGCCGAAGGCGAATACGCCGCCGTCGCCACCCAACAGCCAGTAGCCCTTGCCGTCGGGTGTACTGGCAATGCCCACGAGAGGCTTGTTCAGGTGTTTACGGGCCATCGAGCCGAAGAGCCTGGCGTCGCCAAAGCCGAACACCTGCCCGTCGGCCGCGGCCAGCCAATAGCCAGCGGCGTCGGGTGTGCTCGCTATGCCGACGACGGCGCTCGGGGCGCCGGCCCTGAGTGAGCCGAACTGCTCTGCTCCACCGTGGGCGCTGACCAGACCACTAGAATTGGCCAGCCAATAGCCAGGCTCCGCGTTAGGTGAGGTCGCCGAGCCATTAGAGACCACAACCATTGACAATGAGGCGGCCACGAGAAAGACAATGGGCAGGAAAAATCGTTGCTTGGGGATCCTGCCGGCACGAACCCAACGCGACACTGGTGTTCTCCTCTTGTGCGCCGACGCGTCCTGTCTTTTGCATGGGCACATCAGCCAAATGTGGCAAACCTGACCTCAGAACCCGTCTTCTCAGACGAGATCGTCTCGAAGACGACTCGCCTCAAGCGTCTGGGCGAGATCCTGTATAGCCTTAATTTGCCCACTTGTCGAGTCCGCAACGAGCCAACCCCTTAGCGGGACCTTCTTCGAACGATTCGACATCCCCGCGTTACCTAGCGACTCCCAAGACTCTTGAGTCCCTGCTGCGTCAGGTGGATCTGCGTCCCGGGTGCAACTCCGCTAATTGTCTACCCGGTCTTGTTCCCAGAGAAACAATCCCCGTCCTACACTACACAGCGTTTTCGGCGTTTTCGGCCTAATCGCGGATGTCACCGGGCAGAGCGCCGAGTGGGTAGTGCCAGCCTGCGATGCTGACTCAAAGCTCTCGGCCTTGTCCCGTTGGCGAGCGAACGGAGCAAACATCGTCGCCACATTTCACCAACGGACCTTCGGTTGAAGGCAGGTGCCAGACAACGCAAAGCGGACTTCAGCCCACGCGAGACCCCTAGTCAGCGCCGTGAAAGCGGTCGCCTTGTAAGGCTCCCAAGGGTGAGGTTGGGGCTACCCAGGAAGGTTGAGACTGTCCTGATACAGCGCCGCGACCGCAGCGGGCATCCAACCGCTGTCCCACCGGTGGGCGACGGAGAGCGTTTGCCCCGTCGTGTGGACGATCCCCACAGATGTCAAGAGTGAGTTGTAGTCCGATACGTCGCTGGGGTACAGGCTTCCTCCCTCGATCCAGATGCGGTTGGAGGACAGGAACTGCGCGTCGTGAGCGACCAGGAACGCCCTCGTCAGCTCGTAGTTGGCTGCGAAATTCGCTTGGGTCCCGTAATTCGGAGTACTCGAGTACTGGGTGGTGGTCGTCATGTCGGCCGGGAAGTCCCAACTGGCCGCCAGGGCGAAGACGTTCGGGTGCTTCAGGATCAGGTCTTCGCCACCGTAGCCGGATTTGGAGAACCCGATCAACCAGTTCTGTTCCTTGCCCGTGGTGGAAAGATGAGCGTCCACCCATGGGGCCAACTCGTTGGTCATGAACGTCTCGTACTGGAGGTTCGGGTCCGTGGCGTTGTTGGCGAACCATGGCTGGATGTAGAAGGTTGGCTCGACGATGGTGAGGTTGTACTGGTCTTCGGCGTCCATCGCTTGTAGCGTTTCGAGCCCGTCTCCGAACTGGTTGCCCAGGCCGGCTTCGACCGGGAGCACGAACAGGAAGTTGTGGGCCACACCCGGCGCGGGATGAGTGGGCGGCAACACGCGCAGCACCTGAACGCCGTAGCCGTTGTTGTCCGAGAGCATGTCGTATGTCTGGATGCCCGTGGAGTCGGTACCGACGTAATCGACCTGGAAGCCGGAACTCCCGCCCGTCCAGTTGGTGGCAGAGGCGGTGCCGTTGGCCATGATGCCAGGCGCCCCACCGGTCAGGCTGCTGTCGGTGGCGCTGACGCGGATAACACCGTTTTGGGCGAAGGCGAGTGTATTCCCCACCACGGTGAGTGTGAGCTGGGTGCCGGCAGACAGCGCGCCGCTGGGGTAGGTGGAGCCGAGCTGAGTCCAGCTGCCGTTGACCCGCTTGAACAACTGCAACTCAGGGCTGCCGCTGTTCCACGCATAGATGCCGACGTAGAGGCCGCTGCCGGTGCCCTGGACACGGACCATTGGCCCGATCCACTGGGTGCCGCTGAGCGGGTTCGAGCTGACTTGGACGGTGGAGTACTGGTCGCTGGCATAGGTCTCGGCGGTGCGGATGTCACCGGACGTCCCCCCGGCGATGGTCCCGACCACCATCTGAGAGGAGATGGCTAAGGGCCCGTCGGACAAGGCGGTCCAGTTCGGCCCCAAGGCCCCATTGGCCCGAGCGAAGTTGTCCGAGACCGCAGACGCAATGGTCGTGCAGGTCACGATCACGTTGGTAATGTCGGCGGAACCCACGGTGCCCGACCCGTTGGACACTGTGCACTGTTGGCTGGTGGGGTTGGTCACCACGGTGACGTTGTAGGTGGCGCCACTGACGAGCAACGTTGAGAAGGTGAACGTCCCGTTGCTGCTTACACTGAGGTTGCTCCCGTTGTCTTGGAGGACCACGGTCCCAGACAGCCCAGAGACCGCACCGCCGATCGAGATCGTCGGAGTGACGCACGTGACGCCGACGTTGGTGACGTTGGCGGAGCCGACAGAGCCCGACCCGTTAGAGACGGTGCACTGCTGCCCGGGGGGCTGGGTGGCGACGGTGACGCTGTAGGCCTGGCCCGCCAAGAGCGAGGTGGGGAAGGTGAAGGTCCCGTTGTTGGTCACGTTCAGGTTGTCGCCCCCGTTGTCCTGGAGGACCAGCGTGCCCGACAGCCCCGACACGGTGCCGCCGATGGTGTACGTCGGCGCTGGCGTGGGGGTCGAGCCGTCTACGTTCCCGCCCGACCAGTCGGCGGCGGTGGCGGTGCCGGCGGCCATGATGCCGGGGGCCCCGCCGGTCAGGCTGGTGTCGGTGGCGGTGATGACGGTGACGCCGTTTTCGGCGAAGCTGAGCGTGCTGGCACTGGCGGTGAGGGTGAGCTGGGTGCCGGCAGCGAGGGCGCCACTGGCGTAGGTGGAGCCGAGCTGGGACCAGGTGCCGTTGACCCGCTTGAACAACATCAGATCGGGGCTGCCGCTGTTCCAGTAGTAGAAGCCGACGTAGAGGCCGCTGCCGGTGCCCTGGACGCGGACCATGGGCCCGATCCACTGGGTCCCGCTAAGCGGAGTGGCGGTGACTTGGACGCTGGAATACTGGTTGCTCTCGTAGGTCTCGGCAGTGCGGATGTCACCGGAGTTCCCCCCGGCGATGGTCCCGGTCACCATCTGGGAGGAGATGGCCAGCGGGCCGTCGGACAACGCCGTCCAGTTCGGCCCCAAGGGCCCGTTGGGGCGAGCGAAGTTGTCCGTTATTGAGGTGCCCGTCGCGGAGTTGACGCACGTGACGCCGACGTTGGTGACGTTGGCGGAGCCGACAGAGCCCGACCCGTTAGAGACGGTGCAATGCTGCCCGGGGGGCTGGGTGGCGACGGTGACGCTGTAGGCCTGGCCCGCCAAGAGCGAGGTGGGGAAGGTGAAGGTCCCGTTGTTGGTCACGTTCAGGTTGTCGCCCCCGTTGTCCTGGAGGACCAGCGTGCCCGACAGCCCCGACACGGTGCCGCCGATGGTGTACGTCGGCGCTGGCGTGGGGGTCGACCCGTCTACGTTCCCGCCCGACCAGTCGGCGGCGGTGGCGGTGCCGGCGGCCATGATGCCGGGGGCCCCGCCGGTCAGGCTGGTGTCGGTGGCGGTGATGACGGTGGCGCCGTTTTCGGCGAAGCTGAGCGTGCTGGCACTGGCGGTGAGGGTGAGCTGGGTGCCGGCAGCGAGGGCGCCACTGGCGTAGGTGGAGCCGAGCTGGGACCAGGTGCCGTTGACCCGCTTGAACAACATCAGATCGGGGCTGCCGCTGTTCCAGTAGTAGAAGCCGACGTAGAGGCCGCTGCCGGTGCCCTGGACGCGGACCATGGGCCCGATCCACTGGGTCCCGCTAAGCGGGGTGGCGGTGACTTGGACGCTGGAATACTGGTTGCTCTCGTAGGTCTCGGCAGTGCGGATGTCACCGGAGTCCCCCCGGCGATGGTCCCGGTCACCATCTGGGAGGAGATGGCCAGCGGGCCGTCGGACAACGCCGTCCAGTTCGGCCCCAAGGGCCCGTTGGGGCGAGCGAAGTTGTCCGTTATTGAGGTGCCCGTCGCGGAGTTGACGCACGTGACGCCGACGTTGGTGACGTTGGCGGAGCCGACAGAGCCCGACCCGTTAGAGACGGTGCAATGCTGCCCGGGGGGCTGGGTGGCGACGGTGACGCTGTAGGCCTGGCCCGCCAAGAGCGAGGTGGGGAAGGTGAAGGTCCCGTTGTTGGTCACGTTCAGGTTGTCGCCCCCGTTGTCCTGGAGGACCAGCGTGCCCGACAGCCCCGACACGGTGCCGCCGATGGTGTACGTCGGCGCTGGCGTGGGGGTCGAGCCGTCTACGTTCCCGCCCGACCAGTCGGCGGCGGTGGCGGTGCCGGCGGCCATGATGCCGGGGGCCCCGCCGGTCAGGCTGGTGTCGGTGGCGGTGATGACGGTGACGCCGTTTTCGGCGAAGCTGAGCGTGCTGGCACTGGCGGTGAGGGTGAGCTGGGTGCCGGCAGCGAGGGCGCCACTGGCGTAGGTGGAGCCGAGCTGGGACCAGGTGCCGTTGACCCGCTTGAACAACATCAGATCGGGGCTGCCGCTGTTCCAGTAGTAGAAGCCGACGTAGAGGCCGCTGCCGGTGCCCTGGACGCGGACCATGGGCCCGATCCACTGGGTCCCGCTAAGCGGAGTGGCGGTGACTTGGACGCTGGAATACTGGTTGCTCTCGTAGGTCTCGGCAGTGCGGATGTCACCGGAGTCCCCCCGGCGATGGTCCCGGTCACCATCTGGGAGGAGATGGCCAGCGGGCCGTCGGACAACGCCGTCCAGTTCGGCCCCAAGGGCCCGTTGGGGCGAGCGAAGTTGTCCGTTATTGAGGTGGCGCCGTAGGCGTTGGATGCAACGGCCAGAGTGGGGACGACGAGAGCGGCCACGATCAGTACCACTGTGATCAGGTGACCCCTGAAGGAGCTTTTAGGTTTGTTCATCGGTTTATGCCTTCCGACTTGGTCCTCGGGTAAATACAGAGGCGCAATGAGTCGGTTTTGAGACACCAGGTTCTGTGAGGATCGGGGCCACGATCCAGCGGTACCAAATGATGGCGGCCGCCTGGGCGCGACACGCTGGGCCATGCGCTCGATCGAGAGTCCAACTGCTGCAAGCTCCGCACGTGTTCTGCTCGCGGATCCTCCAGTATAGCTGCGGTGACGCTCGGCCACCCTTGGTGAAAGTGGACGTCATTACTAACACCGCTGCCGACGTGGCGTCCGGGGTCCGAGGTGACCGGGAAGATGTTCATCGCCGTTGTGGGGGCACTGGAACGAGACACTAGCGGCGTGCGCAGTGCCAGGGAGGTCACCACAACGCCGGCTACGCCGATTAAGCGCGGCTTGATCACGGATGCCCCCGGGTCCGGGCAGAGCCTCAAGGACAATATCAGGACGGTCGCAGAATGTGCCCGTATCGGTCACACCTCCGTAGTGGCAACCTACGCCTGATTCGGCAGAGATTTGTGCTGATCAAGGGCTTCAAAAACGGTACACAATACGGCCTCGTACTGCGGGCGGCAGCCACTCAGGAAATTGTGCAGTGCACGCTGCGTGCAAATCAATTTTCCGTTAGAGGTCGGCAGCAAGCCAGTCTCGCCGGCCGAGCCAATAGGAGATCTGTTGACGCTGCCTGGGCTAGCAACTGCACCGAGGCGAAGGCGTTCGGTCACGTCAGGCGGCCCCAACAACGCTCTCAGAGCTTTGCTTTGTATAGCGCCGAGCCTCCGGCAGAACGAGAAAGACCGGTGTTTCGCGCAAAGCCGGGCAAACGAGGGCGCTAAGTTGCCTCTAGAACCGTTCGCCGACCGCCTACGGGAGGGCTTAAAGTGCCCTTTGCGGGCATGCCCGCATCTTCCCCGATGACTTCTTGCCGACCTGTACACTGGCTTGGCCCAGAGGCGGCCGAGGGTCGGGACCCAAATGTTAGCCACGGCCCATGTGTTACACGCCTTCGAGGGACTCGGACCGGAGGAGCCTGTGGCTCCGCTAACTCGACCTGCACTGGAAGGGACGACCGACTATCATCGGGGTACCGCTTTCCACCCCATGGTAGTTGCCGGCCTAGCAACCGCTCCCCGGGCCTCTAAGCGGCTCCGAAGTCTCTATGATCCTACCTCCGCATAGCCATACGAGCGGCCTTACTGACGCCCGATGTCGCCAAATCATCAGATTTTCTGATGGCAGTATCTGACTGCTTTCTTCACCCTCTAGTGAGGAGTGCACGACCTCTTCGCTGAGGCACCCGGTCCCGCGCCGGCGGTCGAGTGACGACAGACCTTTCGAATGGCGCGTCGCTAGGCAGCATTTCGCGACTCGTCTCGGCATTACGGGAGCCTCAGCAAAGTGAGAACCTCGGCTCCCCGAGTAACGGCGCGACGAAAGGCCGTCCACGGGCTTCGTCGTTGCCTTCGCGCCGGGCTTTGGTCGCTGCTATCTCTACTAAGCGAGGGCCGTCAAACTCTACTAAGCGAGGGCCGTCAAACGATCCTTCTCTCGGCGCGCTCATAGACGCATGCGACCAAGCTGAACTAGTTTCACTGGCTATCTCTGAGGGTGTCGCCGGCCTGGCCAGTGAACGGCTCGGCGTGTTCCTCTCCTCAACTCATCGCTCCAAGCTGCTTTTCGCCGTTCGGCAAGAGATAGTGCGTCATCTGGCGAACGTCGCCTGGCTCCAAAGGTTCGGCATGGCCCTCGACCAAGCTGAGGTGACCTGGGTCGTTCTAAAAGGACCCGTGCTGACCGAGATCAGCTACGAGGGCACCAGCCGCAGGTACGCGGACCTGGATTTGATGGTGCACGCACGAGAGCTACCCACCGCCGTCAAAGCCTTAGAAGGCGCCGGCGCAGTTGTCGCAAATCAAGACTGGCCTTCGCTGATCAAAAACGCCAAAGGTGAATTGACCATGGCCGTCCACGGGTCACCATTGATCGACTTGCACTGGCACCTCATATACCACCGCAGCGCGAGACAGCGGTTCATGTTACCGACGGCCGAGCTGCTGGAAAGGCGCGAGAGAGTTCGGTTGCACGGCGTCGACGCGTGGTCGCTTGACCCGGTCGACTTCGCTGCTCACGTGGCGCTACACGCCTCCTTCCAAGGCGCGCAACGGCTTCGCCGATTGCTGGACATCGAGCGCACCGTGGCGAACCAGCCTCCCGACTGGGATGTGTTCGTCCAGCGCTGCCGATCCTGGCGAGTGGGCTTTCCCGTCAGTGCGCTTCTCAACTGTCGCGCGCGACGCTTGGCGCAGCAGTGCCCGAAGAAGTTATACGAGATCTCGCGGGCACACCGCTCGAGCGCCTCGTTGTACAACAACTCAATAGCTGGGTGCCCTCGGGCCGGATGCCCAAAGGTCGCTCTTTGAAAACGGGCCTATCACGCTCCTTGCGTGACAGGATGCTGACGACAGGCATCCAGTTCGCCAGTGAAACCTGGCATGCATTAGGCGACGTTCTTCATTCTCGACCCGCTGTACTGGGCACGCACCACAGGCCGCTCCTTAGCGCGGATGATGCCACCGGTTTCGAGCGTTTCATAGAGATGGCCGTCACAGGAGACCACTTCGGCCACGTGAGCAAGCGCGATCTCCGTCGGCTCTTGGTGCCCCGCTGAGGGTCAGCCCTTATCCGGGGAGCGCTCGAGCGCCCTCACTTCGAATTGTTAGCCGGCCACGCTCGTTCCAGGTTGGCGCAATCAAGGTCGGACGGCCACTCCGAGAGCCACGCAGCGGGCAGCGCCCCCGTGTCCACCAGTGAACTGTCCAAGCCGCAGGTCCTCCACTATTGCGCAAATCGCCTCGTCGGCTCCCTAAAAAGGCATACTTGGGCTTGGCGAAGGCCCGTATCACCGACGTAACCCGCCGAAGACCGAGGATTTCGCCTCACACTAAACGTCCAGGAACGATCCGCGCTTGTCAAGGTGAAAGTACGGCCTTGTGTTGAGGCAGCCGAGAGTGGCCGCAACCACGCACGAACAACTGACCGAAGAACGGACAACATCGCTCCTCACGCTCGTACAGGCTCTAGGTTGGAGCGGCTCGTCAGGCGGCAATCTCGAATCGACCGCGCGGAGTGATATTCGATCAGAGGCGTTTACCCCTGCACTCAGCGTGTTGGATGGGTACTGTGATTCACGAAGATCGAGCCAAATCAGAGCGCTGCCTTGATAGCAATACCGCGTCCAGGCAAACTATAACTCATGACCAGGCTCGATCCGATCACCACGGAATCCGAATACGAAGCACCTACGCTCATTTGCCAGGGCCGCCTTAGTGATCTCACAGGCGGTCTTGAGTTATCCGGAAACACTCACGATTTTTGGGGCTGCTGGGCTTCTACATCCTAACGTGGTGAGCGCGGTGGACAAGTTGACATGGCGGATGGCTGACTTCACGCGAGGTCGCGGCATCACACAAGTTTTTGGTCAGCAAACCCAAAATAGCGAATTTCAATTGGCGTGGAGAGTCTGTGAATGACGAAAGAAAATGGACCTATGCGCTTACGGTCCGACTCAGTGGCTTGGAACGCGGTGGGTGATGATGTAGTCGTCTTGGACCTGGCGAGCTCCACCTACTTCTCGACCAATGCCACAGGCTCACTGCTCTGGAAATTGTTGGAATCCGGCGCGACCCGGGCCGATCTGGTCGACGCCCTCCTCCAACGGTTCGGCGTCGACCAGCAGATGGTCGAGCGGGACGTAGACGCCTTCTTGAGGGACCTCAAACGTGCCCAACTCCTGGCGTCGAGGCCTGACCGGCCTGTTTGAGCGGTTGTGCCAGCCGATTCGCGAACGAAACGGGGCAAAGGCATCTATAACCCTAGACACGATGGCGCAGGTAGAGGCGGCCGACTTCGCCGTCCCGTACGGAATGAGCGAGCGAGAGGTCATGGTCGGGTTTGTCGATAAAGGACCGCCACCGGCTCTAGGGCCTTTACCTCCGTCAGGCCCGACGCCGAGAGCAGCCCTCGACGAGATCCTGACCAGGGAACTGGCCAGGCAACCCTGCTTGGTGAGTTTCTCAGGCGGACGCGACTCGTCCGCGCTCCTGGCGGTCGCTCTCGATGTGGCCCGCCGACACGGCCTGCCCGAGCCGGTCCCTTTTACGCTGCGCTACCCGGGGAATGCCGACACTGAAGAGGCGTCGTGGCAACAGCTCGTTATCGATCACCTGCGTCCCGAAGGGTGGGAAGTTGTCGAGATTGCCCCGGAGGCGGCTGAGTTCCTCGGCCCCGGCGGCACTGCGTCTCTCCACGCCCACGGCTTGCTCTGGCCACCGGCACTCCACCTGGAGACAGCGTGGTTGAGCCGCGCCAGTGGGGCAACGGTGATCAGTGGCGAAGGTGGCGACGAGATCTTCGGCACCCACCGCGCCACGTCGCTACGTCTCTTCATGAGGGCTTGCCGTAATGAGCGCGGCGACGTCGGGCCGGCGCTCGGCCGACTGGCCCGTGAGGCGGCCCCGCTTCGCGTCCGGGCGGCAGCGGCTCGCCGGAGAATGGCCGGCGCCGGCTACCTGGCGTGGCTCCAGCCCCCACTGCGTGACAACGCTATGGCGCACATCGCCCAGTTGTCTGCGGCCCAGCCGTGGTCGTGGGCCAACAACATCCGGTCCCACGCTCGTACGCCGGCACTTCTGCTCGGTTTGGCTAACCGCGACTGGCTAGCGGGTCGCTTTGGGGCTCGCTTTGTCCACCCCTTCCTGGTGCCAGACTTCGTCGATGCCGTGGCTAGCCACGGGGGCCGGTTTGGTTATGCGGGTAGGACAGATGCCATGCGACGTCTCTTCAGGGACCTCCTCCCCGACCCGGTACTGGCCCGGTCAACGAAGGCCTCGTTCAACAGCGCCTTCCACGGTCGAGCCACGCGCAACTTCGCCCGAGCCTGGGACGGTAGTGGCGTCGACCCGGCCGTCGTCGACGTCGATGTCCTGCGATCTCTATGGCTCGCAGAGCGCGTCCACGCCGGAACCACTCCATTACTTCAAAAGGCCTGGCTGGCCAGCGCCGGAGTGGCGCCTCGCGCCGCTACGCTCGTGTGACGACAAGAGTGCCTATTTCTTGATCACTGGTTGCCCGGACGCGTCTTTGCGGTGACTGCTAAGTCCCAAACGATCAGGCTTGCCAGGTGGTTGCGGCGCCCGGAGCTAGTGGCCGCCATTGGCGAGTCAGTGCTGTTGCTCGCCAGTGCCGAGCTATCTTTGCGGGTAGCTGATCTGGGCCGGGTCGCCCAATGGTTCGGCGCCACACTGGAGTTCACCGATGCCCCGCCAGGGCTCGCCGTCGAGACGCTTGGGTTGTCTCCCTCCGAACGCCGGCGGCTCGCCGTACTCAACCGGGTGGCCCAGCGCTGGCCGCTCGGCCCTAAAGGCGCCTGCCTGAGGCACTCTCTTTCAGCGGCCCATGTGGTCCGGTCACGTGGCCCCAAGCTCAGGCTCTCCGTCGGCAAGCGCGAGCTTGGCGATATTGCCGCTCATGCATGGGTAGAGGTCAATGGTACTGCCGTCACCGACCCGGGCGACTTCGAGCCGTTGGCTCGCCGTGGCTCCTCGGAGCTGAGGCCACGGCACTTAACGGACGAGACACGCGAGGCGACGCCCGCAGCCCCAGAGGGCGGGCACGAAGCTCAATAGTCGACCGTTTGTCCGGCCCTCGGCGCGCTGGCGCCGAGACGCCGACCGCGCCGTGGACGAACCGGGGGCCGGCGACTAGAGCCGTCTAATGCCGAGCGTGGCGCCGCCGGCGCCCGGTAAGGAGCCAGATTGCGCCGCCCACAAGGACCAGACCGAGGCCAAGGCCGGCGGCCTGCAACGTATTAGCTCCTGTAAAGGCGAGCTGAGACGATGACGTGGGCGTGGTGGTCGGTGGGGTCGGGGTCGGAGCGACCGTTGTGGTAGTCGTGACGCCACCCACTGTCGTACTGGTCGTATGGGGGACGACGGTCGTAGTCGTCGAACGAGGCGCAACGGTAGTCGTCGTCACCCGGGCCGCGTTGGTCGCCACGGTCGTCGTGGTTATGAGAGGGGCCGTTGTCGTGGTCGCATGGGCGGGCGCCGTCTGAAGTGTCGTCGTAGTCACGAGAGGCACTACCGGCGTAGTTGTCGATGTGGTTGTGGCCGGGACGGCGGTCGTCGTCGTCGTGGCGGGCGTCCCCGGGTGATGGTGGTGCGGGACGGAAGTCGTCGTCGGCTCCCTTGTTGTCGTCGTCGAAGAGCTGGTGGTGGACGATGGCACGCTGGTCGTGGTCGAAGACGTTGTCGTGGTCGAAGACGTTGTCGTGGTCGAAGGCGCAGTGGTCGACGTGGTCGAAGACGTAGTGGTGGTGGTCGAAGACGTAGTGGTGGTGGTCGGCGCGGTAGTGGTCGTCGTAGGCGCCGTAGTGGTCGTCGTCGGCGCCATGGTTGTGGTCGTCGTGGGCGCTGTCGTCGTGGTGGTCGGCGCCGTGGTTGTGGTCGTCGTGGGCGCCCTGGTCGTAGTAGTCGAGGACGTCGTGGTTGTGGAGCTAGTAGTAGTCGTCGTCGTGGTCGTAGTGGTCGTCGTGGTCGTCGTGCAGGGGCAGGTCGGCGCCGGGCCGGTGATCGTAGTGGCGGACGGCACCTCACCCGTGAAGCTGCCGTCTATCGAGGCGGCGTACACGTACCCGTCGAACTGGCCCCCGGTCATGGTGACAACCGCACTGGGGGCTAGCACGTTAGCATTTACTTCCAAACCGGAGAAACCTACAGACGTTGCGTCTGGGAAGTCAAGCCAGGTATTGGCGGCAACTGCTGACCCGTTCGGGTAGATAATGCTCGCTAATGGTAAAAGGGTACCGCCAATGGGGCCCTGCACATTGACGAGGACTTGGGTCGTCCCAGCCGGCACATTAATGGTCAGCGTCTGCGCACCGATACAATCGGACGACGGCACATTGAAGACTTGAACAGTCGATGCTGTACCGGTCAGTGTCAGATTTCCCGATGTCAACTCCTCTGTCCCATTCGAGGGCGTCGAGTCCCAGCCAGTGCTGATGGTGCTCGCTTCGGTAGCTATGAACTGAAATGCCCCCCCGGGGCCCGTGGCCAGGTTGGAGCTCTGCTCGAGGTTGCCGCATCCCACTCCGGACTGCACGCTGCTCGTGCCCGCGTAGAGGCCCTTATTGTTTGTACCGCCGATGCAGACCGTGCCAGTGCCCGTGACATCGCCCGCGACGGTAAGTGGCGAAGTGCCAGATTCCCCAGTCCCTACAGTGAGTGTCCCGCCGCTGGGGACGGTGAGGTTGCCCCCCACGACCAATTCACCCGAGACGTCCGTACTCGTTGGAAAACCGAGAGAACTGTCACCGCTGCTGAACTCGCTGTAGCCGAATATCGCCGGGGTCGTAGCCAAAGAGGTCGGGTCTGCCGAAGCGGCGTTAGTCACCGCTTGCACCGAAGCAATAGCGACGAGAATACCGCAGAGCACTCCGAGGACTGCTGCGCCAGAGGACGCGAAACGACGCCAACCGCGCCTTCGTGCACTAAAAGCTTTCCTCACCGCATACTCCCTTCTAGCCCGTCAATTGTGTCGAGAGACATTAGGCATCGAAAAGTACGCCTATTAGGGCTTTGTGTAAAACGCGCCAGAAAGCGATGCTGAACGTGCTCACAAGACCACGGTCAGAGATTCGGCCGTCCGTCACACACACCTGATTGACCAGCCCTTGTACGCAATAGGCGAAAACTACAAATGCAGACCGCGCTTCGCGAAACGCGTTCGACGGTTCGGAGATTTCGCAAGCGGTTGTGTCCCGGCGCCATAAACGGGCGCAAATACGAAATGAAGACTGCTCAGGGGGCATCACGACCACGGTGCGGGGCCGACGCCGAGAAGGCGCCGCGAACGCCGCCTGACCCTGCTGCCGCGCTGGCCATTCTTCTCGTGCCAAGCCGCCAAGGCGGCGGGAGCATCGTCAACGGGTCTCTTGGAACCAGTGGCGTAGAGCACACCGCCTCAGCCGGACACCCACCTTGAGCAGGGAATCCGGAGGCCCTTGAATCGCGATTCCATCGGCCAAGCGGCTAGCTTGTCGCCATGGGCCTGATGGCAAGGGTCGTATTGGCGCTACAAGCGGGGGCGGGGGCCACCCGTCGGCCTGGTTACTCGCCTGCTGCGGCTTCATTGGCGGCTTTGCCGTCGGGGTGGCCGGGATGGGCGGTGGGGCACTCATGACGCCCGCTCTGGTGCTGCTGTTCGGGATCGACCCCAAGGTCGCCATAGCGAGCGACCTGGTGAACTCGCTGGCCATGAAGCCCGTCGGCGGCGCCGTCCACGCCCTGCATGGCAGCGTGAACTGGGCTTTGGTCCGCCTCCTTGTTGTCGGTGGGGTGCCGGCCGCCTTTTTCGGCGCCTGGCTGCTCAATCAACTCGGCAACACCCCCGCCGACGAGGCTCACTTGAAGACTCTCCTTGGCTGGGCTTTGGTCGTCGCCTGCGCCAGCCTCCTGGCCAGGACCGCGCTGAACGCCAGGCTGCGCCGGCGAGGCCGTCCTCAGGAAAACCCGGCCCCCTGGAGCCTCAAGACCGTGCCAACTCTCCTTGTCGGTGTGCTCGGCGGCTTCATGGTGGGCATGACTTCTGTCGGCTCCGGGTCCCTCATCATTGTCCTGCTCATGCTGCTGTACCCGAGGCTGTCGGCCAACGTCCAGGTGGGTACCAACCTCGTTCAAGCGGTACCCCTGGTCGCGGTGGCCGCCCTCGGGCAGGCTCTTTTCGGCCATGTCGACCTCAGCGTGGCCGGCAGTTTGATTATCGGGTCGGTGCCCGGGACGTTCTTCGGTGCCCGGGTTTCGAGCCGGGCGCCTGATGCCGTCGTGCGCCCCATCATCGTGGCGCTGCTCGCCTCTTCCGGCCTAGCCTTACTGGTCACAAGCGATGCCGGGCTGGCGTGGGCCCTCGGTATCGTCGCCGTGGTAGGGCTGGCCCTATGGGGGGCGGTGGACGCGGCCCTCCACCTGTCAGAAGACTGGCAGGCGGCCGGGCACGACCGGACCACCTGGGTAGCCCTGATGGGCGTAGGGGCGCCGGTCGGCGTCGGCTTGATCGCCAGCGCCGTTTATGCGCTGAGAGTCAGGCCAAGCGTGGTCGCTGTGGCCGGGACCAACACCCCGGATGATGCCTAACGCGTGCAGAAAGCCTATTTATGGCTGCAACCGCTGAGCTCAGCGGAAAAGGCGCTGGCGGCTGTAAATCAGCTCCCATCCAGACGCCTCACGCGCCGAACTTGCATGTGAAAGGACTAGCTCGACCGTGCTTTCCTCGGCCGGCGGCGCGGGTGGCTCGGGGACCCTCACGGGCAAGGCGTCCACTTCCTTTTCATTCGTCGTACGAGGCTGACTGGCGTGGCACAGGGCGTCGGCCAATGTCCCCAGGAAATGCCGGGTAGCGGCCTCGGCTTCGGCCATTGAACCGCGCTTCGCCAAACCCCAGCGCTGACGGCTCTCGGTCAGCTCGATGAACGGTTGCCATCCGCCGTCGACAGGGACGATGAAGGCATCCGAGATGCCGAGTTGAGCTAAAGAACGCCATACCTCTACGGGGGCCAGGTCCTGGCCGGCCCGTTTGGCACGATAAATCGCGATGTTGTCCGTGTTTAGCGCAAAGCGGTAGAGCCACCGCCCGCGGTCTATATGGACTGAGCTTTCGCCGTTCACGCCGCTACACCTCCGGGGACAGGGTTGGCCCTTTTTGGGCTACCCCCCTTTTATTTTTCCTGTCTTTTGCACTCCAGCGGTTCCCTACGGGATATCGACCAAGTTAGCAAGCGGAGTTGCAAGCCCGGTATAGGTTTCTGGCGTTAGCGCGATAAGCTGCTCTTTCACGTGCTCAGGGAGGTCGAGCCCGCGCACAAAGTGTTGTAATTCCTGTTGGTCCAGACGGTTTGCCTCGCGTCAATGATTTCAGCTGCTCGTAAGGTTCCGCTATACCATAGCGGCGCATTACGGTCTGCACTGCCTCAGCTGAGCACTTCCCATGCGGACGTCGAGGTCGGCGCTGAGAACGTCCTGGTCAGGGCGGGTACGCGCCATCCCTCGGCGGGCCGAGAGGATGGCCAGCGCCCGAATAGCCAAACGCACTGCCAATATTGCGCAAAGCAGAAGAGTCGGAAAGGTCCCGTTGCATCCTGGAAATAGGCAGCGTTTGCGGAAAGGTGCCCGAACAGCGCTGAGGCCAGACCGGCGTTGGCTTCAGCGTTCTCGAAATCGATCGGGTTCACTTTGTGCGGCATCACCGAGCTGCCGACTTCGCCTTCGACGAACTTTTGGCGCAAGTACCCAAGGCTTATGTAGGACCACATATCGCGGCAGAAATCGACCAGGACAGTGCCAAACCGGGCCATAGCGTCGAACAGCTCAGCCATCCAGTCATGCGCCTCGACCTGGGTCGTCAAGGGCGCCCAGGTAAAGCCATGCGAGGAGACGAAGTCGCGGGCGATGGCCAGCCAGTCGAGCTCCGGGTAGGCGACGACGATGGGCCGCCAGGGTGCCCGTCGCCCCTCCCCACTTGCCCAGGATCTCCACCTTGCGGACCGCTCGCAGCTGGCGTGTCCCAGCGAGCCACGAACACGGCGAGCTCCTTGCCCATTGTCGTAGGCGTGGCCGGCTGGCCGTGCGTCCGGGCCGAGCATCGGGAGACCGGCGTACTCCAGGGCGGCCGACCCGCACTTCGTCCACGAGGGCGTCGGCCGAGGGAAGCCAGACTTCGTCAGAGCCCTCGGCGCACCATCCTGGCGTAGGCGAGGTTGTTGATGTCCTCCGAGGTGGCTGCGAAGTGCGCGAACTCCGCTCGCGCCGGCGGCCAGCCCCAGCTCCTGCTACGAGCCGCCGCTTCAGGTAGTACTCGACCGCTTTCACGTCGTGGTTGGTAGTGGCCTCGATCTGCTTTACGAAGTTGGCTTCGGCGTCGCCGAACTTGGCCACCCAATCGTCGAGACGCCGCTCGCTCTCGACCGGTGAGCGGGGCCAGCTCGCCGATCCCGGGCAGTGCGCGCCAGGCACTCGAGCCACGCCACCTCGACGCGCGAAACGTTCGCGGATCAGGGCGCCCTCCGAGAAAGCGGCGGCGTAAGGCTCCAACTGCTTCCCGTAGCGTGCCGTCCAGGGGGGACAGGGCGCGCAGGCGCCACTCGCTCTCTTCCATTGATCGATCGCTCCTTCCGCTGCAGACACTACTCGGTCGACGCTGGCCGAGTACACCCGGGCCTGGAGACGAGCCGCGGAGCCGACACGGGCGGGATGGCCGCGTATCATCGGGACCGTGAAGGTGTCAACTTGTACATGAGGGCCGCGCTTGGCCTGACCGGTGTTTTGGGCGCCGCTCGCCCGGGTTGGCCTCTGCCTTCGGCTTCGCGTCAGCTGCGCACCGTCCGAGCCACGATTCATTGACGCGGTCGCTCACAGCCACTAAGCACGCAACCCCGGCACCGAGGCCAACCCGTCGTGTCATCGGCTTGGCCCTCTCGGGCGATTGGCGCCAGCCTGCAACCTCCGACCAGCCCGACCGACAAGCCCTACAGCCCATAACTGCCACCCGCTCGTCGACCCGGGCTTCAGCGGCAAATGTGTGGTGGCGGTGGCGCCGAGCGGGACCGTGGCGGGAGTAGTGGAGCAAGAGACCGCCGGCTCGAGGCCAAACCAGCAGAGGGCTCCGGCCGTAACCGGCCAGTAAAAAGGGAGGGACCGGCAAAGAGGGCGGGACCAGTCGAGAGGGAGGGACCAGCAAAAGGGCACACGCGTCCAGGAGCGCGACCTGGTCTGGCGCCGGGAGGGCGATAGCTGGGCCCTCGACCTCGTGCACGTGTTCCAGAACCCCGGACCTGCCTCGTTGGTGTGGGCCGACGACGTCGAACGAGACCACGACCCCAAGCTGGTGTTCGTCACGCCGTCGGCCGCGCCGGCTTCGGCACCGAACTAGACCTGGTGGAAGGGAGCGGTGATGTGACCCTGTACCGGTTCCTCGGGACAGGGATTTGCCAACGTGCCGGACGCTGGAGGGCTGGTCACTTACGTGCCCGGTTGGACCGAGCAGCGGGCCCCGCCGATGAGTACGACCAAACCCTGATCGGGTACTCGAGCGGATCCTGGCGCGTCTTCTCTGAGCAGTACGTCCCCGACAAGGCTGCCCTCCGCCAGCACCGGGCGCGCCTTCTGGGACACCGAGGCCGTAGCCGCACGATAGGTCGGACGGCATACGGCCCGTCATCGTGGCTCGAGGCGGCCCAGACAGTTTACGCCCAGGCGAAAGGGGCCACGCTTACGCGGGCGCGACGGACGGTCGAGTCAGGCGGCCCGAGGGAGGCCAGCTCGGGCGGCTCTTCACCTTCGCCGCCTTGCTGGGACGTCGGCGGCCGCCACCGCCAGGCGGTCCACAAGGTCGTTGAAAGGGTCGCCCCCGTGGCCCTTTACCCAGCGGAACCGCAAACGCCCGGGCGATGCCCGGTACAGGTCGACCAGGGGTTCCCAGAGGTCGCGGTTCGCCACGGGCTTCTTCGCCGAGTTGACCCAGCCTTTCGCCAACCACTTCTCCCACCAGCCGTCACGGAAGCAGTTGACGACGTAAGTGCTGTCGCTCACGATCTCGAGGCGGCCCAGGCAGCGAACGGGCGGCCTCCAGGGCCGCCGATGATCTCCATGCGCTGGTTGGTGCGTGTGGGCCGCTGCGCCGCTGCGCCAGCGCCCGCCGGGTACAGCCCAGGCCCAGCCGCCCGGGCCCGGGTTACCCAGGCAGGCCCCGTCCGTGTACACCGTCGTCTCGCTCATGACTCGCGCGCGTCGATCGGCTTGCATCCCTCAAGCATGCCCGGACGCCAGCGATGTCTCAGTGTGGCATCCAGGCTCGGCCGAAAACCCCAGGTCAGAGCGGTTCGTGAGACAAAGGTCACAGATTGCTTCGCCGTCCTACTACCGACAGCCCATAGTTGGCGCGACGATGTAAGGCGTGATCTTCGACGGCATCTCCCATCAGCTCCCCGACATCGACCCGACCGAGACCGAGGAGTGGGTCGACTCCTTCGACGCGGTCCTCGAAGTCCATGGCAAGGCCCGGGCGCGCTTTTTGCTCATGAAGCTCCTCGAGCGGGCGAAGGAGAGCCAGGTCGGCTTCCCGGCCACGGTTTCGACCCCGTACGTCAACACCATCCCGGCCAGCCAGGAACCCTGGTTCCCCGGCGACGAGGAGACCGAGCGGAGGATCAGGGCCTACATCCGCTGGAACGCCGCGGTCATGGTGGTGAGGGCCAACCACATTGCCGAAGGGATCGGCGGCCACCTGGCCACGTTCGCCTCCTCGGCCGCGCTGTACGAGGTCGGCTTCAACCATTTCTTCCGGGGCAAGGCCGGCGGCCAACCGGGCGACCAGGTCTTCTTCCAGGGCCATGCCGCTCCGGGGATCTACGCCCGGGCCTTCCTCGAAGGCCGCCTGAGCGAGGGCCAGCTCGAGCACTTCCGCATGGAGCTGTCGGGAGCCGCCGCCGGCGCCGGGCGGCCTCTCGTCGTACCCCCACCCCCGACTCATGCCGGAGTTCTGGGAGTTCCCGACGGTCTCGATGGGGATCGGGCCGCTCAACGCCATTTACCAGGCGCATTTCAACAAGTACCTCCACAACCGGGGCATCGCCGACACGAGCGGCTCGCGGGTGTGGTGCTTCGTGGGCGACGGTGAATGCGACGAGCCCGAGACCCTGGGCGCTCTGAGCCTGGCGGGACGAGAGCAGCTCGACAACCTCATCTTCGTCGTCAATGCCAACCTGCAGCGCCTCGACGGCCCGGTACGCGGCAACGGCAAGATCATCCAGGAGCTGGAGGCGGTCTTCCGGGGCGCCGGCTGGAACGTCATCAAGGTCATATGGGGCTCCCGCTGGGACGAGCTGCTCGCCCGTGACGTGGACGGGGTCTTGCTCAACAAGATGAACACCACGGTGGACGGCGAGTTCCAGAAGTTCGCCACCGAGGACGGCGCCTACATCCGGGAGCACTTCTTCGGCCCGGACCCCCGGCTCAAGAAGCTTGTCGAGCACCTGAGCGACGAGGAGCTGCGCACCCTCCCTCGCGGAGGCCACGACTACCACAAGCTTTACGCCGCCTACAAAGCGGCCACCGAGACGACCGGCCAACCTACGGTGATCCTGGCCAAGACCATAAAGGGATGGGCGCTCGGGCCCTCCATCGAGGCGCGCAATTCGACCCACCAGATCAAAGAAAATGAACGCGGCGGAGCTGAAAGCGCTCCGGGACCGCCTGAAGCTCCAGGCCGAGATCCCCGACGAGGCGCTCGAGGCCGGCGAACCGCCGTTTTACCGGCCTGCCGCAAGACAGCCACGAGTTCCAGTACATGATCGAGCGGCGCAAGGAGCTGAACGGGTTCCTCCCCGAGCGGGTCGTCAACTACGAGCCTCTGCCCTGCCCCTGACGACAGATCTTCGCGGAGTTCGACAATGGGTCCGGCAACCGGGAGGTCTCGACGACGATGGCCTTTGCGGTAATGCTGCGGGGGCTGATGCGCGACAAGGGCGATCGGCCGCCGGGTAGTGCCGATAATCCCCGACGAGGCACGCACTTTTGGGATGGACGCTCTCTTCAAGGACTTCAAGATCTACGCCCCGCTGGGCCAGCTGTACGAACCAGTCGACTCCAAGCTAATGCTTTCCTACTCGGAGGCAAAGGACGGCCAGCTCCTCGAGGAGGGCATTACCGAAGCCGGCGGCCTGGCGGATTTCACCGCCGCTGGGCACGGCCTACGCCACCTTCGGCCAGCCGATGGTGCCGTTTTTCATCTTCTATTCGATGTTCGGCTTCCAGCGAGTCGGCGATTTGATCTGGGCCGCGGCGGACATGAGGGCGCGTGGCTTTTTGATGGGTGCCACTGCCGGACGCACCACCCTGCTCGGCGAAGGCCTCCAGCACGACGACGGCCAATCCCACCTTTTGTTCTCAGTGGTCCCCAACGTCCAGGCTTACGACCCCGCCTTCGCCTACGAAACGGCCGCGATCGTGCGCGACGGCATCGCCCGGATGTACGGGGAAGGCGGTGGCGAGGACATTTTCTATTACATAACGCTCTACAACGAGAACTACCGCATGCCGCCCAAACCGGAGGGTGTGGACGACGGGCATAATATCGCGCGGGCTCTACCGCTTCGCGGAAGCGCCCGAAGGCCCGGTCGCCGCGTGACGATCCTTTTCTCTGGATCGGCCAGCCAGGCCGCGCTCGAAGCGCGCGAACTCCTGGCCGAGCACCACGACGTCGCCGCCGAGCTGTGGAGCGCCACGAGCTACAAGGCGCTGCGCGAGGAGGCGCTGGCAAGTCGAGCGCTACAACCGCCTCCACCCTTCGGAGCCGCCCCGCACGCCCTACGTCACCGAGGCCCTGGCCAACGCCGAGGGGCCGATCGTGGCCGTCACGGACTTCATGAAGGCCGTGCCCGACCAGGTGGCCCGATGGGTACCGGCGCCGTTCATATCGCTCGGCACCGATGGCTTCGGGCGCAGCGACACCCGCGAAGCGTTGCGCCGGTATTTCGAGACCGACGCCGCCCACGTGGTGGTGGCCGCGCTCGACGGCCTGCGCCAGGCCGGCGAGGGCAAGGCCGAGGAGGTCGAGGATGCCATCCGGCGGTACGGCATCGACCCGGACGACCCGGCGCCGGCCCGGCTCCTGAGCCGCTGCAGCTGTCTCGTAGCCGCGCTCAGTCGCAGTTGGCCTGAGCCGCCGTTGACCGGCAGTACGCTCTTGCTGTGCTCCATCTTTCAGGCGACCCAGAGGCTGACCAACTGCTCTCCGAGGACCCACTCGCCCTGCTGATCGGCATGGTCCTCGACCAGCAGATCCCCCTGGAGCGAGCGTTCAGCTCTCCACGGGACCTGCAGGAGCGCCTCGGAGGCAAGCTCGACGCCGGCGACGATAGCGGCGATGGATCCCGGCGAAACTGGCGGCCATTTTCTCGGAGCGGCCGGCGCTCCACCGTTTCCCGGCCTCCAACGCCGAACGCGTCCAGCAGCTTTGCCGGATAATCGTGGAGGACTACGGCGGGGACGCCGCGCGGATCTGGGAAGGAGCCACGCAGTGGCGCCGAGCTTGCTCCGCCGGGTGAGGGCGTTGCCGGGCTTCGGTGAGCAGAAGGCGAAGATCTTCGTGGCTCTGCTCGGCAAGCAGCTGGGCGTCCGCCCACCCGGTTGGCAGGAGGTCAGCCGGCCCTTTGGCGACCCCGGGACCACTTCTCCGTCGCAGACATCACCGACGCAGACTCGCTGCCCCGGGTCCGTGCCCACAAATCCCAGCTGAAGGCGGCGGCCAAAGCGGCCAAGCGGCCGCCGGGACCACGTAAGACAGCACGGCAGTCGGTGCTAGAGCGGCGGCGGACGCAAAAGCGCAGAAAATTGCCAGGCACACTGGAAAATTCGCCGTCATGGCGGCAACCCGGCCCTTTTCGGCGCAGCAGCGCCATTTAGTTAGCGCTTCGATGCCAAGGTGCGCTCAACGCCAGGAACGGTCGAACGCCAAGAACCGGAGCAGCGCCGAGAAACCGGGCCGTGCCAGGCCGCCACGCTTCCGAGGTCGATCAGGCGGGCGCCCAGGTGGCGGTCGAACCAGCCCAGCAGAAGGGCGATGGCCCTGGGGTCGTGCAGCAGCATGTGCCCGGCACCGGCGATGACCCTGCAGCTCCGCCGACGCGTCGGCGGCATCCGCCAGCTCCCGGGCGTCGGTCATCGGGACGACGTCGTCATTGGCGCCAGCGACGATCAGCAACGGCCGCGGCGGGACCTTGGTCACGAGCTCGGGTGGGCCGCAGCTGCTCGCAGCTCCCGCGCCCAGGCGCCGGGATCCGGCGGGTAGCCCCTGGTACGGATCAGGCCCGACGCCCGGGCCTGGGCGACGAGACGGCGCGGGTCGCCGCCTCTGTCGGCGAACTCGGCCGGCGGCGCCAGCGCGGCCACGCCCGGCCACCGACGGGTCTTCGGCCGGCGGCGCAGATGGACAAGCGTCCCCCCTGCGGCGAAGCCAACGAGCCAGATCTCCTCGATGCCAGGGACCTCGCGCAACGTCCTGATCCCCGCCGCCAGGTCGGCCCGCCAGCCACCGAGCGAAAAATCGCCCTCCGGACGCCCCCGGTGCCCCGGAAATCGAAGGTCAGCACGACGGCGCCGGTCTCGGCCGCCAGACGGGTGGCCAGTTGGGGGTACCCGTAACTGGGCGTCGCCTATTGCTGGCTCGTCTCGGGGAACCCGTGGGCCAGGACTATGCCGTGGCGGCCGGCGCCGGAAGCGGCCGAGAAGTTGGGCCTGGCCAGGTAGCCCGCCAGGGCAGGCCCGCCCGGGTGACCGAACTCCAGGCTCTCGAGGGCGGCCCGACCGTTGCCCCACCCATTGACTTTGGCCGGCGCTCGCCCGGTCCGCCGGCACCCCCCGGTCCACTGGCCGGTCCGCCGCCTCCACTCGTCCCGGCGGCGGCCCTCCCATGACGCTTCCCGGGCCGAGCCAGCTGGTAACGAGCCACCGGCCAAGGCAGCCACCCTGCTCAGGACCCGCCGGCCCGCCAGCAATGCTCAGCTCCCTCGGCTCGCCCCATCAAGACAGGCTAGCCGTCGCCACCAACCAGGACAAAGGCGGCAAGATAAAAAGGACCGAGGGACGCGATCGACGCGTCCCTTCTGTCTACTAGTGAACAGCTGGAAAGGGCGGGTGGCCCGTTTGGTGTGCCAGGGGGGACCAACTCCCGGCCGGGATCACCCGGGTGTCTGGCTTGGATTACCAGGCGGTCCAGCAGGCCGCTTAGCGGCCAGCCACCTCCGAGGTCCCAGGTTTACTACTACTCAGCTGGACCACCTCCTTTCTTCGGTACGGCTATGTTATCGCGCTCGCTTTGCGACAGTGTGGTGGATATCGCGCTGACTGGCATTTTCCCCTACCGCCGTAGTGCTAATACGTGCCCGGTCGAATACCATGGACGCTCGATGCCCGCCGACGCTCGTCGAAGTGGCCACTGCGCCCAACCGCCTCTGTTCGAGGTCCGCGACCTGCACGTATCTGTTCAGGGGACGGAGATCCTTCGCGGCGTCGACCTCGTCGTGCCGGCCGGCGAGCTGCACGCCCTGATGGGCCCGAACGGGAGCGGCAAGTCGACGTTGGCCAAGTCGCTGCTCGGATCCCCTGGCTACGAGGTGACGCAGGGCCAGATCCTCTACAAGGGCGAGGACATCACCGATTGGCCGACCGGAGACGCGTGGCAAGGCGGGCATGTTCCTGGCCTTCCAGTACCCCGAGGAGATCGCCGGCGTCCCGCTGGTGCAGTTCCTCCGCCAGGCGCTCTCGGCCCGCAAGGGAGTCGACCTGTCGGTGCTCGAGCTCCGCTTGACCGTCATGGAATGGATGCGCAAGCTCGATATGGACGCGTCCTTCGGCGACCGCTACCTCAACGAAGGCTTTTCCGGCGGGGAGAAGAAGCGCAACGAGATCCTCCAGATGGCGGTGCTGGAACCCGACTTCGCCGTGCTGGACGAGACCGACTCAGGCCTCGACATAGACGCCCTGAAAGTGGTGGCTTCCGGTGTCAGGGAGGTGCGAGCCGTTCGGCCCACAGCTGGCGTGCTCTTGATAACCCACTACCAGCGGATCCTGGGCCATCTGGCACCGGACGCGGTCCACCTGCTCGTCAACGGGCGCATCGTGGAAAGCGGCGGGCCCGAACTGGCTCGCCGGCTCGAAGAGGAAGGTTACGAGGCATGGAGGTGAGCGCCGCTCGCCTGCGCCGCTCGACGTCGCCCGCATCAAGAAGGACTTCCCGGTCCTGGAGCGGTCGGTGCACGGCAAACGCCTCGTCTACCTGGACTCTGCGTCCTCGGCGCAAAAGCCGACTGGCGGTGATCGAGGCGATGAGCCGCTACTACGAGACCACGCACGCCAACGTCCACAGGGGCGTCTACGAGATGGCCCAGGAAGCGACGAGGCTTTCGAGGAAGGCTCGGGCCAAGGTGGCCAGCTTCATCGGGGCGGCTCAGCTGACGAGGTGGTGTTCACGAAGAACGCCACCGAGGCCATCAACCTCGTCGCCTACTCCTGGGGCCGCAACAACCTCGGCGCCTCGGACGTGGTCGTCACGAGCGAGATCGAGCACCACGCCAACTTCGTCCCCTGGCTGCAACTGCAAGGCCGAGACGGGGACCGAGCTGCGGTTCCTGCGGCTCGGCGACGACGGGATGCTCGCCCTCGACGACCTCGGCCAGCTGCTCGAAGGAGCCAAGTTGCTGGCCGTCACGGCGGCGTCCAACGTGCTCGGCACCCTTCCCCCGGTGCGAGCGCTCGCAGACGCGGCTCATGCCGCCGGCGCACTCGTCCTGGTGGACGGCGCTCAGTACGTGCCCCACATGCCGACTTCAGTGGCTGACCTCGGGGCCGACTTCGTGGCCTTCACCGGTCACAAGATGCTGGGGCCAACCGGCATCGGGGCACTGTGGGCGCAGACGAGAACTGCTCGAAGCGATGCCGCCTTTCTTGACCGGTGGCGAGATGATCCGTGACGTACGCCTCGACGGCTTCACGACCAACGATGTGCCCTGGAAGTTCGAAGCCGGGACCCCGCCGATCGCCGAAGCTATCGGGCTCGGGTCTGGCCGTGGACTACCTCCGGGCCCTCGGTATGAGCGCCGTACGGGCCCACGAAGAGGCCTTGACCGCCTACGCCATGAATGCGCTGAAGGAGCGCTACGGTGACGACATCGTCATCTACGGGCCTGCCAGCGCCTCGCAGCGAGGTGGCATCGTCAGCTTCGCTTACAAGGACGTCCACGCCCACGACATGTCCCAAGTGCTCGACGAGGCCGGTGTCTGCGTCCGGGCCGGCCACCACTGCGCCAAACCGCTGATGCGCCAGCTCGGGGTCAGCGCCACGGCGCGGGCGTCGTTTTCCGTCTACAACGACGAGGCGGACGTCGACGCCCTCGTCGACGCCATCGCCGAGGCCGACGCCGTTTTCGGCTGAGCACAACTCGGAGCATTCGGAGGAGCTTCAACCACCGTCATGCCAGGCCTTGAAGACCTCTACAGGGAGATAATCCTCGACCACTACCGCAACCCCCGTAACCGGGGCGAGCTCGAGTCGCCTCCTGCCGTACGGACCGAGGGCTTCAACCCTCTCTGCGGAGACGAGGTCGTCGTTTATCTCGACGCGGAGGGTGGCGTCATCGCCGACATGAAGGTCTCCGGCCAGGGTTGCTCGATCTCGCAGTCGTCGGCATCGATGATGTCAGTGGCCGTAAAGGGCAAGACCCTCGCCCAGGCCCGGGCGACGATCAGGGCTTTCCGGGCCATGATGTCGCTCCACGGCCAGCAGCTGGATAGGCCAGGCTATCAACCAACCTGAAGGCGCCAGAACCGGATCTGATGGAGGACGAAAGGAGCGGCGCCGAAGTGGCGGCCGACGAAGGGGTCGCGCTCGGGGACCTCGAGGCGCTGCAGGGGGTCGTCAAGTTCCCCGTGCGGATCAAGTGCGCGACACTGTCCTGGCACACCCTGGGCCAGGCTCTCGACGAGGTCGAGGCCGCTCAAGCAGGCTGAAACCCACGGTCCACCCTCAGACCGGTCACCAGTGATCAGGACGCCGGCACCGCCCAGCCCATCTGTTCGGCGATCTCTTTGCAGGTTGGGCACAAGCGGGTACTTCTTCGGGTCACGGCCCGGCACCCAGACCTTGCCGCACAATGCCCTGACCGGGGTGCCGTTGACGATGCCCTCTACCACCGTCGGCCCAGCGGAGACGAACTCGCCGTCGTCCGCTCCACGCCTTCGAGCACGATGTGGGACATTCGTTCGTGGTCGCCGTCCAGGTCGGTTTTCGGCGGCGCTACTGCAACCTCGGGCATAACGCTCATAGAAGGGAATCGTACCGCTAAGGGCCGGCGCCGAAAGGCCCCGCGGGCTCCAAAACGGCTCTCAAAGCAGCGGCGTGGGCACGCATTGTGCCGGTAATGCGCGCCGTTCCCGAACTGGCCTATCGAGCCAACCAGGCCTTTTACCAAGTAACCTCAGGGACGGGAGAAAAACCCTCCGCCACTGAGAAATACCCCTAACCGCCTGAGGAGGGACGGGATCGCCTCTTTAATGCGCCATTCGGCCACGCGAGAATTAGCCACTGCCGGCTCTGTTCCGAACGCCCCGAGCGGCTTACGACGAGCCCATCAATGGGGTGCGCTGGCGGCTATTTGCCTGGCCACTTTCGTCGTATTGGCCGATTTCATCGCCGTCGGTGTAGCGCTACCAGCCGTGCAAACGGGACTCAACGCTTCTTTCCCTGAACTCCAATGGGTAATGGAGGCCTTCGTCGTCGCCCTCGCGTGCGGTGTCCTGGCGGCGGGCTACGGGGCGGGGCGGGCGGGCCGGCGCCGGGTGTTCCTGGCCGGGTTGGCCGTCCTCGTCTTTGGTTCGTTCCTAGCCCGCGTTGGCCCCCTCGGTCTACGTCCTGATCTCGGCCCGGGCCGTTCAGGGCGTCGGGGGGGCGATGCTGTTGGCAACCGGCGCGGCCATCCTGGCAGAGGTCTTCGGGAAAGGGACCGGGCGAACCGGCCCCGGCGTCGGTGTCGGTGTCGGTGTCGGTGTCGGTGTCTGGGGCGGCGCCACGGCCTTGGCGGTGGCCGTAGCGCCGCTCCTTGGCGGCATCATCGTCACCTACCTGGGTTGGCGCTGGGTCTTCGGCGTGGAGGGCTTGGTGGCGTTCGTGGCGTTCCTGCTCGCGCCGAGGAGCGAAGGTCCGCAGGTAACCGAAGCCAGGGGCACGGAGGTCCTGGACTGGCAAGGGTTGGCCCTGTTCACCGTCGGCACCGCGGTGTTGGTTATCGGGCTGGTCAGGACCACGACGACGCTCGGAGGCTGGGCTCAGAGTGGGGTCCTGGCCTGCTTTGCCTGCAGCGGGCTGTTGCTGGCCGCCTTCGTTGCCGTCGAGTCCGTCTCGCCCCAGCCCCCTCCTCGACGTCTCACTGTTCCGTCGGCGGACCTTCACCGGAGGCGCCATTGCCGCTTTCGGGTTGTCGGCGGCCGTGCTCGGGCCGTTCATTTTCCTCGTGCTTTACCTCTCGTACAACCTTGGCTACTCCGCTCTCAACATTGGCAGCCACTTGCTCTTGCTCACCGGGGTGACCTTGGCCCTGCTCCCGCTGGCCGGACGCCTCGACCGGTACGTTCCGGTCAAGGTCGTTAATTTGTGCCGGTCTCGCCCTCGTGGGGTTCGGGTTGTGGCTCATGAGCAGGCTCCCCGCTGATGCTAATGGGACGACCTGGTGCCGGGCTTTAGTCGTCGCCGGCGTCGGCCTCGAGCTGGTCAACCCCCGATTGGCACCAGTAGCTGCAGCGGCGGCGACCCCGAAGCAGCGGCCCGTGCTCGCGGCTGCGCGGGCCAGCACCGCCCTGCGCCAGCTCGGGGCGGCCACAGGCGTGGCAGTGCTCGGCTCCGTTTTCGCCACCCGGCTGACCGACGAAATCTCCAGCCGGATATCGGCGTTCCCTCAATTGAGCGGCCAAGGCCCTCAGATCGCCGGGTTGGTGCTGGACGGTCGGACCAACGTCGCCGTCAAGTCTGCCCCCGCACTCGTTCGACCGGCCCTGTACTCTGTCATCCACACAAGCTTCACACAGACCATGCACGAGGTCTTTTTGGTCGCCGCCGGGGTGGCTTTGGTGTCCGCTATCCTGGCCCTTTCGATCAGGTCGAGCGATGTGCGCAAGCAGGGAACGGTCGTGGACGAGGTCGCCATCGTTCCCGCTTTGGCCGCGCTAAGCGCAGGAGAAAGACCCCGGGCGCAACTTGACCCCGGGCCATATGCACTGGCCGAAGTTCAACCGGCAGAGCTGACGCCGTCAGCGGTTGTCCACGCAGAAGCCCTGGTGGTCGACATCACCCCGAAGGAAGAGGGGGTAACGGTCGACCTGGCCACCATTGACCTCGCCTCGAGGCCCTTCCCGCCTGCAGGGCCCACGAGTACCGAGTTCGCTACGGTGATGAGGCCTCGGGACCAGGCGGACGGCAGGGACCGGGTCAACGGCCGCTCCGAGACCGACGCCGACCAGTCCGCGACGGCAGAAGACGCGGGCGAGCGCCTGGGCGCCGACGAGGAGGCCGGGAGCGACCATCCGGCTTCGCTTGGCGCCTCTGCCGCAGTCGCCCATCCTGTGCCAGTTTCCAGTCCTGGTGCGGTCGGTCATAGGGTTCACGAGGAGGCGCCCAGGGACGTCGCTCTGTTAGGGGGTGACAGCCGTGGCGTCCTGGAGCTGACCACCGCCGGCTCGTTGTCGGTAAGGGTGACCAGGGCGAGAGACGGCTCGCCGGTCAAGGCCGAACTGGCCCTACTCAGTTCTGGGGCAGACGTGGTGCTGCGGCATTGGACCGACGGCGACGGAGGGCTCATTGTGCCGGATTTGCCGGCCGGCCATTACGAGCTCGTCGTCCAGAGCCTCGGTTACCGGCCGGAGACGAGGCCGGTCGCAGTCACCGAGAGCGGTGCCCGGTCCGTCGAGGTCGGTCTGGTCGGCGTGGGCCACATCTATGGAGCCGTGGCTGGGCCGGGTGGGGGCTGGCTACCAGGTGTTCTGATTACTTTGACTGACGCCTCTGGCGCCGTGGTTGCCACCACTAAGAGTGACAGCGCCGGTAGTTTCCATTTCACGAGGGTGCTGGAAGGTTCCTACACCGTGGCGGCGCCGACGTGGGCGGCCGCCATCGCAGCGGTCGAGACCGGTCCAGGGTCGGTCGTGGCTGCCGATGTGGAGTTCGTGCGATCGCGCGAGGAGAATGATGTGACAGTGCGTCCTCTAGAAGGGGGAGATTGATGCCCCAAGCAGTCATCGTGGCCACCGCCCGAAGCCCTATCGGGCGGGCGTTCAAGGGTTCTCTTGTCTCACTGCGCCCGGACGACATGTCCGCCCAAGTCCTGTCGGCCCTTTTGGCCAAGGTCCCGCAAGTCTCCGGCCCCGACGTCGAGGACGTCATCTGGGGCTGCGCCTCCCCGGCGGGCGAGCAGGGGTACAACCTGGCCCGGGTGACCGCTTTGCTGTGCGGTATGACCGAAGTGCCGGGCACCACCGTAAACCGGTACTGCTCCTCGTCTCTGCAGGCGGTCCGGATGGCCGCGCACGCCATTGCGGCCGGCGAGGGCGACGTCTTCGTCGCCGGCGGCGTGGAGTCAGTCAGCAGGTTTGCCAACGGGTTCGCTGACGAAATGCCCGGCACGCACAACCCCCGCTTCGAGGAGGCCGAACAGCGTACGGCCTTGCGAGCTTTGGGTGGCTCGCCAATATGGGAACCGCTCACCGGGCTGCCTGATATCTACATTGCCATGGGCCAGACGGCCGAGAACGTGCGCCAGCTGTGCGGTGTTTCCCGCGAGGCCATGGACCGATTTGCCCAGCGTTCTCAGCAAAGGGCGGTCCAATCGCAGGACGATGGGTTTTTCCACAGGGAGATCGTCCCGCTCACGCTGCCAGACGGGACCGTGGTGGACACGGACGACAGCCCGCGCCGCGGGACTGACCTGGCGGCAATGGCTGAACTGAAGCCGGCTTTCCGGCCCGACGGCGAGGTTACGGCGGGCAACAGTTGCCCGCTCAACGACGGCGCCGCGGCAGTGATGGTCATGAGCGACGAAAGAGCGGCGACAACTCGAGCTAAAGCCTCTGGCCAGGGTCGTAGCCAGCGCCGTCTCCGCTCTGGACCCAGAGATCATGGGCCTCGGCCCGGTCGGGGCGTGTCGCCGGGTCTTGGCCCGGGCTGGCATGACGATAGCCGACATCGACCTGGTGGAGATCAACGAAGCCTTCGCCGCCCAGGTCATACCCTGCGCCGAGCAGCTTGGGATCGACGAACAACGCCTCAATGTGCATGGCGGGGCTATCGCTCTCGGGCACCCGTTCGGCATGACTGGCGCCCGGATCATGACGACTCTGCTCAACGGGCTCGAAGCTACTGACGGCACTCTTGGGCTGGAAAGCATGTGCGTGGGCGGTGGCCAGGGCATGGCCATGATCGTGGAGCGGGTTTAGGCGACAATCTGAAGTCCCGTCTCAGGAAAACGCCTCTCCAAGGGCCAAAACCACAACGCGGCCAACAAGAACTCGACCATCGAACGGCGTAGTACTTTGATGGTGGACGGAAAAGCGGTCCCAAAACGGAAAAACGGCTCAAGGCGATTGTTTACTGTCTACTATGACCACTTAACGTGAGAAAAAACTCACTAGTAGTACATTCTGCCTAAAAAATCCTTAACGCCGGAACTCCTGGACCAGGTTCCTTGACCTGGACCACATTCTTCAAATAGGGTTTCGAGGCGTTGTGACGCCGCTCATATTGCAACTACGTCGCAATGCCGCAAAAGGGGCAGCGATTGTTTTGGCCGCTCTCTCCACAGGCCTCCTTGCGGTAGTGCCGTCAGCCGGTGCCGACCAACTCTCTAATGACCGCGCGTATGCCCAGGACCTGACCGATCAAATTGCGGCACTTGGCCTGCGTGAAGCCGCTCTGGGCGAGCAGTACGACGCCGGCGTTGTCGCTCTCCAGCAGGCCAACGGCCGAGTGGCCGCCGCCGCTAAGGAACTGACCGACGCCAAGTTGAGCCAGCGTAAGACCGTGGTCCTGCTCAGGCAGGACGCCGTCCAGGCTTACGTCGGCGGCGGCCCGCACTCCAATTGGCCGGTCCTGTGGTCCTCTCGAACGTCAACCAGGCGCTACTGCGCCAAGAACTCGAACAGACTTTCGCTTCGCACGAGACAGACGCCCTCGACAGTTTCCAGTTCGCAGCCGCCGAAGAGAGCACCGCTCAGGCGGCGTACATCCTGGCCAGGAACGCAGACCGGCGGCGCCTCGAGGGCTTGCAGCAGGACCGCCAGCAGGTGGCTGCTGCCCAGAACAAGCTGGTCGGCATCCAGCAGCAGGTCAGAGGACAAATTGCCACGCTCGTGGCCGAAATCCAACGGGAAGAAATGCTGGCTGAGCAACGGGCTGAAGACGCTCGTTTGGCCAGGGAAAGAGCCGCTGCGGCGGCCGCTGCCGCTCAACAAGCCGCCGCCGCCGCCGCTCAAGCAGCGGCGGAGCGCGCCGCCCAAGAAGTTGCCTTGCAGCAGCAGGAGCAGCAGCAGGCCACGCAAGCCGCCCAGCAAGCCGAGCAGGCGAGGCAGGCGGCCGACGTGCAGGCCAACACCAGCGCGGTCGAGAGCGCGACCACCACGACGGTGCCGGCCGAGACCAGTTCGGCCCCTTCGATCCCCGCATCGTCTTCGGCCGCTGCAACCGCGGTAGCTGCTGCAGAGAGCCGGGTCGGTGACCCCTACGTGTGGGGCGCCGCTGGGCCCGACGAGTTCGATTGCTCGGGCCTGGTCATGTGGGCCTACGAGCAGGCCGGCATCTCTCTGCCGCACTACAGCGGAGCCCAGTTCGCGGACACCACCCAGGTATCGATGTCTGACCTGGAACCCGGGGACCTGGTGTTCCCGGCTAACCCTGGCGAGCACGTGGCCATGTACGTCGGCAATGGGGAGATAGTGCAAGCCCCCTACACGGGAGCAGACGTCCAGATCGTCCCGCTAGACCCGGGTTTCTTCGTCCTCGCTACCCAGGTGGGTTAACTCGGGCGCTCTCCCACCGCCGGCTGTCCGCTAGTGGATTGCTCCTTTGGTGCGCAAGTGCAGGGCGTGGTTTCATCAGAGCTTCTTCTCTTCAAGCGCTTTAATCCGTTCTTGTTGCGCTTCGGCGCCAGAGGTTTGGGGTTTTAGACCGAGAACCCAATAGCGCGCCAAAAGACGCGGCTAGCGGTCCGCTCGGTGGGCCTCCATTGGCGACGCGGCCCGCCGGCCGGCCCAATTATGCCGTAGCGGCAAACGCCGCTTTTAGTGACGTTTTTTGCGCCTTCGGCCCGCAGTGGCGCAAATTAAAGTTGCCTTTTTCCCGCGTGGCCCCAACGATGGTCACTCACTCAGGTTTGATCACAGGAGGCACAGGGTTTGGAGCTCGGCGGCGCCCGCTCCGGTACGAGCCGAAGACCGGACCTGACCGCAGGCCCGCCATCTGCTGTGGGACCGGCTGTTCAGCTTGAAGCACAAGGGTGTGACCCTCGTACTCACGACCCATTGTCGCCGGTGCCATCGGGCGGCGGAGGGTCAAGAAGCTGCTGACCCCGTAACCAGGAGCTTCGCCGGGTGACCTTTGTTTTAGCGCTAGCTAAATGACTTAGTTCAAGGTGACTTGACCATGAACGCACCCAGGGCTACGCTCGCGGCCTGGGTGGCAGCCGAGGCAACTTGCCTGCTGGATAGATAGGGGCGACGCATGTTCTAACCGTGGGCGTTCAGCCGAGGCGCTGTCAGGGGGAGTTCCACCACCGGTCGGCGACGTTGGCAGCAGCTCTTCCGAGCCGGCCTGCGGGCTATAGCAACCCCCGACCCGAGGCCGAACCGGTTACCCCCGTGGGGCTGGAGGTTACCGATCGCTTCGGAGCGGCGCCGGGCCTGTACTCACCACCCAAAAGAACAGCCGTGTTGAGGAGGACCAACTCATCTGAGGAGGGAACAAATTGACAGCAAAGACATCGTTGCCGCGCAAGGCGCTCGCCGTTGCCACAGCTGGCGTCTTGAGCGCGGGACTGGTGACAGTGCTCCCGGTCGCCACGCCTACGGCTCTAGCTAGTTCGCGGCCGTTGATCATGGAGAGCTCGCCTGAGAGCACTATTACCCAGGACTTTAACCCGTTCGTCTCAACGGGGGCCCCTTGGGGCATGGGCGCAACCGGGCTCATCTATGAGCCGCTTATCCAGTTCGACATCGCCGCCCCGCCCAAGTATTACCCGTGGCTGGCGACGAAGTACGCCTGGGGCGACGGCGGCAAGACGATCACCTTCACCATCCGGTCGGGGGTCAAGTGGAACGACGGTACGCCATTTACGCCCGCGGACGTCGCTTTCACCTTCAACCTGGTGAAGAAGTACGCCGCCATCAACCTGTCCGGGCTGGACATCTCGAGCGTAAGCACCTCGGGCAACACCGTCACCCTGACCTTCCCGACCAGCCAGTACACCAACCTCGAGAACATTGCCGGCACGGCCATCGTCCCTCAGCACATATTTAGCAGCGTGGGCAACCCGACCACCTTCGTGGACGCCAACCCGGTGGGGACGGGACCGTACATGCTGAGCAGTTTCACCCCTGAAGGCTTCACGCTCAAGGCCAACCCGACCTTCTGGCAAGGGGCACCGAAGATCCAGTCCGTATACTTCCCGGTCTACACCTCGAACACCGGGGCCCTGACCGCCCTGTTTGCCGGGCAGATCGACTGGACCGGTAACTTCATCCCCGGCCTGCAGAAAGACTTCGTAGCCAAGGCACCGCAGTACCACGGGTATTGGGAGGCCGCTGGGGGGGACGAGAGCCTCGAGCCCAACCTGGCCAAGTGGCCCACCAACCAGCTCGCTGTCCGCCAGGCCATCAACGTGGCCGTGGACCGGACCCTGCTCGCCTCTGAAGGCGAAGCTGGGCTCGAGAACCCGGTGCTCAACGCGACCGGCATTACTCTGCCCACTTTCTCGGCCTGGAGCGCACCAGTAGCGTCGATGACCAATTCGGCCACTGGCAATATAGCCAAGGCCAAGTCCATCCTCGAGAAGGCCGGTTTCACGCTGAAAGGCGGGTACTTCTACAAGGGCGGACAGGAAGTTTCGGTTACCATCATCAGCCCCTCGGCCTATACAGACATGTCCGACGTCGACACGATCGCGGCGCAAGAAATGAGGCAGGCCGGCATAAACGCCTCTTTCCAGGGTTTGACCGTGAGCGCATGGAACCAGGATGTGGCCGACGGTGACTTCCAGATGACAGAGCACTGGTCCAACGGCGGTCTCACGCCTTACAACATGTACAACGGGTGGCTAAACAGCAGTCTCGCTACAGGGAGCGCGGCCACGGGCGACTACGAACGGGTCAACAGCTCAAGTCTCGACAGCGACCTGGCCAAGTTGGCCGCCGCCGAGACCGTGGCGCAACAGACGGCCGCCCTGGTCCCCCTCGAGGACTACGTGGCTGCGCAGCTTCCCGTCATCCCGGTGACGACTGCTTCGGAGTGGTTCGAATACAATTCGCAGTACTTCGTCGGATGGCCGACCCAGTCCAACCCTTACGAGACCGGCCAGCCCTCCGGTACCAACAACGGGCCCGGGAGCGGTAGCGACGAGGTGGTCGCCCTGCACCTGTCGCCTCGATAAAAGCCGCATAAACCCTGAAGGCATCCGCCTGAGGGGAAGTCTTACGTACGAAGGCACGCCCCCTGGCCGCCGGCCAGGGGGTCTTCACAAAATCTGGGTGGTCGCGTGGTAATTGTGCCGTCGGCCGCATAAACCGAACCGGGAGGTTTCGTGCTGGAGCCCCAAAATGGCGCCAACGGCAAGTTTTTCTGGGGCGCCGCTACCGCCGCCTACCAGGTCGAGGGTTCTCCGCTGGCAGATGGCGGCGGGAGCTGTGTATGGCACGAGTTCTCCCATACCCCGGGGACTACCTTTGGCGGCGAGACCGGTGATGTAGCCGCCGATCACTACCACAAATGGCCCGAAGACGTCGAGCTGATGAAAACCCTCGGCATCAACGCCTACCGTTTTTCTATCCGGTGGCCACGGATATTCCCTGAGGGGACCGGTAAGACCAACCAGGCCGGGATCAGTTTTTACGACCGCCTGGTGGACAGTTTGTTGGCGGCCGGGATCGAGCCCTTCGTCACTCTTTTCCACTGGGACCTGCCGTCGGCCCTGTCTCGTCGCGGCGGGTGGTCCAATCGCGATATTGCCGGTTGGTTCAGCGATTACGCCACCACCGTGGCCCGCGTCCTGGGTGACAGGGTCAAGTACTGGGTGACCCTCAATGAGCCGTTTGTCGTGTCCGCGGAGGGACATCTGGTCGGTCACCACGCCCCCGGTCTCCGGAACATCTTCGCTACAGGCGAATCTGTCCACAACCAGCTTCGTGCTCATGTCGCCGGCTTTCAGGCGCTAAAGGCGGTCGACCCGAATTTCTCTGTCGGGCTGGCGCAGCACGACGCGGCGGTGTGGCCGGCGAGTAGCTCCGACGAAGACGTAGCCGCCGCCGAGCGGGCCCAGGCTTGGCACAATTTCCCTTTGTTCACCGACCCGCTCGTGTACGGTCACTACCCTTCGGAGCTAATGGACCGGCTGGAGCCGTACCTGCCCCGCGGCTACGAGGACGACATGAGCTCCCTGAAGATCCCGCCCGATTTCGTCGGCCTCAATTACTACCACGGCTACTACGCCCGTCACTCCTCGGAGGACTGGTTGGGCTTCGCAAGTATAGAGGAGCCCGGCGCCCCCCGGACCAATATGAACTGGGCCATCCGACCAGAAGGCCTGCACCGGGTCATCACCCAAGCTCACGACCGTTATAAGTTGCCGGCGATCTATATCACCGAGAACGGCGCCGCTTTCGACGACGAACTGCAAGGCAATGCGGTCCACGACGAAGCCCGGACGGACTACCTCAAATCCCACGTCGCCGCTGTCCTCCAGGCCAGGGACGACGGGGTCCCCGTCCAGGGCTACTTTGTCTGGTCTTTCCTGGACAATTTCGAGTGGGCGCTCGGGTACTCGAAACGCTTCGGCATCGTCTACGTAGATTATGAGACCCAGCAACGGGTCATCAAGGACAGCGGCATGTGGTATCGGGAACTGGCTCGGACAGGGGACTTGCCGTCAGAATGAAAGCCTCAACCTCGATGGAGCGAGAGGGACGACGCGGCACGTGGGGGACGGGAGCCGCGAAGCGGTGTCCCCGCCGAAAAGAACGGTCACCGTTCGCAGCCACCCGCCCACCCTCCGCTAGTTAACGCCGCGTTGCAGCGGCGGTTCAGTGGCTTTTCGATGCAATAGATCATTCTCGTCGCGATAGTCATTCGTTTTAGCCAGTAAACGCGACGGGAACCGTTCTTTGCACCGAGAACAGCCCATCTTGTACGGTGACGACGCGCTTCGGCTGCCCATACCCAGTGGCAACGCCACTCGGGGCGGCGCGTTCCTCTCAGTGAGTGCCTCGGGTGAGCGCCTAGATGGCCGGCTCGTAACAGTAATGGCGCTCGGTCCGCCTGAAAGGGGCCGCAGCAGGTGTTGGCCCCTCTTCTTTTCGCATAAGAAGATCCGCTATGGCAGGCGCAAACCCTGGAACTTGCCTTGGCCCACGACGGGCGGGATGCCCCCGTTCGCGAGCAGCTCGTCCACGACCAGGGTGCACGCGCCGAGGGCGACGGCCTCGGCGCCGAGCTGGCCCACCTCTATGCTCACCCGGCTGGCGGTGTACTCGAGAGCCTGGTCCCGCACGGCTTTACGGATCTGGCCGAGCAGAGACGGGCCCAGCTTTAGGCCGAGCCAGCCCCCGATAATGATTTTCTCGGGGTTGAACAGGTTGACGAGGTTAGCGGCGGCGGTGCCCACATAAAAAGCGGCCTGCTCGAGTGCGGCTTCAGCCGCCTTGTTGGACCGGGCCGACTGGAGAAATCGGTCGACCCACTCTTCGGAGTCGGGGTCGGTCAGTGGGCCGGCCGACGGGTCGGTGCGGCGCCATTCCTCCAAGAGAGCGGAGGCGCCGATATAAGCCTCGACACAGCCCGCCCCGCCGCAGCGGCAGCGCTTGTCGCCCACCCTGATGCTGGTGTGGCCCCACTCGCCAGCACTGGACGCGGCACCCCGGTAAAGCGACCCGTTCGTGAAGATGGCAGCGCCAACGCCGGTGCCCCACAGGGCTACGACGGCGTGGCTGGCGCCTCGACCGGCCCCTAGCCACATTTCGGCCTGGCCGAGAGCCTTGGCCCCATTATCGCCAAAGACCGGTAGCCCGACTCTCTCCCGGATGAGCCGCTCCAGAGGCACGTCTCGCCAACCGATGTTCGGCGCGTGCACGCGGGCATCGCCGTCGTGTTGGGCCACCACCCCGGGCACCGCCACGCCCACCCCTATAATGCGCCGGCTTTCGGCCGTGAACTGACCCTGCAATTTTTCGATGGCCACGATGATCTGGTCAATCACCACTTCCGCGTCGTGGTGCTGCGGGTGCAGCGTAACCTCCGCCATCCCGGCCATACGCATGCGCATATCGAAGGCTTCGACCCGGATACACGTCTCGCCCACTTCTACCCCGATCACGCCACCGAACTCGGGGTTGACCTGCAGCAGCACCCGAGGGCGGCCTCCATCCGACTCCTCCAGGCCCACTTCGGCGATCAGGCCCTCTTCGAGCAGGGCTGACGTCACGTTCGTCACGCTGCCGCTGCTGAGGCCGGTCAGTTGGGCCAACGCCACCCGGTTGAGGGGCCCTTCCAGGAAGAGCCGGCGCAGTACTGCGGCCCGGTTCACCCGACGCAAGTCCCGGACCGTGGCCCTTGCTCTGGCTGTCAACGGCGTGCTCACTTTCCTCAAAGCTTATTTCAACATTGTGGCACAGACACGTCGGGCCAGAGCCGTTCGGTTAACTGTTGGCGCCGTCCTGGTGGCTCAATATCGTCGCCCCGCGCTACTCGTTATTGGCCGCGCTTGGCTCTTCTGAGGCCTCGGGCAGGCCGTCTGACGGCCTCGGGCAGGCCGTCTGAGGCCTCGGGCAGGCCGTCTGACGTCTCGGGCAGGCCGTCTGAGGCCTCGGGCAGGCCCCCTGAGCTGTCGGGGACAGAGGCCGAGGGGTCCTGCCAATCGACCTTGCCTGTTTGCGCCACCACACCCTTGGCGGGGGCGCGAAGGGTGGGGCGTTGCACAGGTATCGTCTCCGTCCCCCAGCGGCGCGGTCCGGACCATGGTGCTGGCACCTGGTCAGTCCGGTAGGCGAGAGAGTACGCGAGCGCCTCGTAATTGACGCGCCAACCCCGGAAATGAGGCCACGCTTCGGCCGCGTCTCGCTCAATTGGGAAGCCAACAGTCCGTAATTGGTCGACAGCAGCGGCGAACTCTTCAAAGCTGAGGGCGATGTCCGAATCAGGGTCCGGGTCCGCGTCAACGGACATCCCGAGCGCCGTGCCAATCTCACGCAAAGCTGTGAACCCCATCCGGATGGCGCGCCTCGGCTCGATGCGGTCCTGCGAGGGGCGCAATGAGAGCAGCATCGCCGCCGAGTCCATCACAGACAGGAGCCCTACGAGCCATGAGTCGAGGGGATGGGGCGAGCGAAAGCGGACCAACACGGGGTAGTTGGAATGGCTCTCGGCCACGTCGGCTGCCCACCGTTCCCACCGGTTGTAGAAGGAGGGCAGGTCATCGGTCCGCACCGCCACCCCGTACCGGGTGCGCAGCAGCAGCTCTGGGCCCCAGGGAGGATGGCCAGCCCGGGCACCCAGCAGGGTGACCTCTGTCTCCCGACGGTTGAAGGCGCCGTAGAGCGTGGGCAAGTAGGCGATCTGCAGGGCCACGACGATCATCCCGGTAGCGGCGGCGATGACATCGACGGAGGCGGGCTCGTTCCCGTGCGTATAGATGAAACCGAGCGTGAACATGGAACTGCCGGCTTCTCTTAGGGCGGTCCCGAAGTCATGGACCGTCGGCACGAGGAGAAGGGCGTAGGCGACCTCGTAACCGAGTAGCCACGTGGCCAACTGGGCCAGGACTACCGCGGCCCCCTGGGCGGCCAGCAGCTGGTCCTTGCGTTCATAGGTACGCAGCGGCGAAGCCGCCATCCGGAAAATAAAGTCGACGCCTTCGTCGACGGCGTCAAACAAGCACCGTCCGCCGGGCCCGGGCAATGACGAGGGTCCTCACGATGTTCGCCGTGATGGTCAACGCCAACAGCGCACCAGCCACGACCGCCAGCACCTGCAAAGCTTCCACGATCCTAAGTTTGGCTTGCCGACGAGAGGGCCGGACGGATCAGATGGACACGTGGCCAGTTATGCAGGTGACAGTGCCACCACCCACCCAGATGGTGCCGTCGTCGTCTCTTTCTACGTACACGCGGCCTCTTCGACCGCGGGCGGTGCCCTGACTGGCTACGTACGGCGGCCTTGACCCACCCCACTGAGGTCAACCACTCGGCGAGCGAGGCATTGAGGCTCCCTGTAACCGGATCTTCGACCGTGCCGCCGTCATTGGGAAGAAACGCTCGCACTTCGTAGGCCAGCCCTTCACCTGCCGGGTACGCCCCGACGACTCCGACCGGGATCTCCACCGCCCCGGGCCGGAGTGCCAGTACCGCGGCGGCATCAGCCAGCATGAGCGCCACCCAGCCGGGGCCGTTGTCTACCCACTGCGAACCGAGGACCCGGTCCGGCTCGACATTGAGCATACGAGCCAGGCGGCGGACCAGTTCGTCGTCGACCGGACCGGACCGGACCAAGGGAGGGGCGGCGAACGCCAGGCCCCCGTTGCCCTGGCGGATCCGGATGAGCCCGCTGGGGCACTGCTGGGTCAGCTCCTGCTTGTCCTCGCCGGAATAAGCCAGCCACGCATGGGCGGTACCCAGCGTCGGGTGGCCCGCAAAGGGCAGTTCGGTGGCTGTGGTGAAGATCCGCACCTGGTAGTCGGCGGCGCTGTCGGCCGGTGGCAGGACAAAGGTCGTCTCGGACAGGTTTGCCCATGCGGCGACTTGCTGCATCTCCTCGTCGCCAATACCGGTCCCATCGAGCACAACGCCTACGGGGTTGCCCAAGTACGGGGTCTCAGTAAAAACGTCCACTTGCATGAAGGGTCGCGCTCTCATTTGCGCCTCCGTTGCCGCACCAGGTTTGCGACTTAGTGAGGGTGGATATCTTCCTTGCAGGGTATGCGGCGTAGGGCACCGATAGGGGCCTCCCTCGAGGCCAGCTCACCACTCGGCGGAACTGATGTCCCGGAGGGGCGCGGTGGCGACGAGCGCTGCTTCGCGCGCGTGGTCAGTTCGGCGCGGGGAGCCAGGGCGGCCGTCCTCGCCATGACCCTGGACGACGATCTGAAAGAGCGGGCCGTACTCGTGGTGTCGGAGCTAGCGACGAATGCCATCGTCCATGGCGGTGGCGTTCTTTACCTACAGGTTTTCCGCAGCCATGGCCACCTCCGCATTGAAGTGGCGGATGCGTCGCCCAAGCTCCCGGGCCGGGTGAAAGTCAATATCACCAGCGGGCGAGGCCTCCAAATGGTTGATGTGTTGGCCAACGCGTGGGGGTCCGAGGCCCGGCCCTGGGGAAAGGTCGTGTGGGCTGAACTCGATTGAGACGCTCGTTCGCGTCCATCGCTTCCCGGTTTTTGCCTCGCTCCGTGTCGCGTCTTAGTCCTCTGCGCGTCAAATAGCCGGAAACAGCTCGGCGCGCGTGCCTCAGCGATGGAGACGCACCGCGAACCGAAAGTTAATATTGCGCCGTCGTGGTACCGATGCGCGGTTGTGTGAGGCGGACCTGGGTTCGGGGCCGGTGCCCGAGGTATTGGGACAGCCTTGGTTTTGTGGCGGGGGCACTGACAATGGTCGCCCCCGCGGTGCAGTTCGCGGGTAGGGCACCGGCGGTGGCAGCCACCGCGTGCAACCAGTTCCAAGATGATTTCGCCGCCGACTACCCCGGCACCCTCGACAGCAGTCTCTGGGACCAGGACGGCGCTGTCGCCAGTGAGGCCGGTCAGCAATTAGGGACGCCCCTCGTAGCCCCGACCAATGCCCTCCTCAACCGGCCCGCTCTACGTAATAGTCGGGCAGGGACCGGGGACCATAATTTGGCGTACGGCCTCGGTTATCCCCGCGCCCCAGCCGTGTTCTATCCAGGATGATTTCGGGGCCGACGCCAGCCTTTCGCCCTTTTGGACCGCCAATGCCTCGCCACCCGAAAATATCCTGACTTCGGTAGCCACCACTTTGGGGTCCGATTTCGAGCCGCCATCGGTACATTTCGGCTACACGCAGCCACCAGGGGCGGGCATGTACCTGGACGGGATAAAGGCCAAGAATGAGTTCACCGCAGTGCAGTCGACAGACGCCCGCGCCGGCCCTTTCACCTTCAGCGCCACCGTCAAAGCCGGCAATAACCAGGCGGGGAATTCGTTCGAGATCGACTTCGCGAGCCAGGACCTCACGAGGCATTATCAGTGGAAGCCAACCTGGCGCTGTCGAGCCCCGTAGCCAGCCCACGACCGGGTATTTCCAAGGGTCAGTGACGGCCACGGTGAGCCTCGCCTCCGCCGCCACCGCCCCGGTCAGTTACGTCCTCGACGGTGGCCCGTCCACAGCACTGCCTTCAAGCGACCAGGTCGTCGTCACCGGGCACGGGGAGCACACCCTCACCGTCACCAACACCAACGGTGACGAAGCGACTTCCTCGTTCGACATCGACACCCTGGGGCCGAGGTTCAGCTCCGCCACGACGCCCGCCATATCTGTGAACGGCTGGGCCCCCGGTGCGGCGAAGAGGTTCGCTTTTGTGGCCTCGGGCAAGCAGCCATTCGAGGTGTACGAGCTGAACGTAAAGCGGCTCGACCCAGGTCCGCACACGCTGCGAGTTACAGTCGTGGGTGACCCGACAACGCACTCTCTCTCGTTCACCGTGAAGGGCCGCGCCTCAGCGCCGTCAGCGACGGTAGTGGTCCCGGACCGGCAGGAGGCAATCTTGCCGCCGAACACTGCCGTAGGGCCGCCGCCGGGACCTCCGGGGCCGCAAGTGAGGGGCCGGTTGAGGCCGCGGCAGACGCCTTGGCTATGCCGTCCGACGAGCGGGTCGAGGGCCTGCTGGCTTACGTACCCCGGCTGGCTCTCGACTGGCTAGCTTCGGGTGCCCGCCAGCCAACGCGACAGAGGATCCCGGGCCAGAGGAGAACCGGCCAGAGGAGAACCGGCCAGATCAAAGCGGCCCAGATCCGAGCCGGCCACACCAGAGCAGGCCAGACCAGAGCCGGCCAGACCAGAGCAGGCCAGACTGGCATCGTCGCATCGAGGGGACGCTGGTGTTCGTCGACGTCTCAGGTTTCACAGCGCTGACCGAGCGGCTGGCCGCTCGTGGCCGGGCCGGGACCGAGGAGATCGACGAAATCGTCAGCGCCACCTTCGGTGAGCTCGCCGCCATCGCCGGCCGCTTCGGGGCCGACCTGCTGAAATGGGGTGGGGACGCGGCGCTCCTGCTGTTCCAAGGGCCAGGTTCTGCCCCCCGAGGGGCACGGTGCGGCTGGCTGATGACCCGAGCCATGCGCCGGCTCGGTCGGCAGAAGACCTCTGCTGGGAATGTCCGGCTTATGGTCTCGGTCGGCGTACATAGCGGGACCTTCGAGGTATTCCTGGTGGGCGAGTTACACCGGGAGCTGATAGTCGCCGGGCCTGGCGCCACCACCACTACCGAGATGGAAGCGGCCGCTTCCGCCGGCGAGGTGGTCGTCAGCCCGGCCACGGCCTCCCAGTTGGAGGACAGCGTCATCGGCGAAATGCGCGGTGGCGGCCTCCTGTTACGAGGAGAACCCCGCGCCGAAGAGCATCCTGTTCCCGTCGTCCGGCTCGGCCGGCCCGAGGACGCGGCATGGCTTGTCCCTCGACGAGCCCGGCAATACCTGCTTTGGGGAGAAGAGCAAGCCGAGCACCGGCTGGTGACGATCGCCTTCGTCCGGCTATCAGGCCTCGACGACATCGTCCAGCGCTTCGGCCCAGCAGTCGCGCTAAAGGTGCTCGGCCCTACCGTGCGAGCGGCGCAGGAGGCGGCTGAACGCCACGGCGCCAGCTTTCATGG
>CAWEBW010000004.1:0-68612 GCA_963807395.1 uncultured Acidimicrobiaceae bacterium
GTCGAAATTGGTCGGAAGCCTTTACGACCGACAAGAGCCTGCTTCCGACCATCACCGTCAACGACTTTCAATTTATCCCACACTCGAGCACGGCGAGAATCGTGACGGGAGTGCGAGATAAGAGTGACCAACTCGCTGCTGAATTACGTGAAAACCACCGTGTACCCGAGCAAGTCACCCACGCGTTTGACCGTACCAAACGCCGGCCGACTGCCCGCACTGCCACGAACGGCTCGCGACTGATTGGACAGCGCTGGCGTCCCCGGCGAGCAGCAGCCCACCACGACACGGGCGGCTCACGTTGTCCGTTTGGAGGTCGCCCACCGTCGAGGGGTCGCGGTCGCGCTTTCCGTAAGTCGGCGCAGACGGCACTCGCCCTCAAAAGTGGCGTCGACGGGCCGGGCTGCCGTGGTGTTAGCTGTTAGGTAAGTCCCCAGGACCGGCCGTCGCGCCTTATTCCGACGCCCGTTTGGCTTATGGGGTTGTGTCCTCGGCGGTGTCCGCTGCGAAAGCCCCCTCAGTGCGTAGCAGCTGTCGGGTGTCGGAGTCGAGGGTTTGAATGTCCTGCTTGATGGTGGACGCGGGCGTGCCGGCCAAGGTGTCCTTGACGAGCTGCTTGCGCGTCTAGCTGGACAACGTCCGCGTTGGCCTGGACCCACTGGGCTTCGGCTGGCCCTTCAGGGGAGCCGGGGGTCGCCGTCGTAAGCGACCCGAACAGGCCATGTGTCTCACCGAACGGACCGGCAGTGAAGTAGACCGTGTTGGTCGCGCCCCCGGACCCACCGTTGCCGACCTTCAGCGCCCAAAGCCCATCGATCTGGATTGGCTCGCCGTCTGGGTCCCTGAGCTGGCCGAGTGGGGCCCCCGTGATCGAGTCGAACGCATTGATGAGCCCGTTGCCGAAATTGCCAACCAGCAATACCGGATCGTTGCGGCGGTCGTTGAGCCCGGCGAAGCCTGTCGGAGCGATGGCCAGCCCCCACGGCGAGTCGAGCACCCCACCAGAGACCAGGCGCACCCTACCTCCTGACAACCCGGGGGTGCCGTCGAGGTTGAAGACGTCGACAAAGCCGTGATGAGGCCCGGCCACGTCGTCGTGCTTGGCCGCGTCCTGCAGTGCGTAGCTGACGTAGACCTTCCCGTTGAGGACCTGCACGTTGAACGGTGCGTAACCATGAGGCAGCCGTCGGTCCTGGAAAGCGCCCCGCGGTAACGACGTCACTTTGCCGAATTGCGCGTCGTAGACCTCGACCGTTCCGGCGCGGAAGTTCGAGGCGTAGAGCAGGGCCGTGCTGTTGGCATCCCCCGTGAGGATCGGTGTGGTGCTGGTCGCGATCGCCAATCCCTTATAGACGGTCCCGGTCTGCTGGTTGGGGTTGGCGTTGGTGAAGTTATTGCCGGAGTTGTCGAGAGCTATGACCGCATGGTTGCTGGCGCCGCCGGAACCACCGAACTGTCCAGTGGGGTCGATTCCCGGGTTCCAGCCAACGATGGTCCCGTCTTCGGTGTCGAAGAGGAACGAGGCCGAAGCCGTTGTTGTCAGACCAGCCTTGTTCGGGCCGGTCACCTCGAACGCGTTGCTAGCGGAAGCAGTATTGAACACCGTCCCTGTCGGCGCGCCACCGGTCGGGCTCACCGGCGTCGGGATGTTCACAACCAGCGGGTTGATACTGACCGGTGGGTTGCTGGCCCCGGGGACCTGATAGAGGGTAGTGAGGCCAGAGCCGTTATCAGAGATCCAGAACGGGCTGCCGGAACTCTCGGAGATGCCCCACGCGTTGACCAGGTTGGGGTCAGTGGCGGCGGCAACGCCCGACAGGTCGGACACAAGATTGGTTTGCAAGACCGCTCCAGAACGGCTCGTCCCCGCGGACATCGCCTGAGCGCTCACGGCGGTTGGGGCCACAACTCCGGTTGCAACCAGGGCTAGCAGGGCTAGGAGCGAGCCGGGCGCGCCTGCGAGTCTCGACAGGTGTTGCTTCATATTGCACCTCCATGCAATCTTCCCCGACGCGGGGCAACCTCGGTCCGGTGCTCTTCGTTTTTCGACGGAACGCGGCTGTTTTGGTCGAAGCACGACCACCGTTTGTACGGGCGACCGTTATAAATGGACTGCGGGGCGGTACGTCTCCTTGGTGTGCGGACGCGGCTCACAGGTCCACTTCCGGCCCGATCGCAGGTCCTGGGGCACCTGGTACCGGTACGATCGGTTCAGGCACTAACCAGGCCAGGCGGGATGCCTCCTGGCCGGCGTGTTCGGCTTTTACGACTACCAGGCCCGGGGCGGGGTCGGATGGTTGCCACCCTGGTGGCCGGGAGACCGGTGAACCGGGGCTCGTATAAACCCTTTCCTGCACCGTGTGACCAAGGGCAAGCCGGTCCCGACGAGACGGGCTCCGAGGAGGATCGCTACAAAAAACCGATCTAAGGGTGACCGGTGGTCGATGCCACGCCGCTTGCTTGGGAGCAAATCCCGGACTTGGTTCGACATCGTCCGTCTAACCATCCGCGACTCGGTAGCTCTGTGGGCCTAGCGTTTTCGAGCGCTTCTCGTGGATTGGAGTGGGGAGGTCACGCGCGCCGGTTGGGTTCTTGACGGCGCATAGGTGCCGTCGCGAGCCCGTTTTAGTGGCGAATCCGACGATCGCCCTGTCGGGCCGTTTCTTCCATTTTGGAAGCCGCGGGCGCTCACAACGCGAGGACCGCGCCGTACTCCAGCAGGAAGCCGACCATGGCGGCGGCGAATACGGCCGGACCGGTCGGCGGCACCTTGGCGGGGGCCATGCCGGGACCCTGGCCGGTCAGCGCCTCGAGCCAGGATTCGAGCGTTCCTGGCTGGCTGCGCAGGAGCTTGGCTAGCTCTGTCAGCACGACGGCTGCGGAGACCTCGATCGCAGCGGCACAGGCGGCGGCGAAGGCGTCTTCGAGGGCCCTGCGCATCGAGTTTCCGAGTAGATCTCGAACCTTGTCGAGCAGCGGTTTGAGCGAGACTCCCTCGACCCCCTGGCAGAGGTACTTCTGGAGGGCACGCGTGGCCGCGTCCTCGGCTCGTCCGAGCAGGCTGTCCAGGAAGGCGTCGGTTTGCCCCTTGTCCGTGATTCCGCAGTAGACGACGTCCTTGTTGGAAGCGTCGAGCGACTTGAACACGATCACGCCGGGGCCGCACCAGGCGAGCGCAACGCGCTGGCCGCCGATGGTGGCGCCCCCATCGGGCGGAAAGTAGTGGGTGCTCGGCATCGGTACCAGCAACGCGATCCGGTCGCGCGGATGCCCGCGTGCCTGCCATGCGAGCTCGACCTCGTCGATCGCCTCGTTCCCCTTGTCGACGTAATTCCGCAGTTGCTGTTCCGCGAACACGAGTGAGCCCCAGTTGGCCTCCTTCACCTCGAGAACCTCCAGCTCGGGCGGCACGACGAGCATCGCGATGTCGGCCCAGCCCTTGTTGCCGAACACGAGGATCTGTGGGTCGATCACGGTGTCGCCTCCGCCGCGGCGCCCCTCCGTCCGGAACGGCGCGGCGCTGCCCGCTGGGATCGGCAGCTCGCGCTCGACCGTGACGGCGCCGCCGAAGCGCTTCAGCTCGGCGGCCAGGAACTCCTGCACCTGCCGCTCGCTCACGCCGCCGGCAGCGGGGCGCCGCCCCGACTGGGCACCGGTCCCGAGCAGCTGGGTGCAGCTTGGCGCGCGCTGCAGCAGCGGCCGCCCACCCGGCGATTGTTGAACGACGTGCACGAGCTCGTGCGCGAGCAGCGTCCGCGCGGCACCGTTGTCGTCCCGGTAGGCGTTGGCGAACGCGATGTGGTTTCCAACCGTGTAGGCGTGCGCCGACATTTCGACAGCCGACGCTCGCGCCAGCGCGTCGTCATGGATGCGCACGGCGCCGAGACCGACGCCGAGCCGGGGCTCGAAGAACGCGCGCGTCGTTGCGCCGAGCGGCCGCCCCGCCTCCTTCAGGGTCGCATTCACGCTGGCCGGCGCGAGCTGTGGCCCCGGCGTCGCGGCCGCTGCCGCCTTGCGCATCACTGTCTCGAACGCAGCGCTCGGCCCGGCCGGCCGCCGCGTCAACTTATTCGCGACCCGATCGGCTTCATGCTCGAGAGGATCCCAACTGGACGCGATTGGGACCGGGGGCAACTGGGCCGGAGCCCGCCTGCCGGGGTAAGCAAATGGCGATGGACGCGCCAGCACTTCATCCGGGAGCCGTGCGATCAGGTCGGCACGAAGACCGGCATCTTGCTCGTTGGCGTCCTCTGGCTGGGATACGCGCACTTGCGACGGCCGCGGCCCGTCGACACTTCGAGTTCTCCGGCCCCACGTCGAGAGCCCCGACATGCGCCCAGCACGAACAGGGGTTTTCAGGGCGGCCCCGAGATCCCCGTGCCGGGCGTCGCGACTCATCGCCGCGAACGTGTGCGGCTCCCTTCAGCTCTCACGTGGGACATTGCTCGGCCGCGCGACCAGCAAGGGGTCACAACTTCACCACGTGTCGGGAGCCTATCCCCGGCCCACCCGCTCCTCAACCCCCCGAGACCGGCTCCCGAAGCGCGACCGGGGCTCTCGGGCTTCGCTGCTCCTATCACGGACGCCGACACGACCAGCACCGCATCGGTCTCTAGGACAAGGCTGTACGGGGAACCTATCCTTCGGGCCAGATCCTGCGCTCTCGCACCGGCGTCCGGCCATGTAGCGCCCGAGCGCGATCACACCCCCTCTGACCTGGTCGGGAAGGCGGGATTTGAACCCGCGGCCTCAGCGTCCCGAACGCTGCGCGCTAACCAAGCTGCGCTACTTCCCGTGTCCGTTGGCAATGCTAACCGAACCCCACTGTCGGACGTCCGGCAGTTAGACCGACCGCAGCTCGGAACGCGCAAAGCCCTCCCTGACCCTGCTCACGCCGAGCTGATGAGGACTTTTGTCTTGAAAACGAGCAAAAAACCATACCAGCGCGGGTAAGGCGGCAAAAATGCAAACAACGAGCTCCTAAACGGGGAGCTTCGTGCAGTTATCGACGATTGGCATGAGATACATCAAAATTCTGACCTGGGACGGGCGAGGCCCGCCCGGCCGACGCCCCCACAACGCCACAACCCGACGCCGCCCACGACCCCACAACCCCACGACCGCCTCCGGCCCGTTCGTAGCCAGCTCGTGCCCGACCCGGCAAGCACCTACGCCGTGAAGGCAGCCAACATCCCCGCTGGCCCCTATTCCCGCTGGCTCCTATTCCCGCCGGCTCCTATCCCCGCTAGCAGCGGTCCCCACTGGCCGCAATCCCCGGTAGCTGCTATGCCGGCAAGACATCCGGCCGCCCCGGCGCCAGCGTCTTGTCGTGGTACGTCCCCCCCGCCAGCACCGCCTGCACCGCGGCGCGAACCCGTAGGGGGTCGAGGGGCTTCAGGACCCAGCCGGCAATCGCCGGTGCGCTTGGCCAGGAAGGTGTCAGGCCGCCGGTCGAGCAGGATCACCATAGGCACTGGCTTTTCGAGACGACCAGACGATCCTTCCAGGGTCACCTGCATGGCGATCGCCAGGCCCCCCATCGAACCGATCTGGAGGTCGGAGATGATCAGGTCGGCCACACGTTCCTGCAGGGCCGGGAGAACAGCCGCCCCCGACCGGGCCCAACGGATCGTCGTGCCGGGCTCTTCGATGGCAGCACGGACGTCGGTATAAAGAGAGGGGGAGTCAGTGGCGATGAGCAGGTCCGGCACATTCCGAGGGTAGCTCGGCACCACAGCGGGTAGCATCTTCCGAAACGCTGTGCGGGACCAGGAGGTGGAGTGCTCACCATCGAGCAGGAACAGACGGCCGAGGGTTATACCATCTGTCGTCCCATTGGGGAGCTCGACGCCTTCACTGTCAGCCAGTTCCGCCAATCCCTCGCTGAGCTGGCTTCAAAGCCTCGCTTGATCATCGACATGAGCGGGGTCCCGTTCGTGGACTCAGCGGGCCTCGGCGCCCTCATCGGTGGTATTCGTCGCGGCCAGAGAGCTGGGCGGCGACGTCGTCGTCAGCTGCAACCGGCCGAGCCTCGTCCGCACTCTGCGTACAACCGGCTTTGACCGCATCGTGACCATGACAGAGACGGTCGACGAAGCCAAGGCCGCCTTCGAGAAGCCCCGCGAAGCAGGTAGCCCGGTCGAGACTTAGCCGGCGGGCCTCGGTGTTCGGCAGTGACAGCTCCGCCAGTTACACGCCGTCTGGGCAGGCCCGTCGCCTTCGTATCACGGGCCCAAGTAGCTGGATACCTCCGCCAACGCCTCCAGGTCGCTGACGTCCCGGGCCAGGAACGGCACCCGTATGACGGTGGCGTCCGGGAGGGCCTCGGAGACCCGGGCCAGCTGTTCGTCCTCCTTGGCCACGAGCATCCCGAGCTGGCCCAGGTTGACGGCGAGGGGCGCCAGAGACGTGCCGGCTAGCGCGCTGGCCGAAGCGGCTGAGATAGGCGCGAAGCGCGGGTAGCAGCGGTTGACCACGACCGTGGAGACCCTGGCCCCCGTACCAGACATCTGTGAGACCAGGTAGAGCGCTTCTTCGACGGTGTCGCGGCGTGGGGCGCAGACAAGGGTGAAAGAAGTGCGCTCGGAATGCAGCAGCTCCTCGGCCCGACGCGCCCGCGCCCGGAAGCCGTCCTCCATGCCCTCGAACTGGGTGAAGAACTGGATCGTCTCCGCCACCACCGCTCCGCCGGCGACCTTGGCGATCGTCCGCAGCATCAGCTGAGCGCCCAGCTCAAAGGCTCGCAGCCCTGCTCTCGTCGGGCACCATGAGGAGCCGGAACACCCGGTTGTCAAGCAAGCGGGCGAGGTGCTTGGGCGCCTCCAGGAAATCGAGCGCGTGCTGCGCTGGCGGAGTATCGACCACGATCAGGTCGAAAGCGCCGCTCTCTTGCAGCTCGTACAGCTTCTCCACAGCCATGTACTCCTGAGTGCCCGACAGGGCACCGGAGATGTTCCTGTAAACGGGGTTGGCCAGGATGGCCTCGGCCTGCGCCGGGTTGGTCGCGTACCGCCCGACCAGGTCGTCGAAGGTCCCCTGGGCGTCGAGCATCACCGCCCACAGCTCCCCGGCCCAGGGCTCTTCCGATGGTGGTGGGCTCACCCTGTGAGGCTCGTTGCCGACCCCACTTATCCCCAGGGCGTCGGCCAGGCGGCGGGCCGGGTCGATCGTGACTACGCAGGCGCGCGACCCGGCTCGAGCGCCCCGCAGCGCGAGGGCAGCGGCGGTGGTCGTCTTCCCCACACCTCCGGGGCCCACGCAGACGACGACGTCAGAGCCGGCCGAGCGTCACGGCCTGCCCGGGACCAACTCGATGGCCGCCATGAAGGCGTCTGTCAACTGTTCTAGCTCGTGGGGGCCGAGCTCCGAGCTGAAACAGAAGGGCAGCTGCAGCTGGACCAGCGGCAACTCAATAGCTAGGCGGGCCACCTGGGCCGCCTGCGACTCCTGGCGGCGGCGGCGTAACTCCCCTGCCGCAGCCAGGCTGGCCAGTTCCTCTGTGCCCAGATGGAGACCGGCGCCTTTCGACAGCTCCGCCAACTCGCTGGGTTCGACGGTGTCCGGGAGCGCGAGGACGGGGAGCAGCCCGTTTACCACGACTCCGCCGAGGGTCACGCCTGCTTTCTCCTCCAGGAGCTGAGCCGTCTCGATGGTTTCACTCACAGGCGTTTCTTCTGGCGTCGTTACCAGCAGGACCTGGCAGCGGGTCGGGTCGGAGAGCATCTCGACTACCTCTTTGGCCTGGCCCTGGATAGGGCCGCCGTCCGTGGCGTCGAGCAATCCGTGAGGGCTCTGAAGAAAGCGGACGGCATGACCGGCGGCCGGCGCGTCCAGGACAATCAAGTTGGCGGCGTCCGGCTGGCCCGTGGCGGCCGCCCTTTCCATCTGCTTCAACTTGCCCAGGACCAGCATGTCGGGCATCCCGGGGACCGCCGTCGCCACTACGTCCAGGGCGCCGCTCGCCACCAGGCGCCGAGAAAGACGCCGCATGCCGTGCAGATGAAGGTACTCGACGAGGGCGGCGTCAGGGCGCACGGCCCGTGCTGTTACCTCGCCCCCGGAGCCGTTAGCGGCAAGGACGATCCCCTCGTAATCGACGCGTTCCTCGCGCCCGAACAGCCTGGACAGGTTCGCCGCTTCGGGCTCTTCCTGCGCCCCCGGCGCCGTGATCTGCACTACCCCAGCCCGCAACCCCTGCCCCGCCGCCAGGTTCGCAATCACGCCACTGACAGTGGTCTTCCCGACCCCGCCTTTGCCAGTGATGACGAGGAGCTTCGCTTGGGATAAAAACGTCAAAGGGCCCAATCCGGCTCCTCTAAGAAGGCAGTCACGTGAAAGCGAAGGTTACCCGGGAACTGCCCCAGAAAGGACGGCGAAGGCAGGCGTCTGACGGCTTAGGGAAGATTGCCTATTGTCAAACCTCCCTGCTCAGGACTACCTTCGGCAGAGAGGCCACAAGTGACAGCGCTGTACGCACCTGAGGGCTGGCAGGCGAGGGCGGCTTGCCGCGGCCAGTCGGCGGCTATCTTTTTCGCGCCTACCCACTTTGAACGCAAAGAAGCCCGCGCCGCTCGGGAAAGAAAGGCAAAGGCTGTTTGCGCCACATGCCCTGTGCGTAAAGAGTGCCTCAGTTATGCCCTCCGCATCCACGAACCGCACGGCATCTGGGGTGGCCTCAGCGAAGTGGAGCGCCGCGCCATAACGGGCTGATTACGCGCCCCCTTTCCCGAGAGATGGCCGAACGGGGCGCTCCCTCACGGTCCCTAAGCCTTCAGGTGCCGGTGCCGGCCACGCTGCTCGTACCTCCCATCTCGGGCCGCTTCTGACGCGGCCCGCAAGGCCTCCATAGCCTTGGCGTCGGGCATCCGGTGTGAGGGCCTCTCGACCGGCCATTGGGTGGTCGATCTTTTGATTGAACCCCGGACGGCGAACAAGCGCCCGAAAGGGCTCGTCCCGACCCAGGCGACCAGAGCAGACAGCAACCACGAAACGAGCGGCCAGAGGACCAGTACCACTACGGCGCCAAGGACGGCTCCGCCGGCCACAGCCGACGGGTACTCAACGCCGACGTACACGCCGGCGAAAAGAAGCAAGGCCCCAGCCACTAAGGCGACCAGAGCCAGGCGCCACCGCCCTGCGAGCAATAGGCCGCACACGACGGCTCCGGCTACCGCCGCCCGGCTGCTCGGAAGGCCATAACCGGCCACGCGGGGGACAAGTACTTCGACGCCTTTCAACACCTGGTACGGCCGTGGCCTCGCTAATACCTGGGCCAGCGCGGGGCCGAGCGCCAGAGCTAGCAGTGCACCCAACGCCGTCCAGATGACTGCGGCCTCGTGTTCTGGCTGCCGTCTGGCGCTCCACCAAGCGATGATCACGATCAGGGCCAAGAACAGCAGGCCCGCCCCAACCGGGTTTAGGGCCCGCTCGTAATAAGCCGTCATAAAACCGTGCGCCCACGGGGTCTTCTTGGCGAACTGGTTCACGTCCAGGTACCAGCGCTGGTCCACGGCGACGCACCTCCCCCGTCGCGTTCGAGCTTAACGGCCGCCGGGGCCCGAATGCCGCGGATCTAGCGAGTTACTTCAAACTTCTGCCCGAAAGGAGGCCCGAATTATCAGGGCCCGGGCGGAGTTGTTCACGGCGTGGCCGCCGCCTTTTCTTGCATTAAGGCCCAAAGGGCAGCCACGTCCGCCCACTCGGTGGGCTCCGCGCCAATTGAGACCCGCACCACCCAGTGCCCATCGACCATTGCCGGTGTGATGTGGGCGAGCCCTGACGCGTTTACTGCCTCGCACCAAGCCAGGGTGTGCCCATCTAGTTGGTCGGGGTCTGGGCCGGCGTCTACCGGCACGTGCAAAACACATACAGTTTGTAATTTGACCGGAGCCACCACGCTCCAGCCCGGTGCCGCTTCCACGAGCGAGGCCAGGTGGTCGGCGTTGGCCAAGTCCCGGCGCAGCCGGGCCCGGAGAGAGGCGGCGCCTTCGAGACGGAACAGCGTCCATAATTTCAACGCCCTGAAGCGCCGCCCGAGGGGTAAGCCCCAGTCCCGGTACTGTAGGACCGACCCGTCGAGGTTCGACCTGAGGTAGCTGGGGTCGGTGGCCAAGACCGACACTAAGAGCTCGGGCTGGCGGACATAAAAGAGCGAGGTCTCGAGCACCGAACCCAGCCATTTGTGAGGGTTCCAGCTGATCGAGCCGGCTCCCTCTATCCCGTCGAACAACTTGCGGCACTCGTCCAATAACATCGCCGAACCCGCCATGGCCGCGTCCACGTGCACGAAAGCGCCGTAACTGTCGGCCAGTTCACAAATGTCGGCAACGGGGTCAAAAGCGGTAGTGGCGGTAGTCCCCGCCGTGGCCACCACGGCTGCGGGCCGGCGGCCCGAAGACGCATCCTCGGCCATGAGCGTCGCCAGAGCGGTCACGTCCATATCCCGGCCGGGTTTATTGACCGGGACGAGCCGCATGTTGTCGGCACCGTAGCCAGCGAGGAGCGCAGCCTTGGTTACAGAAGAGTGCGCTTCTGTTGAACAATAAACGGTGAGAGGGTGCTTTTCCGCCTGCAACCCGCCGGCCCGTTGCGAATAGTTGCTGGCCTGTTCGCGGGCCACAAGCAGAGCCACCAGCGAGGCGCTGGAGGCGCCGTCGTAGATCGTCCCTTTCCATTTGTCTGACAGACCACATAGCTGGCGGGCCCAGTCACAGACGACTTGTTCGAGCTCCGTGAGCGCCGGCGCAGACTGCCACGTGATGCCGAGCGCCCCGATACCAGCCGCCAATATGTCCCCCAATACCGCCGAAAGCGAGGCGTTCGATGGGAACCAGGCGAAGTTCCGCGGGTGCTGGGCGTGGGTCAGTCCAGGCACGATAACCCGGTCGAGGTCGGTTATAAGAGCTTCCAGCGAGCCCGAGACCTCGGGCGGGCTGGCCGGCAGGGCAGCCGCCACCTCTCCGGGGGCTACGCTGGAGCGTACGGGGAGGCTGGCCAGCCCACTACGGTAGTCGGCCACCCAGTCGACTAGTTCGTGAGCGGCTCGGCGGAATTCTTCAGGTCCCACGGCCAAAGTCTCTCACGACGGCATTCTGATCTGCATTTGCCCTTCCTTTGACGGGCCTTCTTCGCCCGCCCTCTGTGCGCCGCTACGCCGCCCCGGCGGGTGGGTTGCGCCCGAGGGAGGCCGCTTAGACTTGCAACCGCTGGCGATCCCCCCCTCACAGAGGCAATGTGGGCCACTATGACCTGTTGGTGATCGGGTGCGGTCCCGGCGGCCAAAAGGCCGCCATCGCAGCGGCGAAGCTCGGACGGCGGGCCGCGGTCGTCGAGAGCCGCGACGTCGTCGGAGGCGTCTGCGTCAACACCGGCACGATCCCGTCCAAGTCCTTGAGAGAAGCCGTTCTCTACCTCACCGGCATGTCGCAGCGTGACCTCTACGGGCAGAGCTACCCGGTGAAAGAGGACATCACCATGGAGGACCTGTCCCGACGGACCCATCACGTCGTCGGACGGGAGATCGAAGTGATCCGGGACCAGTTGGCCAGGAACCGGGTGGCGCTGGTCCCGGGCCGGGCCCGGTTCATCGACGACCACACGGTTGTCGTCCGCAGCCGCACCGGTGAGCATCGGGTGAGCGCCGACAAGATCATCATCGCCGTCTGGTACGCGCCCGGCCCGGCCGCCCCGCGTCGCCTTCGACGACGTCAACATCTTCGATTCCGACGGCATCCTGGCCCTCGGGCAGATCCCGCGGACGCTGGTGGTCGTCGGGGCCGGGGTGATCGGGATCGAGTACGCCTCGGTGTTCGCCGCCCTTGGTACCAAGGTCACGGTCATCGAGCAACGGGACAGGATGCTCGAGTTCTGCGACGAGGAAGTGGTCGAGGCTTTGCAGTTCCATCTCCGGAGCCTGGCCGTGACGTTCCGGTTCCGCGAGACGGTCGAGGCCGTCGAGCCCCACGATGGCGGCACCTTGACCACCCTGGCCAGCGGCAAAGTCGTGGCCGGTGACGTGGTCATGTACTCAGCCGGCCGGCAGGGGGCCACGGAGGGCCTCGGCCTCGAGGCCATCGGGGTCGTGGCCGACAAAAGGGGGCGCATCGAAGTTGACGAACACTTTCGGACCAACCTGGACCACGTCTACGCGGTCGGCGATGTCGTTGGCTTCCCGGCGCTGGCGTCCACCTCGATGGAACAGGGTCGCCTGGCTGCCAACCACGCCTTCGGCGAGGTCACCGGGTCGCTCAGCCGCACCATGCCGATCGGGATCTACACGATCCCGGAAGTGAGCTATGTGGGCCAGACGGAGGCGCAGCTCACCGATTCGGCGGTGCCCTACGAGGTCGGGATCTCCCGTTACCGGGAGCTGGCCCGGGGCCAGATTTGCGGCGACTCTTACGGCATGCTCAAGTTGCTGGTCTCGCCCCTGGACCGCACGCTCCTCGGTGTCCATCTCTTCGGCACCGGCGCGACCGAGATCGTCCACATCGGACAGGCGGTGATGGGCTGTGGCGGCACGGTGGACTACTTGATGGAGGCGGTCTTCAACTACCCGACGCTGGCGGAGGCGTACAAAGTGGCGGCCCTCGATGTGACGAACAAGGTCCGCGTCGTCGAACGCCTCCGCCACTGAGCGCATCAGCCGTGTTGGTGGTTGGGGAGCCTGCCCCAGCACCCGCCCGGCGTGATGGGCGTTAGCAACGCATTAGCAAGAGCCCACTCATCTCGTCGCCGGCGGAACTTCCCCCTTCGCAAAAGCCCAGCTTGACAGCGGTGGGCGAGGGGGGACTTGAACCCCCACGTCCTTGCGGACACAGGAACCTGAATCCTGCGCGTCTGCCAAATTCCGCCACTCGCCCGAGCGGTCTCCCAAGGCTACATGGTTGAAGCTCCAGGCCGGGCCCCAGCGGTAAAATGGTGCGGAGGGCCCCTGGGCCTAGGGCCGTCCCGTAGGTTTGTCGCCTGGGCCCCTGGCAGCAGGCAGGTCCCCAGGTAGGGGTACTATGCGGCCGACAATGGGGTTAGAGAGTTTCGAACGTCGCCTCGAACGCTTCGTCGAGGGAGCATTTGCGCGCGTCTTTCGCAGTGGGCTGCAGCCTGTCGAGATCAGCAGGCGGCTGACCCGCGAAATGGACCTGCGCCGTACGGTAGCGCCGCGCGGCGTGTTGGCGCCCAACGAGTTCAGTGTCCTGCTCTCGCAGGCTGACCGATCGCGCTTTGCCCCTATCGAGGAAGAGCTGGTAACTGAGCTTGTCGAGGTGGCCAACGAGCACGCCAAGACCGAGGGGTACACGTTCCTCGGGCCTGTGACTGTAACCGTCGGGACAGACGAATCCCTGCGGCCGGGCACGATGCTGCTGGCGGGCGAGATGACCCCGGCCCAGGGCACGGCCACGGTGACCTTGCCGGACGGGCGGCGCGTGGTGCTCGACCGGGACAAAGTGACGCTCGGCCGCCTGCCGGAGTGCGAACTGGCGGTGGCCGACCCCAACGTCAGCCGGCGGCACGCCGAAGTGCGCCGGAGCGGCGATAATACCTGGCTTGTCGCAGACCTGGGCAGTACCAACGGCACGAAGGTCAACGGCGTGCGCATCAACGGGTCTCAGGAGCTGAAGGACGGGGACGAGATCACGGTGGGCTCGACGACTGTCCGATTCGAGGCTAGTGGGGCATAAGTGGCCGACCCGGCCCTGCGGTTCCTCGAGTACGTCTTCCTCGCGCTCCTCTACCTCTTCTTCCTGCGCGTGCTGCGGGCGGTGTGGGTCGAGCTCCGAGAGCCTCGGGCGGTACCCGCTGAGGCCGTCCGAACGGATGGCGCCGCTCACGCTCCCGCTGTCGCCGGCAATGGCGCCCCCAAGGGGCGCGGCCTCCCGCACCAGCTCGCGGTCATGAGCCCGGTCAACGGCACGGGCGAGTCGTTCGCGCTCGCGGGCGAGCTCACGATTGGCCGCTCATCGGACTGCACGGTCCCGCTACCCAGCGACAACTTCGTGTCCCAGGTGCACGCCCGGGTTTTCCTCAGGGAGAACGAGTACTGGGTGGAGGACCTCGGGAGCACCAACGGCACCCTGATGAACGGGCGCAAGTTGTCAGGCCCCGCCCCCGTCCGGCGCGGTGACCGGCTGCAAGTGGGCCGCACGGTGCTGGAGTTACGCAAATGACCCGGCTGGTGGTGGGTTCCGCCACCGACGTCGGGCTCGTCCGTTCCAATAACCAGGACCAACTGCTGGTCGCGCCGGGGCTCTACGCGGTGGCGGACGGGATGGGAGGTCACGCCGCCGGCGAGGTGGCGTCCCTGACCGCCATCAAGGCCCTGGACGCCGCCTTCGAGGCCAGCGACGAGCGCACGGCTGCCTCCCTGGAAAGTGCGGCCAAAGCCGCGAACCGCGCCGTTTGGGAACAAGCCCGGACCAACCGGCGGATGCTCGGCATGGGGACCACGCTGGTGGCGCTGGCCGTCGTCGAAAACGACGACGGGACAAACGGCCTGGCCGTGGCCCATATTGGCGATTCTCGGCTCTATCTCTACCGGAACAAGGTATTGATGCAGGTCACTGTGGACCACAGCCTGGTCCAGGAGCTCGTCGACGAGGGCCAGATCAGCGTGGCCCAGGCCGCCGTTCACCCCCAGCGCCATGTCCTCACTCGAGCGCTCGGTGTCGAGCCGGCGGTCGAAGTCGACCTCATCGAGATCACGCCGGAAAACAACGACCGGTACTTGCTCTGCAGCGACGGCCTGCCTCGTGAGGCGTCTGACGATCAGATCGCCGCCATCCTGTCTCGTTTCCCCGACCCGAGCGAGGCAGCCAAGGAGCTAGTGGAGCTGGCCAATTCGAGGGGCGGCAGTGACAACGTGACGGTGGTCGTGGTCGACGTCCTGGCCAACGAGCAGAGCCCCGACTCGTTGATCATCGTCCCGGGCCGGCGAGCTCGCCGAGCCCGGAAATCAGCGAGGCGGAAGGGCTAGACGAGACACCCGTCGATGGCGCACCGGTGGATGACGCCAACGGGTCGTCGCCGGGGCCGTCCGAAGAAGGCCCCAAGACGACGGCCAGCCATGCCGCGCCGGCCAGGAACGAAGTCCCGAAAAGACTGAATTTAAGGGTTGTGGGTTTCGTCGTTGCTCTCTGCGTGGTACTTGGCGCCGCCATCGGCAGCCTGACCTGGTATGCGAGATCGGCCTATTTCGTAGGCCTGAGAGATGGCCACATTGCTATTTTCCAAGGCCGGCCCGGCGGCGTCCTGTGGATCAAGCCCACGCTGAGCGACCTCACTAATTACTCCGCCGCTTCGGTGCTTTCGTTCAACCTGCAGAGTTTGAAGGCCGGCCAGCTGGAACCTTCGATCGGACAGGCCCATCAATACGTGGACAACCTGGTGGCAGCGAAAAGGGAGGCCGAGTTGGCAGACCGGCCGCCCCCTCGGACGGCACCGCCGGCCACGGCCAAGAGTTCCACCACCCCCGTTAGTTCCGGGTCGACCAGACCGACTTCTTCGTCCGTCCCGGTCAAATCCACGAGCCACTCGTCCACAACGGGCCGCAGCGCACCCACAACCCGCGCTTCGACCACCACCCGAGCGAGCACGACGACTCGAACTGGGACGACACTCCACCCAACGACGACGGTTCACCACCCGAGTGCCACCACGCACCCGGGCACAACGGTCCACCCGGGTGCGACAGGCCGTTCGGGCACCGCACCCAAGACCACCCCGGCCGCCCGCACCACCAGCCCAACGACGCACTCAGCGCCCACCACGCAAAAGGCTCACCCAGCGCGTGCCAACCACACCACTACGACGGCGGTCCACAAGGTAAGAACCGCCTCATGACGGCGCCTACGTGGCAGCGGCCCGCCCGCAGGCGCAACGAGCTCGGGATGATCATCCTCGTACTGGCGCTGACGGGTGGGTTGTACAGCCTCTCCAGCCTCGGCGCGGCCGATTCGTTGCCCGCCAACATCATCCCGTTCCTGGTCCTCGTGGCGGCGCTGATGCTCGTCGCCCATTTCGCGTTACGCTGGCTGGCCCCCCAGGCCGACCCTGTGCTCCTGCCCTTGGCCGCTCTTTTGAACGGTATCGGCTACGTCTTCATCGCCAGCCTCAACACTGCAGAAGCTTCGGCTCAGGCCACCTGGACAGCAGTGGCAGTAGTCGCCTTTGTGGCCACGCTGGCGCTCTTCCCTCGCGCGGTCAGCCTGGAGCGTTACCGCTACTCGTTCGCCTTTGTCGGCGTGGCCCTGCTGGTACTGCCTCTGGTCCCTCACATCGGCGAAGACGTGAACGGAGCCAGGCTCTGGGTCCACGTGGGGCCCCTCAATTTTCAGCCGGAAGAGTTCGCCAAGCTGGCGCTCGCCATTTTCTTCGCTTCTGTCCTGGCCGAGCGGGCGGACCTCTTGGCCACCGGGACCCGCCGGATCGGCCGCTGGCTCGTGCTCGAACCGAGGTATATGGCCCCTCTTTTGGCCGCGTGGGGCGTGTCGTTACTGATCCTCCTGGCTGAGAACGACCTCGGGTCTTCTTTTCTTTTCTTTGCCCTGTTCGTCGGCCTGCTCTGGGTGGCGACGGGGAAATGGGCCTACCTGGTCTTGGGGGCGGGCCTATTCACGGGCGGCGCGGTGGTCGCACTGGATTTCATCCACCACGCCCAAACCCGCGTCCAAGCATGGTTAGACCCCTGGTCGCATTTTGCCACCTCGGGTTACCAGATAATCGAAGGCTGGTTCGCGCTGGCGAACGGCGGCTTGTGGGGCGTCGGGCCGGGCCAAGGCAACCCAGGCGTGATACCCGAGGCCTCGACCGACTTCATTTTCGCCGCCATCGGGGAGGAAATAGGACTGGTCGGCGTGACCGCGCTCCTTATCGTCTACCTTTTAATGGTAGGGTCGGGATTAAGGGTCGCCGTACGGTCGCAACGGTCGTTCAGCAAGCTCCTCGCTACGGGTTTTTCGATACTCCTGGCCGTCCAGGTTTTCGTCGTGGTGGGGGGCATAACGCGGATCATACCGATCACCGGCATTACCCTACCCTTTGTCTCGTACGGGGGTTCATCGCTGGTCTCCAATTACATCTTGCTCGCCATATTGCTCCGAATTTCCAACGATAATGCTTCAGAACAAGCACTCGCCGAGGAGGCCGCGCTCGGCACCCTTTTGGTCCCGGCGGCGTCGGTCAACGGTTGGACGACCGCTGAAATGGAAGGCGTAGGGCGATGACAGGCATGAACCGACGCGTCCGCGCCGTAGGCGTCGGGGCCATAGTCCTGGCCGTTTCGCTCTTTGCCATGCTCAACTATCTCCAGGTATTCCATGCCAGCGCGCTCGTCAGCAACCCGCACAACACCAGCGACGTAATAACCGAGTACTCAGAAGCTCGGGGCGGCATTATTTCTGCCGATGGCGTTACCCTCGCCCAGTCCATCCCGAGCAAGGACCAGTACAAATACCAACGGGTGTACCCCGAGGGGCCCTTTTCGGTCAATTGACGGGCTACTACTCGCTGAACTACGGCACAGACGGCCTCGAGGACGAGTACGACTCTGTTTTGAGCCAGGCCAATGCATCAATAACTTTGCCGAAGAGCCTCGGGCAACTAAAGAAGTTTTTCACCACGCAGCCTGCCCCCGACAACGTCCAGATCACCGTCCTTTCCAGCCTGCAGAAACTAGCCGCCACCGAGCTGGCCGGACGCGACGGGGCAGTGGTGGCGCTGAACCCTAAAACGGGTGCCATCTTGGCCATGTACTCCAACCCCAGCTACAACCCCAACCCCATATCGAGCCACAACGCCGCAGTGGCCCAGAGTGCTTGGCAAGCGCTGCAAACTGCCCCGGGGGACCCGCTGCTGGCGGCCGCTTATCGCCAGCGTTTCTTTCCTGGTTCGACGTTCAAAATGGTGACCGCCGCGGCTGTCTATGACCACAAGCCGGCCGCCGCCACCCGCAACTTCCCGGTCGTCCCCGGATTTGTACTCCCCGGCACTGCGGGCCAGGTGCTCCACAACTTCGGCGGGGAAGCGTGCGGAGGCGACCTCCTGGCTCTCTTCACCGTTTCGTGCGACACCGGGTTCGCTCAACTGGGGCTGGCTGTCGGTGCGACGGGACTGGCCGACGAGGCCACCGCCTTCGGCTGGAACTCCACCCCCCCGCTTGACCTCCCGGGGGTAGCCCAGTCGTATTTCCCGCCGGCTTCGTCGTTCACAAACAACCTGGCCGCACTGGCAAAATCGGCCATCGGTCAGGAAAGTGTCCAGGCCACTCCCCTCACCGTTGCCCTCGACGCCGGTGGCATCGCCAACGGCGGCGTCATCATGACGCCGCACCTGCTCGAGCGGGTAACGAATTCGCAGGGCCAGACCGTGCAGGCATACAAATCAAAGCCGTGGCGGAAAGCCACTTCCGCCGCCACAGCCAAGAAACTCACCAACTTGATGCTCTCGGTCGTGAACAGCCCGGACGGCACGGGCGTGGCGGCTCAAATCCCGGGCGTGCAGGTGGCCGGTAAAACCGGGACGGCCCAAACGGGGGGACCGGGTATCGAGACCTGGTTTGCAGCCTTTGCACCGGTCCCGGACCCCCAGATTGCCGTGGCCGTTCTGGTCGAGAACCAGCCAAGTACAGACGAGTTCCAGGGGGGCACGATCGCCGCTCCAATTGCCAAGGCCATCATCGAGGCTTACCTCCAACCCGGGGGCAGCGGCGGCATCATGAGCCAGGCAGCGAAGGCCCCGCGCCATCAATCACCGCACCTACCAGCCCTAGGCTATGGCCGACATGCCATCACCTGAGGTCTTCAGCGAGCGCTACGAGCTCGTGCGCCACATTGCCCGTGGCGGCATGGCCCAGGTCTACCTGGCCCAAGATTTGCAGCTCGTACGCCCCGTAGCCATCAAGGTACTTTTCCCGGAATTGTCATCGGACCCGGCATTTGTCGAACGGTTCCGGCGTGAAGCTCAGGCCGCGGCCAACCTTTCCCACGCCAACATCGTTTCGATATACGACTGGGGCCAGGGCGAGCATACCTACTTCATAGTGATGGAGTACGTCGACGGGCAAACACTTTCCTGGCGCATCCGCCAGGGTGCCCTCGCCCCCAGCCGGGCCGCCGCCATCGGCGCCGACGTCGCCAGCGCGCTTCACTTCGCCCATCGCCGGGGCGTAATCCATCGGGACGTGAAGCCGGGTAACGTGCTCATCGACCACAACGGCCGGGTGAAAGTGGCCGATTTCGGCATTGCCCGGGCCGTGAGCCAGGCCGGCGAAGGCCTTACCCAGACGGGCGCCGTCATGGGCACGGCCAGCTACTTTTCGCCCGAGCAGGCCCAAGGCCTGCCCGTGGACGCCCGCAGCGACGTCTACTCCCTCGGCGTGGTCCTTTACGAAATGGTCACCGGCCGGACGCCATTTACCGGGGACAGCCCGGTAGCAATCGCCTACAAGCACGTCCGCGAGTACCCGGCCCTTCCGTCGAGTATCAACCCGTCGGTGCCGGCCGATTTCGAGGCGATCGTGATGACCGCGATGGCCAAAAACCCTGAGGACCGGTACCAAAGCGCAGCCGAACTGCGTGACGACCTGACCCGGTTTGCCCAGGGCCGGCCTGTCGCCGCCCTCCCGCCTTCGATGGGTACGCCGGCCACCAGGGCGATGGCCGGGCCGCCGGCCTACCCGCCCGGTTACGACCTGGCCTATGCCCAACAAGACACCCGGCTCGTAGGTCAAGGCGGCACCGTGTACGAGGCGGCGCCGCCGCTGAACCGGCGCTCCCGGGCCGGCTGGTGGGCGGCCCTGTTCGCGTCCTCCTGGCGGTGCTCGGCGCCGTGGTGTACTTCATCGGGCAAAACGCCAACTGGTGGGGTACACCGGCCACCATCCAGGTCCCTTACGTAAGGGGCGACACCGGAAGCTCAGGCTCAGTCCATCTTGAAGGACAAGGGTTTCAAGCACGTCCACCTCACAGGACGGCGCGAGCGGCCTGGTCCCGCACGGCCAGGTCATCGGCACCAGCCCCGGCGCCGGGTCCTGCGTGCCGCCGAACCACACGATCGTCATCAACGTGAGCACCGGTGCGCCCATGGTCCGCCGTCCCCAGCGGGCTGGTGGGTAAGTCCTGCGGTCAACGGCGGCCACCACGTTGAACTCCGCCAATTTCAAAGTGAAGAACGTTCCCTCAAAACAGCAACTCGATCGTCTCCGGCCTGGTGATCTCGACCCAGCCGCCGGCAGGTCAGAAGGACCAGCAAGGCAACACCGTCAAGGTCTATCTGCTCCGCCGGCCAGCTCCAGACCACCGTCCCTGACCTCCAAGGGCTTGACCGCCGCGGAGGCCGGCGCCAAGCTGCAGGCAGCCCACCTGCGGGTGGGCAACTCGGCCACAGTGGCCAGCGCAACCATCAAAGCCGGGCTGGTGGCCTACACGGCGCCCGCCGTGGGTACGGCGCAACCCTGGGGCAGCGTGGTCACGCTTTACATCTCAGGCGGGCCAAGAAACGGTACCGGTACCGTCAGACCTCGTCGGCGAGACCCTGCAGCAGGCCCAAAAAGAGCTGCAACACGTCGCAGCTCTACAACAGCGTCCACTACCAGCCCATAACCAACCCGTCCGAGGACGGGTACGTGATCTCCACCAACCCCAAGCCGGGCGCAGTCCGTCAAACAAAACTCGACGGTGACGCTCTATATCGGCGAGTACACGGGCCAACCACAACAACGACTGTCGCGACCACGACCACCTCTACGACGCCCCGGTCCACCTCGACCACGGCCGGTCCACCAGTACGACGGCCGCAACCAGCACGACTGCCGCCTCGACTACTACGGCGGCGACCACCACGACGGTGCCCGCCACGACGACCACCGGCGTGACCACCACCGGCGTGACCACCACGACGGTCCCGGCGACGAGCACGACCGCCGCGGCGGCGGCCACGTCTACGCCGGCGACTTCCACCACCTCGGGCGGCACCGGCACCGCGGGCGGCACCGGCACCTCGGGCGGCACCGGCACCTCGGGCGGTACCGGCGCCTCGAGTGGGTCGGGCACGGTCGTCGCCGGGTCGTCGCCCAGTACTTCGAGCGGGGCTTCCTCAGGGAGCAGCGGCTAAAAAGCAGGCCGGCGTCGGTCACGTAGGTGGCGGCGCTAGCCCGCTCCAGCCGGCTCTCGAGCCGGTCTCTCGAACCGGTCTCTCGAGCCGGTCTCGGTCCATTTACCTAGCCCGACCAACCGCGGTGCCCACCGAACGCGCTGGTCCAACCACGCAGCCCGCACACCGGCCAGGATTTACCCTCCGGACGAGGCGGCGATCGGCCGCGCAACGCTGCTGGCACGCGAAAGTCGGGGCCACGCAGGCCGAAAAGTGCTGATTGGCCGCAGCCCGGCGCCGGCACGGCGAAGCCCAGGCTCCCGGGCGTGGGTACCCCAGCGGCTAGCTCGCCGGCACCGCCTCCACCGCACCCGGCAGCCCGCACGACACCAGCCAGTTGGCCAGCAGCCGATGCCCGCCGGCCGTCAGCACCGCCTCGGGATGGAACTGGACCCCGTCGACGGGAGGTCCTTGTGCCGGATAGCCATGACGGTACCGTCCTCGGCCCAGGCACTGACCTCGAGCTCCTTTCCCAGGGTGTCGCGTTCGACCACCAGAGAGTGGTACCGGGTGGCCGTAAAAGGTGAGGCAAGCCGGCGAAAATGCCGCGTCCGTCGTGGGAGACCTGCGATGTCTTGCCGTGCAGCAATTGAGCGGCGCGACCCACATTGGCCCCGAAGGCATACCCGACCGCCTGGTGGCCGAGGCAAACCCCGAGGATGGGGAACTGGCCGGCGAACCTCCTGACCAGCGCCACACTGACCCCGGCATCTTCGGGCCGCCCCGGGCCGGGCGAGATCAACGACGCCGGAGACGCCCAGGGCGCCGACCTCGTCCAGCTGCAGTGCGTCGTTGCGCCGCACGATGGGTTCCGCGCCGAGCTGGCCCAGGTACTGGACCAGGTTGTAGACGAACGAGTCGTAGTTGTCGACGACAAGTACGCTGGCCGGCACGCAGCAGACGCTAGTGGGCTGGCAGTCACAGCATCTGGCCAATTACACCGCGGGGAGCACGGCTCGCCCGTCACCTATCCTCTATATATGCCCCGACGCACGAAAGAGGCCCCGGGGCGGGTGACGCCCAGAGCCGACGCCCGCCGGCGGGGGCGGACCTGCCTACCGCCAGCGGCCGCTATACAGCTCCCCTGCCGGCGGAGTACCGCCACAGCCCCTTGTGGGTGCCGCGTCCTCATGCTGACGTTTTTCGCCTGCGGCATTTTGATGATCGTCCTCAACTACATCAGCCTCCTGCCCGCCGCCCCGTCCAACTGGTACTTGCTGGGCGGCCTCGGGTTGATCGTCTGCGGTTTCGCCATATCGACCCAGTACCGCTAACCCCGGCACCCCGGCCATCTCGACAACCGCGATTGATCCTGCGCGCCCTCGCCCCCGTGCTCAGACCCGCAATCCAGCGCCGGCGGCTTAGGGACCGCATATGCCATCTCACGGTTTCGGCTCGTGGCGCCATCTGGCCGGGCGTTTCTTCGGTGCTCTGTCGCCCGCCGGCCCGTCCCCAGCGACGAAGAGTGGGCACTCAGCTCGCTGTTGGAGGGGGAGCAGGTGCTGTGGGGGCGGATGTCCGGGCCCGACCGGCGCCATGCAGTGGGGGTGGCCAGGGAAACGGTCCGGCTGCTCGGCGCGGGCACGCCCCGCAAGAGGGCTCGCTACCAAGAGAAGTAGTGGCCGCCGCACTTCTCCACGACGTCGGCAAGGTCGAGTCGGGGCTGGGGACCTTCGCTCGGGTCGGGGTGACGCTGGCGGCCATGGGTGCCGGCCGTACCCGTCTGCTGGGCTGGTCGGGCTTCGTCCCCTGCGCGCCAAGGCCGTCCCTCGTGGCGGGCCCGGTAGGCATGTACCTGGCTCACGACCGCCTGGGCGCCGAGTTGCTGCAGGGGCCGGCAGCAACGAACTGACCACTACCTGGGCCAGAGAACACCACATGCCCCCGGCGCGCTGGACAGTGGACAGCCGGGTGGCCGCCGCCCTCAAGGAAGCGGACGGGGACTAATCCCCCGGCTTGCCGTCGACGGCCTCGACGGCTCTGCTGCCACGGCCTGCCGGCGGGACAGCCGGCGGTAACCGGTACCCTCCGGCGCTGCCGACGGTTGAGCTGCTGGTCGACGGCCGTGGTCCCGCTGGCAAAGTGCCCGCCATCTTTCGTAGGCTGGGCGCCCAGACCTGTCCGAGGCAGTGGCCGCCCTGTAGGACCGCCACCGGTGCACCAGGAACACCACGACCGCCATGACCGCCAGCCAGCAGCAGGTAACCGGCGTCGTTGAAGCCGTGGACGATCGACTTCCAGCTCGAACCCAGCTGATAGCCGATCAGCGCCCAGGCCCCGTCCCAAATCAGGCTGCCGAGGAAGGTCATCACACCGAAACGGACCAGAGGGACCTCGGCCACGCCGGCAGGGACAGCGACAAAATTGCGGATCACCGGGAGCAGCCGGCTGCCGAACACGCCCCAGCGCCCGTGGCGCTGGTACCAAGCCTCGGCCCGGTCCAGGTCGCGGTTGGTCAGCAGGACGTAGCGGCCGTAGCGGTCGACCAAGGCGCGCCCTCCGGTGCGGCCGATGAACTAGGCGATGTAGGCGCCCACCACCTCTCCCGCCACCCCGGCGGCGATGACACCGGGCAGGCTCAGTTTCCCCTCCGAGGCCAGCACGCCGCCAAAGCCCATGGTCAGCTCCGAAGAGGTGGGTATGCAGCAGGACTGGAGCACTGACAAGCAGGAAAATGGCCAGGTAGCCCCACGATGTGACAAGGTTGGTGGGGTCGAATAAAGCGAGCAAGGTCAGCTCCTATTAGTCGCCGGCCATGCGTATGGCACCGGAGCCGGGCACTCGGTATGAGCGAGGATTTAGAGGTATGAGAGATACGAACACGCCCGCAAGGCAGGGGATAGTGCTTCATGGCCTCAACTGGAGGAAATGTAGCTCGGGGCGACGTAGCCCGACAACGGCGAACCGTCGGGGTGGGTATCAGCCAGGTACTCATCAGTCCGTACTTCGACGATGCTGAAGGCGGTCAGGTCGCCGTCGCCATTTACGGCCGTCGGCCCCCGGTCACCGGGCTGGTAACCAATGACGATGGCCACGTGGGCGGCGACCACGTCTGAGGAGTTGAGGCCATAGACAGCAACGTCACCGGGCTGCGGCACGTACCCCGAGCCAACTGGGTGCCAGGTGCCGTTGGCGACGCCCCACTCGTAGAAACTGGCGGCCGACGAATTGAGGTCACCGTTCACGTACTGGTAGTTGACCTCGGCTCCAGCTTGCTTCCAAACCCACGCGGCAAAGTCTGCACACCATTCCTCGTCCAGGTTGTCGTTCCCACAGTCCGCTGACCCCGAGTACCAGTACGCGCTGTACTTGTTGCAATACGTTCCCGGCGGGTCGGTCTTGTAACCGATCTGGCTCTCGGCGATGGAAACTATCCTGGCCCCGCAGCGGGGAGAGCGACGAAGCGCTGGGGACCCGCACGGTCCCCCCGTTCCCCACCCGGAGCAGCGTCTGGCTGGGGCCCCGGGTGAGGTACAGGCCACCGGCCAGGGCCAACGCAGCCAACATCGCCAATGCTGGGAAGCCCCGCCGCCGGCGGCGGCGATGGTCACCCGTCCTAGGCCCATCGTCCTGCCCGCCAGTAGCCGGGGGCGGCGCGAGGGCGCTCGAGCCGGCTTCACGGTCGCGACGGTCAAGCACAGCCGCCATCCTCAAGTCCTGGCCGGATTGGCAGGGGCAGGGTCACCCGGGCCGGGGGCGGTGTGCTGTACAGCGTCGTTCTCCTCCACGCCGGGGCTGATGGCACTGCCTTGGGGGACGAAATTCTCGTCCCCCCGGAAATGACAACCCTGGGCGGGAAGAGGAACGTTCCACCGTCTCTCCGCCGGTGTCACGACCTCCGCCTCAAAGGGCGAGGCCGTCGAGGGCGGAGCTGGACCTGGCCCCGCCTGTCATGTTGGGCACGGGCTACACGGTACGCACAGCTCCTTAAGCGGACATGAACGCTTCGGAGCTACGTAACTTCTTCGAAGTAGTTGGGCCGGGCCCGTTGAGGCCGCTGACGGCTCCCGGGCACCACCGCGACCTCATCCCGGCGCTCTTTCTGCAGTACCGGTTCCCGTGGACGGAAGCGGTGCCACACGACCTCCATATGAGCGCCACCGCTTGGAGCATCACCGACTCGCCATTTTCCTCCGGTCGAGCGCACCACGGCGTCAGCGATGGCCAACCCGAGACCCGCACCTTCACCTCCGTCGTTGCCCCGCTGGAAACGATCGAAGAGCAACGGCCTTTGGTCCGGCGGGATGCCCGGCCCGCTGTCGTCCACCGCCAGGCTGACCGAGTTGCCGTGAGCAGCCACCATGACCCGCACCCAGCCTCCCGTCCCGGCGTAGCGGCAGGCGTTGTCGACCAGGACGCCACAGAGGCGGTCGACCCAGCCCGGAGGTGCTTCGATGAGCACGTCGCCAGCCCCGTCGCACCCAACCGAAAGCGCTATGTCCCTGGCCCGAGCCACGGCGAGGAACCGCTGCGTGCAGGAATCGACGAGCGTCGGCAGGTCGACCGGCTCGTTATGGGGAGCGGGCGGGTTGGAGTCGAAGCGGGCCAGAAAGAGCAAGTCCTCGACGATGTGGCGTAGCCGCTTGCTCTCTGTGGCGATCCGCTGGACCGTCCCTTGGTAGCTCTCGTTGTCGCGGGGCGCGCTCAGGGCCAGGCCGACCTCGGCTTCGATCACGGTGAGCGGGGTCCGCAACTCGTGCGAGGCGTCGGCGGTGAAGTCGAGCTGGCGCTGACGAGCCTGTTCTATCGGCCGGGAGGCCATGATGCCGATAGCCAGCGCGCCGAAGAACATGGCCAGTACGAGCACAGGGCCAGCGACGATTTCCGCCCGGTCGACTACCGCCGCGACGTGCTCGGTGGCAGCCAAACTCTGTGCTCCCACGAGCCAGGAATTACCGAGTGGCAGGGCCAACAGGCGAAAGTTGCCCTGGCCGAGATAAGCGGTGGTCGCCTGGCCCGAGCGAGACCAGGCGCCGGCGGGCAGCGGCGGGGCCCCGAGCGTTAGCGGAACAGCGGACGTCTGCCTCCTGGCCAGCCAAACCACGACCGGGGCGTCGTCGACGTCCTTGTCCGCCGGGAGAAGATGGCCCGGGCCAAAAGATTCGAGCCCACCCTGATGAGCGATCAGCTCCAGCCGGCTCTGAACCCGCCCGTCGACCTCCGCCACCAGGTGCCTGGTGTCGACCGCGTCGAACGAGACCGCTACCGCTATGTAGAGGACGGCAATGAGCGACGCGACTGCAACTGCGACCCGGGTCGCGTGCCCCCACCGGGAGTGTGCCCATGGGGGTCGGACCGCTGGGACCAGCGGGTCACGCAGGTATCATCCGGTACCCCACACCACGTACAGTTTCTATCCGAACGTGGGCCGAAGCAAGCTTCGCCCTTAGCCGGGCGAGGTGGACGTCTATCGTGTTCGAGCCCACGGCACCCGCTTCTTCTGCCCACACGTTGAGGGCGATGGAGCGCCGGTGGACCACCGTGGGCGAGCGGCGCATGAGGAGCTCGAGAATGGCTAGCTCGGTCGCGGTGAGCAGAGGCTCGCCCGTTCCCGTTCGCACCTTGCGGGTGGCGGGGTCGTACTCGATGTCACCCACCACCAGTTTTGTGGGCTGTAGCGTCGCCGGCCTGCGCTGCAGGGCGCGCAGCCGCGCCAGTAACTCGCCGAAGTCGAACGGCTTGACGAGGTAGTCGTCGGCGCCCTCGTCCAGCCCCATGACCCGGTCCGAAACGGTGTCGCGTGCCGTCAGCATCAATACCGGCAACGCCGAGCGCCTGGCCCGCAAGGCCCGGACGACGTCGAGGCCAGATAGCTTCGGCATCCGCCAGTCGATAATGGCGACCTCGTACTCGTACGTGCGCAGGAAGCCGAGGGCCTCCTCCCCGTCCGCCACGGGGTCAACGACATAGCCGTGTTCTTCCAGCCCCCGCTCGAGCACAGACCGAAGGGCCGGATCGTCCTCGGCGACCAGGATCGCATAGGCGTTCTCTACACCGCGAGCATGAAGACGGGGTGAAGAGCACGGCTTTCGCGCCGCCGAGTTCACGGCCGAGGGTTCTTACCGAAAAGTTACAGCTGTGTGACACTCCCCAGGTTCGTCCACAGGTGTGAATTGTCAGACGCTCTCGAGCACGCACGCGGTAGCAACGCCGGCGTCGCCGGCCACGCAAACGACGGCCCGTCCCCCTTTTCCTGCGGCCAAGCCCTCGACGGCAGCGGCGAAAAGCCCCGCTCCTACTGCTCCGATCGGAGAGGTAGTGGCAAGGGCCCCACCATCCGGGTTGACCTTCTCACGGGCCACATCCATCTCGGCCAGCCAGGCCAGGACGGCCGCGGCGCTGCTCTCGTGGATCTCCCACCGGTCGATGTGTTCGGTGCCGAGGCCCGCCTTCTTCAAGGCTTCCCAGGTGGCCGGGACCGTGGCCGTCGGCCACACATCCGGGCTGGTACCAGCAGTAGCAAAAGAAACGAACCGAGCCCTGGGCGTGAGCGACAGGGCGCGCGCACAGTCCGGGCTGGCGATGAGGACGGCGGCGGCCCCGTCTCCCTCGGCGGCTATGTTCGCCGCCGTGATCACGCCATCTTCGCTGTATGCCGGTAGCAAGCCCGCCACTTCGGCTCTGCTCAGCCGGGGGACGAGGGCTTCGTCCTTGGCCAAGGCGGCCTGGCCCGGGACCGGGACCCTGCAGACGTAACGGAGGGGCGATCGTTGAGCCTGGCGGGCCCGATTTCGGCTGAGGAGCGCCCAATCGTCGAGGCCAGCGCGAGTTAGCGCCCACCTCGAAGCCACTTCTTCCGCCACCAGCCCGGGTGGAGGCAGCCCGCCGCTCGGCTTGTACCTGGCCTGGAGCCGCTGGCCGTAAGGTTTGCCCACTGCTGGCACGGCCAGGCTCGCCCCCAGCGGCACCGCCGTCATGACTTCGACACCGCCGGCAATGACGAGATTTTGGGCGCCCGACATGACCGCTTGGGCGGCCCAATGAACAGCTTGTGCGGAGGCAGCGGCTTGGCGGTCCACGGTTGCGCCGGGCACGCTTTCCGGCCAGCCGGCGGCGAGGATGGCCCGCCGGGCGATGTTGCTAGCTTGCGCCCCAACCTGCGAGGTGCAGCCCAGGATGACGTCCTCAATGACGCCAGCATCTATCGCGTTGCGGGTGACAACGTGGATGAGCAGCTCTGCGGCCAGGTCGACCGGGTGCCATGCGGAGAGGGCTCCTCCCCGTCGGCCGTAAGGTGTCCGCGCCGCATCGACCACCAGCGCTTCGCCGTCAGCGATGTTGGGCTGCCGCACCGTTCGCGAACCCCGGGCGCGGGCTCAGTGGACCACGCTGACGCCGACCAGCCGACCTATCAGATAGGTAATGCCGGCGGCGAGCATGCTCACTGCCACTTGGCGGATGGCGCTGCGCACGGGTGACCGGCCCGTTGCCCTGGAGAGCACGACACCGATAAACACCGACGACACTGCGACGAGGCCGACGGAGGCGGCGACGGCTGGTGCCCCGAACAGGAAGATCCACGGCAGCAGAGGGATCGCCGCACCCAAGGCGAAACTCACGAAGGAAGAAAGAGCAGCCAAGTGCGGTGACCCCAACGAGGACGGGTCGATGCCGATCTCCTCCCGGGCGTGCGCTTGCAACGCCATCTCGGGGGTCTTCATCATCATCTTGGCCAGGTAGGACGCCTCCTCGGGCGGTAGCCCCCGCTTGGCGTACAACGCCGCTAGTTCTTGCAGTTCTGCATCGGGAGAACTTACGAGGGCTCGACGTTCGACGTCCAGCTCCCGCTCCATCAGTTCCCGTTGCGCGGACATCGATACGTACTCGCCGGCGGCCATCGAGAAGGCTCCAGCCAGGAGGCCGGCCAGACCGGCCAACCTGACGTAGTTGGCCCCCGGCTGTGCTCCGGCCACCCCGAGGATGAGAGACACGTTGGCAACCAGCCCGTCGCTCACGCCAAAGACGGCCGCCCGCGCCCAGCCCCGTTGCACCGTGGGATGGTGGTGCTCCGTCTCCTGATGGAGCTCTACATCAGGAGATAGCCCACCTCCAGTGCCGGCCACATCGTGGCCCGTTCCCGAGGGTTCGCTCCGCACCGCTCCGCGTCGTGAGCTCACTCGCGCTCACACCACGGACGCAACGGCGACCAGGTTGAACAGGCAGTGGGCCACCATTCCGGCACCCAGGCGGCCGGTCAACATGGCTGTGTACCCGAGGACTACGCCCACAGTGAACATGGCCAACACGACGGACACGTTGCCGAGGGTCGTCCCGGCCTCGCCGGCGTGGGCCAGGCCAAAGAAAACGGCCTGCAGCCAGACTGCACCGTGCCGGCCGAAGCGGGCTTGCAAGGCGGTGCGCAGGTAGCCCCGGAAAAACAACTCCTCAAAAAAGGGGGCTCCGAGCGCGACTATCAGGGTGACCAGGACGATCCCCGCGTCGTGGCCTTTTTGCTGGGTCAGGATCTGGTCGTTGCTACCCGAGAACTTGGTGCCCGAAAAGATCTCGAGGACCAATCCGGCCCCGAGAAAGGCGGTTATCGCGGCGCAGACCCCCCACAGCGGGTCCTTGGCCTTTATAGCCAAGCCGTAATCGCGGGTCAGGTTGGCGGTGCCGAACCGGTAGGACACGAAGACCACGGTGGCCAGCATCCCCAGCCACAGGCCGGCTTCCCCGAGAAGGTCGGATACGCCACTCGTCGAGCTGCCTGTAATACCTTGGCCGATAGCTGCGCCGACGCCCGCCAGGACAATACCGAGGAGGGCACCGGGCACGGCCACCAGCGCCGCTCGAGCCGGTATCTGCCGCCAGCGGGGCGGGTCGGCTGGCCCGTTGATATCCGTATGATCCGGACGAACCGGATGACCCGGCCAGCGGCGGGCAAGACCGTTGCCGGCAGGGCACGCGGCGTTACGCGGGGTGCCCGTTACCCGTCGGCCCGTTGCCCGTCGGCCCGTTACCGGCGGGGCCATCGGGCGGCCAGGCGATGTCTGCCCCTGGCGCTGCTCTGCCCGTCGTAACCTGAGAAGGCGCCGGCGTACCCTGAGGTGTCCCCGGCCAGTGGATCTCATCCCAAGAACCGGGTTCGCCCGGGCCGCCGTTGGCCGCCGGCTGGCCCCCTGGAGCCTGAGGCGGCCAACCACCTGCCCCGCGCTGGGGCTCCTGCGCAGCCATTCTTCGAAGGTACCTTGTCCAGCCGGCAAAGGCAGCACGGTCTCGGGGAAAAGGGCTGCTGGCGCGATCCATCATGGTCCCCTACGCTGGAGCAGAACGCCGTAGGCTGCTTGGCCGACGCGCACCAGCTGGACCGTTCGCCTGGCGAAGCGGGCCAACCCGGCTCGCTGCGGCGGGAGGGCTTAAGACAGCGTGTCGTTGCGCGGTAACGGGTCTTACCTAGGAGGCAACCAGTGAAACGTACTTTCCAACCTCACACCCGACGCCGGGCGAAGCGACATGGGTTCCGCCACCGCATGTCGACCAGAGCGGGAAGAGCAGTACTGAAGGCGCGCCGGCTGAAGGGCCGAGACCGCTTGGCAGTTTGAGGTGAACGACGAGGCGGCGGCCGGTTTTCGACAGGCTCCAGCGCGCTCCCGTTGCGCGGTCAGGACCGCTGACAGTTTCGCGGCTCCCGGCATCGTTGAGTGCGACTACGACGCTGGCTTTCGCGATAGGGAAGAGGGTAGGCAACGCCGTGGTGCGCAACCGGCTTCGGCGGCGTCTACGCGAGGCGGCGCGACGGATGTCCCTCCCCCCCGGGATCTACTTGGTCCGCGCCACACCGGCGGCGACGGCCCTTTCGTACCAGCAACTGTCGGACCACTTGTGTCGCGCGGTCGCGGCACTAACAACTCCGGGCCCACCGGCGTCCGCGGGCCAGCCAGGCAGCCAAAAGCAGGTAACCTCGGACTGAGGACGCCCCACCCTGGAGGGGCCATGACTCTGACAAGTGCTCCTGCCTCGCGGCCCACGATTACCACCAAAGCACTGAGGGCCATGGTCCTCGCTTATCAGGCGGCTTCGGCCGGCCGAAGCCCTGCGTGCCGGTTCGTACCATCCTGTTCCGACTACGCCCTCGAAGCTTTCCAGAGGTTCGGGGCCAGGAAAGGCCTCCCGCTGGTGGTCCGCCGTCTCGTCAGGTGCAGACCAGGAGGCCCGTTCGGTCTGGACCTGGTGCCGGAGAGCCCCAGTGCGCAGCGGACCAGCCCAGACAGCCCCATAGGCGATGGCCCACTACAAGATGGCCTTCGCTCGCCGGGTCGAGCCGGAGCTGAAAAGAGAAGCGCATGACCGCTCTCAGCCAACTGGTGGCGTGGGTCCTGGCTGGGTTTTACGCCGTCATACCCAACTACGGGATCGCCATCATCCTGCTCGGCCTGACGTTCATGATCCTCGTCGTGCCGCTGACCCTGAAATCGACTCGCTCGATGCTGGCCATGCAGAAGCTGCAACCCAAGATGAAGCAGCTTCAGCAGCAGTACAAAAACGACAGGCTGGCGCTTAACCAGGCTCTCACCGAGTTGTACAAGGAAGAAGGGGTCAGCCCCTTCGGCAGCTGCATCCCCACATTGCTGCCCCTCCCGCTGTTCTACGTCCTCTACCGGGTCATCACCGGCCTCAGCGCCAAAGGCCCCTCGGGCTGCAAGGGCAACGCCTGCCACGCCATGCCCCTCTACGTCAACCACGGGACGGCGATGTACAAGGCGCTGGTCGCCAGCGCGCAACCCGGAGAGGGTGCTCAAATGCACGCCTTCGGGATCAACCTCTCCGACAGTGCCTGGTCAGCCTTGACCAAGGGCCTCGGGTTTGCCGAGATCTTCGGCAGCCTTTTCCTGCTGCTGATCATGATCGGGGCGAACTATTACCAGCAGGTCCAGATAACGAACCTCAACCCGATGGTGCGCCAGAACCAGCAGATGAACTCGCAAATGCAGATCATGCGGTTCTTCCCCATCGTCTTCGGTCTCATCTGCATACGGCTGCCATCTGGTCTGGTTGTGTACTACGCCGTGTCAGCCCTCTTCAGGGTCGGCCAACAGTGGATGATGTACCACTACGACCCCAAAGTCATTGCTTTGGTGGCGAAGGACGACAAAGACATCGAGGTGATGGAGGCGCGCCTCGACGAAACCGAGCGAAAAAACGCCAAACCCCCGGGAAGGCCGCAGCAGCTCGGCCCCTCACAGGCGAAGTCATCTCAGTCCGGTCCGGGTAAGTCCGGTCCGGGCCAGTCGGACCCGGGTAAATCCGGTCAGGGCCAGTCCGGTCAGGGCCAGTCGCGGCCGCCGCAGTCTGGTCAGGGCCAGTCAGGTCAGGGCCAGTCAGGTCAGGCTCGGGCGAAGCCGTCCCCGGCGGGGTCACCGAAGACCGGGACGCCGCCGGCAAAGGCACCTCAGGACGGGCCACCTCAGGACGGAGCAGCCCAGGACGGGCCACCTCAGGACGGGCCACCTCAGGACGGGGCGGCCCAAGCGAAGACGTCGCCGGCGAGGATGCCGCAAGTAAAGCAGCCAAAACCGCTCCCGGCCGACCAGAACGGGGCACCGACCGACGGGAAGACCAACGGCCAAGTCCCCAACCGTAACCCGAGTTCCTCCGCCAGCGGCCAAAGGAACCGAAGCCGGCGACGCAAGGGGCGATAGGTATGGAGTGGGTTGAGACCACTGGCCGTACGGTTGAAGAAGCTAAACGGGCCGCGCTGGAGCAACTCGGGGTGGCGGAGGCCGACGCCGACTTCCAGGTGATCTCCGAAGCGAAGTTGGGCCTGTTCGGTCGTTTGAGGGAAGAGGCACGCGTCCGCGCCAGGGTGCAGCCCCGGTACCCCCGCTCAAAGGGCGAAAGGCGCGACCGTAGGCGCAGGTCAGCGGGTGACTCCGACCATGGCTCTGCGCCGGCCCCCTCTACGTCGCGCCAGCCCGACGGGCCGGCCGGCACCGGCGACAACACGCACGAGCCGGTACCGGGCTTGTCGCCGTCCCAAGGCGGCAGCTCCCAGGCCACCGGCGCAGGAGCTGGCAACCGGCGCCGTCGGCGAACGTCCTCGTCAGCTCCCGCCGCCACATCTGAACGGGAAGGCGCTAACTTCAGCGAGGTGGGGACGGCATCGATCGAAGAGCAGGTCCGGCTGGCCGAAGAGTTCTTGAAAGGTCTCTTGGCCGAGTTCGGCTCGTCAGCTACCGTCAGCTCACACGACCTGGGCGAGGGCGTGGTCGAGCTGGAGATCGACGGAGAAAACTTGGGTACCCTCATCGGTCCCCGAGGAGCGACGTTGCTTGCTCTGCAGGAGCTGACGCGAACCGTGTTGCAGCACCGGGTGGGCTCATCCGAATGTCGGGTGGTAGTGGACGTGAACGGTTATCGGAAGCGGCGGCAGGATGCCCTGGCCCGCTTTGCTCAACAAGTCGCAGCCGAAGTGCGTGAGAGCAACACCAGGCGAGCGCTCGAGCCGATGCCACCGGCGGACCGCAAGGTCGTGCACGACGCGGTCAATGTCGTCCCAGGCGTTACCACGACGTCAGAGGGCGAAGAGCCATACCGCCGGGTCGTGCTCATCCCGTCGCCGCCCGAGGGAGCGGCGACCGAAGAATCGCCTGACGGCAGTCAGCAGTCGGAGAGCGTTAGCTCCTAGATACGAACCCGGCGCCTTCGTTTGCTGGCGCCGGCCGCTCGGCCCCGAACACGGCCGAGCCAGCACGTACCCTTTCTCCAGACTCTCGCTCGCTCATCCCTCATGTCCTCGCCACAGCTCGCTCACGCTCTGGAGCCCCTCCTGACTGACGCCCGTCGACTGGGCTTTCTCGGGCCGGGCCCGTCAACGACCAAATTGCCCGGAGCACCGCGTTCGCGAAAGTGGCGGGGACTGCTCCCGAGGGGCTGGCCGTCGACATTGGGAGTGGTGGCGGCCTGCCTGGGCTCGTATTGGCCATCCTGTGGCCAGAGAGCCAGTGGCTTCTCATCGATAGCAACGGTCGCAGAGCTAGCTGGCTACAAACAGCGATCGACGAACTCGGGATCGGATCGCGGGCCAAGGTTCGTTGCGAACGGGCCGAACTAACGGGCCGAGGCCCGTTGCGTCAAACAGCAGAGCTGGTCACGGCGCGGGGGTTCGGGCCCCCGCAGCCACGGCGGAATGTGCGGCAGGGCTCCTCAGAGTGGAAGGTCACCTGGTGGTGGCGGACCCACCCGGGCAACATGAAGAACGGTGGCCCCCGCAAGGGCTAGCCATCTTGGGCCTGAAACTCGAGACGAGTGAAGGGGTCACAACGAGCGTCGGGCCGGTCTCGATGAGCCGCGTGCTGGCCGCCTCAGATTGTAGGCCGAGGTACCCGCGCCGTGTCGGGGTACCGTTCAAGCGACCACTCTTCTAGCCGCTGGAGCTGGGCGGGTCTCAGCATACTCAGGAAGGGCGGATGTTCCACGTGGTACCATACGGTGAAACACCTTCCCATCACACGGGCCTGGGGCGCGAAGAACCAAGCGAGCATTCAGGATTGGGTGCGCTACGCCGAGGAGGAGCCGCTGCCTTCGGAATTCGACAAGGGCATACTGGTGGGCCTGCTCATAGGGGAGGGTCATTTCGGGGGCGATGGTCGCCAGCCGCAGGTCACGTTGCGCATGCACGTTCGCCACGCTCCTCTCTTCAACTGGATTCAGGAGACCTTCCCCGGTGGCAAGTTGTACGGGCCTTACAACCACGACGGACGGGAATACCTTCAGTGGATGGCCCGGGGCACGTTCCTTCGAGACGTGCTCGTCCCGCTGCTGGACGAACGCCTTAGTAACCAACTGGACGCCAAAAGCGCCGAACGATACGCACAGATGAAAGAACGGTACCCGGGTAGGTTGGGAGCCCGGGCCACCAGCCCTTCGGGGCAACTGGCATCCTCCATAGTGGAACACGATCCCGAGTTCATCTCCCCCCTTGCACTGCGGAAACACGCCAACGAGAGGTCGAGGGCAGCCGAGGTTTTTGACCGTATCCGGCGGGAGCGGGGTGAAGGTTATTAGAGGGTTTGACTTTCGAGGGCGCCCCGGCGACCTCGATGCTTGCTGTAGCTCTCGTTGCGAGACAGGATGAGTGACGTAATGACTAACCCGACAGTGCCCGACGCTTCGCCAGAGGCTGACGGTGCACTCGACTCGGCTGGAGATCGGGATATGGACGGCCTGGCGGGCGAGACGACCACCTCGGCCGGGCCGGACGGGCTCGACCACTTAAGGAATGCGGGCCAAGACCTGATGGCCGCCCACGAGCTCACTCCCGTACCGGGCGAGAAGCCACCATTCCCAAGAGTCCTCGCCATCGCCAACCAGAAGGGCGGTGTCGGCAAGACGACGACCGCGATCAACCTGGGCGCGGCATTAGCGGAACTCGCCTACCGGGTGCTCGTGGTGGACCTGGATCCCCAGGGCAATGCAACCACGGGCCTCGGGGTCAATGCACGAAACCTCGACAGTTCTATATACGACGTCATCCTGCACGACGTGCCCATAGAAGACTGCATCGAGCCGACCAACCTCCGGAACCTGTTTCTAGTGCCGGCCACCATCGACCTTGCGGGGGCGGAGATCGAGCTTGTCCCGGCCTTTAGCCGGGAGCTGCGTCTCAAGCGGTCGATCGCAAGCGTGCTCGGCGATTTCGATTTCTTGCTGATCGACTGCCCGCCATCCCTCGGCTTGCTCACGGTGAACACGCTGGCCGCAGCTCAAGAAGTAGCCGTGCCCATCCAGTGCGAGTATTACGCGCTCGAGGGCCTGGGCCAGTTGCTAAACAACATCGAACGGGTGAGGGCCAACCTCAACCCCTCCCTGAGTGTGACAACGATCATTATGACCATGTACGACGCGAGGACTCGCTTGGCGGAGCAAGTGGTCGAAGAGGTGCGCCGGCACTTCGGGGACCGAGTGTGCCGAAGCGTTGTCCCCCGCACAGTCCGGCTGTCGGAAGCTCCGTCGTTCGGCCAACCAATCGTTGTGTTCGACCCGACGTCCAGGGGCGCGACGGCCTACCGGGAACTAGCGAAAGAGGTGAGCGGTGGCGCGCCGCAGCGGGTTGGGTAGAGGCTTGAGCGCTCTGATCCCTACTGATGCCCAGAGGGACAGGGGAGCGCTGGTGGATCTGGCGGTGAGCATCATACGCCCGAACCCCCGCCAGCCCCGTGAGCACTTCGACGAAGATGCCCTGGGGGCGTTGACTGCGTCGGTGCGCGAGATAGGCATCCTGCAGCCGGTCCTCGTGCGACGAGTGGGTGACGATGAATACGAGCTCATCGCCGGGGAGAGGCGATGGCGGGCGGCACGACGTGCGGGGCTGGACACCATCCCGGCCATTATCCGTGACGCCTCAGAAGGCGAGAGCCTCCAACAGGCCCTCATCGAGAACCTCAACCGGGAAGAGCTGAACCCGCTGGAGGAGGCGGCCGGCTACCAACAGCTCATCGAGGACTTCGGCCTCACTCACGAACAACTGTCGACCCGGGTCGGCAGGAGCCGGGTGGCCATCACGAATGCCCTCCGGCTCTTTCAGTTGCCACCGTCGGTTCAGCGATTGGTAGCCGAAGACCGGCTGACTGCCGGGCATGCACGAGCACTGCTGGGAACCCCTGACCGGTCCTTTCAAGAGGCGTTGGCGCGACGCGCAGCCAACGAGCAACTTTCTGTCCGTGCCGTCGAGGACTCTGTTCGCCACCATAACCAGCTGCCAGAACCCGCAGATAGCTCCCCGCCGCGCCCGGCGCCCGCCCGCCTCCGGCCGCCGGGCATCCTCGAGCTCGAAGAGCTCTTAGCTGAACACCTGAGCACGAAGGTCAGGGTGGACATGGGCGCCAACCGGGGCAAGGTGGTCATCGAGTTCGCCACCCTCGAGGACCTCGAGCGGATCTACAGGTCGATGACCGAGCCCAGTTAACGAGGCCAATTAGCCTTGCGCGCTACCTGAGGGTCGGCTCACCTCTACCTCTTCCACAGCTGTGAAAAATGTTGTGGATCGCCGCGGACCGAGCCGGTCCGGCCACGCTATGAGAGGTGCTTGCTCAACTCTTGCAGCAACTGCGCCTTCCCCTTCGCCCCGACCAGACGCAATGCGGGGACTCCCTCTTTGAACAGGATCAACGTCGGAACGCTCATCACCTCAAAGCGCCGGGCAATCTCCAAGTTGTCGTCCACGTTGACCTTGCCGACCCGGAGGCGCCCTTCGTTCTCTTTGGCGATCTCGTCCAGGACTGGCTCGATCAGCTTGCACGGTCCGCACCACTCCGCCCAAAAGTCAACCAGCACCGGCTCGGAAGCGGCCACTACCTCTTCGTCAAACGTCGCGTCAGTAAGAGCAGTGGTCATTTGTGACATATCGAGTCTTCACCCTTTCATTGGCGACCCCACCGCAGTGTTCGTCGCTCCCAGAAGCTCCTTGTACAACCGTTCTCAAGGTTGGCACATTCCCCGGGCCGGGGCGGCGCAGCACCTTCGAGCCAGCTACGCAGAGCCGAGCAGAGCCGCGCCGGACCGGCCCGTGACGTCACTTGTCACCCGCCGGCCAAAAGGCTCAGCCCGCCGAGTGCTCTTCCAGCCAACGCTCCGCGTCGATGGCCGCCATGCAACCGCTGCCGGCAGCGGTCACCGCCTGGCGGTAGCGATGGTCGACCACGTCGCCGGCGGCGAAGACGCCATCGACGGAGGTAGCGGTGGTGCCCCCCACCGTAAGCACGTAGCCGAGCTCGTCCAGGGCCACGTGGTCCCGAAGGATATCCGTGTTAGGCACGTGCCCTATGGCAACGAAAACGCCGGTGACCGGCAGCACGTCTTCACCACCAGTCAGCACGTTACGGAGCTTCAGGCCTTCGACCTTTGCGTCGCCGGCCACCTCCGTGACCACGCTGTCCCAAACGAAACGGATCTTCGGGTTAGCCCTCGCCCGGTCTTGCATGATCTTGGACGCTCGCAGCTCGTGGCGCCTGTGCACGATGGTGACCGAGTCCGCGAACTTGGTCAGAAATATGGCTTCCTCGATGGCTGAGTCGCCGCCGCCGATCACGGCCAAGTGCTGGCCGCGGAAGAAAAAGCCGTCACAGGTGGCGCAGGTGGACACGCCATAGCCCAGTAACCGTCGCTCATGAGGGACGTCCAACATGAGGGCGCGAGCACCCATGGCCAGGATCAACGCCTTTGCCTCTACCTGTAGCTCTTCGCCGCTGGAGGGGTCCCTGTACCAGATGGTTTGGGGGCCTCCCTCCTGAAGCTTGACGCGAACCGCCTTGGCGGGCACCAACTCGGCCCCGAACCGCTCCGCCTGCGCCCTCATCTGGTCCATCAACACTGGGCCAACTATCCCTTCCGGGAACCCGGGGTAGTTTTCCACTTCGGTGGTCAGCATGAGCTGGCCTCCAGGCTGGTCACCGGTTGAGGAAGGTTCGCCCTCGAGCACCAGCGGCCGCAGGTTGGCGCGCCCACTATAAAGGGCAGCCGTCAAACCCACGGGCCCCGAACCAACTATGACTACGTCTCGCCTGTCGTTGTCCATTTCACTCCACTTCCCAAGCGTGTGGTTAACCACCAGGGCTCCTCGGGTATTCCAGCTTCGACTGGCCCAGCGCGCCTCACTGCCTGTCGACGTCCCGCCGAAACGAAAATGTCACCCCCGCAGGGCTCATTCCCCCTCGCCCCCTTTCCAGAGCAGCAAAGCCGCGCCGGCGATAAAGAAAAGGCCGCCGAACGTCACGTAGCCAAGCCAGACCCGACGACCTAGAGGTTCTATCGGCACATAGACATCCCAAATCCGCACGAGGCTTATTATCAGCAGCACAAACGCCGCGACCGCCGAGACGATCACCACCACGCCATACACGATCGCCCGGAGCGCGGTCTGTGCCTTGACCGTCGTCCTTGCCTTCAGCCACGCGACACCCTCGACGACATAGTCCGCCAGCTGATCGGCCCAAACGTCCAGCTGGGTCTTGGCGGGCCGACTGCTTTGTGGCCCTCCCGGCAGCCCAACTCCGTCGTCGCCCTCGCTGAGACCCCCCGAACCCGACGTCGACAGTTCCTCGTTTTCGGGCGCCATGCGGGCAGATTAGCCGGCCCGGCCTCGCGGGCACAGTTTTGCCCTTTATCAGTGAACGGTAAGTTCCTGGATCTGAGCCTGCCGGGTGGGGCCCGGGTCCGTCATCCACAACAGCACCCAACCGGCTTTGTGGTCGGCAAGCGAAAAGGTAGTGCTCCCATAAATGGGCGACTGCTTTGCGGTGGGCGTGCCCCACCCGCTTACGGCCGGGGCGTCGGTGTCTGACGTGAAGGTTTCGGCGCTCCATCCCTCCATAGATGTCGATACCACCAGTTCGTGCAGCGTGCGGGCGGAACCAAGTTTCACGACCAAGCCGAACCCGCCGTAGCCGCCGAAATTGGGGCCGTTATATTCAGCGCTTTCCCACGAGGTGCTGGCGTTGCCGTCAGTCAAATTGGGGAGTTCGCTCAGGTTGTCGTTGGGGAGGTTGCCGTCCTGGGTTAGTTCAGTCACCGAAACAACCCGGATCGGGGCATTGCTGTTTTGGAGCGCCCCGTTCGTCTGTGAACTGGAAGTTTGCCCTGACCCTTGCGCCCCTTCCGGCTGCGACCGCCACAGGGCTACAGCCGCTCCCGCACCGGCTATGAGCAACGAACCAACGACCACTGATGCGATGACCCCGGGGCGGCGGCGGAAACCCTCTTTACGCCGTTTGCGGGCCCTTTTGTGGCCGCCGTCGCCGTGAGAAGGCGCACCAGTACTACCTTCCTCCCCCAGGGCCGCGGTCCCTCCCGAGGCCCGCTGGCGCACCGTAGCTTCTCGAGCCTCGATGTCCCGGGCGGTGACGCCATGACCGGCGGCCGCAAAGCCCTCGTTCGACCACGTCCCTCGTTCGCCATCCCTCGTTGTTTGCGCAGGGTGCTCTCCCGTCCGAGTGGCGGCCGAGCCGAGCTGGAGGTACGCCCCGGGTTGGCTCTGGGCCGGCACTCCCAGGGTCTTACTGATGGCCGTCAGAGCGCCACCAAGGACCAAGGCTGAAGGCACGCGCTTCTCCGGCTCCTTGACGAGGAGAGCGTCAACCAGGTCGCCCAACCCGGGTGGCAAGCCGGGCCGAAGATCGTCCAAATGGGGGGCCTGCTGCTGAACGTGAGCCAGCGCCGTGGCCATGTCCGTGGTCCCCTTGAAAGGTGCCCCACCGGCCAGCATCTCGAACAAAACGACCCCGAGCGAATAAAGGTCGGCCCGGGCGTCTGGTTCATGGCCCTGGACCTGCTCCGGGGCAAGGTATTTGGGGGTCCCGAGCACTGTACCGGTGGCAGTGAGGTCGGCGCCGGCGGCGGCGGCCGCTTTGGCTATGCCAAAGTCGGTGACCTTCACGCGCACCATGCCCGCCCCCTCGTCCCGCAGCAAGACGTTCGCAGGCTTGATGTCGCGATGAACGAGACCTTGAGCGTGCGCATAGGCAAGCGCATCTGTGACCTGAGCAACAAGGGCCACGGCCAACTCGGGCGCCAGCGGGCAGGCCCGAGCGATCAGGTCCCTGAGCGTCTCGCCAGGCACAAGTTCCATAACGATGAACGCCGTGCTTGGGGGCGCGGGCCAGGGCAGCTCCACGCTCTCGCTCTCGTTACGCGACCACCCTCCCGACAAGAGAGTGCCGGGACCGGTGCCACCTTCGCCGAGCGGTGTGACCCCGGCGTCGAAGGTAGCCACGATCCCCGGGTGCACCAAACGGGCCGCCGTGACCGCTTCTCGACGGAAACGCTCCCGGAGGTGCGGGTCGGCGGCCAAGTGGGCTAGCAACATCTTGACGGCGACCGGGCGGCTCAGAACTTCATCGCGGCCTTCCCAGACCTCCGCCATGCCGCCCTTCGCCAGAGGCCGAACCAGGCGGTACCGCCCTGCCAGGGCCCGTGGCACACCGGGCGCTACTCCTGCCACGTCCCACAAGGCTAGTGCCCCCAGCGGTGCCTTGGCCGGGCGCCCGTTATGACGCCTCCCGGACCCACGCCACCCCGATGGCGCCCGGACCGGCATGGGACCCGATGACCGGGCCGATATCGCCTATCAACCGCTCATGGCGAGAACTGACCCCAGCCATCAGGTCGAGAAAAACAGAAAAATCCGGTGCGTCGGCGCTCATTATGGCCAACCGGTCGAGGGCCCGGCGGCCCGGGCCTTGTCCGCCAGGTACTGGAGCGACTTGGCCCGAGTGCGTTGTCTCGACTCCTGTTCGACCACCCCGTCTCGCACTTCGATTACCGGCTTGATGGACAAAAGTGCGCCGAGAGTGGCGGCTGCACCTCCAATGCGCCCGCCCTTACGCAAGTTTTCCAGCGTGTCAATAGCTCCGAATACGGATAGGCGGTCTCGGGCCGAGGTCGCGGCGGCGATTACGTCATCGACGGTCCCGCCCGCGCTAGCTACTTCCGCCGCCGCCAGTACGACGAGCCCCTCGCCCATCGTGACGCTGAACGAGTCGACCAGCTCGACCCGGAAGTTATCGCGGAAGGCCCGCGCCGCTTGACTGGCCGCCTCGTTCGTCGCTGAAAGCTTGGATGAAAGGGTTATGCATACGACCGCATCTGCTCCCTCGGCCGCCACCGATTCAAAAGCGCTCCGGAACGCGCCCGGAGAAGGGGCCGCCGTCTCGGGGAGCTTCGCCTCGGTGGCACATCGCGCCCAGAATTCCTTCGTACCGAGTTGTACGCGGTCCAGCAGTTCGGTGTCGCCGAAGCGAATATGCAACGGGACGAGCACGATCCCGAAGTCGTCGACCAGTTCACCAGGAAGGTCACACGCAGTGTCGGTCACCACTCGTACGGTCACGAAGCTCCTTCGTAGGTCCCAGCGCTTCCTTCAGCGTCCCGGGAGGTAGCTATTTCGGGATTGACCCGCAGATCGTACTACCCGCGCCACGACGTCAGCGCACCATGGCTCGGTAGCGAGCGCGCAGGGCGGTCAGCTCTTGTACCCCCAGGGCTTTTGCCACCGCCACGAAGACCGCCGCGCCAGCCACTGAAATCAGCACCAGCCGCGCCGCCGACGGGCCTATTGAATGTCCTGCGGGGATGACATGCAGCAGGCCCGCTACTACCCCAGCCATAACGCCAGTGGCGACCGCGACGGACGCTAACCAGCTAGGGGACCAGGAAATGGGGGCGCTTTTCCGTAGCCGGCGCCAAGCGAAGGGCAGAGCCACCGTGTACGAGCCAATCCAGGCCCCGGCCAGGCCTTGCACACCAGCGACCGGGTAAAGGGCTAGGGCCGCGATAACGGTAAGCCCGTTTTCTCCCGCGTAGAGCAAAAACATCGAACGAGTGTCTTGCTTGGACTGGAAAGCCCGCATCAACAACAGGTAGGCACTGAAGCCCGGGAGGCCGAGGGCAAAGATGGTGAGGACCGAGCCCGTGAGATGGGCGGACGCGGCCGAAAGGTGGCCGTGGGCCAGGGCGAGCACGGCGGCGGGGTGGGCCAGCAAGGCGTAGCCGACACCGGCGGGCAATAACAACGCCAAGGTCACCCGCATGGCAACGCTGACAGTGCGGCCGAAACTCTCCTTGTTGCCATTTGTCCAGAGCTCGGCCAAGTCGGGCGCGACGGCGTACGCAATCGAGACCGCAATTATCGCGTACGGGAGCTGCATAAACGTGTACGCGTACGTGAACGAAGAAAGATTACCGCTGTTAGTGTTGGCCAGGACGGAGACCAATATAAACGATACCTGGTTGGCTACCACCGCGGCGATGGTCCATGCGGATAATCGCGCGATAGTGAGAAGAGCGGGGTGCCGCGGGTACCAACGCGGTCGCAATGGGATATCAGCGCGAAATAGAGCCGGTAATTGGGCGAGCAATTGCGCCACGTAACCCGCCGTGGTCCCCAAGCCGATAACCAGGACCGCCGCCCGGTCAGCCTGATAGGCGCTAAGGGAGCTATTAGTCACCAGCTGGTCGGCGACAACGAGGGCGCCGATGGTGACCAGGTTGGCGAGGACGGGGCTGAAAGCGACGGACCCAAAACGCCGACGAGCATTCAGCAATGCTGTCGTAATTGTGATCAAGCCGATGAACAATAATTGGGGTGCGAAAAACCGTAACCAGGTCGTGGCCAACGCCCGCTCTTGCTGTACACCCGGCCCGGTGGCGCGCAACAAAAAGAAATGGATTATGAGGGGAGAGGCCAGCCAAAAGACCCCGGTGGCGACGACGAGCACGACCGTAAGGAAAGTCACCACCGCCGGGACGGTTTCCTCGTCTCTCTCCCCGGGGCGCCAGGTGAGGGACTGCATCAGTACAGGGAGCAAAGTGGCCGAAAGCACACCGCCGAGCAGCAGGTCGTAAACAGTGTTGGGTACCTGGTTCGCCTGGTTGTACGCATCGGCCAGGCGCCCCTGGCCCAGGACCCAGGCGACGGCCAGGACCCGGGCGAAACCTGACACCCGGGACAATGACGTCCCAGCGGCCATGACAGCGGCGTTACGGGCCGACGAGGCCGGGGCGCTGCGCCCCCGACGGGTGGCCTCTTCCGACCCCCGCTCTGGTCCCAACCCCCGTTCCGGCCTTTGCTGGTAGAGAGCGGAGGGGCCGGCGGCCGCCAGAAGGGGACGGCTGCCTTTGTGCGCCCTGGCCCGCCGGGGCGGCAGCACGGTCAGATCGGCTGCCGCTCGGACCGCGGTGTGACCCGACATCATGGGGGGCATTCCGTTAGCCAGCGAAGAGCCGGCTTGCCCCTCCTCTGGCTGCGGCACCGGGCCTGGCGGCGGGACCACCAGCACTCGCGAAGCGGCCGGTTGGGCGAGCGACGCGGGTATTACCGGCGGAGGCAGCAGGATGGGGACGGGGCCCGTCAGAGGGGCGGGCGACGGGCCCGGGCTTGTGGGCGGTTCTTCAGGGAGTTTGTGTGCAGCACCCTCGTCGCTGCGTTCCGGGGGAGGGAAGTGCCCCGGCCGCCCTGCCGGCGTTCGACCGTTCCCGTCGGTCGTCAACGCGGTGGCCGTAGGACGTGCTTAGGAGGGTAACCTTCGCCGCCGTTGCGGACCGCCACACTGCCGCCGGGGCCGACGGGGGTGGCGGGGTCGGAACTGGCGACTGTGGCGCCCGCTGGCGTGGCTCCCCCTGGCGTGGCTCCCGGTGGACCTCCGCCAGGCGAGCCGGCACCGGGGGCAGACGGATCCGGCGCGGGGCTGGCCGGAGCGGGGCGGGCCGGAGGGGGGCTGGCCGGAGCGTGAGTGCTTATCGTCGCGTCATCGGCGGCGGCGGTGGGTGGACCAGAGCTCGGCTCCTCCGGCCCCGGTTCGTCGTCGGGCCGAGGTACGAGTTGACGCGCCCGACGGCCGTGGCGGACATTGCGCACCCACCAAACGGCCAAGAAAAGCGCCGCGCCAACCATAAGGAACCAACCGACATCGGAGATCGCCGTCGACGTCACCGAACCGGTACTGGTCCGCAGGACCATGCTGCCCGACGGCGTTTCGATATGGAGCGACAGTGGGAACGTCCCGGGCGCTCGCACGACCACCGGGATGCGCAACACCGTGGGCGACCGGCTCAAGGTCAACTGGCAATGCTCCACGCTTTTGGTGGCATTGACCGGCGTGCACGCCCCCTCAGCGAACGTTGCCGCCAAGAAGCTCAACTGTTGGCTGGTAAGGACGAGGCGCACTCGCACGGGCGAAGCGGCCGCGGATACGAGTGTGAGTGGCAGTCGCCCCTGGCGCGACGTAAGGGTGATGGAAAGTGAAGCGGGAAGGTGGACGTCGCCCAGAGCGGAATCGGCCGCCCGCCGAACACTGGCAATCATGGCCGCCCGCTGCGAGCCATCGAAGGTCGAGGACAGGCTGACGAAGAGCTTTTGGTCCAGGCTTTTTACCATCGCCACGTGGTCGCCGTAGACCTCGCCATCGGCAGACACGTCAGCCAGGGCCTGTTGAAGTTGCCCGATACCCTGCAGCCCCGCTCCGGGCCGGGATGGTACGGCGAGTTCACGGACCAAGGGGCCTCCATTGGCAGACGGGGCCAGCGGGACGTCCTTGAAAACCTGCTCGAGGTCGACGGCCTGCACCAGGGGGTTACCCTGAAGCCCCGCCAGCAGGACCGAGAGGAAGACCGGGTTCACCTGGACGCCAACCGGAGGGATGATCACAATCCCGCGCTGGTCGCTCGGCCGTTCGAGGTCGATCATGGCCAGCTCCGCCAGGAACTGGTTGGCCACCAGCACGGCCGCCCCGGGCGCGGCGGCGTCGGCCACCCGGGACGACAGTTCGGTGTCCGCCCCGACCGCGAGTATTTCCGCGCCCGGGACCGACAGCTTCGTCGGCTGGGCGAACGTAAACACCTGGTCCACCAGTGGGAGCGTCGAGAGGTCAGCTTCGGGTACCGCGACTTCGCTGACTCCCATGTTGGCGAGAGCGTTCATGCTCGACGGGTCGATGTCTCCGTCAGACGCCCAGTTGTCGAGCGCGGGTTCAACCCCAAGTAACCGTTCGAGGTCCGCGTCACCTGACGACAGCTGCGTGCTCAGGTCAGCTGTGAGACCGGAGCCGACCAACTCCGGGATGTCGACAGGCAGTGCCGTCGCCGGGAGCAGTTCGTCGCCCGCAGGAAGCGCCTGGCCGACGTCCGCCACTGCGGCGCGCTCGGCCGGGCTCCCTTCCGCCAGTGATTCCAGAGTGGTGGCCGAGGCCCGGACCGTTACCGGCACATGCCAGCGAGCCAGGTCGGCCGCGTCGGCCTGGAGCGTGGTGGCCTGGTCGGGCGGGAGTGGCCCGGGAGTACCCTGCGGCCCGATCTGCACGTTACCGGTCATGGGCAACACGAACGAGGCGTCGAGGCGGAGCGAGCTCAGGTCTCGGCCGGCATACACGATGAAGGTCGTGAGCGACTTGCCCTTCGGCACACCGGTCTCCCCCTCCAGGAACACCTGGACGGGGTAGACCCCGGTGGCAGCGAGCTCCCCAGTCGACTGGTTGACCGGGATATCGACATCTACGCCCCCCCGAGAGTCGCGAGGCAACGCGCTGAGCGACAAAGGGCCGCCGCCGGGCTGGTAGTAAGAACCGTAGAACTCACCGCCTAGCACTGATTCGAACTGCGACCTGGTCGTCAGGCCGGTGTACACGTTGACCTCCAGCATCTCGCTGGCCGGGTTCCTGGCCGTGATCCTCAGGCGGAGCTGGAACTCTGTCGAGCTCGGCGCACCCAGGCCGTCTGGGAAAGCAGTTGCAAGTTGTCGGGGCCAGTGGCGATATCAGGTTTCGCCGCGGTGCTCTTCCTCTTCGACGTCGCCCCACTGATCGCGGGCGCAGCGGTGCCGGAGTAGTACAACCTCGGCTCGGCCGCGGCTCGGCCCGCCGCTCCCGAGACGAGCGCCAGCCCAGCAACAGGGACACTGGTCGCCACGAGCGCGGCGATCGCGACGAGGTGGCCACCTCTCCTCAGGGTCGAGGCTCTACTCATGGCCGAGGCTCTCCTCGCGGCGAAGGCGCCAGTGTCACGGTGGCGCAGTAGCGCGGCGAGCCTGGCGGGCACGACCTCAACCATCTATGAGCGCGTCAACCCGGCCGACAGGACCGAGAGGCCAGCAGGGTCGTCCCGAAAGCCGACCTTACGGTAGAGGGCCAGTGCGGCTTCGTTGCCATCTTGGGTGTTCACAACAATGTGCCTGGCGTTTTGGCCGCGCAACCAATGAAGGCCGTCCAAGAGCAACCTCTTCCCGATCCCCTGGCCCTGGGCTTCGGGGAGCACGGCAAGACGCTGGACGAAGCCGCGCCCCTCCGAGGCGCCACAGATCGCGTACCCGACAACCTTACGCCTCACGCCTAGGACAACCCTCAAACGCCGTTTCTGGGTTGCCCCCAACGCGTCTCGCAGGCCGGCCCGGTCCAAACGCCAAAACGGGGCGAAGGAAGCCTGGTCGACGGCCAGCAAACCGCGACGGCGACGGGCGCCGGCCCGGTGAAGTGCCGGCCCAGGCGGGACCGGCGGGATGGCGACGTCCGCGGCCAGGACGAGAAGATGAAGATGCTCGTGGACGTAGAAGCCCGCTTCGAGGAACCCACGCTGCTCGTCAGGCGGTAGGGCGGCGGTCACGACCCGCTGGAAGCCCTGGTCGGCCAACAGCCCCAGGCACCGGCGCACGAACTCTGCGGACACCCTCGCACCATCCGGCACGGGCACCAGGAAAGCGACGGAGCCATCAGCGGGCCAGGGACCGGCACGAGCACATTCCTTACCCCAGCGGATCATGTTGCCTAAACCGGGCATCGGTCCTCACGATGAGGGCTCGGGCAGCCCGTCCACGGCGACAACATTTTATCCTCGGCGTCAATGTTGCCAGAACGCCGGCGGGTCAACCGGCGATAGTCAACCCCCGGCTCAGGCCAGGCCCGAAACCTGCCGATACCAGTTCCCGGTGATCGACTTACCTGCCGTCCTTCGACACGTCGTCGAACAGGGCGCGTCCGACTTGCACATAAAGGTGGGCTCCCCTCCGAGAGCCCGAGTGAATGGCGACCTGCGAATGACGCCGTTCCCGGCAGTCGGGCACGAGGAGTGTGAGGACCTGGTCAAGGTCATCCTGCCCGCCGACCGGCTCCAGGAGTACAACGAGACCGGTGAGGCGGACTTCTCTCTTTCCGCCAGCGGTCTCGGGCGGTTCCGGTGCAACGCCTTCCGCCAGCGGGGTTCGAGTGGCCTCGTCCTGCGCCGGGTGCTCCCGAGCGCGCTGTCAGCGTCCGACCTCGGCCTGCCGCCCGTCGTCACCCGGTTGGCCGAGGAACAGCGGGGGCTGGTGCTCGTCACTGGGCCGACGGGCTCGGGCAAGACCACAACCCTGGCCTCCATGGTCGACCACATAAATACGAACCGGGCCGCCAACATCATCAGTATCGAAGACCCGATCGAGGTGCTCCACCGGGACAAGATGTCGATCATCAGCCAGCGGGAGATCGGCAGCGACACCCGGGACTGGTCCCAGGCGATGAGGAGGGTGCTGCGCCAGGACCCAGACGTCATCCTCATCGGCGAGATGCGTGACGCCGAGACCATACAGGCCGGGCTTTCGGCCGGTGAGACGGGGCACCTGGTCATGTCCAGCCTGCACACCACCAACGCCACCGAAACGATAAACCGCATCGTCGACTTCTTCCCGCCGTACCAGCAGAAACAGGTCCGGATCAGCCTGGCTTCGGTCCTGCGGGGCGTCATCAGCCAGCGCCTGGTAGCGCGTGCTGACGGTGTGGGCCGCGTAGTGGCGGTAGAGGCCATGGTAATGACCGGGCGCATCGCCGATCGGATACTCGACCCACACGGGGGCAACGGCGAGTCCATCGAAGACGTGATCGCGGACGGCGAGTACCACGGTATGGTCACGTTCGACCAGAGCCTGTTCAACCTGTTCAAGGGGGGCGAGATCTCCTTGCGGGCGGCGCTCCAGGCCGCGACCAACCCGCACGATTTCCGCGTTTCACTCCAAACGGCGGGCTTGCTGCCCTCCTTATAAAGCTGATCGAAGCTCACCCAGATCTCTAGGCTCGCACCTGTGGTACCGAAAAGGCTGCGGCCCGTCCTGGAAGTTGCGAACGAGTTGGCTCCGCTCTTCGAGGCCGTGGGCGCTCGCCTGTACCTCGTCGGGGGGGTGGTCCGAGACGCCCTGCTCGACCAGCTGAGCCCGGACAGCGACCTCGATTTCACCACTGACGCTTTGCCGGAGGTGACCGAGCAGGTCCTGTCCTCTTGGGCCGACAACCTGTGGACACAGGGCAAACGGTTCGGCACTATCGGCGCCATCAAAAACGGCCGGCGGGTCGAGGTGACCACCCACCGGGCCGAGGAGTACGAGGCGGGTTCTCGGAAACCGGAGGTTGCCTTCTCGACCGCCCTGGAGGCGGACCTATCGAGGCGCGACTTCACCATCAATGCAATGGCCTTGTCCCTGCCCGACCTCCAGCTAGTCGACCCCTTCAACGGTGTGAACGACCTGGCGGCACGAAGGCTGAAGACCCCATTGCCGGCAGACTTGTCGTTCACCGACGACCCCCTCAGGATGTTGCGCGCCGCCCGCTTCATCGCCGGGTACGGGCTCCGGCCCGAGCCCGAACTGGTCGAAGCGGTCACCCGGCTCCGGGGCCGCCTGGACATCGTCTCGGACGAACGGGTCCGCGACGAGCTCGACAAGCTCTTAGTCGTGCCCGACCCCTCGGAGGGTCTCTGGTTCCTGGTGAAAACGGGCCTGGCGGAGGAGTTCATCCCGGAGCTGCCCGCCCTGGCCCTCGAGCAGGACCCGGTCCACCGCCACAAAGACGTCCTGGCGCACACGATCGCGGTCGTCCAGCGAGCGCGCCCGGGGCGGATAGTGCGCATGGCTGCCCTCTTCCATGACGTCGGCAAGCCAAAGACTCGCTCCTTCGGCCCGGGCGGGACCGTGAGCTTCCACCACCACGAGCTGGTAGGGGCCAGGATGACGCGCGACAGGATGCGGGCCCTGCGCTACCCGGTGGAGGACATAGAGAGGGTCAGCAAGCTCGTCGAACTGCACCTGAGGTTCCACACTTACGCCATGGGCTGGACGGACAGCGCGGTCCGTCGCTACGTCCGCGATGCCGGGGACCTGCTGGACGACCTCAACGAACTGACCCGGGCCGATTGCACGACCCGCAACCCGGTGCGGGCGCAGCAGCTGGCCCGGCGCATGGACGAGCTCGAGGCCCGCGTCGCCGAGCTCCGGGAGAGCGAGGAGCTGGCGGCCATCCGCCCCGACCTCGACGGGAGAGAGGTCATGTCCCACCTCGGGATCGGCCCCGGCCCGGTAGTGGGCCGGGCGCTCACTTACCTTCTCGAGCTTCGTCTCGACGAAGGCCCCCACTCGCACGACGAGGCGGTCCGCTTGCTCGACGAATGGTGGGCCCGGCAGCCAGAGGCCAGAGGGGAATAGCGTTTGGCCCCGCCTGGATGCGGCCGGCCGGCACCCGCCCCGTCGGACGAAGCCTGGCGCTAACTCACCCCGGTCCGCCGCCCCGGGCGCTTATTTCGCCCCTCAGCCCGCGCGCCGGACAAAACTTCGCACTTGCTCGCCTCGATCGGCCTAGCAACGCGCATGTTTTGACGGCGGCGCCGCGTTGGTGGGGAGTTTTACCCGCTATGGGTGCAAAACTGCGATGGGTCCCCGCCCCCCGGATAAAACTCCCATCATGCGACCCCTTTTGCAGCCGAGCAAGGTGGGACTTTTGCCGGGACCACCCGGACGCTGCGCCTAGAAAAACGCCGTCCTACGCACCAGTACCCGCGATGAAGGCTTCCACCATCTGATGCGCGACGTCATCGTGATATTGCGCCGGGGGAGACTTCATAAAGTACGCCGACGGGCCCATCAGCGGACCGCCTAGGCCTCGCTCCAGCGCCACTTTGGCGCACCGTACGGCGTCGATGACAACGCCCGCAGAGTTGGGCGAGTCCCACACCTCGATCTTCATCTCGATATTGACCGGGACATCCCCGAAATTGCGGCCCTCCAGCCGGATGTAAGCCCACTTCCGGTCGTCGAGCCAGTCGACATGGTCGGATGGCCCCACGTGTATGTCGTGCGCCGATATCCCGCGCTCGATCTGGCTGGTCACGGACTGGGTCTTCGAGATCTTCTTCGATTCCAGCCGTTCACGCTCCAGCATGTTCTTGAAGTCCATGTTGCCGCCGAAGTTCAACTGGTAAGTGCGGTCGAGGACGAGCCCCCTATCCTCGAACAGCCGGGCCAGCACCCGGTGCGCAATCGTCGAGCCCAGTTGGCTCTTGATATCGTCGCCGATAATTGGGATGCCCGCTTGGGCAAATTTGCCCGCCCAATCGCGGTCGCTAGCGATGAACACGGGTATGGCGTTCACAAACGCCACCCCGGCGTCCAGGCACGCCTGAGCATAATGCTTCTGCGCGTGCTCTGACCCCACGGGGAGATAAGACACCAGCACATCCGCTTTGGCTCGGGCCAACTCGTCGGCCACGCCCACAACGGGGGCGGGAGACTCCTCTATTACTTCCCGGTAATAGCGGCCGAGCCCGTCCAGGGTAGGGCCGCGCATGACGCGCACGCCCAGCGAGCCCACATTGGCGAACCTTATGGTGTTGTTCTGTCCGGCCCAAATCGCCTTGCCCACGTCTTCGCCCACCTTGGCGGCGTCAACGTCAAAAGCGGCCACGACTTCAATATCGCGGACGTGGTAGCCGCCCAGCTGGACATGCATGAGACCGGGGACTTGGTCAGCCGGGCTTGCGTTCCGGTAGTACTCGAGGCCTTGCGCGAGCGAGCTGGCGCAGTTGCCGACGCCGGCTATTGCCAATCGCAGTTTTCCCATTACTCGCCGTCCTTTACGGGTCCGGGACTATTACTTTCGGTAGCGGCCGGGGCAGTTACGCGCGTTCCCGCTCGTTGCAATTGTGCGGCACTGGCCAGAGGGACGAGCCTCCCCACCTGGGGGGTGGGCGCCGCGAGCACCGCTTCGGCGCCGGCTCCGCCGGAGCTGGCCGAGGTTTCAGCTGGCCGGCCCTGGGCGGCGCTTGTACGCTCCTCCTCGATCAGGTCGTCCAACCAGGAGACATCGCGGGAGAGCGCTTCTTGTTGGCGTTCAGCCAGGACGCGCATGTACCGGTCGTCTCGCCTGGCGCGTGCCCGGGCCGCCACCTGGGCCAGCCTTTCGCCGAGCACAGCCCGGCGCTGTTCGAGCAGGCCCAGACGGCCCTCGGGCGGCAGATAGCGGGCGAAGGCAAGGCGCAGGTTGAAAGAACGTTCGTCCTCACCGCCGCTCTGGCTGCTGGCCAACAGTTCCCCGAACATCGCCGCTCCGCGTGCGGTGATGGCGTAAACCTTTCGCCGGCGCCTCGACCGCCACTCCGGCGTAGTTGTGCCGGCGTCAGCTCCCTCTTCGGCGCCTTCTCCGGCACCGACGACAGTGATGGCACCGGCCGCCTCGAGCCTGGACAACGCGGGATAGAGCGAGCCGAAGGAGACGGCGCTGGCGAGACCGAAGACGTCCGATAGGCGCTTCTTGAGCTCGTAACCGTGCATGTCCTGCTCTTTGAGCAGGCCGAGCACAGCCATTTCGAGCACCCGGCCACACTAGCGGTTCGATACATCGAACCGCTATATCTACCGCGAGTAGAGCCGGGTGCCGAAAAAAAGATGTCGGCCAGCCGGTCCTAGCGAGCCGGTCCCGGCCCGCCAAGCCGCTATGGGGCTACTTCGGAAAACTACAGGCCCGGCCCAATTCCGAGCCCTTTGTGGGCCAGACTCCCGAGATCTCCGGCGTCGGCCGATAACCTGGGGGGCCGTGGTAGCGCTATGGCAATGAGGTTCCTGCCCGGGGCGGCAATGAGCGCCGGCTCGCCAGTGCGCGTACTCGGCAACGTGGACTACCGGCTGGCCAGGAACGTTGTTGTGAGCGAGTACCGCAAAGGCCATCTGTCCCGCCTGGACGTCTGCGACGCGCACCCTGAACTGCTCCGAGCCGCCGTCGACGCCGGCGAGGACTCCCAGGAGGACTGCCCGATATGCGAGGGGGTCAAGCTCAGGCTGGTGTCCTACGTCTTCGGCCAGAGGCTGCCCGCTTCCGGCCGCTGCGTAGCATCCAAGAAGGAGCTGGCCAAGTTGGCCCGGCCCGGTCGGGATCTCGCCTGCTACGTCGTGGAGGTCTGCCCCAATTGCTCGTGGAACCACCTGGCGCAGGCCTTTTCACTGACGAGCGCCATGTCCTCGGGCTAGAACCTGGACGTTACAAGCTCTCCTCGCCCGCCTTCTCCCACACTGAGACGTGTGAACTGCTCTCACCGGTGAAGGGGGCGCGGTCCCATCCGGCCCAGCGGTGACGAAGAAACATGCCAGCCAGCCTGGCCATCAAATCCAGTTCTGCGGGCCACACGTAGCGGAACGGCGTGATGGATTCACGTACGGTCGACCCGTCGGCGACGAAGTGGTGCGATACCGCCCGTTGGCTAACCAGGTCGGTGAAGTGGTCGTAGCCCACGTACCCGGGAGCATGGGCAAACACCCGGGCGTCCTCGCCCGGTGGCAACCGGCGGAGTTCGGGGACTCCCACTTCGACCACGAAGAGGCCGCCGAGCTCGAGGTGGCGAGCGGCGTTGGCGAAGCATGCGACTTGCTCGTCCTGGGTGAGCAGGTTCCCGATGGTGTTCCAGACGAGGTACACGAGCCGGAAGTCGCCATCGACCCGGGTGGTCGCCATATCGCCGATCGTTACGTTCATGCTCTGGCCCTCGTCCCTGGCCCGGAGCCGCTCAACCATGGGCGCTGAAAGCTCGATGCCCGACACCCGTACGCCCCGAGCCGCCAGCGGCAGCGCCACTCGGCCCGTGCCGACGGCGAACTCGAGGGCACGGCCGTCCCCGGCCAGCTCGGCCAGGAGGTCAACGGTGGGGCCGAGCACCCCGGGGTCGAACATCGCCGCGGCCCTCTCGTCATAACGGGCGGCGGCATCCTCGCCGAAGTAGTTCTCAGGCACGCTTCCACAGTCGCACCAGGGCGTCAGCCGGGCCAGCGGTTTACGACGACCAGACCGCAAGCCGCGGCAGTGCGAGACGGTAGGGGGTGATCAGCCAGCCCCATGAGGGGGTAGATTTGCGTTAGGTGGCCGGAAGCCAAAGGGCACTGGACCACCGAGGAGAAAAATATGAGCTCGTCGCAGCGGCACTCCGAAGCCGGAGTGCCAGACCCGGCCTCGCCAGAGCGGGGCCTGCCTCGGCCGAGCACGCCAAAGTTCGGCGTGCCGTCGGTGCGTGACCGCAAGCGCAGCGCCGTCCCGCTAGTCATGGTGACCGCGTACGACGCGCCGAGCGCACGGGCGGCAGCATCCGCCGGAGTGGACATCATCCTGGTCGGTGACTCGCTCGGGATGGTGGTGCTCGGCTACGAGGACACCCTGCACGTGACCATGGACGATATGGTCAGCCATACGGCGGCGGTGACCCGGGTAGAGCCACCTCAGCTCGTCGTGGCGGACATGCCGTGGACCAGCTATCACGAAGGGCCGGCAAAGGCAGTGGCCAACGCGGTCCGGCTCGTCCGGGCCGGGGCGGGGGCGGTCAAGCTCGAGGGAGGGGTGAAACGCCTCGAGGTACTGCGTTCCATCCTCGACACCGAGATACCAGTGATGGGCCACCTGGGGCTGACCCCCCAGTCAGTCCACGCCATGGGCGGTTACCGCGTCCAGGGCCGCCAGCGGGACGAAGCCAAGGTGCTCGTCGAGGATGCTATTGCCATTGCGGACGCCGGTTGCTTTGCCATTGTGCTGGAGGGCATCCCCGAGGACCTGGCCACCGAGGTCACCCAGGTAGTGCCGGTCCCGACGATAGGGATCGGCGCCGGCGGCGGTTGCGACGGGCAGGTGCTCGTCTTCCACGACATAGTCGGCTTGGGTGGTCCCCGCCTGCCTCGCTTTGCCCGCCGCTACGCAGACCTCGAGACCCTCGCGGGCCAGGCCGTGGCCCAGTGGGCCGGCGATGTCAGGTCGGGTCGCTTCCCATCCCCCGAGGAGACGTATCACTAAGCGGTCCTGGGGGTCACCAAAACCGTACTGCTGGCCGCTCATGGTTGGCGTCGCCCAGCATTACCGTCACTGGTCGACGGCATAATGTCTGCGATGGTTGGATCGCGGACGTCAGCTACCATGGCAGTCGCACAATTGAATGGTGCCGTCTGCGCAAGCCTCGGCCTCGCTGTCGTGCTCGGGAAGGCTGGTCGTAGGGCCGGTCCCCGAGCCGGCATTCGAGCCGAGGTAAGCTCCGGCGACATTAGACCCTGCTCCGGGGAGTCCGGAGCCCAGGTGACCGGCAACTGCCGGCCCCCTGGCCCACAGGGAAAGGTAGGTGAGCCGCCCTATGCGGCCCTATGAAGTCATGGTCATCTTCGACGCCAGCCTGGATGATGACGCCGTCCGGGCACAGGTCGACCGCTTCACCCAGCAGCTGAGCGCTGCAGGTGCCAAGTCGGTAACTACGGACATGTGGGGTAGACGCCGTTTGGCGTACCCCGTTCGCCATCGCAGCGAGGGCTACTACGTGGTGATCGACGCCACTGCCGAACCCGCTGCCCTGTCCGAGCTCGACCGCCTGCTCACCCTCACCGATGAGGTCCTAAGACACAAGGTCATGAGGGTCCCAGAGCGCGCCGCTGGCCGCTCTCGTCCGGGGGCGTCCCATGGGACCACCACCGCAGTGGGCACCAATACGAACGGAGCATGAAAAATGGCACAAGACAATACGGTTAGCATCGTCGGCAACCTCACGCGAGAGCCCGAACTCCGATTCACTCCTAGTGGCCAGGCCACCGCCACCTTTGGTATTGCTGTAAACCGGGCCTGGACTGACCGCCAAAGTCAGGAACGGCGGGAATCAACTTCGTTCTTCGACGTCGTCTGTTGGGGCACCTTGGCCGAAAATGCGGCTACTTCCTTGACGCGGGGCACTCGGGTCCTCGTTATGGGACGGTTGGACCAGCGGTCCTGGGAGAGCCAGGAGGGCGAACGCCGGTCCAAGGTGGAGATCACCGCCGAGGAGATCGCACCTAGCCTGCGCTGGGCGACCGTACACGTAACCAAGAACGAACGCCGTAGCCCTGACAGTGTCAACGGCGAGGCCCACGCCGCGCCGGAAACGTCCTACCAGCGACCGCAACCCGAAGCGGCGCCGGTCGGCTACGGTGCTGGCCACGAAGACGAGGAGCCGTTCTAAAACCCATGGCCCGAACAAACGACCGCGATCGCAACCCGAAGCGCGCACCCAAGGAGACCAGGCCCCGAGGCAAACGCAAGGTCTGTATCTTCTGCAAGGACCATTCCGAATGGGTTGACTACAAAGATGTCAATTTGCTGCGCCGGTTCATGAGTGAGCGAGGCAAGATCCGCTCCCGCCGGGTCACAGGTAACTGCACTCAGCACCAGCGCGATGTCCAGGTAGCCATCAAAACCGCTCGGGAATTGGCCCTCCTCCCCTACGTCCAACGCACGGCGAGCGAACGGGGCCCCGGTCGGCCCCGGCCGACGCCTGGGCGAGAAAGCGGCGCCGAGCTCGGCGAGACGCCAGCGACCGACGGCGCTCCCGACTACGACCTTGACGCTGACCTCGAGGCAGACGCGGAGCCAGAACTGGTGGAAGCTGAGCCGTGATGAAGGTCGTACTTCGTTCGGACGTGCCCAACCTCGGTAAGCGCGGTGACATCCGGGACGTGGCTGACGGCTATGCCCGTAACTTCCTGTTGCCGAAAGGGCACGCCATACCGGCCAACTCTGGTATTGGCCAGCAAGCCGAGACCATGCGTCGAGCGAGGGAGACCAAGGACGCTCACGACCGCCAAGCCGCCGAGACGATTGCGCGCAGCTTAGTGGCGCACGTGATCCGGCTGCCTATGCGAGCCGGGCCTGAGGGCAGGTTGTTCGGGTCTGTAACGACGGCCAACATAGCTGATGCAATAGCCGACCAGGCCGGCGTTGAGATCGACCGGCACCGGCTTCAACTAGACGAGCCGATAAAAACGCTCGGTACCCACGAAGTGCCCGTGAGGCTCCACGCGGATGTCGAGTTCCCCGTTACTGTCGAGGTCGTCAGAGCCTAAGCACACGAGCGAGTAGCTGCGAACAGGCGTACTTATCGTCCGCCTCTGATTCGCAGCTTTCGTCTCCGCACAAGCGACGCCCGAAACTGCCCAGTAACGTTCTGGCCGGTAACGTTCTGGCCGGTAACGTTCTGGCTCCGCCCGTCAGTCCGCGGTCTAAACGCGGGCCATATTGGCAAAGCGGGTGAAGTGGTCCAGGAAGGCCAACTGGGTCATGCCGGTAGGGCCGTTGCGGTGCTTGGCAATTATTATCTCGGCCGCCCCTTTGTCAGCTGAGTCCTTGTTATAGATCTCGTCCCGGTAGATGAAAAGGACGACGTCGGCGTCCTGCTCCAGGCTGCCCGATTCACGCAAATCCGCCAATATGGGGCGTTTGTCCGCCCGCGCCTCGAGGTTACGAGAGAGCTGCGACAGCGCTACCACTGGCACGGACAGTTCTCGGGCCAGGATCTTGAGCCCTCGACTGATCTCCGAAACCTCTACTTGACGGTTCTCGGTTGGCCCGTGCCCGGACATGAGTTGCAGGTAGTCAACCACGATCAGGCCCAGTCCCTCCCTGCTCTTCAACCGTCTTGCTTTCGCCCTGATCTCCATAACGGTCAAGTTTGCGTTGTCATCAATAAACAGCGGAGCTTCACCGAGCTTGCCGATGGCATTTACTACCTTTGGCCAGTCCGACTCGTGCAATTTGCCATTTCGCATCCTCGACGAGTCAACCCTCGCTTCAGAGCACAGCAACCTCTGAGTTAGCTCGAGATGGCTCATCTCCAGAGAGAAAAACAACACCGGGAGCCTCTTTTCGATGGCCGCGTGAGCCGCCATGCCCAGGGCAAAGGAAGTCTTCCCCATGGAGGGACGGGCGCCCACAATGACAAGGGCGCTCGGTTGGAGCCCGGAAAGCCGTTCATCGAGATCGGTAAACCCAGTGGGCACGCCGGTGATCGTGTCGCCCCGGTTGTACAGCGCTTCGAGGTGGTCCAGGGTCACCGCAAGCAATTCGCGCAACGGTTTCAATGAATCCGTCACCCTGCGCTCCGCCACCTCGAAGACCATGGCTTCAGCCCTATCCATGGCCGCAGTGACGTCGTCTGGGAGGGAGTAACCCATCTCGGCTATCTCGCCAGCCACACTGATCAACCGGCGCAGAAGTGCATGCTCCTGGACAATTCGTGCATATCTGGCCGCGTTTGCGATGGCCGGCGTATTGGCTTGGAGGCCGATCAGGTTGCCAGTACCGCCGGCTGGTTCTAGAAGGTCGGCCCGCTTCAGTTCATCCGCCACCGTGACCGGGTCGGCTGGCTCGCCTTGGGCGTAAAGCGAGCAAATTGCATCGAATATATGACCGTGGGCGGGCCGGTAAAAATCATCGGTCCTGCAACTTTCCACAGCCGAAGCGATGGCGTCTCGCGAGAGCAACATAGCCCCAAGCAATGATTCCTCGGCTTGGAGGTCGTGTGGAGGCACTCGCACCAGGTGGGACTTACCCCCTGGCCCCGGTCTCGGATGTCCGCGATCGCCTGGGCCATGCCCCTACCCTTGCCTTCCTCCGTTGTGGGTTGCTAGAGGTGAAAGTGGCGGAGTCGAAGGGGAAAACCTGTTGATTTCCCGTGGATCATCGAGATCGCAGCCATGATCAGCCCCTATGGCGGCCGCTCGCTCACCGCCAGTGCCAAACCACATGTCTTCGATTGTAGCGAACGCATGTTCGACAGGCAAATTACATTCCTTCAAGTCTTCCGCCTGACACCAGAGGTGCTAGCCTCGACTCCCTAACAAAAGTTGGCCGCGGCAGTGGTAAGGACTCGAGGCATAACACGTTTTGATAGACCGGTTCCGTCTCCCGAGGCTCGGCCAAACCGCCGGCAGCCAGAGTGACCACGGAACGGCGCCGCCTCCCAGGACCTGCGCCCGGTTGCCAATCCGAGAATCCCTTTCATCCACAGACGCAGTAGCCGTGGCAACCGGCGGACACCTGCCTGTCGTGGCACCAGCTCGGCGCCCACAGGTTTTACACAGGATTATGGGCAATCTAGGGTCAGAAAGTGTGACGGGATGACGGATGTTGCGGACGCATGGGCTACTTGTCGGGCCAATCTGCGCAAGGAGGTACCGGAGCCAACATGGAACACCTGGTTGGCCCAGCTCGTGCTGCTCGAATGCTCAGGATCCAAGTTTGTAATCGGGGCACCCAACTCAGTGGTCCTCGAACGAGTCGCTACCCGTTTCAAGGACCTGATCGCAGAGGGCCTGGCCCAGGCCACATCCAGCCCCATAGCAGAACTCGAGCTCATTGTAAATGACGCAGCTGAAAACGGTGTGCTCACGGCACAAGAAGCCCCTCTGCCTGGCCAGGCCTTTTTTCCGTCAGAAAGCGACAGCGCAGACCCCTCACCTCCACCTCCAACGGAGGCGATGCCCGCACGGCCGTACCCAGCCGCATCGGACGAGCCGGTTCCAGCGGGGCTCTCCATGCGTAACGACCGCCGTGCCCCTTCCATGCTCAATCCCCGGTACACCTTCGAAGCTTTCGTCATAGGTGCGTCCAATCGCTTCGCGCAGGCGGCGGCACAGAGGGTGGCGGAAGAACCGGCCAAGGCGTACAACCCACTGTTCATATATGGTGCTTCGGGCCTCGGCAAGACGCACATGCTGCACGCCATCGGGCACTACGACTACCAGAATTTCCCGCATCTCACCGTCTGCTACGTTTCGACGGAGACTTTCCTCAACGAGTTTATCGACGCCATTCGCACGCACGGTCAAGCGGCGTTCAAGCGCCGTTATCGCGCGTACGACGTCCTCCTCGTGGACGATATCCAATTGCTCGAGGGCAAAAAGGAAACCCAGGAAGAATTCTTCTACACTTTCAACTCTTTCTACGAAGCCGAAAAACAGATCGTCATCTCTTCGGACCGCCACCCCCGCTCCATTGCCACCCTGGAAGACCGGCTCCGCAGCCGCTTCGAATCGGGCCTGATCACCGACATCCAGCCCCCTGAACTGGAAACTCGGCTGGCCATCCTCCGGACGAAATCCGAAGGCGAGAAAGTCGAGGTGCCCGAGGAAGTCCTGGAACTCATCGCTACATATGTAAAAGACAACATCCGGGAGCTCGAGGGGGCGCTAATCAGGGTCTCCGCGTTCGCCAGCATTCACCAGATCCCGGTTACGGTCGAAGTCGCGCAAAAGGTGCTGAAGGACATAATCGAGGCCAGTGCGCCGCGCCAGGTCACCGCCGAGCAGATACTCGAAGCCACGGCGAAAGCCTTCGACCTCTCGGTCGAGCAGATATGTGGCCCCAGCCGGCGCCGTCCGCTGGTGGCGGCGAGGCAGACGGCGATGTACCTCTTCCGTTCGCTCACCGACTATAGCTACCCGGCCATCGCCCACGTCTTCGGCGACCGTGACCACACGACTGTCATGCACGCCCAGAAGAAGGTGGCCAGGCTCATGCGTGAGAAACGTCTGGTCTACGAACAAGTCACTGACCTCATCCATAGCCTCACGTCCGGTGAGTAGACGCCCGGTCCGCCGGCGGTGGGGATCTTGTGCCGGGACGTTGTAACTACGGGGGGACACCGCCATGGCCTGTTCACAACCAACGACACGGGCGGCCGCAGTACACTCCTGCTATCCACATAGTGGGGGGCCTCGTTGGTGAGCCTGCCAGCCTTAACCGCCAGCCGTCCACAATCCACAGCACCTACTACCACTGCCTTAGAGTTTTAAAGAATCTTCTTAGTAGAGGAGCATCTGCACAGTGAAACTCCGATGTGAGCGCGACCACCTCCTTGATGCCTTGACAACGGCGGGGCGCGCCGGCTCGGGGCGTTCGGGTGGTTCTTCCGTCCTCCCGGGCATAAGGCTCAACCTTGTCGGGGAACGATTGGAGGTGACCGGGACCGACCAAGACCTGACCATCTCCACTCAGGTATCTGTGGCCGGGCTCGGGGACGGCGCGGTCGTTGCGCCCGGGAGGCTGTTGACGGACATCGTTCGCGCCCTCGAACCTGGGGCAGTGCTGCTGCAAGGCGACGAGGAGGAGCTCCAGGTCTCGGCCGGACGTTCCCAGTTCATGCTGCGACCGTATGGGGCCGCCGATTTCCCCCATTTGCCCGCCCCGACCGGCGCCAGCGTGGCCATGTCGACTGCAGGTCTGGCTGAAGCGCTCCGCCAGGTCGTCCGGGCGGCTTCGTCTGAGGACACTCGTCCTGTACTGACCGGGGTCCTTATCGCCGCAGAAGCCGACGGTTTGCGGCTGGTGGCGACCGACTCTTACAGGCTGGCCGTGAAGGACCTGCCGGGGGCCAAGGACGTGCTCGCGGAGGGTCAGAAGGTGCTCGTGCCCTCGCGTGCACTGGGGGAGCTGCAGCGGCTTCTCGGGGGCCAGTCTGAGCCGGTGGAACTGCACCTGGGCACCCATGACGTCAGGTTCACCGTCGGGCAAGTGAGGCTGTCGACCCGGCTGATCGAAGGGGAGTTCCCCCCGTACCGTCAGCTGATACCGTTCAATTACCCCAACCGGCTGGTAATTGGCCGGGATGCGTTCCTCGACGCCGTGCGCCGGGTCAGGCTGGTGGCGCGGGACTCGACCACGCCGGTCAGGATCGCGCTTCGCTCGGGTACCGTCCAGCTGAGCGTGGTAACCAACGACTGGGGCCAGGCGGTCGAGGAAGTGGACGCCAAGTACGAGGGGGCCGAGATGACGATCGCGTTCAACCCTCAGTACCTGGCGGAGGGGGTGGAGGCGGTAGTGGGCGACGAGGTCGTCCTCGAGACGATCGACGCCTTGAAGCCGGCAACGCTTGAAACCCACCGACAAAACGGATTATGTCTACCTCCTGATGCCCGTGCGTGTGGCGTAGGCCGGCAGCGCCATTTTGGAGAGGTCCCCCAGTGCCACGACGAGCGGGGCAACGGGTTTCGGACAACCTCGGTAAACCGTGTTCGTAGAACAAATAAGTATCGCTAATTTCCGCAACTATGTCTCGGCAGAGATCGAGCCCGCCCCCCAAGGTATAACGCTATTTCAAGGTAATAACGGGTCGGGGAAGACCAACTTGTTGGAAGCGGTGGCTTATTTTGCCACATTGAAAAGCTTCCGGGGGGCGCCGGCGGCGGCGATGGTACGCCAGGGCGCCGAACAAGCCGTCCTGCGGGCCAGAGCCAACCGCGAGGGGCGTGGCCTTCTCTTAGAGACCGAGCTTAATGTCAGCGGTAGAGACAAAGTAAGGCTGAACCGGCAACCGCTTCGTCGTAACGACGAGCTTCTCGGGCTTGTACTGGTAACTATTTTCTCTCCGGACGACATCGAGATGGTGAAAGGGGCCCGCAATCGAGGCGTCAGTACCTTGATGACCTCCTGGTCGTGCTGCACCCGAAGCACAGCGCCGCGTGTGCCGAGCTCGAGCGGGTCTTGAAGCAACGCAACGCTCTTTTGCGTTCCGCGGGCGGGACGCTCCGAGGGAGCATGGCTAATACTCTCGACGTCTGGGACGACAAACTAGCGAGCGTGGGCGAGGTCATCGCAGATGCGCGCGAGGCTCTGATTGGCACCCTGGAGAAGGAAGCCAATCACGCGTACCAGCGATTGAGCCGGCGCGAGCCTCGCGGCGAGGAGCGCCCGGTGCGGCTGCGGTACGAGCGCAGTTGGGCCGGACGGCTGCTGTCGGCCCTCGACAACGGGAGGGCCGAAGACGTCCGGCGAGGTGTCACCGGCGTCGGCCCCCAACGCGACGAGCTTTACATGTCCGTGAACGGGATGACGGCGCGCACTCAGGCCTCTCAAGGGGAGCAGAGGAGCCTGGCCCTGTCACTACGTCTGGGCGGGCACGCACTGGTGACTGACCGCCACGGTTCGAGCCCTGTACTGTTACTGGACGACGTTTTCTCAGAGCTCGACCCGTCCCGCAGCGCGGCGTTGGCAGCGTGTTTACCGGAAGGTCAGGCGTTGTTAACCGTGGCCGGCCCAGTCCCGTCAGAGCTACCCGTGGCTCTCCACCCGCGTACGCGATGGCACCGTCGAGACACCGGGCCTCGAGGCGTAGTTCGGCGACGACCAATGGGACCGGTTTGAGGGGACGTCGCTTTGGGACGTAGGAGCCGAGGAGCGGACGAGCCGCGGCCAGTGGCCGCCTCGCTGCCGGAGGCGGCCCGGCGCATGGGTGCGGACGGCGCGGTCGAACTGGCGGCCGTGAGAGATGTGTGGCCCGAAATTGTGGGCCCACAGACGGCCGCGCACGCTTGGCCCAAGGCGCTCGTGGCCGGCGTGCTCACAGTGGCCACAGACCACCACGCGTGGGCCACCGAGCTCCGGCTCTTCGGCTCCGAGCTGGTTAAACGTCTGCAGGTGAGATGTCCGTTCGTGCAGTCGATCGCGGTCGTGGTCAGCCCAGGACAGGGCTTGAACTGGTAGAATGGGATCCTGGCAATTGGGTCGGTGAAGAGGGCTTACAACCCGGCCAAACCCCTGAGCCCGTTAGCGCGGCGGCCGTGGAGCCGCGCCTCGTGCGACCCGAACAAGAAGTAAAGGCAGATGATGACCAAGGTCGAACAGGAGCAGTTGGGTGTCCTTGGCGGGGTGTACACCGCCCGGGACATGGCCGTACTGGAGGGCCTGGAACCGGTCCGAAAGCGTCCGGGCATGTTCATCGGGTCGACCGGGCCTTCGGGCCTGCACCACCTCGTCTGGGAGGTCGTCGACAACGCGGTAGACGAGGCTATGGCCGGCTATTGCGACCGTATAGACGTCACCCTGCTAGCCGATGGCGGTTGCAGGGTGGCGGACAACGGCCGGGGCATCCCGACCGACATCAACCCCCAGTACAAGCTGTCCGGCATCGAGATCGCGCTCACGAGGCTGCACGGCGGGGGCAAGTTCGGCGGCGGCGCTTACAAAGTCTCCGGCGGGCTGCACGGCGTCGGGGTTTCGGTGGTAAACGCCTTGTCGCGCCGGCTCATCGTCGAAGTGGACCAAAATGGGCAGCGGCACCGGATGGAGTTCCTCGACGGCGGGAAGCCCACTGGGAAATTGGAGATCGTCGGTCCTTCCCCGCGCAACCGGCGGGGCACGATCGTCACGTTCTGGCCGGATCCACAGATCTTCGAGGAGGTCGGGTTCCGGGCGCAGACCGTGCTCGAGCGCCTCCAGATGTACGCTTTTTTGAACGCCGGCCTCGAGATCAACTTCCGCGACGAGCGCGACGGTGGCCCCGGCCCGGTCACGTACTGCTACAAGGGCGGCATCGTCGACTTCGTCAAGCACCTCAACGCGACGAAGGACCCGTTGTTCAAAAAGGTGGCTCACTTCAGGGTGGGCGAGGACGAAGGTGAGGTCGAGGTCGCGCTCCAGTGGAACACTGGTTACAACGAGGGCCTCCACGGCTTCGCCAACGGGATCGCGACGATAGAAGGCGGCGCCCATGTCGAGGGCCTGAAGAAGGCCCTCACCAACGTCGTCAATAAGTACGCCCGTGCCCGGGGCTTCCTGAAGGAAAAAGAGGAGAACCTCCTCGGCGAGGACATCCGGGAAGGCATGTGCGCCATAGTTGCGGTCAAACTGGTCGACCCCCAGTTCGAGGGTCAGACCAAAGCCAAGTTGGGCAACACGTCCATGCGTTCGCTGGTCGAGCGAGCGACCAACGAGAAGTTGGCTGAGTGGCTGGAAGAAAACCCCACTGAGGGCCGCCTCATCGTCACCAAGGCCATCCAGGCCTCCCGAGCCCGGGTGGCGGCGCGCGACGCCCGGGAAGCGACCCGGCGGAAGTCCCCGCTCGAAGGAGCCGGGATGCCGGGCAAGCTAACGGACTGCCGGACTCGCGACGCCCGGGAAGCCGAGCTGTTCATAGTCGAGGGCGACTCCGCCGGTGGCTCCGCCGTCCGGGCCAGGAACCCGGAGAACCAGGCCATCCTGCCTATACGGGGCAAGATCCTGAACGTCGAGCGGGCGCGCATCGACAAAATGTTGAAGAACACTGAGATCCAGGCTCTCGTGGCCGCCATCGGTGCTGGTGTCGGTGAAGACTTTGATGTGTCGAAGATCCGCTACCACAAGGTCATAATCCTGGCCGACGCGGACGTCGACGGTAGCCACATCAGGACCCTGCTGCTGACGTTCTTCTTCCGGCAGATGACGCCCCTGGTGGAGGAGGGCCACGTCTATTGCGCTCAACCGCCGCTGTTTTCGACCACGGTCGGGAAGGAAAAGATCTATCTGAAAGACGAGGCAGCAAGGAACCGTTTCCTGGCGGAGCGGCCCGGGCACAAAGCGGAGTTCAACCGGCTGAAGGGTCTTGGCGAGATGGACTGGCACGAGCTCGGCGGTACGACGATGGACCCGGCCCAGCGGACCCTGTTGCAGATGGAGATCGAGCAGGCGGCCATCGCCGATGAGGCTTGCAGCATCTTGATGGGCGACGACGTCGAGCAGCGCAAGCAGTTCATCATCAATAACGCCGGCGAAGTAAGGTTCCTGGACATCTAAATGACGGACGTAATACTTCCTGGTGGGCCAGGGGACGACGGTAACGGGGCGCCCACCGGGGTGGAGCCGATCGAGATAAACGTGGAGATGGAGCGCTCGTTCCTCGAGTACGCCATGTCCGTGATCGTGCAGCGTGCGCTCCCGGACGCGCGTGACGGGCTGAAACCGGTCCACCGCCGCATCCTCTACACCATGCACATCCAGAACTACCGTCCCGACCGGCCCCACGTGAAATGCGCCAAGGTCATCGGCGAGACGATGTCCAAGTTCCACCCTCACGGCGACCTGGCTATTTATGACGCCCTGGTCCGGATGGCGCAGCCGTTCAGCCTGAGGGACCCACTGGTCGACGTTCCACGGGAACTACGGCTCGCCTGATTTCCCCCCGGCGGCGTACCGCTACACCGAATGCCGGCTTTCACCTTTGGCGTTGCACATGTTGGAGGGCATCGACGAGGAAACCGTCGATATGACCCCCAACTATCTGAACGACGAAGAGGAGCCCACGGTCATGCCGTCGCGCTTCCCGAACCTGCTGGTGAACGGCAGCCAGGGCATAGCCGTCGGTATGGCGACGAACATACCTCCCCACAACCTGGGCGAAGTTATCGAAGCCGTCGACCTATCTGATCGATCAACCCCGATGCCAGCATCGAGGACCTGATGAGGTTTATCAAAGGCCCTGATTTCCCAACGGGTGGGTTCATCCTCGGGCGCCAAGGGATAATCGATGCTTACCGCACCGGCCGCGGTTCCATTCGAATGCGGGCCAAGGCGGAGATCGAAGAGACCCGCAGCGGGGCTCAGATCGTCGTCACCGAGCTGCCTTACCAGGCCAGCCCGCGCGCCATCCAGGAACGGATCGCCGAGCTGGTGAACAGCCGAGAGCTCGAGGGCATCAGGGATATTCAGGACCTCTCTGCCGGTAACGACACGAAAATCGTCATCCCGCTCAAGCGGGATGCTAACGCCAACGTCGTCCTCAACAACCTGTTCAAGCTGACCCCGCTGCAGACAAGTTTCGGCGTCAACATGGTGGCGCTCGTCAACGGCGGGCCACGGACGCTCAATTTGAAGTCGGCCCTGGAGGCGTACGTCGCGCACCAGGTCGAAGTCGTCACCCGCCGTTCCGAGTACCGTTTGCGCCGGGCGCGGGCGAGGGCGCACATCGTCGAAGGGCTGTTGAAGGCCCTCGACATGATCGACGCCATCATCGCCGCCATCCGGGCGTCCGAGAGCCGGGGTGAAGCTCGCGAGCGGCTGATGGCGACGCCGTTCGAGTTCACCGAGGTGCAGGCCGAGCACATCCTGGACATGCAACTCTCCCGGCTTACCCGTTTGGGCCGGGCCGACCTCGAAGAGGAGATGGCCAAATTGCGCCAGACGATGGCCGACCTCGAGGCCATCCTCGGGAGCCGCGAGGCCTGCTGAACGGGGTCGTAAAAACCGAACTGGCTGAGATCAGGGAGCGAGTTCAGCAGTCCCCGGTTGGCTTCGATCATATTGGACCCGGGCGAAATGGCGCCCGAGGACCTGATCGAAGACGGCGAGATCGTCATCACGATGTCCCGGGCTGGCTATATAAAGGCGGTGCCGGCGTCGACCTACCGGACTCAGGGGCGGGGCACCCGGGGGATGCGGGGCACCAACCTGCGCGAAGCCGACATCGTGGCCAAGGTGATACACACCACGGCGCACGCTTATCTATTGTTTTTCTCCAACATGGGCCGCGTTTATCGCCTGCGCGCCTTCGAAGTGCCCCGTGCAGGAACGCACTGCTCGCGGTACGGCGATCGTAAACCTTTTACCGTTGGCACCCGGAGAACGCATCCAGGCCCTTATTGACACGCGCGAGTTTCATTCGGACCGGTATCTGTTCTTCGCCACGAAGCAGGGGCACGTGAAAAAGACGGCATTCTCCGAATACGACAAGAGCCGGCGTGACGGCTGGATCGCGCTCAACCTGCGGGAAGGCGACGAGCTGGTGGCGGTGGTCGTCACCGCCGGCCAGGACGACATTTTCATGGTCAGCCGGAGCGGCATGACGATCAGGTTCTCCGAGGAGGACGTCCGGGCCATGGGCCGTGACGCGGCCGGCGTGCGGGGGATGGCGATGCGTCGCGACGACGAGGTCGTCGCCGCCGATATCGCCCGCGACGATTCGAGCATCCTCATGGTCACCAGCGCCGGGTACGGCAAGCGGACCCAGCTGTACCACTTCCACCGCCAAAACCGGGGTGGGCTTGGCGTGCCGGGGGATCAGGCTGCCGACCCGGCGGGGCCGGGTGGTCGCCGCCTTCACCGTCGGGATCGACGACGAGATCCTCGTCATCTCGTCGTCAGGCGTGGTCGTCAGGCTGGCGGCCCGGGAGATTTCGAGCCAGGGAAGGGACGCGACAGGGGTACGGGTGGTGAGCCTCGACGCCGGCCAGGAGGTGGCCTCAGTGGCGCCTGTGCTGGCTGTCGAGGAAGATTGATTGATGGCAGAGCCCGGCCCGCGGCAGCCCAGCCGTCAAGGCAGTGGGAGGCCGCCGCCCCAGCCGGACAACGCGCCGTCGGGGACAGCCCCTAACTCTTGGCAGCAGCCGGCCTCGAGGCCGGCTCGCTATGCCGCCTCACCAGGGACTTCTTACTACCCGCCCGACCCGCCCGTCATGCCGGCGCCAGGGCGGACAGCGACTCGCCCGCCTGTAACTCCTCCTGCTCAGCGCCCCCGTCCGCCGGCCGGCCCGGTCCGCCGCGACGGTCCCACGGCGGACGGAGCTGCACCTGCGGCGCCAATCACCCGCCGGCAACAGATTGTCCGGGGGGTACGTAGCCGGCGACTGGTCCGCCGGTTGGACATATGGAGCGTGTTCAAGGTATCGGTCGTCTTCTACGCCTGCGTCTTCATCGTGATGATGATTGCCGGCATCGCCCTCTGGAACGTGGCCGCCGCCTTCGGCGTGATCACGGACGGCGAGAAGCTCGTTCGGTCCCTCTTCGCCCTGACCACCTTCACCCTTCACCCGATCACCGCCCTGTTGTGGGGGGCCGTCATCGCCGGCGCCATCTGCTTCCTCGGGGTCCTGTTCAACGTGTTCGCCGCCGTGGTATACAACCTGATCAGCGACGTTGCCGGGGGGGTCCAGGTCATCGTTATCAGCGACCAGGGCCACGAGGAGAGCGTGTAAGCTCTTTCGGCTGGCGTGGTGGTGCCAGGGCCAGGGGCTATAGCTCAGCCGGTTAGAGCGCAGCACTGATAATGCTGAGGTCGGTGGTTCGATTCCACCTAGCCCCACCGTAAAAGGCCTGGTCAAAGGGGGTGAGGGTGGAGCGGAACTTCTAGGTGAAGGAATCATCCCGCGTCCATCCCGCGGACCGATCCCTTCCCATCCCGCGGGCGGA
>CAWEBW010000005.1:0-68599 GCA_963807395.1 uncultured Acidimicrobiaceae bacterium
CCTTGGCTCTCTCATGGTCGCGTCTCCCGTCTCGATATGGCGGCCATGCGAAGGCTGCGGCGATTACTGCGAGCGTTACCGCACAAAGAGCAAGCACGACGGTTCCTCTGTGAGTGCTCGTTCCGCAGGTCCATCGGGGAAGAGATGTCGTCGGGCTCCGATCCGGCGAAATACCTCACAACTCCTGGCGCACAGAAGACACAAACGGCGACGCCTTAACCTTCGGGGCCAACACCAAATGCGGGCTAATGGTAGGGCACAGTTACGTGGACATTCCGTGGTAGTTCCGTACTGGCGACTGATCAATCACTCTGCCAAGAGTTGCATCATGACAAAGACTCGGTCACGCATCCCGTCACTGCCGTAATCTCATCGTCCATCGAGACAGGCTGGCGGGGGCACGTCCCAACACCACAATGAAAGGAATGGCGAACAAATGAGCAGTCTCAGGTTTATGCCACCGCCGTCCGGTACCGATATGTTGCCCGCCTTTGGCCCCGTAGGCAGCGGCTCGTCCCGCGAATCCACTGATACTAACCTCGTGAGAAACAAAATGGAAGAGACGCGGGCGTAGATTGATGCCCGCTCTGCGTCGGTCAACGCGGCCAAGTACGGACAAATTGCCGTCATCTCCCATTGCTTCAGCCTTTTCCAATTGGCGCACAGCTTATATTGAGAACCCTCTGAAGGCGGTGTGTGTAGTGCTAATCCAGCCCGTGTCTACAAACGCGCCGGTTCGGGAGAGCAAAGGAGCCTCTCATGAACACCCCCGCTCGTCGGCTGGGCATAGCCGCCATTGCGACCCTCCGCGGGGTTTCAGCCAACCCAAGGAACCCATTAGATCATGAATGCGACAGAATCCGCGTTCAAAAAAGGGGGGCCTTTTGTGACCCACAAACGCCTGGACGGAGGTCGGAGACCATATCCGTTACGATTTCTAACGGCCGTTTGCGATAACTGAAGGCAAAATGTCGTTCGTTTCGAGCACCGAACTTCCGTCCCGGTGCAACCAAAGTACTCACAGAACTGGCCAAGCTTGGGTCTGATTCAACTGTCGCTGACGCGATCGACGACGGCATGGACGCCGAGAGGCGTTTCCACTACACTTACTTGGGGGCGGCGCAGCACTCAATAGTTGACGAGGCAGGGTACAAAAAAGTGCATCTCAACTGACAGGGTCGGCTCCTCCGTGGTTGTCCGAGAGCCGCTAATCGGACGGATAAGGGTTGCCTTGAACATGTCCACTACGACAGCGAGGACAAGTGAGATGGCTTCGTTCGCGGTGGTAACAGGTGAAGGAACAGTGCTCAAGGCACCCCGTAGCACGCAATCCTGGGCCGCCTACGAGGACGGTTGGGAGGGCTTCGGTGCCTGGTCGGTGGGCTGATGATGCCTGGAGAACTTCGCCTTTAACGCGGCGATGCGATTTTCGCCCTTTTCTCTCACCTCTGCCACCTTTTGCTCCCGGACGGCTTTTCGTGCTGCTGCTTGAGCGGCGTGGGCCGCATCCTCTGCAGCTTCGAGTTCGGTCAGTACGTCGGCCTCCGAGCGTCTCAACACCGTGCCACTGAGGGCGTCCATCGCTTTGTCCAAGACTTCGACGGCCGGTTCGTTTACCTGGGCCACGAGCACCGTGTGCCCCGGGTTTATAGCGGCATTGAGCTGGGTCAAGACCTCGTCTTGGTCGTCGGCGCGGCGCAGCTCGAACGACCCGCCGGCGAGGGCGCCTGCCGGTGAAGCCCAAAAGCATGCCCACGGGACCCGCCGATCACGCCTAGGAGCATTCCAACGAAACCGCCCCCGGCGGTTGCTGTCCCCGTGTCGCCGTCAAAGCTATCTTTGATCTGCAGCGTGCCACTCTGGTCACGTTCGACAACGGCGGCGCTCCTGGCTGTGAGCTGCTGCTGCTCAGAGAGGGACTTTAGTGCGCTTAAAGCCTCGTAAGCCTTGCTGTTGTCCGTAACCCCTACTACGACAACGCTGTCGACGATCGGCATGGGGGGAACCTCCAGGGTTCGTAAGGGACTGTTTCACCGTATTCAATGTTGCTTTGTTTGGCCAGAAGGTTGCGGTGTTGCCGTATGAACTCGCTCAACTTGGCAGCACTAACGGACACGCTCATGGTTTAGCTTCGAGTTTCCTGAGCGGCAACCCCTGCTGGCGGGGCATAGGACCTGACGTGCAAGGCGACGCCCGCCCCGATCGTGTTGAAGACCTTCGCAAATTAGGCAACATCTCTTGCCCATATATGACCTGATGAAAGACCTGGACAGCGTAGGCTTCGTGCAGAACATGTGGAGATGGTACGGAGAATCTCCTACTCGCGTCCAGCAACCCGGGCCGCGCCCGCCTTCAGCGCCTTCAGCGCCTGGCCTTGGAACCGGTTCTGTCCCCCGGTCGACATCTACCAAGTTCTCCCGGTGGCTCCCTCGTTCGAGCTGCGGAGCCGCTGCGGAGCACACCCCTTCCACATCCTCGCCGAGACGGCACACCATGGGGTCACGCCTGCCAACACGCAGCGCCCGTCCCTGCCATCTGGCCGGCCGCTCCAAGGAAGCTACGTTTTCGTCGAAGTCGCCTCCATCGCCAACCCTTCGACGTGGCAGCTGAGCCACTTGGGTAGACAATGCACCCAGGGCCCGGGCTGGCTTGACACGCGCGCTCCCTAGGACCTCGTTTGCAGCCACCCGTCCGTAGCAGGCTGAAAAATGTGAGTAGCCCACAAGGCGTGATCCCGCCGCGAACCGCGCTGAAAACCTAGCACCTAGGCCCGGGCAGACCCGCATCGCGGGGCGAGGCGTCCGTTGCTATATTTCTGCGCTGTGGCGATTGGGGGGACGGCGGCATACGAGCGTGAAGAGGAAGGACTCCCACCAATCGTGCAGGCGGCTGTCGAGGCCGCGCGCGCCATCGGCTTCGAGAACTCCTGCCTCCCCTCGCACGGTCGGCTGCTCCAAGCGCTCGCCGGCTGCGTCCACGAAGGCGTGATTGGCGAGACTGGCACCGGCGCCAGCGTCGGCCTCGCCTGGTTGGCGAGCGGCGTGCGGCCTGGCGTGCGCCTTGTGAGCATTGAGCGTGATGCGGGTCGGGCCATGGCCGCCGGCGCCGTGTTCACGGGGGCGCCCGCTGTCAGTGTGCGCCACGGGGACTGGAGGGAGCTCGCTGCAGAGGGCCCGTTTTCGCTCCTGGCCTTGGACGGGGGAGGGCAGGGCAAGGGGGACGACCGACCAATCGACCCACTCGAGTGGCTGCGGCCCGGAGGGGTAGTCGTGATGGACGACTTCACTCCCGCCACGGGGTGGCCGCCGCAATTCGCTGGAGAACGCGACCACGCACGCGTTTTTTGGTTCGAGCATCCAGAGATGCTCACTACCGAGATCACCACGGAGCCGGGGGCGTGCTCGGTGGTCGCTGTCCGACGGACTTCATGAGGCGGTCCTCCCACAAGAACAGGGTCGCGTAGCCGCTCGGAGGCACCCATGGCCTGTCGCCTGCCGAAGGCCGCCAGGGGCAGGGCTACGCCGACCAACTGCCGAACCAGGGCTGAACTCCCGTGGCCCAAGTGCCGTGGACGCCGGCAAGTGGCACGGCCAAGAGTTGCCTCATGGTACGGGGTTTTTGCCCGGCGGTTCTGCGGGGAGCCAGGCGCAAATCTTGGGCTGTCTTGACCTCCGCCTAGCAGCCCTCGCTATCCTCCGTGGTGGGTGCGGCGCACCCAGCGCGTAACTAGAGTGAGCGCCAAGGGCTATCTCATCGTGGAGGACCAGCAGGCAAGGACGGGAAAATGAGCAAGGGTGTGTCGTCACCGAAGAAGGCGGTCATGGCCGTCTCGGCCGTGATAAGTGCTGGGCTGGTGGGCACCGTAGTGGTGGGCCTGACAACGGCCGGCCCTGCCGGTAGTGTCCCTCCGGACCCGACGACCGTCAGTTACGCCAGCACTACCGTCCCGCCGCAACAGCTCCAGAACATCGGCGTTGAGTCGTCCGGTTTCGCCGAGCTTGGCAACGAGGTCAACCTGGCCAACCCGGGACCGCTCAGCAGCGTGATCGTGACCATGAGCACCTTGGCCTGCGAATCGGGTACTTGGGATCACGACAATTGTCACACGACCCCGGGGGCCACTTTCCCGGTCCCGATCACTCTTACTATCTACAGTCCCGGGACGGGAACGGCGCATGGGCCGGTCATCGCCACCGCCACCGAAACTTTCCACATCCCCTTCCGGCCCTCGTCGAGCCCCGCGTGCGAGTACGACAGGCCGGGAGCGTGGTACGAACCGACAAACGGTACGTGCCACAACAGCCTTTCTTCCAACATCACGTTCGGTAACTTCACCCCGGCCGCCCCAACGCTGCCGGCTACCGTGATCTACGGCATCGCCTACAACACGTTTTCGCACGGGTACACCCCGACTCACAACCCGAACGACCCGGCCAACTCCTTGAACATCGGCTTGGCCCAAAGTGTCACTGTCGGTAAGAATGCGAGCAACGACAATCTTTTCATTGCGGCGGCCCATGGCAACGCGATGACTTGCGACACGCTGGACACCGGCCCCCCGCCGCCCTTCCGGTCCTATAACGTCGTCGCCACTGGGCCTGGTTGTGGGTTAGGCGTCTATTTCTTCCCGGCGGTAATTATAAACACCGCCACTCCGGCCCCAACAACCACCACCACAGCGCCGACGACGACCACAGCGCCGACGACCACCACAGCGCCGACGACCACCACAGCGCCGACGACCGCTCCGCCTGGGCCCACCACGACGAGCCCCCCCACGACGGCCCCCCCCGACGAGCGATCCCGACGATCCCCCCGACGACGATCCCTCCCCCAATTAACCCGCCGCTGCTGCCGCCTTTCCCTCCCGCCGGCGTGAGCTACCCCAACGCGGCGATCGTCACCTTCGGGGCTAATCACTACGTCTTCGCGGGTGGGCGTGCCTTTCAGGCCTCGGCCAGCGAGCTGGCGGCCGTGCAGAAGGTGGACCCGGCCAAGGTGGTGGCCGCCCCCGGTGGGCCCCCGCGCCGACGTCGGTGCCCCCGCGCCCCGGCGTGACTGTGTTCACCCAGCCGGTGAACGGCAACGTCACCATCTACGTCATTGGCACTGACGGCGAGCTACACCCCTTCGCCACCCCGACTCAGTTCCTGCGCGACGGCTACAACGGCGCCCTCGTCATCACGGTGCCGAACCTGGGCGGCCTCACCGTGGGCTCGAACGCCGGCAACACCCTGACGGCCCTGGTCACCAGGGCCGACGGGGCCATCGTCAACTCGTCCGGCACGTTCTACACTTTCGCCGGGGGCAGGGCGTTCGGCATCTCGACGCCGGCCGCGCTGCAAGAGGTCCGGAAGACCAATTCGGCCGTGGAGCTTCAAGGCTCGGTGTCCTCGGCCGACACCGGCGCCCCCATAGCCGACGGCGTCGTCCTCAGTGCGGCCGGCCCCGTGTACGTCAGCTACGTGGGCGAGCTGTACCCGTTCAAGACGACGGCGCAGCTGGCCAATACCGGCTACGGTGGCACCCCGGCGGTCCCGGCGCCCCACACCGGCGGCCTTACTGTCGTTTTCCCCTATTTACTCATAGGCTCTTAGCATTCAGGGCGCCCCCATCTCGTAGCTGGCGAACGGGCTTCAATCTCATCGTTTCCCGATCGCTTCGGTCCCAGCGGAGTTTGTGGCGGAGTGGCGAAAAAAGAAGGCCGGGATCGAGGAACGGGTGAACCTCGCTCGGCATTGATGCTCTGAGCATGAACGCAGCTTTCGCTGCGGGCCTTCTTCTTGACCCCGACGGGCGGGTCGCGTTTAACCAGTGCACCTGGCTTCAGCAGTTCCACGAACCTCGAATGTGGACGTCACCTGGACCGGGGATCGTACCGTTGCCGCCGAGATCGGTCCCCGGGACCATGCCCATATTGATGGACCCGGAGCCCCCGTTGTTCGCGATGGAGCCGTTGGCGGAACTCCACACATAGTTCTCATCGACACTTCCAACGTAAATGTCCAAGGTGACTTGACTCTTCTCAGTGGTGTTCGTCGTCATCCAGGTCAAGGCCGCGGTCTTGGTAGTTCGTGGTGCGAGCGTGGCGGAGGAAATGACCAGGCTGACGGAGCTGCCTGAGTACCCCGAACCGGGGGCCGGCCCAACTGGGAACCTCACGTGCCCGGTCAGTTGGGAGTCGAACCCAATGAGTGCCCGCCCGTCGAGGCAGGCCCCCGCTTTCGCGGTCATCGAACCGGTGACGGAACCGGTGAAAGCAAATTCGCCGGTGACTGCAGCAGCAGCAGCCGAAGAGGATATCGAGACCGGGAATGCGGCGACCGTCATGATGCTGCATGTTGCAAATAGGTATCGAGCTACGGATCTCAATGGTAAATGCATAGTGGGAGCTCCTGACATATCTATTGTGTTGGCGGTCTTGCCAGTGGTGGTGATAGGTCGTGGCGTCCTGTTACTGGCGGGCTTGCCGGCCAGTACCGGCCGCGGAAGACGGCGTCGTGGTGTGCCGAGCGCACAGATGGTACAGAGGCCAATGCCGGCATAAGGTCTTTATTACTCAACAGTTCCAAGAGCCTCGAATGTGGACGTCACCTGGCCCGGACAGCGTGGCACCGTAGAACAAGGTTCATTTCTCTTCTATCTCCTCTTAGTGCCGTGGCAGGACAGCCCGGTCTTGAAGGTGGTGCTACAGTGTCACAGCCACCGTAAAACGGCAGAGGAGCGGGGAAAAGGGTAACGAGTCCCCAGATTGGCTGACGGGCCTGCCCATATTTGTGGCGGAGGGCCAGGAATCGGATTGAACCGTCCTAATGGACGCGACGAATTCCTGGATGGCTCCTAGGATGGTCGCCTAGGCCCGCTAAGGCCTTGGCCTCGTGCCGGAAGGGCTGGCGGCCTGAGCGTACCGGTCGTCCGGGAAGCGCCTCAGCGTACCTATTTGCTTACGGGCGCGGCCATCGGGCTCGGGGGCGCATGCAATAGTAAGCAATGCTCTTTCAGATTGGTGGGCCACGCAAGCTGCCAAGTCTTAGATACCGAGGTGTCGAAGTCAATAAGACTGTTGTGGGGGTTTGGCGCGATCTGGTCGGAGAGCGGCGCGCTGGCCTGGACGCAGCCCTGACGAGGGTCGACATAGTCTTCCCCGGGCTAGGAGTAGAAATAGGGGCCCAGGACGCGGACCTCGGTCATGCTGTCGACCGGCAGGTTGTTGGTTGCGGCGCTCTGGCCGGCGGCTTCGGGGCCGGGGGTGTCGCAGATGCAGTCGGTCTTGGTCTTGTCGGGCGTCACGCCGGAGTGGCCCCAGGTGACGCCGTAATGGAGGTGGTGCCGACAACTTCTGCGCACGTCTTGGCCCCGATGGCGTCCATGGGGATGTGCAGCCCCTCAGCGAAGCTGCGCTCAACGAGGTAGCTCGGCATGTCGGCCTCCTAGCGGCGGGGTGGCAATGGCCGCCATTCTAAAGGCGGTGTAGTCGCCCGGCGTGGACCTGCGCTACCCAGATTGGGCTGCGGGGTTCCCCATTTTGGGGCCGTCGTTCGGGCGACCCCGGGCTCTCCGCAGGCATTTCGGGGTGGTGAGCAGCTATTTCCCCCTCGGAGGCAGTTCCTGGCTGGTGGCGGGCGATCTGGCCGTAATTGAAACGCAGCCCGCGGGTGCACCATTGGGAATGGCCCCAGCTCCTCTCGCGGTAGCCGTACCGGGCCGGTCGGACGAGCTGCTCGACCGAGCGGGCCAGTTGGCCGTGCTCGAAGAGGCGCTGACCTCGGTGGGGAGCGATGGGACGGGCACCGTGGTCGTGGCCTGCGGTGAAGCAGGGGTGGGCAAGACCGCCCTCCTGCGTTCGTTTTGTAACGCAGTAGGCAGGCGGCGACGGGTGCTGTGGGGCACCTGCGACCCTCTCTTTACGCCGCGTCCCTTCGGGCCGCTGTTCGCGATCGCCGAGGCTAACGGGGCCGTGCTCGGGCCCGCCTTGGCCCAAGGCGCAAGCCCGCAACAAGTGGCCTTGGCCTTGGCCCGAGAGCTACGTTCGTCACTGCCGGCGCTGTTGGTGCTGGAGGACCTCCACTGGGCCGATGAAGCGACCCTCGACGTCTTCACCCTGCTCGTGCGCCGGGCCGAAACAGTCCCGGCCCTGGTGGTCGGGACCTACCGCGACGATGCCCTCGAGAAGGCCCACCCACTACGGAGGGTGCTCGGTGAGCTGGCTACGACAACAGCCGTCCGACGGCTGAGGTTGGCACCTCTGTCACCCGAGGCGGTAGGCCAATTGGCGGCGCCGCACGGAGTGGACGGCCGAGAACTGTACGACAAGACCGGGGGCAACCCGTTCTTCGTGGTAGAAGTCCTAGCCGGCGGGAGCGAAGATATCCCGGCCACGGTGAACGACGCCGTGCTGGCCCGGGCCATGCGGCTGAGCCCCAGCGCTCGCGAGCTCCTCGAGGCGGCGGCGGTGGTGCCCCAACGAGCCGAGCTGTGGCTGCTCGAAGCCCTGGCGGGCGGCGCGGTGGGGGCCGTGGACGAGTGCGTCGCCGCCGGTATGCTCGTGGCCCAGGGCGACGGGGTAGTGTTCCGCCACGAGCTGGCCCGCCTCAGCCTGGAGAGCTCGGTCGGCCCTGCCAGTAAAGCTCGTTTGCACCGCCAGGCCTCGCCGCCATCTATGGTCGGCCGAGCACACGCCGGACTTCGCCCGCCTGGCCCACCACGCCGAGGCGGCCGGGGACGCCGACGCTGTCGTCCGCTTCGCCCTCCCCGCCGCGGAGCGAGCAAGCACGATGGGCGCCCACCGCGAGGCCGCGGCCCAGTACGGGCGCTCCTGCGGTCCGGGGCCCGGCTGCCGCTCGAGCAGCGCGCCGACGTGCTCGAGCACCGTTCGCACGAGTGTTACCTGACCGACCAGAGCGACGAAGCGATAGCCGCCCTCGACGAGGCGCTCGAGTGGCGTCGTGCGCTTGGGGACAGCCTCGGAGAAGGACGCACGCTGCAGTACCTTTCCGGGATCCTTTGGTGCCCGGGACGGACGGGGGAGTCTGGGCGGGCCGCTCGCCAAGCTGTCAGCGTGCTCGAGCCGCTTCCGCCCAGTCGCGAGCTGGCAAAAGCGTACGCTGGCTTGGCCACGATCATTGGCGAAACCGATGGGTGGGCGGTAGCTACCGAATGGGTGGGGCGCGCCCTGCAGCTCGCAGAGGACCTCGGGGACACCGAGACAGCGCTCGAGCCCAGGAGGATCGTCGCGTGCGAGTTCTCCGACGGCGGGTTCGAGGACCTGGAGCAGATCCTCGAGGACGCGCAGCGCGCTCGGCCTGGTTGAATACGTAGGCGGCATGTACGTGTGGCTCTTGCGTAAAGCTCTGGGTGTGCGGTGCTACGGCGTGGCCGCCGACCAACTGGCCAAGGGGCTTGAGTACTGCAGCGACCACGGGCTCGAACTGCTCCGGCTCTACCTGCTTTCCCTCCGGGCGAGCCTTTACCTCGCACAGGGCCGTTGGGCACAGGCAGTCGAGACGGCTGAGATGGTCTTGAGGATCCCCCGGACGTCCATAAGCCCGCGCATCACGGCCCTGACCGTCCTGGGTCTTGTCTGGGCTAGGCGGAGGGACCCCGGTCATGGGGCTCTGCTCGACGAGGCGTGGGACTTGGCCGAGCCAACCGGTGAGGTATATCGGCTTGGCCCCGTGGCGGCAGCCCGTGCCGAAGCCGCGTGGCTCGAGTGCGACCCTGATGGCGTTGCTTCGGCGACGGAGCTGGCGTTGGCGCTCGCGTTGAGATGTGGGTCGGCCCTGGCCGACGAGCTGGCCGTCTGGCGCCACCGTGCCGGCCTGGGCGCGGGGAAACCGGTCGTCGCGGGTTCGCCACATGGCCTACAGCTTGCCGGCTTCTGCGATGCGGCCCGGGCATTGTGGGCCGAGGCCGGGTGCCCCTACGAGGCCGCCCTCTGCCTGGCCGACGCTGATGACGAGGCACGGCTGCGACTGGCGTTGGAGGAGCTGTTGGCACTCGAGGCCCGCCCGGCTGCTGCGATCGTGGCCCGCCGACTGCGCGCCCGAGGCGTGACCTCGTTGCCGCGCGGCCCCCGGGCGACGACCCGCCAGAACCGGTACGGGCTCACGGCCCGCGAGGTGGAGGTGCTGGCGTTATTGAACGAGGGCCTGCAGAACGGCGAGATCGCCGAACGGCTCGTGCTGTCCGTGCGGACAGTCAACCACCATGTCGAAGCTATCCTCCACAAGCTGGGAGCCAAGACCCGCGCCGACGCTCGGGCCACCGCCACCTCGGGCGGTATAGCTGTTGCTGCACGCTGAGCTAGGAGCGGACTAGAGGGGATGCCCTCGTTGGTAGTGCTCCGGGTCCGCGGTAGTCGAGCTGTCAAATGGCGTGCCGCCCGCACTACCTGACCCAACGACCGACCCTTGGCGAGACTCTGGGCTATTGGGCCGGTCGCCGGGCCAGGACCAAGGCCCACAAAGGGGGTCACGTCTTCGAATGCCGACTGTGTGGTGTTACCGACGAGCTTGTGGTGTTACCCACGAGTTGTGGCCATAGCAAGCGCAGCTACGGCCTGGCCCCTTCAGGAATGAGCCCTGCGACAGGCGATCAGGGTCAGGGTCCCTGAGCTGCCGAGGCCGGGAGGTCGACATAGCGGTCCCGCCCCGAGCACGGACAGCACGGGCCGCACGGCGTCGGTGACCGGCTTGAGTGCCTCGTCGTCGGGCAGCTCGCCGACTCGGGGCGGGACGCCGGCCTCGATCGCGTCGGCGAGGGCATAAAGCGCCGCGGTTAGCTCATGTACCGCGTCGGGTATCGGGGCGGGCGCGTCGCGGCGGATGGCTACCTCGGTGGCGGTCACCGCGTCGGCTACCTCGTCGAGCGCGACAATCGCGGGCCACCAGGCCGACGCGCGGCGGCTCACGGCCGCTGGCTGGGACATTGCCCGCTCGTACTCCTCGTGCAGGTCGCCGAGAGCGCGGTAGGCCTTGCGCCGAGGTGGCTGTAACCCGCGACCACGGGCCGCCGGAACTGGTCCCGGGCCGGGATAAGCGCCGCCTCCATAAACCGGCAGATACAGCGCACCGTCGCGGCGAACTGCCGTGGCAAGTGCGAGTGCCAGCTCTCCGGCCACGACGCGTACCCGATGACCAGCACGATCGCGTAGCCGAGCAGTGTGTCGACCAGCCGTTCTTCAGCCAGCCGCAGCCGCTCGGCGCCAGCAGGTCGATCAGCAACACGACCACTGGGGTCATGAAAGTGGCCACCAGGCCGAAGTTGCGGAGGCGACCGTACGGTTGCCCCGCCGCCAGCACCGCCATCGGCAACACTCAGCCACGGCCCGTACGGAACGGCCGCCAGAATGATGGTGCCCGACACCGCGCCGACGACCGTGCCGATGCCGCGCTGCAGGGCGCGGCTGAATACCGAGCCGTAGTCGGGCTTCACCACGATGGCGACGGTGAGTACTACCCAGTAGGACCGCTGCAGCGGAAGACACTTCGTCTGCCACAGCGAGCCACGCCGACGACACAGCATCAGCCGGACGGCGAAGGTCCACGCGTGCCATCCGCCCCGAAGCTGGTCAGAGCAGGGTGCCGAGCACGGCCCGGGCGCGCTCGCGCAGCGGTATCCGCGGCGCCGGCTCGCGGCGGCGTGGCGGATGCTTCCACGCGATAGTGCACGCCAGGACCGCCAGGGCGTCCCGCAGCTCGAGAGAGCCAGGGCTGGACGAAACGCGGCGACGGAGATGGCCTCCACGCCGCGCAGAGGTTCCGTGTTCTGCTCGTCAGAGGGGCGCGGACTATCCCCTCCCCGGCCGCCACCGTTCCTCCGTCCTCGTCCCCGCCGCCGCTTACGTGCTCGTCGCCCCGCTCGCCGTCGCCCTGCCGGCCGTCGCCCCGCTGGCCGTCGCCCCGCTGGCCGTCGCCCTGCCGGCCGTCGCCCCGCTCGCCATCGCCCCGCTGGCCGTCGCCCTGCCAGCCGTCGCCGTACCGGCTGGTCCGGCGCAGGCCAGCCCAATGGTGGTTGTGCAGGTCCTCGCCGAGCCAGTGCTTACTGACCGACCGCAGCCTGTCCAGCGGTGACCCGCCATGTGGAGGGCCGCCCGTGGTAATCGTGTCGGCAAGCCGGTAGAGAGTGTCGGTGACGAGCGGCGACGGCCGGGTACCCTCGTGGCGAAGCGTGACGACCGCTTCGAACACCCGGGAACTGGCGTTGAGCACCGCCATCAGGTACGCCATGCGCCGGCTCCGGCCGCCGGCTGTAGCCCGCGGGGTGAGCAGCGCGTTGTATGCGGCGTTGAGCGCAGGACCGTGACCACGCGCCGGGTCTCGGCGGTGCGGTCGGTACCGATCGCTCGCAGGTCGTCGACGAGCATGTGGTAGACGTCGGCGATGGCTTCTTTGGCGGACCGGGGAACAGCAAGCCAGCCCGGCAGGAGGAGGAGTAGGCCCCAGGCGACGCCGGCGGCGAAGCCCAGTGTGACGTGCCACCAGGGCCGTAGTGCGCCGAGCGCTCAGGCCCAGCGACGTGTGACCCAGCAGTTGCCGACCCGGTGGCCGATCCGGTGCTGCCCAGCCTGGAGATGAGGGACAAGACGCCCGCGACGACGACCAGGCTGACTACCGCTACCCACCCCCGGTGGTGGATGAACATCCCGATCACCAGACCGGCGGCACCGCCAAACACGGCGGCGGTGACCACCCGTTTGACCCGCACCACGTACGAGCCGGCGGCGTCTGTGACCGTGACGAGTAGCCCGCCTGTCGCCGGCACCAGTCCAACGTCGCGGCGGCCCACCACGATACCTACCGACAGCGGGACGCAGATGGCAAGCGCAGCGCGGAACATCGCTCCCCACGGGAATGGCGCGGGCTTCGGCCTCACGGCCTCGGTCAGCCAGTCCGGCATCGCCTGGGCCAGCCCGCCCGGCACGACCGCCTCGCGCAGCCGGGCAGTACGGTCGTGCAGGCTCGTCATAGAGTCCTCACTACCCCGGCGGTCTTCGTCGCGACCAGTAGGGAGTTCTCCAGTCGGGAAGCGCCACCCCGACGTTGACGAATAACGGGCTTCTGATCGGCAATCCCCGCTTCGAGACCTGCATCCCCGATGACCCGCAATCACGGTTGTAGGCGACCTGCGGCCAGCGAATGGGCCGCACGGCGCCTCACTGGGGGCCGACTGCCTGAGGAAAGTGCCGTTGTCGTAGGAGAGGTGTTCATCGACGATCCTGTCGTCCCGCCCGCCGGTGGCCGTTGAGTGCATAACCGGATGGGGACGTGCGATGACCTGGGACTCCATCGGCGTTCGGGCATTCGTGCCGAGCCGACCAGTAGACGACGGGTTTATCCTGGTCGCGGAAGAAGTCAGAGGGTATATCGGAAATCATCCGGGACGTCACGCTGCAGCAGCAGCTCGTTAGAAACCGGGTTGCCGAACACGGTCATGATCCCGTGGCTGCGCGGGATCTTGGGGAAAGTATCCCGCACGTTCAGGGATATATTCTTCCTGTGCAGAGCACCGACCGGGGCGTCCCGCCAGCTTCCAAGGGCTCGTCGGAGGTAGGGATGACCAGTGCTCGTTCATATCTCGAGAATGTTTTCTATTTCCTCCAGAATAAATGTTGATGGACCGAGAGTTCCCCGCGTTGAAGCGAAAAACCTCATGACGCGGATTCTCCAAATGAGGGTGGTGAGTAGGCGTCACCTAATAATGGTGATTTGTTCGTGTTGGTCCGGCAAGGGCTGACTGCAATGTGTCAGCTGAAGAAATCACCAATATCAGATGATGCGATCTCACAGGGCTGCCGATAGCTTTTCTGTCGTGACAATAGCGGTACCACCGCTCCCGCCGCCGAAAGGCAGAGGCAATCTTGGAAGCGGCGTCGAGATCGGCTAACAGCGGCGGGATCCGGTGTTGTCCCAAGCACTAGAACAAATTTCTTATAGGGGCCGAACAAATCCGGGCCCCACGACCGAAAGGAAGCCCTCTGGTGAGACAAGCCGATGACTCGCGCCACTACGAGCAGTGCGAGGTGGGCGAGCCCGCGCTCGGACATGGCCCTACTCCGAGCGGCCCCCACTCCCGCCATGATCCCGGTACTCACAACCTGGCCGACTGCTCGAACATGCGCCACAAGGCCCCATGGGCGCACCTGTAACCCCAATCCTGGGCCCCGCGGCAGAGCTTTTTTGGGGCTACCGGGAGCCCGCCGTGCCTGTGCGTAGAGGAGCACCTGACCGATGGCGAGATGCGGGTCCTGCGCTACCTGCCGACCCAGCTCACCGCGCCGGAGATCGCCCGCCAGCTCTTCGTTTCGGTTCACACCGTAACCACCCACACACGACACATATACGCCAAGCTGGGCGTGCACCGCCGCCACGAGGCAGTGGACCGGGCTCGTGCCCGTGGCCTGCTCGCACCCATCCCGGGCTCACATCAAGTCCCTCGCGAGCCAGGGTCGCGACCCGCGACCACCACTCCGCGAACAGGGGCTCCACTTGGTGCGTTGGGAGCAGCACTCTCACCAGCCACTGGGAACGGTCAGCGTCCAGGGCCAGCACCGAGGTGCCCTCGGGTAAGGACCAGGCAATCCGCCACCGCGCTTGCACGAGCAGAGCAGCGCCTCACGAAAGCCGCAACCGTCGCCGCCTGGCGGCCCGGACCGGCTGCCTGTGCCATCATGCCGGTCGCGGGCAGCGCCGCCTTTACCAGCCTCTGGCCGGGTGGCGGGTACGCAAGCCTGGACTTGCTTGGCCGGGCTTTTGTCGCGCCGGTGGCCTACGTCGATCCAGGGAACTTCGCCGGCAACATCCAGGGCGCGGCGCGGTACGGCAATCCGCGGCTGTGGGTGGTCCGGGACACGAACCTGATGATGATGGTGGTCCAGTGACCGCCGGTACCGAGGCGGAGGCGGCCAGATGAGCACCATCGCGGTCCCCGAGACGGGTGATGCGGGCAGCAGAGCGCTATTGACGCCGGAGGACTGGGCCGGTCGGCTGACCGGGGCCGGGTCCACCGAGCCCGGGAAGGTGACCGCCACTGGTTGTTGTTCTGGTTGTTGGCCGGCCCGGGAGCCCTGGCCATGCTCGGGGAGAACGACGGGCCCAGCATGGTGTCCTATACGGCCACCGGCGCCACCTATGGCGTGAGCTTCTTCCTGCCCTTCATCCTGGTCACGTTTGTAATGGCAGTGGTCTGTCAGGAGATGTGCATGCGGGTCGGGGCGGTCACCCACCGCGGCTACGGCCAGCTCGTCCTGGAGCGTTTCGGGCCACTGTGGGGGTGGTTCGCCGCTGGCGACTTGCTGTTCACCAACCTGGTCACGTTGATCGCCGAGTTTGTGGTGGTCCGCGTCGGGCTGGCCTACTTCCACCTGGGCCCGGCGGTGGCGGCGGGGCTCGGGGTCACGCTGGTGGCAGTCACGCTCAGCGGCGGCCGGTACTGGCGCTGGGAGCGGGTCGTACTGGGCCTGGCCGTGTTCAACGGGCTGTTCGTGGTGGCGGCGGTCATGGCCCGGCCGCATTGGGGACCGGCCGCCCGCTCGTTGGCCACGTTCTCGCCCTTCCCCGGCGGGAGCCTCAACACGCTCTTGCTGCTGGTGGCCTCCACCATCGGCGCCACCGTCACGCCATGGATGGTGTTCTTCCAGCAAAGCGCCTCCGCCGACAAGGGCCTGACCCCTCGTGACATCAGGCACGGGCGCCTGGACACCGTGCTCGGCGGCGCAGTGGCCGCCCTGTTCGGCTGCGGCGCCTTCATGGTCGGCACTCGCCTGGCCGGCCACCCCGGCGCGGGTACCCAGGGTCTGGCCGGCGCAGGTTTCCCGGGCGCCCTGGTGCACGTGTCGGCCACGCGGTGGCGACGGTATTCGCATTCGGGCTGGTCGAGGCCGGGGCGGTGGCCGTCTTGACCATCGGCGCCGCCACGGCGTACTCGGCGGGTGAGTGCATCGGGGTCACCCACAGCTTCAACACCCGGCGCGCTCGGCGACGCTGTTCTACGCGGCCAATATCATCTCTGCGCTGGTCGCGGCCGGGGTCATCCTTATCCCTGGCGCCCCGCTGCTGTCTATCGCGCTGAACGCCAATGTGCTGGCCACGGTGCTCGTCCCTGTCACCTTGGTTTTCGTCATCGTCCTCGCCACCGACCGGGAGCTGATGGGCGCTTGGGCCAACACGGTCTCGCTCAACGTGGTCGCCGCCGCCATCGTGACATTCGTCGCCGGCTGCGGGGCAGCCTACGGGTCGACTCGTTCCTGCAGGCAGCACACTTGATCCGAGGAGGCTAGATGGCATTCCCTGCTTCGTACCGAACCCGGGCCCGGTAACGCCGCAGAGCCCGTGGCGCCGGCGACCTGCCGTGTTCCTCGAGCCCACGCAGCTCACGGCTGCTATACAGCGACCCGTTCCTCGGGCCAAGATCGGCAGACGGGCCATGACCGCCCTCTGGGCGCTGCGCCTGCTCGTGATCATCTTTAGCTCGATGGTCATCTACACCTTCTTTTCGCAGCTCGGCTTTTCCCAGCTCGGCCACTGATCGCTCCCCCAGCTCCAGAGAAAAAAAACGACGGCTGCCGGGGAACCGCCGTCGCCAAGGCCCTTTGAGGTGCCCGAGGACGTTGGACCGTCGACGGGTATAGCCCAGAAGTCCAAAGGCGCCCTCGACCGGAAGGCCGTGGCCGCCCGCTATGGCAGGTGAAGAGGGTGCCCGATGGCATCGACGGCCCACTCCTCTGAACGGTGGGGTCACGAGGGCGCCGCCCTGGCGGTGCCAAACTTCCGCCGCTACGTGGGCGGCCAGAGCCTCAGCCTCATCGGTACCTGGGTGGAGACCGTGGCCCAGGGGCTGCTCGTCCTGCAGCTCACCCACTCGGCCGTCTTGCTGGGGTTGACGACGGCTGCCCGCTACGGCCCCATCCTGGTGCTGTCCCCCTACGCCGGGCTGCTCGTCGACCGCCTGCCCAAGCGGCACGTCCCTCGTCACCCAGGCCGGCCTTGGGGTTGTTTCGTTGCTCCTCGGCCTGGCCGTGCTCTCCGGGGTCGTCCGGCTTTGGCAAGTGTTCGTCCTCGCCGTGGCGTTCGGGACTTTCAGCGCCGTCGACAACCCGGCCCGCCAGGCCTTCGTCTCTGAGGTGGTCGGCCCGGCGCTGGTCCGCAACGCCGTCACGCTCAACTCGACGCTGGTCAACGTGGCCCGGGTGGTGGGCCCGGCCATCGCCGCAGTCGTGGTCGGCTCGATCGGCATCGGCTGGTGCTTCATCGTGAACGCGGTCAGTTTCCTCTTCGTCATCGCCTCGCTGCTCGCCCTCAACACCAGCCAGCTCCACCCCAGCCCACCTCCGGGCCGGGCCCCGGCAATTACGAGACGGCCTTCATTACGCGGCTGGCGTCCCGGACATCATCTTCCCTCTCGTCATGATGGCTGTGGTCGGCACCTTCGCGTTCGAGTTCGAGGTGAGCCTGCCGCTGTTGGGAGAGGACACGTTCCACGGCGGGGCCGCAGCGTACAGCTGGCTGCTGGGGGCGTTCGGGGTCGGCGCCGTCATCGGCGGACTGTACGCCGCCGGCAAGGCGCGGACGGGCGTGGCCCGCCTCAGCGCGGTCGCCGGCGGGTACGCAGTGGCGATGGGGCTGCTGGCCGCCATGCCGGACCTCTGGGCCGCCGTCGGTGCCTGCAGCCTGGTCGGCCTGGCCACGATCCTGTTCCTCACCACCGGCAACGCGACGGTCCAGCTGGCCTCGGACCCGCATTACCGGGGCCGGGTGATGGCGCTGTGGTCGATGGCGCTGGTCGGCAGCACGCCCATCGGTTCGCCCATTGTCGGCGCCGTCTCGGCTGCCTTCAACCCTAGGGCGGGGGTCGCGATCGGGGCCGTCGGGTGCGCGGTGGCCGCCGGCATCGGCTGGCGGGGCGCCGCATCAGCGCCGGAGCGGTCGGTCAGCCGATCCGGGCGCGGATAAGGTCGGCCAGTTCCTCGGTCGCTCGGTCGCACGCTTTGGAGTAACGGGTGAACTGCGGGAACCCATGTGTCAGGTCGGGATTGTGGACGTAGGTGAGGTCGTTGCCAGCCGCCGCGAGCTTGCGCGCGTACGCGTGGCCGACGTCGCGTAGCGGGTCAAAGCCGTTAGTGACCAGGATGGCGGGGGAAGGTCCGCGTGCGACGGCGCATTCAGCGGCGTGATGTACGGATGGCGGCCGTCGTCGGTGTTCTTGATGTAGTTGCGGACCATCTCGTAAATGCCGTTCGTCTCCAGGTAGAGGCCGCTGCGGTTCTCGCTGCCGGCCAGCGTGTCGCCGGGGAACGCGGCCTCCGGGAACAACGGGACCTGCAGGGCCAACCGAGGCCCGCCTTCGTCGCGCAGCTTCAGCGCGATTACACAGGTCATGTTGCCCCCCGCCGAGTCACCGCCGAGGCCGATCTTGGCCGGGTCCACCCTTTGTTCAGCGGCGTTGTCGAACAGCCAGCGGACGAAGTACTCGATCTCGGCGATCTGCGTTGGGTACTTGGCCTCCGGCGCGACCTGGTAGTCAACCGCGTAAGTGGCGATGCCGGCGCGCTCCGCGATGACCCTCATAGCGGTCTCGAACTCGTCCAGGGTGCCGTAGGTGAAGCCGCCGCCGTGGATGTAAACCAGGGCTCCGATGGGGTCGCTTGCCGCGTGCGTCGGCGTGTGGCGGCGCACGGTCAGTGACCCGTATGGGCCGGGCAGCACGAGGGTGTCCACCGAGCCGATGGGCGGCCATGGTCCCTTGCCCAGCACAGTGTGGTCCCGTCGGCCCTGGGCGATCGGCACGTCCGCGCCGAGAGTAGGCCCAGTCGGAAGCCAAGCGGCGAGCTCGGGGTCCAGGGTCCCGCGGCCAACCGACCCCGGGATTGTGTCTCGGTTGTAGACAGGCATGGTCTCCTCCTTCGTTACTTCCCCATTTGTGTTGAATTCCAATCGAACAAGACGCGGTCGACTGGTCTCACACTCCCGCGGACCGCGGGTGTCCCTAACTCTTGCGGCTAACCTTGTGAGCCTGAATCACAAGGACGTGTGATATTTGCTCATCAAATCGAGCGTGAGGCTCAATGTGAGGCTAAGTCGAAGTGCCTGTCAGGCGAGCAGGCCACACGCTCGAGCTTTTTGGACCGCCTCACTGCGACTATGAGCATCGAGCTTGCGATAGAGATGTCGAACATGGGTGCTGACGGTCTCCACTGACCGGCATAACTCGGCGGCTATTTCTGGGACTGTAAGGTGCGAGACCAGATAATACAGTACGCGAACCTCGGTATGGGTAAGGACTTCTCCGGTCCGCGCGGTCGGAACTAGACGGAGGTTCCGGGAGGAGAGTAGGCCAGCAGCTCTTGCCGGGTCGGTGAAAGTAGATGGCAAACTGATCGTCGCTTCGAGCTTACTTAGCACTGCAACGAGGTCGACCAACGCCTCGCTCACCTGGACGGTGTCGGTCATTTGGTCAGATTCCCAACGGCGGCCGATCGTGCTGCGAAAATCCCGCGTAATGATGGACATGGATGCCTCCTTTTTTGGTTTGGGAGCTGCTGACAACAAGATTTTGGCCAAACTCGGCGAACGCCGGCGGGCCGGGCTCGAGTACTGGTGTCTCGGCTGTGCTCATGCCTCTTTAGTGTCCGCCTGAACCGCCTCGCTCGCATCTGTCGTATGACGGGTCCTGCCGACGTCTGTCATCCACACAACCGGCGCTTCTTTTGCCGTTCGGCAACGGTGGAAGCAGCGCGTCCGTTCGCCGAGCAGATTCTGTGGGCCGCCCGACCAGTTAAGGACTCATTGTTATCGGCCACGTCGCGCCAGCTTGGGTAGTGGCCCAGAACCTCAGGCGCCGGAGTCAGAGGCCCGGGAAGAACCGGCTGGGAACGCGTCTACCCGGCTGTCCGTGCGTTTAGTTGCGTGCCCCGGTACTCCTTCAGGTGTGGCGGCGAACAAACGCCAGCGCAGCCGAGGCTACGTCAGGCCAACCGTCGTCGATGATCAGTGAGTGTCCCCGTCCTGCTATCTCCGAAAACTCTGTTATTCCCGAATTTCGGCGCTGCTGCTCATAGTTGGCGAACGAGACGGAACGAGGGACCATTGCGTCACTCTCCCCCGAGATGATCAGCAGCGGCCCACGATGGGGGCTCATAGCGCCAGGCGGGTATTCGGACTCCTTGTCGCCCGAGGCTGGAACGGCAAACGTCCCGTATAGGTTCCTGGCCTCATCCTCTTGCACCGCGCTCGCGAATGCCCGGCGGAACTGGTTATAGGTAAGGAAAGGGGCGACAGGGGCGATCGCCACCGTGACCGCGGACTGTCCGCGCCCGGCTATGGTCAGCGCCAGGAGCCCGCCAACGGAATGCCCCACGATCGCGGGTTTACGGGCCAACCCGCTGATGACACTGGAGTAGTGGTGCTCCGGGTTCTCCGACCACCCCGGATTGACTGGGGCGTAGCCGGCCCGGGTGAACAAGGCCGCCCACCGGTCCCAGCTAGTCGGCCTCAGCCACGGCCCCTGGATGAACACCACGGGGATACGTCCACATTCGTTCGCCAGCTCCACCTGTCGGACCTGCCCCGTATCGCAAACCTCCCGCTTGGGCTGCATCTGGCATCTGTCAACTGAAGGGGTTCCCCGGAGGGGGTTGCCGATTCGTGCCGGTCGCAGGGGAGGTTGTCGGAATGACGGCGGTTTCGTCGTCAAGCGCATCGCGAAGGGCGGCGCGGGTGTTGATGCCCAGCTTGGGGAAGATCTTGTGCAGGTGGTCCCCCACCGTCCTGGGTGATACGAACAGCTTCTCGCCGATTTGCCTGTTGGTGAGCCCGGAAGCCGCCAGGCTGGCGATCTCGCGTTCACGGGGGCTGAGAGTTTTCCCGTTCCCGCCCGTCCGGGCCAGCCCGCAGGCCCGCAGTTCGCTGCCAGCGCGGGCGGTCCACGGGGCGGCGCCGAGCCGTTCGAATACCTCCAAGGCCGCGCTGAGCTCGATGCTCGCCTTGGTCTTGGCGCGGGACCTGCGCAGGTGCTCACCATAGGCCAGCCGGATCCGCGCCAGCTCGAACGGCCAGCGCTGGGCTCCTGGGCTGGCCAAAGCGGTCTCGAACAGAGCGTCGTCGCGAGCGGCGATGGCCGCGGCGCCGGCGGCGAGGAATGCCAGCCTCGGCGAGATGGCCGGCAGCGCCGCGCTGCGCATGGCGGAGGCGTACGCGGCCGCGCGGGTACCTGCCGGTGCGGACGGCGGCCTCGACAAGCGCAAACGATCCGAGCAGTACGTCGGGTGCGTGCTTGGGGAACGCGCCGGGCGAGTTCATCGCCGACTCCTGCCGGTAGGCCTCCTCGAAATCACCCTGGCCGATCGCAGCGAGAGCCCTGGCGTGGGCCGCGTAACGCGCCAGGCTGCGCATTCCGCGTGGCTCGGCCCAACTCCTCATCGCGCCGGTGAGCCGGCAAACCGACTCTTCGTCGCCACGCCCGGCGGCGAGCAGAGCCTGGTTGTACTTGTGCAGCCAGCCGAGCAGGTGGTAGCCGTGGGCGTCGCTTAGCGTCGATCCTTCGTCCGAAAGTTGCTGCGCTTCGTCCCATAGCCCCTCCCGGAAGTCAGCTGAGGCGAGCAACATCATTGCCTGGATGCCCGAGGCGACCGCGCCGCCCGCCCTGGCATCGCGGACCAGCCGCCAAAGCGCCTCCCGGCAGTCGGCTGTGCGGTCCAAATACGAGGTCATGTCCGCCACCCGGACAATGTTGGCGGGATCGGTCTCGTGCTCCAGCAGACCGATCTTCGCCTCCAGTTCGGTGATGTCGCCCGCAAGAACTCGGGCGGGATCGCAGCGGACGACTGCCTCGAACGCGACAATGCGGGGCTGTGGCCGGACCCGGGCCAGGAGGGCGTGAAACGCCGGCCACAGCTCAGCCCGCCCGGCGAACCAGCACGTCAGCACCAGGACATGCATGGCCTCGGGCAGCATGTCATCAGCCTCTTGGTCTGCAAAGCCGCCGCCGTCAAGCACGGTGCTTATCGCGGCGGTGAGCAAGCGGAAGGCGGTATCGACTTTCCCATCCGCGTTCAGCAGCACGTGCGCCGCAGTGATCGCCACGCGCAGGAACCCGGCAGGGGTGGACGGCCGCGCCGCGTCGAGGAGCTGCACGGCGGTGCTCATCTGGCCCGCGACATCAGCGTCGACGTAGGCGGCCTCCAGCATCCGCCGACTACGGGCCTCGTTGTCCGGGCTGAGGTCAGCGGCGCGCAGCAGCATGCTGACTGCGCCTACGGGATCGCCTCGGCGCAGCGTGCGGTGGGCGGCTTCCTCCAGCATGCAGGCGACTGGCTCGTCGGGGCCGATCGCGGCCCCAGCCAAGTGGAGCGCTCGCTGCTCGAGCCGGGCCGCCAGTTCAGCCAGCCCGGCCAGGTGGCGGTGGGCGCGACGCCGCTCGTCGATCGTGGACTGCTCGACCACGGCCGACCTGACCAGCGGGTGCCGAAACACCAGCCGACCACTGGGCTCGTCGAAGCGGACAAGCCGCGCCCGCTCGGCCGGCGCCAGCTCGTCAGCGCTACGCTGCGCGGCAGCCTCCAACACGCCGAGGTCACCCGTGCCGTCCAGCGCCGCTAGCAGCAGCAGAATGCGGGTCGGCTCGGGAAGGCCCGCTACGCGGGCCGCAAACAGAGATAGCAACCGCCTCGTGAGTGGCAGCACTGTTGGCAGGGCGCTGCGGGCTTGGCGCTGCTCCTCACTCAGCGGGAGCGGAAGTTCGAGCAGGGCGAGCGGGTTCCCCCGCGCTTCGGCGAGCAGGCGACGGCGGACGCCGGGGGCTAGGGCCGGAAAGCGTGACGTGAGCAGCGTTGCCGACGCGGCCTCGTCCAGCGGGCCGATCTCGAGGATCGGGAGCCCGGCCCGGTCGAAGAAGCCATCTTCGTCTGGGCGAATCGCTCCGATTAGCCCCGCCCGCAGGCCGCTCAGACGGCGAGCCACGAAACCCAGGACTGTGGCGCTGGCAGAGTCGGCCCAGTTCAGGTCGTCTAGGACCATGAGCACGGGGCGCTCCGCGGCCGCCTCACGGATCAAGGCGACCGCCGCGTTCGACAGCATTAGCGGCCCGTCAGTCGGGCCGTCTGACCAGCCCAAGGCCTTTCGAAGGGCGGCAGCGTGTACCGCGCTAAGCCTGGTCATGGGCCCTCGGTCCCCGGTCCCCCCGATTGTGCCGAGAACCGAGTGGAACAGTTGGCTGAGAAGCGAGAAGCTCACGCCCGTCTCGAACTGCGCACCCTCAGCGCGCAACACGCTGGCGCCCGTCGTCAACGCCCACTCCGCCGCCGTGTCCAGCAGCACCGACTTGCCCACGCCGGCCTCGCCAGACAACAACAGGGCCCCGCCTCGTTCGGCTGCGTCGCGGATGAACGCCCCGATGAGCTCAAACTCGCCATCGCGCCCAACCAGAGGCGGCAAAGCCATAGCAGAGCCTCGTCTCGCGCGCCACAACCCGTTCTGCTAGTGACATGTTCCACCTCGCACGGTCGAAATAGCAATTCACGTACCGGGCGCTGGCCGCCTCTCCCCTCACCGCGGGGGCGGTTGGGCTTGGCCGCCCGACGTCTGCGTTGGCGGGCTGCCACTTTGGCCCTCCGGTGGTCTTGTGGTCGGCGGGGTGATCGAAGGCTCATGGTCGTTGGTCCGCATTCGCTAACACTGAACCTCGCGCTCCGTTTGATGAGCAAACATCACATGTTCTTGTGATTCGCTCTCACAAAGCCCGGCGTAAGAGTTATGTGCACCCGCGGTCCGCGGGACAGACCCCAGTCGGCGGTCCAGGTCTCGACACTGCAGTCGCCGGCCACCGCCCGAAGGAAGACCCCGAAAGGAGCTACACCATGAGCCAGCAAACGCAGATCACTCTGCCCGAGCCGGTCCGCAATGGAGAGGGCGCGTCCATCATGGGCCCGCGCAACGTCCCGCTAGAGCTGGAGAACCCCCACCTGCTGGCGTCGCCGGACACCGACTCTGGCACCATCCCCAACCTCAAGTTCTCGTTCTCCGCCGCCCACAACCGGCTGCTGACGGGGGGGTGGTCGCGTGAAGTGACGGTGCGCGAGCTGCCCGTGGCCACCACCCTGGCCGGGGTGGACATGCGGCTCAAGCCGGGAGCGATCCGCGAGCTGCACTGGCACAAGGAGGCGGAATGGGCGTACATGTTGGCCGGCCGCGCCCGCATCACTTGCATCGACCCGGAAGGCCGCAACTTCATCGACGACCTGAGCGTGGGTGACCTGTGGAACTTTCGGGCCGGCCTGCCCCACTCGATCCAGGCCCTGGCCGAAGGCTGCGAGTTCCTGATCGTCTTCGACGACGGCGCGTTCTCCGAGAACGAGACGTTCTTGCTCACCGACTGGTTCAAGCACACGCCGATGACGGTCCTGGCCAAGAACCTGGGCGTCAGCCCGTCGGCGCTGGCCAGCCTCCCGACCGACCCCGACCACCAACGGTACATCTTCAACGGGCAGGTGCCGCCGCCGCTGGCCGACGACATCGTGCGGGGGCCAGCCGGGGAGGCCATGCGCATGACCCACCGGCTGCTGGAGCAGGAGCCAGTCACGGTGCCGGGCGGCTGGGTGCGGATTGTCGACTCCACCAACTTCCCGGCGGCGAGTACGATCGCCGCGGCGTTGGTCGAACTGGGCCCGGGGCCATGCGGGAGCTGCACTGGCACCCGACCAACGACGAGTGGCAGTACTACATCTCCGGGCAGGCCCAGATGACGGTGTTCGCCTCCAGCGGCAAGGCGAGGACCTTTGACTACCAGGCCGGCGACGTGGGCTACGTGCCGTTCGCCATGGGCCACTACATCTTGAACACCGGTCAGGAGCCGGTCCGGTTCCTGGAGATGTTCAAGAGCGACCGTTTTGCCGACATCTCGCTGAACCAGTAGTTGGCGTTGACCCCGCCGGAGCTCGTGCAGGCGCACCTGAACCTGGACGATGCGACCACGAGCGCGGTGACCGCCTACAAAGGTAAGCCGATCATCATCGCCTAGGCATTCCCCTGAGCACGCTGGCTCTGCCGGCTGGGGCCCTGCTCACTGGCCGCGCCAGCCATCGCTCGCCCCTGAACGCAGCCGACCGCCGGCCACACCAACCGTCTCACGCCGGAGCGGGGCGCCAGTGGTGGCTCAGGAGGAGCCATGGACAACATTGTTTCGAAACCAGGGGCAGCACATTCGCCCCGCAAATTGATTGCTATCCGCGATTGGTTGCTCGTGGCCCTGTCGGTCTCCTCCGGGGCCTTCGAGGCGATCTGTTTCCTGTCCTTCGGGAGGGTCTTCACCTCGGTCCAATCCGGGAACTGGGTGTTCCTGGGCCTTATTGTCGGCGGGACGCGCCCGCCCCGAGGGCCTGACCCGGCGACCGTCCTCATTTCGCTGGCCACTTTCGCCCTGGGCGCCGCCGTGGCGATGCCCGTCCTGCACTCGTTCGATGGCGACGTCGAGCTGGACGACAGCCAGGTTCAGCACGTCTGGCCCCGTCATACCACCATGGCTCTTGGGCTCTCGCTCGCGCCGCAGGTCGCCTTCCTCGTCCTGTGGGTGGCGTACTCGCCGCCCACCCGTGCCACCTTCGCCCTCATGGGCCTCATCGTGTTCGCCATGGGTGTGCAAATGAACGCCGTCCGGCTGCTCCACGTCCCGGGCGTCTCGACCACCGCGGTTACCGCCACGTTCATCGACTTCATCAGTGGCATCGTGGCCCGGTCGCTCAAGGCCTCGGCCGTCCGGCGTCTGTCCGGCGTTCTGGTCGCCACCGCCGTGGGTGCCCTCATCGGGACCCTGATGCTGAGGTACGCCCACGGCGAGGCGCCGGTCGTGCCTGTGGTCATGAACTCGACGGTGCTCGCTATCGCGGCCGTGGCCATGAACCAGGTCCGTTGGGGACGTCCCCAAGCCTGATACGGGGAAGCTATCGTGGGCACCACCCATGGAAATACGTTGACCGAGGACGAATAATGGCGGCCGTTATCGGGTCTGGGAACGAGCCGTTCCGGCTGTTTATCGGTTATCTGATCGGCGGCGGACTGATGATCGTCGGCGTCTTGGTCGAAGCCTTTCTCGGCGTGCCGGCCCAAAAACAGCCCCTCGAAGCTATCGCCCGGCCCCTCTCCGCCGTCGTCGCCGTTGCACAAGGCCGCCTACTCCCCCGGCATGCAGCCCTCGGGGACAGCCGTCTCAGCCGCCGCATAAGCTCGCACGGTCGGGGCCTTGTTATGAAGAGCCCCCGGTACCGGCGAGGACCTCACACCTCGTCCGGACGAAATGGTCAACGTGGGCTGCAGTAAACGCTAATCCCGTCGAGGGGCGGCACTCATCGACGAATACGCCATCGTGGTCCAGCCGGTCGCCTTCGGCGGCGGCAAGCCGATGTTCCAAGATCTTCCCGATGCGTTGCATTTAAGACTCGTGGCCAGCACGACATTCTCCACTGGGACCATGCTCCACATTTATGAGCCACGCAGGTCGGGTAGTCGGGTCGAAAGATAAACGGCCACCGCGTCAGCCCATAGCGCTCTGTTGCCCTCGTTCGCCGACGTAACATTTCGAGGAGCAAATCCCAAATTCTCCCTGGCAGAATCGGGCTATGCCGATTACTCGCCTAAATCCTGAGCGGCTCCACCGGACCGCGGGGTATGCCCATGTGACGACCGTCGACCGCGGTCGGCTCGTTTTCCTTGCAGGACAGTGTCCACTCGACCGCGACGACCGCGTCGTCGGGCGCGCCGATGTTATGGCTCAAGTCGACCAGGTCGTCGCTAACGCACATGAGGCGCTCGGCGCCGCGGGAGCGTCACCCGAGCACGTCGTCCGTTCGGTGATCTACGTCGTGAGCGAGGACCCGGGCGTCCTTTCCGCCGTATGGGAGCGCTTCATGGCATCGACGCTGCACGACGCGTTCACTACCGCAAGCACTCTGGTCGGCGTCGCCGCGCTCGGGTACGAGGGTCAACTCGTCGAGGTCGACTTGACCGCCGTCCTGCCCGACTAGGTGCTCTATTCCAAACAGCCAACTTCTGCGGCTGAAAGAGGCCGGAATTACGCCCACAGTAAGCTCACGACGACCGGTCAGGTGGTGAAGGCCGGACCTGAATGGCAGCTTGGTGTGGCGGGCTTGGTGTGGCGGGCTTGGTGTGGCGGGCCTGGTGTGGCGGGCCTGGTGTGCCGGCGTCCGCCCTGTGCGCCGGCCGGCTGCGCCGGCCTCGGCCTTGCGACAGCCCGGATCTCGGCGCAGATTCGTCGCCTGGGCGCGCCAGAGTCGCTTGTCCCTACGCTGGCGCGCCCAGTCTCGGCTTCAGATAGGTCGAGAGCCCTCGCCGGTAGTCAACTCGGGCCCGGGCGCGCCCAGTCTCAGCTTCAGATAGGTCGAGAGCCCTCGCTCGTAGCCAACCCGGCCCCCGATAGCCTTCCTGAAGGGGCCCGTCCACTCCAAGGAGGAGCTGATGCCGAAATTGGACAAGGCCGAGGCGCAGGACAACGAGCAGCTGATGCTCGGCGCGGTCGAGGGCGAACCCGCACTGGGACGTGGCCCGGCACCGGACGGGCACTACTCCCGCCATGAGTACGACCACCCGGCGGCCGGGTGGGGAGCGGCCAAGAGCGTCGGCCACGTCCTAGAGCGGGCGGGGGAGCCGCTGGAGGGTTTCCGGGCGCTGTTCGTCATGAACCACGAAGACGGCGGGTTCGACTGCCCCGGTTGCGCCTGGCCCGACGACCCGACCGGGCTCAAGCTCGACTTGTGCGAGAACGGCGTGAAGCACACCACTTGGGAGATGGCCCCGGCCAAGACCGACCGGGGGTTCTTCGCCCAGCACACCGTCGCCGAGCTGGCCGGCTGGAGCGACTATGACCTCGAGGCCGTCGGACGGCTAGCGGAGCCGCTCAGCTACAACCCCTCGACCGACAAGTACGAGCCAATTTCCTGGGAGGACGCGTTCGCGCTGGTCGGTAGCACCCTTCGGTCTCTGGACAGTCCCCACCAGGCGGCGTTTTATACCTCGGGCCGGCTCAGTAACGAGGCAACCTTCCTCTACCAGCTCTGGGTGCGGGAGTTCGGCACCAACAACCTGCCCGACTGTTCCAACATGTGCCACGAGGCGAGCGGCCGGGCGCTGACGGCGGCGCTCGGGACCGGCAAGGGCACCGTCGACCTGAACGACTGGGAGAACGCGGACGCCATTTGGGTGATGGGGGACAACGCGGCCAGCAATGCCCCCCGGATGCTCACCTGGCTGGCCGAGGCCGACCGGCGTGGCGCTCAGCTGGTCCACATCAACCCCCTCATCGAAGCTGGCGCGAGACGGACCATCGTCCCCCACGAGTTCGTCGACATGGCCACCTTCCACACCACCCGGGTCGGCACCATGAAAGCGCAGGTCCGCATCGGCGGGGACATGGCCCTGCTCCGGGGTGTCGCCAAAGCGGTCCTGGAGGCGGCCGAACACGACCCGTCCGTGTTGGACCGCGAGTTCATCGAGCACTACACCCATGGCTTCGAGGGCTACCGGGCCCTGGTGGCATCGACGCCGTGGCCAGACTTGGTGCAGGGATCAGGTCTCTCTGAGCCCGAGATCCGGGGCCTGGCTCAGTCCTACCTGGCGTCCCAACGGGTGGTCATAGCCTGGTGCCTCGGGGTCACACAGCACGAGCACGGCGTCGACACCGTCCGCGAGATCGTCAACCTTCTGTTGCTGCGTGGCAATATCGGGCGGGAGGGGGCCGGCCCCTGCCCGGTCCGCGGCCACAGCAACGTGCAGGGTAACCGCACCTGCGGGATCGACCACCGCCCCACCAAAGAGTGGCTCGACCGGCTCGGCGAAGTGTGCGGGTTCGACCCCCCGCGCCAGCCCGGGCTTAGTGTCGTGCCGACGATCGAGGCGATGCGCCGCGGTGACATAAAGGTCTTCGTTGCTATGGGGGGCAACTTCGCCCTCGCTGCGCCTGACCTGCCCTACACGTTCGAAGCGCTGCGCAACTGCGAGCTCACCGTACAGGTGAGCACCAAGCTCAACCGCAGCCACATCGTCCACGGCCGGCGAGCCCTGATCCTGCCGTGCCTGGGCCGCACCGAAAAGGACCGCCAGGCCAATGGCGAACAAGGGGTCACCGTCGAGGACGCCATGTCCATGGTGCACATTTCCTTCGGCATGAAGGAGCCGGTATCGCGTTTCCTTCGTTCGGAGTGCGCCATTTTGGGCGGCATGGCCCGGGCCACCCTGCCTGACAGCCACACCCCGTGGGAGGCCTACATCGAAGACTACGACCGCATCCGTGACACCATGGCGCTTGCGCTCGAGGGGTTCGAAGACTTCAACCGCCGGGCTCGCCACCCTCATGGCTTCCGTATCACCCAAGCCGCCCGTGACCGGATCTTCGAGACCCCTTCTGGTCGGGCCGAGTTCTCGACGGCTGCCCTTCCCGATGACGTCGATCCCGGCAGTGGACGCCTCATGCTGGCGACCATCCGCTCGCACGACCAGTTCAATACCACCATCTATTCGAACGACGACCGCTACCGGGGCCTCAAGGGCCTCCGCACGGTGATCTATATGAGCCCCAGCGACATGAGCGATCGCGGGCTCAGCGAGTTCGACCTCATCGACGTCACCAGCTTTTCCAAGGACGGGACCACCCGGACCGTGTACGGGTACCGCGCCGTCCAGTACGAGATCCCCCCGGGTAACGCCGCGGGGTATATGCCCGAGTTGAACGTGCTGTGTGGTATCGCTGATTTCAGCACGCAAAGCGAACAGCCCGTGACTAAGCACCTCGTGATCGAGGTGACGCCGTCAACGTCCTCCCGAGGACCGGCGTAACCATGCTGGCCGTCCAGGTTTGGGAGCAGAACGGGGCCCACATATCTGAGGTTGCACCGACCTTCGGCCCTCTTCGTAAAGAGCGCTCTTATCAAGGAGGCTACTGATGACCAAAGAACCGCTCGTCGTTTTCATCGCCATATATGAGAACGTCGATGATGCGTTAGTGGATCTCGAAGACATCGAAGTCGAGCATAAGGACGACTTTGTTGGTTTGTTCGACGCAGCCATAGTCGAGAAAAAGAAGGGGAGACTGCACGTCGTCAAGCGAATGGACCGTCCCTTCGTGGACGTCATCCCCGACGAACTCGGCTTCGGCCCCCTTTCACGGCCAGAGCTGAAAGAAGCCGCAGCAGAGCTCAGTCCCAACCAAGTGGGTCTAATCGTGATCGGACAGCCCTCCTTGGAAAACGCGTTCGACAAGGCCGTGACCAAGGCGACAAAGGTCGTAAAGAGCAACGTAAACGCGACTCCCGACGAGATCGCCAAAGACATGAAAGAAGCCGTAGATGGCTGAGACAGTCGAGGCCAATCACCCACCGGGGCCCTGAGAGGAGCCGCCGATTGAGCTTGGCCTCTTTTGGCCAAGCGGGCCACTGGGGACCTGGCCCCTAGCCACGGCCGAAGCCCGTTTTGCGACGGTGTTATCCCAATGTCATCGGGCTTTTCGTACCGTCTCCCCATGAACCAAGCACAGGTATATCCCCACAGGGAGTCAACAAAGCGGCGCTGGTGTTTGGCCGCCGGCGCGCTGGGCATGGTTGGGCCTGGGCGCCGCCGGCTACTCCTCCTTGCTCCTGCTGTCATTTCTCTCGCCGTCGCCACGGCCGCCTGCGGGAGCGGCCCGTCCAAGACCGGCAGCGCCAGCCTCCGTCCGACGACCACCGCCGTGCCGGTGAGCGCGGCCGCCGCTGGCGGGCCGCCCCCCGGGCGGGAACTGGTCGAATACGCCCGCTGCATGCGCTCGCACGGGGCGGTGAACTTCCCCGACGACCCGGCCTCTCCCGCAGGGGCGAGCACGCTAAGGGCCCTCAAGCAGAGCGGGGGGATGTCCTCACCACAGTTTCAGGCCGCGGCACAGGCTTGTGAAAAGTATGCGCCACGGCACAGTTCTGCCCCGCAGATCACGGCCCAAGACCAGGCCGACTACTTGAGGGCGGCCCTCTGCATGCGTAACCACGGCATCGCGGGCTTCCCCGACCCCGTCTTTTCGGGTGGCCAGGTCGACTTCCCCATTCCCCAAAGCATGAACACCAATTCGACTCAGTTCCGCCGGGCGAGGGAGATTTGCGAAATGCTAATACCCGCCGGGCTGCCCTACAGCAAGGAAGCCGAGGGCGGCCAGTAGGCAGGACACTCCGCTGGAGGTGGCGGGCCGGCGTCGTTTTGGTTTGGCGTCGCTCTTCCGGGCGGACCATAAACCTCGGTCCACGATGAACGTTGGGCTCGCCGCTCCGACCTTTAGCGCTGGGCGGCTGAGCGCCGGGCTACCGTAACGGCAGCGCCGTCCAAGGCGACCTCATCCCGCTCCCCGGTCCAACGGTCGCGTAGCTCTACTACTCCCGTGGCCAAGCCTCGTCCGACCGTGACTATAAGCGGTGCCCCGAGTAGTTCGGCGTCCCCGAACTTCACCCCGGCCGACGTCCCCGCCCGGTCGTCGTACAGGACGCGCAAGCCGAGTTCGTCCAGCTCCGCCGCTAGTGACGCACCTACGTCGAACGGCTCGTCACTTTTGCCGGTGGCCACCACGTGAACCTGGGCTGGAGCTACTTCGCGGGGCCAGCGCAGGCCGAGCTCGTCGTGGGTTTGTTCGGCCAAGGCGGCCACGGCCCGAGTGATGCCGATGCCGTAGGAGCCCATCGTCACGGTGAGGGGCGCGCCGTCGGGCCCGCCACCTGCAAGCCGAAGACCTCGGCGTACTTCCGGCCGAGCTGGAACACGTGGCCGAGCTCTATGCCACGGGCGACTACCAGGTGATGCTCACAGCGAGGGCAGAGATCGCCGTCGCGCACCTCCACCGCGCCGACCTCACCGTCGGGGGTGAAGTCCCGGCCCCGGACGACGTTGATGGCATGGCGGCCAGTTTCGTTAGCGCCCGTTACCCAGGCCGACCCGGGGCTCACCAATGGGTCGACCAGGTAGCGAATACCCAGTTCGGCCAGCCGCTGGGGGCCGATATACCCCTTCACCAGGCCGGGCTCGACGGCCAGGTCGTCGGCCCGGCAGTCTCCACTTCGGTGGGCTCGAGCTGACCAGCCAGGCGCTTCATGTCCACGTCGCGGTCACCCGGTACCCCGATCACGAGCAGGTCCCAACGGTCAGCCCCCGGGCCCCGGGTCTTCACGACGACGTTCTTCAGGGTATCGGTGGCGGCCCAGGTGCGCCCGAGGCCCATAACGTTCAGCCGGTCGACCAGGGTGGCGATCGTCGGCGTGCCCGGCGTGTCGAGCACTTCGGAGGCGGGGCAGTGATCAGCAGCTCCTGGTTGAGAGCCGCTTGAAAGCTTCGGTAAGGCCAGCTCGACGGCTTCGGCGTTGGCGGCGTAATCGCAGTTCGTACATCGTACGAAGGTGTTTTCTCCCGACGGCGCGGGGGCGATGAACTCCTCGGACGCCGACCCCCCCATAGCGCCGGAGACCGCGGAGACGACCCGGTAGTCAAAGCCGAGGCGGGTAAAAATGCGCTCGTAGGCGTCTCGGTGCGCCTGGTATGACCGCTCCAAGCCTTGGTCTGAAACGTCGAAGGAGTACGAGTCCTTCATTACGAACTCGCGGCCACGGAGCACACCGGCCCTCGGCCGGGCCTCGTCCCGGTACTTGGCCTGGACCTGGAAGAGCACTAGCGGGAAGTCTTTGTACGAGCTGTACTCGCTTTTGACCAGCAGGGTGAAAAGCTCTTCGTGGGTGGGGGCCAGCAGGTAGCCTGCTCCGCGTCGGTCCTGCAGGCGGAACAAGTTGTCCCCGTAGTCTTGCCAGCGACCGCTCTGCTCGAAGACCTCCCTGGGGACGAGGGCGGGGAAGAGGACCTCCTGCGCCCCCATGGCGAGCATCTCTTCGCGGACGACGCGCTCCACGTTGCGCACTGCCAACAGTCCGAGCGGGAGCCAGCTGTAGATGCCGGGGCCAACCCGGCGGGTGAATCCGGCGCGGGCCAAGAGCTTGTGGCTCGGCAGCTCGGCGTCCACGGGGTCATCGCGGAGGGTGCGCAGGAAAAGCGTGGACATGCGCCGCAGCACTGGCCTGCACCCTACTAAGGGGCCGGGGGACGTCCGCTACGCGACGACGCCATGTACGACCTGCACGTAGAATCGTATTAGCGGCAGCGATGGGGCCATCACCCCGGAGCCTCCCGAAGAACCGGTACCTGAGTGGGTCTGGGGTACCTCATTAGAACGGGACGGGTTGGGCCCGTTACAGCCTGAAGAGAGTGGGCCTCGGGTTTCCCGGGGCCAAGCAGGGTGGTACCGCGGGGCTTGTCCTCGTCCCTGCGCCCGCAACAACAGGCGTAGGTAACGAGGAGGACCAGTGCCCCAACATCAAGCCCCCAGACGGTTCCCGGTCGTCCCGTCCGATCCAGATTTCAGGTCCCTTGAGGACCAGGTACTGGCCCACTGGGAGAGGCACGACGTTTTCCCGCGCTCGGTCAGCGAGCACCACGACGACCCGGAGTACGTCTTCTTCGAGGGCCCTCCGACGGCCAACGGACGGCCTGGGCTCCACCACGTCTGGGCTCGCGTCTACAAGGACCTGATCTGCCGCTACCGGACCATGACGGGCCGACGCGTGCCCCGTCGGGCGGGCTGGGACACGCACGGCCTGGCGGTCGAGGTCGAGGTGGAAAAGGCCCTCGGCCTTTCGGGCAAGGACCAGATCGAGGAGTACGGGGTCGCCCGGTTCGTGGAGCGCTGCCGCCAGTCTGTTTATGAGTACGTGGACGACTGGAAGGCGCTCACCCGGCGGATCGGGTACTGGGTCGACCTGGACCACGCCTACTGGACCCTCGACCCCAGTTATATCGACTCAGTCTGGTGGCACCTTTCCCAGCTGTGGGAGTCCGGGGACCTCTTCGAGGACCTGAAGGTGGTCCCGTACTGCCCCCGCTGTGGGACGTCGCTGTCGAGCCACGAGCTGGGCCAGCCCGACGTCTACCAAGATATTGAGGACCTGAGCGCGTACGTGCGCTTGCCCGTAGTCGGCCAAGGCCCCGAAGGCGCCGACGCTCTGGTCATCTGGACGACGACGCCGTGGACGCTCGTAGCCAACACTGCCGTAGCGGTACGGCCCGACCTCACCTATGTCGTCGTCGACGGGCTCGTAATGGCTGAGGACAGAGCCGAGGCGGTGATGGGGCCGGGTGCTCGGGACCGGGTGACAGCGCGGTTCCCCGGTGAGCGTCTGGTCGGCGTCCGCTACCAACGGCCAATCGATGTGCTGCCCGAGCCGGAGCGTGCGGACGGCTGGCGGGTGGTCCCGGCCGGCTTCGTGAGCGCCGGTGAGGGGAGCGGCCTCGTCCACATCGCGCCCGCCTTCGGCCTCGACGACTGGCTGTTGGGCCGGCGCGAAGGGCTCCCGACCCTGAACCCTGTAGGCCCCGACGGCCGGTTCGTGGCGGCCGGTTGGCTGACTGGCCGCCCCGTACGGGAAGCCAACCCCGCCATCGTGGACTACCTGGCCGACGCTGGGTTATTGGTGAAGGCCGAACTCCATGTCCACTCTTACCCGCACTGTTGGCGCTGCGGGACGGCGCTCATCTATTGGGGCAAGCCGTCGTGGTACGTGGCCACCGCCAGGCACAAGGCCAAACTGCTCGAAGAGAACGAGGGCGTGACCTGGCGACCCGAGACGATCAAGCATGGCCGCTTCGGGGAGTGGCTGGCCAACAACGTCGACTGGGCCTTGTCCCGCGACCGCTACTGGGGAACCCCGCTGCCGGTCTGGCGTTGCCCCGACGGCCACGCCGTCTGCGTCGCCTCCCGCGCCCAGTTGTCGGAGCTGGCGGGCCGGGACCTGTCGGATATCGACCCCCACCGGCCCGGCATCGACGGGGTCACCTTCGCCTGCCAACGCTGTGGCCAGGTGGCCAGCCGGGTCGAGGCAGTGATCGACGCCTGGTTCGACTCGGGTTCGATGCCGGCGGCCCAGCTCGGCTTCCCCTACCTCGACGGCTCGGCCGAACAGTTGCAGCTCCCGGCCGACTTCATCTGTGAGGCGGTGGACCAGACCCGAGGTTGGTTTTACTCGCTGCTGGCCGTGAACACCTTGGTGTTCGGCCAAGCCCCTTACCGTACCGTGATGTCCCTCGGCCTAATCGTCGACGCCGAGGGAAAGAAAATGTCCAAGAGCCTCGGCAATGTGATCGATCCGTGGGCCATTCTCGAGACCCGTGGGGCCGAGCCTATGCGCTGGTGGATGTTCCACCAAGGCTCCCCCTGGACCGCCACCCGGACCAGTCTGGAGGCCATCGACGCCTCGACGTCCGAGGTGCTGAGGACGCTGTGGAACACCTGGAGTTTCTTTGCCACCTACGCCGAGCTGAACCACTTCGACCCGGCTGACGCCTCCGTGCCCGCGCCGGAGGACCGGACGGTTTTTGACCGTTGGTTGCGCTCCCGGCTGCAGGCGACGGTGGCGGAGGTGACGGCCGCGCTCGAGGACTACCAGCCCCTCCCGGCCGCGCAAGCCATCGGCGCCCTGGTCGACGACGTGTCCAACTGGTACGTGCGCGCCAACCGCCGTCGCTTTTGGCGTACGGACCCTGCTATCGCCGCCGCCGACTCCCTGTCCGCCCAGGCGACCCTGCACGAAGCGCTCACGACAATCTCTTTGCTCCTGGCCCCCTTCTGCCCGTTCTTGGCCGAGCGGATGTGGCGGGAGCTGACGGGCGCCGCAGAGACCGCCTCGGTGCACCTGGCCCGCTGGCCGCAAGGCGATGCGAGCGCCCGTGACCCTGGGCTCGAGGCCGCTATGGAGCTGGCCCAGCGCCTCGTATCGCTGGGCCGGTCGGCACGGGCCCATTCCGGGGTCAGGGTGCGCCAGCCGTTGCGGCGCGCCCTGGTCGCCCTGCCACCTGACAGCCCCCGCCTACTCGAGGACCTCGTGGCCGAGGAACTGAATGTCGACGAGGTGGTGGCGGCAGACAGGATGAGCGAACTTGTTTCCTTCGAGTTGGTGCCCAACTTCCGCCTCCTGGGGCCTCGCCTCGGTGAGGCGGTCAAGGAAGTGCGCCCGGCCCTGGCCCGGGCCGATGTGGCCGCGTTGGTAGACGAGCTCGAGCGTCGTGGCTCGGTGCTCCTCGAGCTTCCTGGCGGCCCGGTCGAGCTCGCTCCTGGCGAAGTCGAGGTCCGCGTGAAGGGCCGAGAGGGCTTCGCCGTTTCCCGCGAGGGCGCAGCCGCGGTGGCCCTGGACCTCGACATGCATGATGACCTCCGGAGGAGAGGCTTGTTGCGCGACGTGACCCGCCAGGTGCAGTCCCTGCGTCGCGACGCCGGCCTCGAGCTGTCAGACCGTATCGCGCTCGGGTTGGCCGGCCTTAGTGACCTGCGTCCCGAAGCAGACCTCATCGCCCGGGAAGTGTTGGCAACGAGCGTGGATTTCATCTCTGCCGACGAAGTCCCGGAGGAGGCGGTGCCTCTAGAGACCGACGATGGGCGGGACGCCTGGGCCTGGATTAGGCGGGAGCCTTAGCCAGGCCGACGGCCGGGCGTCTTGAACGCTGTCAGATCACGAGGTTTTGGACTGTGGGAGGGCCTCTTCTGCGGCGCTGCCACAATTTTCTGAGCGGCCCATTAAATACCGCTTTTCCGGGATGCTCGAGGTTCGGGCCGCTGCATCTCGAAAAGCCTTCCCGGCCTCGAGGTGGCGCCCGGCCATCTCGAGCAGGTGGCCCCGCATGGCGTATAGGCGGTGGTGGGACGCAACGCGTCGGTCAAGGGCCAGGGACGATAGCAGCTGGAGACCTGCTCCCGGCCCGTGCACCATGGCTTCGGCCAGGGCACGGTTGAGGGTCGCCATCGGGTTGGGGGCAATGCGGTCAAGTAGCTCGTAGAGGGCCAGGATTTGCGGCCAATCGGTCTTCTCAGCACTAGGGGCTTCGTCGTGGACCGCTGCGATAGCCGCTTGCAGCTGGTAAGCGCCTACCGGCCCTTGCTCCAGCGCTCCGGTCACCAGGGAAACCCCTTCATCTATCTCCCGCCGGTCCCAAAGCCTGCGGTCCTGGTCGGCCAGCGATATGAGCTCCCGGTTCGGGCCGCTGCGAGCCCGGCGGCGGGCGTCCGTGAGGAGCATCAGCGCCAGAAGCCCCTGGGCTTCACTGTCTGTGGGCCGAAAGCGGCAGAGCTCCCGAGCCAGCCTTATGGCTTCTTGCGTCAAGTCGGTTCGGCTTATCTCCCCGCCCGAAGAGGTGGTGTAGCCCTCGTTGAAAATGAGGTACAGGACGTGCAGCACCGCCTTGACCCGGGCCTCGACCTCGTCTCTAGGTGGCATCGCGAATGTGGCGCCTGCCTGTTGGATGGTTTGCTTGGCTCGGCTCACTCGTTGCGCCATGGTGGCCTCGGGGACGAAGAAGGCGCTCGCGATTTCGGCGGTGGTAAGGCCGCCCACGGCCCGGAGCGTGAGAGCGATTTGCGATGGCGCAGTGAGCGAAGGATGACAGCACATCAGCAGCAACGCCAGCGTGTCGTCGCTCTCACCAAACTGGTCGTCCCCCGGTGCATCGCTGGACGCCGTGGACGGGGCTCCTGACGCGATGCGTTCTTCCCGGCCGCGCCGGGAGCGCTCACTGCGCAACTGGTCGATCAGGCGCCGTTCCGCCACTGTGGTCAGCCACGCGCGTGGGGTTGTCCGGGGTGCCATTGGCGGGCCAGTGGCGCGCTGCGACCAGGAGAGCCTCCTGGACTGCGTCCTCACACAAGTCCAGGGCCCGATGGCGGCGCAAGACCGCCCCGAGGACCTGGGGCGCCAGTTGGCGCAACAGGACGTCTACTTCGCCCCGTTCCTGGGTCACATCTCAGGCAGCGACTCGTGGAGGACGGGCCAAACCTCGACTGCATTTTGCGACGCGAACGGGTACTCAGCAGCGAGCTCGAGGGCGCGGGCCTCGTTTTCGACATCCAGTAGAAAGAAGCTCGATACGAACTCTTTGGCTTCGACATACGGCCCGTCAGTCACCGCCGGGGCCCGTGACGGACCCGCACTGTCTTAGCTGTTAATTCATCGCCAAGGCCGTATGCGCCGAGGAGCTCGCCAGTCTCCTGGTAGCGCCGGTTGAACTCGTCGACCTCGGCGATCCACTTCGCCGTAACGTCGGGAGGGAACGACTCCCATAGCTCCTTGTTGCCGTAGATGATGGCGATGTACTTCATATCTTGTTCTCCTTTGCCGGACGCCGCCCACGCGGTCCCTCCTCTGTGGTCGGAGCCGTCACGGCCATCTCTACACGAGGCGGCAACGAACGCGCGAGTCGATTGTGCCCGGGACCAGCCCTCCGCCCCGTGTCGAAACGTGACCTTTGCCTCCGACTCTAAAGGGTGCGCAGCGAAGTCCGACGAGCGCACGACAACAGGAGGCTAAGAACATGCAGGACCTGGCATCTTTCATCATCACCAGTCTCGACGGCTTTTACGCCGGCCCCAACGAGGAGTTCGACTGGCCCATAGTCGACCAGGAGTTCAATGATTTCGCGGTCCGTCAGTTGGACGGAGCGGGCACGCTGGCCTTCGGGCGCGTTACGTACGAGTTCATGGCCTCCTATTGGCCAAGCGAGCTCGCCCAGGCGAACGACCCCGCCATTACTCGTCGCATGAACGAGAAGCCGAAGCTCGTGTTTTCGAGGACGCTCGAGACCGCAGGCTGGACCGGCAGCAGCTTGCTCCGGGGCGAAGCCAAAGAGCGGGCGAAAGAGGCCAAATCGGGACAGGGCAAAGGGATACTCGTGCTCGGCAGCCCTCATCTCAGCGCTGCCCTGGCCGAAGCCGGGTTGCTGGACGAGCTGCGCATCATGGTCAGCCCCATCCTGCTCGGGCGAGGCCGTTCACTGTTCGAGGACCTGCACCAACGGATCTCGCTCACGCTGCTGAAGAGCGAACAGTTCGCATCAGGGAACGTGTTAGTCACTTACCGGCCGTCCCGGTGAGGGCGTCGACCCGACCGGTTGGCGCTCAGAACGGTCGCTTTCGGCTCGGTAGCGGTCGCAGCAACCCGAGCCATGGGATGACGGGGACCACCGTCGACCTGACCATGGGCAACGTGGACGACTAGCGGCCAACTGCGCCCATTTCAGCCACCGCACGGGCCAAGGCGTCCTCTGTTGCGGTTCGTTGCCGTCCCTCGTCGCTGCGAAAGGCGTCGAGCATCCCGATGATCCCGACGACCTCGGCCCACGGGTGGTAACCCTGGCCCGAAAGATCCTCCCAGATCGTGCTGAAACGGTCAGCCACTTGGAGGCCATAGACAAAGAGGTTGGCCCGGCAGTGAGCGACGTCCGCCACTGGCGGGCCGGTACATGCAGCCTGCCAGTCGACGACCCCGCTGACGGCGCCCCGGTGCCACAAAACGTTGCCGGGGTGGAAGTCCCGGTGGATGAACACCGTGTTCGGGCACAACGGGGGGCCGTGGAAGATTTCTACCGCTCGTTCCCAGATTTTTGGCCAGCGAGCCCAGACGGGCGGGTCGTAGTTGGCGGGCGCATAAGGGGCGAACAGTCGGAGAGGACGGTCCTCTGGGCCCGGGAGAGGGGCGGCGTGGATCCTCGGCAGCAGCTCCGCCAGCCGGCGGAGCCACGGGTCGAGATCTCTTGGCGACCAGTCGATCCGGCCGGGCAACCGGGACATGAGGACCGCCGGCACACCGGCTTCCTCTCCCGTCTCGTCGGTGCCGAGCAACTTCGGCGTCGGCACGTCGACCCGGTCAACTAGGCGCAACGCGTTGGCTTCGTGCTCGACAATATCGGGCTCCTCCAGGTTCACTTCGGGGCGGACGTAGCGGCGCATCACCACGGTCTCGAGCCCGCCGCCCTTGGTGCGCATGCGCAGTAGGTGGACCGCCGACGACGTACCGCCCCGCAGAGCCCGGGCAGAAATAACCTTTCCCCCTACGGCCCGTTCGGCCCAGGCCAAGGAATTCCTGGGTGGCCTCGACCGCAGGAGCCGGGCGGTCGCCTCATCATCGCAAAAGCCATGTGGGGCGGAACGTAAAGAAGAAGAAGAGTACTGCGGGGCTCCGGCCCCGGCGCCCAGGGTTACCATCCGAGTTCCGCTCCCCGCAGGTCGAGTACGCCGGCGGCCCGCAGACGCCCGATGACAGCCGCCCGGCGCGGGTGGCTCGCTGCGCCCGCCAGCCAATCGCGCCACGCCGGGTAACGGTCGCGGTCGAAGCCTCTGAAGCTCTGCTCGAAGGAGCCGTCCATCCACCGCAGCGTCTTTACTCGGTCCGTCTCGTTTCGAGGCACGGCGAGGTACTCGATCGTCCAGGCCAGCCGGTCTTGGCCGCCGAAGGAAGCATGGAACGTGTGAAGGTCGAAGGCGATGACGTCCCCGGGGCGGCTTTCGACGACAACGCCCGGGAGGTCTCCGTAGGCGGCGCGCTGGTACGCTCGGACCTTCGGGCGGGCGTCATCGTGGTTAGAGCAGGGCACGAAGCGAAGGGCTCCGTTTGTCGCCGTGAGAGTTTCGAAGTATGTGGCGAACTTGACGCCTCTTACGCCGATGCCGTCATCGTCGTGCCAGCCGGCCTCGGCGAAGTACATCACGCCCTCAGGCAGCGAAGGCAGCACCGGACTGTCGAGGAGCGCCTCAGCGGCGTCGATGAGGACGGGGTCGTCGCAGACCAAGGCGGCCCCCACAGGGGTGAGCCGGGACGCCGTGGGTAGGTAGTGGCCGCTGATCCCGTCGATTACGCGCTCGCTGTAGGTGGCTGCATACGCATCTCGGATGGCGGCGTCGACCTCGGTCCGCAAGGCCTGCGAGCGCTGGGCGCCAAGCAGGTCGGGTAGCAGGACGAAACCGAACGTTGCGAAGTGTTCGATCTGTTGTTGAGTGGTCACTGGTGCCCTCCTGAGGGATTTGTCGGCGAACAGAGCTGGCTGACCATCCCGCCGAGGAGGGCCCGGGCACGTCGTAACGAGAAACGGCCCCGGTTGCAACTCAAGAGTTCAGAGCGTTCAAAGCGAATGCATTGAACCGAAGCTTACTCTGCCTGGATCCGACCCGGCTCGCTTGGCCTTCACCTCCGCGCTACGGCTGCGTCGGTTGGTTTCGTCATTACGAAAGTGGCTTCATCGTTCTCCGCCTGGGGGAACGGCGCGTGCCTGGTGAAGGTCGTCAGGCCAGTGGAGCCCGTGCGAAGCCACTGACCCGACCTTAGGCGGGACCAAGTTTGGCGAGCCGGGCGGCCAGGAACTGTCGCTCTGGCTCGTTCCCGGCCAAGGCGAGGGCTCGCCGGTCTTCGTCGTCGGCCTCTTCATAGCGGCTCAACTGGCGCAGGACGTCGGCTTTGACGGCCGGGAGGTATTGGTACGCCATCAGCCGGCCGTCCTGTTCGAGCCGTTCGACTTCCACCAACGCCTCTTGGGGCCCTACCACCTTCGACAAGGCGACGGCTCGGTTCAGGGCGACGACGGGTGAGGGCCACACGGATAGCAACGCACCGTAAAGCTGCAGGATCTGCGGCCAGTCCGTCTCGTCGTATGTCGGCGCTTCGGCGTGGAGCGAGGCGATGGCGGCTTGCAGGACGTAGCGTCCGGGCCGCCCCCGCCGGAGGCTGGCCACGATCAACTCGTGGGCTTCATCGATGGCGGGTTGGTCCCATTGCGATCGGTCCTGCTCAGACAGCGGCAAGGGTTGGCCGTCGGAGCTGGTCCGTGTCGCCCGGCGAGCGCCTATAACCAGCAATAACGCCAGCAAGCCGCCCACCTCGCTCTCGTCTGGCATCAGCTCTCGCAAGACCCGGGCCAGGTGCAGAGCCTCGTCCATCAATTGGGGCCTCATCAACGGCTCGCCGGAGGGCGCGGTATGGCCCATCGCGAACAACAGATGGACGACTCCGAGCACTGCGTGGAGACGGTCCGGTAGCTCCGCTGCGTTCGGGGCCGGACCGGGATGCGCGCGGTCGAGATTTTCCTCTTGGCCCGGGTCAGGCGGGCGGCCATGGTCGGCTCGGGTACGAGCATTGCCCTGGCGATGTCCGCCGTCGGCAGCCCGCAAACGAGCCTCAGCGTGAGCGCCATTTGCGCTTCGGGCGCCAAGGCGGGGTGGCAACAGGTGAAGATGAGCCGCAGTCTTTCGTCTGGGACGACGTCAACCGTCGCGTCGTTGGCGGGTTCACTCATGCCCACTTCCTCTCCCGCCGTCTCTTGCGGCTCGACCAGTAAAGGCATCTTGGAGCGGAACCTCGTGCGCCGGCGCAGGACGTCGAACGCTCGACGTTTGGCGGCGGTGGTGAGCCAGGCCGCGGGTTTGGCCGGGATACCGGCCCGGGCCCAGCTCACCAGCGCCATTGCGTACGCTTCTTGCACACATTCTTCGGCCAGGTCGAGGTCGCGGACGGCGCACGCCGTCGCCGCCAACACCACCGCCCAATCACTGCGATGCGCGTCGGCGACGGCCTGTTCCACACCGCCTCGCTCGATCAAGCGCCCCGCCCTCGTCCCGGAATGGTCCATTTCTATGCGGGCCGCACCTCTATACTGCCGCTTTCTACCGGCCGCACTTCTACGCCACCGCCCTGCTGCAAGATCGGGTTGCGCCGTACGATTTCCAACGCCGCGTCGAGGTCGGGTACGTCGATCACGTAGAACCCGACAACAACTTCTTTGGTTTCGATGAACGGGCCATCGGTGACCATGTCGCCTCGAAGCGACGTCGTCATGGCGGCGGGCTCGAGCGCGAACGCCGCTATCATGTCGCCCGACTTCCTCAGCTCTTCGGCGTACCGATCATGCGGATCTCGGTCCTCGGGCCGGGGGACGTCATCGACGTTCGTGGCAGGTGCGTACATAAGGACCGCGTACTGAGCCATGGTGGCTCTCCTTTCGTGGAAGTGAACGTCCTTTCACCAGTACGTCGAACGGGAGAGACGAATTCGACAGCCCTCGACGCCGGTCAAGCCGGGCCGGTAGTCGTGGCAGTGACGAAATACACAGACGGGGCTTGTCTTCGCATAAAGGGGTCAAATGTTGCCACCCCTACGGCAGTGCTCCCATGAGCCCTTGACGACCAGGCGACCCGGGTGACCGTTAGTCTGGTCCAGCACCACTGCCAGGGTCCCGCTGACGCCTCCCTTGCTCGTCGAATAGGTGCCAGAGACGGACTGCCAAGACGAGGCCAGACCACTCCCGTTGGCGGTGGCGCTATATGTGAGAAACGGTGGGTTGCCGCCGGTGTTCTCGAGGGCCCTTTTCGTCCGTAGCTTGAACCTTGGAGGTCCAGCTCGAGCGAGACGATCGATTTCGACGAAACGCCCTTCAGCGTTGTTACTTTGCCGAACCAGCTGAACTCGACGTCCGCTGCGGAGGTGGAGGCATCACACGTCGTGGCCAGAGGGACGAGGGTCCCGGAGACCGGTCCACTAAGCCTAAAGCTTCCGTAATCGGTCACCTGGGCCGGGCGAACGGCAGCCAAAGCAACGCCAGGATCCGAACCCGCAGTAAGTGGAATGGCGATGGCGACCGTCGCGCAGCCGACCAGGACGCGGGTGACCCTGGCTGCGTGGTGGCTCAAGTGGCTCTGCCGGTGCCCTCGGTGGGCGGGCTGGAGCCGGGAGGATAGCTTGCTCATACTCGGTCCCCTTCGTCGGTTCACCACCGGTCGGGTGATTTGCTTAAGGAGACGAGAAGGGCGGCTCTTGGTTACAAGCGCTGATGGGTGGAACGGGCTCTCCCTTCGGACAGCTACCCTGGCCGTGTGAGCAGTCAGACTGTACCCGGCGGGGTGGTGCACGAGCTCCCAGCAGACCTGCGGGCAGCACTGATTGCCAATCCGACCGCACTCGACGCTTGGATGGACATCACGTCTCTAGCCCGCAACGAGTTCATCTGTTGGGTCGAGGATGCCAAGCAAGACATGACCCGAGAACGCCGCATCCGCCGGGCCCGAGAAGAGCTGGAGGAGGGCCAGCGTCGGCCCTGCTGCTGGCCGGGGTGCAAGCACCGCGAGCGCACCGACGGATAGCGACCGCCGCATGAGCGAGCCGGGCCCCGAAACAGAGCGGTCGACCGGGGGCGGTGTCCCGGTCGATACGACCGCAAAAGAGGAGGCGCCTGACGAGGTGGCAAGCCCGTCGGGCGAGGAGGAGGAGCCCGGGGTCTCCGAAAGCGGGCGCAACGAAGACGTGCCCTCGGGAGATGCCGGGCCTCGGGGGCGGCGCAGCCAGTCCCCGGCAGCGACAACGGGGATCGTCGTATTGGTTTTGGGGGCCTTGGGCGTCGTTTACGGTGATATCGGCACTAGCCCGCTCTACGCGGTCCAGACGGTCTTTTCCATCGACGGCGGCCGGATCGGGCCGACTACGGGCGACGTTCTCGGGATCATCTCGATGGTGGTCTGGACGCTCATCATCATCGTCTCGGTCAAGTACGTCACCATCGTCCTGCGGGCCGACAACAACGGCGAGGGCGGCGTGCTGGCCCTCTCCGCATTGGTGCGCCGCGCTCTGGCGCCGGGCGGCAGGTGTCATCGCCGTGATCGGCTTGGTCGGGGCCAGCCTGTTCTACGGCGATTCAATCATCACTCCCGCCATCTCTGTGCTCTCCGCGGTGCAAGGTCTTGAGCTACCAGACCCGGGCTTGGCCAGTCTGGTCGTCCCGCTGTCGGCCGTCATCCTCGCCGCGCTGTTCCTGGTCCAGTCTCGGGGCACCCAGCGCATCGGGTCGCTGTTCGGCCCGGTGATGGTGTGCTGGTTCGTGGTCATCGCGGTGGCCGGTGCCCGGGGCATCTCACTTCATCCAGGCGTGTTGGTTGCGCTATCTCCCACCTACGCTTTCGCCTTCGTCGGTGGTCATCCCGACCTGGCGTTCGTATCCGTCGGCGCCGTGGTACTTGCCGTCACCGGCGCCGAGGCCCTTTACGCTGACGTCGGGCACTTCGGGAAGGCCCCGATCCGTCTCGCCTGGTTCGCGCTGGTGTTCCCGGCTTTGACGCTCAACTACCTGGGCCAAGCGGCGCTCTTGTTGCGCGACCAAGCCGACAAGACCAACCCGTTCTTCTTGTTGATGCCGCAGTGGGCACGTCTCCCCTCCGTGATCCTGGCCACGGCCGCTACCATCATCGCCTCCCAGGCAGTGATCTCGGGCACCTATTCCATGACCAAGCAGGCCGTGCAGCTGGGGTTCCTCCCGCCTATGGAGGTCCGGCACACGTCGCGTCGGGAGGCTGGGCAGATCTATATGCCGGCCGTCAACTGGGCACTGTTTGTGGCCGTGCTCGTCCTGGTCTTAACCTTCCGAAGCTCTTCCCGGCTGGCCGGCGCCTATGGGATCGCCGTCACCGGCACCTTCCTCACCACGACCTGCATGCTGGTCGTCCTGGCCCGGGTGAAGTGGCACTGGCCAGCCTGGCGGCTCATTCTGATGTCGGTAGTCTTTGGCGGCCTCGAGCTTCTATTCTTCGCCGGCAACATAGTAAAGGTGGTCGACGGCGGATGGGTGCCCTTAGGAGTCGCGGCCGTGGTGTTCACCGTCATGACCACCTGGCGCCACGGGCGCCAGCGCGTCGTGACCCGGCTGGTCGAAGCGGAAGGCTCTCTGGATGATTTGCTCGCCGACCTCACAAGCCGGGACGTGCTCCGGGTGCCGGGCACGGCGATCTTCCCGCACCCTTCGGATGAAACCGTCCCTCTAGCGCTGCGCGCCAACGTCGAGCGAAACAACATCCTGCACGAGCACGTCATCATCGTCTCCGCCGGGGCCAGTCGCCAGGCCCACGTGGGCCGCGGGGACCGGCTGCGGGCCACGTACATCGGTCCCGCCGCCGACGACATCGTGCACCTCGACCTGAGCTACGGCTTCTTCGACCGACCCGATATCCCGACCGCCTTAGAGTATGCCGCAAATAGCGAGCCGGCACTCGCCGACGCCGACCTCGACGACGCCACCTACTTCCTGTCCCGCGCCACCCTGGCCGTGGGGCGCAGCCACGGCATGGCGATGTGGCGCAAGCACCTCTTCCTACTCCTGGCCCACAATGCCGCCAACCCGGGCCACACGTTCGCCCTTCCGCCCAAGCGCACCATCGTCATGGGGTCCGAGATCGAGATCTGAGCTGGCGAAACTCTGATGAAGTACTTATGACGTGCTTGATGGTTTTGTCGATGGTACTTCCGTCTTAACCATCTCTGTTGCCGCTGCGCCCCCCGTGCTAGCGTCGCTGCGCTCGCCTCGAGACCTGCTGCGGGTGGTCCGCAGAACGAGAAGTGCGCGGCCGTCGACGGTAATGGTCCCGTTTGGCGTAATCGGTGGTATGTCATCACGGTCGTCAGTCGTGAGAACTGCGTCCCAGGTTTTCGAGCCGGGCGGCAGGGTGAAGTCGACCGGCAAGTGGTGGGCGTTGAGGAGCAGGAGGAAGCGGTCGGTCGTAGCAACACCAATAGCGTTGGTGATCTGCGGCCCCTCCAGGGCGACAGCCAGGGAACGGGCGGCCGGGTCCCGCCAGTCGCTCGGCTTCATCTGCTTGCCGTCAGGACGGTAGAGGAGCATTTGCGCGGGCCCATCTTCGGGCCCTCGAAGGTACTTTCGCGGGCGGAGGGCGGGGCTGCCGCGTCGAATAGCAAGCGCTGCTTTGGTAAACGCGAGGAGCCCCTCGTCGACGTTGCTCCAGTCGTACCACGACACCTCATTGTCCTGGCAGTAAGCATTGTTATTGCCGTGCTGAGTCCGGCCGATCTCGTCCCCTCCAAGGATCATGGGCACCCCGGCGGACAGCAGGAGCGTGCCGAGGAGGTTACGGCGTTGACGGCCTCGGAGCTCGAGTACCTGAGGGTTGCCGCTCGGTCCCTCTTCGCCGCAGTTCCACGACCTATTGTTGTCTTCCCCGTCTTTGTTGCCCTCGCCGTTGGCGTCGTTGTGCTTGTCGTTATATGCGGTCAGGTCGGCCAAGGTGAACCCGTCGTGTGCGGTTACGAAGTTGATGCTTGCCGTAGGCGTCCGCCGGTCGGAGGAGTAGATATCCCCGCTACCGGTTAACCGTAGGGCGAGTTCGCCAATGGTGCCATCGCGACCACGCCAAAAGTCACGGACGGCGTCACGGTACTTCCCGTTCCATTCTGACCAACGTGCGGGGAAGCCGCCGAGCTGGTAACCAGCGATGTCCCATGGCTCGGCGATCATCTTGAGCGGCGCGAGCACGGGATCCTGGTGGACCAGGTCCAGGAACGCGCTGTGCACGTCCAACTCGCCGTTCTGGCGTGTTAGCGTCGTGGCCAGGTCGAAGCGAAAACCATCGATGTGCATTTCGCTGGCCCAGTAACGCAACGAGTCCAAGATGAGGCGCAATGCGGCCGGGTGGCCGACGTTAAGGCTGTTGCCGGTACCGGTGGTATCGAAATAGTGCGCCCGGTCGCCATCAACAAGCCGGTAGTAGGCCGGGTTGTCGATGCCTTTCATCGACAGGGTTGGCCCCAGGTGGTTACCTTCAGCGGTATGGTTGTAGACGACGTCGAGGATCACTTCTAGACCGACGCCGTGTAGGGCCTTGACCATTGATTTAAACTCGTCGACCTGTCCGCCGCCCGTGCCTGTGGAGCTGTAGTCCCCGTGGGGAGCGAGAAAACCGATGCTGTTATATCCCCAGTAATTACGTAGTCCCTGGTCTTGCAAGTGAAAGTCCTGGACGAACTGGTGGACGGGTAACAGCTCTACGGCAGAAACCCCAAGGCCTACCAAGTAATTTGTTATCGCCGGGTGGGCGAGCCCGGCGTAGGTCCCTCGAAGTGGGTCAGGCACTTCCGGGTGCCGTTGGGTGAGGCCCTTCACGTGAGTCTCGTAGATCACGGTCCCATCGAGCGGAGTTCGGGGCTGTTGGTCTTCGCCCCAGTCAAAATCGTCGGCCGTGACTATACAGCGAGGCATGCTGGGGGCAGAATCAGTGTCGTTCAAACGCCCGGGGTCGTCGAAGTGATGACCAAAAACCCGGTCACTTCGCTTGATGTTGCCGTCGATAGCCTTGGCGTACGGGTCGAGCAGCAGTTTGGATGCATTGCAGCGCAGTCCCTCGTCAGGCGCCCAGGGGCCGTGCACCCGCAGGCCATAACGCTGACCCGGTCCCACACCTGGAATGAACCCATGCCAGGTGTGTCCGCTATGCAAAGGAAGCTCAACCCGTGTCTCTGACCCGTCATCGTCGAACAGGCATACCTCGACGGCGTCGGCGATCTCTGAGTAAATGGCAAAATTGGTGCCACCCGCTTTGACATCTGCGCCCAATGGGTACGGGCGACCGGGTAAAAGATCCATCAGCCCACTTCGCCGAGAAGGGGCGGCGCTAACAGGACGACTCGTGGGGCTGTCAAAGATCGCATAGCCGTGCATACGCTAGCTGACGCTGCGCGACGTCAAGGTGGCCCGGGGGAGCGCCCGGGTTATGCCGTCGCACTGGCCCTTGACAGGATCGGGGGCGCCCTTCTCTTCAGGATGAGCGTGCCAACGTGAGTTCGCGGCTAGCTCCCACACCGAATAGTTAAACCTCAGCTATCTATCCGCGGGCCTCACGTCAGACCTGCAAGAGGCGATCGAAAGAATCCCTATAGCGACGGAACGCATCTCGGAACTCGTCAGTCGAGATCTCATTGCCATCTGAGCGGTACGCCTCTAGGCGTTCACGCATGGCCCGGCATGTCATATGGCAAACCGAAATAAGCCGTGCGTCTAAGTGGATTTTGGCCCAAGCCGCTCCGGCCTTGTTGACGGAGTACTCGGTGGGGCTCGGCACACCTGCCATACGGGGCATCCCCCTCATATACCCCGGCGCCAGCCGGAGTAAGCCCTTTTCTAAACGAGCGGGTTCAGGCTACGACGTCGTCCCTGACATCGGCCCCTTTGACAGCTCAAGCTGCCTGGCAGGCAAAGGCTCTTATGCCGGCGTAATGCCTTCAGGCGAGGGCTTGTTTGCCTGTCGGGAAGGGCGGGGAAAACATGAGGACGGCTAGTGAACCTAGAGATTGTGGCGTGGCGCACACCTTCTATCAGGCGGCGGTCGCCACTGCCCGGGATGAGTGCACCGTCCGAGATGAGCAGCCGGCGCGCGACGACGAGCAGCGGCTCGGCTGACGGTGGGGTCTTTCGTATCCCAGCAGTGTCCCACTGTGGATGCGGTTGAGGTCCGGGTGTACGAGGTACCGACCGATCATCCCGAGGCCGACGGCACCCTCGAGTGGTCCTCGACGACGGTAGTGGTAGTGGAGGTCCGAGCCGGGGAGCATTCTGGTCTTGGCTGGACCTACGCCGGGCCGGGCAGCGCTGAAGTCGTCAACGACACGCTCGCGGACATCTGTGTCGGCTCCGCCTCCCTCGATGTACCGGGGATGAACGAGCGGATGGCTCGGGCGTGCCGGAACCTGGGCCGTCCCGGCTTAGTGGCGTGCGCCATTTCCGCCGTGGACATTGCGGCGTGGGATCTAAAAGCCCGGCTGATCGAAGTTCCCCTGGCCGCCCTTTTTGGCCAGGTCCGCCGGGGCGCGCCGGTCTACGGCAGTGGTGGCTTCACTACCTACGACGATGCCAGCACCCGGGACCAGCTCGAGCAGTGGACCAAAGGCTGGGACCTCCCCCGGGTCAAGATCAAGATCGGCCAGTCGTGGGGCAATGACCCAGGACGGGACCTGGCCCGGGTGGCGTTGGCCCGGGAGGTCGTCGGCGACGACGTGGAATTGTACGTGGACGCCAATGGGGGCTACACCCGCAAACAGGCGGTGCGGATGGGCCGGCAGTTCTACGACGAGCACCACGTTGTCTGGTTAGAAGAGCCGGTGTCCTCCGACGACCTCGATGGGCTGACGGAGGTCCGTGACAGCTGTAATGCCGATGTGGCCGCCGGGGAGTACGGCTACAGCCTTGACTATTTCGCCAAGATGGTGGGTGCCGGAGCGGTGGACTGCCTGCAGGTCGACGTCACCCGCTGTGGCGGCTACACCGTCTGGTTGCGGGCGGCGGCGGTGGCCGAGGCCCACAATCTCCAGGTTTCTGGTCACTGCGCTCCTAACCTGCACGCCCACGTGGCCACTGCAGTGCCCAACCTGCGCCACCTGGAGTACTTCCACGATCACCACCGCATCGAGACGATGCTCTTCGACGGGGCCTGAGCCCCCAAGGTGGGCAGCTGGTACCTGCGACCGACAACCACGGGCATGGCTTGTCTCTCCGGCAGGCCGATGCAGAGCAGTTCCGGGCCGGTTGACACTGGGCCTGGAGTTACCAGGAACTTCGAGACGAATTCGGAGCAATGAATGGCCAAGGCAACTGCAGCGTTGATGACCTCGGTGGCCGCCGCCCCCCGGGCTGGCCTCGCTGGGGCCGCCGAAGGCGTACGCGAACTGGTCCACGAGCTCATGCACCCAGAGAGGAGCTGACCATGGCCGCTGCATCCCGGACCCACGGTGAGAGCATCGGCGAGCTCACCCACCTCATCGACCGGGCCGTCGCCAACGTGGCCCACGGCCGCTTCGAGCGCTCGCTGGCCGGCCTGACCGCAGTTGCCGCGGCGGTCACCACGGCTGAGATCTTCCTCGAGCACTACAAGGCCAGTTTCGGCAACAAGTGGATGTGGAGCCCGATCATCCTCACCCCTCCGGTGATGGTGGCCGGGGTGGCCGGGGTCTTCTCCAAGAGATGGGCCAAGACCGTGCTCCCGGCCACCGCCATGATCTACACCGCCAACGGCTTGCTGGGTGAGTACTTCCACGCCCGGGGAGTGGCCCGCAAACCGGGCGGGTGGGGCCTGGCCGCCTACAACGTGCCGATGGGCCCGCCCATCTTCGCCCCCGGGTTGATGACCCTGGTCGGCGGCATGGGGGTCCTGGCGGCCCTGCTGCGCCGGGAGGACTAGTGGGCCGCGACCTGTCGAGGCCCGACCACCTCCCGAACCTGCGCCCCGGCAGGCAACCGCCGCACCCGTCCTGGCTGCCCCGGCAGCGCCGAGGGACCACCCCCCAGATGATCGGCCGGTACCCCGACTACGACGTGTTCGACGCCGCCGGCACCTGGGACGCTGCCACCGCCAAGGTGGTCAACGCCAGGCTGCACATGGCGGGCGAGCCTCCGGTTCTTCTCCCCTGGCGAAGCCCCGACGGTGCGGGCGTTCTGTGACGTGTGCGTGGCCCAGGACGGCGAGCCCAGGGTCCCGGTGGTGGAGATGGTCGACGAGAAACTGGCGGCCGGGCTCCTCGACGGCTACCAGTACGCCGACATGCCCGACGACCGGGACACCTGGCGGCTGGTCCTGGCCGGCCTGGACGAGGTGGCCCGAGGGCCGTTATGGGCAGCCTGCCTTCGCCGCCGCCGAGGTCGAAACTCAGGAGGCCATCGTGGGCTTGCTGGCCCAGGGCCAGCTGTCAGGCGGGTCGTGGGAGAAGCTGAACAGTAAACGGGCGTGGTCGGTGTGCATGCGCATGGTCCTGGCCGCGTTTTACTCCCATCCCTGGGCGTGGAACGAGATCGGCTTCGGCGGCCCCGCCTACCCCCGGGGCTACATGCGGCTCGGGCCTACCAGCACCAGGGAACCGTTCGAGCGGCAGGGCGCCACTGACGAGGACCCCGTCCGCACCGCCCCGAAGCTCGGCCAGTGAGCACCACCCGGCGGGCCTGCCCAGCCCTCCCACCCTGTCCTTTGCGCCCGCCGACTGGAGGTGTGGCCATGACCTTGCGCTGGTTGAAAGGGTCGGTCGGGCCGGTCGGACAACGACTCGCGGTTCCTGCTCGACGTGCACCGCCGGGATCTGCCCGGCGAGGGCACCATGGCCCGCTACGACGACAGCGACGAGGTCGACATCTGCATCGTCGGCGCCGGGAGCGGGCGGGTCGGTACTGGCCCAGCGCCTGGCCCGGGCCGGGTGGAGGGTCGTGGTCATCGAGGCCGGCCCGTTCTGGCACCCCGACGAGGACTGGGTATCCGACGAGGCCGGGTCCCATCACCTGTACTGGACTCAGAAACGGATCATCGGCGGCGCCGACCCCATCGAGATGGGCAAGAACAACTCCGGGCGGGGGGTCGGAGGGTCAATGGTCCACTACGCCGGCTACTGCCCCCGCTTTCACCCCTCTGACATGCGGACCCAGACCCTCGACGGCGTCGGGGCGGACTGGCCGATCGAGCTACGAGGACATCCGAGCTCACTACGAGACCGTCGAGCGCGAGCTCCCGGTGGCCGGCCAGGACTGGCCTTGGGGCCACCCGCACCGTTACCCGTTCTCGCCCCACCCGGTCTCCGAAGCGGCCTCGGTGCTGTGGCGCGGCGCCCATCGCCTGGGGATCAAGATGCGGGTGGGGCCGGTCGGCATCGTCAACGGCACCTTCGGCAACCGCCCGCACTGCATCTACCGGGGTTACTGCCTGCAGGGCTGCAAGGTCAACGCCAAGGCCAGCCCCTATGTCACCCACTTGCCCGATGCCCTGGCCCACGGCGTCGAGATCCGGGCCAACTGCATGGTGGCCCAGGTAGATATCGACCAGGCCAGCGGGCGGGCCACTGGGGTCACGTACGTCAGGGAGGGCGAGACCCTCGAGCGCCGCCAGCGGGCCAAGGTGGTGGCGGTGGCGGGGTACTCGATCGAAACCCCCCGGCTGCTGCTCAACTCCACCTCGGGGCGGTTCGCTCACGGGGTCGGCAACGACGAGGACCAAGTCGGCCGCTACGTCATGGTCCAGGGTGCGTCCCAGAGCGCCGGGCGTTTCCCTGACGAGCTGCGCATGTACAAAGCGCCACCACCGGAGGTGTCCTCGGAAGACTTCTACGAGACCGATCCCGGGCGGGGCTTCGCCCGCGGCTTTTCCATCCAGACCGTGTCACCCCTGCCCATCGGCTGGGCCGAGCACGTCCTGGCCGACGGGCACTGGGGGCGGGCGCTGCGCGAGTACATGCGCGACTACAACCACTGGTCCTGCATCGGGGTGCTCAACGAGCTGTTACCCGAACCAGGCAACCGAGTCACGCTGGCCGAAGAGAAGGACGACCTACGGCCTGCCGGTGGCCCGCTTCGACTACAGCCTGGCGACAACGACAAGGCCAACATCGCCTACTCGACCAAGGTCATCACCGACATCCTGCAGGCCGCCGGGGCACAGGACGTGCTCACCATCCACCGCTACGCCCACCTGGTGGGCGGCGCCCGGATGGGCACCTCCCCCGACAACAGCGTTGTCGACGCCAACCAGCGGTCTGGGGCGTCCCCAACCTGTTCATCAGCGACGGCAGCGTCTGCCCCACCCAAGGCGCAGCCAACCCGGCCTTGACGATCATGGCCCTCGCCTCCCGCCTGGCCGAACGAATGATCTCAGGCGCAGCCGTGCTGCCTGCTGATAAATAGCGAGACGCAAAGCGCAATGGGGGCACCACCGTCGGGGGAACAGTTCGAGATCCGGCACGGCGAACAGCGGGCGACCATCGTCGAAGTCGGCGGGGGCGTCCGGGAGTACGCGGCCGGCGATAGGCCCGTTCTCGACCCTTACCCCATCGACGCCCTGTGTGACGGTGAACACGGCACGCCGCTCATCCCGTGGCCCAACCGGCTCGCCGACGGCGCTTACCGTTTTGACGGCACCGACTACCCGATCATCGAGATCTACACCGGCGACACCCTTAGTCCCCCACGCCGGCGGGTGGGGCTCGGGACCGAGCCGATGACGTGCCCTCCGAACGCTTTCCAAACGGGTAACGGCCTGACCCGCCTCGAGCCGGGCCAGTCGCTGACCACCACTTGGGGAGCACGCCTAAAGGGCCATAGGTAAATGTCAAAAGTGGCGTGAGCCTGCCAGAAGGCTAGGAAACGGCCAGGTTTTTCGCCAATTACCTGCCTCCCTGGGCGGAGCGGACGCGTTGGACCTCGGCGACAAGATTGGGTCGCTCGAGGTGGGGAAGCCGGACAGCCAAGGTACGAGCGGGAAAAAACGCTCACGGATAGCTGACCGTGTTCGAGACATCGCCCAGGTTGTCTGTCACGTGGAACGTCGCGCTGAACAGGGGCGTCGCCCCCTCGACCTGGACTATGAACGGAGTGCTCAGCCCAGATTGAGGGAGACCAGTTGCGGTGTAGCTGTAGGCACCGATTCCTGTGTTCTCGTTGGCGGTCAGGTTGAAACTCGTAGCCCCTGGCGGCGCAGTCCACCACAGGTTCACTACAGTCACTCCGTTGTCTTGGTACGGGGCTGAAATGTATAGGCGCAGTGAGGTTGTCGTTGTGGCCACTGTTTCGACTTCGCCACCACACATACTGGTGGAGGGCGAGTTCTTGGAGTCACCCGAGTAAGACGCCTGCCAGTAGTAGGTGCCGGGAGCGCTGAGGGTCACCGGGGGAGAAGCGGGCAGCGTACCCGCAATGGTGATGCTCTGCGCGGTGCCTGCTCGAGCCAGCGCGGTGCATGTCGCGTTGGAGTAAACGTCGTAGGTGACCGTCCCGGTGGCCATGCTGGCGGCGGTACCGGTCAGGGTGGCGCTGTCGGTCACCGCGGTGCCGGTCGGGACGCTGATCGATGTCCCTGACTGGCTACCTCCCGCCAGTGAGGTGGTCAGGGTCGTCGACGACGGGGGGATGACGCCTGCCTTTCCCAGCGTGGCGACCGCCAGCCCGGTGGCGAAGACGATGTCGTAGTCGTCGCGCCCGTTAGAGGGCCACGAGCCGTTGGAACCCTGCTGGCTGAGGAGGAGATCTACGACCTGGGCATACCAGTTGGTAGCACTTGTCAGGTCCGAAGGGATGTAGTCGCCCAACCCTTTGGCCAACGCGAACAACGAGTAGTGATAGCCACCATCGGAGTCGGCGAGCCAGTCGCAACTGCCCACGTCGGGCGTGCAGGCCCCGTCCTCGGTGGCCCCGGAGTGGTAGATCATCTGCATGCTCGCCGGCCCGACGTTGGCCTGCTCGAGCTCGTAGGAGTTGAGCACGTCTTCGTCGAACTTGATCGCGGCCGTCACGTGTGGGTCAGTCATGGGGACGCCATCGTCGGCGTAGCTGAACAGCATCGTCCCCGAGTCGTTGGCGTTCGAGGCGACGTAATTCGGGTGCGCGGCAGCATAGGCGGGCTGGTAAGAGCCACCTCCGTCGTTACCTCCAGTTCCGGAGTTCGCAGTCAGCGTGAACGGGTTGCTCGAGATCACCTGGATGTGATGGTTCCAGTCGATGTTGTCCTCTATGAGCGTTGTGCCGTCGGACTGGGCCACGTTCGGGATGCCGCCGGTGACCTGGAGGCCAGTCATCGCGTAGCCGCTGTTGGACTCGTCCGATCGGCTATCGTCCGGGTCGTAGTTCCAGCCTCCGCACCAAGACGCAGTGGTAGCCACTGCCGAGTCAGAGGCGCTGCACCCGTCGTTGGTGGGGCCCTCGAACTCGTTGATGAGGAACTCGCGAGCGTCGGCGATCGCCGCAGTGACCCCTGGGTCGACGCTCTGGAAATAGCTCAAGCCGAGCAGGGCGATGCCCGTTTCGTAAGTCGGGTAGCCGATGTTCGTTATCTCGCCGAACGAGCTGTTCGGTCCCGGGGTTGCGGTCGTGTCCTGTGTACTCAGGAGGAAGCTGATCGCGTTTTTCACGTGCGTCTGGTACGAGCTGCTCAGGCTGGAAAAGTTGCCGTCAGCGAGCACGCCATATGCGGCCAGGGCCATGCCCGTCTCGGCGACCGAGCCGTCGCCGTAACTGCCGTTGGAAACCTGCTGCGAGTCGAGGTAGGCGACTCCGTTCGCGATTGCCGTATTGACCTGGGCGCCGGTCCAGGTCCCTGGGCCGGCCGCTTGGGCCGCCGCCGGTGCCAAGACGAGCGTGCCAGTCGTCAGCGCAGCACTTAGCAGCAGAGCTCGCCGGAGTTGCACGGCGCGCGCCTTCAATGAGGGAACCATAGGTCACACCCTTTCTTTTGAAGAAAGCGCCGGCTACCTAGAAGCGCCCGAGAGTAATGATTTCGCGTGCGAAAGGTTGAAAAGGACCGCCCCGTGGCGGTCGCACTGCCCCTGCCAGTCAGCCAATGCGACGACGCATAAGCTCACCCTCAATTGAACTGGCCGAGCGGTTACTCGCCGCCCGCCTCCGATATTGGGTCAAACCCTAACTGCCCGGCGAGAGCAGAGTCAAGGTCCTATTTGCGATTTCTCTGCTTCCCAAGCAACTGGCCGGGCGGACGGGCTAGGCGGCCGAGGAGGCGTGACCAGGGCACGCTGTCGACCAGAAAAGTAACCAAATCCATAAGAAGTATTGGTTCCTAGCCATGGCCACCGCTTCGGGAACGTGATATCGTGACACCGTATCTTTCGACGTGGACGCTCGTAACGCCCGCCAGGCCCATCTTTAAGGCAACCGAAGTGTTGAACGCAGGGGAATTCCGCTGACAGTTTGTGCCGGGTTTCGTCGGACAGGTGGTGCCAATTACGACAAAAGGTTCCCACAGCCTGCGACGACCGACGGGTCGCCGGTCACTTCAGGAGCACGACAATCATCGATGGGGGACAACTTTTGGTCGTAAGGACCACATAAGCTGTAAACGTACCGGCGGTCTTTACGCCGTTTTTGAGGACTGCCGAAGGATATATAGGCCGTCCAAAAGCGCGCCCACTACATCACCAGGAACTCAGCCTGGATCTCGCCCATCCAGCCGCTCGATGACGCCGGCTTCGGTCGCCGGCGCGGGAGTCATGACGAGGAGCGGCGTGAGGCGATGGGGAGTATAAACCAAAGACCTATGAAAGCTGCCGGTACGACTGAAGCGGTGGCCAGTGCCAGCGGCCCCGGAGCTACGAAACTGGTAACCAGCGCAACCGAAGTGGAGACAGCTGCCGCCACACAGCCCAGGCCGGCGATGGCGGTGCGGTTGCCCACCCGGACGAGCCATTCCTTCTGGTGTCGGCGAAAGACGACCCGGTGGTACGCCACTGGAGCCGTCAGCAGGACGATCGAAGCTACAGCTAGGAGGACGGCGGCCAGGTAAAGGTCCCGTTGCGTGGCGTCGAGCCTTTCGAACCGGCTGGTGAACGGCAAGGAGAGCAAGAAGCCGAACAGTACCTGGATCCCGAGCCCTGCCACGCGCAGTTCCTGGAGCAGTTCGGTGAGGTTCCGGTCGTCGCGTTCTTCGGTCGTTTCGTCCCGGCCGGGGTCATCGCCGCCCGAACCCACTGCGTCACCTGAACGCATGACCGAGCGTAGGCCAGGGCCCTCGGGCCGGCGCCAATAACCGGCCACCTTGGCCGAGGACGTCAGTGCTCGACGGTCGGGGCGTCACGTTTTCGCCGGTCCAGACGTCCTTGGCTACCGAAGTGAAAGGACGACGCCGTGTGCGTGCTCACCTATCGAGCGACCGTTCGCCCGTCGTGGCTGGCATGGCACCCTGCAATAGCTATCGGTCTCAGTTCGACCGCACTTGGATGCGGGCGTCGACCTCGCGGACTTCATAAGTGGCTTGGGGACTGGCAGCTGGTCCCCGTCGAACGGCGCCATCGACAATCGAAAAGATACTGCCGTGGGCCGGGCAAGTGACGCAGTGACCCTGGAGTTTGCCTTCGGCCAGGCCCCAGCCGGCATGCGAACAGCGGTCGGCGAGAGCGTAAACATGGTCGTCCACTCGGACGAGCAAGAGAGGGAAGGCGCCGGTCGTGACACGCACGAGGACGCCTTCTGGCACGTCGACGCTGGCCGCCACGTCTTGCCAATCCTCCAGACGGGGCTGGAAAGCCGTGTGGTCGACGCCGACGCCCAGCACGAACGATAGGTGGCCACCGACGTAACCACTGGCTACTAGCAGGGCCAGCCCGATCGCGCCCAAAACCCGGCCTTGATCCCGCCGGCGGCGGTGAAACGACTCGCAATAACAAACCAAAGCCAGCGTATTTCCGACGGCATGGACCAGGCCTATACGACGCCCGTCTTCGTAGACATCGACCCAGTCGTTTAGCCCAGCAAGTGCCGTCGGCAGCGCCGTTAGCACCCCGATGCCCAATAAGCGGCGGCCGACGGCCCGGCTACGAGGCGCCACAATATCGACGATAGTGGCACCAGCCAACGAGCCGATAGCGACGTCTGTCAGCATCGGGTGCAGGCGGTGACCAAGCCAGGCCCCGCTGAGGGCATTCTTTATACGGGTTGAGCTGAAAAGCGGGCGGACAGCGCGCTCGACTTTATCGGCCAATGGGTCCAGCCGCTTCACCCGGCCCAGTTTGCGTACTTCCTGATCAATTGTCATCAAGGACCCCTTAGCGGTGCTGCGGGGCGCCGAATGGAGGCCGTGCTCATCGCTGCGGTTGCACTACCCTGGTCGACCGCCCACTAAACCCGGTGTAATGATCGGCAAAAGCCCCAATGAGGTGGCGGCCCGAGTGGTGGTCGTAGCGAAATATTGGTTTCTTCGACCAAGTGACCGGGTATCTTCTTTTTGCCGGCGGCCCGGGAGGCACACCCGACGGTGCCAGCGCGTGGAATTCCCGGGTCGGCCGGCGCCACGAGGAGGTTTGGCACCACAAATGACCTGTCCCATCCCCCGGCCGGCCGGTCCGGAGGCGACCTGTCATCCTGGACAACGTGCCCCCTGAGCCCCTCCCGATCCCTCGTACCCCCGAGACTGTGATCAGGGAGCTGCGCAAATTGCACGGGCGAGGTGATTTGGAACTGCCACTGCCCGGCCGCGGGCAGACAATGGACCGCTGGCGCTCGCTGGCCCGTTTTGGGCGGCGGGACCTCTGTCTGGCCCGGCTGGCAGAAGGTCACGCCGACGCCGCAGCTATCCTCGCCGAAGCGGGCCACCGTCCGGCCGGAAGGACCCTGTATGGCGTTTGGGCGTCCCGGTCCGGGGGAACGGGGGCAGCCGTACACCGCCGGAATGGCAGATGGCGCCTCTGTGGCACGGTCCGGTTCTGCTCGGGGGCCGGGTTTATCGACCGAGCATTGGTGGCTGCCCGCGTCTCTGACAGCGAGCAGCCTTTGCTGGTAGACGTGGACCTTGCCAGCCCAGAGGTCGTACCCAGGCTTGACAGCTGGCCCGCTATCGGTATGGACGCTTCTGCCAGTCTGGACGTGACCTTTCATGACGTCACCATCGCTGAGAAATCGGTCGTCGGGCCGCCCGGTTTCTACACGGGCCGTTGCGGTTTTGCGCTCGGCGGCGCGGGCGTGGCTGCCGTCTGGATGGGTGGCGCCGCTGGTGCCCTCGACGCCACCCTGGCCGCCTGGGCAAACGGCCACGACCCCGGCCCACATCGACTGGCCCTGCTTGGTGCATTGCACACTCAGCTGGCCAGTACCGAGGCCCTGTTGGTCTCGGCCGCGGAGAGCATCGACGCGGCACCCGAGGCCAACCACGAGACCCTGGCCGCCACCTGCCGTTCGGCCACGGAAAAGACGGCTCGAGAGTTCATTGACGTGGTCCCCCGAATGGTGGCCCCGGGCCGCTTTGCTGGGGCCCCGGCCTGGCCCAGAGGCTGGCCGACCTCCAGGTCTACATACGCCAGCATCACGGCGAGGCCGATCTGGCCACGCTGGGCTCGGTGCTACTTGCCTACCGCAGTGGGCCCCAATGACGACAGACGCTGAAGGTGCGCTTGCCATTACGGCGAGCGGCGACGTCGCCGAACTGAACCGAATGTCCGAGCGCCCGCTCGCCAGTGACGGGGTGCCACCTTCCCGCCTCGCAACAACGGCCCCTAAAGAATGGGGTCTGACGGGGCGAGATATGGCGACTTTTCCGCTCATGAAAGGTCGGGTGGTTGTCGTCTCAGCTCATCCCGATGACGAGACGCTCGCCATTGGAGGCCTGCTCCAGTCTCTCCATCGAAGCGGCGCTCGCCTCGAAATGGTTATCGCGACCGATGGCGAGGCCGCTTTTCCCTTGCTTGACCGAGACACCCGGAGGGAGTTGGGCCGGTCCCGGCGGGCCGAGATGACAGAGGCGTTAGTTCGTCTGGGACTTGCTAATACGCCTGTAACCTGGCTCGCCCTGCCGGACTCGGGGCTATCTGCAGCAGAGCTGGCGGAGGCGCTAACGCCGATTGTAAGTGGAGCAGACATGTGCCTGGCGCCATGGCCCGATGACCCCCACCCGGACCACCAGGCTGCGGGCTTTGCGGCGAGAGTGGCTGCCGGGGCCGGGACCGAGGTCTGGGGGTACCCCATCTGGACATGGCCCTGGAAGGACCCACGCACGACGGCGATACCGTGGGCATTGGCGGCAAGGCACTGGCTCGACGCCGAGGAACGACAGCGAAAGCATGCGGCCATCGCCGCTTTCGTTTCGCAACTCACCCCCGGGCCACTGGGTGAAGCACCAATCCTGGGCCCTGAGACTTGCGCTCATTTCGAAATACCCGTCGAAGTACTTTTTCGGGTACCACCCACGACCAGTACTCCCTTGGCCCGGTTTGCCAGCCTTTACAGAGCAAGCACCGATCCCTGGGGCACGGCCACCCGCGAGTACGAGCTTCGCAAACGCGAGGTCACTATGGCATGCCTTCCCCGCTCGAGGTACCGGCGCGCGCTTGATGTGGGTTGCGGTACTGGCGTTCTGACGGCGCAGTTAGCAGCGCGCTGTGACGAGGTAATAGCGGTCGACGGCGTGGCCGAGGCGGTGCGCTCAGCCCGAAGCGTTACATCCCAACACCGAAATGTCCGTGTCGAAATCGCCCGCCTTCCCGACCAAGTTCCGCCCGGCCCCTTCGACCTCGTTGTCTTTAGCGAAGTCCTTTACTATCTCGACGGCGCTGACCTGGTCGCCACCCTTGCCAACGTTGAAAGGCAAATAGAGCCTGGCGCGGATATTTTGGCAGTTGACTGGCGGCCACAAACACATGACGCTCCCCGTGACGCGGAGAGCGCTCACGCGCAATTGCTATCCCGTGCTGGTTGGAGAGTGCTTGTCTGGCACGCCGAGGCAGAGTTCCTCCTGCATGTGCTGCGGCAAGCATGATCGACGCAGTCGGCGTAGTCGTGCCGGCGCGCAACGAAGCCGGCCATATTGAGGCGTGTCTCGAGAGCATCAAGGCCGCCCTTCACGCCCTCCCACCGGGACTGGACAGCGCAATCTGGGTTGTGGTCGACCGTTCGACCGACGACACGGCGCGAATGGCGGCGAAAGTACTTGCGGGGCGACCTCGGTGCGGGTGGGAAGTCTCGTGTACGGCTCGCCCATTGGGCAAACTCCGCCACCAGGGCGCCCTCGAAGTGCTGCACCTGCTGCGCGGGCACCCGCCGGCCCGTACCTGGCTTCTCAACACCGATGCTGATAGCGAGGTTCCGGCTGAGTGGGCCACACGCCACCTTGACTACGCGAGCCAAGGTAGCCACGCCGTGGCGGGCGTAGTCCGGCTGGGCGACCTTAGCCATCTGCACCCGAAAACGGTGCGACATTATGAGGGTTTGCTGGCATCGCAGGAAGCAATGGACCATCCTCAGGTCTACGGCGCCAATCTCGGGGTGCGAGGCGACGCTTACCTGACGGTAGGCGGGTTCCCGGCGCGTGCGACCGGTGAGGACGCTCATTTGGTGAGCCGGCTGGTAAAGGCGGGCTTCCGGGTGGCTCACCCGTCGGAGATATACGTGTCGACATCGGCTCGACTAGACGGTCGAGCGTCTGGCGGTCTGGCCGATCTGCTGGGCAAAATGCAGACGGACGCCCTTCAAAGCTAAGGGTAGCAGTAAGCCCGTGGCCCGGCCCCAGGGCGCCCCGGGACGGTGCTTCAGGAACCGCGGCGCAGAGGTTGGGGGCGCCGGTCGGGGCCCCGTCCACGAGACTGCTCGAACAGCCTGTCGTTAGCTGGCGGGGTGTCGGCCTCGGGTTGTTAGTCGCACAATGCACGAGGCGCTCATCGTTGGGCGCTGACCACATCGTTTCCTCCAAAACGACCTGGTCACGCCAGGTGGGCCGGGAGGGATTCGAACCCCCGTAGGCATCAGCCGGCAGATTTACAGTCTGCCTCATGCTGTAGGAGACCGTAGCCACCTGTAGCCGTTCTCCCAGCTCAGAGGGGTATGTATCGTCCCTCGATGTAGTGGACCGTAGTATGGGGATGGGTCCCAAATGGGTCCCAGATTGGGTCCCACGGTAAGGAGGCGAATGGCTACCCGCAAGGGGGATGGCTCACTGTTCGAGGACAAGGTCATGGGCCGTTGGGTGGGCCGGGTGGAGCTGGGCACCGGCCCCGGCGGCAAGCGCCGGCGCAAGACGGTCTACGGGGCCACCAAGGCCGAGGCGAGGGAAAAGCTCAAGCAACTCCGGCGTGACCGCGAGGACGACAAGCTCAATGTCGGCCGGGACTGGACCACCGGCGAGTGGTTGAACTGGTGGCTCGACAACATCGTCCCGGGCACGGTCACGCCGGCGAGCGAGCGCATGTACCGTCAGGTGGTGCGGACCTGGGTCGAGCCCTTCATCGGGAAGGTCCCGCTGCCCAAGCTCCGGCCCGAGCATGTGGTGGAAATGATGCGGGCGTTGGAGCGCCAGGGCCTCTCGGCCAACACCCAGGGCAAGGCCCGGACCATCCTGCGGCGTTCCCTCCGCATCGCCGAGCGCCACGGGCGAGTGAACCGGAACGTGGCCGCCCTAACGGACCCACCCAAGCTCTCCGGCCACAAGCTGGACGACTCGCTCTCGGCCGAAGAGGCGGCCAAGGTCATCCAAGCAGCCGAGGGTGACCGTCTTGGCGCCCTGGCCGTGTTCGTGTTGGCCATTGGGGCCCGCCAGGGCGAAGCCCTCGACCTGCGCTGGAGCGACCTCGACCTCGACGCCGGCGTGGTCTCCATCCACGGCACCAAGTCCGCCTCGAGCGACCGCAAGGTCGCCCTCCCGGGCTTCGTCGCCGACGCGCTGAAGGAGCACCGCCGGCGCCAGCGCAACGAGCGCATGGCCGCACCCAAGTGGGCCGACCAGAGCCTGGTCTTTGCCACCAAGATCGGGACCCGCATCGACGGCAAGAACGCCTGGCAGTGGTGGAACGACCTGACGGTCAGCGCCGGCGTGGGCAAGCGCCGCTTCCACGCTTCTCGGCATACCGCCGCCACCTTGATGCTGAACGCCGGCGTCCCCTTGGAGGTCGTCTCGAAGACGCTCGGGCACTCCGGCCTAGCGATCACCAGCGACATTTACGCGAAGGTCCGGCCCGAGCTCCAGCGCAAGGCGGCCGACGCGATGGAAGCGCTGCTTGGCGCCGGCCGATGAAGTCCGCCGCGTACGAGGTGAGTGTTGCCGCCAGCCCTGATCCTGACAAGAGGTTCTACACGGCCGGAGGGGCACGCCGCTTTGTCGACAGCTTGGCCAACGAAGACGACCCGGACGACCTCGGCCCCGAGGTGGTGATCTTCGGTAAACGCAACGGTCGTCGGCACGCCCTGAAGTTGTGGGAGCTGGCCGAGGAGCCCGACAAGGAAGGGTGACGCCTGCCAGCCGAGAGCACCGAGCCATCCGCTCCCGCCGGCTGGCCCACGGCCTCACCATCGAGCGTCGAGACCTTCGCGCCATCGTTGGCGGGAGGCCAACTAGCGCATGACAACGAACCTGACGTTGGCGGTGGTGGCAGCCGCGGCCGTGGTCGCCGGAGCCCTGATTGGTGGCGGCGCTCAGGCCTGGGTCTCGGCCAGCCAGCACACCCACGACCGGGAGGAGCGCCGGCGCCTGGCCAAGACCGAGGTTTACAGCGAGGTGCTCAGGCACGTGTACTCGCTGCCAGCCCTCATGACAGAGGGAGCGACGCTTACGCCGGCGGAGGCAGAAAAGGTCGTTGGTAACTGGGGAGCCCAGTTTGACCTTCTTAGGGCGGACCTCAGCCTGTTCGCCCCGCCGGAGGTACGCGGGCTCGCAAATGACATCCGCCCGGCCCTGGCCAAGATGAGGGACGCTCTCAGAGAAGAACCGGCTGGGTCCAGCCCCGACTATGAGAACGCTCGCGTGCGGTTCGCCGATCATGTTCAACCGGTGATCCAACTGCTGGCCGACGCTATGGCGCGGGACGCCGACATTCGCTAGCGGGGCACGGCATCGTGTGCTAACGGCGCACTCGCCCCTCGCCACCGTCGAAGACGTCGAGCTGCTCCATGGCCCCGTGGCCGATGAGGACCGGGACCAGGTAAGCCGCCTCCACGAGGTGGCCTCGGCCGCCGTGTGCCGCTTCTGCCGCCAGACGCTCACTTGGGTCGAGGACGACGACGTGACGTTCGTGGCCGACGGCACCGCGACCCTCCTGCTCGGGCAGCGGCCCGTGCTCTCGGTGAGCGAGGTCGGGGCCAGTGTTCTGGTAGTAAACGCTTAGCTACCCGAACAGATTTTTCCTTTGATTCGTTCGGGAACTTGATCCGGACCGACGGCCTGCGCTGGGGCCGGCGCTATGACCCCGTGCGAGTGATCTACAGCCGCGGCGACGACCCGGTGCCAGACGACCCGGCGGGCCGGGTGGTGGCCAAGGTCTCGACCACCATGGCGGCGGGGGCGGCCAACCTCGGCGGCCTCAAGAGCCTCCAGGTCGGGGCCACGAGCGAGAGCTATGCCAACGTGGCCGGCTCGGCCGGCGCCCTCGACTGCGGGGTGCTGACCGAGGAAGAGCGAGAGGCGTTGCGCGCTGCCAGCTACCGCCTCACGGCCTGGTCGTTGTCAAGCTGAGCAGCGCGGCCAGCTCCTCGTCGGTCGGGAACACAAGGCTTTTGGAAGTGCCTGTCTCCAAAAACGTGGTCGCCTCTAGCGACGTGCCGCGGCTGGGCCTCCGGCCCGCCTGAGCGAGTACTCGGCCTGGCGCCGGCACTGAGCGCCGCAGTAGCCCCGAGGGCGTCCCTGGCCCGCCTGGACGTCGATGGTGGCGCCACAGTGGAAGCACCAGCGGTCGGTCCACACGTCGGCCCAGTCTGGCGCTCCCTTTGGGTGGTCGTCTTTTCGTCGTGGGTCTCGTCGCGCCCAAGACGACGACGAAAAGCGCGACGAAAGGCGGGCGCCCGTGGCCTTCAAGCGATCGGTTTCTCCACCATCCGAAAGTCCCAAAACCTGGGGACGCTGTGCCGGCCACTCTTGCCGGTCTCGGTGCCGGGGCGCTTGGGTGGTGCCTCCCCTCCCCAGTTGCCGTCCCAGTTTTCGTCGATCGAGACGAAAGCTCGGTGCCCCCTGGCCCTCGTCGACGTCGATCGACGCGCGGCCGTCGACGTTCGCCTAAAGAACCGCTTGCAGTGCGCCTGGACCTATCCAACGCAGTCCCAAATCGGCAACGCCGTTGCCGATTTCGCGACTTGGCACGACCTCTCCGCGGCTCAATTTCCGCCCTACGAGCCCGAGCCCAACGAGCCCCCGGCCAGCGAGGGCCCCCTTGTGACGTGGGGGGCCTAAAGCGAGCGAGCCACCCAGGGGAGGGGACCTGCACGAACTCCAGCCCCCCCCGCCCGCACGAGGCCATCGGCATACAGCGGGCGGCCGACGTCGTCGGTGCGGGCTGCAGCGCAAGGCGGCCGATGTCATGAACAGCCTCTTCGGCGCCGGCCGTGGCGGAGTGTCCAGGCGCTAACGAAGGGACGCAACCGGCCTGTTGAGATGCAGGCGGCCGCCGGCCTGTATGCGACCGAAGTGTCGGCGGCTAACGATGACGGTAAGCGTCGGCGTCGAAGCCCCTCGGACGATGCGAGGTGTCGGACGGGACGCCCAGCCGGTCATTCTGTCTGGCGCTCGGCGGCCGACCGGCCCGCGAGGTGGGCTCCAGCTCCTCAGCGAGGTAGCGGGCGAGCTGTCGCGCGTGACGTAGGTTCTGCCACCCTGCCTAACAAGATCTAGGCGGCCCTCGCGGGCACGGTCGTAAAGGGTGGTCCGGTGGACACCGAGGAGCTGGGCCGCCTCCTTGACCGGGTACAAGAGACGCTGGGCGACAACGTCGCTGGTCGAAACTGCTTGTGGACGTTGCGTTTTCGACATGGCTCGGTGACCCGTGTGACTCTGACCGAGCTCGGCGGATGCCTTCGACGTCATGGTTCCTTTCAACGCGTGCGCCGGTTGAGGTAGACAGCCCCGGCAAGCCAGGTGTCGCCTACGCGTCGGTGACCCGTTCCGTTGTACGTCCAGTGCCCGGTGGTCAGTGCCTCCGAGTGGTCCCTCACACGCCTGACCTGGTAGTCGTGGCGCGCTTGGCGCAAGGCGGTGAGGGTCGCCGACCAGTAGGGGCTTTTGGTCAGCCAATGGCTCATGGGGCCAAGGGTGTGCGCGCATTCACGGAGCCGGTACGGCTTTAGGGTGCGATCCTCGCCGAGGTCCGAGTCCGCCTGGAGAAGTCCGAGTGCCCGCAACGTCGTGTCGATGTTCGTACTACTAGGTCCCAATACCACGACGACCCGCTGGTCTTGGGTTCCCTTCATCGGTTGGCCGTTGATTTGACGGTCACCCTCGACTGACGCGGTACGTTCGTTGGCAGCCACACCGTGGCGTGCTCGTTAGATTCTTCAAGGGGGAAGATCGCAAGCGCCCAAACCGTCATGTCGATCTCGTGAGTGGTGGTGCCAAGTACTACGACGACTCGATCACTCCGGTCTGTGTTCATTGCCGGCCCTTGGAGATCATGTACGGCCAAGAGGCTCGGTCTGTGGGTTGGCACGTCACTGGTGGGGTGTCCTGGGACCGAGTGTCCTGCAGGAATCCCGGTGCGGCTCCAGCGCAATTAGCAGCTGTGACCACCGAGTCCACAAGAGAGACGGAACGTGCAAAAAGGCAGGTCTCGAAGACTCGCCAATCGCTCGCTGGCGCCGGATTGTGGCGCGGTGGTAATTAGCGTCCAAAGCCGCTATGGGCGGCTGTGCATCGCGTACCTGGTCTCGAACGGGCACGGGTGCCTCCCTTTCTGGGCCGCAACCTGCGGCCCTCGCTCGAAGGGCGGTCACCGTCCGAGCTACGGCCAGGCCGGGTATCCGCTCCCTGCCCATAAGTGCCGACTTCAGTGTCTGGTCCCTGGTGAACCCTCCTCTTACGGCCCGTCAAGCCGTCCCAGGGGTTAACGGCCGAGTCACCAGGTCGGCGCGCCCCCGGCCGACTAGACGGGCACCGACGGCGTCGTAGCGGACCATTTCGTTGGAGGCGTTGGCCAGTCCTGACCGGGCGGTGAGGACCATCGCCCCGTGTCCAGCGACGCCAGTAACGCTCGGCCCGCGCCGCCGCCAGAAGGCTAGGGCTCTAACCCCCTCCGCTTTTACCCTCGCCTCGTCGACCGTGAAAACCCTTGGACGACTGCAAGCTCTTTCCCAATTGGCCAAGCCGAGCCTCCTGTTGCCGACAAGAGTGCCCGGTTGGCCCTTTCGACGCGCCGGTCCTGAACCCAGGATTTCCTTTAGCCACGCCTCGTAGGCAGCACGGCAACGTCCGTCGCAGCGTGCGAGCTTTTGTACTGCTGGCCTCACCCCAGCACGTGCCTCTGCCAGGTGCGTCCTTGTACCACTCTGGCGAAGGACCGCAGCTGTCGCAGCTCGGCAATACCAGAAGCCAAGTGGCACATCGGCTCAGCCCCGGCCACGGACCGTTCTTAGGCCAAGCCTGTGAACCATACACCGTCGGCATTCGAGGGGTAAGGGCCGCTTATTCACGGAAAAGAGACACATGCGGGCTGCGCTGGGGACATATTCCTGTCGCCTTGCCGAGCCTTGTGTTGGTTGACCTGCGCGGCTTCCAGGCTGCTACCTTAAACACGACAATGTAACTTCTAAGGAGACAGGAGGATGGGTGGGTTCAGGCAAGCTGGCGGGGTCGGCTGGGCTGGTTCTGGTCGAGGGCGTTGTCCATCTCGACGAGGAGCAAGCGGTGTTCGAGGCGATGTTGGATGGCTGGGCACGGCAGCAGAAATCGAGGTTGTTGGGCGACTCGACGATCGACTCCAGGGTGGCCTTGCTGCGTCGGTTCTTGGAGTTCGCCGACTCCTATCCGTGGGCCTGGGCCGCCGGCGATGTCGAGGATTTCACCGTGTCGCTGATGTCGGGGGCCAGCCGCCTGGCCCCTTCGACGATCCGCGGTTACCACCTGACATTGCGCATGTTCTGCGACTACCTCGTGGACGGTCGTTACGAGTGGCCGAGGGAGGTCGGGACCGGTTCGGCCAGGTTCCCTCCCAGATCTGCCACGAGTGGAACACCGTCGCTCACCTAAACGAATACGAGGGTCACCCGGCTCGGCGGCCGTTCACTTACTCCGAGTTGCAGCGGTTTTTCGACTTCTTGGACGAGCGGGTGGACCGCATCGCCCGCTCCGGTCGCAAGGGCGCGATGGCAGCGTTGCGCGACGCCCAGATGGCCAAGACGGCGTACGCGTTGGGCTGCGCCGGGCGGAGCTGTGCCGTCTGGAGGTGGCCGATCTGCGACCGAACCCGCACGTCCCTGAGTGGGGAACCTACGGGTCGGTGCACGTTCGATACGGCAAGGCCATCCGTGGTGGCGTGCCCCGCCGTCGCACCGTGTTGACCGTCCCCGAGTTCGACTGGGTCGTCGGGGGACTACGCCAATGGGTCGAGCAGGCGCGGCCGCTGCTGGGTCCCGGTGATTACCCGGCGCTGTGGGTCACCGAGCGGGTGACCAGGGTGGCGTTGAAGCATTTCGACAAGCGGTTCAACGCTTTACGAGCCGAGGCTGGGCTGGACCCGGCGCTTACTTTGCACTGCCTTCGCCATTCTTACGTT
>CAWEBW010000006.1:0-216662 GCA_963807395.1 uncultured Acidimicrobiaceae bacterium
TCTAGGTGGCCGGTGTCAAATGACACCACTGTAAGCACAGATGAGCATCCAGTCCCTCCGTTTGGCGTGACCGAGCCTGCAGCTCCTTCGGCACCAAACACCCCCCTTTGAGGAGGGTGTGCGGTAGTTGGGGGTCGAACGCGCCCGATTTGGGTGCGGCGGCGGCGGTTTCTCGCTGTCAGGCGATGCCTGGAGCCGCCCAACTATTGGCAGTAGAACGGAGCCCGAGCGCGGCCAGGCGGGCCAGGTTCTGGGCCGCGGCCAACAAGTTGAAATCAGCACTGACTTTGCACTTGCCTCGCACTCGGGCCTCCTGCCCCCGTGGCGCCGCCTGACCAGGTGGGCCAGTTTTCGCTCGACTTTGGGCCGGGTGGCGCGGTAGTCGGCGGCGAAAGCGGGGTCGGCGCAGCGCTCCCGCTGAGCCTGGATGGCTCTTCGTGAGCAGAAATGGTAATGGTCCGCCCGTCTTTGGCCGTGGTGCAAGCTTCCCGCAGCGGGCAGGCCGCGCAGGCCGGCCGGAAATGAGCGGCACCCGCCCCGCTCGGCGAAAGAGATATGGCGACGGTGTTGCCAGCCGGGCACGTGACCGTGCCTGCCTCTAAGTCGACGACGAAGCGGTCCTTGGCGAAAAGCCCTCCCAGGGCCGACGGAGGAGCCGTCTTCACCCGGGCGTCGATGCCATTTTGGTCGAAATAAGCCAACAGCCCACCCGCCCCATAAGCGGCGTCGCCGTAAACGGCGGGGACTGTGCTATTTACGTGGGCTTCTTGTCCTTTGGCCTTGCGGGCGGCGAGCTTGGCTGCCCGCCGGGCGCCACGGACCGCTACCCGGGCAGCATGGGCCGCTGGTTTATTGGCTTTTTTATTGGCTCTTTTGCTCCTGGCGCCACCATCAGAGCGTTTGCCAGCGAACGCTGGCTGGCCCTTGCTGTCATGGGGAGGGCGCTTGGCCGCCTCACCTACGAGGTCTGCTACGAGGTCGGGGGCGGCGGCCGCGTCGCCCTCGTTGCCGGCAGTGACCTCGGTGGCGGTGATTATCTCGCTGTCGGGGTCGAGCGCGATGTGGCCCTTGTAACCGTCAAAGCCTCGGGCCGAGGTCTTGTGGCCGTGCCGGGCCTCAGGGTCCACGGTGGAGATGACGCGGTCATTGGCCACTTTGCGGGCGATGCGGAAACCGCCGTCGTCGGTAGCTTCGAGGTCCTGGCCGAGCACGCCGGCCAAGAGTTCCGCTGCCGCTGCGACCTCAGGGCCGAGCGGGCGGCCTTCGAGGAGGGCCAGGCAGGCGTGAGCGTCCCGGGCCCGGCTGGAGATGCAGCTCGTCCCGGGCGGCGTGGTCGTCCCAGTCGATCTGGGGCTTGGCCGAGCTGGCATAGTCGTCGCCGCTTTTGATGACCGCCCGTAGCTCGGCCTCGAGCCCGGCATCGACGGCTTTTAGCAACCCCCGCATGGCCGAGCGCACAAGGGTGATGGTGTCCATGGTGGCCACGGCGTCGTACAGGGGCGTGGAGTCGAGCACCCGTCGCTCCCCGACGAGGCCGGCGGCTTTGGCCGCCTCCACGGTCACCTCGAAGATACGGCGGGGCTTTTTTGAGCCCTCCAACCGGGCCCGCATGTCTACCAGCACCGTGTGGGCAAAGCTCCCCCAGCCGCCCGTGCCGTAACCCCCCACGCCGGCCGCGTAACGCCAGCGGGCGTCGAAGGCGTAGTGTTCGACCGCTTCCCGGTCAGATAAGCCAGCCAGGCGCTGGAGGACCATCACGACCGCCACCACCGAAGGGGGCACAGAACGCCGTCCTTTGTCGGAGAACAAGTCGGCGAAGAACTCGTCTGGGAAGAGCTTGTCGCGCTCGCGGTGCAGCACCGAGTAGATAGAACCCTCGCCTAGCGCTTCGTCGCAGAAGCGGTCCAGGTCGTCAAGCAGGTTGCCCTGGCGTTCAGCGAGGCCGAGGCTCATAGCTCACCGGGGCGGGGATGGGGGAAGTACACGTCTGTAATTCTCGCGCACCGCCAAGGAAGGCCGCGAACTTCTAAGCCCATCGGCTACTTCCCCCCGTTGCGCTCCCTCAGGGGTGAGCGCTCCAAAAATGGCTCCCTCGTCGTGGTCCCAGCCAAATTCTCAGGCCGTTACTGGCGAACCCGAGCTCGCTGGCTCAAAGATGCGACCGGCCCGGAGTGGGACCCGAGAAAGACACCAGTCACCTAGGGCCGAAACCCGGGTACGGGGCGCCCACTCAGGCCATTCTTCGGCCAGCCATCGGCGAGCCCATATGTGAGCCTGGAGGTCCGCCGGGCTCGGCTGCCACGCGAGCGGCTCGCCGCTCAGCTCGTCAAAGGCTTCGCCGGTGGTCTTGGCGTAGGTAAGCAGCGACCTGTACCGCTCACCTTCTCCCTTCGTGCGAAAGGACCGGCTGTGCTGCTTTCCCGAAACCGCCCAGCGGACGATCCACGGGCGCTTGGTGCGCTCGGAGACGGCGCGGTTCTGGATCCCAAAGACCTGAATTTCCTGATAGGGCCGTGCCACCTTCGAACCTCCGTTCGATAAGAAAGAGCTTGTGGGAGGAAGTTGGGAGGAGGCTAGCGATCCACCAAAGGCAAATCAACTACCAGCAAGAATGAGGCGATAGCTCAACGGCCTCCGGAGCCGGGTGCGTGAGTTCGAATCTCGCCGGGGGCACCAGCCAAGATACCCAGTACCAGCACGAACTTTGCTGTCCCTAGTCTAGCCACTACTCCCCGCTCGGCCCTATGCCTACCGTTTCTTACCGTAGAGAATGGGCTCTTTGGCGTGCCCTGTGGTCTTGTTCGCCGAGGGAACGGTTAGCGCGACGGTGATTATCCCGCGACGACCACTCGCTGCGTCGCCGGACTGAGCGCCATTTTTGGCGGTCGCCAACGGGCGAAGTGCTACGGTCGGCTTGCCTGCGACTGGCGGCAACGACGTGGAGCACCACGAGGGAGCCTTAACTGGGGTCGGCGGCCTGGGCCCCCGGCTGGTGGCACCCGCGAGCAGTTTTTCTAGAGTCGACGAGTCGCCTGACCCTGCTCGACTGGTCGCACACCTGGGGGAAGGGGCGGCCTGCTGGTGCGTGGAGATGGCCGGGCTCGTGGCGGTACTCGAGCCAGACTGGCTGCGCTTAGAGGTCGCCAGCGAGGTCTTGCCGGCTACCGCCGGATCGCTGTCGGCGCCCCGCACTCAGAGGTGGGCGGGCATCTCTGGCGGCTCGGCCAGGGTTTCCCGGCGTCGGTCGAGCGGGCGGTGCCGGCAGGCCGCCCGAGCGGTCAGCTCGCGCAGTGCTGGGTGAGGAGTTCGTCACCGCGGTGATCTGCGAGGTCGGCCACTCGACCCTAAAGACCGGCAACTGCGGGCACCCGCCGCCCCTTCTCATCGGCCCGGGAGGCCAGGTCCGCGCCCTCGAGGCGTCCGTGCCAGCCACCCCCCTCGGCGTCGGCAGCAACCCAGCCGTCGACTGGTGCGAAGTCTCGGAGTCGACGCGCGTCCTGCTCTACACAGACGGCCTGGCGGATGCGCTGGACGGCTCGAGGAGGGCCTTCGACCTCGGGCAGGCCGCAACAGACCTAGCCGCCGGGCCCCTAGAGGCGGCCACCGGGAGACTGATCGACCAGCTCAACGCGCACGCCCATGGCCGCCTGAACGACAACGGGGGGTCATGGTCCTGGAGCCGCTTCCCCCGCAATAGGACCTGGCCTAATTTTCCGCACGTAACTGTCCGGACGTTTGGCCTGAGGCAACAGATAAACGATTCGCGCCTATTCGGGACGGCCTCGTCGTTCATTGATGGGTGGGCTGGCGCCGCAGGACGGCTCCACTGGCATGCGGCGGGCATGCGGCCGTTTTGCATCACACATAATTCCGAACTTCGAGGCGCTAGTAATTCTTCGGCGGGTGACGTTGCTGCTTAGGCCACACGATTGAGCCGGCGATATTCGATAGTGATCATCTGGCGCCCCCCGGGCCCGCTGCTTGCGCGCGCCGAGAGCTTGCTTCCAGGATGAGCGCATGCGGACGACCCTCATCGCCACGGGAGGAACGGTCGCCTGGCACGACGAAGAGCAGCGCATGCTCTCCGCGACCGAGCTGGCGGCACACGCCGCCGTGGAGGTCGACAGCGCGGTGGACCTCGCCCCGCGTCCCTCCTCCGACCTCTCGATTGGCGACATGGCCGCACTCGCCTCCACGGTCCGCGGGGCCATCGCCGAGGGCGCCGAGGTCGTCGTCGTGCTGCACGGTACCGACACGATGGAGGAGTCCGCTTGGCTGACCGAGTTGCTTCTCGGCAAGCGGCTTCGCCAGGCGGCGAGCGTGCTCTTTACGGGTGCCATGCGGTTTGTCGATGACCCAGAGGCCGATGGGCCCGCGAACCTCGCCTCGGCGATGGCGGCGGGGATGGCCGGGGACGCTCGAGGTCGGGGCGTCTTCGTCACTTGGGGAGGTGAGCTCCACCCGGCGCGCTCGGTGCACAAGGTCGACGCGGCCTCGCCCCTCCCCTTCGAGAGTGCGAAACGGCCGTCTCCACCGCCACCGGAGCCCGGTGAGGGGATTGAAGAAAACGTGGCGCTCCTCAAGGTCGGCCCCACAGCGCGTCCGTCCATCCCTACGGGCGTCTCCGGCCTCGTGTTTGAAGGTACGGGCGCGGCGCACGTGCCGAGCACCTATAACGCAACGATCATGGCGCTGGTCGGGAGTGGCACGCCCGTAGTGCTTGCCAGTCGATGCCGGGATGTGCCCCGTAGGAACGTGCCCTCAGATGGCCCCCTCTACGCGGGCGACCTCAGCGCCGAGAAGGCAGCGCTCGCGCTCATGGTGGCGCTCGGCCGGCGCGATGGCCTCAATGGGGTTCGCTCGTGGTGGGGCACCTGCCTGGGGTTGCCAACATGACCGACACGACGGTTCGACCGGCGAGCGCCAGCCCAAGCATCCAGCGCGCCGATAGTCGATGTGCATACAACAACCAACCTGGGGGCGCACGGCCGGGCGCCCGCAGCAGGGTTGGTTTTCAAGGAACAGCGACTTAGCGATCACCGCAGCTGCGCCCAAGAAAGGCAGGCTTTTCAAGGCCCGGCACAGATTGTTAGGAGACTCTTCGATAATATGGGCGTTCGATCTGGAACGCTCGTAGGTCTGAATTTATCGCCTTTGCAACCGTCAATAAGCGACCACGTCATAATCAAGCGACAATTGACCAGTGTCGGGAGAGCAAATCGGGCTACCCGATAATGGGCGGTGCGTCCGGGAACGTGCACCTTCAGCCGGGTGGCGCCGGACCTTGAGGTATTTGCCTCCTCCTGGTTCGCCTGGGCTCACTCCTGAATGTCAACCCTGATCTATTTAAGCGTGCCTACTGGCCGGGTGGACGAGCGTCTATAGGCCAAAATCGGCGCCCCGGCCCCTCCGGCGATGGGCGGTCCCCCCGCCGGCCGGCGCCTGACGGGATGGGCACGCGGCGGGGCCAAACGGACCATAGTGCATAGCCGCTCGGTACCCGTAGGCTGACGACCAAGAGCTCGAAACGGGCGCCTCCCGAACCGGGGGCACCTCAGGAGCGGACGAGGAAAGACAAGGCATGAACCCGGCCGACAGATGTCGCGTTGACGGCTGTGACCGCCGCGCCGCCGCAGCCATAGTCCAGGACAGTCTTCCAGGGCCCCTTCCCCTCTGTGCTACTCACACCGAAGACTTCCGCATGAACGGCGCCGGTTGGACAGTGACCTGGGAACGCACACTGGCGGAACCGACGTCAGTAAAGGCCGCGGCGCCAACAGCGGTGGGACGCGGCGATCGCGGCCCGACTGAGGCTGTCTGGCCGCACAACACGCCAGCGGGCCGGATCAGGACGCGTCTAGGGGCTTGGCGAGGCCCTCGCTCGTAGATCGATGATTAGAGGGGGTAGCCGACATCGTGGGCTACTGCTCGGCGAACCCGGTCGGTCCGTACCACGGGCCTAGGTCGGGGTGGCGTCACGTGTCAAGGCTTTAACTCCGAGAGGGTGCGCCAGTCAGCCCGGTCCACAAGACGCGACGGCTTTCGTTGTCCGGGCAGCCTCGGCCCTGCTCCGTTGCCATCCGCGTCGTCGACCGGGGCGAACGCTCGAGCATAGAGCCACCTCCGCTCGAACACGCCCTTGGACGGGTGGGCTTCGGCCACCCTCAGCGCTGCCGTCGACAGAGCCTCCGCGGCCAGGGCGGGCGGGTAACCGGGCAACGCCGCCGAAGCAAACTCGGTCGTGGCCACGAAGTCTGCATAGAAGTTACCGTCGAGCAAGATACCTTTTTCGGACAGTTCGACCCCGACCAGCCCGGCGTCGGCCAGGCTCGCTCCAACGTCGGCGGCCCGCAAGTGCGTCCGGGCCGAACCGTCGCGGCTTGACTCTTCTCGTTTAGCCCTCCGGGTCCCGCGCAACGTCCTGAGGGCTTCCACGAAGACCAAACGGATGAAAGTGTGCTCGTCCTCACTGGCCGCGTCGAGATGGAACGCCGTGCTCAAGACCACCACCCCGCCGGGGCGTAAACAATGACGTATGCCCTTTGCCGCCGCGCCAATATCGCTGAACAGGTGCAGGGCGTTACCGACGATGACGATGTCCGCGGCGTCCTCTGGGATCACGCTCGGCAGTTGCTCCGCAGGGGCACAGAAGGCCCGCGACGGGGCTGAGCACAGCTCTTGGGCGTTCACCAGGGCGTCTTTGTCCGGGTCGACCAGGATCAGCTCGGCGGGCTTGTACCGCTCCAGTAGGTACAAACTACAAGCGCCCGTGCCACATCCCACGTCCATGACGGCTCGCCCCTCAGCGCACCCGGCGAGGTCCACTAAATGGCTGGTGGCGGCCCGATAGATCGGGTTGTTCGTAAACTGGCTGTAATCAGCTACCGGGAGTGTCATCCTTTTGTCCTATTCAGGTTGGCGCTTTTGGAGCAATTGTCCAGAACTAACACGCAAAGCATTTTTCCCGCCGAAGCCGGCACTCCCGAAGCGACAGCGCATGGCTTCCAGGCTACTTGCGACGGAAAAGCCGCCGCAGAAAGAGCCCCGTGACCAGCGGTGACGTGCGCGGGGATCCCCCAAAACTGGTTCTAAGCGCTGCCGCAGGGACCGGGCCCCTGCACGACGAGGAGTTGTTGAACAAAGACGCTGTACACGCTGCGCCCAGCGGAGCACATAGGCGTCTGTGCGGCCAGCTCCCGCTCACCGCTCACCGTTCATCACCCGCGCGTACACATCCAAATACGCATCGATCATCCGGTCGACGCCGAAGCGCGTAACAGCCTCCTCGCGAACCGCACGACGGTCGAGAATGGCGGCTTTCTTCACCGCGAGGACAGCCTCTTCAACATTGTCAACCAGGTAGCCCGTGCGAGCATGGTCGACAAGCTCCGGCATCGACCCCCGTCGTGAGGCCACTACCGGCGTCCCGCAGGCCATTGCTTCCACCACGCTGAAGCCGAACGGCTCGTCGAAGTTGACGAGATGGAGCAGGGCATAAGCCCCTCCGAGGAGGGCGTTGCGATCCTCGCCGCCTACTGGCCCAACGTAGCGGACGCGTTTGTCATCGAGGTGAGGAGCGATATGAGCATCGAAGTACGTCTGGTCCTGGATGATGCCAGCCATGACAAGCGGCAGCCCGGCACGGGCAGCCACATTAATGGCCTCGACCGCTCCTTTGTCCGGGTGGATGCGACCGAAGAAAAGCAAGTAATTTCCTGGGCAAGTTTGCAGGGTGAAGGTGTCAGTGTCTATCCCGTGATGGATGGTGGCAAGATAATCGAGCTCGGGACGGCGATCGGCGTCGCTGATAGCGATGTAGCTCGTAAGTGCATTGTATTTTCTGAACACGGGGAGGATGCGCGGCGAGGAGAACCCGTGGATAGTAGTGATAACCGGGGTGGGCACGAGCCCGGAATAAGTGAGTGGCAGGAAGTCAAAGCTGTTGTGGATAATGTCGAACTCGGCCGCCCGCTCGAACGCCTCGGATATGTGCAGACATTCGGAGACTTTAGGTTCGGTGCCGGGATCCTCCGAGTACCCACGCGGGACTACCGACAGGAGACGGGCGGCAGTTATCGAGTCGGCCGTGGCGAAGAGCGTGACGTCTACGTCCCGCGCTACGAGGCCCTCGGTGAGAAGGGACGCGAACTGCTCCCACGGGCCGTAGTGCCGAGGAGGAGTGCGCCAGGAGATCGGGGCCAGGACCGCAACCCGCAACCCCCGCGCCCCGCAGGTCGCCCTCATAGATCGGCGGCGGTCAACGGGACCAGGCCCTCGGCCGGGTCATTTCGCGAAGGCCCTCGCGCCGCGATGCACGAGCCAGCTGGAGAATTTTTGGCCCCGGTAACACAGTTGCCCACGCCGGGCCGGGCCAACCGCTGGTGGCACCAATTGGGATGAGGGGAGCCTCAGGTATGCGGTCGTTGCAGCCAACCCGGCACGCCCTCAAAGACAACCAGCAATCCGCTAGGGCTCGATAACGGTCCAGCCGCGACGTCGAAGCTCGACGGCAAGTTGCTCGGCCGGCATATGCCTCATCAGTTGTTGTTGCGCGGACAGCATGGCCGCCGGCACCGCCTCGAGCACATCACTCTCGGGCTCCTTGTCCTGTAACTGCTCGATAAACGCGGTTGCCTCGTCGCGAGTGAACTTGCCACCCGCCTGACGCTGGGTGAAACCCATCGGGCCGCGTGCGTCGCGGAAATCGGTATGGCCGACGTCCTTCAGGAGGGAAAGCAGCTGCTGTAACTGTCTCGGCGATGCCGGCGGGCCTGACTGTTGACCGAATGTCACCTCAGCAGTCTTGCCGATATGAACAAAAGCGTGTTGGATGCGAGTCTCACCGGAGCACGCTTTCGGGGACCCCGGTCGTAAGCAGTCGGAGCAGCTCGGTCATTTCGACACGAGCGAAGCCGACGGCGCTGTCGGAAAAACCGTACGGCAGCACAATCGTCTCGCCGTGGGCAAGTGCGCCGCACGAGTAGACCACGTTTGGGACGTACCCCTCGCGTTCTTCTTCGTTGGCGACGAGCAACGGGCAGGAAAGCGACCCGATGACGCGACGTGGGTCGTCCAGGTCGAGCAGGATGGCCCCGATGGCGTACTGGTGCATCGGCCCCACGCCGTGGGTCAAGACCAGCCAACCCTCCGGAGTCTCGAGCGGCGACCCGCAGTTGCCCACCTGGACCAGGTCCCACGGTCGCTCTGGCAAAGCCAGGGTGGTGGCCTCGGCCCACTCGCTGAAGTCATCAGAGGTGGCGATGGCTAACCGTTCGCGGTCCCAGCGCGACAGGGCTACGTACTGGCCGCCAACCTTTCTCGGGAACAAGGCCATGCCCTTGTTCGTGGCGAACGGCCCGGAGAGCTGGGACACGCCGAAGGTACGGAAGTCGGTGGTCGTCAGCAGCTGCGGTTCGATGAGCGCGTGGTCGAACGCCGTATAGGTGGCGAAGTACGTGACGGCGCCGTCGTCGTAGACGAAGCGTACGAAACGGGCGTCTTCCATGCCCTGGGCCTCGGCCGGGCCGTGCGGCCAGAGCACACGTTCGGAGATTTGCGTCCCCGTTGGGAACTCGACGGCGTAGTTGTTCGCCGCCACCCAGCGGATCCCCACAACGGCGTCCCTGACCGCTGCCCTGGACAGGAGGTCAGAATGCAGCGACGCGACGGCCAGGTCCAGATCTGCCGGCCCCAAAGACGGGCCCGAGGCGGTCGAGGACGAGGGCGGCGGCCTGATTGTCGTCTCCCCGTTCCGCCAATTTGGCATGGAAGAGACGCTTTGTGTACGGCCCGGGCGAGTGGTGGCCGTAGCCGAGCAACTTACCCTGGTCATCGAGACGGACTTCGCCGGCCGCGTCGACGGTACCCGTGCGGAACTCGATCGACGAGATGTGGCCCTCACCCACCGCCCGGAGGCTCATCACGAAACGGGTCTCCCCGGGGGCCAGGCCGCCCTGGTCGGGGTGGGCGACGATGGACGGGTTGAACAGGGCGGCGCCTTCGAGCGACACCTCGCGTGTGAAATAGGCGCCCATGAGGAGCTTTTTGTCAGTAGGGACGTCATCGCCATCCCCGAGACGGTGGGAGGCCAGGCGAAAGTGGCTCAACCATATGTCCTCGAGGTGGCGGTGGCGATGACCAAACCGCCGCCTCAGGTCAGCGAGGGTGGTCGTGACATCGGTGTCGTCCATGGCCAGGATGCGGTCAGTGACCGAGACGGCGCGCGAATCGCCTCGGGGCATCTCTTCGCCAGGGACGAACAGCACAGCAATGACCCGGCCGTGGTCGGGGAAAAGCCGAAGCGTACCCCTTGACACCATGGGTACGCGCCGGCTCGGTGCCGCTCAAACGCCGGGCCCGTTCCAGACGGAGGCCATGTTGCAACGTGGAGATCAGCGCCAGCGTGGACTCCGTCCCTTGGTTGAGGTTGGGGCCGTCTGCACTCAGCCCGTCGTAGCCTCCGCCGCTCTCGGGATCGAACATGGGAGTATGTGCGTCATTATCGCCGAGGAACCAGCCCACCGCGGCGTCTATACCGGCTGACCAGCGGTCATCTTTGACGTGGGCCGCGGCCCGAGCGCAGGCGTCCGCCAGGGCCGCAACCTCGATCGGTTGCTGGTCGAAGGCGGGACGTGGATCCCCGGGGCCGCTCCCTCCTACCGGCGTCACTGACAGGTGACCGTCGTTGGTCTCGTGGTCGAGCAGCCACGCCAACAGGTCGAGCCCATCGTCAACCAGGCCTTGGCGGCCCAGGGCGACACCGGCCGCGATCATCGAGTCGGGCAGCACCGCATTGGCGTAAGAAAGGCGAGCCTCGGGCCAAGGCCATGGCCCATCCGTGGCGCGGTCATCCGACCACTTCGGCGGCGGCCGCAAGCAAGTCAAGAGCGGTCCGATGACCTGGACGGACGGCCAGGACCTCGTGACGCGCCCAACGCCGCGAATGCCATCGCCCGGGGCCACGGCGAACGCTGCTGGGCACCCCGGTCGAAGTGAGCGAGGGCGACTTGGCGCATCAGGTCATGCGGGCTGTTGGCCGCGGCCGTGCCCAGTCCCCACAGGCTCCGGCCCCAGCAGTCCTCGACGCCGTATGGGCCGCGCCACCTACCGTCCCGGTCGCGACGGTTTCGGCAGTCGCCTCGCACGCCCTGGGCGCCGGTCACGAACCGTAGCGCCTTCCGGGCGAGTTCGATGGTTGCGGCGCTGGGGTCAGCTTCAAGGCTCGTGACGACCAGGAGGCGGGCCATATCGTCGGTGCAGTAGCCGTGCTCTCTACGCGGTATGGCGTGGTCGGCGTGCTCGAACGTGCCGTGCTCGTCGCTCATCCGCGCCAGGTACTCGAAGCTGGGCTGGGGGCGGATCAAGCGGGTACAGCCTTGGATCTGACCAGGAGGCCCTCGGCCAGGTCGGCGTACTGGCTGCCGATTGCCGGCCAACTGAAACCGGGCGCGAGACGGGCCGCCTCGCGTGCCATAGCCGCGGCGCGACCGGGCTCGGTGAGCGACAGGCGCAGCGCAGCGCCGAGAGCTGTGGCGTCGCCGTGGGGGACGACCATGCCCGCCCCGCTGGACAGCAGTTCGACTGCGTGGGGAAAGGCGGTGGCCACGACCGGTCTGCCGGCGGCGATGGCATCGACAAGCACCCCGGAGGTGACCTGGTCTCGCGAGTCGTAGGGCAGCACGACAATAGAGGCGTCCTGGATCAGCGCTGTCAGCGAGGGCAGGTCGCGATATGCAGGGTCGAACGTCACTGACGAAGCCACCCCTTTGGACCGTGCCCGCGCCACCAGCATGTCCCGGTAGGCTTCGCCCTCCGACGAGAGGACCTTGGGGTGCGTGCTACCTGCCACCAGGTAACGCGGACGGGGGTGTAGGTCCTTCAGGTCCGCCATGGCGTCTATGGCCGACTCGATACCCTTTCCCGGGCCGAGCAGGCCCCAAGTGAGCAACAGCGGCCGGCCCTCAGCGGGCTCGGCGTGCGTTGGGGCGCGGGGTGGCGGCACCGTGGGGGATCATTGTCACTTTTGACGGGTCAACATCAAAACGGCTGCACAACCGCCGCCGAGCAGTCAGTGCCATGACCACTACGACGCTGGCCGCGTCTGCGATCTCTTCCAAGACTTTTCTCTGATGGTCAGTCGGTTCGAGCAGCACGGTGTGGGCGACGACGATGGACGGGATCGTGAGCCGATGGAGGATCTCGATGACCTCTTCGCCGTCAGCCCCGCCGTACAAGCCGTAGTCGTGCTGCACGACTGCGACATCACAGCCATTGAGCGTCACGCTCGCCCCAGCCAACGACGCGGGTACGCCGCTGTCCATCTCGGTCAAGACTCTCGGGTCGGACGACGATGTCCCCGTCTGCCAGCCGGACGACACCGACGGCGGCTCCGTTCGCTTCAAGTCCCCGGGCCAGGGCGGCGCTGAAGGTTGCCAGCCCGCATGCCGTCGGCGGGTAAGTGCTGAGTATGCCGAAGCGGCGGGCTCGCCGGCGCGTGAAAGCAGAGGTAATCGGCGTTGTGACAACGCTCACGGACACGAGCTCCTCGCAGTGGCTCGGTTGAGGCGAACCTAAACGGGCGGCCGCCACCGCCCAGCCCAAGTCAGGGCTCTACCGAGGAGTGTTCCGCCACTACTACCCTTCGACCGGGACAAGCGGGCGGGACTTCTCAGCGGGAGGGTCGGCGCCCCAACAGATGCTGGTCAGCGGGCGGCGGGGTTCCGCAGCCAATCCCGGACCGGGGTGGCAAGACGTTTACTGCTCGCTGGCCTCACGCTGGCCTGCTCGGCTGCGCCAAACTAGCCTGGCAGGCGTAGACCAGGCCCCCGGACGGTGGGGCCAGTTCCTGAGGAGGCTGTACCCAGTGAACTCGGCATCGTTGGCTGTCACCGTGGTCGGAGCTGGTGGCAAGATGGGTATGCGGGTTTCCAACAACCTCGAGCCCAGCCCGCACCGCGTTTTCTACAGCGAAAACCACCCAGCCGCAGTCGAGCGGGTGCGTGCGGCGGGACGTGAGCTAAGCGACACGAATACTGCTGTGGCGCAAAGCGACGTAATAGTGATGGCTGTCCCCGACATTTTGCTCGGCAAAGTGTCGGGGGGCATCGTAGCGCACGCCAAGCCCGGTGCCGTGCTGTTGACCCTTGACCCTGCGGCTTTGTACGCGGGGTTGATCGCGCACCGAGACGATATGTACTTCGCGGTTGCGCACCCGTGTCACCCTTCCGTTTTCTTGCAGCGCAAAAACAGTGAAGAGTGGGCCGACACCTTCGGAGGTATCGCGGCGCCCCAGGACGTGGTGGCCGCCCTCGAATCAGGCGACCAACTGGTACGCGACCGCACGGAAGAGGTCATTCGCGCCATCTATAGTCCCGTTCTTGACGTTCACTGGGTAACGGTCAAGCAGCTAACTGTCCTGGAACCGACGGTGACAGAGACGATCACGTGCATGATCTCCGGCCTCCTGAAAGACGTACTGAGAGAGGCCGTCAACACCGCTGGTATCCCGGAGCGGGCCGTGAAGGCAATGTTGTTCGGCCACGTCCAAATCGCTTTGGCAAACTCTCTACTCGGGTCGAACGCCTTCTCTGACGCGGCCATGATTGCTATGGATTATGGCCGCGAGAAAGTCATCAAGGACGATTGGAACAAAATCTTCGACGACGCTGAACTGGACACCGTGATCGCGCGAATGCTCCAGCTGGAGAACGTCCACCATACTTCGTAGGTTCATGCCCAGCCCCAGGTGGTCGTGGCCTGCCCGCAGGAGCGTTTACGCCTCGACCGAAACCCTTCGGCCAGTTCGGCTCGACTCGAGCGCGGCTACGACCATGGCGAAGCTTTTAATGTTGTCGTGGCACTCGTTCATCGGTATCTCTCCGGTGCGCAGAGCTCTCACGAAGTCTGCCAGCGACCCTGCGATCCCGAGCCCGCTGATCGTCACGGGCGGAGCGTCAACACGCTCGAGCTCGACCTCCGTCGTCCCCGTCCTTGCGCACCTCTGCCACCGGGTCGTTCGTCCCGTCCCAGGTCGCAGTGCCAGACGCTCCGATGGCCCGCCAGGAGGACTCCCACGAGGTCTCGAGACCGCCAGCACACCAGCTCCCCTCGTAGCTAAAGCGGAGCCCGTCCTTGAACTCGAACTCGGCGACCGCCGACGCAGCCCCGCGGTACCAACTCCAAGATGGGTTGAACTCGGTACACAGCGCACTGACCGGAGCGCTCCCGGCTACATAGCGAGCGGCGTCAAAGGTGTGGATCGACATGTCGAGCAGGAGCGGGCTGTCCATCTCATCCCGGAAGCCGCCGAAGTGCGGGGCCCGGTAGAACTCTGCATTCAGTTGGCCAACGCCGCCCAGGCGTTGTTGGACGAGGTTTTTGAACGCGGCCAGGCCGGTGTTATAGCGCCGGTTTTGGCTTACTACGAACAACGTCGAGGTGCGCTCGGACAAGCGCACCAGATCGCGAGCCTCCTCCAGAGTGGCGGCCATGGGCTTTTCGCCGAGTACGGGCACGCCGTGTTCCAGGCAGTGCCGCGTAATGTCATAGTGAGCCTCCGGGACAGCGACATCTACTACAAAGTCAGGCGATAACTTGATAAGGGCAGCCTCGACGCTGTCCTCAATTACAACGTCCGTTAGCCCGGCCGCCTCGATCCCCTCGGCCACCCGGTCGGTAAAAACGTCGACCCAGCCGACGAGAGAGGCGTCCGGGCGACTGACGATGGTGCTGGCCCACGCCCTGCCCATCCCTCCTGCGCCGACGACGACGGCCCTGAGTGCGCTCACCGGGCCGGTTCGCTGCCGTGCTCGACGAGGTAGTCCTCGAGCCACCCTTCTGGCATGTTTTGCAGCTTGTACGGCTGGGAGAGCGGCCCCCCGTCCCGGTACGCCCACATGACCCCGTTGGCGATCACACGCCGTACGACCGGGTGGTGGTAAACGGGGTACTCCTGGTCACCGGGGCTGAAGTAAAACACGCGACCGGCGCCGCGATAAAAACAGCACCCAGACCGAAAGACTTCTCCCCCGGCGAAACTCGAGATGAACACGAGCTCGTCGGGCTGAGGGATGTCGAACAGCTCGCCGTACATCTCCTGCGCCTCGATGGCGAAAACGGGCGGGACACCTCTCGTGATCGGGTGAGCGGCATTCACCGTCCAGACGAGCTCGCGCTCGCCGATAGAACGCCACCGCAAGTTGCAGCTAGTCCCCATCAGAGCGCGGAAGATCTTCGACCAGTGGCCCGAATGCAGTACTACCAGCCCCATGCCCTGAAGGACGCGCTGCTTCACCCGTTCCACGACCTCGTCAGCGACCTGGCCGTGGCCGATGTGGCCCCACCACGTAAGCACGTCGGTCGCCCCCAGGACTTCCTCGGTTAGCCCGTGCTCGGGCTGGTCGAGGGTGGCTATGCGCACTGCCGCCCGCTCCCCCATGTGCTCTGATACCCCCGAGGCAATCGTCGTATGCATGCCGTCCGGGTAGAGCTTCTGGACCGACTCGTCCCGCTTTTCATGGAGGTTTTCCCCCCAGACGGTGACGCGGACCACCGGGCCCGAATTCTCATGGCTCACCTCGACCTATTCCTTTCTTTCTGACTTCTTTACGACCTTGTGCTTACCGGCCCGCTAACTTCATTGGTCTGCCCGGTGCGCCGTCAACCCTTCAAAGCCCCGGCCCGCAACCCGCCCCGTATCCAACGCTGGCCGGCAAAAAGCAGGGCCGTGGTCGGTATTGCCGCCAGTGTAGCCGCAGCGAAGATGGCGCCGTCGTTAGAAGTGTATTCGGTGACGAACTTGTAGAGCCCGAGAGTCAGCGGTTGCGGCCCGCTGCCGTCGTTAAGCGTTAATGCGTTGACAAAATCGTTCCATGCACCCAAAAGAGCGAACAGCCCCACGGTAATTATGGCCGGCACAGCCAGTGGCACGCCGACCGAAGTAAACGACCGGATCGGGCCGGCTCCATCCACGGAGGCCGCGTCGAAGAGCTCTCCGGAAAGGGTGACCATGAACGCCCTGACCACGATGATGACGAAGGGGATGGCGCCGGCCGCGTCGGCGAGGATGAGCCCGATGTAGGTACCTAACAAACCCCAACGATGGAAGATGGTGTACAGCGCGATAGAGATCGAAATGCCGGGGATCATCTGAGTCACCAGCATGACCAGGACGACCACGGACGCCAGCCGGCCCCCCCGCCGGGCCAAGGCGTGGGCGGCCGGGACACCTACGAACCAGCTCAGGGCAACCACGCTCACGGCAATGACCAGGCTAACGCCGATATTGCCGATGATAGAACTAAAGGCCACGCTGTAGTTCTTGGTGTAGAAATGGGTGGGGATGAGGGCGGGTGCGTTGGCATAGATCGTCGACAGGTTTTGGAACGACGCCACGACGATCCAGTACAAGGGGAACAGCAGGGGCACGAAGAAGATTAGCCCGAGCAGCACGCTCATCGCGGTGTTGAGGATCCGGCGGGACTTCTTTGCCTGGCGAGCACCTGCCATCGTCATCGCTGTCCTCCTACTCGGGTACGGCGGGCCGCCGGGGCACCCTCGCTCCGGCTGATACTTATGTAAACGACGCCTACCAGGAACGTGAACAACAGAAGGATGTTCGCCACTGCCGTCCCGGTCCCGAAGTTGAAAGTGGAAAAAGCGTTGGTGTAGGCCCACGTCGACATGAGCTGGCTCTCGTTGGCCGGCCCACCTGCAGTCAGGACCCACGGCAGGTCGAACACTTTGGCCGTGTAGACCACCCCGAGCATGAGCACGATCAATATCACCGGCCGCATAGAAGGTACCGTGACCCGGCGGAAGCGCTGCCAGCCGTTGGCGCCGTCCACAGCGGCAGCCTCGAGCTGTTCGGCGGGGACGTCCTGGAGGCCCGAGTACAAGAGCACGGCGTTGAACGGCACGCCGGCCCAGATGTTAGCAATTATGATGGCGGTAAGCGCCAGGTACCCGTTCGTCAGCCACCCGATCGGGCTGTGGATCAGGCCGAGGGCCTCCAGGATCTGATTGGCGAGGCCATTGGAAGTGGCAAAGATCAACGAAAATATGGTCCCCGTCACGACGAAGGGGATCACCCACGGCACCAGGATGAACCGGCGCAGGAACCCTGAACCGGCAAACTGCCTGTTGAGGTATACGGCCAACCCGAACCCGATGGTAAACTGGAAGACCACGGAGGCCACCGTGAATATGAGCGTGTTCTCCAGCGCTCGTATGGTGGTGCTGTTACTCAGCATGGCTGTGTAGTTGGCGAAGCCAACGTAAGTGCCGTGCCCGGACGCCAGCGCCGAAAACCCGTAATCCTGAAAACTGATCGAGATGTCCTGGTATAGGGGGTAGGCGAGAAAGAGCGTTACGTACGTGAGGGCAGGCAGCAGGAAACCGATCAGCACCAGGCGCTCGGTGGTACGCCGGTTGAGCCGGAAAAAACTGCGGCCGGCCGGGGCACCGGCTCGGCGGGCCCCGTCAACGAGGCCCGTTTACGCTCCTCGACGCCTGTAGCGGTTGCGGCCATTCATCGTCTCCAATCATTGCGCCCGCAGCGACAGTCCCACATAGCTCGGCCGTGGCTGAATGGTTGGCGTCCCACCCGCCTACCGAGCCGGGATTTGTGGGCCGGGATTTGTGGGCCGGGATTTGTGGGCCGGGGTCGTGGCTCGGGCTCGCTGCGCGACCACGCGGTGAGCGTCAGTGCGATACCACCAAAGGGCACCCGCCAACCGGAGGGCGCCCTTTGGGTGGTCGTCGCAGGCCTACTTGAGCAAAGGATTTATCTGGGATTGAGCCGCCTGCATTGCCGCAGCGGGGGTCATTTTGCCGATGAGGGCCGCCTCGATCGCCTTGCCGACGTCGAGGTCGATGGCCGGTTCGTTGGCCGGGTTCTTGATGTTAGCGGTGCGGGCTCGCCCGTTTTTCAGCTCAGCCAGGAACGGCGCGTAGACGCTCGTGTTCCACGGGGCCTGGTCCCAGAACGACGGCTCCGTCGGGACGGCGGCCAGGAGCTTGGCGAAATCGGCGACGTGGTTGGACATGTCGCTCAACAGCGCGAACGCCGCCTTTTCCTCGGTCGGGTTGGTCTTCGGGATGGCCCACACCTCACCACCGAAGGGCGGGATGACCGTCTGGCCGGCGACGCGCGTCGGGATCTCGAAGACACCCCATTTCAGCTTCGGGAACTGAGCTGTACATACCCGGGATGTTCCACAGGCCGTTCTCGCAGAAGGCGGCCTTGCCCGCCTCGAACTCCTGGATGGGCTGCGCCTGGCTCCAGTTGACGACGTCCTTGGGCGCCGCTCCTTCCTTGACTAGGCTGGTCAGGAAGGACAGTGCCTGCACTGAGCCGGCGCCGGCAGGGTCTTCCATCGAACCGCCGTTCGACCACGCCCAGGGGTCGAACTGCCACGTCGCCTGCACCGGGGCCGGCCTGGCCCGAGAAGACGAAGCCCAGGTCTCTGCCATGAGCCGTCTTCTTGGCGTCAGCGGCGAACTGCGCCCAGGTCTTCGGTAGCGTCGTGATCCCGGCCTGCTGGACCAGTGTCTTGTTGTAGAAGATGGCGATGGTATTTGTCGTACAGCGGCATGGCGTAGAGCTTGCCGTTGTAGGTCGTCTCGGCCACGTTGGCCGGGTTGAGCTTGCTCACCGCGGGGATCGTCCCCAACGAAGACAGCGGGACCAGCACGCCGTCGGCCGCGAACTCAGCCAGTTCGGGGTTGTCGAGCATCAGGAGATCCGGCTGCGACCCCGAGCTGAACTGTGCCAATACGTGGGTGAGGTACGCAGCATCGCCGGTAACCACGTCGTCCTGGCGGACGATCTTGACGCAGGGATTAGCGGCGCTCGTAGCTCTTGAAATAGTCGGCGACCCCGTCGCAGCGGTGTTCGTGGCCGACGGGACGCCGTAATAGTCTTCGGTGGTCAGCGTTACTACGCCCGAGGGGCACGAGGCGGCCGACGACAGGTGCCGCGCCGCCGGGGAGCGGGCTGGCCGAGGCGGACGTGCTCGCCACGGAGTACGTCCCCAGAGATGCCAAGGCCACGGTTGCGGTGAGGATACGGGCGCCTGGTCTCAGCAGGCGACCGGGTTGCAGGCTGGATAGTGCTCTCCACTTTTTTGTCACTGTGCGCTTTTCCTCCCTTATTTCTGTGTTGTATTTATTTCGGGCCTGCAGGCTGCGGGTGCCTTTTTTCCATTCGGGATCTCGAAAACGTCCCCTTCACGAAAACCTCAGGCGGTTCAATGGGCCAAAACGGGTCTCTTGGCCCTCTCGCCGTGGCGGCGTGGGCCGCCGCCCGTACGGCCTTTGTGGCTTGCCGCGGGCGAATCGCTACCGCCCTGCAGCACCGTAGGGGACAACAGCCGCTGCAGAGGGCTCCCGTCCCACGAGCTCAGTAGATCTATAGCCTGCCGGCCCATCTCATCGGCCGGGATGGCCACGCATGTAAGAGGTGGCACCACCTGTTGGGCAATGACATCTCGTGCAATCGCTACGATCGATACGTCGCCGGGTACTCGCTTACCCAGCCGGTCGAGGCCCTGGAGCAACCAGTCGAGCACACCTTCGTTGTGCACTATAAGAGCGGTAAGCCCGGGTGCCTCCTCGAAGAGCGCTTGGAGTGTGGATTGGACCCCCTCTGGCGTCGTTTCGGCGGTGTGGCCGTGAAACTCGAGCCGGCGCCTGGCCAGCCCTGCCATAATGCCCCGTCGTGTGCGAAAGGCGTACCCCAAGCCCATATCCAAGATGCCCTGAGGAGGCCCAAAAAAGCCGATCTCGGTATGACCGAGATCGGCCAGGTAATCAACGCAGATCTGCCCGGCCGCTTCGAAGTCGAAGTCTACGTACGGTAGGCCCTTGGGGTCGTCCGGTACACCGAGAAGGACCGCCGGGCCGCCTAGCTCAGCCACAAAGGGTACCCGCTCGTCATGGGCCAGGACCTCCATGAGGATGAGGCCATCGACCATCTTGCTCCGTACCACCCGGTCGATCTCCGATCTACCGTCTGGTCCCGTCAACAGCACGACGTTCCAACCGTGCTGGCGGGCGCTTTCGAGCACGCCATACACGTATGGCATCAGGATGCGTTCGTTGGACCACCGGTGGATTGGCACCACGAGTGCGATTACGTCCGTGCGGCCAGCACGCATAGACCGGGCGCCAGCGTGGGGATGGTACTTCAAGGCGCGAATGCTCGTCTCGACCCGACGGCGCGTCTGCGGCGAGATGCTCCTATTGCCGTTCAGTACATAGGACACCGTGCTGGGCGCGACCCCAGCGTGTCTTGCCACATCCCTGATGGTCGTCTGCATTTTCACCCCCCAAAGGCGCTGTCGAATGGATTCAACAACCCTGCCCCCGTTACCGCATAAATATTCAAGATGAGATGTAGTCGCGGTCGAACACAGATTGTACCCCAGGTGCCGGCTGGCGTCAACCCGTCTTTCGCCGATCGGAGTTCTCCACTCCCTACCCGTAGCGGACGGCTGGGGGCTGAACCAGAACAAGCCTGGGGGATTGACAAGGAACCTTGACGACGACCGGCCGCCCGGTTACACTGTTGTGGAGGTGAATTCAGGGATGAATATTTATGCACTCTCCTCTCCTCTCCTCTTTGGGGTCGTCCAAACCGCAGGGTCAACTACGGGTGAAGGTGGTCGTACGGGCTGGGCACATGACCCCGCCGGCTCTCGGAGGACCGGAGCTTCTGAAGACAGAAGGAGGCGGCAAATGACGGCAGTTTCACCGAACCGTCGGTTCTCGGCCGGGATTTGGATGTTCGGTCAGTTCGTCGATCGGTTCGCGACAGACGGCTACGGGCCGAAGTGTCCATGCCAGACGCGATCCGGCTGGCCGCCTCGGTCGGGGGCATCCAATCAGTCGACCTGAACTACCCCTTCTGGGGGCCGGGGGCCTCCCTATCGGCGGTACGGTCGGCGCTCGATGGTACCGGGCTCCGCGCCCAAGCGATCACCCCCGCCATATACACGAGGGAGTACAGCAAGGGTTCCTTTACCAATCCCGACCCAAAGGTGCGCCAAAAGGCCATTGACCTGATCGCGGAGGCGACCGAGGTGGGTTATGAGCTCGGGGTGGACTACATGAAAATCTGGCCCGGCCAGGACGGTTTCGACTACCCGTTCCAGGCTGACCCCAAACGGTTATGGGAGTTGTCAGTCGAAGGTATGCGGGTGGTCGCCGGCCCTCACGCCGAGCTTCCATTTGCCATCGAGTACAAGCCGAAAGAGCCCCGGACACACATGCTCTTCTCCAGTGCCGCGCGAACCCTTCTCGCCATCGAGGACATTGGCCTTCAGAATGTAGGCGTCCTGATCGATTTTGGCCACTCGATGTACGCTGGAGAATCACCGGCGGCCTCCGTAGAGCTCTGTCTCAGCCGAGGGAAGTTGGTAGACGTTGACTTGAACGACAATTTTCGGTCCTGGGACGACGACATGACCGTCGGGTCGGTGCACATTGTGGAGACCCTGGAGTTTTTGTTTAGCCTGAACCGAGCCGGCTGGGACAAGGCGTGGAAACTCGACCAGTTCCCCTTCCGGGAGGACCCCGTCGCAGCCGCACGCGCCAGCATATTGATGCTGTCGAGGCTTCTCGACCTCGCCGACGGCATCGAACCGAAGGAGTTAGCGGAGCTCCAGGAGAACCAGGACGCGCTGGGGGCACAAGCCGTGTTGTTCGATGCCTTGTTCGGCCAAGGCCACGGGTAATGGTGGTTGATGCCGCGACGCCGATCCCTGCGAAGACTGTACTTACCGTCGGGGGCATTGGCCCGACCGAGCCGCGGGAGGTGCGATTACGGCGGCTCGGTGAAGCGGCGCGCGCCATAAGGCGGCGAGACCTCGAGATGGTCACCGCGGCCAGGCTGGGCCACATCGGGGGCGACTTGTCGGCCGCCGACATCGTAACGGTCCTTGTCCTGGCCGTCTTGAACGTTGACCCCGAAGACCCGACAAGCCCGGGCCGGGACCGGTTCGTCATGAGCAAGGGCCATTGTTCAGGGGTCCTCTACGCCACTCTGGCGATGCGAGGCTTCTTCGACCAAGCCGTTCTCGACGATTACATGATGCCCCTTTCACCACTCAACGGTCATCCCGACGTGAAAAAGGTGCCCGGCGTCGAAGCCAATACGGGCCCCCTGGGTCATGGTCTGCCCATCGCGGTGGGAATGGCTATAGCCGCGCAACTAACCCAAAGCCAGAGCAAGACGTTTTGTCTGCTGGGGGACGGCGAGCTTCAGGAGGGATCCAATTGGGAGGCTTTGCTTGCTGGCGGGCATCGCGGTCTTGACCAGCTCACCGTTATCATCGACAGGAACGGCCTCCAACAAGGCGCAGGGACCGAGGAGACAAGTCGCCTGGAGCCTCTAAGGGACAAAGCAAGAGCGTTCGGATGGGAGGTGGCTGAGGTCGACGGGCACGACCACCGGGCTTTGCTCGACCTGTTCGAGAGCTTGCCAATCCGCCGGGGGAAACCGAACTTCGTCATCGCCCGTACACATAAAGGCCATCCCGTATCTTTCATGAGTGACAGGGTGGAATGGCACCACCGTCCTCCCTCGAATGACGAGTTGAAAGCCGCTCTGCAGGAGCTGGGATAAATGACTGTAGGTACCAGTCCGGCGCTGGTCGACTGCAGAGACGCGTTCGCATCAGCGGTCGCCGAGATGGCCGCCGCGGACGAGCGGGTGGTGGTCGTATGTAGCGACTCCGTTGGGTCGAGCAAGCTGGTCGAGTTCAAGCGGCGCTTTCCCGACCGGCTGATCAATGTCGGCATTGCGGAACAAACTCTCGTCGGTGTGGCGGCCGGCTTGGCTAACGGCGGTTTACGCCCAGTTGTGTCCGTAGCCAGCTGTTTTGTCACGGCTCGAGCACTGGAGCAGATCAAAGTCGACCTGGCCTACGCAAATGCGCGAGTCGTTGTCTGTGGCATGAGCCCGGGGGTGGCCTACGGCCAACTCGGGCCTACCCATCATTCGCTGGAAGACGTGGCCTGGTTACGGGCGATCGACAACATGGTTGTCGTCGTGCCAGCCGACCCGCTCGAAACCAAGCAGGCCCTGTGCGCCTCGATGGAACATGACGGGCCATCGTTTATCCGGGTCAGTCGCATGGGAGTCCCAGGCATCTACAACGCGGCCTATCAGTTCCGGCTCGGGAAGGCTTGCCGCCTCGTCGAGGGTGAGGACGCGGCAATTATCGCCAACGGAACGATGGTGGCCCGTGCTCTCGAGGCCGCTGACATCCTGCGAGACCTCCAGGTGAGTTGCCGGGTCATCTCGATGGCCACCGTTAAGCCCTTGGATACCGACGAAGTCGTGTGGGCGGCAAGACAAACTGGTGCGATCGTCACCGTTGAGGAGCACTCGACCAGAGGAGGGCTCGGAGGCGCGGTCGCCGAGACGGTGGTCGAACACTGCCCGGTACCGATGCGGATCATGGGTTTTCCGGGCTTTGCCCCCACCGGGTCGGCTGAGTTCTTACTCGAACACTTCGGCTTGACCGCTGAGGGCGTTGCGAAGGCCACGCTCGAGCTCATGCAACGGAAGCGACAATAACGGTCCTCGCATGACTGGCATCCTCGCCATCGACCAGGGCACCACAGCTACCAAGGCGCTGGTTATGTCCGTTGAGGGTGAGGTAGAGAGCTTCGCCTCGGTTGGGGTTAAGCGTTACTACCCCCATCCGGGTTGGGTCGAGCAGGATGCCATGGAGCTGTGGGAAAGCGTCCTCGCGGCCGTAGGGCAACTTCCCCGGCAAGAAATCATTGCCATCGGCGTGGCCAGCCAACGGGAGTCGGTGCTGGTGTGGGACCGCCGTACCGGACGCCCTTTGACGCCCTGTATAAGTTGGCAATGCACGAGGGGCGCCGGCATTTGCGCCTCGTTGCGGGCCGACGGCGTCGAGGGTCTGATATGGGAGCGCACTGGCCTCCCGCTCAGCCCGATGTTTTCTGCCTCGAAACTTAGCTACCTTTTGGCGACCGACCCGTCGCTGGGAACGGCCGCGGAGTCCGGCGCCGCCCTCGCCGGCACGATCGACTCCTGGTTGGCCTGGAACCTATCGGGTGGGGCATTGCACGTCACAGACGCTGGAAATGCGTCTCGGACCCTGCTACTAGACACAGGCCGGCTGCGTTGGGACGCGACTCTTCTCGAGCTGTTCAAGGTGCCCGCGAAGATGATGCCGGTCGTTGTCGCGACTAGCGGAGTTCTGGGAGAGTCCGTCCCCCAAGGCGGGTTGCCGCGGGCGCCGATCGCAGCGCTGGCCGCCGACTCGCACGCAGCCATGTACGGCCTCGGGTGCACCCAGCCAGGTACAGCCAAGGCGACATACGGCACCGGAACTTCGTTGGCCTCTCCGACAGGAAAGGAGAGGATCCAATCGAGCCACGGGTTGGCGTCCAGTGTGGTTTGGCTTTTCGACGTGCCCACCTTTGCCCTCGAAGGCAACATTTTGTCGAGTGGGGCGACTGTTGACTGGGTCGGCCGGCTCCTGGGGCTCGACAACGCTGTCCGCCGTAGAGCAACTGGCCCGCACGGTCCCGGGCCAGGCGGCGTATACATTGTGCCTGCTTTCGCCGGGCTCGGCGCGCCTTATTGGCGTCCTCTCGCGCGGGCAGATCAATGGGCTGACATTTGGGACCGGGCCAGCGGAGCTGGCCCGCGCCGCTATCGAGTCGATCGCTTTCCAGGTGGCCGACCTCATGATGGCTCTTGAACAGGACACTCACGCCCAATTGGAGCAACTGCGTGCCGACGGAGGCGCGACCAGCAATGATGTCCTTATGCAGTTCCAAGCTGACCTCCTCGGCCGCCCGGTCGTACGGACGGCCGTCCCAGACGCGGCGGCCATAGGCGCGGCCTACCTCGCGGCCATTGCCGTCGGCGCCATGGCCCCGGAGCAGGTGGAGAAGAACGCCGGGACGGGAGAAGTCATCGAGCCACGGATGACGCCCGAACGTCGAGCCGAACTACGCGCCAGTTGGCGCCGGGCGGTGATGCGCGAGATCGATGCACCTCCGGGGCCGGACTGCTGATGAACTCTCTGGAGCGCTTGCGGTTGGCCACTAAGGTGGCCCGTCTTTACTACGAACAGAAGATGAAACAGCCGGAGATCGCCCGCCAACTCTGTCTCTCGCAGGCGATGGTCTCACGCTTGCTCGCGACAGCCCAAAAGGAAGGCATCGTCAGGACCACGGTCATGACACCCACGGGGGTCTACTCAGAACTGGAGGACGAACTCGCCGCGCGGTTCGACTTGAAGGACGCCGTTGTGGCTGACTCGGTCGATCAGACGGGAGACGACGTCCTCCGGGCCATCGGGAGTGCTGCGGCCAGCTATCTGGAAATGACCCTGGGGTCGAACGAGATCGTGGGCATCTCGTCATGGAGCGAAACACTGCTGCGGATGGTGGCGTCGATGCAGCCCCGGAGCCGCTCGGACAAGAGCCACGTTGTCCAGATACTCGGTGGTATAGGGACGCCCACCGCCGAAGTACACGCCATCCAGTTGACACAGCAAATGGCGTCCCTTTTGCACGCCCAGCCTCACTTCCTGACGGCGCCTGGGGTAACGTCGTCCCCACAGGCGGCGGCTGCTTACCTGACGGAACCTTCCGTGCAGGCAACCATGAGTTTTTTCAATCAATTGACAGTGGCACTGGTTGGCATCGGGGCGCTCAACCCTTCTCGCCTCTTGGGCCAAAGTGGCAACGCCTTTAACCGGGCCGAGCTGGCCCATCTCAAGCGTCTCGGAGCCGTCGGAGATATCTGCGTCCACTTCTTCGACCGCCAAGGCCGAGACGTCGCCGGCCCCCTCAACGAACGAGTGATCGGGATGTCGCTCGACCAGCTTCGCAAAGTCCCGCGTGTTGTCGCGGTGGCCGGGACGCTCGAAAAAGTTGATGCGATACGGGGCGCCTTGGAAGGCAAGTTGGTCACGACGCTAATCACCGACCGCTTCACGGCCGAACAGTTATTGGCACCGCAGAGCCACAAGCGCCCAAGCAGACGACCGAGATAGCACGTCCGGCCCGTAGAGCAGTCAACGTGACGCAGGAGAGGAGACAACTTTTTCACCACCCCCGAGGGAGCGCTCGGGATGACCCCGATCGCGGAGTTGATGACGCTGCGGTCAGACGCGTTCGCACCGGTCGGCGAGGGCCGAGGCGATGGCGCCATTTTGAGAGCAACGAGGGACCTAGAAGCCGTCGAGGTCGAGCCACCATATGGTGATGAGGCCACGTTGTCGGTTTATGACCATAGTTGCTCAGCGGGGCGAGGGTCGAAGGCCTCACTCCCCGGGCGGGCTCGACAGCCGGCGCTTGGCCTCCGCGTAAAGACCGGCAGGAAGAGGCCTCGCCGCGGCCGCCAGGTTGGCCGCGAGGTGCTCGGGATTGGCCGTGCCGACGATGGTCGTATCCATGTCCGGGTGGCTAATGGTGAAGCGGAGCATGAACTCCATGGGGGACATCTCGTCGAGTAGGTCCGCCAGCGCAGCCTCGTTGAAGCGCTCTCTGCGGCCGCGGTACACGTCCCGGAAGCCCTCGGGCAGCCGCTCGATCGCCTCTTCCCCCGCCGCCGGGACCCCTCTGGCCACCCCGCCTCGGATGACGGTGCCGGCGCCTGCCGCTGCCGCCCGGCTGATGACCTCCTCGTGCTCGCGCTCGAGGGCCGAATAGGGGATTCGGAAGGCGTCGAAGACGCCCATCTCGATCTGGTCCTCGATGTTGGGCAACGTACCGGACATCCCGATGAAGCGGACCTTGCCCTGCTCCTGCAGCACAAGTAATTCCGCCACGGAGTCGCTCTTTTCCAGCGTCTCGCGGGACGGGCTGGCATGGAACTGGACCAGGTCGAGGTGGTCCGTCCCCATCCGCCGGAGGCTCTGCTCTACCCCGGCCCGGACGTTGGACCGGGCGAAGTCGTGCTCGCCGGAGGCGACCGGCGACCCGTCGACACTCACCGGACAGCCACATTTCGAGGCGAGGAAGAACTCGTCGCGCCGGGACGAGAGGTGGCGGCCGATCAATTCCTCCGATGCTCCGTAGTCCGGGGACGTGTCGACCCAGTTGACGCCGGCGTCGATCACCTGGTTGAGGAGTGCGCCGGCGGTCGCGTCGTCGATGCTCGGACCGCTGCGGCGGCCGCCTGGGCCGCGCAACTCCATAGCTCCAAAGCCCAACTTGCTGACGGTGAGGCCGGTGCGGCCGAGGGTACTGGTGGGGATGTCGCTCATAGCCTCGTCCTAGCAGACTCGGCCGGCTTTGGGGTACTCGACAGAGCGTGGATGTGCCCGGTCACAACCGGCCTCACACTCGGTCGTGACAACTACCCGCCCCCGGACACAAAGGACCCGAACTCCTGTGGGGCCCGGGTTCAGGCGCCCGTAAACCGGGGCGCCCGCTTTTCGGCGAACGCCTTGATCCCTTCGGTGAAATCGCCGGAGCCAGCCACTTCCCGTTGGATCCCCGCCTCGAACTCGAGCTGGGCTTCCATCTGCTCGTACAGCCACCTGTTCAATTGCCGCTTAGTGCCCGCATACGACTTGGTGGCCCCAGAGGCGAGCCGGTCGAGCAGCGCCGTGGTCTCGGACGCAAACTCACTGTCGGGCCAGACGCGATTGACTAACCCCCAGTCGAGCGCCTTCCTGGCATCGAGCCGGTCCCCGAGCAAGGCAAGTTCGGCCGCCCGGGCGAACCCGACTCGCGACGGCACGAACAGTGACGAACCGCCGTCAGGGACGAGCCCGATGTTGACGAAGGCGAGCGTGAAGTACGCGGACTCGGCCGCTACCACCAGGTCGCACGCCAGCGCCAGGGCGAGCCCTATACCAACCGCCGGGCCGTTGACGGCGGCCACAACGGGCTTGGGCATTAGCCGGACACCTGTGATTATCGGGTGGTACCGCTCTGTCAACACGCTGTACACGCCGATCGGGCCGCGCTTGGCTTGCTCGGCCGCTTCTTTCAGGTCGGCACCGCTGGAGAAGGCCCGGCCCGCCCCGGTAATGACAACCGCCCGGACCGCAGGGTCGTCGCTCACGTCCCGGACCGCCGCCAGCAGGTCGAGCGACAGCTGGTTACTCCAAGCGTTCATGCGGTCGGGGCGGTTTAGCTCCAATGTCCTCCCTGGGCCCCGACGGTAAACATTGATGGTGTCGTACTGGCGGTAAAGCTCGTCGTCACTCACGTACGGGATGCTAATGAGGTCGATGGCAACCAATGAAGGGCCAGGAGACGGAGGCGGCCAGCGAGGCCTAGTCTTACGAACTGACAAGGAGCCATGAATGCCAAGAAATACCGGGAGCGATCTAAGGGAGCAGGCCCAGAGGAAGGTCGTTGCCCTTTTGACCGAACTGATGAACCCGCCTGACCCCGGTTCGAAGGAAGCGGTGACGACAGATGCGGTCGCGGTTGACGGCTTGGCCGACGACATTCTGGCCGCTGACGCGGAGGGCGCTCTTCTTTTCCTGGCCGACTTGGCCGCAAGGGCGATTAAAATCTCTTGGCGATAAAACCGGCACCGACCCCGCCGCTGTCCTCCAGGCGCTGACCCGGCAGCCTTCAGGGCCGTCTCCAGGACCATAAGCAGGCGGTCCGGCCGACAGTGGTTTATACCCCAATGGTGGGCCAAAGGCCAAGCGAGGAGCAACATAAAGTGGCCTACGCGTACCCATTGTCATGACAGGGCGCCCGGAGCTCGAGGCCTCAGCCGACCAGCGGCAACGCTCACTCGCCGAGGTGAAGCGTGCGGCTTCGGCCTGCCGGGCTTGCCCCTTGTGGGAGCACGCGACCCAGACGGTCTCTGGAGAGGGACCAGTCGACGCCGCGCTCATGCTGGTCGGAGAGCAGCCGGGGGACAAAGAGGACATCGCTGGCCACCCGTTCGTTGGTCCTGCCGGCCACGTGCTCGACCAGGCTTTTCAGGCGGTGGGCATCGTCCGGGACGACGTCTATTTGACGAACGCGGTCAAGCACTTCAAATGGAAGGCCGTCGGGAAGCGGCGCATCCACGACACCCCCAACCGGACCGAGCGAGTCGCGTGCCGCACCTGGCTCGACCAGGAACTCGCACTGGTCGACCCGAAGGTGGTGGTAACCCTCGGGGCGACCGCCGCCAAAGCTTTGTTCGGGAGCGGCTTTCGTCTCATGCAGCAACGGGGCTCTCCGATCCACGCCCCCGGGGTCAACCCTCCTGTTGTAGCCACGACGCACCCGTCATTGATCCTGCGTGTGCCAGACCAGACCTCCCGTGAACGTGAGCTCAGGCTCCTGGAAGAAGACCTCCAGGTGGCGTTGGAACTTTCCAGCCGTACTTGATACCGGCGGCCGCCTCAGTCTGGCCCCAAAGGCGGCAGAGACGGTCTGCTCCAGGAGCACGGCGATCGTCATGGGCCGACCCCTCCTGGAACGGGGGTGAGCAGGCTGGCGCGGGACAGGGCCTCGTCGAAGTGGACGTCGCCCACGTTCCCCTCGTTGTAACCGGCGTCGACCACCACCGCTCCTGGCTTCAGCCAGTCGCCGCGCACGAACCTGGGCCGGCCTACGGCCGCACCACCAGGTCGGCGGCAGGTGCCCACCCCCAGCGCCAGTCACAGCCCTCCCCAAGGCTAGCCCGCCTGTGGGCAGCGGCGACGTTTCACCTACGTCAAGAGCCGGCCTGAGGAGGCCGTCTGCGGCCCGCAAACCGCGCCAGTGACGACTGCCGGCTAAAATTCACCTCCAGTCGACACCTAGGGTCGGGAGAATGGTGGCATGCGGTCAAGCGCCGGGGCCCCATCCACGGTATAGGGCGGTTGCGCTGGTTGGCTCACCGCCGCACTGTGACAGGCACTGATCTCCTCGGGTTACCCGCGGCCACCATCGGAGAAGCGGGAGAGATCGAAGCTGTCCTCGCTCTTGCCGACGCCGACAGGCGCCAGTTCGCCCGTCGCTTGTCATCGAGGTTGCAGCCACTTGTGGAACGGGGCGTGCCCCCACGTGTAATCGAGGCGGCTCCAGCGCCGCGAGCGGCGCGGCTCCGGTTCGCCGACGGGACCACCGTGCTGGTCAGGGTGGCCGTGCCCGGAGAACTGGGCACGCTGGCCCTCACCATGCGGCACGGGTCGTTGAAGCCGGCCGGGTGGAGGACGGACGCGGACGGCAGCGCCCACCTGTTGCTGAGCTTCTCCTCTGAGCACCGTCTCCTGTCACTCCATGTCGTCGGCTTGGACCAACCCGACTGATTCCGGCGTCCAAATGCGCACTACCGTGGCCGCCAACTGACCTGCGCATGGCGATAAAACCTCTTCAACGTCGTCGGCTCCGCGACCCCGCAGCCGTGCGGCGCATGGTGCTCGGCGCCACAGTGCTCGTCTTGGTCCAGGCCGGGATTGGCATGGGCGTCAACCTGTACGTGACGGTCCCTTCTCATCATCCCGGGGCGCACCCCTCCGACTACCTCAGCGGGTCCTTCCACAGCGTGGTTTGGGCTATCAGTCACGGCGCCCTCGCTCTGGCCGTCCACGCCGCGCTCGGGTTGGCCCTCGCTCTGATGGTGATCGGCGTCGCCGTTCGCGCCGTCAGGCTGAGGCAGGGCATGGTCACGGCGCTTTCTGTGCTTGGCGGGTTATTGGTCATCGGCGCCGGCTTCAATGGCGCCAGCTTCCTCGATTTCAACAACGATGTCAGCTCGCTGATAATGGCCCTGCTCGCGTTCGGCGCGGTTGCGTGCTACGCCATCGTCCTTTTCCTGCTCGAGCCTTAGCGCTGTTCCGCTCCGCGGCACTACAGAGGCGTAAAACGCTGCGTTCTCGGTGCGGCTCGGCGTTCCTGTTGCGTTTGACGGCCAAAAGTTCTTGCTTTCGCACCGAGATCGGGCTACGGCACCGAGAAAGCCCGCGAATGAGGCGATGAGCCGATGAGCGGATGAGCGAAATGAGCGCATAAGCGGCCGAGGCCGTCTTGGTTATTCGACCCACACCAGGTCAGTCCACCTAGTAGTCTGAAGATTGTGCTGAAGTTTCACGCTGTAACCACGACGACGCCGGGCTCGCCCGGCGTGGACGCGTAACAGCAAGCACGCGAATCGCCCGGGCCGGCGGCCTCGGGCGAGTTGGGTCCTCCTCCGTGGCCGTTGGCCAAACGAGAGGAGACCATCATGGACGTCCCGGACCACCGCCGGCTGGGCCGGCAGCTCAAGATCTTCGCCACCGATGAGGCGTGCGGGGCCGGCTTGCCGCTGTGGCTGCCCGCCGGCGCCGCCGTGCGCGCCGAAATCGAACGTTTCATAGTTGACCTGGAGCGTCGCCACGGGTACCAGCATGTTTATACGCCGGAGATGGCCAAACGGGACTTGTACGAGCGTTCTGGCCATTGGGACCACTATCGCGACGACATGTACCCCCCGATGGACGCCGGGACCGAGCAAGTGGTGCTGCGGCCCATGAACTGCCCCCATCACATCCTGGTGTACTGTTCCGAGCCTCGGACGATGCGGGATATGCCGTTGCGCTTAGCCGAACTCGGGACCATGTTCCGCTACGAGCGCTCCGGAGTGATCGGCGGCCTTTCCCGGGCGCGCCAGATGACCCTGAACGACGGTCACGTGTTCTGCGCCCCCGAACACGTCGAGCAAGAGATTGCGTCCATCCTCGGCCTGGTCGATATTGCGTATAAGACGCTGGCCATTCCTGCGCCTACTCTGCGCTTGTCCCGCAGAGGCCAAGGCTCGAAATACGCGGCCGGCTCTGCGGAGTGGGAGCGCGGCGAAGCCATCGTGCGGAGCGTGCTGGCCGGCCTCGGCCGGGATTATGTCGAAGCAGAGGGTGAAGCCGCCTTTTACGGGCCAAAGATCGATTTGCAGGTAACCGACCCGCAAGGGCGGGAGGAAACGCTGTCGACCATCCAGGTCGACTTCCACCTGCCAGAACGCTTCGAAATGGTGTTCAAGCGGGGTGCCCGTGAGGAGCGACCCGTCATGGTGCACCGCTCGGTCGTTTCCACGATGGAGCGCATGGTGGCTCACCTTCTCGAGGTCCACAACGGGGCACTCCCGGTATGGCTGGCGCCCACTCAGGTCATGGTCATGCCCGTGACGTCCGAGGTTGTCGGCTACGGCCGCGACGTCCAGGAGGCGCTCGTCAACGTTGGGCTTCGGGCCGAGGTCGACGACCGCGACCATACCCTCGCCCGCCGGGCCCGTGACGCCCAACAGCGCCGGGTGCCGTACCTAGCTGTTATCGGGGCCGAGGAACTGGAGACCGCCACCGTCTCCCTCCGCCTTCGCTCGGGAGAGCGGCCCCCGTCTATGAGCCTCGAGCGGTTCGTCCAACTCGTGAGCACCGTGGCCGCAACGCGTTCGGCCGGTCTTCTGCCGAAATAACGTTCTAGGGCGTAAGACGAACGGCTCGCGGTGCCGCTCATTGGGCGTTAGCGTCGGCATTCCCGGTCAATTGGGGGTCGTGGTGGAACATCGGCCACGCCCCTTGAGCATCCACCGCCCCGCCGTGCGAACTGCGCATTTCAAAGTGTTCGACCACCCCCTGGTTGTAGCCGTTGTACCCGGCCAGAGTGATGCCGATGGTGCCGTTCGGGTCGTCGGTTACCAATGGTGAATTCTGTAGGCCCAGGCTTTGGCTCAGGGTGGTGACGAGATGACCCGTCCTGGCGTTCAACACCATGGCGCCCGCGGTCGTGGGGACCACCGCGTACTGTCTGCTGTCGCCCAGGTCTGCCGTCACCACTCCTCCGATGACCTCACCTTGAGCCCCGTGCCTCCAAATGACCGACCCGGTCGTCCCGGCCAGGGCGTACACGGACCCGCCTCCCTTTTCGTTGTTAGTGCCCTCGATGACGTCGAGGCTGCCGTCGCCCAGGATGTCGGCCAGAGCGGGGCTGGACAGCGTGGCGCCGTCCAGGCCCGCCTCCCACACGAGGTGGCAATGGGGCCCGAAGGCCAGCACTTTGTCGGTATCCGTGGCATTCGGCCAATAGGTACCGGTCCCTACCACGATGCCGGTCGCCCCGCCAGCCAAAAACCCCCCGACAGCAGGCGAGGATTGCACCACCTGGTCAGTGTTGTACTCGCACTCCAGCCCTCCAGCCGGGTTGCCTGTGCCGGCATTGCCGGTCGGCGACAACACGCGGAGGTGACCACCCCGGACGTAGTGGGCCCCGTACGCCACCCCCGCGGTTTGGTCGCCACCGTCGATGATGAACGTCCGCCCCCCGCCGTACAGATCGGCGAGCGCCGGGGTGGAAAAGACGCTATCCGAAGTGAACCACGGGAACCCCGGCAGGGTCACCCCGTTGGCCGCGTTGACCGCATACTCTTCCTGGCCAAGCGACGGAGCGACGACATCAAGCGTCGCGCCTTGCAGATGACCTACCGCCAGTGACGCCCGGACAGCAGATGTGGTCCCCGCGTCAGGGTCGGTCGGCGGGTTTTTGACGGCCACGAACCAGCGCTCGGTCCCGTTCGGGTTGAACGCCTCATAACCGCCCTTGTCGGGTGTCGACGAGTTGCCGACACCGACGAAGACGGTGTCATCGGGCGATGCCCGGTTGAGCGCCGCCACCGATGGCGTCGAGTCGACCGGGATGCCCCTAGTAGTCGCGGGCCAACCCGGCACGGGCCTCCCATCGCCGAGATAGAACGCGTAAACGTGGCCGCTGCGATCGCCCACCACAACGGCCGGTTTGCCTCGGAGGGTGGCCACGTTTGGCGAAGAGAGCGCGATCGGACGGCCAGCGTCCGGTAACGTCCGGGCCCAGACCTCGATGAAGGTAGGGGCGGTGAGCGAGTGGACGAAGACGACCGCGGCGACCACTGCCGCGACTACCGCCGCAGTGAGAAAAAGAGCCCGGGTTACCTGCCAAATACGCCTCAGGCCAAATTGACCTGAGCGGCGCGTGGCTTCTCCTTACCAGGCATAGTCCTCCGGCGCGGCCTTGTAGGGCGGGAAGATCTTGTCCAAGCGTTCCAGCGTCGCCGCGTCGAGCTCGCCCGCCAGGCTGACGGCCCGCAAAGAGCCTTCCAGCTGGGCTAGGTCTCTCGGGCCGATGATGGGGGCCGTCACCTGTGGGCGCGTCAACAGCCACGCCAGGGCTACGTTGGCCGGTTCTTCACCGATCTCCTTGCACAGGGCCTCGTAGCTCTCGACCTGGTCGCGCTTGTCCCGTACAGTGTTCTTGGCCCGGTCGTCCTCGAAACGCCGACCGGGGCCTTCCTCTTTTCCGAGGATCCCGCCTAGCAGACCACCCTGCAGGGGCGACCAGGCGATAATGCCGACCCCGTAATCCTCGGCGGCGGGAAGGACCTCGCGCTCTACATCCCTTACGAAGAGGTTGTACAGGGACTGCTCGCACACAAGGCCCAGGAAATTACGTCGCGCCGCCGCTTCTTGGGCCTTGGCGATGTGCCAACCGGCGAAGTTCGACGAGCCCGCATAGAGGATCTTGCCCTGGAAACGGAGCACTTCCATCGCCTCCCAGATCTCGTCCCAGGGCGTGGCCCGGTCTACGTGGTGCATCTGGTAGAGGTCGATGTAGTCGGTCTGGAGCCGGGCCAGCGAAGCATCACAGGCCCGACGGATATTGAGCGCCGAAAGCTTCTCGTCGTTGGGCCAATCGCCCATCGACCCGTAAACCTTGGTGGCGAGCACGGTCCGCTCGCGACGGTCCGCCGCCCTGCGCGAACCAACGACCGATGATCTGCTCCGTGCGGCCCTCGCCCCTCGAATGACCATAAACGTTGGCCGTATCGAAGAAATTGATGGCGGACGCGTGGGCCCGGTCCATGATGGCGAATGAGTCCGGTTCGCTCGTCTTCCAACCGAAGTTCATCGTGCCGAGGCACAGCCGGCTTACCTTCAAGCCGCTCCGGCCCAACTGGGTGAACTCCATATCGGCTCCGTCTACCATTTCAGCGGCCCTTTCTGTGTCGTGTGTGTCCTGGCTGGCTCGTTGCCGTGCCCGACGACGAGCTTCCACCAACCCTACCCAGCAATTGGCGCCAGGGCATCGGGGCCTGCCGCTCGGCTAGCATCGAGGCCAGGTTGCACCCGTACGGGTTCGTCACTATTGGCCAAGGAGCAGCCACGATGCTTGCCTACCTCGGCGACGGGGCGACTTGACCTCGTCCCCGGTCTCGCCCCGGCCGGGCCGGGCCGAGATTTTGACCGTCAACGGCGGCTCTGGGCCTCGGTTTCGGGCTCACCCTTGGGTCGATCAGCACGTACGCCGGTGCCTTCATGCCCGAGCGGCGCGATGTCGCCCTCAATGCTCTCAACGTACTTCTGGGACTAGGTACTGCCCTGTCGCCCTTTCTCATCGCGCTGTTCACCAAGGTGGGCCAGTGGTGGTACTTGCCTCTGCTCGCCGCCGCCGGGCTGGTCGTCCTCATGGCCGTGACACTGGGCCAGCCCATGGCCCTGCCCGAACACGCAGTTGAACAGCCGACGGCGGCTTCCGCGGGGCGCGCCCGGATCCCGACGTAGATCTGGGTCTTCGCCGGTGCGCTGGTCATCTACGGCATCGGTGAGACCATGTTCGGCAACTGGGGGACCACGTTGCTGGTCAGCAAAGGCGTGGTGGCCACGTCGGCCCAAAACGCCCTAGCGGTGTTCTGGGCCGATGTGACTCTTGGCCGGGCCGCCATTGCAGTGGTATCCAGCCGGGTCCGCTCCACCGGTATTTATGTCGTACTGCCATGGGCGATAGCTGTCGCGCTCCTGTTGGCCCCTGTGGCCAAAAGCGCGGGGCGGGCATAGGCGTATTCGCCCTCGCCGGCCTGGCTTGTTCCGGCTTCTTTCCTATGACTATCGGCTACGGCGAAGCCACCTTCCCAAACATCGTCGAATTGACGACGGGATGGCTCATCGCCGCTTATCAAGTTGGCTACGGGTTGGCTGCGTTTGGCGCCGGCGCCCTCCAGCGTGTCGTCTCGCTTTCCGCCCTGTTCCGGATCGCTGCAGTGGCCATGGTGCTCATGGGGGTGCTCGCCCTGCTGGTGGCTCGGCAGCAGCGCCCATCGGGCGAACTGTCAGTTTCGCCCACCACTACAACCTGAACAAGTCCCTGCCGAAGACGCTAACCGGACGAGGCGGGCGTCGGGACGTCGGCGGCAGGGCCCTTTATCCTGGCCCGGAACACGTAGTAGCTCCAGGACTGGTAGGCCAGGACGAGCGGCGTGAAGATGACCGCCACGATCGTCATCACCGTCAGCGCATAATGAGCAGAAGAGGCGTTGGACACTGTCAGGGTGTAGGCGGGATTGGTGCTCGACACCATCACGTCCGGGTAGAGCGACACGAACAGGGATATCACAGTGGCCGCGATGCCCCCCGTTGTGGCGGCAAAAGCCCACCCGCTGTAGCCGTCCCTGACCGCCCACGCCGCCCCCACGACGAGGAGGAACGAAATGATCTGGATCGGGTTAGGCAGGACGCCCCGATCGGAGAGCACGTGGGTCCAGATGAAAAACCCGAGGACGAGCAGGGCCGCCACCCAGGACAAGGGGGCAGCCAGCCGTTGAGCGCGCCGTTGCACCACCCCGGTAGTTTTCAGGCTCAGGTAGGTGGCGCCGTGTGCCAGCGACAGCGCCAGCAGAGTGAACCCGAACCAGACGCCGTAGCCAGTAAAGAGGCCCCAAAACGACCCCGTGTAATTGCCCTCTTTGTTTAGCGGCAATCCCTGGAAGAGGTCGCCGAGCGCGATGCCAAGCAGCACTGGCAACAGGACGCTCCCGATGGTAAGCGACCAGTCCCAGGTCGCTCGCCAACGGGGGCTGGCCGACTTACCGCGGTACTCGAAGGACACCCCGCGGATGATCAGGGCCAGGATCACCAGCATGATCGCCAAATAAAGGGCCGAGAACATGCTGGCGTACCACAGCGGGAAGGCGGCAAAGGTGGCGGCGCCGGCGACGACGAGCCAAACCTCGTTGCCGTCCCAGAAAGGGCCGATGCTGTTTATGGCCACCCGACGCTCGATATCGGTCTTGCCGACGATCATGTGGAGGGCGCCCACGCCCAGGTCGAACCCCTCCAGGATGAAAAAGCCGGTCCAGAAAAAGGCTATGACGATAAACCAAAAGGTTTGCAACCGGTTCCCTCCTCAGTACGTCAAGACGGGGGCTTCGTCCTGGGCCGGCAGCGCGCCGGCCGCTCCCGCTTGTGCGGGCTCGCCCTCTTCACTGTCGGATAGGTCTTTTCGCCCGTAGCGGACCATGAGCACGCCGTCGATCACGCCGAAGACGCCGTAGGTAAGGACGAATATAGCCAGCGAGATTATGACCCAGGTCGAGCTCAACGTCGACACACCGTCCTTGGTCAGCATGAGGCCCTGGACGATCCACGGCTGACGGCCGTTCTCGGTCAGCAGCCATCCGGCGGTGTTCATAATGAACGGCAGGATAACGGCCCAAGTGGACGCCAAAAGGAACCATCGGGCACGTTCGAGCCGGCGCCGCCATACCGACCACCCGCCCCAGAGTGCGAGCAGCAGGACGATCGAGGCCACGTAAGCCATGACCCGCATAGACCAGTACTGTATGAAGACGTTCGGTACGTAGTCACCGGGACCGTACTGTTTCTGGTATTGGGCGTTTACCTCGTTCAGACCCTCGACCGCGCCGTTCCAGGAGTTAGTAGCGAGGAGCGACAGGAGGTGGGGGATTTCGATGATCTGCGTCGGCGTGTGGTCGCCATTGCCGCCGCCGACCTGGAACATGGAAAACGAGCACGGCTGGCAGTTGGTCCATTGGGCCTCGGCGGCGGCGATCTTCATGGGTTGGTAGGTGGCCTCGATGACCCCGAGCTCGCTACCCACGAACATGGCCAGGATTATGGTGGGTACCAGCACAACCAGGGACATCTTGGCAGTGGTGCCAAAGGCCGCCGCCGAGTTGCTCTTTCCTTTCCTCAGTTGCCAGGCCGAAACCGACAGCATTACGAGCGAGCCCGTTACTGCGGACGCCAGTAGGACGTGGGTGATACCCCCACAGGAACACCGGGTTGGTGAAGAGGGCGCCAATGTTGTTGAGCTCGGCCCGCCCCGTCTGCGAATTGATCGTGTACCCGACCGGGTGCTGCATCCAGGAGTTCGCGGCCATTATGAAACCGGCCGAGAGCGTGGCGCCAATGGCGACCATCCAGATGCAGGCCAGATGGATCTTTTTCGGCAAACGGTCCCAGCCGAAGACCCAGAGGCCTAGGAAGGTTGACTCCAGGAAGAACGCCAGCCAGGCCCTCCATAGCGAGCGGGCCGCCGAAGACGTCACCCACAAACCGTGAATAAGCCGACCAGTTCATGCCGAACTCGAACTCTTGGACCAAGCCGGTGACAACTCCGATGGCCACATTGATGAGCAGCAGGGTGCCGAAAAATCGAGTGACTCGGCGCATCTGCGGGTCGCCCGAGCGGTACCAAATAGTTTGCATAATGGCGACGAAGAAAGCCACTCCGATGGTCACCGGCACGAAAAGAAAGTGGTAGACGGTGGTAGAGGCGAACTGGGCTCTCGAGAGGTCGACGGTCAGCATGGCAAATCCACCCTTTCGGCACCGATTTCTCTACTACGAACGAACCGCCGCTCCCGCTTCCACAGTCTTGCGTACGGGCCGTCCACCGTGACCAGCTGGGCATGGGTGCCGCGCTGGACGACGCGGCCGGCATCGAGGACGATGATCTCGTCCATGGCTTCTAGAGCAGCCAGCCGGTGGGTGATCATCACTGTCGTTTGCCCCCGGGTGGCGTCGACCACGTCCTCGACGAGCGCCTCGGCCGTCGGGGCATCGAGGTGCTCGTCTGGTTCGTCGACGACGAGCACTGGGAAACCGGCCAGGAAGGTCCGGGCTATCCCCAGTCGCTGCCTTTGACCTCCAGACATCCGCGCGCCGTGCTCGCCTACAGCCGTGTCGAGGCCGGCGGGAAGCTTCTCCACCCAATCGCCGAGATGGGCGCGCGCGACGGCCGAGCTCACATCGTCAGCGGAGGCGTCGCGCCGGGCGAGAAGGAGGTTTTCCTTTACCGTCGTGTCGAAAATGTACGCGTCCTGCGCGGCTAAGCCCACCACGCGCCGGACATCTTCACCCGACAGGTCGCTCAGCTCGGTGCCGTCCAGGGTCACCGAGCCCTCGTAAGGCAAAAACCGAAGTAACACCGCGGCCAGGGTCGACTTTCCGGCGCCACTCGGGCCTACGATGCCGATTCGATGGCCCGGCCACAGGTCGAGGTCAACCCCGTCGAGCGCCCATGGGCGGTCGGGGCCGTACCGGGCGCGAACGCCGTTGAGGCTAACTACGTGCGGGCCAGGCCAGCGACTTGGCGTCTTCGGGGTCGGCGAGGGGCGGGGGGGTGCCTGTTACCGCAAAAACCCGGGCTGCGCTTTCGCGTACACGTTGCAGGTACTGGGCGGCGGCCGGCAAGCCGGTCACCATCTCGAAGACGGCCAAGGGGAGGAGGACGATCACTGCCAGCAGCGGGCCCTGGAGGCGGCCCGAGTGCACAGCCGGGACCGCCACCAGAAGTGTGCCCCATACGGCCAGCCCGGTTAGGAACGTAGTCAGGCCGGAAGACAGGCCCGCCGTCCGTGACGCTGCCGTCGCGACCCGGGTGAGCTGGGCGTCGGCGGCCACAATACGCGCCAGTTGCGCATCCGTGGCGCCGAAGGCCACCAGCTCGGGAGCCCCCTCGAGCAGGTCCACGGTGCACGTGCTCAGCTCGCCCCTAGCGGCCGCTTGCCTGTTTTCCCGGCGCCGGGCCAAACCGCCCGCGTACCACGGCACCAATATGACGCCGATGAGCAACGCCACCGCCAGCACTACGGCGGCAGGCGGGGAGGAAGTACCAGATGAACCCGACCGTGGGGATGGCGACAACGAGCACGATCCCAAAAGGCGGAACCACCCTCAGCATGAGGTCAGATATGGCGTCGACGTCGCCCACGAACCGAGCTAAGAGGTCCCCGCTGCGGAACTTGGACAGTCCCGCAGGAGCCAGCACCTCCAGACGTTGGTAGACGTTGGCTCGCGTACGGGCCACTATGCGGAGCGCCGCATCGTGTCCGACGAGGCGTTCTTTGTACCGGAACAGGGCACGGGACATCGAGAAGAACTGCACGCCCACGATGGCGACGCCCAGGGCGACGACCGAGGGGTGCTGTGCCGCACGCGAGATCAGCCAGGCAGACGTGGCCAAGAGCGCAATGGCGCAGCCTGCAGCACAGGCCCCGAGCAAGGTGGCTAAGGAGAGCCTCCCGCCCGCCGGACGGGCCAACCCGAGGACGCGGCCGACCGGGGCCGGGGGCAGCTCCGCGCTCGTGCTGGCCCCCTCACCTGTGGCGGTGAGGTCCGTCATACTGCCACCGGGGCCCGGGACAGGTCGACGACCCGGTCGGCCAGAGCCAGCAAGGCCGGGCGATGGGCGACCATGACGACGGTGCGCCCCCGTGAGAGCCTGGCGACAGCGTCGAGCACGTCGGCCTCGGTCTTTCCATCGAGGTTGGCCGTGGGCTCGTCCAGCAGCAATAGTTGCGGGTCGCGGAGGAAGGCTCGGGCCAGGGCGACCCGCTGGCGTTCTCCGGCCGACAACCCGGTGCCCCGGTCGCCGAGACGAGTGTGAACACCCTCGGGGAGGGCGGCGACCAGCTCCGCCAGGCCGGCGGCGGCGAGCGCTTGGTTAATTTCCGCCTGCCCTGCGTCGGGTCGGCCGAGGCGCACGTTATCGGCGATCGTGCCGGCGAAAAGGTGCGGGCGCTGCGGGACCCAGGCCACTCGCTTACGCCATGCGTCGCCGTCGACCGTGGCGAGATTGACGTCGCCCACCTCCACCGAACCCTCGTCGGGCTGCACGAAGCCGAGCAGCATGGCCAGCAGGGTGGACTTCCCGCAGCCACTCGGGCCGGCGAGAGCGAGCAGTTCTCCCGGTTGGACCTCGAAGCTGGCGCCGACTACGGCGGGCCGGTCGCGTCCCGGGTATGTGAACCGGACGGCTTCCACGATTATTGGGTGCCGCGCCGGGTCGGGGGCATCAGCCCGCCATCCGGAGTTCGACGTCGGATGGTCGAGGACCTCGAAGACCTGCTGGGCCGCGGCGACACCCTCGGCGCTGGCGTGGAACTCAGCCCCGAGCTGGCGCAAGGGGAAATAAGCTTCGGGCGCTAACACCAGGACGAACAGAGACGTCTGCAGGCCAAGGTGGCCGGCCAATAGCCGTAACCCGATCGCCACTGCCACCAGCGCCACGGAGATGCTCGCCAACAGCTCCAGCACCAACGACGAAAGGAACGTCACCCGCAGCGCCGCCATCATCCTGTGCCGGTAATCGTCCGCTACGGTGCGGATGGTGCGGAGCTGCGCCTTCGACCGGCCGTAGATCTTCAGCGTCGTGAGCCCACCGACCACATCGAGGAAGTGCCCCGACAGCAATTGCAATGCCCTCAACTGGCGGTTTGTCCGCGCCTGCGTTTCCATCCCGACGAGGGCCATGAAGATGGGGACCAACGGCAGCGTCACCAGCATGATCAACCCCGAGACCCAGTCGGCGAGGAACACCGCCACCAGGACCGTCACGGGGACTACGACGGCCAGGACGACCTGAGGGAGGTACCGGGCGAAGTAGCCGTCGAGGGCGTCGACACCCCCGACAGCCAAGGTGGCGAGGTCGCCGGTGCGCCCGGTCACCCGACCATCCGGTCCGAGCTGGGCCGCCCGCCGAAGGAGCGCCACCCGCAGCAGCGACTTGACCTTGGCGGAGCAGCGGTTGGCCGCCAGCTCTTGCGACCAGGAGATCAACGCACGGAATAAGAAAACTCCGAGAAGGAGTTCGATGGGCCCCTCCAGCTCTGCGAGGTCCTTCCCATCGACGAACGCGCCGGCGATCACCGTCGCCAGCAACCAGGCTTGAGCGACTAGTAGAAGTCCTTTGAGCGTACCGAGCAGGGCCGATACCGCTATATAGATCCTGGCTGGACGCCCAAATTTCAACAGGCGCTGATCAACCGCAGTCACGGTGCCACCGTCGGCAAACCTATCGCCGGGCCGGGCGTCCTCCAAATCCCCCGGATCGGGTGACGGCCGGGCCAGCACGGAGTTTATGATTCGTCTTAGCAGTGCCCTCCCGCCGCCCCAATGGCGGACGACCCTAATCGAGAGGAGAGGACGATGACCCTCAAAGGGAAGGTCGCCATCGTGACTGGCGGCAACTCCGGTATCGGCAAAGCCATAACCCTGGCTTTGGCCGGCGCCGGTGCCAACATAGTGATCGACTACGTCGCCAACGAGCAGGCCACGGAGGCGCTCGAGCAACAGGTGGCGGCTCTGGGCGACCAATCAATCGGGGTGGATGCCGACGTGAGCAAGGTCTCGGACCTCCAAATGCTCATCGACCGGACCGTAAAAGAGCTGGGCCGGCTCGACATCATGGTCAATAACACGGGCATCGAGACGCGGACCTCGGTCCTCGAAACCACCGAGGCGCAGTATGAAAAAGTCATGGAGATCAACCTGAAGAGTGCCTTTTTCGGCACCCAGTTAGCCGCCAAGCAGATGATCGCCCAGGGCAATGGCGGGCGCATAATCAATATCACCTCAGTCCACGAAGACTGGCCGATGCCGGGTAACGCCCCTTATTGCTTGTCCAAAGGCGGGATGCGGATGCTTACACGCAATGCCGGCCTCGAGCTCGGCCATCATAACATCACGGTCGTCGGCGTCGGCCCCGGTGCAGTCGCTACGCCGATCAATACGTCAACACTAGAAGACCCCGAGAAGATGAAGGTCCTCGACGCCGCCATACCCCTGGGCCGGATGGCTCAGCCCGAGGAGATCGGCAACGTCGTAGCGTTCCTCGCCAGCGATGGGGCCAGTTACATCAATGCCACGACGATCTTCGTCGACGCCGGCTTGATGCACTACAGCCCCGGGCTGTAGCGATCCCTGCATAGCTCAATCAGCGACGGAGGTCGTAGTGCCGGAGAAATATGACATCATTATTATCGGGACCGGCGCGGGCGGCGGGACCTTGGCCCACACGCTGGCGCCCTCGGGCAAAAAGATACTGCTGCTGGAACGGGGAGACTTCCTACCCCGGGAGATGGACAACTGGAACCCCGACGCTGTTTTCGTCGATGGCAAGTACATCTCACCTGACACGTGGTACGACAGCGCCGGGAGGCCGTTCCAGCCCCAGGTCCACTACTTCGTAGGCGGCGCCACCAAGCTGTACGGCGCCGCCCTTTATCGTTTGCGACCTGAGGACTTCGGAGAAATCAAGCATGTTGACGGCATCTCTCCGGCATGGCCGCTTGGTTTCGACGACTTCGAACCCTGGTACAGCAAAGCTGAGTGGCTTTACCAGGTGCACGGCACTAGGGACGAGGACCCCACCGAAGGCCACTGGTCCAAGCCGTACCCCTGGCCCGCTGTCAGCCATGAGGCCCGCCTGCAAGAGATCAGCGACGCCCTCAAGGCAAAAGGTTACCACCCCTTCTCGGCCCCGGTGGGCATTATGTTGGACGAGGCCGACCGAGGCAAGAGCGCCTGCATCCGGTGCGCCTGGTGCGACGGCTACCCGTGCCTGGTCCACGCCAAGGCCGATGCCGAGGTCATTGGGGTGCGCCCCGTGCTGGACATGGCCAGCGTCTCGCTGCTTGTGAACACAGAGGTTGTAAAGCTCGAAACCGACCCCACCGGTCGGACCGTAACTGGCGTGGTCGTCGAGCGAGAGGGCAACCCCGAGGTCTATTCCGCCGATATCGTCGCCGTCTGCGCCGGCGCCACCAATAGCGCCAAGATCCTCCTGCAGTCGGCCAACGACCGCCACCCGAGTGGCTTGGCCAACGGGTCCGACCAGGTCGGCCGGAACTACATGTTCCACAACTGCAAAGCGGTGGCGGCCCTTGGCAAGGAGATGAACGCGACCGTATTCCAAAAGACGCTCGGCATCAACGACTTCTATCTGGCTGACAACGATCGTGATTGGCCGCTCGGCAACATCCAGATGATCGGCAAGTCCAATTCCGGGGCCATGAAAGGCGAAGAACCCAAGCTCACCAAAATCGCCCCGAGACGGAGCCTGGACGACGTGGCCGAGCACTCGGTCGACTGGTGGCTCACCACCGAGGACTTACCGACACCAGACAACCGGGTGACTGTCGACAAGGCCGGTGATGTCCATCTGGCCTACAAATCGACTAACGACAAGGAGGCCGAGGGCCTGTACGAGGAACTCAAAAAAGTCCTCAACCATACCGGCCTGGCCCAGCACCACGTGTTCGAGAAGAACTTCTACATGACCATGAACATCCCCATCGCCGGCGTCGCCCACCAGGCCGGCACCTGCCGCTTCGGTTCCGACCCGACGACTTCCGTCCTCGACGTCAACTGCAAGGCTCATGAGCTCGATAACCTTTATGTCGTTGACACCAGCTTTTTCCCGAGCATCGGCGCCGTAAACCCGGCTCTTACGGCTATCGCGAACGCTGTCCGGGTGGGCGAGCATCTGACCGAGCGCCTAGGGTGAGCACCAACGGGCCCAGCCAAAACGAGGCTCGCCGCCACCGCGTCGTCATAATTGGAGGAGGTTTCGGGGGCCTGCCAGCCACCCGGTTCCTGGGCCGCAAAAACGTCGAAGTCACTTTGATAGACAGGCGCAACCACCACCTGTTCCAGCCGTTGCTCTACCAGGTGGCGACCGGTCTGCTGCCGGCGGGCCAGATCGCCCCACCCATCCGTCACATAGTCCGTAAGAACAAGAACGTGCGCGTCGAGCTGGCCGAAGTCACCGGCTTCGACCTCGATCGCCGGCTGGTTTTTGCCGACCTCTTCGGCATAAAGACCCTCGAGGTACCCTACGACAGCCTGATCGTCGCCGCCGGCGTCAACCAGTCCTATTTTGGCCACGACGAGTTTTCGTTGTATGCGCCCGGGATGAAGACCATCGACGACGCCCACGAGCTGCGCCGCCGCATTTTTGGGACGTTCGAGGTGGCTGAGCTGGTCTCTGACCCGGAAGAGAAGCAGCGCTGGCTTACGGTCGTCATCGTTGGCGCCGGCCCGACCGGGGTCGAGCTGGCCGGCCAGGTCCGGGACCTGGCCGCCCGTAGCCTGCGGGGCGAGTTCCGCACCTTTGACCCGTCTTCAATGCGGGTTATCTTGCTGGACGGCGGAAAACAACCTCTGGCCTCCTTTGGCGACCAGCTATCAGACAAGGCGACCAAGGAACTCCAGCGCCTTGGGGTAGAGCTACGGATGGGGACGCGCGTTGTCGGAGTGGATGCCTACGGAGTCGACTTCGTCGACCAGGCTGACGAGCGGGGCCGGCTCGAGGCGCACATGACGGTGTGGGCCGCAGGGGTTGAGGCATCCCCTCTGGCTGCCGAATTGGCCAAGGCTACGGGCGCCGAGTTGGACCGAGCCGGGCGGGTGGCCGTACTCCCGGACTGTTCGTTGCCGGGGCACCCCGAGGTGTTCGTCGTCGGCGACATGATGGCGCTGAACAATCTCCCGGGCGTGGCGGAGGTCGCCATGCAAGGGGGCTTGCACGCCGCCAACACCATCATGCGCAGACAAAAAGGCGAACCGCCTCTCCCGTTCAAGTACCGTGACCTCGGGAGCGCGGCGGCAATCGGACGGTTCAGATCCATCGTCAGTGTCCACGGGGTACGGCTCTCCGGGTTCCCGGGCTGGGTCGTATGGGCCTTCGTACACCTGGCCTTCCTGACCGGCTTCGGCAACCGCCTTACTACGGTGCTGAGATGGACGCGCTCCAACGTTGGCCGCGGCCGGCCGGAACGTGAGTTCAGTGTCCACCACACAGGTGGCGACCTGAGCACGCCAGAGGAAGTCCGGTCAGTGATCCAGCCCAACCCTCTCCCCGTTATCGGCCTCGGCGAGCGTACGGGAAGATAACGAGCCGCCGGCTGCGGCGGGCTCGAGTTAGCACGATTAGGAAGCCTTCAGGAGGGTTATCGATGAACAAGTTCGAAGCAAAGCCGCAAGTCCATTTTGAACCGCGCCCTTTCCTTGCGGGGTTCATCCTCGTCGGTGCCGGTGCATTGCTCGCTTTCCTGGGTTTCGTCATTGGTAGCTTGCACTCCGTACACCAGGGTGTTCGCTGGGTCCGGAGCATGGACCAGAGCCCTTCTGGCCTGGCCAAGACGAAGTGGTCCCAGGTGAAGGCGGCCAGTTCTGCGGGCACGAATGCGTGGAAGGACGCGGCGACAGAAACCGGCCTGAACAGAGTCTAAAAGAGAACAGAGGCTAAAAGAGAACAGGGGCCAAAAGAGATGCCTTACCCGCCCATCGCAGACCATGGGTTGATCGGCGACCTACAGACGGCCGCACTGGTGGCGACCGACGGAACGGTCGATTTTTATTGCTACCCCCGTTTCGATTCGCCCACCGTGTTCGCCTCCCTTCTCGACGACAAACGCGGAGGCCGCTTTGCCCTCGCGCCCCGGGGCCCGCACGTGACCAAGCAGATGTACCTGCCGAATACGGCGGTGCTTGTCACCCGGTTCCTCTCGCCGGAGGGTGTGGCCGAGGTGGTCGATTTCCTCCCCATCGAGAACCCGACTTTGGTCTCCGACCGGCATCGCCTGGTCCGGATGGTCCGTGGCATCCGCGGCCGGGTCGATTTGGAAGCATCGGTCGAACCGAGGCCCGATTACGCCCGAGGCTCGGCCAAGGCGGTGGTCAACGGCACCCTGGCGGTCTTCGAAGGAGCGTCCCCCGGCCTGCACCTATTGAGCACTTGGCCTCTCGAGGGTCATGACAGTGACGTCCAGGCCCGGTTTGCCGTCGCCGCCGGCGACGTCGGGGCTCTGGTGCTCGAGTCCGGGCCGCTCACGGACCAACGAGAAATCGAGGCTCAAGAACTCGACCGGCGGCTGGACCAAACCACCCGTTATTGGCAGGACTGGTTGGCGCAGGGCACTTACAGGGGCCGGTGGCGAGAGGCGGTCGAGCGGTCCGCCATCACGTTAAAGCTCATGACTTATGCGCCGACGGGCGGCATGGTGGCGGCGCCCACGACGGGGCTGCCCGAACAGGTCGGTGGCGAGCGCAACTGGGACTACCGCTATACCTGGATCCGGGACGCCTCCTTCTCGGTGTTCGCCCTTCTCCATCTCGGCTTCATCAACGAAGCGGCCGGGCTGTCGGTATGGATACGAGACCGTATCGAAGAGAGAGCCGGACGTGACGGCCCCCCTCTGGCCATCATGTACCGGGTGGACGGGGAGCTCAGACCTCAAGGAGGAGAGCCTTCTCCACCTCGACGGGTACATGGGGTCGAAGCCGGTGCGCGTCGGGAACGGCGCCGCGGACCAGTTGCAGCTCGACATTTACGGCGAGGCCATAGACAGCATAAGCGGGCTCGACCAGCACGTCTCGATTATCGGCGACCGGGGCTGGAGCGACCTCGTCCGCATGCTCGATTGGCTGTGCGAAAACTGGGGGCAGCCCGACGAAGGCGTCTGGGAGACCCGGGGTGGCCGCCGGCCCTTCACGTACGCCCGCTTGATGTCCTGGGTCGCCTTCGACCGCGGCATACGGCTGGCCGTCGACCGGGCGCGCCCAGCCGACCTCCCGAAATGGACGTCCGCACGAAACGACATCTTCCGTTCCATCATGGACAAGGACTGGAACCCGAGCCTGGGAGCGTTTGTCCAGTACGAAGGCGGGGACGTCCTCGACGCCTCCAACTTGCTTATGCCCGTCGTAGGGTTCGTCGCCCCTACGGACGCCAAATGGACCTCCACGTTGGCGGCAATGGACCGCACCTTGGTCTCTGATAGCCTCGTCTACCGTTACGACCCCAAGGCCTCACCCGACGGCCTCATGGGGTCGGAAGGCACCTTCTCGCTGTGCACGTTCTTTTACGTCCACACGTTGGCGCGGACGGGGAGACTGGAGGACGCCCATCTGACCTTCGAGAAGATGCTCACGTACGCCAACCATGTCGGGTTGTTCTCAGAGGAGATCGGCCTCAGCGGGGAACAGCTCGGGAATTTCCCCCAAGCGTTTACCCACTTGTCCTTGATCAACGCCGCCGTCGACCTCAACGCCGCCCTCGACAACCCGTCTGACCCCAACCGATTGACCGCCGGTGTATTAGCCTCCATGCGTCGGTGAAAAGACCCACCTATCATTTGCCCCCCGGCCGCGGCCTCAGGGGCTGGTTTGATCATGCCTGACCCGCCACCGTCAGTCCCCGACGTCGTCTCCCTATTGCGGTCGCGCAATTACCTGGTCCTGCTGGTCATTGCCGCCATTCTGGGCGTCGTGGTGGCGGTGGCCGCCTATTGGTTCCTTTACCTGGTAAGCGATTTGCAGAGGTGGATCTTCAACCCTGCTTACTTGCCAAAGGCGCTGGGGTTCCACGGGGAGCCGGTCTGGTGGCCCTTACCTGCCGTCGCGCTCGCGGGCGTATTAGTGGGCTTGACGATCAGGTACCTCCCCGGGCGGGGCGGGCATTCGCCGGCCGACGGGTTCGCCATGCATGGCCCACCGACAAGGGCCCAGTTGCCCGGCGTTGTCCTAGCCGCACTGGCCGGCCTCGCCCTGGGCGCTGTCATAGGCCCCGAGGCCCCTCTAATCGCCATAGGTGGGGGGTTGGCCACCGGTCTCGTTCGCACTCTGAGGCGTGACATGCCCGAGCAGGGGATCAGGGTGGTCGGGGCGGCCGGGAGCTTTTCCGCGATCAGCACATTGCTTGGCTCCCCCCTCACCGGGGCGTTCTTGATAATGGAAGCTTCGGGGCTCGGCGGGCCCATGCTCGGGGCCGTTTTGGTGCCAGGCCTGCTGGCGGCCGGCCTCGGCTACTTGATCTTCGTCGGCTTCGACGCGTGGACGGGCCACGGGCTTTTCACGCTCACTATCCCTAATATGCCCCACATTGCCCGGCCGACCGGCGCGGAGTTCGGTTGGGCGATAATCATAGGTATCGCGGCCGTCATACTAGGGAGCCTTATCCGCGGGCTGGCCCTCTACCTGAAGCCTCACGTCGAAGCCCGCATCACGATAATCCTGCCGGTGGTCGGGCTCGTTGTGGGCGGTTTGGCCATCGCCTACGCGGAGGCTACCGGGAAGACTTCCTCGGACGTGCTTTTCTCGGGTCAGACGGCGCTACCTACGGTGGTCACCAATAGCGCAACCTACTCGATCGGGGCGCTGCTACTCCTGGTGGTCTTCAAAGCGCTCGCCTACGGCATATCTCTAAGCGGCTTCCGCGGGGGCCCGGTCTTTCCAGCTCTGTTTATTGGGGCCGTGGGCGGGCTCGCCTTGTCTCATGCCCCGGGATTGCCGGAAACGGCCGGTGTGGCCATGGGTTTGGGAGCTATGACGACGGCCATGCTGGGCCTGCCCTTGACAGCCGTTCTCTTAACCACGCTCCTCCTGGGGTCGGCCGGGATCAACGTGATGCCATTGGTCATTGTGACGGTCGTGGTCACGTACGTGGGCCGGGCCCGCTTCTCGCTCCTTCCTCGCCCCGGCCCCGGTGCGGCGGCGGCCCCACCGGCGGCGGCACCACCGGAGCGCGCCGCCCAGGTCGCCTAGGACTGGCCGCCTAGGACTGGCCGCCTAGGACTGGCCGGCGACGATCGAGCCGAGACGATCGAACCGGCCGTTGCGGGCCGCCGTTCGTGGCTGATAGGGTCCGCTCCGGCATCGGTACCAGCCGGAATATGACGGGGGCGAAATGAGCGGTAACGGGCTATACGTCGACAAGACCACCGGGACAGCGTCCTACCGTGGGCGCCCAGTATGCCTGCTGACAGCGTCAGAACACTATGGGGCGGTGATCAACCGGAACTTCGACTACCACGCCTACCTGGACCAAATGGCTACCGAGGGCCTCCGGCTCACCCGGTTGTTCGTCCTGTTCCGTGAGCTTCAGACCAGCCTCAACCCTTATTCGCCGTGCAAACCGGAAAGTACGGACTATGTAGCGCCCTACGTTCGCACCGGGCCCGGGCTGGCCCTGGACAGACTGCCCAAGTACGACCTCGAGCAATGGAACCCCGAGTTCTTTGCCCGCTTACACGGTTTTCTCGGGATGGCAATGGACAAAGGGGTCGTTGTCGAGTTGACGCTCCTGAGCAATGTGTACTCCGAGGTGGTGTGGGCTCTGTCGCCCCTCCACGGCGACAACAACGTCAACTCGATAGGCACGACGCCTTGGTACGACTACATGTCAACGCGCCACCCGGCCTTGTTCAACGAGCAGCAGAGGTTCGTCAGGAAGATCCTGGAAGAGGCGGCGCCGTACGACAACCTGATAATCGAGATATGCAACGAGCCGATCGGTAATTTCTCCCAAGACGGTGCCCGGGTTCGCCGAGCCGACCGAGGTCGATGCCTGGCAACAGCAGCTGGTCGAAATTGTGCGTTCATCGGCGCAGGATCGCGTCGTTGCCGCGTCAGCGGCCTGGAGTTACAAACCGTGGGGTCATCCGGTCCAGGCCGCCGAGGCTCTAAAAGTCGACATTTCCAATGTGCACCCGCTGGATGTGATGACGGTAGGTGACGAGACGTTCAACCTCGGCGGGTTCATGTCGGCCGACAGCCGGTTGGAGGAATACAAGGCGTTCTGTCGCCGGGTGGGGACTTTGGGCGGGGCCGTCAACCTTGACGAGGACAACAATGCCTCCCGGTATATGGACGAGCGAGGCTGGACCATCCACCGCCAACGGGCCTGGATCGCTTTGTTATCGGGTTGTTACTACGACTACATCGATTTCAGCGTCCTGGCCGGCCGGGAGCGCTCTACGCCGGACGGGAGGCGGCTGCTGCGGCGCCCGTTCGGGACGCTGGCCCAGTTTTGGGAGGAAAACCAGATCTGGTCTGCCACGCTCGATGACGCGGCGGATGCGACGGCCCCCGAAGGCTGTACGGAAGTGGTCGCTCGCGACAAGCGCTCCCCTTTGGGCGCGGTCTATGTGTATGTGGCTGCAGAAATACCTAACGACCTTGCCGTCCCCTTCACCGACCGTGCTGTGGAAGGTGCGCTGGGGCTCAACCTTGCGCCGGGCGACTACCTGACTTATTGGTTCGCCCCGGCGACGGGCCGCTATTTCGGGTGGGAAAACCGCCGCAGCACAGGGCGGGTCGAGATGCAGTTACCAGGGACGGCTAACGATGTCGTGGCCGTCATCAAACGGACGGCCTGATAGGCGGCGGTTCGCCCTCCAGGCTTTAACCTCCCCACCCAACGGCGCCGCCCCCGGCCCGCTCGGCGCTGGCCCGCTCGGCATGCCCTGAGCGGTCGTAAGCCGCCAGCGGGTCCGGGCCTAGGCCCATCTCCTCACGCAGCTCGGCCAGCAGGGGCCGCACGTCAGTGTTGAAGGCATCGTTGAGCACTCCATTGGCCTCGAGCACGTCGCCTTTGTCTTGCGCCGCCTTCAATGCCGCCCGGTCGACCAGGAGAGCCTTGGCCGTGGCTTCTTGTACGTTCATCACCGAGCGGATCTCGGCCCGCACCTTGTCCTCGATGTTGTGGCATTGGTCGAGCATGAAGGCCACACCGGAGCCTTGGCGGTGCGCCCCCACCGCCACCACTTCCGACAGGATCCGGAACAACTGGTACGGGTCGGCGGCGCCCACCAGGAGGTCGTCGTCAGCATAAAAGCGGCTATTGAAATGGAACCCGCCCAACCTCCCGAGGCGAAGCAAGGAAGCCACGATGAACTCGATGTTCGTACCGGGAGCGTGATGGCCGGTGTCGACGAGCACGTTGGCCTTCGGCCCGAGCGCAAGGCAATGCGCCAGCGATGTCCCCCAGTCCGGCACGTCCATTGTGTAGAAGCCCGGTTCGAACAATTTGTACTCGAGCAACATGCCGACGCCGTCGGGAAGGGCATCATAGGTCTCGCGCAAGGCCGCCGCGAGCCGGTCCTGGCGCTCCCGAATGTCATCCTGGCCCGGGTAATTGGTGCCATCGCCAAACCAGAGGCTCACCGCCGGGGAACCGGCCTCCGCCGCAATCTCGACACACTCGAGGAGGTGGTCAGTGGCTTTACGGCGGATTTTGGGGTCGGGGTTACAGACGCTCCCCAGCCGGTAGTCGTCTTCCTGGAAGACGTTAGGGTTGATGGCGCCGATCCGGATCCCCTGGTCGGCGGCGTGTTTGGCCAGCTTCGAATAATCATCGACGCGGTCCCAAGGTATGTGCAACGCTACCGACGGAGCCACCCCGGTAAGGCTGTGCACAAGAGCGGCGTCTTCGATCTTCTCGTAGGGGTCGCGCGCCGCGGCAGGGTTGCGGAAGACTTTGAACCGGGTGCCGGTATTGCCGTACGCCCAAGAAGGGGTCTCGATCCACTGTTGACGCAGTTCTTGCTTTACCTGCTGAGGTCCTTGCGACATTGCTGCTCCTTTCGGTTGCCGGCCTGATTTCACACTAGCTTTGTTGGCTTTTGGCCCGGTCCAGCCACGTCTGGGCCGGTACGCCACGGAAGGTCTGTTGCCTGAGGGGGTCCGGCTGCCCCCCAAGCAGGTCTTCCCATTCTCGCCGGAGCGCCAGCTCCAAGCGGTCCAGGACGTCGGGGTACTGTCCGGCGACGTTGACTGACTCGGTCGGGTCGCGGGAAAGGTCGAACAACTCGTCCTTTTTGGTCAAGTGCACCCCTGGATCTATGACTTTGACCAATTTCCAGTCTGGCGTCCGGATCCCCCACTTGATCTCCCAGGTCCCCTCGGAGAGGTAAATAGAATCGTAGCCGTAGGCCGAGGCGCCGTTTTGGGCCACCTCGACCAGGTCCGTGCCGATCATGGACGCCGTCGCGGCCTGCCCGAAAAGACGAAGGACGGTCGGGGCCAAGTCGAGGTGCTGGTACATCCCCTCGACCACGCGTCCGCTCGGTACCCGAGAGCCGGCGATAATCAACGGGATGCGTATGGTGTCGTCGTAGAGCCCGGCGTGGTCGAAAAACCCGGGCCGGTTGTACATGACCTCGCCGTGGTCAGCGGTAAAGATCACCACGAAATCGTCCTGGCCCGTGCCGGAAAGAAGCGACACGACTTGTCTTAGTCGGTCGTCCAGGTAAGAGATCTCGCCGTCGTAAAGACCCCGCACGAAATCAAGGTCGCGAAATGGTTCGTAGTGGCGCACCTGCCATCGGTAAGCGAACGGATAACTGGGCTCGGCCTGCCAACGGTCCAACCCGTTTGCCCCACCATCGTTGCGGTCGCCTTCATAGTGACGGCAGCGGTACTGATCTGGAGGCAGGTAAGGGCTATGCGCGTCCCAATAGTGGACGAACCCGAACCACGGCCCCGACGGGTTCCGCTCCAACCACGGTAGGAGTTCGGCGTTGATGTCCTCCGCCGTCAACAGCGATTTCCCGTGCCGCACGTTGTGGTACTCGGTCCAACCTTGGCCGAACCAGGGCTTGGAGTCAGCCAAGTTGTCAAACGCTACGGTCCGCACTCGGGCTGCCTTCAGCAGGCTAGGGAGCCAGCTGGTGCCGGCCCGTAACGCTGCGCTCGGTTCCTTATGCACCATGACTGCGTGCCGGGCCGCATGCTCGCCGGAAAAGATCGAGGTATGCGCCGGCTCGGTGGGTATGTTGGGCGCAAAAAACGAAGTAAACCTGGTTCCGCTTCCGGCCAATTCGTCGAGGAACGGGCTCGTATCGCGCTCGTAGCCGTAACAACCCAGGTGGTCAGCCCGGAGGGCGTCGGCGACTACTAACAGAACTCTCATGTCACGCCGTGTAGGTCGGCGAAGTTCACCTCCTCGTGCCCCGGGCGCCGCTCCTCGTACTGGTCGCAGTGGCCTTCTTGGTCGCAGCGGCCTTCTTGGTCGCCGTTGCCTTTTTGGTCGCCCGCCGACGACCAGCGGCGGTGGCGGCCGACGACCGGGGCGCAAGCTTCGATCCGGATCTCGCTCTGGGAACGGCCGAGCTGGAGGCCGATTTCGCCCCTGACTTCGGGGCCGACTTTCTCACCGCTTTCGCCGCAGGTTTCGAAGCCGGCCGGCGGCTCCGTTTAGTTGGGGTTTCGGGTTTGGCGCCGCCTGCCTGCAAGCGGCGGCCGGCCTCCGGGTCCCCAATATGCAACGTGTCATAGGCCTCTTGGCTGGTGGCGAAGGCACCAAGCCCGGCTTTCCCGTGCCAATCGAGCAGCGTCTCAATCGGGGCCGGACGCCCGGTGGCCTTTGTCCTTTCAGCGATGTGGACGTCCATGCGGTGGCGCAAATCTGCCACGACGTCAGGCCGCGAGTAGGCCAAGTTGACGTTCTCGCCGGGGTCGGCCCTCAGGTCGTACAGCTCGACCTCCGGTTTGAAGTGGAAATCCGGCTCCAGGGCCACGATCAGCTTCCAATCAGGGGTCCGCCAACCGTGCTTGCGCATCCAGGTCGCCTCTGTCAGGTAAAGCTCGTCATCATGGCTCAAGGCGAGACCATTGACCAGATCCATCAGCGACCCGCCCGTCACGTCTTCCGGTATGGCCTCCGCCATGCCGGCCAACTCGAGCAGGGTGGGCAACAAGTCGGCGTGCCGGCAGGTCGCTTTTATGCGCCGTCCGGCCGGGACCCAGCCCCGGTAGCGGAGGATGAGGGGGACGTGCAGGGTGCAGTCGTAGAGACCATGGTGGTCGAAAAAGCAGTCGTGGTCGTAGAGGGTCTCGCCGTGGTCCGCAGTGAGAGCGATGATCGTCTCTTCGGCTACCCCTCTAGCTTCGAGCTGGTGGAGCAACCGGCCGATGCACGCATCCATGTACGCTATGGCGCCGTCGTAGGACGCCTTCACGAACTCGGCATCACTGATGCCCGGCGGCATCCAGGAGGCGAAGAAATCGCGGAAGGGGGCAAATGACATAACCGGCGCCATCGAGTTGTTGGCCCGGTCGCACTCGTCGCCCCAGTAGAACAGCCTGTCGTACGGGGACGGCGGGAGGTACGGCGCGTGCGGGTCCATATGCCGGAGGAGGACGAACCACGGCTCGCCGTCATCAATTAGACGGTCGAGCTCGGGTTGGAACACCTCGTTCAGGCCCTCGGCTTTTCGCAGCGGCGCCTCGTCCAGGTTGCCCCAGGCCTTGTAATCGAAGTAGCGCTGAAAACCCCGCGAGGCGGCGTTGCCGGGGAAGCCCACACAGGTGGTGGCGTACCCGGCCACCTCGAGCAACTCGGCCAGCGTCTTCACGTCCGGGGCAAACTCCCGCTGACGCAGACCCACGAGCCCCGTGCTGAAGCAGTCCTTCCCGGTCAGCATCGACCCGTAGCCCGGTGTGGTCGGGATGTGCGGCGACCAGTACTGCTCAAACAAGGTGCCCTCGGCGGCGAGGCGGTCAATGTGCGGGGACGTGGTCCTGGGATAGCCGTAGCAGCCCAGGTGGTCGGCCCTCAGGGAGTCGACGCCGATCAACAGGATGTTGGGGGGACGCCCGCTCACTGTGCTCACCCCGTTCATCGCGCTCACCGCTCTCCGCACGCCTGCAGACAGGCCTGCAAATGGCCCCGGGATTCGGACGCGATAGCCTGGCAGGCAACGAGGTCATAACTTTTGGCCCCGATGATTTCGAGTTCGACCGGCCCCTGGTACCCGGCGTCGTGCAGTACACCCACATATCCGAGCAAGTTGATGTCCCCGCGCCCGCAGGCCTGGTCTTCCGGGTCCCCCGGGCGGGCCTGGCGCCCTTTGCAATCCCTGATGTGGACGTGACGAACACGCGGGACGACCGCCTTCAGGGCTTCCTCTGCCTCTTCCCCGGCCCGGTGGATATGGCTCGGGTCCATATCGAGGCCAAAAGCGGGAGAGGTAATGGCATCGAGGACCCGAAGGCTGGTCGGCGTGTCGCAAATGGCCGCGCCGACGTGTGCCTTCACGCATAGTGTCACCCCGTGGTCCTCAGCTCGCTTGGCCAGGTTTGAGAGCGAAATGATGGCCGCTCGCAATGACTCCTCGTCGCCGGTCTTACCTCCTGGGCCGCAATTGATAATGGGGATGTTGAGCGCTTCGGCCGCCTGGAACCCTTGCTCCATCACGTCTGGGTCCTGGCTGGGTTGCTCCATGGCCAGCAACTCTAAACCGTAATGGTCGGCGTACTCCTTGACCGGGCTCACCAATTGCGGCCATCGCTCCAGCACGAGATGCTCGCTCATCTGGGGGATAGCGGAAAGTTCGATCCCGTCGTAGCCGGCCCTCGCCGCACCGGCAAAGGCGTCTTCCAGCGAGTGTCCTCCCCACAGGACGCTGTTCACACCGGTCTTCATGCGGCTGTCTCCTCTACGTCGACCACGGTCCCATTCTCGAACGAGCTGATGCACGCCTCTATCACTAATTGCGCGGCCAGCGCATCGGCCGCCTGGCCGTCGATTTCCGCCGGTGGGACCTTCGCCTCCAGATCCGACAACCAGGCGCCGATGCGTGATGCGAACGTCTCCTGGAAGCTCCTCATACCGCCGAGGCAGTCGTAGGCCTCGGTGGCGATAGAGCGGCGAGGGAAGAAGGCGAGACGCTCGCAGGCATTGGAGATCACGATACGGCCCTCGGATCCCACCACTTCGCAGGTTTCCAGCCCGTACGAGCCGCCGGCGTCGTAGCTCCCGGTCAGGTGCCCGATCGGGCCCGACCTGAATTGCATATTTGCCTGCACGTTGGACCAGATTTGTCGCCCCGGTCCTTTCTTGAAGAAGGCTTGGACCTTGTCCACGTCCCCGCAGAAATAGCGCATGACGTCGATCGAATGGGGGTGAAGGGCCGCATGTGGAAGTGAGGCGAGGACTCGTTGGGGTTATTGATCCACATGGTCATATTGCAGATGTTGACTTCGCCGATCCGGCCCTCATCCAGCCATTCCCGGGCGCGGCGGGCGGCCGGGGTGAACCGGTGGTTCAGGTTGATAGCGTAAGGGATGCCCATTTCGGTGGCCAGAGCCACCATCTCTTTGGCTTCCTCGACGCGATTGGAGATCGGCTTTTCACCAAGGACGGGAACGCCGGCCCGCAACAACTCCATCGTGGGGGCGTAGTGGTCGCCGCCATTCTCCACTCCCGCAGTGCAGACGCTCACAGCATCGATCTCCAGGTTCGCGGCCAGCAGGTCAGCCACTGAACCGTACCAGGGGACCTCGAACGCCTCTCCCGCCTTCTTGGCCACCTCCGGCACCAGGTCACAGACAGCAACCAATTCGGAGCGGTCGTCGGCCTGGTAGCACCGGGCGTGGTTTTTACCGATGTTGCCGGTCCCCACTACGGCAACCCTGATCGTCATGGCTGGCTCCCATAACGAGTCGGGTACATCATCGCTTTAGGCAAGATGGGACACCTCCTCTAGTCGTGGTCAATCAGGGAGTGCTCGAGGTTTTCCCCGAATAGATAAGCGGGTTTTGCGCTTCGTTGTCGAGCAAGTCCCCGACCTTCAAAGTTGCCAAGTAATCCGGGGGCAAGACGTTGGCCGTCCCGTTGAAGCTGCAGCCATCTGGCATGTAGGCACACGTCATCGCCCGCCTGCGCCCCGGTGTCATGTTGGCACCGGCCCCGTGGAAAGTCAAACCGTTGTGGAACAGCGCCCCGCCCGCAGGCACGGGACAGGGCTGAGCCGCGACGTCCCGCCACTCGGGATAGACGTCAAATAGTGCTCCAATCGATGGCCCGATGCCGACGTTGTCGAACTTTTTCGCCTTATGGCTCCCGGGCATGTAATAAAGGCAGCCGTTCTCAAGGCTGGCATCATCGAGGGCGACCCAGATGGTGATGGCATCGGCAGACGTAAAGGACCAGTACGGCACGTCCAGGTGAAATGCCGTCGGGTTGGCGTAGGGGCCTTTCACGAGAGCCTGGTCGTGCCAAATGCGGACTCCCTCGATGCCGGCGACGTCGGTCGCCACTTGGCCCAGGGCGGGGTCGAACATCAATTCACGCACCTTGTCGTTCGTCTGCCACAAATTGACCCGTTGCGTAAAGACACGGTCGTAGTACGCCCGTTGCTCTTCGGCCTCAGTGCTTTGATTTACCTCGCTGTTCAGTGCCGTCGGGCGAGAGAAGCGTTGATCCCCACGCTCGCGGACGGCTTCGTCCACTGCCGTCCGCCACCGCTCCAGTTCGGCGGCGTCCAGGAATTCTTCCATGACGAGGTACCCGTTCTCGGCATAGAAATCGCGTTCCCGCTCGCTGACAACCGTCTTCATCGGTCCTCCTTCGTCAGGCGCAAATACAACAGGGCCACCACGACCGGGGCGCCGCTGGCGAAGATGGTGAGGTCGTCAGCAGCGAGGTCAACCTGGCCGGGCATCGGAAGCATTAGCACGAACATGGCCAACAACAACATGACCGTCCCGATCTGCGGCAAGACTACTGCCGCCGGGCGAATTATCGGCGCTTCTTTCTGGAGCATTTTCATCGTGGAACTTCCCGGCAAGTTCAGTGGGGACGTGGAGTGTTTCCTCTACTATCGCTTGCAGATCCGGGACGCGATCGGGGAACCAGCAGGCCACCCGGTGGGCGGGGCCGGGCATCGTCTCGACGAGCGGGGGTGCCTCGGCCCGGCATTTGTCTTCCACGAACGGGCAGCGGTTGGAAAATACGCAGCCCTCCGCCGACGGCTCGCCTGTGACCCGCTCCGCCGCCTTGCTGGTCGCCTCTGTGCGACGGCGGCGGGCCAGCTTGGGGTCGGGGACGGGTATGGCGTCCAGGAGGAGGAAAGTATAGGGGTGCCGCGGGTGGCTGATCACCTGTTCAGCCGGCCCTTCCTCAACAATTACGCCGAAGAACATGACGACGATCCGGCCGGTGTGCGAAAAGTAACGTACCACGCCAAAATCGTGGCTGATAAAAACGTAGGCCAACTGTTGTTCGGACCGCAATGTGAGCAGCAGGTCGAGCACCGAGACCCGCATCGAGACGTCCAGCATGCTCACCGCCTCATCGGCCACGACCAGGCGCGGCTGCAATCCCATTGCTCGGGCGATCACCAGCCGTTGCCTCTGGCCTCCGGAGAGCTGGTGCGGGTAGCGGCGCAGGAACGCCTGGGTCGCCTCCAGGTCGACCAGGTCGAGCAAGCGGAACAACTCGGCTCGCACGTCTCGCCGGCGGACGATGTGGTGGTACAGCAGGCCCGCCTTCAAGGTGTCCTCGACCGTCAGCCCGGGGTTGAGGGACGCGTAGGGATCCTGGTGTATGACCTGGACCGAGCGACGGTATATGTCCCACTCCTTGCCGGAAAGGGACCAAATATCCTTGCCTTCGTAACGAACTTCACCAGCCATCGGTTTGACCAGGCCGACGACGAGCCGGCCGAGAGTGGTCTTGCCGCACCCAGATTCACCCACGACGGCGACCACCGATCCGGGCTCCACCTCGATGCTCACGCCGTTCAAGACGGGCAGCTCGCTCGTCGTGGTCGGGTACCGGTGCGTCACGTTGTTGACGCTGAGCAGGCTCACCCCACCACCACACTTTCGAGTTCCTCGTTGGCCACGTGGCAAGAAACGAAATGGTCATGACCGTCGGTCAGAAGCGACGGCTCGACCTTACGGCAGATGTCGCGTACCAGCAGGCAACGGGGGGCGAAACGGCAACCAGGCGGTAGCTCGAGAAGGCTGGGCACCTGGCCCGGGATCGACTTGATGTGCTGGTTGCCCATGACGCTCGGGATGGCTTCGATCAGTGCCACGGCATAAGGGTGGCGCCGGTGCTCGTAAAAGATCTCGTCCAACGTGCCGACCTCGACGAGGCGGCCGGCATACATTACGGCCACCCTCTCGGCCAGTTCTGCCACCAGAGCCAGGTCATGGGTGACGAAAATGATCGTCATCCCGAGCGTGTCGTGCAAATCGCGCAGGATGTCGATGACCAGCCGCTGGTTCAACACATCGAGGGCTGTGGTGGGCTCGTCAAGGACCAGCACCTTGGGCTGGAGCAGCAGTGCTACTGCAATTGCCACCCTCTGCTTCATCCCCCCAGACAGCCGGCTTTCGAAAGCATCCCAAATCCGTTCGGGGGACAACCTGACCAGTCGCAAGAGACGCTCGAAGTATTGCCGCCCCTCTTTCTCCGTGGGAAAAACGCCCGGGTGAGCTTGCAAGATGTGCCCCACCTGGCGCCCGACGGTTATCACCGGGTTGAGAGCGTTCATGGCCGCCTGAAAGACGATGGCCACGTCGACCGCCCGTAACTCGTTGAGGTCCTTCCGGCTCATGCCGACGATGCTCCGGCCACCCACCCGCACGTCCCCCCCGCTGATGACACCCGGCGGCGGGACGACGTTGATCAGTGAATATGCCAGGGTCGATTTCCCGCACCCCGACTCGCCCACGATGGCGTAGACCTCACCCATTTTTACCGAGAGGCTTACCTCTTCGACCGCTTTCAGGCGGCCGAAGCTAACGGTGAGGTCGTCCACTTCGATAACGGGGCCTTGGTCGTCCGCCCGGCGCCCAGTGGCAGTCAAAACATCACCCCTTCTCCCGCATCACTCATCGCCTCACTGGACCCGCAAGCGGGGGTTGAAGAGCTGGTCGAGCGCTCGAGTGAAGAAGACCAGGGCTAGCTGCAAGAACACGATGGCCGCCATCGGCGTGAACAGGTACAGCACGCTCTTGCTCGTGTAGAGGGCCCGTTGCCCATGGCCAGGTTGATCATGACCCCCCAATTGGCGGTCCCGCTGACCGGAGCGACGCCCAGGACGAAGAGCCCTATCAAAGCGTAAATTGCACCTGTCACTGCTAACAGGAAATTGATGGCCACGTATGGGCCGACGTTGGGCAGGAGCTGCCGGCCGATCATGTGGCGGAGCGGCAGCCCCTGGACCTTGGCCGCCTCGATGAAGTCCGCCGTGCGCAGGGAGAGCGCCTGGGACCGCACCGCCCGGGCCAGCCCGGCCCAGGCCGTGATGGCGATGATCGCCGCCAGGACGAAGGGGCTGGTGGTCCGGAGAACGGCGGCGATCACAATGACGAGCGGAAGGCCGGGAATGGTAAGGAAAACGTCGGCCAGCCGCATCAGAGCCATGTCCACTGCTCCCCCGCGGTAGCCCGACACCAGTCCCACGACCACACCTGTCCCGACAGCGAAAATCGCCGCCAGCAGCCCGACCTCCAGCACGGGCCGGGTGCCCAGCACGAGCTCCGTCAGCACGTCCTGGCCGAGGTAGTCGGTCCCGAGCGGGTGGTGCCACGACGGCGACAAATAAGCGTCCGCCGGGTTTTGGATCGGGCTCAGGTGGACGAAAACGGGGCCGAAGACGGCGATGCCGAGATAAATCAAGATGACGATGCCGGCAATAAAAGCGGGTTTGTCGTTTTTACAGATGCGCCAGAAGTCTCTGAGAAAGTCCACGGTCAGCTCACATTGCCAACAGAAGCCCCGGGAGCCGACCCTGCCGCGGCCCCGACCATGGTTTGCTCTGCCAGCGTGCTTCCGACCGCGCCCGGTTGGCCCCCGGGGATGCCGGTGGTCCCGAAGCGGGCTCGCTTGCTCGCCCCCGGGCTCGCTATCCTCGGGTCGACCAGTGGGTACATCAGGTCAACGACCAAATTGGCGAACACAACGGAGATTGTGATCAGGATGAAACACCCCATCATCAGCGAATAGTCGCGCGAGTCGACGGCGTTGATCAGGTAATAGCCTATGCCGGGGTAGTTGAAGTAGGCCTCGACAAATACAGACCCTCCGACCAGGAACCCGACCGACAGTGCCAGGTTGGTCACCATGGGCAGCATCGAGTTGCGCCCAATGTACGACTGCGTGACCCGTCTGCTGGACAGGCCCCAGGATTCGGCTGCCCGGACATAGTCGGCGCCCAGGGTAGTGACAACGCTGCCCTTCATGATAAGGGCCCAGCCGCCGAACGAAACGATCACATAAGCGCTGATCGGCAGGACGGCGTGGTCCAGGGCGCTCTGAATGAAGGGCCAGTTGAAGCCGGGAGTCAGCCCCGTCGTATACGCGCCATCGAGCGGGAACCAGGCGTGCTGGTCGGCGAAGAAATAAAGCAGGATTATGGCGACAAGGTAATTGGGGATGGCCGAAGTGAACGACGATACGCCGGTAATCAGCTTGGCGAACCAACCTTTGGGGAAGGCGGCCATGATCGTCCCGAGGATGAGCCCGAGCACAAAGCTGATCAAGAGCGCGACCGATATTGTGAAGATCGTCCAGGGAAGAGCTCCGGCGATGATGCTGACGACGGAGACCCCCGGGTTGGTAATCGAATTGCCCAGGTTGCCACGAAAGGCATTGCCTACGTACTGAAAGTACTGGTTGATTATCGGCCCTTTAGGCATGATGCCGTAAATAGCCTGGACTTTCGCCTGGATCTCCTGCGGGCTCAGCCCCCCCTCCTGAACCATCTGGGCCTCGAGGTACTCCATGGGGTTTCCGGGCATGAGCCGGATCATGAAAAAAGACAGGCTGATCACGATGTAAACCGTGAAAATGGCCATCGCCAGGCGCTTCGCGAGGTAGGAAGTCACGCTCTCACCCCCCTTCTCGCCGCTCGGGCTTCTCTCGCCGGGCCGACGCCGATGGTCGCACCCGGCCGCTCCGTCAACCAAAAAGTTGAGTTTACCATCGGGGCGTCCGTTTCAATCGTGGCTGCTAATGGCTCGTGTGGACAAGCCGGACATCGCCGACATCTAGCGGGCCCAAGGGAGGAGACATCTCGCTGATCCACGGCTCGGACGGCCTCATTACCCAGCGGGTCGTCGACCAGCCGTCGGTCAGGACCTCCCAACCCGGGACCGTCGGCCAATAGTGAGGCAGCAGCGATCCTTCCACCACGGGGTCGGTAGCCAGCTGGTAGCGGAAGTCACAGCTGAGCCGCAGTCGCTCGCCCCGGTTGGGTGGTGCCCAGTGCACGGTGAGGCTATGGAACACGAGAGCATCCCCGGGCCGGTAGGCGGCGCTGGCCCAGTCCCGCTCCTCAGCCCGGTCGACGATTACACCGACGCCGCCGACGCCTGGCGTCGGTTGAGGCGGGCGCAGGCCGGCGTGCGGCGAGCGGCGCAGGACCCGCAGGGCGCCGTCCTGCACGGAGCACTCGGCCAGGGGCAGCCAGACGGTGAGCACGTCAGCCGTGCCCTGGATCAGCGGGAAATCCTGGTGCGGAGGGGTCGGGTACTCGCTCCCCGGGAAGGTCACGCGGCCGATCTTGCGCGGATGGACCAGGACGGGCCCGCCCAACAGGTCATCGGTCAAACTGAGCAGCCTGTCCTCATAGGCCAAGTGGTGAAAGCATTCCAGGCTCTGGATCCTCTGGTAGCCCGGGAACCATCGCTCGTCTGCTTCACGCACAACTACGGGGCCCGGCCGGCGGTCTTGCGGGTCAGTTCCTCCAGCCAGCCAACCCTCCTGCCCGATGGCCTCCAGGACGGCCACCCTCACCTCCTGTACAGCCGAAACCGGCAGCAGGTCTCGAAAAAACAGGAACCCCTCCTCTGCCAACCGCTCCCTGAGAGCCGAGGTTTGCCGAGCAGGTCGCTCGACTCGAAGGAGTCGAGCGACACTACCGGCGAGCCCATCGCCTTTTCGTCTGGACCGTTATGCACGAGGTCGCAATCGGCTGGAGGAGGAGTTCCTTGGTGATGAGCGTCCTATTATTAGTAACTACTTCAGCTTCAGGTACCCCTCTTGCATCCACACCACCGGCTGGCCGACATCACTCAGGTTGGTCCAGAGCCACTTGGCGGACATCGGAGGGAAGTTGGTATAACGCGAGGTGGCGTACGCCTCGTGGAAGGCGTTGTCGTACATCGGCAGGAACGGCAGGTTCTCGTTGAACCAGCGCGCCCAGTCATACGTGAGCTGACCCCAAGTGCTGGGCGGGGCCGTGTTTATTTCCTTGTTCAGCGTGTCGGCGATATTGACGGTGCCGAGCCCGGGGACCTTGCTGATCACGGGAAAACCGATAGTGACGGAGCCGTTGAACGCGCCGGTCCCGTCATAGCCGACCGGGTAGTTGAACGCCGGCAGCGCCGACGCTGCGAACGTCTGGGCGAAGTCCGCCATCGGCGTGGGGAAACCCCAGTCCTGGTAATTCTCGGACATCTCGTAGTCACCGGCATACTGCTGGTCGGTGTAGGTGGCCCCGTTGACAGTCACCTCCTGGGCGTCGATGCCGAACGCCTTCAACTGGTTGGCAACGATGATCCCATCGGTCTGGAACTGGGTGTCGGTGGACGACTCGTCGATGGTGAGCGTGAACGGCGTGCCCTTGGGCGTGTACCAGGTGCTGCCCTTCTTCTTGAAGCCCACGCTCTCCAGCAGCGAGGCGGCCTTGGCCGGGTCGTAGTTGTAGGGGTTCAGCGTCTTGAACTGCGCCGGCGTCATGTACTGGTCAGCCTCGAAGTCGTTGATCCCGTCGGGGTAGGGAGTGGCCGGGTCCTGTACCAGGCTGCCACCCATGTCCAGCTCGGTCACCTTGGTCCGCTGGATTACGTACTCCAGGGCCTGGCGGACCTGGAGGATGCCGAGGGGATAGTCGGCCAGGTGGGGTAGCAGGCTCTCCTCCTGGACGGCAGACGGGATGAACACGTACTGGCCGTACTGGGAGTGGTCAAGCTCGGTGACCTCCGGGTCCGTGTACTGGCTGACCTGCTGGAAGTCGATCCGGCCGGTTACGTTGGCGCCGTAGATCTCCGAGAGGTCCATCGGGTAGATCTGCACCCACGGCGCTCTGATGGCGCCGGCATCCCAGAAGGTGGCCGATTTCTCGTAGAGGATGCCGCTCGTGTTGACACTTGACAGCTTGTAAGCGCCATTGCCGTCAAGGGTGGTCGGGTTGTACTTGGCCAACGACGTAGCGAAAGCAGCCATGGCTTTACCGGCCGAGCTGTTGTTCGCCGCCGCTTCCGTGGCGCCGGTCAGGTGGAGCGGGTCTTCGAGCCGCCAGTACGTCAGTATGTCCTGCTCGATACGGGCCGGCAGCAGAGAGTAGTACCCGCTGGGGACGATGTAGAACTCGAACAACTTGAGCAACGTGGTTTGGGGGACCGCCCAGGGCTGCAGGGTCACCACTACCGTGTGGGCATTGGGAGCCGACACACCGGTGAGGTCTTCCCACACTGAGCCGTAGTCAGCGCCGGACACGAGCATACTGTCGATCACATCTGTGCTGGTGAGCGGCGAGCCGTCCTGCCAAACCGCGTTGGGCTGCAGGTTGAGGGTGATCGAGTGGGCGCCGACCGTCCAGCTCTTGGCGATCTCCGGGTAGTAGGGGTTGGCGCCGGGCCGGTTGTGGTCGAAGTAGGCGGCCAGGCCGAACAGGGCCAATTGGCCCGCTGGTAGAAAATCGGGACTGTACGGGTTGAGCGAATAGCTGGAGCCCCACGCCCACCAACCCTCCCGGAAGGCGCTCGACCCCGCCGGCGGAAGGCTGCCTGCATTTGCGTGGAGAGTGGCTGCTGATGCGCTCGATGCTGTGACGGATCGGAAAATACCATGGCTTCGGCAACTAGTGCCGCGACGGCGGCGGACGCAACGCGGCGCTTGCGTCGGTTGGCCCCCCTCTCGCCTTTGCCTGGACGCCGATTTACCACGTGCCGAGTGATAGAGGTCATGGGCAAGCCTCCCCTCTTAAAGATGTCCCATCCTCTTCGACCCCAAACCCGTTCTCCAGCAGTTCCCCTTCACCTAATACGTCCCTGAACATTGCTTCTGCTGAACGACTGTGAAACGATTTAAATTGGGGTTTCTCCACGTTAGCGCGCGCCCTTCTGACTGTCAAGGCAGGCATGATGTCTTCCCCGCCTCCAAAGAGAACTTTCGAGCGGCTGTTGATTAGAGCCGTTAATCGAGCGTGCGTCGCGGTCTGATATTCGCGGGCCGGTGACGCCCGGGCCTCAACTGGAGAAGCGGGTAAGTACAGCCTGGAGCTGCTGTCGCGTCTCGCTCGGGAACGGTCTCATACCCAGGCCGATCGGCAGCTCGAGGATCTGCGACAGCGGGGTGTCAGCGAATTTCTCGAGTAAGTCCGAGACAGGTCTCCCATCCAGGGCCTTCGCGGACGCGGACGCCAGGATTCTCGAGAACGCGAGCCACGCGGCTTCATGGGCAAGGAGATCCAGCACAGTGGGCGACGCGCGGCAGGGCTGCTTCGTCGCTGACCGGGTCTTCGACGTCCCATTTATGCCGCCCCGCCCCGACCCTCTCCGGGCTTTCCCGTCCCGGGAGGAAAACCGCCGCCGTCGTGGCCAGCGGCAGGTCGACCTCGAGAAGGAACCGCCCAGCCTCTCTCTGCCAGGCCACCTCGGCCGGCCCGTACGGAGTGATCTGGCGGGCTCGGGCAGAGGTGAGGGCGCGCCCCGGCGTTGGCCTTACGATGATCGACCGGTACCCGGGCTCACCAGGGCGCAAGCCCGGCCACTACCCGGTGCAGAAAGTCAGCCACAGCTCCGAAGGCGTAGTGGTTGAACGACGTCATCTCGCCCGGGTTGATCGACCCGTCGGGCAACATGCTGTCCCAGCGCTCCCAAACCGTCGTCGCTCCCATCGACACTGCGTAGAGCCACGACGGGACGTCGTGCTGGAACAGCAGCCGGTATGCGGTATCCGTGTAACCGCTCTTCACAAGGGCGTCGAGGATAAGCGGCGTACCCGCAAAGCCAGTGCTTATCCGGTGGCCGCTGAGCCGGACAAGATCGGCCAGTCGCCGGCCCGCGCCGGCGCGTTCGCGCTCCGTCGGCAATAGCGACCAGGCGATGGCCAGCGCGTAAACCGTCTGTGCGTCCGAGAGGACTCGCCCCGTCGGCGTGACATAGTTATCGGCGAACGCCTGGCGGACCCCCGCGGCCAGAGAACCATAGAGCTCGGCCGCCTCCGTGTCACCAAGGACGCCCGCTGCGCGCGAGAGGATTTCCGCCGAGCTGGCAAAGCAGGCCGTGGCGATCACGTCCACGTCAGCTTTTGCGGCCGCCGGGTTGTCGGGCGGGGCGGTCGGGTCGAGCCAGTCACCGAGCTGGAACTGCCCGCTCCAAAGGAGGTCGTCCCCGGCATGAGACGCCTCGTAGTCCACCCACCCCCGCATGCTCTCCCACTGCGTAGCAAGAATGCCGCGGTCACCAAATCGCTCGTACAACACCCACGGCACAACACAGGCGGCGTCGCCCCAGACCGCGATCGACGGCCCTTTTGGCAGTACATCGGGGACAACCAGTGGCACGCTGCCATCTGGGCCCTGCTCGGCCGCGAGGTCCGCCAGCCACGAGGACAGAAAGCCGGCGCAGTCGAACAACGAGCTGGCCGCGGGCGCAAATACCTGGATGTCGCCGGTCCACCCGAGCCGTTCGTCGCGCTGAGGGCAGTCCGTGGGGATGGAGACGAAATTGCCGCGCATCCCCCAGACCACGTTTTCGTGAAGCCGGTTAAGCTCCGCGCTCGACGACTCGAACCAACCCGTGCGCACAAGGTCGTTGCCCACGACAACCGCTTCGACCTGCTCGACCTCAAGGCCGTCCAGGCCGTTGACCTCGGCATACCGAAAACCGTGGAATGTCAATGACGGCTCGAGCACTTCTTCGGCGCCACCTTTGAGGATGTACTTGTCGGTCGCCTTGGCCCCCCGCAACGGCCGGGTGCCGAGCTCGCCGTGCTCGAGCACCTCGGCGTGGCGCACCGTTACTTCCTGGCCGGGTGATCCCCCCTGCACCGTGAGCCGCACCCAGCCGACCAGGTTTTGGCCAAAATCGACCAGCGACTTACCGCTCGGCGAGGTTATGAGATCAAGTGCCGGAAGGGTCATGAGCCGGCTGACCGGAGGGCCTTGTGGAGCCACAAGTGTGGTGAGGTCCCGCTGCACGGTCTCCACGGCGGACCATGGGCCGTCGCTTTCGGCTCGCAAATCTGTCGTCTGGCCGTCGTAGAGGTCGTCTTCCAGGACGCCGCTCTCTGCTGCCTGCCACGATTCGTCGGTCGCGAAGCGCTGGACCGAACCATCGCTATAGGTAACCTCGAGTTGAGCGAGAAAAGCGAGCCGGTCGCCGTAAACGGCTCGGCGCTTTAGCCACGTCAGCTGACCCCGGTACCAACCGTTGCCGAGTATGGCCTCGAGCGTGTTGGCCCCCTCCGTCAAAAGCGGCGTGACATCGAACGTCTGGTACCAAAGCCGCTTCTGGTAGGTGGTCCAACCAGGGGCCAGGAGTTCGTCGCCCACTCGGTGGCCGTTTAGCCACGCCTCATAGATGCCCAGTGCGGTTGTGTACAGCCGGGCCAAAGCCACCTCGCTCGTTACCGTGAACTCCCCTCGAACCAGTGGCGCGGGCGAACCTATGGCGCCGACTTCTTTCGGGGTTATGAAGGAGGCTGTCCAGTCGCCAGGGGCGAGCAAGGCCGTCTCGACGAACGCTGGTTCGCTCCAGCCGGTCCAGCTGTCGCCCGAGCCGACCCGCACCCGGACCGCCGCCCGCTCTCGAGAGCCGAGCGGGGCGAAGGGCCAGGGCACCAGAACCTGTTCTCCGGACGTCACTGTCACGGTGGTAGCGCCCGGGTGCCCGGACAATTCGACTTCGTAAGCCGTCGGGTCGAAAGCGCCTTCATCGCCAGCCAGTTCCCAGGAGATCCTGGGTACTCCTGTACCGATCCCTAAACCGGTGGGCTGGTGCTCGAAGCGGACGTTTACGGGCAGGACTGTCAACACGCTAACCCCCTCGACGGCATCAGTTCACCATAGGTGGCACTACTTGACCTGACAACTCTTGCCGCCGATATTGGTCTTGCCGCCGATATTGGTCTTGCAGCCGATATTGGTCTTGGCGCCGATATTGGTCTTGGTGCCGATATTGGACCGTCGACATCGGCTCAGCGGGACAGCTTGAGCGTGATGACCTGGAATGGCCGGAGATGCAGCGCCACGGTGTTGCCCGGGCCGACTTCGACCTCGGTCAAAGGCCGCTCCAGCAAGTCGGTCACCCACGCCCCTTGGACCGGGAAGCTGGCCTTGAGCGTCGCTCCGGCCCGGCCCCCCCGAGACTCGTAGCACCGGAGCACGACGTCTCCCGAGCGGTCGTCAGCTGCTTTCACCGCCTCGACTACGACTGCTTCGTTGTCCACTTCTACCAGCGGCGGTAGCTCCTGCCCCGACGGGACCGTCCGGAGCGGGAGGTTGAATTGGTAGCCCTGCCGGACAGATTCAGCGACAGTCGCCCCGGGGACGATCCCGTAGTGGAAATGGTGGGTACCGTTGTCGGCGCGGTGATCAGGAAAACGAGGGCCGCGGATAACGGTCAGCCTGACCATGGTGGCCCGCCCCCCGCCAGGCTTACCGAGGGCCGTCGCCTCGTGGCCATAAATCCCCCGGTTGACCACCGCGACGCCAAAACCGGGTTCTCCGACCTGGAAAAACCGGTGCGCCACGTATTCGAAGCGGGCCACGTCCCAGGACGTGTTGGTATGGGTGGGCCTTTCCACGTGGCCGAACTGGATCTCCGACGTGGACCGGTCGGCGTGCACATCGACCGGCAGCGCTAATTTCAATAGCCGCTCGTGCTCCTGCCAGTCGACCTCCATATCGACTTCGAGGGCGCGGCTCCCCGCGGCCAGGGTCAGCGTCTGGACGGCGCGTGACGACCCGAAGGCGTATTCCACCCGGACAGCCACTTCCAGAGGCCCGTTCTTCACGACCGTCATCGGTTGCGAGGCGCCGATATCGCGATGAGTATGACGGTAGAAACGGTCGATGTCCCAGGCCGGCCAGTTGTTCGGGAAATCCGGGTGGAGCTGGAGGACGTTCCCGAGCAAACCGGGCGGGATGACCTCCCGCCCGCTCCCACGGTCGAGCAGCGAAACGATGTGGCCATCGGCGTCGAGCTCCACTTTCATGAACTCGTTCTCGAGGACGGCGCCGGCCCCAGCCCCGCCTGCAGTCACCGTTGCGGGCACAGACGGAGCGGCCACCTTCCCGGCGCCCAACGCCGGCACGCCACGTTGCTCATACGGGGCAGCATTGAAAGCTACCGCTGATTTATCGACGCCCGACGCGTCGGCGGCGCCGGACTGCTCGCCACTGGGCGAGGTCGAGCCTGCACCTGACAGAGCCGTGATGGCGCGGGTGATGATGTCCTCGAGACGGGCCGTGATCTGGGCGTAACTGGCGATGGCGTCATCGTTGACCATGGCAATCGACGAGCCGGGCAAAATGTCGTGGAACTGGTTGAGGAGCACGTCCCGCCAGATTTCCTCGAGTTCGTCGTACGGATATGGTGCGCGGCCCGCCACCAGAGCGGCGGTCGACCAGAGCTCGGCCTCCCGCAAGAGGTTCTCGCTCCGACGGTTGCCCTGTTTTATTTCGACCTGGCTCGTCAAAGTGCCTCGGTGTAATTCGAGGTACAGCTCGCCCGACCAGACCGGCACGTCGGGGTACTCGGACTGCGCGGCGCTGAAGAACTTGGACGGCGCTTCGATGACGACCCTCGGGGACCCGTCCAGGTCGGCCTGCCGACGCGCCAGTTCCATCATTTCCCGGGTCGGCCCGCCGCCCCCGTCGCCGTAACCGAACGGGACCAAAGACCGAGTAGCGAAACCCTTCTCGGCATAATTGCGGGCGGCCCGGGCCAGTTCCAAAGGCGACATTTCAGCGTTGTACGTGTCGACCGGTGGGAAGTGGGTGAAAACCCGGCTGCCGTCGATGCCTTCCCACCAGAAGGTGTGGTGCGGGAACTTGTCGGTGTCGTTCCAGGAAATTTTCTGGGTCAGGAACCAGCGCGACCCCGAAAGGAGAACGAGCTGGGGCAGCGCGGGCGAATACCCGAAGCAGTCCGGGAGCCACACTTCCTCTGTCTCGACACCCAGCTCGGAGAGGAAGAACCGCTTACCGAACACGAGCTGGCGGACCAATGCTTCGGCGCCGGTCACGTTCGTGTCGGACTCGACCCACATCCCTCCGACGGGCACGATCTGCCCGCTCTTTACTTGCTGCTTCATCCGCTCGAAAACGGCTGGGTACTTTTCTTTCATCCACCACCACTGCTGGGCCTGGGAGCAGGCGAAGACGAGCTCGGGGTAGCGCTCGCCGAGCGCGGCCACATTGGAGAAGGTCCGGGCGCATTTGCGAATTGTCTCCGCCACCGGCCACAACCAGGCGGAGTCGATATGGGCATGGCCGATGGCCGATATGCGGTGCGCCGTACGGGTGGCTGGAGCGGCCAGGACCTCCTTCAGGACCTCCCGGGCGAGCTGGGGGTCCCCATCCTCGTCGAAAATGTCTATGCACCGCTCGAGCGCCCGCAGGATCTCGTGACGACGGGGGTCCGTAGCTGCCAGCTGCTCCATGACCCCGAGGAGCACCTCGACGTCCAGGGCCAGCCCCAGCGCGTCGTCATCGACCACGACGAGGTCGACCCGTCCGAGGGTGTAGAGGGGTTCGGTCCCCATGGTCGCCCGGTCGCCCAGCAAGGCGGCTCTCGACGGTTCCCGCCGGACCATGAAGGAGGGCATCGCTACCGCTTCGACGAAGCACGACCAGGTGCCGGAGGGGTCGCTGGTGAGGACCGGCACCCATTTGTTGCGGGGCTGGACGGCCTTTACCGGCTGGCCGTCCGGCGTGAAAACCAGCCCCTCGGCCTGGAAGCCCGTGCCTCGGTCGCTGAAGCCGAGATCGACAGTGGCCTCGACCCTCATGCCGTTCCACTGTCCCGGCACTCGGCCCGAGATCTGGAACCAGGTTGTCGACCAGGGGGCTCCCCACCTGTAGCCCGGTTCGACCGGCGTGTACTTGGCCGACAAGGCCTCCTCTACCGCTACCGCGTCGCCAGCCACAAACGCTGAGACGGAACAAGCCTCCCTTTCGGCGACAATTCGTGGCCGCAGCCGTTGTTCCAGGGCGTTCCTGATACGGCCCTCGGTTTTCGCTACATCGTCGTGCATGGGGGGATCCTCCGTAAGGCGTGAGTACCGGCACTGACGAAGTTAGCCGCCAGGGCGCTGGCCACGACAAGCGGCAGGTATGAAGGGGAACGGTCCTGGGTAAAAAGCTCAGCAGCGAGAGGCGGTTACGTCGCACGGTGGGGCTCTGTCCACACGAAAAGAACGGCCCAGGCCTAGTCGGTTACCACGGCCTCCGCCTCGACCTCGACTTTCCAGCGGGGGTCGAGCAGGGCCGCCACCACGACCATGCTCGTCGCGGGCCGAGTGGAGCGGAAAAACTCTCCGTGCACGGACCCCACTGCCTCAGCGTCGGTGGCCGATGTAATGAAGACGCGCGTCCTCACCACGTCGGACAAGCATGCCCCCAATTGGGAAAGCGCAGCTTCGATGATCTCGACACAGCGGCGCGTCTGCAGACCCGGCGTCCGGAGGGCAAAAGCCGTCCGGCCAGACCGGGGCGGTCCCGGACACGATGACGCGGTCACCGACGCGGGTGGCCCGGCTGTAACCGACCGGCTCCTCGAACGGCGAACCAGACGAAACCCATTTTCGAGCGGCCATGCCTGAAGTATGCCCGAAGCGGGTGGCGGGCGAGCGAATTTCGCTCAGGCGAGCGAGGGGGGCCCTTTACGGCTACTGTCAGCAGTTCCTCGCCGAGGCCCCTCCAGGCCACTGCGGCGGCGCCCACCAGAGGTGCTCTCTTACCCAACCCGGCTGGCACTATTCGGGTATCCCGGGCATATGACTGACTGGCCTTGTCCTGCAGCGCCTTATTGGCCGCGTCAAAGAAGGGTGCACCGAACCCGAGGGCCACAGATCCGGCCACCACAACCAGGTTCAGGTCACACAGGTTGGCCACCGAGGCCAGCGCTTCCCCGACCAAACGCCCGGTGCGGTCGATTATTTCCGGACCAGCCTCGGATGCGGGCCGCCCGGTTATGAGGGCGATCGCCCAGCCCGACGCCTCTGCCTCCAGGCACCCGCGGCCGCCGCACGAGCACTGGCGGCCGTCGGGGTCGATGGTCACGTGGCCCACGTGGCCGGCATTACCCGTACGACCTTCGATCAGCCGTCCGTCGAGGACCAACCCCCCGCCGATGCCCGAGGAAACCACCATGGCCAGGTAATTCCGGCTCCCTTGGGCGGCACCTCTCCACCCCTCCGCCAGGGCCAGGGCCTTGGTGTCCACCTCGAGGAACGTTGCTAAACCGAAGCGGTCCTCGAGGCGACGGCGCAAAGGAAAATCGCGCCACGCGGGGATGTTCAGCGGGCTCACGTGGGAGCCGTTTGTCATCGGCCCTGCGCTTCCTACTCCGAGAGCTAGAGGTTCCCCCGCTTCGTTGTGCAGGACTCCCTCGAGAAGTTGGGTTACTTCCCCGAACAGCGCTTCGGCGTCGCCTCCTGGGGGGGTTGGGCTCTCGGCGACGAAGAACGTCCGGCCGTCCCTGTCCACCATGGCTGCTCCCAGTTTGGAAGCGCCGACGTCAAGGGCCAAGCACAGGTCCGACGTCACGTGCCCGTCTGCCTTATGCCTGTGCTCCAGGCTATTTACCACCGTGGCCCACCCGCGATGGGCCGTCCACCGGCGCTGTCGCCACCTGGTATTGGCTCATTTAGCCCTTGACCGCGCCGGCAAAGGAGAACTGGCCCCGCAAGAACCGTCCGGCCACTACCCACAGCACCAGTGTTGGCAGCGTGTACAGGATCGAAAAGGCCGCCAATTGCCCATAGTCGACCATGCCGTACTGCGAAAAGAACGTATAGATGCTCACTGCGGCCGGGAACTTGCTCTGGCTCTGTAACAAGATGAACGGGACGAAGAAGTTCCCCCATATGTTGACGAACGTAAAAATGGTGATGACCATGATGCCGGGCAACATCAGTGGCGCTACAATTCGCCGCAAGGAAACCAGCCAACTCGCCCCGTCGACCCAGGCTGCCTGCTCGAGGTCGATGGGGACTCCGTCCATGAACCCCTTCATCAGCCAGATACCGAACGGCAAGGAGGTGGCGGCCAAGAAAAAGATCACGGCTGGTACTTTGTCCACCAGGTTGAACCGGGCAAACATGCCATAAACCGGGACAAGGATGGCCGTGATCGGTAGCCCCGTCGAGAACACAATGGTATAGAGAAAGAGTTTGCGGAACCGCATTTGATAGCGCGATAACGGGTAAGCGGCAAGCAGTGATATGAACACGACCATGACGGCGGTGCAGCCCGACAATATGCATGAATTTATGAGCGGCAGGAACGTCGTCGACCAGTTGAGTACCTTGCCGAAGTTACTGAACGACAACACTAAGGGCGCCGGGGAACCGATGCTCGCCGCGGGTTCGAAGGCGGCGAGGACAAGCCAAATAAGTGGTGCGATGAAGAAAATCGCGACAAGGGCCAGCACTCCGTAGGCGGCGATAGCGGAAATGGTCTTCCGCGGCGCGGTGATGTGGAAAGGGCGCCTGCGGACCGGCGCCGCTGAGACCGTTTCGCCTCTGCTTTTTACGCCTTCGCCCAGAGTAAGTGTGCCGCTCACGCTATGTCCTCCACTCGGATGAGCTTTAGATAGAGGAACGAGAAGATGGCGCCGATCAGCAACAGGACGATGCACATGGCGGTGCCGTAGCTGATGTTGTACAGCTGGAAAGCCTGCTGGTAGATGTACAGCGGCGTCGTCTGGCTGGCCTCTCCCGGGCCTCCGCCGTCATCACGAATATCAATGTGAAACTCGCGAGAGTCTGCAGGGTTATCAACATCAGGTTGGTAACAATGGGCCGACGGAGCAAGGGGAGTATGACCCGGCGTAGGAGCGCCAGCGCGCTGGCACCGTCGACTTGAGCGGCCTCCAAGAGGTCCGGTGGCAAGTCTGACATAGCGGCCGAGTACACCAGCATGGAGAAGGCGGTGCCCCTCCAGATGTTCGCAATGATGATGGCCAGCATCGGGGTCGTGTACAGCCAGTCCTGGCTCAGCCCGAAATGGTGCAAGAAGGTATCGAGGGTGCCCCCTTGGTAAAGATATGCGTACCAACAGAAACCGGCCACTATTTCGGGCATTACCCAGGCGCAGATTACAAAGGAGTTGAGGGCGGAGACCACCCAGGCCTTCTTGCCTCTCTCAATAAGTGCGATGAGAAAACCCAGTGTGTTCTGCCCCAGAACGGCCGAACCCACCACGAACAGGACCGTCAGGACCAGGGAATGGATGAACAAGGGGTCCGAGAACATTTTCTCGAAGTTGGCGAAACCGACCCACTTCGGGTGGGCGGCGCCTACCCCGGTCAGCGCCTTGTTGGTAAAGGCAATGTAGACGCTCCAGATGATGGGGCCGGCGAAGAACAGCAGTAAGAGGACGAGGGCAGGTGCCAGGGCCAAGCCACCGGAATGTTGGCATCCTCTTATGCCGGGTACGGCGGGTGGGGCCCTCGTCGGCGTTGGGGCTTCGAGGGATCTCCCGGATCGCGATTGCCATCTAACGCTCCGCAAACAGACCAAGCCCCCCGTGGAGGAGGGCTTGGTCGTGGTTTAAGGGGTACATGGTCTGGTAGCGCCGACCAGCCCGGGTACCTAACGGTAAGGCCTCGTGCTGGCGGTCGTGTACTTAGGCCGGTGCGTTCTCGACGTTGCTCGCCCCAACGGTTGAGACGAGGTACTTGTTGTAGGCAGCTACACCCTGGGCCGGGGTCTCCTGGCCCGTCATGACCTGACCGGTGATCGTCTGGATCTCAGTCGAGAGCTTGGGGTAAGCGGCGAACGCCGGACGGAAGTGGGTAAAGGGGACGAACGAAGAGAAGGTCGCCACCAACGGGCCCTGGTTCTTGTAGGCCGGAGCCGAGGCCACGTCCTCACGGCTGGCGACTTGCCCGCCGTGGACGTCGTAGTAAAGCGAGTTCTTCTGGTCCAGCGCAATGGTGATGTAGTTGAACGCCATCTGCTTCTGCTGCGCTCGTGCCGTGGGACCCAACCGACAACAGCCAGCCACCAGAGAGGCTGACGTGCCCAGGCCCTTGCCCGTTTTGGGTCGGCATCGGCGCTACTCCGAGCACGCTGTTGAACTGCGGCCACGGTTTCGGCCCGGAGGATACGTAGTCGCTGGTGACCCAGCTCCCGTCGAGGTCGATCCCGAGCTTGCCTTCGGGCATCAGGCCCTGCTGCACTGTCTGCCAGGTCTGGCTGCCGAGCGCCGTCTGGACCGTGGGGCCCAGGTTGTCCTTAACGTAGATTCTGCTGGTAGACGTTGAGGGCGGACTGGAAGCCAGCTCCAGCCTTTTCCCACTTGGCGTTAGTGGAGTCCCACAGCCAGTTGTTGGTCCCGTACAGGAACATCTCGAACCCCTGCATGGAGGACCCTTCGCCCTCCCCCAGACCACCGTAAACGTTGATCGGGGTGACGCCGGGATCTTTGGCCTTGATCGTCTCGGCGGCAGCCAGGACCTGAGCCCAGCTCGTGGGATGCCACGGGACCGGCAGGCCGACCTTGGCGAATATCTGCTTGTTGTAGTACAGGCCACGGGTATCTGTCCCCATGGAGACGCCGTAGATCTTCCCGTTAGTGCCCTTGGCGGCGGCCTGAGCCGCAGGCGAGAACTCCTTCCAGCCTGACCAGCTGGAGAGGTAGGAGTTCAGGGGCGACAGGTAGCCGGCGGCGACGTCGCTGTTGACCAGGAAGGTGTCCTCGTACATGACGTTGGGCGCCGTCGACGCGGACCCGTTCATGAGGTCGAGCTTGGTGTAGTACTCGTTCTCAGCGGGCGACGTGATCGGCTCGAGGTTCACAGTCCAGCCTGGGTACTGCTTCTGGAACTCGGGTCTTGGCGGTATTGACGAGTGTCGTAAGGGCGTTGGTCCCACCCTGGACCTGATAGACCACGGAGATGGTGCCCCCGGAACTGGCGGACGCCGGGCCTACCCCGGTCAGGACGCCGCCAGTGGCGACAGCCACCGTAGCTAAACCGGATAAGACGGCTTTACGATGCATTGCGCTCCTCCTTTTCGGCCGTGCGCCACCAGTGGTTCCCCCTGGTTTCCCTTCGCATCGGTTGGTTCGACACTAAGTCAACCTGATTTAGGTGTCAAGGCAGGGGCCAACGGCTTCGCCGTGGTCCTCCTGGACAAGTGGGGATGGGACACTAGCCAACGCACAGAGGTCCGGGACGATAGCAAACTTTTCCGACGATTGGCTGTCACCCCGCGAGTACCGGGCACGATCGGCCGTCTTTTCCTCGCAGGTACCGCCTGCGCCCGCCCCGCCGCCGCCCGGACTTAGAACATCATGTTGAGTTAGTAAGATAGCCGACCTACAGTAGTCAAGAGGTATCTGGTCGAATGTTCAGCGGTACCAACCTGCCCAGGATCGGCGGCTACAACTATAACGTCGTGCTGAGCTCGATACAGGCCGCCGACGGGATCAGCCGTGTCGAACTGGCCAAGCAGACGGGCCTCACCGCGCAGACGGTGTCGGTCATCGTCCGTCGGCTGATCGACCAGGGGATCGTTCAGGAGAGCGGTTCCTCGCCCTCGGCTGGGGGCAAGCCCAGGACCACTTTGCGGATCAACCCGACGGCCGCGTATGCCGTGGGCATCCATTTCGACCCCATCGAGGTATCGGTGGTGGTGGTGGACATGATGGGCCATAAACTAGCCCGCTCGCGTCACGCCATTTCTCCCCGGCTCGAGCCCGAAGCGCTCATTGCGGAGGCGGCCGAAGTCGCCCACAAACACCTGGCCGAACTCGAAGTAGCCGATGAGCGGGTCCTCGGTGTCGGTGCCGCTTGCCCGGGCCCGATAGACCAGAGCCAAGGGCTCGTCATATCCCCTCCTCGGCGGGACTGCTGGACGGAGGTGCCCATTAAACGGCTCCTCCAACGTCACATCGGTTTCACCGTTATCGTCGATAACGACGCAAATGCCGCTGCCATTGGCGAGCGCTGGTCCGGTTACGGGCGAGGTATTTCCGACTTTGCCTTTTTGTACATGGGTACCGGTATCGGAGGGGCGATGTTCCTCTCCAACAATATTTACCGGGGCGTATCGCTGAACGCCGGAGAGTTCGGCCATATCGTCGTCGAGCCGAACGGTACGCCGTGTTATTGCGGGAACCGCGGCTGTTTGGAGGCCATGTGCAACCCGGCGGCGATCGCGCGCGACGTGCGGGCCGAGTTGGCGATGGGCCGAGCCAGCAGCCTGGCCAAGCTGTACCACAAAGATCCCGAACTAGTCGACCACACGGCAATATGCCTGGCTGCCGTCAATGGCGACGCGGTGGCGCGGCGGGTGATCGACAGAGTGGCTGAATACCTGGCTGATTGCGCCGTCACCATCGCTAACGCGCTCGACGTCGAGTTATTGGTGATCGGCGGCAAAGGGGTGACGCACGTAGCCGAGATCTACAAGGAAAAGGTTACCGAGTTCCTCGTTTCCCGCCCGCTCGCTCGCAAGACGCACACCTTGAAGGTGGCAATTTCGGATATGGCCAACGATGGCGCCGCTCTGGGTGCGGCCTCCTTGGTCCTTCATGCCGCTTATGCACCCAGCACGGCGGATCTAGTCAGCGTCTTCAGGGAGCAGGACCACTAAACTAAACCGAGCAGCACCGGTTTCTCCCGTTCTCGGCAGAGGTCGATATTCGGGAGACGCCGGTATTCCGTGAAATCCCGGTTTGCCCTGGTCTCGAGTGGGTTATTGCACCGCGCCCGCGTCACAGCGATGTTTGCCTTTGTCTCTCGTACCCCTCTGGTCGGAAGCCGGGCACAGGCTCACGGTGCGGCCACCCAGCCTGACTGACGTCATGTACGGTATGGCTCCGATGGCTGGGTTACCCTTGGAAGGCAACGCTGTTTTGGTTGGGCCGCCATTGCTCGGCCAGGGGCCCGAGGCGGAGGCTGCCATCGCTTACGTCGCCCGTCCCCCGCCGGAGACAAGTGCCGTCGCGACTGACGTTGTAGCCCCTGTCGTACCAGGCGCCGCCCAATGACTGGCACGGGCCGTTAAAGATGTCCGCGGCGGCCCACAGCGCCCCGTGGTCACCCAGGTACACGGCGCTCCCACCTGGTATACCTTCGCCGGCGTAAATATTGTTGGCGTTGTTGCGGGAGAAGGTCGAGGCCCACAGCGTGAACGTGCCCGCGCTGCCGACATCCGAACTGTCGATTGCTCCTCCGTGAACATCGGCGATATTCTCCCAAAAGGTAGAGGTCGACACCACCGCATTACCTACGCTGCCCGTATTATCGGCATTGTCGATGGCCCCGCCGTCGCCAACGGTCTTGTTGCCCGTGAACGTGGAGCCGGACACGCTAAGGGCCCCCTGGCCAGACCAGTCGGCGTTGTCAATGGCGCCCCCGTCATCGAGCGCAGCGACGTTATCCGAAAAGATGCACCGGGATACGATCAGAGTGCCGTCCCCGTTGTCAGCGTTATCGATCGCCCCGGCCCGACCTGCGACGTTGCCCAGGAACGTAGACGCTGACAGTGTGAGGTTCCCCCGTCCCCGCGTGTCACCGTTGTCGATGGCACCGCCGTTCCCGTTTATCGCGCTATTGCTGGTGAAGGTTGAGCTCGAGATTACGACAGTACCGCGGCCCGACACATCCCCGTTGGCAATTGCACCTCCGTCGCCATTAACGGCGTAATTCGACGAGAACGAGGAACCTGTCACGACGAGCGTGCCGGTGCCCGAAGTATCCGCATTGTCGATAGCCCCGCCGTTGGCGTTGGCGTAGTTATGGAAAAACCTTGAGTGCGACACAGACACGGTCCCGCCGTGAATATTCTCGATAGCACCCCCGAGCCCCTCGGTGGTGTTGTTGGCATCCTGGATGGTGAGACCATTGAGGTTGAGGTGGACCTTCCCACCCACTGTCAATACCGGCCCGTTACAAGCCGTCGTGCCGCAACCAGCACCCTGCCCGTTGTTGCCATCGAGAATGGGCCCTACGACGCCGGCGGCGGGCCTGACGGTGAGCGGGACTGAAGAGGTGGTCCGGGCGGTATCGGCCACCCAATTGCCCACATAGTTCCCGCGGCGACCTGGAGTGGCCAAGCGCGATGACGTCGCCTGCAGCCGCCCTGGCCAGCGCTTGACCGAGCGTGCACTGCCGTGAGCCCTGGCTCGTACTGGGACAGGTGGTCGGCGACGCCGCCCCCCCGTGCGCATAGGCGTACAAAGTGACAGCAGCTGCCGATGCGAATTGCGCCGGCCCCACCACGCTGAGCGCGGCGGCAACCGGGAGGCTGGCGCAAAGAACGGCAACCACAAAGCGGCCCCTCGCAGCGCCTCTCCTGTTCGGCCAGTTGTCGGGACCCATCACAAAGCTCTCTTTCTAAGCCTTCATCAGCTAGCCAATGTTCTCACCGCTACTGGCTAGCTCCCAGGCGCGGGTGACGGCGGCATCGAGCATGGCCTCGGTGAGACGTCCCGTGAAGGTGTTCTGCTGGCTCGGATGGTAGGAGCAGACGATCGTCCTGCCCCCGCCGACGGGCACCTCTAGCCCGTGACCGAAGGGCGGCCGCCGCCGTACGCCCAACACTCGGCAGCACACTTCGTAGGCAAACCCCCCCAAGGCCAGCAGCGCCGTGACATTCGGCAATACTGCCAGTTCGCGCTGGAGATAGGGGAGGCAGTTGTCGCGTTCTTCTGGGGTGGGGCGGTTCTGGGGTGGGGCGCACTTGACGCCGGCCGTCACCCACACGCCGGTGGCTCGAAGGCCGTCGTCCTTGGACACGCTCCGGGGCTGGTTGGCTAGGCCGGCGCGCCACAGGGCGGCCCAAATCCAATCACCCGAACGATCTCCCGTGAAGACCCTTCCGGTACGGTTGCCACCGTGCGCCGCCGGCGCGAGGCCAATTACCGCCAGACGGGCATACGGGTCTCCGAAGCCCGGCAGGGGCCGGCCCCAGTACTCCTCTCCCGAATACGCAGCGCGACGTTCAGCGGCCACCTTCTCCCGCCAGGCGACCAGCCGCGGGCACCGCCGGCACGCCACCACTTCCTGGCAGAGATGCTGCAGCTCGTCCCGGGGCACGGTCAGAGGCTATAGCCGGCCGGGAGCGCCGAAGATAGTGGCGCGCCCCGGCCGACCTCGCCGTCGCCCCGTCCCGGGCACTGTTTGCCCCCGGCGCAGGGTAGCTTTGGCAAGAAATGCCACGCCGCCCCAAACCACTTCCGGCCACTGTCTTGCTCCTCGTCCGACATGGTCTAACGCCCACGACTGGCCGCGAGCTGCCCGAGCCCGGTGCCGGCCCCGGCCTCACCGATCAAGGCAGGAGACAAGCAGAGGAGGCCGCCCAGTACATCACCGAGTGGCGAGCCGCCCTACCAGCTGTGGCTGCTATCTATGCGTCCCCGCTCACCCGCACCCGGGAGACCGCTGCCATCATCGGCAAGGTACTGGACATCGTCCCTGTTGAGCGCGCTGACCTGGTCGACTGCAATGCCGGGGAGTGGGCCGGCGCACCGTTGAAGGACCTCGTCAAGAAGCCGGAGTGGAATGCAGTGGTGCATTACCCGAGCGGCTTCCGTTTCCCCGGAGGCGAGTCCATAGGCGAGATGCACGACAGGATGGTGGGCGCGGCGCGGGAGCTAGTGGGCCTACACCGCGGCCAAACCCTGCTGATCGTGTCCCACTCCGACCCGATAAAGACCGTCGTGGCCGATGCGCTGGGGCAACACCTCGACATGTTCCAGCGGGTCGTCATCGCCCCTGCGTCGGTCAGCGCCATCTCTTATGGTGACCTCTCCCCGACAGTCATGCTCGTCAACTGGACGGGCCCCTCGAGCCACCTGCCGCTAAAACAGGAGCCAAAGCAGGGCGACCGGGCTAGAGCCACGAAAGAGGGCCCGCGCTGAGCGCTTCGTTCGACCTGGGCAGCCCGACCAGGGTCACCGTAGGGGCGGTAGGCCCCCCCGGCCAGCGGGTCTTTTACTTCCAGGCCCGGCAGGAGGACCAGTTGGTGTCGCTCAAGCTGGAAAAGGAACAGGTGTTGTTCCTGGCCGGCGGGCTCAGCGAAGTTATGGCCGACCTGGCCGCGCCCGCCGCCGTCCCGGGTGAGAGCGAGCTCGAGCTGGAGCAGCCGGTGCTGGCCGAATGGGCCGTCGGGTCCATGCAGCTGGGGTACGACTCCGCCGCCGACAGGGTCCTTCTCGTCGCGCGAGAGGTCGTCCCGGACGGTGACGAACAGGGGGCCTCGGGACCAGCGACCGGGGAGACGGCGGCGGAGGCGGACGCGCCCGGGGTGAGCGTCAGCTGGCCGGACGCGGATGACGAAGAACCTGGCTCGAGCAATGCCGCAGTAGCTCGCGTGGCTTTGACGCGCGAGCAGGCGGCCGGGGTCATCGAGCACGGCAAGAGGCTGTTGCGCAAGGGGCGCCCTCCCTGCCCGCTTTGCGGTTTCCCGCTGAGCGACGACCACTCTTGCCCCAAGACGAACGGGCACCGGGCGCCGTCCCTGTGAGCGGCCAGTGGGCAGGTGCCGGTGGCAGGTACCGGTGACTGGGCGCCAGTGAGCAGGTAGCGGTGAGCAAGCGGCGGGAAAAGGAAGCGAGCCACGCCCGCGAACCTTCGACGGGCCTGCAACCCCGGGTGGACGCGGCCGCCATACTGGCCGTGCTTTCTGAGGGAGAGATCGAAGTAAAAGGGCGGCTGCGCTGGAGCTCGAATGCGACCTTCCTGGTGTCAGTGCGGCCGCCGGCTAAAAATCGAGCCGGGACCGCAAAGTTGGCTACCGGCTCAGCCAATGAACTGTCGCTGGACGGTGCCGCCCGCCGGCCGATACTGGCAATCTACAAGCCCATCAAGGGCGAAAGACCTTTGTGGGACTTCCCTCGGGGGCTCTGGAAAAGAGAAGTGGCCGCTTACGAACTGGCCTCAGCCCTCGGTTGGGACATCGTCCCGCCGACAGCCCCCCGCATTGACGCCCCGTTGGGGCCTGGCTCCCTGCAATACTGCGTCGACGCGCTGACCGACGAACACTATTTCAGCCTTCTCGAAGAACCTGAACACCATGACGCTCTCCGGCGTATTGCCGCTTTCGACTTGATCGCCAATAATGCCGACCGAAAGGGCGGTCACTGTCTGCTCGATCGGCAGGGCCACATCTGGGGCATCGATAATGGCCTGTGCTTTCATGTAGAACCCAAGTTGCGGACGGTTATTTGGGACTTCGCGGGCGACGAGATCGGGCCCGAACTGCTGGCCAGCCTGGAACCCCTCTCCAGGGCTGAAGTCCCCGGCGTTGTCACGGACCTTCTCGACGAAGAAGAAATTGACGCCCTCTCAGTGCGCGCCGCCGCTGTCTTCGCCATGGGCAAGTTCCCCGAGCCGTCAGGGGACTTCCCTTACCCTTGGCCCCTCGTCTGACGAAAAGGCCCGGAAACCGCTATCGTGGCAGGCAGCGCCGGGGCGCACGGCCGGGATGGCAGCATGGAGGCAAAGAATCCGTGCGAGCGCGAGAGGAGCCACTCTTAGTGGGCAGCGAGGACGAGGTGAGGTTAGCGGTCCCTGCCAGGCCGGAGTACTTAGGGCTGGTCAGGGTCACGGCGGCGGGGCTTGCCAGCCGGCTGGGTTTCACCTTCGACCAGGTGGAAGACCTGAGATTGGCGATCGACGAGATATCGTTCGGGATGACGGGCAGCAAAGGCAGGGACGGGTTCCTCGAGGTCCTTTTTCTGCTCAGCTCCGAGGGCTTGTCGGTGAGAGGGGAGGGACATTTCTCCCCCCCAGGCCGGGCCCAACTGTCCGAATTGTCAGAAGTCATCCTCAATGCGTTGGTTGACGAGCATTCGATGAGCGACGGTGCCACCGGGCCGCGCTTCGTTTTAGTGAAGAGACGCCTGCCCAAAAAGGCGGGTGTCGACGACAATTCGTCAGGGGAAGGGCAGTGAGCCTTGAACCGGACCGGCGCCAGGAACTAAGGGAGCAATTTGCCGCGGTACGCAAAGCACCGGGACACGGCTTTCCGCGACGAGCTGATTTCGGCGCACCTCGGTTTGGCTGAATACCTGGCCCGGCGCTTCGCCAATCGGGGGGAACCCCTGGACGACCTCGTCCAGGTGGCGTCCCTCGGGCTGCTGAAAGCCCTCGACCGTTTCGACCCGGAACGTGGGGTCGAATTTTCGACTTATGCGACCCACACCATCGTCGGAGAACTGAAGCGCCATTTCCGAGACAAGGGGTGGTCGATCAGAGCCCCCCGGAGGATGCAGGAACTGTACCTCAGGTTGGGCAAGGTCGTCGCCGTCATGGGACAGGAACTCGGCCGCTCCCCCACCATAGCCGAACTGGCGATGGAAGTGAAGGTGTCCGAAGAAGAGGTCCTCGAAGCCCTGGAAGCCGGCCAGGCGTACCGTTCCGCCTCCCTTGACGTGGCCACAGAAGAGGGTGAGTCGCTGGCCACCCGCCTGGGGGAAGAAGACCCGTCGCTGGAGGACGCCGAACGCCGGGCGACATTGTCCCCGTTGTTGGCGCAATTAGCGCCCCGTGAACGCCTTATACTTCAGCTGCGTTTCTTCGACGGGCTTACGCAGTCAGAGATAGCCAACCGGCTGGCGATCTCCCAAATGCACGTATCGCGCCTCCTGGCCCGCAGCCTGTCGCAATTGCGCACAGCGGCAGAAAACCCCGCCGGCTAGACGGGCGCTAATGCGTCTTCTATTAATCGTCAACACATCGGCGTCATTTGTCACCGCTCGCGCCCGCGTCGTTATCCACAAGGCGCTCTCCGCCGACCACGAAGTCGTGCTCAAGGAGACCAACCGGCGCGGTCACGCGGCCCGGCTGGCCCAGGGCGCCGCCGCTGACGGGCTGGATGCCGCGATCGTCCTTGGAGGCGACGGTACCCTCAACGAAGCAGCCAACGGTTTGGCTGGCTCCCAGACGGCGCTCGGCGTCCTCCCCGGCGGGTCGACGAACGTCTTCGCCCGCACCATCGGCATGGCCAACGACCCGATCGAGGCGACGAGCCAGCTGCTGGGTGCCTTGGCGGCCGGGTCTGTGAGGAAGATCGGGCTGGGGCGCGCCAACGGGCGCTACTTCTTGTTCCACGCCGGTATCGGGTTCGACGCGGCCGTAGTACGCCGAGTCGAGGAGCTGGCCCCACTCAAGCGCTACTTCGGTCCCGCCCTGTTCGTGGTGGCCACGCTTACGACCTGGGCCAAGGGCTACGACCGGCGGCGACCGGCGTTCGCCCTGCGCACCGGAGACACGATGATCGACGATGGCTACTTCACCGTCTGCCAGAACACCGACCCGTACACGTTCCTGGGGAGCCGGCCTCTCCATCTGGCGCCCGGGACGACCTCCGACGACGAGCTGAGCCTGGCCGTCTTCGAGAGCCTGTCGCTGCGGACCATGCTCCCGGTGCTGGCTTCGGCACTCGGACGGGGTGACAAGGCGGCCAGGCAGCGCGGAGTATCGATCATCCGCGACGTCAAATCTGCGACGGTCAAGGGGCACCGCCCCGTCCCTTACCAGCTGGACGGGGATTTCGTAGGAGAATCCGACCAGATCGAGCTCAGCTGGACGCCAGCGGCGCTGGCAGTGGTGGTGCCAATCGTCTTACCGGCCGCCCGCTCCGGGGCGGCCCGGCCGGAGGGTCGGCTGCCGACTGACCCCGGTAAAACAATTTCCCAAAAAAGCTGCCGCGCGAGGCCTTGCGCGGTTCACAAAGGGGGCTATACTGCCTCTACGCACGAGTTATGCCCTTTTGTTTTTAGTGGACTGGCACGTGAACAATTTCACAAGCGACACACGTGGCCTACCTTGCAGAACACCCCAGACCGACGCCACGGTCATCGCGTACACAACTCACGCTAGGAGGGAAGCTGAGTGGCCTTAACCTGGACGCGGAGCATCGAGTGGGACGTCGAAGATTGGCGGGAGCGGGCCGCTTGCCGGGACACAGACCCCGACTTGTTTTTCCCGGTGGGCAGCACCGGCCCTGCGGTCGAGCAGATTATGGCCGCCAAGGCGGTTTGTGACACTTGCGATGCCCGCGACAGCTGCCTCGAATTTGCCTTGGCTACTAACCAGGAGTCTGGCATTTGGGGGGGTACGACCGAAGAGGAGCGGCGCAAGCTGCGCAAACTGTGGCTGGCCCGGCAGCGACGGGCAGGCTAAAGATCCTGTAGCAGTTTAGATCCGGGCCAGGTCGCTGGTTTCCGGCCGGTCTACCGGGATGGCCAGCTCCACCACCGTTCCGCCGTCGTTGTACATGTCGATCTTCCCGCCCAGCTGACTGTTCACGAGCCCGCGGACGATGGAGAGGCCGAGGCTCGTAGTCGCTTCGATGGAAAATCCCTCGGGCAACCCGACGCCGTTGTCCCGCACCTGGACGAACAGGTCGTCACCCCGCCGACTGAACGAAATGTGCACCTCTGGCGCTTCCACCCCACACACTTGGGAGCCCGGCGCAAAAGCGTGTTCGACGGCATTTTGCACCAGCTCGTTGAGCGCCACCGCCAAAGGCGTGGCCACCTGCGCTCCCATTTCGCCCGCTTCCCCCGACCACGTCACCCTGACGGGAGCAAAAGCGCCCGAGAAATCCTCCGCCATCCGCACCAATGAGGGGAGGATGTCGTTGAAGTCGACCTCGTCTGCGGTATCTCGAGAGAGGATCTCGTGGACAACCGCAATGCTGCGGACCCGCCGTTCCGCTTCCTCCAGCGCGTGGCGGGCGTCTCCCTTTGGCAACCGGCGGGACTGCAAGCGCAAAAGTGATGAAATGGTCTGCAGGTTGTTCTTGACCCGGTGGTGCACTTCACGGATCGCCACGTCCTTCCCCATCAGGAGACGGTCCCGCCTCCGGATGTCGGTGACATCTCGGACCAGGACTACCGCGCCCGTCGTCCGGCCCTGGTCGAGCAGCGGTATACAGCGGATGAAGACGGCGACTTCACCAAGCTCCAGTTCCTCCGAGACGGGGACCTGGCCCGCGAAGGCGGCCGATACCGGGTTACCTCGCACGCCCAGCTCGTCGAGGCTGGCCCCGAGGATGGCCCGGTAGACGCCCAAGCGGTGCATGGCATTGACGGCGTTGGGCGAGGCGAACTCGACACGGGCGGCTGCGTCCAGGGTCATGACACCATCGCCGACGCGGGGAGCCTCGCTCGAAAGTGGCTCGTCCACGGGGAACGGGAACGTACCAGCCGTCACCATCCGCGCGAACCGGTCGAAAACGCCGATGTAGACCCGTTCGAGCTCACCCGCCCGCCGGCCGACTACCAATGGCGCCTCCCGGGTGAGCACAGCTACGACCTCGCCGTCGAAGCGCACCGGGATGCAGACCACCCGAGCCAGTTCGTTCCTCTTTTCGACCGTGACCTCGCCTTCTACCACGCTCCCGAGCGACCAGGCCCGGGCCAAGAGGGGCCGCTCGTTGTCACTTACCTCGCGGCCGAGAAGGTCCTCCAGATGGAGGGTCTGGCTCGTGGTAGGCCTCATTTGCCCGACGACGACGAAGCCGTCCTTGCCGCCGGCAGCCGGGACGAACAGCAATAAGTCGGAGAACGATAGGTCCGACAGGATGGCCCAGGACCCGACCAGCCGTTGCAAGTGTTCCACCCCCGGGCCGGGTACGACGGCCTGGTCCCGGAGCAACTCGGTCAGTGTCGCCATTGCTTACCCCCTGCGAACGGCGCGCTTGGCCGAGGGCTCGTCCCAGGCCCAGATGTGGCGGCCCACTTCGAGCACTCCCGTCAGGTCGTGGACGTCCTCTGCCAGCTCGGGGATACTGGCCACCACGGCGGGGGAACGAGCCAGCTCAGAACGCTGGCTGGCTTCCCTCTTCGCCACCACACCCATGTTAACGAAGTTGGTGCCGACTTCGTTTAGGACGCGTTCGACCAGGGCCGGGTCACAGCCGTCGAGCGGCCCGGAGCAGAGCGAAGCGGCTATCCGACCGGCTTTCGAAGCGAGCTTGGCCGCTCGTTCTCCCGCTGCCGTTTCCACCAGGTAGGAAGGGAGCACTCGGTTCAACACCAGGGCGCCGAGGTGAAAACCCTTGACCGGTAACAGGTCCATAAAGGCTTCGGCCTCGCGTACAGGCATCGCCTCCAGGGTGCCGACGACGATAAAGGTTGTACGCCTATCAGCCAGGAGCCGCTCCACTTCCCGCGCCCGGGCCACAAAGCCGTCGGAAAGAGTTTGGAACAGTATGAAAAACTCAGCTATGTCCTGCAGGAACTGGGAGCCGATGACCTTATCGGCCACATAATAAAAAGGCCGCGCTGCTACATCCGTCAGCCGGCTCTTGTACGGCACCGTCAAAAGGCGCAACAGCCTGGAACTGAAGAAATCGGCGGTGCGCTGTGGAGCTAACAGGAAGTCGAGCGCGCTGCGAGTCGGCGGGGTATCGACCACAATCAGGTCGTAGTTACCCTCGGCATGGAGCTCGTATAACCGCTCGACAGCGATGTAATCATGGCTCTGTACGAAACGCGACGAGATGTCCTGGTAAAGGGGATTGTCGAGGATCCGCTTGGCCGTGGCGGGGTCGGGGGCATATCGCGTCACCAACGCGTCCCAGCTCTGCTTCGCATCGAGCATTTCCGCCCAGAGCTCGCCGCGCGGCGTAGTCCCAGCGGAGGTAAATGCGCTGCGGGGGACCCGCTCGACCCCACTGCCCTGGCGGAGGCCGAGCGCCTGAGCCAACCGCCGGGCGGGGTCCACTGTGACGACGAGGACTTTCCCGCCCTGGTGGCAGGCGGACATGGCCGCCGCGGCAGCAGCAACCGTCGTCTTGCCCACGCCCCCGGGCCGCACACCACGGCGATCTCCTTGGCCGCCAATAGCGCTTCGATGGTGGTCGGGCGTTCTCCGGCGGCTGTCACGTGTCGCCAGCTCCGCCGCTAGAGCGGAGGCCACCTGGCGGGTCGAGCGCAGGCCGTACGACCGGAGGAACAGGAACGGCACGTAGTAAAGCGGCGCCGCCAGGCCCGACGAACGTGCACCCGAAGGGCGTTCGGAGACGACTTCCCTCAGGCGTTCCACCTGGGCGGCGCGCGAGCGCCGCATTTTCACCATGAGGCGCGCCGCCTCGAGCAACGGCTCCGCCGGCCCGCCGAGTAGGGCGGCGAGCTCGGCCGTGGCCGAGGGCTCGGAAATGGCGTCGAACACTTGCTCCTCTCTGGTGCCGAAGAGCTCGGGCAGCACGCGGTTTACCACGACCCCAGCCAGACCGACGGTCGTCTCTGCGTGAAGCCGTCCGATGAGCTCAATGGTCTCGCTGACCGGCATCTCCTCTGGCGTCGTCACGGCCAAGACGCCGCACGTCTCCTGGTCGGAGAGGATGTCGAGCATCCAGTCGGTCTGCTGGCGGATGAGCCCGACCTGTACGAGCCGGTTGATGGCCTGCGGCGCGGCCAGCTGGCCGATTATGTGGCCGCTGGCGACGGCGTCCACGACCACGATGTCGTAGCGCCGTTCACGCACTTCCCAGCACAGCTTGCCGACGTTTACGATCTCACGGACCCCGGGCGCGGCCGACGCCAGGAAATCAAACATCTTGGCCAGCGGCCCGACGTACGCGGCTCGGCCGAACCTGAGCTGCAACGACAAGTATTGGCGCAGTGACGCTTCGGTGTCCATGGACATAAGCCAGAGGTTGGGCGCTATTTCGCGTTCCTCGAAGCGCGCCGGCGCAGTCTCGAAGCTCGAGGCCAGGTCGCCCTTGGCATCCATCTCACAAAGTAAAGTGCGCTTGCCTCTGCTGGCGGCCAACAGCCCCAGCGCGGCGCTGATAGTCGTCTTCCCGACCCCGCCCTTGCCGGTAACGAAAACAAGCCTGCGATCAAGCAGGTCAACCACTGGCACTCAACTAGCGCCGGAGATCGACTCTTGTGGCGCGCCTCTCAGACGGCAGCCCCGAAACCGACGCGGCGTGTCTCGGTAGCGGTGTCCAGTTCGATGTAGGCCAGCTTGGCCGCGGGGACCCCGATATGGCGGCCGCGCTTGTCCGTGAGCCAGAGCATCCCGGCGCCTTTTTCGACGGCGACGTCGACCTTTGCCATCAGTTCGTCTGCATTGATGTTGTCGGCCAGCTCGACTTCGATCTCCCTAGGCGCCTGCGTTATGCCGATACGGACGTCCACTTAGTTCTTCTCCTGTCTCGTGCCGGTGCAGCTTATCTTCGGTCACGGTCACCCTTGCTGGCTACGGTGGAGCCATGCGCATGGGTGAGCCTCTTTCGGGTGAGGCTCTTCGTGTGTTGGTGGGGGCCGCAGACGGCGTTCAACTGGCCCACGCCTCCGGGGCTGGCCCGATCGTGGGCGCCACCCGCGTGACGAGGCGGGCCCGAGAGGACGCCGAACAACTGCTGCTCGCCCTGGGCGCCACGCGGTCCAGGGGCGCTGGCGACAGGGCCGTGCCGGAGGCGCCGGACCCACTCCGGACCTGCTTCGAGCGAGACCGTGACCGCATCCTCCATTCGGCTGCCTTTCGGCGACTGGCGGGGAAGACGCAGGTCTTCGTGTTCCCTCTCGACCATCAGCGCACACGGTTGACCCACGCCCTCGAAGTGGCGCAGCTAGCCGCCGCTGTGGCCCGGGCCACGGGCCTCAATGTGGCCCTCACCGAGGCGATCGCCCTGGGCCACGACTGCGGTCACGGACCAGGCGGTCACGCCAGCGAGGACGCCTTCTCGCCCTACTTGCCGGAGGGCTACAACCACGCCCTCTGGGGCGCGGATGTAACCCTCGCCCCTCTCAACCTGTGCGCCGAGACGCTCGACGGGATCCGTCACCACAGCTGGGCTCTGCCGAGCCCGGCCACGCCTGAAGGCGCCGTCGTCAGCTGGGCCGACCGCTGCGCCTACTGCGCCCACGACCTGGAAGACGCGGCCGGGGTCGGGATAGTCGATCTCGACGACTTGCCCGCAGCCGTGACGGACGTCGGTGGGCGCTCCCGCGCCTCTCAGCTCCACTGCTTCATCGACGCCCTGGTCGATTGCATCGTCGAGACCGGTGAGATAGGGATGCGCCAGCCCTACGCCGGAGCACTCGCGGCCCTCCGGGACTTCAACTACGAGCGCATCTACACCCGGCCGCGTTCTATAGCTCAGGGAAAAGCTGTGGTCGCCGTCTTGCGGGGCCTGGTGGACTACTACGTGGCCAATCCGGACAAGGTCCCGGCGAGACTGGGCCACGCGCCGAATGGTATCGAGGGCGCTAGTGGCGCCGCCGGCGCCAGCGAGGAGGCCTGGGCCGTCCGGCAGGCGATCACGCACGTGAGCGGGATGACCGACCGGTTTGCCTTCAGCACGGCGGTACGGCTGCTCGGCTGGCCCGTTGACCGCCTCCCTCGGGGCGTGGATGCGCCGGCGAGCTCTGTTTGAGGGCGCCATTAGAAGCGGTCGGGTTATCTGGATGCCATAAGGGTCACGGGGATGCGCCTTTGGCCTCTAAGTCGCCTTTCCGCATCCAGACCGGCGGTGCCCCGGACCGCCGACCGCCTCACGTGAGCTTCAACTCTTCCCTGAAGATGCGTGCTCGGCCGAGTTTCACCAGCTCGCCGGCAATAGACCGGAACGTCTCAGCCGCTTCCGAAGCAGGTTCCGACACGACGACCGGCTGGCCCGTATCCCCACCTTCTCGTAACGCGGGGTCCAGAGGGATTTGCCCGAGAAGCGGTACGCCGAGTTCTTGCGCCAACTGGGCGCCGCCTCCGTGGCCGAAAATCTCGTTCCGGCCACCGTCAGGGCCCGTGAGCCAGCTCATGTTCTCGATCACGCCCCGTACCGGCAGGTTGAGTTTGCGGGCCATGTACGCGCTGCGCTGCGCCACCCTCTTGGCCGCCGCCTGAGGCGTCGTGACCACGTAGATCTCGGCGGAAGGCAAGTACTGCGACATCGATAGGGCCACGTCACCTGTCCCGGGCGGCATGTCCACGAGCAGGAAGTCGGGTTGACCCCAGTCCACGTCGGCCAGGAACTGTTCTAGCGCCTTGTGGAGCATCGGCCCTCGCCACACTACGGGTTGATCGTCGTTCACAAAGAAACCCATGGACATGACGCTGACGCCGAAGGCCACGACGGGCGCCACCCCGCTCTGGCTGATGGCCGGGCCCTGGCCCGCCGCCACCGCGGCGGGCACCCCCATCATCGCCGGGACCGAGAACCCGTACACATCCGCGTCCAGCACACCGACAGTGTGCCCGGCCTCCGCCAGGGCGATGGCCAGGTTGACGGTGACAGACGATTTGCCCACTCCACCTTTCCCCGAGCTCACACCCAGCACCCGGGTGGGCCCGGTACCGCTGGCAAACGGGTTGGTCTTACCTTGTTCATGGCCCAGTGCTGGCACGAGGCCATGCTATTGAGCCGTTAGTTATCCTCGGTGGCGATGTTGGGGTACGTGACGGCTTCCCCCTTCGGTAAGAACAGCTCGAGAGTCGGTCGGGCCCAGGCCCGGCGAGGCCAGTACCATGTTGGCAATGGTGCAGCTTGATGCTGAGGCTGTGGCCCCGGAACGGAAGAACCTCCTCGACAGGGAGTTCTCGGCCGTCGTAGCCGCTGTGACCTCCGCCTTCGGCGACCCGACCCGGAGGCAGGTCTACCTTTACGCCAGGGACTCACTCTCGGGCGTAACTGCCTCCCAAGTGGCCCAGCACTTCTCGCTGCACCCCAACGTCGCCCGTCACCACCTGGACAAGTTGGCCGCGGGTGGCTACCTCGAGTTCTACAGTTCCAGGGCCAGGTTTCGGGAGCGGGCCGGCCCTCGAAGTGCTACCGGGCCAGTGGCCCGGCCCCGGCACTGGGGACCTCGAGCCCGGGGGTGGAACTGCTGTTGGCGCTGCTGGGCGGTGCGCTGGCGATGCTGCCCCAACAGGAGGCCGAGGAGATGGCTGAGCAAGTGGGGTTCGCCTATGGCGCCAAGCTGGCTGCGTCTATGGCGGTGGGCGAGGGCCAGCGCTCGTTTCGCTCTGCGCTGCGAGCAGTTGCGGACGCCCTGACAGCCCAAGGATTTGCTGCTCACGCCGAAGCGCGCGGCCAGTCACTCGCACTGGTGAAAGAGGCCTGCCCGTTCTTCGACGCGGCCGTGCAGCACCCCGTCATTTGTGCCGTGGACAGGGGGATGGTCAGAGGCATGCTCAACGCGCTGTACGGCGGGGCGCCCGGGCCGGCCGAGTCCTCGTCTCGAGCGATGGGCGATGAGACGTGCGCTACGTGCCTCCCTGCCGTCGGCTGACCTGGGCGCTGGTCGGCGTACTCGGCCTGACCGGGGCGGGGCTGGGTTTGGCCCGAAGCTTTGTGCCAAGATCGGACTGTGCTAGGACCGGGAGAGATGATGGGGCTTGACGTCGCTGGCCCGCTGGAAGCCGGGGTGCGCGTCAGCCTCGAGCTCCCCGAGGCCGGGACGTGCGTCGGCGTCGTATCGTCGAAAGGCCTGTCAACGGGGGGTCAGGCCTCGCTTACCCTCGACCTTCTCGACGAGCTACCCGAAGACGAAGTAGAGCCGGGTTCGACCATTGACCTGTTCATGCCGCGGCCTGAGGGCATTTACCATTGGCTTTGCGCCCTGAGCTCCGCCACCCTTCGGTCAGCGGGCGCAGTTGGAGCTTTTGGGCTCGCCGTTGGTTGTCCAGCGCCGGTCGCGCCAGCGAGTCGATGCCGCACTGAACGCACAGGTACGGCGGATCCGCTCGGCCCGGCGCGGCCCCGCCCATGATATGACGGTGGCAGACCTGTCCCACGGTGGCATGAGGCTTGAAGGCCCTTTCCAACTGAGCACCGGCGATACCGTCGAAGTCTCAGTCGACCTCGGCCCGCCGGTCCAGGTCGTGGGGCGTGCCGTGATGGCCTACCCGTCCAATGGCACATGGACGGCACATCTGAGCTTCGTCGACGGCCAACGCCAGGCGCTCGAGGTGGTGGACAGCTTCCTCGCCTACCACCTCCGTGGGCTTCCCTGACCTGTCGCCGTCTACCCCGGCCCGGTTACGGGAGCACACGCCGGCGGGCAGCGTGAGAGGCCCTTTCAGTGACCGGCGTTTCGCGCCGATAAAGCCCTGAGTGCCCTCCGACGATACGTTTTCGCGACCATCGGGCGGCGGACGATGACTTCCGCAGGTGGTATCGCCGGTCCGCTGGAACCAGGGTCCCAGGTCGGCCTGCAGTTGCCGCAGGCCGGAACTTGCGCGGCACAAGTCGCATCCTGTGACGGCAGGGAACTGATCCTCGAGCTACTTGACGAAGTGCCGGCCGGGGCGCTCGAAGAAGGGTCCGTGGCCGACTTGTTCATGTCCCTCTCGTGGGGCATGTACAAGTGGCTCTGCATCGTGAGTTCCCCACCGAGCGACCGCAAGGCCGAGATCCAGCTGCTGGACGCGCCCATGTTCATCCAGCGCCGGCTCGACCCGAGAGTCGGCGTGGGCCTGCCGGCGCAGGTGCGGCCAGTACGTTCGGCCGCCATCGGGGAGCCGCACGAAGCCATGGTGGCTGACCTGTCCCACGGCGGCCTCAAGCTCGAGGGGGCCAAGCAATTGAGGGCGGGGGATGTGATCGAGGTGGCTACGGAACTGTCGGCCACCCTCATCTCGAGCGGCATGGTGTCACTGATGTGCCGCGTCGTGATGGCGTACCCGAGCGCCAAACACCCGGGACCGGGCCGGACGGACGCGCACATCTGCTTCCTGGAGGGCCAGCAACAGGCGATAGAGGCCGTCGACCGCTTCGTGGCGCAGCAGCTGAAATGCCGCGCCAACGCCCTCCTCTAACTGTCAGAGACCTGAAGCTGCTGGGTTCCTTCCGGCGTCACCAGCGCCGCAGCGTTATACCGCTACTGGCGACCAGGCCGGCGTAACGTTCGGGCTTTTCGAAAATGGAGCGCACCGCTACCCTCCCGGGCCCCTCCAAACGCAGCCAGATGGTGCGGTAGTCGTAGCTGCCCCACCAGACACCACCGCTGGCGGGGTACTCGGCATGGAGGCCGAAAGTGACCGAGGTGTCCGAATAAACCCATGAGCCGGGCTGGACGAGGATGACCTGTCCCGGAGCCAGGTCACGCACGAACAGGTTGCCTGGGCAGTGGAGCAACAGCAGGCCTGGGCGGCCAGAACGATCCGCGAAAAGGTCGATGTAGGGGCCGATCGGGTACTCGTATTCGGTATCGTCGCCGCTTCTCGTCTGCAACCAAACCGGCGTGTTCTGCCACGAGTAATCGATATTGTCGCCGGCGGCCAGGAAGGCGTGCTCGCGTACGAACAGGCCGCGGCCGGTGGGGATGGGCAACACGACGACCTCACCGGGGCCGTCCGCCGAAATGGCGACGCGGCCGGGGCCACTCGCTCGCATTAGTACCATCGGCACCCCGGCGTACTTCCGGTTAAAGAACGAACCTTGCGCCCAAGGCTCCAGATGGGTGGCCGGCTGAGACCAGAGCAAGGTGTGGTGCGAGAAGATAACTCCGTCGCCACTGGCCAGGGTGAAGTCGGCCGTTGGGACCAGAGTGCCCTCTATCTGGCAAAAGGACTGTCCGAACTGGATCTTGGCCATGTCCCGGACCGGGGGCTGTTCGACCCAGCCGGAGTCGGAAACGGAGGCCCGGACGTCCACGGGCGCCCCACAGCTCGGACAGGCAGAACCGCTGGCGTCAGAGGGCTGCCGGCAATACCGGCACACATAGGCAGCGCTGGTCGCCGGCGTAGTTGTCATCGGCTAGTCACTCGACCTCACTCACCGGCCCTCACTCATTGGCCCTCATTCACTGGCCCTCATTCACTGGCCCTCACTCGCTGGCATGATGGTGGTACATCGACTGGATCCCAACCCGCCCGGGACCGGTCATCTCTGCCATGTACATGCCGCGGCTCAGCAGCCCGGTACGCACGTTGAGCTGCACCGCCTGCATGTTGACGCTCGAGTCTTTGTAGAGGTACCCACCGGGCTCGACGAGGATCTTCTCGCCTGGCCCGAGCGCTCGCTCAAAGACGTTGCCATAGCCGTGGAGGAGCACGATACCCGGCTCGCCGGCGGTGACGAAACGGTCGAGGTACATGCCGCTGCCCCCGTGCAGGACGTTGGCCAGGCCCTTAATCCGCTCGAAGCTGTAGCGCACGGAGTGGGAGGCGGCCAGGAAGGCGTGCTCCCGTGCGTCGAGCTCCATGCCCGGGTGCAGGACCAGAGTTACGACCTCCCCGGCGGCATCGCGGGAAAAGGCGATGCGCCCGGGCCCGCCGGCCTGGGTGACGACGTAGGGCATCCCGCCCAGCGACCGCTTCAGTCCCCCACCCAGGGGGTAAACGCCCACCGGGACGCTCTCGTCCTTCCACAGCATGGTGTGATGTTCGAAGATCACGCCATCACCTGGGCTCAGGTTGATCTCGGCCACCGGGACCAACTCGCCCTCGACCTGGCACGTGCTGTTGGAGAACTGGAACTTGGCCATGTCCCGCAGCCGTGGGGCCTCGCGCCACCCCGAGTCCGACACGAGGTTGGCCGCGTCCAAAGGCGCCCCGCAGTGCTCACACGACGTCGCTCCTACCGGGTTTTGACCGTGGCACCATTGGCACTCGATCCGGTCCATCTAGCCTCCTCGTGTTGGCGCTCATGGGATCATTGCAGCGCGGCTCAGCCCGCGCCAGAACCGCCTGTTCATCGCGCGCGCGGGACTGCCCGCGACCTAGAGACTGGCTTCCGCCTGGGCCAAGGCCGTCTTGGCCGTTTTGGCCATGGTCGGGTCGGGGCCGTGGGCCAGGTACCACTTCAGCTCTTTGATGGCGGCTGCCGGTTTACGCTGGTCCTCGAGCAGTACGAGACCCCGGTAGAGGTGGGGCGCGTCGTAGCTCGGGTCGTCGGCTTCCGCTTTTTGCAGGAGGCTTTCACCTCTGGCCACATAGCCCGCTCCCGCGTAGATCCAGCCTTCAGCGCTCAGCGCGACTGGCTGGCCCGGGTTACTCGCCAGCACTTCGTCGTAGATAGCCAGGGCGGCGGCGGGGTCACTAGCAGCGAGTGAGGCTGCCTGTTGCAGCTCTTCGTCTACCCCGGTAACACCGCCTGACACAGTGCCGCCCGGCAGCCTCTGGCCGGAAGACCGGTCTACGAGCCACAACGCGCCGGCCACTAGGATCAGCACAGCGCCGACGATGGGAGCGACGCGTCGGTACAGCGGACGCGTCGGAACGGCCACTTCCACTGGGGACGATAGAGGCTGGTCCTCGTCGCCCACGTTGAAGAGCCTGTCCTGAACTGGCACCGGTGCCGCCTGGCCGTCCAGCTGGAGAGCCTGGTCACCGGGACGCGTGTCTGCGCCAGCGCCGGCGTCGCCCCGAGGCCTGACTTCGCCCGGGGCCCCAACGTCAGAACCAACGGCCGGCCCGCTCACCACTTCGAGCCGGGCTGGAGCGCTGGCCCGTCGCCAGCGGGCAAAGCCAAACCCCAGCCCGGCGATACCGAGGGCCGCGGCCAGTGCCGGCAGCACCCAAACGAGGGTGTCGAGACCTGACGTGGGCGGTTTCTCCAGGATCGAGTTCCCGTAGTCGCTAACGAGGTAGTCGCGTATCTGGGCCTGGTTGTCGCCTTGTTTCAACCAACCGTGTATGAGCGACCTGATCTCCACGGCCTCGGCCGCGTTTGACACTGCCACCGATTCGCTGGCGCACACCGGGCAGCGGTACTGGCCCGCGACCTGGAGGGTGCGCTGGTAAAGAGAAGGTGGTTTACTGCGACCGGCGGTGAACGCACCGGAGCCGATGGCCAGGGAAAGGCCCGCCACAGCCGCCACTGCAACCCACAGCACGGCCCGCCGCCAACGCCGCTGAGGGCGCGCCGTCGTCCCTATTGAGCTGGCGGAGGAGAGAGACGGAAGCGAGTCGCCGCTCGCTGTCTCCGGCAGTCGGGCGGGCCGTTTGGGGGTTAAGAGCAATCGGTCGCCTCCTCTCTTTCTTCCCGTAGCTCGTTCCCGCCGGCGCTAAGCGCGGCCCAAGCCCTTGGCCGCGCCCTGGCGCAACCAGCTGTCGAGCGCAGCCGCTTGCACCTCGCCGGGCACGTAGGCATACACGACCCCGTCCGGGGTTACAAGGAACGACGAAGGCAGCCCGGTCACCCCGTACGACACCGACGCGGAAGGGTCGTCCACCGCCGGCCACCGCGCTCCCCGCGCAGCCAAGAACGTCTTCAGTTGAGCCAGGTTTGTCGGGTCGTACGCGACTGTCAGCACCGTGGCATCGGCCGATTTCGCGTGTTGCTTGGCGAACCGGAGCAACTGGGGCATCTCCTGCTGGCACGGCTGGCACCAGGTGGCCATGAAGTTGACCAGCACCCACTCGTTGTGGAACTGAGCCAACGAATAATGTCCGCCGGCGAGGCCGGGCCCCGAGATGGCAGGCGCCGTGCTGCCGAGCAAAGGGCTCCTGGCCGAGACCTGTGAGGACGGCTGGGCTGAGGCGATCACAGCGATGAGGATGGCTACCAGCACCGCTACTCCCACGGTCGCCCACAGCACCGTCCGACGGCGCTTGCCTGTGCGGACCGGGCCGGTCGGCATCACGTCCACGGACTGGATATCCGGCGGCCCGGGGCGCTCATGGGCAACGCTCTCCGGCCCGATCCTCTCCGCCCCGATGCTCTCAGGCCCGATGCTCTCCGGCCCGGTGCTCTCCGGCCCGGTGCTCTTCGGCAGCGGGCCGGGTTCCCCGGAGAAAACTGCTTCGCTACTCATGCTGGTGCTGGCTCTTCATGCCGCTCGCTGATCACACTAGTTATGGGCGGATGGCTCGGTCGTAGCAGGTCAGAGGTCATAACGTCACACGGGGGCCCCGACGCCGGCCCCCGCTGGTTCTTCTCCCAGCGGCCTGAGGTCGTCCATAGTCGCTCTCGCCCCATCCTGCTCCATGTCGAGGACCGCCCGCCGGTCCCGGCCGGACGGCAACAGCGACAGAAGGGCACCAATAACGATCACGAACCCGCCGACCCAAAGCCAGAGTACGAGTGGCTCCACAATGACGCCGATGGCCGCCGGCCCCTTGCCCGCATTGGGGACGCTGGCGAGGGTCAGATAGACGTCCTTGGTTGGAGTGGAGCGGACGGCGGGGCTCGGGATGGCGTCATCAGAGAGGGCGAACTGCTCCACCGCCGGGTAATACGGGTGCCCGTCCAGTTCCACCGTGGCTACCAGTGAGGTCCGCCCAGGTGTGGTGACCGCCTTGATCCCGCGAAAGACGAGCGTCTGGCCTTCGAACGTGGACGGCTTACCAATGGCCATAGTGAGCTGCGTCTGGTGCTCGTACGCGTGGCTGGCTGCGAAGGCCACGGCAATAAGGACGACCCCAAGGTGGACGACCATCCCGCCCCCCGAGCGCCCCGTCACACCGCGCGGGCCTGAGCGACGGACCAAAAGTGCGAGCTGACGAGCAGCGGACGCTCCCGCGAAGGCGGCCAACGTGAACACGACCAGCGGCCAGAAACCGCGCAAGCCGGCCAGTACGCAAATCACAAGGACGGCCACGGCAGCCACCGCCGGCCACTTCAGACGTTGAAGCAGGACCTCTCCTGACGCCCTGCGCCACGGGAGGACCGGGGCCACCGCCATCAGGAACAACAGGCACAAGACGATCGGCAGCGTCATGGTGTCGAAGAAGGGCCCGCCGATCGTGATCGACGACCCATTTACCGCTTCCACGAACAACGGGAAGACGGTGCCCAGCAAGATGACAAAGGCAAACACGGCAAAAAGCAGGTTGTTGGCCAGGAAGGCGCCTTCGCGCGACACCGGCGTCTCGATCGACCCAGGGGTGTGCAGCTGGTCACCGCGCCACGCCAAGAGAACGATGGAAGCGGCCACTACCAGGCCGAAAAAGACGAGCAGGGCGGGGCCGACCCCGCCGTCGGCAGTAAAAGAATGCACGGACACGAGCACGCCGGAACGGGTGAAGAAGGTCCCGAGGATGGTGAGGCTGAAAGTGGCCAACAGGAGGGCGAGGTTCCACACCCGCAGCATCGCCCGCCTCTGCTGCACCATGGCCGAGTGCAAAAAGGCTGTGGCAGTCAGCCAGGGCAACAAAGCGGAGTTCTCGACCGGGTCCCAGGACCAGTAACCCCCCCAACCGAGGACCTGGTAGCTCCACCACGCCCCGAGGACGATTCCCGCCGTCAAGCAGGCCCAGGCGAATATGGCCCACCGGCGGGCTTCAGGTAGCCAGGAGATCCCCACCCGGCCCGTGACCAAGCCGGCCACGGCGAGGCAAAACGGCACCGTGAAGCCCACCAGGCCCAGGTACAACAGCGGCGGGTGGAACGCCACCAGCGCTCTGTCCTGGAGCAGCGGGTCGGGACCGGGGCCCTGGTTCGGTACGGCGCCGTGCACACGGGCGAACGGGTTGGACACCGTCAGCATGAGCCCGAAGAAAAACGCCGCCACCGCATAGCCGACCACCTTCGCCCACACCACGAACGGGTCGTCCCGTTGCCGGCGGAAGCGCACCCACATGGCCGCCAGGTAGCCCGAGAGGATCAACGCCCACAGCAAGATGGACCCGGCCAGGTCCGACCACATAGCCGTGACCCGGTAGAGGAGAGGCGTGAAGGTGCTGTCGTTGTTGTCCACGTAGACGAGGGTGAAATCGTGGGTGATCAGCGCCCTTTGCATGGCTACGGTGGCCAGGACCGAGCCGGCCACCACGAGCCATATGTAGGTCTGGCCGGCGCGAAATAACGAGCCTCTCCCGGTAGCCAGCCCGGCCAGCAGCGTCGCGGCACCGGCGACAGCGCCGAGGAGGGCCAGAAGTAGTGCGCTTTGGCCCAGCGCAATGTTCACGTGCCCTGCGCCCCGCTCTTCGCCTTGCCCGAAGGCGCCTCGACATAACTCGAACCGTGCTGGACCATTATCTGGAAGCTCGAAAAGACGTTCCCTTGCCAGTGGCCGTCGAGGACCACCGGCATGCCGACGCGGAACAGTTGTGGCGGCGACCCGGTGCTGACCACGTCGACATCGACGCTTTTGGCCGCGATAACGAAGTGCAGCGCGGTGCCGACCTGGTGGACCCCGGGTTGGACCGTCCCCTGGATCCGGAAATCCGAGACCCCCAACTGAGCGCGTTGAGCCACAGCCTGGTTGGCGGTCAGGTAATAGTTCATGGCGTTGGCCAGGCCTCGTGCTACGAGGAACCCGAGCGCCCCCAGGATGATTATCGCCGCCACGACCTTTTGCCGGCGGTTGCCGAGGGACCTCCGGCGCCTGGGGCCGGCCAGCGCTATGGGCGGATGGCCGCCGTTGCTCTTGGCGCTCCCGTTCAGCCCTGAGCGCTGCAAGTCGGTCGGGACCGGGCCGGCCCGAGTGCTCATGTCCATTCGCCACTCCCATCCGCATTGCCGCCCCTCGCTGGTCGAGCGGCTTTGGGGGCCAACGAACGCCTCAGCGACCGCTCGCGGTGCACGGTCCGCAGCGCATAGACGACGAGGATGACGGCGCAGGCCAGCCAGGCGGCGATGACGTAGTTCACGCGCCTGTTCTCATGTGATCTGGCGTCATCTGACTGGCACCTCGACCGGTGCGCTGTCAACGCCGCCGGTGCGCAAGCTGGCTCCGACCTGCGGGGCCGATGCCTCCGCTCGCCGTGCTTCGAGGGCCAGCGCGAAGCCCTCCTGGTCGTAACGTTCTTCGAGCACCTCCAGGCGGTAGCGGTGGACCATCATCCAGGCGAAAGTGAGGCCAAAGGCAAGGAAAGAAAGCAGCATCGTCGCCAGTTGCCAACCGTGCACGGTCGGGTCCGGCTGTAGCAGGGTCGTGCCTTGGTGCAGCGTGTTCCACCACGACGTGGCGTAGTGGTCCACGACCACTGTCAAGGCCATCAACAGCGCGACCATCGAGGAGGCCAACGCCCGGGAATGCGGGTTGTCGATGGCCCTCCGCAAGGCGAGGTAGCCCAGCGAAAGGGCAAACAGGATCGCCGTCAATGTCAACCGGGCGTCCCACGTCCACCACACCCCCCACGACGCCCGCCCCCAGATCGAGCCGGTCACCAGGGTGGCCAGACAGAACACGGCCCCTACTTCCGCCCCCGCGACCGCCAGGCGGTCCCAGCGAGGGCTGCGTAGCCGCGGCCATAACCAGGCGGTGCTGGCCAGCGCACAGATGCCGAAGCCCGTGTAGCACATGGTCGCCACGGCGGGGTGGATGTAGAGCATCCGGACGAACTGGCCCTGCACAACGTCGGGAGGACTCAACCAGAGCCCCCACCATGTGTTTAGAGCCAGCGTCACCAGCGCTGACCAACCGAGCACACGCGTGAGCCGGGACGAAGGGCGCGCTTCTGGGTACCTCACGTTTCCTCCATCAAAGCCCCAAAGCTAAGGACTCCGCCAGCCAGGTAAATGGCAGCGAAGCAAGCGAGCAGCCCGAGCCAGCGCCAGCCTCCCGAGGACGAGCCCCCGCCAGACAGGCCGAGAGCGGCTCGCCACGCTTCGGTGGCGGCCAGGACAACTGGGGCCAGGACCGGGGCCAGCAGTAGCGGCAACAGCGTCTCGCGCACGCGGAGGCCCATCGAAAGGGCGCCGTAGGCCACCCCCGAAGCGGCCACGCCGGCCGTCGACAGGAGGGCGCTGGCGACCAGTAAGCCCGCTCCAGCCAATTTGCTGTGGAACAGGACCACGATCCCCCCGGCCAGCAGGGCTTCCAGGACGATGAGCTCCAATGCGACTGCAGCCGCTTTGCCGAGGAAGACCCCGGCGGGCTCGAGCGCTGACATCCGCAGGTTGTCGACGGCGCCATCGGCCGTCTCGATGGCGAAGCTGCGCTGCACGGCGAGCAGCCCCGAGAACAAGACCGCCAGCCAGAAAAGCCCGGGGGCGGCCTGGACCAGCAACGGGCGGTCCTGGTCGAAAGCGAACCCGAACAGGAGCAAGACAACCAGGGCGTAAGGGACGACCTGGTTGAGGGCCACCTTGGCCCGGCCCTCGATACGCAGGTCCTTGGCCGCCACGACCAGGGCGTCACGCCACACTGTCAGGCCGGCCCTTCAGGCTGCGCTCTCACACAGCACTGGTGACCCCTTCGGTTGCCGGTTCAGGCAATTGGCCGCCGACATCCGCCACCACCGCCTTGCCCTCGGCAGGGCCCGGCAGGAGGCCGTCAATGATGGTACCCCCTGACATGGTCACGACCCTGTCGGCCAGGACGTCGCTGGTCCGCTGTTCGTGAGACGCGGCGATGACAGTGGCACCCGCGAAGGTGACATCTTTCAGGACCCCGTCCAACAACTCGCGGTGCTCGGCATCGAGGCCGGCATGGGGCTCGTCGAGCAACCAGAGTTGCGGCCGGCGAGCCAGCAGCGAGGCCAGGGCGACGCGCCGGCGCTGGCCAGCCGAGAGCCGCCGGGCCGGCAGCGTAAGGAGCCGGTCGCGGATCCCAAGCCGTTCGAGCGCTTCGGGCACGGCCTCCCGTGGCAACCGGGCGGCGCGAGCCGCGAACCGTACGTTCTCTTCGGCCGTGAGGTCGTCGTAGAGCGCATTGGCATGCCCGAGCAGCCCCACCTGACGCCGCAGGGTGCGGGCATCGGCGCTCGGGTCCAGGCCGAGCACCGTCGCTTCACCGGCAGACAAGGGCAACAAACCGGCGATGACTCGCAGCAGGCTCGTCTTGCCGGCTCCGTTGGCGCCTTTGAGCACAACGATCTCCGCGGTGCGGACATCGAGGTCTGCACCGGCCAAGAGCGGATATCGACCGGCGAGAGCAACGGCATACCGCAGGCGAACCGCCAGCTCGTTTCCCATAGCCGCCGTTCAACTCTAGCGAGCTGCCCCGGGGCCCCGCCAAAGCGTGGTCCTCGCGATCAAGGAAGTACGGTCCGCGGTCGGGGGACAGCGAAGGGCGCGAACATTGCTGTTATGTCCCGCCCTATCTTGGTATCCCGTCGGCTTTGATGGCATCTGGGCGCGCTAGCATACGGATCAGCAACTCTGGCGCGCCCAAACCCGGTAGATGCCTCCGCCTGGCTCAAGCGGCTCGCCCGGCTCCGCCTGGGTAGGCGGCTCGCCCGGCTCCGCCGGCTCAGCCCGTGGCCAGCCCCCCGAGCCCGATGTGCTGCAGGAAGCTGGACGACCAGGAAGATATCGTGCCGACCTCGCCGGTGATAATGAGGATGCCCAGCGCAGCCAATACGCACCCCGACGCCAGGCTCACAGCCCGGGAATGTCGCCGAGCGAACCGCAGTGCCCCTGACATCCGCCCGAAAGCCAGCCCTGTAACCACGAAAGGCACTCCGAGGCCCAGGGAGTAGGCCACCAGCATCTCTTCCCCGCGGGCAAGCGTGCCACCGCTCGACGCCAGGCTGAGGACGGCGGCCAACACCGGAGTTATACACGGGGTCCAGGCAAAGGCGAAGGTCATGCCCATAACAGGGGCGACCCACGGCCCCAACCTCGACGGCTGGACGGTCATCCGGCGCTCTCGTTGGAACCAGGGGAGCTGGAGGGCCAGCAGGACTCCCATGGCGACGATCAGACCGCCGGCGATATCTCCTAGCACCGGCTTATGGCTCTGGAGAGGGTGGAAAAGGGCGCTCGCCGTCGCCTCCAGCAGTGCGAACACGAAGCTGAAGCCGGCCACGAACAAGAGCGTCGACAAGAGGAGCCGTCTCCACTCGGCCGCCGCCACGGCGGAGCCGACAGCGCCGCCCACGGGTACGACAGCGCCGGATCCACCCGCAACCGCCGCCCCAGAGCCACCTCGACCAGTACCAGCGCTAATAGCAGTACCAGCACCAGTACCGGTGCCAGTACCAGTAACGGCGCTCACGCCGACGCCTGACATCATCGACAGATAGGACGGGACGAGCGGCAGGACGCAGGGCGAAACGAACGAAATGATGCCTGCTCCGAAGGCGACCACGAAACCAAGCGGAGAGTGCTCGACCAGCGAGCCCGCCCCCCCGCCCAGGGCGGCGAGCAGCTGCCCGTGAAACCCCGCGGCGAAGGTGCCAGCAGCCATCCGACCAGATTCTCTCAGATACGGGCCGCCGGAGCGACCGTCAAGCCCAGAGGGGCTCTCGTCTCGAGGGACCAGGGGCTTAGGGACAGGGGCTCAGAGGGACAGGGTCTCAGAGGGACAGGGGGCTCAGAGCGAACGGTTCAGGGCATGCAGCACGGCGCGGGCGGCGGCATCGGCCGGCGTATGCCCGGACGCCACTCCCCGGCGAAGCTCCCCGGTCCTTTTGTCCCGCAGCACTGCCAACAACCCCGCCCCCCAGTCCGAGGGCAGGGCGTGGAAACTCACCAGATCAAAGCAGGCGATGGCACCGAGGCCCCGGAGCGCCTCTAGCACCGCCCGCCCGACCGCCAGCGTGTCGCCCGCGATCGCCCTGCTGGCAGAGCGCTGACCGCCCCGGGACAGTTGGACCTCAATGGCGGCGTCACCGTCGCCGGGTGGCACCATGAGCAGCCCTACCCGGTCACCCCGGATCGGGGCGGTCTCGTCCTCCGGCGGGGCCAAGACCCGGATCTCGGCCGGCCCGTCGAGGTGGTTGACGGCGGCGCGGGCGGCCTCATCGCGTACCCTGGCGTGCTCGCTCAGCGGGGTGGCAACAAGCTCGATATATGTGGTGCCCTCGTCTTCAGAAAAAGACACGAACACCACGCCCGGTAGCTGACGGAGCTCCAGTTCGAGGGCTTCGTTCATGGTCAGCGGTACCCCATCGCCGCCTTGGCCGTATAGAGCCGGGCGTCGGCCAGCCCGGTCAGTGCATCGGGGTCGTCGGTGTCCGACGGGAAGCACGCCACCCCGACAGAAAAGGAGACGTTGCTCTCAGGCACCGAACGTTCGAGCTCTTTCTTCAACCGTCCCAGGAGAGGCGAGAGGGCGACGACGTTGTCCACCCCGACCACGAGCAAAGCAAACTCGTCCCCGCCTAAACGGGCAGCCACGTCGCCGGTCCGGAGGGATGCACGCAGTTCGGCCCCCACAGCCTTGAGGGCCATGTCGCCGGCCGCGTGGCCGTAGTGGTCGTTTACGACCTTGAAGTTGTCGAGGTCGAGCAGCACCAGAGCAAATGGCCACCCGTAACGACGAGCCCGGCTGACCGCCTGGGCCAGCAAGAGCTCGTAGCTGCGCCGGTTGAGCAACCCGGTCAAGGCGTCGTGGCTGGCGTCGTGCACGAGCAGGTCCAAGCGCAGCGCCAGTTCGACCAGGCTGGTGACGCAGGCCGCCGTCACGGGGCCCACGACAGGAGGGTCAGCGTAGAGGCCTTCGCGGCCGGTAAGAGCGGCGCCGAGGTGAGGCGGTAGCGGCCCTCGCACAGCGGCCAGGGGCGCCCTCCCGAGCCGGAAAATCTGAGGTAGACCGGACCCAGCGATCACTACTACCAGGTCGCGCAAGCGGTACCGGGCGGCGATGAGCTCAAGAGTTTTGTAGATGAACTCGATCCCGCTCGCGGAGCGGGCCAACAAGCCCGGCAGCTCCCCGAGTGCGCCATCGACGTCATCCGGCGCGTCGGCCAACTCAGGAGGCGCATTGCGCGCTCCGCGTGACATCGAAAGCTCCGGGCGCGGCCACCGCGGAGCCGCGGCGCGCTCGTTCTGCAAGCCTGGCAGCGCTCCGCCCAAGGGCGACCGGCCAACGTAGGGTTGGCGCGGGCTCCTGGTCGTCGGGTTGTCGAAATCGTTCACGACTTGCACCTCTCCGCCCAGCTGCTAGTGGCTGGGTACCTGAGGAAGGGTCTAGTGCCGGGCGGTCAACCGGTCTGGCGGGCAGAGGTATCCATAGCATGGCACGATACTCAGGCCGTGTGGCCGCGGTCCGCCGATCGGAAAAAATGCCACGCATCGTGGTCGACTGATGTTATCGCCGTGGCGCTAGGGCCAGCGCAGAAGCGACGTACCCGAAGCCGCAGAACCGTTCGCTCGGCGATGCTCAGCCAGATCGAAATCCCTGTGACCGCCCGGGAGCTGACGGGGCGGCCCCCCGCACCTGACGGGCCCACCGGATGGCGGGCCCACCGGATGACGGCCCCGCACATGACGGCCCCGACATGACGGGCCCGGCACAAGAAGGACGGGCTCGGGTCGCCGGGGCGCTGGCGGGGGCAAGGGACTTCGGGCCGAGTACCTCGGCCGGGCTATCCGCCGCCGGGGCTCCAGGCCAAGCAACTAGGCGAGGGCTGTCAGCACCCCTTCGGCCGAGCTGACCTCGAGGCCCGTGGCTTCTTCGAGCAAGAGGGCCGTCACGATGCCGTCCTCGATCACCGCTGCGTAGCGCTTGTTGCGAGTCCCCAGGCCGCCGCGCGACAGGTTGATCTCGAGGCCCATTGCCTGTGCCAGCTCACCATTGCCGTCCGCCAGGAGCGTCACCTTGTCGCCGACCCCCTGGGACCGGGCCAAGCGGCCATCACGTAGGGGTCGTTGACCGACACGCAGAAGATGCGGTCCACTCCTCGACCGAGTATCTCATCGGCGTGGGAGACGAAACCAGGCAAGTGCACGTCTGAACAGGTCGGGCTGAACGCAGCCGGTACCCCGAACAACACGACCCGGCCTTTGCCGAGCACGTCAGCGGTCCTGACAGTCTCGATCCCATGGTCGGTGATCATCTTCAGCTGAACATCCGGGATCCGCTCGCCCACCGCGATGGTCATGTCATCTCCTTCTGTCAAGTGGTTCACCGAACGATCCTAAACGGACGGGGGCGACGTGCCCGCCGAGGAAATTAGTCGCGGCGGCCGACGAGAAAACCGGCGCTAACCTGTCGGCGTGACCTCGGTGGGCGCACAGCTGGGCGTAGCCGGTGCTGGCGGCCCTGGTCTCTATGCCAATGGCGACGGGCGCGACGCGGTTATATCCGTGTCCGGGCTCACCAAGCGGTACGGGGAGATCGAGGCGGTACGGGGGATCGATTTCGAAGTCAAACGCGGTGAGACGTTCGGTTTCCTCGGGCCTAACGGCGCCGGCAAGACGACGACAATAAAGATCCTGTGCACGTTGGCCGTCGCCACCTCGGGGAAAGCCACGGTGGCCGGGCACGACACGAGCCGGGAACCGGACAAGGTCCGCCGCATGATCGGCCTGGTCTTCCAGGACACCACGCTCGACAGTTACCTCACAGCCGAGCAGAACCTCCGGTTCCATGCCGCTCTTTACGCAGTGCCGCCGGACGCGGTTATGCCCAGGATGCGCCAGGTGATGGACATGGTGGGGCTGTGGGACCGCAAGGACGGCAAGGTCAGTACGTTTTCGGGCGGTATGCAGCGGCGCCTGGAAATTGCACGTGGGCTGCTGCACGCCCCCCACGTGCTGTTCCTGGACGAGCCGACCGTAGGCCTCGACCCGCAGACACGCTCGTCGATATGGGCCTACATAAACGGCCTGAAAAAACGGGAAGACATAACGATCTTCCTGACCACGCATTACATGGACGAAGCGGAGAACTGCGACAGGATCGCCATCATCGACCACGGCAAGATCGTCGCCATTGATACTCCTCAGGCGTTGAAAGCGAGCGTCGGCAAAGACCGGGTGCAAATCCACACGGCCGACGATCAGGCGGCCATCGCTGCCCTGGCCGAACGGTTCGGCCTCGAGGCAGGCATGCACGACGGGGCGGTCACCTTCTCGGTGCCGGCGGGGGCCGAGTTCGTGCCCCGGCTGTTCTCCGAACTCCGAGTCCCAATCAACTCCGTGAACGTATCCCGGCCGTCGCTGGACGATGTCTTCATGTCGTACACGGGCAGTACCATCCGCGACGCCGAGGGTTCAGGCACGGACGCCATGCGCCAGATGGCGCAGCGGTGGAGAGCGGGGAGGCGCTAGGACATGGCTACTCAGATCACGCGCAGCCCACAAAGCACGCTTTCTGAGCCGGAACTGGTTACCGAGATCAGGGTCTCCCTGCCCGAGCACGGGCTGCGCCACGACGCCAGGGCGGCGTGGATCGTATGGCAGCGGGAGCTGATCCGTTTCCGCTCCGACCGCCTGCGCGCTATCACGTCCCTCGTGCAGCCGTTCTTGTTCTTGTTCATACTCGGGACGGGGCTGTCGACGTTGACCGGCCACGGCCTGTCGGGAGTGAACTACAAGACGTTCGTCTATCCCGGCGTACTGGCCATGTCGGTGCTGTTCACAGCCATTTTCTCCGCCGCCTCGATCGTGTGGGACCGGGAGTTCGGTTTTCTGCGCGAGATGCTGGTGGCGCCGGTCAACCGCGGCGCACTCGTGGTCGGCAAGTGCCTCGGCGGGGCCACCATCGCCACGTTCCAGGGGCTCGTGTTCCTGGCCTTGGCCGGGTTTGCCCACGTGCCTTACAACGCGGCCCTGTTCCTCACGCTGATCGGCGAAATGTTGCTGCTGGCGTTTACTCTGACTGCGTTCGGCGTGATGATGGCGGCCCGCATCAAGCAGTTCCAGGCGTATATGGCCCTCACCCAGATGCTCGTGATGCCTTTGTTCTTTCTTTCCGGCGCGCTCTACCCGATCAACGGGCTCCCCACCTGGCTGAGCGTCCTGACCAGGATCGACCCGCTCACTTACGTTGTGGGGCCGATGCGACAAGCCGTGTTCAGCCACCTCGACCTGCCACCCGATGTCATGGCGAAGCTGGCGCCGGGAGTTACTTGGGGGAGTTGGGTCGTGCCCATCGGCCTCTCGCTCGGAATTGTCGTCGTCATGGCCCTCATCATGACGGGCGTGGCCATCGCCGAGTTTTCGAAGACGGAGTAAACCCGATGGAGGGGCCCCACCGAACTTTTGTTGGCTCCGGATAAACAAACGACCCAGGGTCGACCGTGTCCCGCCTGGCGGCGCGATCGCCCAAGTGGTCGAGCCCGCTCGAACCGACGGACGAGGACTTCTGGCGTTCCGTGCGCTCCCTTCCGCCGCGCCAGTCCCAGGCACTGGCCTTGCGGTACCTCGAGGATCTGCCCGACGACGAAATCGCCCAGATCCTGGGCTGCTCGCCGCCCACAGTGCGGGCGCACCTGCATAACGGACGCGTCGCTCTTGCAGGTAAGCTGGGACTAGAAACGAATGAGAGGTCGCCAAGATGAGTGAAGATCATCTGGGGGCTCACCTCCAACTAGGCGAGCTCAACGAGCGAGCAACGGCTGCCGCTTCGGCATTGCTGCAAAAGACGACTAAGGCCCAGGCGCCAAACCTGCGCCACATCGTGCTGGCCCGCAGACTTTTCGTGATCAGCTGCTTGGCCGCATTGGGGCTGGTGATCGGCGCCATTTTGATCGTCTCGTTCCTGGCCAGCGGGGCCTTGCCCTGGATCGTGGGCACTGTCCTCGTCCTGGCCACAGTGGGCGTGATCGTCCTCGGCGCCCATGCCGGGGGGCACGGTTGGTTCGTCCCGCTCCCGGTCCTGGTCTTAGCCGGTGCCTGGGCGCTTACGGTTTCGGCCGGCACCTGGGCGTCGGCGGCGGCATGGGTGCTGGCTGTCCTGGCCTTTGCGAGCGCAGCCATTGCTGCCGTCCTAGTCGTCCCGGCTATCGCATACCGTCGGGCCCCCGTCAGTACGATCGTCGGCACCCAGGCGCTCGTAGGCGCGAGCTGGTACGACCTTGAGCACCTTGGCACCGTCGGGCAGGGTGCGAGTGAATAACGAAACCTGGACAGCGCAGTCCCTCAGCGGATCGTTGCCACCCGGTGCCCCCATCCACGTAGTAAGGGTTGAGGGCGTCCGGCTGCTGGTCTGGTCCGAGGCGGGGGACATCCCCGGGCCTGAGGCCCTGGGCTCGACTAACAAAGAAAAGGAGGAGCAGTGATCGCCTTACTGGTAGTAATCGCAATCTTGCTCGTAGCCGCGGTTGTCCTTGCGGCCGTATCCATCAAGGTGGTGCGCGAGTACCAGCGGGTGGTCCTGTTCCGCTTGGGCCGTGCCAGTGGGGCACGCGGCCCCGGGTTGATCCTTATCAACCCGATCACGGACCGGATCTCCTGGGTGGACCTGCGCGAGCAGTACCTGGAGGTCCCGCACCAGACGGCCATCACCCAGGACAATGCCGCCATCGCCATCGATTTCATCATTTTCTACAAGGTGCTCGACCCGCTCACAACCGTCTTGGCCGTGCAGGACTTCAAAGGTGCCGGCATCAACATCGCCTCCACCACGCTGCGCTCGGTCGTAGGCGACATGTCCCTGGACGACGTGTTGTCGAAGCGGGAGCACATGAACGACGTGCTCCGGACGAAGCTGGACGATGTGACCGAACGCTGGGGCGTCAAAGTCACCAACGTCGAAGTGAGGGAGATCAAGCCGCCTCCGGCCGTCCTCGAGGCGATGACCCGTCAGATGGGGGCTGAGCGGACACGGCGAGCGCTCGTCACCGAGGCCGAGGGCCAGAAGTCGGCCTCGATCACGGTGGCCGAAGGTCAAAAGCAGTCGGCGATCCTGCAAGCCGAAGGCGAACGCCAGGCCGCTGAGCTTCGTGCCCAGGGTTTCGCCGCCGCCTTGAAACGGATATTGGAGGTCGCCGGCAGCGTCGACAAGACGACCATGACCCTTCAGTACCTCGAGACGTTGAAGCAGATCGGGATGTCGCCCTCCACCAAGTTCGTAATACCCGCGGAGCTGACGAGCCTGCTCGCCGGCATCGTCAATACGAACGGCGTCGTCGCCTCCAACGGCGCCACGGCTCCTTCGTCCATCCCGGGGGCGCCAACCAGCCACTAAGGCATGGGGGAACGGAGAGGCCGCTACCTGCACAATGGGCTCACCGGATAACGAGCCCACGACGTAGGTGCGGCCTGCTCCGCTTGGCCCCGTAGCCGCTACCTACGAGGCAACGGGAGGATGAGCCGGGGACTAGATGTCGCCGGCGATGGCTGGCACCTGTTCGCACTCCCGTCCCGCACTCAGGACAAGCGGGCTAACGCTCCCGGCGCACGACCGTGCCACTGGGGCCGTCTTCGACGATGTAGCCCATCGACTGGAGCTTGGAGCGTATGGAGTCGGCCGCGCCCCAGTCGCCCCTGGCCCGGGCCGCGTCGCGGGTAGCCACTAGTTCGGCCGCCTCTTTGTCCAGTTCTTCGTCTTCGTCGGAGGGCAGGCGCAAGCCGAGCGCCCCTTCGCAGCACTCACGAACGGCGGCTGCTAATGCCGCCGCCCGGGTGGGGTCGAGACGAGCATCGCGCACCGCCCCGAAAATGACAGCCAGGGCCCCCGGCGTATCGAAGTCGTCGTCCATGCGCCACTTGAACCGGGCCAGCGTGGCCGGGTCGGGGCGGGACAGGGCCAGGTCCCTTGTTTCGCGGGCGAAGTTGTCCAGCCGGCTGAGCGCCCCCTGGGCGTGGTCCAGAGCCTCGGCGGTGACGCTCATCGGGCTCCGGTAGTGGGCCTGGAGCACGAGGACCCGCAGCACGCGGCCCTCATAGCGTTCGAGCAGCTCGGGGAGGGAACTGATGTTGCCGACGGACTTGCTCATTTTTTCGCCGCGTTCGTCGACCACCATGCCGTTGTGGGCCCAGCGCCGGGAAAAGGCTTCGCCTTCGGCCACCGCCTGGGCGCGTTCGTTCTCGTGGTGGGGGAACAGCAGGTCGAGACCCCCCAGGTGGAGGTCGAAGCCCTCACCGAGCAGGTCTAGGGACATCACCACGCACTCGGTGTGCCAACCCGGCCGCCCGGGCCCCACGGCGACGGCCAGGCCGGTTCGCCCGGCCGAGACAACTTCCAGAGGGCGAAATCGAGCGGGGTACGCTTACCCGCTTCCTCGTCCGTCTCTATCCGTGCGCCCGCCCGTAGCGCATCGAGGTCCTGGTGGCTCAACGAACCGTAACCGGGGAGCGACTCGGTCGAAAAATAGACCCCATCACCGCCGACGTAGGCGTTGCCCCTAGTGACCAGGTCTGCGATCAGCTCGACCATGCCCGCCACGTAGGCCGTGGCGTGCGGAGCGACCGTGGGCCGCTGCACGTCGAGCGCGTCCATAAGTTCCCACCAAAGCGCCTCGTAACGGGCGGCCACCTCATCGGTCGTACTCCCCTCCTCCGCCGCCCGAGCGATGATCTTGTCCTCGATGTCGGTGATATTGGACACGAAACGGACTTCGAGCCCGCTCCACTCGAGGTAGCGGCGCAGCGTGTCCCACACAAGGGCGACCCGGCCGTGGCCGAGGTGGAACACGCCGGAGACCGTCGGGCCGCACAGGTAGACAGCGAGCTTCCCGGGGTCACGGGGCTCCAACGGGGCCACTTCGCCGGTCGCGGTGTCCAAGAGAGCGAGCACAGGAAGTACGGTAGCGGGATAATGTCAGTTGAGCTGCCGATTAGCACCGAGCCGCGACAAAGGCTCCGGGGCGCGCCTAAGCGGGCCACGTTGGAAGGCCTGGAGGAAACCTGGGCTACACGGTGGGCCGAGGAGGGCATTTACCATTTCGACCGGACGGCCCCCCGTCAACAGGTCTACTCGATAGACACGCCTCCGCCGACCGTTAGCGGAGAACTGCACATAGGCCACATTTTTTCCTATACGCACACCGATACCATCGCTCGTTACAAACGCATGCGGGGCTATTCGGTGTGGTACCCGCTGGGCTGGGACGACAACGGACTGCCCACCGAGCGACGCGTCCAAAACTACTATGGCGTGCGCTGCGACCCGACGCTCCCTTACGAGCCGGGGTTTGTTCCGCCGGCCGAGGGCGGCCTGCCCAAGGGACAGGATCCCGTACTAGTCAGCCGCCAGAACTTCATGGAGCTCTGCGAGCGCCTCACGGCTAAAGACGAGCAAGCATTCGAGGACCTGTACCGTTACCTCGGCCTCTCAGTCGACTGGCGCACGCTCTACAGGACCATAGGACAGAAAGCTCGCCGCACTTCGCAGCGGTCCTTCCTGCACCTCCTCCGGCGGGGAGAGGCCTATACAGCCGAAGCGCCCACGCTGTGGGACATCGATTTTCGCACCGCCGTCGCCCAGGCCGAGCTACAGGACCGAGAACGTCCGGGGACCTTCCACACTCTCGTCTTCCATCGCCCCACGGGTGAGGACCTGCTCATAGACACAACCCGTCCGGAGCTGTTGCCTGCCTGTGTGGCCGTGGTCGTCCACCCGGCGGACGAACGTTACGCTTCGCTCGTCGGCGCCAGTGTTACCACCCCGCTTTTCGGTGCCTCAGTGCCGGTGGTGGCCCACCGATTGGCCCAACCTGACAAAGGCACCGGCGCCGCCATGGTCTGCACGTTCGGAGACGTCACAGACATTGTCTGGTGGCGTGACCTCAACCTGCCTGTGCGGACGATCGTTGGGCGGGACGGCAAGCTGCTGCCGGCTCCCCCGGACGGGCTGAGCGAGCGGGGGGCGTCCATTTATGGCGCAGAACTGGCCGGGAAAACGGTGGCCGCGGCGCAGCGGCGGGTCGTCGAGCTACTCCACGAATCGGGCGAGGTCGTCGGGGCGGCGCGCTCCATAACACACGCCGTCAAGTACTACGAAAGAGGCGAGCGGCCGCTCGAGATAGTGACCAGCCGCCAGTGGTTTATCCGTACTCTCGAGTACCGCGAGGATCTTTTAGCGCTGGGACGCCAACTGCATTGGTACCCCGCCTTCATGCAGGCGCGTTATGACGACTGGGTTACGGGGCTCACCAGTGACTGGTTGGTTAGCAGGCAACGATTTTTGGGCGTCCCGTTCCCGGTCTGGTACCGCGTGGGCCCTCAGGCGAACCCGACTACGTCCAACCCATCGTGCCGGCGGAGGACGACCTGCCGGTCGACCCCTCAACGGACGTCCCCCCCGGTTACTCTCCATCCCAACGTGACGTGCCCGGCGGCTTCACCGCCGAGCGGGACGTGATGGACACCTGGGCCACTTCCTCTTTGACGCCCCAGATCGCCGCCGGATGGGACGACCCCGCGGCGGGCGACCTCTTTCAGCGCGTATTCCCTACGGATCTTCGGCCCCAGGCCCACGACATAATCCGGACATGGCTATTCGCCACCGTCGTGCGCTCCTATTTCGAAGAAGGCGTGCTCCCGTGGGCGAACGCGGCCATATCCGGGTTTATCCTCGACCCGGACCGCAAAAAGATGTCCAAGTCCGTGGGCAACGTCGTAACCCCCCGGGCACTGCTGGAAAAGCACGGTTCTGATGGCGTGCGCTATTGGGCTGCGTCGGGGCGACCCGGCATGGACACTGCCTTCGTCGAGAGCCAAATGGAAGTAGGCCGAAAACTGGCGCTCAAGATTTTGAACGCCTCGAAGTTCGTCCTGTCCGCCAAGTTGTGGCTCGGGTACAACGGGGACGATGACGAAATGGTCGCCGTCGAGGCCGCCGGGCTGGCCGGCGTGGCCGCGGGACAACCGCATATGGCGGTGGAGCCAGTCGACGTGGCCCTGCTGGAGAGCCTCGGGTCTCTGGTGGAGACGGCCACGGCGGCCTTCGAAGCGTACGAGTACTCCCGCGCCCTGGAACGGACTGAAGCGTGGTTCTGGGACTTTTGCGACAACTACCTCGAGCTCGTGAAGGCGCGGGCGTACGGCGAGATGGGCCCGGACCGGGCCAAGTCGGCCCGGACGGCTCTCGCCGTCAGCCTGTCCACCCTGCTACGGCTGTTCGCACCGTTCATGCCGTACGTCACTGAAGAAGTGTGGTCGTGGTGGCAAGAAGGATCTGTGCACCGAGCCGACTGGCCGAGCGGACGGTTCGAGCTGGCCTCTACCACCGGCACGACGATCTATACGTCAGCAGTGCAGCTCCTGGGCGCCATTCGGCGGGCGAAATCAGAGGCGAAAGTGAGCCCCCGTGCGCCCGTCGAACGTGTCACTTTCCACGGGCCAAGTCAAGAGATCTTCGCCCTGCGTCATGTCGCAGCAGACCTGCGAGCCGCTCAGAACATTGCCGAGCTGGTGTTGTCAAATGCTGACGATGGGACGCCGTCGTCGGTCGACGTAAAACTGGCGTAAACGGATAAAAGTCCTTACTTGAGCCCATTTTTGACTCCGCGTTGGTGGCAGGTAGAACTTTTGTCGGATTTCCGGGTAGGACTGCGACTGCTGTCGTCTCTGTCAACGTGACCCGGCCGGCTTCGAGAAAGACTGCCCCATTTTGCCGGCCCCATTTTGCCGGCCCCATTTTGCCGGCCCTCTGACGGCCGCCGCTGGCACCGTTCACCTCGAAGGGGTAGGCCATCGGGACAGTACAGGCAAGTAGTATCGGCGACGTGAACTGGTCCGGTTTCTACGCTCTCGCTTTGTTTGCGGCCGTATACCCGGTCCTCCTGGCGATAGTAGCGTTGATGCTGCCGGGGCCGCGTCCAGCCGTGCTGCTGGCGGGTCTGCTGACGGGTGGTTTCCTGACCACGCTGATATTCGGGTTCGTGATCGTAGCGGTGGTGGGCAGTACCGACGCGCTCACCAGTTCGAACCACCAGACCGTGAGGGCGTGGGTCAACATAGCCATCGGCGTCATCCTCTTGGCCGCGGCGACAAGGATCTTCTTCTTCCCCCACCGTAAGCTACGCCCGCGCCAGCGCACGTCGGTGTCGGGGCCGACGGAGACGGCAAAGAAGGAGGGCTCATCGGGCTGGGCCGCCCGGGCCGGCAAGGCGGATTCGTTTTGGGCTGCGCTTATCGTCGGCATCGCTATCGACCTGCCGAGCGTTTGGTTCCTCGCCGCGCTGAAATACCTGATCGACGCCAAGTTCTCGGCCGCCGTGGACATCCTGCTGCTGATCTCCTATGCCGTAATTGCCTATATTTCCATCGAACTTTCACTGCTTTTCAATATCAAATGGCCGAAGCAAACACGGCGTGTCGTGGAGTCTGCCAACAATTGGGTCAAGGCCCGTCAGCGACCGATCGCCGGCGGCATAGCGGCCGGCATCGGCATCTGGCAGCTCTCGGTCGGGATAGCAAAACTGCCGTAGGTGCTGGCACCCGGGGGATAAGTTCACGGGCGTACGAGGTCGTCTCCCGGGAAGCGGCCGGCCGCCGCCATTACTTCTTCAGTGGTGTACAACGCCGCCCAAGGCTCGCGGGCAACGAGAGCAATAGCATCCGACGGCCGACAGGAAAGTGAAAAGGTCTCCTCCCCTCGCATCAGCGTTACGGACGCAAAGAAGTGCCGCGCCTCCTCGACCCGGTCTATAACCCCCCGGTCGAGCTTGGCTCCGAGTAGCGCTACCGCGGCCAAGAAAAGGTCCCACGTCGACGGGCGCGGCGGCCGCTCGCCGCGCTGGGCGGCCTGGATCGCCCTCGCCTCCGGCTGACCTATGTAGATGTGCAGGGAGCGGAAGGGCTCCACCAGCTCGGCCAAGACGGCCAGGCCGGCTTCCTGCCCGATCCTCATGGGTACAGCCGCTCGCACCTCGGATATGGCCAGCTCGATGAGGGGTTCGGACATGGACACGACATTAAAGAAGTTTCGGGCTCAAAGCGAAGCACCGACAGCCGCCGTTCGCACCAAGAACTTTGAGAAACGGGCGCCTTAGCGCTCTGCCCGCCACCGGGCCCGGGCCAAAACCAAGGCCGCCACCTCGTCCGCACCGGCCCGCCGCAAGGTTCTGGCCACGGTGAGCAGCGTGCAGCCAGAAGCGCAGACGTCGTCCACCACGAGGATGCGCCGGCCCTGGACGGCGGCGGCGTCGGTCACCACGAACGCGTTGCGAAGGCTCCTGGCGGCCAGCTCCCGGCGGCTCGGGTGTCGCTTGGTGCTCATAACGTCAGTCTCGAACACCTTGCTCACCAGGTCCTCCACCGGCCACCCTCCGGCCGCTAAGCGACTGACCTCGGAGCAGACGAGAGCCACGTGGCCCCAGGGCCGTCGTGCTCCCGGCCCCATGTACTGCGGCACCGGGCAGATGACCCCGTACTCCTCGAACCAGGTGGCATGGCGCGTCAAAAAGCCGTAGAGAAGGGTACCGAACGGGCGCGCCCAGCGCAAATCCCACCGGTACTTGTAGGCGACGATGGCCTTCCTCAACGCCCCTTCGTAGTTGCCGACAGCGAAGACCGCCTGGAGCGAACGGTCCGGCGCGGCGCACCACAAGTTGCGGCAACGGCACGCGCGCACGCTCGATGCCGGGGCGCCCGAGACGGCGCTCGCCGCGACCTGGCCGCAGGCACTGCACAGCGGAGTGCGATTCGTCGGCAACCCGCCTCCCTTGTGTCTGCTGGGTGGTGTTATTGGCCATCACGACGTCAAGCCGTCAAGCCGTCAAGCCGTGGCGACCGATGTCCCTCGGTCAGTGCGTATAGCGGCCCTCTTCTAGGCGGGCAATCGCGAACCTCCGCCAGCATTCCACCGGGGTGTGACCATAACGACCAGGAGAGCCTGGACGCCCCGGGGCAGCATTAACATGAAGCGATGGACGTAGAGGTAGTGGTCGAAATCCCCAAGGGGACTCGCAACAAGTACGAGGCCGACCACGATACGGGCGAGATCTGGCTCGACCGGATGCTTTTCACGTCCACCCGTTACCCCGAGGACTACGGCTACGTGCCCGGCACGCTGGCCAACGACGGCGATCCTCTCGACGCGCTGGTGGTGCTCGAAGAGCCGACTTTCCCGGGGTGCCACGTCCGGGCGCGGCCCGTCGGGGTCTTCATGATGCGCGACGAGGAAGGGGACGACGCCAAATTGCTGTGCGTCATCGCCAGCGACCCGCGCCAGGCCGATGTCCAGGACCTCAGCGACCTGCCCACCCATGAGCTGGACGAGATCGCTCACTTCTTCGCCATATATAAGTCGCTCGAGCCGGGCAAACGGACCGAGCTCGGAGGTTGGCGCGACCGCAAAGCCGCCGAAGAGATCCTGGCGGAGGCGCGCCAGCGTTACCTTGACCGAGAGGGGTCCCTGAGGGACGAAGGGCCCTGAGCGGCGAAGATCCCTGATGAGGGGCGAAGAGGGAGCCTGAGGGACGACCAAAGGGCCCTCCGGCCCTTCAGATCAGACGCCGACTAACTCCGCCACGATGTCGAAGGCCTGCCCGACCGTGCTCAACTTGCTCGGGTCGACATCGGGGAGGCGGATGGAAAACGCGTCGTTGAGCGCGAGCGTGATCTCCACCACAGCCAGGCTGTCAGCGTCAAGGTCTTCTGCCCACCGCGCCTCGGGCTTGACCTGGTCCGGGTCGATATCGAGTACCTCGGCCACACAGCCCTGGAAAGTCGCGAAGGCCTCGTCTCGGGCCATCTTCTTCCCCTCCATCGGGACAGAGGCTAGCCGAGACGTCCTCGGCCGAGGAATCCCCCTAGTGCGAGCGCTAACCTCGCGCTCCGTGCCAGCACTTCTGGAAGGCAAGCGCATCCTGGTCACAGGGGTGCTCACCGACGACTCGATCGCCTACGGAGTGGCCGAGCTGGCCCAGCGAGAGGGCGCCGAGCTGGTACTCACCAGCTTCGGCCGGGCCCTCTCGCTCACCAGGCGGGTGGCCAAGCACCTTCCCGAGCCTCCGGACATCCTCGAGCTCGACGTCACGGTCCCGGCTCACATCGAAGCAGCGGCCGCCGAACTGCAACAGCGGTGGGGTGGTGTGGACGGGTTGCTCCACTCGATCGGGTTTGCGCCCCCTTCGTGCCTGGGCGGGGGTTTCCTGGACGCGCCCTGGGACGACGTTGCCGTGGCGTTACACGTGTCGGCTTACTCGCTAAAGGCCGTCACCGCCGGGCTTTTGCCTCTTTTCAAGGCAGCCGGAGGCGGCGCGGTCGTGGGCCTCGACTTCGATGCCAGCGTCGCCTGGCCGGGTTACGACTGGATGGGGGTGGCCAAGGCGACGCTCGAGTCCACCGCCCGGTACTTAGCCCGCGATCTTGGCCCGTCCCACGTCCGGGTCAACCTGGTGGCTGCCGGTCCCGTGCGGACGATCGCCGCTCGAGCCATACCGGGGATAGAGCGATTCGAGGGCGTGTGGGGCGAACGAGCCCCGCTCGGCTGGGACACGAGCGATTCGAGCGCGGTAGCCAAAGCGTGCGTCGCCCTTCTCTCCGACCTGTTCCCCCTGACAACCGGCGAGGTGGTCCACGTCGACGGTGGCTATCACGCCATGGGGGTTTGAGTGGCCGGCGACGCAGGACGCGTCGTACTCGTGACCGGGGGCAACCGGGGCATAGGGCTGGCCATAGCCAGGATGTTCGCCTCCGGCGGGGACCGGGTGGCCGTCACCAGTCGCTCTGGTCCGGTGGGCGGCCTGTTGAGCGTGCCCTGTGACGTTACCGATTCAGAGTCGGTGGACAAGGCCCTGAGTGTGGTCGAAACTGAGCTGGGCCCGGTCGAAGTCCTGGTGGCCAACGCCGGCGTCAACGACGACAAACTCTTGCTCCAGATGGACGAAGCGTCGTTCGAGCGAGTGGTCGACACCAATCTGGTCGGGTCGTTCCGGGTGGTACGGCGCGCCCTGCCGAAGATGCTTCGTGCCCGTAATGGCCGGGTCATCCTCATCTCGTCCGTGGTGGCCCTCTCCGGTTCACCTGGCCAAGCCAACTATGGCGCCTCCAAAGCCGGCCTGATCGGCTTCGCCCGCAGCCTGGCCCGCGAGATCGGCGGACGCAACGTAACGGTGAACGTGGTCGCCCCCGGCTTCATCGAGACTGACATGACGGCCGGCTTGGGCGAAGAACGCCAGCGTGAGGTCCTGGCCCAGGTCCCGCTGCGCCGGTTCGGCTCGGTCGAAGACGTCGCCGGGACCGTCTATTGGCTCTCGTCCGAGCACGCCGGCTACATAACCGGCGCTGTGGTACCGGTAGACGGCGGGTTGGGGATGGGCCATTGAGCGGCCCACTGGGCGACCAGGCCGGAGGGCTCCCACTTCCGATCCCCTCGGCTGTGCTCCCGCACCGCCCTCCGTTCCTCTTCGTGGACGAGGTGACGGCGATCGAGCCGGGGCGAAGTGCCAGCGGCCTGTGGCGGCTGATGGGGACAGAGCCGTTCTTCGAAGGCCATTTCCCCGGCCGCCCGACCCTGCCCGGCGTCCTGATGGTGGAGGCCATGGCCCAGCTGGGCGGGATCGCCGTGTTGAGTGACCCCCGGTTCAGCGGCTGCCTGCCGCTCTTCGGCGGCATCGACAAAGCCCGTTTCCGAAGACAAGTGGTCCCGGGCGAGGTACTGGAAATGACCGTCGAGCTCGACCAGCTGGGTTCCTCGGCCGGGAAGGGCCATGGCACAGCCACCGTCGACGGGAAGGTAGCCGCAACCGCGTCCATGTTGTTCGTCATGGCCCGCCTCTGACCACTACAGCTCTGATCACTACAGGCAGGCGTCGTGCCCCGCCTATCGAGCACGAAATGGGTAGCCTGAAATTACGTCGCTCCAGGCTTTCATCGCGCTGTCACCGAGCGTTAACCAAAATGTTGCAAGTTGGTCAGCTCGACGGCCGACACTGTGGAAATCAGCGGTAACCAGCAGGTATACGGGGAAGAGGCGGCGCCCTCAACCGGGCCACTAGACGACCGCGGCGAAGTCGCCCTGGAGGGTTCGCGGCCGAAGGTGGGGACCGCCGTGCTGGTGGCGCACGCTATGGGAGCCGGCGCAGTGCCAGCGGATCTGGAGGGCGCCGGCTTCGAGGTAGTGGTCGCCACCGACGGGGAGGCCGCGTTCGGCGCCCTGAGGGGGGCGAGGGCGGACATAGCCATAGTGGACGGGCGCTTTGAAGGGGACGGGCTGGCTTTCTGCGAACAGTTGTGGGCCGAGCACCCTGGCTTCCCCCTGTTGCTCATCGGGCCGAACGACGAGAACCTGGTCACGAAGGCGCTCACGGCTGGAGCTGATGATTACCTGGCGCTCCCCCTCGGGCGCCCGGCTGAACTGGTGGCACGCGTCCGGGCAGTGCTCCGGCGGGCGCCGCACTGGGTCGGTAACGGGGGCCACCACGAACCGGCCATCCGGGTCGGCGACGTGCGCCTCGACCCTGAGAGCCACGAGGTGACATTGCGGTCAGTGCGCCTGCACCTCCCACTCCGCGAGTTCGAGCTGCTCCGGCTCTTGATGGAGAACGCCGGCATCGTCTTGCCCCGGGCCACGCTCCTGAACCGGCTGTGGGGCCCCTTGATGCCGCTCGAAAGCACGAGCCTCGAGGTCCATATCAGGCGTCTGCGGGCCAAGCTGGAGGACGACCCGGCCGGCCCGAGACGGATAGTAACAGTGCGCGGGATCGGGTACCGTTATCAGGCCGAGCGTTGAACCTTTGTACTGTTCATCGCGTACTGGATTACTTGTTGCTTTCCGTTAACCGTGCGTTCAACTGACTAACGTAATGTTTTTCCGATTGAGAATCGCGCACATCCTTCTGCTATTTATCTACTGAACTCATGAGCACTGCGGTTCCTCCTCAGGTACCTTCCGAAACAACCTTGGCCGCGGACGGCCAAAAAACCACGGTCGTCCAAAAAACCACTGTCGCCGCCCGAAACAACGCCGTCGGTGTTGACAATGTCCCGACCTCGATGGAGGCGCGCGACCTGGCCCTGGGTTTCGGTTCGGCCACCATCCTCTCGGGAATAAACGTGCACATTGCCAAGGGGGAGATCACGGCTTTGATCGGGCCGACCGGGTCGGGCAAGACCACGTTCCTCCGGTCACTCAACCGAATGAACGAAAAGGTGGCCAAGCATTGGCACAAGGGTGAGGTGCTGTTCGAGGGCGCGAGTATTTATGCCCCTGGCGTCCAGCTGATGACCCTGCGGCGGCGAGTGGGGATGATGTTCCAGCGGCCGAACCCTTTCCCGATGTCGATAGCGGAGAACGTGCTGGCCGGGGTAAAGGCACACAGGATCGCCGGTAAATCGCACTACAAGCAGATCGTCGAGACTCGCTTGCGCGAGGTCGGCTTGTACGAGGCCGTCTCCAACCGCTTGGGCGCGTCACCTTTCGCTCTTTCGGGTGGCCAGCAGCAGCTGCTGTGCCTGGCACGCGCTCTGGCGGTAGGGCCGGACATCCTGCTATTGGACGAACCCACTTCATCGCTCGACCCTATTTCGACCGAGAACATCGAAGAATTGATCCGCAGTCTGACCCCCGCGTTGACCATCATTATCGTAACGCATAATCTTGCTCAGGCGGCCCGAGTGTCGGACCGTACAATGTTCTTCTATCAGGGCAAACTGGTGGAGACGGGTCCCACCAGCCAAATCTTCGAAGATCCAAAGGAGCCCGAAACCGCTCGCTACGTGAGCGGCCGGATGGGTTAGCAGAACTGCCCGGGTTACGGCGCCGGGTAGCAATTCAGAGCGGGTGACGCCGCACCCGCTGGATCAAAACCAGCCCTTTGTAAGCGCGCGGCTTGCAAAGGGGACGACAAAGCGCGTTACTTACTCGCCTGTAATCAAAAATAAACACAGCACCTTTGTATAAAGACACCCCAGGAGGAATACCCACTAAATGTTCAGTGCACGCAGTTCCAAGCGGAGCCGAAACGCGGCACGTGGAGCGGCGGCCGCCGCCGGGTTACTCACCGCGCTCGCCACGACGGCTGCCACTATCGTCCCCGCGTCCGCAGCTACTAGCCAGCACGCCGTGACCGTCAGCGAGAACCCGCCCAAGGGTTCGGTCAACATCTTCGAAACGGGTAGCACGCTGCTCTACCCGCTCTTCCAGCTCTGGTCGGCCGCCTACCACAAGCAGTACGCCAACATCAAGGTCACTCCGTCGGGTACCGGTTCTGGTACCGGCATCTCTGATGCTGCCGACGGCATCGTAGATATAGGCGCCTCCGATGCCTACCTCTCCGGCTCGCAGGTCTCCGCGCACCCGGGCATGAAGAACATCGCGCTGGCCATCTCGGCCCAGCAGATCAACTACAACGTGCCGGGCCTCAACAACGCCCATATCAAGCTAAGCGGGCAGGTCATCTCGCAAATCTACCAGGGCAAGATCACCACCTGGAACGACCAGGCGATCGCCAAGCTCAACCCGAGCCTCAACCTGCCGGCCGACAAGATTATCGCCCTCCACCGCAGCGACTCAAGCGGTGACACGTTCCTGTTCAGCTCCTACCTGTCCGCTTCCGACCCGAGTGGCTGGGGCCAGAACATCGGGTACGGCACCAGCATCGGCTTCCCCTCCATTTCCAACGCCCTGGGCGAGACGGGCAACGGTGGTATGGTGACCGGCTGCGCCGCCACGCCTGGCTGCATTGCTTACATCGGCATCAGCTACCTGGCCAAGACCCAATCGGACGGGCTCGGCGAGGCCACGCTCCAGAACAAGTCGGGCAAATTCGAACTCCCCACCCCCGCGACCATGACCGCCGAGGCCAAGCAACTCGAGAGCAAGACCCCGGCCAACGAGACCCTCTCGATGATCTATGACTCAGCCTCCGACGGTTACCCGATCGTCAACTACGAGTACGCCATCATCCCACCGAAGGAGCTCAACAACCAGGTGGCGACGGCGGTGAAGGCCTTCCTGGCCTGGGCCGTCGACCCGAAGCACGGGAGCGCCAGCAGCTTCCTCAACCAGGTCGACTTCCAGCCGCTCACGCCGGCGGTGGCGTCGCTGTCGGACGCTCAGATCGCACAGATCAGCGGCTAGCAAGACAACCGCCAAAGTAACCAGGACAACCTGATGGCCGTCGCTACTCCAGGCGAAGTCCCTTCTGTCCCGGCCGAGCCGCCCGCGCTCTCCCTCTACGAGGGAGGGTACGGGCGGTGGCCATCCTGGTTGCAACCCGTGGTCCGGCGCGTAAGCACCCACGGGCTGCGCTGGTGGACGGGCTTCGCTGCGCTGCTCCCCGTCGCCGCCCTGCTGGCCATTGTCGCCGTACTGGCGGTAAAGGCCTTCCCAGCCATCAAGTACAACGGGGCTGCTTTCCTCTTCCGCGACACCTGGAGACCAGGCAGCACTTACGCCAACCCCGTGCGCACCAACGGCGTATTGCACCCCGTGGGTGTCAGCTACGGGGCCTGGCCGCTTATCGTCGGCACGGTCGTCAGCTCGGCCATCGCCGTCGTGTTTGCGGTCCCGGTCTCCGTTCTCGCCGCCTTGGCCGTGGTAGAAAAGATGCCGCGCCGACTTTCCAATGCGTTCGGGCTTTTCCTGGAAGTCCTGGCCGGCATCCCGAGCGTGATATTCGGGTTATGGGGGTTCGTTACTTTTGGCCCCATCATCGCCCGCGACGTTGCTCCCGTTATTGCCAACCACGTGCCGGATGTACCCGTACTCAGTTTTTTTCGCGGCGATACCGGCTCGGGCGAAGGCCTCCTTACGGCCAGCCTGGTGTTGGCCATCATGATCATCCCCATAGTGGCGGCCACCACACGCGATTTGCTCCGCCAAGTCCCTCGCTTACCCAAGGAGGGCGGCCTCGCTCTCGGCATGGACGACTGGGAAGTAGCCCGGAAGGTCAGCTTGCCGTGGATCCGGGCCGGCATTATCGGTGCTTCAGTGCTCGGGCTGGCCCGGGCCCTCGGTGAGACCATCGCCGTCGCCATGGTATCGGGAGCCGTCCTGGGCACCCTCCCGCCCAATCTCTATTTGCCCTTCGGCACCATTGCGGCCACAATCGTCAGCCAGTTGGACGGCGCCCTTTCCGATGGCACCGGTTTTGCGGTCCAGACGCTGGCTGAATTTGCGTTGGTCTTGGCCGTGATCACCCTCCTGGCCAACATGGGGGCGCGGCTGTTGGTCCGCCGGGTGGCGGGGACTGCCCTGCCCGTTGGCCGAGGCGTGTAGCGCGATGGCCGTCACCTCCATAGCAGCGGGTTCCGAGCCCCTGGACCTGCACGGACGTCCCGCTCTGAGCCGGCGAATGGCCAGCTGGGTGGGCTGGGGAGTGTGCATGCTGGCGGTGCTGACCATTGCTGCCCCCCTGGTCTGGCTTCTTTATGGTGTCGTGAGCCGGGCCTTGCCCGTGTTCCACTGGAGTGTGCTCACCACGGTGGGCAGCGGGACTGGAGGGGGCCTCGCCAACGAGATCGTCGGGACCCTGTTAATCGTGGCCGGTGTTGGGATAATCGCCGGGATAATTGGGATTTCGTCAGGTATTTACCTGTCCGAGTACGCTCACGGGCGGCTCGGTTCAATCTTGAGGGGCGGCTCTGAAGTACTGGCCGGCATACCATCTATCGTGCTCGGATATGTGGGGTTCATCGCGCTGGCCGTCGCGTTACATTGGCAGTTCTCCTTGGCCGGCGCCCTGATCGCACTGTCGGCGTTGACGGTCCCGTACATCGCCAAGGGCACCGAGTCGGCCATGCGCTCAGTACCCACCAGTTACCGGGAAGGTGCGGAAGCCCTCGGGATGAGCCCGCCTTACGCCTTGCGCCGTATCACCATGAAGGCCGCCCTGCCCGGGATAACCACAGGGTGGCTGGTGGCGCTGGCGATCGCCATGGGCGAAACCGCGCCGCTCCTATATACGGCCGGTTTCAGCAACAGCATGCCGAGCCTGTCTCTTACCCACTCTCCCGTCCCTTATCTGACCTACGCCATATGGTCGTTCTACAATTACCCCTCGAACACGTTCGTGCACCTCTCCTATGACGCCGCTTTCATCCTGATAGTGCTCGTGCTGCTGCTTATTATCGGCGCCCGCGTCATCGTCTCGTTCACCCAGAGGTACACCGAGAAAAACTGAGGAAACTGACGGGATGCTCAGCTCTCCTCGGGGACCTCGTGCTCGAAACCGGGCGGGAGTTCTCGGCGGGCGATTACGTGGACGTCGATCCCGAGGTCGCCCGCCCTCCGTATTATCCGCCGGACGATCGGGCCCCGCCTGTCATCTCCTGCCACCGGCTCCGCTGGCTCGAACCGATCACTATTTGAGTAATTTGGTGTTCTTTGGCGAAATTCGTGATGGCCTGGGCCGGGTCAGAGTTCGATACCTCGTACCACCGAGCGCCGAGGTCGCTCACCAATTTGCGCAGCGACTCGAACTTCGTCTTGTCTTTCGTGGGCGCGGCGTCTGAGGCGACCACATGTATGGCGCTCAGTTCGCCTTTGGCACGCGCCGCCATCCGGGCCGCTCGCCGGAGCAAGACGTCAGTGCCGGGGGCGCCGGTGACCGCCACCAGGATCCGCTCTCTTGTCTCCCAGAGCCGTTTCTCGCTGTGACGGCGGAGGTGTTCGAGCAGCTCCTCTTCAGTCTCGTCGGCCAGGAACCGCAGCGCCAGTTCGCGGAGTGCGATCAGGTTGTCGGTTTGGAAGAAATGAGAAAGCGCGTAGGGGATTTTCTCGGGAGGGTAAATGTTGCCGTGCAGCATCCGCCGGCGGAGCTGTTCGGGTGAGGAGTCCACCAGCTCGATCTGGTTAGCCTTGCGCACGACCCAGTCCGGCACCCGCTCGCGCACACGCGCCCCAGTCATCTGCTCGACTGCGTCGGCCAGGCTCTCGACGTGCTGGATATTGAGGGTCGTTATTACGTCTATGCCGGCGTCCAGCAGCTCGAGCACGTCCTCCCAACGTTTTGCGTGCCGGCCCGAGCCGGGCACGTTCGTATGCGCCAGCTCATCGACGAGGGCGACCTTGGGGTGACGAGCGAGGACAGCGTCGAGGTCCATCTCCTCGAACTGCGCCCCCCGGTACTCCACTACTTTGCGGGGCACGACTTCGAAACCCTCTAGGAGACCCTCGGTGAGCGGGCGCTTGTGGGCCTCGACGAAACCGACAACGACGTCCGTGCCCCGCTCCAAGCGGCGCTTCCCCTCGTTGAGCATGTCATAGGTCTTGCCCACCCCGGCGACGGCGCCGAGGTAGATGCGGAAGTGGCCGGCCGCCTCGACGACCGAAGCGGTGTCTTCTTCGTCCGGTAGCAGGACAGGGGCCCGGTGCGCCGTCTGGACGACCGTCGCCGGCCCGTCCGCCAGCCCCGGCGCGGCCGGAGCGGGGGGCTCGGGCGGGGCGGGGGGCTCTGGCAGGGTGGGCTCGGCCTTCTCGAGCACCTCGTCGGTGTCACTCAACGGCGCTCTCCTCCGGCACAGTCAGAACGTAACCGATACCGGGAGACGTCTTTATGGCGACACCGCCACTCGTCGCCAGCTTCTGGCGCAAACGGTGTATGTACGAATGAAGGTACTGCGCCTCCTTCGAGTACCCTCGGCCCCACACCTCAGCCAGGATCATCTGGTGCGTGCAGGTCTTGCCGGCGTGCCGGGCCAGGAAAGAAAGCAGCTCGAACTCCTTGGCCGTCAGGTCTATCGGGGTGCCGTCGACGCGGGCCTGGCGGTGCACGAGGTCCAGGTCGAGCAGGCCGACCTTTACGGCAGAGGCGGCCTCCATCGAAGACGGCTGGTGATGGCGAATGGCGGTACGGATCCGGGCTTCTAGCTCCGCCACCCCGAAGGGTTTTGTCATGTAGTCGTCGGCCCCCTCGTCCAGCGCGGCCACTTTGCGGTCCTCCGAACCGATGGCAGAAAGGACGACGATGGGGACGTCGTCCCATTCACGGATGCGTCGGCACACCTTCAGCCCGTCGATGTCGGGAAGGCCGAGGTCGAGCACGATCACATCGGGCGATATGAGCGCGGCCTGGGAGATCCCCTGCTCACCCGTGGCCGCCGTCACCACGTCATGGCCTTTGAGGTTGAGGCTGACGCGCAAAGCACGCAGAAGGGCCGGGTCGTCGTCGACGATGAGCACGCGCGCCATGTCCTATGTTCCCACCCCTTCGCTCATAGCCACCGGCACGGTGAAGATGAACCGCGCTCCGCCTTCGGGGGCGCCTTCGACCCAGATCCGGTCGCCGTGGGCCTCGACGAACGCCTTGGCGATGGCCAGGCCAAGGCCGGACCGACCCCCTGTGTCGAAGCGGACGAACCTCTCGAATATGGCCTCACGCTCGGCAATAGGAACGCCGGGCCCTGGTCCATGACCGCGACCCTGACCCGGTCGCCCTCTCGCATCGTCGCCGACACCGTCACCGGTGTCCCCGGCGGCCCGTGCCGGTTGGCGTTGTCAACCAGGTTGGCCAGGACCTGAGCAATAAGGAGAGGGTCCACGTCCACGAACGGAAGATGGTCCGGGATCAGGACGTCGACCCGCCGCTCGACGAGCGAGGAGTGGAGCTCGGCCAGGGCTTCCTTCACAATGTTGGCCAATGACCAGCTACTCCGGCGCACTTCCAGCGTCCCCGACTGGATGCGGGTCATGTCCAGCAGACTGTTCACCAGTCGTGTAAGGCGGTCGGCCTGCAAGTCGATAAGGCTGTGCAGCTCATCGGCATCATCGGCGGACAGGTCTGTCGACCGGTCGAGGAACGTCGAAGAGGCGACTTTGATCGTCGCCAGCGGAGTGCGCAGGTCATGAGAGACGGCACCTATCAGCGAGTGGCGCAAGCGGTCTATCTCCTCGAGGACCTCGGCCCGCAGGATGCGCTCCCGGAGCTGGGCTCGCTCGAGGGCCATGGCGAGGTGGTTCCCGACGATCGGGAGGAGCTCACGTAGGGTCGGCTCGGCCGGCACATTACGCATGGCCAGCAACCCAACCGGGCGTCCGGTGGCGGCGAGGGCCAGGGTTTGGACAGCGTCGCTGGACGTACCCGTGCTGAGTGGCACCGGCAACCCGGCCTCCGGCTGCAAGCGGCTGAGCTCGTCGTTGGAGATCGGCGTGCCGGACGAAGCAACGACTTCGAGGCGGCCCTCGACGGACAGTAACAGGGCCACGCCTTCGAGCCCGAGGATGTCGTGGGCCCATTCGACGACCGCTTCGCCCAGCTCCGAGGCGGGCTTGTCGACGAGGAGGAGCTCGGACAGCCCCAGCAGGTGCCTGGCGTTAGCTTCCCGCCCCGACGATGCCTCCCGAGCCCGGTCGAGCCGCACTACCAGGCCCGCCACGAGCACCATTACGACTACATAAACAACCAGCGCCACCCAGTCCTGCGAACTGCTTACAGTCAAAGTGCCAAACGGGGCGACAAAGAAGTAGTCGTAGATGAGAAAACCGGCGGCCACGCTCACTAAGCCGGCTACCACCCCCCCGACTACCACTCCGGCCACACACGGCACGACCAGCACCACGGCGGCGGTGGCGGTGGCCAGGTGCGACCGTAGGGGCAGCATGGCAGCACCGAGCGCGACGGCAATAACCACTCCGATCACTGAGCCGATCAGCCACCTGCGCATGCACACCATTGTCGCTCGGGACGGCCAGTAGCACGTCGTCCGCCCGTTCAGATTTTTTCCAGGTTTTCGAGCGCCTGTTGAGATCGCGTTCAGACCGGCGCCGCCAGGATCGGCCCATGGCTGACTTTCTCTGAGTACCAGACGCTGACTTTCTCTGACTACCAGACATAGTCGTCTTCACCATCGCCATGCTGGCGCTGATCAAGGCGTGGACACGCGAAATCGACACGCAAAACGGGGTCCAGATCGGTAGAGACCAGCAGGTCGCCACGTCGGCCGGCGCGCCCTCGCCTACGCCCCCGACGGCTCAAGGCGTCGCCCAGGCCAGGACCCTCTTCGACCGCCAGATCCTGCGCCAAGCGCTCATGGACTCGGTGAAGAAACTGGATCCCCCGATCCAGATCAAGAACCCCGTGATGTTCGTCGTGCTCGTCGGCACCGTGGTGACGTTCATAGAATCCATCGCCCATCCAGGGTTATTCGACTGGAGCATCACAGCCTGGCTGTTCCTCACCGTGATCTTCGCCAACTTCGCCGAGGCGATGGCCGAAGGCCGGGGCAAGGCGCAAGCTGAAACTCTCCGCCGCATGCGGTCGGAAACAGAGGCTCGCCGGCTTCGCCCCGATGGCACCGAGGAGCGGGTCCCGGCATCAGCGCTCAGCAAGGGCGACCTGGTGTGCGAAGCCGGCGAGGTGCTGCAGGGTGGCGAGGTGCTGCAGGGTGGCGAGGTGCTGCAGGGTGGCGAGGTGCTGCAGGGTGGCGAGGTGCTGCAGGGTGGCGAGGTGCCGCAGGGGGGCGAGGTGAGTTCCGACCCGGGGCAGGACGGCCCGGCGCGGGGTAGGACAGACCCGCCAACGGCTCGGGTCGAACTGGGTCGAATAACTGTCGTTATCACTATGTTTTTCGACCCAAGCACAAAAATTCGCCCCAGAACAGGCTAGCCGCAGCCCGGGCACACGAACCCGACCATCGGCCCGGTGTGCCCTAAGGCGTACAAGAAACACACCGGCCCAGCCTGCCGTCGCATCGACTTTTCTCGCCCAAACGGTCCACAGCTCAACGCCCTCTTCGTCGCTCCCGTAGCCCCGGGCTACATACTTGGGCGACGGGTACTCGACGAGGAGGGCTGATGGAAGGACCGACGATGACCAGGGAGGCCACTGTCCTGCTGATCTCATTGAACTACCAGCGCGAGCACGTGCTCGGCATCCTGGACGGGCTAGGCGAGGAACCCCTGCACGGGGCGGTCCTGCCCTCCGGGTGGACCTGCCTGGGACTGGTGCAGCACCTCGCCCTCGACGTAGAACGCTTCTGGTTTCGTGGTGTCGTGGCCGGCGAGCAAATCGACGCCACGGGCGCGACGGGACATATCGTCCAGGACACGTGGATCGTCGGGCCCGACGTGCACGCCGAAGACGTGTTCAGCCTCTACAGACGCGAGGTCGAGCTGGCCAACGCCATCGTCGCCACCACTTCTCCGGACGCGGCCCCAGTCAACTGGCCGTCGCGGTGGTCAAACTGGCGGTACGAGGACCTGCGCGAGGTCATTTTGCACGTGATCACCGAGACTGCCTGTCACGCCGGTCATCTCGACGCCGCCCGTGAGCTCCTCGACGGCCGCATGTGGATGGTTGTTAACTAGCTGTCCCGCCAGCTAGCTGATGCGCTCGTACGAGACAAGCGTGCGGAGAGCCCCGAGAGTCACCATCCCGCGCCACTCGAGGATGGCCGCTTCGCTCGGGGGCTCCCAGGTGAGGGGCCAGCCCCCATCGGCTTGCTGGTCCCGCTCCAGGCGGTCGAGGTGGGCCGCCAACACGTTTTCGTTGAACAGACTGCGCCAGCGGCTGCTCGCCAAGGGGGCGATGTTGAGAGGAGTCAGCCCGTAATCCGGGCTGTCGGGGTCGGCCCTCCATGAGGACGCCTTAGCCAGCAACTCGGCCACCCTGGCCGCGGCCATCGCGCTCCGTTCCGTCTCGGGGCTGTGCTCGAGAAAGACGAAGACCTCGCTCAATGTATGAGCCTCACCGGGCAGCTCGGGCCCGTCCAACTGTGACCAGCAAAAGGCCGTTGCCTCGTCCACCCAGGGATGGTCCGCCCCCAGCTGGCGGAGCAGGCCGACAAGCCCGGCCGTCGGGTTGAGACCCGGTTCGTAGGTCCAACTGGTCCAGTGCACCGCCCTCGGGTAAGCCTCGATGACCGGGAACGCGGGAGGGACGGCGCCGCCGCGCTGGGCGCCCGCCGCGACATTGGCCAGGTAGTCGCACGCACCGTCGACTAGCGCCCGGTCGGTCGCCCCGGCCGTCACTAGCGCCTGCAGAGCCACATCGACGTCTATCGGCAGGCTGGCGGGGCAGCGCACGTCGGGCTCCAGACCGTGGCCAAAGCCACCGTCGTCGTTCCCGAAACCCTTGACCGCATCAACGACACCGGACGCGGCGGCGCCTTCGAAACAAGTGGCGAAGAGCCGACGCTCCAGGAGCCGGCCTTCCCGAAGGATGAAGTCCCGCCCAACAGCGAATTGCTTAGAACCAAATTGCCCAGAACCGAATTCATTGTCCACGACGACGACGCTAAAGGCCCACGGGCGCCGCTGTCTTGAACAAATCGGACGGGGTCGTGCCAGCCAGGCGCCGCGACTCCCTGGTCAGGTGAGCCTGGTCGGCGTAGCCGGCGCGAACAGCGAGCAGCGCCAATGACGGAGTCTGGCCAGCCAGACGGATCGCCCGTTGGAAACGCAGGACGCGCTCGAGGGTCTTAGGCCCATAGCCCACGGCGCGGCAGCAGCGGCGGTACAGGCGACGTTCTCCCACTGAAAGTTCGAGGCTGGCGGCGTGAACTGCGCCCGTGGAGCCCGGCTGCCTCCACAGCCGGTCCACCAGGGCGTCGACCACCTGGTCAGGAGGGGACCCGGCCGGGGTGTCCCCGGCCCGGGCCTGCTCAGCCACAGCGCTGTCGAGCAGGTAGGCGGCGGCTTCGGGGTTGGGTGTACGGGCCAGCTCCTCCACCACACGAGCCGCCACCGCCTCGCCCCAGACATCGGCCAGGTCGATGCGGAGGTCCAGCAAGTCAGAGGCGGGTGGGCCGAGGAAGCTGGGCGCTCTCCCGGGACGGAAACGCACGCCGGCAAATGCCATCCCGCGACCGGCCTCGACCCGGACGGGACCGGTATCTGGGCCGGCCACGAAGAGCCGGGCCCCATCCCAGATGATGTCCATGCAGGCGTCCGGAAGTACGCGGTCGTCGGGACCGCCCCCTGGGCGTGAAACCCACACGCACCGCACGCTGTCTGGCGGGCTGTAACGAGGCGGCCACTCGAAATAACCGGGCTCGACTGGGCCGGCGGGTTCGGGCACCCCGTAATTCTCGCGCTACCCGCCCGTTACAGCCCCTGAAATGCTCAGGCCCTGAGATGGTCAGGCCCTGAAATGGTCAGGCCCCTGAAATGGTCAGGGGAGGCCGGCTTTTGCCCTCTCGAGTTCGACGTCATACCTGACCATTTCTTCGAGCACGTCAGGGAACTCCGTTTTCGGCTCCCACTCCAGGCGGTCCCGGGCCTTGGACGCGTCGCCCACCAGCTGGTCCACCTCGGCCGGGCGGCGAAAGCGGTCGTCCGTCGCCACGTAGGGCGACCAGTCGTCGACCCCGATCGATTTGAAGGCGAGGTCCAGGATCTGGCGGACAGACCACGTCTGGCCGGTGGCCACGACGTAATCGTCCGGGCTGTCCTGCTGCAGCATCCTCCACATGGCTTCCACGTAGTCGCCCGCATAACCGAAGTCCCGCGACGTCTCGAGGTGGCCGAGGGTCAGGGTGTCCTGCAGCCCAAGCGAGATCCGGGCCACGGCGTTAGAGATCTTTCGCTCCACGAACTCGAGGCCACGGCGTGGGCTGGTGTGGTTGAACAGGATGCCATTGGAGGCGTGGATCGCGTACGACTCCCGGTAATTGAGCGTGGTGTAGTACCCGAACACCTTGGCCGTGCCGTACGGGGAGCGGGGGTGGAAGGGGGTCGACTCCCGCTGGGGCACCTCCTGGACCTCGCCGAACATTTCCGACGTGGCGGCCTGGTAAAAACGGATGCGGTTGTCGCGCCCGCCAACGATGCGGACGGCCTCGAGGATGCGCAGGACTCCGGCCCCGCTGACATTGGCGGTCAGCTCGGGCTGGCTGAAGGACAGTTTCACGAAACTTATGGCCCCGAGGTTGTAGACCTCGTCGGGCTGCACTTGTTCGACGACGGCGATCAGCGAGGAGAGGTCGGTGAGGTCTCCGTCGATAAGCTCGACTTCGGGGACCTCGTCCTGGACCACTTTGGCTTTGGGGTTGTTCTGCCCCCGGACCATCCCGTGGACCTGGTACCCCTTTCCGACCAACAGTTCGGCCAGGTAGCGGCCATCTTGCCCGGTGATGCCCGTGATGAGGGCGCGTGGCATGGAGCCTCCTTGTGGTTGTGCGGCCATCGGCCGGACAGCAATGTTGGTAGTCGCGCGGACGCCTGGGGATCACCCCCACCAACGTGAGCTACGAAGGATTCGCGAAAGCGGGACCGGGCCCGCCGGTAGCGCAGCTCCAGCGCATTTTCGGAGCACCCGAGGCGGGCTGACGCCTCGGCGTGGTTGAGGCCCTCCCAGAGGACGAGGCGCAGGACGTCGCGTTCGGCGGGCCTGAGGCGTTTCAGGGATTCTCGTGCACCCGGGACTCGAGGGCTCCGAAGCTGGCCAGCGCGGCCGCGGCGGAGCTTGTTTCCTCAACCAAGCGGTGGTGTAGGTTGCGCCGCCGGACCGTGGCCCGCCGGTAGTCGGAAACAACGCGGCGGGCGACACCGAAGAGCCACAGCCGGTCCTCGGGCGGCGGCGGGACGGCATCTAAACGACGCCATGCGACGATGAAGACCTGGGCCATCAGGTCGTCGGCGTCATCCTCGCCCACGCGGCGGCGCAGGTACCCGGCTACGGCATCTCGGTGAGCGGCGAAGAACGCCTCAAACGGCTGCGACCCCCGAGATCGCCGTCTCCAGTCAGGCCAGTTGTCCCTGTTCACTCAGTGTGATCCTCCCCCACCTACATGGCCGGGAGCACAGGAGATCCGTCGGGTTGGCCGCGGCCAATACACTCACGCACCATGGGCACCCTCCTCGGCCAACTTCGCAACGTCCAAGATGCTCTCGACGCACTGGCCCGGCGCCACCGGGTGCCAGGCGCCACGCTCGCGGTGGGCGTGGGCGACGAGCGGTTCGACTTCGCCACCGGCGTGCTCAACGTAGGCACCGGGGTAGAGGCGACCACCGGCTCTGTCTTCCAGATCGGTTCGAACACAAAGGTCTTCACAACGACAATGGTGATGCAGCTGGTCGACGCGGGCCAGGTGCAGCTCGACCAACCGGTCCGCCGGTACCTGAAGGACTTCGCCCTGGCCGACGCGACGGCGGCCGAGGAGATCACCGTCCGACAGCTCCTGACTCACACGAGCGGGATCCAGGGCGACTACTTCGAGGGCTTCGGTCGTAGCGACGAGGCGATTGAAAAGTATGTGTCTTCATTGGCAGAAATCGACCTCGTTCACCGGCCCGGCCAGATGTGGTCGTACTGCAACTCCGGCTTTGTGGTGGCTGGCCGCCTGGCCGAAGTTGTCACCGGTATGCCGTACAACCAGCTCCTGAAAGAGAAAATATGTCAACCGCTCGGGCTGGAACAGACAACGGTCCTTGCCGAAGAGATGGTGGCCGAACGCTGCGCCGTGGGCCACGTCCCGGGCCCAGGCGCCCAGCCCGTCGTACCGCCAGTGGTCATAATGCAATACGCCCAAGCGCCGGCCGGCACCCGGACCACGTCCAACGCCGCTGAGCTCGTCCGGTTCGCCCAGATGCACCTTCACTCGGGAGTGGGCCCGCGAGGCGACCAGGTCATTTCGCCCGCGTCCGTGGCCGCTATGCAAGAGGTGCAGGTGCGGAGGCCGATCACCTCGACGAGCCCTGTGGCTGCCCATGGGCTCGGCTGGGCCATCCAGCAATGGGACGGCAAGCAGGTAATCGGGCATGGCGGGGGGACTATCGGCCAGCTCTCGTTCCTCCAGTGCGTGCCTGAGGAGGAGCTCGTGGTGGCGCTGCTCACCAACGCAACCACGGGGGCCAAGCTGTGGCTCGAGCTCGGGCGCTGGCTGTTCGAGGAGCTGGCCGGGTTGAACATGGCCACCACGCTGGAGGCGCCCGAGACGCCACCGCGCCTCAATCTGGCCCGTTACACGGGGACCTACGAACGCCTGGGGGTGCGTCATGTCGTCTCCGAGTCTGGAGGGGGGCTCGAACTTCAATCGGAGCTCACAGACGTCCCCGAAGAGCTCCGTCTGTTCGAGGTGCCCCCACCGTTGAAGTTGCGGCCGATCGACCAGGAACGCTTCGCCGCCCGGCTCGAGGGTGTCAATGACGTGCTCGTCTTCCTGGACTTTCAGCGCGGCCGGCCGGGCTACCTCTTCTCCGGCGGTCGGGTCGCACGCAGGACAGGCGCTCGACACCCCGCGGCGACTGCGGCCAAGCGGGCCACAGCAGCCAAGCGGGCCACGGCGGCCAAGCGGGCCCGTCGCCGCTGACTAAAGCCGTTGACAGTCGACGTGGAGTGGCGCTGTCGACTGCGCGTCCGGTCGACCTGCGCGTCCGGTCGACTTGCGCCTCCGGGTGGTTACTAACCGCGGCTGGTACCACTGGGAGCAGTGGGGGAGGGGGACCCTAACCACGTCCCACCAGGTCCGGTGCTCGCCACCAACAGCGAGCGGACCACGTCCTCGGCATCAGCGGACACCAACACAAGTACCTCGTCGCCCGGTTCGAGGACGGTGTCGCCTCGGGGGACCACGACATGGGCCCGACGCACGACGGCCACGACCGTAGCTTCCCGGGGCATCCCGAGCCGTGACAGCTCGGTACCCGCCGCCGGCGATCCCTGCGCCAGGGTTACCTCGACCAGGCGGGCCCCCGAAGACTCGAGCTGCATCAGCCGGACCAGCGAACCGACCGATACGGCCTCCTCGACCAGCGCCGCCAAGAGGTGCGGCGTGGAAACAGCCACGTCGACACCCCACGTCTGATTAAACAGCCAATGGTTCTTAGGGTGATTGACCCGGGCCACCACCCGGGGCACGGCGAACTCCTGCTTGGCCAGTAGCGAGATGACCAGGTTGTCCTCGTCGTCGCCGGTAGCCGCCACCACCACGTCTGCGCTGGCCAGCCCGGCGGCATCCAGGGCCGATACTTCGCACGCGTCCCTCACGAGCCACTGGACGTCCAGGTTGGCTCCCCGAGCGGCGACGGCCGGGTCGATTTCTATCAGCAGGACTTCGTGACCAGCCTCATGCAGGTCAGCCGCCAGGTACCTACCGACGTTGCCGGCCCCCGCGATCACCACCTTCATGGCCAGCCGTTCCAGATCCGGCTACTCATGATCGGGGTCTCTTCTCGAGCCGCTCTTCCAGCTCGTCAAGCGCCCCTTCGGTCACCAGGATGTACAGGACGTCCCCCTCTTGGCCGACGATCCCGGTCTTGGCCAGGAACGACCGGCCGCCCCGGGAAATGGCAACCAACCTGACCTGGCCCATCACTTCGACCTCGTCCAAGCGGTAACCGACCCATGCGTCCGGCAGCGAACGCTCGACCATGACGACCTCGCCTTGAGGGCTGGCCCATTCGGCCACAGTCCGTTCCGGGACCAGCCGCCGGACGACCTGGTCAACAGTCCAGGTCACAGTGGCCACTGTCGGGATGCCCAGGCGGCGGTAAATGACGGCCCGGCGGGGGTCGTAGATACGGGCGACGACGTTGGGGACGAGGTACGTCTCTTTGGCAATTCGAGCCGTCAGGATGTTGGAGTTGTCGCCGTTAGTTACGGCCGCCAAAGCTTGCGCGTCCTCGATCCCGGCCTGTTCGAGCGCATCGCGGTCGAAGCCGAACCCGACCACGCCCTTGCCGCCCCAGTCAAGCGCGAGACGCTGCAACGCCCTCGGGTTCTTGTCGATCACGGCCACGTCGTGACCCTCACGAGACAGCATGGTGGCGAGCTCGGAGCCAACCCTCCCGCAGCCGACCACCACAACCCGCATGCAGAACATGCAACACGCTGCGCCGACGCGACACAACTCGACACCCGTCGGCCCGCTACGCTCTGACAGCGGGGTGCTGGTGCTGCCGGCCCCCGCGAAATGACGGTCCCAAGTTGAGTTGCGGGGATAGAAGCCAGCCGCGAGTGCCAGACAAGTTTCCTGACGATACAACGACGGAGAGCGTCCGGCGATCGCTTCAAACCGTCACAGCCTTCTCTGAAGCCGACCCGGGACGAGCGCAGCGCTAGTGACGGACGTGGAAGCCGGCGCCACCGCGGTTGCCACTGTCGCGGCCAACGAGGAGACCCGGGCCACACGGCCGGCTCCGTTGGCCGTTGAGCTACCGGAGACCCTTGGCTACAGGATCAAGAACCGCCTGCTGGGGCCGCCGCTGGTAAGCGAGCAGCTGGAGACCGAACGGCTCGGGACCTTCGTCGGGATGGGGGTGCTGACCCCGGACGCCATCTCTTCCACGGCCTACGGGACCGAAGAGATGCTAGTCGAACTGGTGCCGGTGGTGGGCCTGGCCGCTTTCACGCTCGTGATACCGGTGACATTGACCGTTTTGCTGGTGCTCTTCTTCGTGACCCTCTCTTACCGCCAAGTCGTAATGGTCTACACGCGTGCCGGCGGCTCTTATGTGGTGGCACACGACAATTTCGGGCCGACCGTCGCCCAGGTCGCCGCCGTTGCACTGCTGATCGATTACACAGTCACGGTCGCCGTGCAAACGGCCGCAGGCACGGACGCTCTGGTGTCAGCCTTCCCGTCGCTGCTTTCTTACACTGTGCCGATCAGCGTGGCCGTCGTGGTCCTGATTGCCTATGGCAACCTGCGAGGCATCCGGGAAGCCGGCCGCATCTTTGCTTTCCCGACGTATTTCTTTATTTTCTGCATGGCAGGCGTAATCATAACCGGGCTGGTGCGCGAGGCGTTCGGCGACCTCCACCAATACCCGACCGACCGGGCCGGCCTTTACCATTTCGGGACACCCAGCAGTGGCTTCCTGATGGGTGCGACGGTTTTCGTACTCATGCGATCTTTCGCCAACGGCGGGTCGTCGCTGACCGGCGTCGAAGCGATCTCCAATGGGGTAAGCGCGTTCAAACCGCCGGAGGCTCTTCGGGCCCGCAAAGTTTATGTGCTGATGAGCGTCACGCTGGGGACGCTAGTCCTGGGCACGTCGTTCCTGGCCCGGTGGACGCACGCGGCTCCGTTCGTGGCCGGTGCGCCCACGGTGATTTCCCAGGAAGCGCAAGCGGTCTTCGGCACCAGCACCATCGGGCACGCCCTCTTCTACATGGTGCAACTGGCCACCCTCCTCATCCTCTACACCGGGGGGAACACGAGCTTCAACGGCTTCCCGTTCCTGGCCAGCTTTGTCGCCGGTGACCGCTTCTTGCCCCGCCAGCTGACGCGGCGAGGGCACCGCCTGACCTTCTCCAACGGGATAATCGTTCTGGCCGCAATGGGGATCGTACTGCTCGTCATTACCCGGTCCAATGTCACTGCTCTGGTGGCGGTGTACGCCATCGGAGTGTTTACAGGTTTCACTATGGCCGGGGCCGGGATGACCAAGTACCACTTGAAACACCGGAACCATGGATGGAAACGCAAGCTGGTGATCAATTTGAGCGCCGCCATCCTGTCCGGGGTCGTCGTGGGTGTGCTGGTGGTGGCCAAGTTCGGCCAGGGCGCGTGGACGGTCGTGATCCTGTTCCCGTTACTTACCTTTGTGCTCATTCGGCTGAACCGCCAATACCGTAATGAGCAGCAGCAGCTCGAACAGGGGGCGCTGGAAGCGTCGGAAATGCCCGTTCTGCGGCGGCACGTCGTGCTGGTTTTCGTGGACCGTCTGGACCTGGCGACGGCTCGCGCCATCCAGTACGCCCGCAGCCTCAACCCTGACGAGGTACGGGCCGTCCATTTCCTTCTGGATAATCAGGCCGCAAAACTTCTGAAGGAAAACTGGGAACGGCTCATGATCCGCCGCCTCCCGCTGGAGATCAGAGAATGCCGCGACCGGAGGCTAGGGCGGGCGGCCGTAGACCTCGTGGCCGGCACCGTGTCGGCCGGAGACACCGAGGTATCCGTATTGCTGCCGCGGCGAATCTACTCGTGGGGTTGGAGCCACATCTTGCACGACCGTACCGCCGACGAGTTGGCCGCCATGTTAGGCCGGCTCCCACATGCCAACGCCACGGTAGTGCCGTTTCAGCTGGGCAAGAGCAGGCTGAAGCGCAAGAACATCGACCAGCACGACAGATTGCGGCGGGAAAAGGCGGAGAAACGGCGCCGGCGGGAGCACCAGGCAGACGACAGCGGCGTCGTGGTCGAGGGGACCGTATCTATCGGCGAGATCGCGTGGCGTCAGAAGGCAAAGATCGCCGGGCACGTCACCTCGGTCGAAGTGCAGCCGTGGCGGGGAGCCCAGGTCCTCAGCTGCACGCTGCACGACCGGACCGGGTCGATGACGCTGGTCTTTACTCGCCGGGACGTACCGGGGGTGGAAACCGGTGCTCAGCTGGTGGCGGAAGGCACGGTCGGCGAGCATGAAGGCCAGCTGGCAATGCTCAACCCCCTCCACGAGGTCCTTAAGCGCACGCCGCGGGACCCGATCCGGGACTAGGGCGGAGGGGCGATGGCGTCGACCTCGCGGACCTCTTCCGCGCTGAGCACCCAGTCCGCACCTTTGACATTGGCCCGGACCTGCTCGGGCTTGGTCGCCCCGGCGATCACCGACGCGACGGCAGGTTTGGCGGCCAGCCAGGCGATAGAGAGCTCGAGCAGGCTGTGGCCGTGGTCTTCGGCGTAGCGTTCGAGCGCCTCGATGACGTCGAACTTCTGGTCGGAGAATAGTTCCCGCCGGCGTTCTGCTGATGCGCCGGCCAGCCGGGTGCCCGACGGCGCCGGCTCGCCCCGACTGTACTTGCCTGAGAGCAAACCCGACGCGAGCGGGAAGTAAGGGACGAAGGCGATGTCGAGGGCCACGCATTCGGGCAGCACTTCGAGCTCCGGTTCGCGGTGTAAAAGGCTGTACTCGTTCTGGACGCTGACGAAACGGGGCGCACCGGCAGCCGCCGCCTCCTCAGCTTCTCTCAGCTGCGCGGCCGAGAAGTTGGAGCAGCCGATCTCGCGCACCTTTCCCTCCTTCACCAGGTCGGCCAGCGCGGCGAGAGTGTCGGCAATCGGGGTGGCCGGGTCCGGCCGGTGGAGCTGGTAAAGATCGACGTAATCGGTGCCCAGCCGGCGCAGGCTGTCCTCCAATGCGGCCACGACGTAAGCCGGCGCCGCGCCTTTCCTGTGGTCGTCTATGGCGCCGCCGAACTTCGTCGCGATCACCACATCTGGCCGACGCTTCCCGATCGCTCGGCCGAGGTACTCCTCGCTGCGAGTGCTCCCATAGACGTCCGCCGTGTCGAAGAAGTTAATGCCGGCGTCCAGCGCCGCCATGACGACCTCCGCGCTTCGGGGCTCGTCCAACCGGCCCCCGAAGTTGTTGCAACCAAGGCCAACGAGAGAGACGTCGAGCGACCCGATCTGACGTATCGGCATGATGGTATCCATGCCGGCAAGCTACCAGCCGGGGGGGTGGGCGCGGGTTGGGCGCCTCAGGGGCGCCGGCCCCTCGTCCCCGACCGTCCTCCGAACGTCGGGCCGGCGCTCTTCCCGCCTCCGTTCCCAGCTCCGCCATCCCCCTCGCCGCTACCAGAGGAGCCCTCTGACCTGAGCCAGTCTTCGAGCTGGGCGAGCATTCGTTCCACACCGCCGGCCGTCACCTGCAGGATCTTCAGGAAACGGTCCCGGTAGTGCAAGGTAGCCGCGTCTAGCTCCTTCGGTACAGGGGGCTCGTGGCCACGACGAATATAGTTACCGGCTCTGATCCTGTCGTAGCTGCCGTCGCTCACCCAGGCCACCAGCTCGCGTGCCCGTTTGACGGCGATGGGATGGGTGAGGCTGGCCTCGAACCAGGCCCGGGACCAACGAGTCAGAAGGTTTTCCTCGTCGGCATAACGGGCCGCTTGGGCCAGGAACGCGTCGATGCTCATATCATCCAGGGCGCCCCCGGCGATCCGCATCAGCATATGGCAGGTCATGAGCGGGTCCCCGACGACGAGGGCGCTGGCCCGGTCGGCCGACAGTTCGGCGGCCCGGTGCCACTCGAGCAGGACCAGCAAGACCGCCCTAGCCGGTAGGCCGGGCAGAAAGGTGGGCGTACCCGTGGTGGCGAGAATTATTCGCCGAAGGAATTCCAGTGCAGTTTGGTAGTAGTTGTGGTCGGAAAGCACGTGGCCCATTTCGTGAGCCAATACCACGTCCAGGTCGCTCCCCGGGTAGTCGCGGACAAGCCCGGAGTAAACGACAACCATGGGCTTCTTTGCGCCGATCGCCGTGGCGTTGGCCAGCGGCGTCTGCGTCACATAGAGGTTGGGGATCGACGGGACGTCGAGGACCGAAGCCGCCTGGACGTGCCTGGCCCAGAGCAAAGGCATCTGCCTGTCTGAGATCTGGACCGCGTTCCCGGTGTAAAGCTGGGTGACCATCCGCTCGATGTAGAAGCCCGACAGGTACTTGACCGCCTTGTCCAATAACGGGATCGAACGCAAGGCGGCTGTGGCCGCACGGTCGGCCGGGTGCTCGTACGCCTTGGGGCTTATCTGCTCGTAGCGGATTGCTTCCTGAAGCGACATGCAGGCAGCCTACCGACGACAACCCGCTGGCCTACCGCGGTCCTAAGGCCCGAGGCGACCCCTAGGAGCCCAGGTCTGGTCCCCGGCCCGCTAACCGATTGGCCGCCAACCCATTGCCCGCCAACCCATTGGCCGTTAACCCATGGGCAGGGCTTCGTAAACCTCGATGGTGCCGCCGGCCTTGATAAGCGGGCAGCCCGAAGCCATCATGGTGGCCTCGTCGCCATCGCCGGCTTCGATGATGCTGTAGCCGCTGATCCCCATGGCCGCGCCCGGCGATACCGCCCCGCCTGGTTTTATGGTGGCCGATGGTGCCAGTGGGCTTCCTCCGTCGACCAGGGCGCTGCCCAAATCCCCGAACCAGGCCATCCAATTGTCCATGACCGCCTGCTGTTCAGCCGGGGTCTCGGGCATGGAGCCGCCGGAGTACGCCAAGAGGTACTTTGCCATTGAGGGCCTCCTCAGTGGTTCGAGGTTTTATTTTGGTGACTATAAAATTAGGTGACCGCTTAACAACATGCAAGAGGCAAAGGAAGCACCGGAGGTCCAAGGAGTCCTAGAAGCGCTTACGTCACCGGTGCGCCGAGAGATCCTCCGGCTCATCTGGGACCAAGAGCTGCCGGCGGGCGAGATAGCGGCCGCCTTCGACCTGACCAAGCCGACAATTTCCCAGCACCTCGGCGTACTGCGCCGGTCCGGCCTAGTGACGATGGCGGCGTCAGGGACCTTCCGACGCTACCGCGCCCGCCAGGACGCGCTGCAGCGACTGAACGGGGGACTGGTCAACGACATGAAGTGGACCGCGGCCGACGACCTGCCGGAGCGGGACCTGGCCCAAGCCAGCACGAAGCCCTTCGTGCTGGCCAGCGTGGACGTGGAGACCGACCAGGAGACGACCTTCGGAGCCTTCGTCGACGGGGACGTGTACTCGCGATGGCTGGGGGTCCCTGTAACCATCGAGAACGGCCGTTTCGCTTGCACCCTGGAGTGGGGCACCAGCGTGCGGGGACGCTACGAACTGGTGTGCCCACCAGACCTCGTGGTGATGCGCTGGGACTTCGAAGATGACAACGTCCCGGTCCCTGGGGGCGAGATGACCGGGTACCTGCGGGTGAGGCCGGCGGGCACCTCTGGAGGCGCTCACGTAGAGGTCCACCAGTTGGTCGAAACGCCCGAGCAGGCCGCCTTCATGGAAGTGGCCTGGAGTATGGTGCTCGGGCGGCTGAAGGAGGGGGTCGTGGCTGCCACCCACGCGGGGACAATGGCCCGCCGGGCGCAAAGCCCCAAGCGGCGTCGCCCTCTGGCCTGAGAGGAGCGCACTCAGATGAGGCCCGCTTATGCCGGCCTCGTGGCCAGCCGATAGTCAACTGATGAGTTCTGAGCAATTGTCCTGCCCCGGGTGCTCAGGCCACCTCGAGGCCAGCCAGGTAGAGGGCTTTCGCCAGTACGCCTGCACTGAATGCGGGGGCGCAGTCATCGGCATAGCCGTCCTGCGGCAACTGGCGGGGGCGGCGGGGCAGCACATCTGGACAGCTGAGCCGGGTCCCCCCGCAGCGGGGCCGCTTCGCTGCCCGTTTTGCTCGCAGGGAATGGAACCCAAGACCGTCCCGGACGGCAGTGCTGCCGCATGCAAAGTATGCGAAGTCGTGTGGCTCGATAATCAGGCCGTCAGCTCCCTCCCCGTGCGAGCTCCGAGCTCCGACGGCCAGCCCTCGCTCGAGAGCGAAGCGCAGGCCGCTCGTTGCGCGCAGTGCGGGGCCCCAATCGCCAACACCTGGGACGAGCGCTGCCGGTACTGCGGAGCTGCTATCCACGCTCCGACGAAAGTGGTGGTGCTCCCCTCCGGGAGCCCGGACGACCCGTTGAGCCAAGGGGACGACGGCTGGGGCCGAAGGGCCGACCGGGCTTGTTCGGCGAAGTGATGCGAGCCCTGGCCCGTCCGGTCGAGTAATTACGAGTCGCTTAATTACTTCTCACCGATCTGGTTACTTGTCACCGATCTGGTCACGGGCGCGGTCGCTCCGAGGGGCAACGCCTCAAGCCCTTTTGGGCGCACCGACGCCTTCTCGTCGCGATCGACGGCAAAAAACGCAGCCAAACGCAACGGATCGCCTCGGCTGCACCCAGATCGCCTAGTTGCGCCCGGAACGGCGGCGAATTGGCCCGGCACACCGGCCCCGGCACATCGGCCCGGCCGCCGGAGAACTAAGCGCAAACGCAAGCGGTAGATCAGAAAGAGGGCAGGACGAGGCGGCGCCAGGCGGCGATCCGATCGAGGATCTCGCCGTCACGCGGGATCGGCGGGAGCAGCTGACCCCGCCGTGCCCCCCATTGCCTCGCTATTTCGTCGAGCGGCCGCCCTGTCAGGACCGCGCTGGCCTGTACCGCCGCGCCGTAAGCCACCAGGTCGCTCAGCTCGACCACCAGGACGGGGCGGCCGGACAGGCGGCGCACTGCATCTTGCCATGCCCGGCCCCGGCCCGCCCCCCAGAAGGAGTAACGGCGCATCAACGCTCTGTGGTGCCCACTGGTCGAGGAACGCCGTCGCTTCGAGCAATGTGGCCACCAGGCCTTCGTACGCTGCTTGCAGGATGGCGCGCTTGTCGGTCTCGTAGCGCAGACCAGTCATCGTCCCCGTCGCAGTGGGGGCGTTCGGCGTCCGCTCACCACCCAGCCACGGCAGGAACACCACTCCATCGGACGGCGCCACCTCCTGCCTCGAGAGCCCAAGCCACTCGCAGGCCCGGTCGATGGCGACCGTCGCGTTGAGCGTGCAAGCAAGCGGCAAGTAACGGCCGTCCGCACTGGCAAAACCGGCCACCGTGCCGGTGGGGTCGGCGCTCGGGACGGCGGAGGGAGCATAGACCGTCCCCGATGTGCCGAGCGACAAGGCTGCTTCGCCGGGCCCGAAACTCAGCGCCAAAGCGGCCGCGGCGTTGTCGCCGGCCCCACAGGCCACCTTTATGCCGGCAACAAGCCCGAAGTACTGGGCCGCTTCGGTACTGACCAGACCGGCCACGCCCTCGGGCGCCACCACTTCCGGTAGCAGGGCGGGGTCGAGCCTCACGGCGTCGAGCGCCAGCACCTCCGGTGCGTAGGCCCCATCAGCGGGGCTCCACCAGCCGGTGCCGGAGGCGTCGCTCCGGTCCGTCGCGGCCACGCCCGTGAGGCAGAAATTGAGGTAATCGTGAGGCAACATCACCCGCCGGGTAGCCGCCGCCGTCTCCGGCTCGGTCCGCCGCAGCCAGGCCCAGTGCGCCACCGTAAAAGAACTGGTGAGGACGGAGCCCACTCGCTTGGCGCACTCGTCGGGCCCGCCCAGACTTTCCACGAGGTCTCGGGCGTCTTTCGCGCTGCGGGTGTCGTTCCAGAGCGGGGCTTTGCGCAGTGGGCGCCCGGAGGCATCCAGCACGACGAGCCCGTGCTGCTGGCCGCCGACTGATATGGCAGCGACGTCCTCAGCCCGCCCGGTCTGGGCCAGAGCGCTAGCCAGAGAAAGCTCCCACATTTTCGGGTCTGTTTCCCGGGCGCCGCCATCGCCCTCAACGTCGTTATTGGCCGAACCGGTGGCCACCACCTCCCCGTCGTCGACGTCGACCAGGAGCACTTTCGTCGATTGGGTGGAGCAGTCCACCCCGGCCACCAGCGGCACGGCCGCCGCCTACGGCCTGATGTGGGTCAGCGGGAACTCGCCGTCGACGATGTGCAGGTCGGTGCTGCATATACCGCAACAACTGACCCGCACCAGGATCTCCCCGGCCCGGGTGCAGGTTCGGCGACTTTTGCCCACTCGAACCGACCCGGTTTTTCTACAACGATGGCACGCACGGCACCAAGCTTGCAGCCCGCGGCCGATCCTCGCAACTATCGCCGCGACAGCTTCGCGGTTTAGGCGAAGGCAGCGGCGCCCAGCAATACTGGGCCAGTGGACATCCGCACTGAAGCCCTCGCTTTCGGCCCAAAAGCAAACGAATATGAAAAGGGACGGCCGGATTACCCGCCCAGCGCCGTCGATTGGCTCATCGAAGCCCTTCGCATAAACAGCAGCTCCACGGTCGTCGACCTGGCTGCCGGCACGGGGAAATTGACCCGCATTCTCGTCCCGACAGGCGCCCGCGTAATTGCTGTCGAGCCCGTGGCCGGGATGAGAGAAGTGCTCGCGTCGGTCGTCCAGGCGGCGGAAGTGCTGGAGGGGACGGCGGAGCAGTTGCCCCTCCCGGACAGTTCGGCGGGCGCGGTCACGGTGGGCCAAGCTTTTCACTGGTTCCGGGGTGAGCAAGCCTTGGCCGAGATCCACCGCGTGCTCGCTCCGCGAGGGCGGCTGGGGCTCATCTGGAACCGCCGCGACATGGACCAGCCCGTCCAGGCCGAACTGGCCAAGGTGATGGAAGGTCATCGAGGCACTACGCCGTCTCAAGAGAGCGGGGCCTGGAGAGCGGCGTTCCAGGAGACGCGTTTGTTCGGCCCGCTTACGGAGGCGGATTTCGCCATGGAGCAGGTGGTCGACCAGGAGCAGCTGGTGGCCAGGGTGCTGTCGGTGAGCTTCATGGCCGCCTTGCCGCCCGACCAGCAAGCCACGGTAGCGGACGAAGTCACCGAGATCGCCGGGCGCTACGGCGACCCGGTCGCCCTGCGGTATACCACCAGGGCCTACTGGTGCGAGGCGCTCCCCCAGGGCTGAGACGGACCACGGGCGCAACCAGCATGGCCGCCGCAGGTGCAGCCGGCCACGTTGTGGTCCCGCCCCGACCAGGCCGGGGCAGGACCACACACTTCGTGAGTACTTAGGCGGAAGTCTTGTAGTAGTACTTGCTGACGCTGGGGTTGCTGGCGGTAGCAGTAGTGGCAACCAAGTTGGGCAGCAGCACGGATTTCTTGATCATGGACTTGTTTCCGGTCAGGACGTCGTAGGCGTACTGGACGGCCAACGACCCCTCCATGGCCGGGTTCTGGATGACCAGGATGTTTATGACGCCTTGCTTCAGCAGGTTCACCTCAAGCGGTTCGGCGTCGTAGCCGGCCACGAAGACCTTGCCTTTATCGCCCGCGGCTTCGACACCTTTGCCCGCCCCCTGCGCGGAATACAGGTTCGTCCCGAAGATGCCCACCAGGCCGGGGTGGGCCAGGATGATGCTCCTCGCCTCCGACTCGGCGGTGGTGGGAGAGTCCTGGTCGTAGACGTGGGCGACCACTTTCATGTTCGGGTACTTCTTCATCTCGGCCAGGAAGCCTGATTGGCGGAGATCGGTGGTAGAGACGTTCGGCTGGACGTTGATAACGGCCACGTCGCCCTTGTCATGGGCCAATGAGGCGATGGTGTCGGCCGCTTTCTCGCCCCCCTGGTAGTTGTCCGAGCTGATAGCCGAGGTGAGGATGGAGGTATTGGAAAGCGTGGTGTCGACGGCTATGACCGGGATGCCAGCCTTCACGTAGGCATCGATAGGGCCGTACAACGCGTGGCTGTCCGTCGGGGCGATGAGCAGCGCGCTCGGCTTGCTGGCGAGCACCGAATTGACGACGGGTATCTGCGTCGTGGGCGAGAACGTGGTCGCCCCCGCCCACTTGAGCGTGACCCCCAACTTGGCTGCCTCTTGCTCCGCCCCGTAGTGCATCGTGATGTAGAAGGGGTCGACGGTGAGGCCGGGGATGAGCTCGATCGTGTACTTCGTGGCCGCGCTGGCCGAGCCGGCCCCGGGGCCGGCGGCCACGCCGAACAGCGCTCCCGTTACGAGGCCCACGGCCGCGCCCGTTGAGGTCAACCTGGAGCGCCAGCCCCCCCGGCGTGATGAATTTCTTTTGGTCATATAGTCGTTTTTCCTTTCTTTCTTTTCTCTGGGTGTAGAGGCTGAAGGCCGGGGCCTCCTGCCTGTCTGGGTGGGAACTTCCTGGCCCCTGGGTGGGCGGTCCCGGCCAGGGTGAGATACGCGGTTACTTTCGGGGCGTGGCCGCTCGGGGCCATCGCGTCATCGCTCGGCCAGGCGCAAACGCACCTGGTCCAAGGCCACCGCGGCCACAACGATGACCCCGGTGGCAACCTGCTCCCAGCTGCCGTTCACGCCGACCAGTACCAGGCCGGTGACCAACAAGGCGATGATAAAGGTACCGACCACTGTCCCGAGCATCGTGCCCCGGCCCCCGAACAGGCTGGCGCCGCCGATGACAACGGCAGCGATGGCACTCAGCTCGTCGTTCTGACCGGCCACCGGGGTGGCGGTGTCGAAGTTCGCCGTGACCATCATCCCGGCCAGCCCGGCCAGGAGGCCAGAGACGCTATAGACCATGACCAGGTGGCGGTTCACGTTGACGCCGGCGCGGCGGGCACCGAGGTTGTTGCTGCCTATAGCGTAAGTGCGCAGGCCATAACGAGTGCGGTGGAGCGCCAGCCCCATGATGATGCAGGCCACCGCGGCCACCAGGACGGTCACGTAGATCCAGCCCCCGAAGATCGTGCTGGTCCCGAGGCTGCCGATCTGGGGCGGGAGGTTCACAATTTCGTTGCCTCCGTTCACCAGGCTCGGGGCGGCGCCGACGGCGGTGAGCGTGCCGAGGGTGACGATGAAGGGGGGCAGCTTCAGCCGGGTGATGAGGTAGCCATTGACGAACCCGATGAACGCGCCCAGGGCCAGCGCCACCACGAACCCGACCACCGTAATGAGGAGGGTGCTGTCGTGCGAAGCGAGCATGCTCTGCATCACTACGCCTGAGACCATCCCGGTGAAACCCAGCACCGCTCCATCAGAAAGGTCGATGCCGCCGGTGATGATAACGAACGTCTGGCCTATGGCCAGGAGCAGGAACTCAACTGCGTACTGGGACGTGTTGAGCCAGCTCGCCCTGGTGAACAGGTCTGGGGCCAGGACCCCGAACACCAGGATCATCAGCCCCAGGACACCCAGTATCCAGAAGTCCCCGACCCGGTCGACGAGGTCGAGCCAGGCGGAACGGGTCAGCGGCGCCTCGCCCTCAGGCCCGGCACCGGGTGAGACGGTCCCGGACGTCGTGAGAGCGGAGGGAAGCCTTATCGGCACGGCACTCCCGGCCCCTTGCACCTCGTAGACGTCATAGACCTCGTAGAGCTCATGGACCTCAGAGAGCTCGGGTTAGAGGCCACTGCGCGTCCCGCCCATAGCGGCGCCGGTGATCCAGGCCACGATGTCGTCCACCGAGGACTCGGCCGGGCGCAGGTCGGCCACCACCCGGCCCTGGAACAGCACCACCACCCGGTCGCAGATCTTGTGCACCTGAGGCAAGTTGTGGCTGATCAGCAGTACGGGCACGCCGTTGTCGCAGACGGACCGGACCAGTTGGCCGACCCTTTCTTGCTGCTCAACGCCCAACGCCGCCGTCGGCTCGTCCATCAGGATGACCCTGGACCCCCAGGCCACGGCCCGTCCTACCGCAATCGCCTGGCGTTGGCCGCCTGAGAGCCGCCCCGCCAGCGAGTTCACCGAGCCGATACGAATGCGCGTGCGCTCCAGGTCCTCCTCAGCGGAGCGAGCCATCGCCCGGCGGTCCAGCCAGCCGAACACCCGGAAGGGCCCTTTACGGTTTGTTCCCGCCCCAGGAAGATGTTGGCCCACACACTCAGGTCAGGCGCCAAGGACAAGTCCTGGTAGACCGTTTCGATCCCCAGCCGGCGAGCCTCGAGCGACGACCCCAAGGTAACCGTCTTGCCGTCGACCATGATCGTCCCGGCATTGGGCTGGAGCGCGCCCGAAAGGATGTTGACCAGGGTCGACTTGCCGGCCCCATTGTCACCGACGAGGCCGACCACCTCGCCTTTGCGCACCTCCAGGTCCACCCCTCTGAGCGCCTGTATGCTGCCGAAATGCTTGGTGATCCCCCTCACGGCGATCACGGGCACCTCAGTCTCGAGCGCGACCCCGGCGGAGTTGTCGGCGCGGATGGCATCCGGGCCGGGGCCGTCGGGCTCTCGCCCCTCCGCGCCGTCGCCGAGCGCGGGCTCGTCCGCTACCAAAGTCCTCCCCTCCCTGGCGGGAGCGCCCGGACGTGCTCGCGTCCCAGGCCGCGCACGTCCCCCCGGCGCCTCATAGACAGTACAGGCTTTCGGGTCGCGAGCACCTTGTCAAGGCATTGAGCGAGATGGCAGGGCAGGACGACCTGCTGGTGGGCGTCGACGTCGGCACCACCATGACGAAAGCGGCGGTGGTGACGCCCGAAGGCCGCGAAGTGTCGTGGGGCAGCGTGGCGACCCCCTGGCGCATCGTCCCCACCGGCGCCGAAATGGACGTGCTTGACCTGCTGGATGCCGTCGGCCAGGCCGTGAGCGCAGCTCTCGAGCTGGCCCCGCCGGGACCGGTCGTAGGCCTCGGCGTGACGAGCATGGCGGAGACAGTAGCCCTGCTCGGCCAGGACGGTAGACCGGTATCACCGGCTATTGCCTGGCACGACACGCGCGGCGCTGACGAAGCGGCCGACCTGGTCCGTGTCTTCGACGAGGCCACGTTTTCAGGACGGACCGGGCTGGCGCCCTCACCTGTCTGCACGCTCGTCAAGTTGGCGTGGCGCTCTCGCCACCAGCTCGTTGCGCCGGCGCGTGCGCTCAGCGTTGCGGACTGGGTGGTCCATGGTCTCGGCGGAGATCAGGTGGCGGAGGCTTCCCTGGCGTCGCGCACTGGGGCTCTCGAGCTGGCCGGGCGCCGCTGGTGGGCCGAGGCGCTGGAGTGGGCGGGCGTGCCAGCGGACGTCTTCCCGCCGGTCGTCCAGGCCGGACAGCTCGTCGGGCGCGTGACCGAGGAGGCCTTGGCGGCCTTCGCCGGGGTGTCGGGGCACCGGCGAGCCCTCGAGAGGTTGGCGGGTTCGGCGCTGGCGTCGGCCGGCCACGACCACATCTGCGTGGCCGCGGGTACGGGCGCCATTGGCCCGGCCACGCTGCTCGACTCCTGCGGGTCGGCCGAAGCGCTGGTCAGGACCGTACCTCCGCTCGACGAGGAGGGCTTGCGCCGGGCCGTGGCCGCGGGCCTGACCGCCGGCTGGCATACCGTGCCAGGAAAGTACTCCCTCCTCGGAGGCCAATCGCTCGGGCTTATGCTCGGCCCGGTCCTGCGCTTGCTCGGCGTAGACGACGACCACCTCGAAGCTTTCGACGGCGCCGCCCTGGACGTGGCCGCCGGGTCGCTCCGCGTCGTCAGAGATGGCCTCTATGCCCTCCCTTCAATTTCTGGCATCGGGCCCAAGCTTCCCCGGCCGCACTGTGGAACGCGGCTCTAGACGAAGCGTCTGACGGCGCCGCCCGCGTCATCCGGGCCACAGAGCGCGAAGCCGGGCCGGCGGGCGAGCTCGTCCTCACCGGCGGGTGGTCGCGCCTGGCCGGGTTGCGGGAACGAAAGAACCGCCTCCTGTCGCGGGCCGGGTGGCCGGAGGTCGTTGAAGCGGGGCCGGGGTGCCGCATTGTTCGGGGGGTGCGCGGCGGGCTTGTTCGCCGGGCCTGATGACTTCCCCAAGCCCGACGAGCTGGCGTGGGCCGACGACCAATTAGAACTTGGAGCCGGCCGCGGCCCCATACTGCGCTAGACAAATGCCCATGCAAAAGATCATCAACGAGCCGAAGGCCTTCGTCGACGAAATGCTGGAGGGGATCCTGCTCGCCCACCCCGAGAGCTTGCGGGCCGCCGGCGAAGCGGGTGCTGGTACGCGCCGACGCCCCGCTGCCGGGCAAGGTCGGGATCGTTACGGGTGGCGGTTCGGGGCACCTCCCGCTCTTTTTGGGGTACGTCGGCTACGGCTTGGCGGACGGGGTGGCCGTGGGCGACGTTTTTGCCTCACCCAGCTCGGAACAGATCCTCGAGGCCACGAGGGCGGTGAGCGGCGGCACCGGGATCCTTTACCTGTACGGCAACTACGGGGGGGACGTGATGAACTTCGACCTGGCCGCCGAGCTCGCATCGGCGGAAGGGATCGAGACGGCCACTGTGCTCGGAGCGGACGACGTGGCCTCGGCGCCAGCAGGTTCCGAGGGGCGCCGGCGAGGCGTGGCCGGCATCGCATTCCTTTACAAGGTGGCCGGTGCTCGGGCCGAAGAGGGGGCGTCGCTCGAGGAGGTGGTCTCGGCGGTGGAACGGGCTGCCTCGGGCCTACGCTCGATGGGCGTCGCTCTGTCGCCGTGCACCGTGCCGGCCGCGGGGCACCCGACGTTCGAACTGCCGACCGGCGAGATGGAGATCGGTATGGGCATCCACGGCGAGCCGGGGGTGCGACGTGGCCCGCTCGAGCCGGCGGAGCAGATCGGCGAGCAGCTGGTCGGACAGATCGCAGCGGACCTCCCATTGAAGGCCGGGGATGAGGTGGCGGTGCTCGTGAACGGCCTCGGGGCTACGCCCAGGGAGGAGCTCTACATCCTTTTCCGTACCGTCCACTCCGAGCTGGCGGCGTCAGGAGTGACAGTGCGGCGGACCTGGGTGGGCGAGTACGCCACGTCTCTGGAAATGGCCGGCGCTTCGGTGTCAGTCCTCCGCCTGGACGAAGAGATCCTGAGGCTCCTGGACGCGCCCTGCGAGTCACCGTTCGTGGTGAGACGGTAAATGCCCGCCCCCCCACAGGCGCTCGTCATTTCCCTTTCGGCGGCGGCCGACGCCGTCGAAGCTTCAGCCGCGGAACTCAACCGTCTGGACGGCTACGCCGGCGATGGGGACCTCGGGATCACGATGTCACAAGCGGCGCAGGCAGTGCGGGAGGTACTGGCCGCCAGCGCCGAAATGAGCGTGTCCGAGTTGCTGACCAGTTGTGGCGCCGCCATCGCCCGCAGCGCGCCGTCCACGAGCGGGACTCTCGTAGCTACCGGTTTCCTGCGGGCAGGCAAGGTGCTCGCAGATCCCCCGGACAACGCGGTGGAGGCACTCGTCCGAGCTTTCGCAGCCGCACTGCAGGGCATCGAGGCCCGGGGGAAGGCGGCGGTCGGCGACCGGACATTCGTAGACGGGCTGGACGCCGTTTCCAACAGCCTGCAGTTGTCGCTTTCTTTGGGCCAGGGGACACGAGAAGCGCTCAACCAGGCCGCTGCCGCCGCCACCGCTACCGCCGAGGCTACGGCCGAAATGGAACCCAAGGCGGGCCGGGCGAGCTGGGCCCTGAAAGAGCCAAGGGTCACCCAGACGCCGGGTGTGCCATGTTGGCCATCGCCCTCGAGGCCGTGGCCAAGGCCATAGCTTCTAAGTAAAGCTTCTTAGGTAAAGCGGCCTCGATGTGAGGCCGGCCTACCGCACCCGGCTCAGACGGGATCCCCGGCGGTGTGGACTATGGCGTACAGCTTCTCCAGGAGGCTGGCGGCCTCGTCGAGGGGCCGTTGCCAGACCCGCCGGCCGATGACGATGCCGTTGGCGCCCGCCCTCATGGCGTCGCCGACCATCGCTAAAAGATCTCCGGTGGTGCCGGATTTTGGCCCTCCGAGCATAACGATCGGCAGGTGCAGTTCCGCCCGCCACGACGCCAGCGTGCCCACGTCGCCCGGGTAGGCGACCTTCAGGATGTCGACCCCCAGTTCCATCGCCACCCGGCACCCGTCGGCCTCTATGGCTACTGCTTCGGGCCCCCGTTCCATTTCGAACGCGATCGGCTCGGCCATTACGGGCATGCCGAGAGGAGCGGCGGCGTCCACGACCGACGAGATCATGCTTATAGTGGCGGCGCGATTTGGGGCCGGAGTGTTCCACGGCATGAGGATTTTGACGGCGTCGGCACCGATGGCGGCGGCGGTCGAAACGCCGGCAATCATTGCCGTCGTGCCCACCTCTCCCGCGTTCCAGTACGAATCGATCGTCAGCAACCGAGCCGGAGCATTACGGTTGGCGAACAGCGGTGCACTACGGGCCGCCAGGCCCGGGCCGATCAGGAAGCCGTCACAACTGAGGGGGAGAAAGGTCTCGAGCGCTCCGACCGGATCTTCCAGGCCCGGCACCCGCCCGAGCATGGTCCCATGGTCGAGCGGGAGCACGACCGTCCGGCCGTCTTGGCCGAAGATCCGGCCCATCCGGTAGGTTTTGCCCGCCTGGGCGGCCGACACGGGCGACTGGTTCTGGTTCATCACGTATACCCTTTCGTGGCTGACACGGCGCGGCTACAGGGTAACGCCTGGCCCCCTTTTGAGGCGAAAGGGTTAGGGCGCCTAGTGGCGGTCGTTCGCCGCGTACGGCTCGCCCAGCCTCGTCGTGACCGCCACGACCGAACGCTGCGAGTACGTGGCCACCTCCCCGCTCAGGTTGACCGTGCTCTCCTGCTTCAGGTCACACGCGGATGCGCCGACGGCGAAGCGGAACTGCCCCGGCTCGACCACAAAGCGCATCGTCTCGTCGTAAAAGGCCAGGCGGCTCGGGTGGACCTCGAACCGGGCCCTCCTCGCTTGTCCTGGCCCGAGCCGGGCACGAACGAAGCCGATGAGAGACACCTCAGGGCGCGAAACGGACGCCACCAGATCGGAGACGTACAACTGCAATACCTCCTCGCCGGGCCTATGGCCGGTGTTGGTGACCGTGACTTCGACCGTGATAGGCGAAGTCGTATCGCTGGCGTCAACGACCAAATCGGACTGCTCGAACGTGGTGTACCCGAGGCCGTGACCGAAGCAGAATAGCGGCGCGTGCACAGAGTCGGTGTAGTCGCCGTAGAACATCGTCCGGCTCCCGCCGGAGCGATGGCTGTAGTACAGCGGTACTTGGCCCGTGGCCCGCGGGAGGGTCACCGGCAGCCGCCCCCCCGGCTCGTCTTTCCCGGAGAGGACGTCGGCCAAGGCATGGCCGCCCTGTTCACCTAGCGGCCAGGCCACGAGGAGGGCCGAAGCCACTCTGGCCACATCCGTGAGCACGTGGGCGCGGCCGCTCATAACCACCACGACCGTCGGCGTGCCCGTCTTGCTCACCGCCTTGACCAGGTCCTCCTGCACACCGGTTAGGCGCAGGCCGACGGCATCACGGGCTTCGCCCACAGTCGACGTCAAGGCGAGCCCGGAACGTCCGCCTACGACGACAACGGCGACGTCGGCGGCGGCGGCCGCCTCCACGGCGCCCGGGAAGCCGCTGCGGTCGTCTCCTTGCACCTCGCAACCCTTTTGGTAGACGACGCGGGTCTTTTGGCCCAGAGCGCTCCGGAGGCCAGCGAGAGGAGTGACGTGCTCGGTGTAGTAAGGACCGGGTTTGAACGCCCCCTTCCCACTGGGGAGAAAGATCAAATCCGAGAACTCCTCTGGTTAGGCCTTTTTCGCGGCCGTCCATAAAGACGTCTTGAGCGGCGGCGCCGTTGCCCGAATTGACACCATCATTCGAGTGCCCATTGCTTACCGGGCCCGCCGAAGAGGCAAATATCAGTTCCTGGTGAGCCGGGTAATGGTAGTCACCTTGCAAGAGGCGCCGGTCGTCGGCCGCTGGCCCGATCAGGGCGACGACGCCGAGATCCGGCCGCAACGGCAGGACCCCGTCGTTCGACAGCATCACAATGCCCCTGGTCGCGGCCCGGCGGGCCAGCGCCACATTCTCGGGGTCCTCGAACACGGCGCTCACCCGGCCGGTATCGACATAGGGGGACTCGAAAAGGCCCAGGCGCAGCTTGGAACGCAACACCCGTCGCACTGCCGCGTCCACGGCGTCCACCGCCACCCGTCCATTGGCAATGGCCGCTTTGAGCGGTTCGCCGTAGCAGTCTAGGGCGGGCAGCTCGAGGTCGAGGCCGGCGGTGATCGCTTTTATGGCCGCCTCGGAGCGGTCCCCCGCCACTCTGTGGTAGCTGGTCAACAGCGTCACCGCGAAATAGTCGGCGACTACTACCCCGTCGAAACCGAGCTCGCCCCGGAGCAGATCGGTGAGGACCTCGGCCGACCCACTCCCGGGGAGGCCGTCTATGCAACTGTACGAGCTCATTACAGAAGCCAGCGCCGCCTCCCTGATCGTCGCCGCAAAGGGCTCCGCATAAACTTCGCGCAGCTCCCGGGGGCCGATTTGGACCGGAGCGTGGTTGCGGCCTCCTTCGGAGAGGCTGTGGGCCAGGAAGTGTTTGCCGGTAGCGAGGACGCCATGGAAAAGGTCGTTGGTTTGCATGCCCCGCACGAAGGCGGTACCGAGCACGCCGGCGAGGACAGGGTCTTCCCCGTAGGTCTCCTCCAGGCGCCCCCAACGGGGGTCGCGGGCCACGTCGAGCACCGGGGCGAGGCTATGGCGCGCACCCACGGCCAAGAGCTGGCGCCTGACGACCGAGGCGACCTCTTCCACCAGCTCAGGGTCCCACCCGCTGGCGAGCGCCATGGCCTGGGGGAACACGGTGGCATCTCGGGCCGAATAACCGGCCAGGGACTCCTCGTGGACGATGACCGGTACCCCGAGGCGGGTCCGCTCCACTACCAATCGCTGGATCTGGTTGACCAGCTCCGCGCTTTGGGCCGGCCGTAGGCCGGTGGTGGCTCCGATGCGGGTGACGTGACCAATCCCGTGGGGGATCACCTGGAGCGCAGCTCCTTCGTCGAAACGGTCGCCATTTATCAGGTCCGGGAACCGCACCGCCCCGAGTTGGGCCAATTTCTCGTCAAGGTCCATCCGGTCGATCAGGTCCGACGCCCGGTCCTCGACGGACGAAGATGCATCGGAATAGATTGGTGTGGCGGTCATCAGGTGTCCTGGGCCCTTTCAGTCTGGTGTGGTTAGTCGAACGGTACTGAGGTCCCGGCGCTGCTCATCGGAGAGCGAACCCACCAATCCCCCTCACGAATTGGCGGCGCAAGGCTATATAGAGGAAAAGCAACGGGAGTACCGAAAGAATGACACCCGCCATTACGACCGGCACGTTCACGCCGTACCCGGACGCCGTCGTCGAAATTTTGAACAGTCCCAGCGGCAGCACCGTGTCACTGTTGGACTGCGTGAGGATGAGCGGGAGCAGGAAGTTGTTCCAGGCGCCGAGACCCGCGAAAATGCTCACCACCCCAACTACGGGACGGGCCAACGGCCACACGAGGTGGGAAAAGATGGTCCGTTCCCTGCCCCCGTCGACGGCCATCGCATCGTAGAGCTCGTTCGGGATCATGCGGACATAGTTGACCGTCAGCAAGACGGCCACCGCGATCAAAGAGGCGGAAGTGACCAAAACGAGGCCAAATAGTGAGTCGTAAATGCGCATTTTCAGCGTGATGACATAAATCGGGATGATGATGGCCTGGATCGGTACCGCCAGCCCGAAGAGTATGAGCCGGAAGGACACCGCCGAAAAGCGGGACCCTCGCTGCACGATCCGGAACGCCGCCACCAGGGAGAGGGTGGCAACGACGATGATCGTCCCCGCTGCGTAAATGACGCTATTGAGGAAATCGCGCCAGAGGCCGGTCCCGCTGGAAAATATGGACGACCAGGACGACAATGACACGCCGTCCTGGGGCAGCCATGCATTGGCCGAGAGGTATTGCGTTTGCGAACGGAAGCTGGCCAGGACCATGTAGTAGATGGGGAACAGGACGATGCAGAGCCAGATCGTCCCCAGGACGAAGGCGCCGAACCGCGCCGGCCAGTTGTTCTGGCCCAACGACGCCAGCTGGGGCCGGGCGCGGGACCGCGCCCTGCTGTGTCGCGGTGCGGACTGGCGTCGAGGTCCTTCACGCGAGACCGCGCTCGGTAACTGCTCGTCGCCCCTGGTTGTGCGGCCCGGAGCCGGGAGGACCGGAGCGGAGCTCAAAAGATCCCCTCCTGCCTGCTCTGCATGGTCCCGAAGCCCGTCAACCTAACCAGGCCCACAGCGACAATGATCCCGATGAGCCCGAGTATGACAGCCAGGACACTGGCGTAGCCGAAAGTCGTCTGCAAAAACCCGACGTTGTACATGTCCATGGCGAGCACCCTGGTCGTGTCCCCCGGCCCACCCATCGTGAGGATGTAAATGATGTCGAAATAGGTGAGAGAACCAACGACTATCAAGGTCGACGAGGTAACGATCGTGTACCGCAGCTGAGGCAAAGTGACGTGACGGAAGGCTTGGCGGATATTAGCGCCGTCGACTTTGGCGGCGTCGTAGAGCTCTGCTGGGATGGCCCGCCGGCCGGCCTGGTAAATGAGCATATGGAACGGGACGAACTGCCACGTGATGAGGGCCACGATCACGAAGAACGTGATACTGGTGCTGCCCAGGTAGTTCTGGTCCAGGAACGACATGTGGAGGCTGCTACCAAGCGAGGCCACCCCGCCGAAAGTAGGTTCCAGCACCCCCTGCCACATCAGCGCCAGCCCTGCCGTCGACATAAGCAGAGGGAGCAGGTAAAGCGAGGCGTAGACCGCCCGATAGCGCTGCGTGCCCGCGATGAAAATGCCCAGGGCCATGGCTAACGGCGTCTGGATCAACCAGGAAAGGCCCGCCAGTTCTAGGGTTACCAGCAGGGAGTGGTGGGCGACGGGGTCGGAGAAGAAGTGCGACCAATTGGAAAAGCCGGCCCATTGCAAGCTGCCGACAACGTTCCAGCGAGTGAGGCTCAGGAACATTGCGACGAGCATGGGGACGACGATGAAGACCCCGTACAGCACCAGGGTGGGTGAAATACCGGCGATGTCGGCGCGGAGCTTTTGCTGGCGAACCGTACGGGAAACGGCCGGCCTCGACGCCGGGCCGCCGGCGAGAACAGCGCTAGATGCTGTCATGAGTACCTCGGCTTAGCTGGCGGGCCCTGACCGCTGGGTCACGGCCGGCCCGGCCCTTTCGGGCCGGGCCTTGGTCCTTGGGACTCCTAGCCGGCTATGAACCCGTTTGGTAGGGGTTCATGGCGGACGCGAATTGGGCCGGCGTCTCCGTCAACTCGAACACCTTGGACAGGTTGTCGAGCATCGGGGTGGCCTTTGTGGGGCCAAGCGCCTGGTCCCAGGAGTACTGGAAGTACGGCGCTTTTACGACGTCGTTGTACACGGGCACCAGGTACTGCTTGATGCTGGACGTGCTCAACAGGCCTGAAGTCCCCGAGATCACTGCCACCTGGCCGTCGGCTATCTCCTGCTTTGCGTATTCGGTCGAGTAGAAGTAGCTCATGAACTGCTCGGCCACGTATGTTTGCGCCGCGCTTATGTGCGTAGCCATGGCCGTGTAGCTCGTGGTGTTGCCGGCGAGGTCCTCCGCATTACCCTTCCCACCAGGCACGGTGGGGAAGGCGCCGATGCCGAGCCCTCCGCTGTTTATGAAGCTGGGGTCACTGGACTGTATGCCACCGACGTCCCAGTCTCCCATCAGCTGCATAGCTGCCTTCCCGCCGTAGACCATGGCGTCGGTGGAGCCGTCGGTGTAAGTGACGGAGTCATAACCCACTTCCCATGCCTTGTCCTTGGCCAGGGTCTGGATGTCGGCCAAGGCCTTCTGGATGGCGGGCTGGGACCACGCCCCCTTCTGGTTGGCCTCCACGTTGAGGAAAGCCTGCGGGCCTCCGATGCGATCGGAGAGGTACTCGAGGTACATGAGCCCTTCCCATTCGTCGGCGTTGCCCAGCGCGATCGGGATAAAGCCGTCGGAGTTGAAGAGCTTGATGTCCGAGAGGAACTGGGGCCAGGTCTGGGGGAAGCTCAGGTGCAGCTTGGCGAATATCGACTTGTTGTAAAAAAAGAACACGGGCTGGGTACCCAGGATGGGCATGCCGTAAAGCTTCCCGTTGATGGTGACGGCGTCCAGTGTCGAAGGCAGGAAGTTCTTTTTCCAGCTGGGGTTGCCGGCGTCGCTGGCACCGGCGTCGGCAAAGGGCTGGACAACTCCGGCCTTGACGTACTGCAGCAAGGGCCCGCCACCCCACGAGAAGAACAGAGCGGGGGGGCTCGAACTGGCCAGTGCCGTCGTCACCTTGCCCTTGTAGGCGTCGGTGGAGGGCTGGATCTCGACATTGACGGTGTCACCCGGGTGAGCCTTGTCGAAGTTCTTTGCTATTTGCGACCAAAGGTTGTTCACGTCGGTGCCGTTAGTGACCCACCAGACGTTGATCGTGGCGGTCGGCGTCGTGGTCGTCGAAGCCGCCGATGCCGCACTCGGGGTACCCCAAGCAGCCGTGGCGGCGGCAGCCAGGACGGCGAACGAGCGCCACTTGAGAGGTTTGCTCATGTCTTGTCCTACCCCCTCGTTGAGTCGTGTTCTCCGCTCCCCAACACCAGGGAGCCAATGGCGCCTTCGTGGTCGACCCATCACACCGCCCGTCCGGCTGGGGCGGGACCAGAAGTCTCGTTGCCAGTCGAAATTTTCGGGCGAGTTATGAATCTTTCGAAGACGGGGCTATTCTGGCATAGAAGTTCTACCCAGTCAATGCGGCTCTTGTTTCGGTTAAGAAGTGCCCGAAACATTTCGCTTCAGTGGGCTATCATCACTAACCAATGCGCAACCGGGTCACCATCGCTCAGATCGCCGAATCGGCGGGCGTCTCCGTTTCGACGGTCTCGAAAGTACTCAACGGGAACACGGACGTTTCGGCGGCCACCCGTCAACGCGTGCAGTCCCTGCTGCTCGACCGGGGGTACGAGCGCCGTAACTCTTCTCGCAGCGGCGCACCACCGCTGGTCGACCTGGTCTTCGCCGAGCTGGAAAGCCCCTGGGCGATGGAGATCGTCCGGGGCGCCGTAACGGCCGCGTCCGAGGCCGGGCTCACAGTCTCGCTCACCTCTCTCTCCGAGGGGACAGAGCACAGGTCCTGGCTCGACCACATAAGCGCTAGGGGGACGCGCGGCGTCATCTTGCTATTGGCCCGACTGGGCCAGCGCGAGCAGGCCGAGCTGCGGGCCCGGGGCTTGCCTTTCGCCGTTGTGGACCCCCGCGGAGAGCCGGACCCGAGCGTCACGACGGTGGGAGCCACGAACTGGTCCGGCGGCTTCACTGCCACTCGCCACCTGGTCGAGTTGGGGCACCGCCGGGTGGGCATGATCTCGGGGCCGGCCGACCTCCTCTGCAGCCGGGCACGCATGGACGGGTACCGGTCAGCCATGGAAGCCGCCGGCCTCGCCCTTGTCCCTGACCTCATGCAATGGGGCGACTTCCACGTGGACGGCGGTTTCAAGGAAGCGATGGCCATGCTGGCGCTCCCGGAACCGCCCACGGCTATTTTCGCCGGGAGCGACCTCCAGGCCCTGGGGGTGCTCGAGGCGGCCCGAGTCCAGCACGTACGGGTACCCAACCACTTGAGCCTCATCGGCTTTGACGACCTCCCGCTCTCGCGCTGGACCTCACCTCCCCTCACTACGGTGCGCCAACCGCTGGCCGAGATGGCCGCTACCGCCGTGCGTTTGGTGCTGGCCCAGGGGAGGGGTGAAGCCGTGGAAGGCCGCAGCGTGGAGCTCGCCACCAGCTTGGTAACCCGGGAGACGACTGCCACCTACCCGTAGTCAGGGCACTGGTTTCTCGGCTCGGGGCGGGCTGGGAGGCGTGGCCGGCACGCTGCCGACGCCGGCACGGCCGCCTTGTGCCGCCGCGATAAGCCCTCTCATCCGGATATGCGTGGAAAACTGCGAATGGCACCCGCCCCCGGTAAAAGTGCCCCGTTAACCCACCTCTAAACTGGCGCGCTTCTCGCATTTTTCCCGCCCAAGCGCTGACCAGACTGCCAAGGGGGGTAAAAATACCTACTTACCCCGCGCTAGGAGCCTCGCTACGCGCATTTTTCGACGTCGGCGCCGCGTTGGTTGGGAGTTTTATCCGCTTTTCGGGTGCAAATTCGGCAGCTGAGCGCGCCGGAGTAGCTTATCGCGACGCTGGCGCGCCCAGTTCCGGCGGCTCGGGTCTACGAGCGCGATTAGTTAGCACTTTTATCGCGTGCCCGCCTGATTGGGGTGTGCGTTGGCAGAAAATACCGTGAGTTCCCGCTGAGCGGCTCTCGTCCTATTCGGGCGGCGCGGCCCAATCAGCGGACGCCGAAGATGTGCTCGACGGCAAGTTGATCGAGCCGCTCGATGTTGACCTCGCGGAGGCCGGCCGCCGCCGGGTCGAAATCTTCGTAGGCAGAACGGTCAGCCAATAACTCGGACAGAGTCTCGCCCGGGGCGAGGGTGGACTGGGCTAGTGCGGGCCAGCCGGCCGCTGCCATTGCCTCCTGGACTTCGGGGTCGGCGTGGAAAGCGCGCGCCTTTTCTTTCAATATGAGGTAGTTGCGCATGCACCCGGCGGCAGAGACCCAGACGCCCTCGGGCCCCTCGGCTCGCGGCGGCTTGAAGTCGAAATGGCGAGGACCGTCGTAACCGGCAGTTTCCAGCAGGTCGACAAGGAAAAAAGCACACTTCATGTCGGCGGAGGCGAACCGCAAATCCTGGTCGTAGCGGGGGCCGTGCTGGCCGTTAAGGTCGATGTGGAAGAGCTTGCCGGACCATAGCGCCTGGGCCACCCCGTGGACGAAGTTGAGGCAGGCCATGCTCTCGTGCCCGACCTCGGGGTTGAGCCCGACCATCTCGGGGTGCTCGAGCCGGTAAATGAACGAGAGGGCGTGCCCAATAGTCGGCAGCAAGATGTCCCCTCGGGGCTCGTTCGGTTTGGGCTCGAGGGCGAGGCGCAAGTCGTATTCTTTCGAGCGCACGTACTCGCAGAGAAGGTCCACGGCCTCTTTGTACCGGTCGAGGGCGACCCGCACGTCCTTGGCCGCGTCAGACTCGGCCCCTTCGCGGCCTCCCCACATGACAAAGGTCTGCGCCCCCATCTCGGCCGCCAGGTCCAGGTTGCGGATTGTCTTGCGGAGCGCGAAGCGGCGGACCGAGCGGTCGTTGGCCGTGAAAGCGCCTTCCTTGAAAACGGGGTGGGTGAAAAGGTTGGTCGTGATCATGGGCACCACCAGACCGGTCTCGTCCAGGGCCGAACGGAAGCGCTTGATGGTCGCTTCTCTGGTGACGTCGTCGCTACCGAAGGGCACCAGGTCGTCGTCGTGGAAGGTGACGCCCCACGCGCCCAGGGCGGCCAAGTGCTGGACCGCGTCGACGGGGTCGAGCGGCGGCCTCGTGGCGTCGCCGAACAGGTCTTTGCCACCCCAGCCGACGGTCCAGAGGCCGAAGGTGAAATGGTCTGCCTTGGTCGGGGTGAAACGGTCGCTCATCGGCCCCTCCTCGTTTTTACGCGCTTCGTCGGCGCTGGTGCCGTACTCACCCTAGCGTGCTGTAAAGACCCGATAATTTTCGAAATAGAGGCGCAACTACAGCCCTAGCCAAGCCCAGCAACGCCAACTGAACGATGCCCGTGTGATCAACCTCATTCCGGGTAAGGAGGAGCTGACAGGGCTTTTGCATCAAATCGGAGCTCTGCAGAAGGGCCCGCAACTTTCTATAGCTCGTTGAATGTTATGGGCCATCGGGGGTTGAAAGAACGGGAGGACAACAACACGTCCGCCGAGCAGGCCACCGTCCAGCTCACGAGCGGTCCGCCCTCGGGGACGGCGCAGCCTTATCTGACCGACACCAGCGACACCGGCACGGCCCAGCCAGGGATAGGCGTGAGCGACCGCGCCTTCACGGCTATGGTGCCGGCCCGGGCGGTGGTCAGTTACGTCATAATCCCCATCAACTAGCGTCAGCGGGACCGGGTTACCCGGGCCTTTGACCTACCGGGTTACTTACCGGGGACCCCGGTTCCGAAACGCGACGGCGAGCCCGGTCGGCCGCCTGGGCCAGCACGGGGTCAGGCCGGACATGGGCAAGAGGGAAGGAACGGGCGACCAGCCGGCGCATGTCGGCCTGGTCCCCGACCTTCCCGGCGCTGCGCAGTTGGGCCAGGAGGTTGCCGATGACCGTAGCTTCTGTGGGCCCGGCGATGACTTCTAGCCCACTGCAGGCGGCCAGCAACGACAAAAAGAGCCGGTTGGCCGAACCCCCGCCGACTACGTGCAGGGCGCTGACGCGCTTACCCGCGCAACTCTGCGCCTCGCCGAGAGCAGAGGAAATGTCGAGCGCCACGCTGTCGAGCACGCAGCGCACGAGCTCGGCAGCGGTTCCCGGCACAGGTTCCCCGCGTGCCGCGCACGCGGCCCGGACCCGGGCCGGCATGTCGCCGGGGACGGCGAAGGCAGGCTCAGCGGTGTCCACCACCGAGCGGAAGGGCGGGCAACACTCCGCCTGCGCGAAGAGCTCGCCCAGGTCGACCGGTTGCCCCGCACGGGCCAGCACCGCTCGCTTTCCTGGATCATCCAGTAGCCCATTACATTTTTGAGGAAGCGCACCGTGCTCCCGTAGCCAAGCTCGTTGGAGAAATTGGCCCGGCGGCTGGTCTCGGTGATGACCGGCGCGTCGAGCTCGAGGCCCACCAGTGACCACGTCCCGCTCGACACGTAGGCGAAATCCTCCCTCAGGGCCGGGACGGCCATCACGGCCGAAGCCGTGTCGTGGGAGGCGACGGCCACGACCGATGGCGCGGTCCGCATGCCGACGCTGGCAGCTACTTCAGGCAGCACCCGGCCGTAATGCTCGCCCGGCTCGATGGCGGCCGGGAACAGGTCGCGACGCAAGCCGAGCACCGGGAACAACCAGTCCACTAACTGGCCGCTACGAGCGTCCATTAGCTGGGTGGTCGAGCCAATGGTCCGCTCCAGCCGGCGCTCTCCCGTCAGTAGAAAGGCGAAGAGGTCGGGGACCATGAGCAAGTGCGAGGCGGCTCCGTAGGCGGTCGTGCCCCGCTCGGTCAGCAACTGGCAGATGGTGTTGATCGCCATTGCCTGGGTGCCCGTCGCATCGTAGACACGCCGGAGGCCGACGAGCCCGTCCAGCTCGTCCAGACGCCCTGTGGTCCTTTCGTCTCGATAATGGAACGGCGGCCCGAGGAGGCGGCCTTCAACATCGAGCAGCCCATAGTCGACGCCCCAGCTGTCGACCCCGACCCAGAGGGCGCCGTCGTCGAGGTCGCGGTCAAGACGCCCCAGTGCTTCCAGCATCCCCTGATGGAGCGCGAGCAGATCCCAGTGGATCCCGTCGGGAAGGCGGACGGGCGCGTTCGGGAGCCGGGCCACCTCTTTTACGACCAGCCGGTCACCCTCGAGCCGGCCCGCGGACAACCGGGCGCTCGACGCCCCCAGGTCTATGGCGGCATGGAGGCGCGGAGAGGTCACCAAAACCTGGTCCCGCGTAGCCCCGCCAGCTTCACCGCAGGAAAGCGGCCGCCACCCCGGCGTCGACGGGCACTATCAAACCGGTCGTACGGGCGAGGTCGCCGCCGGTGAGCACGAAAACAGCGTCCGCCACATGCTCGGGGAGGACCTCCAGCTTGAGCAGCGTTCGTGAGGCGTAGTACTCACCCAATTTCTCTTCGGGCACCCCGTAAACCGCTGCTCGCTGAGCACCCCACCCGCTGGCGAAAATGCCCGAACCGCGCACCACCGCGTCCGGGTTGACGCCATTTACGCGAATGCCGTGTTCTCCGAGCTCGGCGGCCAGCAGGCGGACCTGGTGTTCCTGGTCGGCCTTCGTCGCGCCATAAGCGACGTTATTAGGACCGGCGAAAACGGCGTTTTTGCTGGCTATGTACACGATGTCGCCACCCATCTGCTGCGCCATCATGGCCCGGGCCCCTCTCGAGCGACCAGGAAAGAGCCCTCGGCCATCACCGCATGCTGGAGCCGCCAATCTTCGACCGTGGTGTCCAGCAGGCTTTTGGAAATGGAAAGGCCGGCATTGTTGACTACCAGGTCGACGCCGCCGAAGGCGAGGATGGTCTGGCGCAGCAGCTCCACTACTTCATTTTCCGAGCTGACATCGACGCGACAAGAGTGGACAACGTCAAGGCCGCCGATCTCTTTGGCCACCGAGGCGGCGCGTTGCTCGTCGAGGTCCGCCACGACCACACAGGCCCCCTCCTTGGCCAAGCGGCGGGCCGTGGCCGCTCCGATCCCCGACCCTGCGCCAGTAATCAGGGCGATGCGAGCAGAAAGGGGCCGGGGAGGCGGCATCCTCCGCAATTTCTGCTCCTCGAGTGGCCAATATTCGATCCTGAACTTCTCGCTCTCGGGGATCGGCACGTAAGTCGAAAGCGCCTCGGCGCCCCTCATCACATTTATGGCATTGACATAAAACTCGCCGGCGACGCGCGCGGTCTGTTTGTCGCGCCCGAAACTGAACATGCCTACGCCGGGGACGAGCACTATAGCCGGGTCGGCGCCCCGCATAGGCGGTGACTCGGGGGTGGCGTGGCGCTCGTAATACGACCGGTATTCGGTGCGATATTCCTGGTGGAGCTGGCGCAGGCGAGCGACGGCGTGGTCCAGCGGGGCGTCTGCCGGTAGGTCGAGCACCAGCGGGCGGACCTTGGTGCGCAAGAAGTGGTCCGGGCAGGAGGTGCCCTTCATGGCCAGCTCGTAGTGGCGCTCGCTGGCGAGAAAATCAAGCACCGCGGCGCTGTCGGTGTAATGACCGACTTGACGGCTGTCGGCGCTGGCGAGCCCGCGCAAGATCGGGAACAGAGCCGCCGCCCGGGCGCGTCGCTCCGCGTCAGGAAGGGGCGCAAAACCGTCTACTTTGGGGCCAAAGGGGTTGGGCCGCCCGTTGGCGTCTATGTACGCCTGGGCGGCGTGGATGATCTCGAGCGAACGTCGCTCACACTCGGTGCTGCTCGCTCCCCACGCTGTAATACCGTGGCCACCGAGGATGACGCCGATAGCTTCAGGATGCCGGTCCGCCACCTCGGCGATGTCGAGCCCGAGCTGGAAACCGGGCCGTCGCCATGGGACCCAGATGACCCGGTCGCCGAAGCACGCCCGGGTGAGGGCTTCGCCGTCGGCGGCCGCGGCCAGCGCGATGCCGGCGTCGGGGTGGAGGTGGTCAACGTGAGGTTGTCCCACGAGCGCGTGCATGGCTGTGTCGATGGACGGCGCCGCTCCGCCCTTCCCGTATAAGCAGTAGTCGAAGGCCGCCACCATCTCGTCCTCGCGGTCGGGACCGGGGTAGACATCGACCAGCGCCCGCAAGCGGTCGAGCCGGAGCACGGCCAGGCCGGCCTGAGTCAGCGTGCCGAGGTCCCCGCCCGACCCCTTGACGAACAACAGCTCGGTCGGTGCGTTGGTGACGGGGTCGTCGACAGAGGTTTTGCAAGAGGTGTTGCCGCCGGCGTAATTGGTGTTCCTCCGGTCGCTCCCGAGGCGGTGTGAGCGCTCGATCAGCTCCAGTACGGCCTGGGGGGCGGCGTCCCCGGGCGTCGTCATCGCCACAGCCCCGGGCGAGTCAGAAGCCTCTCGGGCCGGCGGCGCCGCGCCTCATTTTCGACCCAGTTATCGCACCGTGATACCTCAGAATTACCCGACACCATTTATTACTCCTTTCCTGGATGTGCCAACGTGCCCCGTCGCTCCCGATCGGGCTCAGTCGAGGTGGAAGACCAACGGGACCGGCCGCATCTGTTCGTCAGCGTGGCCCTCACCGTCGAAAAACTCGGCCATCTCTGACTGCCACCTGTCGTTCACCTCGAGCTGGCCCATGGCCTTCACCGCCTCGTCGAAGTCGTCGCATTCGAGGTAACCGGTGAGCAGCCCGTACTCCGTCAAGAACAACGAGTAGTTGCGCCATCCCGTTTGCCGTAGCGCTTCCTGCATGTCCGCCCAGACGTGGCGATGCCGCTCCTTGTACTCGGCTACCCGGTCGGGCCGCACCCGCAGGTGAAAACAGAATCCTCTGCATGGAACTTACCTCTCCTCAACCGGCCCACCCGGAGCCACTACAACCTGGCTTCGGAGACCAAACAAAGTGACTGACAAAGAACTCTGGTGGTGGGCTCGGCCCGTCAGGTAGCTCCCACCCGTCGTGCCAGATGCTGAAACGATTCAAAAATTGCGCACGAGAAGAACGGAAGAATTGATCCTGCCCACCCCCCAACAGACGCTTCACCCCTGTGCGCAACGCACAGCCCCTTCGTTCTGGTCGCAACCGAAGTTACAGTACGGAGGGTGACCAGGATGTGTCAAGGCACCTAGTGGCGAGCACCAAGATCCCGGCCGGCCCCGGAGGCGGCGCGGCGAGCCCCGGCCGTACCTCGCCGAACTCTGGAGGTGACGGGCAAGTGGCCGGGACCGTCGTCCGCAACGGGTCGGGCGCAGGTGCTGAACGGGCCGCCCGCACGCCCGCCAAACGGCGGGTCACGATTCGCGACGTCGCCAACCTGGCCCAGGTGTCGCTGGGCACGGTGTCCAACGTGCTCAACAACCCGTCGTCTGTAGCCATTACCACGCGCAACCGGGTACTGGACGCCATTAATACAACCGGGTTCGTCCGCAGCACCGCCGCCCATCAGCTACGCGTGGGCAAAAGCGGCACGATCGGCGTCGTGCTCATCGATATCGCTAACCCGTTCTTCGCCGAGATGGCCCGTGGCGCCGAGCACGTTCTTCGTGAACGAGACTACGTCCTCATGCTCTGTTCGAGCGATGAGTCAGCAGAACGGGAGCAGCGCTACTTCCGCGTCCTCGAAGAGCATCGCGTCGACGGTCTTCTGATCAGCCCGGTCGAACGCGACCTCGAGGGGGCCGCCGAGCTCGTCGCCCACGGGATCCCCACCGTGCTCCTCGACCGCGACGGCAGCAGCCGTGGCCTCTGCTCTGCCACGGTGGACGACGTGCGTGGCGCCGAGCTGGCGGCCGATCACCTCTTCGAGCTCGGGCATCGCACAGTGGCGTTTGTTAACGGTCCCTCCACCATCCGTCAGTGCATAGACCGGAAGGAGGGGGCGCGACGTTCCGCCCGCCGCGCCAGGCGACGCGGGAAAGCCACGCTCCTGGAAGTCCCTGTCGGCGCCCTCACCATCGAGCAGGGTGAGGCCGCCGTGGCCGCTCTCTTCGCGCTCGAACCCCGACCGACCGCAGTGATGTGCGCGAACGACCTCCTGGCCCTCGGGGTGCTTAGAGGGCTAGCGGCGGCCGGGGTAGGCGTCCCCGACGAGATGGCGGTGGTGGGGTACGACGACGTCGCTTTCGCTTCGATGCTCTCGCCCTCGCTCACCTCCGTGCGCCAACCGAAGTACGAGCTCGGAGTGGTGGCCGCCGAACTCCTCTTGGAGGAAGTGGGGGGCCTGCCGCACGAGCACCGGGCCATCCGGTTCGAGCCCGAGCTCGTGGTGCGGGCGTCCAGTGCTCCGGTCCAGGATGCCGCGCGCAGGGCGCGACCAGCGGCAGGCCGGTAACGCAGCAGCCGGAACGCCCCGGATTGGGGCCGAACCGCACCGGCAAATGGGGCCGGCAAATGGGGCCGGCAAATGGGGCCGGCAAATGAGTCCGGCAAATCCGGGCAGCAAATCGGCCGGCACACCCATTTGCCCCGTTCAACAGCCGCTAGTAGCGTTTCCTCCACCCGCCAGCGGGCGATACGAGGAGCCATGTTCAATACGATCCTGGTTGCGGCCGACGACTCAGCAACGGCTTCACGCGCGGTACGGACGGCCACAGAACTAGTGAAAGCGCTCGGCGGCGACCTGCACGTCGTGACGGCCTACCGCCCCGAATCGGTGAAAGTGGAGAGGCTGCCCGACGAGTACATCGACCGCGTGACGGACCCGGCTGACCTGTTGCTCGAAAAGCTGCGCAAAAGCATCGAGGAGGAAGGGGTACAGGCGAAGTACCACCCCGCCGCCGGCAACGCCGCCGACGCCATCGTGAGAGTGGCGGACCGGGTGGGGGCCGACCTGATCGTCGTCGGGAACCGCGGCATGAAAGGCGTACGCCGAGTACTGGGGAGCGTTCCCAACTCGGTCGCTCATGCGGCAAACTGCTCAGTCCTCATCGTCGACACAGTCAGCGAAAACTGAGCCGGTCCGCGCTCCCTTCTACCGCCCGGCTCGCCGTGAGTAGCGGTCGAGACCGCGTCGGTGACGCCAGATCTCCTCGTTGACGGCAGTCAGTTGCGGGACCTCGTCCTTGGCCACCTGCGCCAGACGTTGTGGTCGCTGGCCGACGAGATAGAAGACGTCGGGCCAGGTTGGCTGGCCCGGACCCCGTCGCTCCCCGCTGTCTGGGCGCTCAACCAGCTCCACATTTCTAGCCCGGCGTCTGCAGATGAGGTCCTCGCCCTCGCAGACGAGTACCAGGCCGGTCTTCGTTTCCGCCACATCCAGGTGGAGCCCGAAGCTACGGCTCTCGAGTTGGCCGACGCGCTGCGCGGCGCGACCTGGAAGCCGGACCGGGAAGTGCTGATGGCCCTTACGGCTCCACCCACGCGAGAGGTGAACGCCCAAGCGGTTGTCGAACTGAGCCAGCCACAGGTGGCCGGGCTCATGCGGCGGTGGCTCAACGAAGACTTCCCCGGACTAGACCCCGCCACCCTCGACCAGTTGAACGAGTACGGTCGCCGGGAAGGAGAGTTGTGGGCTGAGCGGGCCTACGGGATCCTCGATGAAACCGGCCTTCCCGCCTCACTGACCAAGCTCCGCTCCCGCGCTGGCACCGCCTGGGTCGAGGACGTCTACACAGCCCCGGAGGCGCGCAAAAGGGGCTTCGCCCGCGCTCTCGTGACCTACGTCACCGACCTAGCCAGGTCAGGCGGGCATGACCTCACTTTCATCATCGCCGACGACAATGACTGGCCCAAACACCTGTACGAATCAATAGGGTTCCGGCCCGTGGGCCTGACCTGGACGTTCCACCGGGCCGCTGCTGCTTGAGCTACTGGCCGAGGGGTGGGGACAGCCGGTCGACGACACTCAGGAAACCATTGTAAAAACTGGAGTTCCCGCCTTCGAAGGAACCTATCCGGCCGTTATCGAGGGTCTGGCAGCCGCTGGCGTGGTACCAAAGACCGACGTCGGTTCGCCCGGGAAACGAAAGGCCGATGACGGCGACCAAGCCGAAGTCAGCCGGGCAGTGCGAGACGCCGGTGGGCGGGGCCAAGCTAAGTTGCCGGACTACGGCCGCCAGCAGATCGGCTTGGGTTTGGTCCAGGCGAGCCTGGCGTTCCAATTGTGCTGGCCCTGGGCTGGCCGTAGATGGCCCGTAGCGACAAATGAGGCCCGCTTTGGGGTGCGCAGGCACCAGGGGCGGCCCCGCGAACGTATTGACCACGTCCTGGAAGGCGGCGATCGAACCGGGACAACCCGTGGCCACGTCAACTCGCAATTTGGGTGTTCGAGACACGTGCCAGACCGGGGCCGCCGCATCGGCTGCGGGCGGTTGGGCCTGCACCGCACAAAGCACGGCGGACATTGCGGCCACCGTGGCCACGACGCCCGGGCCCTTCATACGTGATGCCCGGCCCTTTCTGGCCCGGACCTTTCTGGCCCGGACCTTTCTGACTCGGTCGCTTCTGGCCCAGCCCTCTCTGGCTCGACCAGGCCGCCGTCGTCCTGCTACTACCTTCATCACACGGTTAGTGCACCCTCGACAGTCCGGTCAACCGGTCGGATCTGGTCACGGTGGGCCGGCCGGCGGTCACCGGGGCTCGGCGCTGGGCTCGCCCAAGGGGGGTCACTGGGCCGGGACGGCGAGGGTCGCAGTAATAAGGCCCGAAGGCCACTCGCCTTATTCGTCTGAGAGTGAGAGACTTCGTAGGTGACATTTACCCGGGTCGCCCTCGAGTACCCTCGTTTGGCCAACCAGCTCTCGCAGCTCTCTTCGACGGACCTGGTGACCGCCGTACAGGGGGTCGTCGAGAGTGCGTTGACCGCCACCAGCTTGCACGTGCCGAGCCGGGACCCGCGTGAGGTGGAGCGGCTGGCGTGGTCGCTCGACGACGCGGTTTGGGCGCTTCAGGAGAAAACCGAGCAAGACCCCAGCGCTCAGCTCCCTTACCTCCTGGCCTTCCGGCGAGCGCGGGCGGCGAGTGCCCTTCTCGAACTGCTCGAAGGTCGCTACGACACGGCCGTCTACGAGGCCATGCAGGCCCTCGGGGCCAACGAAGACGAAGTGATCGGACTGCTCGGCCAACCGTCTTAGGCGGTGGCCGGGCCGCGCCGCCTACCGGTCGGCCCTGGCCCCATCTGAGTGCTGGAGGTCGAGAGCCGGCCCGCAGGCCCATCCGGGAGCCCGCGAAACGACCTATGTACGTGGCCTGTCATGCCCATCTCTGTTTAAGCGTGAGCAGCTCGTCGGGGACGCGCGTGTAGGACAAGGGGGTGGGTACGTGAAGGTGGCGGCGCGCGCATTGCCGACCGAGCGCTCACCGGCTGAGTGCGCACACTCGCTCGCGCTCGACAAGTTCGAGGCCAAATTTGGTTTGCAGTTGCGCCGCCTTTCCTGCCTCCTGTGCGGCCACGCCTGGTGGGACAGTGACGGCGTCGTAATTGGGTCGACCGAAGCGCTAGCAATGGTGGCCAAGTTGACCGACGGCCCGCGGCCCACCGGCTGGGCGGTGGCGGAAACGGAGTGGCACAGGCTGGAAGAGGAGAGCCTGGCCCCAGCGCGGTAATGGGCGCACGCCGCGTGTAAACCAGGTTTCCGCCGCGTGCGGGCCTACCGTGCTTCGGCGGCCCCTAACCGAAGTCCTCGACGAAGGCGCGCACTATGGTGTCGACGTCGGGGTCGGCCGCCAGGCCCAGCTCCGAAGCCTTTGGCGCTACCGTGTGCGCCGCCCACGCCTCGACGATGCTCGTGATGGCCGGGTCGGGCTCAACGGTGACCGCGCCGAGGGGGCGGTCACGGACTACCCGGTGAAGACTGGCCACCAGTTGCTCGGCAGTTACGGGCAGGCTCGGGAGCTCGACCGCCCGGTCCGGCCCGAGCTCCGACCCGTCGAGTTCGTGCAAGGCTATTAGGGCGGCCACGACGGTCCGGTACCCGATCACGGCCATCGGCGTAGATGCTGGCACCGGTACTACCGCGTCGACTCCGTGAAAAGGCTCCCGCACGACCCCGCTGACAAACGAAGAGGCGGCGGCGTTGGGGGGCCCCGGGCGGACGATCACCGTCGGCAGCCTGGCCACCCGCCCGTCCAAAAAGCCTTTGCGCGTATAGTCATTGACCAGTAATTCGACGATGGCCTTAGTCGTGCCATACGTGGTTTGGGGACACTGCTTCGTCGAGTCCCCTACCGTCCCCTTCGCCAGCTCACCTCCGAAAACGGCCACGGAACTGGTAAATACCAGGCGAGGGGAACTGGCCCGCGTCCGGAGGGCCTCCAGGACGTTGCGGCTCCCGTCCACGTTCACGGCCAGGGCGCGGTCAAAGTTTTCTTCTCCGCCCCCGCTCATGACCGACGCCATGTGGAACACCGACAGGTCGTCACGATCGCACAGAGAAAAGATCGTGCCCCTGTCAGCGACGTCCCCCAGCACCACCTCGGCCCGTTTATCGTCCAATTCCGGACCGGAAGGCGGGGCACCGTCGAACAGGACCAGCGAGCTGAGTTCCTCCTGACGGCCCGAAGGCCCGGTCAGCGAGCCCCGGCTCAGCAGCGAACGGGCCAATTGTTGTCCGAGGAACCCACAGCCACCGGTGATGACGACTTTCACGCCCACGCCTCCTTGGCGTCAACAGCCGCCTTGACTGTCAACAGTCATCAACAGTAGGTCACGCCTCGCTACCTGACCGCGCCGGACGGGGGAACGGACCGGCCTGAAGGCCAATCGGGCCGGCGCTTCTCGACGAAGGCGGCGATACCTTCGGGGCGATCGGGCGAAGCGGCGGCCGTTCGCCAGGCGGCGTCTTCGATGTCGAGACCCGACGCCAGGTCGACGCCGGCACCGAGGCGGAGCGCTCGTTTAGCGGCCCGCACGGCGACGGGCGAGTTACCGGCGATGGTACGGGCAAGTTCGAGGGCGGTCCCCTGGGCCGCCCCACGTTCGACGACCCGGTCGACGAGCCCAAGCGCCAATGCTTCGCGGGCGGGGACGCGGCCGGGCCGTGAAGATGAGGTCGGCGGCTACAGCCGGCCCCGCCCGCCGAGCGAGCAACTGCGTCCCCCCGCCTCCGGGCACGAGGCCAACGCCCGTCTCGGGCAAGGCCAGCTCGGCGGTGACATCGGCCACAACCAGGTCACAGGAAAGAGCAAGTTCAAAACCGCCCCCCAGGGCGTACCCGGCTACGGCCGCGATCACGGGCACCTCCAGGCCTCGGACCGCATCGAAGGCGGCCCGCACTAGAGGCCGTTGCGTCGCCATCTCCGCACCTGTGAAGCGGGCTCGTTCCTTGAGATCGGCGCCCACACAAAAAGCGCGCTCACTGGTCGACGAGACGACCACGGCACGGACGTCCGCTCGTCTGGCCAACTCGCTGCACAACGCTGTCAGCTGCGTGGCCATGGCGCTTGAGAGGGCGTTCAGCGCCTCGGGGCGGTCGAGTACGACTTCTGCCACGACACCGTGTTCGACCAGCCTGACGAATTGGATGCGGTCACCCCGGTCCATAGCGGGCTCCAGCCGCTGGGCTGCGAGCCGAGGGCCCTCACGGTCCGGGTGGTCCGGGTGGTCCGGAGCCAATCCGGTGAGCGCCATCGAGTGCAGCAAAGATTGCATCTCCCCGGCATGTAGCCGCCCGCTGAAGGGGGTCGAATTGAGCAGGCCAAAGGTGGCGTGCGCAGCCGCGGTGGCTTCTTCGCGGCTTTCGAGGCGCCCGGCCCGGAGGATGGCGTCGGCCCAAAAGTCGACGTAGCTCCGTTGCAACCGGCGCACCCGGTGCTGGTCTTCGGGGGCCAAGGACAAAAGCTCGCGCGACTGGACGGTAATGAGCGCCGCGTTCTGTACGGCGAACTCGGCGTGAAAGTCGACCAGCGCCACCAGAGCTTCACCCGGATCGCTCGCCGCGCCGGCGCGGTCCTCGGCGTTGGCCAGCAACCGCTCGCTGACGTCGACCAGCAATTCCCCGAGGAGGCCCTCTTTGCTCTTGAAGTGGCGATAAACGGCCGGCCCCGAAATACCGACTGCGCCGCCGATCTCGTCGAGGGTGACGACGCGGTACCCGCGCTCGGCGAACAGCGCCGCCGCCGCGGCCAGAAGTTTCTCTCGTGTCGTTCGCGGGCGGTGAGCCCGTGGAGCCGGCTGGCGGCTCCGGGCCCCGCCGGCGATGCCCGCCGCTTGCCCTCTTCGGAGGTCACAACCGGCTCGTGATGTTAGCCATCATTAACTTTGCATGTTACTCTGGCATAACCAAAGTGAAAGCCGGCCAGAGCGAGGCCTGGGATGGCAGAAGACAATTTCCCCCTTGTAAACGGGGTTGGGAGTGGAAGTGGTTCTCGGCTGGTCTCGGCCAGTCGGACGCCGCCGATGGCGGAACTCGTAGCCGAGCTGCGGGAGCGGCTCGCCGTGGTACGCAAGGGCGGCGACCAACGAGCCCGCCAGCGCCACGTGCAGCGAGGCAAGATGCTGGTGCGGGACCGGGTCGACCGCCTGCTCGACCCGGGCGCCTCGTTCCTCGAACTGTCTCCTTTGGCGGCGTGGGAGCTGTACGGCGAGCCGGTGCCATCGGCCGGGATCGTGACAGGTATTGGCAGGGTGGCGGGGCGGTGCTGCATGGTCGTCGCCAACGACGCCACGGTAAAAGGCGGTACTTACTTCCCGGTCACGGTGAAAAAGCACCTCCGCGCCCAGGAAATCGCCTCCGCGTACCGCTTACCGTGCTGCTACCTGGTGGACTCGGGCGGTGCCTACTTGCCGTTGCAGGACCAGGTGTTCCCCGACCGGGACCATTTCGGCCGGATTTTCTTCAACCAGGCCCGGATGTCTGGGGCGGGCATACCCCAGTTGTCCGCCGTGCTGGGCTCGAGCACGGCGGGAGGCGCCTATGTGCCGGCCATGAGCGACGAGACGGTGATCGTACGCGACGAGGGCACCATCTTCCTGGGCGGGCCGCCGCTGGTCCAGGCGGCCACGGGCGAGGTCGTCACCGCCGAGGAGCTCGGTGGCGGGGACGTGCACGCCCGCCGGTCCGGCGTCGTCGACCACCTCGCCGACAACGACGCTCACGCCCTCGACATCCTGCGGTCGATGGTCGCCACTCTGGGGCCGCCCTCCCCGGGCGACCCCTCGTCAGTTCACGACGTGGACCGGGCTGAGCCCGAGGAGCCAGCGGAGGACCCCTCGGAGCTCTACGACGTAGTGCCTACGGACGTGCGCCGGCCGTACGATGTGCGCGAAGTCGTGCGCCGGATCGTGGACGGGTCCCGGCTGCACGAGTTCAAGGCGGCGTACGGGGAGACACTCGTTTGTGGTTTCGCCCGCCTGTCAGGCTATCGAGTAGGGATCGTCGCCAATAACGGCATCCTTTTCAGCGAGCCCGCCCTGAAAGGGGCGCACTTCATACAACTCTGCGACCAGCGCGGCATCCCCCTCGTCTTCCTGCAAAACATCAGTGGTTTCATGGTCGGCAAAGAATATGAGAACCGGGGGATCGCCAAAGATGGCGCCAAACTGGTCACGGCGGTGGCGTGTGCGAGCGTGCCCAAACTCACCGTCATAATCGGGGGGTCGTTCGGGGCCGGCAATTACGGCATGTGCGGGCGGGCTTTCGACCCCCGTTTATTATTCATGTGGCCGAACGCCCGTATTTCGGTGATGGGCGGGGACCAGGCGGCGGAGGTGTTGTCCGTCGTCGGCGACCGTAATAGTGACGAGGGTTCGGAGGAAGAGCGCAAAGCCAGGATCCGGGACCTCTACGCCACCCAGGGTTCGGCTTACTATTCGACGGCCCGGTTATGGGACGACGGGGTTATAGACCCCATGGAAACCCGGCGGGTATTAGCCATGGGATTGGCCCTGGCGGCTGCATCGTGCTCTCCTGGACGGGCTCCGACGAGCTACGGCGTGTTCAGGATGTAAGGCCGAGCCGTGGCTTTCGACACGTTGCTGGTCGCCAACCGGGGTGAGGTGGCGTTGCGGGTAATTCGGGCCGCCCGCCAGCTCGGGCTGCGGACCGTGGCCGTCTACTCCGACGCCGACCTGAATGCCCCCCACGTCGTCGAGGCCGACTGCGCCGTGAGGATCGGGCCCCCTCCGGCGGCTCAGTCTTACCTTTCGATAGAGGCCATCTTGGGCGCCGCTGACCGGGAAGGCGCCGGCGCCGTCCACCCTGGCTACGGCTTCCTGGCCGAGAGCGCCGAGTTCGCCGCCGCCTGCGAGGCGGCTGGGCTCGTGTTCGTCGGGCCCCAGCCGGAGGTGATCGAGCTGATGAGCCGGAAAGACCGGGCCCGCCAAGCCGCCGTCTTGGCCGGTGTCCCGTTACTCCCGGCCGTCGAAGGGGAAGACCCCGGGCTGCTCGCCGCCCGAGTAGGGGACGAGATCGGCTTTCCCGCACTGGTAAAGGCCGTCGCCGGAGGCGGCGGCAAGGGCATGCGAGTGGCGTGGACGGCGCGAGACCTCGAAGCGGCCTTGGCCGGCGCCGGTCGGGAAGCGCTGGGGGCCTTTGGCGACGCCTCGCTGTTCGTGGAGCGGTACCTGCCCGGGGGGCGCCATCTGGAGGTGCAGGTCGTCGGGGACGGAACGGGGCGCGTCCTGCACTTGTTCGACCGCGACTGTTCGGTGCAGCGCCGCCACCAAAAGGTGGTCGAGGAGGCGCCGGCTTCGGTCAATTCCCCGCTCGCACGAGCCCGGGCCTTGGAGGCCGCGCTCGGCCTGGCCGCCCACGTCTCTTACCGGAGCCTGGGCACCGTCGAGTTCCTGGCTGTCGGCGACGAGGTGTTCTTCCTCGAGGTCAATACCCGGCTCCAGGTGGAGCACCCGGTGACCGAGGCCGTTACCGGCATCGACCTCGTGGACCTGCAGCTGCGCCTCGCCAACGGCGAGCCGCTGGCCGTGTCCCAGGAGGAAGTCACCGTCGACGGGCACGCCATCGAAGTCCGGGTCTACGCCGAAGACGCGGGCCACGGTTTCCTGCCTCAGGCGGGCGTGGCCAGCCTCGTCCGCTGGCCTCACGGCGTCCGGGTCGACGCCGCCCTCGAAACGGGCCAGGAGGTAGGGACGTTCTACGACCCGATGCTGGCCAAAGTGGTGGTCCACGGGCCTAGCCGGGAAGCGGCCAGGCTGCGCATGGTCGACGCCCTCGACCGTACCGCCATCCTCGGCCTGACGACGAACGTCGGCTTTCTGCGCCGCCTGGTCGCTTCCCCGCCTTTTGCGCACGCAGGCATCCACACCAGCTGGCTCGACGAGCATGTGGAAGAGCTCGAGGCCGATGACAACCGGATCCCCCTCGTCGCAGCGGCGCTTTTCTTGGTCGAAAGCTCTCGGCGGCGAGGTGCGGGCGACCCCTTCGGGCCGGACGGGTGGCGACCCGGCGCCCCGCCCGTCCCCGCCCGCCTGACGCTCAGAGCCGGCGAGGAGCAACATCAAGTGGTCGTCGGCCAGGCTGGCTACGACAACGCCGACGAAAGGTATATCGAAATAGATGAGGCCGGCCCTCGTATAAGGGCACGGGGTACCCGGCTCGGGCCGGACAGCCTGACGGTTGAATTGGACAGCCATCCCCAGCGTTTTTTCATCCAAGCCGAACCGGGGGCGGTACTCGTCGCCCACCAGGGCGCCTCGTACCAGTTCGAGTTAGGATATAGCCGCGGGCTCCACCACGAGAGCGAAGACGAAGTAATCCTGGCCCCCCTCCCGGGCCTCCTTGTCGCTGTCAGCGTCGCCCCCGGTGACTCCGTGCGGGCCGGGGACGTGCTCGGGGTCCTGGAGTCGATGAAAATGGAGTACCCGCTGAAGGCCCGCCTCCCGGCGACTGTCGACCGGGTCGGGTTCAGCACGGGGTCTCGGGTGGCCCGCGGTGATGTCCTCTTCGAGCTGGTGCCGTCGACCGCCCGGGAGAGCGGGGCGGGACCAGATGGCCCGGCCGCAAGCTAGCGACGTTATTAGGAAAGGGAAAGGGAAAAATATGAGCACTGGAGCGGGCGCAAGCCTTTTCCTGACCAACGAGCACGAGAAATTGCGGGCCACCGTCGAGCAGTTCGCCCGCGAAGAAGTGGCGCCGGTCATCGGGGACCTGTACGAAAGACAGGAGTTCCCGTACGCGATTGTGGCCAAAATGGGCGCCCTTGGGTTGTTTGGCCTGCCCTTCCCCGAGGAGTACGGGGGCATGGGTGGCGACCATATCGGGCTTTGCCTCGCCATCGAAGAACTGGCCCGAGTCGACTCGTCGGTAGCCATCACGCTGTCGGCCGGCGTCGCCCTGGGGACGACCCCTATCTACCGTTTCGGTACTGAGGAGCAAAAACGCCATTGGCTGCCGCAGTTGTGCAGCGGGGAACGCCTCGCCGCCTTCGGCCTGACAGAGAAGAGCGGCGGTTCCGACGCCGCCGCCCTCGAGACTACGGCCCGCCGCGAGGGCGGTGACTGGGTCATTAATGGCACAAAGGCATTTATCACTAACTCCGGGACAGACATAACGGCCCTGGTGACCGTGGCCGCAGTGACGGGGAAGCCGGTTGACGGACGGCGCCAGATCTCGGCCATCGTGGTGCCGGCAGGGACGGCGGGGTTCAAGGTGGCCAAAAGGTACTCGAAGGTGGGCTGGTCGGCATCGGACACCAACGAGCTATCTTTCTCCGACTGCCATGTCCCCCTCGACCAGCTGCTCGGCGAGGAGGGTCGTGGTTACGCCCAGTTCCTCGGGGTCCTCGACGAGGGCCGGATCGCAGTGGCCGCCCTGTCCGTCGGCTTGGCGCAGGGGTGCATCGATGAGTGCTTGACCTACATGAGCCGACGTGAAGTAGGAGGGCGCAAGATCGGCGAGTACCAGGCATTGCAGTTCAAGCTGGCCGACATGGAGGCCAGGGCTCATTCGGCTCGCCTCCTTTGGTACGACGCCGCCACCCGCCTCGTGATGGGGCGCCCGTTCAAAAAAGAGGCCGCTATCGCCAAGTTGGTGGCCTCGGATGCCGCCGTGGTGAACGCTCGGGAAGCCACCCAGATTTTCGGCGGCCACGGTTTCATGAACGAGACACCCGTCGGCCGCTTTTACCGCGACGCCAAAATCCTCGAGATCGGGGAGGGGACTTCCGAAATCCAACGCATGATCATCGCCCGCCAGCTCGGCCTGCCTCGCGACTGACGGGCCCTTCGCGGAAGGCCACGAACGGCTCCAGGCTGTCCGGGTTGGCCACAGACGTGAGGGCCAGAGCGTCGGAGAGGGCGACCCCCGAAAGAAGCCTCTTGATCGGGACCTCCAGTTTTTTTCCTGACAACGTGCGCGGGACGGCGGGCACCGCGACGATCCTGTCCGGGACGTAGCGGGGAGAAAGTTCTCGACGAAGAGCGGCCCGGATCTTCTCCAGAAGGACATCGGGCGCGCTGGTGGGGTACCGCTCGACCACAAACAGCCATACGGTGCCCGGCCCCCCCGTGGGGTCCTCGACGTGGACGACCAAGCTGTCGGCCACTTCGGGGAGCCCTTCCACCACGGCGTAAAACTCCGCCGTCCCTATGCGCACACCTCCGCGGTTGAGGGTGCCGTCGGACCTCCCCGTGATCACAACGGTGCCGCGTTCGGTAAGAACGGCCCGGTCGCCATGGGCCCAGACGCCCGGGAACCGGCTGAAGTACGCCGACCGGTAGCGACTGCCGTCGTCAGCCCAGAAGCGCACCGGCATCGACGGCAGGGGGGCGGTCAACACCAGTTCGCCCTCCTGGCCGACGACGGAGCGACCGGCATCGTCGAAGACCTCCACCCGGGCGCCGAGGCAGCGGCACGAGATCTCCCCGGCCCACACCGGGTGCAGAGGGCTGGCGCCGACAAACCCGGTACAGACGTCGGTCCCGCCACTGAACGATGCCAGCAGCACGTCGTCGGCGACGGCTTGGTAGACCCATTCTGCGGCCGCGGCCGGCAGCGGCGAGCCGGTGGACCCAATAGTTTTCAATGAGCGCAAGTCAAAAAGGGCGCTTGGGCGCAGGCCGGCTTTCATATTTGCGACCAGATAGCTGGCGCCGACACCGGCACAGGTGATGCCGGTGGACTCGACCAGCTCCCACAGGTGACCGGCAACGGGCCAGTTCGGGTCGCCGTCGAACAGGACCACGGTCGAGCCGGCCAGGAGCCCCGAGACGCAGAAGTTCCACATCATCCACCCCGTCGTGCTGAACCAGAAAAACCGGTCCTCTGGTCCCAAATCGAAATGAAGCCGGAGGGCCTTGGTGTGCTCGAGGAGGATCCCGCCATGGCTATGTAAAATGGCTTTTGGTTTCCCGGTGGTGCCCGAGGAAAACAGGATGTAGAGCGGATGGTCGAAGTCGACCGAGGCGAACTCGAGCGGGCCTTTCGTGGCGACAAATTCGTCCCAATCTTCGCCACCCGTCAGGAACTGCGTTTTCGGCATCGAGGTACCGGAGCCACACCGCCGTCCGAACCGTGGGCAGGCGAGCCCGGATAGCTTCCGCCTCGGCTCTCCGGTCGACGACCCGCGGGCCATAGCGGTAACCGTCCACGCTCAGAAAAACGGCTGGTTCTATTTGTGAAAGCCGCTCGACGACACCTGTTACGCCCATCTCAGGGGAGCAACCCGTCCAAATCGCTCCGACGCTGGCGCACGCCAGCATAGCCGCGAGGGCTTCGGGGATATTCGGCAGATACCCGGCGACGCGCTCACCCGTGCCTATGCCAGCCTCGACCAACCCCGAACGTATTCGGGCCACCAGCTCCGACAGGTCCGCCCACGTGAGCTCGCGGGCGGGGCGAGCCTGGGAACAGGCAACGACGGCGAGGGATTGGGGGCCGCCCGGCGGCGCCTGCAAGGCTCGCTCCGCGTAATTGAGCTGGCCGCCCCGGAACCACCTGTAGCCGCTCACCCTGTCCGCCGCCGGCTCCAGATCTGCGACCGGGGGGCGGTGCCACCGGGCCCCGGCATAAGCGCTGATCCCACGCCAAAATTCTCCGGCGCTGGACGGAGCGACCGACCACGCCCACGCCTCGTCGTAGCTCTCGAACCCGCGTTCCTCACACCAGCGCCACAGGTTCGACGCCGTCCGCCTTGCTGCAGACGGCACCCAGATCGGAGCAGTGGAGGGGTTCACCAATCCGACACTGAGCCGTCCTCCCGCTGCAGGATCCTGAGCCCGGGCAGCTGGAAGGGGAGCGCCAGCGCCGCCTCATCGTCCAGTTCGACGCCGAGCCCGGGCGACCCACCCGAATAAAGATTGCCCGACTCCAGGCGCATGTCGGTGCTCACCACTCCCTCCAGGACGCCGGGCCGCCAAGTGAGCTCTTGAACGGCGAAAAGCGGCGTAGAAAGGTCGAAATGCAGGCAGGCGGCGGTCGACACCGGCCCCAGGGGGTTGTGCGGGACCTGTTCGATGTAATGCGTCTCGCACCAGCCGGCGATCTTGCGGCTCTCGGTGAGCCCCCCGCAGATGCAAAGATCCACCCGGCAATAGTCGATGAGGTCCCTCTCCACCAGGACCTGCCATTCCCACTTGCTGGCCAGCTGCTCGCCGGTGGCGATCGGCACCGGGATTTGCGAACGCAAGTACGCAAATTCCGAGGCGTTCTCCGCCCGCAGCGGGTCCTCGATGAAGAAAGGCCGCATCGGGGCCAGCTCACGACCCAGTTGCACGGCATAGGCGGGCGTCGTCCGCTGGTGGAAGTCCACGCAAATTTCCACCTCGGGGCCGAGGGCGTCGCGGAGGGCGCCAAAGGCCTCCACGGTCCAGCGCAGTGCGGCCGACTGCTCGTAGATGCCGTCGTCTACTTCGGCTCTCCCCTCGCCAGCGCCAAAGCGGACGAAACGCCAACCCTCGGACACTTGCGCCTTTGCATACTCGACCATATCGTCGATGCCGCCCCGACGGCCGTCCTGGTCATGGGGACGCTGGACGTGGCAGTAGCACCGGGCGTACTCACGTGTCAGGCCCCCCAGTAGCTCGTACACGGGTACGCCGAGGGCCTTGCCCCTAAGGTCCCATAGGGCCAGGTCGATGGCGGCAACGGCGGCGGAGTGCACGTGGCCGCCCCGGAAAAACTGCCCTCGCCACAAGGTTTGCCATATGTGCTCGATGCGGGCCGGGTCCATACCGACCAGGACCGGGCGGTAAGTGTCAATGAGGCCTTTGAGGGCGAGCTCTTTACCGTTGATGCCAGCCTCGCCCAGCCCGGTTAAACCCTCGTCGGTATAGATCTTTACGAACGTGTAGTTGCGGTTGGGCCGCTCCTCGTCATGGACGAGGAAGGTCTTGACGTCGGTGATCTTCACCCCTGAAGCACTTCCTCGCTCTCGTACCAGCCAAGGGGAGCACGAGGGGTCGATAACGCGCCGGGGTCCCGCCGGCTCGGAGTACACCACCTGACTGCATTGGCGAGGACGCGCCCCACCCCCTCGTTGTGGTAGACGGGGTATTCCTGATCACCGGGTGAAAAATAGAAAATACGGCCCCGGCCGCGCCCAAAACAGCACCCACTGCGGAACACCTCGCCGCCGCTGAAGGAGCTGATGAAAACCAGTTCGTCCGGTTGGGGGATGTCGAAAAACTCGCCGTACATCTCCTGGCGGGGGATGATGACCGGGTTGGGCACGTCTTTGCATATCGGGTGGCCCGGGTTGACAGACCAAACGAGCTCCCGGTCATTTTCGTTACGCCAGCGAAGCCCGCAGCCGGTCCCCATGAGGCGCTTGAACACCTTGGAGTAATGGGCCGAGTGCATAACCACCAGGCCCATACCCTGCAAAACATTCGTCACCACGCGCTCGACGACGGCGTCAGACACCTGGTCGTGGGCACAATGGCCCCACCAGGTGAGCACATCGGTCTCCTCCAGCACCGAACCGCCGAGGCCGTGGTCCGGTTGGTCGAGAGTTGCGTACCTCACGCTGACCGTGCCCCCCAGATAGCGCTCGAGGGCAGATCCGACGACGGTGTGCATCCCTTCCGGGTAAATTGCCCGCACCGAGTCGTCACGGCGCTCGTGGACGAACTCGTTCCATACAGTTACCCGGGTGACCTGGTGGTTACTGTCGCCGTCTAGCTCGGGCATATGTTTTTCTCCCTGTGATGGTTTGGCATTTGCAGGTAGTTATGTGCGTGGCCCGCCCCACAATTCCCGGCTCCGCGCGTAAGAGCTTAGGTCGCGGTAAGTGCGGCAACGGGCGGGACGTCTACTGTCTCCCCCTGCAAAGATGACTCGACTGCGGCATGGGCCAGCGCCAGGCTCCCCAGGTTTTCCTTGCCGGAGCTCTCCGGCTGAACTCCCTCGGAGATAGCGGCAACGAAAGCGTCGAGGGCGCCGGCGCGGTCGGTGTGTGCCAGCCTCGGCAAGCTGACGCCACTGCGCTTCGCATGGTGGTCGTATGTCCAGGCTTCGTCATGAGAATCGGTCTGAAGGTCGCCGCGGCTCGTCCACCAGAGCTCACCTTTTTCGAACTCCATCCGCCACTCGCCGGCCCATTGCGTCTTCTGACCGGGGTGGATCCAGCTGCCGCGATAGTTCACGGACAGGCCGTCGCCGAAATCAATGGTGGCACTTCCCTCGGGCGGGTCCCGGAACCCGGACCAGGCCGGGTTGTGCGTCCTGCAGTACACAGAAGTGGGTTGGCGACCGGTGACCGCCCTCAGAAGGTCGAAATGGTGGATGGCCATGTCGAGCAGGAGCGGCTGGTCCCAGTTGCGGTGCCCGGCAAAAGGCTTTGGGCTGGGTGCGGAATGACGGCGGAAATCGAGTTCGATATACAGGAGCTTCCCGAGTTGCTCATCGCGCGTTAGCTTCTGCACGGCTCGCACGGCGGGGAAGAAGCGGTAATTCTGGCTGACCATCAGGACAAGACCGAGGCTGTCGGCCAGCTCGACCGCTTCCCTGGCTTCGCTTACCGAGGGTGCGAAAGGTTTTTCGACCAGGACGTGCTTGCCCGCCCTAAGAGCCTCTTTCACTACCGCAATGTGAGACGGGAGGTCGGTGGTGACGAGCACCGCTGTTGCGGCCACCCGGCTCAGCGCGGCGTCAAGAGATGTGAAGCAAAGGTCCTCGTCCACGACGCCGAGCTTCCTTGTCTCCGCTAAGGCCGGGGGCCGAGAGTCGACACACCCGGCCAACTGCGCGCTCGGGACGACGGGGAAAACTCGGGTGGCCCAGTCCTGGCCCCACCGCCCCATACCCACCTGGACGATGCCAATCACAGTTCGACCTCTCCCTCTATTGCCAAGTCCTAGAGCCCCGGGCGCGTCCGGGCCTATAGATACCTGGTCGACGCTACCATCCCCACGCCACTGCTCAGACGGGCACCGTGCGGGTGTCTTCGGACAAAAGTTGACATGGTTACGGGGGTTACCGTAGCGCGAAGGCAAACGTTTTGTCACAGGCGATTAGGGGCCGGCCCGGTCCCGTGAGCAGAGGTTGGCTACGGCAGCCCGAGCCGCATTCAGGCGGGGGCCCGCCGGATGCGCACGTCGCCGCTCACGGTGCGGACCCGCAGTTTGGCGTGGGGCCCGCCCTGTTGGTCAGGTCCTTCACCGTCCGGGGCCTCCGGCGACAGGTCGATCTCCGAGCTGAGGCTCCCGCTCAGTGACTCGACGTCAATAGCTACTGTCGTGCCCCTGGCAACGGAGACAGTCAAGTCGCCGCTGACCGTCTTGAACTCGGCCTCACCCGCCAGGAGCTGGCGGACCCGCTGGTCGCCCGAGACCGTCTTCAGGTCACAACCATCGCGCACATGACCCACCTCGATGTCGCCCGACGCAGTTTGGGCCGTCATGCGGTCATGAGCCGAGTCGACGTCGACATCTCCGGACGCGGTTTTAACCAAGACCGTCTTGCCCAGTGGCCCGCAACGGACCGAGCCCGAGGCAGTCGTGATCTCCGCGCCACCAGTAACGGAGGCCACGCCAACGTCACCGCTCGCACTCTGGGCGAAGAGGTCACCGGCTACGGGGCCCAGAGAGATGCTCCCCGACGCGGTCCGCGTCCTCGTCGCGCCCAGCGTGCCTTCTCCGACGATCTTTCCCGAGGCCGTCTCGATGTCTACGGAGGCGCCCTCGGGTAGGCGCACTGTCACCATGACGTCGGGCCCACTGTGCCACAGGAACGCGGGCGGCGTAGGGACCTCGACTATGACCCTCTGGCTGCCGCCAAAGTTTCGGAGCTCGACGCGGGCGTTTTCAACGACCTCATCACCGTCTGAACCCTCCCCACTCACCTCGACTTCGGTCGTCGGAGCGGAGTGCGTCCTCATCAGGACGTCCCCCAACTTGTTGTTCACCATCACCTCGACGGGGCCGGGGGTGTCGAACCGTTCTTGCCTTATCACAGGTCCTCCTCATGGATGTTTGCCGCTAAGAATGTCGAGCCGGTCGCGGGGGCGGGATGTCAGCTGCGCCCGTAGCCGCTCAAGCGGCGGCCGACCTTCACAACCCTGTCGGACCGAGCTTGCTGGTTGAGAGCCCGCACTATGTAGGTGTTGACCGAGACTCCCTCGCGGGCCGACGCAGCCTCGACTCTGGCCTTCAGCTGCGCCGACAGGCGCAAGGTGATGCGGGCGTCCGCATCGCCCTCGCCCTCGGGCTCACTCGGGCTCGTCGCACCGACGACCAGCTCCGCATTGTCGCCGACCAGCCGGACCTCGACTGTCTGCCCATGCAATGACTCGCCCAGCTCCGCGGCGAGCTCGCCGAGGACTTGGAGGAGCCTGGCTGTAATCGGGCCTTGCATCGCCACGGCCAGAAGGCGAGCGGCATTGGCCGTCGTCTCATCACCCAGCGCGCCCAGGGCGGCTAGGTCCTTGGCCAACCCCTCTACAACAACGGAGATGCGCAGCCGGGCCTCCTACGAGTCCGCCTGCACCCGGGCCACCACCGCCGGCCGGGCCAGGCGGCACCCGATCCCTATCATCCTGTAACCCGCCCACTCCCACAGGCGCTGCCATCTCGTGGTCCTTCGTTTGGAGGTACGAGCCTCCGCGGCGGCATAGAGAGCACGGTAGCGGTGGCCAGGCCCTGAACGCTCGGCCCGCAGGTCGTTCAGTCTCTCCTCAGCCATGATCTTCATCGTCCACGGCAACATGATGTCATCTCCTCGGCCTGCATGATGTCATTATGACATCACTGTGGCGTCGTGTCAAGGTCAGTGGCCGCCTAGTGGCGTTACTGCCTTAGCGGTGGTCAGCCCTAGCGGTGATCAGCGAGGCGGCCCGCCAGGAGGCGGACGGCAACGCCAATGACACCTGACAACGCCGATAGCAGGTGACAGACGCCAACAACAGATGACAGACGGCGCTAACGGGCTTAATGTTTTGGAGTAGCCATTTGCGACGCGAAGTTGGCCGGGGCTTCACTAGAGGACGCCAGAGGAGTTGGCCATGACCCTTCCCGGGACTGCACCGAGCAGACCAAGGAACCTCGTCCTCGCTGCGATGATCTTCGCAGTGGCGATGACTTTCATCGACCAGACGATCGTGTCCATTGCCGTACCCGAGATCCAAAAGGAACTCGGGCTAACGAGTACTGGTGTGCAATGGGCGGTTAACGCTTACCTGTTGTCACTGGCAGCTCTGTTCGCGTTCGGTGGCCGCCTGGCGGACACGGTCGGGCACACCAAAATGGTTGTGATCGGTGTGGTTGTCTTCGCCGGCGCTTCGGCACTGTGCGGCCTGACGCCAACGGGGAGCATCGCCGAGGCGTGGATCGTTATATTTCGCGCTATCCAGGGCGCCGGCGGAGCCCTCATGTTCCCGGCCGCGCTGGCGATCGTCGTCCAGACCTTCGAGCTCCGGGAGCGGGGCAAGGCCCTGGCTATTTTCTTCGGCCTGGCCGGAGGGCTAACGGCTATCGGCCCGGTGCTGGGTGGTTACCTGACCGAGTGGACATGGCGGGCTATTTTCTGGGTCAACATCCCGGTGGCGGCCATCGCCCTCCTCCTGATCGCCATTTCGCGGCCCGTTACTGACCACCGGCCAGCTCCGATCGACTTCAGGGGGCTGTTCCTCATCGCCCCTGGAGTGGCGCTGACTATCTTCGGCTTTCAGCAGTCGGCCTTCTGGGGCTGGGGGGATCCTCTGATCGCGCTGTCGATCGTGGTCGGGCTGGCGTTATTAGTGACTTTCTATTTCGTCGAGTACCGTACCGAATCCCCTCTCATCCAGATCCGTATTTTCCGGGTGCGGCCGTTCCTGGTCGAGAACCTTGTGCTCGGCATCACGATGCTGACGTTCGTCCCAGTGTTCTTCTTCTCGAGCGAGTACGCCCAGATCGCACTGGGCAAAAGCGCACAGCAGGCCGGCCTGTACCTGCTTTACTTTTTCCTCGGTTTTGTGGTGGCCTCGCAAATGGGAGGCCGGATACTCGACCGGCGGGGGGCCAAATTCCCTGTGGTGGCCGGGTGCGCGGTGGCGGCGGTTGGCTACGGCCTCTGGGCTAGCAAAATGACGGACCTCAATTTCTCATCCCAGATCGTGTACGTCATAATTGCCGGCTTCGGAATGGGCTTCATGCTCACCCCGGCCAGCACCGACGCAGTGAACCGGGCCTCCCGCCTGTCGTATGGCGAAGCGACCGGCATCACGCAGACTGTGCGGAACTTTTCTGCCAGCCTCGGGCTGGCCATCCTGGGGACCATACTGGTCGACGGGCTCCGCTCGAAAGTGACGTCGTCACTGACGGCGCAGGGCGTCCCGCCCGACCGGGCGGCGAGTGAAGCGACGCACATTTCGCAGTCCCAGGGCGGCCACGTCGGTAGCATCCCTCATTTCGTCCGGGTCGACTTCGCCTATGCGACCCGGACCGTATTTTTCGTTATGGCGGGGATCATGGCTGTGGCGGCCATCGTGGCCAGGATCGGGCTGCAACGAGGGGTGCAACAGGAACTCAGGGCCACCGACGATTACGCCAGTCCGCAGCCCGAGAGTTCCCAGCCCGAGAGTCCCCAGCCCGAGCCAGAGCCGGGCTTGGCGACCGAGCATTGACCTCCGCCGGGAGCGCCTTCTTCAGACGACGGTCCTCTCGGCTGTGAGAGCGCTCGGCGTATCGCCCGTGTTTATCGTCTGGCTGGGCTCGAACAGGAGCAGCGTCGTTTCGGCTTCGGCACACGGTTGGTGAGCGACGCGGCGCGGGACCACGAAAGTGTCGCCTTCGTTGAGCACCGTCTCGCCTTCGTCCATCCTGATGGTCAAACGGCCTGACAAAACGAGGAAGAACTCGTCGGTCTCGGGATGACTGTGCGGTGTGAACTCGCCCTGCACCTTGACCACTCTCACGTCGTAGTCGTTGACAACGGCAAGAGTGCGCGGCGACCAGTGCTCGGTGATGGCGGCGAGCACGGCGTCGATATTGTGGACTTTGTTTCCCTGCATATGGCTATTCTGCCTCGCGGCGTGCCTCGTCGGGTCGAGGGTGGCAGGCAACCGCTCTGGTTGTCCGGCAGGCGCGTCGGGGTTTGCTTTGGGTTTGGGAAGCGCCGGCGCCCGATAAATTGAGCGATCGCCAGCCGCCCTCGTATAAAAGTACCGGTTAACTCCGGCGCCAGCGCCTTGCTACCACGGATGTTTAGACCTCCGCCCGGCGCCAGTGGGGAGTTTTGTCTGGTTTCCAGCTAAAAGTGCGAATGGTGCGACCTTTTGCGCGCCCGGGCCGTGCCCACAGGATTTGGGCCCGCGGATTGGTGCGACAGGATTCGGCGCGAGGATTTGGCGCCCGCAGATCCATTCACCGCCGGTCGACCGCTCCGCACCCGGTCAACCGGGCCGCAGCCAGCAAAGTCTGGGCACGGACCTCGAGGCGCGGCGCTGGCCGCTGTTGGGGGCGAGGGACCCGCCTCAGGCCGTGCTGTCATTTCAGAACTAAGGCTTTCCCCGGAGGCGGTCGAAAGTAAGGAGCGCGATCGTATTTTCTACTACCACTCTCAGAAAGGAGGCCCCGGTGATCGAGACCGACCGGTGCGCCAGCCGTGACATCGTCTGTAGACCGATGAGAGGCATCGACTGGGCTGCGGCCATGTCACTACGTGACACTGTCCGTAATAGGCTCCAACCCGGGGTCGAGTTAGTGATCGATTTGAGCCGGGTCGACTTCATCGACGCGGTGGGCATAAATGCAGTGGTTAGCTCCGTGCGCCTCGCCCGGGCGCTGGGAGGGACAGCTCGGATTTGCAATGCCCGTCCGCAGGTCCAGCGGCTCATGGTACTCATCGGTGTCTACCGCCTCCTGATGCGCGGCACCACCGTCAACGCCGACGCCGCCTGAGGCATCTGGGCACAGTGCCTCCCGCGATGTGAGGACGAGAGCGTTCAGGGTTCGCGCGGATGGAGCTTATTGAGGGTGCCGGTCGCAAAACTGCTGGGGTAGCTCGTCAGTCCCTGCGGCCGGTGACGGCCAGGAGCGGGCCCAGCTCGACCGCAACCACCTGCAGCAACAACCCCGTCTCGTTACCCAGGACGGTCGTGAGCGCCACCCGCCGGCCGAAGGCGACCCCCCGGCTCACGACGAACAGGACACTCGGGCCCGGGACCACGATGATGGTGAGAGCGATGACGGCGAAGGTCAGTAATCGAGCCAGGTTAGGTACCACGGTGACCTGCGGTACGCCCGACTGGTGCTCCAGGCCACCCATGGCATTGGTCGCCATGCCGTTGTGGTCCTGGACGGGTCAGTCACCGGCCGCCCTGACGAGGTCAGGCCCGGTGTGGCCAGCGCTCTCGGGCCAGGCGCTGTCAGATGGGCGCGCGGCGGACGGTGCGGCGGCTTACGATTCTGGCTGTGAGTAATGCACGGCACGACGTCTCCCGCGCCCCGGGGAGGACGAGTGGCGCCGTCTCGAGCTGTTGGAGCAACATCTCGACCCGGTGGCGAAACGACGCATCGGAGGCGTTGGGGTCAGCAACGGGCGACGGTTGTCTCGAGGCCCGTGGTGGGCGAGGGCCGGTCCCCCGGTGGCTATCTCCCGCGGTCGGCCCGAACGGACGGGTGATCGCCAGCGACCTGCGCGGGCGGTTACGATGACGTCCTGGCGTACGGGCCCGTCCACACCGGCGTACGGGCCGGCGGCCCTATCAAGAATGACCCTTAGCGGCGACCTCGCCATCATTGGTGGCGGTGGTAGTGGTCTGACGCTGGCCCAGGGGCCTCGCGTAGCGGTCGATCTGGGCGATGGTCTTGGCCCAGGGGCCTCGCGTAGCGGTCGATCTGGGCGATGGTCTTCGCCCAGGGCACCCAGCTCGAGTGCCGGCTTCGGCGGGAAAAATGCTTTGCGTGTTAGTTCTGGACAATTGCTCCAAAAGCGCCAACCTGAATAGGACAAAAGGATGACACTCCGGGTAGCTGATTACAGCCAGTTTACGAACAACCCGATCTATCGGGCCGCCACCAGCCATTTAGTGGACCTCGCCGGGTGCGCGGACGGGCGAGCCGTCATGGACGTGGGATGTGGTACGGGCGCTTGTAGTTTGTACCTACTGGAGCGGTACAAGCCCGCCGAGCTGATCCTGGTCGACCCGGACAAAGACGCCCTGGTGAACGCCCAAGAGCTGTGCTCAGCCCCGTCGCGGGCCTTCTGTGCCCCTGCGGAGCAACTGCCGAGCGTGATCCCAGAGGACGCCGCGGACATCGTCATCGTCGGTAACGCCCTGCACCTGTTCAGCGATATTGGCGCGGCGGCAAAGGGCATACGTCATTGTTTACGCCCCGGCGGGGTGGTGGTCTTGAGCACGGCGTTCCATCTCGACGCGGCCAGCGAGGACGAGCACACTTTCATCCGTTTGGTCTTCGTGGAAGCCCTCAGGACGTTGCGCGGGACCCGGAGGGCTAAACGAGAAGAGTCAAGCCGCGACGGTTCGGCCCGGACGCACTTGCGGGCCGCCGACGTTGGAGCGAGCCTGGCCGACGCCGGGCTGGTCGGGGTCGAACTGTCCGAAAAAGGTATCTTGCTCGACGGTAACTTCTATGCAGACTTCGTGGCCACGACCGAGTTTGCTTCGGCGGCGTTGCCCGGTTACCCGCCCGCCCTGGCCGCGGAGGCTCTGTCGACGGCAGCGCTGAGAGTGGCCGAAGCCCACCCGTCCAAGGGCGTGTTCGAGCGGAGGTGGCTCTATGCTCGAGCGTTCGCCCCGGTCGACGACGCGGATGGCAACGGAGCAGGGCCGAGGCTGCCCGGACAACGAAAGTCGTGATCCCCTCGAGCGTTCTCGGTCAGTAGATCTACTCAGCGCCGGCTGGCAAGGGGACCGGGTACTCCGCACCGAAATCGGCAGAGGCCGACACGGCCGGCCAGGAGTTCGCCTCGGCCATCTGGCGCCGTGAGTAGTCAAGGGCCATCTCCGCCGCGCCGGCTCCGAGGAGGAGGTGGCTGGGCAGGTGTTCGCTCTTGACAACGCGCACGAGGATCTCGGCCGCCCGGTTCGGGTCGCCCGCCGGCGAGTTGCTGCCGCGCACCCGCGCGGCGAAGGTGCCAACGGTCCTCTGGTACTCCTCGGGAATGCCCTGGACCTCTATGGAGACGCCGGCCCAGTCGGTTGCGAAGCCGCCGGGCTCGACGACGAGGTAGCGGGTTCCGAAGGGAGCGGTCTCGGCGGCCAGCACGCTGGTGAGGCCGTCAACGGCGAACTTCGCCGCCTGGTACGAGCCCAGGCCGGGCGTGCCGCCGACACGCCCACCGACCGACGAGAACTGCACGACGATGCCCTGGCCCTGAGCCTTCAGCAGCGGCAACGCGGCCTTGGTCACGTTGTAGACACCCCAGAAGTTGGTGTCGAACTGGCGTCGGAAATCGTCTTCAGGCGCCGTCTCGACCGGGGCGAGGTTGGCGTAGCCGGCATTGTTGACGACGACGTCGATGCGTACGAACCGCTCGACGGCGGCTTCGAGGGCGGCCCCCGCGGCCGATGAAGGCCACGAGGAACTCGCCCGGCGGCAATATCAGGCCACCGCCTCGAGCTCTGTCTGCAATTCCTGTGGGGCCGGCAGCTCGACGGAGGCCCGTGCCGGCGGGCGCACGAATAGGACGACGATGGCCAGCGCCGCCGAGGCGAAGCCGGCGCCGGCTGCGAAGGTCAGGTCCATGCCATGTACTAGCGCGGCCCGGGCCGCCGCACCGGCCGCTCCGTGGAGCCCGGCCACTTGGCTGAGGCCGACCGCATGAGCCCCTGAGGTGAGGCTGTCGAAGACAGTTACCAGGACGGCTAGGCCGAGGGCGGCGCCGAGCTGCTGCATCACGTTGATGAGACCGGAGGCTGCCCCCGCATCGGATTTCGCCACGCCGGCCAGGCCGGCGGTGGTGAGGCTGACGAACGAGACGCCCATGCCGGTACCGATCAGGACGAGGCTGCCCAGGACCTGCAGGTAAGAGGCGCCGGTGTGGAGCTGGGTGGCCAAGAGCAGCCCAAGGGCGGAGAGCGACGTCCCGATGACCATCAACGCTTTGGCTGGTAGCTGGTTGACCAACACTCTGCTCGTGAGCTGGGACGACAGGAACACCATTATCGGGGTGGGCAGGAAGCCGACGCCGGTGACGAGGGCGGAGTGCCCCTGGATGTCCTGCAGGAACTGGGTGAGGAAGAAGATGATCCCGTACATCCCGGCGTAGCCGAAGCCGCGGGCCACGTTGGCCGACGCCCGGGTCCGGTCGGCCAGTACACGCAGCGGGAGGATGGGCTCAGTCGCTGTCGCCTCGATGCGCACGAACAGACCGAGCAGGGCCAGACCGATGACGAGCGGCCCAAGGGTGGCGACAGCGGCCCAGCCGGCGGTGCCGGCTTCAACCAGGCCCAGCACGACAGCAGTCATCCCGACGGTTGACGTCACCGCCCCGGCCAGGTCGAACCGGCCGTGCCGGCGCTCGGTCTCGACCAGTACCGCCCCGCCTACAACGAGGACGGCCAGGCCGATGGGGACGTTGACGAACATCACCCAGCGCCAGGACGCCCATTGGGTGAGCAGGCCGCCGGCCACCAGGCCAATGGCTCCTCCGGCGGCAGAGACGGTGGTGAACAGGCCGATGGCCTTTACCCTCGCCGCCCCATCGGGGAAGATGGTGGTCAGCAGGGCTAGGGCGGCCGGTGCGGCGAAGGCGCCGCCCACCCCCTGCAGGGCCCGGGCGGTGAGCAGCATCCAGCTGGTGGTGGCGAGCCCGCCCGCCAGCGAGCTGAAGGTGAACAATGTGATCCCGGCCAAGAAGGTCCGGCGCCGGCCGAGGAGGTCGCCCGATCGGGCGCCCAGCAACAGCAGCCCCCCGAAGGTGAGCACGTAGGCGTTCAACACCCACGAGAGCGAAGAGTTCGAAAAGCCGAGGCTCCGCTGGATATGGGGCAGGGCCACGTTGACGATAGTGGCGTCGAGCACCACCATCAGCTGAGCAGTGAGAATGACGCCGAGGATTATCGAGGGATGGCGGCGCCACCCTCTCGACGCTCGCCGGACATTTGAAACTTGGACCATTGACTTCGGCCTTTCCGCTGGTATCCTGAGAAGGGAATCGGAAGCTTCCTCCACTTAGTATACGGAGGGTGCCTCCGGTTTGCAAGAGCTTTTGGCCAGAAGTTCTGGGAAGAGGTTCAGTGGAGGTACGAGGGCCATGAGGGGCCAGCACGAAGGCGACGTCAGCGGGGAGCCCGCCGGTCGGCCAATGCGGGCGGACGCCCGGCGCAACTACGAGCGGCTGGTGGATGCGGCGCGCAAAGTCTTCGCCGACCAGGGCGGCGGGGCGTCGATGGAGGCTATCGCCAAGCAGGCCGGCGTCGGTGTGGGCACCTTGTACCGGCATTTCCCGAAGCGCATCGACGTGGTCGAAGCGGTCTACCGGGACGACGTGGACCAACTGGTTGGCTCCGCTGACCGCGGGCTGTCTGAACTCGGCCCGTGGGCCGCACTCGAGGCGTGGCTGCAGGCCTATGTGGACTACGGCCGGGCCAAGCGCACGTTCCTCAACGAACTGCACGAGGCGTTCGAGAAGAACCCCGACCTTAAGCCGGCGTCCCGCGACCGCATCTGGGCTGCCTGCAACCGGGTGCTCAGCCGGGCCAGGAAGCGGGCCAGGCCCGGTCTGACATCGACGGCCAGGACCTGATGCAGCTGGTGTCGCCCATGTGCATGAACAGCACGCTCACCGTCGAACAGGGAGAGCGTCTGCTGGCGATGGTGCTCGACGGCCTCCGGCCCCCGGTCCCGCAACCCGCGCAGCAGTAACTAGGCCGAACCGCCTGCTGCCTCCCCCACCGGGCGGCAGGAGTTATTCGTAAAGTGGCCCTGTCGGAGCCAGACATGATGGCCCCCATGGAACGGGTCGTGACCCTCGTGGCCTGTGATCACGACGCGAGGGTCCTTGGCCAGCTGGCGCCCTTCACCGTCGGGACCCCATGGTGGCAGGACACGGGCCCAATTCATTGTTGCTACCCAGAACTCACCGTGTTGCGGCTGCTCGATGGCGTACCGGCGCGGGAAGGCACCGTAGGTGGCCATGTGAGGTACCTGACCGAAGCTTGCTCAGGCGTCCGCCCACGGGCCCCGCTTTCGAGTTGCGACGTCGTGGTCGCGGACCACCCGCTCCGGATGCCCTGGGCACGACCGGGCGGCCCGGCGGCCGACCTGGCCTGGGCATCGGGGCTGGTCGAGCGCAGCGGCCCGGCCGTCCAGCACCGGAGCTGGAACCTCTCCGCCATTTGGTCAATGCCGACGGCCGAGGGCAGAGCATGGCTCAAGTGCGTGCCGGGTTTCTATGACCACGAAAGCGCCGTGTTGGGCCTCCTCGCGGACCCGGGAGTGCCACAGTTGATCGCCGCTGCTGGCCACCGGATCCTGCTGCGCGATATGGGCGGGCGCGATGGCTACGACGCTACAGTCGAAGAAACATTCCGGCTCATCGACTCCCTGGTCGAGCTGCAGCACGGGACTATGGCACGCGTGCCCGAGTTGCTCGCAGCCGGAGTGCCTGATGCGCGATGGCCCGTGCTCCTCAACGAGCTAGCGGCTCTCGTCTCCCGGCGGGCTCCCCACGACGCCCGTCTCCTGCGGTTGGTGCATAGTGCGGAGGACCGGGCCAAGGCCATCGACGAGTGCGGGTTACCCGATGCGCTCGTCCACGGCGACGCCTACCCCGGCAACGCCCGCCTAGGTACCGAGCCGCCGGTGTGGTTCGACTGGGGCGATTCTCGGGTGGGCAACCCGTTGCTCGACCTCGCGGTGCTCGAAGATGTTCCCGATCGGCGTGAGCTTCTCGAGCAGCGTTGGCTAGCTGCGTGGGCACGGGCCGTCCCGGGCAGCGAGCCGGGACGAGCGTGGAAGTTGCTACGACCGCTCGCTACACTGCGTTCCGCCCTTGTCTACCAGACGTTCCTCGACAACATCGAACCGTCCGAACAGGTCTACCATGTGGGCGATGTCGAGCAGGCGCTCGAGCAGGCCGCGGTGTTGGTTGGGCTCGGGGCGCCCTGACCGATAATTGCCTAGGCCAATTGCTCACTCACGGGGTCACGCAATAACGGCATCTTTGAACACCCGGCGATCACTCCGTGCTTCTAGCATTGGCCTCAGGAAAAACTCCATCTGTGCTCATAAATGCCGTTTCTGCACCCCCAGCCGACAGCCGCCGGCTCCCCGCTCGGTCATGGTTTCCTTCACTGACCGAGCAGGGTGGCAGGTCCTGGGGCATGGGGCCATTTACGGCTATTCAACACCTAACCGCAGGTCAAGAGTTATATATCGTAGTACAGGTAAAACTCCCAGGGGTGCGGGCGAAGGCGCACCGGGTCGATCTCATGCTCGCGTTTGTATGAGACCCAGGTGTCGATCAAATCGTCCGTAAAGACCCCACCGGCCTGGAGGAACTCGTGGTCAGCCTCTAGAGCGGCCAGCGACTGTTCCAGAGAGCCAGGTACCTGGGGGACGAGGGCCAGTTCCTCAGGCGGCAAGTCGTACAGGTCTTTGTCCACCGGGTCGGGCGGTTCGATCTTGTTCAGGACGCCGTCCAGGCCAGCCATCAATATGGCCGAAAATGCCAAGTAAGGATTGCAAGACGGGTCCGGGCAGCGGAACTCGACGCGTTTTGCCTTGGGGCTCTTTGAGTACAGGGGTATGCGGCAGGCCGCAGACCGGTTGCGCTGAGAATAAACGAGGTTGACGGGGGCTTCGTAGCCCGGCACAAGTCGCTTATAGCTATTGGTAGTGGGCGCCGCGAAGGCCAAGATGGCGGGGGCGTGCTTCAAAAGACCGCCGATATACCAGCGGCCCATGTCCGAAAGTCCGGCATAGCCAAGCTCGGAAGCAAACAGCGGCTCGCCGCCGCTCCAGAGCGAGCTGTGGACGTGCATGCCTGACCCGTTATCACCAAACAGCGGCTTCGGCATGAAAGTCGCCGTGTAATTGGCGTTGGTGGCCACGCTCTTTACGACGTACTTGTACAGCATCAACTTGTCGGCCATGGCCAGCAGTGTGTCGAAGCGCATGTCGATCTCGGCTTGGCCGGCGGTGCCCACTTCGTGGTGCTGGACCTCGACCTCTACCCCCATGCCTTCGAGGGTCAGTATCATTTCCGAGCGCAGGTCCTGGAGGTGGTCCATCGGTGGGATCGGGAAATACCCTTCTTTGTGGCGAGGCTTGAAGCCGAGGTTCGGCTCCTCCACCTTGCCCGTGTTCCAGATCCCCTCGATCGAATCGATGAAGTAATAGCCTTCGTGCGCGTTCTGGTCGAAGCGGATGTCGTTGAAAATGAAGAACTCGGCTTCGGCCGAAATAGGCCGTATCTGCCACGCCCGTGGAGACGAGGTAGTCCTCCGCCTTCTTGGCGACAAAGCGAGGGTCGCGGGTGTACGACTCGCCCGTGACGGGGTCGCGGACGAAGCAGTTGATGTTCAAGGTCTTGTGCTGACGGAACGGGTCCATCACGGCTGTATCCGGGTCAGGCATGAGGAGCATGTCCGACTCTTGGATCTCCTGGAAGCCACGGATCGACGAACCGTCGAAGCCGAGACCGTCCTCGAACGAACCCTCGGTCAGCTCGTGGGCCGGTACTGAGAAGTGCTGCATTAGCCCAGGCAAGTCGCAGAAGCGGAAGTCGACTATGTCGACGCCCTCCTGCTGGACCATAGCCAGGACCTCCTCGGGCGTGCGCCTCGTGAAGGCCAAGGTAGGTTCCCCTTTCTTATGTTGTCAGAAGCGGCAACGCCGGTCAGGCACAACCGCGGCTGCCCACCGTGGCATGCCCATGTGGCCGGTACGTTGCTCCTTTGTGAACTCTGTGTGAACGTCGCAGATTGCCAGCAGGTCAGAGCCTACAAGCGCCCCGCTCGGCACCTATCGTGGCATACGGAGTGCAAACTTGCTACCTGGGAGGGCCCAGGGGGCACTGGACCGCAGCCAGCCGACGAGGATGGCGAGCGCGGCCGGGCCAGTTTCGGCCGAGGAGCCACACAGGAGAGGCGTAGCGTCTCTCCTGTCCGAAGGCCGAGCAAGTGCGGATTTGACAGGACAGGTGCCCGGCGAACGCTAGAGCGTGGCGCTTGTGGCCACGAGCAGTGTGACTAAGGCAGGCGCAAGGAACTTCAATGGACTCACAAAAGGACTATGTGCTGCGGACCGTCGAAGAACGCGGCATCCGCTTCGTGCAACTCTGGTTCACGGACGTGCTCGGCATCCCCAAAGCGTTCAGCATCACGCCGGCCGAGCTAGAGAACGCGCTCGACGAAGGCATGACCTTCGACGGGTCGGCCATCGATGGGTTCTCGCGGGTCCAGGAGAGCGATGTCCTGGCTGTCCCGGACCCGAAGACCTTCCAGCTCCTCCCCTACCTTTCTAGCGAAGCCCCTGTGGCCCGGGTGGTGTGCGACATCTACAACCTCGATGGCTCGCCCTTTGAAGGCGACCCTCGCCACGTGCTTCGAAGGACGCTCGACCTCGCTCGCGACCAGGGCTTTTCTTTCTACGCTGCTCCAGAGCTGGAGTATTTTTATTTCGCCCACACCGACAGCAGCGGCGACCGCCCGCCGGTACCGCTCGACGGCGGCTCGTATTTCGAGTTGATGGGGAACAACGGAGCCACCGCATTGCGGCGAGAGACGGTGCTCATGCTCGAAGAAATGGGGATCCCCGTCGAGTACAGCCAGCACGAAGACGCCCCGAGCCAGCATGAGATCGACCTGCGCTACACGGACGCCATGACCATGGCGGACACCGTGATGCTGGTCCGTGTAGTTGTGAAAGAAATGGCGGCTCGTAAAGGGATCCTGGCTTCGTTCATGCCCAAGCCGCTCGGCGGCGTGCAGGGTTCAGGGATGCACACCCACGTGTCGCTTTTCGACGGGGACACCAACGCTTTTTACGACGACTCCGACGAGTACCACCTTTCCCAGGTGGCGAGGCAGTTCATTGCCGGTGTGCTCGTCCACGCCCGTGAGATAACGGCCATCACGAACCAGTGGGTCAACTCCTACAAGCGGCTCATAATTTCACAGGAGGACCAACCGCTTATAGAAGCGCCGGTCTATATTTCGTGGGCACAGAACAACCGCTCGGCATTAGTGAGGGTGCCGCCAACCAAAAAGGGGAAGAGGGACTCGACCCGCATCGAGTACCGCTCTCCCGACCCGGGGACTAACCCCTACCTTGCGTGGGCGGTCATCCTGGCCGCCGGTCTGGCCGGGATCCGGGGCCACTACGAGCTGCCGAGGGAGGCTTCGGCCAACATCTACCAGATGTCGACCCAGGAACGGCTGGCCGAAGGCATCAAACCGTTGCCCGCGTCCTTGGCCGAGGCACTTGACGCCATGGAGACCTCCGAGCTGGTGGCCGAGACACTCGGCGAGCACGTCTTCGAATGGTTCCTGCGTAACAAGCGGGCGGAATGGGCTGCTTACAAGGCTGAGGTCACGCCCTTCGAACTGCGCCGCTACCTCACCTCCCTGTAACATCAGGCCAGTAATGAGTGGCAGTTTGGTGCGCTACTGCGCCTCACAGTTGAGCCGAAAAGAAGGCAGGCAGACGTGGAGCCACTAATGGTCTTCCCCGACCCGGCCCCGGCGGCCCTGACCCAGGCGCTGGCGTTCGCCAGTTACACCTGGAAGGCTGTCGGCTCCCTCGATGACGCAGCTGTTGATGAGCCCGAAGATGGCTGGTCCGGTGGGGTTATTTGCGCTGACGACCAGCCCGACGCCGCCTTCGCACTGTGCCGGGCCTTGCGCAAACGGGAGATCCCCTTCACTCCCCTGTTGCTCCTGCTCTCGGCGCCGCAACTCGGCGCCCTCGAACTTCGTGAAGACCTCTTCGACGACTTCTGCCTGATGCCATGCGACCCGCGTGAGCTCGAGACGAGGCTGTCGCACCTTTTCTGGCGTACGGGCCGGGGCCTGCGACCAGAGTTAGTCGAGTACGGGCCGCTTGTCCTCAACCTGGAGACCTACCAGGCGTCGGCCGGGGGCCGCCCCCTTTCCCTCACGTTTATGGAGTACGAGCTGCTCAAGTTCCTGGCCACCCATCCCGGCAAGGTCTTCACCCGCGAGACGCTGTTGTCGAGGGTCTGGGGGTACGAGTACTACGGGGGAGCCCGCACGGTCGATGTACATGTTCGCCGGCTGCGAGCCAAGCTCGGAGAAGAGCACGCCAACCTGATATCGACGGTGCGTTCGGTCGGGTACAGGTTCGGCCAGAGCCGCTGGGCGCTGTGACCACGGGGCTGGGGGTGGCTGAGCGGCGCCGGGCCGCTTAGACCGTGCGGGTTAGACCGTGCGGGCACAGTTACTTGGGACGCACCCCGCACGTGGGCCGAAGCGAGACGCACAAAAACACATGACCTGGACCGAACGACTATGCGAAAAAAGGGGCGGCGGCCGCCGCCTAAGCGTCTAGCTGAACGACTGCCCGCACCCGCAGGTGCGGGTGGCATTGGGATTGTTGATCGAGAAGCCGGCGCCCTGCAGGCCGTCCTTGTAGTCGAGCGTCGAACCCGATAGCAGTGTGGCACTAGCAGGGTCCACGACTACTTTGAGGCCGGCCGTGCCCGACTGCAGGTCGTCGTCGGCGAACTCGGAATCGAAGAACATCTCGTACGAGAACCCCGAGCAACCCCCGGGCCGAACGGCCACACGGAGGAACAGCTCCGGGTTGCCCTCTTCTTCGAGGAGTTCTCCCACTTTGGCTGCCGCAGCGTCGGTCAAGACCAACGTCTCGATGGAACTGGAAGTCGAAGTAGTGCTCACAAAGCCTCCTGGGCCTACTGGTCTGCCGACCATCGTACCGGGTCGTTGCAGTTGAGGGCATTCGACGACCGACGCGAGGCGCAACAGGCGACCCGGGCGCGGGGAACGCCGAGGCCAACCAAGCGGCCCAGCCGGGGGCTGGTGCAAAGGACTGTCTCCACGGGCCGTACGATGTGGTGGTGGAAGCTCTTCCCGCTCGATGGGACCTCCGCCGACGGTGGCGAGCCTTATGGACCCCCGACGGCCGAGCCGTCCCCAACCGCTGACGCTCTCAGCCGCGGGCGATCGCCCTCAATGGAGGTCAGCGAGACGTCGGTGCGCGAAGCGCTCCGGGCGGTGGTCGACCCCGAACTCGGCGACAACATCGTGGAACTCAAGATGGTGGACAGGATTGAACTGAAGCCAGACGGCGTCGTCCTCGTCCGCGTCGTGCTCACTACGGCATCCTGCCCGCTCCGGGGCCAGATCCAGGCGCAGGTCACGGGCAGGGTGGGCGCCCTGGCCGGGGTGAGTTCGGTGGTCGTACAGACGAGTGAGATGAGCCGCGAGCAAAAGGCCGCACTAATGGCCCGGGCTCGCTGGAAGGCTCGTGAGCAGGCCCCCCGGACAACGGTCCCGCCGAGAGCGCGAGTGCTGGCGGTCTCGTCCGGCAAGGGCGGCGTCGGCAAGTCGTCTATCTCCGTCAACCTGGCCGCCGGCCTCGCCGCCAAGGGTTTCACTGTCGGTGTGCTCGACGCCGATATCGCTGGCTTCTCAGTGCCTCGCATGCTCGGCGTGAGCGGTCAGCTCGAGGCGTCCCGGGACCCGGACGACCCGACCCGCAAGCTGATCCAGCCCCTGGTGCAAACAATCGGCGAGGGAGAGGTCAGGGTGGTCTCGATGGGCTTCCTCTCGGGTGAGGACGAGGCCGTCATGTGGCGGGGCTTGATGCTCAACCGCGCCGTCCAACACTTCCTCGAAGAGGTTGCTTGGGGTGATGTCGATTACCTGGTCGTCGATATGCCCCCGGGGACCGGTGACATCCAGATGGGCTTGGCCCGCATGCTGCCCAGCGCCGAGGTCCTGGTGGTGACGACGCCGGCCCACGCCGCCCAAAAGGTCGCCGCTCGCGCCGCCAGTATGGCCCGGAAGAGCTACCTCCGCATCATCGGCGTCGTCGAGAACATGAGCGCCTTCAACTGCGCGCACGGTGAGCGCTACGAGGTCTTCGGCCACGGCGGCGGCCAACGTCTGGCCGAGGACATCGGCGCCCCCCTGCTCGCCAGCATCCCACTCGAGCCTGCCGTTGCCCTTGGTGGCGACCGCGGTGAACCGGCCGCCCTCGACCCGACGACGGCGGCGGGGACGGCATTCGCGAGACTGGTCGAGGCGGTGCTCGAACGTTGCCCAGTGCCTGAAATGACGACCTGCTCGGCCCGTTTGTTCGAGGCACTAGAGGTAGCCACCCGCCCCGCCGCTCCGGCTCGGTAGAGGCCCTGGGCCCCCAGGTCCGCCCCTAGGGCCGATCGCCGGCTCCGGCCCCCGCCCAGGAGTGGGCACCCCGTGCCTCATCAAGGCCGGCCCAGGAAATACATCTAGGCGTTCGAGTGGCAACAAAGATCCGCAATGCACAGGCTCTTTTCACAGAGCGCGCGTTGTTAACACCTGACGGCGCGACCTCTACGACGTCTTCCTAGCCAGGCGTGCGCTGCCTCCCCGCACGTGCCATTGTTTAGAGGCCTTTTCGGTATCCAAAACACGCCAGCCGGGCTGATGGCTCGGAGCGCAATCCGGTGGGGCTGAAGGAAAGCGAACGGCAAACTACAAGCCCCACGGTGAATGATAGGAGCGGGAGGGTGAACCCAAGCCATCAACAGCAGCGGTCGGACGTCTCGGTGGTGCAATTAGCCGAGGCCCTGATCCAGGGCGACGTGCTGATAGCTCTTCAGGAGCGGGGCGACGCCGCCCCCTCTTGGGGTTACCTGAACTTGCTCGCTCACAGCGACCGGTCCTCGTTACGAAGGGTCCGGGACTTCAACCAATCGCGCCGGCCCCTGTCGGGCTGGGGCACCGTCGTGTTCGACCTCATCGTCGACATGCTCAACTCGACCTCGAGCGAGCACGACCTGCGGGTGCTCCAGCGCAAAGCCCTCATCCCCCTCGAGCTCCAGATCTGGGACGGCCGGGAGATCCTGGCTTCCCCGCAGGACCTCGACATCCTGGTCCGCAGCGCGCTCTACCGGTATATGGGCCAGCACTAGCCACTGGTGGGTACCGGCTCAGGTCTAGCCCCGTTCGTGTCCGGCGCGAGCCTCGTCTGGCCGGCCGAGGCCGGTAGCGCCTCTACCGAGCGCGGCTACTCCACCGGGAGCTCGACCGTCACGTTGGTCGACTTCATCGACGCCACGGCAGCCACGCCGGGGGCCAAGCCCAGGTCGTCTGCCGCCTCCCGGCTCATCAGCGAGACGAGCCGGAATGGCCCCGCCTGGATCTCCACTTGGGCCATGATCAGGTCCTTAGTGACCTTGGTCACGATCCCAGGGAACCGGTTGCGGGCCGAGTGCCCCCCCGTCGGGCCTACGTCAGTGGAGGGGCCCGACCGAGCTCAGCAGCCAGTTCGGCCAGCGCCGGCCCTTCGATGACTCTCCGCCCTCCGGAATCCCGGCTCGAAGCCAACTTGCCCGTGTCGGACCAGCGCCTCACCGTGTCGGCGCTCACCCCGAGCAGTTCCGCCGCCTCGGCCACCCGGTAGGCCTTGGCCGGCGAAGTCACCACCTGCTTTTGCGGCTCTCGCGACCGTTTTTGGGCTACGGCGGCCGAGCCTCGCCGCGCCATCAGGGCCGCGCCATCAGGGCCGCGCCATCAGGGCCGCGCCATCAGGGCCGCCTCGCAGCTCGATAGCGGCGGATGAGCGAATTGGTCGAACTGTCATGGTGGAGGGCAGGCTCGGGCTCCGAAGTCAGCTCGGGCATTATCCGCAGGGCCAGCGACTTGCCCAGCTCGACCCCCCACTGGTCGAAGCTGTTGATGCCCCAGATGACCCCCTCAGTGAGGACCTTGTGTTCGTAACTGGCCACCAGTTCGCCGAGCACTCGAGGGTTGAGCTCGGGGGCAAGGATCGTGTTGGTAGGCCGGTTGCCCGGGAAACTGCGGTGAGGGACCAGCCGCTCCGGGACGCCCTCCGCCCGTGCTTCTTCCGGCGTCATGCCGAATGCCAGCGCTTCGGTTTGGGCAAAGAGATTGGCCATCAGCAAGTCGTGGTGGTCGCCCACTCGGTGGGCGGGGTGCAGGAAACCGATGAAGTCGGCGGGCACAAGTCGCGTCCCCTGGTGGAGCAACTGGTAGTAAGCGTGCTGCCCGTTGGTGCCCGGCGTCCCCCAGACCACTGGGCCGGTGGCTAAGTCGACCGCTTCTCCGTCGATGGTTACCGATTTGCCGTTGCTCTCCATTTCGAGCTGTTGCAGGTAAGCCGGGAACTTCGAGAGGTAGTGGTCGTAGGGCAAGACGGCCTGGGTCTCCGCACCGAAGAAGTCGTTGTACCAGACGCTGATGAGCCCGAGCAGTACCGGCAGGTTGCGGTCGAACGGAGCTTGTCGGAAGTGCTCGTCCACGACCCTGAACCCGGCCAGCATTTCCCGGAACGGCCCCCGTCCGATAGAGATCATGAGCGACAACCCGATCGCCGAATCGTACGAGTAGCGGCCCCCGACCCAGTCCCAGAACTCGAACATGTTGGCCGGGTCAATCCCGAACTGGGCCACTTCGCTGGCGTTGGTCGAGACGGCCACGAAGTGCCGACCGACAGCGGCGACGTCACCCAGGCTGGCCAGCACCCACTCTTTGGCATTTTTGGCGTTGTCGATCGTCTCTAGGGTCGTAAAGGTCTTGGAGCTGACCACGAAAAGGGTCTCGGCTGCGTCGATATCGGCGGTCGCTTCCCATATGTCGGACCCGTCGACATTCGACACGAACCGAAGCGACAGAGCCCGGTCCGAGAAGGGCAAGAGCGCCTCGTACGCCATGGCCGGCCCGAGGTCAGAACCTCCAATGCCGATATTGACGATGTTCTTTATGCGCTTGCCGGTAAAGCCGCGCCATCTCCCGGCCCGCACCGCCTCGGCGAAGTCCGCCATTTTTTCGAGGACTTTATGGACCTCGGGCACGACGTTGTGGCCGTCCTCATCGACCTCCGTACCTTCAGCGGCGCGCAAGGCTATGTGGAGCGCGGCTCGGTCTTCGGTCACGTTTATGTGCTCGCCCGCGAACATCGCCTCGATGCGTTCTCGTAGGCCGGCCCGCTCGGCCAACGCCACCAGAAGGCCGACCGTCTCGGGGGTAAGCCTGTTCTTCGAGTAATCGAGAACGAGGTCCGCCACCTCGACGGTCATCTCCTCGGCCCGGTGCGGGTCCTCGGCGAACAGCTCACGCAAATGGACGTCGCTCAACTTGGTGAAGTTACGGGCCAGCGTGTCCCACTCGGACGTACCACGGACGCGAACCGCAGTTATGGGCATGAGCGCAGTCTTTCACTCTAAAGAGCCGGGCGGGAACTAGGTGCGCAACCCCGGGGCCCGTGGCTCATTTCCGCAGCGCCGGAGGCCTGGATGAGGCCACGTTCGAGGGACCGCGGGATGACCGGGCGTCGTTCTTTTCGTCACCTTGCGGCCAAAACTTCTTTAGGGTCGGGGTTGTGGCCGCTAAGCGTTTGCTCTTGTTCGACATCGACGGCACCCTCGTGCGAGCCGGGCCGGTAGGGGCGGCGGTTTTCGATCGCGCCATTGAGGCCGTTATCGGAGAAGTGCCCGCTGAACGAGTCAGGATGAGCGGCAAGACCGACCCTCAGATAGTGCGCGAATACCTGGCCCTGGTCGAGTCGGACGACCCTTCTCATTTGCCCGCCGTCCTCGCCCACCTGGAACGAGAACTGGCGGCCGCCGCGGCGCAGATCGCGGCCGACGGCCAAACCTGCCCGGGGGTGCCCGCATTGTTGGCCGCCCTGGCCAGCGACGACCGGATCCACGTGTCGGTGCTCACGGGGAACATCGCCCCCAACGCGGTCGTCAAGCTGGCCGCTTTCGGCCTCGAGAAATGGCTCGACCTCGAGTCTGGCGCCTACGGTAGCGACCACGAGGACCGGAAGGCCCTGGTGCCCATAGCGCTGGAGCGGCTGGCCTCATTGAGAGGCATCCGGCTGACCCCGGAAGAGGTGTGGGTCATCGGGGACACCCCACGCGACTACCAATGCGCCGAGGCCGTCAGCGCCCACTGCGTGCTCGTCGCTACCGGCAGCTATGGCCAGGAAGAGCTGGCCTCACTGGGGGCGGACGCCGTACTGGCGGACCTGTCCGGCACGGACACGGTCGTGGACATACTCACCGAGGGGCTCTAGTGCTCACCGAGGTAGGGGCCGGACGGTCGTCGGCCAGCATCCAACTGCCGGTGTCCTCGCCGAAGCGGGGAGCCAGATCGGGGGCGCCAACGGCGACGAGGTGCTCGGGGACCTTGGGGAGCACCTCCTCGAAGTACGAACGGGCTGCCACCGTCGTGCCCACGTCCCGCCCCGCTAGCTCGGACAAGAACCACCGGTGCTCGAGTACCTCGTGGAACACCTCCGCCGGGGACAACCGGTCGGCCAGTTCAGGTGGCATGAGCTTCATCACCTTGTCGTAGACGTCGCGTAACCACCGGCTGGCCGCCACTGTGGTCGTTACCTTCTTGCCTTCTTTCTCCTCGAGGTAGCCCCGATAGGAGGCGATGTCGTTCAAGAGGCGCCGGGCCTGGTTCTCCTGTACGTCAAGGCCGGTCAACAGACGCAGCCGGTAACGGTGGTGGCCCGGCTCGGCCACCCGGGTCCGGATGCGGAGGCGGAAACCGTCTCCGGCGCTGACCAGCTCGACCTCGTCGGCGTCGAAGCCCAGGTCGTTCAGCCGCCGCAGCCGCTCGGTCATACGGTAGCGCTGCTCCTCGGGGCGGATGACAACGTCTTCGGTCAGGGTGTCCCACAACTGCTGGTAGCGCCTCGGGATCTCTTCTGCCAGCTCTACGGGCTCCACATCGGGAGGCAGCAGACCGGCGGCAGCCAGGTCCAGCAGCTCCCCGCCCACCCGCTCGCTGGCCAGCTCGACGTCGAAGCCTCGCTGGCCGTCGGTTAGCGAAGGGTGCAGCTCGCTGGTCTCGGCATCGACGAAAATGGCCTGCAAGGCGCCGGCATCGAGCCGGAACAACGTGTTCGACAGCGAGCAGTCGCCCCAGAAAAAGCCGGCCAGGTGGAGCCGGACCAGCAGCTCGACCAGCGCGTCGAGCAGCCGGTCGGTCGGCCGGAGCCGGTGCGGGTCCGAGTACAGGGCGCGGTACGTAGTCGAGAACTCGAGGAAGCACGTGCAGAGCACGGCGTCCAGCTGAACGCCGTTATAGGCGCCGCGATCGACCACTATGCCGAGGGGCTCGACGGCCGGGATACCCAGCTCTGACAGCCGGCGCAGGAGCCGGTACTCGCGGCGGGCGAGGGGCTCGTTCATCTCTTTCAGGGCGTAAAGCCGGCCCTGCTCACTGACGAAGCGGACCACGTGGCGAGAGGTACCACGTTGGCGGATCTCGACCAGCCTCTCGTCCTGCCATTCCTCGAGCGGGAGCTTCCAGGGCAGGGTGAGCAGCCCCGCGGCGACGTCGGCCGGCGGCCGGAACACATAGCGCATGAACCCAGTCTCCAGTACCGGGGAGCCCTTGCGAACCTCATCCGCCTCTGCATTTGTATCGTTATGGGGTTATGGCGATGCCGCCCCGGTCGCAAAAGGGCCGCGGGGGGTCGCAGCGCTGGCTTGTCGTCCCCTTCGTGCTGACTCTGGCAGTGGTCCTGGTCGACGCGTCCATGCACGCGCGTTCGACGCGGCCAGAAGCGACGCTCGACAGCCAGGCATGGGTCGACAAGGTCCTCCCCGCCATCGCTCAGTCGAGTGCCCAGGGGAACGAACTAGCCCAGGTCAGCTCCGGCACCATAGCCTCGGGGGGGTCGACTGCCGTCGCCAGCGAGGTGACAAACATAGCGGCCGCCACAGCCTCCACCTACAAGTCGGTCGTGTCCGACGTGGCGCCCTCCGGGGACGCCCCGGCGGCCGGCCTCCTCCAGGCCTGCCTGGCCGCCCGCCAGGAGGGGGCGGCACAGATGGCGTCCGCCGTCCAGCACGTGCTCGGTGGGGACAGGCCCTCCTCGGCTGTAACCCAGATGATGGCGGCCGTCTCGGACTTCAAGGTCGGCGACAGTGCTTATCAGCTCTTCGCCAAGGACGCCCCGAAACTCGGGGTGACCATGCCGCCGTCTGCGTGGACGGCGTACGCAGGCGCTTACGAGCCCACCGAACTGTCCTCGTTCGTCACCCGGCTGCTGGCCGGGGTGACCAGGTCCGAGCCCCACAAACTGCACATAGACGCCATCACCACTAGCCCTCCCGCACTGAGCGTGCAGGGCAACCTTCAGGTCCTGTCGCCGGCGACCACGGTGTCGGTGACGGCGGTCGTAGCAGATCTCGGCCTGTCCGCTGAGCAAGGCGTGAAAGTGACCGCGACCATCAACCCGGCCGAGGGCGCGACCAGCCAGCAGGTGACAGTTTCGGTCGACCTTTCTCCGGGAGACGCCCAGGCGGTGCAGTTGACGGGGCTCCGCCTGGCGCCCTCCACGCCGACCACCCTGACCATCGGCGCGGTCGAACCGGGCGGCGAGCCCGGGACCGCTTATAAGTCTGTCACCGTCGAGGTACCCGGGCCGAACTTCGCCGGCGTCACTACCTCTACCTCTACTACAGCTTCGAACTCGACCACGACTACAACTTGAGAGGTCGGGCGTGACGGCTGCGAGGTGGCAAGGTGACGAGTACTGGGTGACGAGTACTGGGCGACGGGTACTGGGTGACCGGTACGAGGCGATGACCCGCAGGTGACCACAGCCTGGGTGCTCCGTGGAGGTGCCAGCTTCGGGGCGGCACAGGCCGGGATGGCCAGGGCGCTCATTGAAGCCGGGCACCACCCTGACCTCCTCTTCGGGACCTCAGCGGGGGCGCTCAATGCGGCGTGGTTGGCGGCCGACCCGACCTTGTCCGGGACGGCGGCGCTGGCCCGGATGTGGACCACCGTCAGGCGCCGCGACGTTTTCTCGTTCAGCCCTTTCTCGTTCTTGGCCGGGCTGGCCGGCCTCAAGGACAGCACCGTGAGGTCGGCCGCTTTCACCAAGTGGCTCCGGGCCACGACCGCGCTGCACCGGCTGGAGGACGGGGTACTGCCCTTGGCCGTGGTCGCCGCGGACCTGGAGACGGGCGAGGAAGTCCTGCTGCAGACCGGCCCTGCCGTCCCCGCCCTGCTGGCTTCCTCCGCGATGCCCGGCATTTTCCCTCCGGTACGAGTGGGCCAGCGCTGGTTGGTAGACGGCAGCGTGGCCTCCGACACACCCGTGGGGGCGGCGGTGAAGGCGGGCGCCAGTCAGGTCTGGGTACTACCCAGTGTGCCTACGGCGCCCATGGCTCGACCGCGGACCGCTCTAGACGTACTACTCAGGTCGGTTTCGATCACGCTCGCCCGCTACACCGCCGGCGTCGTTGCGGAATGGGCCGACCACTGCGAGCTATTCATACTGCCGGCACCCCTCGTCCCCGGCGTTTCGGCCTTCGATTTCGGGAAGAGCCACCAGCTCATAGACGCCGGCTACCGGCTTACGGGCGCATGGCTCCAGGGCGCACGGCCTATCGGCCCGGCCGACGCGGCCAGCGGGAGCACCGGCGACTAGCGCCCTCGCGGCCGGTCGAAAGCCACGCCTCTCCCAACCCGCCGGGGCCCCCGTGGGAGAGGGCCTGGCCCGCATGATGCCATGAGACCGGAGGAAGTTGTAACTTCTGGGTGTACGTCTTCATCGCAGCGACGCTACTGACGGCAGTCGTGGGGTGGGAGGATAACGATGGCGCCCGATGCCCGGCCAGATGGCTCGTCCGAGGCCCCTGCCGGCCAACTTGCAAGCGGCCAAATTACGGCCGAGGTGAACATCGAGCCCGGCGGCGTGACCGGTGCCAGCCAGGGCTCGGGCACGGTAGTGAGGCCCGGCCCCTTGCCTCCGTCGCGTTCTGACCAGGATGACCATGCTGACGAGGACATGTACACCCAGGAAGACCAGGGCACCGGGCTGGCGGCGGGATGGCGCAACGGGCCTGGGGGCACGAGGGCGGACGGATGGGACGCCGACAGCACCGCTGCGTGGGACCCGGCCTCGGCCTGGGAGGACGAGGACGCTGAAGCCCACGACAACGGAGCCGGGCCCTGGGATGAAGCGCCCGACTGGGAAGGCGAGATAGTCGTCTGGGAAGGGCTACGGCCTGAGGTCGCACCCACCCCTGCCGGGCCGGACGGTTTGACCGGCGCACCTACGTACCCGCCCGCTTACGTACCTGCACACCTTCCCTCTCCCTTCTCGCCCTCTCCCTTCTCGCCCTCTCCCTTCTCGCCGGACTCTCGAGAACATGCGGTCATCCCCTACGCCGGCGGCGCGCATGTAGCGCCTCCACCCGGTGTCTATGACCGAAAAGGCGGTCCGCGTACCAAGCGGCAAAATGGGCCCTGGCGTGAACTCGTGATCGTCACCGCAGTGGCCGTCATCGTTTCGGCGGTCATCCTTGCCGTGACGACCGCAGAAAAGAGCAACCTCGGTGGCCTCGATAGCCTCTTCGGGTCGCCCAGGACGACGGCGGCCCCCCCGCCGTCCAGCTTGGCGACGGGCGGCGCTACAGGCGGCGCGGCAAGCCATTCGGCTGCCTCTTCCGGTCCCATCGTCATCTCGACGACGGCGCCCAGGAACGCCACCCCTACGCTTAGCCAACGTGCGACATCGCTACCGGTAACGGCCGGCGTGGCGCAGTCATTAGTGAGTTCGTGGTTGGCCACCAACCCCGGCGGCTACGGCATCAGCGCAGCGGACGTCGCCGGTACTGTGCGAAAAGAGGTTTATTACGCCGTCCAACGGGCCACAGGCACCTACTGGGCGTTGGCCGCTTTCAATCCCTCTGCGGCTCTGTCAGCGCAGTCCTCGACACCAACTGGGCAAGCCGAATTGGCCGAGTTCCGTGATAGCGTCTACGCTTTCTCGTGGCAGGCGGGCCCGGTTTGGACGCTGCTCGGCGAGTTCAGTACTGGCAGTTGCCCTGACGTATGGGTACCAAGGGCTGTTTTAGCCGCTTGGGGCCTGTGCGGGCTATAAGAATCACCAAAGCCCTTCCCAAATACCGCTATTCTCGGTCGGGTGATTGGGCGCTCGACGTCTGCCAAAAAGGACGGAAGGACTGGGACAAATTGGGACACCGTGGTGTGCAGGTCGGCGGAACCGCTTGCTCGTACTGAGCGTTGAGTTTGGTGTGGGCCTGCGCTGTTTCAACGCATTCGGCCGAGGGGGGTCGAATTCCAGCGTAGGCCAACGCCGCTCCCCACTGCTCGGGTGTAAAAGAGGGCCGCATGCCTGAACCGCTTGGACGAGGACAGCGTTACATGCCCGGCCTCGACGGGTTGCGGGCTATTGCAGTCGCGGCCGTAATTGCGTTCCACCTGGGGTTGTCATGGGCGCCCGGTGGTCTGCTGGGAGTGGGAGTCTTCTTCACACTCAGCGGCTATTTGATTACCGACCTGCTCCTCGGTAGCTGGGAGTCAAGCGGGGGCTTGAAACTTCGTGAATTCTGGGCCCGTCGGGCGCGCCGGCTGCTGCCGGCACTGTTCGTGATGCTGGCGGTAGTCACGATCTGGGTGGCGATTGCCAGCCCGTCCCAGCTTGGCCCGCTGCGAGGGGACGTAGGGGCGGCCTCCGTCTACATCAGTAATTGGTGGCTGGCATTCCAACACGTGTCGTATTTCGCCCGGTTCGGGCCACCTTCGCCGCTGGGCCACCTGTGGTCGCTGGCGGTGGAAGAGCAGTTCTACCTCATCTGGCCGTGGCTGGTCTGGCTCGGCCTGATCTGGTTGGTCCGCAGGCAGCGCCGTGCCCGCCTGCAAGTAAGGGCCCCGGCGCAAATGCCCGCCGACACTGGGGCCGCTCTCAACGGTAACAACGGTGCCCTCGTCTCAGCGCCCGCCTCAACGCCCGTCTCAGCATCCGTCTCAGCATCTCTCTCAGCTGGGGGCGGGGACGGAGCCCTAGCCACGGCAGCGGCGGACGGCAACCTCACGCCGGATCCCGCTCGTGTGCCCGATGTGAGGTTCGTCCGTCGCGAGATGTGGCCCTTGGCGGGTGCCACCGTCATACTGGCGTTGCTCTCGGCCCTCGAGATGGCTTTGCTCTACCACCCGAGCTTCGATCCCTCTCGCATCTATGACGGCACGGATACGAGGGCCTTCGGGCTTCTTTTCGGGGCGGCGCTGGCGATGGTCTGGCCCAGCCGAGGGCTACGGACCGACGTGAGCCCGGCCGCCCGCCGGTTCATCGATGGGATGGGAGCGCTGGGCCTGCTGGCCATCGTGTTGCTCATCTGGCGGACCAACGAGTACTCGGCGTTCCTTTACCGGGGCGGCATGGTCTTGCTGTCACTGGCCACCTGCTTGGTGGTGGCCGCGGTCGCCCACCCGGCCGGGCGCATCGGCAAGGTCCTCGGGGCGGGCCATTGCGTTGGACGGGCGTGCGCTCCTACGGCATCTACCTCTGGCACTACCCGGTGATCGTGCTCACGACAGCCACCGTCGTCACTGGTACCGACCTCACCCGTGACTTCTTCCAGGTAGTCGCCATCGTGATCATCGCCGATCTGTCGTGGCGCTATATCGAAACCCCTGTCCGAAAGGGAGCCCTGGGCCGCCTCTGGACCAAGATGCGCTCGATCGAGTGGCGCTTCGACACGCTTCCGCGCGCCAACCGGATCGCCCTGGGCTGTGTCCCCGCCGGCTTACTCGTGCTGACACTGTGCTTCGCCGGAGTGATGCCGTCGGCTCCGTCGGGGGTGCTGGCCGTTGCGAGCCCTTCCTCGTCCCAACAGCTGGTGACCGCGACGACCGAACTGGTCGGGACGTCGACGGTGACCACCGCCGCCGGAGCCCAGAGCACCTCGACCACCGTCACGACCTCGCCGCCGTCGAGTACCACTGGCGCGACCGCCGGCACAACCGTGCCTGCGGGAGGAAAACACGCCGGTACCCTGGGCCCGTCAACACGGTCCAGCACCAGCTCAGTACCGACGGCTGTGCCGACCAGGACATTGGCCAGCGGGGCCAGCCAGAGCACGGACCCGCTCCGGACGAGTTGCAGCGAGGTGGCTCATCTCGGCGACTCGACCTCGGAGAGCCTCGTCTCGCCGATCTACCTGCCCGACCCCTCGCAGCGGCTGGGGGCGGAGTACGCCCGGGTCGGCGTGAGCCACTCGGTCATGGAGATCGTAGGGGCCAACTCCATTGTTGAGACCCTGCCCGGGGACGAGGACGGCTACCAAATAGCTCGGGGCCTGGTGGCGCAGGGGTTCCACGGGTGCTGGGTCATCGCCTTGGGCACAAATGACACCGCCGATGTGTACGTCGGATCGAGCGTCGGCCTGGCCGCCAGGATCAAGCGGATGATGTCGGTGATCGGGAACCAGCCTGTGCTCTGGGTGAACGTGAAGTCACTCCTCAGCAGCGGTCCCTACTCTGAGACCGACATGGAGGACTGGGACAACGCCCTGCTTGGCGCCTGCCCGTCGTACCCGAACATGCGGGTGTTCAACTGGGCGGCCATGGCGCAGTCGCAATGGTTCATTTCGGACGGGATCCACTACACCTCAGCGGGGTCCGCCGCCCGGGCGGCCGCCATCGCCGACGCCCTGGCCACCGCCTTCCCCGCTCAGACGGGCATGACAGCCCTCGACTCCCACAAGAACGCGGCCTCGAGCTGCGTTGTGAACGGGACCGCCGCCTGGCACCTCCCGGCCTTCCAGTACTAGGCCGGGCGAGAGTAGTTGCCGGGCGTTTTTGGCCCGACTTGGGGGCGACCTCTTGTCTCTGTGGTGACGACATCCTGATCTCTCCAATTTGGGCGCCGTTGCCACCACGGACGGCGGCCAACGCTTGTCGACCTCGGCTTGGCCCGGCGTGACGGGCGGCCGTCCACCTCTAAGCGCGGTCTTGCTGCCACGGGGTGGAGCCGCGAGGGCGGCGGGCGAGGGGCGGCGAGCGGTGGGGCGAGGGGCCGCGGGTAAGGGTTCGGGAGGCGGCGGGTGAGGCTTCGGGGCGGTTTTCGGTGCAGCCGGCCGAACCTGTCGCGCTACAGGTGCAAAACCGCATCGGATCGCGACGCGAACCGATTGCAGCACCAAGAACCGGCTGCCGCGGCCGGACGGGTGCACGTCACGCGGTGCGCCGCCCACAAGGAGGGGTACTTAGCTATTGCCGCGCCAGCTCGCACGACAGTCGCCGCCGGCCCTCAGCTCAGGGGCCGCCGTTACTCCCGGTTTGCCGCTGCATTACTCGAGCCTCTAAAGGCGGGCTGCACGCCGGACCGCCTGAAGTGAAAGGCGAAGATCGTCCTCGTCGGTCGACCAATTGCTGACCGAGATCCTCAGCACGTCTCTGCCATGCCATCGCGAGCCGGACATCCAGGTCGTGCCATCGTCGATCAGGCGCTGGGTTATGGTGCGAGTGCGTTCGTCGTCGCCGAACGCAACGCAGACCTGCGTGAACTCGACGTCGTTGAGGACCTCAGCTCCGTCGATCCGGGCTACCCCCTCCGCCAGGGCACGTGCGTGGCGAGCCATCCTTTCAACCAGGTTGGCGATGCCGTCCCGGCCGAGCGAGCGCAGTACTGCCCATACCGGCACGCCACGGGCGCGGCGCGAGAACTCGGGTGACTTTTCGACCGGATCTCCCGGGGTACCTTCGTCGGTGACCAGATAGTCCGCTTGGGCACCGAAGGCCGAGCGCATGGCCGAGGGGGATGCCACCACCGCGATACCGCAGTCGTAAGGGACGTTCAGTGTCTTGTGCGCATCGGTGGCCCAGGAGTCAGCATCACTTACGCCGTCGACGAGCCGGCGCATCGATGGCGATGCCGCTGCCCACAGGCCGAAGGCACCGTCGACGTGCACCCATCCGCCCCTCTCATGGGCGAGGGCTATGGCTCCTTCGAAGGGGTCGAAGGCGCCTGAGTGGAGATTGCCCGCCTGCAGACAAACCACTAGTGGGTCGCTCGCCGGGACGTGAGCGAGCGCATCGGCGAGGGCGTCGAGCCGGATGCGACCCTGGTCGTCCACTTCGACCACGGTTGGGCGGCCCAAGCCGAGGTAGCGCAGCGCGAGATCGATGGTCACGTGCCTCTCCGCGCCTACCAGTACGGTTATCTTCGGTGCCCCGGCCAGCCCGTCGGTATGGACATCCCAGCCGGCCTTGGCGAGTACCGAGTAGCGCGCCGCCGCCAGACCGGTGAAGTTGGCCATGGTGGCACCCGTCACGAAGCCGACGTCCGCGGTCGAGGGCAGCTGCAGCAAGTCGAGTAACCAGCCCCCCGCCGCCTCTTCTATGGCCGCAGTGGCCGGGGTCGCGTAACGCAGGCAGGCGTTCTGGTCCCAGGCGCTGACGAGCCAGTCAGCAGCGAGGCCGGCGGGCAGTGTCCCACCGATGACCCAGCCGAAGAAACGGCCCGAACCCATTGCCATGAGGCCGTCCTCGGCCCCCGCCGCCAGCAAGTCAACAACCTCAGCAGGATCGCAAGCTCCCGCAGGAAGAGGCCCCCCGAAAACGGGCACGAGCTCATCTGCAGTGGCACTCGGCGCCACCCGACGTTGACCTACCGTGCCAAGCCACTCCTTTGCATGCGTGAGGGCGCGCTCCAGGGCGGCGTCGTAGTCATCTCCTCTCGTCGTCATGGCGGACCAGTCTGTCATCCCGATCGTTCTGGTTCTCCCCGCGCCGCCGGCCGCTCGGGGTGACGCGGTGGTACCCATGCCTTCGGTGCTCCGGAAGTGACAGAAGTTTAACGGGGCGCGAGTCCTGACTTTTAGGACGCAACGATCGAGAATGCATTTTGTCGTTACAGTTCAGTTCTCATATCACGTCTCTGCCTATTGTCAGAATTTAAAGCGGGAGCCGAAATCTGCCGGGACAGTTAGCGTGCCTCAAACGCCGAGGCCAAGATTGGGCGGGCAAACGTGCTGGGCGTGATCGCTCGAACGTCCACGAATTATGGGCCTCTGCGCTAAGGTCCGCGTAATCTTGGAAACGGTTAGCGTTGCGAGGGGCACGCCCATAGGTATGGATACTGGCAGATCGAGAAAGCCCTGCACCGTAAGTGATGCGTTCGTTTTAGGCGAGGACGGCGCCGCCTCTACGGGCGCGGTCAGCGCTAAACGCCGCTGAGAGTTCGGGCGAC
>CAWEBW010000007.1:0-2597619 GCA_963807395.1 uncultured Acidimicrobiaceae bacterium
AGTTTCGCCATGAGGTTGCTCCACGCCGGCGTGGACACCTCGGTGATCGCCCTATGGCTCGGGCACTTTTCTGGAGTGCCCAGGCTGTCACCATCTGTCTCTTTTCGAACCTATGTTCGAGGTTTCGGTCACACCTTCTGGATACTGTGCGCCACGTGCCTGACTGTGCGGGACAGTGTCGTTGGAGAGTGCCGTGCGGGCGCTACGTGTCGCACTGACCGACACGCTGGCGTACTGGACGGTGGTCGACGAGGGTTGGCGGCCGGTCCCCGTCGCTGATGGGTTCTTGCGCCACCTGCGCTTAGGGGCCGACCGGGCCGAGGGCACAACTCGGGTTTATGCCGGGGACCTGGCCTGCTATTTGGCGTGGTGCGAAGGGCACGGGCGGGACCTGGTGGCGGGTGCGAAGGACCTTTCGTTGTTCGTGGCGATGCTGAAGACAGCACCCGTCGAGCGTGCTGGCGCGGCACGAGGCCGGGCCCGTAGCGCCGGCCGGGTCAACCACCTGTTGGCGGCGGTGCGCGAGCTCTACAAGCACGCCGTGGCCGACGGCACCTTGGACGCTTCAGTGCTGGCGTTGCTCTATGAGGTGGGCGACGACCGCCACCTGCCGGCCGAGCTCCGCCCAGAGGGCTCAGGCCTTCGTTACCGGGCACGGCCTCGCCACATCCAGCGTGCCCGCCGTGGGAGCCGGACAGCCCCGGTGCGGCGCCACGAGATCGAAGCGTTGCTGGGGGCCTGCCGTTCGTGGCGGGACCGCTTCCTGCTTGTGTTGTTGTGGTTCTGCGGCCTCCGTGTCGGCGAAGCGCTCGGGTTGCGGCGCTCCGACCTCCACTTCGTCGCCTCGGCGGCCTCCCTCGGCTGCACCGTGAGCGGCCCACACTTGCACGTCGTCGGCCGCGATAATGCCAACGGCGCCCGGGTGAAGTCTGGCGAGCGGGCGGTGCCGGTCACGCCCGACGTGCTCGCCTGCTACGACCGCTACCTCACCGAGCGCGCCGTCTGCCGGGCTGCGGAAGCTTGCGATTTCGTGCTGGTCAACTGCGCCCACGCCCCGTTCGGCCGACCGATGACGACCGACGCAGTGCGCAAGTGGCTGGTGCAGTGCTCCCGGCGCGCCGGGCTCTCCCGGGCGGTTACCCCTCACATGTTCCGGCACGCCACGGGCACCGAGCTTTTGGCCCGAGGCGTCTCGATCGACGTCGTAAAGGAGCTGCTCGGCCATTCCTCTATCCGTTCGACCGAGCTGTACTTGCACCCCGACCTCGACGCGCAGCGGGCTGCCGTGGAACGGCTCGGGCCTATCGACTTCACCAGGGGGGCCGGGTGAGCGTGCTTGCGGCGGCGGACAGCGCCCGTCCCCGGGGCGCCGACCCGCTCGTCGAGGCGCTTGACACTGCCGTGCTCATGGCGGCGGGCTGGGACCCGCTGACGGTGACCTTCTCCCCTGACAGCCACCATCGCCTGTTGGGTTACCAGTCGTGCCGAGTCGATGGTTGCGGGCTCGAGGCCTGGAGCCCGAGCGGACTGTGCGGCGGCTGCCTTGCCCGCTTCAAAAAACAAGGAGCAGCCACCGATATCGAGGTCTTCTCGGCGAAGGGCCCGGCCGCACCAACCGCTCCCGGGACCGGTGCTGCGTGGTGTGCTGCGTCCCAGGCTTCAAGCGCCCGGTGGCCACGAACGACCTGTGCGCGAGCTGTGACGGGCTGCGCCGCCGTCGGGGCCAGAGCGTGGCTGGCTTTGTCGAGGGCGACGAGCACTACCCACCTGCCGCCCCCCGAAAGAGCCTCGGGACGTGCAGCGTCACCTCCTGCCGGCGCCTGGCCGCCCACCCGGCGACCGGCCTGTGCGGGGCCACGAGAGCAACTGGCGCTCTGCCGGCCGCCCGGAGCTGGCCGGTTTCCGACAGCGCAGCTCACCGTGCCTGCATGACCGCAGCGGCCGGGTCGTGCTCGCCGGCCTGGACGGGCAAGTGGTCCTCGAGGTCCTCTACGGGGTCCAGGCCGCTCTTACCGAGGGACGCCAGGTCATGCCCACCACACTGCGCTCTGCCGTCTCGCACCTGCGTCGCTCGGGCGCGGCGGGCGTCGCTGAGGCCGCTCGCTCGGCGCCGGCCCGTACACCGGTCAGGTGGTTCCTCTCCTTCGCGGCCGACCGCGCTGCGCTGGCGCGCGCCGATGTAACTACTGAGTACGAAAAAGACCTTTGGGACTTGAGGCTTTTCGGGTCGACAGGGAAGCTCTCGTTCACTGGCGGCGGGACGAGCCCCCGATACCCCGGCCTGCCTGGGAGCCGCCCCATCGCCCAGGCTTGGCTTCGCGAAGCGGCAAAAGCCTGGGCAGCCGAAGCCCTCTGCTGCATGAAGCCAGGGCCGGTGCGGGCAATGATCGGCGCCGTCGGGCTGTTCTCTGAGCAGCTCGCCCGGCGGGCTGACAAAGGAGCCGACCCAGCCGTTATCAGCCACCTGGACATCGAGGCGTTCCTTGCCCGTATCGGCCAGCTAGAAAGGACTGGCCAGGTTTCAAGAGCGCGACGCGAGACAACGGTCCACCTGGTTGCGAGGTTCTTGCGGGACTGCCGGGAGATGGGGCTTGGCGAGCCGGGCCGGCCCCTCGCCCGGCTACCGGGCGACGTCGCTGTCCGGCCGGGCGAGCGTCCCCGCCGTCGCCGGCCCGACGACGCCGTGGGCCGTGCCCTGCCCGAATTCGTGATGGCCCAGCTGCTCTCTCCTGGCAACCTGGCCCTGCTCGAGTCCCTCGCCGGCGCCACTGTCCGCGCTGCGGTCGAGCTTGGCGCCGGCGTCGGGCGGCGCACTGCCGAACTGTGCGCCCTGCACTTTGACTGCCTCGACTACGACGAGCACACCGGCCACGACGGCGCGCGCCGGTCAAGCCCCGTGCTCGTGCACGACATGCCCAAGGTCAACAAGACCGGGTGCCGGCTCCCGGTCCACGACCGTGAGGCGCGGATCATCGTTGCCCAGCAACACCGTGTGCGAGCCGCCTTCCCCGGCACACCCCCCGAGCGCCTGGTGCTGTTCCCGCGCCCGTTGAAAAACCCCGACGGCACAAAGCCGATCGGCACCTCGCATCTCCAACGCGAGATGCGCGCCTGGGTCGGGACGCTCGAACGCTTGGACAGCCCTGAGCGCGACCCGGCTGGCAACCCGCTCCCCTTCCCGAGAGAGCGCGTCTCCCCTTACGCCTTCCGCCACAGCTTCGCCCAGCGCCACGCGGACGCCGGCACGCCAGTCGATGTGCTGCGCGAGCTCCTTGGCCACGACACCGTCCGGACGACCCTCGGGTATTACCGGGTCACCGCGACGCGCAAGCGCGCTGCCCAAGACGCCCTCGGCTCGCTCCAGCTCGACGCCACCGGGCGCCGGCCCGGCCCGGGGTCGCAGCGCTCCCTGCCTCTGAGGCGCTGCGCGACCAGGTCGGCCAGGTGGCTGTCCCCTTCGGGGTCTGCACCGAGCCGACCAACGTCGCCGCCGAGGGGCGTTCCTGCCCGTTCCGGCACCGCTGCCTCGGCTGCACGTACTTCCGCACGGACCCCTCCTACCAGCCGGAGCTGCGCGCCTATTTGAGCGAGCTGCTGGCCGACCGGGAGCGGCTCGCCGCCGCGTCAGAGCTTGCCGAGTGGGCGCGGGCCGACGCCGCCCCCTCTGACGCAGAGGTCGAGGCGTTACGGCGCCTCCTCGCCGCCAACGACGAGGTCCTCGCCGCTCTCGATGCCGATGAGCGCGCACGCGTCGAGGAAGCGGTCTCGACCGTGCGCCGCGCCCGGGCGTCACTTGAGACGACGTTCCCCATCCAGTTCCGCGGCCTTGCCCGCCAGCCGCGCCCCGAGCTGTTCCCGACGATCGCCCGCCAGGCCAGCTATGGCTGAAAGGGCGGAGCACCTCGCCCAGCTCCGCCGGGCTGACTCCAAGTTGAAGGCGAGCCGGTTGCTGGCACAGCTTGAGGCCATGGTCTTGGCTGGGGAGGCACCGGTCGTGTCGGTCCTCGCCCGGCGGGCAGGGGTGAGCCGGCGCTTTGTCTACGACCATCCCGAGCTGCGTGCCGAGATTGCCTGTCGGACTCTACAGCTCGCAGACCTCCACGCCGGTGCCGTCGTCGCGAGCGCCCGCACCACGGCGGCATCGCTGCGAGCAGATCTCGAGAACTTGAAAGCGAAGAACCACCGGCTGGAAACGGACCTGGCGAGCTTACGCCGGCGTCTAAGCGATCTCATGGGACAAGAGGTGCTGGGTGAGGTCGGGCAGGTCGCCAACCCCAGCACGAACACTCGCGTCGCCGAGCTCGAGCAGGCGGTCTTTGACGCGGAAGAAATGCTCACCCGGCGCAATGAAGAACTCGAAGCGGCCCGTCAAATCAACCGTGAGCTCATGGCCAGGCTCAACCGGGGGAGCTGATTCACCCGTGGTGCACACCTGTGCGAGACACAAACAACGAGATAATGGGCCATAAAACACACCGCGGACTCCAGAAAAGGGCACGAGAGCCCTGAGACAACTCAGATGTACCTGCACGCCGACCTCAGGCTGAAAGAACGCGCCATCGACCGAGCGACGCCGCTCAACGCCAAGCCAGGCCGCTATCGGCCACCGGACAGCCTCCTCGCCTTCCTCGAAAGCCTGTGATTATGTAGACCCCGAAAGCGCGAAGCCCGCCCACCCGCCTAGAGAACTGGCAGGCTCTCAACATAATCCGGCCCTCTACATAATGCACCCAACACCTCTGTTCTTTGGTCGTCGGGAAGACGTCTCTGAGGGCGGCCCAGAAGCCGAGGGCCCCGTCGCCCACGGCGAGGACGGGGCCGGACAGGCCCCGCTCGCGGAGGCTCCGCAGCAGGGCGGCCCACGACTCCTTCGATTCCCGGTAGCCCCCGGCCAGGGCCACGAGCTTCTTTGGTGCCGTCGGGGCGGACGCCGACGATGACCAAGCAGCACAGCCGGTCCTCCTCGAGGCGCTCGGCCACAAGGTCACCATCGCCCCAGTGGCATAAACCCCACCGAGGTGACCACCGTTGGAACACGGGGACTGCGTCCCCGTGGCCTGGCGCGCCCAAACCCCGCGGCAGCACGAGGATATTTCAACCCAACTCGGTCGCCCTACCGGGGCATCCTCAGCTTGGCAGTGGGAACGTCCCGTGCCAGCAAAAATAGGTCTTGACACCCGCAGTCCGTATCGTCAAACTCACACCGAGCGATTACCACCGTCGGCTGTCTCATTTGTCGGGAATCCCAAGGCGTTACTCGTTCCGGTGTTGAGTGCTGCCTTGGGGCTATCATCCCGAAGGACTGGAACAAGTGACCTAGTCCAGTGCAGACGAGCTCGTAGCCTTCGGCCACATGAGGTCGGCGCATCCATCTACACGCTTTCATGCATGTCGCCGCCCTCTCTGCGCTGCAGAGGTCGGCGCCTCAACCAATGCTACGCGTCAACGTTGACCTGGTGCTCGGAGACGTCGGCCATGCGGATGTCCGTCATCAGGGCACCCTGCAGGGTTGGCAGTTCGAGTCCGGCTCGTCGCGCGACTGTCGCCGTCCGACTCAAGGCGCAGAGACGGATCAACTGCCCAGGTGGGCAGACACACACGTCTCCCGGTCCGCTCGACTCGGAAGCTAAGGGCGTAACAATCGCCTAATTGAACTGTTTGCCGATTACTGTGCATATGGAGTGCGCGCGCTCGGAAGGGATGCCGCGATACGTGGCCCGGCGCAGATGGCGTTTGGAGGGGTCTGACGGTTCGAAGGCCCAAACCGCCTCGTTTTGGCAGTTGAGCGATATTGGTACTGGCCAGTCACGTACCCGGGTTGCTGTATCTCGGACTCATATGGGTCCCCGGTTTGGGTCATTTGGCGACCGACACGCCAGGCTTGGTGGAAATTATTGTGCCATCGGTGGTTACCAGGTGCTCGACTGGCCAGTTGGCCAGTCAGTCAACCCCTTGGGGAACTAGAGGTACCAACCCTACCTGATGCGGGTCCGAGGAGGAGACAACCGCCACCGCCCCGACCGGAGCCGGACGATGGCTCGTGAGCGGGTGCCCATTCCCTCGCCGAACTATGCCAGCCGGTTGGCAGCACGGTTCAGCTAATGGTCCTCCATACGGGCTAGCGAGCATTAACGAACCAGAACCTCGGACTCTCCTTCGCCTGTCCCTTTGCGCAGGTGTCTGGCCACGTCGGCATATATTTCATAAGGGAAAACAACGGCGACGTGTTCCAAGTGATGCGAAAGCACCGCGTCCTACTGGCGCCAGCCGACGGTAACGGTGGCCTCGCTGTCGACCTGGATGATCATCGCCGACCCGAACGGTGCGCTGCTGGCGCTGTGGAAGGTCGGCGGCAGCTAGGTCTCGGCCCGTGCTCAGGCCCGTCGGCCCAATCCGCGTCGTGGCTGGCCGGGACAACTGTGACCATCGAGGACCTTACGATCTATCTCGCAAGCCTTCCCCTCTCACGGACCTACGAGGTCGTTGACGAATGCCGCCGCAGGGCGCGAGTGGTCCTTGAGGAGGACCGTCGTCCTGCAGCAAGGCCGGGCGTTCGACTGGCCAGATTTCCAATCGGCCGCTCGAGGACGTTCAACAAAGCCGACTGTTTAGCCCAACTCGATCCGCGTCCTCGCCGCCGCGAACGGGAGATGTGCCGTCTGTGGAACGACCAGCAAGGATCGTCGGATAGAGGTCGACCATATCGTTCCCAGATCATGGGGCGGCACGAACGACATCTCGAACCTTCCGGCGCTTTGTGTCGAGTGCAACCGAGGCAAGTCAAATCCAGACGAGACACGCTTCGGCGCTTCGCTCTAGAGCGACTGGCGCCTGGATCGTGCTCGGGTGCCCACTATCCCTTATCACCCGCTACGCGAGATGCACGACAACTGCTTCCGTAAAAGCCGGACACGAGGGCAGTGAGTCGTGGTCCGAAGAAACCATCAGTGCGTTCGATCCTGGAATGAGCTGCGCCGATAGTACGCACCATTCGACCTTTGACTCGCACAAATAGATCAGAAAAGCCGTAGATCAGAAATGTTCGGAAACTAGTTGCCAAGGGGTTGCCTTATATCTAGACTGACACTCGTCCCTCGCAACCACAACCGAAGGCTTTCACAAGTTCCGCTCCGCATTCGATTTCGGCTTTCAGCGCTGCGAACAATCTGAACGGAACTACTGATTTACACACTAGCTTGCGGCCCGCCGCCCCGGGGAAGTCGGGCAAACACGGAATCGCAGAAAGGAGAGGCCGGACATGGCGATATCCAATGCAGGTGAGTTGCGGAGCCAACTCGCTGCGGAAGGCAAGACGTGGACCGTGAACCCGAAGCTCACGAATCAGGACCCGCTGCCGAAGTACTCACTAGGCGGCGACAAGACCGGGCTGATCGAAGCTGCCACAGCACCGAGAGTGGACGTCGTCGCCCTCGTCGCGAAGGACCCGCCGACAAACGCGCTCCTGCGCGCCGATCTCATTGCGCGTCACATCCTCCCGGCTGGCGAGCTGGAGGTCAACGTCGGGTCCCGGGGGAGCGCCAATCCCGCGGCGCTTCACCCAGCAGCCGTCCTGGCACCTCCAGCGGGCGGAGGTCCAATTACGGCGACAGCGGTGGACTGGCGGAATCGATTCGGATGGAACTGGATCACCGAGATTCGTGATCAGACCTCGAGCGAGCACTGCTGGATCTACTCGGCGATTGCTCTCGTCGAAGCGATGGTCCGCGTAGAGCACTGCGTATGGTGCGATCGCTCGGAGGGCGATTACATCGAGGCGAACAAGATCACCCGCGGGCAGACGGGCAACCCCAGCACGCCCTTGAACTGGATTGAGAGCAACGGCGTATGCGATCTGGTGTGCGTGCCGTGGGCCGACATGACCTCCGACCCCCACACCGGGACCTACTGGACCGGGGCGGCAAATACGCCCCCTCCTGCGTGGAGCCCGCCCTTCGACCGCGACGGACGTACCTTGAAGATCCCCGCCTACACCTCGATCGGCAACATGGCCGACCAGAAATCCTGGATCGACAATATCGGACCGATCGTGACCTTCTTCGAGGTTTACTCGGACTTCTACGGCTGGTCCGGGAGTACCCCTTATTCCAAGTCGTCTACGGCGGCCGACGAAGGCGGCCACTTTATGCTGATCGTCGGGTACGACGACAGCAAGAACTGCTGGATCGTGAAGAACTCTTGGGGAACGGGCTGGGGTGACTCCGGCTTCGGGCTGATCGAGTACGGCCAGTGCGACATTGACTCGTACTCAAAAATGGGCCTGCAGTACACAAACCCGGACCCGTGGACCAAGCGCCGCTCCCACGGCGGAGGAATGATCGAAAGCGGCGACGGTGCCCTGCATCGCAACTTCGAACTGATCGCACCGAGTGCCGGCGGTTCGATGACGCACTGGTGGCGGGACAATTCCTCCGGGAGCCTGCCGTGGGCCAAGGCCGAAGTGCTTGGCAACGATTCCAGCGGGCACCCCGCGACCTTGACCGGTACCACCTATAACCGCAACTTCGAGTTCCTCTACACCACCGGTACCGGCCAGATCCGGCATTGGTACTTCGACCAGTCGGCTGGCAAATGGAACGAAGCCGAGCTCTTCGCGAGCGGAGTGGCCGGTTCTGTCGGCTTTGTCGAGAGCAACTATGGGCCAGGGAACTTCGAAGTCGTCTACCGGAACACCGTCGGCCAGCTGCAGCATTACTGGCGAGACAACGGCTTCACCTGGCATGAAGGCGTCCAGTTCGCGGCCAACGTGGCGCTGATGGGACCGACTCTGGTGCAGAGCACGTGGGGCAACCTCGAGGTCGTCGCCGTCTGCGAGTCCGGCCAAATGCAACACTATTGGCGCAATGACGGCGGTAACATGGCCTGGACAGGAACGACACCCTTCGGTGCCGGTGTGCAATCTCCACCCTGCATGATCCAGGGCCAGTACGGGATGGGCAACGAGAACCAGAACGGCAACTTCGAACTCTGTGTCGCGATGCCCGACGGCACCGTGCAACACTGGTGGCGCGACAACGCAGGGAGCCTTGTCTGGAGCCATAGCGCGACGTTCGGAGCGAACGTTAAGGCTGTCATCGCACTCGTGGAAGGAAGCTTCGGATTCAATCTCGAACTCATCGTTCTGAGGATCGACAACAATCTTCAGCACTATTGGCGTGATGGCAATGGATGGCACGCCGGCGTGACCATTGGACCTTCCGTCTGAACTCACCCTGCGCGTCGGCGAGGAGGTCACTCTCCCCCTCGTCGGCGCCGGGTCCGCCGGCTACCAGTGGACATCCGAGGTCGAAGGGGACTCCGGCGACATCGTGGTCTCGATCGCAACGATCCCGCCAGCCTCGGGACAGGCGACGGGTGGCGATCCCCCGGCGGCGGGAAGTCACCCGGTTCGCCTCTCGATTCGGGCCGTCCGACCCGGACGGGCCATCGTCCACCTCCGGCTGGCGCGCTCGTTTGCCCCTGACCAGGTCGCACGGACAGAGACGATCCACGTGGCCGTGACCGGATCTTCATAGGTTAGCGAATCGCGTTTGCGAATCGACGGTTGTGAGCCCGCGGCTGTGCCACATAACACGTGCCTCAGATCGCGTCCGCCTGTGTCCTCACCGCCGGAGAGGGATGGGGCTCGGTGGAAACCCGAGGACGTGATGGAGTTGCCGGTCTCACGCTTGGAGTGCTAGTACAGAGCGGATCCAGCACTCGAGCGCAGTCGCTACCGGACAACGGCTGCGTCGAGGGCGGGCGCGCCTGACCAACTCTGGCGAACCGTGCACTCTGGCGGCCCCGGCGACGGTGGTTTAGACGGTGTCATAAGGCCCGTTCGCAGACTTGGTTGCGCTAGTGATGCGGCTAAGTCGAATACAACCCCCGTGTCGCAGGTGGACAAGTCTCCGCTCCGACATCGGACAACTGTTCGATCCAGGTTCAGTATTTGCGGAGTGACAACTGCCACTACGCCGTCACAAACCCGGAGGGTGCCAGGCTAGCCCGGCTGCCGGTCGGGTGACCTTCCAACCTCACCGGTGACGAACATGCTCGCCAGTTCGGCGTCGTGCTCCAGGCACGACTCCCGGGCGTCGATCGCCTGCGAAGTGGACGCGTCCGGCTCGAGGGGCCAGGTCGGCCGGGTAGGCGACGCCAACGGGACTCCGGTCGAGGTGTACGAGCTCACAGGTAAACCGGGAGACGTCGTCATCACCCACCTGCGCGTCTACCACGTCGCGTAGCCCGCCGTCAGCGCGCTCCACGTCAGGTGCTCGGTAAGGCGGTCTACCGCACCGCGCTCTAGCCGCCCCGGCGTTGCGATGGTGTGCTCTTCGTCGGAGGTGGGGCGCGTTGACTGCTTCCATCATCCCCAAACGTTCCCGCAGACTGGGCGGGACCCCATCAGGGCCCGATGATGTGTGCAGTTTGCCCCGGGCCTATGTGTCCCTGGCGCGCTGAAAGCCCTGGTCGAGGCGCCTGGGACGACAGCGATGAACGGGTGCGGACTCGGTGCCGACATCTTCTAAGCGGCGGGTCGCAGGTCGAAACCTGTCGGGGGCACGCTAAAAAACCCTTGTCAACGCACCATTTCTGAGCGGGCCGGACCGGGCGTGCAACATACGTGCAACTGACACTCAGGTAACTACGTCTGTGTTCCACTCGTCGGCACTTGCCGGTAGGCTCCGGGACCGATATGGCCCAGGAGCAGCACACGCGCCAGCACCGGCGGTTGGCCGGCTCGCACCACGCCATATGGGGCCGCGCCCGGTACAGGCGCGTCGACCAAGCTGTTCATCACGGGCGGACTTCGACGGGCCCAGGTGCCGCGTGGACCGCACTCGCCAAGTGCGAAAGAAGTTGCGAGGCCGGTACCTGCCGGATCCCGCCGTCCTGGGGAACCCGACCTGGCGGTGCAATTTGATGTTCCCGGCCAACCCGTCTGGCTCTTTTCGGAGTCCCCGCGGTGGGTGCTGCGTTGGATCGGCCGGCTCTGGCCCCAGCTCCGGGTGACCAATTCGGACTATTGGGCCGCCGAGTTCCTCCACCAGGACGCCTACGCCCGGCTCGTCCACGTGCTCCGTCAGGCCGTCGTTTTCACGGTCTCGTTTATTCGTCGGCAAGAGATGAGCACTCTCCGGCCGCTCGACCCGCTCGACACCCTGACTGACCTGATGCCATTAGGCCCCCCGCTCTCGCCCCGGCCCCACAGGGACTGCTGGGAGCGAGCGGCCTAAGAAAGACAGTTCGCCCTCCCGGCCTGACACGGCGGTCAACGTCCAGGTCCGTAACAAGAGCCCTTTTGGGAGGGCGAACCTAATGGTAGAGAAAGCGGCCCGGCTGCGCACTGCGGCACCGGCCCACCAACCCATCAACACACCGCCACCGCGCTACGCGGCGCTACGCGAGGCCGCCACGTACGCCGGCGTGCCAATCGGCACGATGCGCGACTGGATCAGAAGGGGCCTGTTGCCCGCGTACCGGCTCGGCCCCAGGTTGATCCAAGTCGACCTCGGCGATGTTGACCGGATGCGCCGACGGGTGCCGGCGGCCCGACAGAAGAGCCAGAAAACAACATGAGGCGGCGGCAGGAAACCTGCCGACCGCCCCAATCCGACGCCCTCACGTCGCCGTCATTGTACGTGGCGGCGTCTGTTGAGGCTGGCTATGGGCGGTCGGCACGCAGGACAAGCCGGTGAGCGGGCAGGGCCGGCAGCCAGAGGCGGCGCTGCGGGCCGCCGGGCGGGGCTTGCGGGTGTTCCCGGTCGTGGAGCGCCGCAAAAAGCCGCCGCTGGTCCAGCGGTGGCAGGAACGGGCCACGACGGACGAACGCCAAATCCGAGCCTGGTGGTCGGGTCAGTGGGCGAACGCGAACCTGGCTGCGCTCGTACCCGAAGGCGACTTCGTGCTCGACGTCGACCGCAGGCACCGGGGTGACGAAACCCTCGAGGACCTGGAAGCCGAGCACGGGGGGCTGCCACAGACTCTCACCTGCATTACCGGCAACGGGCTACACCTGTGGTTCTCGGCCGAGGGAAAGCTGCGCCAGGCCGCCAATGTGCTCGGCCCCGGCCTGCACACTAAGTGCGCTGGCCGTGGTTACGCCATGCTCCCGGACAGTCGTCACCCCGACGGTTGGCGCTACCAGTGGGCCAGCGGCACAAAGGCGATCGCGCCGGCACCGGGGGTGGCTCGTCGAGCGCCTGCTGCAGCCGCCGGCCCTGGTCGTTACGCCCCTGCCGGCCGTCGAGCCTGGCCGGGCCGGCGCCTACGGGGCGCGAGCCTTGTCGGCCGAGCTTTGCCGCGTGCTCTCCGCGTCGGTCGGATCGCGGAACGAGACGCTGCACCTGGCCGCGGTGCGGTTGGGCCAGCTCGCCGCCGCCGCCCGGCTGGGTGTAGCCGAGGTGACGGCAGCCCTGGTGGGGGCCGGGTGCCGGGTGGGCCTGGACGAGCGGGAAGTACAAGCGACGGTCCAGAGCGGCTTGACGTACGGCCTCAGCCACCCGAGGCCGACGCCATGAGCGGCCACCAGGCCGACGAGGTGCCGCCCTCGGTTTACGACGCCGAGCCCGAGGCCCAGGGCGGCCGTGGCAACGGGGCCGGGCCTCAACTGTCCGCAGCCACCGCCCTGATCGAGATGAACGCCCATCGACTTGTCCGCGGCAGCTCGGTCTTGGACTCGCCAGAATGCGTCGAGTCGGTCTGGGGCGATGGCCACCAGAGCTTGTGGGCCAAGCAGGAGCCACTGCTCGTCTGTGGGCCGGACGCGGTTGGCAAGACGACCCTCATGCAACAGGCGACGCTGGGCCTCGTAGGCCTGGGCCCGACCTCGCTGCTCGGTTTCACACTCCACCAGAGACAGCGCCGGGTGTTGTACCTGGCCTGCGACCGACCGGCCCAGGCGGCCCGCTCGTTCCGGCGCATGCTCACCGAAGACCAACGCCGGGAGCTGGACGAGCGGCTGGCCATCTGGCGTGGGCCGCTGCCGACCGACTTGGCCACCGAGCCCGACGGCCTGCTGGTCCTGGCCCGCAAGGCCAACTGCGAGATCGTGGTGGTGGACAGCCTGAAAGACGTGGCCGCGGACCTCTCCAAAGAGGAGACCGGCATAGGCGTGAACCGCGCTCTCCAGCTCTGTTGTACAGAGGGGGTCGACGTTCTTGCTGGCCATCATCAGCGCAAGCAGCAGGCCGGGGCGGGCAAGCCCAGGCACCTCAGTGACGTGTACGGCAGCCGCTGGATCCCGGCGGGCTGCGGCAGCGTCGTGCTGCTGTGGGGCGAGCTCGACTCGTTTGGCCTTGAAGTGCAGGCCGAACCGCTCGGACGGGATGAAGCCGACTTGGCAGCGGCGATCTCGATCGCCGAGCGAGTAGCCAAAGGCACAACGGTTGCGCTCCCTCGTCTCCGACGGGGATAAGGCGGGCTTTCCGGGAACATCGATGTGGAGCTGGACTCCCACGACGAGAACGGCCGAAACGTCCGCAAGCGCAGCGGCGAACGCCTGTATCCGGGCGAGCGGATCAGCTTGAGGATAACGAACCGAAGCAACAGAACTGTGTACGTCGCGCTCTTTGAATCGACACGTCACACAACGTGAGCCTGCTGAGCAGCGACCAACCCAGTGGCTGGGTTGTTCCGCCTGGCGAATCGAAAGTAGCTAGAAGTCCGCACGGGGTCGATTTGCAGTGGGACAACGGCGTGCCCTACAACGAAGAGAGATTAGAGACACTGCTGGTGATCGCCGCGACAGAGCCGCAGGACTTTGGTCTGCTAACTACCGCGACGGAAGTCCGTAGCCGCGAGAATGTGAGCCCTCTCGAGTCGCTGCTCGAAGAGGCCCGATCAGGCCAGCGCGGCTGGCCGGCGGGGCCAGCAGACCCAACCTCGGGATACCAGGTCGAGGCGACCGACTTTTTCTGGTTCCGGGCCGGAAACCCGGTCTCGACGAGCCCCCGTTTGCGGTAAACGATCTTCCGGACTTCTCGGTTCGAGCGACCCAACCGCGCGCCCTGCTTGCCCCGCCGTCACATGTCGCCGTCAGGCTGGTCGCTCTGAAGATCCGTAACAACAAGGCGCTGTTCAGAGCTGCTGTGAGCGTCGACGCGCTCGTCATGACCGGTGGGGACAACGGCGTGACCGCGACGCCTTTCACCCACCGCTTCTCCGGAATTGCCGATGGCGACCTTCTTCCGGCCCACAATTTGTTGCTGTTCAATCGAGTCGCCCGCGACTTCCTCGACATCGCAATCTGGGTCAACCGCGACGACAGCAAGGGCGCGGATCTCGTGCAGCTATTCGAGCGCCACGCGGCGGACCCAAAGACAAAGACCGCTCTCAGCATGGTAGGGGGATTAGTGCTCGCCGCTCCTCAGGTCGCGTTGGCAGTAGGTGCGGTCGTCGCAGTCACCACAATCGTCCACGCGGGGTCCGACCTCATAAACACTGCTGTCGGCAAGGAGATCGGGCTCTACCGCACGAGCTTCCTTCCATTCGAACAGCTCGGAATCGGGCGACACCCGAGTGAAGGTCTGAGAGTTGCGCAAGGTGTCGAGTTCGCTTACGAAATCGTTGAGCCCGTCGCTCCTGTAAGCCCGGTCGTAAAGGGCATGGAAGCGCCGACCCTTTGACTGCTTGGCCGCAGCCCATAGCCGGTTCTGGAGTTGTCGCACTTTGGCGGCGGGCACATGCCCAGGGTAGTTGGGCTGGGCGGCCCCAGCCATGCCCTCGCGCTTACCCCCATGGCCGGCGTGACCGAAGTCCGGGCCCTTCCCTGGTCCGCGGGCCGGTGTAGCCCTCCCAGGTACTACCGCCCCGTCGGACTCCCGCTCCATTCCGTCGGACTTCACCACTAGCTTATACCGACGTTCTTTGCTGACGAGGCTGTGGAGACGGGCCTCTCCAGTCCCGGCCCAACCCTTGCGTGCGTGCCGCTCCCCGTACCCCGGAGGGACCTGGCCAAGGGCATGTCCGGACGCCATTTAGGCCAGGTGCTGCCTTCGCCGTGACATGAGCGGCTCGGCTTCCCCCGTTGTGAATCTGACGAGGCTGCAGGACTCACGCCTGGTGGCGTTACGGCCCGCACGCTGGCTCCCTCCAAAGAGGCTCTTGACACCCCGCTCAGCCCGCCACGTCTCGATGACGGACCGGGGCCCGCTACCGGGCTCTCCGGCGTTCACCCGGACGGGACTCTCACCCGCTGGGTTGGTCCAGTCTTGAGGACGCAACATATGTCGATCTTATGGAGAGGATGTCCGTTCTTGTTGAACTTTGGCTATGCCCTACTGTTTCGGGCCGCCTCCTGACCAGAGTTGGCGGGTACGTCGAGGGCTGGGCACCAAGACCTGAACGTGTGCTCGTGTGGCCGCTGCGGCATTGTCTTCGCGAACCGCCAGCGGATCTCCGCGATGTACTTCCGGACGGCGTTGTCGGTAAATCGAACTTCGCGACTCTCTGCGAAAGGGCCGTGTCTCCTTATGCCGGCCCCCGCCGGCAGCTTCAGATCTGCCGGCCTGGCCAGCGAGGGTTCGGGAATCTCCTGGCGTAGCCGGGCGAACAAGACGAACTACCTATATCAGCGGCGCGCGACCTCGCGCTCGCCCCGCTGGGATTTAGGGCGGATCGGATATCCTTGCGCCTGACGGGCCCCGTTAAGTGCTCCACTCGATCTGTCCCAACATTTGGACAAGTGAATGGGTCCCCGTCAAACTCGCCGGCTACCTTTCGTGCCCGCCTGGAAACACTCAATGTTCGACTGGCCATTTGGCCAAGTCGCCGCCGCCCAGGGCAAGGTCGAGGACCTCGCGGCCGCCGCCGGGGTGATCACGGAGGCCACCAGGAGGGCTTTGGGCTCGACCTGGGTGCAGGTCGGGATCGCGCACCTTCAGGTAGGTCGCTTTTGGGAACACGTAAGGGGACTGGACATAACCCAGTGACGGTTCCTCTAACGGCGCGATGTGGGTGTGTAGGCGCTGGCAGATCCTGGAGATTTCGCTGAGGGATGGCCATATGCGCCCCCGTGCTAGCGACCAGGTCGCTGAGATTTCCAGTCGAGAAGCCCTTGCTCTAATGAAGCCTCCGGCCGATCCTTCTAGCAGAGAACCCGGCACAACCCCTGCTACGGTCGGCGCAAGCGCACAATGTGGGTCGTAACTGTTCAGGTGTCTGGGTTCAGTACCCGAGCCAACGCCGATAAGCGGCAATGAGTTGTGAGGTGGCTGGGTCGGCACGGACGTCGATGTCGAGCAGTGCTCTGTCGAACCGGCGGTTGCCTCGTTTGCAGGTGGCTATGAGCTCACGGCGGTGGTTTTTGACCGATACCGACAACACTTCTACGTCTTCTCCGATAACCGTGCCGGGGCAAGGGAAATTGGCGTCTTCGTCGAAGACGTTGGCGAACCCCTGCAACGCTCGTCCTCGTCGTAGGCATCGACGGTGATGTCGTCTATGAGAGCGTCGAGGTCGGCGTCTGCTTTGCGGGCTGGGCTCAAAGGGCCTCCTTGGTATCGGGTAGGGCCGGTGTCTTATGGCGGGGAGAGGGCTCGTGGCGGCAGCCACGGGTCGCCCTTGAAGAGCGGGACGAGCACATCGATGCCTCCCAAGCCGTGCTTGCGGGCGGTCTGGAGGTAGCTGCGGACGACGCAGAAGGCCCTGGCCCCCGCCAGCGTCCTGAAGCAGCCGCTTATCTTGTCGTGCAATTTGGCCATCCGGAGGTCGCGCTCGCCTTGGTTATTGTCAAAGCTCACGGCCGGGTCGGACCAGTAGCGCTGCACTTCAGCTCGCTGGTCCCGGAACCGGCACAACAAGTTGAAGGCGTCCCGGTGGACGCTGCCCGGCCGGTGCCGGGCCGGCACGGCGGCGAAACCTCGGCCCACGAGCTTGGTATAGCGGGAGCGGTAGGCCTTCAGCTGGCCGGGGCTGAGCCCGCCGCGCCCCTCCGAGAGCGCTTGGCCGACGGCGTCTTTCACCCCCACCAGCAGGTCGGCCATATCGTCGGCCCAGCCCCGGTGGGCGGCCGAACCGGTGAGGGAAGCCAAGTCGCGGAGCAGGTGAGCGCAACAAAGGGCATGTTCTATGCCCTCGACCGACCAGTACGGCTTCCACCCGTCGGTGATGAGCACACCCGAGAAGAACGGCAGCACGGCCATGTCGGCGAAGGCCTCTTTGCCTCTTTTCTGGTGGCAGTCGAGCAGGGTGAGCATACCGGTGCAGGCGACGTGGAACCAGTGGTGGGCGCCCGACACCCGAGAGCCGGTCTCGTCGGCGTGTAGCACGTCGGCCGCGATGAGCTGAGCACGCAGCTCGGCCAGGAAAGGCGAAAGCCCCTCGCCCGCTTCGGCGGCGAGCCCGGCCAACCAGCCGGTGGAAACAGGTGCCCCGCAGACCTGGCTCAAAAGCTCGGCCGCCCGGGCGACAGGCATGTGCTGGCCCACCATCAAGTAGACGGCAACCGCCCGCACGACTGGCCCGTAGCACGCCGGCCCTTTTGCTTCGGCGGGGAACGGGGCTTTCGTCGTGGTCCCGCACCGGCAGCGCCGGGACTCGGCGCGGTGCTCGGTCACCTCCAAGTGGCTGTCGGGCAAGTCGAACACCTGGCGCACTTCGGTGCCGGTCACCTCGCCCGCTCCCAGGCTTTGCCCGCAACGGGCGCAGCTCACCGGCGAGTACACGACTGTGCGGTCGGGGCGGTCGACCCTTGCCAGCCCTGCTCCCGCCGCGCCGGGCTGTTTGCCGGGGCGGCGCCGCACTCGTTCTTTCATGAACTTCTTGGCCTTTTCCCGGGCCAGACGCCGGCGCTCGGCCCGCGAGAGCCGTTCCTCAGCCTGTTTTCTTTTGTCGGCCAGGCTGTCCGATGAAGGCGGCTTGCCGGAGTTGGAGGAATTGCGGCCCTGCTCCCGCATCAGCTTTTCGAGCTCCGCCTCCAACGCCTCCAATTTGGCCTCCAGCTCGGTAGCCTTCGTTGCCAGTTCAGCGTTTTTTGCCCTCAGCTCGCCAACTTCGGCCCGCAGCGCGGCGTTCTCCCCTTTGAGCTGCTCCACCTGCTCGGCAAGGCCCACACATATTGTTTACCATGCCTCGCGCGCTCAGTGGTGGACGCTCGCGCGCTCCGCCGCGCTCTGGAGGTGAATAGTTACTGTGGGTCTTGCTAACGGGGTGCATTGTCATCCCGTCGACCGTGAGCCGGGCGCTCACCGCAGTAGGGTGTGGGTTACCGGGAAGGGTCCTGGGACCCCGCCCAGATGAACCGTACAAGAGACGTTCCTGTCGCACAGGCCGGGCAAATATGACTGATGACACAGGGCCTCAGGCCAGAATCGACGGGCAGCCGCCACCTCCGGCGTCGATCCTCAGCGAAGCGGACGTGAGGCGTCTGGCGGAAGCCATAAGGACTGGTACGGCTAGCGAAGTGCCCTCTAACGGCGACCTCGCGTTCGGAACGATCAAGCTGCTGGGAGTAGTCGTCGCGCTCATCGCCTTCTGGCTGTTCTTCCATTGGTGGCGGCCCGCAGTGAACGAGTCTTATTCCACCGACATCAGCGGGACGGCTACGCTCCAGCTCGGCAGTTCGCACGGAGGGGTCAACTGGTCTTTACCAGACGTGTCCGCAAGTACCGTCACTTTGACTGGACCGGCGAGCCAGTCAGAGGCCCTTGTCCTACCCGTGCCCACCACGGAATGCAAGAACATTCAATCCACCTTAGGAGGGAGCTGTAACGGCGGTGTGCTGACTTTATCGACTATCTCAGTCAGCGAGGTTTGGAACCCGCCTCAGGAGATGTACCTCGCGCCAGCGCCCGACCAGGACGTGACCGGAGCCGACCAAGCAAATACCCTCTTTCTTCAGGTCTCACAGGGCGCGACATCAGCCGGGCTGGCCCCGACCGACGTTAACGTGACAATCAACCCCTCCGGCGCCGGGCTTGTCAACTGGTGCACGGCGCCACTTTCATTGGACGCTACGCTCACGCTCCGTACGGTATCCGCGACTAAGCCAGTGACGCTGGTGCCCAGCGACTTCTATGACGACCCATCCTGCACCTCGCAAGGCCTAAAGGTCGTGCTACAGACCGTCAGCACAGGTGGCGGACCGCCAACCGTGGCGCAGACTTCGTTCGGTGGTGTCACGTCGGTCGACGTCGACGCCTCGAGCGGGAGCGTCGAGGCCAAGGACCTGCACGGGATACTGGGCCTGGGTGACTCCGGGGAGGACGTCCTCAACGGGCCTAACACGGTCACACTCACGGCTCGGTCCCCCGGCAATGTCCAAGTAACCCTTGGTCCCGACGGAACTAACACCGAGCTAGCAATCACCTCTTCCAAATTGGCCTCTGCGTCCAGCGCTGGGAACGACTTAGTGAGTTCCTGGTGGGAGCGCAACAGCACGCTTGGCCTCCCGTTGTTCCTCGCATTGTGCGGGGCTTCGTTCAAACTGATCTCCCCCCTTGTCGAGGACATCCGAGAAAGGATAAAAACGTCGAGGCACACGTCGCCAGTCAAAACATAAAACTGGTAGCCTCAGCAGCGGGTAATACAAAGTCAGCACCAAACTAAGAACGAGGAAGGGTACAGCTGTGAACGCTCAGTTGCGAGCGACGCCACGACGGTTCTCTCTGGTCCTCCTCACGGCGATGGTTGTTCCGTGGCTGTTCGGGGTGGAGCCAAGCCAGGCTCAGGCCTTTCACGATACGGTCTGCGGAGGCGGCGTGTCGCTCAACGGTGGCCCTGTCGCCGCGTGTCCGACGCCCATGGCGGGGGGATCCATCGTGTCGGCCCCGTTGCCGGCGACGGCCACGATGACGTTCTCGTCGACCTGGCTCAGCTCATGCCAGCTCACGGGCCTTCCCTCGGTGAAGCTAAAAACAGGAAAACTCAAGACAAAGCCTGGACACCTCCAGACTCGGGTGCCAGCGGCAGACGTGTTTACGCTCCAACAAGGCTGGGTTTCTTGTGGCGTGAAGCCCCCGAAGCTCAAGAACGGCCAGAAACCCGCCCCGTGGACGGGAGGCCTTTGCTACAACGGCTCTGTTCAGGCTAACGGCACCGGGCTGGTCGCGGGCCTTGCTCAGTGCAATCTTGACCCGCTCTTCGAATTCGCGGTTTTTCAGGGTGAGTTCACTGTCGTCGACCCCGCTGGGGTAACACACGTGCTGTCGGCCGGCCAAGAGGTCTCGTGTGACCCAGTGCCCAGTTGCGTGGCTGCAATCACCAAGGCTTCGTTCACCCCCCAGCAGCAAGCCGCCTTGGAGGAGGAACTCAAGGTGGTTTCGTAAGCGCACCTAAATTGTAAATGGTTTGCGTGTGGCGCTACCAATGAGAGATCGGCAACACTGGTCCGAAATGGTAAGGATCTCCTGGTCTATCTTTTAGCCCGAAGCGCGAAATGCACGGGACCCGAAAAGTCGGTCAGGTAGCTCTGATCAGGTGCTCGCGCGCTCAGCTATCCCGACGTGGCCCCGGGGACAGCCCGATGAACTGAATGTACCCGCCTAGCTCTGGCCGGAGCTCGGAGCAATGTCCGGCGGCCGGGCGCCACGGCCCGGCCGCCCAGTTCTTCGGCAATGGGGACCCTACTGCTGTGCCTGCGCCAAACGCTTTGGCGCCTAAAGGAAGAGAGGCGGCCACACCGGTGAGAGGGGCGCTTGAGGTCGAGTGGATCACCCGGTGCGCCATATGTTCCGAGGACGAGGAGGCTCCAGCTAGCGCCGCGGGTCGACCAGATCGAGGCGGAGTTGCTTGATCTCCAACTTCTCGTACTCTTGAGGCCTTCGATCTCGAGGCGAGCGTACTTTAGCCTGTGCGGCTCTCCTCGTCCCGTTCCCGTTCCCGTTCCCGCCTGAAGAAGAACGGGTCATAAGAGGGGTTGACGGGGTTGGCGCCGGAGACGTCGAGGAGCCGGTGCGTCCCGAAGTTGTGGTTGCGCTGGTAGTGCACCCCCATGGGGGAAGTTGGCCAAGTCGGGCGTATTGTTCCCGCAGAACACCCCGTAGAACGCTTCCCCCGCCGCCATAAGCCCGGCATAATCGCCCAGTGGATTCGTAGGGTCGAGGGTAGGACCAACCCCATTGTCGTCCTGGATGTCCGCAAGGACGATGTCGTCGAAGGCTGAGAAAGCATCGTGGGCATCGCTGATCTCAACATGTATCTGCCAGCGATTACCAGACCCGGGATTATGAAGCTTCTGATAGAAGAACGCGATGTCACCGAGTTCGTTGATAGCCAGTTGAGGGTTGGTGGCTTGAACCACCGAACGGAGGTCCGAGCTCCACGTGACCCCCGAGTCATCGGAGCGGCGCAAGAGGATCGTGTAATCAGCGGCGCCATGGCCGTCCGCCCAGGACAGGTAGACGATTCGCTTCTCCCGCGGGTCGACCGCGGTGCTCAGGCTGGACCCGATCCGCTGATGGCCAAGGAGCGTGCCGAGTCCCGGCACCGGTACTCCCTTCACGACGCGTACCCCGGGCAGTGAGTCGCCTGGGTCGACAAGGTCAGCGAAGCGGCTCGGACCGGCGGCAAAGTTGTCATCGCGGGCGACAACAACATCCATCGTGTTGCGGGGGAAGCCCATGCTCCGACAAGCCAGGTACGCTGCATAAATGGTGCCGGAGCGATGGATGGCCGGCCGGATGGACCGGGCATCGACCACGGGCGTTGATCGATGTTCCAGGCGGGCGTCCGAGCAATTGTCAATAGTTGTGGATGAGATTTCTGCTCAGGCTGCGACGGACCCGTTCTCGGTGTTGATGTTGTCGGTTTCTGATGGCCTCCTTTCTTGCAGTTTGCCGTCGATGAAGGCGGCGCCGGCCCGGACCAGCGGGACGAGCTCGGGGGCAGCTATCTTGTGGCAGCGGGCTTGGGCGGCGTCTAACAGCTCGTAAGCCATCGCCAGTGCCGCCCTGCGTGAACCGGCACGCCGGGTGACCCTGGTCCTGAGACGGACCGTCGAGAAGGTCGACTCGATCGGGTTACTGGTCCGCAAGTGCACCCAATGTTCTTTGGGGAAGTCATAGAAGGCAAGCAGGGTGTCGAGCTCGTCCATTACCTTGGCGGTGGCTTTGGGGAAGCCGGAGAAGGTGTCGGCGAAGGACTTGGCGGCAGTCAGGGCCTCCCTGCGGCTGCCGGCATTGTAGATGGCCTGGATAGCGGATTTGGCTTGTGACTGAAGGCGTTTTGGTAGCGCGTCAACTACGTTCGCCGTCTTGTGCAAATTATGTGGATATCTCCATAATTTGCATAAGAGGCGAAATGTCAAAGGGCACCTGCCCCAAGAGCTCGGCGACAAGGTCGATGCCCGCTTGAGGCTCGTCTTCGCCAACCCCGACCCGGGGAAAGGCCTGGACGCCGCCAAGCGGCTGGCCGGCGAGCTGCGTCCCGAGCACGCCGACGCCGCTGCCAGCTTGCTCGAGGGCCTGGAGGACATGTTCGCCGTCCGGCGCCTCGGCATCGGCGGCAACCTGGCCGACATGTTGACCTGGCACCAATGCCATCGAGTCGATGATCTCGGTTGCCCGCACCACCATGCACAACGTGAAGCACTGGACGGGTGGGGAGATGAAAAAGCGGTGGGTGGCCGCCGGCATGCTCGAAGCCCAGCGCTCGTTCACGAGGATCCGGGGCTATAAGCAAATGCCTGCGCCTGTGGCCGCCCTCCGCCACCGGGTGGGCGCCCCGCGCCCGGGGCCGCAGGGCAATGAGCGGTGGCAGCGTGAGCCCCGTGAGCGACGATAGCGCGACGGTGCCCTGCCCCGTCTGCGGCCTCGCCTTCGGACCTTCGGGGAGGCGGCGTTATTGCTCGACCCGTTGCCGGCAGGCCGCGTTCAGGCACAAAAGGGCCGCACCGCCGGAGCCTGTGGTCGCCAAGGCCGACACTGTCTACCTGTGCCCAGAATGTGAAGAGCGCTACCTGGGCGAGCAATATTGCTGCGACTGTGGGAAGTTCTGCCGCCGCCTTGGCCCCGGCGGCCCGTGACCTTGTTGTGACGAAGCCATCTCAGTGACAGAACTGCTCAGCCCCGACCAGTTCCTGGGCTCGCTGGGATCCAAGGCGGCCAAAACGGTCACTGCTCGCAAGTAAGGTTATGCCCGGGACCATTGCCGAAGTTCAACAATAACTGGGAGTGCGCCCAGTGACCGAGAGGGGTGACGTCCATGAAGACGTGACCTGACTCGATCTGAAGCTCGTCGTCGCCAGCCGGTGCAAGTCCGGCACGGGTAACCGCCAGGGGGTCCGTTAGCAGGCTGGCGGCTCGGCCTGGGAACGGGCCGGGTCGAAGCCCAGCGTCAAAAGCCCTATAGGGGGAGCGACCGAGCGGTCCGTAGCATTACGCGAAGCCTGCCGCGCCGTGAATGTGCTCGCGCAAGCGGGACAAGGGAGAGCCGAGCCCCGTCTCTCAGGGCGAAGGCCATGGAAGCGGTGAAGAGCCTGGAGTGCAACCGCGAAGAACTCCCCGGCGTAGGGGGCTCGGAACGTTCGGAAGGTGGCGACGGGAACTGGGGAGGCCATCCCCGGCCCGGTGACTCCGAAAGCACCGGAGCAGGGTGTCCTATAACTGGTGCAGAGCCAGGAAGTGGGCGACCAGCCGCGATGGCGTCGGAGGCGGCCATAGTACTGCTCGACCCGGCGGGCAACATAACCGTCGGGGAGCGAAGGGCCGCTACTTCGTCCATGTTTGTGCGAGAGGAGAGGCCGGTGAGTGCCCCCGTGGCTAGTCCCACCCTTGGTGCCGAAGCCAATGCCTTCGACACGGTCCGTGCTTTGCAGCACAAGCTTTACCGGGCGGCCAAGGCCGACCCCGGGCGACGGTTCCATGCGCTCTACGACAAGGTCCATCGCAGGGACGTGCTGTGGAGGGCGTGGGTGCAGGTGTGGCGCAACACAACGGCGGCGCACCAGGCATCGACCGGGCCACTATCGCCGACGTTGAGCGCTACGGGGTGACCTGTTTGCTTGATGAACCGGAGAACGAACTGCGGGAGGGCACCTTCAGGCCGCTCCCGGCCCGGCGGGTGTACATACCCAAACCGGGCCAAGCGGAAATGAGGCCGCTCTCGATACCCGCCGTCCGCGACCGCGTCGTGCAGGCTGCCGTGAAGACCGTGCTCGAGCCTGTCTTCGAGGCGGACATGATGCCGTGCAGCTTTGGGTTCAGGCCCAAACGATCGGCCCACGACGCCCTGCAGGTGCTCATCGACGAGTCCTTTGCGGGAAAGCGTTGGGTGGTGGAAACGGACATCGCCAATTGTTTTACGGCGATTCCGCATAACGGTTTGATGTCAGCACTTTCTGAGCGCATTTGCGACCGCAGAGTCCTGGCGCTGCTGCGGGCATTCCTGTCCGCAGGGGTGATGGAGGACGGAGCAGTCCGGCGGCCGGTCTCGGGTACTCCCCAGGGCGGGTTATGCGCGGCTCCGCATAACCCCCCCTGTGGGGTCCCCGCCTCCGTGTCGGAGACGACCCCGCCCTCGAACACCCCGGCTCTTAGCCAAGACCGCAGCAGCTTGACCATCTGCCGGTCGACCACCCGGCGTTCGACCAAGGCTATGAGAGCCTCGTGGTCGATCTCGGAAAAGCAGCTTTTGATGTCGGCATCGAGCACCCACTGCGCTCCCCGGTTGGCCGCCACCCGGACCGCTTCGAGGGCCTGGTGGGCAGAACGCTTCGGGCGGAACCCAAAGCTCGGCGGCAGGAAGTCGGCCTCGAAGATCGGTTCGAGGACGATCTTGGCTGCCGCCATCACCACCCGGTCACGCACCGTAGGTATGGACAGGGGCCGGGACGGCTTGCCCGGCGGGTCCCCTGCCTTGGGGATGTACACCCGCCGTAGAGGTTGGGGCCGGTACGTCTTGGCCCGTAACTCAGCCGCGAGCTGTTCGAGGAACCGGCTCACCCCGGCTGCCCCATCGGCTTTGACGGCGTCAATCGTCACGCCGTCGACGCCGGGGCCCCGGCATTGGTGGCCACGTCGGCCCACGCCCTCCACATCACATCCCTGCGGGCGAGCTTGTCGTAAAGGGCGTGGAACCGTCGTGCCGGGTCTTGCTTGGCACTGCGATAAAGCACGCGTTGAAGGGCTCGAACGGGTCCAGGCCATCGGCCTGCCTGACGGACCTAGCCGACTTCTCGGCACTCATCAGCGTTCCTCCACTCCTCCGCGATGCGTCGATGAAGCAGGGGCCCTTCGCTCGGGCCGGGTTATGTTGTCCCGACCATAAATCGCTAGTACGGCCCGCTCCGACTCCCTCTCGGCCGCCTGCCCCTTCCCGGGTTCCCGGTTATAGACAGGCTCGCTCCCGCACCCCGCAGGTCCGGGGCCGAGTAGGGCCTCTCCAGTTCCCACGACGACCTTCTGACCGTTCCACGTCCCCTACGCCGGAGGGTTCCTCGACGCCCGCTCCAAGATCCCAGGCGTCTTCCGTGGCCTTCGCCCGTGCAGGTAGGGGCTCGGCTCCCTCTTGTCCCCGGTCACCGGGGCGAAATAAACGACGCTGCAGACTTCACGTAATGTTGCGGACCGGCCAGTTGCCTCCGCCCCGCTTCGACGCCGGCCTCTCGACCGACCCCGGGGGCTTCACTACCGGGGACCTTGGCGTCTCCCCCGACCGGACTCGCACCGGCTGGCTGCCGTGGGCTTGTCGCTCGGTTACGTCATGAGATCAATCTCCTCCCTCGCAGCGCCCGAGCTACTGGACGCACACCTGCCCTTTCGTGCCACGACAAGCCACCGAAAGACGGGTCGTGCCACTTCGTTTGCGCACGCTTTGAGCACGCCTGAAGTCGATAACGGGCCGATCACTTGACTGCGGCGCTAGCTGGCCGGGCTGTGAGCGTCCCTGCCAGTCCGGCGCCAGCCGGAAGTGAGGATGGGCTCGGGACAGCCCATCGGACCACAGTCGTCGTCACTGGTGGAGCGAGCCAGTCGTAGCGGACCCGCTCCCCAGTCCAACCTGGCCTATCAAGACCACTCTAAAAAATTTAGGTTCATCGATGATGAGCATTCGCGAGTCCATGGCGAGCGAACGACCGAGCAAGATCTTCTGCTGGTTCCCACCACTGAACTGACCTGCCGGCCGGCGGACCAAGGGCGGTCTAAGCTGCACGTCGCGTATAACTCTTTCAGCAAGCTCCCGCTCTTTTCCGAGCCGAAGGAACAAACGTCTCGAAATGCGCGAAAGCTGGCTCATACTGATATTAGCCGCGACAGATAATTCCCGGAAGATCCCGGCCGCTTCGCGGTCCTCGTGCACGTACACCATCCCGCGCTCCCGGCCAAGACCCGACAATAACTACGGTAAGCGGTTTGCGCCCCAGCCGCAGACGGACCGTCGCCTACGTGCCAACTCCCCCCACCTCCTCAACGGCCGACCAGGCCAGGTCGCCTATCTTGGCTGAAGAAGGGATGCCCGGGCAAGGCACCTGGTCGGCGGGGAGAGCGCTAATAGCCGAGGATCCTCCCAAGTTCAATGGCTGTCGTACCGTCCCGCCAGGAGCAACCAACGCAGGTCCGGGAAGACTGAAGTCCTCACGAGCCATGGCAATACGCGGGCCAAGGTCGCCGGCTTGGGCTCGAGTACCGAACGGGGAACTTTCAGCATTGGTTTTCTTGCTGCCGGCTATACCCGTAGCCCTTACGGCCCCGAACGGCAACTCATGGGCTCCAGTACCCCTTGGCATAAGCCACGCCGCTGCGAAGTGCGTAGTCGCTTTCGGGAAGACCAAGGCCAGAACTCCCGGGACCGTGGCCTTCGCGCTCGACGAGCAGGACGGCGCGGGCCCCATTGCCATCCGGGGCGCTTATGGCCGGAACGTATGATTCCGTGGAAACATGTTGCATGCACCTTCACGAGCACGGGGGGTCGTGATCAACCTTGTCGCAGGCCGAGGTGAACAGTGGCAAACAAGCCATGGACGGAAGAGAAGCAGCCGTGTCATTGCTGCGGAGCGCATGAACCCATGGATGAAAGGACGTTCAAGTGACCATGAATGATGATCACCATGGCGGGCCAGCGCAAAACCGGAGGTTATCGTTTGGGGCCGACGAGGAGCCGGGACTGCGTCCCTCTGCCGGGAGGAGTGCTGACCGGTATTTTCCTCCCCCGGACGCTGAAGGTGGCTGGGACTATGCCCAGTCGGACGACGAGAATCCGCGAACGAGCGAAGTTGGACCCAAAAATATTGGCTCTCGCCTCCAGGGAACAAGAGTGGTTTTACGGCGGCGATACCTGGTGCATGTCCATCGTACGCAATGGTGTCCTGGCTGCCGAGTTCCAAAGTTTCGATGCGATGGATTCTTCCCGGTTCGACGTGTACTCTGTCACCAAGTCGTTCACCAGCTTGGCGTTCGGTATTGTCCTGAACGACCCGACGTATGCCGGGCACCTTGACCTTGGTAGTGCCGCATACGAGTTCATCCCGGAGGGGTACCCGTTAACGGACGAGCGAAAAGCACGGGTGACAGTAGGCCAGCTGCTGTCGATGACGGGTGGTTTTAGCGGGCACTACCACCTGACTGCGGGGACCCATACCCGGCTAGGGGACGGTATATTCGAGCACCTCCTTGGCCGAGTACCGAACCGGTACGGTTATGACGCGGGACAGCTAATCGCGGACCCGGGGACCCAATGGGAATACTCCGACCCCGGCTTTTCCCATTTGTCGCTGGTGTTTGCACACGTAACGGGCAGCGAACTGGACACCTTCTTGAACGAGCGACTGTTCGGACCCATCGGGGTACCGGCCGTGTCGTGGTGCCGGTCTGGTGGGGGGAAGTGGATTGGCCCGCATACAATCGCCCATTGTGGATTGGTTTTGTCGTCCCGGGAACTGGCGCGCTCGCGGCTATTTGCTGCTCCGAGGTGGCGCGTGGGATGGACGCCAAATAGTCAGCAGGGATTGGATCGAGAGGGCTACTCGTCCTTCGCAACCGTTGAACCCGAAGTACGGTTATGGTTTCTGGACGAACAGCAGTGGGAGCTTGTGGCAAGAGGCACCAGCGGACGCGTTCGCCATGATGGGGTACCGAGGTAACCGGTGCTGGGTGGTGCCATCGCTGAACCTGGTCGTCGCGAGGACTGGCTCCGGGCCAAAGATTTTGGACGACTCCTATTTTCCAGTCAAGCTGCTGGATGCCGTCTTGTAGGAGTCGTGGTACTGGAAAGCTCGACGACGCGCCGCTAAAGTCCCCAGTACCGGTGTCGCTGCCTCGGCCGAGGTGAGCCTGCTCGCCGCTATCAGGGTGGCGGTCGCGATGTGGGCGGCAATCACGCAACATCGTCTTCCTGGGCTCGGACGGACTTCGCGTGCGGGATATCTGCCCGTCTTGACTGGCATCCGCCCCACGCTTGGTCACACGTTTTGGGGGCTGCGCTGCCGGCAGTGGTCGACAACTGGGCCGCCACACCACCTGCGGCCCGGGGCGTCTCGGGCGGCCGCGCCGCCACCAGGCCGTATTGCTCCTTGGACAGGTCGAGACCGCTCAGGTATCTCGAGATGGCGATGTTTTTGGCAGCGGGACGCTTGTGCACTTTGAAGGCCGTGAGGAGTGGGCCTGCCGTCCGGCTGTAGCTCGGCCGCGAAATGAGCCTCGGGCCGGCCCTCTAGGCCCGGAGGTCTGCGGCCCGTGGCGCGTAGGTGGTTGCTTCCTTTCGGTCCCGTGGGCTCACTGTTGGCCAAGGATATGTTTGACCGAACTTTTACGCCTCGAGTAAGCACCGGCACGCTCCCCTCCCACCCTGAACTTTGGGCGTGAGAGGGCCGAACTAACTTGGTTGTAGTCAGAAAAGGCAAAAGAGCCTCTCGCGGTTTCTTGCTTCCCTTATTGTGTGAAGGTGCGGCCGAGGACAATGGCCTGATCGAGGCTCACGTCCTTTGCAGACCCCACAAGTTCGCGTCGAGATGAGAGAGGCCGTAGAGTTTGCGGTCGCGGTTGGCACTGCAACCACGGAGACCGTCGGTGCGGTCCCCAAGGTCCCTCGTGAGCTGCTGGAGCAGGATCGTGTCCAGCGATCGGGGTCCCGGTCGGCGTCATTGCCAGGCTCCACGACTTGAAGGTCCGGCGGTAGAGGTCTCCGGCCCTGGCCAAGCTGATCGTCCCTGTCAGTGGGAAGATCGAGATCCTTGCGCCCGACCGCTGGCCACAGCAGACATCCCTGACCTGGCGTTACCTAACCTACGAGTTCCAGTATGGATTGCCAGCGTCGCCACTCGCTCGGCTCACGGGCTGTTCTCCTTAATGACCAGCCATGTCCACGCCAATCTTGCCGCTGGACCGCCTTTAGTTGTCATCAAGGCCAGCCGTGTACCCCCCACCTCGGGTCGGTCCTGCGTCAGCAGCCGTCCCCTGTCCGTCAACGCCGTCGTCGGAAGCGCCTGAACGTGTGCCGGCTTGGAGGAGTTCGGCGCGAAGCAGTCGGATCTTGTCGATGAGTTCCCTGATCACCTTTGCCCGCATAGTCTTCTCGCCTCCGAAGCCCTCAGCGTCGTAGAGCGAAGCGAGCCTCTGCTCGGTCGGCCCGCTCGCACGCACCATGGGGGGTAGTACATACGTTCGATCGTGGGGCGTTCCTGTGTCGATTGGTCGCCTGGCTAATCGGCGAGGTGCGGGCACAGGGCCAATGCCCTGCTCTTTCCTGAGTATTCTGAGAACGACGTACGTGCCGGCAGGCACCCAGACACTTTAATCAAGGGAGCAACGCCAAGAAGACTCGGCTCAGACGCTCTCCGTCGACAGCTGTCTCGGCATGAGGGATCGTCATGAGTTCCGCGCTGACTTCGTACCCCTCGGTGTCAGTCCAGTCAGTGTCCGCTCCACCTCGTCGTTAGTCGGCCGCTGCCGAGCCGACGACCTGGCAGAAGTCAGGGCGGGCCAGGGATGGTCCTGCGGTAGGCCCTAAGTGCACGAGGTGCAGCCAGCCCAGGAACCGGAACGACCCCGCACGGACCAGCCAGCCAGTCTCTTCCTCGACTTCGCGAGCCGCCGTTCCCTCGAACGACTCGCCACGCTGTCGACGCCCACCGGGCCAAGCGTGATTAAGACCGCCGCTAACACGCATTATCAGGGCTGGACAAGAGGCTGGTCATGCGATTGGTATGTCCTTTGAACTGCCGTTTCGTGCCACGACGAGCCACCCAAAGACTGGTCGTGCCACTTCGTTTGGGCAGGCTTTGGGCACGGCGAAGTCGAGGGCAGGTGCATCCAAAGCGCGGCGCGCTGACTTCACAAGTTGAAGCCAAGACCTCGGCGAAATGTGAGAGATGACCGGCCGATCCGCCCGAGCAGAATCCCTCACAGGTGCGGTATGTTCTCGCGCCGGAGTTCTGCAACTGCTGGTAGTACCGGTGGTGCTACCATGCGCTTATGGCTGTTGTGAAGCGATCTGTATCGATTGACGCCGAAGTCGCCGCCGCCGCCGAACAGGCCGCCGCTGAGGACGGGTTGTCATTTAGCGCCTGGCTTTCCGAAGCTGCTCATCGTCAACTTCTTGTGCGGGAGGGCCTTCGTGGAGTCGCCGAGTGGGAAGAGGCCGCTGGCGCGCTCACGCCTAATGAGCTGGCTGCCGGCGAGATCCTTCTCGACCGCCTCGTCTCGGGCGGTACCCGCAAACGGGCGCGCAGTGCGTGAGCACCGACGGCTTGACCTACGACACGGGAGCTTTGGTCGCCGCAGAACGGGATGACCGGGTCATGTGGTCGCTTCACCGGGCTGCGCTCCGGCGAGGGCTCCCCCCGACAGTGCCCGCGGGTGTGCTCGCTCAGGGTTGGCGGGGCGGGCCACAAGCGAACCTGTCGCGCTTGTTGAAGGGGTGCGACGTCGAGGATCTCACCCAGGCCCAGGCTCGGGCGGTTGGGGCATTGGCGGCGCGGGCTGGCCACGACGACATCGTTGACGTCTCGGTTGTCGAGGGGGCGGCCCGCCGAAACCATGCGGTGGTCACCTCGAACGCTGGCCACATCCGCAAGGTAGCCGGCGTGGCTGGAGCTGACATCACGCTCCACAGCGTGTAGCGTCCGGCACCGGGCACCGACACGGCGTCCGTCCCGGCGGCGGTGGCGCGATCGATGCTCCTAGGAATGTCAAGGGGTCATTTTCGGGCTTTCTGGTGTGGTCGTCGGCGGGGGTTGCGGCAAGACAGGGACGGGCCACGAAGGCAAGCTCTTAGTAGGCCAGCTGGCCCCCGTCGACGAGATCGGTGGGAAATGTGTTGGCGGCGGGCCGGCAGATCGTTCTAAGGACAAGCCATGGAGCTGTCAGCCGATTCGCGGGCCAGGCCCGCCGCCAGAGCGGGCGCCGGGTTAGACGGCGGCGGTCACGTAGGGGTACACCTGGCGGGCGATGTAGCGCTTGAGCACCCGGATGATCTCTTTCTTGGTGCGCCCTTCCTTGCTGCGCCGTTCGACGTAGTCGATGGTGCGCGGGTCGGCGCTCATGCGGGTGAGGGCTATGTGCCACAAGGCGGCGTTGGCTTGGCGGTTGCCGCCCGGGTTGAGCCGGTGGCGGACGACCTTGCCCGAGGAAGCCTCGATGGGGCTGACCCCGCACAGCCGGGCCCAGGCCGCCTCCGAACGCAGCCGGCCAGGGTTGTCCCCGGCGGCGACCAATAAAGCGGCGGCGCTGTCCTTGCCCACCCCGTACAGGCCGAGCAGCCCGGGGGCGGACTCGGCCAGGAAGCGGGCCAAGAGCTGGTCGAGCTGCTTGCGTTAGGCGTCGAGCTCGAGGACGCGCCGGCCAAGGCGCAGCGCCGTCTTGGTGGCGTAGGTGACGGGGTCGCCGTCGGGGTTGGGCCGCATGGCGGCCACCTTCTTGGCGATCATTCGAGCCGAAAGCCCGTGCAGGGACTGGCGGATTTCCTCTGGGGCGGTGAACCCGAGGTGGCGGATCTGGTTCAGGGCCTTGATCTTGGTGTCCCGGGCCGAGCGTTTGGCCACCACCAGTGCCCGGATAGCTTCTACATTGCCGTCTTTGGTCTTGGCCGCCCCTAGCTGACGCTGGCCCTGGGCCGCCCGGGCCGCCTCGATGGCATCGACGGTGTCGTTCTTGCCTTTGCGCCGGCGCTCTTGGCGGTTGGGGCGGTCCACCTCGACCACCTCCACCCCCTCGGCGCGCAGGTGCCGGGCCAAGCTGGCCCCGTACGAGCTCGGTGCCTTCCACCCCGACCTGGGCAACCGAGCCGAAGCCCGCCATCCATTTCAGCAACTGCTCGTTGCCTTTTACGGTCGTGGGGAACGACTCGACGCCCAGCAGGCCACCGACCTGGTCCACCACGGCAGCCACGTTCACTTCCAGGTGGGTGTCGACGCCACCAGTAACAGGGCGCGGGTTACCTACGATTGTCACGGCCATCCCTTCCTTTTCAAGTTCTGTTCGGGATGGCACCGCCGCCACGGTGCGGCAGGGTGGATCGTCCTGTTACAGCAGGGCAATCCGCCGCACGCCAACGACGGCACCACCACCTAGGACCTGGCCGACGACCTGCTCTCTCCACAAGCAGGCTGACCGTCAGCCAGTTATCAAAGCCAGACCTAGGCAAAGCTGACCGTAACCCCCACCAGACAACAAATGGTGGATACACGAAATCAGCTCTACCTACATCCTCCCTGCCGACTCGGTCGCCGATGGCCTCGAGTGGAGTTGTGACCTGCGCGCTATCGTTCTGTGACGCAAAGGTGTCGCCCCCTTCGGGCCAGGCCCGAAGCCGAGTGGATCCTCGGGATGCCCATCGACTAGTTCCAACCGACCGCGGCTGTCCCTGCGTGTCCGGAGCGAGCCCCTACGAACTGGCCTGGAACCGGTCGACCAGCCCCGTAGAGCGATGGAGAATCGAACCGAGGGCGTCGGCTTCGGTCAACGGACAGGCGATGACGCAGCGCGCGACACCCGCCTGGGCACATCGTTCCATCGCGTCGTTCATACATCTCACATTTGCCAGGCTGCGTCAACCAGGAGGCCAGCAGGGAGCGCAGAGCGTTCGTCCCAGCGCCGTTTCTGCAACGCTCCCCTCCGCGATATTTACGACGCTGGAGCTCGGTCGCCACGCGGGGCCAGGATGCCAGGCCTTGCAGCCCCGTCGTGAAGTGCCGGTTCCACCGCGCACCTTCGGCCTCGGGCTCGTTGGTGCGGACGGCGAAAGCGTTGTTTAGGTTCGCCATCAGGAGGCGGTCCCTCTCCGGGCCCCGTGTTACAGGTCTCGACGCTCGCCCACCCACGTCTGGCGCCTCTCCTTTTTGGGTCATTTGGTGGAGACAAGTCAACCTGAAGGCCTCAGGAGAAACGCCTCCGTTAGGTTGGATGGGTTAGAAGCCTTCTGTTCCGCTGGCGTACGCAGGGTAACGTTCAACGCTCGAGCCCAAGCGCCACTAGCAAGCACAGCGGCGCTGGCGACGGGGACAGCGCAACGAGCTCCCGCCCTTATTGGATTTGCCGTCGTGTTCGACTGGCAAATTGGCCAGTCGGCGCCCGTCCTAAGAACGACAGCCTCCGAATAGCCGAACCTGGGGCCTTGACGCAAGTCCGCTTGACCTCTCCAAGACCAAGGTCCAAAACTGGTATTTAGTCTGTGGTACGGACGTGACGTTCCTAGTCGCAGAGTCTGGCCGGGCCGAGCCCGGGACGGAAGCCCGTTTCGCGGATTTCCTAAGGAGTATATTGTGAAAGCAAAGGTCTCAGTGCTCCGCCGCATGACAACGTCCGTTGCGGTATTGGTACTGGTGAGCGCGTTAGTAGGGTTCGGGTCACCGGTCGCGAACGCCGCAGAAGTGAGCACGCCTGCGTGGCAGAACGCTATCGCCGCGCTTCCCGTCCCGGGGCAAGGCTGTTTCACGGCGTCGTTCCCCGCTGTCCAGTGGCAGTCCACTGCGTGCTCGAGCGTGCACCCGAAAATTGCCCAACAGTTCGCCGGCCCCTCGCCGAACGAAGACGGCGCGAACGCGGTCCCACAACAGGTCGCGGGGTGCGCTGGTAATAGTTGTGACTTCGCGGCCCAGACGGCCAGTCCAATGACAGCGGCGGAGGGGTCGTTCCCCAGCGTCACCTGTGCTTCTTCACCGTGCGAATCCGGCCAATTCGGGAACGCCGGCGCCGCAGGGAACAATATTTACTCTCTCCAGCTCAACACCAACTTCAACCTGCCGGCGACATCCTCGTGCAGCACGGCATTGGTGCCGAGCGCTTGCCCCGGCTGGCAACAGTTCGTCTACGACAGCGACCTCAAGGAAATCCAGGTAGAACCGGCACTGCTGGGTTACGACAACACCTGCACAGGGACTTTCAATACCCCTGACGGCGCCGGCAACTGCTACGACGAAAACGAGAACACCGCCAGCGTCCCGCAACTCACGCCCCAGCAGTTAATGTCCGACTCAGTGAAGTTTGTGGGACAAGTAGGCCTCGTCAACGGGACGGAGACCGACACGGTAAAAATGATCGTCTCCGGCACCAGCTCGGCGGCTACTGCGGCAGACAATCTGGTCAACCTGGCAGGCAATTGGACCGACGCTCAGTTCGGTCTCTACGGCGATAGAGGCGGCGGCGAGGCCAATTTCATCGCCGGTACAGACATGAAGGTCAACGTCATCACTCACAGCGGGACCACGGCGGCCCCACACTGCGTGCCGTTCAACTCGACGGGAGAATCAAACAACCTGTTCCTACAACCCGCTCCCACACTCGGGACGTCACCGTCCCCGGCGATGGAATCTGACCAGAACAGCAATGCTCCCACGTCGCCGGCCGCCTGCGCCACGGCCAACGGCATCGGTGACACCCACTTAGATACCTTCAACAAGCTGCTCTACGATTTCCAGGCGCAGGGTGACTACGAACTTGTCGGCACGAGTGCGGCACCACCACCGAGGACCGGCATAGGGATCAAGCCGTTGATCTTCAAGCCGGCAATGAGCGGCTTCACCGTCCAGGAGCGGCAGGTATCAGGGGCGCCGAGTTGGCCCAACGCCGCTGTCAACCGAGCGGTGGCGGCACACGTCGGCACCACCAACGTCGCCGTCTGTACAGCGCCCACGCGAACTCGAGGTAAACGGTGGCACCGTCAACTTGGCGAACGGCAGTGAGCAGTTCCTGCCCGACGGCGCCAGCGTCGCCTTGAACGGGAACGTGTACTTGATCCAGGACGGGAACGGGAACTCTGTCCAGGCCACGGTGCAACCTGGCGCTACACCGCATGTCGACGTGACGGTGGGCCTGGGCAAATGGCCTGAACCAGTACAGGGCCTCCTCACCAACGCCGGGAACAGTAATAATGCCATCGAGTCGCGCACCGGGGCCGTGTTCACCGCCCCCTTTGTCTTCAGCCAACTCTACGGTCCCTATGGCAACAGCTGGCTCGTCCCTGCCAGCCAGGACCTGCTGTCCGCCTGCAATGGCAAAACCGGAGGTGTGGAACACATCAATCCCAGGGAGCCGTTCTTCGCGCAGAACCTACCTCAGAAGATTGCTGCGGCCGCCCGGGCGGTGTGCGCTAAGTTCGGCGTGGAAGCCGCTCCTGTGCTCAATGCCTGCATGGTCGATGTTGCCGTGCTCGGGCCCCGCGGGGCACTCGTGTACCGCACTCTCGGCGCACCCGCCGTATGGGGCATCGTGAGGTAAGGCAACAAAATGGTCGATAATTCCGCCCACTAATTTACGTTTGGAGCGACCCCCGGCGAACTGGTGAAGAGATCGCCGGGGGGTTTCGCCAACGCCGGTGCCGTCGAATGTCAGTGGCCCGTAGCATCAAACAGCCAGCCACGCCGTCTACAGCCGGCCCAGCGCAGGCTTTCTCCGGCATTTCGCCCTAGTGCCGGGGGTCGGACGGGGCATGTAACCGGTGGTGCCGTCGATGTGTTCTCGGATCAAGCCGCCGTGCCCCGCGTGACGTCCGGTCTCTTCGATCATGTGCGGATCGCCCAACGAAACGACACAACGTCGCCGAGCCAGGTGGTGCCCGTGAAGTCGAGGTCCACCTCGCTGATCGCTTGGTCGGATGCGGCGCGCGCCCGCGAGTAGTAGGCGAGGACGCTGTCGGTGGTGTCACCGGGCTTGAGGTGGATCTCATCGGTGCCAGCGAGACTCGACGGCTCGGATGGCCGTCCGAACACATCGCATAGCCAATAGTACTCGCCGCCAGCGAGATGTTTGACGAGACCCAGCAGGTAGAGTCCGCCGGGCGTAAGCGGCTGGCGAAGCTGGTCGTCGGTGAGGCCATCGAGCTTCCACAAGACGACGGCGCGCTGCTGATTGAGAAACGCAACAAGATCTGCTCCTCGCCGCCGGGTCGTGGTTGCGTCCATGGTTGGGTCATCGCCGATCCGGTCCGCTGCGTTTCACTGCTTCGACATGGATCACAGAGCACCGGTGTGGAAAGCTATCTCGCGAGTCCGATTGGCGCGTCGCGGATGTACATGACAGGAGCGCACACAGCAACTATGCCAAGTGAACAGGTACTGGGCTGGGCGGCTGACGTGCTCGGCGCGACGGGCGTCGTTTCGGCCGAGAACGTTTCCCGCAGCGATCACCGGCCTTCCGGCGCGTTTCGCCTGAGAATAGATGGATCGGCGACCCAGGCTCAGGACGTCATCTTAAAGATCCCTGTCCCGGGCTGGATCGGCGAGCGCATGGTAATAACGAACGCCCGAGCTCTTCGGCTCGCCGAGGACCATGGCCTTGCGGTGCCGCGGCTGATCGCCGCCGACCTCGACGGGTCGGCCAGCGGAACCGTCGTTACTTTGGAGACATTCTTGCCCGGCAGCGCTGATCTCCCGCCAAGGGTTTCGGTCGCTCGGCTGCGCGAAGCCGGCGCCGCCATTTCGAGAGTCGACGCCGTCAGCCTGGAGGCTCAGGACTACATACCCCACCGGCCCCGACCCACTGCTGTTGACGACCGCGCCGCCGAACGCCGGCGGGGCAGAATGCCGACCACACCTCTACTGCAGGAGGCCGACGAGCGCGTCAGGACGCATGGAGCGCCCGCGGCCGCCTCCGTGTTCCTGCATGGCGACGTGTGGGCCGGCAACATGCTCTGGGAGGGCGACCGTTGTGTCGCGCTGATCGACTGGAAGACAGCCGGCGTTGGTGATCCGGGAGTCGATCTCGGGAGCCTGCGGATGCAGATGGCCCTTCAGTACGGCGAGGCCGCGCCGGCCGACGTCCTGGAGGGTTGGCAGCGACAGGCCGGCCGGGAGGCGATCGCGGTGCCGTACTGGGATGCCGTCGCCGCGCTCAACACCCCGACCGTAATGCACGGCTGGCTGGGTTTCGCCGACGACGGCAGCCCACTGGGCGCCGAGGCCGTCACTGAACGCCGCGACGCGTTCCTCCGCAATGCCCTCGATCAGCTTCCCGCACGAATCAGGTGACGGCGCTCCTGCGTCGCCGAAAGCGAGACGAACGCCAGGGAGGTCGCGGGGACGAGGCTTGCCCTGTCTGAACATGCCGATGACCTTCGAGGCATGCCGCTTGGGCTCAAAATTGCTTGCCGGATGCCTGCAATTTCCGCCCTAGATCAACTGCTCATTCACGCTCATTCATGCTCCTGGCCTCGAGCTGAGCTGTGCAGAAGCCGGCTCTCCTGACCCTGATGTGAGGGTCTGAGGCGGGAGGTCGTTGGAGCTGCTGGGGTTCGGGTTGAGGGCAGGGTCCGCGTGGCGTGCACGGGAGGCGACCAATGTCGTGGGTTCTCTAATCCTGCGACTTTGGAGGTCGCCTGCCACGCGCGTCGTCCATTCCATCGAGCGCGGGCGTGGAGGGTACGCAGGTTGGCCTGCCGGGGCACGACCCCGCTCGGGACGAAGTCCCGAAACCGCAGTCCACCTTTACTAGGGACCGGCGTGGCCCCTGGAACATTGACTTAAATTAAATTAAATTAGGTAGAAATTGGCACGTGGAGGAGACCGGACCACTCCCTACGGTGCGACGAGCCTGGGAGTTCATCCGTTCCGCCCACGATGGCCCTTGGGCACACTTTGGGGCACGTGGTGGGCACGACGCCCGTCGAGGATCGTCTACCGGAAGCCCCGAAACACTCTGATTAGGAGGTTTATCGTTTTCGGCCAGCCTATCTACCTCAGCATTCAAATGCTTGTACTCACAGTTCCAGATAGCCCTTTATCAGGCCTTTTGTGGGGCTAGATGGAATCGAACCATCGGCCTGAGCATTATCAGTGCGGACCAAGGAGCTGGTCAGGCAATTGGTATGCACTCTGACCTGCCTGTTCGTGCCACGGCCAGCCAACGAAAGACGCTTCGTGCCACTTCGTTTGGGCACGCTTTGGGCACGGCATAACGTCGACATGACCGTCCAGGTCCGTGCCCTCTCGGTGCCGAGGACATACGCGCGGGCGACCGCGCAGAAGCTCCTCTCCCATCCCGCCGGCAAAACGCTCACGAGCGCCAGAGCGTGTGAAGCTCCCCGCCGCTGTGTCTCTCCCAGTTGTCGTCGAGGCTCCGCTCGCCAGGGAGGGGGCGCTGGAGGCGTCGACCGACTACGCCATCCGACGCTGCCTGCCCCGGTCAGTTTGCAGCCGCAGTCGATCTCATCTCGCTGGCGGTACCAACGGCACGACTCCGGAGATATCGAGTGGCGGAGAGACCGTGGACGATATGAAGGCGAGTGCGTGGCCCATCGGTAGACAAGTGCGCGAGCCAGCTAGCCCCGGGATCACCTCCCTCAGGCGACTGAGAGCGGGAATTTGAAAAGCATTGGGACGAGATTATTCTCCAGCCCGAAGGTAACGAGCCAAGGGTAGTGCGATCGAGCCCGTCTTTGGGGCGCAACTGCTCGGAGTTGCGCTCGGCCAACATTTCGCGGATGGTTACTCGATAATCGAGCGGTTCCTTGGGAACGCGGGCACCCACCGCGCATTGCCATGGCTCGGCTCGGCGGGTGCCCTTTCTCGCACTACTTCTCACCGACATTTCATGCCCGGGTCGGCGAGCGCTTGTGTTCCATGTTCAGGACAGGCGGATTTGAAAGGGCCAGGCCCGGCTACGCCACCGCGTGCCGCGCGTTTACCAATGGAGCTTTGTGCGCATGTCCCGTCAGAGCGGTACTGTCGGTCAAACCCCTCGGCTACCCAACAGCCGGTGGCACGGTGAACCGACCCCCTGTAATCGGGCGGAGAACGTCGAAGTGTCGCCGGTCCAGGGTCACGATGGTACGGGTGCGGTACCGCTCGGCCAGCACCACATTGGAAGCATCGGCCACACCGATCTCCTGGCCCCGGTACTTCGCGATGATCGAGCGCGCCCGTGTCAACTCGCCAGCGCCGAAGCCGGCCAGTTCCCAGGCCCCTCCGGTGAGTTCGTCGAGCACCGCCAGTTCGGCCTCCACCCCGTGCCGGGTGGCTTCAAGTATCTACCGGGACGGCAGAGCTGGGACCAGCGCTTTACAACTTCCGTCTTGACCGAGGCGCCATGAGCATAGGCGCACACCCTAGGATTCTCTCGGGAGGCCGACTGTCCGTCTCAGCGACACTGATGAGGTCTGCGCTCATACAGAGCGGTCTCCTCGAAAAGCATCCCGCACGGGCCCGTTCTCAGGAACGGCGATAACCCTAAGTCACGTTCGTGACAGGCTAGCGCGAGAACACTTTCATTGTCGGTTACCCCCTAATGGGGCGCGATGGCCCATGACGCCCGAAGCGGTGTTGAACCTACGCCTGCGCACCTTGACTGGTCAATGGGGCGGATGCGCATTTCGTCTTAGCGCCGTCCGCGTCCCGAACTCGGCGGCGGTCTCACGCCTCTTCCAGGACCCCGGGTGGTGCGCTCGAACTTGAACCGGTCCTCCGACGGTAACGAAATGGGTAAACATATCCCCCGCTGACGTTACGGCTCGGCGCGGTCGCGGGGTCGTGAAATAGCAAGACTAAAATCACGATATGCGCGATCAAGCGCACGCTCGGCGTAACGGTGGGGCCACGGCTTCCCGCGCGGCCACAGGGACCAGCCCGAAGCACTGCCCCGATCCTCGGTCGTGCAGGGCGGGCAACCTGAGTTCCACCGCTGGTGGTACTTCGTCGAGGACTGAGAGCGGCAGGCCTCAGAGAACACTTATTGCGCTGAAATACGTGACGCTCTCGCCATGGTGTCACAAACGCTGCGATCACCAACACAAAACGCGACTGTGAGTGTTTGTGATGCCACGTCCCGAGTTTCGTTAGGCAGCACTCCCCTTTTATCTCAGGGCGACCCACTCTGAACAACGTCTATAAGTGAGCGGTGACGCGCCGAGGGCGGTGACTGGGGCGTCCGACAAATGTTCTGCGGCAACGATAAGTGCGTGGCCGTGCTGAGTCTGTGTCATCCTCGCCACCGAGGGTGCGAGACCCGTTTCCGAGACTTTTAACTTCCGGCACAGGTGACGGCGGCTGTAGTGTGGCCTATTTCTCCGGACCTGTTTATCGCACGTTGCTCAATGCAGGGGTGAAAGGGGATTTTCCGCCAGCTAGTCTGTCCGGCTTGCTAAACCCACGCTCCTGTCTTTCGCTGCACCGCACACTTAGGAGGTCTCTGTGGTTGATCCTGCCCATCCCTCCACCCCAAGCAAGCGGCAATTGCGAATGCCAATTGGCAGCCAGGCGCTTTACCCCGCCGCGCGAACCCATAGCGACCTTCCGCTGTCCCGCACCGGGAGCGGCGGTATGCCCGGTCGTAAAAACCAAATGGCAGAGCCAACTTATGGCCTACGGGCAACTCTAGCGGCTCATGGCACCGCAAGTCAGCTGCTGCTATGCCCAGTTCAGGACGGCGGAATCGTTTATCGCGTCGATTACCAGAAACGCCCGTCCGGCCGGTTTAGACGACGTGCCGGCGGGTAATGCTCGAGGGGATGGCACAGGTGTGCCGGCTTGAGCGTACGCTCCTGAGCGATGAGGAGATCGAGCGGTACGAAGTGGAGGGCTTCCTGCTGGTGGATCGTCCCTTGGTCCCACTGTCGGCCCTCAACGAGGTAGGACTGCTGCTCGACCGGCTATTCGACCGGTTCGACCGCTTACCACCCGAGTTCGCCCAGGATTTGGCCGAAGGTGCCCGCGCCGGTGATAAGCCGCGTATCCCTGAGATCAACTGGACGACGAGGCTCTCGCCCCACCTGTTGCGCACGCGCGCCGTCGCCCTCTGCACTTCCATCGCCCGCCAGATCCACGGACCCCACGCGGACTTGGTGTTCGACCACGCCATCTACAAGCCCGTGGGCAATTCCGCCACCACTCCCTGGCACCAGGATGCCGCCTACGCCAAACCAGGCGAGCTCAGCGTCGCGATCTGGCTGCCGCTCCAGGACGTGGCCGCCGACCAGGGTTGCATGCGGTTCGTGCCCGGCAGCCATCTCGGTGGCCTTCTCGAACACAGCCACTTGGCCAGCGAATCCAACCCCGGCCTCCTCGGCGCCAACGTCGACGGGGACAAGGTCGTCAGCTGCCCGGTTCGCGCCGGAGGCTTGGTACTCCACAATGTCATGACGGCCCACAGCACAGGACCCAACACCGGCGGCACGACCCGGCGTGTATGGATCATGAACTTCGGCACCGCCGCCTGGGCTCCCGCTCTGGTCCCACCCGCCACCAAGGTTAAGGCGCTCCGCGCCGCTGTTGGACGGTACCGGCTACTGCACCGTCACCGAACTGGCTCAGTAACAACCAGCCCTTGAGGGCAAAGGTTCATCTCCGCACGGTGCCCGGGCTGTGCAGGGCGCTCTTTCCTTGGGCCTGGGACGCAAGCCCTGCCGCGCCGAAGGTGCTAGCGTTAGCGCTCAGCGGCAGGCCCGCAGCTCCGGTACCGTGGTGCTGCCCCACGAGAGCAAGGTCTGCACATCGGCATCGGCGTTTCCTGGCAAACGCTGTCCTCATGCTGGTGGTGGGCAAGAAGGGGCCGATCTCACAAGATGCTACCGGGCCAAGCTTGACGAGACCGAGCGCAGTATGAACGGCCGGCCCAGGAAAAACACTCGGCAGGTCCAAGCGAAGTGAGAAACTGTCAGATCGAGAAACAGGCTGTCTTGCTGCTGACAAGAACTGGAAGACAACAACCCAGTCGCCCATCGGCCCAAGGCGAAACTGTGGCGGTGGACGGGAGACCGAGGCAGCAAAGAACGGATTGGCACGCTCTGGTCTTCGTGCAGATGGTCGGCGCTTTGGTGCCCGGAACGACGGTCGAGGGTATGCCAAGTTCCGTAGATTCATTTGGAAAACGGCCCTCTCGAACTGGCTCGTCCAGCCTGGAGTTTCTCGTGGACTTCTCGGCGTGGTCGCCAAAGCCCTCCTCGTCGCCCAACGCCGCTTCAGCCCTCACACCGTGGCTTCCTATAGGGACACGTTCCGGCTCCTTTTGCGCTTCGCGGAGGAGCGCACCGGCAACGCACCCAGCCAACTGGGCGCAAAAGCAGCGCCAGCTGGAGCCTCGCCCGCCACGCAACCGACTGCGCCGGGCCGGCATGCAACCGCTGCCAACGCTGCGTTTTGCTGCCACTGGGGGCGATGCACTTTTCGAGTTCCAGGTTTTATAACTCGTACCTGCCGCGCTCGTACCACTTGTACTCTCAGTGCAAGACATGGCCCGACAACCACCGATCCTGACCAAAGCCCCCCAAGGCTGGTCTAAGGAAACCTCCCCCGTCGGAGAGCCCGCCGGCGCGATCGAAGTAGAAAAAGCGGCGCTGGTCCAGGAAGACACGAGCGATGCCATGACTTTCTACGGCCCCCGAAGCACTCACCCAAAGACTAAGTTGCTGCCGATCAAGTTCGGCGTTTCGTATCCGCCGGCCGGGTCGGTGGACTTAGGATACTACGCCGATTAAGAGGACATAGCGGGTCGAGGATCTCGCTTGGTCGAGTTTGCCCTGCGTGCTTTGGTCGTCCGGGTGCTGGCCAGGCGCCGACGTCATCGTCACCATGGTGCCGGTGACTAGCTCAACCCGGAGGCTTCGAGTGCAGCAGGACACAGAACCGGCCCCGGTGAGCCGCGTCGACCCTCGGCGCCTTCGACGACGCGACCGACTTGGAGGCTTGGTCCACGAGTATGAACTGGCTGCTTGAACGTACAGATCGAGTTTTCGCCACGCACAGGCGCCGATGCAAGCAACATGTCTTCCAAATACTCGACCAGCGCAGCACCCGTGTGGCCATAACGCGCCCACCCTTCATACCCGAGAGCCATAAGCGGTCCCAAGTCCTCATCCGTACGGACAATAAGGTGTTCCTCATCATCCAGCTCCAGATCCGGGCTGGGTATTTCAATGTCAGCTGCTGATGGAGCTGGCTCCGTATCGTCAACCGTCTGCGAGTCCGGAGGTATGACCAAGTTAGGAGGTAGACATACGTCAGTCCAATTCTCGCTCAGTGATGCCCCGGCCTGAATCATCGGTTCACTTCGCACCTCATTCAAAGAATATGGGCGATCACGCGCTGAAATGAGGTGGGCAATTGCGAACAGAAGCACCCGTCGCTGCGTAGGGGTGTAGTCGCTTATTGACAGAACGGGGTCCTTTACGAGTGGATCGCCTTCATCCAAAAAGGCTGTAGTAAGCGCCTCAAGTCTCGTGGCGTTAGTATCGAAGAGGAAACTCCAGATGTATGGAGGCTCGAGCACTGTCGTTCGATCTGATTTGCCAAAGTCCGCACAAATGCGCGTGACGACATCGTGGCGACCCTCATCAGTATAGTCTCCGCATGGCATAATGTAGCATCTAATAAGGTCGGACCCATAAGGAGAGAAGGCATCGTGGCACTGAGCGGATTTTCTCTGCTCGGCCAGGTCGGCGTACGTCCGCAGACGAACGCTGTCAGATTGGCGGTCACGGTCGGACCAGCCTCGCATGATCGTATAGCCGGGGGAACGGCCCGGGGCAAGAGCACTGCGCCGAGTGCGACGGCCCACCGCCACCGGTCACGCTCCGCGCTGCCTCGGCCTTAAGGATCAGCCTATGCTGGCTTAAGTCGGGGTTTTGGGAGGTCGAAACGTCCAAAGTTGGGCTCCCTTAAGGCTTCCAGGACTCTAACGAATCCAAACGCAGCGACCAGCGTCAGTTACTTCCCGTGGAAGGTGAAGGTCCCAGCAAAGAAGGGCCCTGGAACGTTCGGAGGGGCGACAATGCTCTTGAGGCGAACGGAAAAGGGCGGCGGTTTGGCAGCCCATCGGCCGCTGAGGATACGCATCTACGAGAGGCTGCGTGGCGCCTGGGTCTGCGTTAGCCGGTTGTTGAGGTCACATTTGTCGAGGTCACATTTGTCGAGGTCACATTTGTTGAGGCCACATTTCGCGAGGTCACATTTGTTGGGGTCACGTTTGGCGAGGACGCCGCCTCGAACGGCGTCTCGGCCGACGCTTTAGACGTCTGGCCGACTGCGCTGATGAAGGTCGGAGAGCCCGGCGACGTGTCATTCTGCGGCACGTCTATGTCGGTTGTGAACGCGCCGGTGCTATCAGCTGCCACCGGCTTGACCAGGCTCGATCCTAAAAAATGTTGACGTTTTCATTCGCGGCGAATCCCTTTCCGCTGACCGATACCGTGGCGCCGACGGTCTTTCGGCTACAAACTTGACGAGGCCGGCCGGCTGCTGCCCCGTTTTGTCGCCTATATGGGATCGGTCGGCGCCGAAGTCATCACCTTCGAGCATGCACTGGAGTGGGCGCAACTGCCCCAGGCGGCGCCAACGACAACGGTGTGGGCGAGACGGATGAGCGTCGTGCGCGGTTTTGCCCGCTACCTGGCCGGGATCGATCCCCGCACCCAGGTCCCTCCGGCCGGGCTCATCCCTGCCCCGCCCCGGCGGCGAAGGCCCTTCATCTACACCACAGCGGATGTGCTCTTGCTACAGCACGAGGCTGCGAAACAGGTCCCCAGCCCGCTTCGAGCGACCACCATCGCCACCGTGATCGGCCTTCTGGCCGCGACCGGTATGAGAGTCGGCGAGGTCATCGCTTTAGACCGGGCCGATATCGACTGGGCCGATAACGTCCTTACGGTCCGCCAGACCAAGTTCAATAAGGCCCGTCACGTCCCGTTCCACCCAACTGTGAGCGCGGCATTGGGCCGCTACGCAACCGAACGGGACCGGCTGCTGACAGTGGCGCCCAAGACGTCGAGCTTTTTCGTCTCCACCGTCGGCACCCGCCTGATCTACACCGACCTGGCTTTGACGTTCAGGAAACTCGTGGTGTCGGCTGGGATCGGCCGGGGGTCGGCTGTCACCCCCAGGGTCCATGACCTCAGGCATGCCTTTGCGGTGCGGGCCCTGATGGAGTGGTATCGCCGCGGTGATGATGTCCAGTCTCGGCTCCCATGGCTATCGACCTACCTGGGCCATCGCGAACCCCGCTACACCTATACCTACCTGACGGCCACCCCCGAGCTTTTGGCCTTGGCCGCCGAACGGCTCGAGCACCGCGAACGGGCTGGTCCGGCCGTGACGCTATTTGCCCCGACCCTGCAGGGTTTCTTCACTGACCGTCTGGGACGGCAAAAGCAAGCCAGCCCACGCACCATTGCCACCTATCGCGACGCCTTCCGCGTGCTGCTGTGCTGGGTCAACGACCATTACGGCATCGCGCCCAGCGACCTGCGCATCGAGGACCTCGACACCGAGGTGATCGTCGGGTTCCTCGACCACCTCGAGAGCGAACGTCACAACAGTGCCCGGTCCCGCAACGCTCGACTGGCCGCCATCCGCTCGTTGTTCCGATACGCGGCGCTACGTCATCCCGACCACGCCGCTTTGATACAGCGCGTGCTTGCCATACCGCAAAAGCGTTTCGACAAAGCCACGATCTGTTTCCTCACCGAAACCGAGGTCGACGCCGTCTTGGCCGCACCCGACACCACCACATGGGAAGGACGCCGAGACGTGGCCCTGATCGCTCTGGCCGTCCAAACCGGCCTGAGAGTGTCAGAGCTGGTCAACCTCAACTGCGGCGATGTCGACCTCGGCTCGGGCGGCTACGTCATGTGCACGGGCAAGGGCCGGAAGCTACGGGCAACACCGCTGACCAAAACCACCAGGGCAGTCATGAGCCGCTGGCTTCGCGAACGTGACGGCCTACCCGCCGATCCGCTGTTCCCCGCCCGCACCGGCCGTCGCGTTCAACGGGGCGCCATCGAAAGACGCATCGTTAAGTACGGGGAGGTCGCCACCCGGACCTGCCCGTCCCTAAGAGCTAAGCACCTGACCCCCCACGTGCTTCGGCACAGCTGCGCCATGCAACTACTCCAAAACGGGGTGGACTCCACTGTCATCGCCCTATGGCTCGGCCATGCCGACCTACGCTCCACCGACGCCTACATGCACGCCGACCTCACCATCAAGGAGAAAGCTCTTGCCCGCACGACCCCAGCCAATGTCAAACCGGGACGTTACCGACCGCCTGACCCCCTCCTGAAATTCCTCGAAGACCTCTGAGATTATGCGGCCTATCCTTCCCTCAGGCCAGCCACAAAGCTGGCCGGCTCCGGGGTGTTCGCCGCGCTCGCCGCCCACAAGGCCGCGTAATCCCATCGGCTGCATAAATCGACTTACGCTTCATGCCGCGTAAGTCGATGAGGCCCATTTGCTCGACAGTTCCCAGCTCGAAGAGCTGCGGCTCATGACCAACGCCGAGATGGACTCGGCTAACCCGTTCGCCCTGGTGCTGCTCGGCCAACCCGCGCTTCGCTCCCGCCTGCGGCTCGGCAGCTTCGCCGCTTTGGACCAACGGGTCACGCTCCGTTACGCGTTGCCGGCCATGACCCCGACCGAGACGGCCGGCTACGTGGCCCACCATGTAGCCCTGGCCGGCCGAAAAGACACCCTGTTTTCTGACGACGCGGTGGCTCGTCTGCACGAGGCCGCCCGCGGTTTACCGCGAGCAGTCAACAACCTGGGCCGCCAAGCCCTCGTCGCCGCCTATGCCAACCGCAGCGCCCTCGTCGACGACAAGGCCGCCCGACAGGCGGTGGCAGAGGCCGAGTCGGACTGAGCCCGAGCGACAACACGAGGACAATGATCACCATTCTTATTGCCGTTGGCGACAACACGGTTACGCCGCGTCGTCAACGGCAACGCCGTTTCCGTCACCAAGTTGTCGGTCGCCCAACAGATGGAATCGATCCTCGAAATCCACCCAGCTATCCCTATAGCGCTGGCGGCCGGAAACTCGCTGAGCAACTCGCCACGAGCCTCGACAGCCTGGCCGGCATCGTCGCTTCTGCCGATTCGACGCAGCTCGCCGACCTGACGTCGGCCCCGCGGCCCCTAGGTTTCTTACGCCGGATCCCGCCGACCTGACAGCGATCCAACGGGCCCACCAGAGGGTCAGATTTGGGCCGGTGTTGACACGGGCTACCCTGCAAAACAGCCTAGAGATGTCGGCCCCACGTGTTGTCTTATGTAAAAAATCAGCGGTAGCGGCCGACAGTTGACCTACCGATTTCAGCCGGCTGCGACAGCGAGCGAGCGGGAGCTTCGGGGCGTGATCTGCATCGCTTGCGGGCTGTTCACCGAAGACTTGAGAGCGCGTCTGTCGATCCTCGCAAATAGCCATCGTGATGGGCTTCGTCGTCCCTCAGTTGAGTCCCTGTCGGAATGTTACCCATGCGTTCGGGTGTGGCTACTCCGCGGACGAGGCGGACGCCACTGTCTGACCGGATCAATGGTGTCGGTGGGATCCTGGCCATCGACGTACTTGCCATTCGAGAACCACCCGAACCGCTCGACCGTGATGAACTGCGCTCGCTTTTCGAGGCGCTCGGGAAGGAAGTGCGTGTCCTCGGGCACCTCGGCGCGCACTTCTAGCGACTCTTCGCGGAGAATCCGGGGCCGACCCGGCGAGCAACCATCGAAGATGACTGCGCACCCTCACCGTACGCCCCAACTTGAGGTTCGTTGCCGGTCATAGCCGCTGACAGCCGCTCGCGTGGTCACGACAAGGTATACCTGTCCAGCGGCTGCCGTCATTACCAGAATGCTGCTCTACCGCGGGCTCGCAGATGTCCGAGAGTTCAGCGCCGCTGATAGGACGTGTGGGAAATCACTCGAATATAGCGTGTGATTTCTCGTATTTTCACGCTGTCTTCCCCGGGGACCTAGCGAAGCGAGCGCTACGGCTCTACTTGAAGGCCTGCCACTTTTGCTTGGCACGATCCCTGCCTCTGATCTCGATCTCGATATCGCGGGCCTTGGCATTCTCTCGGGGCATGAGCCGCGCCCGCTCGGCAAGGGACTCAGTGTGGGAGCGTCCGTTGTCGAACGGCGTGCCCAAAGCGTGCCCAAACGAAGTGGCACGACCCGTCTTTTAGTGGCTCGGCGTGGCACGAAAGGGCAAGTCTAATGGTATACCAATTGTCTGACCAGCCCTCTTGGCAGCACTGATAATGCTCAGGCCGATGGTTCGATTCCATCTAGCCCCACAAAAGGCCTGATAAAGGGCCATTTCTGGAACTGTGAGTACAAGCTTTGAATGCTGAGGTAGATAGGCTGGCCGAAAACGATAAACCTCCTAATCAGAGTGTTTCGGGGCTTCCGGTAGACGATCCTCGACGGGCGTCGTGCCCACCACGTGCCCAAAGCGTGCCCAAGGGCCATCGTGGGCGGAACGGATGAACTCCCAGGCTCGTCGCACCATAGGGAGTGGTCCGGTCTCCTCCACGTGCCAATTCCTACCTAAGTCAATGTTCCGGGCGCCACGCCGGTCCCTAGTGAAGGTGGACTGCGGCTTCGGGACTTCGTCCCGAGCGGGGTCGTGCCCCGGCAGGCCAACCTGCGTACCCTCCACGCCCGCGCTCGATGGAATGGACGCGTGGCTGGCTGTTTAATTGCTACGGGCCACTGACATTCGACGGCACCGGCGTTGGCGAAACCCCCCGGCGATCTCTTCACCAGTTCGCCGGGGGTCGCTCCAAACGTAAATTAGTGGGCGGAATTATCGACCATTTTGTTGCCTTACCTCACGATGCCCCATACGGCGGGTGCGCCGAGAGTGCGGTACACGAGTGCCCCGCGGGCCCCGAGCACGGCAACATCGACCATGCAGGCATTGAGCACAGGAGCGGCTTCCACGCCGAACTTAGCGCACACCGCCCGGGCGGCCGCAGCAATCTTCTGAGGTAGGTTCTGCGCGAAGAACGGCTCCCTGGGATTGATGTGTTCCACACCTCCGGTTTTGCCATTGCAGGCGGACAGCAGGTCCTGGCTGGCAGGGACGAGCCAGCTGTTGCCATAGGGACCGTAGAGTTGGCTGAAGACAAAGGGGGCGGTGAACACGGCCCCGGTGCGCGACTCGATGGCATTATTACTGTTCCCGGCGTTGGTGAGGAGGCCCTGTACTGGTTCAGGCCATTTGCCCAGGCCCACCGTCACGTCGACATGCGGTGTAGCGCCAGGTTGCACCGTGGCCTGGACAGAGTTCCCGTTCCCGTCCTGGATCAAGTACACGTTCCCGTTCAAGGCGACGCTGGCGCCGTCGGGCAGGAACTGCTCACTGCCGTTCGCCAAGTTGACGGTGCCACCGTTTACCTCGAGTCGCGTGGGCGCTGTACAGACGGCGACGTTGGTGGTGCCGACGTGTGCCGCCACCGCTCGGTTGACAGCGGCGTTGGGCCAACTCGGCGCCCCTGATACCTGCCGCTCCTGGACGGTGAAGCCGCTCATTGCCGGCTTGAAGATCAACGGCTTGATCCCTATGCCGGTCCTCGGTGGTGGTGCCGCACTCGTGCCGACAAGTTCGTAGTCACCCTGCGCCTGGAAATCGTAGAGCAGCTTGTTGAAGGTATCTAAGTGGGTGTCACCGATGCCGTTGGCCGTGGCGCAGGCGGCCGGCGACGTGGGAGCATTGCTGTTCTGGTCAGATTCCATCGCCGGGGACGGTGACGTCCCGAGTGTGGGAGCGGGTTGTAGGAACAGGTTGTTTGATTCTCCCGTCGAGTTGAACGGCACGCAGTGTGGGGCCGCCGTGGTCCCGCTGTGAGTGACGTGCGCTTCTCCTGTCACGGTTCCGGCTGGAGGACTGGCAGAACGAACGGGGAGCTGTGCGTTGTGGGTTTGAGATAAGGTAGCAACCCCGCTTGGAGTCCTCAAGAGGCACTGCAATTCACGTCGGCTGAACGTAACCTCCGGTTCAGGATTGGGCCGGACAGCTCGTGCAGCGGTGTGGGCGTCGTTTCGGAGAGGATCATGGCAGTATCATCCGCTCACGGCCCTTCATTGCAACCTGAGCTGTTCGACTGGCCAAAGGGCCAGTCGAACGCTGGGACCGCCGGCGCCCTTTTGAGTCGACCGGGGTGACTAACCTCTTCGCCTTGGTTGAAAATCATCGATGGGGAAAACTCCAATCCCTATGGAACTTACGTGCCTTTTGGCAACGCCGGTTTCGAGCCGTAAGCGGGTTGGCAGATCTACGACTCTGACGATCAGGAGGATAAAATCGCTAGCGGATGGCAGTTGGCGACCAGGCGGTCCCCGCTTTCTACGTGGTATGAACTGATTACTAGGTCCAATCAAGTGGAGGACTCCCGTGGCAGTAGGACGGAGATCATGTGTGCATCGACTGCCGCTGCGTCCGACGACGGAGGTGTCGCTGTGGAAGACCCCCATAGCCGCGATATAGCCGTTGCCCTGTCCGGTGGAGGTCATCGAGCCACCGTCTTCGGTCTGGGTGCGCTCCTAGCCATTTGCGACTACGGGCTAAACAACCGTATCGGCGCCATCAGCTCCGTCTCAGGAGGCTCTATTGCAAACGGGATCGTCATGACGGGCAGAGACTTCGGCACCGTAACCGCCCCGGAGTTCGAGGCAAACATCAGCTCTGCGCTCTATGCTATTGCAGACCGGGGCGTGTTGCTTCGCGGCGCCCCGGCCACCCGGTGGTACATCCGGCGGCTGCTGGCTCTTGCCGGGCTGACAGTCGTATCCTTTATCGCCTTTGTGGTGGGCGCCTTCACCGGGTCCGAGTCCTCGCCCTGCTGTCCCTGGTGGTCCTAGTTATCAGTGGAACTGCGGCATGGCTAACCTTTCGGACGCGCAGCGAGCACACGGAAGCCGCGATCGATATCGAGCTGCTCGGCAACCGTCGAGTCACCGTAGACTCTCTGAACCTCAGTACTCATCACGTCATCTGCACGACGGATCTTCAGACCGGAGACCCTCTTTATATCAGCCCATCACTTGTGTATGGGTATCGGTACGGTTTCGGGCATCCTCAGGGACTACATCTGTCGACAGCAGTGCAAGCCTCGGCCTGTGTTCCCGGTGCCTTCAACCCCAGAGTGATTCCGACGGCGCCTTTCGGGATGGACCACTGCAACGTCGATGATCTCGTCCTCAACGACGGCGGGACCTACGACAACATGGCCGATCAGTGGACTTATGACTACGCCGAACGAGCGAAGATCCACCCCGCTCTGTCGACTCTCCAGCCGCCGACCGACTTCCTCGTCATTGTCAACGCCTCGGAAGGGTGGGAGGGGGTCAAACCGGTATCACGCCGTCCCTTCGCCCTCGAACTAGCCGGCCTTCTGAGATCGGAGGGCGTCCAGTATGACGTCTCCACAGCTCGCCGTCGTCAGGCTCTGTACCGAAGCTTTGTGCAGGCGGAGGCGATCGGTGAGGGTCTCATCGGAGCGTTCGCTCAGATTGGAAGTTCACCTTATGCCATTATTGATGATTTCAGCACCTGGGCCGGCCATGGCGAACCACCCACGCTCTTCCTTGAACGGCAACAGCGGGCCCAAGCGGCCGAGCAGTTCCTGAATGATGCTGGTTACAACCGAGAATGGTGGGCCGCGGTGGCTGGTCGCAACGCGGCCGTCCCTACAACTCTCGCCAAGCTAAACCACTCGGGTGGACCAAATGTAACCGCTGAGTTATTGGAGCACGGTTATGTGCTCACTGTAGTGAACCTTCATGTATTGTATCGCCTGGTTCCCCTCGGCACACTGGATCGCAATCGGTTCGCCCGACTCTGTAGCGGACATCTCAATAATGTCTTCCGGTGACAGTCGCTTCCGGGCGGGAGAAAGGAGTGCAATTGACGACGACAATCATGCCGCCTGACCTCAAGATGAGCGCCGTCCGGAGATGTCAACCGCCACCTCCATACAGGCCTCTCCAAATCTATGCCCTTGATCCGATGCGGTTCGAAGACACCGGGAGTGGCTTCTTGCTTCCACGAGTAACAATCAACGTCGAGTATGAGCCGTTGGCGTTGGGGCCAATCGGCGCACGCTTCCAGGTCATTGACTACGACGGGAGCCGTGACGTTTTCTATGACCCAGTCGACCTCGACGACCCCCATCTGCTTCTTTCGCATGGCCTCCGCCCAACCGAGACGGACCCGCACTTCCATCAGCAGATGGTGTACGCCGTCGTATCCTCCGTCTGGACGGCCTTTGAGGCGGCCCTCGGCCGTCGCATCGGCTTATCAACGGGTCCCCTGCGAATATTTCCGCACGCCTTCTACGGTGAGAACGCCTTCTACAACCCCCGCGCCAAGGCATTGCTGTTCGGCTACTTCCAAGCGGACGATACGAACCCGGGCGCCAACCTGCCCGGGCAGTTCGTTTTCAGTTGCCTTTCGCATGACATCATTGCCCACGAGACGACACATGCCATAGTGGACCGACTGAGGCCTCATTTCGATGAGATGACGAACCCCGACGTCCCTGCTTTTCACGAGGCCTTCGCCGACCTGGTGGCGATCTTCCGCCATTTCACGCTGGAGGAGGTGCTCAGAGAAGCGATCAATACCAATAAGGCTGACCTTACCAGTGCAGATGTTATCTCAGACCTCGCTCGCCAGTTCGGGTTCGCTCTTGCGCAGAATCGCGCCCTCCGCCAGGCTTTTGAGGAAGACCCGGACCCCGGCCGTTATGCACGAACGACTGAAGCCCACAGTCGCGGGGTCATTCTCGTCCAGGCGGTCTTTGCTGCTTACCAGACGACATATTTGGCGCGGGTCCAGGATCTGTTGCGCCTGGCCACGGGTGGCTCGGGGATACTCCCAGAGGGAAGACCACATCCGGACCTTGTGCGGCGCCTGGCTCGGGAAGCGCGGGAGACGGCCGACCTATTCTTTCAACGTTGCGTACAAGCCTTCACGTACTTGCCGCCGGTGGATGTTACCTTCAGTGACTTCCTAAGGGCCATCGTCACAGTTGATAGCCTGACAGCGCCGGCCGACGATTCGTTTCGAACGTCAGTGATCGAAGCATGCCGGCGCCGTGGCATCTATGCGACCACGGCTGGTTCGCTGGGAGAGAGCGCAGTTGCATTGCCAGTCTACGACCAGCCCGAGATCCAGCTGCCCAGCGAATGTGCGGAGCTCATCAAACTGTCAACGGGCAATCTCGGCGAGTACCGACGGAGCAAGGTCGACTCCGGCGTACAGACCCGGGTTGGCAATGCACTCGGCAAGTGGATCAAACAGTTGTCGCCGGAACAGCTCGTGGCCCTAGGGCTTGCTCCCTATTCCAATGGCGCGCACCCGATCCAGGTCGCGGGGTTCCATTCCACTCTCCGTTTTCAGGTGAGCGGCCAGCCTTGGGTCGACACCGTAGTGCAGCTCGTACAGCGCCGACCGGATCTCGAAGGACAAGCGGGTGAGGTCGTACCCAAGGCAGCTGCCACGATCGTCGCCGATGCAGTCGGCAACGTGCGCCATGTCGTTTCCAAGAAGATGGGGCTCGGCTCGGAGCGTCTCGATACCATGAGAAGGATGGTAGAGGCGTTCGACCGCAACGACGGCCGAGCGGCGTATCGCGACGCCAACGAGCCGGACCGGCTGAAGCTTAGTTTCGCTCGCCTGCACGGGACCTCTGACGTGGTGGAGGACGGGTGACGCGCACCCGATTACCCGTGCGCCTTTGTTACATCAGGACTCGAGACCACGAGAGAGGAGACGAGTGACCGACCTCGCCAAAAGCGTTTCGGTGACGATGTACAACGTAGGATTTGGTGACTGCTTTTTGCTCACCTTCGACACGGACGAGCGTCCCCACACGATGCTCATCGACTGTGGCCGGCTCCAGGGCAGTTTGGGCGATGGACCAGATTTTTGGGATGTGGTGAGGCATCTCGTAGACACATTACCTACGCTCGGCGGCCAACCACATATCGACGTCCTCGTCATGACCCATCGCCACCGGGACCACGTGCACGGGTTCAGTAATCCGGCACTCTGGAACGAAGTTTCGGTCGGCGAGGTGTGGATGCCTTGGACCGAAAACCCGAACGACCCCGCCGCGAAAAGGCTCAGCCAGGCACAGGAGACGGCCGCCACAAGCTCGTTCCGCGCTCTCCGCGCGTTCGGGGTCAATGGCGGCCCAGCGACAGAGCTTGCCATCAACTCCATGGCTAACCAAGCCGCCATGGAGACGCTCTTCAGGTTGGGTCGAGAGCGCATTCGGTTCCTTCCCGAAGCTACCGCGCTCCGTTCAACACGCCTCGATGCGATGTCGACTTCAGGGGCACTGCCTGAAGGGGTTGTCGTGCACGTACTCGGCCCTTCCCGTGATCCGAAGGTTATCGCGCGACTGAACCCTCCCAAGGGCGAATCGTTTCTACGTTTGGGCGCGGTCAGTGTCGATACCGAAGCACTATCAGAGACCGACCGCGCAGCTGTTCCAATGCCCTGGGGTGGCCAGTGGGACATAAAACTTGACCGCTGGCATCAGACTCTCGGTAATCATTTGGCCCGATCAGAAGAGGAGATGGGGGGTGCCAATGGAGCCCGAGAACCGCTCGCTGACTATATAAGGAACATCCTCGACGATGCACCGAACCTGATGGACCACGTCCGCACTGCCGCCCGCAGCGACGCCGAGGCCCTTGCCTTTAATGTCGACAATTCGTTAAACGGCACCAGCCTGGTACTCCTCATCGAAGCCTGCGGAGAGTCGCTCCTCTTCCCGGGAGACGCCCAATGGGGGACGTGGCAGATGATCCTAGAAACGCCCGAGTGGCAGGATAAGCTTAGGCGCACGACGTTCCTCAAGGTCGGTCACCACGGCAGCCACAATGCCACACCAAGGGGGTTCGTGGAGGGCGATTACCTGCATGGCGTGACGGCCATGGTTTCAGTGGCCCTCACGACGAACACTGCTGCGGGGTGGAAGGCGATCCCCAAGCTCGAGTTGGTGGATGCGCTCACTGATCCAGCCGAGGGCCGCGTCACCAAGTTTATATACAGCAACGAGGATGTCGTCAAGGCGATGGAAGGCGAGCGCAATGGCGAGAGCCAAGGTGGAGCGGAGCTGGTAAGGTCAGCGACCGGCAGCCCGGGACGGGGAAGATTGGTTGTGGACCAGTTCTCGAAAACGGTCGTCTATTCGCCGGACCCGACGTCGTCGCCTCGCAGGGCACGGCGCCGCTGAGATGCCCGCTACCATCGACATCGACATTCGGTGCGCGAGCGATGTGCTCGCGAGCCAGGGCGTAGCTACGACGTTACAGGGGATATGGAACCCCAACAACGCCGAGCGCGGCGCAGCCTGGGACACCTTGGTCGAGCTGGTCACGCGTGTGAGTGTCGTTCCCCTGAAGGAAGAGGAGGGCCGTTTGGACGCCGGTCTAGCGAGCCTGGCTGCGATCTTCGAAGCTGTACGGCGAACCTTGCAACGACACGGCCCGGACGTGGCCGACGAGCGGCAAGGGGAACTCTCCTTTGCTGTGATCGCCAGCCACCTGGTCAACAGAGTGCTCAGGCCGGTCACGGCATGGTGGCATCCACGAGTAGACAACCTTAACGAGGACGAAAGCAAGGAGCTTCGAGAAGTGCTTCGCGAACTTGCCCTGCTCCTCACGGAATACGCCAAAGTTCTAGCTCAAGCGTGTGGCGCTCAGGAATTTGCTCGCTACCTGATAGAAGACGGCGTGCACTATGACCGGCCGGCGGGCGACAGCTCTCGTTCGAGAAAACAGTAGTGGTCTTGGTCTAGAGTAGCCCGTCAGTGTTCGGCTTCCGCCTTAATCGGCAGTCGTGGCCCAGGTAGCGCAGTTAGGAGCGCGCAGCGCCTCCCGAGAGGTTCAGACCGAGCACCACTGACCCGTCTGAGTACTTCTTCATCGGCTCGTCATGAGTGATCGGGGCGCCGGAAAGCGTAGGAATACCGGGCTTGCGGAAGCGGGGGGACGGTCGCCTGAGAGAAAGCTCTCGGCTCCGCAAACGAGCGGGGCGAGACCCAGTGAAACGAGAGGCAGGCTTCCGCCAGGCGCCCATTATTTTCCCTTGTGCTTGAGGGATGGTGGACACGGCCGGGACCAGGAGCTGCGCCAGCGCACTGAGGAGGGCCGCTTTGGCAGTTTTGAACTAGGCGCTCTGGAGGGTCGATATCCGTATCAGTTATGTACCGCTTGTCGCAACAGCCCGAGTGCAAAGGAATGCGGCGGCTCGTAAGCGGTGGCAGTCATCATCGCCGTTGACGCTAAGGGTTGCCTCAACAATAACTAGCTGACTCTTAGGGTACATCTATCGAGATGCGGTTCCGGGGGTGCTGCGCGGGTGAGCACCTCGTAGTCCTGTTGTCAAAGTCCCTCCGAGGTTTTTGACGCCGTCGTACCATCACGCAAACGGGTGTGCGGTTTGAGTATTATGAGAGAGTTACTCCTAGAGAGGAGGAATACTCTCATAATGAGACCTGAGCGGTACGACCCAGAGGCCCTGATAATTATGCTCCGGCAACGAAAGATCGCCACCATGGACGACCTCAAGGCTGCGCTGGGCACCTCGGCGGACGCGACGGTGTTCCGCAAGCTTGCGGGACTGGAGTACCGCACCAGCTACTCGCACCGGGGGCGCTACTACACCTTGGACGAGGTCGCCCGCTTTGACGAGCTCGGGTTGTGGTCGTTCCGCCAAGTGTGGTTCAGCCGCTTCGGGACGCTCCTGTCGACCGTAGAAGCCCTGGTCCTCTCTTCTGATGCCGGCTACGACGCGGCGGAGCTGGAAGCCGTGCTGAACGTCGAGGCCAAGGCAGCCCTCCTCAAGCTGGTGCGCGCCGGCCGCCTGGCCCGCGAGCAGGTGGCTGGCCGCTACGTCTACCTCTCGCCGCAGCCCGCGACGCGCCGCGCCCAGCTGGCGGCCCGCTCGGTCTACGACGCCGAGGCCAGCCGCCTTTCCCTCGGCCCGGGCTTGCGGGTACTGCCTGATGAGCTGAAGGCGGCCATCGTGCTCTTCTACAGCCTGTTGGACGAGCGCCAGCGGCGGCTCTACGCCGGGCTCGAGGCGATGAAGGTCGGCCACGGCGGCGACGCCCAAGTCGCCGAGCTGCTCGGCATCGACCCGGCCACCGTGGCGAGGGGACGGCGTGAGCTGCTTTCCGGCGAGATCGAGCCAGGCCGGGTGCGCCGCCCCGGAGGGGGCAGGCCGGCGGCAAAAAAAGCACCCCCGAAGTCATCGAGGCGATCCACCACCTGATGGAGCACGACACCGCCGGCGACCCGGTGAGCGGCATCAAGTGGACGCGGCGCACCACAGACAAGGTTGCCGACGAGCTGCGCTCGGCTGGCATCGAGGTCTGCCCCAACACCGTCGCCAAGCTCTTGAAAGGCCTCGGCTACCGGCTCCGGTCGAACACGAAGAAGCTCAACCGCCAAAAGGACCCCGGCCGCGACGCCCAGTTTGCCTACGTCGCAGCTATGCGTGAGGCCTTCACCCAGGCGGGCTTGCCAGTCGTGAGCGTCGACAGCAAGCACCGGGAACTGGTCGGCGAGTTCAAGAACCCCGGCGCGAACTGGGACAAGGAGCCGGTGTTGGTACTCGACCACGACTTCCCCTCCGACGCCAAGGGCGTTGCCCTGCCCTACGGCGTCTACGACGTCGCCGCCAACCACGCCTGTGTCTCGGTCGGCACGACCCACGACACCCCTGACTTTGCAGTCGACAACCTGGCCCGGTGGTGGGCCTGCCACGGCCGCCACCGCTACCCGGAGGCCACCGAGCTGCTCGTGCTCGCCGACTCCGGCGGCAGCAACGGGGCACGCACCCGCACCTGGAAGCACGGCCTCCAGCACCGCCTGTGCGACCCGTACGGCCTCACGGTCACCGTTTGCCACTACCCGACCGGCGCTTCGAAGTGGAACCCCATTGTTATCTCCACCGGGTCCCCGGGTGTCTACGAAGTAATCAACGACCCTCTGGCGGCCTAGTTGGCCTTGTCGTAGAACGGTTATCAGCACCTTGTCGCTGATGTCACGCATGTAGTTTGGCGGGAGCCATCCCGGGTAGAAGACTCCCCGTAGTCGAACATACGTTTGCTTGCTGGGAGGAGAGTCGTAGTTGTTGGTCCAACGGGTGCTGGCGGCTGGCGGCGCGGTGTCGTGGACGGTCGTCGACGAGCACTTCGAGCCGGTGGAGCCGATCGAGCGTTACCTGGCCCATCTCCAGGCGGTCGAGCGCTCACCGAACACGGTCCGGGCCTACGCGTGCAGTTTGCTCTTGTTCTTCGAGCACCTCGCGGCCCGGGGTGCCGCCTGGGACGCTGTCGGGCTCGAGGACATCGGCCGGTTCGTGTCCTCCTTGCGCTCCCCGGCCGAGGGCGTGGTGGTGATAGATGCCGGCGCCTCGGCCCGCTCCGCGCCGACGGTCAACCCGCACTTGGCGGCAGTTTTCAGCCTTTACGACTTCCATGCTCGACGGGGCGTGGCGGTGCCGGCCGAACTGGTCGACTGGCGTCGGGGCGGGCGACAGGCCTACAAGCCGTTCTTGGACCGGGTTGGCGGCCGTTCCCGGCGCCTGCCTCACCGCCCGGTGCGCCTCAAGGCCCCCCGCCGGCTCCCGGCGACTCTCAGCGCCGAGCAGGTAGCGGCGCTACTTGCTGCCTGTGAGCACCTGCGGGACCGTTTCCTCTCGGCTTTGCTTGCGGAAACAGGCATGAGGATAGGGCAGGCCTTGGGGCTCCGGCACAGCGACGTGGTCTCCCGGGAGGGCACCGTGCGCATCGTCCCCCGGGACGACAACGCCAACGGGGCGCGTGCCAAGTGCCGCGAGCAAGCCTCGGTCCCGGTGTCGGCTGCCCTCGTACGTCTCTACAGCGAGTACCTGTTCGAGGAGTACGGGGAGACCGGTTCCGACTACGTGTTCGTGAACCTCTTCGCCGAGCCGCTCGGCCGGCCTCTCTCCTACCCGGCCGTCGCCGGGCTCGTCGACAGGTTGAAAAAGCGCACGGGCATTGGCTTTAACCTCCATATGCTCCGCCACTCTGCGGCGAGCGAGTGGATCCGGGCCGGAGTGCCGCTCGAGGTCGTCTCCAAGCTCTTGACCCACGCCAGCATCGCTACGACCAGCCAGACCTACGTCCACCTGACCGTGGAGGACCTGCGTGCCGAGCTCGCCAAGGCGGGCGTCAGGTGAGGGCTCTCCGCGCCGTCCAGGGAACCGACGAGGTCGCTGAACGCCTGGCCGCGTTCCTGCGGCCCGAGTTCAACCTCGCCGTGTTACAGCCCAGCCCCGACGACCCTGTCCTCGCTGGGAAACGCTGCGATGTCGACAGATGCGACCGGCCGGGTCGCTCGCGCGGCTTGTGCGTGGCGCACCATAAACGCTGGATATCGCAAGGAAAGCCCGACATCGCGTCCTTCGTGGCCGCCGCCGCCCCGGTGCGCCAGCTCAGCTGCCAGCGTGCCGACGAGGTCTTCGACCTGTCGGCGCTGCCAGAACGTTGCCGTCTCGAGTTCGCCTTAGTGCTGCAGCGACGCCACGACGAGCGCGGCCGGGGCCTAAAGCCCTCTGCAGTCCGGCCGGTCGTAGCCGTTGTGGCTACCTCCGGGGCCAGTTCGCTGCTCGACCGCCCTGTCGAGGATTGGGTGGCAGCCCTCCCGCCGGCCAACCGGACAACTTTGGCTGGTGCGACCGGGTTCCTCCGCTACGCGTGGCGGGAACTGGAGGCGATGGTGGGAGGCGAAGGGGCCGAAGGCGAGTACGCCCGCGACACCTGGGACGCCAGGCGTCTCGGTGTCCCCGTCACCGTCGGGCACCACCGCGTGAGCTTCGAGCGGGTCCCCCAGCCCTGGTTGCGCGCAGCGGTGAAGGCGTGGGCACGATCCCGCTTGGTGGGCGGGACGTCCTTCGGCGCTATACGCCGCGACGTGACCGCCATGAGCTGGTTCGCTGGGTGGCTCGCCATTGCCCACCCTCAGGTCGAGGGGCCAGAGACCATTACTAGGGCGGCCATCGAGGCTTACCTGGGCCACCTCGTCGCCCATGGGCCGGTCCCCAACACCCGCCTCGGTTACCTCACGAGCCTTAGGGGCTTCTTGGAGGCGGCACGGAGGAGAGGGTGGCTCGAGTTGCCCGCCGATGCCGCCATCTACCACGACGACTTGCCCCGCCGACCTGCCGCCTTGCCCCGCTTTGTCCCCGAGGACCTGATGGCAAAGCTCGAGTCCGACGAGGCCCTCTCCTGGTTGCCCGACCCGAGCACCCGTCACCTCGTCGTGGTGCTGATCGAGACCGGCCTGCGGGCCGGGGACGCCTGCCGGCTCGGGCGCGACTGCCTGGTGCCCGACAGCGTCGGCTGGCCCTGCCTGCGTTTCATGAACACCAAGGTCTGTGCCGAACAGTTCGTGCCCATCTCGGCCCGGGCGGCCGAGGCCATCAGGGCCCAGCAAGCCGAGGTCGACCGCTTCTACCCGGCTTCGCCGTTCCTTTTCCCGGTGCCCCTCGCCAACCCGGACGGCGCCCGGCCCTTCACCTACAACGCCCTCCGCCAGCGCATGGCCCGCTGGCAGGCCGAGATCGGCCTGCGCGACAGCTCGGGCCGCCCCGCCCGGGTGAGCCCCCACCGTTTTAGGCACACTTTCGGGACCAGACTTATAAACCGAGGCGTCCCCCAGCACGTCGTCCAATACCTTATGGGGCACGCCAGTCCTTTGATGACCGGGGTTTACGCCCGCCTCCACGACGCCACCGTCCGCGAAGCGTTCGAAGCTTTCTGCGCCACGCGGGTCAATATTGACGGTGAACGCTTGCCTTTTGCGCCCGACGCGTCGACGAGCGCTGCCGAGTGGGTGAAGCACCACCTCTCCCGGATCGAGGCCAGCCTCCCCAATGGGTTTTGCGGACGCCCGCCCCAGCAAAATTGCCCCCACCCGAATGCTTGCTTGACGTGCCCTGATTTCCAAACAACTGTCGAGTTCCTGCCCACCCACCGTCGCCAAGCAGACGAGACGCGAAAACTCATAGCTGCCGCCGAGGCCGACGGGCAGCGGCGCCTGGCCGACAACCACCGGGCCGTGCTCGAGCACCTTGACCAGATCATCACCTCGCTCGAGTCGATCGCAGGAGAAGACGCCGATGGCCGCTGACCGGGCTTCAGTGCTCCAGGCCGCTGCTCGCCGGCGCCACGACGAGGCCCGTCGACGGGCCGTGGCGGCCCTGCGCACGTTGAGCGCTAGCGGTGGCCCGGTCAGCTTCGCCACGATCGCGGAAGTCGCCGGCGTCTCACGTGCGTGGCTCTACCGCCAGGCCGACCTGCGCCCCGCCATCGACAGCCTCCGTGGTGCCCGCACCCGCGCCTCCAGGCCGAGTAGGCCCGTAGCCGAGCGGGCGACCGCCGACTCCCTGCGTCAGCAGCTCGAGGCCCTCCGGGCTCTCGAAGCCGAATTGCGGGCGGAGAACCATCGCCTACGTGAGGCGCTCGCGCGAAGGCTCGGCGAGGAGCGCGCAGAAGCCGCCCGCTGACCCGCAGCAACGTCAGCTACATGTCTATGACGACAAAGTCGTTTTCCAACAAGGTTTTTCTCTTTAGGGATATAGATAACCATTGAACATAGGGCATTTTCGGAGATCAGCAAGAACTGGGCCGGCCGGCCGCTCACCGACTACGAGACCGTTGTCAACTACATCAGCACCACCCGTACCAAGACCGGGCTTCGGGTCGACGCCCACCTCGTCCGGGCCGACTACCTCACCGGCGTCAAGGTCAGCGACAAGGAGATGAAGGACCTATCGGTCCGCCGTCACGACACCCAGCCCACCCGCAACTACACCATCAGCCCCAGGTGAACTGGCTCCCCAAAAGTGGGAAGTTGTTTTTGCGTCAGCCCTAAGGACAAGGCACCGCGTGCTGGCCTCGGCTACTGTGAAGATAATGGCTCGCCGTGCATTTCCACCCAATGACATTATTTTTTGCACGACTCAACACCCGTTCCTCCGTAACAAGGACATGGACGACTCACACCGACAACTCTACGGGGGCCGAACCGTCGTGCAGCACGGTGCGTGAGCCTTTGTCGCCGGCCACCACGGTAACCTTCCCGCCAATACCCCGGCGCCTCCGCAGCAGCTGGTGCCATGCGGAGCAAATGCCTGTACTTACTAATAACCCTCCATGCTCTATGCTGACGGACAACCCATAGCCACCCTGCGGAAGGTCGTGAAACCGCCGTGGTCACACGATCCGCGCGTTGTTGCCCTTGCAAGTGAGCCGCACAACCTCCGCCGGCGCTCACAGTCCGAAGAACTTGGGCCAATCTGGCTGACGAATCAGGTACACACACACACTCTAGCGCGCGGCCTCCTCTCTGAACCGCCGTACTCCTCGCATCTTGACAGCAGAGCCTCCTTCTCCTCGGCGGTGAGCATCGGAGGGTCCGTGTTCGACCTTATGCTGTTTCACCTAGCCTGGCCTCAAGCCGTCAGACCGCCATCCCTTCCGCCTTCACCTGCCTTTGGCGCGCCTCTGGAGAACTGTCTATTGCTTCGGCGCCATCAGCCGCGGCCTCACCGACCGGGAGTGCTATGCACGCATCATGCACCAGTCATAAGCCTCCGCGCGCGGCCACCGCCGATAGGTACGCGGCATAACTCCAGCTTAGATTGACAGCTCCTCTTTCGAATCCAGTTATTCCGTCGAGTTGCTCGCTCAGCTCCAGCTTGATGCTGTGATAGGTGATTGCATTTAGCATATAGTCACCCGCTGCCCGCAGAGCAGCCACGAGGTCATGCGCCGGGTCCGTGACGTTTATACCGATCTGGCTGAAAAATAGGTGACTTAGTGAATCGTTCGGCACGGGACTACCGTTGTTGATTTCCTGCGCGAGCTCGTAATACAGCTGAGCGAAGCTGCAGGTACAGACAACCCACGGGTTGCCACTTCCGCTTGTCAAGCTGTCGCCGTCAAACTGATCGCCGACATAGCGGCCAACCATTGGCCCAATCCCACGCTCCGCGTCGCTAACGTTGACAGGGTAATGTTCTGAGCTCCCCCGCCGACCACTGTGCACGGACCCGAGCGGCTGTGGCAAGAAGCTTCGGGTCGATCGGGCTAATGGCGTCACCGTGGAGGAAAGCTAAGATCGGGTCGATGCTAGGGTCGTATGGCGCGGCGGCGTCGCCGAAAAGGCGTACGCCATCAAGGACTGACACATAGAAATTGTTTGTACCTCCTGACCAGTGCAGAGGTAACTGCTGCGCCAGCCAGTTGGTAGCGCTGTACGCGGAAGGTGGCACAGGAATGCTCAATGTGGGGCCAAGCGAAATTATCTGATTGAGGCACCGAAGCTGCACAGAGCGGGCAAAAATCGATTGGCCAAACGTGTCCTCCCAGTGTGTAACGGTCGGCTGTTGGTAGCGGTTGCCGCTGAGTATGTAATTCAGGTCTGTGGCGATAACCTTCCTCGCTGTCAATTGTGATACCTGGCTCAGGCTGGAGAAACCTTGTAGCAGGGTGAGCACGCGCAGGGCGGGCCCGTCGCTTTCATCGGGTGCACCAGTTGGCCCTGCCTCGGGGGTGTACTTCGCTTGACCGATGACGCCGCCAGCCTCCTGACAAGTGTTGGCGAAGTCGACGTAGTTTGCCAGGATCTGAGTAGCTACTGCAACTGGGACCAGTTCAGGAGCCTGTCTTAGAATCGCAGACACAGTGAGCGCAGCGTCCCGTGTCCAGTTGAACACATAGTCGCCACTTACGGGAGCCACGTTACCGGGGTAACCGGACCACGAGGGCGAGGCAAGGACGCACCCGGGAAGTGCGAACGACCCCGGAGCGTTATGATCGGGGATCGTAAACCCCGCGGTGGCAATATTGCGCTGCAGCAATGAGAATATGTAGCTGGTTGCCGTCGAAGGATCTTCAAGCCGTGGGGCTTGCCACCAAGGCGCCCCTGAACGGGATGCTTCCTCCGCCGCGAAAAGGTTATGATCTTCCGCAGGCAGGGTCGCCTCAGGAGACTCCTCCTGTAGCGCTTCGGGTCGGAGGCGAGTCCGCTCTTCCTCTTTTGAGGGCACTCGGACGGTAACTTCGGCCTCGTCCGTGGTCCACTCGAGGTAAGGCTCGAGTGTCATCTCGCTGAGGCCACCTATCATCCGAGCGAATTCCGCGTCTAGGAAAGAGGATTGTGGAGGGGCAATGTGGAGCGGCTCGCGGCCTGCCTGCGAAATTGGAGGTAATTCCAGCGCCGTAGGGTCGAAGGCACGGCGCGCGGCTACGCCGATAATTCGCACAAATGCCTCCTCCTGGCCAGGATCGACCAGATCGTCGCTCAAGCCTCCCTGCCATTGCCCGCCGGGTTCCAGAATCGGGCTGATCTTCCCTTCAGTCAGCGCCTGCACTGACCAGTTGGAGGAGATGGCGAAGGCCGCTGTAAAGAGAGGCTCATTACTGCGGTTGGTAATAATGGCGACGGGCAGATCGCTCGACGGCACTCCCGACTCAGTGGGGAAACCTTGTTCGGGGCTCACTACGCCTACAGCAATCGCGCCATCAAGGACGGGCGAACCCGAGCGCAACTCGCTAACCGTCAGCCAGCGGCTGACATGGGCAGCCAGAGTAGCGAGACGCGAGGCCAGAGATTCACTCTGGAGGCTAAGCTGTGGCACGTTCGGGAGAGGCTCGCCAGATTCGCCGACGAGAACTACAGTGCCATTCCGAAGCTCGATGCCGAGCTCAGGCCGCTCGCCCGTGTCTGTCAAACGGACACCCGGAACGCTTCCGAATTCGACCATGGACAATAGCTCACCACGCGGGTCGGTGGCCGGTTCGATCCGAGACGGTCGCGCAAATGGGTGGTCACGCACGAGATAGGTAGTGCCGGCAGCGGTCCGCACCTCCACGGGCCCGGTCACTGAGACTAGGGCCGCCGCACGCTCACGCTTGTCCAGTACAACCTGTTCGGTCACAGTGCCTCCCGATGCCTGCCACGACAGCGCCAACACTACTGAGGAAGTATCAGGAACCTGGATCCGCCGAGTGCCCGGAAATATCGGGCCGGAAAGTTCGAGAAGCGAGCCCATGTGGCGGACGGTTAAGGCCTTCGTCCCCAGAGTGTCATAGGCCGCTTCCCAGAGCCGCCCCGTGGGCTCCTCGCCGGTCGCTGCTCGCGCCAGTAACGCGGCGCTGCCCTTAGACCGGGAGAGGTCGGGTAGCCGCGTCATGGCCCCGTCGACCCAGAAGCGGAACCGCTCGGGTTCAGCCAAAAGAGCTGCCACTGCAGTATCCAAACGTCTATTCGCGCTGTCGATATCTCCCACCACCACGTCCCAAGCCACCTCCTCCTCGAGACGCAGAGGAGGTGCCAAATAGTCGTGCACGGCAGCGTAAATCGCTCGCACCCTTTCCAACTGCGGCCTTTTCTCGCTATGCCACAGCCCTGACAAGCGCCCGCGGAGTACGACTGCGGCAGGGACTGACAGTGTCAGGCCGGCGGCCGAATGGGACTGGACGAGTGGCGAAAACCACAAAGTCGCCTCGGCGTCCGCGGACAGATACGGCAGCGCCTCGAGTCGAATCCGCCGAATGAGTGCCCCCTCGATGCGGACCGCCGGCGCCAACAACTCAGCCAGCCTCACCACCTGGGGATGCGTCCGCTCGAACTGACGAATTATGTCCTCGGCGGTTGATTGGTTCATCCGAACAGTCTCGAGTGGCGGGCAGTCCGGGCGAGAGCAGTTGTCGTCGGCCTATCCCACGGCACAAGATGGATGCAGCCTTTCAAGGCCGCAGGCCAATAGTGGCCGGGGAAAGGGACCAACACGATGAGGCTCGAACCCGGGTGTAAAGTCGGAAGGCCACGGACTGCCAGGCTGCGATCAACTTCCGAATACCCACTTCGGTTCGCCCGCTCAGACCGAGATCAGTCAGTGCCAGTACCGGTGTACCGGCTGGCGGCGGCTCCCAGGGGTACAGCGGATCGGCCGAGTCTGGTACTTCGTGGATGGTGCGCACCTCCAGTACTCCCTCGCCCACCAATCCACGAATGACGTCGATGAGGCCGAGCTGGTCGTCAGCAAACGGCTCCATCCCCTCACCGTCGTCCACGAGGACCTGCACTCCTCGGGCTAGAGTACGATGCTTTTTGAAAGGTACCGGCTGCGGGATTTGGCACCGAGCGAGAAGGTCAACTAACTCGTCCAGGTCGACATCGAATCCTGCCCGCGTTGAGCTGACGACTCCTGTGCAATGAAGCGTCCGGCGAGCGGCGAGAGTAGCGACATTCGGGCTGGAGGAGTAGCGTCAGCCACCCCACCTAGGCGAAGAGGTACGACCGCTGGGCGTTGTTCCCCGCCGGAGGGCCGTGGCGTGATGAGGGGCAGTTGGTCAGGAGAGGAGGATGATCGTCCGGGAGCGTTACTGTCGGCGCTGAGAAGCGGCTTGGCATGGGTCGAGCCAGAAGACGAGGAAGGCAATTGCCTGCCGACGACGTCCGGGACAGCCACGGCGCGTTCGGAAGTTCTCAGTGCGAACCCGAGCACGTCTGCGATCACAGCAAGTGCGTTATCGTTCTGCGGATCAAGGTTGTCTAACGCGACGACAAGGTCAGCGACCCAGACAGAGGGGAGACTCATTTGTATCTCAGTCCGAATCCGTAGCCTTACGCAAGGTAAATTCCTCCACACCTCGCCACGCCAGTGACTCTTGCGACGGATCAATGTGAAGGTCCATGCACGCGCGGACGGCATCAAGGTATTCCGCCACGCCCGGAGGACGCACGCGCTTACTTATCTGATCGCGGAGTCCAAGTAGTTTGACTGCCAATACCTCAAACAACTGAGCCACGGCCGGCTCCGGCTCAGCGCCAGCCGGCCCAAGGACGTGGAGGCGTGCGATTGCTGCTAGTGACTCTCGGGTTGGGCTTGGGATAGAGGCTACAACACACCTCCGCAGAAAGGCAGGTGGCAGCTGCCGTTCCTCGTTCGTCGTGATCACCACAACGACACGCCGGCCTTCGGGGATGACTATCGGCTTATCCCACGCCGGTGCGACGAACTGCCCCGCTCCAAGTGGGACGAGCAACCCGTTCGGCACGTCGGGGTCAGCCTTGTCGATCTCATCGATTAGCACAACAGAGTTTGGGTTGCGCTCGGAGCCAAACTTGCCATCCGGGTCGAATGCCTTCCACAGTACTCCAGGCACCACGTAATCAGCATCGTTTAGCGGCGGGTCGCCAGGCCGACGGGCCTGAGCGTCGGACAGCTTTTTGACTGCGTCGAAGTGCCACAGTAGATCTCGACCTTCGCCGTAGCGACGACGACTTCTTCGTAGTAGCGGGCCAGGTTCCGAGCAAGGTACGGCGCCAGTGAAGACTTTCCCGACCCCGGTTCGCCCCGCAACAACAGCGGCCTCCCGGTAGCGAGCGCAACATTGACCGCAAGTCGCATCTCGGGCTGCAGGCGATATACCGATCCGTCGCGTCGGTCGAAAAGTTGCCGGCGACCGGTGTCTCGCCGCCAAAGCTCGGGGTCATCGACGAAGTCAGCCTGCACCGGCGTATATTGCAGTTCTAAGTCGTCAGGGGGTGCCATCGCGATTGCGTCCTTTCCGGCCGATCAAGTTCGATCTTCATGAAGCAGGTCGTCCAGCATGAAGTCGAAATCTTCTGCCCGTCGGTCGGCTCCCTCGGGAAGGTCGATAATCATCCGTCTCATATCGTCTAGCACCATGTTCCCCAGCATTGCCACGTAGGTAAGCTTGGGGTATTGCTGTGCCAGTTCGGCGACGACATGTGCCAATCCTTGTTTCGCCACCGTACCGCCGTTGCAGGACAACATCACGAAGCACCCCTGAAGGATGTCCGCCTTATGGTCAGGATCCTCTCCCCATTTCTTCACTATCTGCAGCTTGCATTCATCGATTGCGTCCGTGACGGTCGCAGCCGTTATCGTCCACGTCAATCGTTGACGGTTGGATGCCCGGGGTAAGGCACGTCGAACCACGTCTGCGCCAGTCCTAGGCTTTTCCGCGTTCACCGTAATTATCCGTGTCCCCGGTTCCTGATCTTTAGCCTCTGCGATCCCGGTCGAGAAAGCCACGGGCACCCACACCGGCTGTAAATTGAGCTTAGTCGTGAAGAGTCGTTGAAAGGAAAGCCAAAGAATGCGTTCAATATCAGCTCAAAACCATCCGGGTCGGCGGCGAGGAGCTTCTCTGGCGACAATGTGCGTTTTCTTGTGAGAAAGGCGTAACCGTTCACCGCGGGGGAGCACCGGGACAAGGGCGGGGATCCAGCCTTCCCCAGGTGGCAAGCACTCGGCGATGGCGTTAAGCCATTGTGAGCTGGCGTCGCTTGGCTCGGCCTCCAGGTACCCAAGGGCTTCAGTAATCTCGCTCGATGCGCGGCCAGATCGACAAGATAGCCCACGGCATTGAAGTCAAAAAGGTCTGGGTTCACGATGTGGGCCAGCGCCTGGCCCAGCCGGCTCGGTCCGTAGCCGTGCTCGTCGAGCCGCTCGGGATCGACGCCGATCAGCACCGGGACCACTTTAACGGGCATCTGGATTCTTTCCCGCCAGGTCAAGATGCCGGACTCCCAGAAGACCCAAGACGACCGGCAAAGCGCGTCCGGGTCAAGCAAGATGATGGCGCCAGCGCACGATAATAACGCGGCGTCGATCTTCTGCCCGATCAGGTCGCCTTCCACGATGAAATGCTGGTCGCGCCACACATCATAACCCTTGCCCTGAAGTGCCTCCTCGAGCAATGCCAGGAGGTCGATGGCGATTCTTCGCGATCGCCAATTATGGACCGCACCGGAATTCTCAGGGTTAGGTTCGTCGCCTAGCTGGCACCGACTGTAGCTGATGAAGACTTCGGCCTTGCTGGCATTTCCTTGTGATCGATCCTGATCGCTCATGTTAGACCTGGCCGTCAACCCCGTCGCGCTCGTCGCTAAGCCCAACCGGCTGTCACTTCACAGCTGTGCGAGAACTCACGAACTTACAGTAGCGGGCCCAGGCGAGGATTCAACGACGAGGGGCGATAAAGACAGCTCAATGGAACACACATCGGGCCCATTGGTGCCTGAACACCGGCCGCGCCATTCGGTCGAACCCAAATGCCGTGCCACCGCCGACCTGACTCCCAACAGTGGTCTAACTGAGCCGACTATCGGGTCCCGTAGCAGTGTCCGAGTGGCCAAGTGGCCAGTCGAACGGGGGCGTGGGCGGATTGTCTGGTTGCGAGCATCTCAAGCCGCGGATACCGCGTGAATGGGTTATAGAAGAAGCCTGCTAAGGACCCCCGCCAGTTGATCGGCAGTGCCCCCATTCGAGGCACACATCAGCTCTGCGCGCTGTGGTTGGTAATCTCGGCCGTGCTTAGTGCGCGTGGGTGCCGAATAATCGATCATGGTCGCCTTACGCAGCCCTGTACTCGTGGATGAGCCCGCCGAGCAGGTCATGCCGGAGGATCGGCGAACCGGCGTCGCGGACCGTCGCTTGGGTGCCCGTCGGGACATCGCTGCGCGAGGGCTCGGTGCGGTCGATGCCCGTTGTAGTGAGCGAGGTACTGGGTGAGCACCTTATCGAGGTGACGGTGGCCGCAGATGAGCATGCGGTCCAGGCACTCGCGCCGAAGGGTGCCTACGACCCTCTCGCATATCGTGTTCGCATCCGGCGCCCGCACGGGCGTGCGGATGACCTCGATGCCTTCGGAGGCGAACACCCCAGCGACGACGGCTGCTACACGCCCAACCTCGTCGACCCCCAAGGCTCGATTGTCACCCACGCCACGGGCTGCTTCAACGGAACCGCGGCTGGGGTCGGCCCGGTCACCCTCAACGCCACCGGGACTTGGGCCGTCTTGTTGCGTCTCCAGGTCACCGCGACAAGCACGAGCAGTACCTCCGTCTCGTCAGGGCCGAGGGTCGGATGCGACTCATGGGGCCTCGCCAGTGTCGGCAGGAGTGTGAACATGAATACACCGCCAAAGGCGGCCGAAAGGTGTGGGAATGAGCGGAGCTCCAGCAGTTCCTCGGCACGGGCCAAGAGGTGGATGAAGACCCCTTTGCGATCCGGCTGATTCGTCTAGTCGACAAACTCGACGGCGAGCACCACGGCTCGGCGGAATTCCGGGACATGGGGTCTGGCCATGTGAACATCTTTTTCGAGGACGGCTTTTGCGCTGCCAAGGCCTTTCTGTGGGATACAGGATCGGTTGGTGGCCGCGTGGCGATTGAGGAGTCAGCGGTGATCAATTGAGATATCTAGAGACTTGGAGGGCGGGCGTGCAGATCGCACCAACAATGCGCCTTTTTTGGGGCACACTAGGCCACGTACCAATGGCCCCCGATCACTGCGCACGCGATCGGGCTGAGATGTTGAAGGGTAACTGTTCAGGTGTCTGGGTTCAGTAACCGAGCCAACGTCGATAAGCGGCAATGAGGCGTGAGGTGGCCGGGTCGGCATGGACGTCGATGTCGAGCAGCGCCATGTCGTAACGACGGCTGCCGCGTTTGCAGGTGGCAATGAGCTCCCGGCGGTGGTCCCCGACTGAAACAGATAGCACTTCCACGTCTTCTCCTATAACCGCGCCGGGACAAGGGAAATTGGCGTCCTCGTCGAAGGCGTTCACGAACCCCTGTAGTTGTTCGTCCTCGTCGTAGGCGTCGACGGTGATCTCGTTGATGAGAGCATCGAGGCCGGGGTCGGCTTTGCGGGCTGGGCTCAAAGGGCCTCCTTGGGTGAGGGGCAGTGTTGGGTGCCTAAGGGGGAGAGAGGGCCCGAGGGGGCAGCCACGGCTCGCCCTTGAACAGCTGGACCAGCACGTCGAGGCCTACGAGGCCGTGCTTGCGGGCGGTCTGGAGGTAGCTGCGGACAGCGCAGAAGGCTTTGGCCCCAGCCAGTGTCCTGAAGCAGCCGCTTATCTTGTCGTGCAATTTGGCCATCCTGAGGTCGCGCTCGCCTTGGTTATTGTCAAAGCTCACGGCCGGGTCGGACCAGTAGCGCTGCACTTCGTGGCGCTGGTCCCGGAACCGGCACAACAAGTTGAAGGCGTCCCGGTGGACGCTGCCCGCGCGGTGGCGGGCGGGCACGGCGCTAAAGCCTCGGTTGACCAACTTTGTGTAGCGGGAGCGGTAGGCCTTCAGCTGGCCGGCGCTGAGCTCACCATGTCCCTCAAAAAGTGCTTGCTCGACTGCATCTTTCACCTCTACCAGCAAGTCGGCCATCTCGTCGGCCCACTCCCGGTGGGCGACCGAGCCGGTGAGGGAGGCCAAGTCGCGGAGGAGGTGGGCGCAACAAAGGGCATGCTCTATTCCGTCGACCGACCAGTACGGCTTCCACCCGTCGGTGATGAGCACGCCCGAGAAGAAGGGCAGCACGGCCATATCGGCGAAGGCCTCTTTGCCTCTTTTCGGGTGGCAGTCGAGCAGGGTGAGCATACCGGTGCAGGCGACGTGGAACCAATAGCGGGCGCCCGATACACGAGAGCCGGTCTCGTCGGCGTGCAGCACGTCGGCTGCGACGAGCTGAGCCCGCAGCTCGGCCAGGAAAGGCGACAGCCCCTCGGCCGCCTCGACGGCCAGGCCGGCCAACCAGCCCGTAGAGACAGGTGCCCCGCATACCTGAGAGAGCAGCTCGGCTGCCCTGGCGACCGGTATGTGCTGGCCCACCATCAAGTAGACGGCAACCGCCCGCACGATTGGCCCATAGCACGCCGGCCCTTTTGCCTCGGCGGGGAACGGCGCTTTCGTCGTCGCCCCACAGCTACAGCGCCGGGACTCGGCGCGGTGCTCGGTCACCTCTAGGTGCCTATCGGGCAAGTCGAACACCTGGCGCACTTCAGTGCCGGTCACCTCGGCCCCGCCCAGGCCTTGCCCGCAACGGGCGCAGCTCACCGGTGAGTGCACGACTGCCCGGTCGGGGCGGTCGACCTTTGCCAGCGCTGCCCCAGCCGCGCCAGGCTGTTTGCCAGGACGGCACTTTACGCGTTCGTTCAAGAACTTCTTGGCCTTTTCCCGGGCCAGGCGCCGCCGCTCAGCGCGTGAGAGCCGGTCTTCGGCCTGGTTGGCCCGTTCGCCCAGGGTGTCGGACGAGGGTGGCCTGCCGGAGTTAGAAGAATTACGGCCCATTTCGCGTTTCAGTTTTTCGAGCTCCGCCTCGAGTGCCTCTAATTTCGCCCTCAGTTCGGCGTTCTCCGGCCTCAGCTCGCCAACTTCGACCCGCAGCGCGGCGTTCTCCCCCTTGAGCTGCTCGACCTGTTCGGCAAGGCCCACGCCATAGTGTCTACCATTCCCCCGCGCTCAGTGGTGGATAGCCGCGCTCCACACGTCCTACGGGTGAATAGTTACGTTGAAGGTTGCCTGAAAGGACTCGCTGGTAGGCGGCGCTGAAGTTTAATTTCCCCCAGGCAACCCGGCGTCAGGGTCAGTGTTCGTTTCGCACTGGCTGGTCGGGTCCCCCGTGGTCGTGCATACTCGACCGGTGACACTTACAAGCGCTTCAGCACCTTCGACGACCGTACGGGCAACGTGGATATTCCCTTTCACCTTTGCCCCTGTCGGTGCCTGGCAATTGGTTCCCCCCAGTGGCGCCATCGTAACCACAGGCCTCCGTCCAATTGCCTGCGAGAATGTCGTTGAAGAACCCCCGAACTGCCGAGGCGGGGCTGCGGCCTCCGGGCGGGAGGGGGCGACCCCCAGCACCTTAACCAGCGCACCCGTCGAAGTGTCGAGTTCCCTGACCGAGCCCTGGCTGACCTGGGTCCCATTGGAGTCCATGACATTATTGCCCGAGTAGTTCGCCACGAAAAGGTGCGAGCCGCTAAAGGCACGGGCGTCCGGGCCGTTGAGTCCGTACGTTGAGGCCGAGAACACCTTCACGACTGCACCGGTCGAAGCGTCGAGCTCGGTGACGGAGCCGCCTAAGTCCCCGCCCGGATTGGAGCAGCAGTAGTTCGCCAGGTCGGGGCCGCGCAGGGTCATGGCGTACGGCTCGTCCAGCGAGGCCGGGAGAACCCTGACCACGTTCCCCGTCGACTTGTTGACCTCGGTGGGCGTTTGTGGTCGCTGCCGTTTGGTCCCACGCGCTGGCTACGGTTCCGGTCTTGCATCCACCACCCGGTGCTGGTGGCGCACCAGACTGGCGCTTATGACCGAGATGGCCCAGTCCATCGCAGACGTGGATCTATCGGGCCTGCGGGTTCCCAAGGCCCTCCAGCACGATGCCGCCCAGATCGTGGCGCTCACCACGCTGTTCTGCGCCGAGCATCTGGATGAGGAGTACGGGCAGTTGTGCCGCGCCCTGGTAGGGATGCTGGCCCGCAAGCGGCCGTCCCCCCTCGCCCGGGGAGACCTTCGGGACTGGGCCGCGGCGGTGATCTACACGGTTGGGGCCAACAACTTCCTCTTCGACCGGGCGAGCGAGCCATTCCTTTCGGGCGACGATCTCTCCCGGCTCACCGGTGTAGCCAAGTCGACGCTTGCCAACAAAGCGCGAGCCATCCGCCAGGTACTCGGCCTTGATCCTCTCGAGCCATGCTTGTGCCGGCGGGCGTTGCTTGAGCGGCATCCTTACGCCTGGCACGTGGAGGTCGATGGGTTTGTGGTGGACGCCCGAGGGCTGCCTGCCCATATGCAAGACGAGGCCCGCCGACGCAGTCTCATTCCCGATCTGGCGGTCTTGGGCGCCACCGGTGGCCGATGAGTCCGACGGCTGCCCGCTGGGTCTACAGCCCCCACACGGGAGGCAACAGAATCCCCGAACGCCTACATCGAGATCTCAGGCGGCGTCTGGATTCCCACGCCGCGCATCACTTCGCCGGTCCGTTCTCTCGGCTGGACGTCCGCTTCAAGGCAAGTTCTGCTATCTCGATCTTTACTGCGAGCCGGAACTGGCCGACGGCGAGTTGCCTCCGCCGGGAATGAGCCGCCAGGAGTACCTTAGCCTCCGGGAAAGCCCTATTCACCTCTGCCGTCTTCGCTATTTCAGCCCGGACCGTTGGAGTTTCGCGTTCTACAGCTACGCCTCCGGGCGCTACGAGCCGTCGTGCTTCCAGAGCGGTAACGTCATGGGTGCCGCCGAGGACGCTCTCGAACTTTGCGCGAGCGTTCACTTGCCTGCTGATACATGATCCGGGCGAGAGTAGCCCAGGCCGACCGACCGGGGTGGGAACCGTCGAGCGCTCAGCCTGAGCGTCGAGGTCGACAATGGAGTTGATGAGCGGAACGGCCATCCCCGTGTACGGATGAGATGCCAGAAGGGGCATCCGGTCGCAACACAACCGCATCAGGTCCGTCGCTGCGAGGTCAGGGAAGCCAATAAACCCAGTCGCGTTGGGTGTTGGGTGGGTCGGCGAGCAGGGCTGTCAGCGCGGCCATGAGGGTGGTGGGGTAGGAGCGGCTGCCGCGGTGGTACCGACGGGGTGAGGTGAAGATGATCCCGGCATGGTGCTCTCCAGTTGCCCCCCACGTCCGGGCAATATGGTCGAAGTCCCGAGCGTTCTCGGTGAGCACGGCCCGTCCCTGCCTGGTCGCCGCCCGCAGCAGGTCCTCGTCAGAGAGAGCGGCGACCACCGGATCGTCCGCGGCAGCCACGACGTCGTGGCCTTCTCCCCTCAGTCTCTCGGCGACAAGGCGAGAATGGTGCGGGTCGAGCAGCAGCCTCAACCGGCCAGCAGTTCCTGCTGGTGCCGCCACAGTTTTTCTGCTTCGTCGGCCGCCTGTTGGTTGGCCTCGATCAGACTGTCGATCTCCTCGGTGAACTCCGCGTAGTAGGCCATGGCGGCCTCAACCTGCTCGGGGCGAAGACCGAGCTGCTCGGCTGCCCGTGCCAATCGCTTGGATGCGGGCACGTCGCCGCCCACGATGGTGCCGATGATCTCCCACACGTCTGCACCGCCGGCCAGGCAAGCGCGTCGCCCCGCTGGGCCGTCGCGAAAGGCGATCATCGGGTGCCGGCGGCTGCGCAGGCCTTCGTCTATCAACTCTTCAGCCAGCGATGAGGCCGACGCTCCCCGGCTAAGGGCCTCGGCCTTGAGCCTCTCCACTACTCGATCATCATGGAACCGCACGGACATGGGATGCGTCATGACTACAGTGTAGTCATGACGAAGGTGGAATGATGCGCTTGGTCCAACCGGACCGCTCTGACGTCGGTGTGCGCGACAAACGGTTACCCCTCCTGGAACGCCACAACGAGGCGAACCGGGCGGTGTCCAGCCCCGCGGCTGTCAGGCTCTCCACAACCGGGATGTCACCGACACGGCCGTCGTCTGGATCCCGGCCCTACATGAGCCGAACTCGTCGGCCGGGGCTGACGCGAGCGAACGAGCAGTGGCTGATCGCCCGGAATTCCCAGGTCATTCCATAGACCCCGACGAGACGCGGGTCGAGGGTTCGGGAAGCTCTACGCGACCAGCTTTGGCCCTCTCGTGGTCGTACGACTTCAGGCAGAGAGGCTGGGCAGTCACAACCTTGGTAGCTCTCGTGGGCTCCAGCACTCGCCGTCTCTTGTCGAGCGACTGTGCGTCCAGGTAGGAGCACCGAACCAACCGTGAGACCGGCGAGCGGATAACAGCAGGGGTTGACCAAGATGGCCGCCGTGAGCGCGTCTTGGTTTTCCATTCAAGTTGACCTTGTCGAAGGACACGGGGAGCACTACTGGCCTCGACCGGGACGGATCGTCGCTGCTGCCCGGACCCACACCTTTGCGCAGCTCGCAGACGCCATCGACGACGCCTTCGCACGCTGGGACCGCTCCCACTTGCAGGAGTTCACCCTCGCCGACAAGAAGCGGCTCTCCATCCCTGATCCGGACTGGGATCTGGACGACGTCGTGACCCTTGACTTCAGCAAGGTGAGGTTGTCGCGTCTCAACCTCGGCGAGCAGTTCGTGTACGTGTTCGATCTGGGAGACGACTGGGCGCATCTCTGCACGGTTGGCCCGAGACGGATTGATCCCGGTCAGACGCTGGGTATTGTCCCGGACCGGCCCTGGCCGTATTGGGGTTGGGGGGACATTCCCGACCAGTACCACCGTCGATGGGGCGGCGACGACGGCGAGTCGGCGTTGCCCAAAGACCCAGAACTGAGCGATCTTCCGCCCCTACGTCCGTACTGGGGGCCGGACTGGCTGCGGGGACGGCGGTGAATCAGGCCACGGGCCGCAAGCCGCCGGTGTTCGGCCCGGAACCGTGGTCGGAGGTGGCCGGACGCCTATGGTCTTATTGGGACCTGTGGTTCGCGGTCGTAGCGGTTGCCGACCACGCCTCAGCCCTCGACCAACTCGAAGAGCAGCTTGTTGGAGAGTTGCGTCGCCATCTCGACGGCCGTGACGCCGCGGAGTACAAGCTGAGCCACCTCGCCGACCTGCGGGCACGCCTCCGCGAAGCCAGGCTGGGACCGGCTGATCTGGCTAGGGCGGATGCGATGAGGGATCGGGCGCTTGTAGCCAAGGCACGCAAGAAGATGGCCGGCCGCTGGATCGAGGGTCGGGCGATGACGCCCGCCATGGTCGAAACCCCCAGGGTTCAGCTCGTCCGGCGGGCGCGAATGGGACGATGGTCGAAGTTTCCGGTCGACCCCGCTGTCTATTACAAGAGCTTCCGACGCAACGTCGAGGTCAAGGACCGCATAACAAAGAACCGCAGCTTCGGCGCGGTCGAGCGAGTGCAAGAGCGCCTCCGGGCCCTGGACAAACCGTCGTTGAGTGAGGCGCAGCGCCTGGCCCTTTATAGAGCCTTCCACACCGCTGGCCTCGAATTGATGGAGCGAGCCGACGACTCTTACGGCAATGTCGACCAGATGCGCGAGGAAGCCTGGCACACATATCTCAAGCTCGACTGGCAGGCCGCAGGGATGAAACCGACGGACTACTGGGCCGATATCGGTGACCTGGTGGTGTTTGAGGACTACGGCCTCGGGTTCAAGGAAGAGACGCGCCCATGGCTACACGTGCCCGCCGGGCAGGCAGAAGTGATCGAGGACTACCTAACCCAGCTGGAGCGGGAGTGCCGGGCCGCCTTCCTCGACTATCAGGCCGACGAGGCGCTCCAGCAACTGGCCTGGCTTGCGGTCGCCGGCCGCCGTTTCAGCCACTATGTCGAGGTCGCCACCCGGTTGGGTACCGATCATTGGATGCCGATCGAAGCCTTGGCCGATTCGGCTCTGCGGTCGGGAAAAAAGGATCTGGCTGTCGAGACCTTCCAGGCCGCCGACCGGCCAGGTTTCCACCGACGGCATCTTCGAGACCGATGCCAAGCTATGACGGGTGTTCACCTGGAAGATGAATCAGAAACCAAGCCGACGCTGCGCATAGTGCGCGACGGGAAAACGGGCGAGCTATCACGCTGATGACCTGTTACACCGCCGCGGTTTATGCAGACGCTCTGGCTAGCCGATCAACCCGCGGGACCGGATGTTTCTCGCTTCAGCCGCAGCGATTCCGAAGTCACCGAGCGCGGCCTCATCGGCTGCCGTGAGGAAGACGTTTCCGGCTTCATGTCGCGACGAACAAGCTGGCCTGATGCGCGCGCCGACGACTAGACACGGCGCGGAGTTACCTTGCGGTGTGACCAGCTATGCGTCGAACTCTCCTTCCGACCCGATCCTCGCGGAGATCGAACCCGAGAGGGGTTCCTTGACCGAGAGTTTCCGCGCCTTCGTCGACCGGCTTCTTGCTGGATCCGAACCGGAGCTGGAATCCCGTCGGTGCGGTCGAGGCCCTTCGGGAGCTGCGAGTTGACGCCCACGGGTAAGCCCGGTCGTAATAGACGCTTCGGCGGGCCCGGAGATAGTCACGCGTAGCCGCAAGGGGACGGGGCTTCCACGGCTCCGGCCCGCTGATGCCGCCGGGTGGGTTCCCGAGCACTTCTACTCGGACGTGCTCGCTCTTGTCTGGAGCCAACTGGTGGTGATCCGGACGCTGGACGAGCCCAAGGCCCCGATCACGATCAACGAGTTTCAAACATGCGCCTGCACCGGGCCGCCGTCCGGCCCTAATCGATGTCGCCTGGGCCTACAGGCACAGCATGACGGCGGCCGACGCCTCTACGTGGGTGCTCGCCGAACACCTCCACGCCACGTTTCTCACCGATGATCACAGCCATGTCAAGGGTCCACATTCGTCGCCGGAGTTCCGGTTCTGCGGTGACCGGAGACCCGCTGAGATCGGATGGGGACTCATCGAGCGATCCTTGCATCAGCGGCCGCAAGGTTCAGTTCTGGCCTTATGACCCGTACGGTTTGCGGCCCGCGTGGGTCAAGCTTGGGTCGCAGAGCCAGAATTCCAAGGCTGCTGGCGGTACAAACTCCCTGGTCAGGCCAGATTTCCGCAGCGCGGGACATTTGCACTGATAATGCTGAGGCCGATGGTTCGATTCCATCTAGCCCCACAAAAGACCTGCTCAAGGACCATTTCTGGAAGCGATGAGTGCAGCATATGAATGCTGAGGTCGATTCAATCTAACCCGACGATAAAAGTCCTTATCAGAAGTGTGGGAGCTTCCGGTAGACCAATCCTCGACTAGCGGTCGGCCCAACACGTCCCCAAACGGTGGCCATCGTGGGCGGAGTGGAAGAGGAACATGAAGGTCCGCTCTTGGTACCGGCTCATTGCTATCCTCGCGACGGCCGAGTGGGTTCTGGCCCTTTGGTGGGCCGGCCTTTTCGCCGCTCCAGTGGCCGCTGCGCCCCAGGCAGCCGTGGGCACACTGCCGCCTGCGCATCCCCGTCACAATTGCGTACCGCCGGGACTCGGCCCGGCCTGGGCCACGAGCCTGCTAGCGAGCATCGACTATTGCCGGGCGATGCACGTCGGCAGCATGCACCTGCCGTCCAACTTCCGTGACCTAACCGCCCGGGAACAGCTCTTCGTCCTCCTCAACCTAGAGCGGGTGAACCGGGGCGCGCCCCGGTCCTGGCTCTGACCGGCTCGCTGGACGCGAGCGCGGACGCAAGAGGGGCGACGGGCCGCGACCCGGCCGTACCTGCCGGCCCGGTCTTCAACGTGTGGTACGCGATCGACGACGGCTACGGCAGCGGTGACGTCGATTGCCATCCCGCCGGCGGGCCTGGCTACTGGGTGCATCGGGACAACGTGCTCGCCCTTCTACATAATTCAGTCGAGCTCGTTGGTGGGGGGCGGGTGCGCACCCGACAACTGCGCCTTCCTCCTTGCCTACGAGCCCCACCCGACTGGCATAGTGTTCCGCCGGTCCTACGAGCTCCGCTTCTTCGCCAGCCCCGCCCAGATTGGAACCCGTGTGAGGCAGGTGTCCACGCCCCCCTGGGGCGACCGATGGCTGAGGACGCGCAAACAAGCTCATCCATAGCGGCACTCGCAGGTCGAAAGTGATGCCTACGTGCCGTCCGACACCGAGCGAGCGGATTGCCAGGCGGCTTCGAATTTCGGATCGTGAGGGCGGCCATGGTCCCTTCCTCGGGCCGGGCCAGTGACCGCAGTGGTTTTCGCTGACCTGGTTTGCCTCCGCGGCAGTCAGCCGGTTGTACGCCGAGGCGATCCTGGGTGGCGTGGGCCTTTGTGGAGCGATGGCATCTCGCCGCCGTTCGCTGCGATCATATGCCCTTGATCTGGGAGCAGCTTCACCCACGTCGGAGGGGCAGCCCGCTGAGAGCTCTACATGACTCGGACTCTCCAGCTAGACCAAGCAGGCAGACCTGCAACAAGTACGGGCGGTGCCCGCCGGTGCGCGGGATCAATATGCGCGAGTTTTAGCGGTAGCTGGTCCCAGCCTACGAGCGTTTGTCCACCAGCGGATGCGCGCCATAAAAGGAACTCAGTGCTGTCAGCGGCTCCATGCACAGCTATAGGGTCATCTCAGAACACGCGCTTCTGCGCCCTGTGCTCCTGCAACGTCAGGTCGGGTCGGCCTGAGTAGCGAACTCCACGAGACTCTTACGATTCTCTTCGAGGGTATCTCGTCCCAGCTCGAATCGGCCACAACGTCGACGTTCGAGACGCGGAAGACCCAATGGTCGCCCTCGCTCACGGAGGACGCTGCTCCGCGACGCGGTCGGCGCCCACGGGATGGGGCCCGACGGTGTGGGCAGCATCGGAGCGCTGAGCCCTGTTAATCGTCTACTTTGCAGGGCAACGACGGCGGTGCGCCGTTCATTACCTGCCGCAAGAAGTTGGCAAATTGACTGACGACCCGATCGCAGTCGCTGTAACCACCCATTGAGTCTTCAACACATGAGGTAGAAAAGACCAGCCCCCCTGACAGACCGGCTGCAGGACCGGCACCAAGGTCAAGTTCGGCGCTGGGGGCACCACTACTGCAGTCCTGCGATACATTGATGGTGACCCGTCCGAGTACTCCGCCCGAAATTTCTTCTCCGCAGCCGTAACCACTCAGTTCGGCATAGGAGTTGGCACTGACGACATTTACGCCCACGAAGACGTCGGCACCCGCGTCAGCGCCGACCACGAAGGCGGCACTCACCGTGACGGTCTCGGCCGCACCGAAGGTCCCGATCTCACCGCACACCTCGATGCTAAACGAGATACCCGCCAAAGTGGCGATAGTCGCGTCTCCACCCGCGCATAGTCCGGCTCCGATATCACCCGACGGGTCGACGATATTGGTCGGTGATCCATTCGCGTATGCGTAGGGCTGGCGGGTCGTTGCAATAGCTGGATCGACGCTCAGGAACTGGCCCGTGATGGGCGAGTAGTAGCGAGCCCGCAGGTAGTAAAGTCCGGACTCGGCATCGTAGTACTGTCCTGCGAACAGCAGTGGGTTCACCACTCTCCCGCTGGACGAGGTCAGGTTTCCATAGGGTCCGTACCTGTAGGTGGCGATTTCCTTTCCCCTGGAGTTGGTCAGCATCCGGGTCGAGCCAAGGTGGTCCTGATGGTAATAGAACACCCCTCCCCTTGCGGAGATCTGCTCGATGGGATCGCCGTTGGTCCCGTACACGTAGCTGACCGTGCCGTCCTTGATGAGGAGGGGAAGGCTTCCTGAAAGGTCCCAGTCGAATTCTTCCATTTTCCCATTGACCGTCTTCGACGTGCGCAGGCCGTCCCCGTTATAAGTGTAGGAGGCGCTCGTCTTGCCTTTGCTGAATTTGGTCAGGCGGTTGGCTTGGTCGTAGGTATAGGTGGTAGGAGCTTCCGGCAGCGGGGATGGCTTCGGTTCGGTCCCCTTCCGGGTTGTAGGTGTACGTGAAGGCTGGCGCAACGGAGGACATCAACTCGTTGGCCGGGTCATAGGTGAGGGTGGAGGAACCGATCGCACTCAGCTGCCCAGCACTGTCGTAGCGGAAGGAGTTGGGCGGTGCCGAGGCCGAGGTGACCTGGTTGGCGGCGTTGTACTCGTAGGTTGTGGAGTTCTCCGAAGTGACGAGCCCGGCCGCGTCGCTCGTGTAGCTGAGCTTCAGCAGGGTCTTGGCCCTCCCTGGCTTCTTGTTCAATCTGTCAGTAATGGAGGTGGCCTGGTTGTCGGCGTCATAACTGGTGGTGGCCGTGACCTTGTTCGGGTACGTCTCAGCGGTCACGTTGGAGTCGGCGTCGTAAGTGTAGGTGGTCGTGTGGCCCAGCCAGTCGGTCACTGTCGCCAACCGGCTGGTCGCGTCGTAGGTGCGCACGACCTGATCGCCGCCCGGATAGGTAAGGTTGGTCAGGTTGCCGGCTAGGTCGTAGCCGTAGCTGACGGTATCACCGGCCCCGTCTTTGACCGACGTGAGCCGGTGAAGGGTGTCCCAGGTATAGGTCGTCGTCCCGGTGCCATCGGTCATAGTCAGACGTTGGCCGTCGGCGTCGTAGGTGTAGGCGACAGAGGGCGTGGTGCCATCCGAGTAACTGATGCCCGTCAACTCGTCGTCGAGGTCATAGGTGGAGCTGATCACCCGCCCGGAGGGGTCGGTCACCGTCGACACCTTGGAGCCCGGCGTGTAAGTCCATGTGGTTGTCCGTCCCAATGCGTCGGTGCTTGTCACCTGACGGTCAAGAGCGTCGTACGTGTAGGTGGTGGACTGCCCGAGGCCGTTGGTCTGCATGATCACGTTGCCGTCGTTGTCATGGGTGGTGGCCTGGGTATCCACTACGTGACCGGCGGCATCTGTGCGGACCGCCTTGGTTAACTCGTTGTCCAGGTCGTAGGTGTTGGTGGTGGTGTTGCCGTTGGGGTCGGTCGTGGTGAGGACGTTCTGCTCGGCGTCATAGGTAGATTTCGTCACGTGACCCATGGGATCGGTGGTGGTCAAGAGGTCACCGAGGGGGTCGTAGGTAAAAGTGGTGGTGAACGCCGCGGCGTTGCCTCCGTTAGCGTTTCCGTTGGGTGGCACCTGCGTGATCTTTTCTCCCAGGACGTTGTAGCTGTAGGTCGTCTTGTCCCCCACGGCATCGGTCACACTCGCCTGGTCGCCATAGGTGTCATAGGTATAAGTCGTGGTGTGGCCATCCGGGTCCGTTACCGCCGTGACGTCGCCGGGATGGGAGGCGTCGCCGTAGGTATATGTGATGGTGGCGTTCATCCCGTTCACGGGGGTCGATACGGAAAGTAGGTTGCCGTTCGGATCGTACGTGTCGGTCGTAGTAACGCCGTTCGGGTCGGTCTTGGTCAGCACCTCGTTGAGAGCGTTGTAGGTGTAGCTCGTGGTGTGGCCAAGGGGGTCAGTCGAGGTCTTGAGGTCGCCTGTGTTCGGGAAATAGGTGTAAGTCGTCGTGCCACCGTTCGGGTCGGTCATCGAGTCGATCTGGAACGTGTTGGGGTCGTAGGTGTAGGTGGTGGTGGCGGCCTGGGCAGTGCCGGCGCCCTTGGTGACAGAAGTAAGTGTCAGGTTCGTGTAGTTCCAGAGGGTCACGTTGCCCTTGGCCGGTCTCGGTCGTCGTCTCCGACCCGTCGGCGTTGGGCCCGTAGGCGAAGGTGGTCGTGCGTCCCATCGGGTCCGTTTCGGTGTCGACCCGTCCCGAAGTGTCGTACTCATTGGTCAGGACCCCACCCCGGGGGTCGGTCAACGTGATGAGCTGGTGGTTGGCGTCATAGCCGTAGGACCAGGTGTTGCCGCCCCGGTCGGTGAAGGTCGCGAGGTTGCCGGCCGTATCGTAGGTGAGGGTCTCGCTGTGCCCGGAGGGGTCGGTCACCCCCGAGAGGTCGCCGTTCGCGTCGTAGGAGAAAGTGAGGCTGCGGCCGGCCGGATCGGTGACCGTGGCCAGGTTGCCGCCCGAATAGGCAAGGTTTGTTACGTACCCGTTGCGGTCGACCTCGCTCGTGAGCTGCCCGTTGGCGTTGAAGTTGTAGCGTTTCTGGTCTTGGTTGCCCTCGAAGGTGTAGGTGCCATCGGGGTTCTTAACCAGCGTGGCCGTCACATAGGGCGGCGCGCTGAACCCGTTCGGGCCGTCGGAGGCGAAGACCACCGACGATCCGTTCCCCGAAGTCACCGTGGCGTTCCCGGAGCTGTCAAGGCTCAGGTGCCAGTTGTAGGAGTCCGTCCAGCCCGGGCCGAGCGGACTGGTCTCTCCGGCCAGGGCGGCGGCTGAGGAGTAGGTGCGGTTGAAGTCCAAGGCCAACCCCCGACCGGGAACCAGAATGTCGTTGAAAGTGTGGTGGAACTCGCCGGTGGCAGTGTTGACCGGACATCCCGAGCAGGTGGTCGAGGGAGCGTACGGGAAGCCGCCAGCCTGGACTGTGGGGGGCAATACCTGCGGTGGTGGCGGGGGTTGCGCCGTACTAGCCAACGCCAAGGCATAACCACCGAACGGGTTGGCAAGATTTGCTGAGATCGCCGTCAATCCCGAGGGCAAGTCCACGGCTATCGGGAAAGTACTGCACGGGATGCCGCCACAGCTCTCGGGACTTTGGCCACTTCCAAGCCCAAGTTCTCCCTCTTGGTTCGATCCCCATGCCCATGCGTTCCCGTGTGTGTCCAGGGCGTAGGAATTGTTCTCGGTGCTCGCTACCGCGGTAAACTTCACGCCGGCCGGCATCGTCACGGGTACCGGGCTGGCTGTATATCCAGCTACCGTCCCATTACCTAATTGACCGTAATCGCTGCCGCCCCATGCCCATGCATTTCCTTGGGTGTCCACCGCAAGAAAGTCTGTCCCGTCAATATCGCTCGCAATCGCAGCGAATTTCACTCCCGGTGGCATAGCCACTTCCTGCATCGAATTTGATTGTGCAGTATACAGGTCGCCTAACGTCCAGGCGTTCCCTTACGAATCGAGTCCCAAGTACGGCGTGATCGCGACCAAGGTTAACCCAGCGGGCATGGTTACTGCGGTGGGTACCAGGAACCCGCCACCCGGCGCATTGGCGGCCCCACCCCACTCCCACAGATGTCCTTGCGTATCGAGGGCGTACATCACGTTGAAGTAAGCGGCTGCGATGGCGGTGAATCTCACTCCGGTCGGCATGGTTACAGCCGTGGGAACCGATGCAGATCCACCTAGTGAGCCATTCCCCAATGCACCCTGGTCGTTACGTCCCCAGACCCAAGCATCACCGCGATTGTCGATTGCCGCACTCACGGCGTACCCTTCAGAGATGGCCGTGAACTTCACGCTCGGTGGCATGCTCACCGGGGCGGGGACCAGACCAGAGGCCGCCGGGTTCCCAAGTTGGCCCGAGGAGTTCAAGCCCCACGCCCAGGCATTGCCAGTACTATCTAGACCCAACGCGGTATACTGGCCAGCAGAAATAGCGCTCAAATGAACGGTGGTGGGAAGGTCAATTTGAACCGGCGTGTAAGTACTTACGGCAGTACCGTCGCCCAAATTCCCGTAAGGGTTGTATCCCCAAGCCCAAGCTGCAACTTGACCCGAAGTCAGAGCGGCTTGAGTCGTGGCCAAGCTAGATGATCCTGTAGCTGCTTGTGCAGCCCGCGTCCGCGCCGGGACTGTGGCGCTGCACTTTCCAGGACAGGCGATCCCCGCGGCCTTACTGGCGACGGCGCCGCTTCTCATCGCTACGACAGTCAAACTCCGCGGTGTGGCAGCGATCGCCGGTGGTACGGCGCCTGACAAACACATAACCGTTACACCCACCCAAGCCAAGTACTGCGTCGCTCGTCGTCGCCCGAGCGACACGACTCCAGTGGTGATGCCCAAATGCTGAGCACTCAGTGCCATGACGCGACCTCCGATCGACGCTTTGTCCAGCGTCTACGGCATAGGGTTCGAGACCCAGACCTCGGTATGAAATGGAAGGGTTCAGTGGCCCCTCGTCGGGCGCCAACTAGGCTCGACACTCAGCAGAAGTTTTCTGCTGAACCGTGCCCTTTCCAGTTGCGCTCTGCTTTTCAGAGCCGATGCCATGCTCAAGGCTCTGACGGCTGGAAGCTAGCACTAGTGCCGGGGCTCCTGCCGCCTCGATCGTCGTGTTTTTGTCGGATTTCTCCGTGAGCGCTCGAGTGCCCGCTCTCTGCGGCAAAACACGTTCATTCTTTCGTATGACGCAGCGCCCGGTAGGACTGGCGTACTGGCTTAGTGCGTATCTCCGGCTCTGGCGCTTTGTGTGGCGGCCGACGAAGAGGCCGAGAGGGGGACCGAGTTTCCCATTAGGGGCGTGCGCTGCAGGGTCGACAGGGTAGTGTCGCCAACGGCTCGGACGAGCGCAACGGCCTTTCGATCCCGACAACCCAGACCGCGATCGGGTCGTTATGCGACCTCCAAGTGTCTCTGCAGTTCATCATGGCCTCGAGCCGTAATCGGGAGACGGCGGCGGCTGCGCCAAGGGAAGCCTTACGACCGATTACCGGCTCGCATCCCGTCGGCGGAGAAGTCCTTGAGCTTCAGCCCGCCAAGTCTCTATTAGCCCGCTCACTCTTAGGGCGGGAGGATGCCTCTGGCCCCTGAAATGAACTCAATTGAGTTAATTGAAGACAATGGAGACCTGCAACGCGAGAGGTCCGGACGGGCCCCATTTCGACCGTAACCGTTTGTCCCATCACAGGTGATGCCGACCAAGTTCTTCGGTTCGCCGTTTCGCAGCTGCCGACACAGTTTTCGTAAATGTTGAGGGTTGCGTTCTGGACTCATCGTCGGGCATGACTTTGCGAACTTGCATTTATCGATAGCTCAGGAGTTCGACGACGTGTTTAGCACAGGGGGTTGCGTCGCTCAGTGTCGCTGGATTGGCTCCCGAGCGACGATTCGTGAACTCGTCGAATCAACAGGTCTCAAGTGGGAGTTTGAACCGTCTCGAGAAACGTTCATCCACGTGACGAGCTCCAACATTGAGGATACCGAACGCAGCTGCCTATGACTGGTACGGCGGCACTCAGCCTGAGGCGACCACTAATGCGAGCGCGCTTTGGCAGCTTCAGCCGGAGCGGAGGCAACCATCGCCCCCAAGAGCCATTGGGTCGGGATCCCGAAGGCCGGAGCCGTTCGTGGTTAGTGGCGGATCCGAATTCTGACTGCCCGGAGGGACCTGGTTTGACGCATGCTTAGAGGAGAGCGGGACTCCTGCCCCGGTCCGCCGGCGTTGACACCGATTTGGCCTCTCTCATGCTCGACGGCACGCTACGTTCGTCCCGGCCGTGCCCAAAGCGTGCCCAAACGAAGTGGCACGAACCGTCTCGCGGTGGCTGCTCGTGGCACGAACAGGCAGGTCAGACGGCATACCAATTGCCTGACCAGCCCTCTGGCCAGCACTGATAATGTACCGGCAGGCCTCGGCGTCCGAGCGTGTTCTCGGTAGTGAACAGTGCAGATGGCAAGGGGCACACTTTCAGCCAGTACCCTCCGTCTAGATCACGATGACGCTCGTGTTTAGATTGTCTTCGACTTCGAGGGCGAACATATCTGAGACCGTCGCTTATCCATCATCTGATTGTTGTTTGTATAGGTCCGGACGTGGCGGGCCGGCTTTCGGAAGTGCGGTTGCTCAGCAGAACCCATCAGTAAGAAGTTCATGACTCGTGCGCCGGGGGTGGCCGCACCACTGCTGTGAGCCGACTCCTCTCGTTCATTTTTTTGGCTTCGACTTGACTTTGATAGTCGGAGATTCACGCCTCTGCTACTTTCCCGCCCCGGACAACCGGTTCACCCGAGCCGGCCCGCCTAGCAAAGGAGATAGATGTTCAAAGCAAGGAAGCTCCTAGCAACCGCCGTTGCCGCTGCCGCTACTGTTGGCTCTGGCACCGTAGTGAGCACTGGTACCGCCGGTGCCCTTTCCCTGCCCCAGATATCGAGAATTTGGTCCGGGTGGGTGGCCGAGCGGACACCCGCGGCCTCCCAGCCGTTCAGCAGCGTGGTGATGGAGTTCCACGTCCCGACGCTCACTTGCACGGGGCTGTTCGTGAACCCCAACAGCATGGTGGCGATATGGGCCGGGCTGGGCGGGGTAAAGAACGCGAGCGACGTCCTCTACCAGACGGGGATAACCGGCGTGTGCGGTTCCCCGGCCGGTGCCACAATACCCACCACTAATGGCGGGTGCGATTTGCCGATCCCTGCTGGGCCAACGTGGTACGCCTGGTACCAGGTTACGGAGGATCAGGCTGAATACAATATCGACCACAACCCCCTCGTCACTACCGACAATACCGACTGCCCGACTGCCCAAAATCCCACCCCTCATCAGACTGGTATTTGGCTCCCGGAGCCCATCCACTCTGGCGACCTCATGAGAATCACCGTAAGTTTGGCGTGCCAGAACCCGCCAACCGTCTTCAACGCCAATTGCACCACGCAGTCAGTGCTCGACCCCATCGGTGTCGCCATGGACGCCGACGACGCGAACACGGCGACTGTTACCAACCATGGGGATTCGGGAGTGTCGGAACAACAACCGCAGATACAAGCGGACGATACGCTCTTCCAACCGCAAAGTGCTGAGTGCGTAGTGGAAGCCCCGGGGACACTCTTCGGGGTCCAGCCTCTGGCCGACTTCGGCACGCTCTCGGGGGTCAGTTGCGGTGTAAACAGCCAGCAACCTGGGAACCCCGGCTACTTGCTGACCGGGGCCAATCCCGCTCCTCCTTGGCCCGTCGTGCCCTATGTCATGGTGCACCAGCTGCCTTTGGACTGGCCGTTCTCCCTGGGCACGACCGGCGCCGTCCAATGGATAATGTCCGGTTGACCAACGCGCAGAAGCCCCCCGAAAGGGGGGCTTCCTTTTTTGCTTTATCGTCGGTCAGCTGATAGTGAAGCTGCGCATACTAGTGCTCTCGCGCGTTAATGATTGTGACCTGCGCGGCCTTGAGGGGGCGGCCCTCGTAGGTCCAACGGAACGGCGCCGATCGGCGGTTGTAGTCCTTGATGAAGGCGATTATGCGAGCTGTCAGCTCCTCGACGGAGGCGAAATCCCCTCTGCGCAGCAGTCGTCGCTCGAGGATGGAAAAGAACAGCTCCACCTGGTTGAGCCAGCTGGCGTGAGTGGGCGTGAAATGCAGGTGCACCCTCGGGTTGTACTCCAACAGCTCGGCGACCTGGTCGGTCTGGTGGGCGCTCGGGTTGTCGACTATGCAGTGCAGCTGCATACCGGTTGGGGTCTGGTCCATAAGGTCCCACAAGAAGGTGACGAAGTTGTCCGAGCAGGTCGAGTCGGTCACCCAGGCAGCGACATCGCCCTCGTGGACGTTGAGGCCGGCGAACAGCACCACGGTCCCGTTGCGCTCGTACTCGAACTCACGCCGCTCGGGGGTGCCGGGGACGGCGGGCTGGGCCGGGTTGATGCGGGCCTTGGCCGGATGGAGGTCTTCTCGTCGACGGACCACACGTCGTCCCATTCTCGCTGAGCGCAATACCAGCACGGATCGGCATCCGGACAGCGAACGATGCCCACGGCGAGGTCGCCTACGGCAAACCCTGAGTCACCCCGAACCTCAACTACCTTGCCCACAGCCTCATGTCCCACGATAATGCCATCCCGCCCGTGAGGGAACCTCAATGTCCGTCCAAGAAGTTTGCGATCCGTCCCACACACTCCAACAGCAATGGATTTGACTAGTACTCCAGGGCCATCGCAGATCGGCTCTTCCACATCCTCAAGCGATATCGCTGCCGAGCCTCCGCGCTTGCTTAACATCAATGCGCGCACCTACACGCACCTACTCCATCTCTCTGTGCGCACCACAACCTCAACAACGTCACCCGTACTCTTGACCACCGCCGAGAGTTGTAAACCCACCAACACCAACGTAGTCGATACCTGAGCACCGTCACGACGAAACGACGGTCGCAGAAGGTCACGTGGCGCAACGATTTCCCAATTCGCCACACCTTTGTCAGCTAACAGATTCATCGCGCCACCCCATCCCAAGGCTCACCCGTCGACGTTGTTGACGAGTCTTGTCACAGTTCCCCGTGTAGCTCGCAGTTCGCTGATCACGGCGAGGCGCACCCCCCACGTCCCCGCAATCCGCGCCCGGGTCGAACCTAAGAGTCAGCCAGATAGGGATACCGAACGATGAGTAGCGACCGACTGTTGGGCCGCGAGGGCGAGAACGCTGGCCGCATAACCATCCTTTGCTGGGACCGGCGCAGGCGTGTCCTCGAGCACCGAGTCAAACCCAAGCGTCGATCATGGCCGCATTCATGTCTGGGCCGATGCGGTCATACCTCGCGTGGCCCTCACTATTCACCACCTCGACGCGGTCAGCGAAGATATCGATCCTCGCCGTTCCGCCATCCCCCCAAACCTCCATAGTTAAGTCAAGAGCACCCGGCATGCCCCGTGGGCGCGACGTAGAAGGATCAATTGTTGCGATCATCCCATTGGCGCACTCTACGAGTGCTACTGCCGTACATTGTCCTGGAGCAGCGCACGTCGGCCAGATCGAGGATCGAGAACACCTGCTCGGTCCAGCGGGCCCGGTTGAGGGCGCAGCCGCTGTGGACGATGCCGGCCGGGCCGCCGCGATGACTATCGAGTTCACAGATGCGAACATGCCGGCATCGGCCGGCAGGATCTGCGGGATGATCTGGGTGTAGTCGGCCATGCGGTAGACACCTAAATCTCCTCGACCTGCCCGAGCTTGCTCGACCGGCTTCGAGGCCCGCCCGTCCCGCTTGACTGCCTTCCTATAGCGGAGCGTTCCGATGGAACACGTGAGCCCTCGGTATATGCGGGTCATCGCCGTAGGGGGCCCGGTGGTGGCGCTTACGGGCATCGGGGTCCAGCCGGCAGCAAAGGACGCGAGCCGAGGCGACCGCCCGCATGGGTGAAGATCCCTCCAAGGCAGGATCAGGGTCAGCGCGTTAATTCGACTGAACATCCGAACGCAGCGTCATTGGCTGGGTCCATCGAAGCCAGAGCAGTGCCAATTGCTCGCTCTCGACTTCGCCCTGCCCAGAGCGTGCCCAAACGAAGTGGCACGACTCGGCTTTTGGTGGCTCGTCGTGGCATGAACGGGCAGGTCAGACGCCATACCACTCGCCTGACCAGCCTCCCCGCCAGCACTGATAAGGCTGTGGCCGGTGGTTCGGTTCCACCTCGCCCCACGTTTGACCTGGCCTTTTATATCCACAACCGGCTTCGAGGAGAGAAAACCGCGTGCTGAGGTCAGCTGGCGGGTGGCGCTAGCCTTCATAGCCGACCAGGTTCTTCCTTCAGCGGCGGTCACGCCCGGAGGTGCCTGCACCAGTTTCGCATCACTAGGTGAGCGAGCAGAAAGTCGGCGAGATCCGCGTGGCCTGACCTCGGGTTTGGGAGAATGACAGTGTTGTTGTTCTCCACTTCCCCGGAGGCGGTGCGGTGCTCGGACGGGTTGACCCCCAAGGCTCATTGTTGGAAACTCGCCATATGAGACGCCACTTGGTGACCAAGGGCTCGTTCTACGAGCGCCTGGCCGACCACGGCCATGAGGTCATCTCTGACGAGGACTTCGCCCACCTGTACGCAGAAGGGAAAGGGCGCCCCTCGGTCCCCCCGTCGGTGATAGTGCGGGCAATGTTGTGCGCCACCCACGACCGCACCTCGGACGCCGAGACCTCCCGGCGCACCGGGGTGGACTCCGACTGGAAAGCGGCCATGGGGGTGGACGACTGGTTCGCGGGGATCGGGGCCACCACCTTCAGCTTGATGCGGGCGCGGATGGTGGCCCATGACGCCGATGGTGCCCTTTTCCAAAAAACCCTGGAGCGGGCGGTGGAAAAAGGCATCTTCAAACAGCCCTTGACCGCGGTCATCGACTCGTCCCCGGTGCACGGGGCGGGGGCGGTGGCCAGTACCTACGAGCTGGTGCGCAAGCTGATGGGGCGGCTGGCCCGCGCCTTGGGTGAGGACCTCGACGTGGGCCTGGCCGCCAAAGTACTGGCGCTGGCGGCGGCCAAGCCGGACATCGACTGGCAGGACGCCGCCGCCCGCAAAGAACACCTGGGCGAGTTGCTGGGACTGGCGGCCACGCTGTTGGGCAGTGCTGCGGCCGACAAAGAGCTCTTGGCCCAACCAGAAGTGGCCGAGGCAGCCGGGTTGCTGTCCCAGGTGGTCCTCCAAGACGTGGAGGCCGCCGAAGAAGGGCCCGCTATCCGGGGAGGGGTGGCCCCCGACCGGGTGGTGTCGCATTCTGACCCCGAGATGCGCCACGGGCGTAAGTCGGCTTCCCGGCGTTTTGACGGCCACAAGCTCGACGTCATTATCGACGAGGCCTCCGAGATGGTGCTGGGCGTCGAGGTCCGGGCGGGCAACGCCGGCGACGGGGAGGGGGCGGCCCCACTTTTGTCCAAGGTCACCGAGACCGAGGGCATCGAGGTGGCCACTTTGCTGGCTGACATGGCCTATTCCGACGGGGACGTACGAGAAGCGGTGGAGGCCCAGGGCACCGACCTGGTGGCCAAGGTGCCCCCGACGACGAACTCCGGGCGGTTCCCCAAGACCGAGTTCCATATCGACCTGGGAGCCGGGACCGTCACCTGCCCGGCCGGCCAGACTACTTCCGACGCCCGGCGGGCCAAGGACCACAAGGGCCGCCCAGCCACCATGTTCTATTTCGAGGCCCGTACCTGTGAAATTTGCCCTTTGCGGGAGCGCTGCACCCCCGGGAAAGGCGGGCGCACCATCATGGTCGGCCGCCACCACCGTCGCATCGAGGCGGCCCGGGCCGCCCAGGGCGAAGCAGGGACCAAGGCATTGTTGCGCCGGAGGGCCAAGGTGGAACGCAAGATGTGCGCCACGAGGCGCCTGGTTGTATCCCCGACAGAGCCGGGAGGAACTCGAAGGGAGGTTCCTGGGTCCGATGGCTGACCTGGACCCGAAAGGGAAAGGGGACAACAGCATGCCAGGAAACCACAGGTCGTGCCTAGACGTTCGGAACGGTGCTGTGGGGGACCCGCGTGACATGGCGAAGGCTGGATTGCTTGAAGCCCAATCTCCAGAAGATGAAAGTTCACATCCGCCGGAACGACGTCTGAAACCGGCGCCTTGCTCTGCGACGGTATCGATCTTGCGCTGTCGCAACCTTCGGAGCACGGAGCGATGCCCAGTGAGGGCATTCAAGGAGATGAGTGGGACGCCTACCTCACGCTGTTACATGCAACCGGGACGAACGTGGGATCGCCTACGGGACGCGAGTCCTATTGGCGACGGAGGCCTCGTAGTAGTCGTCGGAGTTACGCCCGACCAAGGAGGACGGGAGAGCCGTCCACAGGGCGAAGGGGGCCAGGTGACCGGACATTCGATTGCCGTGAGGTATGCGTAATGCAGAGCGCCGAAGCGGTGTTGGCTGTCCTACGTGAACGTGGCAGGCGTGGTCTGCCGCTTGATGAGCTGTATCGACAGATGTCCAACCCGCAGTTGTATCTGCTGGCCTATGGTCGCATTTACGCGAACAAGGGGGCGATGACCCCTGGGGCCACGCAGGAGACCGTGGACGGCATGTCCATGGGGAGGATCGGTCGCATCATCGATGCGATGCGCCACGAGCGCTACCGGTTCGCCCCTGTTCGGCGGGTGTACATCCCCAAGAAGTCGGGGAAACTACGCCCGTTGGGCCTGCCGACCTGGTCGGACAAGCTGGTCGGCGAAGTAGTCCGCCTGTTGTTGGAGGCGTATTACGAGCCGACGTTCTCCGACCACTCCCACGGTTTTCGCCCCGGCCGGGGCTGCCACACCGCTTTGCGGGAGGTGGCGAACACCTGGACCGGGACGACATGGTTTATCGAGGGCGATCTCGCAGACTGTTTCGGGAGTTTCGACCATCAGGTCTTGCTCCAGATCCTCGGTGAGAAGATCCACGACAACCGGTTCCTGCAACTCGTTCGTAACATGTGCCAGGCCGGGTATTTGGAGGACTGGACATGGGGTGCCACGCTCAGCGGCGTTCCGCAAGGCGGGGTTGCCTCGCCCGTGCTGTCCAACATCTACCTGCACAAGCTGGACGTCTTCGTCGAGACGGTTCTCATCCCGGAATACACCCGAGGTCGGCTCCGGGCCTACAACCCGGAGTACCGCAAGGTGAAATGGGCGATAGGTCAAGCCCACAAGAAGGGCGATCGTGTCGCTCAGGTGCGGTCGCTCTACAAGCGGCTGCACAGTCTCCCCAGCCAGGATCCCCTCCGATCCGGGCTATCGGAGGCTGCGCTATTGCCGATACGCCGATGACATCTTGTTTGGCTTCGCCGGACCGAAAGCCGAAGCCGAGGAGATCAAGGCGCGCTTGGCGGCGTTCCTGCGTGATGAACTCAAGCTGGAGCTGTCACCTACCAAAACCTTGATCACCCATGCCCGCAGCCAGCGGGCCAGGTTCCTCGGCTACGAGATCCGAGTCGCAGCGAGCAACCGCAGAACGAGACGTCCCTCGCCGAGTGATCGACGCAACCGCCGTTCGCTCAACGGGACCATCGTGCTGCACGTTCCTGCGTCCGTGATCAAGGCCAAGAGCGCCCCCTATCTCTCAGGCGGCAAGCCTGGCCACCGAACCACGATGGTCAGCGAGTCTGACTACAACATCGTGGGCCAGTTCGGGGCCGAGTATCGGGGCCTCGCCCAGTACTACTTGCTCGCCGGTGATGTTTTCCGACTCCACCGGCTGCGATGGGTCATGGAGACCTCCATGCTCAAGACCCTGGCCAGCAAGCACCGCTCGTCGGTGTCGAAGATGGCGGCCCGCTACAAGGCCCAGATCGACACATCGCATGGGCCTCGAACGTGCTTCGAAGCCAGCGTCGCTCGTGTCGGCAAGCAACCCCTGGTGGCCAGGTTCGGAGGTATTCCCCTCAAGCGGCAGAAGAAGGCGATCATCACCGACCGCCTCATGACCGGGCCGATCTACCCACCCAAGGAACTGGTTCGACGGCTCCTGGTGGGCAGATGTGAGCTCTGCGGGCAAACGGACAACATCGAAGTTCACCATGTCCGCCAACTCGCCGATCTCAACCGGCTTGGCCAGCAACCACCCCACTGGGCACAGGTCATGGCCAAGCGCCGCCGCAAGTCCCTCGTGGCCTGCGGCGACTGCCACGACCTGATCCACGGACAAGCTGTCTCGTGACCGGACAATCACCGGAGAGCCCGCTGCTGGGAAACTGGCACGGCGGGTTCGGAGGGAGACCATGCGGAAAAGGACCATCGCAAGCTGGCACCTCGCCGCATGGTCGACCCTACCGACCATCTCCAGGACCTCGGCATACGCAAAGCCCGGTACCGGGGCCGGCGCAAAACTCGGCTGCAAGCCTTGTTGGCCGCCACCGTCGCCAATTTCAAGCGCCTGGCCGTTATTGGCGTGCTCCAACAAGCTCACATCGCCGTCGCGTAGGACCGGGAAAGGGGCCTGTGCCCCAACAAGCCACGATGGCCCCTGTGACGCCTGTCTAGCCCTCGTTTCCGGCTCCCGGCGCCGCGTTCATGACGACCGGGACGACGCGAGAGGTGCGCCGACCGCGCGGCGCCAAGCCCTCAAACAGGCACTTGCTGCTCGCTCACCTAGAGGCCCCTGGGGGCGGGGCGATCACGGGGTTGAGCGGGAGGACTGGCTTTGGCGGCAGTTGACAAGGTTCTGGGCAACCGGAAGACGACTATCGCGCCCAATGTGTGGTGACCAGCGTGAAGCAACACAAGGGGAAAGGGCAAAGAGCACGCGGACTGATGGCATACCGTTTCGAACTGTGGGACGGACGCGAGTGCTCTGATCCTGAGCGCCAAAGCCGAGGAGTCCTTCACCTCGTCGGACTGGCTGGTTGGCCGGTCGGCCGAGCGTGCCACCATCTTGGGCGCCTTAGCTTCGGCCCAGGACAGGAAGACGGCTGTGGCTGCAAGGCGAAGCGGGAGCAGGCACGACCGCTCTTGGCCGTTGGGCGAGGGAGCAAGCCGCCACTTTTACTTAGGTTCCCCTTTTTATACGTGGAAGGCGAAGGCGACCTTCCCTTGGCCGCCTTGGTACCGGCGCTGCTACCACCGAAGACCTTCGTTGGTCCCCTGTCACCCGCCAGCACCATGGGACCACCCCGGCGCCACAAACATGGGACCACCTCGGGGCTTGCCACTACCAGTCGATGACCATGATCCCGAGCCTGTGAGGACCTGTCAAGTACCAGTGGGTGGGGCCGGCTTGTTCGCTCTTTGGGCCTTCGCCTCAGCCCTCAAGCTCCGTCCGCGCCCGCCTCGCCACTGGAGCCCGACGTCTTCGGGGGCCCCAGCTTTCCGGCGGCGGTAGGCGGCTTGCCTACAAGCGTGGTCACAGAACCTTCTCGGCGACCCCACCTTGGGTTCGGCGAAGAGCCCTTCTACCTTGACCACGGTCTCCCGCCCGCAGCAGGCGCAGACGAAGGCCTCTCGGGCCGGCGTGCCCGAAGCGTCACGCATTAGTGGCTCTGGGCTGGCGAGGCTCTCGTGGCTGGGACCGGTCATGGGGTAGCCTCGTCCCCGTCGGGCCGGCGTGAGCGCAGGGACGGCTTTTCCCGCCGCCGGTAGGACTCTCCTTCGACCACGAGCTCGAAGGCCGCGCTCTGGAGCCGGTCGATGGCCGACTGGGCGAGCATCGGGTCCGCCATGAGGGCCAGCCACTCAGCTGGAACTGGCACACGTTTGTAGACGCGGATCCGCCCCGGTAGCAGGTGCTTTCCATGCTTAGAGGAGATCCGCCACTTCTAAGGTGACGTGTGCCATTGTTAGGTGCCACCTTCGTTTCTGTGGCGGGAAGAAGGTGTGCCAATGGGAAGGGCCGATCTATGGGTGGTAGCTGGCAAAGCCGTGCCGGCCGCCAGCCCACTCGATGCGGAAAGCTTCCAGTTGTCTTGCATAGAGGGTTTTGTCGCGACGTGGTCGGCCAGGGGTTTCAGCTCGGTCTTCATCGAGAACGCCACGGGCGTGCTAGAGCGGTTCTTGGCCTTGCTGGCCGTGCCGGCGTGGGAGGCGGGCCCTGACGACGTTGACGCCGTCGTCGCCCAGCTCGTGGCCAACGGCCTGGCGGCGTCGACTCGGCGCGGCTACGTCCAGGTGTTCAAGGACTTCCACCGTTTCTTGGTGGCACGCAAAGCAGCCGAGATCCAAGCGAGTTTCGGCGTGCAGCTGGCTGACCCCGTCGACGAGTTCAACGCCAGCCGCCACGTCGGCAACGACTCGCCTTCCACAAAGGCCCCTCCGTCACCTGAGCGGATGGAAGAGTTCTTCGCCTTCTTGCGCGACCGGGTCGCCACGGCTCGCAAGTTCGCGCCCGCAGGCCGGGACTACGCCCTCGTCAGGACGCTTTATCACGCCGGGCTGCGAGCGGACGAGGCCGCCTCCTTGGAACTCACCGACCTGCATTTCGGCCGAGGCCCGTTCGGCAAGGTCCATGTCCGCTTCGGCAAAGGCACCCACGGCTCTGGCCCCCGGCCACGCTGGGTCCCCATGCTCGACCAGCTGGACCTAGTGCTGCGCTGGTTCGTCGACGACGTCCGGCCAAAAATGCCTTCCTCCAGGGCGCTTTTTTGTGACGAAGGGGGCGGCCCTATTCACCGCGGCACCGTCCGCAACCGGCTGCGCTGCGTGCTCGAACTGGAGGGCGCCCCGCCCGAGGAACGTTTTAGCCCGCACGGGCTGCGCCATGCCTGCGCCACCCACAATTACGAAAGGGGCGTGGACCTGGTCGCCATCCAGCAGATGCTCGGGCACTGGAACGTCGGGACCACGATGCGCTATGTGACGCCCTCGGCCACATTTATCGAAGACGCCTATCGTCGGGCCATATCAGGAGCCCTGCGCGACCTGGAGGAAGGGTAGTGGACATCAGGTGGCGGCTGCGGATGGCCGCAGCACAACGAGAAGTCTGGACCGGTGCCCACCTCCGCCGGTTGCTGGCGGAGCGGGCCGGCCTGGAGATGTCGGCCGCTTCGGTCTCGGCTTTGTTCACAAAACAGCCGGCAGAGCTGAAGTTGCAGACCCTGGCAGCATTGTGCACGGCGCTCGGCTGCTCGCCCAATGACCTGCTCGAGGTGGACACAACGCCGGTGGAGGCCAAGGCCCGCCCGGCCAAGGCCGCCACAGCTCCGGCCAAGGCGTCCCGGGGGCGGTCGATGCCGCCGATATGAGGATTGCGGAGTGCGCCCGCTGCGGTGGCGGTGTCGGCCGCAAGGCCGAGGTGCTCTGCTGTCGCTGCCGGGCCGCCGACCGGGAAACAGGACGTCGTGCAAATTGCCCAAACTGTAAGGAGTTCTTGCGCCTCGACCCCACCACCGGTCGTTGCGTGCGCTGCTCTCGCACGTGTGCTGACTGTGGCCACGTGCTGCGGTTCAAGTCCAGCGTCCGCTGCTTGGCGTGCCGGCGCCGTTCCGAAGCGGCGGCCGCTAAATCGCCTTGTCCTCCGTGTGGCCGGCCGGGATATATCCGAGCCGAGACCGGCTGGTGCGGGACATGCTCGCGGCCCCGACCGCCCTTGCCGTCCCGGCCGTGTTCTGTTTGCGGGGCGCTCAAGCGCAAAAGGGGCGAAGGCCTGTGCCACCGCTGCCGGACGCGCAACCCAGCCCGTCCCGTCAACCAGGCGCTCAGGCTGATGGCCCGTGGGGCCCTGAGTGGCTGGCCCGCTTCGCCGAGTTCGCGGCGGAGCGCCACTGCACCGAAAGAGCGTGCCTGATGGTGGGCGCCGTTGGGCGCCTGGTTGGCGGCCCAGGGCCGTCCCACCCTCAGGCCCTGTTGGAGCGCTCCCGTCGCCCCGGGCGGTCAGCGGGGACATTGGCCCGGTCCCTAGAGGAGTTTTTCCTTGCTGAGGGTTTGGCTTTTGGCCTCGACCAAGAAGCTCGCCTGGCCGCTGGGCGCCGGCACCGTCGGGTCCAAGCCGTCCCCGAGAGGCTTCGCCCGGTGGTTGGTGCCTTCGCCGACCACCTCGTCCGTTCCCGCGAGCGAGCCCTTAAGAGCAGGTACCCGTCCTCGCAAGGACAACACCATCGAGCACAACCTCGCCATCGTGCGCGACCTTGCCCGCTTTTTAGCTACGGAGCGGTCGAAACAGGAATGGGCCGTCGTCGCGGTTGACGATATCGAGGCGTTCCTGGGAGCGCAGCCTTCGAACCGTCGCCGACGTTTGCAAGCTTCGCGTCACTTCTTCGGTTGGGCACGCAAGAACAAGCTCGTGCTCGTCGACCCGACCAAGGGCCTCACTAGCTTGTCCCGGTGGGGCTTTGCCGGCGAGACGTTGAGCCTTTCTGAACAGCGTCGCCTCTTCCGGCGTTGGAGCGGTGCCGACGCCCATCCTCACGAGGCGCTGGTCGGCACCCTGGCCTTGTTGCACGCTCTGTCCAACACCGAGCTGCGAAGCCTGCAGGTCGACGACTTCGACGAGGCTCGCTGCGCGCTACGTGTGGGCCAGCGCCCGGTCCCGGTCCCACTCGACCCAGTCAGCGCCTCAGTCCTGCGCCGTTGTCTGGCCCACCGCGCTGCCACGGGCACCCATAACCCGCACATCATCGTCACGAGGCAAACCAAGACGCGGACAACTCCCGCCTCGACGGCTTACTTGTCCCACGTGCTCGATGCTGCACGCACTTCGACAAAACGCCTTCGTTCCACGCGGATTATCGGTCTCGTCACCGTCCTGGACGCGAAGGTCGCTGGCGAAGCGCTCGGCATGAAACCCGAGGGCCTCGTCGGCTACCTCGCCGACCGCGTCGACGCTGGGCGCCTTGAACTGACCAAATAGCGGACCTGTGCACTTCAGGCGCCACCTTGCACACGTTGGAGCGAACGTGTGCGCTTTGCTCGGGTCACGGTCAGAGGTCAGCACCGTCGACGCCCGCCGGTGCCGCTCGACGACAAGGGCGTAGAAATCGGCGGTCTCTGTCGTGTCGAGGCCCTGGAGGGCGAAATCATCGATAATTACTAGGTCGGTGGCCACGAGCTTGCGCACCTCGGCGTCGTAGGTCCCGTCCAGGCGGCAAGCTTTTAGCCGCTTGAAAAGCCGGTCGGCCCGCTCGAAATCGGCCCTGCACCCGCCGCCGGCAGGCGATGTGGCCGAGAGCGGTAGCCAAGTGGGTCTTGCCCACCCCGACCGGCCCGAGGACAAAAGCGTTATGCGCCTCCTCGACAAAACGCAGTGCCACGAGCTCGTCCAGGACCGCCTTGTCGTAGGTGACGGCGGCGGTGGGGTCCCAGCGCTCGAGCGTCATCTTGGGGTCGAGGTGGGCGGCGCGCGCCCGCACCGACGCCGAGGCCCGGTCGCGCCGGGTCACCTCGTCCGCCAGCACCATGGCCAAGAAGTCGAGGTGCGATATGGAAGATGCCTTAGCCAAGGCGGCCCGCTCGGGCAGGGTGTCGAGCACCTGGCCGAGGCGCAGCCGGCGCAACAGGGCACGCAGTTCGGGGGAAATTGACGGGGCTGGCGAGGTCATTGCGCCTGCCGCTTGGCCTTGAACTCGGCGGCGTCACGGGAAAAGCGCCCCGCGACGACGTTCTTTGGGGCGTCCGCACCGGCGCTGTGCTCCTCGGCTTCCTTGGCCCGCTCGAGCATCCGGGCGACCAGGTTGACGTTCACCGCCTCGGCCTCGAGCGCCTTTTGGCAAGCGGCCTCGACCCGCTCCGGCCCCCATTTCTTCACCAGGCCGAGCAGCCGGTAGGCCTGGCGCATCTTTGTCCAGGGCAGCGGGCCGCCCAGGAGGGCCTCCAGGTACTGGCCTATGGCCTCGCCCTGCTCCCGCCCGAGCGCCACCAACTTGTCGATGTCGCGCATGGCGTAAGCGGTGCGCTCGCTGGGCAGGTCGGCGGGGTCGGTAGAGCGCCCGCCGGGGCCTGGCGGGGGTGGACCTTTATCAGCTCCCCCTTGAAATAGAACTTCACCACCGCCGAATCGGCGCGGACCGAGACGTACTTGCCGACCATGTCGTCGCCCGGTATTGAGTAAATTGCCCGCAGCACCTCGGCATGGTGGTCGGGGTGGACCTTGGGCTGGGCGTAGTGCGGGGTGTCGTAGGGCGCCGCCGGGGCGGGCAACAGGAGCGGTTGCTCCCCCGCCCTGAAGGCTTCGGCCGGCCGGCACTGGGTCGTCCCATGGGTGCGCATGCCGGCCCCGCCGCTGCACCAAGCCGCCGCCCGGCGGTTGGCATCGGCTAGGTCGACGAAGTCTTCTCCGGCGAAAAACCTAGACCGTACAAAAGGGACTTGGCGTTCACAACGGGCCTTGTCCCGGGGGTGGCGCACGCGGGCGGCGTCAATAAGGAAACCCCGCTCTTGGGAGTACTCCAAGAAGAGGTCGTTTATACGGGGCTCTGTGGGCTCCGCCTTGGTGATGACGGGCGAGAGGTTGTCTGGGATGAGGACAGGGAAAATGCCACCGAAATAACGCCACCCGAGCTCCATCCCCTCGATCACATCGGCTGTCGTCTGGCTAAATGTCAGCCACACGAACATGTGGCGGGACCAGACCGCCACCAATATGAGCGCGTGCACAACACGACGGCGCGCCCCGAAGGGGTCAAAGACCAAGCCCATGCGGCCGAAATCGGCCTGTAGCTCCCGGCCCGGCTCGGGGTCGGCCAGAGGCACGGTGTCTTTTTTGGTGGCAGAGCCGCAGCGTTCGGCGCAGTAGCGGTGCAGTGTCCGCTCGGGCACTACGATGCCCCGGCGGCCGAGCAGGTCGCCGGCTTTCACGACGGTCAAGCCCTTGTCGACCAGCTCCTGGATGGTGCTGTGGTGGGCTTCTAGGGCTGCCCACGCCTGCCCGTGGCCGGCGGGCCGCCCCGGGCTGACGGCTTCTACCACCGCGGCCAACAGCTGCTCGCTCAGCTGTGCCTCACCACCCTCCCGGGTGACACCGAGGGACTGGGCCGCCTCCACGTAGCGGCGCACGGTCTTGCGGTCGACCCCCGCCGCGTCAGCTACCCGGCGCAGCCCTTCTCTGCCTCCAAGCCACCTGCGCAGTACTTCTCGTAAATGTGGAATTCCACATTTCAAAGATCATGCGGCGCGCCGGATTATGCGGCGTCGGCACCACGTGGTACGTCGATAGCGGCTCACGGCAGGGGTGTTGGCCGGCGACGACGCCGCATAATCAGAGAGAGGCCAAGAAAGCGATCAGCGAGTCTGGGGGCCTGTAGCGTGTAACCCTGCCTGTGGGGCCTGGAGGGCTGGTAGCTGACAAAGCGCGTTCCTTGAGTGACATGTCAGCGTGGAGGTAGATCTGTTGGGTCGTCTGGATATCCTCATGACCGAGCCATAAAGCGATGACGGCGATGTCGACCCGGTTTTGGAGAAGGTTCATGGCGCACGTATGCCGAAGCACGTGTGCCGTAACCCGCTTTGTCCGAAGCGACGCGCACTGCTTTTGAGCTGTCCGCCAGTGGCGGGTCACAAGGCGTCGGATGGCATCACGGCTCAAGGGCGCACCCCGAGGCCCGGGGAACAGCGGCGCCTCGGGTTGGTCTGGGATCTCGCGCAGCCATTGATTGACGATATTGACTGTGGACCGGGTGAGAGGAGTGCTCCGGGCCTTCCGGCCTTTACCTCGACAGGTTACGTACGCACCGCGCCCGAGTTGAACGTCTCCTCGGCGCAGGCCGGTGATCTCCGAGACGCGCAGACCCGTCTGAAGGGCCAAGACCAAGACTGCGTGGTCCCGGCGGCCGATCCAGGTTGACCGGTCCGGCGCGGCGATAAGTACCTCGATCTCGTTAGCTGCCAAGAACGAGATGTCGTTACGCTCGAAGCGTTTTTGGGGCATGGCCAGTACCCGTTGGATGACTGCGGCGTGCTCGGGGTGCCTGAGGGCAGCGAAACGGAACAATGATCGGATGGCGGCGAGGCGTATATTGCGCGTTTGCACGCTGCTCCCACGCTCGGCTTCGAGGTGGTCCAGGAACGACCCGACTAGCGGGGCGTCCAGGTCGGCCAAGTCGAGGCGGGAGGGGGCGACACCAGTGCGGGCCTCTACGAAGTTGAGCAGGAGCCGAAAGGTGTCACGATAGGAGGCGATGGTGTGCGGGCTCGCCTGGCGTTGGCCGGCCAGCCGCTCGACGAAAAAAGCCTCCAGGGTCGGTGCCAGCAAGCTCACGCGAGGAACTCCCACGCCTCTTCGAGCCGCTGGGCGGCGAGGCCGAGCAGCTCTGGGGTGGCGGACAAGTACCAGTACGTGTCCCTTGGGTTCGCGTGCCCGAGATAGGTAGACAGCACTGGCAGCCGCGGCTGGATGTCGACGCCCTGCCGGTGCCATTCGAGCAAACTGGTAATCGCGAACCGGTGGCGGAGGTCGTGCAGCCGTGGAGGCCGGTCCCCAGGTGGTCGTGCTTTCAAGCCCATCTCGTCTGTGAGGCGACGGAAAACGGCGCAAACGTTCGAGTAGTGCAGCCGGGTGCCCCTGGTAGAGACGAAGAACGCAGCGGTCTTCGGCCGTGGGCACCGCCGTCGCCGGGCGGACCTATAGCCGCTGAGCGCCTTGGCCGTGCTCGGGTGTACGACCAGCTCTCTCGACTTGCCCCATTTCCCGTCGCGGACGACGACCACGGCATCTTCGGGGACGACGTCGTCCTCATCGAGGGCGATCGCCTCTCCCACCCTCATGCCGGTCACGGCCAGGGCCCGATCAGGGCCCGGTAGGTCGCGCCCCGGAGCGGCGGGCGCAGAGAACCCGCTGCGCGAAGGAGAGCGACCAGCTCATCCTCGCTGAACACATAAGGAGTGGCGTGGGGCACGGGCGAGTAAATGAGCCCGATCGGGGGGACTTCGGCCTCGGGGTCGAAGGCCTGGAGGTAGCGAGCGAAGCCCCGCACCGCGCTCAGCCGCTGACGCCACCACCATGGCTTGGCTTGCCGAGGCAAGGTCGCCCATTCCAGGGCAAGCTCCACGGTGACGGTCGACGCGCCGCGGGCGCCGAGGTGCTCGACAAAACTGCTGAGCATCCTTTCGGCCTCGACGAGCTTGAAACCGAGGGCGCGGCGCAAGGCCAGGTAGTCGCTAGTTGCAGCATGTAGGTCTGTCATGCTGGCTCCCCCCCGGCCAGGGTTGGGCCACAGTGCCCAGCGCCTGACGGTCGACCTTGGCGTAAAGAGCTGTAGCAGCAGGAGTGTGCTGACGAAGGACCTGGGCGATCTCCGCCAGAGAGGCGCCACCACGCAACATTTCGGTCGCGGCAGTATGGCGCAGCCGGTGAGCACCCACCCGTGGCAGGCCGGCACGCTCACAGGCCCGGTACACGATCCCCGTCACGCTGGTTGGGTCCAGGCCCTCGTGAGGCGCTACGGCCCTCCGGAACAAGGCCCCGCCGCGCGCCCGAGGCCGTCCCTGGGTCACGTAGTCGGCCAACGCTCGGCCAACCTCGGTGGGTAATGGCAGGACGTCTACACGCGGCCCCTTGCCCCGGACACGGATCTCACCGCCAGCCCAGTCCATGTCGGCCATCTGCAGACCGGCGACTTCCCCGGCCCGCAGGCCCAGCCGGGCCAGCAGGACGAGGACCGCGTAGTCACGCCGGCCGACGCCCGAACTACGGTCACAGCTCCCTAAGACAGCCGCCAGGCTCGCGGGCTTCAATGCCTTTGGCAGGGAGGCACCAGCCCACCCGGCCGGGGTCGGCACCGCCTGGGCCAGGGGCGCGATGATCAGGCCTTCTACGTGCAAGAAACGCAGCAGGCAACGCAGGGCAACGGCCACTGCCTTGGCCCAGCCGCTGCTGTGGGCCGCGCACTGGACGGTCAAGAACTTCGTTGTCGCCGAGGCGCTCACGGCCCCCAGGTTTAGGCCTTCGCCCCCTGAGCAGGACCGCAGGAACTGGCCAGCGACATAGAAATAGCGGGCCGCCGTGGCCCCCCGAGCCCTCGTTCTCGCAGCAGGTAGTGGCGATAATGCTCGAGGAACGCCTCGAGCGGGGTCGGCTCCAGGGCCGGCGGCGCTGGGAGGGCACCCAAGTTGTCAAGATGCTCAACTAGCACCCTCAGAGCTCGCGGCGATAGGTGCAACGTCCGCACTCGCGCCCGGCGGACCTTGAAGAACTCCTCCATCCGGTCCGGCGTCAAGCCGCTGACGTCTAGGCCTTGGGCCATCAACCATCGGCTCAGCTGTGCTGCCAGCTGGAGCTGCAATGCGACCGAGCCTGGCGTGTAGCCCCGGGCCTCAAGCTCGGCGCGAAAACCAGGTGCATACGGGACCAACGGGCCACTTACTCGAACCCGAGACGGGTCGTTCATCACTGCCTCCTCGTTTCGTTGGACGATCCGAGAGAAGCATCCGACCTACCCCGATGATTATGCGGACTGCGAGCCGGTCAAGACCGCTCTTGGTCAGCCACGAACATCACCCCAGAGCACTCACGCCGCATAATCCGGCACGCCGCATGGTCTCGTACTTGGACCACTGATACCTCCTTGAACATTCGGGCACCTCCTCGGTGCCCGAGTCGAACGGATGTACGACTGGAGGTGGTGGACCCTCGGTGGTCCCATGAGCGGCGAGACGGTGGTCCCTTGTTTGTGGCGAAAGGCTCCTCAGGTGGTCCCTAGTTTGTGGCGGGCGACAGTCCCCTATCAGCAGGACATCGTGTCCGGCTCCGATCGTTCTTAGGTGGCGCGGCGTGCGTTGATGCCGACCCCTTCGCCCTCGGTGCCGCCACGTTGGCACTACTAGCGCGGGCCCGCTGAGGAAACCCCGAAACTAACGGAGCTTGGGGAGCCGCAGGGGAAGTCGCGAGCGACTCCGACTGGACGTACCGGTTCGCGGACGGGACCGCCCTCCGGGGGGTCGCGCCACTAAATATAGGGAAGTCCCCCGTAGCTGCCGCTCCGTTAGTCGGAGCACGATTAAGCGATGCAGTCTGTACGCCCGAAAATCTGGATGAGATCACACGTTGGCCGAAACCGCAGTTCACTCGCGTGAGAGGAGGGCCACAGAGCAGGTACGACCAAGACTGGGTCGCCGGACGCGTGGAAAGGTCGCGCCGCCGACAGCCGCGCAGGCCCCGCGTCTATATCAGCTCTACGTATCCGCACCAAAGGGTGCGCGTCGGGAGACCCCTTGGTAGGGCGTGTACCCTTTGCGTGCTGAAGGACCCGGGGGTGATGGCGAGCCTAAACCGCCAGCAGCGGATCACGGTCGCCCCGAAAGCAGTATGGAAGCCCAGAAGAGGAGCGTGGCGATGTCGGGTTTCGTGTTGCGGGTCGAAATCAGCGACTGGGACCCACTCGTTGGTACCGTCGGGCTCTTCGACTCTGGGGGCCGGCGCCAAGTTTGAAGGATGGATCAGCTTCATGACCGCTATCGATGAGCTTCGCCGACGTCAATGTGGTGATACCCCAGGATCTCAGGGCGCCGAGTGAGCCGTGGTGGCGGTCGGATCACAGCAGCGACTGCCTGGGAGCATCACCCTCTAAACAACAGGAAAAGGCGGTAAAACTAGCGTGCTGGCTCAGCGGTGCTTTTACCCAGCAAACTGACCACGCCCGACCCGCCAGAAGGGCTGCCAAGAGACCGACGGTCGCCATGCGCTTGGCTGACGAGAATCCTGGCGATGGCAAAACGCACCGACGACCGTCTCATGGTCTTTATGTACGAGGTGCGCCAGTTGAACTGGGACGAAGAACCTTGGGGCGACCTGGTGGGGCACGTTAGTGAGGCTCGTCAACAGGATCGTCATGTTGTAGCCGGTGAACTCCCAGGTGACGATCAGCATGATGGCGTACAGCGAAAGCCGGTAGTCGAGCGGTGTGACGGCCCCCGCCGTGAGCCCGAGCTGGTGAGGCACCTTGAGGGCGCTGTCGAGATCTGGCTCGAGCAGGAAACCCCACATAATGGCCGCGATCACGCCCGGGACGGCGAAAGGCAGGAAGTAGACGAGGGCGAAAAGCTTCCGGCCCCGGCAGTACGGGCTGTCGAGGAAAAGAGCGAGGGCGATGGCAAGTCCGATCCTCACGGTGGCCTAGATGGCGCCGAAGTACAGCATGCGTACGACGCCGTCCCAACACGCGCCGTTCTGGAAGACGGTGCGGTAGTTGAAGAACCCCGAGAAAGCACTGGTCAACGGCGAGCGGAGCGACGCGACCACGGAGTACACCAATGGCCCGGCAAAGAACAGGGCGAAAAGAGCGAGGAACGGCACGGTCATTCCGAAGCCGGCCCGGCCCTGCGCTGCTTTCGACCGACGCCTGGGCCTTGTGGGCCCGCTGTTTGCCAACGCGCCAGCCCCTCGAAGGGGGATGGTGCCGGGCCGTCTGTGTCGTCAGGTCAGCCCCCTTTCCCTGTTAGGCGGCGAATTACAGACCTGGCATTACCACAAGTAGGTAACTGAACCCCCAGCCGCTGCTTGACTGACTAGTCACGGTTATCTATAGTATCATCCAATAGTAAGGTAAATAGCGATCACGGGTCGCCGGAGAAGAGCGTCGTTTTCTGTGGGACTGTTTGTGCTATGCCGTTTCGGCTGGCAGGCCACAGGTACATTTTTTCGGCGCGTTGCGGCCGTGGGACGAAGCCTTGGGACAAGGGGGAGGATATGAAGACAAAGAGACGCACTCTCGGCGCATTAGCCGCGTCCGTCGCCGGCGTGACGGGATTGATTGGGTTTGGCGCCACGTCAGCAGGGGCTGCTCAGCTAATAATGAGCTCTGCGCAGAAGGTATCGCTCACCTGGTGGACGTGGATGGCTGACACGCCGAACGTGATCAAGAACTTCGAAAAGGCGTACCCGGGCATCACGGTCCAACCAGTGCCGGACTACGGGGCGGGGACGCCCTTCTACACCAAGTTGACTACTGCTCTGGCCGCGGGTACGGGACCATGCATGACGCAGGTCGAGCTGGACCACCTCCCGCAGTTCGCCAACGACATGGTCAGTATCTCCGCATATGACGCGAAATACCGGAGCGATTTCCCGTCCTGGGTATGGGACGAGGTCGACCAGAACGGCAAACTGCTGGCCATGCCCGGTGATATCGGCCCCATGGGCATGATGTACCAGCCCAGCGTTTTCAACCAGTACCATCTGCCAATTCCGACCACCTGGAGCATTTTCGCGTCCGACGCGGTGACGCTTCACAAGGACAACCCGAAGATGTACCTGACGTACTTTCCAACCGACGACGGCGATTACCTCGAGAGCCTCTTATGGCAAGCGGGCGCCTTCCCGTACCACGAGTCGAACGGCACCTGGACCGTCAACCTCAACGGGCCTATCGAGCAGAAAGTCATCGGCTACTGGGCCAACCTGATCAAAGAAGGTGCGGTCCCCGCCGTCAGCGACTTCACGACTGAATGGGAGCACCAAGTCGCCAGCGATGACTACGCCGCATACTTGAGCGCGGCTTGGGCACCAACGTACGTGCTCGACCCGTACATGAACCCCAAGCACCCTCAGACCTTCGCCCTCACGGCCATGCCGCAGTGGAAGGCCGGTGCTAACGCCGACGCCAACTGGGGTGGGTCGACCTATGGTGTAACGAAGGACTGCCCCTCGGCGGACGTGAAGGACGCTGCGCTTTTCGTCGCCTACATCAACACCGCCCCGAGCGCGTTGAAGATCCTCGAGGCGCCGGTGGCCCCGGGTGCCGCCGGGGGCGCGGGCGTGTTCCCGGCGGACGTCAACCGGGCCAGCGTGGCCGAGTTCAACAAGCCGGTCCCGAACTTCATCGGTAACATCAACAAGGAGTTTGCGAACCTGTCGGCCGGGGTGCCAACGCAGTTCCAGTGGAGCCCTTGGGACACGGAAATTACCAGCTTCGTCACGTCTCAGTTCGGTGCCGCGGCAGCCGGGAAGCAAAGCTTGTCCCATGCCTTGGCGCAAGTACAGTCGCAGGTCGTCAGCTACGCCACGAGCGCCGGCTATTCGGTTCGATCATAAATCTCGTCGGTACTACTTCACATTTGGGAGCTGACCGCCGTCGGGCTTCGGGTTCAGAACCAAGACCCGGCGGCGTTAGCGTGCGTTAGCCATGGAGCCGCAGCATTTTATGTTCGGCGCCAGCGTCTACCCGGAGCTCCTGTCGCGACGGCAGTGGCACAAGTTGCTCCGCCAGCTGAGCGAGCTTGGCTGCACCGCGCTTAGGGCAGCTGAGGCCTGTTGGGGCATTAACGAGCCATCGTCAGGCCGGTTCGACTTCGACTGACTCGACAGCTTCCTCGCCGATGCAGGCGAGAATCTCCGGCCATGCTCAATGACACCCAGAGCTTGGACGGGTATTCACTCGTAGTCCTCGCCGCTGTTCCCAGCGTCCCTTCGCACGTCGGGACCATCCTGAAGCGTTTTGTCGAAAATGGTGGAAAGTTGCTCGTGACCCCGTGGACAGGCTACCAGACTCCAGAGGGAGTCTTTCTAGAGGGCGGCCTCGGCTCGGGCCTCTCCAGCCTCACAGGGATAATTTCACACTCAGTCCGCTGGAGCGACGCAGCGGTGCGGACCGGGGCGCCGCTGCAGGTAACCTGGCCTGGAAGAGGCTCAGCCGTCGAGGCCACCGGTTGGGCCGAGACACTCCGCAACATTGAAGCGAAAGTGTTGGCGAACTATTGCGCCCCTGGTGACATCCTAGACGGGCTTCCGGCTGCTCTCGAGCGACAGCACGGCCAGGGGTCCGTCCTCAAGCTCGGTTTCTGGCCCGCTGACGACTCCCTCGTCGAGCTTTTGCACACTTGGCTTGGAGGTAGCCGCGTTCTGAACGGGCCGGCTCCACCCGGCGTCCTAGTCGCGCCCCGGACCGACGGCAGCCACTTTGTCGTGAACATGACTCCGCAGCAAGTGGTTGTGGTTGCGGACCGGCCGACGGTCGACCGTCTGCAAGGCGCACGCTTCGATGCTGGAGTCGAGCTGGGCCCGTTCTCTGTGCTCTGGCCGGAATAGTTGGAAGAGAGACGGTTGCTCAGCTCGTTCCCGGCTCGTTGCCGAGTTCCTCGAACAATTCCGCCGCCGCCGCATCTATTAGTTGACGAGTCAACGCTTCAGCCTTCTCCACCTCGCGCACTTCGATGGCGCGCACGATCAAGCGATGGTTCGCCACTGCGACATTTCCGACATGGGCGGGCATGAGCGCGAGCTCTCGCGTGATCGGAGGATGGCAGAGATGACGCTCGTGAAACGGCCGAAGACGCGGTTGCCCGAGGCCAACAGCACGCCGGTGTGAAAAGCGATATCAGCCTCGGTGAACGCCGCCAGGTCGCGCGCCCCAACCGCGGCCTGCATCCGGTCGCATTGGTGGAGCAGCTCCACGACATCCGAAGCGTTGGCGCGCTGACAACAGGAAGCGACTGCGGCGGACTCGATGGCGCTGCGCAGGTCGATCAGCTCCTTCAGCTGGCGTCGTTGGTCCGGGCCACGTACCTGCCAAGCAATGACGTCGGCGTCCAGCAGGTCCCACGCCTCAATTGGTTCGACCCGGGTGCCGGTCCTAGGGCGGGCGACGACCATGCCTTTTGCCTCCAGTACGCGGATCGCCTCCCGCACCACGTTTCGCGATGCACCCAGCTCGGCCGCTACCTCGTCGGGGGAGATCTGCGACCCCGGAGGAACCCTGCCCGTGCCGATCTGCAAACCGAGTTGTTGGACCACGTAGCTGTGCAGCCCATGGGGCGCCCCCAGGCCGCGCTGCCGGGCGGCGGCTACATGTCCTCCAAGGAGCCGCTCTCCCTCGGACGACGCCTGCGGTTCGGGCATCAGCTCCACCTCGGCAAGTAACGGGCGAAAGTACCAAGAAAGCGGTCCACACCGGAAACTTCGACTGCGTCGAGCCCGTAGCCGGGCGGGCGGAAATAGGCGCTCGCGATAACGCCTTGGCGGTATGAAATGAGTTTCTCCACGGCAATAAGTAATTCCACGTTTTGCATCCAGTAGCTGAGGTATGGCAGCAGCCGGGCGTGCAGCTCGAAAGCGCCCTCGGGGTCTACCGCGAGACGCTCCCACACCGCTTGGTAAGTCTCCACGAACGACGATTCTGGTTGGACTCCGACAGCGCCTCGTTCGACGGCATCGACCATTTGCACCCGGGCATAACCGACCAGTGATGGTAATGGCGGGTCCTGTCGCGCCAGAGAGGCGATGAAGCGGCCCGGTGGGATCGACTCGACTTTCACAAAAGAGAGGTTGCCATGCGCCCTGGCCAGGCTAGCAAACGCAGCTGCGTCAAGAACCGCCCCCGTCAGGGCTGGAGCGTATTGGATGATCGCCGGCAGCGGCTCGGTTGCCTCGAGGACCCCGGACAGGTGCTCGAGCACAGCTTCGCGCGGAGGAGCGAGGAAAAACGGGGGGAGGATATTAATGGCATAAGCTCCATGGTCGGCCGCATCTTGGGGGTGCCTAATGGCGACGTGGGTGGCGTGGTCGGCAACGGAAATTATCGGTGCGGGGGCTTGCCTCTGGCCGGCGCGTTTCAGCAGCAGGTCTTCGTAACTACGGCGCTCGTGGTCGGCGAGCTTGTAGCACTCTGAAGCGAAGCCGGGGAACATCACCGCAGTGACGCCGGCCGTGGCGCAATGCTCGATAACGCTCTCGAAACACTGCGGAGAACGGTTGAGGCGTCCTCCGCGAACGGCGCGCAAAGTACCGGTACCACCCCAGCGATCTCCGAGACGACGTCGTCGCCCGGGTGGCGATGAGCTTGGTCCTTAACTTCGTGTGGCACTAACTTCATGGGGCAGTTCCCCTAGGGCGGAGTACGACCGCTCGCCCAGGCGGTTGTCCACAGGTTCTCCTCCCTGTCCTTTTGTGCGATAATAGTATGATCCACCTAAGTCCCGAGGCCCTTTTACGTGACGGTTGAACTTCCTGTACTACTCGCTAGCCGACGGCGGTTGCGGGCGTGGCCGAGCCCGTCGTCCCCCTCGACGGTGAATGGCGGTACCAGTCCTCGCCGCTCGGTGTTCGGTGGTCCGATGGGCCTTTAGAGGGGTGCGACGCGGTCACAGTCCCGGGGGAACCAGCCATGCAGGGCCTCACTGTCAGCTACGACGTCGAGCAGGCCTACTACGCCCAGGTCACGGTCCCGGCCGACTTTGCCGGCCAACGGGCCGTCTTGCGCTTCGACGGCGTGACGACTACGCCCGCCTGTTCGTGGACGGTCGCTTCGTCCGTGACCATCTCGGCGGGCTCATCCGCCGGGAGGCTGACATCACCGACCTTGTGGAGCCAGGCTGGCCCTTCCTGCTAGGCCTCGGCGTTACGGACCCCTCGGGTTCGATCTCGACGGCTTCGGCCTACGCCGGCCACGCCATTGGAGGTGTCCTCCGCTCCGTGAGCTTGATGGCCCTGCCCTCTCTTCACCTGCGCAGCGTCCACGTCGGGACCGACCTGGCGCCGTCCTACGATAGCGCCCGGCTGCGGCTGGATGTCGAGGCGTCCTTCACGGGCACCGAGCTCGCCGAGGCGGAGCTGTCGGTCGGGCTCAGAGACCCTGGTGGCGAGCCCGTCCAGACGGGGCTCGCGCCGGCCGTCCTTAGCCGCGAGCAGCCTTCTTTGCAGTTGATAATCCCCGTCGTGTCGCCATTTCTATGGAGCGCGGAGACTCCCGAGCTGTACCGTTTGTCGCTTGAGCTTTCGAGCCGCTCGTCCGCCGAGCGCGTCGAGCAGCGGGTCGGCGTGCGCACCGTCGCCGTCGCCGGGAACAAGCTGCTCGTCAACGCGCGGCCGATCACACTGCGAGGCGTCAACCGCCACGACCTCCACCCCCAGCTGGGCAGGTGCGGCGACGCCACCTTTGACTGGGAAGACGCCCGGGTGTTCAAGGAGGCCAGCATCAACTTCGTGCGCACTTCGCACTACCCGCCGAACCCCGCCTTCGTCGAGGCCGCCGACGAGGCTCGGGTTGTACCTCGAGGTGGAAAGCGCCGTCTGCTGGGCCGGCATGCACGGCCGCCCGGCCACTCAGGACGACCCTGCCCGGGCGGCCGAGTACCTCGGGCAGTTTGCCGACATGGTCGAACGCAACCGCAATCACCCGAGCGTCATCCTGTGGTCCCTCGGCAATGAGAGCGCGTGGGGGACGAACTTCGCCGCCGAGCTCGCCCACGCCCGCGCCGTTGACGGCACCCGCCGGGTGATCATGAGCTACCCGGCCGGCCCCGAAGATGTCGTCAGCTCGCACTACCCGGCATACGGCAGTGACCTCGCCAGCTCCGAGCGGCCCGTGCTCTCCGACGAGGCGGCGCATGTCCTTTGCTACCGTCCCGGAGACCTTCGCCGCGACCCAGCCGTCCAGTTCGATTGGGGCTGGACATTAGAAAATATGGTCGAGCAGCTCGAGCGGTCCGACGGCGCTCTCGGCCTGGCCATCTGGGCTGGTCTCGACGAGGTTTTCCAGCTGCCCCAAGGCGTTTCTGGTTACGGGCCTCGGGGTATCCTCGATATCTGGCGGCGGCGCAAACCCGAGTGGTGGTCTGTCAAACGTGCCTACGCCCCGGTCCGCCTCGTCAGTCGGCCTGCCATTTCTACCCAATCAAGTGCTGGCGTCGTCATAGGCCTCGAGAACCGCTACGACATGGTTAATTTGTCGGCGCTTAGCATTCGCTGGAAGTTCGGAGGCCACGAAGGGAGCCTGCCGGGGCCTGACGTTGGGCCACACCAAGCCGGGGTGTTGCGGTTGCCCGTCGGTCCTGCGGTCGCCGGCCAGCTGAGCGTGGAGTTCCTGAGCCCCGAGGGTCGCGTTATCGACGAACACAGATCGGAACTGGTTGCCCCGGAGCCCAGCCTGGGCCGGCCCGACCAGCTTTGCGCCGACGCGCGTCACCTCGTAAGTTGGTCAAGGTCTCCCGGCCGCCTGAGGGCAGAAGCGGGTGAAGGGGGCCTGGTACTCGCGGTCGACGCAGGCAGCGGATGGCTAGAGCGGGCCGAACTTTTCGGCCACGAAGTGCTGGTGGGTGGCCCATATTTGCACGTCGTCGGGCCTCGCATGCCACCCTGGTGTTGCGATGCGGTCGAAGCTCAAGGCCCTCGACAACGGTCCCGCGGTCTGCATCCGTGGCCACCACGGCCCCCTCGAGGCCGCTTTCGAGCTGCGCCTCCACGAGAACGGGCGGTTGGTCGTCTCCTATCGGCTCGGCGATTACGTCTTCGAGGCGCCGTTCGGGCTTGCGGAACTAGGCATCGGCTTCGACCTCAGCGCCGCCATGGGTTACGTCAGCTGGCGGTCCAGGCTCAGGCCGTGGCTGACACCCGGGGACCACCTGGGACGGGCTTCTGGTGAGGCGCAAGCCACAATAGAGCGAGGTACCGCCTCGTACCGGGACCGGCCCGCTGGTCGCTGGGGGGACGATGCCTGGGACCCTTTCCTCGACGGCCCCGGTTCAGCCGGCCACTTTCGGCGCGACTTCCGTGCCCGTCGAAGTGAGCTGGACCGTTTTGAGTTACGGGGGCCCGGTGGCATTGGGGTCGTCGTCCAGCCAGGTGAGGGGCAGGCAGCGCGACTGGCCCCAGCCGTCGAGATCATCTACCCGGACGACGATAGGGTCACAATGTCAGGGGGCTGGGCCTTGCGGCCGGCGGTCCCAGGCCGGGACTTCGCCAGCAGTTACGGGCCGGACGTGGTAAGCGGGAGCACCGACGCAGGAACCGTTGTCAGCTTCTATGGGACGGGCATCGAGTGGGTGGCCTCACGTGGCCCTGACCTCGGAATTGCCGAGGTGCGGCTCGACGGTACCCTCGATAGGCCAGCCCTCGACTGTTATTCTGCGGGCCGGTACAACGAGTCCACGCTTTGCTCCGCCACGGCCTCCTTCCGGCCCGCATGAGTTACGCATTACTGCTACCGGTCGAGGGAGGTCAGAGGCGACGGCTCAACACCTAGCCGTGGGCTACTTTGTCGCTTACTCGCACGACCCGGTACGTCCGTGTCTCGTCGTGCTAGACCATCAATCGTTCCCTTGGGACCGTTTCGCTTGGGCCGCCCCGTCTTTGGTGGCCAACGCGGAGAGGATGCGCTCCGCTCGAGGCAGCACCGCCCTCGCATTTACATCCAATTCGAACGGGTAAACCGGTAATCCTGCCCTTTGACCTGAGTCGCGGTTGGCCTCGCCTCACCCTTTTTGCGTAGCGTAAGGCGATGAAGGCGATCCGCTGGCATGCTCGTGGTGACGTCCGTGTCGATGAAATCGACCCACCACCACCGCCAGGAGTCGGCGAAGTCCAAATTCGGGTGCTCGCCTGCGGCATTTGTGGCACTGACACCGAAGAATACCTCCACGGGCCGATGTTCGTGCAGGCTGGTCGACCGCACCCGCTCACGGGCAGGACGGCGCCCATAGTCCTGGGCCACGAAATCTGCGGCCGTGTAATATCTACTGGCGACGAAGCAGGCTCGTCGCTTGTCGGCCGATTGGTGGCAGTCGATGGGCTGATCAGTTGCGGACGTTGCCGCTCTTGCCAACGGCACCTCGTGAACCTTTGTGAACAGCTAGCCGCGATCGGCTTCAGTGCTGACGGTGGCCTGGCCCCCCTGTTAAATGCACCGGCCCCGGGGTGCGTGCCGTTACCAGGCCACGTCGATGCCGACGCGGGCGCTCTGGCGGAGACACTCTCGGTCGGGATCAGGGCGCTCAGGCGAGCGCGCTACGAGGCCGGCGAGGATGTCGTCGTTTTCGGCGGGGGAGCGGTTGGCCTGCTTGCTGCGCAGGCCGCACAGGTCATGGGGGCGGGAACGGTGACCGTCGTCGAACCCGACGCCCAGAGACGAGACTTGGCGAAGCTCCTCGGCATCGAGGCGGTCGTGCCCGCCGCGGCCGCGGACGTCCGCGCCGACGTTGTCCTGGAATGCTCGGGCGCTGGCGGCGTCGTCGAGGCTGCGCTCGTTGTCGCTCGGCCCGGTGGAAGAGTGGTGATGTTGGCGATAACTACGGCGGAGCCCGCTTTGTCGGCGCGCCAGATCGTTCGGGGAGAGCGAGAAGTCATAGGCAGCCTCTCCCATATCTACGACGAGGACTTGCCGGCAGCCGTTGAATTGCTTGCGAGCGGTAGGGTCCAGACTGGTTCACTCGTCGAGACGACTGACGACCTCGAAGTAGCGCTCGGCCGCCTAACCCTAACCAGCAGCGACCCAGTGTCCAAGTCGGCAGTCAAACTCATCGTTCACCCTCCGGAGGCCTAGGTGCGTGTGCCTGCCCCACCCACTTTCATAAGAGAATACGTCGCTCTTTCGCGCGTGAGAGTTAACTGCTTGCACTGTCGAGTGGAGATGGGTGCATCTGCTTAATCGCGTCCTGCGACAGCAATTGTCAAATCTTGTTGCGGATGAGCCCTATACCCAAGGGTCACGCGGCGACCTCTGTTTGGCTCGGTGAGTTTTCTACAAGTAGCCCTTTCTTGAACACGGCGCCGGCACGTACGAGGGCCAGGAGGTGACCGGCGGTGATCTTGTGCCAACGCCGTTGTGCTGACTCGACGAGCCTGAAAGCCATGGCGAGGCCGGCGGCCCTTGAGCCCGGTCTGCCAGTACTTGATCACGGTGGACCTCGGGTGGCTACTCGATCAGTGCGACAGGATGGAGGCTGCTGTCGTAGCCCGTGGCCTCGCCGCCTTTACCGACGCCGACATCGAATTCCAGAGCTGGCCGTTACTCGCCTCCGGCAATCGCGTCCTCGGCCGGTTTACGAGCACGATCACAGCCATCCTGCGCGCACGCGAGGAGCTCGCGCTCATGCCCGACCACATCCGCCACATCACGGTGATGAACCATCGCTCGATCGTGCGGGCGATCTAGCGTCGCCAGCGGACGAAGGCCGTGAGGCTCATGCATGAGCTGATCGACGTGGCCGCCGCGCAGCACTTCGAGAAACTGCAATTGAGGGCTACCAGGCGCGCTGAGCACACCCTCTGCTCGCGGCCTCGTTATCTAGACCCAACGGCGACGGTCAGTCAGAAGGAGTCAAGAAAATCTGAGCGCTTCGGTTAGCCCTTTGGCCGTTAGCACCTCCTAAGTTGCCATTGGGACCGACCCCAGTGCCCGTTTCGCGAGAAAGGGCCAAGGGGCTTCTCGCTTAGACCAGGCTGGATGAGCACTGTACCGGAACCGCCAAAGCGCAGTTTTTAGCGTAGAAACCGGTTCCTGCGCCCGCTTTGGGCCTCAAAAGTTCCACCCAGGTCGTCTCACCAACCGGTGGGCACTCCAACACCCGCTACCTTGAAATCTCCCACAAGAGTGATGTATACTGGATTGCGCGTCCGAGCGGGGACCTCCTGGCTGGGCGTTGGGCGTCACGAACGTCTAGATGGCCGGTCGGCTAGTGGAGGTGCTCTGGTTGCGCCGTGGGAAGTCGCCCTGGTGAGACGTCCGTAGCGCTGGCACAAACGACAGAAGGGGGAGTGCGTGTGATCTCACTCAAGCAGCCATCATCTTCATCCGGCGTCTCTCGCTGGGGTCGCCGTCGTCGCAACGCTGCGATCGCTCTCGCCGCAGCCGCAACGTCGCTCACCTTTACGGCGGGGACCGCCGAGGCGAGCGCTACCCACCAGTCGAGCGCAGTCAATATCACGTACTGGAATATGTGGTCCGGGAAGTGGACGACTCTCATCGATCAACTCGTGGCCCAGTTCAATGCTTCACATCCCGACATCCACGTAACCGCGTTGTCGGTCCCGTCCTCCAACGGTGACCAGAAGTTGCTCACTGCCATCGCGGCGGGCGTCCCGCCGTCAGTCTTCACCGAGTGGAACCCTGAGATCGGCGCCTACGCTTACCAAAAAGCGATCCAACCGCTCAATTCTTTCGAGACCGGTCAATACGCGGGCATAGGCAATTGGGTCTCCCCTGTGGCAACGAGTTGGGCAACCTACCAAGGCAAGCTGTACGGGCTGCCTATGTCGATGAACTCCTTCATGCTTTACTACAACAAGACCATGCTGAAGGAGGCGGGTATCTCTAGCCCGCCGACGACAACAGCGCAGCTGTTCACCGACCAGGCCAAGGAGTGGAAGTACAACGGCGGTAGGCTCACTCAGTTCGGCATGTACCCCACCACGAACTGGGACCAGCTGATGCCAGTGTTCAACGTGGACAGCTTCGTCAACGGGAAGTACGACCTCGCCACAAACAAACAGGCCATCGCCGAGATGGACTGGATCGCGAAGTTTGACGTCTACCCCTTCAGCCAGGTCGAGGGCCTAGAGACGGCCGTTGGCAACGCGGGTGGCGGTTCGGTCGACGCCTTCGTCGAGGGTAAGGCCGGTTTCTGGATCAGCGGTGCATGGGGAGATCCCCGAGATCGTCAGCCAGAACCCGACGATGCAGTACGGCGCCGAGGCAATTCCCCCGCCACCTGGCGGCAATGCTGGCGTGACGTGGATTAATGGCAACTACAACGTGATCCCGAAGGGAGCCCCGCACCCCCAGCAGGCCTGGGAGTTCATGGCCTGGATGGCCGGGTGGCACAACGAAGCGTGGGCCGCTAAGTCACTGCCGCTTGCCGGTTGGATCCCGCCATCGCGGTCCATCGCCAAGCAGCCGGCGTACCAGGCGTTCCTGAAGGCGAACGCGCTGAACCCGCTGTTCGTGAACATCGAGTACCAGTCGAAGGACGGCATAACTCCCGTGACCCCGGCCGAGTCGGAGTTTGAGAGCTACATGACGACGGCCCAGACCGAGGTCCTGAGCAAGAAGATGACGCCGGTCCAGGCCTTGCAGTACGTGGACAGCGCAGCGAACAAGGCGTTGCCCGCCGGTGCCTGAGAGGAGATGACACCCGAGGCCCCTGCCCCTCCCTTTTGGCGAGGGCAGGGGCCTGGCCTATAGCGTTCTTGCCAGGGAGGCCGTGGGGACCGGAGCCTGCCTACGGCGAGTTCAACATGCCCGGTACATCTGCCCGCCTGCCCCCAGCAATGTCGGTAAAGCTTATTGAGGGGCTGGGGGGAGTAATGGGCGGCCTGGAGGGAAGAACATGACCGCGTCGGTCGGTTCCGTGAGACAAGTGGTCGGCCCGGCGAGCCGCCCGGGACGTCGTAGGTGGCGGCTCTCCAACCAGCGGGGCAGGACTTTGTCGGGATGGCTCTTTATTAGCCCCTGGGTCATCGGGTTCTTGGCATTTACGCTGTATCCGTTCCTTGCCTCCCTCTACTACAGCTTCACTGACTACGATATCGTCCACTCGCCGAAGTGGATCGGCTTCGCGAACTACCGGAACCTGTTCACCGACCACCTGTTCTGGACGTCCCTCTTCAACACGGCTTATTACGCGGTCTTCGAAATCCCGTTGTCTGCGGTGTTGGCGATCGGCCTCGCGCTGTTGCTGAACATGAAGGTCAAGGGTCTCGCCATTTACCGCACGATCTTTTACCTGCCAAGCGTGGTGCCGCTCGTCGCCAGCTCCATCCTCTGGCTCTGGCTCTTCAACCCGGCCTTTGGGATCATCAACGACATCCTCGCCGACGCGCATATCCCCGGGCGGCTGGATGTTCTCGGAGGCCTGGGCGAAGCCGACGTTCATCCTGTTCGGCTTCTGGGGCCTCGGCGTTCCGATGGTCATCTATCTCGCTGCCTTACAGGGCGTGCCGAAGGAGATGTACGAGTCATCCGCGCTTGAGGGAGCGAACGCCTGGCAGCGGACACGCTACGTGACCATCCCGATGATCAGTCCAGCCATTCTCTTCAATGTTGTGCTCGGCATTGTTGCGTCCTTCCAGTACTTCACTCAAGCGTTCATTATCACCAACGGCGGCCCCAACAACGCCACGCTCTTTTACAGCTTGTACATCTATCAGCAGGCGTTCACGTACTTGCACATGGGTTACGCATCGGCCATGGCTTGGTTACTGTTTGTGATCATCGTAGTGGTGACTTTGATCCTGTTCCGCTCTTCCAGGCGCTGGGTATATTACGCACGCGGAGGTGGAGGTTAATGCCGCGGGCTAGCACCCCGCGAACAGTTCGCTGCGCCGTTCCGATGCACCGATGAGCGAGAAAGAGCGATCGACGTGGCGGTGACGGGGGCCGTCGCCCAGCCCACGGCGGCCTCCGATCCTGTGGCGCGCTATGTCGTGCAGCAAACCAGGCGCAAGCCAGCGCGGCAGCGCGTCATCGGAGCGGCCCTCAGGCACACGGTCCTCGTGGGGCTGTCGATAATCTTCATCTTCCCGCTCGCCTGGATGATCATCACATCGCTCAAGACCCAGCCTCAAGCGATCACCGTGCCGCCGATCTGGTGGCCGCACCCCTTCGTCTGGGACAACTATCCCCAGGCTCTCCAGTCTCAGCCGTTCCTACGCTACTTTTGGAACACCTTCTTCTATTGCGCTACCACGGTGGCCGGCGTGCTCATCTCAAGCAGCCTCGTCGCCTACGGATTCTCGTGCATTACTTGGCGCGGCCGAGACAAGATCTTCTTCGTCATGGTGGCGACGCTGCTGCTACCGTTCATCGTCACGTTGATCCCGCTGTTCGTTTTGTTCAAGAACCTCGGTTGGGTAGGCACTTACAAGCCGCTGATTATTCCGACATTCTTTGCGAGCTCAGTCTTCAGCACGTTCCTGTTACGGCAGTTCTTCATGACCATCCCGCAGTCGCTCTCCGACGCCGCGCGAGTAGATGGCGCACGCGAGTTCCGCATCTACTCCCGGATCATCCTGCCGCTGTCCAAACCTGCGCTCGCCACCGTCGCCCTGTTCCAGTTCATTTACGCCTGGAACGATTTCCTTGGCCCGCTCATCTACATCAACACCTCGGGCCTCTACCCGGTCTCGATCGGGCTGTATCAGTTCCTGAGCCAGTTTGGGACCGACTGGCCGTGGATGATGGCGGCCTCCACATGTGCGACCATCCCCATCATCTTGCTGTTCTTCTTAACGCAGAAGACGTTCATCCAGGGCATCACGTTGACTGGGGAGAAGGGCTAGGGTGCCGTTTGGCGTCCGCAGTTACCAACCGGCGGACCAACAGCGAGCCCGTGGGCGCCGAGCGGACGGCCGCACGCCCTTGGCGACGAGCCCCCCGAGGGGCCGTAGCCAGCGGCTCGAGGCACCCGGGATCATGCGGCTCCTTAGCGCGCTCTGGAACCTGGCGGCGCTCAACATCCTCTGGATCGTGGCATCGCTGCCGATAGTCACCCTCCCGATCACCGTCTACGCTGCCTTCGGGTCCATCGACCGCTGGGCACGGTCGGGTGACGACCGCGTGGTGCGCAATTTCGTCGGCTTGATCGGGAGTCGGCCGAGCAGGGCCTTGGTCGTCTGCGGCGCCCCGCTGGCCGTCGGTGCACTTGCCGTTGGCGAGGTGGTCTACTTCGCACGTCGCACGGGGAACCTACATTGGTTATGCCTCGGTATCGGGTTTGGTTTCTTGGTGCTCGTACTGATCAGCAGCGCCTACGCTCTCCTGTTCGGGGTCGCCCAACCGGACCTGCCCCCGGAAAGCGTATTGCAGCTGGCGGTTAGGCTCGGAGTGCGCAACATGCTGTTTACCGGGCCGTTGTTCGTGATGGAGGCGCTCGGCGTGACGGCGTTCGCGCTGGTGGAGCCAGCGCTTGTCGCCATCATGCTGCCGACGGTATTCCTTTGGCTGGTCCACCGTACTGCGCTTTTCGGTGTGCGACGAGCGACGCAAGGTCCGGCAGTAAGCCGACGCAAGCCAGCTGGGCACGGCATTGCATGACGCACAGCAGCAGCTGCGCGGTGCCGGGCTCGGTAGTGCTGGGCTTGGTCTCGGCGTCATGAGCGCATGGCGCGTCGCAGTCGACCGCGCGGCTTCTCGGTTGGTCGCGGCCCATGGACGCTGATATCACCATCAGTGAAGCAATGAATGACCCCCGGAGGTCGGACCTGCCAAAGTGGATGCCTGGCGCACTGGTCGGTAGTGTCCCTGACACTCCATTGAACTCTGTCCTCTGGCCAAAAAACGGTCTCGCAAGAGGCCAAGACCATGCTAGCGAGGCGCTTCGGCCGCCGCCGGGACCCCGCGACGGGAATCCTTCTTCACATAGGCCCAGCTAGAGCCGCGACGAGGAACCTCGCACGGTTGCCTAGGTTCCAGTTCAGCGCCAGGTCTTTAGCAGATCATACCCACCTTGCTGCGCGAGCCATGCGCGCTCGGGTTTGGCGCCTACCCACCTGGGGTCGGCTGGATCGCTGGCGGGCTGGTAGCGGGAGTCCGACGAGAGGCGAATGCGGTCACTGTTGTTGTCGAGGCCAGTGTGGATCGTGAACATTGGAAAGGTGACCACGTCGCCCGCCTCGTAATCGTTTGTGAGCCAGCGCAGCCCGAGCTCTTCGCGCAGGCCGACCGGGTCGCTCGACACTTGGCCGTTCCAAACCATGGTCTCCTGGGTGGCGTACGACCCCGCGCCTGGCTCGTTCGAACAATACGTGTCTACGTCGCGCGAAGCGTACGATCTCCGGATGTCGTCAAGGCGGTGTGAACCCTCCAGGACGGCTAGCCCTCCGAGACTGGTGTCGATGTCCCCGAGCGGCACCCAGGCGCTTAACAACCTCGACGAACCCCGGCTCATGAAGACGTTGTCCATGTGCGGCGCGGTGCCGCGTCCCGGAGGATAAGCCCGCAGCCAGGTGAAATCGAAATGGCGCACAGGGACTTCGAAAAGTGCCTCGTACAGCCCCATCATGCGACCGGAATAGAGCAGCTCCTGAAGCGGCTTGCTGGCCCAAGCAATGTCGCTTAACATCGAACGCCCCGCGTCGGCGGACGGACGTGCCTCGTCCGGGTCCGATCCTTCGTCCAGGAACCCGGCGGCTGCCAGGCGCACAAGGATGTCATGCCGGGCCGCCAGCACCTCGTCGCGTGCCAGGAAACCGACTAAGTAGATATACCCGTCGTTTTCTAACCCGGCGCGCAGCAGCCGGGCGTCGAGGGTGTCGCTGGCCGTCCGGCGGAGCGGGCCGAGTGCAGGCGCGGACCTGTCTACAGGGCGGCCCTGGGCCGTAACCGGCCTCGAAACTATCTGGTTCATTGCGCCTCCTTCGGGGCGACGGCACGTGAGTTGCTCAGCCGCGTAGAACTATTCGCCGATGACAGCGACCCTCCATGCCGCTGAGCCACTATTCGATAATTAAGAAGCGTACTTATTGACGAGGGATTCGCGGGACTTGAAGGCCGTCCTCAGCGAGGCAAGGGCGCCATAATCTCGGTCAGGACTCTGAGCTGGCACTCTGTGCCGCTGTACTCGTCATCGGCCGTGGCCCGCTCTCTTGTCTAACCTCGGGCTCCGCCGTGGGCTGGCGCTCGTGGTCTCGTCTCAACTTGAGAACCTCAACAAGGATCTCGAACACGTCGTGCTCCGTCACTAGGTGCGTGTCATTGAGCGCCAGGTCTATCGACGAGTCAGGTACCGACCGGTCGACCGCGCCCTCCTGGCCGCGCCCAGCGGGCTAATTCCGAGGGAACGGTGGCAAGCCTTCCTCGTCACGCGCGGGACGCTGCTCCGATGGCACCGAGAAGCCGGACGGCGGAAGTGGCGAGCATGGCGACGGTAGCGAAGCTCGGGCGGCCCCGCCATGAGCGGTGACCAGGTCAAGCTGATCGTGTGCCTCGGTCAGGAGAACCCCGGTTATGTTGAGCCGCAGATTATGTGGAGCCAAGCGGTTTGAACCAGTAGCTATGCGGTAAGGACGCGGGTCTGCTCCACATAACTTTCGGCAGGCGCTAATGCTCCATCTCCAGTGATGAGCCACGGAGGTGGAGATGTACGGCGCATATTGGAACGGTGTTTTCGACGTGCGGTGGGAGGACGCACCGCTCGGCCAGGAAGCTCTTCGACTCGTCCTGATCTTGCGCAAGCGCGGGTACGCAGAGCGAACGTGCCGGGACTACGGGCACGCGGTGGTCCACTTGGGCAGAGTCCTTGTCGAAGGAGGTGCCGGGGGGATCCCGGACGACGCGGTCGTCGAGCGCTTCCTCCGCGACCATCTGCCCGTCTGTCGTTGTTATCGCAGCCAACAAGCGGGACGCCGGGGTGAGGCGGCCCGAAGAGGCCTCGCGCATCTGCTCGCAATGCTTCGGGAGGAAGGTGCGCTCCCTGTCGTCAGGCCCGACGAGCCGCCGTTCCGCGACCTGATCGAGGGCTATTGCCGGTTCCTGCGCCGCGATCGGGGCCTCGCTGAGACGACGGTCGTCAACTACCGACGCTACCTGCGCGACTCCCTGGTCAACTGCGGCAGCGCTGTGCGCCTTGAGGATTCTGGTGTCCCTGTGCCCCGACGACGTGCTCGCTTACAGCCGCGAGCGTGGGGCGTGTCTTGGGCGCACGGCGTGGAACCACCTGGCGACATCGCTCTCGGGGTTCTTCTGCTGGCTCGACCTGCAGGGTTATGGGGCTGCGCACTTGGTCGGTGCGGTGCCGCTGCGACGGCGATATCGCCTCGCCGATGTTCCGTGCGCCCTGTCGTGGGACCAGGTGCAGGCCTTGTTGAGCGTCGTCGAGAATGGCCGAGGAGCCCGGCGCAACTACGCCATGCTCCTCCTCATCGCCACCTACGGGCTGCGCGGGTGCGAAGTCCGGGCCTTGCGCCTGCGGGACATCGACTGGGAGCACGACCAGATCTCGATCTTTTCGCCCAAGACGGGCCGGCGGCGCGTGCTGCCGCTGACGCGTCCTGTCGGCGACGCCGTGTTGAACTACCTCATGGAGGAACGTCCTTCCTCCTCCCACGAAGAGGTCTTCTTGTCCAAGGCGCCACCGCATGGGCCCCTGCGGAGCAAGATCAATCCCTGGTTGGGACGCCAGCTCGACAAAGCAGGCATCGTGGCGCCCCGCCGCGGTGCTCACGTCTTGCGTCACTCCCTCGCGGTCCACCTGCTGCGCAGCGGCGAGACGCTCAAGAGCATCGGTGATGTGCTCGGCCACCGCAGCCCGGACACCACCTACATCTACACCAAGCTCCGGGTCGAGGACCTCCGGACAGTGGCATTGGACCCGGAGGTGGTGTCGTGAGCACGAACCAGTTCGCCGGGCCTCTGGCGGCCGACCTCGCTGCCTTCGCCGCCGCGTTGGAAGCCAGCGCGACCGCCAACAAGACCACCCTCACGCAACTACGCGCCCTGGACCGCTTGATGACCGAGACAGGGCTTGCATCGGGCACCATCGATGAGACGCTCGCCCTGGCATGGCTCGCCCCGTCCCCGTCGCGCGGCCAACACCCGTCGAAGCCGCTACTACCTGCTGCGGCGCGTGTGCCGTTTCCTCGCCACGCGCCATCCCGGCACCTTTGTCCCTGGCGAGTCCCTCCGACCGCGTCGCCGAGCACCCACACCACCGCACATCTACTCCCGCGAGGAGATGCGTCTGTTGTTGGACGCTGCGCTGTCCCTGCGCGACTGGACCCTTGGGCATCCCTGCCCGGTCCGCTCCAAGACCATCCACGCGATCATCCTGTTGCTCGCCACGTCGGGCCTGCGGACCTCCGAAGCGCTCCACTTGACGATCGGCGACGTCGACCTGACCGAGGGCGTGCTCTCGGTTCGCCAATCCAAGTTCCGAAAGTCGCGCCTTGTGCCGCTGTCGGCGGGGACGCTGGAAGTGCTGCGCCGCTACCACGGCCTGCGCGTCACGGCCGCCCCTGGCGGCCCGGACGAGGCCTTCTTCGTCTCCGGTCGCGGAAGGGCCTACAGCGCAGGCACCGTGCAGACGTTGTTCTACCAACTTGCCGTCCAGGCGGGACTGCGCGAGCCGCACGGGCGCGGCCCGCGTGCACATGACCTGAGGCACACTTTCGCCGTCACTCGCCTCTTGCAGTGGTATCGCGACGGCGAGGACGTCATGGCTCGCCTGCCGCTCCTCAGCACGTACCTCGGCCACGCCAGCATCGCCGACACCGAGCTCTACCTGTCCGTCACCACCGCCCTGCTCGAGGAGGCAAGCGCACGCTTCCATACCTACGCCCAGGATGTCCTGGCGAGCCTCGGGGCCGAGCCGTGACCGCGCCGACCATGCTTGCCACGTTGCTACGCGGGTTCTTCGAGGAATACCTCGCCGCCCAACGTGACGTCAGTCCCAACACGATCTTTGCCTACCGAGACGCGATAAAGCTCTTCTTGTGCTTCGCGGCTCAACGGCGCGGCCGCCAGGTAATCCGGTTGCAGCTCGGCGATCTCGGCGCAGCGGCCGTGCTCGCCTTCTTGGACTACCTCGAGACGGAACGCAAGAACTGCGCGGCCACCCGGAACTGCCGGCTGGTCGCGATCCACCGCTTCTTCGCCTACGTCGCAGACCGAGACCCCACTCACGCCGAGCTGTGCCGTCGGGTCCTCGACATCCCCATCAAGAGAACCTCGTCGAGGTCCATGACCTACCTCGATCAACCGGAGATCGCCGCGCTCCTTCGCGCCCCGTCCCGGTCGCAGCGTCTCGGACTTCGCGACCGCGCCTTGCTCACGCTCATGTACAACACGGGTGCCCGCGCCTCGGAGGTCGTCGCGCTCGACATCGTGGACCTCAAGCTCGAGCCGCCCGCACAGGTGCGGATCGTGGGGAAGGGACGCAAGGAACGCGTCTGTCCACTGTGGGCCGAGACGGCCGGTGCGCTACGGGCATACCTCGGCCAACGCCCCGACGAGAGCCTGCGGGATGCGCCCGTGTTCCTCAACGCCCACGGCGGGCGCATCACCCGTTATGGCGTGGGGACGATCCTCCAACGTAACGTCACCATCGCGGCAGAGAGCGTGACCTCCCTCTCGTCCAAGTGCCGTGAGCCCCCACACCCTCCGTCACACTGCGGCCATGCACCTGCAAATGAGCGATGTTGCAAGAACTGCATCATTCGGCATGGTGCGCGATCAAGAACCTATAAGGGTTTTCGGTTTTCGAGGGTGCGGCCGGGGCTAACAGCTTTCACGAGACATCCCAGCTCAGGCGGACCATCCACCACCTGAGCTGCACCAGCTGCAACACTGCTTCACCTGATCGTGTTGCACCTGCTGCGGCTTTGATGCTTCTGGTGCCTGGGGCTGAGGATGCCGCGGCTGCATCCCCCCACTACCGCCGGCCCCCCAGGGGGCCGTTGGTGTCGGGAAAGCCGAGGGCTCAGTGCCAATTACCCGGGACCCGAGCCGTCTACGGTCCCCACGTGCTCTACGACCATGGAGGCCCACGCCGTTTCCCGTAAGACGATCACAACCGCTATTCAGGATCCCACCCGTCGACCCATCCAATCGGGAGTTCGGTCTAACGATCACGGACCAGGTCGAGTAGCTCGCCGAGCAGCTGTGCGGACATTGCTATTCGGCACACTTCGAACATCGCTGATTACCAGTATCCAAGCTGGAGTCGAGCTCAACGTCATCCGGTCCTGGCTCGGCCACGTCAGCATCACCACGACAAGCGAGTACATCGAGATCGACATGGAGATGAAACGCCGGGCGATCGAACGCTGTCCCGCGCTCGTCCCCACGGAGGAGGGTGAAACCCGCTGGCACGCCAACCAGGACATCATCCAATGGCTCAACGATCTCTGAGCCGAAAACTTATGTGGAGCTGAGCTGAGATCCGGCGCATTTTTCTGCCTGCTCACGCGCACAAGCGTGGGTCGCGTCCTCCCCGGCTCCACATAATCTGCGGCTCAACATAAGTCGGGTTCTCGCGGGCCAGGCGCAGCACGACCAAGACGATGCCCGCTGGTACCGCTGGCCGCCCAGGCCGCCGGCTCGGGTACGTCCATCGCCGTCGCACCAACTCACGGTGCCATCGGAGGAGCGTCTCGGGCCGGACAAAGAAGCGACATCGGCGAGCCTTGGAAAGCAGCCGGCTCAACCCTGCCAGGACGGCGCGGTCCGAGGGACGCAGAAAGGGGCGAGCGACCTGGCGGCGCAAGACGGCGGCCTCGTGGCGCAACATGACGACCTCGACGGCCAGCTCTCCCTCACGCCGCCGCGAGAGACGGAGCAACTCTAGGAGACGGACGAAGGCAACGTAGAGGAACGAGAGGGCCACGCCCCATCTTCGTCATCCGGTCACGCCGACGAAAGTCCTGGTCGATGGGTCCGGATGGCGTTTTCGGCACCTACAGGCTAAGTAGACGCTTTTTTGCGGCTGACGGCGTGCTCGGTGCCTTCTTGGATGGTCTCGCCAAGTCCCAGTCAGTTTCGAGTGGGACGAGGGTAAGGGCGGGACAAGAGTTGCGAGGCGTGCTGCTCGCAGGCGTTCACGAGGTGCCACCGGTCCTGCCAGTCCCGGCGGTAGTCCGAAGTCACTACGGGTTCAGGGCACTCTGTCGGCTTGCCCTGGGAGTCGTACAGGAAGCGATGACAGATGCCTCGGTTGCCGTGCCAGGCGCTCGCGTCGTGGTTACACCTCGACTGCCCCCGCGACGTTGCTTAGGCGTCCTTAGTCCTAGTTGGCCCCACGTAAAATGACGAGGACCAGTAGCGCTCGAAGATCCCACCGCAGGCATTACCAGTGGCTATGACCTGAGCGTGATAAACGCCGTCGATTGTCGGCCGGGGCAGCTCCGACACGTAGAAGCGCTTATTGAACTGAGCCTGGTATTGCGTTGTGCGGGTTTGGGTCAGGATTTGGAGCGACGCTGGGATCCTGAAGGTGTCAGCGACGAGGGCCCGGTGGCGGACGATAGGCGTCGAGAGCTGAGAAAGGGAGTTGAGCGGCGCATTCAGTTCGATATGTACATCTGCGCCAGCTAGGGCAGAGCCGTTGTGGGTCAGTCCCACTTGCACGGACAATGGGGCACCGACTGAGGACGCCTGGACCTGCGCTGTCATTTGCAGCTCGCTTTCCACCGCGACGTTTGTCGACGCCCGCATGGTGCCGCCTGTTACGTAGACGGGGTCAATCAACATCTCCCACTGGCCAAGCTGGCGCGGGCCCATTGTCCGGGTTGGCCCAGGCGGGAGCGCGATTTGGAAAAACGCATATCCAGGGCTTTGCCGATAGCGGACCAGGCGGTTATTTGCTGGCGACGCGCTGTTGAATGTCGTACCGTCGGGAGCTGGACCGTGAATTGCACCTGCGCGGCTGGGTCCTCCCAGAGAAGCACGAAGCTTATCCACGACTCGCACGATGTGATATGGACCGGCACAACCGCTGCGACACCCTGCCGCAGGATGATGATCGGGTCTGCTGCCATATTCTGGAGAAAAGCATCGGCCAATACCTCGACGAACTGTTTGCGTAATACCAACGGGTCAGTCGTCTGAAAGAACTTGCCCTTGGAGCTGGCCGCTAGCGCGGCCAACGCGGCGGTCGAAAGGTAGGCGGGGTCGCCCAAACCGACCGAGTAAACCTCCGTGCCAGCGCTAAGCACACCGGGTTCAACAGAAGCGATCATTGGGGCGGTGTTCTCGTACCCGTCGGTGAATACGATTGCCACATTCCGGCTCATTGGTGCCGCTGTGAGGCTGGCCTGCGCAACCTTTAGACCCCCGCCTATGGAAGTGAGGTGGCGTGGGGTCAGAGAATTCGCACCGGTGACGATGGCGGCTTGCTGCGTGGCGTCAAGGTTGGCCAACGGCGTAAGTACGGCCTCGGTTGTGTCGAACTGCACTGATCCCAAGGCGAAGCCGGCCCCGGGGATCACCAGGTTCGCGAACATATCAACAGCGCTGTGCAAGGCCGTCATCCTCGTCCCGCCGGTGATAGCGGTCGCCATACTGCCCGAGCGGTCGAGGACCAACTCGACCGCTGCGAGGGAGACCGTTACGCCAGTGCCGGTCAAGGGCACACTGACAGATGGGTGTGCCGGGTCGTTGCTAGTGACGGTCAGCATGCCGGTCGTACTTCCAATGCTCACCGGGTTGAAGACGACGGTGTAGTTTTCAGATGTACCTGCGGAAATTGTGGCGCTGATCGGGGGGTTCGCCGTCGGCACAGTTGTCGGGTCTCCGGTGGTCAACAAGAAGGCCGCTCCCGTGACGGTGAGTGTGACATCAAGTGGTTCGCATGGCCCGATGTTTGCCACTGTCACCGGGATACCAACGAAGTATTGCAGCGGTACTGCCCCGAAGTTCACCGCCGATGGTGAAACGGAAACGGTGGGGGGCGGCTCACTTGTGCCCGTCGCGCCCAATGCCAGGCTGGGTGTTGGGTTGCTGGGGTCATCGGAGAGAAGGTTGAGCATCCCGGATGCAGTGCCGGTCGCCGTTGGACGGAAGGTCACCTGGATATTGCCCGCACTACCAGCTGGGATTGTGAGCGAGGAGGGGGAAGCACTGAAATCGGCCCCGGTTGCGGTGATTGCCGACAGGTGCAAATCCACGGACCCGGTATTTGTCATGGTGGCGTTCAAAGTGTGCGCCAGACACACGGCGACGCTGCCAAAAGCGAGCGGGGCGGGCAGGACAAGATGGGGTTCACCACCGGTCCCGCTCAGCGCAACGGAAACGCTTGGATTGACCGGATCATTGGACTGTGCCGTCAGCTGGGCTGGGTACGACTGAGACGCGGACGGCGTAAAGGTAACATGGACTGCAGTGCTTTGGCCCGGCGAGAGCGTCGGGAGGGACCCATGAGGGGTTGCCGCATACTCGCTGGTGGAAGTCGTTAGGTTGCTGACCGTTAGCGGGGCACTCCCAGCGTTCTTGATCGTTAAGCTCTGGGCCGGAGACTGTGTGCCCACGCGGACGGCGCCGAACGAAAGACTGGTCGGGCTCACCATGATCTGAGGTTCGGGTGTGACAGGCGTGAAGCTCGTGTAACCGAGGGACTCGATCGGGCCGATCGCTGTGTCGACACCACCTAAGGCAGTTTCAGTGTCACCAGCAACGCTAAAAAGCGATACGTCGAAGCCATTGGTAGCACCGGCCGCAAGGAAATTACCCGCAATTTTCACGGTTGTCCCGCCACCGAGGTTGCTCTGCGTATCTTTCCCCACGGGGTTCGTAGGACTGCTGAAATCAACCACGGACATAGTGGTGTCGTTGGTCGACGCGGCAACGACGATGTTGCCCGCGACAGAAATCGATGAGATGCCTGACTGGGTCGATTGGTACTGGCCAAGCAAGGTTGGTGCCCCAGTCGAAACGTCGAACAGGTACACGGTGCTGTCGCCGTAATCCCCGACGGCCGCTTGCGTCCCATCGAGGTCACAGGTGATCGCACCGCCAAAGTAGACGTTGCCCGTGCCGGGGACGAACTGGACCTGAGTCGGTGCATTGCCGGGGTTGCTGAAATCGTACTGGAGCACGGCGAAGAAGAGGTCGTTCGGGCCTGACGCTACGGCAAGCACCCCCTTGAGCGCGATGGCCGAGATGCTGGCCACAGCTGATGTAAAAGTTGACAACACCGAGGGCGCCGCCGGGTTAGACACGTCGACCAGCACAACGCGCTGCCCGTTCATTTCTCCGACGAGCACGTGCGTCCCATCGAAAGAAAGGGCGCTGATGCCGCTCAGGGAAGTATTGACAGAACCCGTCTTCGTCGGTGAAGCAGGGTTCGAGATGTCGTAGATCTCAACCTGGCTGCCATAATAGTCCCCTACGGCAGCGAGGGTCCCTGCGCAGTCAACTACAGAGCTAAGGAACGGAGTGAGTACAAGGACGCTGACCGGGTTGGATGGCGTCGAGAAATCGATGACCGCGAACTGGGTTGCGCCCGAAGCCTGCATGCCCGTTTGCGGGTTGACGGTGCTACCAGCAACGACAACGGTAGTCATTTGCGCTCCTGTTCAAGTGTCAGTCTGATATCTCACCTGGGTTCGGGCCACTTCCAACCTTCTCGGTGCGCGCTGCACGTAGTTAGGCATCAGAAAGAGATTTCGGTTCGCGAGGATTGCCGCTGGTGAGCTTGCCTTGATACACCCGCCTACGGCGTGTCCTGGTTAGTCTGCCCGCGTGCTGGATGTAGGGGGTCATGGCCTTGTTACCGGTGCCTTGACGGCTGTCCTCCTTGTCGAGCTTGCCGCGACGGGAACCGCCCACTCGTGATAGGTCGGCTGGAAACTTTTAGCAGCTGTAAGTTGACTCCAAAGCTTTGACTGACCCCGGGTTCGTTCGGGGTCCCAGGCCCTGTTGATCGAAGATAGCTGAGGAGCGCACTCTGTGCGGATCGAAACGAGATAGTGCAGAGGTGTGTCGGGTCGAAATGCCTTGGGCGGCTTCCAATCGCGATGTAAATACTCGAACGTATGTCTGCTCTCCTGCTTGCACATTTAGGCGACAATGTTTCGCTAATACTGTCTCTGCTGGGCGCTTCATCGGGGGGTTGGTGGGGGTTCGGGTGAGTTCGGGCACTTCGGCAGGCCACGGGTCCATTCGCGCCTGCGCTGAGGGAGCCGCGCCGCCTGTCCCGGGCGTCTCGACCGTGAGGAGCTGGAGGCACTTCTAGAGAGCTTGCGTACGCAGGGAACTAGACGATCGCCGGGCTCATGGTATTCAGCGGCTTGAGCTCGGCGTATGTGCGCGGGCTCGGGGTCCGTGACCTCGACATCGGGAGCGGCTGGGCGCGGGTGGTGGGCAAGGCCAGCAAGGAGGGGCGGGTGCCGGACTACCACGACGTCGCAGTGCAGGTCGACCTCTTGGCCGAGCGCACCGACGCTGCTTCTGAGCGTCTCACGCCTGCCGCTGCCGGGTCCCATTTTCGGCCACCGCCGGCCCAAAGCCGGCATCCCTGCTGGGCACGCCACGCGCTGCGGCAAACCTTCGGCACCGCCTTGGCGGAGGCTGGAGTGGACTCGACCTGTCCGTCATGCGGACCCTCTCGGGCCACGACCACTTCGACTCTACCGTGCGCTGCCTTTGAACACGGTGGTCGGGTCAAGCACCGTCTTGGCCCGAACACTTTGCGGAGGGTGAATTTGCCACGTAGTTGCGTCGTCGTGGTCGAGGAGCGCAGCATCCCCGAGGGCCTCTGTCCTCTCTCGGTGCTCGACTGGCCAGCTTGGCCAGTCGAACCAGCACTGCGGACAAGGACGACCTCTGCGAAGCGATGGCCAAGCGGCGGCCGCCGTTGGTAAGGAGTTGGTGCATTCCCCGTCCAAGGTCAGCCCGCTTCTGAGATGTGGTCCGTGAACCGGAACGGCTACATGATCTGCTGGCACCACCTGGGCCGAAGACCTCTTTGGGCAAAAATGCTTAGTTTTCGTTTAAACTCACTCCGGCAATTGAACATCTTCGCCGAGCCCAGCCGGTCCGGCCGCGCTGAGAGCACTGCCTTCCGCGCCACTCATCCCGAGTTTCGGCCTCGGCCAGCAAGAAAGTCGTTCAAAAAGGGTGTGGAAGGCGTGATGGCAAGCGCTGGTGTGGCGGCGACCGCCGTGATCAGATCGCTTGACTCATAGCCACATTTCGTTGTATCGTAGAGCCGCCCGACTGGCTTCGCCTGCAATTGGCGGCAACGCCTCGGGGCTTCGCAATTAGCCGTTCCGGAAACATGCACCTCGGAGGGAGAGCGCTGATGGCACGGGATGAGGCGACCACGAGAAAGCTAGATGAGATACGCGCGCAGCTCTTGCGGGACCCGCCACTAGAAGAAATCGAAAAAATGCAGCTGCAGGCTAACTCGCTAACGAACCTTGATGCCTTGTTGGCCGACGACACGGACCCCGGCCATCACCACGACCATATGGACGACCACGACCACGGGATCGCCTTCTTTCCCGAGGTGACCGAGCGCGAGGCCTAGCGCTCCAACGGGTCGCGGAGGACTATGACGACGGTAAAGTCTCAGTCGATAGTTAGCCATCAGGGGCAGCCGCTAGAGTTACTGGAAGCGCTAGAGGAGATCTTTGCTACGCACCCGACCTTCGGGGCGCACACCTACATACTCGGCCAGTTGCGGGCGTGCCTCTTACGGCGACTCGAGGCAGTAGCGTCACGGTTGCCGGCCGCTGGTGAATTGAGCGACGCGCTCGCTCGAGCGAACGAAGCTTCGACAGATCACGTGACTGCGGACACGGTCGTTCGCTGCGCCATTCTAAGCGCCCATGGCAGACTCGAGGCGAACACGGGAGGTAGTTTGCCGCTGGAGGACTGCGAGAAGATCTTCGCAGCGACAGCTGGCCGGCTTCAGCAGGGCAACTACGACACCCCGCTCAATGACGGAACTCTGCGGCGCATCGGAAATGAGCCATATCATGGTTGGATATGGAGCGAACAGCACGAGCCCGACATGTTCGGCAATGCTTACCGGCGGCTTCTCGAAAATCGATACCAAGCTGTTCCGGTCGCGCCGACCGATGAGGAGATCGCCAGGGTTGAGGTAGGCGCGGCGACTTCTTGGCAATCTCCTCCCCACGCTTGCGCCGAGCGCGCTCGCACACGCGCACGTGATCGCGCTTGTTCCGAGTGCAGGGGGATGGACTGGAATCTCGTCAGCCTCGCAATTCCGACTTGGAGGCTCGATCTTTCTTGGGCGGTTCCTTGAAAGCCCATGGTGGGTTGCCGAGCATCTTCTACACGAAGCGCTACACCAGAAGCTATACGACTTCCGCCAAGGTCATCTCTTGTTACAGATGGATGCCGGAAGTGATCCTAGCGGTGCCAAGGTTCGTTCGATTTGGAACTCGCCGAGATTGACGGACGCAAATCTCTGGGATGTCCACCGTGTCTTTGCCGCGCTCCATGTCTACGCCCACCTCGCGCTTTTCAGCGCAGTAGCGGAAAGACGGGCTCCAGAGTTCGAAGGGGCCTACGGGCCAATCCGCGCGATGACATCGAGCAAAAAGGCGGCCGAGCGAGCGCACTACCTCGGCGATCAACTGAAACAGGGCTGTTGGGAGGATCTCGGAATTGGTGGCCAGAATCTCGCCGACTGGTTGATCTCAGTGCTCCAGGTGCTGGATCCCTCTCCCCCGCCAAGCGACGCCTATCTCCACCTCTGCCTTGATCTATATGAGCGAGAAGCACGTGAGGTTGCCGCAGCACTGCGCGGAACGGTTCGGCACTTTGCCGGAACCTGTCTGCGCTTGCTAAAAGGGAGATCGAAAGTGCTCGCTGCGCGCTTGGCAGTGTCAACGCTACTGAAGCACTCGTGAGTCTCGAGGAAATGATCGCCAGCTGCTCCGACGAGGGGTTGGGGACACGATTCCCAGACTTGCGACGCGCGATCAGCGGAGCGTTGTTCAGCGCTTCCCCTGACGGCTACCGACTCGGTGACGCGGATAGCGATGCCGACGTAAAGGCGATGATTGCCTCGGAGAGCCAGCGACTTTCCGGTGTGCTCAGTGGGTACCCACTCTCGGTAGCGGACGCCAAGGTACGAGCCGCCGCACTTCAGTTCCGAAGCTCCTGCCGAGATGAGGTGGGCTTCGTGCTATCTGTGCTCGCAGCCAGTGTAAGGCCGGGAGGGCGGATCCTCGAGATAGGCACAGGGGCAGGCGTAGGTACCGCATGGATCGCGCATGGCCTCGACGGACGTACTGATGTCGAGGTGGTGAGTCTCGAAATTGAGCCTATGCTATGTGAAGCAGTACGTCAGTCGGCGTGGCCACCGAACATTGCGATCGTAAACACCGACGCGACTATGACTCTCTCGGAGTTGGGCGGCTTCGAGCTTGTGTTCGCTGATGCTGCACCAGTTAAGTATGGAAATATCGAAGCTGTGGTCAGTGTACTTAACCCAGGCGGGATCTTGGTAATCGATGATCTGCTCGTCGGAGAGTACACAACCGAAAAGCAACTTGCAGAGAAGGACGAGCTTCCGGTGCGCGCTGCTCGAAGATGCTCGGCTCTGTGCCGCCGAGATCCAGGCGTCGTCCGGGCTCCTCGTCGCTTCGAAGCGGCAGCCAGGCGACAACAACTGCATCGCGTAGCTAACTGCTGGCGCCCGAGGCGTTGACCGATGAGCCGCGACCTAGCGATGTCTTGACAGCACGCGGAGCCTAACGCCGGTGTAGTCGTCCTCGAGGAATACCTCGCCAGTGTGGGCTGGCTCTCGAGCACCTCTTGGTGTGCTGCGTGGTGTCTGAGTCCCGCCGAGGCGTTTAGCGGGCATTTCGGCAGCATGCATCGAGGAAAGAGTCCCCGCGCCCAGATAGGGGCGGCTGGGCTGAAGCAACGGCGGGCGGCGCGGCCCGAGCAGCCCTGGCGCCGCAGGCCTGAATTGCGTAAGCGGCTCTCTGCGCGGGGCCCACACCGCGTCCGGCCCGAACACACACGAACAGGCGCCGGGGCGGTCGAGCACCCGTGGGACCGAATTAGGGCGACAGTATGGCTGCCGCCCGGTTGCCTACAGGTTATCAAGATGACGGGGTCTTTCGCCTACCTCGGACGAATACCCACTCAGCCCAACATGCCGGTTGAGTTCAAGGTCCGACTGGATGATTGGCCAGTCGCACAGATTCGTTCGTCGACCTTCGTCCTCGGCGTTGGTGAGGTGTGCTGGCAACTCGACGGCTGTGGTACTCGCGCCGCCCCTCTATCCGAGGAGGTCGTAGGTGTCGGCCCCGTCGGGTTTGGGCCGGTGCCGCCTACCTTCGCTTCGAGCCAGGATCCCATAAAACTATGCGTTCTCGTCGGATTAGACGCTACGCGCTTGGGCGTCGAGGGCTAAATGCTAAAAGGCACTCCTTTTGTCCTCGCGACACCCGTTCGGCATACTAAGAAGTGCACGTCTAGCGCCCGTCTCCGAGCGCGACAACCATTTTGTGAGCTTGCCTGTCGGCGAAGACGCTCACTGGAGCATGTCTGAACTTGTGAAAAGCCAGAGCTGCTGTTTCCTGGCGACACAGAGTTGTGCTTTCGCAAATGGCCAGCCGATTCGATGGGTGAGTCACTGCGACCGCGAGAACGGAAAGTGGGCCAAGGGCTCCGGCCGCGGAGGTCAAGGGGCTCAGTCCACATGGCTAGCTGTGCCTTTAACCGCTCGACTTCGGCATCTTCGATCGGTCAAGAGTTGGTGGCCTCGCGAGAATGCGTCAAAAGTGGTCAAGACTTCCCTCCACGTCGCTAGGATAAACGTATCTCTGCTGGGGCCGAGGGGACGGCGCGGAGCAGTGGTGACAGCCCACAATAAACCGATTTGGTTCCTTTGTTAGCTGGATAGCAAAGGAGTGGGAGCTACTAACTCACAACCCTCCTGGCAGGTGATCATGACAACGGAGCTGCACGATTCCGGTGTGACGATGGCGGCTGCTGATGACAGTGCTTGTGGTACTGGGGTCGGACAGGTGAACAGGTAGGGCAGGTGATCGACCGAACCAGTGCCGTGCCGACCGACATCGACGGGTACATCGATGTCGTGAGGACTCGAAAGTTCGCCGGGCTAATGGCGTCACTCGATCACCGGTGGGGGTGGTACCCGGGCGCGACGTGCGAGTGAGTAGGCAGCTACTCGCGGCGAACGAGACTACGACCTTGGCCCTGGCGGCCAAGCGAATGGTATTGGCGCGCAAACGAGCGTTTTTTGACGTCCGCTAGGTCTCAGCGGATTCGTCTTTCCCGCTCATCGAATTCTTCGTATGCACCAGTTCTGGTGCGACGGAAAGGCGCGACCGCCGAAACGGATAGTCGGTCATAAAGTCTGTATGCCCGTTATGTGACCCTACGGGAGTCGTTCGGACGCACCTTTAGGATGCCAGTTAGTTCCCGTGTCGGCACTTGCCACCCGAACACTTAGACAGGTGACGGCGTCGGTGCTTCTAGGGCGCCTCGTCGTCATCGTCGCAGCAGCTGCAGGGGTACCCCTGGCGACAACCCCGGTGACAGTCGTCGCAGTCCTTTCGGCCGCAGCCCTCCCGATGGGCCTCGCCCCGGCAGTCGCGGTCCCAGATCGTGTAGGCCTGGACGTCGATGACCTTCTCCGGCGTAGTCGGATCATCGCTTTCGATTACCAGTTCGCAGATGCGGGCGCAGCGCTCGACAGCGTGGTACTGGAGCACGACGGGCAGGCAGGAGCCGGGGTGAACCGTGGCCGGGAACGGGTTGTGCAACAGCCGCCAGTGGCGGCTCTTGCGCCGAAACTCGACACTGGTCACGTGCAACAGACAGTCGCCGACGTTGCAGACCGATAGGGTGCGATCGGCGCAACAGCCGGCGTCGACGCCGCCGAAGAATGTCGAGCCGGCCACCGCTAGCTTGCCGGCGGGGGCGTTGCCGGAGACGTTGATGCTCAGTGGCCCCGACGGGTCGTTGCTGCTGAGGGTGATGGTGGCCGACTTGGCCCCGAAGCTCGTCGGCTGGAAACGCAGCGGCAGCGTGAGCGAGTCACCAGGCCCGATTGTCAGCGGGTAGGAGATCATCTCGGGGACGACGAACTCGGCGTCGGTGGAAGCCAAACCGGCGATGGTGAGGGTGCACGCGCCGCTGTTGGATACGATGAGCGACTCGTCGGTGAAGGAGCCGACACACACGGAGCCGAAGTTGCCGGTGTCAGCGATAACCAGGTTGGCTTTGGGGGCCGGGGCATCGCCGGCGACCGCGACGGTCGTCGAACCCGTAGGGTCGTTGCTGTTGATGGTAACGGTGCCCGCTTGGTTTCCGTAAGCCGACGGCTGGAACCGGATAGCTACCTTAAGGGAGGCTCCTGGGCTCACCTGCAGTGGGTAGGAAAGCACGTTGGGAACGATGAAATTGGCGGACCCGACGATGCTCGAGACCCACAGCGGGCACGAACCGGCGTTGTTGATGGTCAACATCTCGTCGACGAAGGAACCGAGGCATACTTTGCCGAAGTTGCCGCTGTCTGCGATGGCAACCGCCAACCTGGGCGCACCCTGCTGACCCGTTACCACCGCGTCGACGACCGGCGCCGTGGGGTCGTTGCTGGTGATGCGAATAGTCGCCATCTCAGCGACGCCGACCAGCGTGGGCTGGAAGCTGACGGTGAACTCGACCTCTGCTCCGGGCGCGATGGTGACCGGCGTCGCCGGTGTCCCGAGGACAGCGAAGTCGGCGGAGCCCACGAGCCGCTCGACGTTGGTGACCACCAAGTCCGCGGCACCGACGTTGTAGACCGTCAACGTTAGGTAGTTGGGCCCGCCACAGACGGTGCCGAAGCGCAGCCCGTCCTGTTCGGCGATGGCGATGGCCGGGCCGGTGGGGGTTAGGAACTCCCACACCCCTCGTCCGTAGGTCCCGGCCCGCAGGACGCCGGCGGTGGCGTTGAACTTGAGGTCGAACACCGGCACCAGCGGTAGGTGAATGTCGTCGAGGATCGACCACGACGCGCCGCCGTCGGTCGAGCGGATCACGCCGAAGTCGGTGCCGACATACAGCGTCGTCGGGACCGTGGCACCGTCCAGCGCGATGGCGCCGCACGCCAGGTTGAGGTTCGGCGAGATGTCGGTCCACGAGTTGGCGCCCACCGTGGTACGAAAGACGTTCTGGCCGCTGCCGAACCCGAAGCCGGTGAGAACCGCATAGATCACGGTCGGGTCGACCGGGTCGAAGACCACGCGGGCAACCGGCCGTCCCGAGAGGTTGCGGGTGATGTCGGCGACGGTGACCCCGTTGGGCGCTCCCACCGTGGCGGCCAATGCATTGGTCGAGAGGTACACCTTGCTGCCGGCGGCAATGACCACGTTGTCGCCGTTGGTGGGTGCCACATCCACATTGCCGTTGCTGCCAAGGGACGCGATGATCCGCCACGAGCCCCCGACGCGCTGCCAAAGATTTTGGAGTCCGCTGGCATAGAGGGTGCCCGAGGCGCTCGGGTCGGCGGTGAGCTCGTTGATCCCGTAGTTTTGGTTGTCGGCAGCGGTCCACGGTGGGGCGAAGTCGGCCGACCACGTCTGGCCGTGGTTGTTGGAGCTTCTGGATGCTGGTGGTCGGGCCCCGCTGGAGGCATACAACAGCGGCGGGGCGCCACCGTCGTAGGTCACGTCCCAGCCGTCGCCTCCGGTGGTGTCCTGCCACGCCGGGAATGCGACGCCCGCAGTCGTCAGGATCCCGTTGTCCTGCAGCGCGCCGGCGGTGGCGCTGGCGGTGGTGTCGGGGCTGATGGCGATGTTGTAGAACAGGCCCGTTTGCAGGCCGCCGCCGTTGCGTGCCGTCCAGGTCACCCCGCCGTCGGTCGATTGGTCGATACCGCCGTCACAGCCGCAATACACCACCGTGCTTGCCCCGCCCGGCTGGGGGACTGCGGTATAGGTATGTGTGTCAGCGTGCCCGACGCTGTGGGCCGTAAAGCTGACACCGGAGTCGGTGGACCGGAACTGGTGAATGCAGCCCACCAACAAGGTGTCGTGGACACCGTCGCCGGGCGACGCCGGGTCCACCATCATGTCCAAGGCGTAGCCGCCGTAGGTGGTCCCGGCCAGAGAGGAGGCCCCCTGCTGGGCCCACGTCTGGCCTTGGTCGCTGCTGATGAACACGCCGATCGGGTCGACGGCGGCGTTGTACGCACCGGCCATGGTGACGTAGATGACCTGCACACCGTTGACGTCGGGCGGCGACGTGGGCGGCGCCAGGGCCACGACCGTGCGGGTGAACGGCTGGCCGGCCAGTGCCGGGACAACTGCCGGCGTTGTTGCGCTCAGTACCTGGGCGAAGCTCTGGCCCCCATCGGTCGATTTGAAGACACCGGAGCCAGTGATACCGGCGTACAAGATCCGGGCATTGGCCGGGGTCGACAGGTCCAGCGCCAGCGACCACGCGTCGCCGTGGATGCCGGTAGCGCCGGTCCAGTCGAGCCCCCCGTTCGACGAGGTGAACACTCCGGAGTCCGATGCCAAGTACAAGATGTCGCTATTGGCGGGATCGACGATCACAATGTGAATGTTCTGGCTGGTGAATTGCGTGGCGTTGCCAGTGTTGCCGGTGGGGTACCCGGACCCCACCGCGACCCAGCTGGCACCACCGTCGGTCGATTTGAACAACCCGGCGGACGGCGGCCGGATGATCGTGTCGTTCTGCAGGCTGCCCAGCAGACCGCTGGTGCCGACGTAGACGATGCTGGTGTCGCTGGGATCGATGGCGATACCACCGGGTTCGCCAATGCCGAGCGACAGCTGTTTGTCGAATATCGGCGTCCACGTGAGGCCTTGGTCTTGGCTGCGCCACACCCCGCCCTGGGCCGTGCCCAGATAGAGCACGTTGGTGTTGTTGGGGTTGACGGCAACACAGGTGACGAGGCCGTTGTCGGAACTGCTCGGCTCATTGATAGGACTGGGCCTGTCGGCACCCAGACGGTGCCTTTAAGGCTCATCCTTCGCCGTCCTGGTTGGTCATCGCGTCTGCGTCGCGCAGGTATGTGGCAGGGGTTACTACAGCTCCGGGCAGCGCCTGCCACTGCTGCAGGGCGCTCGCCAGGCGCTCGGCCGTGGGCGGTGCCCCTCCCCGCCAACGTTGCTTGATGATGCTGGCGTGGCGGAACGGATCATCACCGTCGTGCCCGTCGCGGTCGCGGCCATGCTCGTCGCGGTGCTCGCGCTCCTCCCGCTCGTGGACACGCTCGCGGCACGCGTCGTCTCCGGTTGGCTCCTTCCGCGTCGGCATGTCGCTCAAGCCTCCGTCGCCGGTCGGGCGGACCGCCGCCACTCCACTCGGGCGCCGACCACCAGGGCGGTGGTGATGACTGCCAGGGCGGCCACAACAAACCACTCCAGCGAGCCATTGCCGTGATCTGGATCGACTCCGAAGACGGTCTCGATCCAGTCCCGCCACACTAAAGTCAGGACTGCCACAAACCCAGTGACCGACGCCATCACCGCCTCGAACCAAAAGCGCGCACGCAATCTGGGCTGCTGGCAACCGGCATGGTTTCGTCCTTTCGACACCCGAGGTACACACAGAGTAGCGAAGACCAGTGCCGTGCCGCCGCCAGAACACCTTCGGATCGAAGCATCCCTTGACAACTTCAGACCACAACTAGCCAACTGGCCAATTGGCCAGTCGATCGGGTTACAAGGCGAGCGACCAAACCCGGCGCTATTTCTTGAGTGGTCAACGGCCAAGGACTGCGCCGACGGAAGTGTCCCTGCGGTGCCATTTCGCCCTACAGCACTGAGACGTGCATCGAGGTTTTCTATTGCAGCACCGGTTGACGAGCCGTGCGTGGTCGGCGCAAAACGCTTGGCCAGACTCTATTGGACTGGTCCACCTGAGCTATGACAGAGGTAATGATTTGGGTGATCCAACGATAAAGCAGCACGGAACTTCGCGCCGCGACGGGAGGAAGCAATATCGACGCGAAGGGCTCGTCAGCCCCTCCATTTCCATAACCCAGGCAGACACGCAGTACCGGTTCTTGGCGTTTTCCCGTCGAGTTCGCTATTCAACAACGAACTGGAAGATGACCAAATGACTATCTCATCGTGTGCCGATGCTAACTGTTGTCTTTTATCTTCTACATCAGTGTCTGGTTGCGTGCGGCGCCGGGCAGATGGTGTGGTAAGGCTCGTCAGTGAGGTAGTGGGACCCCCGCTCTCCTGTCAGGTTGGCCCCTACTTCCCGGCACAAGACACCGCTCACTGTCTTCAAGCTGCCGGCCCAAAAATAACGAGGGACCAGCACAACACTTTCCCCGTTTGAGCTTAGCGGCCAATATCGAGCTATCTGGACTGAAGGTGACGCTAGTGCGTCTTACCTTCCAGCTCGGCATCGACGTCGGGTGGAGCGCTAATGTGCTGAAGGCCCAATCTGCTGGCGCTGGACCCGCTGGGCCGTTGTGAACCACGCCGGTAGCGGTCGCGCTTCTCCCTGCGGTTCTCTTTTTTACAGCCCTTGCGCTGGGTGTCTAACTCTACGCTGGCGTTGGCGGGAAAAAGTAAGCTCCCGGATTCCGACGTGACGCTCGCGGAGGTACCGACAGGTGTGGCTTTGACTTGCTTGTTGCGAGTCCACCTCCCGGAGGCGGCGTTGGTTCTGCGCTGCAAGCGCTGTTCGGCGTTCGGATAAATGGTTCCTTCGACAAGGTCGTGAGTGACATTCCCTTGTTGTGACGTGGGCCAGCTGACCAGCTTGCAGACCCGGGGCGGCCTCAAGCGGAGTGGACGGTGGTTCAGAAAGCCGGCAATCGAACCATTGACACGTTGCTACTCGCCGGCCTGCGCCACTCCAGTGCAGGCTCGACCATAAAAGCCTGAGTCTTATCGGCTTCTCTCGGTGCACGGAGGCCTAGATGTTCGGTGGCCTCGGATGTTGCGATTCAGTCGTTCGCGCGGTCTGTTAATCGCTTATCGAAGCCGGACAAATCGCAGGCGCGCCGGTCCCAGGTCTCCACCGGAGTCTGGGCGGACGGTCCGTTGTACGCGGACCCGCCGTCGCCGTTGGGGACGGCCGCGCGCCGCCCGGAGCGTGGCACGGGTCAGTCAAGGTAACAGAGGCCCGGCCAGGCTCATGCCTACTGCAACCGCTTACATTCTGATCCAATGTTCGGGCGTACCTAGCGTATTCGAGCGGCTAGTGAATCCACGCGTAAATGACACTGATGTAGTTTACTTCTCCCATGTACCTACTTCCCCTCAAGCTGCGTCGTGGTGACCGTGACGTGTTGGAGTCCTGGACGCGCTCTGGGACGATCGAAGCCAGGTTGGCGAAACGAGCGAGGATCATATTGATGGCGGCCGAGGGTACGTCCAACCGTGATATCGCGGACGTCGTCGGCATGCACTACAACCAGGTCGGGTTGTGGCGTAAACGTTATGGCGAGCTTGGCCTGGCCGGCCTCGTTGACGAGGACCGCCCGGGACGACCGTGCGTGTACGACCACGATGACGTGCTTTTGTTGGTGAAGACAGTGACCGAGGAGCCGCCGGAGGGAGCGACGCGCTGGACGATGGAGGCCTTGGCCCAAGCGATGTCCGCCCACGGAGTGCCGATCTCGGCTTCTCAGTGCTGGCGGATCTGCAAGGCGTTGGACCTGAAACCCTGGCAGGTCGAGAGCTGGATGACAAGCCACGACCCCGACTTTTGGGAAAAGGCGGCGGACGTGTGCGGCCTTTACCTCAACCCGCAAGAGAACGCCATCGTATGGTCCGTCGACGAGAAGACCTCCATCCAGGCCAAGGCCCGCACCAACCCGGCCCAGCCCACGGTGCCCGGCACCCCCGAGCGGCGTGAGTTCGAGTAGGAGCGCAACGGGACCGTGGTGCTGTTCGCCGGCCTCAACGTCCACGAGGGCGATGTCGCTGCCTGGGTGACCGACTCGACCTGCTCGGACAACTTCGTCACCTTCTTGTGGGACCTCATGGACCAGACCCCAACCGGTATGCAACTGCACTGCATAGTCGACAACCTGAGCGCCCACCAGACCGACCAGGTCGCCGAGCTGTTGGAGTACAACCCGAGGGTGCACCTGCATTTCACACCTACCCACGCCAGCTGGCTCAACCAGGTGGAGCTGTTCTTTTCTATCCTCGAGCGACGACTGCTGCGCAGAGGGGATTTCGCCTCCGTCGAGGAGCTGACAGCTCGCATAATCGCCGTTATCAAGGACTACAACCGCCGATCGGCACCGTTCCGTTGGACTTATGAGGGCCGCCCCCTCAGGGCCGCATAGGTCACAATCATTAACGCGCGAGAGCACTAGCCCTCGTAACAGCGGGAGATGCTATGCTTTGCCGCGACTTGGCAGTGCCGGCTAGTCGATATTGGAGGCTCGTGAAGACACCCGTTCGCCCGCTATTTTGAGTGGAATCGCTTCTCACCGTCGCCACGTGCGCTCTTACGGTGCTAACGGTGGCCTGGCGGGAGTGGGTCGATGGTCTGCTCGGATTGTACCCCGACCGCCACAATGGCTCCTTCGAGTGGGCGCTGGTCGGCGCGTTTGCGCTAGTTACAGCCGCTTCTGGCGCTTTGACTTGGCGTCAGTTGCGCAGAGTGCGTCCCTGCCGGCGCGGGCTGATCGCCCCCGGCACCTGCTCGAGCGGGCCGACTGCTCAGGCGCCAGATGGACAATGGCTCTAAACACAATGAGGGCACCCAATGCCTAATATCCAAGTCACTCACGATAATGACCAGAATAACGCTCGGAGGGAGTCGAGCATCGCAGTCAACCCGAACAATACGTTGCAGGTGGTCGGGCTTTCAAAGAAGTTTGTCGATATCGCGACTTACAACTTCAGCCTGGCCGCCGTGTACTCCGCCGACGGGGGCCAGACGTGGCAAAACTCCGCCGCCCTCGTCCTACCGGACGGTGCCACCCAGATGAGCGACCCCACGCTCGCCCGGGACGATAGTGGCAATGTCTTCATCGTCGGGCTCCCGGCCAGCGGAGCGCCTCCAGCCTGGGATGGCACAGGCATCGTCGTGTATAAATCTGGTGACGGGGGGACAACCTGGAGCGAGCCGCTCCCGATTCATAACAGCCCATTGGACGACAAACAATGGGCTGCAGGCGACAGCAACCCGGCGAGCCCCTTCCACGGGAACGTCTATGCCGTTTGGGATGATGGTGCCCAAAACGGCATTGTCCTCGCCCGCACGACCGACCACGGAACGACCTGGACTGGGCCTTGTGGAGCCGAGGTGGGGCCGACGATCGCGGACGGCTCTTACTACCCAGAGATCGACGTCTCTAACACTGGTGACATCTATGTTGTCTCCACGGACCGGTCGGTCCACATACAGATGCAGATTTCGACTGATGGCGGGGACACGTTCCAGCCGACCATCGCTCCCGCCACGGGCATCGCGCCTCTCGAAGCGTCGCTCTCCAATGTGCATGGTTATGCCGAGTTCCCGGGTGGGACATTCCGAGTAATAACGGACCCGACTGTTTGCGCGCTGGGCCAAACAGTGTTGGTTGCGTGGGCTGACTACCGTGAGGGCGCGTCGCGGATTTATTACGCCCGCTCTCTCGACCGCGGCTCAAGTTGGACAACGGGCGCGTCTGGTCAACCTCTCCTGGGTTCGCCCGTGCCAGCGAGCTTCCAGCACTTCTTCCCTCAGATAGTGGTCAACTCGGGTGGCGTCTTCGGCTGCGTGTTCTACGAGTTCGGGACCAAACAATCTCCCGACGGGGAGCCGGGAACACAGAAGATGCTAATAGACGTCATCCTGGCACTATCTGTTGACGGTGGCCTGACGTTCACTACTTCCAAGGTAACGGATAGGTCCTGGGACCCGACCCTGGACGCGCCATTGGCCGACGGCCTCGCCGGGGTCACTTTCATCGGTGACTATTTCGGCCTCACTGTCAGTCAGAATTCTTTCCTCCCTCTCTGGACTGACACAAGGACGGGCGTCCAGGAACTGTGGACCGACGTGGTGGCTGTCCCCGCCCAGGGCAATGGCCGAAGACTCCCGATTCCCCTAGGTGGCCCCCAGGGAACCTGGGTCGGGGTCCCGGCCATAGTCATGGCTCTCATGTCCGAGTATGGATGTCCCTCTTCCAGGCGCTGCAAGTTGTCATCTCGGGCAACATACCCCCGATCCCGTTGCCCGGTCCCGTACCGGACGCGTTCGCTGAGTACGTGGCTGCGACCAACACACTTTTGAGTGGCCTACAGCTGGTCAGCCGAGCCTTTTTGCCTGCCACCGGGGCGTCGGCAGCCAGCTTGGCTGCCGAGGGTGAGAGGATGATGGCAATTGGCCTTGACCGGTTGGCCGCGGCCGCTCGTCTGTCGCTGGCCCCGGACGGTATTGCACGAGGACCGTAGCCATCGCCGGCGGGCTGCGGTGACTTAGGGACGCGGGGCAGCCTCGTTTCCCGACCTCCAGTTAGCTCAGGACGATAGTGCCGACAGTAGACCTACGGGGTCGTGCGATCGACGTTGGCGATCTTGGCAGCATCCGGCGCAACATTCGGAGACCGAGGGGCCATAAGCGTCGGCGAGTCGGCGAGTTGGCGGGTGGCGTGATGGGGGACGAGTCCGTCGGACCAGCGCGTCAACAGGACGACCCTGCCCTCGGGCCGTCTTGACGGCCTGCGGGTGTCGGATTCCGACGCCTCGGCCGACGAAACTCGACACGCAATTGTACGGTTCCGGGTATTTCCGGGGTGGCAAAATTTTGGTGGCGTGGAGAAGTCATCACGGTGTTCGCCAGGACTTCTGCCACTGACTCTGCCCGGCTAAGCGGAAGGAATTTGCGCCTCGTTACTGAGGGCCTTGGAACCTGGTGTTACGGGTGCACATCATAAGACGTCGCCGGAAAGTGCGCCCCGGGGAGATCGGGTCCCATCGCTCGATTGATCGCGCGTAGAACCGCGACTAGAGCCTTGCCGGCCGACCCAGTAAACGCCTCCGTCGGCGTCGGCGTCGGCATCGGCGCGGTGCTGGACTACGGCCGGATTGCTCTCTCGCAGGGGCCGGCGGGTCAGTCAGCCGGCGTCGAGAAACCGTCCGACGAGTCGGACTCCGTTCAAAGTCGACGGTCCTTTGGCGGCCAGGCAGTTATTCGTCGGCTCCGCAGGTCGAGGCGACGCAATGTCAATGCAACGCAACGCAACGTTCAATTGCTCTGAGCCTCCGGCGAGTAGAGCGGCCGCTCCTCAAGCTGTGCTCGACGCATCGGTGGGTTGTCGGCTCCGCAACCGGGTGCTGTGCCCACCGGTCCCGCGGAGTGGGCTAGGCCTGTGCGAAACGGTCAACATCATCTGGTGTATCGGCGATGTCGCTATCACCGCTGCTTCCGCGCGCCACCCGTAAGGGTCGACAATTAATGCGCGTGCCTTAGAACCGTCGAGGACTCAACTTCCCCAGGGTGGCACCTGTCGTTTTCGACGCTTCGAAGGAGGCAGCCTTTTTTGTCCTCCAGTCGGCGTTTGGGACGCTGAGGTCGCCGTTCGCCGACTCGGCGACGGAGCGTTGGGGCACGCGTTCCGGTGGGTTAGGGACCCTCGTGGTCCCCGACTTCGTGCCCAAAGCGTGCCCAAACGAAGTGGCACGAACCGTCTTTCGGTGCCTGGTCGTGGCACGAAAGGGCACGTCAGATGATATATACCAATCGCCTGACCAGCCCTCTCGCCAGCACTGATAATGCCTGGTTTAGGAGGCCGCTTGACGCTGGCGACCCGGACCAAGACTAGCGCGTCCCGGCGAGACCGGTGGCGCTCAGATTGTGATAATTGTGACGCTGTGCCACCAAAGCGTGGAGGGCCTCAGGCGCTAGCTGGCTCTAATTAGCGACTGTGACGTCGAATTCATGGGGCCGGAGAGCGGACAGACAGACATGGACAGAACGATTATAGCAGTTGTTGTAGCCGTTCTGGGAGCTCTTGTAGGAGCCGTGGCGCCTGATTGGTTGCGTCATCGACATCCAAACGTTGAGCTCCCGATATAGAACAGTTTATCAACTGGAAAAGAGGATTGTCATCGCCATGCGTTCTAGGACCGTATACTTGGCATTCTAATCCGGAGCGATTTCTAGTTGCAATCAGGAAAACGAAGCTGGCCAGTAATACTGTGGCGCGCAGGAATCCGGACCGAGTTGGCAAAGGTATGACAAGGCTTCGCGATGAGAAATGGTGAAGGTTCATGGCAGAAGTCGACCAGCAGTTGCACTATCCCGACGCGTAATCGTTCAGAAAATACTCTAACCTCTCACCATTAACGGACTACGAGCAGCAAGGGATGGATTCCAAAAGAGATGCAGCGATCTCCCTAATGAACGGCGCTTGGACGGGAACTCAAGATTAAACCGTTGCCACTGCGACAGCCGTCGAATCGTTTACATGGGACGATTAGGCGCCTTTGTCGATCTCAAGCTAATTGACTCCGGACTGGCCCACACGTCGTTCAGGACGGCTAGGCGACATATCTGACTCACTTCCGTTAAGGGCAACGGGCGACGGACAATTTAGGCTCTTTTCGCCGTGGTTCCGATAGATGCGCGGTGAGACCGTGTCCCTTTCCTCTTGACTTCTACGAATGGCAGAGGCGTCGGGGGGGAACCCGCGGGCACCGCCAAGTACTTCCCAGCGGGCAGAACCGAGGAAAGTGACGGCCAACTTCTCCGAGTATCCGGCTTAGATCGTGATTGTCGAAGGCTCGATGTCAACGAAGGGATCGGAGTCCTCCTCTGGCCGCGCAGCCTCTAGCCCACGCGGTCTCCACTTTGCCCCACCAGTTCCGCCTGAGCTTGAAACCTCGGAACAAGGGCGTGGCGTTCTCCTTGGCCAGCAAGTGGGTCGTCACCGAGGTCGACGAGAGGTGGTTCACTCCGAGCTTCGCATCGCCAAGCGAGACGAGGCCCACCGCGAAGTCACCAGAAGCGCTTGCGACAAAGCGACCTCGTCGGGCTCGAGACACCAGGACTGTGACGCTGTCGACGGTGACGACGTCGGTGACGACCGCGAAGTCCGTGGGAAAAAGGTCTGGAGACCCGTGGTCGAGGGCCCTTGCAACCACCTGACGCTTCAGTTCGGTGATGTCGGCGACGGACGATTGGGTCCCTGACGGAGCAACGAATATGATGCTATTTCCTTTCGTGAAATCGACGCCGATTGCGGCCTGGCCTGCCGGAACCTCAGGGATCTTCTGTGCGTCGGCGGCGGCCTGCACCGTCCAATTGACGGCGTTCTCCGTCGTGTAGCTCCAGGTCTCGTGGGTTACGCCGGAGTGGACCCCGAACGATATTCCATAGTCTCGAACATTGCCTTCGCGATGGAAGATGAAGTCGGAGAGAGGTCCGCAATCACCTAGCTCGATATGGACCCCCGGGCTCCAGACCGCCCAATATCTGAGCCCCTTGTAGATTTGTTTAACGTATGCCTCAGCCAGCCGCATGCACCTATCCTTTCGACAACGGCCGAGTAAAGGATGGTCCAGACGGATCTCCTCCTTCGACGTGGCCGCCCTCCAGTCGCCATCTTCGGCCCAAGGCGTCGAACTCCGCGGCGGCCGTCGGCGCAGGATCTGACTCCTGGAACCCCGAATCGGGGCGCAGCACCCACCAATGCATCCGTCCCGGCTCCACGGGCGGGAAGCTGATTTCGAGCGCCCGTTTGTTGCGTAGGTTCGTGACAACGACGACCACATTCATGATTGGACGGTACGAGCCGTTGCTGATCGAGACGACCCACCATCTCTCGTCTTCAACGAGCTCGTCGCTCGTTCTCACCTGTTCGCTTGGCCTGTCCACCCACACCGCGATCCCTTCGGCCACCCGCCGCGAGTCCTGAAGGGACCACATCAGCGGCACACCGGAGCCGTCCTGCAGCCGGGACAGATGTTCGTCCTGGAGCCGATAGGGATGACCATACGCCGTGAATTCAAGGGTCGCCCCCGGTGCAGCATCCATCGACAATTGGTCCCTGATGTTATACCAACGCTGGGCATGTGGCGGGACAACTCCAAAAGAGATCGTGATGGTCTGCCCGTCACCGCCAACCCACGCGTGTACATTATCAATGGGTTCGTCACCTGCGTTGTTTACGTAGAGGGTCCAAATCTTCGAGTGCTCGCCGAACGGGATCATGTCGATTGAACGGACGTCGAAATCTGGCCACTGGACTGAGACGCTTATGCAACTCGCGAGATCGTCGCCGCGTCGCCCGAGGTCCTCCTCGGGGGGTCCTGCGGATTGACCGCTTGGATAGAGCCGCGCGACAAACTGCATGTCGGAGACCGATAGAGCTGAGCCTCCACCGTAGCTCAGCCCGTCTCGGGTTAGATCCGCCGCGATGTCGATCAGCATGACTGAACGTGGGTCGAACCTACGGTACCCGGGGACGACAAGAGTTCGAAGAATGTCGGTGTCGACCTGCTCTCTGGTCCAGTGCGTGGGGGCTCCGGTGAAGTACCGGTATACGGCTTCGCGATTCCACGGGATACCCCCGGTAGGATTTTGGTGTTCAGCAATGAGACCGAGCACATGGCCAAAGTTCTTGAGGACCGCCCTCTCAAACTGCTCAGTGTTGCTGACCGACTCCGAATCAATCGACATTGTCGGACACGGATCCGTGATTAGACGGGCATCGGTGCCGATGTAGGACCAGGTCGCTCCGGGTGCAAACGTCACTCGAATGTCGGACTGTCCCGTCGATGGGTACGGCAGGAAGTTGAACTCCACGTTGGCCACAGACGACCATTGCCGAGCGATCGTCTCGACCCTTCGGTGCGTCGATCGTGTGCCGTTGACGAAGCGAACTCGCAGAGTCGTCCCGGCCTTCCATGTTCGCTGCGGCACCTCCAAGTGCTCGGTAATCACGTTCACGTCGCTTGACGCGCCCAAACGCTCGGTGGCGACCTGTTCAGCTCGCGCAAGCACTCGATAGCGATCGGTCGCCTGTTGCCCAGACACTGCCTCCCTTGCCCGTCTGACGGTATGTAAGACGTCCATCAAATCGGCGGCGGGCAGGTACTCCGCAGCGTTTCGCAGCGCAACAGCTGCCTGGTACCCGATGAACGGCTTGTCGAGCCAAAGACGGGCGCCTAGCCACCCTACCGTCTCCGCATCGCAGCTGTCCTGCAGATGGACCACCGCCGCCAGCCGCTCACCGGCGTCTCCGCTGGCCAAGAGGAGCTGCATGAGGTCGGCTGATACTGGCACTGCCCTCATGGCGTTCACCACCCTCGTCATCGCCATGGTCCGCTCGCCACCCGAAGGCATGTTTTCCCTCAGGAGCCGGTATTGCTCGGCGAGCTGACGCAGAACTGGTGGCACTCCGACCTCAGGCTTAAGAGCGACCTGTGGGTTGGGCTGCGCGTCGGACCGGCCAGACGTCAGGCGCACCCCGTTGCTGGTCACCGGGTCGGATCGAAGCTCAGCCACTGCACTTTCGACGGGTAACTCCGTGGTGGGGCTGGTAATGGCAGGGACGGCGGGCGCCTCGCGCTCAAGCGAGCGAACGTCATCAAGCTGACGGCGCATCGCCACGAACCACCGGGCGTCGGGAACGGAGGTACCCGGAGGACCTCCGGCTACGAGCCACTCGTCCACCGCCTGAGGATCGAGTTGTGGCCCACGCTGACACCAGTTGGGCTGCGCGTATCTCGGGCCAGTCGTGCCACTGCGCCGCGTCGCGTGTGTAGCGCTCCAGCAGGAGGGCAACGTCGTGGAGCCGCTGGCCCTCATTCATTGCCGCCAGCTCCGGCAACAAGAGTGCCCGAACCGATGCCTCCATCTCCCAGAGGCCATCTCCGATCTCCCGAAACAGAGGCGACAGGAGCAGCCGGGCCAGCGCAACCTCGTTTGCCGGCGTTATGGAGAGTCGTTCAGGCGGGTCGAGTTCCAGCAGAAAGTTGTCGCGGAGATGGTGGAGCAACTCGGCATTGATCGCTGACGCCAAGGATGCGTGGATTGCGAGGAGGTAGAGGCCGGGATTCTCGGCGGTGCGGGCGAGAAACCGCTCGACCAGCTGCTCACCGTACGAAATGCGGGCCGACGACGTCACGCTGGACGCTCCAGGGCCGGCGGCTTCCCCCGAAGCACGTTGACGGCACCGGTCAGGCCGGCACGGTCAAGTGTGAACATCGGGAGGTGACGTCGAATCTCGCCAGCAGTGCTACCTTGCCACTCTTCGTGTAGCACCGGGTTGAGCCAGACGAGGCGGTGGGCTCTGCGCCGTGCAGCCCGGGCGAACGAGACGGCGTCGATCAGGCGTTCCGCGTCGTACGTCCCGCGGAGTGCGCCGGCGTCACTGATCACCATCAGCCCGGCACCGAATGGAAGCTCGTCGATGAGCTTACTGGTGGCCACCGGCTCCAAAAGCTCGGGGTCGGAAAAGACAACCCCGTCACTTCTGGGCTCGATTTCATGAAGCAGGCCATCCAGGGTAGGGAACAGGCCGGAGAGTTTTAACAAGACTCGTGGATCGGGGACGCCGCAGAGCCGGTTGTGGAAGTAGCAGACCACGACGTGTGCAAGCCGCCCATCCTCGGAGATGGCATCGCGGAGATGATCCAGGTAGGGGTGCAGTGGTGCCATGGAACCCTGCCGGTCGATTAGGAGCAGCAGGCTGCTCGTGCTCCTGCGGGGAGGAACAAGCACGGCTGGGGTCGCGACGGCCGTTCGAGTCCGCCGGGTCACAGTCGCCTCCAGATCGAGCTCAGTTGCTGGCCCACTGCGCACGGGGCGCCGGAGGCGTCGCAGTGTTTGGGCGATCAACCGCCTAGTGAGCGGAAAGTCCATGTTGAGAATGATGCGCCGTGATGACTGAACCGGCAACGGCGGCACGCCAGCGAGCCTCACCGACGTAATCGTTAGCGGCGACGCGACCGGCAGCGGTGGCGGCGAGGCGGCGATTGTTGCAGACGACGAGGTGGGTATTGACGAGCTGGGTACCGAGGGAGCGACAGCCTCTCTCCAGTCAGGGAGATCCTGCCGCGGAAAGAGCATCCGGACGGTTGATGCCTCGGACGGAGACTTCGCCCAGAGCATCACGCACAGTTCAACAAAAGCCTCTTGTGACTCGAGCCCGAACCCTGCACGAAGGGCCTCCCGGACCGCCATGAGATCGTCGATGCCGAGTGCTAATTGGCGCGCTCGTAGCTGACGGAAAACCTCACGAACCACAGGGGGCGGATCGGCGGGCAGCGTAGTCATCCCTCGGTGAGCCGCTGACGGGCCAGGCGCTCGTCCCAGGGCGCCTTGATCAGCGCACCTGCAGCTGGCAATGTCCGCACCTGGGCTGGATCGATGCCCCTCGCCTGGAGGATGAGTGCCCAGTCGAGCACCTCACTGATCCCGGGCCGACGCGACAACTCCAAACCCCGCATCGAGAGGGCTGTGCGCACCACCTCACGCCGTAAATCGGCGTCCTGCACGTCGTGGGCTTCCAACACGCGAGCGAGGAACTCATCGTCTTCTGGGAAGAGAAGCTCGAGATAGACACACCGCCGGAGAAAGGCGTGCGGAAGCGCTTTTTCTTCGTTGTTCGTCACAAAGATGATTGGGCGTAAGTCTGGTCTGGACTTGTCGACACCGAAGGTCTCGTTAGTCTCGGTGATCTCGAATTCGAGTTGATCGAGTTCGCGGAACAGGTCGTTTGGGAAATCGAGGTCTGCTTTGTCGATCTCATCGATTAGCATGACCGACCGACGAGCGAAACGGGCCCGGACAATTGTCCGCCCAAAAGGACCGAGGTGCACGTAGTTGGCGGGATCGAGTTGGTGCTCTACGCGGCCTGCGCGCAGCTGCGAGTCATAGAGGCGGCCCACAGCATCGAAGGTGTACATCATGTCCTGCGCTCTGGTCGTCGACTTGATATATGCCGTCTCCAGTGGCAAACCCAGGAAATGAGCAACGGCGTGCGCAAGCCGGGTCTTGCCGCACCCGGGGTCTCCCTGTAGCAGAAGGGGCCTGCCTAGCGCAATCGCGATATTGACCGCTTCCGCAACTTCGGGTTCGAGCAGGTAGGGCTCAGGATCGACGAGGGCTGTCTTCGGATTCGTCTTCGGGACCGGATTCTGGTTCGAGATCTCGATCTTTCGGGCTCCGTTGGGTCGGGCCGTGTGGTCGACGCGAATGGAAAGGTCGACCAGATGACGCGAGGGCATGTGTTCTCCGTTTCACGCGCTCAGCCGGCGGACGACCGTGTTCGCATCGGTCTGAAGCTCCTTGACAATGTCATCCAGCTGCTTGTACAACTCCCAGATCCGGAGTGGTGGCTCCGCGGCATCGACGGCGCCCCAGATCTCCTGTGCCAGTCGGACCCTTGGGTTTTGCTCCCAACCGAGCTCCTTGCCGACCTCGTCGGCCCATCTCATCAGGTCGGCTTGTTTCACTACCGGGGCAGGCAGGATGGCGATCCCCGTAGGTATCGTCAGCTCCGGCCTAACAAGAAAGATCAATACGAGATCAAAAATGATTGGCGCAAATGACGCTTGGGCACGTTCCCACAGGTCGCGGGAAGTGGTCTTCGACGTCCACAGAGAGGAGGCACAGCGCGGCCTGCGTACGGAGCATCGTTTCGAGCTTCCTGAGTTCCTGAAACACCCGGTCGGCCGTCCATATCAGCCCGTCGAGTTGCATCCGGGGCCGGGCACGCACCTTGAGAACAGTCTCGATCCGCCGCTCGAGGCTGGCCACAAATAGCAAATCGTCGCACGCGATTGCCGTCGCGATGACTTGGCCGGAGGAGCTCCCCGAGTGAAACATCGTACCCCAGAAGTGCGTTTCGATATCGTAGAGATCGAATTGGGCGGGGTCGGCGAGCCGGTGGGCAAGACGGCCTTCGGACTTTTGTGAGATTTTTGCGCAACCAAAGCGTTGTGCGAGGTTGCGGACGACTCCGAATGCGCCGACTGCTGCTGCGGCGCCGACATGGCCGGCTAGCGCGCAGACCAGGTCCTCCAACCAATTGTCACTTTCAGCAGCCTCGATGACCTTGAAGGCCACCAGCTCGAGGCCCACCGAATTGCTCGTGATGTCCCTCAGGTGGTAACCGACCTCGTATTCCATAAAGCGAGCCAGCTGTTCGAACGATGGGAAGGCGTCGCGAAGCGCCTGGTCCAAGTTCTGCTTCTCGTTCGGGGTGAGTGCGGCCACTTCACCCAGCCTGCGGTGCGACGAAGCCGATGCGTGTGAGGTGGGACACGACAGCCGCGATAGGAATGCCCTCGTTTCGCCCGGCACCGTAGACGCGCTCCACCCGCGTGGTGGAGCGCGACGAGCTCGAGTTTGAGCGACAGACAAGGAGCTTCCGGACGAGCCGGGCAGCGTGTTGGTGCGGTAAGTCACCCTGGTGCTGTTCGCGTTCACTTCGATTACGCCCTCCGTGTCCAGCGCGATCTTGATGCTCGCCCCGCCTGGGTGTTGGAGGATGAGCAGCGGAAGGTCTGCGATGAGTTGAGGTATGGGCGCGGTCAAGTCCAGCCATCCTCGCTCGTCGCGGCCGGGCATAGGATCCCTGCCGGGGCAGCCGTCGAGCCGAAGCAGTGCCAGGTCCAACTCCTCCGTCGTTGGCAACTCAGTCGGCCGGGCATGGAAGTCCAGGTCACTCGGGGGGGAGCTGGTCACCAACCAATCCTCGGCGAGCCTCCTCACCGTGCTGTTCGGCGCTAAGCCGTTGGCGCCCAGCGCATAATCGAATTTGATCGCGACGTCGTCTCGCGTGACACGCTGGCCGTTAACGACTTCGGCGACGACATGATGGTTGGTAAGCACGACGTCCGGACCGACGAGGAACCCGGTACCAGAGATCGTACCTTTAGGCGCGTCGATCTCGATCAGGCAGACCCGGCTTGCCTGTTCCAGAAGGCCTGTGGCCCAGGGAACCACGTCGAGGAAACCGACCGTCGCCCTCAGCAGGCTCTCGAGTTCCGGCCGAGGAGGCAATCCGGCGAGCGTCGGTGCGTACGGTAAAAGAGACGCTGTCGACACATCCTGCGGGTCAGCGAGCACTTGCCGCACTGCCGCCGATGGAGCGAAAATGCCCTGCTCGTAGAGTTGTCTCAGGGCTGGATTACCAGGGTTCGCGATAAGGGCGCCGGTCGCCAACTCGTCGAGCCATCCTTCGGCCTCAGCGGACTCGATGAGGTGAAAGACGACATCTTTCATCCCGGCTTGAGCGGAAATATCGGAGAGTCTCCGATCCAGCTTGTACGCAAGCATCCTCTGAAGGGAGTCATAGTTTCGGTAGGCGTCCCGGACAGCGTCGTCGAGGGTGCCCTTCTGCGCAGCGGTGAACGTCATCGACGTGCTCTCCCTGATCGGCGTCCCACGTGACCTGCAATCATAGTTATCCAGACGCCGATCGAGTGGAGCGGTGACCCTTCGGTCACACGCGAGTCGTCTCAACCCACGGGCTACTTGCGACCGCTACGACGTTTGTGCCTGCTTCGCTGAGTCACCCTCCTGCGGCATCGGAGCGTGGGCTCGTGCCATGCCTCCAACCCCATGCTTCAGGCTGGAGAGCTCTTCAATACATACGTTGGGCCGAACCGAACCCTCAGGTGAGAGATCACTGAGGTTGACCCGGTTTGACGGACATCCACGATGTGCGCCCTGCGCCCGGAAAGGATGTTCAGATGTCAATATCGGAGACGGTGACCAAGCGCCATCGCCGAGCCCTCAGCCCCGAGTTCAAAGCTGAGGTGGTCGCCCTTTGCCACCAGCCCGGCAAGAGTGTGGCCAGCGTGGCGAGAGAACTTGAGCTGACCGATGCGGCCGTCAGGCGCTGGGTGCACCAAGCCGAAGTGGACGCCGGTCAGCGGCCCGGCGTCACCAGCGCCGAAGCCCAGGAGATGGCCAAGTTGCGCAAGCAGCTGCGGGAGGTGACCGAAAGCGCGACATCTTGGCCCGGGCCGTCAGTTTCTTCGTCGAGGGGACGCGATGACCGCCCGGTGCCGGGAGTTCATCGCGGCGCAGAAGCAAGCAGGTGGGAACGTCGCCAAGGCGTGCGACCTGCTTAGAAGGTCCCGCTCCGCCTTCTATGAGTGGCACTGCCACGCCCCCTCGGCCCGGGCGCCATTTCCGATGCAGAGGTCACCGAGAAGGTCCGCGCCGTCCACTCGGCCAGCAAGGGGACCTACCGGCGCCCCGCGTGCACGACGGGCTGGCCGCCCAGGGCCTCCACGTGGGCCGCAAACGGGTAGCCGGCTCATGGTGGCGGCCGGCCTGGCGGGACGGTGCCGGCGGACAACCTTCGCCGACCCTGGGACCAAAGCCATGAACCTGCTGGCCAGGGCGCCCGGGCCGGAGAACCCGCTAACCGACACGGCCTGGACGGGCGACATCACCCATGTCCGCACCTGGGAAGGCTGGGCTACCCGGCCCCCGTGATCGACCTGGCCAGCCGCAAAGTGGTGGGCTCGGGCGATGGCCGACTGTATGGAGTCTTCCCTTGTGTGCGAGGCCATGCGCATGGCGCTACACGACCGTCGTCCCGGCCCCGGGCTCATGCTCCATTCCGACCGCGGCAGTACACCTCGCTGAGCTCCGCCACCTGCGCGAAAAACACCATGTAACTCAAAGCCCTTTCCGCCCCGCCCAGTGCTGGGACAACAGCGTGGCCGAGCCTTGGTTCGGGACCTGCAAGCTCGAGCTGATAGAGGTTCGCAGTTGGCGGAGCATCTCCGAGCTACGGGCAGAAACCCTGCTATGGATCGAAGGCTGGTACAACCAAAGGCGCCGTTCTCATGGGTTCCTGGTGGTGTCGCGTGACGTTGCATAGACGATTGGTTTAGAGGTAGTTCCTCGCCTTCTCCAGGGGTGTCGTGGTCATTCCGTCACAGGGTGCTGGTATCACTTGTCTTTCTCCACCGGCAACCCAACGACAGGAGATGGCATGCGGGCTTTCAAGGTGAAGTTGCCCTCCGGAGCACGGTATTGGACGGTCGTAGACGACGAGCTAGCAGTGGTTCCTGAGGCCGACGCCTACCTCCGCCACCTTTGCCTCGGCCGTGAGAGCGCAGAGCTGACGACCAAGTCCTACGCCGGCGCGCTCGCCTTGTTCTTGGCATGGTGCGGGCGCACCGGCCGGCACTGGCACGTCGGCGTGGAGCACTTGGGGCTGTTTATGACCTGGCTGAGGCACGCCACTGCGGTGACACCCGAGCAAAGGATGGCCGCTGAGGTGCTGGCCGGCCCGGGGAACCCGCCGGTCCGCGACGCCCGACGGGTCAATGTCGTCCTTACGGCCGTTAGGGGTTTCGTCACCCATGCTGTCAACTCGGGAGCAGCGCCGCCACGGCTGATGCCGCTGCTATACGAGCTGGCCGACGATGCTGACCTACCTGAAGAGGCGCGCCGTGAAGGCGGCCGGATCGCCTGGCGGCTGCGTGCGCGGCACCGCCTGCATGAGCCTGAAGCGCCCGTGAACCGGGCAAGCGATCCTGACATCGTGGCGTTGCTGCGGGCGTGCCGGTCGGCTCGGGACCGCCTCATGGTGCTCGTAATGGCCAGGGCTGGCTTGCGCCGGGGCGAGCTTTGCGGCCTGCGCCGCAGCGACGTCCATCTGCTCACTAATTCCCAGGGCCTGGGCTGCAAGTTGCACGGTGCCCACCTGCACGTGGTGCGCCGTGACAACCCCAACCAAGCCTGGGCGAAGTCGCTCCGCCAGCGTGCCGTGCCCCTTGACGCCCTCGTGGTGCGGGCGTTCGACACCTATGAGCTGGAACGGTTTGAGCACCCCGAGGCATCATGGTCCGACTTCGTCGTCGTGAACCTGTTCCGCAAGCCCCTCGGCGCACCGGTCCGCCCCGATGCGGTTAACGAGCTGCTACGGGCGTGTTCGCAGCGCGCCGGGCTCGCCGTGGCGGTGGCTCCTCACCAGTTACGCCATGCCTTTGCCAGCAACGTCGCCGACGCCGGTGGCTGCCTGGACGAGATCGCCGAACTGCTCGGGCACCGTTCTATGGCGTCCTCGCAGGTTTATTTGCACCCAGACCCGGCCAGGCTCCGCCGAGCTGTCGAGGCCTTGCCCACGCCCCGCTCCGAAGTCAGGGCCGGCCGATGAGCACCTCGCTGCCAGCGCTCGGTGACCGGCCCATGACGGCCGCTCCCAAGCCCGAGTGGGCCAGGTGATGGCGCTGATCGAGCCGGGCTTCCTTACCGACATGGGCTAGGCGCCGGAACGGCTCGTGCTAGTCCCACCAGCTGGCGACCGGCTCGTTGTCCGCTCGGTGTGCCGCGTAAATGGTTGCACGACTACTGCCACGAACAAGCGGCATATCTGTTTTTCTTGCCAGCGCCGCCTCCAAGAGGCGGGCCTGGGCTATAACGAGGTCGAACTGCTCCCCCCACCAGCGAAGCCGAGGCGGGCAACTGGGGCGTGCCTGGTGGCCGGTTGTGGCCGGGAGCAGGCCTCAGCGCCAGCTGGGCTGTGCAGCACCCATCTGGACCAGCGCAAGGTTCTCGGGTTGACGGCGGCTGCGTTCCTCGCCCACCCGGCCGTCGGCCCGCTGGCCCCAACCGGGGCGTGCCTGGTGGCTGCGTGCGTCCGCCAGCGCCGGCACTCCGACGGCTGTTACTGCGCCGCCCACCAGATCCGCCTGCGGTTGGCCCGTCGGGCCAACCCGAGCCTTGACGAGGGCGTATGGCGGCGGGCCGAGCCGGCGGTTGGCCTTGGCGGCCAGGTGAGCTTGCGCGGCCTTCACCCTATGGTGGTCGCCGAGGTCCTCTATGGCCTCCAGCAACGCTGCCGCAGCCAGAGGGTGCAGACCAAGGAGGCCGACTTGCGAGCTGTCTGCGACGACCTCCGCCGCCAACAGGTCACCTCGGTCACCGGCTACGTGCTGGAAGACCACCGCAGCCTGGGCTTTTCGGGCCTGGTGCGCTCGCTCCAGTCCTATGCCCGGCGCGCCCCGGCCACCCCGGAGAGCGAGGTGAGCGCGGACGAATGGGACCTTGGTGTCTTCGGGCACTCAGGCTCGGTCTCGTTCACACGGATAACCCAGCACTGGCTTAGAGAATCAGCCAAGCGCTGGGCCGCTGACGACCTCCCAAGACGCCGGCTCCGGCCCGGCCGGCGTACGAGCGTTGGCCTCGCCGTGCGCCACCACGTCAATTGCCTGGCGCTCCTGTCGGGTTCGTTGCGGCTGCGGCCTGACCGTGGCGAACGGCCCGGCGCGCTCGGGCGGGCCGACATGGAAGTCTTCTTGAACCGCCTGGCTTATCTGGCCTCGGCGGGGCGGATCAGCAACGACGCCCGCACCAGGGCCGTCCGCGAGGTGCGTGCCGTGCTCACAAGACACCCTACGGTCGTAAATGTCAAGGGGATGTGGATAACTTTTTCCCATTGATTTTCGCTCCTTGTTTGAATTGAGAGGCGCGCCGGGCCATGCCGTCGGCACGGCGGTTCGAGTGAGGTCGCTTGTTTGTGGGCTGTGCCTACGCGGCGTTGGCGGCTTTCCGGTGCCCCCAGGCGATCCGCTCGTCGTAGAGGACGTGGCGGCGTAAGCAACAGTCGAGGATGCCGACGAGGCGGTTGGCGACCACCCTCAGGGCTGCGTCGTGAGCGATCTTGCGGTCGCGCAGCGCGTCGTAGTAGGCCCTGGCGCCGGGCGAGGCGGTGAGGGCCGAGAACGCCCAGAGCTGGCAGGCGTCCCTCAGGTGGTCGTTGCCCACCCAGCGGGCCTTCACCGTGCCCCTCTTGCCCGGCGTCCTCTTGCCCGAGGAGACCGTGATAGGCGAGGTGCCGGCGTAGTTCTTCCTCGCCCTAGCATCAGCGTAGCGGTCGGGGTCGTCCCCGAACTCGCCGAGCACCCGGGCGCCGAGCACCGTTGCGAGCCCTGGTTGGCTGCGGATGACCTCTGCGTCCGGGTGTGCATCAAGGTGCGAGGCGAGCTCTGCCTCCATGGCCTCGAGCTGGCGGTTCATCTCGGCTATCACCGCCACTGCGGAGCGGACCACGGCCCCGTAGGCGCTTATCGCGCCATCGGGTGGGCCGAGCTGCTCGCTCCGGAGGGCGGCCCGGATCTCCTCGGCCCGGCGCTTCAGGTTGCGCTGGCGCCCGCCCCGGCGGAGGGCGGCTTCTGCCGCCGCTTGGCTGAGGGCGCGCCCGGCCTTCGGGGTCGGGGCCTTGGCGAGCACGGCGACGGCGTCGCGGTCGGCCAGCTCCTCCCCGAAGGCGACGAGGGCAGCCGGGTAGAACTCCCGCAGCGTCGCCCGGAGGGCGTTGACCTGGCGCCGGCGCAGCCAGATGAGGCGCTGGTGCGCCCGGGCGAGCGCCTTGATGCCCTGGGCCTCGGGGCTGTCGCCGGCCACTTGGCGGTAGTTGTGACGGTCGGTGCGGGCCAGGTCGGCCAGCACCTTGGCGTCGGCGGGGTCGGACTTCGCCCCCGAGAGGTTGTAGCGCTCCCGGTAGCGGGCAACGGCCTTGGGGTTTATGGCGTAGACCTGGTAGCCGGCACCGACGAGCGCCGCTACCCAGAGCCCCCGGTCGGTCTCGATGGCAAGAGCCACCTCGTCGGGGCCATCCACGAAGTCACCGACGAGTTCGTGGAAGGCGGCCACGCCGGCCACCCCCTCGGGCAGCTGGCGCCGGGCGTGCACCCGCCCGGCCTCGTCCAAGACGCACACGTCGTGGTGTTCTTCTGACCAGTCGTCGCCGACAAAGATCAATTCGAGCCTCCTTTCTCTTTGTCCCTGCTTGGTTTTCTGTCCTTCGGCACCTGGTCCCGGGCCACGGGGAGACCCCAAACGCCCTAATGGGAGTGCTCTTCGGCACGACACCCTGACTGGTGGTCGGTCTTTCCCGCCTGCGGCGGCCAGGTGGGGCACGGTCTGTCCTGAGGCTCGGGGCCTTGGTCCGCAAGGGTGCTCACCACCTGGCGGCCCTGGGCTCGTAGGCACCAGGGCCTATACTGCCCGGCCTGCCAGCGGCTCGCACATGGCCTTCTCAGGCCGGCCCGGCGGCACGGTCTGGGCACAGGGCTCGGGCGGCCCGGGGGGAGGCTGGTGCTCGCCCGGCCAGCCTGAGAAGGCGCTTTGGCCTGGCAGCACCGGCACGGTCTTGTGACAGGGCTGGTAGCCCGGGGCTCGCACGGTGCTCGGCTGGCCAGGAAAGGCGAGCACCTCGAGGGAATGATGCTGGTACATAACCTTTCCTTCCCTGGTTGGGGCTGGGCAGGTGGCACGGTCTGACCCGAGGGCTCGTTGGCGCCAGGTGTGCGAAAGTGCTCACCTGCACAGCCCAGGTCTTCAAGCGGCCGGCCGTCCGGGGACTGGGCTCCCCGGTCCCAGCAGCTCGATGAGCCGTTCAGCGAGGCTCTCGGCCGACCTGCGGCTCAGGCCCCAGCCGACAACGACCGAGAACTCGTCACGGCGCACCCTCACGAGATAGGAGCGCTCGACCGGACGGTCCCACGACGTCGCCGAGCCCGGTGTGACTTCGATGCGGAGCCGGCCCCAAACGGCCATCGTCTCCAGCCCCTTGTCCACATATGCACCGGGCGCCTTGGTTTCTCCCCCCGCACCCCCCTTTTCCACAGCTACATCAACATCTTTTGGACAAGCTCCTCTCGGTCCCATATCCCCATTAGGGCTCGTGCCATGGGCCTCACTCGTCCGGGCCAGGTTGCCGCCGGCCTGGGTGAGGACTTCGCCGTCCACCGAGACGACGTCCCAGAAGAGCCTGAGCCCGCCACAGCAGGAAGAGACTTGCCGACAGAGGTCATGGCCCAACTGTGCGGTCACCTTGGCGCGATCTCTTCTCCTGAAATGCGCTGTGGCGTTGAGCTTGCCATCGACACCGGGCGGCGCCCCGGGGAGATCTGCGACCTCGTATTTGACTGCTGGCCCGGGACGACGATGGCTTGCCCGTGCTCATATTCGACAACAACAAGGCCAACCGTCTCGGGCGGCGCCTGCCTATAGCCGAGGCCACAGCCCAGTTGTTGATCGCTCAGCAACAACGCGTCCGTGCTCTTTTCCCTTCCACGCCAGTTGGTGAGCTAAAGCTCCTCCCAACCGACCGGCGCAACCCGGACGGGCGTAGGTCCATAACAGCTTTTAGCCTGGCTTTTCACCACAGGGAATGGGTCGCACGGCTCCCGCCGTTGTGCACTGCCGACGGCGTCGAGCTCGACAAGCGGCGCATTGTCCTTTATGCCTACAGGCATAGCTACGCCCAACGCCATGCTGACGCCGGGGTCCCTATCGACGTGTTGCGCGACCTCATGGACCACCGAAAGCTCGACACCACAAAGGGTTATTACCGGATCAGTGAGCCCCGTCGGCGCCAGGCCGTCGAGCGGGTGGCCGCGCTCGTGTTCGACCGCCATGGGAACCATGTCTGGCGAGAGGCGCAGGCACTGCTCGACTCCGAGCACGCGAGGAGGGCCCTCGGTGAGGTAGCCGTGCCTTTTGGCGTCTGCACCGAGCCGTCCAATGTAAAAGCCGGCGGTGGAGCATGCCCGTTCCGGTTCCGCTGCGCTGGCTGTGACCATTTCCGCACCGACGTCTCTTACCTCCCAGATCTACAGGCCTATCTCGACGACCTGCTGCGAAACCGCGAGCGCGTACTCGCCGCGACAGACCTCGACGAGTGGGCGCGTCCGGAGGCAATGCCCTCGGAGGAGGAGATAAGCCGTATCCGCCAGCTGATCTCACGTGTCAAAGCCGGCCTCGACGGCCTCGATGGGGACGAACGTGCGAGCCTCGACCAAGCAGTCGCAGCGGTCCGCCACCACCGTGCCGTTGCCCTCGGCATGCCCCAAGCCCACCGCGTCCCGGTCAACCTGCGCCCGGAGCGGCACCGGTGACCGCCGCTGACCGGCGCGCTGCTGTCTTGGCGGAGGGGCGCCGGGCTGACACAGCCCGCCGGCGACAGCGCGTCCTTACCGTCCTGGCCCAAGCCATTAGCGACGGCAATGACATGACCCTCAGCGCCATCGCCCGCACGGCGGGGGTGGACCGGAGTTTTTTCTATCGCCACCCCGACCTCCTCGAACAATTACGCTTGCTCCAGGTTGAGCTCCCGGCTGGGGCCGCCTCGACCACAGTTACTCGCGCCTCGCTGCAATCGGACCTGGACGCAGCCCGGCACCGTGCGGCGCGCTTCGCGGCGCGCGTGCGACAACTTGAGGACCGGCTGTCGGAACTGCTGGGGGAACAGGTCTGGCGAGACTCTGGGCTCGGGACCCTGACGACATCGAACGGCTCCACCAGCGCATCGCGTTACTGGAGGCCGAACTTGTCGATACCAAGATCCAGTTCGACGAGCGCACCGAAGAGCTCGCCGCCGCGAGGCTGGCCAATCGGGAGCTCATGACACGCCTCAACGTCTCCCGCACGACCACCTGAGCTCGTTCAGGCACGTGCACTACGCCTGTGGCGCACGTCCCGAACCCCAGTCACGCCTCCTGCCAGGGGAAAGACTGGGCATTCATATCCCGCACACCTCGTCGCCCCAAGAGAAGCACCGTCATTCCAGCCTCAAGTATCTCAGCCCTGTAGAGTACGAACGCCACCTCTCTGGCAACCTCACAAGTACCCAAGCGGCATAATCAAATGGGTGCGGCTCTTTTGGAGTGACGTGCGGGCAGGCGTGGTTTGTGGCGGTTGAATTGGTTCAGTTCAGCTTGCAGCGACGAGCAAGCCGGTGGGGGTCGGACATCGCCCGAGGCTGACGGCGGTGGCGGCGATGAGTGATGCTGCGACGAAAAGAGAGGTGGGTCGGGCCAGATCGACCACTGTGACAGCGAGTGATTCGATGTCGATTTGGTCGTTCCGGCAGAGTTGGGCGGCTTCGCTGGCCAGCGTGAGGCGCAGGTTTGGCCCGTCGATGGTTGCTGTGGCGTCTTGGACCGCGTCGACGATGTCGTCGTCGCCAACGCCGGCTCGTAGCCGTTCTAGTTCTGGAGGCCAGATTCGGGGGAGGCGGACTTGTAGCGACAGGTGTCGCACCGGCAGCTCGATGACCCGTTCGAGAAGCTGGTCGATCTCGGGCTCATCGTAGCCGCGCAGTAGGGCAGCGAACTTCCGCGCCTGGTCATGCAGGGTCTGCCAGGCGAGGTCTTCGACCGAGGGCCCTCTTTGAGTTCCGCAACATCGTTTTACCTTGCGGCCGCTCCCGCACGGGCAGGGCTGGTTTCGTCCCAACTTGGCCACGACATCACCTCCGGCTACATCGTGCCGCGCCACCGCGGTCGAGGCGTGGATGGGCCGTGAGCTGGGCAATATCCACCACCCAGCAGCGATCCGATGCTCTCCTATCTGTTAGTACTCTACTAACAGATAGGAGGAGTCGTCATGGCCGCTACTGGCCGATCCCGACCACAGCCGCTGATGATGCGCGGAACGCTGTTCACGTTGCGCCGCCGCTGCGGCAAACCGAACTGCCACTGCGTCACCGGACCGGCACATGAGACCCCTGCTTTGGCTTATCCGCAAGCGGGGCGGACCAAGACGGTCACCCTGTCCGCGGACGAAGTGGAAGAGGTACGCGCCGCCCTGGAGCGCTACAACGCCGCCCGGGCCGACCTGGACGCCCGCGCCGACGCCGGGCTGTCCGCCCTTCGTGCCCTCCTCGACCAGCGCCGCCGTTCCCGATGAGCACATCCCGGACCGCTACTTCCCCCGACGCAGAAGCGTTCGGCGGGCCCCGGGCGTGCTTCGAGGAAATCGTCGGCTGGTTGGAGAGCAGCGACGCCGCCTCGCTCACCCATGGCGAATTGGAAGACGATCTAGACCGGCGAGGCCGACAACTGCTGCTCCGCCTGCTCCAGGACCATCTGGACCTACGAGCCCGGCGGGAGCAGCGAACAGAAGTGGTCGACCATGATGGTGCCCGTCACGGCAGCGTAGAAGCCGGGCACACCCGTAGCTTGGCCACCATATTCGGCGAGGTGAGCGTCGAGCGCCTCGCCTATAGGCACCGGGGATCGGCGAACCTGCACCCTGCCGACGCGGTGCTGAACCTTCCCCAAGAGCGCCACTCCCACGGTCTGCGCGGGCTCGCCGCCATCGAGTCAACCCGCGGCTCGTTCGAAGATGCCATGGAGGCGATCAGCCGGGACACCGGCGTGTCGGTGCCCAAACGCCAAGTCGAGGAACTCACCTCCAGGGCCGCAGCTGACGTCGAGGACTTCTACGCCACCCGCGAACACGGCCCCCTCGAAGACGGTGACCCGCTGGTGATCTCCGCCGACGGGAAGGGGATCGTCATGCGCCCCGAACACCTCCGCCCCGCCACAGCCAAGAAAGCGGCGACGGCCAACCCCAAACTGGAGGCCCGCCTTTCCAAAGGTGAGAAGCGGTCCAGAAAACGGCTCGCCGAAGTCGCAGTCGTCTACGACATCACCCCGGTTCCCCGCAGTGCAGAAGACATCATGGCACCGGCCGAAGCCACCGAGGCCGCTCCGCCCGCCCCGGTGGCGAAGAACAAATGGGTCACCGCGAGCGTGGTCGATGACGCCGCCGAGGTGATAGCCGGGGTCTTCGACGAGGCGCAGCGACGCGATCCGACCAACCGCCGAACCTGGGTCGCCCTCGTCGATGGGAACAACCACCAGATCGACCGCATCGAGGCCGAAGCCACAGCCAGAGGGATCCCAATCACCATCGTGGTCGACGTCGTACACGTCTTGGAATACATATGGGGCGCGGCCTGGTGCTTCTTTCCCGAGGGCGATCCCGCTGCTGAGAAATGGGTTCATGACCGAGCGGTCGCTATCTTGCAAGGACAAGCCAACCAAGTCGCCGCCGGCATCCGCAGACGAGCCACCACCAGCCGCCTGTCCAAAGCGAAGCGAACCAAAGCCGACGAGGCCGCCAGATACCTGACCAACAAGGCGCCCTACCTCGACTACCCGACCGCCCTGGCTGCCGGCTGGCCAATCGCCACGGGAGTGATCGAAGGCGCCTGCCGGCACCTCGTCAAGGACCGCATGGACATCACCGGAGCCCGATGGAGCGTCCAAGGAGCCGAAGCCGTGCTCAAGCTCAGAGCTGTGCGAGCCAACGGCGACTTCAACTCCTACTGGCAGCACCACCTCACCCGCGAACACAACCGAAACCACCGGTCCCGCTACGAAAACGACACAATCCCGGCTGCCGCATAGTCACTCCGGCGGAGCCGCACCCAAATGACTCTTGCTAATTAAAACGCCGATATAATGCAGACTTTTTCCGGGTATCGAGTCAATTAGGCAACATTTTGGGGATGGGGACCGAGACGCTGCGGGCCTGGGTCACCAAACGGAGGTCGACGACCGGCGACGGCTGGGCTTCCCCCTCTTCTCATTTAGGCCCGGTCCTCACCTGAGCCTCTGGTGGGGGCGCAGCAACACAACGAGGGCCAGTAGTCGCAGAAGACCCGTGGTAACCCCAGTGATCACCGCTGGTGCGACAGAGAATTGGGCCAACGATCCTGCAAGAACTACTCGAAGCAATTGAAGGAGAAAACTAAGACCATGACAAAAGACGTGGCGACGGCTCATAAGGAAGGAGCACATATGCCCACGAACGGCATGAACGAGCCATCCACAGGCCGGCCCCAGATCGATAGGGCCGATTTTCGGGAGGGCTACGCCGACATTGGCGACGTGCGATTGCATTACGTTGAGGCCGGAGAGGGGCCGCTGATCGTCCTGCTGCATGGCTTTCCGGAGTTCTGGTACGGCTGGCGCCTGCAGATAAAGCCGTTCGCGGCGGCGGGGTTCCGTGTCGTCGCCCCCGACATGCGCGGCTATAACCTGTCGTCCCGCCCAAAAGGTGTGAAGGCCTACGACATCGACGAGCTGACCGCCGACGTCCGCGGCCTCATCCAAGAACGCGGCGCCGAGTCTGCGTTGCTGGTTGGTCACGACTGGGGCGGGAGCGTGGCCTGGGCCATGGCGATGAACCATCCCGAGGTCGTGGACCGGCTGGCCATCCTCAACGCCGCTCACCCACGGAAGTTATCGCAGGGTCTGCACCATCCGGGCCAGCTCCGCAAGTCCTGGTACTTCTTCTTCTTCGACGTACCGGACCTGCCCGAACACGTAGTGCACGCCAATCGCTGGCATTTCTTCCGGCACTTCCTGAGCGACGCCCGCCCGCCCTACACGCCAGAGGAAATCGACCGCTACATCGAGGCGTGGTCGCAGCCGGGCGCAGCCACGGGGATGATCAACTACTACCGGTCCTCGGTGCGGACCCCGCCGAAGAAGGCCGAAGCGGCGATCCACCCGATCTCGGCACCCACCCTGGTGATCTGGGGGCAGCGCGACCACTACCTCGGCCCTGAACTTGCCGAGCCCGACCACGACGACGTGCCCAACCTCGAGCGCGTCGAGCGCCTGCCCGACGCCTCGCACTGGGTCCATCACGACGACGCTGACCGCGTCACACAATTGCTTATCGACTTCTTCGGCCCCGCTCGCCAAAACCGGCCTACCTCCACCCAGCCGAGCGCAACGAGCGAATCAACGGCTCCCACGGTTAACTCGCCGCATAACTTACCATCCAGCGCGACAGGATCATGACCCCCGCAGCTGTTTCACAGAGTCGACCGCGGAGTTGTCTAACCGAATTCACCTTTGGGGGTTATTTATGTCGTCGGAACCAAGGGTCGACAAGAGTCCGAACCAGAGTCTTCCCGGGCGCGACTCGGTGGGGTGCATCAGAAGGTTGCTTCACGGGAAGGAGCTGATGATGCGTAGGACCGAGGTTGAGGCCACTCAAGTACGAGAGGAAGGCGCAGTGAGCAGAGGGCCCCTGGTGGTCGCCAAACTGCCATCGTCATCGGGGCGACGCGGGTATGGCCTGGAACCCGTTCTGCTCCCCGGCGGGGAGATTGCGAGGGTTAGCATGACCGCTCGAGATCGGGACCGCCTCGGGAGTGCGGCTGTGCGACCAAACCTCGGAGCAGTTGTCGCGGCCTTCGTGGCCTCCGACTTCACCATGTGAGGTACTTCTTTGACGGGTTATCCGACCCCGTCCATCGTGTTCTCGTAACAGGGCGCGCCGGTAATACGGCCCCTGTACCTTCGCCGCCGACCTGCCAATCGAACAAACGACGCTTATGGCTGCGACTCAGCGCCCGGTAGCTGAGGCGGCGTTCTCAGAGCCGTGCGGGCGACCGGCCTGGAAGCATCGGCCGCCCTGGACTGTGGTGGCCATCGGTGACAAGGCGGCCGGAACCGACGTCATTCGCTCCCAGGCGGAGCGAGCGGGCGCCACCATTACCGAGGTCGACGGCTCGCACGTGATCATGATCTCCCAGCCACAGGCCGTGACAGGCGTCATCCTGGACGCTCTCGCCACGCTCACGGCTCCCGTCGGCGCCGGTTAGTCGGCCAAACAGGTCAGGTCCTCCAGTCCGCCACGCAACTCGCCAGAAGGAATGACCGTGACACCAACGAAACATGCGGTGCCGACGACAACGTTCGGACCGCTCAAGCAGATCGACGCCGGGCTGTTGAATGTCGGCTACGTCGACGCCGGCCCCGATGATGGCCCGGTCGTCCTCCTCCTGCACGGCTGGCCATACGACATTCACAGCTACGAGCAAGTGACCCCCCGGCTGGTGATTACCGGCTACCGGGTGCTCGTTCCCTACCTGCGGGGATATGGCACGACGCGCTTCCTGTCCCGGGCCACCATCCGCAACGGCGAGCAGGCCGTGCTGGCGGTCGACGCCGTCGCATTGTTGGACGCCCTCGGGATCGAGACGGCCATCGTCGCCGGTTTCGACTGGGGAGCCCGCACGGCGGGCATCATCGCTGCCCTATGGCCAGAGCGGGTCAGCGGCCTGGTGCCGGTAAGCGGCTACCTGATCGGCAGCCAGGAAGGAGGCAAGATTCCCTTGCTGCCCGAGGCCGAGCTTCAATGGTGGTACCAGTACTACTTCGCCACCGAGCGTGGCCAGGCCGGGTATGACGAATACCGTCGCGGCTTCGCCAAGCTCATCTGGCGGACCGCCTCTCCCAAGTGGAGCTTCGATGACGCCACGTTCGATCGCAGCGCGGCTTCCTTCGATAATCCCGATCACGTCGCCATCGTGATCCACAACTATCGCTGGAGGCTCGGCGTCGCCGAGGGGGAACCGGAATACCTCGACCTAGAGAAGCGGCTGGCGGAAGCACCCCTGATCACTGTGCCCACCATCACGCTTGAGGGTGACACCAACGGGGCTCCCCACCCGGAACCGAGCACCTACGCTGCCAAGTTCACGGGGCCGTACTCGCACCGCACAATTCAAGGCGGCGTTGGCCACAATCTACCCCAAGAAGCCCCAGACGCATTCGCCGACGCCGTCCGCGCGCTCGGTGACCGGTGACTACGAGGAAACCTGAGTTCTAGGAACCCTGTCGGAGTGTCACAGGGGGAAGGCGGTTCGTGGATTGCCGCCCTTTGTGTTGGCAAGCTGGGTTCTTGGCGATCGGACTGTGGGTATCGAGCCGGACTTGGAGCTGGCCCGCAGCTGATTTCGGAGCCTGGGCGAGGAGCTCCTCCAAATGATCCCGATGCACCATGGGGAAGTTCTGGTCGAGATCGAGATCTCTGTTCTAATTGAGCTCCCGATAGGCCGAGGTCCGTGACCGCAGGACCATGAAGGCCGCCATCTCAGCCGAGCTGTGGACAACACGATGACCTTGGTTGGGATTTTGGCGACCCGTCTCAGCACTGGGCTCATGCCGCGATGGCAGGGCAGCGCGAGACGGCCTCCGGGTCGTCCAGCTGGACCGAGAGGATCTCCGCGTGCGGGGCGTCGCCGAGGAGCTGGCGAGCCTTGCCGGAGTTACGCACCAGAGCGCGCACCGGTTCTCCTGTACTGAGCAAGCGCTTGGCGACGGCCCCGCCGATCCGCCCCGTCGCGCCGATAATAGCGGTAGTCATGACGGTCCTCCTGGTGACTAGACGACCTATTGCAACGGCCTGTTTAGTTCGGAGTCCGCGTCGCGCATAGGCCGACCCGCGACTGCCCAGGTGAAAGCGTCGCGATATGACGAGTTCGGCAGCCCTCTGCGCCGGCCGGCGGCTTCCTCGAAGAGCGGGTCTTCGATGCCGCAATTACCCGTAGATGCGACGACGAGAATGTGACTTGCTACTGTCGCCAAGTCGTCGTACGATGACGACATGACAACGACGGATGTCGAATGGTCTGAGCTTCTCGAACAAGTGAATGATGCGACGACGACACTCCAAAGGTCTGCCACGGTTCCTGAAGCGGTGGCTCAGCTTGTCGATAGTTTCGACCCGGCGCTCCACGCATCTGCACCGATGCATCTACAGGCCGACCCCTACCTGGCGATGACCCTTTTTGCGGCCGCCTTCAGGGCGGAGAAGGCGCTGCGGCACGACGACCCCGAGGCCCAGCGGCGGGACCTCAGGATTGCACTCGAGCAGTTTCGCCAAGCGCTGCGAGACATCGTCTCTAACCGGCCTGTCAGCGCCGATGCTCCAGTCCGTGATGTGCTGGCCTTTACCGTTGCAGCGCTGAGCGTCCCTCAGAAGGACATAGCTGAACTGCTTGCAGTGTCTACTCGCCAACTTCAGAGGTGGCTTTCCAAGGATGGGCCACAGCCCACCGCAGATGACGAGGCCAGGATCCGTATTGTCGGTCGGCTTGTGAACCAGTTGCGCCATTCTTTCACTGGTCCCGGAGTCCTTGCGTGGTTCTATCGCGAGCACCCAGTACTCCATGTGATCCCGGTTAAATGGCTGGACGACCCTCTTCGCTATCCCGAACTGGTGCGCGCCGCAGTGGCAGCCCGCACCATGGCGGGATGAGGGTCGTCGCCTACCGGCATGCCGCGTACGACAGCCCGTGGTGGGCCTATCCAAGCTCACGGAACGGTAGGTTCCACCGTGCCGGGATCGACACCGTCCAATACCTGGCTCTACACCCTCTTGCACCCGCCGCGGAGATGCTTCGGCACAATGTCGGGCCGACAGGTAACGCCGATGACATCCTCTTGAACCTTTGGGCAGCTACCGCCGACCTCGAGGACGTGCTCGTGATCTCCTTCGACGACTGCGCTAGCCACGGGATCACCGCAGATGAACTGGTCGGCGATGATTACATGCCGACGCAAGATTTGGCGGACCGAACCCGAACCGCAGGATCTCAAGGGCTCATTGTCCCCTCTGCGGCCCTGCCGGGGACCGAGAGCCTCGTTCTGTTCGGTATCCGACTGCTGTACCCGTACCTTTGGAGCCCAATCAGCCCCGAGGAAATACCGACTGGGCACCTTACCGATGGCGCCCGGCCAGCTGCTGAAGTCCGCGCCCTGGTTCGTTGGTTCGGAGATCCTCATTCTGCTCTCGAGCAGTGGAAGCGGACGGGGTCTTATGAGCGACTCGAGGACCCCCTGGCTGAGCGCTCGTAAGTCTTGCCCGTCCCGACCGTCGCTGGGTCACGTCTGGGTCAGGAACGTTCTTTGAGCTCAGCATGACCCGGGTGAGGACATCGTGCAGAGCCGACAGCTACTTGTGAAGTGGCTTGACAATTACGCCGGGAGTGAGAGCCGAGGCCAAGCTTCGTAACCTGTCCCGTGGTTACGCAATTTGCGTCCGAGCACCGACGCCTAGGAAAGGAAGCCGCGCAACAGGGCTGCCGTGGCGTCAACGTGTTCTTCCATCACCTTGCGGGCTTGGCGAGCGTTGTGGCCCAGCACGGCTCCCACTAGGGCGGAATGCTGTTCGTTCGAATGGGTTATGGGAGGGTCGAGGGGCGGGATGGCGTTAAGAAGGTCGTTCAGGGATATGCGCACCTCTGCCACTGCCCGTGTCACCATCGGCGAGCCCGTCAGTTCGGCGATGGTCAAGTGGAGGCGGGCGTCGGCCTGGCGGTACGTGCTCATGGGAGCGGACTCGACGTCGCTGAGGCTCTCGCGCAGGCGTAATTGCTGGAGGTCGTTCAGCTGGCGCTGGGCCACCACTTCGGCTACACCCGGTTCGAGCACCCGTCTGAACGTCAAGGCGTCCTCGAGCGAACCTCCCAGGATCCCGGCGATGCGGCGCGCTTCGGCGGCATTGGGGCTCGGCCGGTACAGGACGAACGTGCCGCCGAAACGGCCCCGACGCGGTTCGACGTAGCCGGCCTGCTGGAGGCTGCGGATCGCTTCTCTCAGCGTGACACGGCTCACGCCCAATCGCTGCGCCAAATCGCGCTCTGGCGGGAGCCGTTCCCCGTGAGGGACGATACCTAGCTTGATCACCTGGAGCAGCCGCTCCACCGTTTCCTCGTAGGCGTTCCCGGCCCGAACCACACGAAAAACGGCGGCGTCGACGTGGCCGAGCGCATCGGCGGGAGCCGGGCCCGCATCTGTGAGGTGCATAGCCCGAGGATACGTCGCCGGCTGTGGGTGCTTGACTTGCGGCGGCAGGCTCTCTTGACAGCTGGGGGGATGGGGGCTTGAATGGCCTTACTCGATAAGGTCTGTTCTTAGACGTTTTAGTGGCTAGGGCTTGTAGCCCAACCTCTCGGAGTGTCCCGCGTGGACAGGAGGGCCGTTTGTCGGTGTGTGGGATTGTCGGCTTGTCTTGCCGGACGGGCCGTTACCGGGCCACCTTGGGCCAGTTGTTCGTACCGATGCTCAACGCCCTGGCCACGCGCGGTCCGGACTCGGCTGGCGTCGCTATTTACTCGGGGGTCACCGCAGCAAGTTACTCGGGGGGCACCGCAGCAAGTTGGAAGTACTCGCTTAGAGCGCCCGGCCGAACTGGCGGTGGGACGACATCGCGCAGGATCTAGCCCAGGTGAGCGGCCATCGTCTTGACCTTTACCAGCGGGGTCCCGATGCGATGGTCACCACGGATATGGCCGCCGAGGAGCTGCGCGCCGCGCTGGCCCAGGTCGACCCGAGCATCAGTCTCTTCGGGTTCGGACGGGCGATGGAAGCCTGGAAGGGCGTGGGTCCCGCTCCGGCTGTATGTGACCGCTACAAGGTACGTGAGATGTCCGGCTACCAGGCCGTCGGCCACACCCGGATGGCCACCGAGTCCGCCGTGACGACTGCTCACTCGCACCCATTTTGTCCCACCGCCGACCTGGCTCTCGTGCACAACGGGAGCTTCTCCAACTACGCCAGCCTGCGTCGTGAACTCGAGGACGAGGGCGTGACCTGCGAGACGGACAACGACTCCGAGGTGGCCGCGCGCTTCGTTGCCGCCGAGATGTCCCGTGGGTCCTCGCTCGAGGAGGCGCTCGGCGGTGTGCTCAAGCGTTTCGACGGTTTCTTTACCCTCCTGGTGACGACGGAACGAGAATTCGCAATTGTCAGAGATTCGTTCGCCTGCAAGCCCATGGTGGTGGCCGAAACCTCCGATTATGTGGCGGTAGGGTCGGAGTTCGTGGCTTTAGCAGAGCTTCCTGGTATCGATGACGCCCGGGTGTTCGAACCGGCTCCCGAGGAGATTTACTCCTGGACGACTTCGTTCTAACACTTTCTTGTTCCGAGCTCTCGGTCCGGGAGGTGAACGAGCGGCTGCGAGCGTTGCCCGATGGGAGCCGTGTCCGGGTGACCGACCCCGCCGGACGGCACAATCTCGCGGTCGGGATCTCCGGCCGCATGGATGTCACGATCGACGGCAACGCCGGCTACTTCATTGGCGGCCTGTGCGATGGGCCGGGTATTACGGTCGAGGGCTTCGTCGGCTGGTCGGTAGGGGAGAACCTGATGTCGGGGTCCGTCAGGGTCCAGGGCAACGCCTCGGAATGCGCCGGCGCGTCAGCGCACGGCGGCCTCGTCGTCATCGAGGGAGACGCCTCTGCTCGGGCCGGCATATCGCTGAAGGGCGGCACCGTGGCCGTCGCCGGTGACGTCGGGCACATGAGCGGGTTCATGGCCCAGGCGGGCACGATGCTGGTTGGGGGTGAAGCCGGTGCGTTCCTCGGTGACTCGCTGTACGAAGCGGTTATATACATAAGCGGCAAGTTCCGGTCGCTCGGGTCGGACGCCCGCGTCGAGGAGCTGACCGAAGCCGACGTGCTTCGAGTGGCCGAGCTGATCAAGTTGACCGGTTTCGATCACATTTCCGCTGAGGATGTCACCCGGGTCGCTTCTGCCAAAGAGCTCTACCACTTCGACGCCTTGAAGGGCCAGCAGTACTGATGAAGCCGGAAGAAAGTAATTCGAACGGCGCGGCAGGCGCTCGACCGCTCCCCGCCACGGGGACGGTCCCGAGCCATACGTTTCCACCTGAGGTTATCGGTCAAATCCAGGAAATGGCCGCCCTCGGTCACTACGAGATCCGCGGTTGGGGGGCCAAACGCCGCCTGCCATCCTTCGATGACCTTGTTTTGCTCACGGCGTCGGCGTCGCGCTACCCGCTGGAGGGGTACCGGGAACGGTGTGACACGGCCACTGTCCTGGGCACACGCTACGCCTCCAGGCCGCTTCGCCTCGATATCCCGATAACGATCGCGGGCATGAGTTTCGGGGCGCTATCTGCTCACGCCAAGGAAGCGCTGGGACGAGCGGCCAGCGAGGTGGGGACCTCGACCACTACCGGTGACGGGGGCATGACGGCAGAAGAGAGAAAGGCCTCGAACGCACTCGTTTACCAGTGCCTGCCGTCACGTTACGGCTTCAACCCCGATCATCTGCGTCAGGCGGACGCCATCGAGGTGGTCATCGGGCAGGGAGCGAAGCCCGGGGGCGGCGGGATGCTGCTGGGCCAGAAAGTGAGCGAACGTGTGGCAGCGATGCGAACACTGCCCCCCGGCGTCGACCAGCGTTCGGCTTCGCGGCACCCCGACTGGACCGGGCCGGACGACCTGCGCATAAAGATCGAGGAGTTGCGGGAGGCGACGGGCTGGGAAAAACCCGTGTACGTGAAATTGGGCGCCACCCGGGTCGCGAACGATGTGAAGCTGGCGGTGGCGGCCGGCGCCGACGTCGTCGTCGTGGACGGGATGCAAGGGGGTACCGGAGCCACGCCGACCACTTTCATCGAGCATGCCGGCATCCCCACACTGCCAGCGGTGCGTCTGGCGGCCGAAGCGCTCCGCGAGATCGGCAAGCACCACGAGGTACAGCTCGTCGTTTCCGGCGGGATCCGCTCGGGGGCAGACGTCGCTAAGGCCCTGGCCCTCGGCGCCACCGCGGTCTCGATCGGCGTGGCGGCGATGGTCGCTCTCGGGTGCAACCGGTCTTCCTACCATCAAGACGGGCAGGACCACGACGCTACGGCGGGGTACGCGGCTCTTGGGACCGCCCCCGGGTTCTGCCATCACTGTCACACCGGGCTCTGCCCCGTCGGCGTTACGACCCAGGACGCCGACCTGGAGTCCCGGCTCGACCCGATGGTGGGTGCCCGCTGGGTGGCCAATTATTTAAGGGCCATGACGATGGAGCTCACAGCCCTGGCCAGAGCGTGCGGGAAATCGAACGTCCACAATCTCGAGCCCGAAGACCTCGCGGCGCTCACGGTCGAGGCCGCGGCCATGGCCAAAGTGCCGCTGGTGGGTACCAATTGGATCCCCGGGGAGCCACACGCCGTGACGGCGGGCTGTGTGGGGCCAGAGAGGAACCTCAATGCCTGATGTGCTGGACGACTTGAAGTCGAAAGCGGAGCAGGACAAAGTCGAGTTCTTTTTTGCCATGTTCGTCGACATGCACGGCAAGCCGTGCGCCAAGCTCGTGCCGGCTGAGGCCCTCGACGTCCTGCTGTCCGGCGGGGCCGGGTTTGCCGGTTTCGCCGCTGGGGCCATGGGCCAGAGCCCGGCAGACCCGGACCTCATCGCCGTCCCGGACCCCGCTTCTTACACGCTGGCGCCGTGGCAGCCTGGCCTCGCCGTGCTCCAATGCGACATCCATGTTGACGGCGCACCGTGGCCCTACACACCCAGGGTCATTTTGAAGCAAGTGCTCGAAATTGCCAATGGACGCGGGTTTCGCTCACCAGGTCGGGCTGCGAGGCCGAGTACTTCCTTGTCCGGCGTTCTCCCGACGGCCAATTGGTGGTGGCCGACCCCGTCGACAAGCTCGAGTCCCCGTGCTATGACGCCAAGGCTCTTACGCGTATGTACGACCACGTGACCACCGTTTCCAGGTACATGAACCAGTTGGGGTGGGCCAACTACGCCAATGACCACGAGGACGCCAACGGGCAGTTCGAGCAGAACTTCCGCCACGCGGACGCGCTGACTACGGCCGACCGCGTCGTGTTTTTCCGTTACATGGTGCACACTCTGGCGCAGCGGGCCGGTATGACGGCCACCTTCATGCCAAAGCCGTTCACGAACCTGACCGGCAACGGCCTCCACCTGCACGCCAGCCTCTGGGACGCGGCCAGCGGGACGGAGTTGTTCGCCGGTTCTTCCGACCCCCGAGGCCTCGGCTTGTCAGAAATTGCTTACCATTTCATCGGCGGGATCCTCGAGCACGCGTCAGCGTTGGCGGCCGTCACGTGCCCGAGCGTGAACTCCTACAAGCGAATGGGCGTAGGTGCACCGCTTTCTGGGGCGACCTGGGCGCCGGCCTACGTGACCTACGGAGGTAACAACAGGACGCAGATGCTGCGCGTTTCGGGGGGCGCAAATGTCGAGAACCGGGCCTGTGACGGCGCCGCTAACCCCTACCTCGCCATTGCTGCCCAGTTGGCGGCGGGCCTCGACGGGATCGACCGTCGGATCGACCCGGGTGAGCCCAACCAGGACAACCTGTACGTGGTGACCCCGGACCAGGTGGCACAGCGCGGCATCCGTTCGTTGCCGCCGACGCTGCTGCACGCCGTCGACGCGTTGACCGGCGACGACGTGCTCCGCCAGGCGCTCGGCAAGACTCCGGACGGCGATTACATCGATTACTACGCCTCGGTCAAGCGACAGGAGTTCCTGTCCTGGCACGCTGCCGTGAGCGGCTCTGAGGTGGACCGTTACCTGATGCTTTTCTGAGGGACCAAACGTTTTCACAATAATGCGCCGAGGAAGCATGGCAATATCTGGTCAACTCAACGGTCGCCGGGACATCCGTGAGTGGGTGGCCAAATACGGGAGAGGTGCCGGGGCGGGACGCTACTCTGCTCTTGGCCTCCTCAGTCACGGGCTGTCGCAGCAAGGTTGGCCCCGTGCCTGGCGCGCGTCGGAGTTGAGCCCCCGGTACGACGTCGTGGTTATCGGCGCAGGGGTGCACGGTTTGGCCACTGCTTATTACCTGGCCCGTAACCATGGGGTTTGCCGGGTCGCGGTTCTGGACAAGGGGTATATCGGCGGCGGTGGTTCGGGACGCAACACCGCCATCATCCGCTCGAACTACCTGACGCCGGAAGGCGTCCGTTTCTATGAACGGTCTGCCCAGCTGTACCGCTCGCTCGCCGCCGAACTCAACTTCAACGTGATGTTCGCGCGCCGCGGGCATCTCACGCTGGCCCACACCGACAGTTCGCTGCGCACCATGCGTTGGCGGGCCGAAGTCAACAAGCTGGAAGGCGTCGACTCCGAGGTTATTTCGCCGGAGGAAGTCAAGGCGCTGGTGCCCTTCATGGACATCTCGGCCCAGCACGCGCTACCCGGTGCTTGGCGCCCTGTACCACCCTCCGGGCGGGATAATCCGCCATGATGCGGTCAACTGGGGCTACGCCCGCGCCGCCAATGCGCTCGGTGTCGAGATCCACCAGAACACCGAGGTCCTCGGTATCGCCGTTGACCATGGCAAGGTCACCGGGGTAGTCACAAACAAGGGAGATGTCGCCGCTCCGGTCGTGGTCAACTGCACCGCCGGCTGGGCGAGCCTGGTGGCCGAAATGGCCGGGGTGCCCTTGCCTATCGTCACCCATCCCCTTCAAGCCGCCGTCACGGAGCCGGTGAAGATGTTCTTGCAGGCGGTGGTGGTATCGGGGAGCCTGCATGTGTACGTGAGCCAGACCGACCGGGGTGAGCTGGTTTTCGGCGCCAGTACAGACCCGTACCCCGCCTACTCCATGCGGGGCTCGCTCGAGTTCACCGAGGAGCTGGCCGGTCACGTCCTCGAGCTGATGCCCGGGATAGCCAAAATGCGGGTCCTGCGCCAGTGGGCGGGCCTGTGCGACATTACCCCTGATTTCTCGCCGATTATGGGGGTGACCGAAGTAGACGGCTTCCTGGTCGACGTCGGTTGGGGTACTTACGGCTTCAAGGCCGGACCGGCGGCCGGTGAGTCGATGGCCGAGCTGGTCGCGACGGGCAAAACCCCTGAATTGATCGCCGCCTTCGACCTGGCTCGTTTCTTCGACGGCCGCCTGGTGGGGGAGCGAGGGGCGGCGGCAGTTGGGCACTGAAATGACACGGCGCACCGCAGGGAGACGTCATTGATCCTCATCCCCTGCCCGTACTGCGGGCCGCGCAATAGCACCGAGTTTGGACACTGGGGAGAGAACCACACCCGCCCTGCCCCCCAGGGGGCGGGCCGGACGGAGTGGCGCAGCTATTTATACGTCCGCCAGAACCCGGCGGGGTGGACGACCGAGACCTGGTTCCATCGGTTCGGCTGTGCCCGGTTTATCGTGGTTGAACGCAACACGGTCACCAACGAGGTGCGGGCCGCGGGTCCCGCCGGCACCGACACAGCTGAGCAAAATGGGTGACTTCACCCGGGCCCGTCCCACGAGCCCAGAGATGCGGGCCGGGCCACGGCCGGGAGAGGTTATCGACCGCGCGGTACGGCTCTGGTTCACATGGAACGGCCGGCCACGCTGGGGTTTCCAGGGTGACACGATCGCATCGGCCCTGGCTGCCTCCGGCGAACGCGTCCTCTCGCGCAGCTTCAAGTACCATCGCCCGCGCGGGATATTGACGGCCACTTTCCACGACCCGAACTGCATGGTGCAGGTCGGCGACGAGCCGAATGTCCGGGGCGCCCACCGCCACCTCCGCCAGGGGATGAGCGTGAGGGCTCAGAACGCGTGGCCCTCCTTGGCCTTTGACGTCGGGGCGGTCAACGGGGCCTTGTCCCGTTTCATCGGGGCCGGCTTTTATTACAAGACCTTTATCAAGCCGGAGCCGCTTTGGCCTACTTACGAACGCGTCCTGCAGCGCTTTGCTGCCGGCGGGCGGGTCTTCGCCAACTCGCCCCGGGGTTACTACGACAAGCGGTACGCCCACCCCGACGTGCTGGTGGCTGGAGCTGGTCCGGCGGGCATGTCCGCCGCCATAGCCGCCGCAGAAGCGGGAGCTTCGGTCATGCTGGTCGAGGAGGAGTACGAACTGGGCGGGCACCTTCGCTACGGAGGTCCTGGCGACCTGACGCTGCTGGCCGAATTGCGCCGAGCCGTAGCGGGGCAAGCCGGGGTCGAGGTCCTTTTGAACTCGGCTGTCACCGGACGTTACGACGACAATTGGGTCGCTGTGGTCCAGCGCGAATTGCCCAATGTGACCGAGCGCTTGATCAAGGCCCGGGCCAAAGTGCTCATAGTTGCGCCTGGGCTCATCGAAAGGCCTTATGTCTTCGCCGGGAACGACCTCCCCGGGGTGATGTTGGCGACGGCGGCGCGACGCCTTGTCAACCTGTACGCGCTGAGGCCGGGACGGCGAGCCGTTGTGTTCACCGCCAACGAGGAGGGTGTTGCCGCTGCGGAGGATCTCGACGAGGTCGGCGTCGAGGTGGCCCGGGTGGTGGACGCCCGCCGAGGCGAGCGGATCCGGCGGGCCAAGGGTAAGGGCCAGGTCTCGTCGGTGGAACTCGAGGACGGCTCGGAAATTGCGTGCGACCTGCTGGTCACAGCGGTCGGGTGGACGGCCCCGACGTCTTTGCTCAATATGTCCGGGGACGTGCCGCGTTATGACGAAGCCGCGGCGCGTTTCGTGCCCGGTGGGCGCGTGCAGGCAAATGTACTGGCGACGGGCGGGATCGTCGGCGACGGCTCCCTGGACGAACTGATGGCTCACGGGAGAGCGGTCGGTGGGGCGGCCGCCACGGCGCCGGCCGGAGGACAGGGGGTGAACATCCCGGGGCTCGCGCCCCGCTCTCACCCTGCTCTCTTTCGGGCCAGCTCGCACGGTTTTATCGACTTCTCCGAGGACGTTTCGTCGAAGGACATCGTCTTTGCGGTACACGAAGGCTACGATTCGGCCGAACTGGTCAAGCGTTATACGACGGCCACCATGGGCCCCGCCCAGGGCAAGCTCGAAACGATCAATACGGTAGCGGTTTTGGCCGAGGCGACAGGCCGTAGCATCGCCGAGACCGGCACGACCGTATGGCGACCGCCTTACGTCCCTGTAAGCCTGGGCGCACTGGCTGGGCGCCTCCACGAGCCTGTGCGGTATTCCCCGATGCAAACCTGGCACGAGGCGCACGGGGCCGTGCCTCTTGTGGCGGGCCAGTGGGTGCGGCCCGAACATTACGGCGACCCCGAGGCCGAGGTCCGCAACGTCCGCGAAAGGGTCGGCATAATCGACGTCACGCCGCTCGGCAAGCTCGACTTGAGAGGCGCCGACGTGCCGAAGCTGCTCAACCTGTTGTATGTGAACAAGTGGTCGAAGCTCGACGTGGGTTCGGTCCGTTACGGCGTCATGTGCGCCGAGGACGGCGTCGTCCTTGACGACGGGGTGACGGGCCGCCTCGGCGAGGATCACTACCTGATGTCCACGACCTCTTCGGGTGCAGCGGGAGTCTGGGAATGGGTGCAAAGTGTTCTGCAATGCAACCATCCCGGTTGGCACGTACACGTGACCCAGGTGGCGACCGCCTACGCCAGCATAAATATCGCCGGGCCCGCGTCCCGGCAATTGCTCAGCCGCCTGGTTACTGACGTCGACCTCTCTGCGCCGGCCTTTCCTTATATGAACGTACGGACCGGGCCCATCGCCGGCGTGGCCGGTTGCCACATGTGGCGGATCGGTTTTACCGGAGAACTGAGTTACGAAATCCATGTCCCCGCCGGCTTCGGCCTGTACGTCTGGGAGATGTTGCTGGAGGCGGGCCAGGACCTCGGAGTAGGCGCCTTCGGCGTAGAGGCTCAGCGTATTATGCGGCTGGAAAAGGGCCACATGATCGTGGGCCAAGACACCGACGGCCTTACTCGGGCCTTCTCCGCCGGCCTCGACTGGCTCGTCAAGCTGGACAAGCCTGATTTCGTGGGCAAACAGGAGCTGGTTTTCGAGCGGGAGGACGGCCCCGGCTTGAAACTCGTCGCCCTGCAACCGGTTGACACGGCGATCGTGCCCCCCGAGGGGAGCCAGGTCATAGGCGACGCTAAGTCGATCGTCGGGCGGGTGACTTCCAGCCGCATGTCACCGACGCTGGGGCGGTCAATCTGCCTCGGCTTCGTCGCGGACTACCTGGCCCGGCCCGGGACCGCCGTCACAGTACATTTACCAGATGGGCGGGACATAACGGCGCTTGTCACCCCCCAACTCGCCCACTTCGACCCTGAGGGCAGCCGGTTGCGTGGCTGAGACAACGGGGCCGGTGGCCGTCGGGGCAGGGGCAGTCGCCCGCAGCTCGGTCCGTCAGGCCCCGCCGTTCAAGCGCGTCGGTGATTGGGAGGTTTCTGGACGACGTTCACGGGCCGGTTTGCGTCTGGCGGACCTCAGTCCCCTGGCCAAGGTGCATGTGCGGGTCGGTTCGAGCGCTACCGCGAGTCAAGGTCCAGGCGTCGCTGTCGGCCGGGCCCAGCGCGACGACGCCGGGAACCTCGTGATCGGCGCAGCACCCGGCGAGTGGCTGGTGCTCGGGCGTTCGGGGCGACAGCACGCCGTCCAGGCCCAATTCGAAGGTATTGGCGGGGAGAGTTTCACGACCGTCATCGACCTCACCCACGCCTATGCGCTCGTGCGTTTGACGGGAGACCAGGCTCGTTCGGTCCTGTCGAAACTGTGCCCGGTCGACCTCTCGGCGCGTACCGCTCCCAATGGCACCGCCCTGCGAACGGCCGTTGCTGGCCTGGCGGTAGGAGTTGTTCGCGACGACACCGGCGACCAGACGTCGTTCCTTTGCTATTGCGAGCGGTCTTCGGGCCAATATCTGTTCGACGTCCTTTTGGACGCTGGCGCCGAGTTCGCAGTGGACGTGGACGGGTACCCGGACGACGAGATTCTGACGCTCCGACCTGAGGACGTGCCCGCCGAGGGTCACCTGGGGAGGTTGGCGAGACGCGGATCCTGATGGGCGATGGCCGCCAGCGCTCGACGGACTCTTTGCGACCAAACTGGAGCACCGCCAGCGCAGGATGGCCGTGAGCGTAGCCAACGCCGTCCCGGTCAAGCCCAACCGGGTTGGCACGATCACGCGCGCCGAACGTGTCCTGCAAGTCGCTCAAGCCGCCGGGTACGGGACGGTCGCGTCGGCCCGTTCGGGCGACACAGAGGACAGCTGGGTAGCCGACCTGGCCGTGGGCTGTCGGGCGGGCAGATCAGAATGGGCTCCACGACGCGCTCCGACGGACGGCGAAATGGAACCGCCTGCTGGAGATCGAGGCTACCGCGGGATAAAGGCTCAATATGTGCGACGGGATGCCCTCACGTGCCGGCGTGGACCTGCCGGCGCAGGCGCCGGCTGCGCCTGACGGCAGCGGCCTGACACGGCAGGTGGGCGCAGCCGGTCTTTGGGGCGCGGTCGGCCGGCGGCTAATACCACCCCCGTGGCCGGCTAGCCTCCCAAAGCCCGGCTGGATCAGGTCTCTGGGCTTGAGCAAACCAACGGCAACCAAGTCGGCGAGCGTTAGATTCCGACACGTGCTACAGGGGCGGCACCCTCGATCTTCCGGTTGTAGACCGGGTCCGAAAGGCGCAAGTAGCCTGCCCGGGTAGCGGCTGTCATAGTCTTACGACGTAGATGCAAGAAGTCCTCACAGGTGAACGTTTCCCACCCCTCCGGTGCGCATGCCAAAATTGCGGGTCGCACACATTTGCTCTTCTTCAGGCGAGCAACAGGTCGATCACTATGGCCCTGTGTCTCATTTCGTTCCGGGGGGCACCTCTTTCAGCATGTTGATGTCCGGGGCCTAGTCGACCACGATCCGCTTTAGGCGCTGGTTCTCCCGCTCGAGTTCCACTGGTCGCTTGGCGTCCTCGCCCTGAATCCCGGCGTACTGGTTGACCGAGCGGTAGCAGCTAACCGGGGTCAGCTCCAGGTAGCAAGCAACCTCGGCTACTTCCGAACGTTTGGGCGGAAGCTTTCGCCCTCGGCTACCTTCCGGATGATCTGCTTGCGGGTGTGATGGCTAGCTTACGTATTGCCCTCTTTGCCCCAATCACGGCGCTTCGGGCTCTCGCAGCGTATGGACCAAACAAGAGAGGGTCCGGTCAACGGTAAGTCTCACTCTCGCTCACTCACACCCGACCGTCCGACGGGCCGACCGATACACTCTGTGCAAAACGATTGCTGACGACTACGAGGAAGAAACACTGGCGCCCGTGGCCTAGTTTGAAGCGTGCGTTGACAGCGCCTTGGCCACTAGTTATCCTACAACTTGATGAGACAGGGGAGGCACAGCGACTAGGCAGACAGGTCGATTCCGGCACCGTCGCCGTCGCGTATCCGCAGCAGAAACCCAATGTAAAGGAGGCACCCAATAATGAGCCCAGATGAAGCACGCCATTCTGAGGGCTCTAGCTCTAAATCAGCTAACCCTGAGTCCCCGTTCGGACGTCGCAAATTTTATCCGGCGCCGGCAAACTTGCTATTGCCACCGCCAGCCTTGGTGGCCTCAGCGCTCTCCTGTCGGATGGCCGAGCCTTCGCCGCTAGCAAAGCGGCCTGGACGGCGAGATGTCGTCGGAGTCGTGGCACTTTTGTTAGTCGGGAGCCGTTGAGCTGACGGCGCGATGCGGCAAGTCGGCGTGCGGTGTGGTCCCGAGTGAGTAATCCCGAGTGAGTAATCCCGAGTGAGTAATGTGGTGCACTCCGCGGCGCTCTCCGGTGACACACTGCTGCGCTGCGTCGGCCTGACGAAGTACTTCGGCGCCGTGCGGGCGCTCGACAACGCCAGCCTCGAGCTGAGAGGCGGCGAGGTTGTCGCGCTCGTCGGCGACAACGGAGCCGGCAAGAGCACGCTCGTCAATCTCATTAGCGGGTTACACCAGCCCGACGCCGGGGAGATTCGGCTTGCCGACGAGAAGCTCACTCACCTCACCACCGCTGAGGCTCGCGACCTCGGGATCGAGACGGTCCATCAGCAGCTCGCGCTCTGCGACAACCTCGACGCCGCGTCCAACATCATCCTCGGGAGGGAACCGGTCAAGTTCCGGCTCGGCCCACTCCGCTTCATCGACCGCAAGCGGGCTATCGCCGAGGCTGAAGAAGGCATGGCGACCATCGGCACCCGGATCGACAGCTTCAACGTCCCGGTGCGCCGGTTCTCCGGCGGTCAGCGACAGGGGATCAGCGTCGCCCGCGCCACAGTGCGCGGCGGACGGGTGATGATCTTCGACGAGCCGACGGCCGCGCTCGGGGTCCACCAGAAGCGCACCACTCTCGACCTGGTGCGCCGCGTTGCCGAGCGCGGCATCGCAGTTCTGCTGATCAGCCACAACCTCGACGAGGTCTTTGACGTGGCCGACCGTATCGTGGTGCTCCGGCTCGGGCGCGTCGTGCTTGAGGGGTCGTCGGCAGAAATCAGCCCTGAGCTGGCGGTCGCGGCGATAACCGGCCTGCATACGCGCATGACGACCGCGGGCGACGATGCCTGAGCAGAGTCGTACTGCCGTGCAGCGGCTGAGTTCGGTCCTGAACGCCCGCAGCTCTGGACTGGCGCTGGTCATCGCGGTGATGTTCGTGTATCTAAGCTTCGCGACTACCGACTACCTGACGCACCGCAACATCGTCAATCTGCTTTACCAGATGACCCCCATCGGCATCGCCGCGCTCGGGACCGCGCCGCTCATCATCACCGGCAACGTCGATCTCTCGATCGGCTCGATCTACGGCCTCACTGCGGTCTCGGCGGCGATGCTGTCCAATGTGATCAATCCCCAGCTCGCCATCGTCGCCGGCGTGGCGATCGGCGCGGTGTGCGGGCTGATCAACGGGGCACTCGTCTGGCGCGTCAAGATCTCTCCGATTATCATCACACTCGGCAGCCTGACGGCGCTGTTGGCCATCACGGAGCTGATCTCGGGGGGCGAGGCGATCGCCAACATCCCGAACTCGTTCAGCGATCTCGGAAATTACTCGCTCTGGGAGATCCCGCTCTCGGTGTTCATAATGCTGATCGGCGGTGTCGTCGCGGCCGCGATCCTCGCGAGGTCCACGACCGGGCTGCACATATATGCGATTGGCGGCAACCGCGAAGCCGCTGAAATGGCGGGAGTAAAGGTCAGGCGAATTGTAATCGGAGCTTTCGTCGTGAACGGCGCCCTCGCCGGGTTTGCCGGTGTCTACGTCGCGAGCCGCTTCGGCACCGCCGACCCGACCTTCGGTATCAACTTCGAGCTGAGCGTGATCATTGCGGTGATCCTCGGCGGCATAGCCTTCGCCGGCGGCGAGGGCACGATCACCGGGGCGCTTCTCGGGGTGGCGTTCATCACGCTCATCAACAGTGGGATCGTTGCCATCGGGATCAACGCCTATTACGGCACGATCGTCCAGGGAGTTGCGCTCATCGTCGCCGTGGCGATCGACCAGCTCGTGATCGAGCAGCGCGAGCGCCATCGAAAAATGGTGGCGATGCGGGAGGACCGCGGCGAGCCCGAGCTCGTCGGGCGAGCGCGGTTGGGTGCCGAGGCGCGCAATGAGCGAAGACTCGTCGCGCGCAACGTCGAAGAGGCCTAAGAAGGACATCCAGAGAGGCTCAGAGGGGGTGTGGAGCTGGGGGAACGCTGGGAATGGCGCAGATCGATCTTCACGCAGCGATGCACTCGACTATCGGGATAGTAGACGAACGAGAGACAAAAGGAGATGAACATGCGGAATGATAAGCATGGACGGAATGGGAGGACTGGCGGGTCCGGTTCGGACGAGGTGGACGACTCGCACTCGGAGATGAATCGCCGAGACTTCCTCGGCCTCGGCGTGGTCGCCGGCGGAGCCATCGCTGCGGGGCGGTTTATCCGGCTGCCGGGGGTGGAGGCGCACCAGGTCGATGTCAAGGGGTACTTCGGCACCTTCAAGAACCTGAACCACGATCGCTACGGCTGGCCAAGCTTGGAGCACGACCCGAGCAACGACGCGCTGTGGGCGGCACAGGAGGCGACCGCCGCGGTCGACCATACGGGCCTCCACTTCTCCAACGTGGACGCCAACAACGACCAGTCCGTCCAGGTGCAGAACGCGATCGACTACATCGGCGACGGGTACGACGGCATCTACATCAACACGGGCACCCCGGCGGGCTGGGCGAACGTGATCAAGCAAGTGAAGGCCGCGACGTGCCGTACGATGAACCACAGCCCCGACGTGTTCACTGGGGCGACGCAGAACGTCGTGGTCGACCACGCGGACGCCGGGTACATCAACGCCCAAGCAGCGGCGAAGTGGATTGCCGCTAACGCGCCTGGAAAGGGCGCCGCGGTGTGCCTGGCGATCCTCGACAGTGTTCCGCTCAAGCTCCGCACAGACGCTTTTAAGGCAGAACTGGCGAGGCTGGTGCCCGGCGTCAAGATCTATACCGACGTGAGCGTGCCGCTCAATGATGCCAGCGCCAGCGCAGCCGCCGCCGAGGCTGTCACTACATCCCATCCGGACATCAACGTCATGTTCAACTACAACGACGAATCCGGCATCATCGTCGCCGAGGCGTTGGAGAAGGCGGGGATCAACGACCCGAAGAAGTTCTGGATGGGGGGTGTAGACGGGACCACGCTTCCACTGCAGGCCATCGCTTCAGGCAAGTCGATCTTCCAGGCGACTGCGGCGTTCTTATTCAACTACAGCGGGGCGTACCTGATGAAGGACCTCGAGACGTCCCTTTCTGGCGGCAAGATTTACCCGACGGGCCCTGCTGCCCGAACTAGCTGTGAAAGCCAACGCAAGTGAGATCCTTGAGCAGAACGCGGGGTTCCTCGACCCGAAGTACCGCTACCTGTACGCCAAACTGATGCACTACTTCACGACGCCGCTTGTGGCCGGCGGTCCGCTGCCATCGATCGTCAAGCAGGTCTGACGACGAGGGCGGTGCGAGTGGTTGGACTCCGCCGAGAGGAGGACGCCGCGCATGTGGCGTGAACGGAAATCAGTCGGTCGGTGACAAGGCAAAGGTTCCTGGCGCCCCAAGTCAGGAATCTTTGACGCGCCTTTGCTGCACGCAGGTGCGATCATGGCCCGTCCCGAGGTCGTCTCGGTCGGCATCTTGGCCGGTCTGCAAGTAGAGCGCGGCCCATCGCAATGAGTTCCACATCGCCAGGGGCGATGGCCGTCTTCGCGACCATGGGGTCGACGACCTGGCCCACACCGATTACCGGAACCTGAACGGCATTTTTGACTGCCGCTGCGACTGGCAGCAACAAGCCCTGCGGGCACTCCATCGTCGGGCTAATGAGCGTGAATATCTCGTATATTCCAGTGCTCATGCGCAACAGTCGACCCCACCTCGCTCGAGCGCTTGTGCAGACCGGATGCCATCCTCCAGCCGGAGGCCGCCGTCGAGGTTCTCCTCGGCCGAGAAGCGAAAGCCAGGGAAACTCCCGATGGGATCGCGGCCTTGATCGCGGCTATGACACGTAATGCGAACCGGGTCCGGTTCGCGAACGACCCTCCGTACTTATCGCGCCGCCGGTTCCAAAAGGGTGATGGGAACGCCAACGGCAGATAGCCGTGGGCGCTGTGCAGGTCGACGGGGTCGAGGCCAGCCTCGACGGCGCGAACCGAAGCCTCGGCGTATCGTCGGACGACCTGATGGATCTCTTCTACGCTCAACTCGCGAGGCACATCGTCGCCGGACTCGAGACAAGGCACTAGAGAAGGGCCGACGGGCTGGAGGCCCGCGATCGAACTCGATGTTCCACCGCCGGTGTGGTGCAGCTCGACCCGGAGATTCGCGCCAGAAGCGTGTACGGCTTCAGCTAACGCCCGGAACCCATCAATGCACCGGTCCTCGTGCAACCGGAGCTGGTGGGTCCGACCGCGGCCGGCAGGGTCGACGAAGGTAGCCTCGACATCGATCCAACCGACACCTCCTTCGGCCCTGTCGCGGTAGTGAGCTATGGTGCGGGGCGAGACGGTCGCGTCAGGATTAGCGTAGTTGCGCGCGCATATGTGAGGCGTTTGCTGACCGGCTCCACTGACGCGCTTGGCACACCGAAGGTGGTCGGGAACTCCGGCGCGACCGTCGTCATCGATGGGAACAATGCCATGGATCAGGTTGTAGCCGAGCTGTTCGTCAATCACGCCGTCGAGAAGGCACGTGAACACGGTGTAGGGATTGCCGTTGTGCATGGGAGCAATCATTTTGGGACATGTGAGTACTACGCGATGAAGGTATCGGCACAAAGAATGATTGGGCTCGTAGCGACGGTCAGTTCCCACAACCTCATGGCCCCTTTCGGAGGTGTGGAGGCCCTGCTCGGCAACAATCCCCTTTCTATAGCTATCCCGACCCTCGAGGCCCCACCGCTCGTGCTGGACATAGCAATGAGCGTGGCAGCCGGCGGCAAAATCAGGTTGGCAGCTGAGAGTGTGACCCCATTCCACTGGAATGGGCATTTGATGCCGCGGGCAACCCGACCACCGACCCGCAAGCTGCGCTTGAAGGCACCGTGCGGCCAATGGCGGGGTATAACGGGTACGGGCTCAGCTTGATGGTGGCGATGCTGGCCGCGCTCTTGCCTGGCGCGGCTTTCGGACGCGACGTGGGCCACATGTACCGGGAGTTCACACATGCCGGAGACGTGGGCCACTTCTTCCAGGCTTAAGATGTCGGTAGGTTCGGCGACCACGAGCTGTTTTCTGGGTCGGGTCGACGCGGCTATCAACCTCATGCACTCGGCAAAGAAAGCAGTCGGAGTCGAACAGATTCTGGTCCCCGGGGAACGAGAGTACTTGATGTCCGTTGAACAGAAGGCTCATGGGATCGGGTATCGGCAAGCGATCGTTGACGACCTCAACGCGGTCGCCGGCGAACTCGGCATCGCCGGCCTAACGCAAACTTGAGCGATCCTCGCAGTCAGCGCGGGCCAGGAAGAGAGGACGCGGCACTTGACACAATCAGACGCGCAATGTATACACGGCATCAGGATGACTACGGATGGTATAACAAAGCGCTTAGCCCTGAACTGCACGAAGCTCGTTCGTTCACACGTCGCAAGGCCGGTTGCGACGAGTGGCATACCCGGACCGTGACGAGGGCGCGGCAAGCATGTCAGCCGATAGCGGCCGTTCGTCACGGCGACTGATGTCGGTCAAGATTCGTATTCATGGCGGCGGCGTTCCACCGCCCATCGACCGGTACCTGATATACGGTGCAAGCCGCGACACAATTGCTCTGTCGAGGATACTGGTAAACGAGGGAGCTGACGTCGATATAGTCCACCCTTCTCCAGTCCCGGAGTCGCTGCTCTTGGAGCTACCAGTTTCTAGGTACGATGTCTCTGTCTTCGCGGTGAGCGACGAATCCCCAGCCGTCCTCGCGTATAGGACGTTGTTCGTTGATGCGTCGTACTGCGAGATCCCAACCCCGGACGGCCTTTCCTATGCGATCGGAGCCCGCCGCGCAGGTGTTCCCGTCTCCTCCGTCGCGGACTACGCTCTTGGGAACTCCGCCGCTGCAACGATCGCAGTGACCGGGTCTGGCGGAAAGACGACGACAGCCTCCATTGTTGCGCACGTCTTGAGGTCGTGCGGGCGGAAAGCATATATCGCTACCGATCCCGTCCCTTCAACGAACGTGTGCCCGAACTACGAGATCCTCAACTCGCTTGCGGAAATGAGCGACGCCGACTTCGTCGTGTGCGAGCTTACGAGCGTATACCTCTCCTATATGAAGACAAGCCCGACGATCGCGGTCATAACGAACTTGTGGCCAGAGCATCTTGAGTGGCATGGCTCCATGCAAGCCTACGTGACCGCCAAACAAACAATCCTCCGCTACCAGGAAAGTGACGGCTGGGCCATCCTGAATGCGGACGATCAGTTAGTTCGTGAGCATTTCGAGCCACTCTGTCGAGGGCACGTGGCCTACTTCGGGCTCAAGGACTCGGGGCAACCAAATTGTGTCTTTGTCGCGAACGGCTCCATCCGTGCCAGATGGGACGGGGAGGAGCGCGCCATTGCCCCCGCTGGTCGCCTCGGTGCGGAACATGCATTCATGGGTAATTCGCTGGCCGCCATTGCAGCGGCGCTCGCCGCTGGCATCGAGACGCCCGCCCTCGGGCGTGCCTTGGAGACGTTCCCCGGTGTTCACCTGCGGAGGGAGTTCGTCGGCGAAGTCGAGGGAGTGCGTGTCGTCAACGACGGGATGGCCGGGTCACCCGTAAAGGTGAGAGTGGGGCTTGAGACTTTTAGGGACAGGTCGGTCGTCCTCGTTGCCGGTGGGCACGCCACGTTTCCCACGGAAGTCCTGCACAGTTCCTCGGAGGCCCGGGCGCAACTCGAAGATCTCGGCGGGGTCATAGGGACGAAAGACAGTGGCCGTGGTCCTCTTTGGAGAAGGAGGCTCCATACTCCGTCAACTTCTGACCAGACAAGGCTATGGGGAAGAGGCGCTGGTAGAAGCACAGGATCTTTCTGACGCTACCGCCAAGGCAGCCAGTGTCGCCGAAGAGGGCACAGTTGTCGTGTTCGCGCCGCTGTTTAACGTCCCCCGCGAACTTCGCTCACAGTTTGGCCCGAACATGCTGAGAAGCTTGCGGGCCGCTCGCCGTCGGGCTTGATGAACAGCCTAGGGTGGCGCCATGAAGGGCGGTAGTCGTGGGGAATGACCCTCGGCCGGTAGAGTCGCCTTGGGGCCGACAGGGCGGGTAGCGTTCCCTCACCAAATAGCGGCGACGGCTCCGTGCCAGTCAATAGTTACGTCAGGAGCCTCGGGGTCCCCGGCTCCCGGGGTTTGCTATTTCATCGAATACCAGGCTGCCTAGGCCGATCACGCCCGCGTCAGAGCCCATCACTCCAGCTTCAATTGCCCTGAGACGCTGGAGGAGCGTGGGCGACGCCAAGGCGTTGACCTCATCCCGGGCGGGCTGCAGTAGCAGTTCACCGGCGGCTGAAACCCCTCCCCCAACCACGATTACGTCGGGTGAATAAATGTGCATCAGAGTGGCGAGCGCCTGGCCCAGGGCCTTTCCGGCCTCTTCCAAGATCGTCAACGCGGCCGGGTCTCCCTGATCGGCGGCACGCCAGACATCAATTGCTTCCAGCGAGCCGCTGTCGCGTAGCAAGTGCCGGAGGTAGGGGCTGCCTCCGGCATCGGCCGCGCTCAATGCAGCCCGCTTGAGTGCCCACCCGCTCAAGACGGCTTCGAGGCAACCCGTCCCTCCGCAAGTGCATTTTCTGTTTGAACCCGAGCTGACGATTATGTGACCGGTGTTCCCGCAGGTCCCAAACGTATGCCTGACAAACTGGCCATCGATGGAAACGGCGCACGAAGTACCCGTGCCGATGCCGACATATAGGACTCGTTCGCACCCAGCCGCACGTCCGTAACGCATCTCAGCCAGGCACGCCGCGTGAGTGTCGTATTCCCAGAAGGTATTGGGGCCAAAGGCGGCGACCATGGGGCCGCGCAAGGGCACTCCCTCCAAGCAGGGGATATTAGAGCATAGGAGCTGACACCAGTCGGGGCCCACTGCAAACGCTGGCGTCGATATGCCCGCCCCCACGGGCTGACTACCGCGGGGGAGCGCGGAGCAGGCTTCTCGAGCCGCTTCTACTATACGGTCGATCACGTCTGCGGCCTTGACCCGACCAGACGGGGTTGGCGCCCTGACGAGGTGCTGGATGTTGCCGTCCGCGCCTACGAGACCGGCCTTGATAGTCGTACCGCCCACATCGACTGCCAGGGCGGCACTCAACGATGGGTCGTCCACTTTATTGGCCGCCCGCCGCACCGCCCTGCGAGTGGGGATGCCGCGGTGCTCGGAGGCTCCTTCGCATGTCGTCGACCGCGCTGTGGTAGTCGTCACGGGAGAAGATGCTGGAAGTACCACAGACGAAGAGTGTGGCGCCATGCTCTACGCAAGGACGACGTGGATGGAGTCCACACCGGCGTCTTCGAGATTTAGCGCCTCTTGGTCCAAGGCACACAGGTCCCCGCACACGGCGGAGGCGGAAATATGCGCCGGCTTGAACTGAGAGGGATCCGCCACTTGTCTCCGGCGCTAAATCGAGTAACGTAGCGATTTTGCTCACGCGTGCTCTAATGGCTATTGAGCGGGCAGAGCGTCGTATGGCCAACTACGAGGCGCAATAGTCGAGTTGAACGTAAGTTGGACACGTTCAGTGTGATAATAAGCCAGCCCGCATTCGATGGGGTTGTTGTTCAGGTCGTACATCACCGTTTTGGCCACTACCAGCGGGTCCGTCGGTACCATCCCGAGTAGCTCGGCCCTTGCACCCGCCTGCTCGGCGCGAAGCTCTGTCGTGACCCGGGCGACCTGCACGCCGAAGTCACGGTACAGCGTTTCCAGTAACGATCGTCGCGAAATGTCCAGGTCGACGAGACGCTTGAACTTCTCTGCAGCGTAGTACGCCTCTTCGACGGCGATTGGCGCGTTGAGGACGAGCCTTTGGCGCATGATCTGGATCAAGGGTGCACCCGCTTTCACGCTCAGGGCTGTGGCAACGTCGGGGACCGCCTCCACCACGTCTTGTGACAGGACCCTCGTCTCCGTCTCTAAGCCCAACTCCTGCAAGTAATGCGACAGGCTGGGTGTGGTCAAAAAGTCGGCCGAAAGGGTGGCCGACGTCACCTGGTAACCGCGCCCGTGAAGGGGCCGGACGAAACCCTCATTGGCTAGCCGGTGGACGGCCTGGCGCACGGTCAGCCGGTTGACCCCGAAATGTGAGCCCAACTCGCTCTCTGATGGGAGGAGGTCGCCAGGGCGATAAAGGCCCCTCCAGATATCCGCCAGGACAGACCGGCGGATCTGCTCGTAAAGTGCGGTCGTCTCACCACGTTTGAGGCGGGACTTGCGATCGGTCGATTTGGGTTGCGGCATAGTCACTGTTCCTAAGGCAACTTTAGCGCAGCAATGGTCGGATAGGCCGTTCGTGAGTGTCGAGGGCTCCAGGGATGACGTCTGGGACTATGCTTGTTCCCGGGCGGCACCGTGGAGCCGACGCCTCTCATCCGGAGAGTGGCCATAGTCACGACTGTGCCCCGGATGGATAACGATGAAGAGGGTGGCGGGGTCCCGGTCGGTCTTGTCAGCACGCGCTGGGCTGGCGTGCGGTGGAGGCGTCGACGGAGGCTTCACGGTGGTCTCGGTGCCTTGGGTTAGCGAGCATGGCTACAGCGAGTGCGCCGAAAACCGGCTTGCTCGAACACATCTAATCGTCTAGGATAGATGTGTATAGCGCTGGCTTTAGGGAAGTTGCGCGGCTATCTGGACGGAGGCCTTTTTTGAGTACGTTCGCTCGTCACAACATGTTCTCTTATGTCATGGAGAACGGTATCGCCCTCGAGCGGACACTTAGGGAAGCCTCGCCGGCGATAAGGCAAGTTGCCGAGGAAGCCCGAGGAAGAGGGTGCCGGAGGTTGGTTCTGACGGGAGTGGGAAGTTCGTACACAGCCGCCGTCGCGGCCAAACCTGCCTTCGACAGCCTCGTCGACATTCCCGCTTACGTGATACCAGCCACCGAACTCTCCTACTACCCGTCTCTGCTCAACTCGGAGGCGCTGGTGCTCTTACTTTCCCGGTCGGGGGAACGCAAGTTGTTGGTAGACGCACTGGCGATGGCGCAAAGTTCGGGCGCGTTCACCGTCCTGCTGACCGGGAACGGCGACAGCCTGATGGCCCAACAGGCGCGGCGAGTGATCGTCACGTCGGAGGGGCCGGAGGCGAGTTTCCCAAAGACAAAAAGCGTCACGGCTGGTATTGGCGCCTTTCTCGCTCTCGCGTTTGACTTGGTCAGGCTGCCAAGTGAGGAGTCAGCTCGGGCCGGGAGGGCACTTGAGCGCTCGCCCGCGCTGGTCAAAGATGCCCTGGAGATGGCCCTCCCCGTTATCGAAGCCCAGGGGCCGAAGTTCTTTAGCTGTGACCGCGTGATCGTGGCCGGGACCGCCGGCAACACCGGCGTAGCCATGGAAATGCAGGTGAAACTGGAAGAAAGTGCACTTGTGGCTACGCAGTGGATGGACACGGGCAACCTGCTCCACGGGCCACTGTGCCTACTGGACGACAACTGGCTAGTCATCTTCTTGGTAACCGAACGGGACCTCGCCCTTTCGGCAGACACTATCCTGCTGGTCAAATCGCTGGGCGGTAGGACCCTAGGCCTCGTCCCGCCTCACTTGTCCGATGCCGTCGTGCCAGACTATTCGATCCCGGTCCCGGCCTCCCTCCACCACCTGACTGATGCCCTGATCTACCTTCCGGTCCTTCAGCTCCTAGCCTATGAATGGACCGTTTTCAAGGGCCTAAACCCGGATTCACCCCCAGGGTCAGACGTTATGATGCAATCGATGCTCCCGGAAGGCCGCCTCGAAGCCGAAGCTTATCTGGCCTGACTCAAGACAGTTCGAGTAGGTCAGCGGCACGTCACCTAAAGTTTAAGAACTGGCGCTGACTCCGGCTGGGATACTCACGGGGGTGGCAGTGCGGGCAGACAGCACTCATTGCCCACCTGCCGTCTAGATCATGGCCTCAATGACCCGGGACGGGAAATATCGATCGTCGATGATGGGAGGCCCCGAACCTGTGCGGGCAATTACCAGGTCCAATGAGGGGACTATCCAACAGCGGTTGCCGCGGTAACCCATCATCGCAAACGCGTCGGTGGGCACTTCGGGCCAGAGAGTTCCTGTAGTATTTACCCAGAACCCGTAACCATATTGAGGGTTGTAGGGCTGGGAGGGCTGTGTGACCTTAGCGATCCAGTCGCGGCTTACTATTTCTGTCCCATCCCAGGTGCCGCCTCTGAGCAGTAGGTACCCGCACCTCGCCAGCTCTCGCGCCGAAAGCAGCAATCCCGTGTGGGGCACGGTATGCGGCCCTAGGCGGTCGCCGCCACCTGCTCGGGTCCAGGACACGCGCGGGACGCCGATGGGCCCAAAGAGCCGTTCGTTCAGGTAGGAGTCGATCTCCTGCCCAGTCACGTGGGAGAAAACGAGGGACAAATGGCTATAGCCGGGGTCGGAATACTCCCACCGGGTACCTGGGGCGGCGATGAGGCGGCTGGCATCATAGCCGTAGCGATTGGGGACCCTGCCGAGGGCATACTCGAACAGGCCGTCCCCGGTCCGGGTCGGCGTGCCGAAGGAGACACCCGTTATACCACCAACGAAACCACCCGTCATCGAAAGCAGTTGCCCGATTGTCACCTCCGCTTTCCGCTCGTCCGTCAGGGGGAAGCCTTCAGGGATGTAATCATAGACGTGGCTATCAAGGCTCAGCGTCCGCCCATACACGGGGTCCGCCAGGATCATCCCGAAGGCGAGGCTCGTAAAAGACTTCGTCGTCGACCAGATATCAAATCGGGAGGCGTCCAGAATATTGTGGGTGCGGAACTCGGCGGCGAGAATGCCATTTCGGATGATGCTGATGGCCCAGGAGTCTCCCCCGTATTCCCATAGCTGTTCTTGTTCGGCCAATGCAAGGACGCGTTGATCTAGGCCCGCAAGGTCGCGGACCTCGATCTCCGAAGAAGCGTACCGCCAGCCGCCGGAATCTTCGGGAGGCGGAAAATACTTGTGACTGTCGGTCGTGTGCGTCTGCAGCGTGCCAGGCTGGTCTGTTGGCTCTTGCGGCTCGCCCATGTAGTCAAAGTATCATTGGTTCATAGGTCGGTCAACGTGTACTGCCAATTGGGGCGCGTTCCATCAGGACCCGTTACGGCAGTGACGGCGTTTCGGTGGCTAGCAAACATCAGACCTTCCCCAGCGCGTACCCTTCGGTGGCACTGAAAAGATGTACCTTGCCCCTTTTGAGGCCGAACTGGAAGGGATCTCCAAGTTCTATGTGCTGCTCTCCTGGTACCTGGGCAGTAAAGCACAACTGGTCGCTCGCCCTAACGCCAACGAAGGTCTCGCGACCGAGAGCTTCTACAAACTCCACTCGACCCTCGAGGGGGCCGATAAGGTCCGAGCCATTGTCCCATGGCCGAGCGTCTTCCGGGCGCACGCCTACCAATACCGATGACCCGGCGCCATTGTCGGACCGCCGCGGGAGGTCACCCGGGATGGGCAGGCAGACTGTCCCACTTATCAATTCCACCCCGCTAGAGCTGGTCCGTACGCCAAATTCGCCAAATGCCATTGCAGGGCTGCCCAGGAACCCGGCCACGAATGCATTCGTTGGCTCCTCGTACACCTTGCGGGCGTCGCCGACCTGTTGCAGTCGCCCATCGTGCAAGATTGCGACGCGGTCACCCATCGTCATGGCCTCAACCTGGTCGTGTGTCACGTAAATCGTGGTGTGGGCCCGCTCCTTCTGCAAACGCCGGATTTCGCCACGAGTCTGGGCACGAAGCTTGGCGTCGAGGTTGGAGAGTGGCTCGTCCATCAGGAAAACCTCAGGGTCCCGCACCAGGCCGGCCGAGAGCCACCCGCTGGCGCTGTCCGCCAGAGAGGGCGGCGGGCTTGCGCTTGAGGAGCTCTGATATCCCGAGGACCTCCGAAGCGTCTTTCACCCGGGCGCGGATCTCGTCCTTGGGTACCCGCTTCACTTTGAGGCCAAAGGCCATGTTCTCATAGACGGACATTTGCGGGTATAGCGCGTAATCCTGGAAGACCATGGCGATATCGCGCGCCCGGGGAGGGAGGTCCTCCACCCGGCGCTCCCCGATCCAGACATGCCCGTCGCTAAGAGGTTCAAGGCCGGCCAGGATACGCAATGCCGTGGTCTTGCCCGACCCCGAGGGGCCGAGGAGCACCATAAACTCGCCATCGGCCACACGAAGCTCAAAATCCGAAAGTACGGTGACGTCGTTGAAGCGCTTGTTCACGCCTTCGTACCGGACGTTGCCCACCCCCTCAGCCCTTCAGTGCTCCCGACAGCATCCCCCGGATGAACTGCCGCTGAAAAAGGATGTACACCAAGATCACGGGTATGGCCACTGAGAGGGCGGCTGCGGTCTGCAGCGATACGTTGATGTTGTACTGTCCCTGGAACACGCCGAGAGCCAAAGTCCCCGTCTGCCTCGAGCCCGAGGACAACATGACGAGCGGGAGGAGGAACTCGTTCCAGGAAAAAACGAAGAACAAGACCATCATGGTAAGTATCGCCGGTCGCCCGAACGGGACGAGCACTCGCCACAGGATCCGCCAGCTCGAGGCGCCGTCCATCCGGGCCGCCTCGAGAAGGGATCGGGGCACGGACCGGAAAAAGGCTCGCATCCAGAAGATGCCGAAAGCAAGGTACAAAGCGACCTCAGGAAATATGAGGGACCAATAGCTGTCTATAAGCCGGAGGCTTCTCATGTCATAGTACAACGGGATGATCATTGCCTCATACGGCATTACCAGGCCGGCCAGGAACAAATAAAACAAGGCACGGCCACCTCGCAGCTCCAGCGCCCCAAAGGCGTAACCGGCCAATATCGACAGCAGGGTAGCGCCGAAGACAACCGCTACGGCGACGATGGCGCTGGTAGTCAGTGCGGAACCCAGAGCGGCCTGCCTCCACGCGTCACCGAAATTTGACAGGGTAACAGACGTTGGTACCGGGAAAACCCCGTTCACGGGCGACCCTTGGGGTGAAATGGCGACTATGAAACTCCCGATCAGAGGGTAGAGGGCGATGCAGGCAAACACGCTCAGAATGACATAATTTACGCGAGACTGTAATTTGCCGATCATGCGCTCTTCCTTTCTCCTCGCACGAGGATAAGGAGAGTGACGGCGAAGATGATCACTGCCAGGGCCATCGCCACGGCTGCGGCCGCTCCAACCTCATTGTACTGGAACGCGTTGCGGTAGATCTCGAGCGCAGGCACAGTTGTGGAGGTGCCGGGGCCTCCTTGTGTTGTTACATATATGACGTCGAAGGTCCTGAGGGCGGCGATAATTGTGACGGTGAACGCAACTATGACTTCATTGCGCAGTCCCGGTAATGTGACGGCGAAGAACTCCCGGACGACGCCACACCCGTCCACTCTGCAGGCGTCGTAAAGGCTGGTGGGGATTTTTTGCACGCCGGCGATGAACAGGACCATGGCGAAGCCATAAGTCACCCACGTCCCGATTACACCTACCGCCGGCAGGGACCAGGTGAAGTCGCCGAGCCACGCGTGTACGAAAGAACCGAGGCCCACGGCTCGTAAGGCAGAGTTCACCGGCCCATCCGGTTGGTACATCCAGTCCCATATCACTCCGACGACTACCAATGGAAGGACCTGCGGGAAGAATAGGATCGTCCGGAAGAAGGTCATACCACGCAAACGCGCCCTGGATATAGCCGTGGCCAGCAATAGCCCAATTGCTACCGGGATCAGCGAGATGAACACGATCAGGAAAGCGGCGTGGACGAACGCGCTTCGCAGTTCCGGGTCGGTGAACAGGGCGTTGTAGTTGGCCAGCCCGGCCCACTTGCGGGGCGTGAGGCCGTTCCAAGTGTAAAACGACAGCCAGAACGTCTGGACCAGCGGGCGCAGCACGAATAACGAGAAGACGGCCAGGGCCGGGAGGACGAAGAGGTACCCCGTCCACCCGGCCGTCAGTTGCCGACGCGACGCCCGGCGTCCCAATCGCCTGGAACGAGCCTCCGCTTCGACGGGTTGGGGGGGCAGCTGCGCTGTGACAGTCATCGGTCAAAGTTTACGGGCGGCCACGGGTAGCCGGGCCACGGGACGACTTCTTCCTCAAAGGGACTTCTCGAACTGTGAGTAGTCCGCTTCTATAGCCCCGATGAAGTTGCCCGGGGAAGCGCGCAGGCCCATAAGATCCTGGACTTGCTGGCCGATCAGGGTCGTCCCTTGCAGAGTCGAGCTGTCCATGAAGTTGACCGAGCCATTGTCCCGTTCGAGGGCACCCCAAATGGAAAGCCAGTCCGCCAGCGACCGGCCAGCGGGGACTCGGATCCCGGGTGGGAAGAAGACAGGGATCTGCTGGTTGGTGACAAAGTATTGGGACGCTGCGTCCGAGGAGGTGATGAAGTTGATGTACTCGGCTGCCAGAGCCTGGTCTTTCGGGCTGACATTGGCTGCTATCACGTAAGGGTTATTCCCGCTGTTGGTGGCCACGGGGGCCTCACCTGTCTTCAACGGCGGCATCATCATTACCCCGACGTTGTTGCCCATGGCACTGCTGATAGATCCATTGAGCCATGGCCCGGAGATGAGGAAGAGAGACTTACCTTTCGTGAACTGCTCCCATCCCGTCTCATAGCTTAAGCCAGTAAAGCCGGCCTCAAAGTAACCGGCCTTTACCCAGCTCTGGAGCGTGTTCGCCGCCTCTTTGGCCCAAGGTGTATCGAAGGTGCTGGGGGCCGTGCCGTAAATGTACTGGGTCAGCGGCTTGGTTCCTGGTGCATACGTGTCCCAGAGGATCTGGAACTCGTGGATGCCGGGCCACTGCTCGAGGTCGCCGAACTCGATCGGCGTGATGTTCGCCGCCTTGGCCTTCGCCAGGACGGCTTCGAACGCAGCCAGATTGGGTATGGGAAGGTTGACCCCGAGCTTCTTTAGGTAAGCGACGTTGTAGTACAGCGCTACGGGCCCACCGACGGTATCAGACATACCGTAGAGGGCGCCGCTCCCGAAGTGCAGCCCATTCGTGGAGAACTCATTTCCCTGCAGGATGGTCGAGGGCTGGGAAATGTTCCACTTGTACTCTGCTTCGTACTTCGTCAACGGGATGATCAAGTGGGCCTGCACCTCTGGCCCCATTGTCCCGTAACCCTGGTTGGACTGGACTACGTCTGGCGGGTTTGGGCCGGAAAGGGCGAGCTTTTGTTGTTCCAGGATCTGCGTGAACGGTTTGGTTATGCGGTCCACTCTGACGTGGTACTTCTGTTCGAACATCGACACCAGGTGGTTGTAGATCGGGTTTAGGTTACCGACGGTGTTCTGGTCCCAGACGGTTATGGTCGGCTCGCTCCCTCCCGAGCTGCGCAAGGTGCTAGCTCCAGCTAGCCCCGGCGTGGCAGCTACCAAGCCAGCGAGCAGGAATGGAGAAATCAGGACTTTCGTTATTGTGGGACCGAAGTGCCTCATATTGGCCTCCTAGAGAATTCCAGATGTACGTTGCTGCGACGTTGCGGAAAAGGATCTTGGTGTCGGCAGGTCAGCGAAAATTGCCCCCTGGCAGATGCTAGCAAGGCGACCGTCGCCTCAGGGATCGGTTCGTGCCTTCGACGCTGTCAGTCGTAGCTCCGGAAGTCGAAATTATGCTCCCCTTGTTGTCCGGCCTGACGTGGTCGATGCGTTCGGATTTGTGGAGAGATCGGCGCAAGGACTGACCAGGTGCCAACCCTCGCGGTTCGATGATCGGCGGTGGGCGCGGAGGCGGTGGCCGCGGGCCAGTCCGAAGCCCGAACCGCGACGCCCGGGCCAACTGTAGGGCTGACCGCAGCAAGCTGCGCACCACCTCGTGGGCCCCTTCATGAGCTCCGGTCGAGGTTGAGCTGCGACAATGTCGAGGTCCCGAGGGCTGCCAGCCTGATCATTTCAGCTTCGCGTTGACGAACGACGTAGGCAGCCTCCATGACGCGGTCCAACTGACTTGCGGGTACGACCACAACGCCGTCTCCGTCGGCAACCAGCCAGTCTCCTGGCTGCACTTCCACGTCGTCCAGCACGATGGGGGCGCCCAACGTACCGAAGTCTTCTTTCGTCGGCGCGTACAGTGACGTCCCTTGACAGAAAACTGGGAACTTCAACTGTTGTATCCGGTTACTGTCCCTCACGGCTCCGTCGGTTACGAACCCCGCCAGCCCCTTGTTGAGAGAAATGGTCGAGAGCAGGTCACCCCAAACCGGGACCGTCGTGCTATGCGACGTCGCAGCGACGAGCACAACTCCCGGTGGCGCTTCTGCGACGGCCCGGTGCAAAGCCAGGTTGTCGGCAGCTTTACACTCCACCGTAAAGGCGGGCCCAGCCAGGACTAAGCCGGCCCATAGTGGCCTGATCCCGGGCGGCAAAGCATTGCGCCGGCCAAGTGCCTCGTAAACGGCAGCCGCGCCTATTTCTGCTAGCCTACGTGCTGTGTAGCCTTCTATCGCTGCCAAATGCCCTCTTTCTATCTGCGATACTCCGGGCGTCGAGGGCCACCTCGGCGTCTGCACCTAGGTTTATGCTCATTGAGGTACTTCAGATCGCGCCACAGCCGCGGGCTCCTCTGGCGCAACAGCGGACGCTTGACGGGTAACAAAGTCCAGGGCAGCAATAAGGCTGGACGGGTCTGCTGTCCCGGTCCCTACAAGGTCGTACGCGGTGCCGTGGGCTGTGGTGGCGTAGGGGGCTGGCAACCCCAGCACGGCACTGGCGCTATTTTGGAAACCATGCAATTTCCGGGCGATGTTCGCCTGGTCGTGGTACATGCAGACAACCCCGTCCATTTTTGAGGCCATTGCCCTCGGGAACACCGTGTCGGCGGGGAATGGCCCGCTCGCATCTATGCCTCTGGAGCGAGCATCCTCGATCGAGGGGGCGATCTCATCTAGCTCTTCGCGCCCGAGTAAACCACCCTCTCCATTGTGCGGATTAAGAGCTGCGACAGCGATCCGGGCGGACCCGCCCCGGTTTCTCATCAATGCCTTATGCATGGCCGTTATCGCTTCCAGGACGGTGGCGCGGGTAACTGATGCGGCGACGTCGCGGAACGGCAAATGCAAGGTGGCGCAAGTCGTCCACAAATGGTCCAGGATGCCGAAGAGCCTGGGGTTTGGGCTGTTGGTCAGGTCTGTGAGGAACGCGATCTCGTCCAAGTAGTCGTAGCCCGCGAGCCTGAACGCCGCCTTATTTATCGGAGCTCCCACGATGCCTTGGACCGCACCCATTTCAGCGAGCTGGAAAGCGGCCTCGAGGCATTTGCCTGACAACTTTCCGGCGTCTATATCGACCTCACTCGTCGGCGGTGACGCCGACAGCGGGACTCCGGCGGGCTGGAGCACGTCGACCAGCCCTGGTTCGAACTTCGCGGCAGAGACGTCGGCTACCTCTCTGAACGTAAGTGGTGCCCCCACGGCTTCCGCCCGCTGGACAACAATCGCGAATGGGCCGATGACAAGGGGTCGGCACATCGCACGGGGCCCGGGTTCGCTCAGGCACCTCGCGATCAGCTCGGGTCCGATACCTGTGACGTCACCCACAGTTAGTGCGACGATTGCCCTGCTGACTCGGGTCCCTCCCGGCTTGGTCACAGCTCATCTATATCACACATCTATGTGAGATGAGGGCCGAGTCCAGTTAGCGGCACGAACGGGCTCGGGGCGGGGGAGGGGGGGACTATTCACCCCCCTCATGGCCGCGACACTGGCGGATCCTTTCGGTGAGCCTTCGCCTGCCTTCCCGCAAGAGTTGGGCAAAGCCTTTGACACGAGAGTGCGCAGGTTCGCCAGGCTCGAACCGCTCCCGCTTAGCGTGCCCGATCCTCCACCCTGGGATCCAACGGACCCCTGCGCGATGAAGGAGCCGGGACGGTACTCGGGAGCCTTTCGAACCTGGGAGCCCTCCATGATGCGCGATGTCCCGGCGCTCACAGAGAGGGCGGGGGCTACATTGTCCCGCCCTTTTGACGCCGTTCCGGTCGCCAGGCGCCACCCGATGCTCTAGCACATCGGCGACGTCGAAGTGCCGCACGGCCACGGCGAGCCAGACCTAGTCCTCGGCGATTGCCTCATAGAGCTGAAGACGTATAAGGACCCGACCGATCCCAAGCACAGCCTGGCGACTCCGCCAGTTGGCTCACTTAGCCCTCCAAGACCGCTACGACGACCTTGGGCTCCGGTACGCAGCCGCCTACCTCGCCCGACAGGATGTCGTGGTCGAGCCGACTAGGGCCGATGCACTGAGCTTCGCACGGATCTCGGGAAGTATCCTTGCCCAACAAAAAAAAGTACTCGGCGGTGGCCGAGCAAGATGAGCCCCAACTTCGACCCGGCCGGAAGGCCGGCGCTCGTGTCCGCGAAAAGAGCGGACTGAAACCAGCCCACTCCGATGTTCCTCCACCGGCATCACTGTTATCGGACCTTCGGGGGTGGCAGCTGTTCGGCCAAACGACAGAACGAGTCGAGCATGGCCTCCGGGCGGCCAGCCCGGCGCCACGAGGCTGCAAACGTTGACGATATTGACGTATGATTGACGACGTTGACCGTAAGTGGAAGGATGGTGTACGATGGCACGAACACCGGCTCAGGTAGTCGCTAAGGCCCGGCGCGGCACCGCGAAAGGGAGGACGAGCGAGCCCGCACGTGTGTCCGCCGTGGGTGGCGTGAAGCACGCTGGAGCTGGAAGGGCCTTGGCTCAGCAGAGTACAAGGGTGAGCAGGACAAGAGGGCGCACTCCAGCCCTCGACGTCCAGTTTGCTCATGGCGGTACTGCGACGGGCGCGGTTGTGCCTAGTGGTCACCCCACCCGCAAGGACCCGTTTGACGAGATGGTGTCTGCGTTTGTTGCAGACGCGCGGCGAAGCGGGCTAGCGGCGCGTGTCGCAAAGCTGGGCGACCCGACAGCTTTCGGGGCCCAGCTCGCCGCCTTGGCCGATGCTCGGGCCACGTGGGAGGCGGCGCTGGGCAACTACCTCAGCATCAACGAGGCGGCCAAAGTCTTAGGCGTTTCCAGCCGCCAGGCTATCCACCAGCGCGTCAACCGCGGCACGTTGCTGGCGATGGACCTAGGTGGCCAAACAGTACTGCCCGCCTACCAGTTCGATGGTTCGAATGTACGGCCGGAAGTACCGCGGGTACTGAGGCTGCTCCGTCCGGCCCGGCTTTCTAGCGAAGCGCTGGTCTCGTGGTTTGCCTCCCCCCAGCCTGAACTCGAAGGTGCCCGGCCTGCGGAGTGGCTTGGCAAGGACCCCGTGCCTCTCTACGAAGCGGCCCGGCACACCGCAGGAAGCCTCGCCCACTGGGAATAGGCGGGGGCGGCGGACAGGGCAAGGGCTACGGCCCGAAAGGTGACGGCAGAGGTGATCGTGCGGCGTGTAGTCATGCGGTCCTTTCGGCAAGGGCCGTCCATGGCCCCTCGACACGAATCGTACCACAACGCGAAAGCCCTGGTCAGGGTCTTGCCCGTATAGCTTAACGGTAGAGCGCGCTTCCGTGGTAAGAAAGCCGTCCGGGCTCAATTCTGGGTTCCGGCTCGCAAACGCAACAAAATCACACGCTTGTTTCGCAGATGGAACAGTGCAAATATAACCATTGGTTCCCCTCGTAGTTTTAAATGGAGAGAACAATCCCAGAGTTCGCACGAACCTTGGGTTGAGACTCCCGAGGGCTATCGGGACCTACGTGGCTTTTTGGTCTGCTCTCGGTGCGTGCTCGTGATCGACGTCGAGGTCCATGACAAGTGGCACTCCCATCGGACTGGCCCCCCATATCTTCGCTTTCCTGTGTTCAGCTCCCGGAGGGGCAGCGTCGAGGGCTCGTAGGGTCCGTAGCTCGGGCCTCGTGCCCTGCTGGGAGGTTCTCACCATTGTCGTTGTTGTGACCTTGGGTCTAATACCTTTAGTGACCTAACGGCCACCGCCGGTACAGGGGCTGTAGGCCACTGCTCGACTTTCCCTTCATTATTCGCAGTCCCTGACCGGGATGTCACCCACATAGAGCCCGTTGTCAGCGAGACCAATCGTGGCGCCGCGTGTAGTCGTGCGGATAATCAGGTTCATCACGTGGACGGTGTCTAGCGTTACAAACGTAGGCAGACCGGCTACCAGCGTCGTGGTCCGCACCTGCTGCCCGTCAGCCCCGAACAACATCGGGCTGCCGTTAGGACCCACGAACGAAAGAGTGGCGGGTTGAGTGTCACTCCCTGCAAGCCCAACGCAAGCGGAAAAACCCGAATATCGTCCTGCTAAGTGCCAAGTCCATGTCCATGTCCCGCTGCAAGAGACGCCCGGGGCTGCGAAGTGGAAGGCCGAAACCTGGAAGCCATGCAGGAACTGGGCGCCGCCCATCTTTATGGGAGTCGCGCCGCCCGCTATTTCGTAACGGTAACAGGCGGAGTTAGCTTCCGTCGCCTCGTACCCCTCGGTGGGAGGTCCGAAGTGCTCGACCCGGGTGGGCGGGTTGGTGGCCGCCGCCACAATTGAGCAATTCGGCAGTACGACCACGAAACCGGTCACTACGACTGCTATAAGGGCGCGTCCGCTCATCATTGCTGATCAGGGAACAGATTAGTTCGCACCTCCGCACGTAGGAATAGGCCGTTCGGCTCATGAGCTATGCGCCAAGCTCGGGTTTGACGGACGACTGCCAGCTCGGGTAGTCGACGGTCTATTGCACAATGTCGTGCAGAACTGTCTGCTGTGCCCAATATCAACGTTTCCGTTGATGTCTTCGACCGAGAGACTGCTGACTTCGGGGGCCGCGGGATAATTGTCCCTTGATTCGCAGCTAGCGAAATCGCCTTGCCCAGTCGTGATGGGCGGATTAGGCGGCGCAGCAACGCTGTAACCAATCGGAGGTTGGATGGCTGGGGGATCGAATGATCACTCGTTGGACTGTGACCGGCTGGCGTCGCAAGCTTCTCTCTGATTGTTGTGCGTTGTTGACCGGGTACTTGGACGTTGTTCCCACCCGTTCTGTGCTCGCCCAAGTGATAATCGAGCCTTCCATAACTGCTGTACACGTCAAATTAACTCCTTCTACCAATCGCATCTCACTCAAGGTCTCCACTCATCCACGCTGCGCGGTGCAAGGACCGTGGTCGGCTTGCAGCGCTGAAACGAACGCCTCAGGTGTGAACTTGCCGGCGATCAGAGAATGGGTGGCACTTCCGATAGTTGCGAGGAACGGCGGCGTGGCCCAGTCCATGTAGGGAGCCAGTGTCCCTTTGTTCAGCAGCTTGAGCCAGCCCGCAACCGCCTCGGCGGACGTCCCGCTGTAATGCGAAGTGGAAACGTTAGCCATCTCGCTGGAGAACGTAGAGGCAGGGACGTGGCCGTTGGCGATCCAGGTGGCATTAGCCGCCGGGCTCGTGATGTAGTTGATGTATTCCTCAGCCAGCTTGCGGTGAGCGGACTTGGTCGGGACAGACCAGGGAAAGTCCCCGCTGGCGATCGCCCCTACTTCGCTCGTATTGCTCAGCGGGAAGGAGATGAGGGCGAACTTGGCCGTGCTCGCCGGTGTGCCGGGGAGCGGCTCGTTCCACGTTCCGCTCAGTACGAAAAGCCCCTCGCCGGCGAGGAAATTGCTGTAGACGTGGCCTGAGCTGTAGGCGGGTGAGTTCGGAGTCAGGTACCCGCCGGCTTGCCACTGGTCCAGGACCTTCCCGGCTGTCTCGAAGGCGGCTGGCAGGTTCTTGCTCGTCCCGTCGACCACGTCGACCAGTGTCTTGGGCGAGGTGACGGCCATCAGGATCTCACCCAGCAGCCAGGAGCACTCAGCTTGGTCACTGGACCCGAACTGCAGGGGGATCAAGTGGTGCGCCGCGGCGATTGAAAGGTCCTTTTCCAATTCGCGGTTGTGATCCCCGCCCTCTTGGCCACGGCCGTGTTCTCGTACAATCCGACCCAGGTGGCGGTGGCGCAGATGCCCCAAATGGCCGCCCCATCGCTTTGCCGTTGGAACTCCATTGCCCGTCCAGGGTCAGGAGGTCGGCGGGTTGGCGAGCCGGCCAATCGTTAGCCGAGGCCAGGCTATTCGGGTTTTTTCACCAGCCCATCGGTAACGAGTGCCTCGAGCGAGTTGTAACCCTGGTTGTCTTGGGCTACGCCGATGGACCCTGCACCCGCTAGTTGACGGCTGGCTATCAGCCGCTGGGTATCCCGAGCAGCCGCCGCCCACCGAGTAACTGGGGACGCGCCTTTACAGTACCATTCTGGTGTTCGGCTGGCGCGCTCTTGCTGCTTGGGGGCTTCGGCCACTTCCGGCCTCGCGGCTCTCTCATCGAGGACATCGCGGAGGCGGCCCACCGGCTCGCTGCCGCCTCGGCGGGGGCGCGGCTCGACCCCCGCTCTGCCTGGTAGTGGACGAAGGTGCCAACTACCCTTTCCGTCGCTCTCTTCGCCCACATGCAAAGGCCCCGGGAGCGCGATCTGTACCATCGTCGTGCTGCGGTTCTTGGCCAGCGAGCGCTGGGGGCGAGAGGCGGTCAGGCCATGTGGGACGCCGCCACCGTCAAGGGGTTCCTCGGCGGCCAGGCCGATACCGATGGGCTAGGTGACTTGGCCCTAGGTGGCTTGGCCCAGCTTCTGGGCGACGTCGACGTAAGAGAAGCCAGGGAGACGTGGGGATGGACGCTAGCGCGAACGGTCTCGGTCAGCGGGCGGTAAATTCCGGCGCTCGATCCGTCGATGGTCTGGACATTGTCGTTCGGGATTGCAGTGCTGCTGCGCTCCTCCCCGCCGGTAGTCCTGGAGCTCACTGCTGATCTCCTGGCGCTTCCCGGGCCGGATTGAGTTTCGTTGGGGGTGCGGATATGGAAGCTGTTCGCATTGTCTCCAACCCTTTCGCGGCGCCGGTGAATAAGGATAAACCCCGGCGGCACGTGAGGGGAAAGACCACTACTTCTATTTCCGTTGTGGGCGAGTGCCCCTCTCCCGAGAGCTTTTCGGCCGGCGTGTAGGAATCGCCTGGAGTGGCCAAAACTATGCTCCGAATTAGGGTACGAGTCACTCCTTGGCCACGGGCCGGTCGCGAGGTCGATTACGGGTCAACCCAACGGCATCAGAGGACCGGGCTCTTTCTTCGACTCCGGAACTGCTCCGGGCACAAGGCGCGCACGTGGATGTCCGTCAAACCGGCTCAAGTCCAGAACAGGCAACGGGAGGCTGAGCCCGCTGGCCCTCGGGCCCCCACAGGAGGTAGAGGAGTAATACGGGGCTCAACCTGGTCTGAGAAGACGACCCGCCTAAACTCGCAGCGCCACCGACCTGATCGCGGTTTCGCGGTAGACAGAGCAATGTGGTCGGGAGGTCCTTGACGTTCAGCGGTAACTGTGCTAACGATAACCTGGCGAGGTGACGGACCGGTGAGAGCAACATGAGGGATGCGCTGGGGGTATCCTCAGTCGGGCAACAGGGAGGGGCAGGAACTCCTCTTGTCGCGCGCGTATCGCGCGGCGCGCGCGTATCGCGCGGCGCGCGCGTATCGCGCGGCGCGCGCGTCTCTTCAAAGGGGCGCAATGGGTGAAGCTCCGGTTTCCCACGTCGCTGTTATCGGATGTGGCTCAATCAGTCAACTCCACTTTGAAGCCTTTCGGCGCCTCGGGACGAGCATCGCCTGGGCCGTTGACACCTCGCCTCAGCGCCGAGAGGCTGCGGTAAGCCGCTTCGGTGGCCTCGCCAGCGCCCATATCGAAGACGCTCTCGGTGACCCCGCCGTGGACGCGGTGGATCTATGCCTGCCGCATTATCTTCACGCCCCGGTAGCGATCCAGGCCCTCGAAGCCGGGAAGCACGTGCTCTGCGAAAAGCCCTTGGCTATCTCACTCGAAGAGGCTGACGCTATGATCGAGGCTGCCGATCGCGCTGGACGCATACTCATGGTCGGGGAGAACATCCGCTACGACTCTGCCTTCCTAAAGATCCGAGAGCTCCTCGATGCCGGCGTCATCGGCGCGGTTAGCTTGGCCCAGATCACACGTGACGTCTGGATGACCGACCAGGACTTGACCGAGCGCCCATGGTTCGGATTGAAAAAAACAGCCGGCGGCGGGATCATGATGTCGGGAGGCATTCACGACTTCGAGAAAGCGAGGATGCTGCTCGGCGAGATATCTCAGGTCTCCGCTGTTCGGGCACCTCAGCGCCTGCTTGCCATGGAGGGCGATGATACAAGCATCGTCCTCATGCGCTTCACGAGCGGAGCCGTGGGAATAATTGTCGAAAGTTATTCCGCCATCACAGCCGTGACGGAAGCCGGCGGGGAGTTACACACGCTCCGGATAGATGGGTCGCTGGGGACCATTACGTATGAAGGCGGAGGCATCATACATCTGGTGTATTCTCCGGAACACGCTCGCGGCTCATTAGTAGATGAGACGATTGACGCAGGCCGAAACGACACGTTCCAGTCTGAGATCGCCCACTTCTTGACATGTGTCGAGAGTGGTCAGGAGCCGGTCACCAGCGCGCGGTCGCAGCGTCGTCCGCTCGAGTTGGTATTGACTGCCTATCGGGCGATGGACGACGGGGGTCTCGAGGTCATGGATGTCCCCGATAAATGACCTCGTAGCGCGACCACTCCGGACCAAAGGCATGACCATGAACCCGGCGCCGCCGGAGCGGAAATCACGTGACTACCCGCACTCTGGTGAGGGCCACCACTGCTAAATGGGACACAGCCCTCGCCCGGCAAGCGCTTCGGGACCGGACCACTAGTTACTTTGTTGTGGATGGTCAACGAATTGGCGTCGCTTCGGAGCCTCTGCTCAAGGACGGGTCGAGCTTCCTGAAACCTTCAAGTCGCGCGACGTTGAGTTCCGGACTGCGTCGGGAACGGCCGTCGACTCTTGCGTCGTTAAAGGACCGGCTAACAGTTTCCGCTTCCTCATCCCCACCGTTGACCAACGGACCGAATTGCAGTTGTCCCTCCACGATGAACACCTCCCCCTCGTCCTCGAACCGGTCCGACCTTGGCGCGTCCACCTGGTTCATCATTCGCACCTTGACATCGGCTAGACCGCACCACAAGGCGAGGTCCTGGGCGACCACATCCGCTTCCTCGACGACTGCCTCAACTTAGCTGGGCAGACTGAGTCCTGGCCCGACGATTCTCAATTCCGATGGTCCGTCGAATCTCTCTGGTCGTTTACTGAATGGGCCCGCCATCGACCGCCGAAACGAGTGGCCGAGATGGTCCGTCGGGTGCGACGCCGGCAGATCGAGCTGACTGCGCTCCCCTTCAACGTGTATACCGAGGCATGCTCGACCGACGAGCTTCATGAGCTGCTCCGCCTCGCGAGCGAAGTCAAGAGCCAACACGCCCTGCAAATCCCCGCGGCCATACAAACTGACGTCCCCGGGAGCGTCGTAGGGCTGGTCGACGCACTATCCCTGAGCGGAGTCCGGTATCTCTCGGTTGCCCACAACTGGGATCTCCTTCATCTTCGGGTACAGGGGCGCTTCAGTGACAACGCGCCCGAGCGCGCTCCCGGCCCGGATCGTCCGCGGATGGAACCAGCAGTGGGACTATCCCCACTTGAGAATCGAGCTCGAACGAAGCCTCCTTCGAGGAGGCAGAGGTCTGCTTCGGCGAGCATCTCGAGACGCTCGAGGGTGACTGGACCAACTGGTGGGCCGATGGGATCGGGTCTGGAGCCCACCCACTATCACTCGCCCGAGCGGCTCCTGCAAACCAGGCGCAAGCACAGACCTTGCTTTCGCTTGGCGATATCTTGGTGGCCGAGCCTCTCGAGCAACTCGGCAACTCTTCCTCGGTGTATTTGCTTATCTCCCTTTTCAACGAGCACACTTGGGGCGCCAGCAATCCATGGACTCATGGGAGCGGAGCCCGAACGTCGGGCGAGATGCAATGGCATTGGAAATTCTCGACCGCCTCGAGGGCTCACGACACCTCCCTGGCCCTTTTGGATGCAGCGAGCGAACGTTTAGGGTCGTCGTTGAGCCGGGGTGAAAACGCCATCGTTTCGCGGGTGCTCCTTAACACAGCAGGGTTCGTGCGCAACGCCCGGGCGCGTTCTTTTGCCCACCAGTCTCGTCGACTGCGACTTGCCAATCTATCTTGTGGATGCCCGTACGAAGGGAGCCCTCGCGTTTTCCGAGTCAGTCGAGGAAAGTAACAACAAACTGATCGGTCGATGGTTAACTTTTACCGTTCGTGATCTCCCCGCCGTCGGGTCTGCACGGGTCGATGTACGGTTGAGGCAAGGGCCGGGTAAGCAAGCTCCCTTTGAGCCCGAGCATCCTGGGTCCTCGGAGCCGGCACCCAACCGTCTCCCGGATCCCTGGGTACTTTAAAACGAAGACTTCCGTGTGCGCATTGACCAGCGGTCCGCGACGGTCGTCTAGCTCATCCACCATGAGACCCGCCGGGAACTTGTCAACCAAGATTCCGCAGTGGGAATGAATGGCTATATCTACGACCGGTACGGGTCGGCAGGCCACATCAATCACCAGTCGTCACGAGTGGCCGCTACCGAAGCTTTGAACCTACTCGGCTCCCGGCAGGTGGGAGGTCCAGCTGCCCTCATGCCGCGAGAGCGCTCCGGCGACTGCGAGATCATCACATATTTGAGCCGCGCGCCAGGAGCCGAGAGCCTGACGACGACTATTTCCCTCTGCGCGGCCGAAGCCCGGGTCGACATCGAAAATCGCCTGGAGAAGCAGCGACAGCGCAGAAGGAAAGCGCCTATTTCGCCTTTCCGTTCTCGCTCGTAGACCCGCGTATCCGTTATGAGCTAACCGGCGGTCTCGGGGGCCCGGGACTTCCACGGGTGGCGGGGGGCGCACAGCACGGGCAGGTGGTCCAGCGATGGATGTCGCTCGACCCACGACGAGTTCGCGGTGGCCTGGGTTACCCACGACGCCCCGCTCGTAGAACTGGGGGGTATCGCCCTTCCATACGTGCCCTTCCCCGAGACGCTGCCGAGCCAAGAACCCGCGACCATATTTCTCATGGGTCCACAACAACCTCTGGGACACTAATTTCCCCAGCGAGCAGGCGCTTTCGACATCGCGTTTCGGTACCGCAATGCCGCTGATACGGTCGAAGAAGGGTATGGGCCGGTATTGGGCCTCCGCACGGCTGCCGCCAGGAGCAGCCCGGCAATCGTCGTACTGACGGATGGCACAGAGGGTATCGACGCTGTCGTGGCTGGAGATCACGGACCCGCGCGTGCGCGTCATCGGCTTGGTGCCGCACGGGCCAAACGCTGTCTTGGTGCGCCTGCAGTCGCTGGCGGAGGAGCCCCTCAATATCAGCCTTAGTACGCGTCTCCCAGGAGAGTTCACGCACGCTCTTTAACCAGTCTCCTCGGAGAAGGAGCTCATCCCTTCGAGCATAACCATTCGAGCGTTCAAGTTGAGCTGCCGCCGGCCAGTGTAGCGGGCGTCGTCTCCTCCGCTTTCAAAGCCTCGATTGACGCGGGAAGGGACGGTCGCCGTTGTCGGGCCATATTTCGAAACCTGGAGTTCGGCCGCTGCCTGATAGGCCATAATCGATCACCCGGGTCGGGACGATCACCCGTCGTGGTGAGATAGTTGAGCCCTCGTTAGCCATGCGGTCCCAAAGCAGTCGGGTAGCTTCGCGCCCCACCTCCGCCGGCTCGTAGGCCACAACGGTCAACGGCAGGTTGAGCATGTCTGCCAATTCGAAGTCGTCGAAGCCTGCGAGAGCGACCGACGCGCACGTCACGTTAATGGCGCGGATGGCGCCGATCATATTACGGTTGTTGGCCGCAAAAAGCGCCGAGGGCGGGTCCACTAACCCCAGCAGGGCCCGAGCTGTCCTCTCAGCCTCCATTATGTCACTCGGTTGGTAGCGGATGTAACGCTTTGAGGCTTTCAGATGGGCCTCGCTCATTGCCGCCCTAAACCCCCTGAGCCGCTCCGCGCCGGAAAAGAGGGTAGGCGGGAGTCCCAGGAACCCGATTTTCGTATGACCACGCGCGATGAGGCGATCGGTTGCCTCTTTCGTGCCGGCGTAGTCGTCGACGAGCACGCAGTCGGCCGAAATCCCGGTCGGGACGGAGGCTGTAAGTACAACCGGCGTGCCGTGGAGGCGAGCAGGTGCCAGGTGCCCATGACTATCGCTCGCAGGGGCGATAATGATGCCCTCGACTCGCGCCCCTAGCAGGTCATCCACAAGACGCATCTCTCGGCACTGGTCCTCGCCTGAATTGACAAGTATGACACGCAAACCGTGCTGCTCAGCTGTTTCTCCGACGCCGAGGGCCAGTTGAGAGTGGTAGGGGTTCGCGAGGTTCGTGACCACCAGACCAATGACGCCAGACCGCCTGCCGATACGCAGGTTCCGTGCATTCTCGTCCCGTCGGTAACCAAGTTCACGAACAGCCGCGCGCACTTTGCGCTTGGTGGCCTCGGCGGTGCGGGCCTCTCCCTGCAGAACACGTGAAACCGTCATCACACTGACCCCGGCGAGTTCAGCCACGTCGCTCATGACCGGTCGACTGCGTTTCGACATGGCCGTCAGACCGGCTCCCATGGCTCGGGCGTGAACGGAGCATCGCACACTTCCACGTCTCTGCTGCTAAGCACAAGTGCACATAGCTTCAGGAGCCTATAGCTACGGTCGGTCAACAGACCCCTCGCAACTCGGGACCTCCTGGCTCAGAACGACTCTCGGACGTGAACGCGGGATGCGCGCGTGATAACGATACCGTCGGCGGGAGGAGGAAAGGCTCCGTATTGGCGCGCGTCACCCACGCCCCACCTCTGCCCAAAGGCCACTGACGCCTCTTGCCACTCGCGCCCTTTCCGAGCGGAGGACTCTGGGCGGGCGCGCGAAGCATAAGTACACCCTGCCACACATACGATTCCCAGGTTACCAGTTGAGTTGAGCCGTCGACACCTCTACTCTCGGCTCGTCACCTCTTTAGACCACAGAAAACCACGCTCTGAACTGAGGGTCCGGCTCTCTAATGTACCCTTGACGCTGGTCGACACCGCTGATAACGTTAGCATTAACGACTTGAAAACAACGACTGAAACAAGGGCGTAGGAGAGGGGGTCCCGTCTGGAATCCGTGCGATTGAGTCGCCGTCCGGGTCTTCTATGTCGTTGCTCCCAAAACGGGGCGTGAAGTTTGACGCGCGACAAGCTTCCTTTGCAGGTGTGTGCCGGCCTCAAAGTTTGGGGGGACCTGGCCTTCCAGCGACGACGCAGCCTACCAATGACATCTTTCGGGGCAAAATCCTCGGGAGGGAAATCATCTCACTATAGGCGGGGGCAGGTTGCTGCCTCTCCCTTTCTGTTTGCACCCCAGATGCTCGTTGTGCCACTCCTCAGCTAAAACCACTGTTTTTCGACCACCCCGACAACCACCGACCCGCCAGGTTGTCCGCACCTGACGCTGTGAGAACAAAGGAATAACTGAATGAACGCACAATTTGCAAACGGTGCGCAAGGTAGATCGCCGCACTCACTCTTACGGCGCGCTTCTGCCATCGCGTTCGCTATCGTCCCAGTCTCGATCGGCACCGTTGCCTACTCCGCCGTCGACGCAGCCGCCCAGACGAAGAGCCAAGCCACCTCCAATACGGCATTGGTTGTGAGCGACGGCTGTACTGGGCCAAATATCCGTAACTTCAACCCGTACCTGGATGCGTACAATACCGGCACAAGCGACATATACGAACCGCTCCTCATGTGGAACTCCACTACCGGGGCTGTCTCGCCCTGGTTGGCCACCTCCTGGAAATGGTCCTCTGACGACAAGTCGTTGACCTTGGACCTGCATACGGCCAACTGGTCCAACGGACAGCCCTTCACCAGCGCCGATGTGGTGTTCACGTTCCAACTGCTCCAGAAGTATCCCGGGCTTAACGGCAGTGGCGTCACGTTCAGCAGCGTGACCGCTTCGGCCCCCACCAAGTGACGTTTACTTTCGCCGCCCCCGCCTATTGGGAGTTTTCTCAACTAACGAGCGCGCTGATCGTCCCGGAGTCGGTGTGGAAGACGGTAAGCAACCCGACCACGTTCACTAATCCCAACCCAATTGGGACGGGCCCGTTTCAGCTCTCGTCGTGGTCCAGCCAGTACGTGTTCCTGAAGGCGAACCCAACTTATTGGGGCACCAAGCCCAAGGTAACTACTGTAGAGTTCCCCGCACTGACGGGTAGCACTGCTTGCGAGAACGCATTGGAGACCGGAGAGCCTCCAGTGGACTAACTTGAGTTTCCCCAATTACAAGCAGCTCTTTATCGACAGAAGCCCGAAAGAAAACTTCGCGACGTACCCCGCGTACGGCGATGAGGGTTTGTTCCCCAACCTCACAAAGTACCCTCTCAGCCTCCTCCCGCTCCGCCAGGCCATGAGCCTAGTGATCGACCGCAAGCTGCTCTCGGTTGAAGGAGAGTCCGGGGTTCAACCTCCCGCTCTCTCTCCGACGGGCCTACTTCCCCAGAACAGCCCGTACTATGCCCCCGCGTTCAAAAACCTTAGTTACCAGGTGAACGTGGCCAAGGCACGAAAGATCCTGTTGGCCGCTGGCTTCAAGTTCGAAGGCAACGGACAGCTTCTATCACCCAAGGGCTCGCCCGTCGACTTGACGTTGATCGACGAGTCTGCTGCGTCGGATTTCATGACGGACGGGTCGATCATTGTCAGCGACCTGAAATCAATTGGCGTAAAGGCGACCCTCGACGGAGTGTCCTTCCCCTTGGCCCAGAGCGACTTTTCTACTGGGAATTTCCAGCTGGGTTTTTACTGGGAGTCTGAGACTACGGTCGGGCCGTCTGGGTCGTACAGCTTGTTGAGCAACATCCTGAACAGCTCCTACCTGGCTCCTGTCGGCAAGTCGTCACTGGCTGACTACGAACGCTGGTCGGACCCCGCGACCCAGAAATATTTTGCCGCCTACCAGGCCGCGACCTCGCAGAGCCAACGGCTGGACGCAGTATGGAACCTGGAAAACATCATGGTGACCCAGCTCCCGATGATCCCGCTGCTCCACAACGTGTGGGACGACGTTTGGACATCACGGGACTTCACCGGGTGGCCCACAGGTAGCGACCCCTATGCCAACCCGAACATCCTTTTCTCGCAGAGCGAAGTCGTGATGCTCCACCTTCGTCCGCGAAGCTAAGCCGGTAGTGCTGCCATCGGGAACGTGGAACTGTCGTCTCCCGCGTCTGGAGACGAATTGGCAAGTAAAGGCCTCAGAGGCTATTCTGATGGGGCACTAGGCGAGTACCTTGCACTATCTAGTTAGGCGTCTCCTTTTCTACATCCTTACGGCATGGGCGGCGATCACGTTAAATTTCGTGCTCCCGCGGCTCATGCCCGGGAACCCTATGCAGATACTCGTGGCACGCGCCCCCGGGCCGTTGTCGCCTTCGGCGGTCAAGTCCTTGGCCATCCTGTTTGGGTACGGCAACTCTTCGTTCTGGGACCAGTACCTTCGGTACTGGTCCCAGTTGTTCCACGGGAACCTGGGGATTTCGTTCACGTATTTCCCGGTGCCTGTAGTAACTATCATCGCTCAGGACCTTCCCTGGACGGTGGCGCTCATCGGGCTGTGCACAGTCATCAGCTTCTTGATCGGGACCGGCCTCGGCATGGTCGTGGGCTGGAAGCGCGGCTCCCCGCTCCTGGAATCGTTGCTCCCCGTCACCACGTTTTTCTCGTCCATACCATATTTTTGGTTGGGTCTGGTTTGTGTCTTCGTTTTCGGCGTTGAGTTGGGTTGGTTCCCGATAAATGGAGCGTATTCGGCATCGACCACGGTCGGGCTGTCGTTTTCATTTGTTGACAGTGCTATCTATCACGCCCTGCTGCCCGGCATAACCATCGTCCTGGCCTCCTTGGCTGGATGGGTGCTCGGGATGCGCAACATGATGGTGACGACTCTGGGCGAGGATTACGTCCTCATGGCGGAGGCTGAAGGGCTGGCCCCGTCGCGAGTAATGTTCGTGTATGCCGCTCGCAACGCGGTGCTGCCATCGATCGCCAGCTTTGCCTTGTCCCTCGGCTTCATCGTGAGCGGCGCCGTCCTGGTGGAAACCGTTTTCTCCTACCCCGGGATTGGGTACGCGTTGTTCGAAGCGGTGAGCAATGAGGACTTCCCGTTGATGCAAGGGATCTTCCTCACGATTACCTTGGCCGTACTCATTGCGAACTTTGCTGCCGACCTCGTGTATGTCATCCTCGACCCGCGGACGCGAGCGGCCGCATGAGAGGTAAGCCGCGGTTGACGGGGACGGGCGGGCTACGCAGGGGTCTGCGATCTGGCAAGGTAAAGGCGGGGCTCATCATCATCGGTGTTTTTGCCTTAGTAGCCATTTTTGGGCCGATAATCGACCGGACCAACCCGTCGGCTCTGTCCGCGGCGGTGTTGCAGCCGCCGAGCACCCAGCATTGGCTTGGGACGACCCAGACCGGTCAGGACGTGCTGGCGCAGTTGATCAACGGTACGCGGACCTCCATGCTGGTCGGGTTCGTAGCCGCCACAATTGCCACGTTCCTGTCGTTATCGATGGGATTAACAGCCGGGTACCTGGGGGGGGCGCCCGACGAGGTGCTATCCGTCTTAGCGAACATGTTCCTTGTGATCCCGGCCTTGCCATTAGTGATCGTCATCGCTGGCTACCTGCCGTCCAAGGGACCCGTCTCGGTGACCCTCGTAATTGCGGCAACGGGCTGGGCGTGGGGAGCACGGGTCCTGCGGGCTCAAACATTGTCGCTCCGACGGCGTGACTTCGTGCAAGCGGCCCGGGCGACCGGGCAACGCCCGCTGCGCATCATCTTTTCGGAGATCCTCCCGAACCAGTTGGCGATTGTTGCCGCCCTGTTCCTCGGGACATTTATCTACGCCATCCTCACCGAGGCCAGCCTCGCGTTCTTAGGGCTCGGGGACGTATCATCGTGGTCCTGGGGTACGATCCTGTATTGGGCGCAAGGCAGCCAAGCCTTGGAGATCGGGGCGTGGTGGTGGTTCGTGCCACCGGGCCTGGCCATCGCTCTGGTCGGCATGGGTTTGTCCCTCGTCAACTTTGGTATTGACGAGTTCGTGAACCCGAGGCTGCGCACCGCCGGCGTCGGCACGAAAGCGGCAGGCAAGGCCCTTCGCCGCGAAGCTGGCCCGGTGCCAGCAAGCAGGGTGGACGGCGCCGTGGGATCCGGCACTGCAAACGTTCCCGCGCAGTACGGGAGCGGACACAGCGGCGCGGGCACAGATGGAGCCGACGACAGCCTTCTCGGCTCGAGAGGCGTGACTTGAGCGAAGCCAACGGGCTAATGACGGCCGAAGACGTCGTGCTCGAAGCGCGCGGCTTGACGGTCGAGTACGGGACCGGGCCATCGGCTTTGCGCGCCGTCGACGCGGTGACGCTGTCATTACACCGAGGCGAAGTCCTCGGGGTGGTCGGAGAGTCGGGTTGCGGGAAATCTACCCTCGCCTACACGATGACCAGGCTGTTGCGCCCGCCGGGACTGATCACCGCGGGCGAGCTTCTGTACCATGCTCGGGACGGGAAACTCGTCAATATACTGACCCTGAGTGACCGGGAGCTGCGGCGGTTCCGCTGGGAGCAGCTCGCCATTGTCTTCCAGTCGGCCATGAACGCGCTAAATCCCGTTATATCTCTTCGGACGCAGCTCGGCGACGTGCTCAATGCTCACCGGCCCAGGATGACCAAACAGGAGCGCGAGGACCGCATCCATGAATTGCTCCGCACCGTTGGCATCTCGCCACAACGGGCGGGAGCGTACCCCCGCGAGCCTCGGGCGGGATGCGCCAGCGGGCCATGATCGCTGTCGCGCTGGCGCTCGAGCCCGAGATTGTCGTCATGGACGAGCCGACGACGGCTCTGGACGTGGTCATGCAGCGGCGTATCCTGGCCCAGATCATGAGCCTGCGAGAGCGTCTGGGGTTCTCTGTAATTTTCATAACCCATGACCTGTCGCTGCTCGTCGAGATGGCCGACGTAATCGCGGTGATGTACGCGGGGAGCGTCGTGGAGGTATCACGTGCTGATGAGCTCTACCGGTCTCCCCGTCACCCGTACAGCCAAGGGCTGTTGAGCTCCTTCCCCAACTTGCACGGCCCGCTGCGCGAACTGAACGGGATAACTGGTTCGCCGCCCGATCTCCGCGCGCTCCCGTCGGGCTGCCCGTTCCACCCGCGCTGCCCTTATGTGAGGCCCACCTGTGCCACTCGCATTCCGAAGCTCGTCCCCTCCCCCATACGGAGCGACTCGCCGGGGCGGTTGGTGTCGTGCCTCCTGTATAGCGAGGACGATCTCGGGCCGCCGCCGCAGTCGCTGGCCCTGGAAGAGGCCCGTGTCCCCTGAAACTGGGGTGCCAAAGGTGGCGGAGCCTACACAGTCGTTCGAGGAACAGGCCGTAACGCCCGTTCTCGAGGCGGTGGGCTTGAGCAAAAGTTACCTGGTGCGGCGCACCGGGCGGGAAGACACCAGGCGGGGCCGCCAAGTGCTGCACGCCTTCGACAACGTGTCGTTTGCTCTCTACTCCGGGCGGGTGACGGCGCTGGTCGGCGAGTCCGGGTCCGGCAAATCGACAGTCGCCCGGGTGCTCGCCCAGCTGGAAACCCAGACTTCCGGTAGGGTGCTGCTCCGGGGCGCCCAAGTACGGGCGCGCAGGGGGCGTGCTCTTCGTCGGTATGTCCGGGATGTCCAGATAGTCTTCCAGGACCCGTTCAGCTCATTGAACCCGACGCGCACCGTTCGCTATCACCTGACCCAGCCGCTGCGAGTACACCATCGGGCCACGACCCAGACAGAGGCCACCGCGGCACTCGAGTCGTTGCTGGACGAAGTCAGCCTCACACCGCCCCGGCAGTTCCTGGAGAAGTTCCCGCACGAGTTGTCGGGTGGCCAGCGCCAGCGTGTGGCGGTGGCAAGGGCTCTCGCCCGGGCCCGTCGGTCCTGCTGGCGGACGAGCCGGTCTCGATGCTGGACGTCTCGATCCGTTTGGGCGTGCTCAACTTGCTGGCGCGTCTTACCTCGGAGCTGGACCTAGCGCTCTTGTACATAACTCACGACATCGCGTCGGCCCGGTACTTTGCGCGGACAACGCTTGTGATGTATGCGGGCGAGCTCATCGAAGGCGGCCCTTCCGAGCCCGTCACCCAGCGACCCGCTCATCCGTACACCCAGCTCCTGGTGGCCTCCGCGCCTGACCCTGACCGCAGAGAAGGTTTCCTGTCCGATGTTGGCGATACCGGAGAGCCGGCGAGCCTTATAAGCCCGCCGTCTGGTTGCCGGTTCCATCCCCGTTGCCCTCACGCCATGCGCGTGTGCTCGGAGCAAGCGCCGCCGCGCAGCGACTTGGGCGCAGGGCATTGGACCTCGTGCTGGCTTCACGTCAAGCCGAGCGCTTCCGACAACACCCAGCGATGAAACCGTGTCCATCGGACTAGTTGTCCTTGGCCTCAACGAAGTCTGGTTCAGGATTAACGAACATTCAGGTGCAGAACGGAATTGGTTAGCCTGAGAGAGGTAAAAGTCTTGCCCTGCATATCGGGAGCCCCGGGATAATGCCAATGGACGACTATGAGCCAATCGACCTGTCGGGCTATTTCAACCGGGGGACGCCGAACATCGACGCCCCGAAGCGCCTGGGCCGACAACTGCTGCGCGGCCTCCCGTTCCGGTTGGCCGAAAGCCCCGCCAGATTTTATATTGTCCCGACCGGCGAGCTGAAGCCCGTCCGCATAAAGGTGGGCCGGGCCGCCCGTTATGTCATCGTCGCTCACCGCCAGCTTTCGGCTACCTGGATGGACATCGAGGCAGTAGGCCGTCACGTCGCCGACTACGTCTTCCACCTCGACGGTGACGAGGCCGTCACCGTCCCGGTCCGCCAACGCTTCGAGATCGACGTGCTACCTTCCCACTGGGGCTTCTACCCCATGTTCGCGGTGCCAGACCAGAACGACGGCCTCTACCCCCGCGAGGTTGGGGAGTTTGAGATGGTGGGAAGACGCCAGTCCGAGTCCTTTGAGGCTATGGCCGACGACTATTACCTCTGGGCGTGGACAAACCCATGGCCTGAGCGGCGCCTCGACGAGATCGAGTTGGTACCCAAAGGCCCTCCATTCGCCGTGGGCGGCATAACCCTGAGCCACCTGGACGAGAACCCCTTCATTCGCATCCCTCACCGGCCGGTCGTGTTGGACACTGGTGCCGACCAGAGCACCTTGTCGTTGGAAGTCGACCGGGGAGTGGTGTCGTACATCAAACGCGTCGCCGACCCAAGCAAAGAAAGCAAAGATGTCGCCGCTTGGGGGCACTGGGCGGGAGACCGCTCTTACCTGGAGGTGGCGGCGCAGCCTTCGGCCACAGTACGGGTCAGCCTGGGCGATGAAGAGATCGGTCGGTTCCCCTGGTCCGAGCTGGAGCCGGGGGGAGCCGTAGCCGTCGGCCCGGTGGGGGTAAGGGTGGCGGAGGCGGGGCGCAACTGGGTGCACGTCCGCGTCCTTGACCAGGGCACGGGGCGCCCAATTCCTTGCCGGGCGCACTTCCGCAGCCCGCTGGGCGTGCCATACCAACCGCATGGGCACCACAACTATGTCAATTCCAACCTCGGTACCTTCAACTTCGACATCGGAGGGGACGTCCGGCTGGGCGACCTTACGTACGCCTACATCGATGGCACGTGCCAGGGGTGGCTACCCAGGGGCGAGGTCATCGCCGAAGTGGCCCGGGGTTTTGAGTACAGGCCCTTACGTCAGTCGGTCCACATCGAACCAGGGCAACGTGAGCTGACATTAGAGATCTCGAGGTGGGTCGACATGGCCGCCCTCGGCTGGTACTCGGGGGATTCCCACGTCCATTTCCTGTCGACGCCGGGCGCTCACCTCGAGCAACAGGGAGAAGACCTCCGAGTGCTCAACTTGCTCCCAACCCAACTGGGGTCGCTTTTCACAAATATAGAGGATTTCACCGGACGCGTCAGCACGACCCCGGACGGCAATTTTCACACGTATGTCGGCCAAGAAAACCGCCAGCACGCGCTTGGGCATATGGTGCTGTGGGGCCTGAAGAATCCCGTCATGCCATGGTGCAGCGACGGGCCGAGTGAGGCCGAGATGGGAGGGTCGCTCGAGACCACATTGTCCGACTGGGCCGACCGCGCCCACGCCCAAGGAGGGACGGTGGTAATGGCCCATTTCCCGGTGCCCAATGGCGAGGCCGCGGTGCTGGCCACCACCGGCCGGGCCGACGCCATTGAGTCCCTTAACTGGCACCCGGGCCAGCAAGAGGCGTACTACGCTTATCTGAACTGCGGGTACCAGCTGCCGCTGGTGGGCGGGACCGACAAGATGACAAGCGACGTGCCGGTAGGCATATACCGCACGTATGCCCGGGTCGACGAGGAGTTCTCCTACGAGGCGTGGTGCGCCGCCGTGCGGGCCGGGCGGACCTTCCTATCGGGCGGCCCCATCGTTCAGCTGAAGGTGGACGGCCATGACATCGGCGACACTATCGAGCTCGGCGACCCCGGTACCGTCCAGGTCGAAGCGTGGGCCGAGAGCATATTCCCCCTCGCCACACTGGAGGTCGTCGTCAATGGCCATGCCGTGGCCTCGGCCAATAACCCTGGAGGCGCCCAGCGTTTGAGCGTGGCCGAACCGGTCCAAGTGGGAGCTCATTCATGGGTGGCTGCCCGTTGCTACGGGGCCGGCGCCCGTCACCTCGACGGCTGGCAACGGCCCATCTTCGCCCACACCTCCCCGGTGTACATATCCACCGGGGGCGAGTGGGCCCCAGGGACGCCGCTGCCGCCCGTTATTTGTTCACCTTGGTCGAAGGCGGCCTCGAGTACGTCCGCCACCACGTCTCGTACTACCCAGAGGGCACAGTCACCCACCACCACGGCCACAACGACCATCGCGCCTTCATCGAAGCCCCGTTCCACGAAGCCCTGGCCGCCCTCCGGGCTCGCTATCCGGGGAGGGGGTTGTCCTAACAGCTAAAACCCAAAAGAAACGCACCGTAGGACGCGTCAGGCGCGGTCACGGCGCCGTGAGTTCTTGGCCGTCTATGCGCCCAACCGCCCCGTACCCCTCGATCCAACGGTACTGCCGCCGGCCGTCGCCGGATCGCCAGTCTTTTGGGCTGGTGGTGACGAGCCAGTCTAGCGGCTCGACACCGCCCGCGTCTCCACCGTCAAGCGCGGTCCGGAGGGCGGCGCGCAGATCGCGGTCGACCGCTCTGGACCGGCAGCGTGGGTCGACCGAAACGAAGAGGGCTGTACCCGACCGGGCAACAAGGTCGAGGAATTCGCGGTTGTGGTCCCACGGGGTCTGCTCGGTGCACGGCACGCAGTCTGCGTCCAGGTAGAAAAACCGCCGGTGCTGTGGCAACCTAAAGGCCAGCGTGTTTACGCCCATCCGGCGGGTCCGCTCCCAGAACCTACCCGAAGTGTCGTCGCCTGTGCGCTGAATGTCGACCAGGCCGGCGGCGAGGTGGCCCACGGTGTTGCACCCGAGCACCAATGCTGGCCCGGCCGCCTGTTGGATGGTGCGGTACAGGTCTATTAGTACCTCGGCATTGGTGAGGTTTTGGTCCGCTAGCGTCCAGCCGGGATCAGTGAGCTGACGGCCCATCTGGAAACCAAACCGGCCGAAGTGGTCGAAAGTAGAGAAATCGTGCTTGATGAGCTGATAACCCCAACTGACCAGCCGGGCCACGTCAGCCGCAATCTCATCCAGGTTCTCAGGTCGGCTTAGATCCAGTGGCTGCTCTCGCGCTGGACGGGGGCCAGCCCGTAAGCGGCGTTCGTCATCTACGAAGGAAAGTGCCGCCGGCCGGAACCAAATCCCGGGCCGGGCTCCCGTAGCAGAGATCTGTGCTGCCAGCTCTGGCATATCCTCGAAGACGCCAGCTAAGCCGGCGGCCCACGGGCCACCCGGGCACGGCCCTCCCGCGCTCCAGCCGGCGTCAACCACACAGAAGGGCCTAACTCCGTGACCATCGCTCAACTCGACAATTGTGTCAGCATCCCTAAGGACCTCGGCCGGCCCGAAGTTTTTGCCGTAGGCGTAATACCAGTTGTTGCAGCCAACTACTGGTCCCGCAGGAACGCGAGGCGCGGCGCACATGGCCTGGCACAGCTCTCCGAGAGCGGCGAACGGCGTGGCCTCTGGCCCTAATATCACTCGCACGACGGTCGCCGCGGCCAACCGCCGTTGGCCCAGGTGTACCGGCAGGGCTCCGCAACGTGCGTCGAGCCACAACGTGATGCCCTCTTCGTCCAGGTTCCACGAACAAAACGTGGCCGGCCCGGTGCGGACGCCCATGCCGCGGCTGGTGCCAGAGCCCGGGTCGTGACCCAGCCAGTACCAGGGCATTACTCGCTGGGGTTGGCGATGCCGCCATTGAAGCTCCCCGTACGAGCGTTCCCAGGAATCGCCCAGGACCAAAGCCGTGTCAGGCAGTGGGTCTCGCCACCGCACCGCGACCCGGGCCAGCCCGGGGCCGTCACAGGTCAGGTCGATCTGCAAACCTCGGTCGACTGTAGAGAACTCCACAACGGCTTTGTCGGCGGTAAAGACAGATCCGCCCATCCCCGGCGTCGCTCGGTTGGGGAGGTCGTCGTCGAAGACCACGTAGACATCGTCCGGCCAAGCGATATCAGCCACTATGAACCCTCCCAACTGCCAACTTCAAGGCGCTATAGACAAGCAAACGGCACGGTCGACCAGGTCTGCACTGACTACTCCCCGTAAGTCTAGGATCTGCCTCACAAGACTTGGCGAGCGGATCACGACCCACTCTGAGATGCCGGAGAGGTGCCGCGCCCTTGAGACGCTCGTTGAGCGCGCTGAACGGGGGCGCTAGGTTGGTCTGCAGAAAGCCTTGACGCTGCAGCAGATCGGACTAGTGACAACCAACGCACCATCACACGAGTATTGAAGGAACCTCAGGCTGGATCGCCATAATGGGGGCTTCTAGGTGCCAAAATCCTCGAGCCAAGGGGAGAGTAATTGGAACTGGGAATATCAACGTGGAGCTTGCCCTGGTCGATCGGCGTCCCGGGTTACCCGAAGCCGCCGACGCAGCTAGACGCCTTCGCCATGGTAACCAAGGCCGCAGAGCACGGCGTGCCGGTATTGCAGATCGCAGACAACCTACCGCTACACGAGCTGTCTGGCCCTGAGCTCAACCGGCTGAAGATGGCCGCCGTGGCAGAGGGTGTGATGCTGGAGCTCGGGACCCGCGGGTTAGACAAGGACCGCCTTGTTCGGTACGTTCGGATCGCGGAGCACTTGGGGGCGCGCGCCTTGCGCACCGTCATTAGCGGAAGTATGTGTAATGCAGCCGAGCTAACAGGAGCCGAGGCGGCCATCAACGATGTTTTGGACGTGCTCGAGCAACGAAATGTCCGATTGGCTATCGAGAATAACGAATCTTTTAGTGCAGCACAGTTCTCCGACCTTGTCCAACGAGTGTCGAGCCCCTTTGTCGGGATCTGCCTCGATACCGCTAACTCCCTCGGACGCCCCGAACCGCTAGAGACCGTTGTAAACCAACTTGGCTCTCACACGATCATGCTCCATGCTAAGGACTACGACATCAAAAGGGTAGACACGCGTATGGGTTTCTCAGTAATCGGGCGACCAGCAGGCGATGGACGCGTCGACTTCGACGCGTTGCTGCGCGAACTCAGGAACAGGGGCCGTCACGATATCAGTGTGATCGTGGAGCACTGGCCTCCCTTTGAGGGCACCATTGAGGCGACCATGCAACTCGAGGAGGACTGGTTGGCGAAAAGCATAGCGTTCCTGCGCGATCGGGTCGGAGATCACTAGGGAAAATGAGGGATCGAACCGGCTGACCGGAGCGGCGGACCGGCGCCCTCAGGTCCGAATGTGCAATCTCCAGAACCCGACAACATTGCCGGTTCACCGCGCGTCAGATAAGCTGTTGACTGATTGCTGCTCCTGACGATAGGCCATCCCAAGAGATCCAACGCCCGAGTTCCTCAGCAGTGCTGGTTATTTCTTTAAAGGTTCCCTGAACTCGATCGGATAGCCGTGCCGAACAGGACTAGAACTCTGCTCCAACGGACAGCTTCTTTTTCGCGGATGGTCGAGTGGAGGTCGTGCAGCACCAATACCGCGCTATGCATAGAAGACCTCCGAAGCTCAGGCGCGCCGCGTGCTGCCCAAAATGGTCTTCGATTTCGTCGACGGAGGAGCCGACAAGGAGGCCACGCTCAAGAGGAACATCCTTGGGTTCCACGAGATCACATTTCGCCCCAACCCGCTGGTCGACGTGAGCAATCTGAGCCTATCTTGCAAAGTTTATGCCGAGGATCTGACCTTCCCCGTTTTGCCTGGCCCCGCAGGCCTGGCCAGACTGGTCCGACGGGAAGGAGAGCTGGCGGCTGCACGAGCTGCCGAACGCGCCGGCACGATATTTGTTGCGTTGACCAGGGAGCACACTCCGTGACGAAGTTCAGTGCGGACGAGGATCCCCTTTGACCTTGGGCACTCCAGGATCGCCGAGCGACACCGGTTACGACGGTTTTGGACAAGACACCGTGGTGCGGGCAGCCGGGCCTTTTAATAACCCTACGAAACTAGTAGTGTCCCCGGATGGCGACCTGTACATTACGGATGGTTACGGCAACGCCCGGGTGCATCGCTTCTCTTCAAATGGAGAATGGATCTCTTCCTGGGGGCAACCCGGTAGCGGACCGGGACAGTTCCGGTTGCCGCATGGATTGTGCATTGACCGCAAGAGACGCGTCCTCGTCGCCGACCGGGAGTACGACCGGATCCAATTATTTGGCTTCGACGGCTCCTATCTCGGAGTTTGGGAGCACCAACGGCCCAATGGACTGTGCGCGGGAGAGGACGGGCTTATTTATGTCTGCGCCGGCGCTCGCCGCGTGGGCCAGAGATCATATACCAGGGGAGCGATCTTGGCCACGTCGGCCCCCATGTCAGCGTATTAGGCGAAGACGGCCAGCTCCTCGCCCGGATCGGGGCTCCCGACCTAGATGACCCCGCGAGCTTCGCAGCACCGCACGGTATTTGCCTGGACTCATACGGTGATCTTTATGTCGCTGAGATTGTATATTCCGATTCCATATCGGCCGGAGTGGCTATTCCCGAGGGGTGTTGGCCCATTAAGAAGTTCGTACGCCATCGCACCAATACTGGGATATGACGTCGCTTGTCCAAAGGCGCAAGCCGGCTAGTCCGCCCCTCTGAACAAATCAGTAATGTCTCCCTACGCGGGTACGCATCGAGTTTTGGCACCCTTCACCTGTGGAGCAAAACGTCGAGGTCGCCCAAGGGCCGTACGACCTGGGCGAGGTCAGTTATCACCTGGCATGGACATTCCACCACGCTCAACTCGATCGCTCCCCGGGCCTCCGCCGGGGCATAGCGATAATCGACATGGACGCTGATATCACCATCAGCGAACCAATCAATGACCCCCCAGAGGTCGGGCCTGCCAAAGTGGATGCCTGGCGCACAGGTCGGTGGTGTCCCTGACACTCCATTGAACTCTGTCCTTTAGTGCCGCGACAAGGAACCTCTCACGGTTGCCTAGGTCCCAGCTCAGCGCCAGGTCTTTAGCAGATCATACCCACCTTGCTGCGCGAGCCATGCGCGCTCGGGTTGGCCCTACCCACCTGGGGTCGGCTGGATCGCTGGCGGGCTGGTAGCGGGAGTCCGACGAGAGGCGAATGCGGTCACTGTTGTTGTCGAGGCCAGTGTGGATCGTGAACATTGGAAAGGTGACCACGTCGCCCGCCTCGTAATCGTTTGTGAGCCAGCGCAGCCCGAGCTCTTCGCGCAGGCCGACCGGGTCGCTCGACACTTGGCCGTTCCAAACCATGGTCTCCTGGGTGGCGTACGACCCCGCGCCTGGCTCGTTCGAACAATACGTGTCTACGTCGCCGCGAAGCGTACGATCTCCGGATGTCGTCAAGGCGGTGTGAACCCTCCAGGACGGCTAGCCCTCCGAGACTGGTGTCGATGTCCCCGAGCGGCACCCAGGCGCTTAACAACCTCGACGAACCCCGGCTCATGAAGACGTTGTCCATGTGCGGCGCGGTGCCGCGTCCCGGAGGATAAGCCCGCAGCCAGGTGAAATCGAAATGGCGCACAGGGACTTCGAAAAGTGCCTCGTACAGCCCCATCATGCGACCGGAATAGAGCAGCTCCTGAAGCGGCTTGCTGGCCCAAGCAATGTCGCTTAACATCGAACGCCCCGCGTCGGCGGACGGACGTGCCTCGTCCGGGTCCGATCCTTCGTCCAGGAACCCGGCGGCTGCCAGGCGCACCAGGATGTCATGCCGGGCCGCCAGCACCTCCTCGCGTGCCAGGAAACCGACTAAGTAGATATATCCGTCGTTTTCTAACCCGGCGCGCAGCAGCCGGGCGTCGAGGGTGTCGCTGGCCGTCCGGCGGAGCGGGCCGAGTGCAGGCGCGGACCTGTCTACAGGGCGGCCCTGGGCTGTAACCGGCCTCGAAACTGTCTGGTTCATTGCGCCTCCTTCGGGGCGACGGCACGTGAGTTGCTCGCCGCGTAGAACTATTCGTCGATGACAGCGACCCTCCATGCCGCTGAGCCACAATTCGGTAATTAAGAAGCGTACTTATTGAGGAGGGATCGCGCTGACTTGAAGGCCGTCTTCAGTGAGGCAAGGGCGCCATAATCTCGGTCAGGACTCTGAGCTGGCACTCTGTGCCGCTCCACTCGTCATCGGCCGCGGCCTCTTCTCTGGTCTACCTCAGGCTCCGCCGTGTGCTGGCGCTTGTTCTCTCGTCTCAACGCGGGAACCTCAACCAGGATGTCGTCGTCCTCCGTCACCAGGTGCGTGTCCTCGAGCGCCAGCTCTATCGACGAGTCAGGTACCGACCGGTCGACCGCGCCCTCCTGGCCGCGCTCAGCGGCCTCATTCCGGGGAAACGAGCTGCGGAAGGCGGCTGTGGCCCTGGTGCGGTCCCCCACCCAGCCCCGCTCAAGTACGGGGGGAAAGGGCTCCTCGGTTATTCCCGGGTAGTCCGGTGTCGCCCAGCGGGCTAAGACGGACGGAGCTACCTGCGAGGTCGGCGGTTGGTCCCTCGGTTGCCGTGACTTCAGCGGTTAAGGCCGGGCTGGTGTAGCGCCGTCCAAGCGTTCGCATTAGCCGGCGGAGTACCCATGTATTGTAAGGAGTCTGTTCGTCGCCACAGCCGTTTCAGCAGGTAGTCGGACGTCGCAAAGAGCCGGGCCGGCCGTCAGGACGCGTACGCCCTCACTGGGTCATCGGAAGTCACACGTACGCCCACTCCGAGTCTCCGTCAGGGTCGCTTACATGTTACTTCTGCCGGCCCCCCGCTGCCATAGTCGAGTTGACGGCTAGACCCCGGCCACCTCTCACCGTGATGGCAAACTTGGCGTTGCGGGGCTTTATAACGTCCGCCCAAACCAACAGCGCATCGAGCATAAAGTTTTCGACTGGCCAGCGTGGCCAGTCGAACGTGCGAGAGGTAGGACCAGGGTTCGCAGACCATCGTTCTGGCACGCAGCCCTGGAGCCGTCAAGGCTGCCCCTACGGCCGGCACTGTCGGCTGGGCGTTAACTCCCACGGCAGCTGCCCTAACCCGTTCATTTTGCGGGTGCCATGTTATAGGAGGGGCACCCGCCCCAAGTCTCGGCAAGTTTGTCGCACCATTAGGGTTCTACCAAGCAGAAATCTCTGTTGCACGCCCCGGCACGCGTCCGAGAGATCAAGGTGAGCGCATCAATACTTTCGGTCGCCCGGACGATGCCGTCACGTCTCACGACCTGAGCAGTTAGCGAAGGAGCCTTAACGAAGGGTGCAACGCAGACGAATGATCTCCATTCGGCTCGTTCACCTCGAAATCGTGTTGCTACTTGGGAACCCGAGGAAGTATATAGTACCGGGGAAGAAGATAGTACCGAGGAAGGATGTCCCGGTCACACCCCAGCGACATCGGGAGGTACCTCGACGGCCACTTGCAAAACCAGATGCATAACAAGTTGGTATATGGCGAGACCGGTGTCCATCACGAGTGATGACTGAACCAGAAAGGGCATTAAGCAGATGAGAATGATCAAGCTTCGAAAGACAGCCAAGTTCGCCAAGACAAGCGCCACGCAGATGAGGCTTGGCCGTAAGGTGACGTTGGCGCTGGGAGTGGCCTTAGTCAGCGTCCAGGGCGTACCCCTGGTGGCCCCGTTCTCGGTCGCAGCGGCGGCAAGAGTGGAAACGGGTAAGTCGGGCTCGCTGGCAGAAACGGTTTTGCCGGCGGGAACAGGCGCGGCGCTAACGGCGCAAACGGCTAGCAGGGGTCGAACGGCGGAAACATCGGGCCGCCGGGACCAGCCGGGCCGCAGGGACCAGCCGGGCCGCAGGGGCCAGCAGGGCCGCCGGGGCCAGCCGGGCCGCCGGGGCCAGCGGGCACTCCGGGTTCCAGCTTCCTCGCCGGAAGCTCTGGCAATCAGTTGAGTACCGGTAACAACGGCAGCGGCTGTGGGGGCTTTATCGGGGTCGGCAACTGCGCCGCCAGTGATGGTGTGGTCGGTCAGGTCGTCGCGGTGACTGGGACACTGCACGGCCTTTACGTGCACCTCAGTGCAGCTCCCGGATCGAATGCGAGCGGTGCCATCCACGAGCGCTGGCAGATCGACGTCTTCGATGGGGGCGTCACGAGCGGAACGGCGATCGGCTGCAACATCGATGGCAGCGCCACGAGTTGCTCTGACACGGTGGACAGCTACCCGCTAAATGCCGGAGACCTGGCCACCCTCGAAGCGACCGAGACCACCGTTGGTGGCGCTACTACGCCGGCGGTTGTCACGTGGTCGGTGCAGGTAAGCTGACCAGCTGAGCTGACGGAGAAGCTCTTCAGCTCGTAGGCCACTCGCGAGCTGAAGAGCGTCTCCCAGAGCGCGACGATGAGGGGCCCTCGGTGCGAAGACACGCCGCGACGCAATTGAAGGCTCGCCCTCCGTCTGTATCGAACGCAACCGGATCGAAGTCAGTCTCCGCGCTCTACCTCTCTTCAACTGCGGGAAAAGCATCGCGAACAGCTCCTTGCCGCGCTCCTCCAGGTTCTCGGGTCGTCTGCTACTCCGAGCACCAGCGAAAGATCAAACCTTGACGGGGAGAAATCAGTACCGCCAGAACCTGAGCCTTGGCCTACTTTCCCCAGGCGCCAATCCGCCCCGTTGAGCGTTATGGACACGTCGCGCTCAATAACCGTCTGCATCCGGGCGTCGACTGCGGCTACCGCCGCACGTGAGTCAATTGTCTCGGAATGGCTTTTGCACAATAGGCAGCGCCGGGGATTCAGGGCGCCACCGGCTGTCGGTAAAGAACCAGGTGCGGCCGCTCCGGCCATCGCGCAGTTGTTGCATGTTACCTTTTGTTCACGTAACACGTACAGATCGCGCTCCAGAATTTCGCTCGCTGACGTGAGCATTTGCTGTGCGTCGATATGTACGCTCAGGTGGCGTCCGGAAAGGACATCAGTTTTTCCCGACGCCAGGTAAGCCACTAGACGGGCGGCACGCTCCGGGGAGCAATCCACCCCGTTGTCGAACCAACCTTGGAACATTTGCTCCAGGGTGGGAAGCCGCATGAGAGGTCCAGCTCTGTCATCGCAGTGCGTAACAGGCCTGGATCTATGGCGAAGACGAAAACACCTTGCGAGCTCGTCTCGGCGGGTAGGTTCCGGCTCCTGGGCTGGCTGCACCTCGAGCACTTAGGGCCGTACCGCAGGACCTTCCCTGGCCGCATCCTGACTTCTGCCAGGTCGTCGGCGCGGCAGTGGCCGACTAACGACGAGGTGGAGCGGGTACGGACTGGACTGACATCGAGGGGTACGAAGTCAGCCCGGAACTCATGACGATCCCTCATGCCGAGAGAGCCGTCGAGGGAGAGCCTCTGAGCCGAGTCTTCTTGGCGATGCTTCCCTGATTAAACTGTCTGGGCGCCTGCCTGCACGTACCTCTTTCTCAGAAAACTCGGGAACAAGCAGGGCATTGGCCCTGTGCCCGCACCTCGCCGATTAGCCGGCGACCAATCGACACAGCTACCGCTTGACTTAGGCGCCGATCGAACCTATGTTCTTGCCCCACGGTGCGCGCAAGCGTGCCGACCGAGCAGAGGCTCGCTTCGCTCTACGACGCTGAGGGCTTCGGAGGCGAGAAAAATATGCGGGCGAAGGTGATTAGGGAACCCATCGACGAGCTTCCGACTGCTTCGCGCCGAGTCCTCCAAGCCGGCACGCGTGCAGGCGCTTCCAGCGACTGCGTTGAACGGTCAGGGGACGCCTGGTGACGCGGGACCGCCCCGAAGTGGGGTACACGGCTGGCGTTTATGACAACTAAAGGCGGTCCGGCGAGAAGATCGGCGTGGATATTGCTGATCATTAAGGAGAACAGCCCGTGAGCCGAGCGGGTGGCGACGGCGGCAATCCATCGTGGAACTCGTAGGTTAGGTAAGGCCAGGTCAGGGATGTCTGCCGTGGCCAGTGGTGGGACCCGAGGATCTCGATCTTCCCCGTGACAGGGACGATCAGCTTGGCCAGGGCGGCGGGACCTCTACCGCCGGATCTTCAAGTCAGGGAGCCTGACCCTGACGCCGACCGAGATGCCCCTTGCCGGACACGATCCTGCTCCAATAGCTCACGCGGTACCCTGGGGGCTGCACCGACGGTCTCTGTGGTGGCAGAGCCAACTGCGACCGCAAACTCTACTGCCTCTCTCATCTCGACGCCCGATGCCAGACGTGCAGCCAACGCGCCGACGAACGCATCTCCTGCCCCGGTGGTGTCCACTACCGAGGCAGGCGGTGTTGGAACGTGAGCCTCGAGTCCTGGCGCAACGACGACCGCACCCAGCGAGCCCAGTGTGATGATCGACGCGCGGGGCCCATGGCATTGATTTGCTTCGCTGCCCGAAGCGCATCTGAGACGCTCGACAAGGGCCACCCGCACAGAGCTGCAGCCTCACGCTCATTTGCGACGAGGACGTCTACCCGCCTCAGTAGTCTCCGCGGCGGGGGACGAAAAGGAGCGCAGTTCACTAGTAGTGTCGCGCCTCTCAACGAGCGGCCCACATAGGCAACGGTTTCGGCAGGGATTTCCAGCTGCATGACAACCACCGCCGCGCGAGCCCAGATTTCCTTGCAAGCGGCGACGTCTTGAGGGAGCAATTTCGCGTTGGCGCCCGGAGCGACAATAATGGCGTTTTGCCCGTCAGGTGTCACTGCCACGACGGCGACGCCGGTCGGCACACCAGGTGTGGGGGTGACGTACCGAGTGGAGACGCTCCCGACATTTAGCCTCGGCTTTTCACGCCCGCACGCCACTTCAGCTGGAGCTATCCGCCAAAGTGGCCGTCCTGTAAGGGAAAATGGGATTGCTGAAGTCCCCTTGATCCCTCACAGGAAGGCACTTGCTAAGTGAACAAGCGTAGCCCCCGCTGGGCCAAGATGAAAGTGTCTGCCGACGGTACTGGAGTGGCCTCCCATGCCGGCTGCGAGCTGCTCAGAGAACTGGCGGCGGCCTCTGGGTTGGTCGCTGCGTGGGACAAAGCGCTTATCGGCACCTACTCTGGCCTGCCCTTTCACTTCCCTGGCCAGGTGCTAGCCGACCTGGCCGTGTCGATCGCGGACGGCGCAACTTCTATATCGGGGATGCGGGCGTTACGGGACCAACCCAGCCTTTTCGGCCCGGTACCTTCTGGCCCCACCGCATGGAGGGTGCTGGACAAGGTCTCCGAGGAGCACCTCGGCTTGTTGCGGGCCGGGCGGGCCAAGGCGAGAGCGGCGGCCTGGGAGGCGGGGGCGGCGCCCGATCTTTCCCAAGAGCTTGTGCTGGACCTCGACGCCACGATTGTCGTTGCCCATTCGGAGAAAGAAGGTGCCGCCCCGACTTGGAAGCACACCTTCGGTTTCCACCCGCTCTACTGTTTCTTGGACCGGCCCGATGTCTCCTCGGGCGAAGCGCTGGCCGGGCTGCTGCGGCCGGGCAACGCCGGTGCCAACACGGCCGAAGACCACATAGCGGTCCTCGACATGGCCATAGAGGGCCTGCCCGCGTATGCCCGCCCAGGCACCGAGGGCGGGCCGCGCCTGCTCGCCCGGGCCGACTCCGCTGGTGCTACGCACGAGTTTGCTGCCGCCTGCCGGCAAAGAGGGGTCGGCTTCAGCTTCGGCTTCCCGGTGACCGAAGAGGTCAGGCTGGCAATTTCCCTTGTCCCAGAAGACATCTGGGAGCCGGCCATAGAAGCCGCCGGCGAGGAAAGAGACGGCGCCTACCTGGCCGAGCTGACCCGCATGCTCGACCTGTCGGGCTGGCCGGAGGGCTCCCGGGTCACAGTTCGTTGCGAGCGGCCTCACCCCGGTGCCGCCCTCACCCTCTTCGAGGCCCAAGACGGCTGGCGTTACACCGCTTTCATCACCGACACCGGTAAGGCTTTGGTGCCCGGCGGCATCGCCGGCTTGGAGCTGCGGCACCGCCGCCACGCTCGGGTGGAGGACCGTATCCGTCAGTCAAAAGCCGCTGGCCTGGCGAACTTCCCCTGCTGGGGCGTGGCCGAGAACAAGGCGTGGATGGAGGCCGCACTCGCTGGCGCCGACCTCGTGTGCTGGTCCAAGCTGATCTGCTTCGCCGACGAGCCCGCCATCGCCCACTGTGAGATAGAGGCCTTCCGTTACGCCATCTTGCACATGGCGGCCCGCATCACCCGTTCTGCGCGCTCGGTCTACCTGCGGCTCGACCGGGGTTGGGCATGGGCGAAGGTGCTGGCGAGAGCATTTTCACGTTTACGGGCTGCTTTTAGCTGAGGCCGACCGTACCTCCGACAGCTCCAGCTCGAGCTGCTCGCCCCTCCAACGCGCTCATAAATACCCGGCTGCTCCTTGGACGGCAACCCGGAGGAGCCCACAGACGGGCGACGTCGGGGCGTCAGCCGGCTTTTGCCATGGATGGCGCCTCTGCTGTCGGTGAACTGCCCTCTTTAAGCCTCGATAACGATCCTGGTGTGGCCGCGTGAAAGAGTGAGGTTAGCTCCTGCACCCTCCTCGCACCGTTCGAGTCATTACCGACCCTCGCGACGAGTTCGACCTCGGCCCCACTGAGAGCGGAGGCTAGGGCTTGGTTCGCGCCCTTGCCCCCCGGGCACATTTCCAGTACCGCGTCGGTCACCGTTTCGCCTGCGGCCGGGCGTCTCGCGACGTGAAACAAATAATCGGCGTTTACAGAGCCGACGACGACAACCAAAGGAGCCTTCTCGAGACAGGACGTAGGCACGCCCTCTCCTCCCTACAAGCGATCTGTCACTAGCTGGCTCTCACCCGTCGGGCTGACCCAGTTCTGGTCTGGCGCTGACAACTCCCTTGGTCAGCAATATGCATCCATAGGGCCTAGCTTCGCCTGTGGCAACGACGGCAAAGGCTGACTTGGCGCGGCCATAAAACTCCGCCCGCTCCACCGAGGCCATGACAAGCGGCCTCCCCTCGCTCGCCTCGCATACTGCCAGGACCTCTGCCTGCACATCCGGTACGACTTCACGGTTCCCGACGACCTCCATGCGTGTGACCGGCGCCGGGACAAACGTGTCCAAGGGCAGCAAAGAGAGGATAGCTCTCACTGTGGTGACGACGTCCGCCCCCAGCAACGGCAAGACACGCGTGCTCATCGACACGGTTGGGAAGTTCCGGTCGACCACACCGATTTCATCGCCGTGACCCATGGCGGCGAGCACGTACAGGAAGTCGGCCCTAGAAGAGGGTGCAATGTCTTTAAGGCCACCACAGCTCAGTTCTTACGTCGCGCTTTCGGCACCACTCGCCCTAGCCAGTCGAGCGAACAGGTCACCGAAGACGGCATCCCGATCAACGGAAACGACCTCCCGTATTGTGTGACGGCTCGCATCTTCCGACCAGGTCAGCTCTGTCGTCAGTATTGGGCTGGGCCGAGCCTCGGTCTTGGTCCAGGCCGGGTCCAACAGCCAACCAACAGCCGCTAGGTCCCAGATCACCTTGGACCTGGCCGGCGCGTCGTCAACGTACTCGGCGTAGCGGCCAGCCAGAAACGCTCCTACCTCGCCGTAGGGCCGTACATAATGCTCAATCTCGTCCCGCGTGGTCACCAAATGGTCGGCGACGTTAAGGCAAGGTACGTGGACCAGGGGGACGCCGGAGTCAAACAAATGTTGCGATGCTCGCAAGTCCTGGTACAGATTGAACTCCCGTGCTGAAGCCCAGTGCAGCGCGTTCCCACCGAGCCACACCACAACTACCCGCCCGGCGATCTCAGGGGCCATCAAAAGCGCCGTGCTCACATTTGTCGCCGCGCCGATCGCCACGACGTAAAGAGGGGTCTGGCCCGGCCCCAGTGCCCGCTCGATCAGGTCCGCCGACGCCGGCGAAGCCACCGGCCCTGGCAGATCCGTCAGCCATTCGCCGGCCCCCTCGAGCACGGGTGTACCGCTATCGCCGACCAGCTCGAGGATGCGCTTTATCTCGGCGTAGCTCTTGCGCATGCCATCAGCCGGGTCGGTCGACCTTGCGTTGTGGAAGGGAGCGGCGTACACCGCCTCCAGGCGCACCCGGTCCGCCGACAGCAACGTGTGCACCAGTGCGAACTGGTCGTCGATCTCATTGTAGGTGTCCGTATCCAGGACCATTCGTGGCAGATCTCGGCTCACTTTCCCTCCGTCCCGATCACAGTTTGGGCAAAAAAACGCTGCAACAGCAGGACGAGCGCCACTGGCAATGCTGTCGTGAGTACGGCCGCCGCGAACATGCCGCGAAAGTCAGTGGAGAACTGGGTCACGAACTCTCCCAACGCCACGGGCGCCACCTCGTGCGAGGTATCGGTGATCGTCAATACCGGCCAGAGGTACTCCTGCCACTGGGCAAGGAACAACAGCAAACCGGCGCCAATAATGGGCGCTTTGGACAATGGGATAAAGATGAACCGCAGGATCCCCGGGCTCGACAGCCCATCGATCCGACCGGCGTCCACAAGGTCGCGAGGTATGCCGAGGAAGAACTGCCGCAGCAAGAACACTGCCACTCCGCTCGCCAGCCCGGGCAAGATCAACCCGGTCAACGAGTCGCCCAGCCCCCAGGTCCTGAACGTCCCCGAGAGTGGGATGCTGACCGCATCGAACGGGATTAGGAAACTTACGACCAACAGCCCGAAAAGGAGCTCGCGGAACCGGAACCTCAGCACGGCCAGTGCGAACGCGGCCAGGACGCACATAGCGACGCCGAGGACGACGGTTACTGATGCGACAATGATCGAGTTCAGCATCGCCGTCCCGAAGGCCCCGTTTATGGTTTCTCCGTAACTTCCCAATGAAATTCCGGCGGGGATAAAGGCATGGATACTCAGCGGGTCCCAATACGTGAATATCTTGTCGGGCTGAGACTGAACCGAGGCTGCGACCAGAAGGATTATGGGGACAAGAGCGTACGCGGTGGCGCCGACTGCGAGCACGAGTAGGACGATGGTCCACAATGACTTACGCATTTACGTCCTCGGTCAACAGTTCCAGCCCCCCGACATGGGTCATACGCGGCTCCGAAGCAGGCGGAACTCGATTATCACGATAACCAGGCTTATAACTATGAGAACCAACGTTTCCGCCGCCGCGATATTAGTCAGTTGGGCTACGTAGGCCTGGTTGTAGATATCGTACATCAAAAGGTCCGTCGCATTAAGTGGGCCACCCGAGGTGAGGATCTGCACCGGTGCGAAGAGCACGAGGTTGGCAACGGTGTCCGCTACCAGTACGAAAACGAGGGGACGCCTGAGAAGCGGCACGGCAATGTACCAAAAGCGTCGCCAGGCCCCGCCCCGTCGACTTGGGCGGCGTCGTAGAGGGTGGTTGGGATCTCGTTTAGACCGGCGATCAAAAAGATCATCCAGAACCCGCACCCGATCCACGAGGCAAGGATAACGATCGATATCAGGGCCTCGCTCTGAGAGGTCAGGAAACCTTGAGGCGGTACGCCTACGAGGTTGAAGAGCCCATTCACGGCGCCGCTCCGGGCGAAGAGCTGGCCCCATACCACTGCGGACACCGAAATAGGCATGGCGACGGGGACAAAGATCAAAGTCCGGAAGATGCTCCGGCCTGGCAGGCGTCGGGTCAGGAGTACAGCTAAAGCCAGGGCTACGAGGATCTGGAACGGGTTGACGATGGCGTTGAAGATCAGAGTTATCAGCAGAGAGTGGAGAAAGCCGGGATCGCCGAAAAGGAACCTGTAGTTCTCGAGGGTGAGCCCGTGGGGGCTCTCGAAGCTGTCCTTTACGGCGGTTGCAACGGGGAAGAACCGCAAGACGATGAGGGCCGCGAATATCGGGATAAGGAAGACGAAGGCATCGCGCCCCTCCTTGCGACGCCCCGCCCGTACTTTGTTGGAACTCAGGCGAGGGTGCGAGTCGGGGCCATGTGCGACAACGACGTCGTCGTCGTCGTGTCCTTTGGGCAGCAGGCCGGGCGGCTCATGCGTCAGCCCGGGCGTGTCACTGCGTGCCATCGACTGCCGCTGCTGGCCGTGCCGCCTCTAATGGCCCCCGCCCCCAAAAGGCACCGCCATGACTGCTCGGCCCTTTTGGGCCGTCAGCGGTCAACGGGAACGCTGCGCCCGCTCTCTCTCGTCGCGGGCGGCCGACAGGTCTTCCCGCAGCACCGTCGGCGTTGTCGAGGCTTGTGGTTCGTACGATGTTGCCGACGGCCCCTCCGCCGTTGAGGGTGGAGGAGGGGCCGGGGCCGCAAAGACCAGACATTTACGGGCTTTAAGCCGGGTTAGCTTTCAGCCTTAAGGGCAGCGAAATCCTCTGTGAGAGTTGATTGCGCGTTCGCCAAGACCGTCTTAACGCTGCTCCCGTCGGCGATGCTGCTGAACGCTTGCTCGACGACGAGCTCGTACTGGACCCACCCGAGGGTGTGGGCTCGATGGATGGACTCATTGTAGAGCTCGTACTTCATCAGAGATGCCACCGGGGCCGGCCAGAGTGGCCAGTACTTGGCGAGGGCGACTTTGTCCGCGGGTGGGTTACCAGGCTCACCAGCGCCGCCACTGTCCTCCATCAGGTCCGTCGCCCCGGTGGGGTTCAGGGCCACGAACTTCGCGAACGCCAGCGCCTGGGAGCGCAGAGGGGAATAAGGGTTAACGCCAATCGCCCACGAGTCAGTCGGCACTACGGTTGCGTGCCCGGCCCAATGCGGCGTAGACGCAACACCAAAGGACAGACCTGCCTTTACCGTTGGGAAATAGTTCCATGGGCCACCCCAGAAGAACCCAGCGTTCCCGTCTTTCCAATCCGGCACGGTCTCAGTCGCGCTGACGGACAAAGGTGTGATGCCAGACTTGAAGCAACTTTGGTACCACTCCATGGCCTGGACCCAACCAGGGTTGTCCAAGTTTGGCGTGAGCCCGTTCGCACCCGTGACCCCCGGGCCTCCACCGAGGCCTTGGGGCAGCGGTTGTAGCTGGTAGATCCGGTTGACCTGTTCGAACAATAGGCCGGCTTTGCCAGTCACTTGATGCACTTTCGTGGCCGCGGCAAAGAGCTGTTGCCAAGTCCAGCCCTGGGTTGCGCCGATCGGAGGTGGTGTTACGCCGGCCTTCGCAAGTAGTGTTTTGTTGTAGTAGAGCAGTTGGGTCGAGGTGGAAAGAGGCAAAGCCCATGGTTTGCCTTGGTACTCGACCTCGCCAAGTTGTTCGGATGGAACGTTGTTGGCGAGCTCGGCGGTGGTGGCGGCGTCCATCGGCACTAGCCAGCCTTTACTGGCGAACTCGAGCGCACGTGGTTCGTCGACCTCGTAAACTGCGTAACTAGAGTCGTGCGTGGACATGTGAGACGAGATGACCGTGTCCAGGGCGTCGAACGGGAAGATGTGGTAGACGATCTTGATACCCGGGTTCAGCTTCTCGTACTCGCTGATCGCCGAGCTATAGTAAGTCTCTCCTATTGTCCCCCAGAAGTTGAGCGTCGTAACCGCCGCGTCGGCTGTCCTGCCTTGTGCGGCTGAGGGCGTTGCCGCCAATCCAATTACAGTGGTGGCAAGGCCCACAGCAAGCCCGCAAGCTATGGGCGCGCGCTTCCACAAAGAGAGGGTTGGGACTCTTCTTGATCGCGTTTCGAGCGCAGACGCTACCCGCATGCGACCCCCTTTCTAGTTTCCCCTTTGGTGTTGAGCCCGCGCACCCACAGAATGCACCGCGACTCATCGGAAACGATCCCACCCGGCCTTCGTTTGGGAACGATTCCGTCTTAGCGTTGCACAGTCGTGTGATCTTGTCAAGAGTAGGCGCCGAGAAGGCGTTGTCGAGCAATTACCATTGTACGAGCGCGGACATTCGACACGGTGCTCGTCAAACCTCCTGGTGTGGCACACTGGACGCATGGCTTCGCAGGGAGTGGGATCGATTCCGCCACGGAGGCCCGTACGGCTCAGCGATGTGGCGGCCGCGGCTGGCGTCTCCGTGTCGACCGCCTCTCGCGCCCTTTCGGGTACTGGGGCTTCGCCGGCAACTGTCGCCGCGGTACTGGAAGCCAGCGAAAGAATGGGCTACCGGCCCGATCCTGTGGCGCGCGCCATGCGTACCCGCTCAAGCGGCCTAGTGGGGATCGTGTTACCTGGCATAGGCAACCCTTTTTTTGCAGAGCTTGTCGAGGCACTAGAAGGCGCCTTGCGCAAGTACAAGCTAGAGATCATCCTCGGGGACTCAAGTGGGTCGGTCGAAGAGGAGGCAAGGCGGATCGAGACAATGGTCGACAGGAAGGTCGACGGCCTCCTCGTCATACCTATCCATCACATGGATAGCGCCCCGGTGCTCCGCCAGGCAGCACACCATGTCGTGCTTGTACAAGTTGACCGACGGGTAGATGGTGTGATGGCCGATTACGTCGGGCTGGACAACGCGGCGGGCATCAGACTTGCGTTGGAACATTTGGCACGAGAAGCGTGTCGTGAAGTCCTGTTCGTATCCGAGACGGGCGCCACCTCGACGGGGTGGGCCCGACTACAAGCATTTGAGCTCATGATTAATCAGGTACCGGGTCTTGCCGCGCGCCCACCGATACTCGGGTCATTTTCCATGGAGTTTGGTAGGCAGTCAGTAGTGGACTTGATGCGCAGGCGACGCCGGCTGCCAGACGCCATCGTGTGTGGAGCCGATTTCATTGCTCTCGGCGTTGTGCGCGAACTTCTGTTGCGCGGCGTGAAGGTGCCCGGAGAGGTGAGAGTGACGGGATTCGACGGGATCGTGTTTACTGAGCTGTGTGACCCTCCCATTACGACACTACGTCAACCCGTCGCGGCCATAGCGGCAGAGGCGGCGCGCTTGGTCCATTCACGTCTCCGAGGGGATGCATCGCCGCCGCACCGGAGCGAAGTCGCCCCCACTCTCCTCGTGCGGCGTTCGTCTTCCCTCGTTGGGCAATGAGGCGCCCTCGTCGTGACGAAGATCAGTGTTTTCTGGGGTGCACTCAAGGCTACGTGGTAGCAGTGGAGGCTCGATACTCCTCGGCGCCCGCTACCCGACGAGCCTCGACTTCCAGATGGCTTCGGCAGTAGGTGCATTTCCCGGAACGGTGATCGCCGCTCACTAGGGCGAGCTCGAGACCACACGAGCGGGCCTTCAGCAGCCATTTGAAAGCGGTAGCCGCGGGGCATGCTAACTGGGATCGACAGGGGAGCCGCGTTGACGGGTGACGGAAGGAAATGGCGCGTCACCGGTAGGAACCAGGGTTCATTTGCCACCTGTTTGGTCTTGGACCGCGTATCGTGCCAGGGACGAGTTGAAGCTACCACTTCTGACCGGCTTAACCACGTGCCCCTGTTGTTGGGCGGTGCCTATCGCCGGTGCGAACGCTGGCCGCGCGCAACAACACCACGTTCTATCGGTATGCCGCCGAGTGCGTCGGTGACCGGTGGCGTGGACACTCATTTGGACCTGAGCGTCGCAGCGGCTGTCGACCGGTGGCAGCGGCCCAGGGGCGCTCACCAGGCCTGCTGCACCTTTCGTCCTTATCTTGGCTGTACCCCCCTTACGGACACGGCTGCGCTTATGGGCTGGCATGCAGCCATTACGCCATCCGGGCGCTCATGACCGAGGTGGCCGAGAGCCACGGCGTGGGCACCGACCGGGTCAGCTTCACCAAGCCCCACCAGGGGACCGCTGCCGACCGCGACATTGACAAAGAATCACACCGGAAGGAAGCCACTGTTCCAAATAGACCTTAATTGTGGCCCGAAAATGGGATCCGTGGCGGGTCGGGGAGTGCGTAGCGTGCTCTGCTATAAGGGTGTTCATGCCGGGCGATCGTGGAAGTGCTGTGCGGGATTGGAGCACTTCCACGACCGTCGACTGCTTAGGGGTAACTGACGATGTTCGAACTTTCGCCCTCGTTGTCAGTCACCTGGAACGTGGCACTGAGCAGCGGCGTAGAGCCCTCGACCTGGACTATGAACGGGGTGCTCGGCCCAGATTGCGGGAGCCCAGTCGCCGTGTAGCTGTAGGGCCCAATTCCCGTGTGCTCACTGGCGGTGAGGCTGAAACTCGTAGCTCCCGGCGGTGCAGTCCACCACAAGCTCACCACCGTCACTCCGTTGTCTTGGTAAGGGGCGGAAATGTATAGCTGCAGTGAGGTGGCCGCTGCGGTCACCGTCTCGACTTCGCCACCACAAGTACTGGCGGAGGGCGAGTTGATGGAGTCACCCGAGTAAGATGCCTGCCAGTAGTAGGTGCCTGGCGTGGTCACGGTAGCCGGGGGTGACGCCGGCAGAATGCCCGGGGTAGTGATCATCTGTGCCGTGCCCGTGAGCGCCAGCGAGGTGCAAGTCGGGTTGGAGTAGACGTCGTAAGTGACCGTGCCTGTCGCGATGGTCGCGCTCGTACCCGTGAGCGTGGCGGTGTCGGTCACGGCGGTACCGGCCGGCACCTTGACCGATGGGCCGGACTGGTCCCCGCCCGACAGGGATGTTGAAATGGTAGTGGACGCAGCCTTTGCAGCCACCGTCACCGTTTCCCCTGAGGCTCCGCAAGCGGTGGTCACCGGAGCATTGTTGGTGTCGCCACTGTACAGCGCCTGCCAGTCGTAGGTGCCGGTCGCTGTGGGGACAAACGACGGTGAAGGATAGGAGCCATCGCCCTTCACCGTCTGTTCCGGGGAGGTGTAGGCGGGGGCCAGGCTGCAGGTTGGGTCGTTCGGCCCGAAAAGCTTGAAGACAAGGGAACCCGTCGGGCTGGTCCCCCCCGAGACTATGGCCGTGTCGGAGGTGGAGTTGCCGAGTGAGATCGATGACGCCGCGCCCGATGTCGTCACCGACGCCCCGACTGGTGGCCCCGGCGGGCCGGCCACGGCGACCCCCTCCGGCTCGGAGAACGTGGTCAGGGAACCGGCGATCGTAGCTATCGGCGCAACGTTCCCTGTCGACCCTGGAGCGAACTCCACTACCCCTGAGCTGTTAAAATTCGTGACATAGATATTTCCGAAAGCATCGATAGCGAGGTCATCGGTGTCGGTGAGACCGGTTGACGGTCCGGTGATGCTGGTTGTCGGGGCGACATTGCCGCTTGCGCCTGGCGCGAAGGTCTCGACGCTGTTGTTCGAATCGCTCACATAGAGGTTTCCGCCGAAGCCCACCTTGACGTCGTCCGGGGACGACAGCCCTGTGTTCGAACCACCGATGGTTCTTTCCGGAGCGACGTTCCCGTTCGCTCCCGGTGAGAAGACCTCGACGCTGCCGGCGTCCGTATTGTCGGCGTAGAGAGTCCCGCTGGCATCCACGCCGAGTCCGTCCACGAGGCTTAAGTCGGTCAGTGGGCCGGCTATGGTGCGCAAGGGGGTGACGTTCCCGCAGGCACCCGGGGCGAAGACCACCACGGGGGTGCCGGCAAAGTTGCCGACGTACAGGGTGCCATCGGGAGCGAGCGAGATATCGTCGTTCTCGTCGAGGCCGGTGTTGGAGCCGGAGATTGTGCATATCGGCGCGACGTTGCCCGACGCACCGGGGGCATACTCGGTGATGGTGTCGCTGTTGAAGTTCGAGGAAAAGACGTCTCCCGCTGAGTTCACGGCGACATCACCGGGACCTGAGATACCGGTCAGCGCTCCGGAGATCGTCCGGATGGGCGCGACGTTTCCGTTAGCGCCGGCAGCAAACACATCGACACTGCTCGTACCGTAATCGGCGACATAGATGGTTCCTTCCGGATCCACCCCCGCCGCGTTGGCCGACGAGATCGCCAACAGCGGTAGCGAAAATGCTGACATTGTGAGGCACAGACCTGCAGTGAGCGACAATCGGCGAAGCTTTCGCATGGCTTCCTCCTGGCTGGAGCTACATGTTGTTGGCGGAGCAGGTTGTACGACGCGCAAGACCCGCCAACTGCTATGCGCACATCAGCAGTTGGCCAGCCAGTTCTCTTCCCCCGTGCGCTTTGCGAGGATATTCGCGTCAGGTCGGCGGAGGACAGGGCGCGACATGTCAGGGACGGCGGATGAGCAAAGGCCACAGCCCCGTTGCTGTTTGAGCGCAGCTCAGCCACCTCACGGTGAGTGTAAGCCACGGCTCCTTGGCGCCCGAACCAACCTTGGCATGGCCCACGTCCTATCGCGCCCCTTTCGGCCACTGGCTGCAAACAGGCTAGGGTCGGCCGGTCAGCCGCGCAAGGCCTTTCTGAGAGCCGGGTGGCGGGCAAGCCACTCAGAGTAGGGAATGCGTAGGTTCCAAGGGAGATCGTTGCTCGCCGAGCTCGAAGCGTCGCAGCATTGGTAAGGACCACGTGCAGCGGTCGTCGAACTTGTTCACTTCTGTCTCAGACAATACGTCTCGTTCCTGCGAGACTATTTCTTCGAGTCGGTTCACAGCGAACTGGCCCTCGCTGGGGTCGTTAAGGAAACGGACGTCACTGGCCCACAGCTCGTCCTTGGTCAGGATATTGATAAGCGGATGCCGGTGGTCATTCCTCTTGACCTACTTCGGGCAGAACTACCCAGGCCCGTGCGGTAATTGTGACAACGACCTCCAGCCCCGCGACCCCGCACTGGGAGGAGCCCTTCCCGATCGGGGCGCGCGTAGCTACCGAGCATTGGGGAGAGGGCACGATTCATCGTTGCGACCGAGATCAGGTGACGATTCTCTTTGACGACCACGGCTGTCGGGATCTTCTCGTGTCGACGCTGCTCGAGAAAAATTTGACACGCCCGCTCTAGTTTGACCTCCCCGTGGCGAGTCTTCGCTTTGGGAAATGTCCCGCGGGCGAAGAGTGCCTACTGATACCGGGGCTGGCCCAATGCCGATGAGGCCACCGTCGTGTACGAACAAGGCCGGCGATTCTATTCAGCCCGAGACTCGGTCCCGGCAACCCTTCAAGCGCCGTTGCATTGTCGAAAGAGAGTTTAGTCTTCTGCTCCGCGGTACCCCGAGCCGCGTTCGACAATGTTTGCGTACACGTGCTCTAACGTTTCGGCGAGTGGACCGAGCGCGTCCTCGGAGAGTCCATGAAAGAAGAGCTCTTGGACGAGTTCGACGTGGCCCTGCCTTGCGTCCCGAAACGCCGCCTTTCCGCGGGTCGTAGCCGTTACCTCGGTGCCGCGTCCGTCGTTTGTCACTGACTTGGTGGCGGTCAAACCGCGTTGTGTCATCCGGCGCACTTGGTGGGAGGCTCGGCTGCGTTCCCAACCGATCTCGCGCGCAAGGGGAGCGATTCGGAGCCGTTGATCAGGCGCCTGGTGAAGCTTGCTCAGTACGTGGTAATCGGAAAGAGAGAGCTCGCTCTCGCCGAGCAACTGATGATTCATCTCGTAGGTGAGCTGGAGGTTGACGCGCATGTATGCCAGCCAGACCCGGAGCCGCTCTGGATCGAGTTCAGTCTTCAACCGACGTTGGTGGGGGCGACTCTTTGCCATGGCTCCATTCTGCGATCTTTCCTCGCTCCGCGCCCGTCACAGAGCAGGCGGAACCGCCCGCGGAGCCCGGGAGCTAGTCGGTCAAGACGCCCAAGGCAACGAAAAGGCGCCGAGTTGGCTGCCGAAGGCGGCCATGTCGTCAGCCGCCCACTCCTCGCTGATCTTCCCGTCATCGTTGATCCTGTAGATGTCGATGGCGTTCCATGATACGGGCCGCCCGGTCGCCGGCATTCCCAGCAAATCGCCTTTGTGGGTCGCAGTGACAAGCAGTCGCAAAACAACCAAATCGCCACTCGCGATCACGTCCTGTTCTTCAGCTACGAGATCGGGAAGTGATCCAAGGAAAATGTTGAGAAGTCCGGTTAGGCCCTCAATTCCGTTGACCGTTCCTAGCGTATTACCGTGCCAGACGACGTCGGATGTGCAGTATTCCGCCGTGAGTTCGGGGTGGTGCTTGTTGAAAACAATGTCGCAGTATTCGCGAGCGACCGCGATCCGCTGTCCGACGGTAAGTCTCGGGCTCATGGAGCCCTCCCTTCATTTCACCTAGGGTAGGTGATGCATCACCAACGTAGGTGACACATCACCAACAGTCAACCGTCAACTGAGGAGAGCAATGCGCGCCGTAACGATTGCCGAATTTGCAGCGACGCCCGCTCTCGTCGAAATCCCCGCACCAGAACCAGGTCCTGAACCCGAAGGTCGCCGGAGTCCAGTGGCGCTGGCGTTTCTGGGGACTCCAAGCTGGCAGGTACCGACATTGAGCAATGCAGCGCCCGAGCGGCTGCGTATGCACAGCGCGCCTACCAGCACCCTCGCTCTCGTTGAGGTCTGAGCGGCCGTCGAACCACCGGAACCCCCGCGTCGCCGAAGCCGACCTCCTCGCCCACGTCGTTGGCCACCGCCGGCCAGGCGGTGTTGTCAAAGTACTGGTTGTCGGCGTCCGCTGTCCCGTAATCCTCGAACTGGGTCTCGGTAGGGGTAAACGGCGCGCAGTTGGTGAGAACGTCGGTGCAGGGGGTGTAGCAGGTCTGGTTCGCGTTGCTTTTGTTCGCGGGCGTGTATATGTTCCCCGTGTAGTCCGTTGTGTAAGGGGCGGGCGGGACGTAGGTGCAGAAGCCTTCGTTGGAGGTCGACGCCGGCGTGTTTATAGACTCTCCCGGGCCGTAGTTGTTCAGGCCACCGTTGAGGAAGTCCGCTAGTTGGGCCTCGGTCGGGTTGCTGGCGAGCAGGCTCTCGTAGGTGCTCGCCCCAAGACCGGCCCACTTGGCGTACTCGAGGCCGGCGTCGTCCGCGGCCGCGATGTTCTGTTGCAGGACGACGTTGGTAAGCCAGGCCACCGCGTTGGCCTGGTCGGTGGTCTGCTCGTCCGCCGGGGTATTGATCGCCTGGACCAACAGCCCCCACAGCTCGGCCAAGGCCGCATCGCGGCCCCAGGTCTGGGCCGCGTTGGCATCAGCGCTGCCCAGGCCGTGGTCGGCGACGGTGTTGGCCACCGCCTGTTGCTCGAGGTCCTCGAGAGAAGCTTGCTGAGCCGCCGTGGCTGTGTAGAGCGGCGACCCAGCGCCCTGGAGAGCGAGCACGTTTATCAGGTCGGCGGGACCGGTGCCGTTGTCGGCGACCGCGGGAGGGACACCATAGGCCAAGGCAGTCGCGACGACACTCACGACTACGGCAATCGCCGTCAATATTCGTCGGAAGGGCGGACGGGGGCGGGGTGGCCCGTCTTGTGGACTTTGGCGGGACCCGAGAAAGGCCGTGGCTCGGTGGCCTCTTCTAGCTGGAGCCTTGCGGAAGGCATGGTAGACAAACGAGTGACGCGGCCTACGCCCGTTCATAAGATCCTCCTGTACCGCTGAAGACAATGGAGACGAACTGCCCGGTACATGGCTTGGCCCCTCCCTGGCTGCTGCCCGTGCCGGCTCCCGCGATATTGCGGGCACCTGTAAGTGTCGGTCCCGGCCACCGGTCTGACCAGGAAAAACGGCAACATTTACGGTGAGTTCCCGGTCAATTTCCGGTTAGTTCTCGGTCCCACCCGGCGGGCAGTACCATCGGGGATGCTCCAGACCCGGCCCTGAGGCACCAGGATGACGTCATCGAACCCCGGAGGGCCGACTCATTTGCGGGCGGGTCGTGCGAGACTGATACATTTCCGAGCCCAAACATCCTGACGATTCGTCACCGGGCAGGGCCCGGACACCTTGACCAAGGCCTGCATTGAGCGCCTCGCACGACGAGGGCAGCACGGATTGAATCGAGTGGGGGTGCTCAACTGAAGCCTCGCCGGGTTACCACCGGCGAATGTAGGCGGTCCGCAGACCGTCCAGGACTACTTTCGAACGGCCGGCGAGAGACGCGAGAACAAGCGAAGCTCTAGTCACCTGGCGCCGCAACAGAGCGTGGCCCCGCCCCCGCCAAAGGGGTCGGCGTATAAATACACCACGGCACAACAAAGCGGACGATGGGCCATGACGGTGCCCTCAGTACCCGCAGATCAAGAGGGGTGATCGCGGCCGTACCGCTGACTGAGTAGGAGGCGCCGGCTAGACGCACAGCGGTCGGCGAACGTCCTCGCGAACTGGAAATCGCTCGTCTGTCCGCGCCGGAACACCGATCCCGAGAAGGTCGCACATCCGTTTTGCCAGCCCGGCGACGCTGGCCGGCGCCCGCCGAACTTACGAGACTCGCAAAAAACTCGCAGTGGGGCGGGCTCTCGACGCGCCGCCGTGGGGACGCCGGCAACCGGTCGGCCCGGCGCAACTCCCCTGGCCACGGCCATCGGCACGCCTATGCTTGGTCCGATGCAAGTAGCGCTGTTGGGAGCCTTGGTGGTCGCGACGGACAAAGGTGAGGTTACTCTCGGAGCGGCCAAACAGCGGGCGGTGATAGAAGTTCTGGCCCTGCGTGCCGGCAGGCCTGTGAGCTTAGAGTCGCTCAGTGCTGGCCTTTGGGGCGACTCGCCACCTATTACGGCCACCAAGGCACTGCAGACCTACGTGTCGCAGCTGCGACGGGTATTGCCGCCCCACTGCATCGCCACAGTTGGCGACGGTTATGCCCTCGAGATCGACGCTGGCTCCGTGGACGCAGCCCGTTTTGAAAAGGCCGCCCGGAGTTCGGCTGAGGTGCGAGCGAAAGGGGAGCTGCCAGCAGCGGCCGCAACCCTCGTCGAGGGGCTGCAGTTGTGGAGAGGCCGGCCCTGCCCAGAACTGACGGAGCATTCATGGGCTACGGCCGAAGTCGTGCGGCTCGAGGAGGTGCGCCGAGGGGCGGAAGAGGACCTGATTGAAGTCCGCTTGGCTTTGGGCGAGCACGCCAGGCTGGTCGGTGATCTCGAGGCGGCCGTTGCCGCTGAGCCATTGCGGGAAAGGCGCTGGGCGCAGTTGATGCTGGCGCTCTACCGCTGTGGTCGCCAAGCCGATGCGCTCCGTGCCTTCCAACGGCTACGCACTATCTTGGCGGACCAGCTGGGTTTGGAAGCAGGCGAGCGGCCACAGGAATTGGAGGCTGCCATCCTGGCGCATGATCCCGCACTGCTCTGGCAGGAGTCGGATGCACCATCTCGTGAACTCATTTCTGGCACCGTGCGCCCTAGGGCCACCCTGGTGGCCTCGACGACAATGACGGTGTCGGTGCTGTGCACCGACTTGGCAGACGCAACGGAGCTTCGTGCCCGCCTCGGTGAAGAGGCGGCTGACGCGTTGCAGCGCAAGGTCGACGGGCATTTTCGGGCCGCCGTCATGGCAGCTCATGGGAGCGTGGTGAGAGGTTCGGGCGATGGTCTGCTGGCGATCTTCGAATCGGCAGGCGACGCCATGACAGCCGCGGCTGCAATCCAGCGCAACGCTACTTTACCGACCCCACATGACGTGGATCGCGCTGCGTCTGCCCGAGTGGGCATGTCCGCAGGGGATGTGTCCGTCGAACGGGGAGACGTACTTGGTGTCCCAGTGCTGGAGGCGCAGAGATTATGCACAGCTTGCCAGCCCGGCCAGGTGCTCGTCACTGACGCTGTGCGGTCGTTGACTCGGGGCCGCCGAGGGTACAGGTTCGAAGCAGTGGGCGAATTGACGTTGACGGGTATTTCGAGCCCCGTGGCCCCTCATCAGGTTCTCTGGGAACGCTCGCCGATCGGTCCACCGGGATCTCTACAAATCGACAAGACCCCTCTCCCGGGAGTGCTGGCGACCGCGGCGATCGGCCCGTTTGTTGGCCGAAGACACGAGCTCGGCCATCTCAAGAGGTCATGGGGTGCTAGCCGTGATGGCCGCGGCTGTCGCGTCGCTCTACTCGGCGGTGAGCCCGGTGTAGGTAAGACGCGAACCGCCGCCGAATTGGCCCGCGAGGCATATCTCGAAGGCACGATCGTCCTCAGTGGCTCCTGCGATGAGGATCTGGCTGTCCCCTACCAGCCCTTCGTAGAGGCACTGCAATTCTATACCCTTCACGGTGGCGACCGGCTTGGCCGCCTAAGAGGTGAACTGACGCGGCTGGTGCCTGAGTTGGGCCATGGGGTCTCGGACTTTCCTCGCCCCGTCGTTTCGGATCCCCGCACGGAGGAGTACCGACTATATGAAGCGGTGGCTTTGTGGCTCATAGAAGCGTCCCAACCATCCGGCTTGGTGCTGGTGCTGGATGACCTGCATTGGGCCACTAAATCGACGCTGTCGCTCTTGGTCCACTTGGTCGGACGAGCTACATCGGAGCCGGCAGCGCGTTTATGGGTGCTGGGCACTTACCGTGACTCCGAACTAGACGAATCGCGCCCGCTGGCCGCGCTATTGGCGGATTTACGTCGCTTGCCAGGTGTGGAGCGCCTCAAGCTGAGTGGCTTAAGCCTGGAAGAGGTGGTCGCCTTAGTGGAAGGTATCTCCGGCACCGAACTAAGTGCCGATGGACGCTGCTTGGCGGAATCCGCCTTCGCCGAAACCGACGGTAACCCCTTCTTCGTGGCCGAAGTGCTTCGTCATTTGGTGGAGACCGGGGCACGTTCGCCTGGTGGACGGTCATTGGCAGGTGTCATATCCCGGCGAAGCCGTAGTGCCCGAAGGCGTGCGGGACGTAGTGCGCCGACGGGTTGGTCGCTTACCGGTCCCCACAAGGAAGTTGCTATCAGCAGCGAGCGTGGTCGGGTGTGATTTCGATCTGGAACTGCTGGCCGCCGTCACCGACTTGAATGAGTTCTCCCTGTTGGACGGCCTTGACAATGCATGCCGGACGCGGCTTATCGAAGAGACTTCCGCCGACTGTTTCAGGTTCTCTCACGCCTTAGTGCGTCACTCCTTGTACCAGGATTTGTCTGCGACTTGGCGGCGCCGTTTGCACCGTCAAGTGACGGAGGCGTTGATCAAGCTAGATCGAAATGAGGCGGCGAGCCTTGCGCGTCACGCGGTCCAGAGCGGCTTCTCCCGAGACGGGGCCGGTTTAGCCGTGTCGTACGTGGTTGCCGCGGCAGAGCAGGCTTCCGCGGCACGGGCGCTATCCGAAGCGGAAGGCTGGTACCGCCAAGCCCTCGACCTTCTTAATAAGGCCAAATCGTGCGAGCCTCAACTACTTCTTCAAGTGTTGTGCGGGCTGGGCGAGGTCCAGCGGGACCAAGGCGACCCGGCCTGCAGGCAAACCCTACTCGACGCCGGTCGAGCGGCGATCGCTCAAGGACGCGCTGACCTAGCCGCGAGGGCGTCCGTGTCGAATTTTCGAGGGCTGACAAGTACCCTGACGGGCGTCGATCACGAAGGTCGAGTTGCTCGAGGCAACCTTGAAGGCTGTCGACGGCGAACAATCGCCCACGCGGGCTCTGCTTCTGGCCACCTGGGCGGCAGAGATCATTTACGATCCCACGGTTCCCGTAAAGACGCGCCTAGACGCTGCCGACGAGGCGGTTAGCATCGCCAGGCAGACTGGAGACAGTCGGGTGGTGGCCGAGGTAATGCTACGCGGCGGCGCTGCGTCCCTGGTCCCTGAGCGATGGGCCGAAGAACCGGCCAGAGCGGGCGAGGCAGTCGCCCTGGCCGACGCGGCCGCCGACCCCACCCTCCAGGCAATGACCAGAACTGCAGCCGCGAGCGGCCACCTCGGCGTTGGAGACCTTGAAGGTGCTCGTAGTCTCGCCGCCGAAGCTCTAACGATCGCCCAGCATGATTGTCCTCCATTTGTCAGCCTGTATACGCGCTTGATCTCGGTGCAGTACCTGGCCTATCAGGGGGATTTGGAGGGCGCCGAGGAAGCCAATAACGCACTGCGTGAATTAGCTACGCAAATCGGTTTATCGGACGCGCACCTGTGGCACTACGCTTGCGCTGCGACCATCGCAAACCTACGAGGTACGCGTGGCGACGTCGCGGACTTAGTCCGTTCCTTCGTTGATTGGCAGCCGGCCTCGGCCGTCTGGCGAAGCGCCCATGCGTCAGCGCTGGCTCAAGCCGGTCGCACAGATGAGGCAGCTCGGGCGGTTCGCGACTACCGCCTAGATGACCCGGCCTCTGTTCCTCTCGACGCGTTCTCTTTCCTGACCTGGAGCTTCTTGGCGATCGTCTCCATGCACACGAGCGACGCCCGGCTTGGGGCGGTACTTGAACAGCTCATCCGTCCATACCAGACGCTGTGGTGCCAGTTGATGGTGTTCGTTAGGGGGCCCATGTGTTGGTTCCTCGCCGCCAGCGTGGCCGCACAGCGTCGCTGGGACGAAGCCATTGAACTGTTCGATCACACCGACCGGCTTCTCGCCGAACGCCATTTAGATCCGTACCGTCTGATCCTCATGCGCGACTTGGGCCACGTACTCGTCGCCAGTGGGACTCCAGCTAACTGTCAGCGGGCCGCCGACATCATACCAGAGGGCGTGCAGCGAGCGACCGAGCGGGGACTTGACCGGCTGACGAACCAGTTCCGCGGGCTCCTAGCCGCCATCCCGTCCGTCTGAAATTCAGCGAATACAGCTTCGACCGGCCACCTCACCCATCTAAACCCGAGCCGGTGGCGCCCCTGCTAGATTTCCCTCGCTTCTGTGCTCGACGACTAGGCAAGTCGCGAAAGCGGTACTCGGAACATCTCCGTTGTTCTCTTGCCTGCTTGTGGACAACTGAGCAACTGCGGGTTCGCACGCCCGACGACCTGTGGTTGCGTGCGCTCCCTCATTTAGCCCCCACTTGGAGGGCTTAGCGCTCATACCTGTTTGGCCCCACCCGAGGTCCACCAACGGGGAGGTCGTCGCAGCTCTGCGTCGGTGGAAAAGCCTGCCCGGCATATTACCTGGGGCTGAGAGGGGGCTGCCCCGTCGGCTTCCTCGAGTCGCAACGTATTCGACTGGCCACCTGGCCAGTCGAACAATTGCATGCATCGCGCCATCACACAGCCCACATCGGTTGCGAGCAGCAGGCGTGGGGCCGTCGTCGGCGACCGGGACTGTCGCGCCAGCACGGTTGCCGAACAATACGCCTGTGGACCGGTCACGTAGCTTGACTAGGCGTTCCATGTACCCACTGCCGACGACGAGGGAGCAGCGTGATTGTCCGCTGGAGAGGTTGCCCTCCGCACAAACAAGCCCGTACAGCCAACCTGCACAAGCTGCGTCAATGTCGAGGGCACCTCCGCCAAGACCTAGTCCGAAGTGAACAGACGCTGATGTGGCCAACCGGGACTTGGCGTTCTGCTGTCGACGAAGGAACAACTGTCGATCTCGGTGCAGGACAGGCACGACATTGGTAATGCGCTTTACCGGCAGCACGCGCCAGCCCTTCATCTATTCAGTTTGTTTATTCGAGAGCATTCTTGTGGTGCACTGGCACCCAGAGATGCCAGCGCTGTTGCCCTTGGGAGCGGGCGTATTCACCTTGCGCGGCCGTGTAGCTGGCTCTCGATGGTGGTTATCATCGGTATCGCGGTCTCACCGTTGTTCAGACTGCTCGTGGTCGAGATGGCAGTGGTCTTCGCAGCGGTCGTGGCCATGATGGTTCCGGTCGGCGTGCCCGCTGTTGACCAGGTCCTGCCCAATGTCGGATCACCTGCGGGGTGCAGCCCTAATTCTGTCGCAAGAATCGGGTCCATCGCTGCCGTGAACAGCGTCAGCGACGCGGCGAGGCTGACAGCGAGGGCGGGGAGTTGTTTCATGGCAATTTGCTCATTTCTGTTTTCATGACCGTCTTGCCCCTTTTCCCTGACCCCGTTCTGGTTCGTAGTGCCAGGGGCCGTCGGTGCTGGCTGGTGCCAGTTCAAGTTGGACTGTTGTGCAGTCGTCTGCGCTGCACTGATTCCCCAGGTACCAACCCCGGCCGCTTCTTCCTGACATACGGACTCCCAATGCATGGGCTAGCCAATGGGGTACAACGCCGACGCCGACGGCCGCGTCAGACGTACCCATGGCGGTGTCACGGCCGAATGGTCCAGGCCCCCTCAGTCCTGTCGGCGCGTACCGGCCGAGATTCGCTAATTATGGGACACCGGAGGGGTCCTACAAGGTCGTGTCGGAGTCGTAGACGCCCGCTCGCAGCCACAGCCTTGTCGGCCGTGCCTAGCGAGCAAGCAAACTTGTCGCCACTAGCGCGATTGCCAGGCGTCTTGACGCTCGCAGCTGAGAGCCGAACTATCGGGTTAGCGGGGACCGCGTTGGCTGGTGCTGGAGGCCCGAGGAAGGCGATAAGAGCGGAGAAGAGGGTGACAACGGCCAACCTCCCAATGAGCGGGGGGTGCTTGACCCGGGTTTCACACTCGAGCCACGCCTCGTAGCAGGACGGGGCAGGGCCGATAGAGCACTGGCCCGTGGAAGGCGAGTGGGTCATGGCACCCATGTTTGCGCGGCGACAGTAAAGCCACAGTAAAGCATCGGTAAAACCGCGCCCGTCGGATGAGCCGTCGGGCCCGTAACACCCAGCTCCGACCCGAAATACCCCGGGGGCGAGGGGGTCCATGATGGTGGTGTATACCGCCTCCGTTTTCGACAATGCTCCCGCGGATTGTGCCTCGGCCCGCCCTCCGAACCGGACATGCAGCTTCCACGGCATCGCTCTCCACAAGCTCGCTTCCTTGGGCTAGCGACCACCTTTGTCGCCCCAGGCGTGGCGTCGGCTACCGGGGGGAAGTAGACATACTTGAAAGTCACTGCAGCTGCGTTGAACATGGCCGTGTCGCCGTCCGTTGGTCACCACCTTGGCAGGTAGTGCCGGCGGAGCCAATGCCACGTATACCGGGGACGCTTACGGCGCAGCCAACCGCCGACCCGTGCCAATAGGCGCGTAGGTAGCGTTGGTGGCCTTGGACACTCCGGAACGGAAGTAGCGGGTCCAGCCCGCAGCACCGGGTTGAGCCGGTGGAGCGGGCTGAGAGCGGGGCTGCCCGAGGCGCTTATTGAGACCAAGGCTGAGTCTAGGGCAGTTCTTCCCGGCCTACGAGCCCTGGACTTATCCTGTGATGGACCCGCGGATTGACAAAAGCATCCTCATGAGCTCGTGTCTCGGGACAGGCGGCCGCCACGTGCTCAAAGACCTCGCCACCGCCTTCTTTGCAGACGAAAGCGCACCGGAGGCACTCATGGTTGACTCGGTAAGGAAGTCAGACTGGGCGAAATTCCCTCGGGGGGACTATTCCGATTCCGAGGATTGCACCGAACAAGCGGCCCTGGAGCATCGCCTGGCTCCATGGGAAATGCCAAGAGATCAAGCACGGCAGGTGCACCTGCCGGGCTGAGGCTGGGCACTTTACCAAGCCTTTACCAACGCTTGGCCGGCGTCGCTGAAGCTGACTTCCATGACTTACTTGATGTCAAGGCGAGGAGACGGCCCGCGTATTTTGCTCCGGCGGATCGCGAGAACGACAGTGCTTGTTGAGGGCTCCGAGGCTCGAAGAGTGTCTGAACCCGTTTTCTTGTTGCCGGTCAGCAGTCGTGGGAAGGAGGACCATGCGAGAAGTGACAATGCACACGCCTTTGGCCACAGAGACTCCTAGCAGCGTTCTTGACCGTCCTGTTAACGAGAGCCTCCTCGATTGGCGTAATCATGGGTGCCGGATCAATGCCATCTCGTTCGAGGAGATCCTGAAACGGTACGAGCAGCTCGGCTTCTTGTACCCAGCCAAACAAGAACATCTGGCACCGTACATGTCCACGGTGGAGGACAACTGGGTGCGCACCGTCGGAGCCGGCCAGGACCTCCGGCGAATAGTCACGTTCAACTCCGACGATGGCAGGCGTTGGGCGTCTGTGGACACATGGAGGAGCACTGAAGGCACCTGGGTTATCCAGCACCTCGTTTCCAACGGCGGCGGCGGGAGCCGGGCTGCCATCATCACGGCCGTCGTACGCTTTCTGGCAGACGAAGAGTTTGTTGCGGCGGAGAGCTGGTTCCGACCGTCCAACCCCTTTCCCGAGCGGGTGCTCGGCGGGAGCATGAGGGCCGTGGATGAGGGCCAGGCGACACGGACCGATTGGGCGTATCTAGCCGTCCGACGCGACCACGTCAAGAAGAGCCGACTAACGACCGTTGAAGCGGGGACCGCCACCCCGGAGTTACTGCAGTTCGTCGGGCGGAACTGCGGTCAAGTCTATCTTCAGGCGGCCGCGCTGGTGGAAGACCCGCTCTTGGAGTTGGTCAATGTGAGGTACCGGGCGGTCGGGCTCCAGCGGTTCCGCCGCATCTGGCTGTGTCGCGTCGCTAGCGGCGCCTGCGTCGGTATTGCGCTGGTCCACCGCGGGCCCTTGGGCCTGAACTTGAGTTTTCTGGAGAACCGCTGTGACCTCATCCTGGACGCGACGGTGCAGGCTGAAGACGCCCCGGAGATTTGCTCCGCTCTCCTTCACGCCGCGTTGGACGCGTACGCAGATTTCCCACCAGCATTTATACCCACCCTCGTCTCGGGCTCCTTCGCTGGAGCCGTCGTAGATATTGGGGGCACTCTCTTGCGCACCTATGCCCACATGGCCTGGCTCGGAGCCGGGATCCCCCGTCTCGCCTCCTTCTTTGACGCTGTAATCAGACCAGGAGGGCGCCGCCTGCTAAGGGCCGGTCGATGAGCGACTACCTCACGGAGCACGGGAGGGAAGGAGCGCGCGTCCAGGCAAAGGTTGACTCCCCGAAGTGGGTCACACAGGAAGTTGGCCCATATCTCTCGCGCGGAGTACGGGTGCTCGAGGTTGGTTGCGGCCCGATGCACCTTGTACGGGCAGCCAGGGACACGGGCGCGGCGTTAGCAATCGGGGTCGACATTAGTCGAGAGCGGCTGCGCGCCGGCACGATTGCTGCCGCGGCGGGCCTCGGCGCGGCAGAAGCGCAAGCGGAATCGCTCCCATTTCGCGACGGTGCTTTTGACCTCGTTTACAGCCGCTTTCTACTGGAGTACCTTCCGGACCCCGCGATCGCCGTGAAACAGATGCAGCGAGTCACACGTCCGGGTGGGACCGTGCTTTTACAAGACTTGGATGGACAGCTGGTCAACAATTACCCAACCGACGAGGCGCTCGAATCGCTGCTGGCAACATTTCTGTTGGAAGTCAGAGGACGCCTTGACGTCTTCGTCGGGCGAAAGCTCTTTGCCTTGGCCAAAGCGGCGGGGTTAGTGGACATTAATGTTCGCGTGGAACCGTACCACCTAATAGTTGGCACCCCCGATGGCCAAACAATGGACGCCTGGGTGCACAAGCTGAACAGCGCATACGCTTCCATGGTGTCGACGCTGGGTGAGGTAAAGGCAGCCGAGCTCCGGCGCCGGTCTCTCTCGTTCCTGGCTGATCCAGGCACTCTGAGCTACTCTGTCCTCTTTACTGTCGTAGCTCGCGTACCCGTTTGAGCGTGGCGCGACATTGTTGCACCGGCATTGAGGTGTCGGTACATAGCGTTCGGGGCTCTCCCGCTCGCTCGCCGTGCTCGCGGCACATTTGTGACCGGCCATTCCCCTATCGCCACTGGATCAGCAGTGTGACCCAGGTAAATCCGGCCCCGAAGGCTTGGAGCAAAACCAGGTCGCCTCGGCTGAGGGCGCCCTTTTTGACGAGCATTTCAATTGCTACGGGGATAGATGCCGAGGATACGTTGCCTGTCCATTGGACCGTCTGAGCGACGCGATCCCGGTCAACCCCAAGACGGTCGGTTATCGTGAACATCAGCCGAAGGCTGGCCTGATGGGGGATGACCCACCGTAAGTCGCGCACGCATACTCCGGCTCGATCGAGACAACGGCGAGAGGACGACTCCACTTCCCGCGCAGCCTCACGAAACACGGCCTGACCGTTCATTACCACTTGGCCGCCCCGTTCTGCGAACAATATTTCCTCTAAGGCACCATTACAGCCGACATCGCTGGCAAGTAAGGGTGGTGGACCGTCGTCCGCGACCAGGACCGCCGCCCCAGCGCCGTCGCCGAACAAGACGGCGGTGGCCCGGTCGCCTGGATTGATTATCCGGCTCATGCACTCGCTGCCGACAACAAGGGCGTTGCGGGATTGCCCGCTCCCGATGTAGCCACTGGCGCACATCAAGCCGTAGAGCCACCCGGCACAGGCGGCGTTTAGGTCGATGGTCCCTCCTCGCAGACCAAGCCCAAGGTGCACAGATGCCGACGTGGCGGGGACCTGCCGGTCCGGGGTCGAGGTGGAGAGGAAAAGCATGTCGATCTCTTCGCTCGACAAACCCGCCATTGTCAAGGCCGCCTTGCCAGCAAGGACCGCCAGGGAGGACGTCGATCCGCCCCGCCTGCGCTCTCGTATTCCGGTGCGTTCGACAATCCAGGCATCACTGGTATCGAGTCGTCTCTCCAGTTCCACGTTGGAGACGACGGCGTCAGGCAATGCTGCGCCTACGCCGGCTACTCGCCAACCGATCATCTGAGAATCCCTCCTCACTTTCAATACGCGCCAAGACATATTTGCTGCCCGCGAGTATCCACGACGGTGGCTAAGCACCGGTCAAAGATCGGTAAAGCCGCCATTATTAACGGCCGCCACCTCTGTGGTTCAGTGCTGTAAGTGCCCCACTCCGTCACCGTTGTGACCCGACTGATTGGCATTGTTTACTTGCCAGACCGGTTCGTCTTCGCGTCGCAGAACTGACGCCGGGAGATCACGATTCCCCACGCGGACTTACCACCCACGGGCTACCGGGGCAGGGGCCGGCAGCGCCGGTCCCTGCACAAGCTTCTTTCCGGAGGAGGCTAAGGACGGTGACTTAGTACTACGCCCGAGCGGCCGTCTGTGCCTGGCACTTCCAGGATCCCACGATGTGTACCGTGCGGTGCCTGGGCCGATGGCGCTGCCACCAGCGTCGAAGCCGGATGGGGGTGCCATGCTCACATTAATTGCCCCGGACTTTGCATTGTTGGTTATGGAGCCCTTTATAGAGTCCCAGACGTAGCTGGTGCCCTCGTAAGACGCATACAGGGTAGCCTCGTTGTACCTGTTGATGTTTGTCGTCGTTAGGGTCTTGGAACACCGCGCCGGCAGTCCCGGGTGCTCCTACCAGGACGACTACGACCGGCACGACCACAGCCGCCGGTGGTGACCACAGACGAAGGAGTGCAGCCGGTAATTGTCGCCGCGCACCCGGCGTTGCTGGAGATCCTGGCGTTACTCCCGAAGCGGCTTGTGGCACAGGAGCTGCTTTGTTCAGGGTCCTGGAGTGAATCTCCCCCTCCCACGGCTACCAAAGCATTGCAGACGTACGTCTCCCAGCCGCGTCGGCTGCTGCTACCCCGGTCGCTGTCGACGGCCGGGGGTGCCCCTGTCCTAGAAGTCGATGCCGGCTCTGTCGATGCCAGCCTTTTCGAGGACGTACTCAGGAGCTGGTCGCCTTGCTGGATACGCAGGCCAGCGGTCCAGTGGTTGCGCGGCCTTTAACGCCCTTGGGCGACATTCCCGATGGGCCTCCCCGACGGAGTAAGTCGTGGCCAAAGCGGCCGGGAGCGCGTGCGCGGACCAGGTGCCAAATTACTGCTTTGACCAGCGTGGCGGGCGCGTTATCTTTGCTCTTGTGGATGTGGCACTCCTCGGGCCCTTGGTGGTTAACGGTGACGAAGGCGAGGTCGTCATCAGTGCCGCAAAACAACGGGCTCTTTTGGAGATATTGGCCCTCCGCAGCGACCGGCCGGTGACCCTAGAATCGCTGTGCGCCGCGCTCTGGGGGGACCGGGCTCCTGCCACGGCTAACAAAGCGTTACAGACATATGTCTCGCATCTACGTCGACTACTCCCACCCGGATGCCTTGTCACGGCAGGGGACGGCTATGCCCTGAGAGTCGGCCATGGTTCAGTCGACGCGACCCGTTTCGAGGAAGCGCTGCACCGCGCCGGGGAGCTCCGAGCCGCGGGCGATTTAGCCTCATCGGCAGGGTTCCTCGTGGACGGCCTCCGTCTGTGGCGGGGTCCGCCGTGCCGCGAGCTCAGTGAGCACTCCTGGGTGACCGCTGAGGTCGTACGCTTGGAGGAGCTGCGCCGAGGGGCCGAAGAGGATTTGATTGACGCGCGCATGGCCATGGGCGAGCATGGCTACCTCGTCGGGGACCTCGAGGCAGCAGTAGCCGTCGAGCCGTTGCGGGAACGGCGATGGGGGCAGTTGATGTTGTCGCTGTACCGTTGTGGCCGGCAGGCGGAGGCTCTCCGAGCCTTCCAGCGGGCCCGCCATATCTTGAGCGATGAACTTGGTATCGATCCCTCCCCGCAGCTCGTTACCCTCGACCAGGACATCCTGGCCCAGGCCCCTGGGCTTGCTTGGACCGGGACGACGACACCGCCAAGGTCGGTAACTGATTCCTCAACCGAATACCTCGAGCCCGAGGCAGCCTCTCGCCTGGGGCTGTCGCCCCTTGCTGTGCCGTCAACCAGCTTGGTACGACCGACCACTGCTTCATCTGGCTCTGCCGATATCGACAAGAGTTCGCTGCCCGGATTGCTGGCCACTGCAGCGACCGGCCCGCTTGTTGGGCGTGTGAACGTGCTCGGGGCCCTCAGGGACTTGTGGGCTGCAGCGCGCAATGGTGGCGGCTCCCGAGCCGCACTACTCGCCGGTGAGCCCGGCGTGGGAAAGACGCGTACGGCCGCCGAGTTAGCCCGGGAGGCTTCCACGCAGGGAGCGGTGGTGCTTTATGGGTCGTGCGATGAGGATCTGGCCGTCCCATACCAGCCTTTTGTTGAAGCCCTGCAGTTCTACAGCCTCGGTGGAGGCGACCGACTGGGCAGGCTCAGAGGTGAACTGACTCGGCTCGTTCCCGAGTTGGGTCAGGGCGTAGCCGGGTTTCCCCGCCCTGTAGAATCGGATCCTCGCACCGAGGAGTACCGGCTGTTCGAGGCGGTGAGCTCATGGCTCATCGAGGCATCGCAACCTTCTGGCCTGATGGTCGTGCTGGACGATTTGCACTGGGCTACTAAGTCGACGCTGTCTCTGTGTGTCCACTTGCTCAAGCGGGCGACCTCCGAACCCGCCGGACGTGCGTTCGTGGTGGGTACGTATCGCGATACCGAACTGGGCGATTCGCAGCTTCTGTCATATGCGCTTGCGGAGCTTCGTCGCCTGCCTCGTGTGGAACGTTTTGAGCTGAGCGGCTTGAGCCACGAGGACGTGATTTCCCTCGTGGAAGAGGCGGTTGGCCACCATCTCGATGCGAACGGGCGTCGTTTGGCCGATTCTACGTTTGCTGAAACCGACGGGAACCCCTTCTTCGTCGCCGAAATGCTCCGCCATTTAGTAGAGACAGATCAGATCCGACGGGACGGTCGTGGGCAGGCCTCTGCTCCCGGCACAGCCGGGGTTCCGGCGGGTGTTCGGGAGGTGGTGCGCCAACGGGTTGGTCGTTTACCTGTCGCCACAGGGAAGGCGCTAGCGGTCGCGAGTGTCATAGGGCGGGATTTCGACCTGGAATTGTTGGGCACGGTCACAGACTCCGATGAGATAGCACTGTTGGACGGGCTTGACGAGGCATGCAAAACGCGTCTTATTGAAGAGGCCTCCGCTGACTCTTTCCGTTTTTGCCACGTCCTCGTGCGTAATACTTTGTACCACGACCTCACTTCGGCTCGGCGCCGTCATCTGCACCGCCAAGTAATGGAAGCACTAACCAAGTTGCGTCGGAATGACTCAGCCACCTTTGCACACCACGCAGTGGAAGCTGCCCTCGGGCGCGACGGAGCCGAGATGACCGTGTCGTATATAATCGGGGCAGCCGAACAGGCCGCGACAACACGGGCGATGTCTGAGGCTGAAGTCTGGTACCGGCAAGGCCTTGAACTTCTTGGCAGAGCAGGGATGTCAGAGTCTCGACTATGGATTAAGGCCTTGTGTGGACTGGGCGAGGTCCAGCTCGACCAAGGTGATCTGGGCTTCCGGGAAACACTTCTGGACGCGGGTCGTGCCGCGCTGAGCCAAGGACTAGCAGACCTGGCCGCTCGGGCTGGGGTGTCGAACTTCCGGGGCTTAGCAAGCATCATTACCGGTGTTGACCACGAAAGAGTCGAGCTACTCGAGGCGACCCTAACCGCTGTCGGTGACGAACAATCGACTACGTTTGCACTACTTCTAGCTACTTGGGCAGCGGAGGTCCTTTACGACCCAACGGTCCCCGTAGACCGGCGGCTGGAGGCGGCTGACCAGGCCGTGAGCATCGCCAGGGGGAGCGGAGACGCCCGGGTAGTGGCCGAGGTGATGTTGCGCTCCGGACCGGCGACCCTCGTACCGGAACGATGGGAAGCAGCGCCGGCCAGATTCCGCCGAGGCGGTTGCGGTCGCCGACGTCACTGGGGACCCTACTCTTCAGGCCATGACCAGGGGTGCGGCCGCAAGCGCTCACCTGGGAGTAGGAGACTTTGAAGTCGCTCGCACTCTGGCAGCTGAGGCGGTAAGGATCGCCGAGCGCGATTGTCCTCCATTTGTGAAGCTATACGCGCGATGGATCTCGGTGCAATATCTTGCATATCAGGGGGATTTGAATGCCGCAGAGGAGGCTAATAATGAACTTCGAGAATTTGCTCGCCAAATTGGGGCGCCGGACGCGGACCTATGGCACCAAGCGTGCTCTGGGAGCATCGCCAACCTACGAGCGACCGGCCGCGGCGGCATGGCAGACCTAATCGGTAATTTCGCTGACCGGGAGCCTACCTCGGCTCTTTGGCGAAGCACCCATGCCTCTGCGCTGGCCGAAGCCGGCCGCATCGATGAAGCAGTTCGTGTTGTTCACGAGAACCACCTCGATGACCCGGCCTCGATCCCTCGGGACATGTTTTCATTTTTGACCTGGTCTCAGTTGGCGATCGTCTCGATGCACACTGCCGATGCCCACCTCGGTGCTGCGCTTGAACAGCTGATCCGTCCGTACCAGGCACTCTGGTCGCAGTACATGCTATTTGTTCGCGGCCCCATGTGCTGGTTCCTCGCTGCCAGCTTGGCTGCACAGCGTCGCTGGGACGAAGCCATTGATCTCTTCGATCTCACTGATAGGCTCCTCGTCGAGCGTAGCCTGGAACCTTGTCGTCTGATCCTCGCGCGTGACTTGGCACGCGCACTCGTAGCCAGCGGGACTCCATCTCATCATAGACGGGCAGCCGAACTGATCACCGATGGCGTTCGGCGAGCCAACGAGCAGGGGCTCGACCGGCTGGCCTCACAGTTCGAAGGACTCCTTGGCGCCATCCCGCTCACTTGAAACCAACCACTCGAGACTTTTGACGAAGCGGTTCGTGCCCGCCGATAAGCATTCAGCAATGGCGGAAGTTATGTCCTCCAGGTTTCGGCTAACGCCTGAGCTATTGTTTCTCGAAGCTCAGCCGGAAATGTCCGGGCGAACCATCTTTTTATGTCCTCCGTACGCGGTAGCTTCCGGCGTGACAGCACCGCCCTGGCCTCGTTCTTCCCCACGAGCTGGAGAGGCGCAATCGAGCAGCGCCTATCGTCTCGTGGGGCAATTTCGGGCAGGAGAGCTACCGCAGTGTCTCCTATTGGTAGGCCCGGGAGTAGATGCCTGACGTTTGGGTTCGGAAGTTCTTGCTCTCCTCTCTCACGGAGGGGGAGAGGAGGAAACCAACTTTGAATTATGCGAGGAAGGCGAACGGTCAAGGATCGGCAGAGTGGCATGGACGAGCCCGCGGTTGGCGCCTCGTCGAGCGACGTTGCAAGGGCTTGGCCCATGCGGGACCGACCTGACGGTGGCCTCTCCGCGGCGACGGTTCTCACCTGCCTGTAACCGTGCTTGTGGTGGGCAGAGGGGACGCCGTCTCTGTCTCGCTAGCGGTTGTACTACTGGCTTGTGTCGCGGGAGTGGTCGGGGTCGTGGTGGCAGTTGTTGTCCCGGTCGGCGCAGAGGGTGCTGTGGTCGTAGTGATGGCAGCCGTAGCAGCTGATGGGCCCAACGCCAACCTTGCTTCGAAGCTCACCGTGAACAGGCTCAGCAAGACGGCGAGGGTGCTGGCAATCCGAACGGATCGGTTCATGAGGATGTCGTCCTTTGTCCTTCTGTCGTTGCTCCGGTACCTTTAGCTTCGGGTCCAAGGGTCAAAGGCCGGTAAAGGCGTGGTAAAGGCGCCGACGCCAAGAGAGGCCGTCCCTCGCCGGCGGTTACAGAAGCGAAGATCTCCGGCTGCCGCAAAACGTTCAGGCTCCCGGCCCTTCTCAGATGCGCTCGCGCCGATTACCCTGTTGGGAGTTGCTCCGGCCACGGCCATTAGCAGAAGGGGCGTGTTTCAGTGAACGGCTTGATGTTGGACTTCCAGCTGACGCTGCCTCCGCTGCTCAGGCGGGTAGAGACCTACTTCGGCGACCGTGAGGTCGTCACCCGCCTTCCTGACAGGAGCTTTCACCGCTATGCCTACCGGGACATGGCCCGACGGGCCAAACAACTCGCAGTGGCGCTGCAGAAGTTAGGCCTGCAGAGAGGAGACCGCGTCGCTACCTTGTGCTCGAACCATTACCAGCACCTGGAAGCCTATCTCGGGATCCCTTGTGCCGGCTTGGTCCTACACACGGTCAACATCCGCCTTCACCCGAACGACGTCACTTACATCGCCAACCACAGCGCTGACCGCGTGCTCATAGTCGACCGCAGCCAGCTCCCCTTGTACGAAGCGGTCCGGGACGCAACCGCCTTCGAGCACGTCTTCGTCGTGGAGGACTCTTACGAAGAACTGATCGAGTCGGCCCGTGCCGAGGAGTGGGAAGACCCGGACTTGGACGAGCACGAGGCGGCCGCTATGTGTTACACAAGCGGGACAACGGGACGACCGAAAGGAGTTCTGTACTCTCACCGCTCCACTGTGCTGCACACGTTGGCGTTCGCTTCAATGGCGCCGCTAGGTATGGCCCTAAGCGAACAGGACACCGTCCTGCCCGTCGTCCCCATGTTCCATGTCAACGCGTGGGGCTACCCATACGTGGCCATCATGATCGGTGCCAAGCTCGTGTTGCCGGGTCCCTATCTCGATCCCGAAAGCTTGCTCGATGACTTTGCCATTGAGGGGGTCACGTGGACAGCCGGGGTCCCGACCATCTGGATCGGCCTCCTTCATCTGCTCGACGAGAACCCAGGCCGGTGGGACCTCTCAAGCTTGCGGGGGATGACTGTTGGTGGCTCGGCCGTCCCCCGAGCACTTATTGAAGCGTTCAAGGAGCGGCATGGCATCTCCATCGTGCAGGGCTGGGGCATGACGGAAACATCGCCGGGGGGCACCCTAACTGATTTTGTGGGCGACCTCCGCCGCGCCAGTCCAGCCACTCAGTACGAGTTCGCATCGATGGCCGGTCTGCCGTTCCCTCTCGTTGAGGTCCGCCTGTGTATCGGCGACGAGGAGGCGCCCTGGGACGGCGAGACCATGGGCGAGCTCGAAGTGCGCGGTCCCTGGGTGGCGTCTTCTTACTATCACGACCAGGAACAGGCGGACCGTTGGACCAACGACGGCTGGTTCCGGACCGGCGACCTGGCGGCCATCCACCCGCGCGGGTTTGTGCAGATCAAAGATCGCACAAAGGACGTGATCAAGTCCGGGGGTGAGTGGATTTCCTCAGTCGAGCTCGAGAACGCGTTGATGGGGCACCCGGCAGTAGCCGAGGCGGCTGTGATCGGCGTGCCCGACGAAAAGTGGCAGGAGCGACCCCTGGCGGTGGTGGTGCTGAATCCCGGCGCAGCCACCAGCGCCGGGGAACTGCGAGCCTTCTTGGTCCCTCAGTTCGCGAGATGGTGGCTGCCCGACCGCTTCGAGTTCGTCACCGAGATCCCGAAGACCGCCGTCGGCAAGTTCCGCAAGACCGCTCTGCGCCAGCAGCACTCCGGCTCGCCCGCCCCCATCCCTACCAGACCGTAAGGCAGGTGGGTGTCCGCCCGGGAAGGCGCTCCGGACGCTCCGTCTGCCCATCGCTCCGGGACAAGGCCGCGGCCCCTCCGTAGCATCACTTCGGGATGTACCGGCCCGCCAGGCCTCTCCAAAGCATGTGGGCGACCTTCTCGGCCTATGGAGCCAGCTTCTGCGAACATATGGGCATTGTCTCGGTCAATTCCGGGTAGTGGAGCCTGCACGTGCCCTCTTCGCAGGACTGGGGAATGCAGATGTCGGTCCCGGTTTGCGGCAGCCTGTTCGGGACAAAGGCTCAGGCAGGCACGTGGGCGCAGTGGTTCCCAATCATGTCTTATCCCGTGGACTCATCGCTAACTATCGTTGAAATGGCCAGTCTTACAGCTTTGCGGTCACCAGCGGGCACAGTGGCACCCACACGGGTCGGGACCGGGACGATCCCGAACTGCTTGCCGTAGTACATGTGCGCCTGGGCGAGGCCCGAGAAGTTCCAGGGGCCGTTGACCATCATCGCCGCCTTCCCGGCTTCGAACTGGCCCGTGGCGGCTGGGGTTTGGGGCCAGCCGGAGCCGGCCTTGGACGCCGAACCGTCTGTGACGAGTTGCTTCCACAGGCTTAGAGCTTGCCCACCGGGTGCGGACGCGACGTTGAAGAAGTTAAACGCGCCCCCGTTGCTTCAGAAGAACGGTTCCCACCGCCAGGTGGTGTCTTCTGCCGCTTCACTGGTCAACGCGGTCCCGAAATGTTGCGGGGTCCCCATGAGCCGGACCGAACCGGGCTTCTCATATGACTGAGTGTTGCTGAGTTGTCGTGATCGGCACTCCTTGTGCGGGCATCTCAGGGAGCTGAACGTTATCCTCCGACAAGCGGACGACTGATCTCAGGGGCAAGCTCGGTGATCGTCTCGTCGTCTGTCACGAGGGCTAGCCCCCGCTGCTCGGCCAGGGCTACATAAGCAGCGTCGCATGCCGTGAGGCCCCGGGCGACCCAGGAAGCCACCAATTGCAACTCCGGTTCGCCGACCTCGAACGAAAGGTCACCGAGAGCTTCGGCGAGGTCGAGAAGGCCTTCCTCATCCCATCTCCAGCGTCGGCCCGCGACGTTCACGATCTCCAGGAACAGGAGGCCCGGGACGACGACCGAGAGACGACCGGCTTCGTAGTCGTTGCGGAGCTTGCGAGCCTCGCTTGACCCCCGCCGTTCGGTCGCGAACCACTTGAGCACCACCGAAGCATCGAGGACAGCTTCGCTCAACGAACATCCCGGTCGGCTCGTATTGCCACCGTTGCGTCCTCGCCAGAAGAAGGCTGGGTGTCGAACAGTTTTTGAAGCCGAGCGACGGCGCGTCGGGCCTGTCGGCTGGCCCCGGGCCCGCGATCGTCACCCAGGTCGCGGACGGCCAAGCGAGACAGATAGGCACTCCGGCTCAGCCCTGCCGATCTTGCGGCACGGTCGATCCTGGCTAGCAGCCTGTCGTCGACGGAAACGAGGATTCTGCTCATGGCAGAAGTGAGTGTATCCGGATATCTCAAGGCTGCTGGAGCCTGGCCTCGCCACACCCTTTAGGCTGGCCCGCGCCGCTCCGAGACTGCGCCTCGGTGACCGTGCCAGCGTCACCCCGGCAGCCCAGCACTCAACCAGCTCGCCCCTCGCTGGCCGTGTGACGCTGCTGTGACGCCTCGGCGCGAGCCTTGTCACGAGGCCAGTCCGGGAAAGTCCGGAGGAGTGCGCTGGCTAGGAAGGAGGACGTCATGGGCAAGCAAGTGGTCGTCCTGGGCTGGGGCTGTCACGGTACTTTTAGCTTTGCCCGCGCCTCGCTCCCCTTTAGGGCTCACCAACCGTCACCTAGTTGAAAGGGACGTCAATGCCGTCACCACGCTTGTCCACGAGAGCTGCCGCTCTGGCGGTGGCCGCGTCCGGTGCCATCTTTTCCGTTCCGGCGGTGTCTTCCGCGTCCACCGTCCGGGCCGCTGCCGCCACGACGGGGTGTACCCTCCCGGTCGTCCATGACGTCTACGACGGGTTCCATGTCGGGGTCCCCGCCGGGTGGGACCTGTCTACCCTGGGCGGGGAAATATCTGTGGCCTCCAGCCCGACCAGCACTGAAGGCGCCATCCTGTACCCGGCGCTGTTGACCAAGGGGGTGACCGCGGGGAGCGTGTTCTCCGCCTTCCTGAGCCACGAACAGAAGCTCGTGCAGGGGGGGAAGGGAGTGTTCAGTTATCGGGCGCACGAGGGCGGAGGAGGATTGCCGGCGGCCTCTATCACGGCAGAAGTCAACGGCAACGCGTTGAGCGGCCAAGCGTCCGTCACCGTCCTGCCCCTGGGTACTCAGCTGGCGTCCCATGTGGCGCTGGTCTCGCTCGACTTTGCGCCGGCGTCACAGTGGGCGGCAGCGGCCGGCACCCTGGCTGCCGTCGGGCGCTGCTACGGGGCCGAGCGCGGCGCTCTCTTCTCGGTTTTCCAGGGGAACCCCTTCACTTTCATAATGCCTCCAGGGTGGCACGTCGGCCCCGAGGGCCAGGACTATGTGGAACTCGAGAACTCCGGCAATACGGCCAGCGCCACGTATGATCTGTGGGGCCCGTATGTCCAGGGCGTCAATGTTTCGCAACCGCTCAGTACCCCCGCGCAGGCGATCAGTTTCTGGTTTGGCCAGCTCAAATTTCACGGGGTCCATATGCTTTCGGCGATCACCGCCGGGCCAACGAGGAGTTTGCCGAGTTCACCGCCGCGCTGGCGGGCAAAGCTGTCCACGGCCTGATTTACATGAACATCAGCACATCGGGCCAGACCACGGCTGGCGTGTTCCGCCTGGCCTTGGCGGCCGCCGGCCTGTGGAACCCGCTCAACGGTGCGCTCATCCAAATGGCCGGCTCTATACAGCACAATTTCAGCCAGGACCTCCAGGAGATCCAGGCCGTCAACCGGCAGTGGCAGGATTTCAGCGGCCAGGTAGCCAACTTCGACGACACACTGAACAACCAGCAACTCGTCCAGGACCCGACCACCGGGAAGTTCTACGAGGCGCCCTATTCTTCGTACATCACCGATGGCCCGGCCGGGCCCGGCTACTACCTGCCCAATGACCAGCGCCTCAACCCCGTGGAGCGCCCCTGACCGCCGTTGTCCCGGCTACCAGCGAACCTTGCACCAGAGATGCGCTGTCCGCGGTGCTTGGTGGCCTTGCCGCCCTGGGCCAGCTGTTCTACGCGGCTGCGCTCGGCTGGCCAGCCGTTGGCGGGCCATCAGCGCCTTGGCGCAGCTCGACCTGTCGAGCGGGGCGCCCAGCGGGCACGCGGTTGAACCCGGTGTTACGTCCTTAAGGTTGCGGGCCCGGCTGAGTACGGTCCAGTTGTACCCGCCGTCGTTCTCGGCGGGGGGTTACTGATGATGTGTCGACCCCCATTTTGACGGGGCTCAGCCACGCCGGCGGTCAGTTGAACATTGAAGTGGTTTGCGTCAGCGCCGGTAGGCACGACCTCGAAGCCCTTCTGACCGTCCCGACGGGCGGCGCCACGAACGTCGGCGCTGTAGGGAACCGGCGCAGGACGTCGGTCAGGGCACTGCCCGGCCGATGTGCGAATACCTACAGTTCTTCGGGATGCCACGCGACGAACAGGTAGCCCTTGTCTGCGCGATCGAACACCCCGAGCCTTGGCCTGGTTCAGCCGACGTGCGAAGGCCCGTAGCGTTCGAAGACCGCCCAGGCTATGAGGGACCGCTGGCCGACATATTTGACAGCCAAGCGGCGGTACGCCTCGGCCAGTCCTATCCGGCCCCCCGAATGCACCTGTCACAGTCTCCGGGCCGGGCTCCGCTAGTGCGGACAAACATGGTGGCTGGTGTCATAATGCATTCTGGAGGCACGTCGGAGAGTGCTTGCGACTGGGGTCAAACTTCGTGGCGCAGTGAAGAGCTGCGTGTCATTGCAGCGGGCTGTCCCTCGTCGCCGGGTAGGCATCGTCCCTGGTGGCCCGTTGTGAGCGAAGTCCTGGGAGCTCGCGAGCGTCAGAGAGAGATCCTGGCCGCGGCACGTGAAAACGGGCACGTAGAAGTCACATCCGCCGCCGGGCGCCTCGGGGTGGCGGCTGAGACAATCCGGCGGGACATGAAGACCTTGGAGCGCAACGGGCTCATCAGGCGCAGCTATGGGAGGGCTTACCCGGTCGTCAGATCGATCTTCGAGACTGACTTGGCCTCCCGGGAGACCAATCATCCCGTGGAGAAGCAGCGCATCGCGGATGAAGCGGTCAGGCACCTCGACGAGTCAGAAACCGTGTTCGTCGACGAGGGCTACTTGCCTCAACTACTGGCCCACAGCCTCCCTCTCGAGCGAAGCCTCACCGTCGTGACCGCTTCGCTTCCTGTGGCCGCCGTCTTGGCCGCACGGCCTAATTACACCGTGCTCATGTTGGGGGGCCTCGTGCGGGGCCGCACTCTGGCCACTGTCGAGCATTGGGCGACCCGCATGTTGGCTGAGTTCGTGATCGACCTCGCTTATGTGGGAGCCAATGGGATATCGCTGGCCGAAGGGTTGACAACGCCAGATCCCCGTGTGGCTGAAGTCAAAGCCGCCGTCGTGCGCGCGGCTCGCCGCCGCGTTTTCATCGGGACCTACGAGAAATTCGGGACATCGAGCTTTTGCCGGTTCGCCCGTGTAAGCGACCTGGAGCTCATCATCACCGATAGCCGCTTCCCCATGGCCATGGCTAGTCAATACTCGGCCGCCGGTCCTGGCGTCATTCGTTGTTGACCCACTGAATGCTCCATCTGGCCGCTAACGAGCGCCGCCTCGATTAACGAGTGCCGCCTCCGCGAGTGCGGTGTCGTCGCCACACTGGGCGGTCTCCGACCGGGCAGGCCGAGGGTGCCCTTCGGGCACCCCGTTGAACAAATGTCCTGCTCAGGACCAACCTAGGCGGATGCCCAACCCCACAAAACCGGGCACAAACTCGGGCACTTATACTGTTGCTCTCCACGCAGGATGCTCCTTAAAATCCCTTTCAGGGACAAACCAAAACGGAAAGGAGTTGCGTTTTTCAGCACAAATTGACACCCAAGTTGCCCCGGCAATATGCCGTGCAAGACACCAGCTACCTCGCACCCAGATATATCGAGCAATAGCTGAGAAAGTATTTTGTCGACGCGGGCGGGGACGTGCGTGTTCGTGTTACTTCGCCTAATAGCGAATGATAATAAGGGGTGAAAGATGACAGCAATGAGACGTACGAACGCGGCGCGGGCGCCACGCAGCCAGAACTTTGGGCGCCGCCGGGACGACATTGGGGATGCTGGCGACGATCGCCGTGGCTGGGAACGCGTCAGCCGCCACGAGGCAGCCAGCCACCTCGAGTGTCACGATCAAGGTCGCCGTCGTGTCCAACCCGAACATGGAACTTCTCGAGGCCCTGACACCCGTCTTCGAAAAGGAAAACCCCGGCATCAAAGTCGAGTACGACACCCTGCCTGAGGACAGCGAGCGTCAGCTTATAGAGACCGATGTCACCACCCACGCTAACGAGTTCAACGCCGTGATGATCTCCAACTACGAGACGCCCATCTGGGCCAAGAACGGATGGCTCGCCAACCTGTCCGCCTACACCGCCAAAGACCCGAGCTACGACGTAAGCGACCTGGTGGCGCCGCTCCGCCAAGCACTCTCAGTCGACGGGAAACTGTACTCGGTACCCTTCTACGGCGAGTCATCGATGATGTACTACCGAACTGACCTGTTCAAGGCGGCCGGTCTCACGATGCCCGATGCACCCGACCTGGGCCCAGATAGCGTCGTTCGCCCAGAAGCTGAACAACCCGTCCAAGGGCGTCGCGGGGATATGCCTGCGGGGCGAGCCAGGCTGGGGCGAAAACCTGGCCGCGCTGGACACCGTCATCAACACCTGGGGCGGGGAGTGGTTCAACCTGAAATGGCAGCCCCAGCTCGTCGTCCGCCCCGGACGCAGCGGCCACCAACTTCTACGTCAACCTTGTCCGCAAGGACGGCGAGCCAGGCGCGTCCAACGATGGCTTCACCGAGTGCCTGAACGACTACGATGCCGGCAAGGCGGCGATGTGGTACGACGCCACCGTCGCGGCCGGGACTATCGCCCTCAATGCGCCGAAGCACCTTCGAGAACACCGGCTACGCCTACGCCCCGACCGGGCCCGCCGGCATCGCTTCGGGCTGGCTCTACACCTGGTCGCTGTCCATCCCAACCGGTACGCCCAACGAGGCCGCCACCTGGAAATACCTTTCCTGGGCCACCGGTCCTCAGATCATCGCCCTCCAGGCAGCCAAGTACGGCTGGGCCGCGGTGAACCCGGGTACCCGGACTTCGCTGTACAAGAACCCGCAGTACCAAAAGGCCGCCGGTGCCTTCGCCGGCATAACGCTGGCGTCGATCGATGCGGCCAACCCTGAGCACCCAACCAAGAACCCGGTCCCCTACGTTGGCATCCAGTTCGTCGACATCCCTGAGTTCATCGACCTCGGGACCATCGTCTCGGACCAAATTTCGGCCGCCATTGCCGGGACAGAGTCGGTGAAAACGGCGCTGGCCAACAGCCAACAGGACGCCGAAGGCATAGTCTCCGCCAACGGCCTGTCGTAGTGGGACAAGGAACTTCGGACTGACCCGGGCACGATGACCACACTGTCGTCGTCCGTCCCCCAGCTGCCCGTTGACCGAGCCTTCCCAGCGGCCAACGGGCAGCCCCGTCCCTCGGTGCCAGCGGCTCGAGCGCAGGCGTGGAAGCGGCGGTTGCCACTCATGCCGGCGTTCATCTACGTCGTCATCGTGACCCAGGTACCCTTCCTGGTCACTCTCTGGTACAGCTTCCGGCGCTGGAACCTTTTGGTCCCGGGCTCCAACAAGTTCGCCGGTTTGGCCGAGTACCGGGCCGCCTTTGCGGACCCTGCGTTCCGGCAGGCCGCTGTGCGCACGGTAGAAATGACGGCATCGGCGGTGGTCCTGTCTATGGTCCTGGGCAGCGCGCTGGCCCTCCTCGTCAACCGGAAATTCTTCGGCCGAGGCGTCGTGCGCACCATGTTGATCACCCCATTCCTGATCATGCCGGTGGCCACCGACCTGCTGTTCAAGACCACCATCTACGACCCCATTTTCGGGTTTTTAGACTTCGTCCTGAAGCCGTTCGGAGTGGGCCGCGTCAACTGGCTCGGCACTCATGCGGTGGGCTCGATCGTTGTCGTGCTGGTCTGGGAGTGGGCCCCGTTCATGATGCTCATCGTCCTCGCTGGCCTGCAGGGGGAGGACTTGGAAGCTCTGGAGGCGGCCCGGGTCGATGGGGCCAACGCATTGAAATCGTTCGCCTACATCACCTTGCCGAACATCCAGCGCTATATACAGCTGGGCGTGCTGCTCGGGTCCATATACATCGTGCAGACCTTTGGCGAGGTCTTTGTCCTCACCGCCGGGGGCCCGGGCACGGCCACGACCAACCTTCCCTATTACCTGTACGAGCAGGTGTTCGACAACTTTACTGTGGGGCTGGGGGCGGCAGCCGGGATCATCGTCGTCATCCTTACCCAGGTAGTGGCCATATTCGCCCTCAGGTTGTTGTCCGGCCTGTTGAGGGCTTCGACGGCATAGGTGGTCTGAAATGACAGCCTCCTCCGCCCGACTCCAACTTAGCGTCCGCCCCCGCCGGAGATGGCGGCCAAGCTGGTCTTACCTATGGACTTTGGCAGCCTGGGTAATTGCTATCTTTCTGTTTTTCCCGGTGTTCTGGATGGTCCTTACCTCGTTCAAAACAGAGGGGACCGCGTATACGATCCCGCCGAAGTTTATTTTTCGCCCGACCTTGAGCGAATACGACTCGGTCTTCGCTGGCGTCCAAAGCTTTACGAAACCGCTGGAGCACTCGATTTTTGTGACCTTGCTGTCGACCGGCTTGGTCCTGGTACTTGCCATACCTGCCGCCTACGGCCTTTCGGTCCGCCCCGTGAAACGGGCCAAAGACGTGCTCTTTTTCTTCCTGTCCACCAAGATGCTGCCCTACGTGGCGGCCCTCGTCCCGATCTTTATCGTGGCAAAAGACCTGGGCCTGTTGAACAACGAATGGGCACTGGTCATCTTGTACACAGCTATGAACCTGCCGATCGCCATCTGGATGATCAGGTCCTTTTTCATAGAGTTACCTAACGGGCTGCTAGAAGCGGCCAGGATCGACGGTGCCAACACGTGGGTAGAGATCACACGGGTGATCCTGCCCATAACCCTCCCGGGCATCGCGGCCACCGCCCTCATCTGCGCCATCTTCGCTTGGAACGAGTTCTTCTTCGCTCAGAGCCTGACGACCACCAATGCCACGATGTCGGTGTTCCTCGTTTCATCCATACAGACCGAGGGCCTGTATTGGGCCCATTTGGCCGCGGCGGCGACGATCGCCAGCCTGCCCGTCATCTTGGCCGGGTGGGTGGCGCAGAAGCAGTTGGTGAGGGGCCTGTCGATGGGCGCCCTGAAGTGAGTTGACCAACGGGGCCAGCAAATATCGGCCGCCCTCGCCACATAAGGGCCGGCGAGCCACTGAAGGTCCTTCGAGGCCAGAGCAAAAGGAGACTAGATGCAGGCGGTAGTGATAGAGGGCCCCGGCGATATCAGTGCCGGTGAGCTTGCCGACCCCACGCCTGGGCCGGGAGAAGTCGTGGTGGCGGTGCGCGCCTGTGGCATATGCGGCACAGATATTCATATCGCTGACGGCGACCTGTCCAATGCGCGGTACCCGCTCGTCCCCGGCCATGAGTTCGCCGGCGAGGTGGTGGCGGTGGGTGCGCCCAGCGCCGACCGTGAGAGGTCTGGCGCCTGAGCGCGCCGAGTGCGCGGCTCCGTCCTGGAGACCTTGTGGCGGTTGACCCGACCCTGTTTTGCGGTCGCTGTCGCCCGTGCCGACTCGGTCATGAAAACTTGTGCGAGCGGTGGGGGGCCATCGGGGTGACCGTTGCTGGCGGCTGCGCCGAGTTCGTGGCGGTGCCCAGTTGGAACGTGCACGTCCTACCGCGGGCGTTCGACATGTCAATGGGCGCCCTGATCGAACCATTGTCGTGTGCCGTGCACGGCTACGACGTGATAAACACGAAAATAGGTGACCAGTTCCTCATTTACGGCGCCGGCACTATGGGCCTCATGCTACTGATGCTGGCCGAGCGGGCTGGGGCGCTATCGGTCACCGTGGTCGAGCCGAATGACGCTCGGCGCCACCGGGCCGCTGAGCTGGGTGCGACGAAGGCGTTGGTCGATGCCGGCTCACCTCGATGACGCCTCCCGCTTTGACGTGGTAATGGACGCCACGGGCGTCATCGCCGCGATCGAGGACGGGTTGCGTCGAGTGCGCCCGGGCGGTACTTTCCTCCAGTTCGGGGTGGCGTCCTTACCGGGCCACGGCCAACGTCTCGCCCTTCAAGATTTACAACGAAGAGATAACCGTAATTGGTTCAATGGCCGTTTTGAAGAGCTATGACAGGGCTTGCGAGCTCGCCGTCGAAGCGGACCTCGGCCTCCAAAAGCTCGTGAGCGGTCAGTTCCCGCTCAAGGATTACCCGGAGGTCCTCGAACGGGCCCGCGAGGGCAATGGCTACAAGCTTCAGGTCGTCCCCTCGTTGGACTAGAGTTCTGGTCAGGGAAGCAGGTCCTCGACGGGCTTCGCCCGCCTCGGCGTCGCCGTCTGCTTCGCCGACTCGCCCCCCATTGACCACGACCCCGAGGCGCGCCTGCTCGTGCAGGTGCAAGGGGTAATTGCCGAGTACGAAAAGCGAAGTTCGCCGAGCGGGAGCGGCGGGGCTACCTGCTCTAGGCGAGGCTCGTGTGCCGAAGACCCCGACCGGCCGAGCGCACGTCATCATGTGGCACGACAAAGATGAGCGAAGCCCCGGTCAAGTGCGACCCGCGGTCCGGCAGAGACTAGCACGTAGGTATTGACTATGGTCAGCACATAAGCGTGTGAGAAAGCGAGGGACTCATGGACCTTTCATTCCAAACGGTCACTGGCACCCATGCCAATGGCGTTGACGACGACTCAAAAGCCATCAATGGGTTCTTGGTGCAAGCTGAAGGTATGGTGTTCCTCCCAGCGGGGACGTACCTGGTGAGTGGCACGTTGGAGATACCGTCAGGGGTGACATTGCTCGGCGCCGGTTGGAGCTGGCCGGGCGCAGTCCAGCCACTGCCCCGCCTTCGGGGCACATGGATCATTGCGCGTGCCAACGCACAGTTCAGTCCTACAGTGCTGCGAGATGGCGCGGCGGTGCGCAACCTGGCTTTCGCTGTAGACGAGCAGCACACGCCAACCGCTCAACCCAATAAGTTCCCGGACATAAACGCGGCTGTCCACGTCCAAGGCTCCGATGCATTGGTCGAAGACGTTTTCTTGGCCAACCCGTACGTGGGAGTTTATATCGACGGTGTCGGCCGTGTCACGATCAGACGTCTTTACGGCCAGCCATTGCAGTACGGCATAGTTATCGATCGGTCGCTGGACACTAACTATATCGACAACATCCACTTCTGGCCTTATTGGCAGAGACTGGACGGCCCCCAGGCCCAGTTCCAGCAGGCACAAGGGCGCGCCATTGAGCTCTATCGTTGCGACAACCCGCACCTCAGCAATATTTTCGTCTCCAACTACGACCAGGGGCTTAGCCTGCGCTCGTCACCGCCTCCGCCCGGTGGCGTAAAGTCGCCCCCAGGGCAGCCGATCCCGCACAAAATACACCTGGTCAATGCCGATTTTGACAGCACCACTACCGGGATATATATCAATGCTCCTGGTAACGAAGGTGACCTAACGTTCGTCCAATTGGCGAACGTGACCATGCAGGGCCCCATTGCCGGGCCAAACAACAACACCCAGGCCTGTGGGTGGACAGAGGATCTGCCAACACCCGCATCCACGCCAGCAACCTCCGGGTCTCTAATTCCGTAGCCAACGCCATGCAAATAGACGCCCCGAACGTATACTTTTCGGGTGAGAACGTACATCTTAACCAATGGGGCGGCGGGACCGGCCTGATGGTCAGCGACAGTTCCTCGCATGCATTTGTGGGGGCCGCATTTACGGCAAGAGGCCCCAACAAACCCTATGATGGACGGGGGAACTTCCATTTCTCTCAGACAGGTAAAACTCCTTCGTCTTAGGGACGGCCCTTGATTGTGGGCCACGCAGCCCGATGCAGGGCTGCGCCCGTATTACCGGCAAACAGCCATGACGTTCCGGCCCGACGAGCTTCGCAATCGAAAGGCCTGACACTGGAGGCGGCGGGCATTAGCATCAGCATCCCGGAGAAAGAGACTAAGAAGGTCCCGTGTGGTCAAGGGCTGCAAGTAGCGGTGCCCCTACTGAAGGGAGCAAAAGGGCTACGGCAAGCTACCTTCGGCGGGTGACGTCGTTTGGTATGAAGGCGACGACGGGTCGTCTCGACGCACCGTACTTGGAAGGAACGCTGATCGTCGGAAGTTCGGCCCCGTCGGATATCGCCGCCCCAGAGGAGGCATTACTGGAGGGAAATGGGACTCAGGTGACAATGAGCTCGGGCGACGGCGGTAGCCAGCTTACGATCGCTTCAGCTCAATTGTCTCGAGCTAACCTGGGGCCTGACAGCAATACGGGGCCAGTGTGAACTTGGCCAATGATAGCGCGTATCCCTCGTTACCGGGCCCCGATCTCGTGCCGCCACTGTGGCAACGAAATAAAAGTTTTTGGCTCGCCACTTTCATAACCGTATTTCTTGGGGTACTAGCTGTCGAGTTCTCTCTGCGCTTGTCTCGTGCGCGGAAACCCATCAAAAGGAGACGTCTGACGTCGCCAAAAACGGTATGACCTCGCTTATTACTTAGTTGCACCCGCTGACCCGCCGGTCGGCGGCCACTTCCGGTACCCACGCTGCCGCGGCGTGGTTTGTAAATGTCGGGCTTCCGAATAAGAGATCGTTTACTATGTCCGCGCCAGGAGATACGAACGTCTCTATAATATATGGCGTCCCCCATGCTACGGGTTACGACTGGGCTGGAGGGCCAACTCCGTATTCTGTTACCCCTGCGAGTTCATTAAAGACCTTCCGGTAATACAGTGATGTAACTACAGGAACGTGATATGATGGTGACGTGTGAACTTCCCCAAGATCTCGTGCTAGAACGGGCAAGACGAGATCCCCTGCCCGTCCCCGGCGTGACTTCGAAGCACTGCCTGCGGCGCCGCCTGCGCGCCGCAGGCATGTTCGGGCGGGGCAAGTCCCAAGCCGAAGTGGCCCATGCGTTGGGCGTTTCCGCACAGAGCGTCGCCGGGATGTTCGAACGACCCGACGAACGGGGAATGCTGGCGTTCGGACACGACATTTACCGGTGATAGCAACGGGTTGGTACTGAGCACCCCGATCGGCTAACAGGAGACTTCACCCCTTCCAGCCTGCGCCACCGGTTAACGCGTCGGCTCTCTTGACCTAAAACGCATGTCGCAGCCGCAAGACATTTCCCTGACTAAGGGCCGACTCGGGCACCGGGGCTCCCCACCCCGGCGCCCAGCTAAACCGGCCCGGCTCTTCAGCGGAACCGGTCGGTGCGCGCAGTGACCTCAGCCTAGAACAAATTGGGTTCTCTGCCGGACGTTGCGGCTAGTGACCCGTGCCCCAAGCGTGCTCAAACGAAGTGGCACGAGGCGTCAGTAAAAGGCCGCTTGTGTTTCCAGATGGGCGCAGCAGAGCCATGCTGAGGTCGCTACTCGTCATCGCTGGCTCACGCTTGGATCACGCGTCCTCCCTGGCTCCATCGCGTTCTTCCTTCCGCAATTCCCCAGCGTCGGCGACCCAAGGTCGAGCCCACTCCCCCGGCCAGCACCTTCGGGGATGCATCAGGTCACCTTCCTGGGCTGGCATATTGGGGCGATCCTCACCCAGGCGTCACTCGCCTGTCTCGATGCCGATAATGGTTCCTTATCAACTAGCTGAGCGGTCCTGCGACGAGTAAAGCGACCAGCAGCATCGAAGTGCTGCGCTCATCAAGCGGCTAGAGACGTGATCGTCCCAGTTCGGCGGCAGATTCGCGCTGGTCACGCCTTCGATCGGACCGCCTTTCGCCGCCAGAGGCCTCGGGATGGGTCACGCTGTCGTACTGTATGCGGGACAACACCAAGAGGCGGCTGGGCGGTCGCACCAGATTGGAGAGGTATGTGGCGTGCGTCGCCAGATATCTCTCGGTCAGGCACGCTATTCAGGCGTGACCATGATGCGCGCTAGACGGCGACCTCGTCTTTGAGGTTCTCTTTCAACCAGGCGCGAAGCTCGTCGTTGTCTTGGTGGCCGTGGACAGTCGCGGCGTGCTGAACCGCCGCGACGATTACCTCGTCCTCCTCTCCTGAGATGGTCAGGGTGCACCCGATCTCACTGGGGAAGTCCCTGCAATCTGCGACCTTTCGGCTCATGGTCCCTGCTCCTTTCTTGTTTGCGCTCCGGCTTTTGCTGCGCTCTTGCGCTTTTCATATGGCAGTGGGCTTGGCCATCCCTTGACGCACGACAACTTCTCGGTGATCTCTCCGTCATGCATCTTGAACACGTCCATGCCCCGGACGTGGCCTCCGTCCCGGTCGTACCGCCATTCGCTGGACCACGCGATCGGCGGCAGGAAAGGTCTCCGCGGCCACAAAACGGTACGACGGGCCCTCGAATATGGGTCCCCAGCCGACGGACCTCGCCGGGGACGGGCCAACGTGGCGGGCGCCCTCGGGGGAGGGCCCGTGGCATCGAACACGCAGGTGTCATCTACAGATGACTTGGTACGTCCCAGGTTATGAGCGGCCCCCCGCCATTTCGAACAACTCCAGGACTTCATCGGCGGACGTAGCGCCTAGCGGGCGTAGTTGCTGGCCCCGAACCAGTCCACCACGACGACGGGTTCCTCACCGACGACCCAGGCGTCGTGCCCACTGGGGAGCGAAGTGACGTCGCCGGGCCCGGCGACGAACTCGGTGCCATCGTCCATCCGTACGGCCAACCGGCCCGATACGTGGTACTGGAAGTGTGGTGCGGTGCAGCTGTCGGTGCCGGCTATGGGTTTGACGTCTTTGGACCAGCGCCAGCCAGGCCCCAGGACCAGTCGCCCGATCTCGGAGCCGCCGATCTTTACGATCTCGGCGCGACCATTGGGGAACTCCCTGAGGTCGTCGCTCGCCTCGAAGCTGCGGTGCTCGGCCTGCTGAGCCATTTGGCCCCTCTCCTGCCCGCCTAGCGAGCCAATACCAGCTAGTCTTACCTACTGATAGGTAAGTCTTATCTACTAGTAGGTAAGGAGTCAAGGGGTTCACTCAAAAGGAGGTACCAATGGCCACCTCAGGGCCGGCCTCCCGGTCCGGCACGGCGTCTGACATCCTCGACATAGCGGAGAGGTTGGTGCAAAGCCGGGGGTTCAACGGCTTCTCCTATGCCGATGTCTCAGCCGAGCTGGGCATCACGAAGGCGGCGCTGCACTACCACTTCGCCGGCAAAGCCGAGATGGGCCAAAGCCTCATCGCCCGCTACACCGACCGCTTCGGCGACGCTCTGGCGGCGATCGACGCCACGGACGCGTCGGCCTCAGACAAGCTCTTGGCCTATTGCGACCTTTACCGCGGCACGCTCCGGGGCCAGCGGATGTGCCTGTGCGGGATGTTGGCCGCCGAGTACAACACCCTCGGCCAGCCTATGCGCGACGCGATAGCCACTTTCTTCGACCAGAACCAGAACTGGCTGGCGGCGCTGCTCGAGGCCGGTCGAAAGGCTGGGACCCTGGGCTTTGCCGGACCGGTCGAGCGCGCTGCCCAAACGATCGTCGCGGCCCTGGAAGGAGCCATGCTGGTAGCCCGCCCGTACGACAATGCCGCCGTCCTCGACGCGGTCATTGACCGGCTCGCCGACGATTTCGCACCGAGCAGGTACCACTGAACCCGAGTGACTTTGGCACGAGGTCAGGCTGGCGCTGACGGGGGCGCGTGCGAGCGATAACCCCGCCTCGATGGAACGCTGTTCGCGCAACGACCCGGGCTATATCTTGAACTGGTGGCACCCGACCCATTCAACTGTTCGGTCCACGATGAGCCATGCCGTCGGCACGGTTGATGCAACCACATCTCGGAGGGCCTCTCCGGGACCCCGTTTTGGGCATTATATAAGTGGGAGTTCTGCGCACTTTTTCCTCAGACCTACAGTTCGCTTGACAAGTTCATAATCGCCGATCTCGGCAGCCATGCCCAAGAAAGGCCAACTTTCGGGCTCCGGGCTCAGATTGTCGACCCTCGACCGGATAATATGAGCGTTCGTTCTGGAGCGCCCCCGAAGCGAAAATCCTCCTGTTCGCACCGGCAATATCCGTCGCTATGGTGCGCGAACCTGTCGTGAGCTGGCTTCACGCAGTCGTACAGATAAGGTGATCGGCGTTGCCTTCAGGGCGGCGCGAACCCCGCAGCGAATCGGCGCGACTAACCCGTTTATGTCCCTTCTCGATCGATTTGCTGTGATCTCGAAATGAGGTCGTCGAAGATTTCGCGAAACCTCAGGCCAATTGACACATGGCCCTCGTTAGGAAGGACGTGCAACTCGGCGTTCGGGATGTGCTCGCTCAGCCACTCAGCATTGGCCACCGGCGCTTCCTCAGCCCCGTGCCAGATGGCAACTCGACGTGACTGTGCGACCTTGAAGCCCCAATCGTGGGCCGCCCGAAAGGCGACGAAATCTCCACGGGCACCTTCGATGCCGGAGGTGAATGCGGCCCTGAAACTCGCGGCCATCCATTCGGCGAACCCGCCAGTCATGGCATCGCGGTCAGCTGTGCATCCGAAGCGGTTAGCTATGGTAGCTGCGCTCACGTCGGACATATCAGCCATTGTGTGTTCAAAGTATTCAACGATGTCGGCCTCGCGGGTCGGTTGTGCTCGGACCCTAGCCAACTCCGCGTCTTCGGCCGTGAACAGCTCCGGCGCCTCCATTGAAGGGGACGGCGCTGCCCACCACAGCAGTCGCCAGGCACCGGCCCGATTGGAGGGCAGCGCACGCCAAGGCGTGCGGGCCCGGCCGACCAGCCGAGCGCGAGAAAGCGGTCAGCGCCGATGGCGTCAAGGACCACTGCCGTGTCGGCTGCCGCGTCGGCTACGGAACGCCACGGGAGTGGCGACGAACGGGCGTACCCCGGCCGGGCGTAAAGTACGGTCCTTAGGCCACACTGGGCCGGGTCTAGGAACGGCGGCAGGGGCACCAGCCCCATCGGTGAACCATTGTGGAAGACCAGTGGCATCTCGTGGGCTGGGCCGGAGACGATCATTTCTAGCTCGCGCCCATCCGGGGTCTTCACGATCAGGCGGTCAACGGAGACCACAGTGGCATCAACTTTGCCAAAACGCTGACAGGTGTCACAGCGGGCTGGACGTGACTATCGTTGTCACGCGGCTCTCCGGCCGGTTCCCTCGTTGCCCGGCTGGCCTCCCACAGCCTGCCGAGGCTTGCCGTCCCTCGGGAGCCTGGTGAGTCGCACGAAGGAACGGGACAGGTCACTCAGCCGACCAGAGTTTATTCCGTAACCGATAGTGCCAGGTCCACTGCCTCGTCGAATGTGATGCGGGTCCCGGCGGAGTATACAAGCGCGAAATCCTCGTCCCCGAGCGACTGGCGAAGGTAGTCGCGATTGTCCTCCCGTAGTTTCTGTTTGATATGCGTCAGCTTTTCGAACCGGTTTGACCTACCGGGTGTCGCCGCCTGCTGCAAGTACGCCGAATGCATAGCATCATAGGCTCCAAAAAGCTGCGCTGCGTCTTTGGTCTTTCCCAGGCGGGCGGCACAAACAGGCCACGGTGACCAAATGGGACACAGCGACATCGCGAAGCCCGAGACGGCGGAACCCCGTTACCGCCTTTCGTGCGGACGCTGTCGCCTCGTCGAAATGTCCCTGCAGGAGGCGAGCTTCGCCGAGGGCACCCCAAGACCAGTACAGGTGGAGAAGCGCGCCCATTCGGTCGGACAACGCGATGGCCTCCTCCAAGAGATCGACAGCAGGCCGATATTGCTCGTCCTCCAGTTCGAGGACAGCGAGCGAATTCAGAAAGATCGTGCGCATCGTGAGGTCGCCCGGCCCGGAGCAGGTGGGCAGCCGCGTCTTGCCAGAGCGCTCTTTTTTGCGGGGCCGTCGTTACCACGACGCCCAGGGATCCGAGCGCGAGCCCAGTGAGCCTCTGGCTCCCCACACTCCGAGCCATCTCCATGGCTTCAGCGGCGCGCAGTGCCGCTTCGTCATGGTCTCCGAGAGACTCCGCCACCCAGGCCAGGTCCATCGCCGCCTCTGATGTCAAGGCGTGGTCAGGCAAATCGCGAGCGAGCTCGATCCCCTGACGTATCAACGCCCCCCGGCGCGGCGCTCGGCCTCGGATTCCCATCCAAAGGTACTCGCTAGCGCATCACCGATCCGGCACATGGCCCTGGCCCGGACAGCGATTAGGACCGGGTCAGGACGCGCCAAGGCGGCACGGACGACCTCGATGCCGTAGCGCTGGCAGCGGGTCCACAGGAAATAGTGCAAGGCGGCGCCCATCCTCAGCACCTCCTCGGTCCGGCCTGGCTCAACCACGAAATACGCCAGTGCCGCCCGCACATTGTCCCATTCGTGGTCGAGCCGGTTAAGCCAGCGGGCCTGGTCCTGTTCGAGCAGACTCGTTGCCAGAACCGCCGAGCGCTGTGTCGCTGTTTCCTGGGTGCTTGTTTGTCCGCTTCCAGCCAGGCTTCGATTATTGGCTTCCAGCGGCCGACCTTGGGTGCGCTATAAACCCCTCCATGTCGCTACCCAGGGTTGGTGACGTCCTCTGAGGAGGTTGAGCAGTCGGGGCTCGATTGCGGGTTCGAAACGACCATTTTTCCTCCGGCGGGGGTGTTATGGAAAGCGTCGCGGTTCGTGAGCCCCTGGCGGCGATAGTTCCACGCTGCTACATGGGGTGTGCTACCCATCGCCGCCCACAGGGCGCTCGTCGCGGCTTCAGCGCTTGCGCCTTTGAACGTCGAGCCTTTGTCCTTTGCCTCTTGCACTTTTTTATCCCAATTGCCGATCGTGGCCCAAACGCAACCTTATGGTCGGCCACGTGGTGGTCCTCGTGCCGACGATTTGCCTTGTACACGTCGCCGTCCCTTGGCTTGCCGTGCGATGTGAACGTCGAGTTACCCGCCCCAGTACAGGCAGCCAAACCCGTAGCTGCACCGACGTCAACCTTTGCACGCACCGTCGTCCACGGCCCGGGGCTAAGGACCGTTTCGTCGGCGCTCCCTTCCTGAGCTGGCACCGTATCCACCCTTGCCTGCCAGCTGGTGCCGGAACCGGTCGTCGTCAGCTTTGGCACCTTGATCGCACCATCTGCGTCATCCAGGGTCTCCATGTTCGTGCCGTTCAGCTGGTGCCACGTATGCGGTGCGCTACCCTCACCATCAAACGTCATATCGGCCTTGTTGACGGTCTCATGCACCTTGGCTCCCGTCCACTTGGCCGAGCGCTGAATCATCTTTTGAGAGATAGTGGCGTCGTCCGCTGGCGAGCCGGACTGGTCGCTAGAAGGCGCGGTCGAGGGGCAGCTGTCTCCGCCTCGAAAAAAGACCTCTCCTCGGGAACGGTGACGAGACCCGTCTGCCCCTGCTCCACGCCGGCGTGGGCAGCCCGTACCGGTGACTGCCCTTGCTGAACCGTATGGGCCAGTTCGTGGGCAAGAAGACGTTGGCCTCGCTCGGTCCCCGGTGCGTATTGCGCCGCTGCGAAATAGATGTCGCCTGCCCGACCGTAAAGGCGTCGGCGCTCAACGCTTGGCTGGCCTGGGCTGCGTTAGCGTCGCGCGGATACGCACGCCGGCTCGAAGTCAGCGCCGAACCGATGCTCCATCAAAGTCTGCGTTTCGCCGTCCAGGTCCCCGCTAGCCGGCACTGGTGAACGTGTCGAACTCGGCCCCCGGCAGTCACGCCCGCCGTTAGTCATGCGGATGACACGATCGGCTCTCGCCTCGGCCTCGCGCTCGTGGACGTCATCAGGCTCACTTGCTCGGAGCTCGGGCTGCGAGTCGGACAACCGCGCCCGTGCAGCGGCACGGTGCTCGGCTTCGCCGTTGCGGACAGCTCCTGCCCGCGGCCTCCCTGCAGCGCGATCTGCGACGGTCGCAACCCTGCTTGTTTACGGCAGCGCGCCGCACTGCAAACCCGGACTACCGGAGCAGCCGCAGGGATGAGGTTGCGGACGAGCACCCCGTTGGGCCAGCCGCGATCCCGGAACGCTGCCATAGCGGGCAATGCCGACGTTCGGAGCGGGCCGGGTACTCGCGCCGGGGTCTTCCAGGTTTCCCCTCTCGGCCGCTGCAACTATCAATGAAGCGCCCCTCTCGTGCGATGCAGAAAATACAGCAATTGTTATCAGCAACGCGTCACACCGGCGTCATCGTACCGTCATCGCCCGACCGGAGCGAAGTACGTACCGGGCACGCTCCTTTTTGCACCGCCAGCATTTGCCGGTTTCATAGCCCCTGGCAGTGCCCGCTTTTTACGACGAAGACGTACGACAAAGTTGCTGCGCTCCAGTACGAGAATAGGGCTTTCAAAATCGAAGAGAGGTTGTCCCCTGTCCCCTGCTAAACGTTGTGGTGCGCCTGCGGAAGGTTGAATGGGGTTGTCTCGCTGCCAGATGCAAGAAAGCCGAGTAGGCCAGCTTCAGTGCCGTCGAAGTACGGGACCAGGAAAATGCTGTTCGAAGGTGGATACCGTAGACGTTTTGAAAGCGTGATGAGCGTTTCAGACCGTCACGACCAGCCAACGAGGCAACGTCAGCAGGCCGCCCGCACCAGCAAATAGTGCTTCCTTTAGTCTCGCGCGATAAGGGTCAAGAGAGCGCTGTACGGGTTCGTGACCCTCGCTGCTAAACACGACACACTCGACAACAGGCGCCTGGCCTGCGCTGACACGGCGCGTGACTCGGCGCCTCCGCCGTCTCGCGACCGATGTCCTCTATGTGCCTCTTATATAGCGGATGACAGCTCGGCGATGTCCCCCAAGCCAAACTACACCGCCTTCGTGCAGCATGATCTCCGGCCAAGCCTGCACACTCAAAGGCGACGTATTGCTGAACTGCGGGTCACGTGGGCCTCGGTTCGGCCGGCGCGGCCGCTAACGAGGGGGCTGTCCGGCCCAGGAACACGACTCCGGCCACCATTATTCCGAACCCAACTGCGCCCACCGCGATTTTCCAGACGCCGCCCTCGAAATGTTCGCCGTAGAGCCAAATGCCCAAAATGACGCTGACAAAGGGGTTGAGGATCACCATAAGCGGTTGGGAAACAGCGAGCGGGCCGTAGTGCAGGGCGGCCTGAGTCAACACCACTTCCACGATAACGGCGGCAAGCAGGGCGTAAAGCGTCCCCTGCTTGAGCGTGGTCAGCACCCCGGTCCGGCCCAGGACGTCAGCGGTGGCTTTCAAGAACGTGGCCAACAGCGCCGCAGCAATGCCGGCCGCTGACGCGTACAGCGCTCCCCGTCTAACCGGAGACCCGCGCCCGGCGAGCAGTGTCAAGACAGCCGTTAACGCAGCGAAGGTGAGCAGCGACGGTAACCAAGCTTGTGCCGTCGGCTGGGGATGGCCTCCTTTGGGCTCTGACATGACCAGGAAAACGGCCAAACCTACAGATGTGACGGAGGCCGAAAGCCAGGCGGCGGCCACGACAGCGCGGTGCAACCACATGCGCCCGGTTACGAGCGAGAATATCAATTCGGTAACCAATATCGACTGTACGACCGATATCCGGCCCTCGTAGAGGGCGACAGCCTGGAACACGAAACTGCCGACGATAGCGCCGACCCCAAAAAGCCACAGCGGGTTGCGCACCAAGTACACGGCCAGTCGCCAGCCCTTGTCCTTCGCAGGTGCCGCCGTACTGGCCACGTGCTGCGTGACGACATTGAGGGCGCTTGTGAGGGCGGAGGCGAAGGCGAACAGGATGCTAAGCACGAAGGCTGATCCTAGGTTCAGCGGGTAATGGCACTGAAACGACGTGGGCTAAGGTAGTTGGCCGCTGAAAACCACCTCTACGGCGTGACAGAGACGTTTTGGCTATATGGGACCAGCTCTTCCCAAGTATTGGCAGGAGTGAGGTTTATCCGGGCACCGGTCTTCTGGTCATAGAACGCTGCAGGGTGGCCGAGCAACGGGCGTTCCCAGTGGCTGTAGAAGACGGTGCCGTCCCCGAACACCCTGGCCTGGGCGTCGTACTGGCCCACCACAAGTGTCTCGCGGACGTCGCTGCGGTAGCGGACGTAACCGGAGTCGACCTCTTGGAGGAACGCGGCCTAAGAAAACCCCTGCCGCGCCCGGACTTACCGCCACCGTTGCCTGCAGGCACGAGCTGGCCGTCACCTTTCCTACTCGCTCCTTTGCGATGCCTTCGTTTCTTCGTCTTGTTCCCGAGATGCAAGGACGCTGCTTAGGCAGGCCGGCGAGGGCTTGCTCGCCGGCCTTGCCCGTACACGCATAACAACGCTAACTTTTGGAAGTGTCTAGCTGCCGCAGAGCGTGGCGACCACGGTCCCGGTGCCCGGATAGACGGGATTGGGCTGGTAGCCGGGGTTGGTCTTGACGATCACGACCTTGGCGACGTTGCCTGAGATCGTACTGCCCGATTGCATGACCTTGCTCGGCACCACTACGGCCATGTAGGCCGGCACGGTGCTCGGCAACGCAGCGCTGCCGCCGGTGCTACCTGTCCAGGTCCCGCCGCAGGCCGGGTCGGTGACGGTGGTGGGCCCGTTGCGGAACGTTTGGGCGAAGCCCTGGAAGCTCGCCGGCGCCGCCCCGCCCGAAAGCGGGTTCAACTTGGCCCACTTGCTGCCCGACCAGGTGAGCGTCGTGCTGGGCGTAGCGCTGTCCACTTCCTGGTCGCCCACGGCGAAGCCGCCCCCGGCCGGCAGGTAGCTGAACACCAGGGCCTGGCTACTGCCGGAGGAGGCGGTGTAGTAGCTGTCCCCGCCAAAGGTGGCCGAGACGGGCGGGTTGCCGAGGGGCTGGTTGACCAGGGCGATCTGGCAGCTCACCCAGCCGTCGGACGTGGCCTGGCCCTGGCAGCTCTGGGCGCCGCTGGCGCTGCCGAGCGTCAGGGTGACCGTCTGGCCGTCCGGCAGGGCGGACTGCCCCCGTCCTCTTCGAGGACGGCGCTCAGGGTCGCCGGGCGGTCGTTGGCGATGAGGGAAACGCCGCTGTAGGTCAGCGTCGTACCCGCCTTGGTCACGGTGATGGTCATTGGCGGCGACGTGGTGCTCACCATGCCGTCGCCGGCCGTGAAGGTAACCGGGTAAGCACCCGGAGCGGCCGTGACAGTGCCCGTAACCGTGCCTGTGCCGTTGCCGTTGTCCGTAAAGGTCAGCCCGGCAGGCAACCCGGCGGCCGAAAGCGTAAGGGCGTTCGGCTGGGGATCGCTGGCCGAGACCAGAAGCTGAGGGCACCGTGGTAGGCCACGCTCTGGTCGCCGGGCAGCGTCAGGCTGGGCGGCACGTCCTGCACCCCGAAGGCGATGCCACTGAGCTGGGTCAAGCTGGGCGTGCTGGAGGTGCTTAGCGTGAAGGTGACGCAGCCGGTGCTGGCGTTGTAGCTCTGGCCGGGGACTTCGGTCCACTCGTCGGTCGGTCGGGTCGTAGTAGTAGACCACACTGCCGCCGCCCAGGTCGCAGTCGGTCACCTGCACGCTGGTGAAACCGCTGGAGGAGGGCACGGACACGTCAAAGTAGGCGTTCACGGCCATCGGGGGGCTGGTCGGCTCCGGGTCGGCAGTGTACTGGGCCACCGCCACCGTGCCCACCCCGCTGGCGGCGGCGCTGAGGCTGCCCGCCGTGCCTGACCCGCTCCCGCCCACCGAGGCGGCGGCGATGCCGCTGACGCTCGTACTGGTGGCAAGGGTACCGGCGGCGACGGAGGTCTGCGCCGGGAGAATGTAGAAGGCCTGCGGGCTCGTAGTCCCACCGCCGGGCCCGGCATTGACGACGGTGATGATGCCCGCCGTCGCGTTGGCCGTGTCGGTGGCCGCGACCTGGGCCGTCAAGCTAGTGGGCGAGACGTAGGTAGTGGTTATAGGGGTACCGTCCCAGTCCACGGTCGAGCCCGGGACGAAGCCGCTGCCATTGACCGTGACAGTAGGGCTGCTGCCGATGAGCGCGGACGTCGAGGTGAGATTGTTCATGGTGGGCGCCGGGTTGGTGACTGTCTCCACGACTGTCCGGCTGGCCGTCGCCCCGGCCTGGTCGGTGAGCGTGACCGTGGCGTAGTAGGTCCCGGCGCTGGCGTACGTATGCGTGTCGGAGAGCGCGACCTCCGTGTTGCTTGCATCTGGTGTCAGCGTGAGGTCGCCCGCGCTCTTCAGGTCGATCTGATTCGGGACCGCAACGACTCCCGTGCTGCACTCCCCGGATCCGGGGAAGGCGACCAGACCGCATTCCCCGCTGTCGACGCCGCTGCCGTCCCCCCAGTCCACGTACACGTTCTCGATGTCCTGGGTGCCGGCGTGGGTAATCATGCCAGCCAGGCTCATGGGGCCCCCAGCGGCGCGGTCCGTGCGTCGCACTGGTTGGCCGGGCAGTCCGGGTTGAGCGCCAGCGTGGGCGGCACAGCGGCCACCTGGACGCTGAAGTCATCCACCGCTTGGTCCCCGTTTGTCAAATCGGTGGCGGTCAGTTGGACCGCGTAAGTGCCGCTGGTCGGGAAGGTGTAGTACGTCACCCCGGTGCTGTCGATTGGCGTTGTGTAGTCGGGCCCGCCCACATTTACCTGGAGGCAGCCCAGGTTGCACACGGTCTGCTGGAACTGCCACGTGTAGCTCATGTCATCTTGGAACTCCCCGGTGACGGGATTGTAGCCAGCCGATAGGGGCGCAAAGGTGTTGGCGAAGAACTCCGCCGGGCTCCCCTCCACCGCATCCCCATACTGCGGAACGCCAGTGGGGTTATCGCCCGACACCGTCCCCAGGCCGGGCCTAGTCCCAGGGGCCTGCACCTGAGCCGAGTAGTCGTTGCCGTCGCTGCCGACGTAGTCGATGGAGGGGCTGGTCCAGCAGGTACCGTCGGAGATGCAGGTCGAGGGGTTGAGCGGCGTGCTCGTGCCCGCCGTGACGTCAAAGCCGACAAACTGATAGCCGGTGGACGCGCTGCCCACCAGCCAGGCAAGTTGCTCGTTGCCGTCCCAGTCGGTATACGGGATGCTCAATGTCTGCGCCTCGGCGCTCGTCCCGTTGGGTTGGACAATGAACCAGTTCCCGCTCAGGCGCGCCGTCATGGTGGTCCCGGAAGCGGCGTCCTGCCAGGTGATCGACGACGTCGTGCTGCTGACCACGCCGCCCTTAGCCTGAACGGCGAACTGGGGGTCGGTGCTGGTGGCCGGCGGGATGGCGGTGGGGTTCAGACAGAGGGGGAAGGAGCCCGGGAGGGTGCTCCCGCCGACAATGGTGACCCCAGCCGGGATGCCGGCCGAGTTGTCACACGTCTGGTCCGTCGGCGTGGGCAGGGTGGCGCCGACGAACAAGCTGAAGAAGTCGGAGGCGCCGTTCGTACCGCTCAGGAGCGTCGCCGGGTCGGTGCTGGTCGTGCGGGCGTTTACGATCGCCGTGGCCAGTTTCCCAGGCAATGCGGTGGCGTTGGCGTAGTTGATCGACGCGATAATGATGGTGGTGATGGCAAAGATGACAATCGACACGACGGAACCCGTCGCCGACGCGATTTCCGCGGCGGCAGCTGCCTCAGCCGCTGCATCAGCCGCTGCTTCGGCTATTGCGCTAGCCCCCGCATAGAGCGCCCTGGCCGCGTAGGGAAAGATCGCGTCCTGCAGGTACGAGCCGATGAGAGCAGAGGCCAAGCCGCTACTGAGTGCGGCACTGGTCACGCCGGCGCCCACGAAGGCGGCGCCGAAGTCCAGGCCAGCCGCGATTTCGGCGCCTGCCTGCACGGCCTGGGTGGAGGACTGTAACGACGCGTCCGCGTCCGCCTCGCCCCATTTGGTGAACTGGTCGATGGTGGGCGGCGTCGGGCTGCCGCCGAGCAGCCCGCCGATGCCGCCGCCGCTGCCAAAGCAGGTCCCCGGGGCAGTGTTTTTGTCTATGGGCGTGTAGACGTTGCCGGTGTACTCCGACTGGTACGGCGCCGGCGACTGGTAGACGCAATAGCCGCCGTCAACGCTGGCCGAGGGGTTGTTTGCGGACCCTCCATCGGTGTACGGCTCTGGCGTGCCCGAGAGGAACGATTGGAGGTCGCTCTGGCTGGCACCGTTGGCGATGTCCGACATGTAGGTGCCCTGGTCGAGGCCGGCCCACTTGACGTACTCGAGCCCGGCATCCTGGGCCGCCAGTTCCGCCTGGTTTGGCTCTAGCCCTTGCACCCAGTCGACCACGTTCTGCTGGTCTGGGGTGCGCGACGTGGAGGGCGTTTCGATGGCCTGCTCGATCAGCGCGAACAGCTCGGCCTCGGCGTCATTGCGCCCCCAGCTGAGCACGGCGTTGGCGTCGGTGGCGGCCAGGCCATGGTCCTGAATGGTGTTGGCGACAGCCTGCGTCTCGAAGTCCTGAAGCGAGTCGGCCTCATCCGGGGTGGCGGTGTAAATCCCCGAAAGCGTGAGGAGGTTGGGAGGCATGCACCCCGGATTGAAAGCGTCTGTGTTGAGCAGCGAACAGCCGGGATTAGTAACGCCGGTGGTACCCGCATAGGCCGACTGGCCCCCGCTGATGGCCGTCGTCAGCACCGCGGCGGCGACGCTCAGATGTAGCAAGCGGCGGCGCCGAGGTTTCCCTGCCCGCAGTACACGGTGTGCTATGCGCCAGTTCATTCTCTTGTTCCTCCTTTGAAGACCACCTGCGGAGCCGGGTTGGCGAGGGTGGCGTTGCGGTCAATGGGCCTCCCCTGGCGGGTGCCCCGCCCCTGTCGAGGTCCGGGACGGAAATGGCCTTACCAGCAGTTGTAAACTGTTGGGCCTCCGAGGACCAGCAGTTAGTTGCGGCGAAGTTGCGGCGAAGTTGCGGCGTCGTTGCGGCAAAGTTGCGGCCAGCCACCGCATCAGCGCACTGGCGGGGCCACCCGGGCGGAGGGTGAGGGACACATGCGAGACCTGGTTGCGTTCCGTGCGGCACTGCGGGAAGGGCTGCGGGCAGCTGGCCGTACCCAGCAACAGTTGGCCAGGGCTATCGGCTTGCACCCCCACGTCCTGAGCCACAAGCTCCACGAGCGCGACGCGGCGACGCTCACCAGGCCCGAAGTCGTTTCGATCGTCATCACCCTGGTGGGTTGGGGAGCAACCGGGTCCAAAGCCGATGCCGTCGCACTGCTCGCGCTAATGGGCCTGCCCCCAGACGCCATCCCCGCCGAATCCTGGGCCGCCAAGCCATTGGCCCTCCTCCCGGAAGGCGTCCGCCCCGAGATCCCCCGAGATGAAGTCCGCCCCACCGCCGAAGCGGCCGTGACCAGCGACGCCGCTCTCCTACTGCCGTCTCCAACGCAGGGGGAAGGCGCGTTGGCCCCGCCAGTTTGGCCGGTGGCCCATATGGCGCTGTTGGGAAGGGGGGCCCGTTCTGGACCGGCCCACAAGTGCGCCCTCTTGTCGGCAGGGAAAGGGCCGAGAAAGCGGTGGAGGCCTTGCTCAGCGAGGAAGGGGCGCGGCTGGTGACACTGACGGGGCCTGGCGGGGTCGGCAAGACCAGCCTCGGCCTCGCCGTCGCAGACAAAGCCGGGACGCGCTACTCGGGAGGGGTGGTTTTCGTGGACCTGTCCTCCCTGTCGGAGCCGGAACTGGTGGCTGCGGCTATAGCTAACGCCCTGGGGTTGATCGAGCAGGGTACCAAGCCGCTGCTGGCTGCTCTCGCGGACCACCTCTCTGACCGTCGCTGCTTGCTATTCCTCGACAACTTCGAGCAAGTGCTACCTGCGGCAGAGCTGGTGGCCAAGCTCTGTGCCGGGTGCCCGCAACTACAGGTGCTGGTGACGAGCCGTATCGCGTTACGCCTGCGCGACGAGCAGCTCTACCCGGTGATGCCTTTGCCAACGCCGACCGCTTCTGAGATGGGACAGCTCGAGCGCTTGGCGGAGGTCCCTTCGGTAGCGTTGTTCCTTGAGCGGGCCGGGCGCGCAGCCCTAAATTCGCGCTTACCGAAGCAAATGCTTCGGTTGTGGCGGGGTTGTGCGAGCGGCTGGACGGCCTGCCCCTCGCAATCGAGCTGGCGGTTGCCCGCTTGCCTGCGCTACCCCCGGCGGCGCTGCTGGCCCGTCTGGGGCTCTCGCTCGGCGTGCTCGGCGAAGGCCCGCGGGACCTGCCCGCCCGACAGCGAACGATGCGCGCCGTCATCGCCTGGAGTTATGGCCTGTTGGCCGAGGAACACAAGGCCCTGTTCCGCCGCCTGGCCGTTTTCGCAGGCCGGTGCACGCTCGTCGCCGCCAGCGCGGTGTGCGGGCCCGACCCTGGCAGCGAAGGCGCCCAGGCCATTGGTCCCATGACCTCAGCCTCCCCGGACTTGCTCGACGAGCTCAGCGCCCTTGTCGAGGCCCAGTTGCTCGAAGTAGTGGAAACGGCCGAGGCTGATGTCTGTTACCGTCAGCTGGAGACGGTCCGTGCCTATGCGTTGGAGCAGCTGGAAGCCAGCGCTGAGGCACCCGAGGTCCGCCGGCGCCACGCCTTGTACTACCTTTCCCAGGCCCGTGAGGCCCACCGGGCGTTGGGAGGGCCGAGCGAGCAAGCCTGGCTCGCCATCCTCGAGGCGGACCACGCCAACCTGCGGGCCGCGCTGAGCTGGGCGCGCGATAGCGGCGAGGCCGCACTGGGGCTCGAGATCTCCGGGGCGCTGTGGGTGTTCTGGCAACGCGGCCACCTGAGGGAAGTCCGGGGTTGGCTGGAGCTGTTCCTGGGCGCACGCGGTGCCGAGCAGGCGCCGCCCCAAGTGCGGGCCGAGGCGCTCACCGGCGCAGCTTGGCTGGCGTACGGCCAGGACGACTTCGGCCGCGCCGAATCACTCTTCGAACAGGCCCTACCGCTTTACCAGGCGCTGGGCCAGAGCAGCCGCGTGGCGGAGACGATGTCGCACCGGGCAGTGGTGGCACGGGACGGGGGCCGTTACGACGAGGCGCTCCGCCTGGCCGAAAAGGGCTTGGAGCTGGCCCGCGCGTCAGAGGACCTGGCTGTAATTGCCTCCGCCACCCTCCGTCTCGGGGTAGTGGTGCAAGAACGGGGCGAGCTCGACAAGGCTGAGACCGCCTACGCCGAAGCCCTGGAACGGTACCGCGCCCTCGGCGACCGACGCGGGGCGGCCTACGCCTTCCTCGGCCTCGGGGCTGTCTTCCGGGATAGGGGCGACTTTTCCATGCTCGAGGCCTACTGCTCCCAAAGCCTGGCCATAAGCCGAGATGTCGGGGATCCCTGGACGACCGGTTACTCGCTCAACAGCCTCGCCCTGGCTGCGGCCGCCCGGGGTGACTTCGACCGGGCGCGTCGAGCTCTTCGCCGAGGCGGTAGAGCTGTTCGGCACTCATGGCGTACGCGTCGGGGTCGTTGAGGCCCTGCTGTTCTCCGGGCAGGTAGAGGCCGACCGAGGTCACACTGGCTCTGCCCTCCCACTGTTGCAGAAGGGATTGCGCCAGGCTTGGCCGGCCGGTCCCTACTACTTGGTGGCGACGGTTCTCGAGGAGGTGGCCAGGGTGATGGTGGCCGAGGGCGACGCCCGGATATCCGCTCTGTTGTCCGCCGCGGCACTGGCTTGGCGGGGACGGATGGGTGCACCAGTGCCTCGGTACCGCTGGGCCACGGTCGACTCCACGGTGGCGGCGGCGCAGCAAGCGTTGGGCGACGAGGCGTTCGCCACCGCATGGAAGGAAGGCCAGGAACTGTCCACGGACCATGCGGTCCTGCTCGCTCTGGCGCCCATCGGCAGTTAGCGGGTCGTGAAGTGGGGACGGCTCGAAGGCTTATTTGGGCAACAGTTGGCGCCACTTTTTGTTACCAAAAACTTGCCCAAAGGCTCCCTCGGCTTTGCCGTGCTGACAAACAGTCCTTATCGGGAGGGTCAAGACGCGTTTTGAATAGTGGCCCCTATAGGTCAAAGTAGGCGTCTACGAGGGAATTCGTAATTCGGTGCTGGTCGGGACGAGTCAGCCACTTGGCGAAATACCTCCTCCGGTACACAAGTCTTGGCTTCGGCCTCGTCCGCACGGAGGCGGCGGAAGACTTCGTCCGACAGGCGCCGGCGCGGCAGCCGCAGCGCCTCTGTCTTCTTGTTCCCGGCCGCCATCCTCTTCCTCACGTACTCGCGGCCAGCAGGTCGGGCTCCAGCCGCCGGGTCAGGTGCCGGCAGTCTTCGAGCGCCCAGCGCCGCTCGGTCCACTGGTGCGCCCCTAACGGCTTCCAGATGGCCTTCTGTAGTAGTGGCCAGTGTTTTCTCGGCCAGCTTGCGGCCGAGCTCGTCACGGCCACAAACGTGTGAGTGCGCTTGTGCGCGTCGGCCCCAACGATCACCGTTGGTATTGCCTCCTTGGGCTAGCAGTCCAGGGGTGCGAGGGACCGGCCGACGGACACGCCTTTATCGAGGTGTGGACCAGGCTCCTATCAAGTCACCTCGGTCGGCCCAGCGCGCGCCCGGTGAGGCAGCGGTTCAAGGACAAGCCACAACCCACAGGCTGGGCAGCGAAAAAATGAGCCAACCTCACCGGGCATAGGACCGATGGTTGCGCAGACCACTGACCCCAATGATGGATGGTTACATAAAGGCGAAAAAAGCCGTTGCCGTCTTTAGGATCTCCACGTCTTCCCTGAGCCGGCGGTTCTCCCGCCGCAGCCGGGACAGCTCCCCTTTCTCCTCGCTCATTAGACCATCGCGGGTCCCGGCGTCGATCTCGTGCCGTCGCACCCAGCCCCGCACCGCGCTCACCGTCAGGTCGAAGTCCTGGGCCACCTGGCCGATCGAGCGGTCACGAGCCAGGCAGCGCTCGACGATGTCGGCTTTGAACTCAGGCGTGAACGACCGACGTGGGCGAGGCCTCTTCCTCTCCATCGTCTCCTTACTCGGACATCCTTTCTGGCCCTACTGGGCACATGGTGGATGTCCGTCAAACCGGGGGAGGCTCAGACCTGGTCAACCGCGACTTTGCCCGCCATGGCATAACCGAGCACCCGGCCAACGAGGAAAAAACTCCAGTTCTGTGTGGTTCTCGACGCCGGGCCCCGTAGTCGTCGGCTGGTCACTCGACCGCCGGCCCACCGCCGCCATGGTGAACGCCGCACTCGGGATGGCCGTCGAGGCACGCGTGCCCGACCTCGGGCGGGGGGTCGCCGGGAGGCCCGCTGAGGCAGAAGTCCCTTGACGAGGACTGGGCTGCGTTGATGGCGGAGCACCCGCGGCATGAACCGCTAAGCAACAACATAGCGTTGGCAGCCGAACTCTTCGGGCTTACGCGCGGCGACCTGGGCTACCTCTGGTACAGCCTCAGCCACGACGCCCGACTGTGATAGGAGAACAACGTGAAGCCCCGGCGCATCAAGGAAGCGCTTGACGGTCACCCGGAGCTGAGGGCCGAGATCGCACAGGCGCCAGACTGGCCAGGAGCCAGCACACTGAAGGCCAAGCGGGTGGTCGCCCGCCTGGCAGCAGGTCAACGCCCCCGCTGGTGGTAGGTGGCAAGTCAGACGGAGCGGGGCGGCCGCGGCTACATGACCGGGCCGCTCACGGCGCCAACCTGACATCTTTGCGGCTGCGGTACCAGAACCCGACGGGCCCTTAGGTCGGCCAGGTGGTAGAGGACCGAGGGGCCCACCACCTGCTTTGGGGTTACGGATCAGTCCCCCGGTCTTGCGCCAACGGTGGCCTCAGTGACCTTGCCGTTGGCCGCGCCCGGCCTTCGGCCGAGTACCATCACCGCGCTGTCCGTCTTGGGGACAAGCTGGGCACGGTGGATACGGCGAGAAGGTGAGATGAAGCCGTGGAGGTTGCTTCGTCGTATCTATTGATGTGGGTCCGTATAGGGGCAAAAGTAGGCGTGTCGGTCCCAGCCGGGAAGCGAGGCTTCTACAGCCGGCCCAGGGCGGCAACAATTTCGTTGTATCGAAGCGACAGGTGAAACATCTGAAAATGTGAGTAGGTCGCTGGGCGCCATTTCTAATCGCCGGGCGCTCTAAGTTTGCGCTGGTCGAGAAACCCAAGGTGAGTTAGCCGACTACCGGGAAGCCCGACCAGCGCTACCTTCTCCACTGACCTTACCCGCTGCGTGGTCGGCCAAACACGTTGGGCACACGCTGGTCAGGGACCACGTACCGGAAGCGCGCCCCTCGCGTGGTCACAGACGGGGAGTCGTCCCGCATGAAAGAGGCCCGTCAGAGAGGAGGTCGTCCCAACCTCAAGACCGCCTGAGCACCCAAGGGGGCGGGGCGTTTTAGTTGGCCAAAAGTGGTGACCGCGAACTTGGCCATCGACATACCGCCACCCCAAATACTCGCTAGGCTGCTCTACGTACCCGGCCCTAACAACCTGTCCCGGCGTGCGCGGGCACGAGGGTCCGGTCTCGGCCCGAGACGATGTTGCACATTGGGCTTGATGCGTCGTCAACTGCGTGGGCGGGGTACTGGGCCCGCCGTGGTGTTTTCGGTCCTTGCTCTCGGGCTGCCACCGTTGTCGGCGGTCCCCGCACTAGCTTCCCCGCTCGACCCCGGCATTGGCCTCGACCATGGCGTCTTCGACGGCCCATTGTGCTCGGCTCCGGCTGGGCTACCCGGACGGCCGGGGTGGTCGAAGGTGGCTTGCGGGCTCGGCGGTGACGAGTTCTTCGTCCCTGCCGGGGTCACAGTACTCCAGGTCGAGGTCCTGGGCGCGGCCGGGGGCGCTGGCGCCGGCGGGGCGGCCGGCGGTGGTGGAGCGGAGATCCAGGCCTCGATCATGGTCTCGCCCGGGGAGATGCTTGAGATGGCCGTCGGCGGCGCGGGCGGCAACGGGAACGAGATGGGCGGCTTCAATGGCAGGGGCGATGGGCCCCATGCCTCCCCGGCTCCGCCATCGCCCAGCCCGGACCTCTCGGGCGGCGGCGGAGGCTCGAGCGACGTCCGCGTTGGCGACACCGGGGTCTGGGACCGCATCATTTCCGCCGCTGGCGGTGGTGGTGGGGGCGGCGGGGCGGAAGGTGGCCAGGGCGGAGCCAGCAGTTCGCCGGGCCAGCCCGGCGCCGGCGGAGGTGCAGGCGGCTTGCCCGCCACGAGCGCCGGCAACGGGGCGGGTGGGGGACGGCGCCAGCGCAGGGGGGCAGGGGGCGGCACAGGCCTGACCGGTGGTACGGGCGGCACGGGCCAGATTTCCGCTGGGACCTCAGGCGGCGACGGCGGGGGCGGAGGCAGTGGCTACGGCTTCGGCGGGGGTGGGGCTGGGGGCGCCGGCGCCCCCGGCGGCGGGGGCGGAGGCGGCTCAGACTTCGTCAACCCGCAGTTCCTCAGCCCAGGCGTCCCCGTCGTGCACGCTGATGGCGTGAACCACGGTAACGGCCAGATCGTGGTCGTCTACCATGCCCCGCCTGTCTTCTGCGGGGCGACGATCTACGCCAACACCACCCTTCACCACGACCTCGACTGCCGGGGCAAGCCCGGGATAACGATCGGCGGCCTCCTCAACCCCGGGGTGGAGGCGCCCGACCCGCCCGTGACCTTCAACCTGGACGGGCACACGATCATCGGCGACAGCTCGACCGCCGGCATCGACGTCGGTCGCGATGACGTGACGATAGAGCACGGCACCCTCAAAGGCTTCGGGACCGGGGTCACCTTCGGCCTCCTGGACGGTTTGACCTCTAGCGTGGTCACCGACCCCACCATCTCCGACATGACCTTCGCTGATGGTGCGACCGGCATCTCGGGCATGGAGTCAGCCACTATCACGAACAACCGCTTTTTGAACCAGTCAGCTTCCGCCATATTCATCCGCGGGCCAGGGGACTTCGGGCAGGATGCGGGTGCCGTCACGGGCAACACCATCACCGGCGCCGGCGCCGGTGTCGTGCTTGCCGGCTCCGCCGCCACCATCTCGGGGAACGTCATCCGGGGCAGCGCCGGGCCGGCCGTGAGCGTGTCGTCGACGCCCGCGGTCACGATCGATAACAACAGACTGGTCGGCAACGGGACGGGTGTATCGGTCGATACCGACACTTCCTACCCCTGCGGGGACGGCTTATGTTTTATGGCTCCGCCTAGCGTGCTCATCGCGGACAACACCGTGGCTGCCAACAGCGCAGTTGGCGTCGTCTGGAGCGGGACAGGAGGGCCGGGCAATGAGGTCTCGGGCAACGTCGCCAACCGGAACGGCACTGCCGGCGAGAGCACGGCGTCCGGAGACGGGGTCGAGCTCGACCTGACCTTCGGGGCACAGGACGTCACCGTGGCCAGCAACCGTGCTAATGACAACCTGGGCACCGGTATCGCCGCTGGCGGGTCATCGACGGTGGTGGCAACCTCGCCTCGGGCAACGAGGGCGCCGCCCAGTGCGTCGGGGTTGTATGTGTCCCCGGTTGAGGTAGGGCACCACGATGCCGATCAGTCAATGAGCTGGGGGGTTTTTACCCCGGATCGGGAGCGCCGGGCACGCCCCGGGGCCACATACAGTAGGCGAATTTGAAAGCTGGCGCCGGTCCGAGCGCTTCCGGCATGGCGAGTGGCCGGAGCGGTGAGGACTCGACTGGGCGGTGAGCTCCTGGCCACGCGCAAGTCGGCTTACCCAGCTAGCGGCGCGGCCGGGTTTCGCGTTATTGCCGGGGAACACGATGTCTTGGCGGGACGTCCCCTGCTACGGTGCCAGCCCCGAGGTAAGGGGGTCGCCCCTTCGAAGGAGCCGGCAAACGCCTAAGTAAACCTTGCGCTCTGGTTGTCGAAGACCCCTTGTTGAGTCGCCGTTCCCGCGAACGAACCGTTCGGCTGGACGGCGCCTTCGGGGATGACGACCTGGTCACTACCGGGGAACGAGCGGGCTGGAGTACAGGCTAGGGCGACGCTGGGGATCGAGAGGTTCGATATGGTTCTGCCCGTAGAGACGGTGAGCGCAAAACCGCCGTAGTAGCTGTGCCTTCCCGCGGATGAGTGGCTGCCTGGCGCTGCCGCCAGGCTGGCCGGGGCAGGTTGGGCGTTGTGAGTAGCCACCCACGGCTGGAGGTTTGAAGTGCACGTCTCGGTCGTCCCGCTGGGAAGTCAGGTGTGCCGGCGTGGCTACTGAGGGCTTCCGCGTTGACAACCTGATCAATCTGGCGCGTCCGGAGATCGACCACGAGGGGTGGGTTTTGGCGCCGACAGGCGGAGGGCGAGCGGGCCCGAGGATTTCCACACCGCGTTGTCGACATGGGAGAAACGATATGGCCGCTGGTCATTACAACAAACCTGAGTCGGACGGCGGACGTCGGCCCTCTGCGTTTCTGTCCGGTAGCCCACCACGCTGAGCGAGGCCCGATGCATTGGCCGCGCCGAGCGCAGTCCCCAGCCGTCATGTCACCAGCTTTGGTCGGTCATGGCTGACCGGCGGAGGTTCGCGCGCCTAACGAGACCGGGTTAGGCCTTTTCGGAGCCCCGAGAGGTCACTGCCTCCGGTTTCGGCGCGCTGGTCGCCGTGACGACGGCCCTCAGCGGTCAGCGACCCCCAAGCGAGCGTCTTGCTGATCGAGCTGAATTGTGCTACAAGTGTAACATGACGTCAGTGGGTGTGCGAGAGCTGCGGCAACGCGCGAGCGAGTTGCTGCGGCTGGTGGAACAGGGTGAGGTGGTCGAGATCACCGACCGAGGGCGCCCTGTGGCCCGGCTCACCCCGCTGCCGACGGGGACCCCACTCGAGCAGATGCGGGCGTCCGGGGAGATCGAGCCGGGGTCCGGCGACATCGATGACCTCCCCGAACCGCTCGTACTTCCTGATGGCGTGGAAGCGCCGTCTGCTGCGCTAGCGCGTCTGCGCAGCCAAGAGCGTTGAGCGATGGCGGCGACCTACCTCGACTCGTCTGCATTGGTCAAACTGGCGGTCCGCGAGGTGGGTTCTGACGCCCTGCGAAAGCACCTCCGCCGCCGGAGGCCGCTTATGTCAAGCGCCCTGGCGCGGGCAGAAGTGCTCCGGGCGCTGCTACCCGGGGGGAGCCTGCCCTGGCTGCCGGGCGGCGAGTCCTTAGCCGGGTCGACCTCGTCCGCGTCAACGACCCCGTTCTCAGTCAAGCCGGCACCATGCTGCCAGTCGAACTGCGGTCCTTAGATGCCGTCCACCTCGCTACGGCGGCACGGATCGGCGCGGACTTGGCCGAGGTCGTCACCTACGACCAGCAGATGGCAGCTGCCGCTCGCTCTATGGGCTACAAGGTCTCATCGCCTACCTGACCCCACCGCGTCAGGACTGCCTCCAGCACCTGAGCCCTCTGCGTGGACGGTGGTTTTTAGACCAGGCGCCAGAGCCGCGACATATGTCCGGCGAAGCTGGGCGGATGGCGCCCTGCAAAATAACCGAGCAATTAGCTGGTGCACTGGAGCGACGGGTGTCTCCGAACGGCACGCTTTGCACGGCCCGGACGGCTCCTAACGTTCGAGGTTGACGCAACTAGAGTTAGCCGGGCCACGGCTCGAGGCGCGAGGAAAGGGCGTGGCCAGGATCCGAGACGAGTGTTCGAGTTCCGCTGTTTGGGCGGTCTTCCATTTGCTGCGTGTGCTCATTTCCCGAGCCGCCCTCAGCCACACCGAGCAAGCCAGGGCCGAGACGGTCTTCGGTCCGCCGTGCGATTCTAGCCACGGAGAATTCAGCAGGTTTAACAGGTAGCCACCATCGCCACTCACACGTTCTGTTCTGGACGCAGAGTAGGCCCATAATTCGGGCACCCTCCAGCCGCCGCGGCGCGCTCCGGCAGACTGGACATCCAGCCAGGTTGCGCCCGGCGACTGGAAAGGATTGAACCTCGTTACGTTAAAGGACTGCTTCACCCCACATTTTGCCTGTTGGTGCTTGGATATTGTCACGAGGCGCAGTTGAAATCGCTCTCCGGCACCCCAGACTGAACCAAGTACTTCTTGATCAAGCTCGGGACGGCACCCTTGCAAAGCAGGAACTTGATATCACTCGGGCTGCTCTGGTACAGGGAGACATCCGTGTTGAGGGGTGTCCCCATGATCTTCCTTACGTACTGCATGTACGAAGACAACTGAAGGCGGTCGAGCCCGGATACGTAAGTGTTCCAACCCGTTGTCAGCGACTTCTGCCCGGTGATGAACTCCCCGGTCCACTGGTCGACATAGGTGTCAATGTTCGTCTGGAGCGTCCCGAAGGTCGCCCCGTCCGCTGTGGGCACCCACACTGAAGTCGGGTATTGCAATTTTGCTTGGTGCCCGGCCATGTCGATCTCAGTGGTCAGTTGGTTGTAGGACTGCGAGCCGTTCGCCGTGAAGGGTGGCGGAGACTCCTGGAGCATCCTCGTCGCTGTGCCGTCGAAGAACGGGCCCCACTGGAACCAACTGCAGTTCTGGTAGAAGTTGGGCGTGACGAACGCTACGGACTCGTCTCTGATGGTGAAGATCGCCGCTCCGGGCGCCAGGCCGGTTGACCCAGGTGAGGGCTTGGCTACATAGCATCCGAGGTTGTAATTGAGAAAGCCCTGGGCGGTGTTCATGTAGTTCAGCAGCTTCATTATCCCGATCTCCTGGGCCGTGGTGGCTTTGTTTGTTATCGCCATCGCGAAGCCAGGACCGATGCCCGTGCCACTGAAGGCGGTGTAGTCGGCGCCACTCGGGCCTTTCAGGGGCGGCATGGCCAGCCAGTCCAGGTAATTGCTGGAAGACGCCCCGTAGTTCTGGATGTTGACCTCGTCAGCACCGCTCGGGAACACGCCGAGCGTGTTCTGTGAGATCTGTGCTGTCAGCGCCGACGGCTGTTGTGTGAGCGCTTCCGCGGAGAAGTCGCCGTTCTTGTACAAGCTGTAAATGTACTCGAGGCCGGCTCTCCACTGTGGCTGGGCCGGAACGAAGATCACGCTGCCGCTGTTGGTCACGTCGACATAGTTCTCATCAGTGGTCGTGGCCAGGTCACCATCGAAGGGGATGAAAGAGTTCATCAGGAACTGGACGGGATCTGAGTCGTACGTGTCGATGGCACCAGAAAGCGGAGTGATGCCGTGCTGCTTGAATACGTTTAGGACGTTCGCAAACTGCGATGTCGTCCTTGGCATGGACAGCCCGAACTTGTTCAGGTAGGAGATATTAATATAATCCTCGTAGGTCCAACTGCAGTGCGGGCAGTAATTGTAGACCGGCAGGGCGTAAATGTCGCCGTTGGGCGCAATGACTGACTGCTTGTAGCCGGGGATCGTCTGGATGTTCTTCCAGAGGTTCGGCGCGTACTTTTTGATCAGGTTCTGCAGCGGGACGAAGACGCCTTGACTACCGTACTTGAGGGCGTCTGCATTGCTGACAGAGCCTCCCCATATGACGTCCGGGTACTGGCCGCTTGCTAACAAGAGCCCTTGCTTGGTGGTGAGGTCGGTCGTGTCCCCCACCGGCGTAGTCTGGAACGTGAAGGTCAACCCGGTGAGCTTTTCGGCGAACTTGGTGAAGGAGTTAGTGTTGAGGTTGGCTACCGACTCCGGCATCTGACCGAACATCGACACGGGCGGGACGCTGCTCGATCCGGCGGGTACCGCGTGAGCGGTTGCCACTGCGCCTCCTCCTAGTACCGTAGCGAGCACGCTGGTACCACTCAGGATGCACGCCAACAACTGCTTCTTATGACGCATTCTTTCCCCTCCTAATCTGGGTTGAGGAGCGTTAACGGTCTGGAACGTGAGGAAAAAGGCCCATCACTCGTTGACCAATGGCATCACTCCTTGAGCGAGCCGAGCCGGAAGCCCTTCACGAAGTACTTTTGCGCGAAGGGGTAGATGACCAGGATCGGCAGGCTGCCGACGACGATTAGCGAGTACTTGAGCAGCGTAGAAATATTTTCGAAGTTTTCCATCTGTTGTGTCGACAAATGCGAGAAGTCGGTCGGCGACAGCTGGTTGAGCACAAGGACTTCTCGCAGCACCATTTGCAGCGGGTACAGGTCCTGTGAGTTAAGGAAGATCAGGGCGTAGAAGTAGGAGTTCCACACGCCAACGGCGAATATCAGAGCCAGGACGGCCAGGACCGGCTTGGACATCGGTAGGACGATCCGGCGTAGTACCGTGAAATCGCTGGCCCCGTCGATCTCAGCGGCTTCGATCAACGAGTCGGGTATCGTCGTCTGGAAGAAAGACTTAGCCAGGATAACGGAGAACAGGCTGAGCGCCCCCGGGACGATCTGAGAGAGCCGTGTGTTGATCATCCCGAGTTGCTGGACGACCAGGTACAGCGGGATAATGCCGCCGCTGAACAAAAAGGCGAAGAGCACGACGAACGTGATGAGGCGTCGGCCCCGGAAGGTGGGTCGCGACAGCGGGTAGCCGAGCAAGACCGAGAGCGTGACGCTGAGTACCGTTCCAAACGCTGTGTAAATAATGGAGTTGAGGTAGGCCTGCCAGACACCAGGGTAGTCGAAGACGGCTCTGTACGAAGCGATGTTGAACCCGACCGGCCAGAACCAGACCCGGTTGTTGATCACAGCCGTGGCCGAACTGAAAGAGGCGGCCACGATGTAGAGGATCGGGAACAGTATCACCACGGCGATAAGGGCCAGAAAAGCGTAGATTCCTAGGAGCACCATCCGGTCCCGGCCCGACTCACGCACCTTGACCCCGCGCCTCGCTCGAGGCGCCGGTACAGGTGCCGCTACGGGGATGCTGGTTGGGGCTCCGCCCGCTATGAATGCCATCGCTTCTCCCGTCTCCTAGAACAGGCTCGTCTTGGTCGTCCGCCCTGCGACGAAGTTCGCGATGACGATCAGGGCGAAACTTATCGCCGAGTTGAACAGCCCGACGGCCGTTCCGAAACTGAAGTTGTCCTGCACGAGACCGACATCGTAGACATAGGTGGAGACAACTTGCGACGTCGACAGGTTCAGAGAGTTCTGCATAAGGAAGACCTTCTCGAACCCGACGCCGAGCACACTGCCAAGCGACAGTAGCAACAAGATCACAATAGTGGGTTTAATTGCCGGCAAATCGACATGGTGGATCTTCTGCAGGATCGATGCACCGTCAATACGAGCTGCCTCGTACAGGGTCGGGTCGACATTCGCCAAGACGCCCAGGTATATGATGGCCCCGTAGCCGGTCGTCTGCCATATCCCCGACCAGACGTAGAGGGATGCGAAATCGGACGCGTTGGCAAAATAATCAGGTACGTGGTGGATGCCGATGGCGCCGGCCATCTCGCTCAGTAAGCTCGAGTTAGGGGCAAGCACGATCTGCATCATGCCGATCAGCACGATCACCGAGATGAAGTACGGCGCGTACGTCACTGTCTGCACAAATTTCTTGAACCGCCTGTGACGTACTTCGTTGAGGGCGAGGGCCAGGATAATCGTGGTCGGTATGCTAACTGCGAGGAAATAGATGCTGAGCACAAGCGTGTTCTCGATGATCGGCCAGAACTGGGGGTTGGAGATCCACTGACGGAAGTACTCGAGCCCGGCCCATGGGCTCCCCCAGATCCCCTTGAGCGGGTTGTAGTTACGGAAGGCGACCTGGGCCCCAAGCAGCGGCCAGTAGTTGAACACCAGGAGGAAACCGAGCGGGACGCTCACCATCAAGTAGAGCTGCCAGTGGCGGCGGAGGGACTTCTTGAGTGGGTACGGTTTGGCCCGTTGAGGGGGGCGCATAACAGCAGGTCGCGGAGCGGACGCCCCGTCGGTGAGCCCAGGGCGGGCCGTGCCCTTCTGTCGCTGGGCGGACAGGTCGCTGGAGATCACTGCACATGCCCTTTCAAAGGATTCTCAAAGGTGGCCCTAGATCCCAAGCCTGGTCAGCATGCCGTGGGCCGCGTCGACGCTGTCATCGCCGCATAGGTAACGCCAGAGCTTGGCCCGCTGGATCTGCTCTTCACGATGCTCGGCCCCGTACCAGGGCTGCTGAGTGGTGAAGATCGTCTCGAGGACGTCGGCGTTGCCGTAACCTTCGGTATTGAACCACCCCCTTTGTTCTCGCCCCGGCGCCAGCTGCAAACGCATCTTGAACATGTAACGTTTACGGTCCGTCGCGTTTGGCTGCGCGCAGTGCCAAGTGTCAGAGTGTACGATGAAAACCGTCCCGGCCGAGCATGCGAGGTGTAGCTGGCCGACGATGTTCCTGTAGTGCGCGATCGACCCAAAACGGATGTCGCGAAGGTGCGAGCCGGGCAGGACAAGGGTAAGGCCCATTTCCCGGGGGGTGTCTTGAGGGAAGTACAAAACAAGCACGTCAAACCTGAGTGGCCTCGTGTCGATCACCGCGTCGGCATGCCAGTGTTGAGCCTCGCGTGCCTAGCCGGCACAATATGCACGAATGAGTGGTTGTAGACGGGGTCGGGGCCCATCAGGCTGCGCAGCGCTCCTCGCATGCGTGGCAGCTCGAACACGGTCCTGATCGCCGCTGATGTATGCCAGAACTTGTACCCGCTCCCGTCGTAGCCCTCGAGCTCGCTCAGCACCTGCCGGTTCAGCTCCGCCGGCACCACGCAGCCGAGACGAACGAAGCCGTCGCAGGTGAACTTCATCATCTGTTCCACGTCCAGTAGCTCGGCCTCTTGCACGTCGACCGACAGCGTCTCAGTCATGGCACGGGACCTCCCTTGTCAGGACGAACTCGTACGGCAGCACCGAGGTGTCGTGCTCGCGTCCCGGGGTGACAAGAGGTTGGGACACCTGTAGCAGCTTCCAGCCCGCCCGCAGCGCGGCCACTACCGAACCGTACGGCGGCTCGTCCTCGTCACCTGGCCGCGACGGCGAAGAGCCCTCCGGCGCGGCGCCGTCGTACAGTGCCCAGGCCACTGTTTGGGAGTCGAGGCTCTTGTTGGCCAGGTGTAGGATCAACACCTGTTCCCTGGTCATCGTCTCCGTCATTGCTGTCCTCTCTTTTTTGCACCCCGGCCAAGCGGTCCGGGTCACCGGGCTAGTTAATCTGGTTGCTCTCCGGATCCTGCCGCTGTCGGCCAAACCAGGTTTTGGTGATGCCACTACGGCCAGCCGCGTGGTTGTCCGCGTTCAGTAACGTGGCGCGGCCCAACAGCCGAGAAGTCCAGCACCTGGAAGCCGAGCCCAAACGCGGGTGATCCCGGGGCGAGGGTAAAGTCACGCTCCTCCAAATTCCCGCATTGTGGGTGGAGTACCAGCGAGTGCCGGTCGTAACCCAACGACCGCATTTCCTCAAGGCTATAAGTTTTGTCACGTCTCGTCTCCCCGGGTCTGCGCCTCGGTCTGTCACAGCTCACCAGGGGACGGCCGGCGATATCCCAAAGAAGGTTGATATCGCTCACGAACGGACAGTCATCGAGGTAGCAGCTGTACCCTCCCACGAACAGCGGCTGGCCGTCCGTTATGAGGATGTTACGAATGAAGTTGAAAGATGTGTGGCCCTCGCTACGTTGGAGGGCGATCTGGCCTTCGCCACCAAAGGCAAAGATATTGTTGCGTACCACGTTTTCGCGCCCGAAGTGCTGATGGAACGGCTCGCTATCAACGTCAAATGAAAGGTTGCCTTCCACGAGTATATCCGCGCTGCCTTCGTCGAGGTATATGCCCCAGCCGCCATATGCTCGCTTTACGACGTTATGAATGAGATTACCGCGAATGACCGTCCCGGGTTGCGCCCCCAGCGTGTAGATCCCCCCTATATCGCTCAATAACCCGTACCCGATGTCATGGATGTGATTGAACTCCAGGCGGTTGTCCTTGCTAATGCTGTCGCCGTAGCGCCAGACCCAGCCGCACGACACGCCGCTGTAGTAGAGGTCATGGATGTGGTTATGCGAAACCTCGCTCTCATATGAGTGTGCAAGCAAGACGCCTACAGCGCTCGGGAACACGCGGCCGCCACCGTGGATATGGTTGTCACTAATCCGCGTGCGCCCTGTGCGACGGTCCGTTCGCCCGGGGGCACCGGAACCAAAAACCTTCACACCGCCGGCTCCGAGGTCCGTGAGTTCGTTCCCAACCACGCGGTTACCTTCGCAGCCCTCGCCCACCTCAATCCCGTACCCCCCTATATGGGCGACGTGACAGTCCTCGATCGAACAATAGCGGGCCCCCTCGAAGGCCAATGCTCCCGTCACGTTGGAAGCGGCCTGCGGCGCGGCCGCGTACTCAACGCCGGGCACGCGTTTTGGGAACGGAGAGTGCTGGAGGTTGAACAGCGGGTGCCAGCCGATTGGTTGGGACCAGTCTGTGTGCTCGAAGCTGAGCTTCTCGAACTGTACGAACTCGACGAACCGCCCTTGCTCTGGGCGCCCTCGGAACACGACCAACTGCTGGGCCTCTGGCGCGAACACTTCAGTCGTGGCTGGTGCTTCACCCTCCAGTGGAAGGTAGTAGAGAGTACCCGTCGGCGCATCGAGGTACCACTCTCCCGGGTTGTCGAGAGCTTCGAAGACGTTGTCCACGTAGTACTCGGCGTAGCGAGGCTCTGCATCGTCGCGAAGGGCCAATATAGTGCGCCGTGACGAGACAACGGTGTTGGTCGAGGCGTCGAAGTGTGCAATGGGAAGGCGTTCCTCAGTCCACCAATGGAATGCAACGATTTCTACATGCTGAATGTTTTTCCAGTTCTGTATGTCACCCGGTTTGCAGCGGAAGACGGAGGTACCGCCGAAAAGGCTTTCCTCGCTGAACCGCCAAGCCGGAAAGTCCAGTGGAGGAACAGTATCTTGAATGCGGTAATAGCCTTGTTTTGGTAGCCGGGGGCGGTGACGACGCTCGCCATTGACGAATAACTGGCGGAAGAACCAACGTCCCGCTGCTACCTCTGGGAGGTGGGCGACCCAGCACTTCTGCGAAGCGAGCTGCTCGACCCGCCAGCCTGTAATTTGATGCCCACCATCGATGATCGCCTCCTCTCCCGGGTATGCGGCGTAGGTCACGGGCGCAGAGTCATCAGGCCCGAAGGTCAAGGGCTCAACCCGAGCGTGCCGTCCGCCGCGGATCCACACGACCACCGAGCCCTGGAGCTGTCCTGAACGCTTGAGCTCCCCGTACGACATCGCGCGCCCGCTCGAGAGTGGCAAACGGTCCGTCGCTCTCGCTGTCTGAAGGTTCCGCCAGTCTCCCCGACCAGCTGTCTCGACCCTTTAGCGAGACGTAGAATTCGTGCCTCGGCTCACCAGTCATGTTTCCCCCGCTATGAAGCTCCATCAAACCGGCGACCACCCGCCTGTCCCCCCAGGCTCGCTAAGGCTGGCCGATAGTCCTCCGTGGTCTTGACGCCTTCTTGTCGAGTTGTTCCCGCTGCCGAGTGCCGAGTCTCCAGGCGGCCCCGCCGGACCACGCTACATGTCGTCCGGACATACGTCAAGATCTTCATCAGAGTTATGCCGGACTTTATCTGATGAGGTTCTGGACGACCGTGGTAAATGGCTGATACCGTGTTTATGGGTCAAGGCTCCGGAGGTCGAGTGACTGCAACAGGTAGGAGCTACGGGACCGGTAGGCGTCACGGTCGAGTAGTCCACGACCTCGGATCTGCGATTGTGCGCGGTCGCATTAGCCCGGGTGCGCTCATGCCGAAAGAGAACGAGTTGGTTGAGACGTACGGCGTTGGTCGATCGGCCTTGCGTGAGGGGGTGAAGGTTCTCGCCGGCAAAGGGCTCCTCGAGACCAGGACGAGTGTGGGGACCAGGGTACGGCCGCGCGATTCATGGAACCTTTTGGACCGTGATGTGCTGCGTTGGCGACTTCACCCCGAGACGAGCCAGCACGACCTCGCCGTCGTGGCGGACCTACGTGTCGCCCTCGAACCCGGCGCGGCACGGCTGGCGGCAGAGTCGACGGATATGAACGCTCGTCGTGAGGTCCCCGTCCATATGGCTCGGCTCTGGGCAACCGTCGACGACCCCGACGCTTTCATGGAAGCCGACCTCGCTTTTCACCGTTCAGTGTTCGTGGCCTCCGGTAACGACTCTTGATCTACATCCATGACGTCGTTATTGACGCTCTTCGCCTCGTGCGACCACTTCATACTCACTCGATAGCCCACAACCTGGAGACGTTGCCGAACCATGAGCGGGTCGCGCAATCGATCCTCCGCGGGCACCACTGCAAGGCCGAGCAGTTTATGCGTACGATCGTTGAGGTAGCCCGCGTCGACGCCCTGAACCAACTACCCAAGAGTGGGGCCGAACAGTGATGAAACTGCCCGGGCGAGAATACATAGCTGCGCGCACCGGCGACCTCGACGCTGCCGGCGGCGTCCGGACCGTCGTGATTGACGATGGCGTAGAGCGGGGTATCCGAGCCGTTGAGTTCAGGACTGGTGGAGGCCTTCGCTTCGAAGTGTTGGTAGACCGTGCGATGGATATCGGCGTTGCCGAGTTCGACGACTACAGCTTCGGCTGGCGCTCGGCTACGGGCTTCAGGCACCCGGGTTTGCACCAAGAAAACGACGAGGACGGTTTGTCATGGCTCCGGAGCATGTCGGGGCTAGTCGTTACATGCGGGCTCGACCACACGCTCTTTGGCGGTGAGTACGACGCGTCAAACTACCTCTACCCGCCTAAGGGCAGAGTGCGGCACGGGCTTCACGGTCGCGTCGCGAACATTCCAGCCCGCTTGATCGGGTACGGACGGAGGTGGCACGACGACGAAGCGGTGTTATGGGCTGAAGGTGAAATACGACAGGCTGCGATATTTGGGGAGCACTTGACCCTTCATAGGCGTATAGAGGCCGACCTCGGTGGGCACGAGATCCGCCTGACTGACACCGTTGTGAACAATGGCTATGACAGTACGCCTCACATGTTCCTGTACCACTGTAACTTGGGCTGGCCGTTGGTGGACGAGGGTACCGAGTTCCAGGCACGCATCCGGGCCACCACATGGACCAGCGAAAGCGCCCAGACCCAAGGGTACTCGCACCTCCGCTTCGACGCTCCGATCCCGGGCTTCATCGAGCAGGTTTACGAACACCAGCTCGACCCGGATCCTGATGGAAAGGTGCGAGTCCGTCTACGTAATGCTCGGATCGGTCGCGCCTTTAAGCTCGAGTACTCTCCAGACGAATTTCCTAGCTTTTTTGAGTGGTGCAACCTGCGCTCGGGCGACTACGCCGTCGGCCTTGAACCCTCGACCCACGAAGTGGGAGGTGAGGCTACAGCGAGATCTGATAACAGCATGATTTGGCTCGAGCACGGGGACGAACGTCGGTACTATTCGGTATTCCGGTTCTTGAGAACGTGATACTCGTTATGGAGCCGGGACGTCGACGCAGGCCGAGTCACCGGTGACGGTGAGCGCGACGGCCTCGTCTGGCTTGCCGGTGAGCTTCACCCCCAGCGCGGCTTCGGGAGTGTTCCTCGAGCGGCACCAACAGCGACACGATCACCCTGCTTACCGCCGGGACGTGCACCGTCGAGGTCGGCGAGGCTGCCAACGCCACCTACAGTGCGGCCACCCTAGTGAACCCAACTTTCAAGTTATCGGGGTGAGTTTCACCAAGTCGATCGACATGCGAGTTTCAATCAAATGTGTCGCACTTAAACCACTTGTGCAGGCCGGCACTCGCTTTCGGTATCTCTAACTCCATTCGTGGAACTGTTTTGTAAAGCGCCCGTTGCTTCGATCGCTGGATCTCCGCTGGGCTGGGCTCGTAGCTGAGCGAGTACGTGATAGTCAACGGGCCTTTCGACCTAGCGGTGGAAAGCTCAGGGATACGGCGCCCGGACCTGCGCAGTGGACGAGGCTCCCCGGCGTCGCAGTAGGACCACCGCCCGGGCGTCCACGTCCGCGCCCGGGGAGTTCTTACAGAGGGCTCCTTTTCTCGCCTACCACTCGGAGCGCCTCGGAGGAGCGAACATGCCCGGCACGGCCAAGAGCTGTGGCGAGCGCTACCCACCCACCTATACTTCCGAGCCAGTGTCAAAGGAGGCGATGGCATGAGGAGCCTGACTGAGGAGCACTACGAGCACTGGTCGGCGCACGGGTATGTGATCGCTCCCCTCCTGGAACCTGCTGAAGTGGACGGCGCACTGGCCGAGATCTACGAGTACATGCCCCCCTGGGAGGAGTACGAGCGGCACCCTCGGTGGTACGACCACAGCGTCTCGGTACCCTACGGAGAGTCGAGGACGAGGGCCACCTTCCCGTTCGTGGGAAGCGTCCTCAACTTCACCACCATCGGCGAGACCCTCGTCGCCTTTGCTGAAAGAATCCTCAGGACCAACCGGATCATGCTCAGCCATGGCCAGTTGGGAGGGAAGTACGCCGGCACCAGAGACTACGAGCAGGTGCTGCACCTCGACTTCGGCAATAACATGCTGGTCGTCCCCAACATGGACGCCACGACGTTTGATGTGCCGGTGCTCATCTACTACACAGATGTCACCGTCGAACTCGGCCCTACGTATGTGGTACCGCAGGACTACACGCGGGACGGTCCACTCGAACCGCGGTCCCGGTCGCGGGAGGAGTACCCGGAGCTGTACCAGCACGAGTTCCCGGTAGCGGTCCCTGCGGGGCACGTGCTCGTCTACTCGATGCGGACATTCCATCGGGGATCCCGCCTGTTGGCGAAAGAGGGCGTCAGGTTCGCACAGAACGTAGGCTTCAAGCGACTAGACACCTCGTTCTGTGGACAGGTCACATTTCAACATGAGGGGGGGCGGCCCGTTATGGACCGGTTCCTTGAAGCAGCGAGCACGCGACAGCGCGGCTCGTTGGGTTCCCCCCTGTTGGCGACCCTTACTGGAGCAAAGACATGGTCGCTGACGTCAGTCGTCGCTACCCGGGGATGGACATGAGCCCCTACGAGAGGTAACGCTGACCAGAGTGCAAACTCTGACCAACCCTCGAGAAGTCAGCTTGAGCGCCAGGGGCGAACTTCGACGCGACCTTCACCCGTGCGCGCTGAGCACGCGAAGGGGTAGAGATGAGTTCCGAGAAGGACCTTTACCAACTGCCGGCGCGAAGAGCAACCACTCGGCCACGACGTTAACAGTTACATCTACTCGCTCGCTCGCGGTGGGCTAGGGGGGGCGATCTTGGCGTTTCGAGGGAGCCACGGCGCTCTGGACGGCCGCCGAGAGCAGGGGGACTCGCCGCAGCTCATCATGGCTCCGGTCTTCAAGAGCCGTCCGGATGGAAGCCGCAGCTGTTGTGGCGTCGCCGCGGGCGAAATGGAGAAGCGCGAGGCCCGGCTGGTTCTGGGCTCCACATGCGCGAGCGTGGCGGAAGGAGCGTTCGGCAAGGTCCAGTTCGCGTCGGACGAGGTGGATCATGCCCAGTTCGTAGTGCGCAATTCCGGCGTGGAGGAGATCGATCGCCTGGATTGATGTGCGAGCGGCAAGCGCCTCGTCTCGAGCCTGATCGTGGTGGCCAAGGGCCGAGCACCTCGAGCGCGGTGGACGCGATAGTCGCCGGGTATACCTCCGATGCCGGACGACTCGATGACCTCTACCCATTCCGCGGCACGCTCGAAGTCCGCTGCGGCCAGCATTGCCTGGGTCGACCAACAGAAAATCTGACCGGTTGCGACCGGCCCGAGCTGACCGGACGATGCCCACGCGAGGGCCTCGTCAAGCATGGCTTGGGCCTCCTCGAGGCGCCCGAGCCGCACCAGCGCGCACGCGTGGAGGGTTTGGCCGACCGCCTCGATGTCAGCCTGGCAGAACCGGCCGCCAATACGTTGCGACTCGGAGGCGGCAACAGCGGCGGCGCCGCCCGGCTCACCTCGGGCGAGGGCAATCAGTGCTCCTGTGTACGCCAGCACGCCATGAGCCGGTCCTTCCGGCTCGTCTGCGAGCAGCCGGCGGCCTCTGTGAAACCGTCCCGCCGCGATCGCCGGACGGTTAGTACCGTCCGGTAAGCGGTACGCCTTCATTGGCGACCTGACCTGGCAGCTCGACGGGATCCGCCGGCGTGTTGAACGGCCGTGGTTGCTGCGCAAGCTCGCTGAGCGACCCCGAACAAGTGCGACAGAGCCTCCGTCGGGCGATCGCCCTGGCAGACCTGGTGCAGATCGTCCCTGTCCACGACAGTAACGCCTACGACGGTATTCCCAACTTACCGGTCCGACTGACACGCGTCCCGACCCGCGAGGTCACCGACAAACCGTACTGAACGCGGGCATAAACCCGGAGTAAAGAGCGGAAGGTTCCCGAATGCCTGTGACGCGTGCCGCGTCTCGCGGGATTCGTATCGCCAGCACGAGCGCGCCGGGTCAGGTCAGCGGCTTGGCGGAGCCGACCTCATAAACAGCAATATCGAAGTCCACCGACACCTGCGAACCTTCGTCCGACGCGGCGTGACTCCGTCGCTCGGCGGAAGCCCGAAGGTGAGCCGTGAGATCTTCCTGAGTCTCCCAGCGCTCAGACAGGATCACCCGGTCGGCCTCGATTGGATCAGCCGCGAACACGTACTCGAGGTTCCCGGGCTCGGCACGCGAGATTCGCATGGACTCCGCCCGCTGGGCGAGGAACCGCTCGCGCAGCGCGGGCTCCACCCGGCCTGTCCCTTGCAGAATGACCACCCCAGCCCTCCAATTTCTCATCGATGTCGTACGAACAGAGGCCTCACACACAATATGTGAAGCCGAGGCTTCGTTCGGTCAGCGGCGGCGAAACCGGCGCTCGGCCCCTTCTTACCGGATGTTTCCACACGCCCCCACATGCCGGCACCCAACTCTACACCTTCGACTTCAATGATGCACATATGTTCGATTACGAACTGCAGGGCGGAATTGATTTCTTGACCGTCGGGAAACGCGTCCTGCCCATCGCTCTCCGCCTGGAGCGTACTTTGTGCGAGGTGGCCTGTGCCGTCGCGCTGGACCACACGGAGATCGACTCGCCAGACGTCTCTTGACCTCTGAAGAGAAGGTGTCGGCGAGCAAGTGTGCGCCGAGCGGACCGCCATTTGTCAACTCGTATACGTTGCCAGCGGGTGCACGGCCTGCCCCATTTCCCCGACCTCAACGCCTGGACGCGTTCGATGGCCACCGGTTCAATGACCGCTAGCCACGCACCGAGCCGCCGCCAAAGGCTGCAGGCTCGCTGGCCCAACTGGACCTGTGAGCGCCGTACCGGTCATGGGAACGGGTCATGAGCTCCCGGCCCACGATTGACATTCATGTGCGCTCCTGGCCGCGAAGGCGCACTTCGTGGCGTCCGCTAATAGGTAATAGTCACTGAACCATTACCGGTTGAACCGGCAACAGAATAAGTGACATTCGCAGCACCATTTCCACCGAATGATGATCCACCACCACCACCGCCGGCTAGGGCCTGATTAGCTGAGGTTTGAATTGCCGCGCCGCCCCCGCCACCGCCGTAATATCCGCCACCACCGCCCCCGCCTGCCGCGGTACCGCTGCCCGAGAACGCACCGCCGGCACCACCGCCTGCTCCGTTACCTGAGGTCCCATCCCAGGAATTACCGGCATCAGTAGACGCTGACCCTCCTGCGCCGGCACCGGATTGCGTCGCTCCCGCGCCACCGTTAGCAGAAGCGTCACTCGTCTCACTAAGGCCACTTGCACCACTCGGGTTTCCACCGTTTCCACCATTACCCGAAGCAGCGGAATTCAAATATGGATATGTCGCCCCACCGCCGCCACCACCACCGGCGATTACATATGCAGTGGTGCCGTTGGTTATTGCCGACGTACCGCCACCGCCACCACTGCTATTGCCGCTACTGTTTAGAGCGCCGCCGGCACCACCGGAACTATACCCGGTACCAGCCGTCGTACCGCTACCTTCACTGGCGACATAAATCGTCAGAGAATCACCCGGCGTAACGGGAATGGTGGCATTCACAATCCCACCATTTCCCGCGGCGCCATCGGTCGATCCTCCGGTCCCATCAGCACCTGAGGCTCCCTGTACTGACACCGTAATGCTCGTGCAGCCAGTTGGCACGGCCCAAGAATATTGGCCGGGAGTTGTCCACGTTGTCACTACGGGGGCAGTCGTAGTCGTCGCCACGGTTGTTGTCGTCGTCGGTGCCGGGGTCGTACCGGGGCCGGCGGTGTAGACGCCCGTGGTCGTCGTGGTCGATAGCGTGGTTCGCGTCGTGGTGGTCAACGGGCGGCTGGTTGTCGTCCTTGGCCGGGTCGTCGTTGACGTTACGCGCTCAGTTGTCGGAGTCGGGCGCGTGGTGGAGCTGGTGAGACGGGTGGTAGTGGTCACCGGGCGTCTTGTCGTAACCGTCGTAGTGCCCGGCTGAGCCCGTGTGGCTGGCACGGTGGTGCTTACCGGCGCGGCTGTGGCCGTGCTCAGAAGAGGTGGCGTAGAGCTTGTCGCACTACCGCCCCGGGTTGTCGTTGTCGTGGGCCGCGCCGAGTACGTAGTGAGGTCTGGTGTGGTACCGGTGCCCGCCCGAGTCGTGCTTGTCGAGGGGCGCTCGCCAGGCCCGTTCGACCCCCCCGTTGCTGTGGACGACGAGACTGCTGCGGTGGGGACGGAGCTATGGCCCAGTGGGAACCCCTTCGGAACGGATGTCGGCCCACTCACCGGCGGCAGCGCGGCGGAGGCACCAGTCGTGATTGGTCCCGGCCTTGTCGCGGCCGGAGCCGTAGTGGGCACCTGTGAGTCCCCCGCCGTCGTCGGCGGCACCGAGCGCTGCCCGGGTGGAACCTGCCTGATCGGGAGGCCGCCATCTGTCTGAGCGGTTTTCCCCGTATTGGTGCCGGGCGATTGGCGCCGCGGCGCTGAGGCTGAGGTGCTTGACCGGCTGGCCAACGTCGTCTGAGCACCACCTCGCGCATGAGTACCCGTCGCATGGTATGAAGTGGACGTCTGGTGGGCCGTATTGCTGCTCGAGATGTGTGGCATGGGGACCGACGCGGGCGTCGCGATGGTGGTTTGTAAAGGAGCAGCCGAACTGGTACTTGGCTTTATGGTGAGGGCAGCGTTCGCCGCCTCGCCAGTACCGGGGTGGTGAGACTTGGTGTGCCCACCTAGCAGGTCGTAGGCGCCGAAACCGATGAAGCCAATTAGGACCACGCCCGCGACGAGATAAAGAATTACCTGGTCAAAAGCGTTTCCCTTAGTCTTCATTCGAAGTGCCTCCCACCCTGGCGGCCACCAGCAACCGCTTCGAACGTAGTCACGCTACTGACAATGCCGTCCGAAGCAAGAATTCCCGGCGCCTGAGTGGCTGTGACGCCCGAGCGGCCGGGGCACATTACGGCCCAAGGTCCGCCCTGGGCCTGACGTTACTCGCGGCTCGATCAGGGGCGTCGTCGTCAGCCAGGGGCCAACTTCGGAATCCCGGGACGCAAAAGGCCCGCCGCCTCGACGTGTAGACGCGTCGTCGGGAAGAGCGGGACAGGGCCGTCCCTGGGCCCGACGAGCAGCTCGATCCCGGTGCAACCGAGGATGACGCCTTCAGAGCCCGCCTGTGCCAGGCGGGAGATTATGCCGCGATAGGTCTCCCTGGAGCGGTCGAGCACTTGGCCGAGACCGAGCTCGTCGTAGATCACCCGGAGCACCTCGACCCGGTCCTCAGGCGGCGGGACGAGCACCTCGAGCCCGTGGCCCGCGAGACGGCCCCGGTAGAAGCCCTGTTCCATCGTTTAAGCGGTGCCGAGCAGTCCCACTGTTGATAACCCCGCGCTTCTCACAGCCCCGGCCGTTGCATCAGCCAGGTGCAGCAACGGGACCGAAACGGCCGCCTAGACCTGGTCTGCCACTCTGTGCATGCTGTTCGTGCACAGCAACGGCAGCTCGGCGCCGGCAGCCTCAAGGGAGCCCGCTACCCCGGCGAGCAGTTCCCCGGCCCGCTCCCACCGGCCCTTCGCCTGGAGCTGCTCGACCTCAGCGAAGTCCACCGAGGCGAGGACCAGACGGGCGGAGTGCAGCCCACCGAGGCGCTTCCTCACGGACTCGTTGGCCAGGCGGTAGTACTCGGCACTCGACTCCCAGCTCATTCTCCCGAGCAGCCCAATGACCTTTAGCCTGGCTAGCCGTGTCTCGATAGTCATGATCCAATCCTGTCGGGTGCCCATTGCCGCCGTATGCTCCTGAGTTTGAGAAGAGGCTGGCCGGATAGGCTCCTTCGCGTGAACCGTACCCTTATCGTGTGCGGTGCATCCGGCGTCGGTAAATCGAGCGTGGCGGCAGAGGTCTCTCGAGTGCTCGCGAGCACAGGCCGGTCGGTCGCTTTCATCGACGTGGACACGGTGGCACAGTTTGGGCCTGCACCCTGGGACCGTCGGGACGAGGTGTCCTTCTACGACACACTGAAGTGCAAGAATGTCGAGGCACTGTGGGTTAATTTCCGCGGCTTGGGGGCGCGCCACATCGCCATCGCAGCGTGCGTCGACGGCCTTCGCTTACGTGCGCAGTACGAGCAGGCATTGAAGGACTGCGCACTCCAGGTGGCTTTGCTGGTCGCTCCCCCGGAACTCCCGAGAGAAAGATGATCGGGCGCCAAAGCGACCCGTTCCACCCGAAGACCCTTGCGAGAGATGGCTCGATCCTTCCAGAGGTCCTCGAGCGTGTGGCCGAGGAGAACGAGCACCTTAAGACCGCCGGGGCCCACGATTTCGTCGTCGTCCACGACAGCTCTGCAGCCGAGGCCGCGGCCAAGGTCCTCCAGCTCGCCGGGTGGTAAAGACAAGGCTCGTCTCATCATCGGCGCAAGAAACAAAAGGCCATGAAGTCGTCCTCAATTGGCAGGACCTCGAAACTGCTGAAACCCGCTTTGGCTGCAAGCTCACGCTTTGTCGTCTCGCCGATCAGCCCGCCGAGCCCGGCACCATTTTTCGGCGAGCGACTGCGGCAGGCAGTGAAACACGCTGTACCCCGCGAAACGAGCGCCCGGCTGCCCGATACCCTTTTCGAGCTGGTCACTGTACTTACCATCTGCCATCAAATAGCCACCACTTGGGCTGAGCACTTGACGTATTCCTTTTAGCACTCGAACGGGGTCACCGATGTCATGGACGACGTCGAAGGTCGTAACTACGTCAAAACGCGTCCCGGTCGGCAAGTGCTCAACCGGCGTGTTTCGAACTGAACGCGGGGCTCTAACCCATCGGCGAGGGCATTGGCACGGGCGCGTTCGATCGAAGCTGGGTGCCGGTCGGCCCCCGGCAGTGGACGGTCAAACCTTGGCGGCCTTCGAAACGGATCTCAGGAACAATCTGTACAACATCTGGAACCGGATGTCGTTTGGGTCGATATTTTCCGCCCCCGGTCAAGGGTGTTGAGATACCGAAAACGCACGGTGGAAGGTCCGTTTGTTAGGTGTGCCCACCGTCGCAGATCACGTTGCTCCAGACGGTGGTGGCTATGCATTTGGAGGACGGGCGGGACCACCGTTCCACCCCGACTCTTATGGCTACCGGCCGAACAAGGCTGCGTGGGACGGGTCGGGGGCGTGCCGGCAGCGGTGCTGGAAGTTCGACTGGGTCATCGATCTCGATGTTCGATTCCTGGATGGCCGGAATTTCCTGGGTTGTCCTTTCGAGCGCTATGCCGATGATGCTGTCGTGCACTGTGTGAGCAGGCGGCAAGCCGAGTATGTGCTTGCCGGGATAGCCGGGCGGATGGAGGAGGTGGGTTTGCGGTACACCCGGAGAAAACGCGGATCGTCTACTGTAAGGATGGTCGGCGCCGGGGAGATCATGAGCACACCAGCTTCACCTTTCTCGGGTTCACCTTCCGGCCACGAAGGCAAAAGGCGACAGCGGATGGAGGTTTCTTCGTCGGTTTCGTGCCCGCCATGAGCACCACGCGCTGAAGGCCAAAGGTGCCGACTTCGTGTTATGCGGGTACACCGGCGCACCGACCTGGTCCGGGACGGCCTGGCCTGGTGGCTGAACCCCATCGTGGCCGGCTGGCTGAACTACTGCGGCCGGTTCTACCGGTCCGCCATGTTGCCCCTCTCTGCGCCTCATGCCTACCTGACGCGCTGGGCGGGAATGGAGTACCGGCGCATGCGGCCCTTCGGCAAGGCCCGTGGATGGACATCCGCGCTTGCGGCGTGGCCCGTACGGTTACCCGGTCGGGTTCTAGGACCATGGCCATCTCGGGATCACGGCACTTTTCCGATCAAGACGAGCAGAGAGCGTTCTGCGCCGCCGACTAACTACCGATGCGAGACCGTGAGAAACCCCTTGACACTTAATCGTTCAAGTAGTTAACTGTTTCGCGAGTCGTCGAAACGTGGCGAGGTGGAGTTCCGACTTCGCGGGCTCCGCCTTTGAGATACAAAGGGGGTTCAGGTGGCGATGCCTGGGGGCCACGCGCCATGGGTTGGTGTGAACTTCTGGTCCCGGATTGGTGGCCCCCGAATGTGGGTACGCTACGACGGCTGGTTGTCCGGAGGAGCTGGCCGTCCTGGCGGCCAACGGTTGCAATGTGACGCGGTCCTTCTTTTACTGGCCCGATTTCGTCCCAGAGCCTGAGCGGTTGGACGCGGCGGGTGTTGGAACGGTTCAGCGATTTCCTCGACGCGCATGAAGAGACGGGCATCCAGACGATTCCCACTTTCATCGTGGGGCACATGTCCGGGGAAAACTGGGATCCACCGTGGCAGCAACGATAGGGACCTCTACCGTGATGTTTGGATGGTGTCCCAACAGGGTTGGTTCGCCTCTAACTGGCGCGACGGTTCGGGGGTCAAAGGGGGGTCGCGGGTTGGCTCGTGTCCAACGAAATGCCCATCTACGGCGGGCCCGGCTCGATTGAGGAGGTCACGTCTTGGGCCAGGTTGATGGTGCAGGCCGTTCGGTCTGCCGGGGTGTCACAGCCAATTTCCATCGGGGACAGCGCCTGGGGCATAGAACTATCCGGTAACGACAACGGGTTCTCCTTCCGGGCGCTGGCCCCGTTGGTGGACTTCTTTGGGCCGCACGTTTACCCCACCTCAAACGACAACATCCAGAGAATAATGGCAGCCGCGGTGAGCTGCGAGCTTTCCGCCGGGTTCGGTCCTCCCGTGGTGCTTGAAGAGTTCGGGCTCAGCTCGGACTCGCTTCTGAAGAAAATGCGGCTCATTACTACCGCCAGGTGTTGCATACGACTCTGGTCGCCGGGGCCGAAGGTTGGTTGGCCTGGAACAACTGTGACTACGACGACCTGAAGGACCAGGACCCATATCGTCACCACCCATTTGAGATGCACTTCGGGGTCACCGACCGAGCTGGGAAACCGAAGGCGGCGCTGCGTGAGATAGCTGGTTTCTCTTCTCTTGTTCGTCAATTAGGCGAGGTCGGCTGGGAACGCCCTAATTACGAAGTGGCCATCATCGTCCCCGAGCAGTTCGAACGTACGGCTCCGTACTCAACCTCAGATTACCGGGAGATCTTCGCGGCATCCTCGGGCAGGCCTACATCGGGCCCGCGAAGCCGATCTGCCCGTGGCCTTTGTGAGGGAGCGTGACGGGATCGGGACGGGGGTAAAGCTGTACCTGCTGCCCTCGGCCAAGCTGCTCACGGCGCCCGTGACCTCGTCTCGGCAGCTGAAAAAGGAGCCACCGTCTATCTGTCTTACTTTGGCGGAAGCAGCCTGACCCAGCGAGGGTCATGGGTGCCCTGGCTCGATGAGACATTCGGGGTGCGTCACCAACTGCGCTACGGGCTGGCCGATACCGTAGAAGACGACCACGTGGCGCTCACCTTCGTCGAAGATGTGGGCGAACTGTCAACGGGGACCGAGCTCAGCTTCCACGTATCAGGCAATGAAGGGTCGCGCGCTTTCCTGCCGCTCGAGCCCGCCGGGGCAAGGACCTTGGCTGTCGACAGTTCGGGCCGGCCCGCCCTCCTCGAGCGCCGAGTCGGCCGCGGAGCCATGGTCCTGTGCACCTACCCAATTGAGCACATGGCCGCTGGTACGCCCCATGCCAACCCGGAGGACACCTGGCGCCTTTACGGCGCCTAGCCCTGACAGCGGGAGTTGCGCTCCCGCTTACGGTCGACGACCCACGGGTCATGGTCGGCCGTCTGAAGTCGGCCGGGCAGGATATCGCACTGGTTATCAACATGTCGCCGGAGCAGTTCGAAGTAAAGCTCGTCGGCTTGTCGGCTCCTCCTGTAGGCGATATGGGGCAGGCCCAGTTCGCCGGTGGAGGTCCTTGTCTTGCCACCCTTTGAAGTCGAGGTCTCTCCTAAAAGAAGGGCCAGCCTTTGTCCCTTCTCCTGTAGCGCCGAATGCTCGTCTCCTCCCTTCTCGCCGGGGATGGTTTTCGGCCCACAAAATCCGGAAAAACCCACCGAGTGATAGGAGGCACGTCCCGGGACAATGGATTTTCCCAAAACGGCGGGTGCGGTCCGGCGAGCCGGTATGACCGTTAATTGGGCCATTTGGGTCCTAACCTCGGAAATAGTAAAAAACAACGCCGTCTATTTGTATAGCCCAATAAAGACACGCCCGACGATAATTCAATCAGGGAGGGGAACCTATGGAACCAATAACCAGGCGCCGGTTTCTTGGCCAGGCTGGGGTTGCGCTTGCTGGGGCAGCCGCGGGTAGCCATCTTCGATCTGCCCTCAGGGAGCCCAAACTGGCGACGAGAAGCAATGCCGCGAGCGGCGTGGTCGCTCTTTGGCGTATTCCGGTGGGCTGCCAAAATGTACGCTTCGCCTCGCGATACCAAGCGGCCCCGAGGCAGATGCCCACGTGGCCCTAGCGCCAGAATTTACAAAGTACTCGAAGGGAAAAGTTGTCGTCGAGGTCGAGCAGTACGGTCGCACGGACCAGTACGAAGAAAAGTACCTAACCCTTATGAGGGCAAAGTCGTCAGAATGGGACATCATCCGGGTTGTGCCGCTGGACTTCCTGCTCTGGGGCCCTAACGGCTGGTTGATGCCCTTCACCAAGTACATGAACGACCCGAAGCTGTTCAACGCCCAGGTCTTCAACTTCCACGACTACCTACCCACGCTCGTCGACCTCATCTCGTACAAGGGCCAGGTTTATAGCTTCATCCAGGAGGCCAGCGCCATGCTCCTGTTCTACCGGAAGGACCTGTTGTCGAAGTACGCCGGCATAACCGCACCACCAGCGCAGGGTTGGTCCTATGACGAGGTCACCACGATCGCAACGAAGATGGGTGCGGCCATGAAGGCGGCCGGGTTGAAGACTTACCCCTTCTTCTTCGAGGGAAGTGCCGAGCAAGCCAACTGTACCCTGTTCCAATTGGCCCAATCGACCGGCGTGCCGATTATGACGCCCGGGTTCAGGCCTCAGTTCACCAACGCCAAAGTCGAAGCGGCCGTCGGGTGGGCTGTGGAATTGCAGAAAGCAGGGCTCGTCCCGCCGAGTGTGCCTGAGTCTGGCTACGCTCAGGGTATCACTGTGTTCCAGCAGGACATCGCAGCGATGGGTATGCAATGGAACGCCGGGGCCATCAACCTCGTGAGCCCTTCGCAGTCGCCAACATCTACAACAAGATGGGCTTCGGGGTGCTCCCCTACTCACCTGTCGGAGGCCCGGGGCCAAACGCATTTATGCGTCGGTGTGGTCGCTAGGAGTTTCTACCTACAGCCAGTACCCCGAGGCCGCTTTCGATACGCGGCCTGGTTCGCCAGCCCCGAGATCGCGTGGGAGACCGTCCTGAAAGGCGGCGGCAGCAGCGGGCGTCAGTCGCTCCTGCACGAGCCGTCCATCCTGGCTGCGAACCCTCAGTACAAGGCACTGGCAGATTCTTTCGCCTTCATGGACCGTCCCCAAACGCCAGCCGCCTCGTACATCGTTGAGGTCCCGATGGTCCAGACCGGGACCAAGATATTCTCGGCTGCGCCGTCACAGGCCGGGATCAACCAGGACCTGGCCGGGCTCGACTCGACCATCCTGTCCTACCTCAAGCAGGAAGGGATCAGTGTCTCGTAACTTGGCCGGTCGGTCGCAGCGGGGCTATGACGCTCGAGAAGGTGATGCCGCGGGTCGGGCGACCAGAAGCCCGGGGCATCACCCGCGGAATCCCGGCCACGGGCTCCGGCTCGAATAAAAAACGGTCGAACAGCCTTATCCGCCAGGAACAGCGCACGGCGGTGTTCTTGGCGGTCCCCGCGGCTATCGTGACTATCGGGGTGATCATTGCCCCCCTCGGTTACGCCGGCTGGCTGAGCCTGCACGGACCCCGCTCGTGGGGGGCTCGGTCTTCGCCGGGTTTACAGAGTACGACCAGGTCCTCCACAGCAGCGCCTTCTGGTCCAGCATCTGGGTGACAGCGGAAGTGGCCGTGCCTACAATCGTCTTAGAGCTAGTGATTGGTACGACGCTGGCCTTGCTGCTGCAGGGGCTCCGCTGGGCCGGCACCATCCGGCTTTTGTTGATAATACCGATCCTGTTGTCGCCTGCCATCGTCGGCGCCGACTGGTCCGTTATGCTCAATCGGTCAACGGGCATAGTCAACTACCTCCCGGGGTGGTGCACCTACCGCAAGCATCGTTTACAGCCAGCACCCGAACTGCCTTGCCGACCGTCGACGCAATATATGCGTGGCAGAACGTCGGGTTTCACCCTGTTTGGTCATCACCGCCGGGTTAGCCAGCATCCCCAGCGAGCTGCGGGACGCAATAGTTGTCGACGGGGCCAATTACCTCCAGCGCCTTCGATATTTGCTGCTCCCGATGCTTGGCACCACTGTTCCTCATCATTGTCTTTCTGGTGCTTCGTCACCCTCGTGGAAGACTATGGCCTCATTGGCCTGTTGACCGGAGGCGGCCCCGGGAAGATCCACCACAACGGCGACGTTGTACCTCTACAACCAGCTGACCGTGGGTGACAACGTGGGGTGTGGGCGTCGGCGGCCGCAGTTCTCATCGCGGCTGGATAACGATCGCCGTAGGGATGGTCCTAGCGCGCGTCGCCTTGCTCAACAAGCGTCCAACTGTTCGGGGGGCGCTAGGAGTGCGGCTCATTACAAAAATACTAGTTCGACTTTGCGCGCCTCGTGGCGCGGTACCTGGTACTGGCGGTTTTCGTCGTCGGCGCGCTCTTCCCTTTGTACTGGGTCTTTGTGTTGTCAGTTAAGCCTAATGCCGATGTTTTCAAGATCCCGGCCAGCATGGGTCTTTCTCTTCCGTCGTTGGCCAACTACCGTCAGATCCTCGGGATGACCAGCAGTTCCTGTGGGTGGCACGGACTTCGTACGGTACGTGGTCAACAGCACGATTATTGCCGTGGGCACCGCCATCCCGAGCCTGCCGCCCGGTACGCTGGCGGCTTACGGCATCACCCGCTGCCGGTCCGGTGGGGAGACAGGTACTTGTCGGCTGTGCTCGTGGGCCGCTTGGTGCTGCCGGCTGCGCTCCTGGTGGCCGCTCTTCGTCCTGTTTACGACATTTCATTTGATCGATACTCAAATAGCCGTGATTATAACGCTTATGTGTTTTGGCCTGCCGTTCGTCATCTGGATGATGAGCGGGTTCTTCTAGGAGCCGCCCCACGAGCTCGACGAGGCCGCGCTGGTTGACGGGTGCTCCCGGATCGGGTCGCTGTTCCGGGTCATCCTCCCCATAAGCGTTTCGGGGCTGGTAGTTACGGGCTCTTTTGTCGTGGTGGGCGGCTGGGACGAGTTCCTCATCCCCCTGGTGCTCACTGAGAACAATGTGAGCCCATCGCCGTCGCCATCCAGAGCTACGTGGCGGGCTTCAACGTAGAAGAGGGGCCCGGTTGTTCGCGGCCAGTGCGCTGGCCTTCCTCCCGGTCCTGATCATGGGTGCCCTTGCCCAGCGGTACCTGGCGTGGGGCTTTACCTCGGGAGCGGTCAAGGGTTAGCGGGGCGATGACCTCGCTACTGCTGGGAAGCACTTGGTTTACTTGACATTTCTGGGATCTGGCCTGGTAGGGTGTGTCGGGGCGTGGTCTATTAAATGCAATGACGCGCCCCGTCGGTTGTGACCCAGTCGGCCGTCTAAGGGTGAGGAGGAGCAAGCTGCCGGACAAGAAGCGTTCCTCCGGGCGAGTGACCATAGTAGATATTGCCCAGAAAGCCGGCGTCTCCCGGGGGGCAGTGTCGTTCGCGCTGAACGACGGCCCGGCCTGTCGCTTGCCACGCGGGAACGTATCTTGTCGATAGCAAAAGAGGTTGGCTGGTACCGAGCAGCGCGGCGAGAGCACTTCAGGGCTCACGGGTCAATGCCTGTGGGCGTCTAGCCAGACCGGCAGAGACCCTTGCTTTTGAACCGTTCTTTATGGGCCTTGTGGCCGGGATAGAGTCGGAGCTGTCATCGCGGTCGATTGCGCTGACGATCCAGGTAGTGGACGGTCTGGAAGCGGAGCTGGAGGTGCACCGGCGCTGGAGCGGGGAACGGCGTGTGGACGGTGTGATCGTAGTCGACCTCCGGGTGAACGACCCCCGGCCCGATGCCTTGGTCCGCCTCGGCCTCCCGGCCGTCATACTGGCCGGCTCTCGCCCGCCTCATGCGTTGCCGACGATCTGGCAGAACGAGGCGGAGGTTGTGGCCAATGCCGTGCGCTACCTGGCTGCGCTCGGGCATCGACGTATCGCCCGTGTGGGAGGTGCGTGGCTGACTTCGTCCAAACTGAAAACCGCACCGCGGCGCACCTAGCGACGACGGGCGAGCTTGGTCTCGTGCCGATCGTCGCCACCACTGACTTCAGGGCCGAAACGGGGGCCCACGTAACTCGCCACCTGCTGGTCGGCCCAGAGAGGCCGACGGCGTTCATCTACGAAAGCGACATGCTTGCTGTCGCCGGCCTCGGGGTGGCCCACGAAATGGGCCTCCACGTCCCCCGGGACGTGTCGATCGTAGCCTGGGACGACTCTCCTTTCTGCCAGGTCGTCCACCCCCCACTGTCGTCTGTGACCAGGGACGTCCCGGGTCTGGGCGCCCGGGCATGCAGGCGGCTCCTGGAGCTCATTGACCACGGGCAATGTGGCGACCTCGAGCTGCCTTACGGCCACTTCACCCCGCGTGGCAGCACCGCCCGGGTCCCGTCCAGCGTCGCCCCCGAAGTGCCGAGCATGCAGCGGACTGAGCGGGCCAGGGACCGCCGGCCACGAGCTGCCAAACCGCTCGGGACCAGCCGGCAATCCAACCGCTTTCCTAGTAAAGGCTGATGATGCGGGCCCGCTTCGATCAATGTACTGTGGCCGAACTGCTGGGACCTCACTGATGCTCGGGTTCGGCACGGTCTGGACCTTCGACCACCTCTTGCCCGTCCCCGGCGCTGGTGACGGCGCCTGTTTCGAACGGTTACGACCCTCGGTGCTATGGCGGCCCTGACGGGTCACATACATATTGGTGTGCTCGTCAATGGTGTCCTTTACCGTGACCCCGTCACGCTGGCCAAGAGCGCAGCCACGGCCGACCAGATCAGCGAAGGCAGGTTCGTGTTCTCGTTGGGCGCAGCGTGGGCTCGTGGCGAGTTCAAGCCCTACGGCCTGGCTTTTCCCTCGTTAGCCGAGCGGTACGGGCGGCTGGAAGAGTCGCTAGAGATGGTGAAATCTCTGGCCCAAGCCAAGGGCGACGTTCGAGGGCCGCTACTACCGTGTGGAGGACGCCCCCTGTGGGCCGAAGCCGCCCCAGTTGCGACACCCACCGGTCATGGTGGGCGGGATCGGCCCGGGCTCCCTGCGGATCGCCGCTCGCTACGCCGATAGTTCTAACGCCCACAGGTCGCTGTAACAGACGGCCGAGCGGGCTGCGCTGCTTGAGCAGTTTTGCGAAGAGGAAGGCAGAGACTACAAAGAGATCGAACTGTCACTACACAGCGACCTCGCTCTGGGCCGGGACCACAAAAGCGCCGAGGCGTTGGCGTACAAAGTCGCTTCTGGCGAGGGCCAAGAACTGGACGGGCAGCGGGGCAACTGGATCTTGGGCTCTCCGCAGAAGGTGACCGACCAGATCCGTGAGTTTGTTGAGATCGGAGTGTCGCACTTTATTATCCACCTCGGCGACCTTTCGACACGGGGCCGCTGAAAATGCTACGCAAAGAGGTGCTGCTGGCGTTCGGGTGAGACCGTGTCTCGGTTCGAACAATCGAGACCGGCGCTGAAGTGAGCGTGGCTAACGGGGACACGCTTTACGTTTGGCGTTGTATTAGCGTAGTTGAATATAGCCAGGCGTGAGAAAGGATCTCAATTGCGCGACATCGATCAGGCCGACATAGACCACTGGCATCAGCATGGGTACGTGATCATCAAGGAGTTCCTTGGTCCCAACGAGCTCAAGGCCGCACAGGAAAACCTCTTCCAGTACCTTCCAAGTTGGCAGGAATACTCAGAACGGGGCCTGCCTTTCGCAACCTGCAGGGGAGCTCGAACCGGTCTGCCCCAGGATGGGTCCGCTACGAGTTCCCGTACGTGGGCGACGCACTCAACCAGGTGGCATTGCACCCCTTCCTGGTCGGTTTGTTGAGCGCCTCGTTGGGCACGGCAATCTCTTGGTGAGCCATGGGGCGATAGTGGGGAAGTACGCCGGTCGGGCTGACTACGACCAGGAACTGCACGAGGACTATACGAATAACACGCTGGCCTTCCCTAGTAGCGGGACCAAGATGATCGACGTACCGATGATCGTGTACTACACCGATGTCACGGAAGAGCTAGGGCCGACTTGTATTGTGTCTCGGGAGCATACACGTCAGCTCGCGCCCACAGGTAATCGCTTTTATAGCCGGAAGGACTACCCCGAGCTCTACGAACACGAAACCCCGGCCACCCTCCCTGCTGGTTCGGTGCTCATCTACTCGATGCGCGCTGTGCACCGAGGCTCCGCCATGCGATCCAGTGAAGGCGCTCGCTTCTCCCAGTTCGTCGCCTTTCACGCGGCCGGGTACCCCTGGCTGGGCTCGCACACCTTTCAGGGCTTGGGCGACCTGCCGGAGATGCACCACCTCGTCACACACGCTACGCCCCGCCAACGTGTGCTGTTGGGGTTCCCCGCGCCTGGGGACCCGTACTGGACGAACGAGACTTTGGCTGGTGTCGCTGCTCGTTACCCCGAGATGGACATGAGCCCCTACGCGGAGACGAGCTGAACGAGAAGCGCGGGACTGGCAGGGGGTTCGAAATAGCCCAATGGCTCAGGCGCCCGCTGGCCCAGGGCGCGGTGCAGGCGGTGCTCGTTGTAGTTGGCGACGACATTCGGCCGTGCCTGCTCGAGGTGGGGCCGGTCGGAGAGGTCCAGGTTCAGGTTCCGGACTTGTTGGGTGACCCAGTCCCGCGTCTGGGTAGGCGGTCACGCCTGAGAGGTAGACCCTGCGGGTGCCGATCTTGATGAAGAACAACACGTGAAGACGCTGGACCAGCACCGTGTCGACGGTGAAGAAGTCGCACGCGAGCACTGCCGTCGCCTGCGCTCGCAGGAACTCGGCCCAGGTCGGGCCAGCCCGCCAGGGTTGGGCTCGATGCCGTGCCTGCGAAGGATTGCCCACACGCCAGAGGTCACGCAAGTCCTCGGCGGCATAACCTTGGGCATGCCAGACCGTCTAGAACTCCTGAGAGAAGCGATCAAGCACCCACTCCTGCTGGCCTACCACCCGCTCTACCGTTTTTATGAGGGCGGCGCACTGACCAGGAGGTTCCGGGGGCTGCCCGAGGGTGAAGATGACTGGTGGTCCGAGGACTGGGTTGGTTCGTGCACGTGCGCTAACAACACCGGACCTGACGGCCAGACGCAGGGCTTGAGCGATGTGGAGGTCAGCGGGATAGGTGCTGTCCCGCTGAAGGAGCTCGTCGAGGCCTGGCCTGAGGAAATGGTCGGAGCAGGCTTTGCCGAGCGTTGGGGGCCAATAACGGGTGTCCTGGTCAAGTTGCTTTCACCGCGTGGTCCTGTCCCGGTGCACGCCCACCCGACGAGGGAATGGGCTCGACGGCACCTCGGGTCGCCGTTCGGGAAAACGGAGGCGTGGATTTTTCTCGAGACGCCGGGCGACGGCTCCGAGCCGGCCCACGCCGGGGTTGGCTTTACCCCGGGGATCGACCAGGAATGGTTCCGCCAAGCGGTGCGGCACCACGACAGCTCCAGTATCCGGGGGGCGCTACACAGGACCGAGGTCCGTCCGGGCGAAGTCTTTGTGGCTCACGGCGGCGTACCCCATTACCTCGGGCCCCGGGTGTCGTTCATCGAGGTCCAAGAGCCCAGTGACTTCTTGGTGATCGCAGAGGCGCCGGAACATGAAGAGAGCGCAGCCACAATGGGTTTGGGCTGGGATGTCGCGTTAGGCATGATCGACTATAAAGGCGCGGATAGGGGGACAACCCTGGACCGCGCCCGCCAAGAACCAAGTGTGTTGCGTACCAGTCGCGGTTCCCGTGAAGTGCGCCTTTTCCGCAACGACGTACGCCAGTTCTTTGACGCTACCGCTCTGGAAGTAGCCGACGAGCTCGAGGTCGACGACGGGCGCTTCAGCATAGCCATTGTGACGTCAGGAGAAGGTGCGCTCGAGGGCGACTTCGGCCAGGTCCCCGTCAGTCGCGGTGGGACCTTTGCCCTCCCCGCCAGCCTGTCCTGCCGGCTGGTCTCCGGGCGGGAGCCAGTGAGCGTTATACGATGCCTCGGCCCTACCGTCGACTGAGGTTTACGAATAAAACCGGGCACTTCTGCGGCAGCGTTGAACCCTTATGCTTACGGCACTCTAAGCAAACCGCCGTGGCCTGGACCTCGCGGGAATATCGGCCACACATCGATTACTTTGCCGTTCGCGACGACGTGGTACACGTCGTACATATTCACGGTCGCCGGCGCGTACCCCGGCACCATTTGTACCCAGGACCCGAGCGGCGGGCCTTCTCCCCGGTCTGCGATGAACACGCCGTGCTCCTCGTCAAAACGCAGCGGTTCAATGTCGGTCCCGACCAGCGACGGGCCGCCGCCGGTACCCACCGATTTGCTCCCGGCGTCGACGATCAATCGTCCCGGAGGCCGGCTGATCACGGTCGTAGCCACCGTCAACGCGTGCTCGAACTCGCCGACCATGCGGCCGTGGAAATTGTCCATTACTACATACGTCCCGGCCTGGATCTCGGTGACGCCCTCACGCTCGGCCGAGAGCTTCCACGTTGCCGTGCCGCCAGCCGACCGGATGGGGCAGGGATAGCCGACAGACTCCAGCCGGTCTGCGACCTCGAGGAAGAGGTCCATCGCCGCACGTTGCTTGACGGTGCGCAGGGCTTCGTCGGGTTCGAGGGAACAGTGCCCCTCGTACCCCGTAATGCCGTCAAGGCGAAGGTGGTCGCAGTCGACAACGTGTTTGGCCAGCGCCAGCGCCTCCTCCACGGTATCGACCCCGGCCCGGTCCATCCCGGTGTCCACCTCGATCAGTACCCCGAGGTCCGACCCGGCCGCTTTCGCCGCCGCGGCCAGGTCGGTGGCATTAGAAACGTCGTCGACGGCCACGAGCACGCGGTGACCGCGGGCCAACTCTGCGAGAACACGCAGCTTCTCGGGGTGGCTTACCGTGTTTACCACGAATAGGTCGTCGAGACCGCCCCAGGCCAGAGCGGTCGCCTCCCAGACTGTGGCTGTCGACAGACCCATCGCCCCCGCGTCGACCTGAAGCTGCGCCAGTTCGATGGATTTGTGGACCTTTATGTGAGGACGGATGGTCGTGTCGAGGTCCTGCAAGAGCCGCAGCCATCCGGGCTATGTTGCGCTTCGCCACCTCGATGTCCAGCAGCAACGCGGGTGTGGCGATCTCCGCTACGGCGCGCCCGACGGCGCCACCATAGACGTCGTAGACATCAGGCGCGGTGGCGGGCTACAGGGTTGCCGGTCACGCCTGTTGAGCTCACGCTACCGGCCCGCCGTTATACGGTTGGAGCGGAGGACATCGTACATATACCGAAGGTTTTCCGGGGATCGATGCCGTCAAAAATAGCGCTACCGCTCACCACGAGGTCCGGGTGTAGAGCGGCGACGTGCTCGATGTTCGCCTTTGTCACCCCTCCGTCGACCCCCAGTACCACTTCCCGGCCGGCAATTAGTTCTCGGGTCGCCGCCAGGCGACGCGCCGTCGCGGGGATGAACTTCTGCCCACTCCAGCCCGGGTTTATGGCCAGCAGCAGGATCAGTTCGAGGTCGTCGAGGAGCGGTTCGATGGCTTGGAGCGGGGTCCCGGGGTTCACGGCCAGGCCGCGGATGACACCAGTACCTTCGAGCGACTGAAGCAGGCGGTGTGGGTGCTTGGTCGATTCGGCGTGACAGGTGATAATTCCGGCACCAGCATCCACATACGCCTGGACCTTGTCGACAGGCTCGTCGACCATCAGATGACAGTCCTTGACGAACGTTTCGGGTATAGCACTTCACAATTGGCGTCCCGACAGTGAACTGCGGGCAGAATACTCCGTCCATTACGTCGACATGGACCACCAGGCTCCCAGCTTGCTCGAGGACCGAGAGCTCTTCGCCCAGCTTGAGTAGGTCAGCTGTCAGCATACCCGACGCTGATTACAGGCCCACCTTCGAGCAGTTGCTGGACGGTGGTCTTCACCGCTAGCTCAATTCGGCGCTGTGGGCGCTTTCCAGGTATACCTGGAAAGCGTCCTCTGGCTTCATATCCTCGTGTACTACCTTGCCAACGGCCTGGATCATCGCGGCGGGGAACTCCGATTGGAAGATGTTCCGGCCCATGTCGACCCCGGCGGCCCCCTCCTGGACGGCTCGGTACGCCATCGTGAGCGCATCCAGTTCGGGCAGCTTCTTGCCGCCGGCCATTACGATCGGGACTGGGCAACCAGATGTAACGTGTTCGAAGCCTTTCTCGCAATAATAAGTCTTTACGACCTGGGCGCCGAGCTCGGCGCAAATGCGAGTAGCGAGGCCCAGGTAGCGTTCGTCCCGCACTAGCTCTTTGCCGACCGCGGTAACGCCGACCACCGGTATCCCCACTCGGTAGCCCGGCGTCCACGAGCCGGGTCATGTTCTCAACGGACTGCGTCTCGTACTCGCCGCCGACGAACACCTGCACCGCGACTCCGTGGACGTTCATACCGGGCCGCATCCTCCATGTCAAGGGCCAGCCGCTCGTTCGAGAGTTCCTTCAAGATACTTGGCCCACCACTGGCCCGAACAACTATGCCGCCACGGTGAACCGGAGGGATCGTTGAGCGGAGCATACCGCGCGTCAGCATGAGGGCGTCCGCATGGGGGACGATAGGGACCACAGTGAGGTCGACTCTTTCCAGGCCTGTCGTCGGTCCCTGAAAATAGCCGTGGTCGATGGCCAACATGACGGTACGCCCCGTGCCCGGCCGAAATATGCGAGCGAGGCGGTTTTTCATTCCCCAGTCGTAGCCGGCGGACCCCTTCAGGAAGAAACCCCGGTTGTCAGGGGCTACGTCGACAAAGAAGTTCTTCTCACCTCTGCCATCTGGTTCGGGCATGGTTCCTCCGTTCGCTAATTAGAAAGTCGTCAGGTCCCGGCCGCGCTCCATAGCGGGTTGAGTAGCCCTGGCCCGACAAGCTGCATTGAAGTCCGGTAGATCTCCAGCCATTGCTCAGCCAACTCGCGGTACTGTGCTTGTGCTTCAGGCTCGGGTTGTACCGTCCGGTCGAAGGCGGCAATCGAAGTAACCGCTTCCTCTGCGGTCTTCCAGAAACCGGCGCCCGACGCCTGCGCAAATGGCGGCCCCGAGAGCGGTGGACTCCTCGACAGCGGGTACCTGGATAGGGATGCCGAGGGTATTGGCGATTATTTGCGGCCAGAGCCGGCCCTTGGCGGCGCCGCCGGTGAGGACCGCCTCTTTTACAACGCCCCCCGTCAGTTCTTCGATTATCCGCATGTGCGCCAGGGAAACATAGGCAGCACTTTCTTCGATGGCCCGGAAGCACTCGACGCGACCGGCCTGTCCGGGGTTACCCACATCGAACCCGAGAAAGCCGGGAGAGGTGTGGACCCAATGGTTAGCTTGCATCACATTGGAGAACAACCCGACCACGCCGTGTGAGCCAGGTGGTACAGCGGCAGCTTTGCGCTCCATTATGGCGTAGACATCCACGCCCGCGGCCTTCGCCTCCACCTTTTCGAGTTCGCAAAATGCATCTCGGAACCAGCGCATAACGAGGCCGCTGTAGAAACCGATACCTTCCATCATCCAGAGGCGCGGGGACACGTGGCACAACGTACGGAGCCGCGCCGCCGGGTCGACGAGCGGCTGGTCGAGGAGCATCGTGTGCTGCCAAAAACTGCCCCCGACGACGGTGAACCGCCCCGGGCCGTTGACGCCGATGGCCAATAGGCCAAGCTGGGTGTCAGCGCCCCCCACGACCACCGGTGTGCCTTCGGCCAAACCTGTCTCAGCGGCGGCCCTGGCCGTCACGCTACCGATCACAGTCCCGGGTTCTACGACCGGCGGGAAAATCTTCCGGTCCAACCCACATATGTCCAGGACGACGTCCGACCAGTCTCGCCGGGCTAGGTCGAACATCCCAGAACTGGACCCGAGCGAGGGGTCGGTGACGAACTCACCGGACAACTTGGCCAGCACCCAGTCGCCGATCATACCGACATGAGCGATACCGGCGAACGTCTCCGGCTCGTGGCGCGCGATCCAGAGAAACCGGGCCGGGTCCGTTATCGCCACCCAGTCTCCGGCACGATCGTAAATCTCTTGGGCGTCGCCGGACGAGATAAGCTCAGCCGCCTCCGCTCCGGCACGAGAATCCGCGTTCGGGCAGGCCCAGGTTTCTCGTCCATCGCGGTCGTACAGGACCATGCCCTCGCGCATGCTGGAGGCGCTGACCGCCCGCACGGCGCGGGCGGGAACCCTCGCCTTGCCCAACGCCTCCCGGATGCACTGACCAATCAGCTCCCAGTTTTCCGACGTATCGAATACTTGTGACCCGGGCACATTTGGCACGGCCCGATGACAGTACTCTCGTTGCCCGATCCCAACCTGCTGGCCGGAGGGCGTAAATAGGACAGCCCGTGCACTCCCGGTCCCGACGTCAATCGCCAGCAGGAACCCATCGGTCACGGGACGGGCGTCTCCCGGTTGGCGACATGGACCAACGGTTCGCCGGCCGCGAACCGCCGGACCTCGTCTGCGATCATCTCGGCGCCTTGAAGGAGGGTCTCATGGGTGGCTCCCCCGATGTGGGGGGTCATCACCACGTTAGGGTGGCGAAGCAGGCGATGTTGGCCCGCGCCGTCACTGTGGCGCACTACGTCCAGTGCCGCTCCCGCCAATCTCCCCGACGCAAGTGCAGAATCAAGAGCGTCCTCGTCCACAAGTGTCTCACGGGCGGTGTTCACGAAAAACGACCCTGGCTTCATCTTGGCGAAGGCGGTTTCGTCGAACAGGCTCTCGTTCTTATCCGTGGCCCGGGCGTGCAGCGAGACAAAGTCGGCTCTCTCCAGCAGCTCATCGAGCGTCCAAACGCGCTCGACTCCTTCACCAGGCTCAGCCTCGAGGTAGGGGTCGAAGGCGAGGATGTCCATCCCAAAGGCGATGGCCCGGCGAGCCACTCGCTGGCCGACCTGACCGTAGCCAACCAAACCCAGTGTGTGACGGCGCAGGTCGCTGCCGATGAACTTGGCTCCCTCCCAGTTGTCTTTCAGCAGTTCACCCTGCTCCAGGAACCGTTGTGCCCGCGGGAAACCGCGAGCGAGCATGACCAGGAAGGCCAGCGTTTGGTCAGCCACGGCTTCGGCGTTCTTGCCCGGCGTGTTTACCAGGGGCAGGCCGCGGGCGCTCACTGCTTCGACGTCCACATTGACGGGGCCTCCCCTCGCGCACCCGACCAGCTTGAGCGACTCCGAGGCGTCCAGGACCGCGTCCGTGACGGGGGCACCCTGGACGACAAGGACTTCGACGTCCGACATATGCGCCCTCAGCTGAGCCGGCGAGCCCTGGTACTCCTTGATGCGCAATTCGGAGGGGCTGGTCGGAGTGAAGGGGTCGTCCGGGTCGACCTGAAGGTACTCAATTGTGTGATCGGGGCCAAGGACAGCGAACGCCTGCCGAAAGTAGCGCGTCGGCATGTACGAGTCGCCGACAGCCAGCATCTTCATCGAGTTCCCCTTCAGACGACAAAGGTTCAGAAACTTACGACCTCGGGGCAAGCCTCCGGCCCGGGAAATGGCCTCCCTGCGTCAATTTTTTAGCGGTCAACTGGTGATCACCGCAAACCAGTATAGTCATCGTCCTGTACGTACAACAAGACCCGAAATAGTCGTCTTCGAGACCTGGGCGTCTTCGTCCTGTCCCGCCCCTACATCGGTTATAACTCGGGCCAGTTGGGCTTGACAGGGACCGCCTTTCACGTATCATGACTACCGGACACGCGTACAGCCTATGGGGGGCGACATGAGAGCAGCCAGCGACTCCGACCTCGGGCACTACAGCAGTAAACGCGTCCTGGCGCCGAGGCGGTTGCCGGCCGACGAACGCTGAGACATCGACGGTGAGTGACCGCGCCTTGCCCAAGGGGGCTCGTTCGAGCATTGACGAGGGGCGCCAGAGGGCGCCGGACCAGACGCCTGTCGTAAAGGCAATCGGTCTTTCTAAGGTACCGGGAGGCGCGGTGCCTATTAGTTTCCGGCGCGTCCCGCAAAAAGCCGCCATCGATTATCGATGAGGTGGTTGTGACTGGCGCTACAGCCCCGCCGTCCTTAGCGCTCACGTTCGACTTCGATGGCCATACGAACTGGATAACCAGTCTCGGCCAGACGGCGCCAGAGCCGCTGTCGAGGGGCGAGTTCGGACGAGTGGGGGTGCGCAGGATCCTCCATTTGTTAGCTGAATACGGCATCAGAGCCACCTTTTTCACGCCTGGCGCGAATGCCTTGACGTTCCCGAGACTTATGGAAGCGATCGCGTCGGGAGGGCACGAGGTAGCCCACCACGGATGGGTGCATGAACCTCCGGCAGGCCTCGACGAGGCAGAGGAGCGACGAGCGTTGGAGCGCGGGATCGAGGCGCTCGAACGGACAACGGGCGTTCCGCCGGTGGGCTATCGTGCGCCAGGGTGTGCGGTCAGTAACAATACCGTTCGGCTCTTGCTCGACTACGGCTTCGAGTATGACAGCAGCTTGAGCGGGTCAGACTTCGAGCCTTACTGGTGCCGGATAGGTGACAAAGTAGAAGCTGACGCGCCGTTCGAGTTCGGAACTGCGGTACCTCTGGTCGAATTGCCTTTTGCTTGGCATTTGGACGACTTCATCTACTTCACCTTCATCCCTTCCCCTGCACTCGTGCCGGGGTTGGCCGCACCTTCGACAGTGCTCGAGATCTGGAAAGGAGAACTGGACTATCTGTGCGACCACGTCGGTGCGGGAATTCTCGTTCTGACCATGCACCCACAGGTCATCGGCCGGGGTCATCGTCAGCTCATGCTCCGGTCGTTCATCGAGTACGCCATGGAGAGGCAGGCGACGTTCAAAACCTGCCAAGAGTTAGCCCGCGAATGGAGCGCTGACAGAGAACCCGCGCTGCCTGAGGACTGCGGTTGACGCGGTCCGGGCGGGCCGGGACCGAAGCGGGCAGGGCATGAGGGAAGCCGTCCGGGAGCTCACTATCCCGGTTGAAGACGGAAAGGTTCTCCTCGCGGCGGACTTGATGCGCCCCGGGAAGTGCACGGGACCGTCTCGGGTACTGGTCAGCATGTACCCATATCACAAGGATGATGTCATCGGAAATGTGTTCGAAGCGCCGCGCCGGCTACGCGCCGAAGCCGGCTATGCGACACTGCTTGTCGATATGAGAGGGCACGGCGCGTCGTCCGGCGCGCCGGCGGCCTCGTACAACCTTGGCGGTGTCGAAGGTGCGGACGGCGCGGCGGTCGTCGAATGGGCCGCAGCCCAGCAGTGGTGCAACGGCGTTGTCGGTATGTGGGGTGTCTCCTACGGTGCCATGACGACCCTGGCCACGGCGGCGCGACGGCCGCCTCATTTACGCGCGATTGTGGCCGTCTACGGGACCGACGACTGCCTGATCGACGCGATCGCCCCCGGGGGTAGCCCTTATGCTCTTGGGAGGTACAGTTGGTCAGCGCACATGATGGCCATGGATCTTTGCCCGCCCACGCGACAAGACGACGGCGGCAGATGGCGCCAGGTGTGGGCGGACCACCTGGAGCGTATCCGCAAATGCCCGGGCCACGCGTTCGAATGGCAGCCTCATATCGACGATGTGTCGTTCTGGGCCTCACGGGTTGCCGATGCCAGCCGCATCGAAGTCCCCACGTTCCTGATTGGCGGGTGGCACGACCCGTATGCCGACGCCGTAGTACGAATATTCAATATCGTCCCGGCCGAGCGACGATTGGTAATAGGGCCGTGGCTACATGTAGCCCCTGACCGCGTCGATCGCGAACCCTTCGACTGGATGGGCGAAATGTGCCGGTGGTGGGACAGCTTCCTTCTCGACGAACCTGCAACATCCGCCAGCAACCACTTGACCGGCAACGAACCCAGAGCGGCGGCCAATCCAACTGCCTTGATTTACGTGAACGGAGAAGCCCGCTGGCGGGGCTACAGCGATTGGCCGCCCCCAGTCCGAAGCCAAACGCTCTTCTTCGGCCCCGCCCACCATCTCGAGGTTTCACCCCCTGAAATGCCCATTGAAGTCCACCTTGCTCCCAAAGAGGTCGTGGGTCAGGCGGCAGGGTTGCATGACCCCCTCGGCACTGGGCTCGGTCTCCCCGAGGACCAGCACGCCGACGACATGGCTTCGCTCTTTTTCGAGACTGATTTCCTGCGTGAAGGGCTCGAACTGGCCGGGCGCCCCAACGTCGACCTCATTATCCGATCGGCTCCGTCTCGAGACCTTCGGCTGGTGGTGAGACTGTCGGATGTCTCGGCTGAGGGGCGCTCGACCCTGCTGACTAGTGGGTGGACACGGGCCCGGAGAAGGGATCAGGACGGCGGTACCACAGTCGTGCACGTTCAATGTGTGCCCGTAGCGGCCGTAATTCCCGCGGGTCATCGCCTGAGGGTGTCGGTGGCCTCCTCTGACTTTCCCCGCATGTGGCCCACTTCTGGCGACGGTAGCTTTGCCTTGGTCTTGGGCGACGAAGTCGCGTCGACCGTTACGCTGCCTCACCCGGCGACGCCTGGTGACGATTGGACTGATCGTGTGCCCCGGCCAACGCGCACCGCAAAGCTGGAGTGGAGTGTTGCCGGCACAGCTGTACTTCGACGTCTCCGCGAGGAGCCAGGAAGGACCACAGAGACGACGCTCGAAATCCATAACGAATTGGTGACGCCTCACGGGGCGACAATGCGTGTGGATGAGCGGTTCCGGGCGCGCGCTTCGGCGCACGAGGCGAAAGCGGCCCAGGTCTTCGGAGACGTCAACTTTGCCCTCGAACTGGCCGACGGGGAGAAGGTCGATATTGCCGTCGCACCTGCTTTTACCGAGACGACAGCTACAGCTGTGGGCCGGGTCGTTTTGGACGGCGTGCCCATCTTCAACGAGATGTGGCAGAGCCCGTAGGGTTGCCCTGAAGCCAGCCGCGCCGCCGCAACTGCGCGGCTAGGCCCGCGGCGCCGGGAGCGGCGCTGTCCCCGAGCCAGGGGGGCATTGATACCAGACATCGATATTAGAATCGATATTAGAGAGGAGAGCGCATTGACAGCCGGAGACCAACGGGTCGCCGTCGTAACCGGGGCCGGCACGGGCATCGGTCGGGCCGCCGCGGCTCGCTTGGCCAGCCTCGACATCGGGGTTGTGGTCGTCGGGCGCCGAGGTGAGATGCTCGAGGACGTCGCGCAAAGCATCGCCAGCTCTGGGGGCTCCGCTCTGGCGGTGCCGGCCGACCTTGCAGACCCACTATCGCCCGCAGAGGTAGTGGACCGGACGGTGGACCGGTTTGGGCGGCTCGACATTGTGGTAAACAACGCCGCCGTAATCCGCACCGGACCGCTCGAGAGCGTGACTCCCGACTTGTTCGACCACCATTATGCCGTCAACGTCCGCGGCCCTTTGCTTCTCGTCCAAGCTGCGCTCCCGGCACTGCGCCGGTCACCTGACGCCGCCATCGTAAACGTGAGCTCATCGGTCGGCTCGATCGTAAAGCCAGGGAACATGTTGTACGGTTCCACGAAGGCGGCTCTCGAGTACCTCACCAGGGCATGGGCCTACGACCTGGCCGAAGACCAAATCCGGGTCAACTGCATCGCTCCCGGCCCCGTCGATACCCCGATCCACGCCACGTACTCGACCGACTTGGCAGCGACGTATGCCGACCTCGCCCGGCGCGTCCCGCTGCAGCGTATGGGCGACGTCGAAGACGTCGCAGCTTGGGTCGCCTTGCTGGTCGCGGCCGGAACGGCCTGGACAACGGGCAACATTATTCATGTCGACGGAGGGCAGGTACTCGGCATCCCGGCATCGAGCGGGGGCTAAGCTACGTAACCCGGCACTCGGTCTTCCAGTGTTTACGCCAACGAATTAATGAACGGGGGTCATGACCATGGTCGATGTCGTCAGGGATGGGGCCCACAAGTACTCTTTGGCAGAGTTCGACAACCTCTTTGACTCCGTGAAGAACTGGGGCCGTTGGGGGCCGGCTGACACTCGAGGGGCCCTGAACTACATCCGCCCAGAGCACGTCCGGTACGCCGCTTCCTTGGTCAGGTCGGGTCGATCGATCTCCCTCTCCCTACCCGTCAACAAAGTGCCCGGCCCCGACAACCCCAACCCTGCCATCCATTACATGGCCACCGGCCATGATGACGACATGGGCTCAGGCAGTTTACGTTTCGCCACCGATTTCATCGGTATGCAGTTCCATGGAGACTGCCACACTCATATCGATGCGTTGTGCCACATCGCCTACCGAGGCCAGCTCTATAACGGGTTGCCTGCTACCGCTGTGAGAACGTCAGGGGCGACCGTCCTCGACATTACCGAGTACAGCCAAGGGGTAGTCGGACGGGGCGTCCTGCTCGACATGCCGCGACTGCGCGGTGTCCCCTGGCTCGAACCAGGGACAGCCGTCACCCGAGCTGAACTAGAGGAAGCCGAGCGGGTGGAAGGGGCCCAACTGGGAGAGGGGGACCTGTTCGTTTTTCGGACCGGCCACCACCGGCGGCGGTTGGAAATGGGGCCCTGGGACAATGGCTACAGCGGTGAGGGGAAGGCCGGGCTGCACGTCGACTCCATCCCCTTGCTCCATGAGCGGCACGTCGCCGGCTTTCTTCCTGACGGTGACGGTGAGACCGTCCCCAGCACGGTGGACGGGATCGCCTACCCGGTACATCCCCTCCAGATCACCGCGATGGGGATGTTGGCGGCTGACAGCCTCAACCTGGAAGACCTGGCCGCCGCCTGCGCACAAGAGCAACGGTGGGAGTTCCTCGTCGCGCTCGCTCCGCTCAGAGTGCCCGGGGCGACCGGGTCGCCGCTCAACCCGATAGCCCTGCTTTAGCTGTCCGGGTGCCTTGGTGCAGGACGACCGCGGCGGAAGGGGCAAGCGAAGGGCGCTATCCCCTTGACCGTACCAGTAAGCTCAACATACGGTCATCCTGTACGCTCAGCCCCCTTTGAGCAGCAGCAGGGCTGGAGGGGAAGTCACGAAAGGACCGTGGGGCCACCGGGGCAGACCGGCTCGGTAGGAAAGCACTGGAGGGAGCAAGTAATGACGAAAACGAGCCCAGACGTCGTCACTAAGGGGATTCTCGGTAGGGAACTGAAAATATCCCAGGTAGCGGTGGTCTGCGATGACTTGCAGAGGACCATGGAAAACTACACCAACCTCCTCGGGTGGGGCCATGGAACGTCTACCGTCACGAACCGCCCCGACTGCACCATACTGAGGTGGGGGGGAAGGCAGTGGACTATACGATGCTGGGGGCCGAGACCCACGTCGGCGACCTTGGTTTCGAGCTGCTCCAGCCGCTCGAAGGCCCGAGCATCTACAAGGATTGGCTCGACCAGCACGGCGAAGGGCTCCACCACGTCGCTGTAATGTTGCACGACTTGGAAGAGTCGACGGTACTAAAGGAGCGCTTTGCCGAAGGCGGGATGCCGATACTGATGAGCGGCAGGATCGGCGAGACCATCGAATTCTTCTATGTGGACACAGAACCGTCCCTCAAGCTCATCATCGAGTCGGGATCGGGTCACGCTATAGAGCTCACACCCGATTACGTGTACCCGTAGGGTGGGCCGGGGCCGCAGCTAAAGACAGCGAAAAGCGGCAATTGGTCGGCGCTCGCGGGCTGGGCGTTGGTGGCTTGACAGTTTCATCCTGTTCGGACAGGATGAGTACCTCATTCGAATTGCCTCTTGGCCGGCTCTTAGCCGCCGGAGACCCGGATCGTCGAAAGACGAGGGGGTGGGGATGATGGACAGTCACGACAGTCAAAGCGACAAGGGCTTGGTCGGGAAAAAAATCAGTCGCCGGGCTTTGCTCGGCGGGATGGCAGCCGGAGGTGCTGCGTTAGCTCTGGGAGCCGGGCCCGCCAGTGCGAGCCAGCTGGCTCGTAGGAGCACCGTGCGGCCGGCTTTGTCCAAGATGATCGGTTTCAGCCAGCCGGACACAACCGCTTCAATCTGGCAACCCCTAATGGCGGGAGCCAAGCAGGAGGCCGCCAAACGCGGCTACACGCTGCTCGAGAGCCACGCGAACTCTCAGCTCGACGCTCAGTTGTCGGAAATCGAGACCTGGATCGCGGAGGGAGTCGCAGGCGTAATTGTGCTGCCCCTCGACAACAACGCTATCGAACCTCTCGTCCTCAAGGCCAACAAGGCCGGGATCAAGATGCTCGACTATTCGGACAATGCTCTCCCGAATGTCGACGGGTGGGTTATCTTCGACAACCTCCAGGGAGCACAGCTAGTCGGGACGTATGCCGGGCAGTGGGTCAACAAGACGCTCGGGGGCCAGGCCGAAGTCGGTCTCCTCACCCACCAGATCCAGCTCACAGGCCGCCAGCGGATCCAGGGAGCCGTGGCCGCCCTTCAGAAGGTGGCGCCGGGCGCCAAGGTCGTTGCCTCGCACGAAGGCGTCCTGTCGCCCGATACCTTGCCGGCCGCGCAGGCAATGTTGGAGGCGCACCCCAACATCAACATGTTCATTTGCATCGCCGACGAGGGTTGTGACGGGTGCTTGTCGGCCTTCAACGGTACGCACCCGAGCGCCACCCGCCAAACCGATATGTTCATTTGCGGCTTCGACGGCTCAGCCCCAGTAATCAGCCAAATTCTGGCCGGGAGCCCCGTGCGGGCGACCGGGGCACTCGACGCAGTAGCCATCGGCTCGGCTTCCGTAGAAGTCACGGCCAATGCCATCGAGGGAAAGAGCCCGACCAAGATCAACTTCCCTTACGTCCTCGTCGATCACAACACACAGGCACTGGGGAAGAAGTTGCTCCAGGAACTCAACTCGAAAAGTTAACAGTCATTTAATCCCTGCACCAGCGGGTCGTACGTCAGGGTTATGACGATGAAAGCAATTGCTGTACCCGACCAATCGGCCGTCCCAGGGGCCGCACCGAGACGAGACGTAGGTTTCAGGAGGGCCAACTACCGCACCGTCCGCCGGCTCGGAGCGGCCCAGGGCGGCGGTTTGTTCGTGGCGCTGTTTGCGCTCGGGACTTACTTCACGATCGCCAGTGGATCCTTCCTTACCCGCTCCAACCTCCTCGTCATCCTCCTGCAGGTCTCCGTGCTCGGAATTGTCGCCGTACCTGGCGCCATGCTGTTGCTCTCGGGGAAGGTCGACCTCTCGGTCGGGTCCGTTGCCGGCCTCAGTGCGGCGTGCTTTGGCCAGTTCGACAAGATTTTGGATTGGCCCCTCGGCCTCTCGATTGCCGGAGCGCTGGCCGTGGGCGCCTTGTGGGGCTTGATGAATGGCGTCCTCGTCGGGTACCTAAAGTTTTCGCCGATAATCGTGACGCTCGGCGGCTACGCCGGTGCCGCCGGAGTCGCCCAGTGGATTACCCTCGACGCCACTCGTTACGGCTTCGGCAACGCCTTTGCAGTGCTCGGAAACGGATTGGTCCTCGGCATCCCGCTGCCCGTCGTCATCTTCGCAGGGGTTTTCCTGGTTGGCGCCTACTGCTGGTACGAAACTCCCACCGGCCGGCACCTAACTGCGATTGGCGCCAACACCGAAGCCGCTCAGGCGGTGGGCGTTGCGACCAGGCGCCTACCTTGCATCATCTATGTCCTCTCAGGTACGGCTGCGGCGGCCGGCGGGCTCATCTTGACTTCTCAGCTCGATGGCGCCTCGGTGCAGATCGGCATGGGCCTCGAGCTTCCAAGTGCTTACGGCGATCCTCCTCGGCGGTGTTGCCTTCACCGGCGGACGGGGTTCCTTGTGGGGCACTCTGGCCGGCATATTGTTCATCGGGGTGCTCGACGACGGCTTGACCATCATCAACGTTGGGCCTTACGTGGCCGACGTGTTTGTAGGGGCGGCGCTGGTCGTAGCGGCCGGCTTCGACGTGCTTTACCAACGGATTGAGAGGCTCCCTATGGAGGTGCTTGACACTGGGGCGGCGTCAGCCGAACCTTCGGCGGTGGCGGAGAAACCCTACACTCCGGCAGAGGCGACGTGAACGCCGAGGCTGCACAGGGCCAGACCAGCCACTCAGAGGCAAGTGCCGCGAGGGTCGGGAACGGCACAACGGCCTCTTTGACTGGTGGTGCCACCCTCGTCGTGCGCGACGTGAGCAAACGGTATGGCGCCATAGCAGCACTTCGCGGTGTTTCTCTGGAGCTTCGGCGGGGCGAGGTGCTGGCTCTGTTAGGGGACAACGGGGCCGGGAAAAGCACGCTGGTCTCAATTATCTCAGGACTTACGAAACCCGACACCGGCGAAGTCCTGCTCGAGGGTGAGATTCGTTCAGGGCATGGAGCGAAGTTTGCTCGAGATCTCGGGGTCGAGACTGTCTTCCAAAACCTGGCGCTGGTCAACACGTTGAGCATCGTCGACAACGTGTACCTGGGGCGCGAACTGTTCCGGGGTGGGCGGCTCGGCCGGACGCTGTTCAGCCTCGACAAGCGACGGATGCGACAAGAGCTGGAGGCGACGTTCGGACGCCTCGGGTTCAAATTGCCTCCGGTGACCGCCAAAGCCGGCGCCCTCTCCGGAGGTCAACGCCAGGCCGTGGCTGTAGCCCGGGCGGTCCTATGGCAAAGCAAGGTCGTGGTCATGGACGAGCCGGTAGCGGCGTTGGGCGTCGCTCAGACCGAGGCGGTGCTCTCGGTGGTCGAAGGCTTGCGAGAGCACGGCGTGGCCACGCTCTTGATCACGCACAATATGGACCAGGTTGTGCGCGTGACTGACCGGGCAGTGGTGCTGCGTCTTGGCCAAAAGGTGGCGGACCTGGACATGCGCGGTGGCAACGTCTCCAAGATGCAGCTCGTTGGGCTGATTACGGGCGGGATCACCGAGGCGGAACTCTAGATGTGCCCCGTTCGAGCGATATAAGTGGGGGCCCTGGCACCGCGGTCGGCGGTGGCTCGCTCGTCTATCCCCCATGATCGCCGTCGCTTGTTCAAGGTAAGGTCGAAATGAGAACCGTCGCGTACACGAAACCTGTGGTTGCTCATAGTGGCGACATGGTCGAGTGCATGGTGAGTTGTGCCAGTGAAACCTATCGCGCTCACCTTGTGCAGCTAACCCGTGGCGGTGGTCAGGTACTTGCCGGCGGCTTTACTCCACTCGAGCGGCCAGGTCGTCGGCAGAATTTCCCCCGGGGTTCGTACCTCAGGGCAGGCCTACCTGACTGGCCGTCGGGGGGGGACGGAGGGGCTACCATCCAGTGCTGGGTCTTCCCGACCCTGCTCGAAGGACGGCAGTGCCTCATGTCCTTGGCGGGCACCGGGAGTGGCTGGGATCTCGAGATCGAGAACGACACCATCGCGTTGCGCCACTTCAGTCCCGATGCCATAGCAGGCACGGCGATAGCCAGCTCCCTCCAACTCCAGCAAGGGCGGTGGTACTTCGTCGCCGCCTGCATCGATAGCTCTCATCGACGCGCCGCGTTAGCAGCCGCTCCCGCCGCCCCGCCCGGGCGGGCGGCCCCGCCGCTGAAGACTACTTGGGTAGAGGGCTCGGGTAACTGGGCGCCGCCGGGTACAGCGCTCATCGGGGCCAGCAGCAACGAGGGTGGACCGGCCCGGCATTTCAACGGCAAAATAGATTCGCCCCGCCTATTTAGTCGTTGCCTGTCCGAAACCGATCTCCAGGCTCTTGCGCTTGGCGCCGCGCCCAGGTCGGTTGGCGGGTTGGCCGCCGCCTGGCGCTTCGACCCTGTGCACGACAGCAATACTGGTACCGTTCAGGACCTGGGCCCCATGCGGGCGCATGCAGAACTTGTCAACATGCCCATGCTCGCCGTGACTGGGCGGAACTGGACGGGCGCCCACCTGGACTTTGCGAAGGCCCCCGAGGAGTACCAGGCCGCTCATTTTCATGCCGATGACCTTAGCGACTGCGGCTGGGATCCTGACTTTGCTTTCAACGTCCCAGAAGATTGGCCAAATGGCGTTTATGGCGTCGAACTGCACTCAGACGGCGAACGGGACGTCGTCCCCTTCATTGTCACGGTCAGCGAATCGCGCCGCCCCACGGCTCCGTTGGCGGTGCTACTGCCCACTTTCAGCTACCTGGCATACGCAAATGAGCACGCCTCGTGGCAGAACCCAATTGGCAGCACAGGAGAACTCGAACGGTTGGCGGCCGCGGTTGGCTCGGCAGACTATTTCGTGGCGGAGGAGGAGCTGAACAGCATTTACGACCGGCATCGCGACGGGACCGGTGTCTGCTTCTCGTCCTGGCTTCGGCCGGTCTTAAACCTCCGTCCTGACTATGATATGCCCCTCGTGCGTGGTCCGCACCAGCTAAGTGCAGATCTGGAACTACTGCGTTGGCTGGATGCCCAACAGATACCGTACGACGTCATTACAGATGATGACTTGCACCGCTCCGGCGTGGGGACACTAGCCAAGTTCCGGGCCGTCGTCACCGGGACCCACCCTGAGTACTGGAGCCCGCAAATGCTCTCCGGCCTCGATGAATATCTCGCGACGGGCGGCCGCCTTGTGTACCTCGGTGGCAACGGGTTCTATTGGGTAACTATTTGCCCCTCGGGGAGGACCGACCTCATTGAGGTACGTAGAGGCCGCTCCGGGACCAGAGTGTGGGAGTCGGCGGCCGGGGAAGAGCACCACGCCTTTACAGGTGAGCGGGGCGGCACGTGGCGCAACCGGGGTTGGCCGCCCCAGCGTCTCGTCGGTGTCGGCTTTACGGCGCAAGGTTTTGACGTCTCGCTGCCTTATCAATGGGCCATCACTGCCGAACACCCTGGTGCTGGTTTTATCGCCGCTGGCATCGATACCGCTTGTGCGCTGGGTGATAGCGGCTCGGTCCTTGGGGGGGCCGCCGGCTTCGAGATCGACCGTGCCGATGAGCGGTTGGGCACTTTGCCCGGGGCCGTGCTCGTGGCCCGTGCCACCGGTTATTCGGATGCCTACCAGGGTGTCGTCGAGGACGTTACGACGGCAGATTCGCGTCAGGGCGGCACGGTTTGCGAGCTCGTTCGGTCCGATGTCGTTTTTATGACTACAGAAAGCGGTGCTGCCGTCTTTTCTGTCGGGTCGATCGCGTGGTGCGGCAGCCTTGGCGCACGTGCAGGAAAAAACGATGTGGCGAGGGCCACCCGCAATGTGCTGGAGCGCTTTGTCGACCCCAAACCGTTCGTGCGCACCGAAGGCCGCACCGCGTAGAGCTAGGCTCCGGAGCCGGGCCGGTCACGTAGCCAGGGAAAGCAAAGTACTTAGTGCGAAGGGCCCGGTGCCCAGGGCGTTTTCGGCCCCCCGTGTGGGGCTAGCCGTGTCGCCTACTATGGTGCCACGACTTTGAATAGGCAACGATGTGCGAGGTGGTTGAGGAGGTGCGGAGGCCGTAGGTGGCATGGCATCCCTGTTGAGCCTCGGACTAGGGCGTAGAAGTAGGGGGAACCCCTGATGGTGCGAGCTCCGCGAAGTCCACGACGCAACGCTAATACCCTCGGTCAGGTCGGTCAGGATGGTCAGGATGGTACGACGGCAGGCGAACGTAATGTCCTGAGCGGGGGCAGGCCGAGCGTACGACCTGACAACGCAAGAGTGCCGGTGGAAGCACTGCCGGACGGCTTGATCGACAGGTCCTCTCCTGTGCCGTTCCATTTCCAATTGTCTGAGCTCCTCGAGCAGGAGATCAGTGAGAACCGCTGGCCACGGGGCCTACGCCTACCGTCTGAGGCCGAACTGTGCTCCCACTTCGGGGTGTCGCGCTCCACCGTCCGCCAGGCGCTCGCTCGTCTTGAGCAGGAGGGGCTGATCGGTCGCGAGAAGGGGCGAGGGAGTTACGTCGCCGACACCCAGCGCCGCTCCTGGCTGCTTCAGTCAGCCGAGGGGCTGTTCCAGGACGAGACCGAGCGTCTCGGCCGCTCGGTCACATCGCGAATCCTCCGCCTGGAACGTTGCACACTCCCAGGGTGGGCACTCGACGCACTAATGTTGCCGAAGGGGGCCGAGGGCGTAACTCTCGAACGCGTGCGGGCGATCGACGGGAATGTCGCTCTTTATGTCGTCAACTATTTACCAGCTTGGTTGGCAGACGCTGTCCTCTCGTTGAAAGACCCGAACGAGTCGCTTTACCGGCGGTTGAAGGAATCCATGAGGATCGAAGTGGCTGGTGCTCACCGAACGCTGGAAGCCACTAGGGCGGGGGGTAGCCTCGGTAGGCTACTTAGCTCACTCCGGGGGCACCGGTGGTGGCTATCCATTCGGTAGCGTGGGACCGCCAACATCGGCCCTTCGATTGTTATCGCGCTTGGCTGCGAACCGACCGTCTCACCATCGAGATCGGAGTGGGCGCCAGCCCGGAGACGCTTCATACCCGCTTGGGTACCCCGCTGGCGAAGGACACAGTCCAGCAGATGGTGCCCGCCTCCGGGATCCCGCTTCCTGTTCGCGACTCACGCCGGGCTCGAGTCCGAGCTCACTGAGCCGACCTGCCAGGTCGGGCCGTCCCAGTTACGCCAATGGTGCTCAAAGATGGGAACGCCGTCGATCTCGGCGCGGCCATGACATATGGAAGCGTCACGTCCGTACCTCACCTGTGTCTTTACCACGATCCTCTCGCCCGCCGGCATCTCCACCTCGAAGTTCGATTTACCCTCGAGCCGGGCCGCGTCCGGTCGTTGCGGCCGCACGCTGGCTGAGAACATTTCGTCGTTGCTCACAACGGCTCCCAGCGGGGTTGCGAGGCGCGATCGAAGGCCGAGCGAAACCGTTATTTCTCCGGTCGTCCTGTCGGTTTGGAGCGTGTATGTTGGTTGCCCCGTCTCCATCCACCCAAAGTCGGCGCCAGCCGGCGGCCGCGCGACCTGAACGGGGGCATTGTGGGTATGTCCAGAACTCGTCACGGCCGGAAGGCGCAGCGATGAAGGATGGTCAGCGCCACACCACAGCTTCACCCGAGGAATGGCCGGCGTCGGCCAAAGGTGCGGGAAATCTGCGGTGGCGACTGCAATTGGAAGTCGGTCGCCGGCGCCGACCGTGTAACTGGTCGCTGCCATCGACACGGTGACGACGACCACGGTCGCCCCCGGCGTTGAGTTCGATGCGAGGCCACCACGGCCAACGACGCGGCTGACCCCACGCGTGATCAAGCTCGAGCGGTCGTCAGGCCCAACCCGGTTCAACCGGACGCTGATCTGGGTCTCGGCGCCGTTCTCAACCGATACGAATATCTCGGCGCTCGGCTTTCCAGCTATCTCCAGGGGCACGTCAATAGGCGCCGACGTAAATGTCAGTGAACGGGCATCGTCGATACTCTGTTCTTCGGGCCAGCCGAGCCCAGTGCCGAACGGGTCCCAGATCCCCGCCGCAATGCCTACCGTGGCATCGCCCGTATAAGCGTGGCTTTCGCTCCCCTGCGGCGGCTCTGCCACCAGACGTCCCCCAGACAGGAAGTAAGTGGTTTCGCCGGTACCCTCGGGAGGCCACTGCTCGTCACTATGCCAAACGTTTGTCCCCTGAGAGAAATAGAGGACAGAGGGGCCGGACGCGCTGGATTTGTATTACCCGAGGGCAGGTACCGGTCCCACCATTCCGACATCGCTCCGACCCAATCCCAGGGTTCCACCTCGGAAAGATGCGGGAGCACGTGCAGCCAGGGGCCTACGACAATACGGCGCGGTCCCTGTACCTGTGCGTGAATATCCAGCATGGCGTCGGTGAAAACGTCGCGCCACCCGGCGATCAGCAGTGTCGGCACCTCGATATCGGATGGCTCCACGCGGCCGGTTGTCCAATAGTCGTCTCCCGCTGGGTGCACTTGCCACTCCAGGCCATGTGGCAGCTCGCGTTTCATCCGGCGGAGCCTTTCATCCCATGTGCTCCGCCAGCGGCCGCCAATGTCCTGGTCCGTGGGCGGGAGCAGGTCCATGGCCAGCATGTGGCCGGCCCAAGAGTACAGACCGAAGCAGGGCGGGCAGGCGTCGGGTGCGAGTGACCTGCGGTTGTCGGTTGTCGCATATACGGAAACGATGGCTTTGAGGTGCGGCGGCTTTTGGCAGGCAGAGGCGAACGCCATAAACCCGCCGTACGACACTCCCCACACACCTACGTTCCCGTCGCACCAGCCTTGCTCGGCCATCCATTCAACAATCTCCGCGCCGTCACGCCCTTCCTGCGGGAGGTTGAACGTCTCTCCGTACTTACCCTCCGAAGAGCCGGTGCCGGCCATGTCGACGAGAAGATCGGCGTAGCCTCTCTCGACCAAGCGACGTCGCGTTTGGTCGAAGAGGCTGCCTATGATGTCGTCTTTTCGGTATGGGTAGTAGCTGAGGAGACCTGGATGGGGCTGGCCGTCGCTTGGCCTGTAAAGGCTCCCGACAAGGACCGAACCGTCCTTCAGTGGGATTTCTACGTGTCGTTCAACCGCTACGGCCATCATTCACTCCTTGTCCTTCGGATGACCATCAGAGCCGAGGTAGTAGTTGCCTCTGAGGCCGGACTACCACTTCGCTGATGGCTACCCGCTCAGGCTGCTGGAAAGCAAATATGACGGCCCGAGCGACATCTTCTGGGGTAAGGGGTTCTATTTCTTCGAGCAGAGGGCGGATCTTCGGGTTGTCACGCGTCAGAGGAGTGTCTACGATGCCAGGCTCGATGAGGGTGACACGAATATTGGCTTCAAGGAGCTCGAGCCGCAGCGAGTGCGCGAAACCCACAATGCCCCACTTGGAAGCGATGTACACCGGCTCACCAACGTAGGCCTCCCGGCCGGAGACGGAGGCCATTATGAGGACGTGACCTGAACCCTGGGCCAGCATCGTGGGCAGAACCGCGTGCGTTGAATAAATGGTGCCGAGAAGGTTCGTCTCGACCACGGTACGCCACCGCTCGGGGTCACCCGTGGCCACCCGGCTCTGCTCGGCCACCCCTGCGTTCGCTAAAAGGAAATCAATGCGGCCCCACGTTGTCACAGCCAGTTGGACGGCCTGATCGTGTGAGCCCGCATCGCGTACGTCCGCAGCCATGCAGATGGCGTCCCCGCCCTCCGCCCGTACCCGCTCGACCAGGTCATCAGCGCTAAGGAGAGAGCGGTCTGTCAATATCATGCGTCCGCCGGCCCGAGCGAATTCGACCGCGGCGGCGGCACCAATGCCGCTAAGGCCTCCGGTAATGATGCCTACCGGCCCGGTATCCACGTCCTGCCTCCTCTAAGAAGCCCTCAGGAATCTCAACAAACATGGTGTTGCCGACGAGCCAGGTTACCTCGCGGGGAGGCGCTCCGCTCGCCGAGCGATGGCACAAATGGCTATGCGGGGACAAGGAGGTAGCAATAAATTTCGACCTTGTTCAACCGGGATGGGCTCCGCTCAGCGCCGCGCACCCCCGCAAAAGAGCGTCCTGCAGCCCTTCGTCGTACGCGGCCGGGTTGGGGGTCTGCTGCTGGCGGTCTTTCAAATAGTGGCCCGACACGAGAGCCGAGGGCTCGTCGCTGGTGGCCAGCCAGACGGGCGTCTCGGCCCCGCGTGCGACCGGGGACGGTGCACCGCGACCGCCCATACGTGTCCTGATCCATCCGGGGTCGACCGCATTTGACAGCGTCGACGGCCAGAGCCTGGCCACGGCAAAAGCCAAGAGCACGTCACAAAGTTTTGAATCGCAATAGGCCTGCATGCCGTCGCCTGGGCGCCGTCCTCGTTCCAGTTCGTCAGGGTCGAAGACCCCGCGGTAGTGAAGGCCCGAACTCAAGTAGACCAGGCGCCGGGGACGCTCCATGAGCGCGGTCAGCACGTACGGTGCGAGCACGTTCACCTGGAATATCGGGTCGAGCCCATCCCCGGTGAGCGCCCTTTTGCCGTTGCCACTTCCGATACCAGCGTTATGGACCACCGCGTCGAACGGTCCCTGCTCCTGAGCCGCCTCGGCCAGGGCCCGGGTCTCATCGAGGGAAGAGAGATCGCCAATTACCACTGCCGCCGCACCAGGGACCCCCTTTTGGGCCTCGGCTGCTCGCTCGTGGCTGCGAGCGTGGAGCACGACCCGGTGGCCGCCCTTGACGAGCTCTAAAGCCGTTTGCTGGCCTATGCCCGCTGACGACCCTGTCACCCAGATGCTCGCCATTTGCTTCCTCCTTGGTCCTGGCACACTTTAGAGCCCAGGTATGGCGGACACTGGTCTTGGCTTGACACTCTGGAGCCAGCGCCACAGTCATGGGTCGGCATGCTGTCGACTCTTGACCGTACCCAAAGCTTGCCCAGACGAAGTGGCACAAACCGTCTTTTGTTGGCCCGTCACGGCACGAACGGGCAGGTCAGAATGTACCAATTGGCTGACCATCTCCCGGGCCTGCGCTGATGAGGCTAGGTCACCACGCTGTCTACCCTAAGTCCCGGCTATCACAGGTCAATTCGTAGGCTTGCACCTTCAGGCGTCATGGGTTCGGGTGCACCATTTCAGTAACTCTGGCAGTGATCTCGTCCGGTGTTAGTAGGCGGTCGTAAACGGCCACCTTGCCGACCGCGCCCTGGAAGAAGTTTTCGGCGTCTCTGGTCCCGACCCGCATTGGTGCAGTCCCGTTCTCGGGAACAGTTTTGAACTGTTCGAGAGAAGTGGTCTGCCGGATGCTGCCGTCCCGGTAGATTGCAACCGACCCGAGAGGGTACTGCGGTGTGACCGTCAAGTCGACCGTCGATACGAGGTACATCCACGTCTGGGCGGTTATCGGGTCTTGAAAGTATGACCCTGACCCCTCGCCGCCGGCCAGTTCCCAGACGTAAAAGCTGACCCGGTTCGGACGAGCGGGGTCTTCACCGGGGGTAAGAAGGCTGTACATCCGGAACGCCCACTCGTCTTGGGATGCGACGCCCTTGCCCAGGATGTAGACGTACCCATCGGGGTCTTCGTGGGTGAACTGGAGGACGTCTGGGCGTACCCAGGCTTCGACGCAAAACTGCCCGGTTGTGGCAACGGACAAGTCGTCGGCGGTCGGTACTTCGATGTAGTCGGTTATGCCATTGAAACTGTAGGCGGCGTCCCCGTTGGGCAGGACGGTGGTACCTGGCGACCCGGTGATAGTGGGTACATGCCGTTCGGTCAGGTCGGTCGGCCTGCCGTCGAGCGGGAGATAGGCGACCGGCTTGGAGGTGAGGACCAGCTCATCGTAGGGGTTCATCGTTCTCCTTCTGTAGGGCTTGATGCCTTGGTTGCTCGTGCCTCATGGACGCACGAAACGCCGGCCGTGATACCTACGAAGCCCGCAGTCGAGCCCCTCCGCATTGATGCGTACGGCTTGGCGCGCTCGGTGAAAGGCCAAATATAGCGCTCAGAAGCAGAGGGGCCTTGCTACCTCCTTGCTGACCCACAGCCGGCGCTGGCCGAGCTCCGGCGCGGCCCGCGCCCGGACGGGCTGGCGGTGGTCTGCGCGTCGGGCCGCTCCAACGACCCCGAGCTCCGCCGGCTTCTTACTGGATGGGCACACCCCTTAGCTTCGATGCCGGGAACGGCCGCCTGCCGGTGGCCACGGTGTTCGGGGGTGTGGAGGTCGAGACCTGGGATGAGCCGATGGTGTCGCTTTCGCGCCTAGCTGACCCCGCGCCTTTTTTCCGGGAGAGGCGCTGGTCGAGACCGACGCCCGGGCCGCCGCCAACGCTTCGAGACTCCTTTGACACTGACAAAAGAGGAATGCTCGCTTGGGCCGAAAGTGATGCATTGGGTTTGCCTAACGCTCAAGGGCATTCCGAGGGCTCGTGTACACTTCTCCAACTCAAGGTTGAGGGTGGGAGGGGAAGGATCATGGGGCAGACAGGGGTTGGGAGTCATCCCGAACTGGTTAGGGGCCCTTCATGGAGGGCCAACTCGGCGCAGACGGCGGCGCGCGCCGCCGGCCTGGCTGTGGTTGTCGCACTGGTGACAACTGCAGTAGTAACAACAGTTCATACGGCCGGCGCCGCGACCTCAGCATCGCCCGGGGTTGTTTTCGTGGCCAACTTCGGCGGCGCAGGTGCCAGTGGGATCCAGGCGACAGGGTCCGTAACGTCTTACCGGCTGAGCGCAACCGGGGACGCTTCTGCCCTGGAGACTCTGGCCGGCAAGATAAACGCTCCCCAGGGGGTAGCTTTCGACGCCTCCGGCAACCTGTGGGTGGCCAACTCCAACACCAATACGCTCTTCGATTACCCGAGGAGCGAAATCGGCAAAGCTTCTCCCGCGCCTGCGGTGACCATCGCCTCCAACTCCTCCGGGAGCCTGAGCGGTCCTGGTGGGCTGACGTTTGACCACTCCGGCGATTTGTGGGTAGCCAACACCAGCATAAGTACGGTGGTCGAGTACACCAAAAGCCAGCTGGCCCGGTCTGGCACCCCCACGCCAAAGATCACCATTTCTAACAACAGCTTCAACGCGCCATTCGGAGTTGCTCTCGATTCCCGTGGCAACTTGTGGGTGTCGGACAACGCCCAGCAGGGAAGCCCTGCCATCTACGAATACCTGAAAAGTGACCTGACCAAATCTGCGCCCGCGCCCCGGCTCACCATCTCGGTACCTCTGAGCCCGATCGGTGACGACACCCGCTCAGGGTTGAGCTTCGACTCGTCGGGGAACTTGTGGTTCGTCAACTCCGCCGGCAACTCACTGCTCGAGTTCAGCAAGAACGAACTCACCAAAGCGGCCCCCAAACCAACGGTCACGATTTCGGCCGGTTCGTCGGGCGCCTTGAACGCTCCCGACGACCTCGTCTTCGACCGCGCTGGCGACATATGGGTGGCCAACACCGGCGCCAACACGGTCGTCGAGTATTCGAAGAGTGAGCTGGGTAAGTCGGGTTCGCCGGCGCCCGTACGGACGATCTCGGGAAAGACGACCGGGCTCAACTACCCGATGTCGCTGGCCGTGGAGCCGGTCGCGTCCGCGTCCTGAGCGCCCAGGAGGCCCTGGTGGTGTACTTTTACGTCATCGGTACCCTAAGCGATCGTACGGTGTGGCGCCGTGGGTGCTGAGCCGATCTGCCACCTCGCGGTTCGGGCCGAGTGGGACAGCGCCGCTACTGCAGCCACGACGACCACGGCGGCCGGCACCACGTCGACGACCACAACGTCGACCGGCGGCATCTCGGTCGGGTCGTTCGACCGCGACTTCACGGCCATGGCTCAGCTCAGGTCGCTGGTGCCTAAGGGCAAGGGTGGGATCACCGCCATCATGCCGGACACGGTGTCGTCGACCCGCTACGTCGAGTTCGACGCCCCCTACCTCACCAGGGCTATGAGGGCTGCTGGTCTCAGCGCGTCCGAGATAACGGTGGCCTGGTCAGCTGCGTTGCTGCCTGGCACGTGAAGAGCCCCCAGGTCCTTGTGATGCATGGGGCGTTCACCGACAACAACGCCACCCTGTTCGCCAATGGCTACAACGCCGTGCTCAACCCTCTGTTCGCCAACGGGACGTACAAGCTCGCCGGCCGGCCGGCCGGCACCTGGACGCCAAGCGTAGCCCTGACCGAGTTCCAGCAGGCCTTCACCGCTCACCCCAACATCAACGCCGTCCTCATGCCCAATGACGAAAATGGCGCCCCGGTCATCACCTACTTGAAATCGAAAGGGATCAAGGCAGACTCGTTCCCGATCACCGGTCAGGACGCCACCTTGACTGGCCTTGGCAACGTCCTCGGCGGGTTCCAGTGCGGCACTGTGTATAAGCCGATCTACGAGGAGGCACAGGCGGCGGTGGCCCTCGCTCTGTACGTGCGGGCCGGTGTGGCCCCGCCGGCGCCTCTCGTAAACGGAGTTACCAGAGATACCGTGGCCAATAAGGATGTTCCCTCAGTCCTCCTCACGCCCGAGTGGGTCACGGTGTCCAATATGAACTCGACCGTGATCGCAGACGGGTTCGTCCGCGCGTCGCAGCTGTGCGCAGCCCCCTACGCCACCGCGGCAGATTGCAAGGCCGCCGGTATCTCTTAGCCACCCCGCCCACCCGGCGTAGCTCCTGGTCCTCCGCGGGACCGCTTCAGCTTGGCCACGACCCAGCCAAAGGGGCCGCGTGCCGCCGTTTTGTACCGCCTCGTGTTTGCGGGCCGTGGTGAGGTCCACCCGCTGAGCGTGGGCGCGGGCACATGGGTACAGGCGCTTTGACGGGTGCTTGATCGAGAATTAGCCTGTTCGCGCAGATGGAGCGGCTGTTCTGCTCAATGGGACAAGCGGGCTGACCGTGGCCGCTGCGAACGATGAAAAGGAGGACGACGATGACAGAGAGAACGGAAAGTGTTCCACCTGGTGATCTGCCGAAGGGGGGAGCCCTAAGTCACCGACTCTATAGCCGTCGAGACATGGTGCGGTTCATGGCGGTCGGCGGTGCCGGGCTGGCTGCGGCCCCGCTTCTGGCCCAAAGCCATGGGCTGCGCCGGTCATTAATTCATTCAGCGGCGCCGACGGGTTGGCAGAAGGCGCCCGTCTCCTTTGTCCTCCTCGACACCACCGAGCCCGACTCGATCGACCCCTCACAGACCAATGAATTCGATGCATTCCTGATCACCAACAACACTTATGACGCCTTGACCATGACGGATGAGTCTTCGCAGAAGCTGGTGCCTTGGTTGGCCACTTCGTGGAAGGCGAACCCCGACATCACCGAATGGACATTTACCTTGCGTCCGGGCGTCAAGTTCGTGGACGGATCTCCCATGAATGCGGCCGCCGTTGTGATGAGCATGCAGAGGCACCTCGCCATTGGCAGTATCGCTGAGGCCGGCTACACGCTCAGCGGTATAACCGGAGTGAAGGCGACGGGGCCGATGCAAGTGACGTTTACCACGAAGGCGCCCCAGCCCTGGCTTCCCTATCACATGGTGATGTGGCCAATTATCAGTCAGCAAGCCATCGAAGCGCATAGGACAAGCAAAGATCCGTGGGCCAAGGCCTACTTTCAGGACCACAGCGTTGGGACCGGGCCATATTCGTTGTCTTCCTGGGTGAAGGGCACGAAGATCACACTGGCCAAGAACGACGGGTGGTGGGGAGGACCGTGGCAGCCAGGGTCGATCGATAACGTGACGGTTCAGTGGGAGACAGATCCTTCAACAACAGTGGAGCTCATCCAGAAGGGTGCTGCCAATTTCTCGACGGAGATGTCGATCGATAACGCACTCAGCTTTGCCGGCAAGTCCGGCTTCACCTTGCAGCACTACCGTGCCAACACCATCGATCCGATGCTTACCTTCAATCAGGCCAAGCCCCCCTTTGACAAGGTCGAGGTCCGCAGGGCCTTCCAGTACGCGTTCGACTACCAGGCCATGCGGGAGTACTTCCACGGTTACGCCCAGCCGACGTCAGGCGTCTTGCCACCCTGGAACCCTTACGTGCTCAAGTCCCTGCCCATATACAAACAGGATCTTGGCAAAGCCAAGGCCTTGCTCTCGAGTGCCGGCGTCGACCCCGCCAGCATTAAAGCAACCTGCTACACGGCCGCCGGGTACGCGGATCTGGTGGCCGGAGGCACCATCCTCCAGTCGTCCCTATCACAGATCGGGGTGCAGATACAGCTGGAGTCACTCCAATTCGGCTCGATACTATCGGCGATGGCTAACGTCAGTACTGCTCCCGCTCTGGCGTCGTGCTGGTACAACGGCGACTTTAGCCTTGATCCTACTAGTTATTTTTCCGAACTTCTCCCGACCGGCCCGGCCTTTACCTCTACGCGATGGGATAGCCCTGCGTTTGCTGCGGCCTATAACGCAGCCTCGTCCGCCACGACCAACGCGGGCATTACCGCGGCTCTGAACAAATGCCAGCAAATCATTTCCGACGACGCGCCGGTCATATTTGGAGCTCTTCCGGAGATGATCGTCCCGGTGCCGAACTATCTCGAGGGCTACGTTATGCAAGCCACGGATGCACAGTACCCGGTCCGGTTCTGGCAGTTGCGGCTGCGGGAGCACTGAGGATATTCGTCCCCGCGCCGAGGCTCGGACGTGCGCCGAGGTGACCGGGCGGGCCTTTTACCCGCCCGGTACCCCTTGCCAAGGGTAAGGTCTCGGGTCACCGTTAGACCTGACATCTCAGCGGGACCGCACTGATGGCTTGGTATATCCTGAGACGAACGGCGTGGGCCATTGTCCTTCTTTTGTTCCTCAGTCTGTTCACGTTTATACTGCTGCACCTGATCCCTGGTAACCCGGCTATAATCCTGGCTGGGATTGGCGCGAAGCCCGCAGAGGTCCATGCGCTCTACGTTGAGCTTGGCCTTAATAAGCCACTACCGTTTCAGTACTACAAATATCTCGTCGGTTTGTTCCATCTCAGCCTGGGGACCTCGGACGTCACGCGCGACCCCGTGACGACAGACCTGGGCCGCTATTTGCCCCCAACTATTGAACTCGTGGTTGTCAGCTTTACGATCTACGTTCTCTTCGCGGTGGCCCTCGGCGCGTGGTCTGCTACGCACAAGGGCCGGGTCCTCGATGCGCTCGTCCGCCTGGGGGCGATAATTGGAAGTGGCATGCCTGTCTTCTGGCTGGCTGCGTTGCTTCAACTGGTGTTCTTCGCCCGTTTGGGCTGGTTCCCACAGGGTGGGCAGTACAACATTTCCACTCAGGCCCCTCCGGATGTTACGGGCTTCAGTCTCATCGATACGGCTCTGGCTGGTCAATGGGGAAAGTTCGCCCAAGCGGTTAACCATCTCGTATTGCCGACCGCCGCCATTGTCCTGGCGATGCTCGCTGTCGGGCTGAGGTCGACGCGAGCCAGCGTTCTCCAAGAACTGCAACGCCCTTACGTGCGGACCGCTGAGGCGAAAGGAGTGGGCGAGTTCAGGCTCATGACCGGTCATGTGCTGAAGAACGCCCTCAACCCGGTTATTAGCCTGTTCGGGGTGCAGTTCGGCTATCTGCTGGGGTGGATCGCTCTGGTCGAGACGGTATTCAGCTGGCCCGGGGTGGGGCTCTATCTGTACAACTCATTACAGTCCCTGGATTACGCCCCTATCCTTGCTATTACGTTGCTGGCCAGCGCTGTCTTCGTAGTGGTGAACTTGCTGGCCGATTTGACGTACCTCGCCCTCGACCCCCGCCTCCGGGACAGCCAGGGCCGATGAGGGCTACGGAACGGGTCAGTCTCGAGCCGGGCGCGAATGGCTCAGATCAGAACTGGGTTGCACCCGGGACGCCCTATTCCAACGTCAGCTCGAGATGGGTGCAATCGAGCCGCAGTGAGCGTGCGTTCCTGATTTGCGGGGCAATTATCATCGCCGTGTTCGTGGCCGCGGCAATCGCTCCGCAGTTGTTCACCCGGCAAAACCCGGACGCGCTGTATGCCGGGCCCCGTTGGTGGGCCCGAGCGTTTCGCACTGGTTCGGTACTGACGAACTGGGCCGCGATTTCTACGCCCGTGTGGTCTATGCCGCCAGAGCTTCGTTGACCATGTCCGTCCTGATCGTTGTCATCGGGGGAGCGTTGGGGACGGTAGTCGGCGTCGTCGCGGGCTATGTCGGCGGCTGGCTCGACGAAGTCCTCATGCGACTGACAGACCTCTTTTTGGCGCTGCCGGGATTTGTGCTCGCTCTGGCGCTGGCCGCTGTCCTGGGACGAGGTGAAAAGTCGGTCGTAATTGCCCTGAGCATTGTGTGGTGGCCGAGCTACGCCCGCCTCGTGCGGGGAATGGTCCTCGAACTGAAACATCGGGCCCATGTGGAAGCGGCCCGGGCGCTTGGTGCCAGCGGGCCTCACATAATACGTAAGGATATTGCCCCGTTCACGTGGGGCCAGATCAACGCACGTATAACGCAAGATCTGGGTTATGCACTGGTGAATGTGGCGGGTCTGGGCTTTCTCGGCCTGGGAGTTCAGCCCCCAGCCACTGAGTGGGGATCGCTGCTCGAGTCAGGGCTTCAGTACATCGCTACGGCGTGGTGGCTGACGCTGTTCCCCGGTTTGGCCATCACGGTGTGGACGGTAGGAGTGGCCATGTTCGGGGACGGTATTGCTGCGCTGACGCGGAGTGAGCAACGTGGATCGAGGTGAGGGCGATAAACACGTGATCACCGCCAATTTGCACGCCGCGCACCCCCTCCGCCCCTCTTTCCCGAGCTGCCGGCCGCGGCCGCGCCCCGTAGCCCGAGCGTTGACAGCCGTGCTCCCGTGAAGTTCAATGTTCGGATGAGCGAGGTTGATGTCCCGGTCAGCCGCACGACCGAGCTGACCTACCTGGGACGTCTCCTCGACGCGCTCGAAATGGTCAGCGCGGAGATCCCGGCTCATTCCTTTCGGGACGCGGCCGCGGTCCTCGGCGTGCCGGCGAGTACCGCCCACCGCCTGCTGTCCCTGCTCAGCGAGCGCGGGTACTGCGAGCGCGACGACGGCGGTCGCTTCCGCCCCGGCTCACGGCTCTACGGCATCGCCATGCGGGCGCTCGACCAATTGCCTCAGTGGCAGGCGGCAAAGCGCGTTGTTTATGAGGTCGGGGTCAGTACGGGCGAGAGTGCGACCTTCGGCGTGCTGGTGGGGCGCGAGATCGTGCTCACCGCCCGTCATAACTCGGCCCACGCGCTTACCGCGGTAGCCAACGTCGGCGACATTCTGCCGCCCCACACTTCCGCTCTCGGGAAGGCCGTCCTCGCATGCCTGCCCGAGGACCAGCGCCGCAGTTTGATTGGCCGCTTCGTGCCTGAGGCCTCGGCCGCCGTCCTCCGCTCGCTTCAACGTGAGCTCGAGGCGGTGACGGCCACTGGTTACAGCATTGACGAGGAGACTTTCGCACCGGGAATGCGATGTCGAGCAGTACCGGTCTTCGACCCCCAGAGCGGATTTGTGGGCGGGTTGTCGGTTAGTGGGCCGGTGGTGCGGTTCACCGTTGAGCTCGCCGACGCGGCCATCCCGCTGATGCACCAGGCCGCCGGGGGGCTCGTCGCTCTAGTTACACGGCAACAAAGAAACCAGTAGGACCGAATTGACCAATGAGCTATGAAAGCGGAGGTCCCACGAACGCGATGCCTGACAAGCCCCGGTACTTCCAATCACGCGTCCCAGTTGCCACCCTCGGCAATGGCCATGAGCTGGCGGTTGTCGTACACCACCTGGAGGGCTCGCCCGGCGGGCCCACCGTGGGAGTGAGCGGGGGCGTGCACGGCGATGAGCCCGATACCGTCGAGTACGTGCGAGCCTTCATCGAGAAGATGAAGGAGACCCCTTTCGACGGCACGATCGTGGCCATCTCCTGCGCCAACCCGCTCGCCTTCGAGGCGCGCACCCGCAACACGCCCAACGACATGATCGACCTCAACCGTGTCTTCCCGGGCGACCCGGACGGTCTGCTCACGCTTCAGTTGGCGAGCAAGATCTACGGCGTGTTCGCCGACGCCTGCGAGTACTTCGTCGACTTCCACTGTGGCGGGATCCTTCCGACCGTCGACTACGTCTACCTCCACGGCGACGAAGGCCTGGCCCGCAGCATCAACTCCCGGCTGATCTACAAGGGCGCTTCTTACGATGGGTCCCTCGCCTTCTGCCTCGAGAAGGCGGGCAAGAAGACGACCGTAATTGAGCTCGGCGGGGGGCGGGTGAGCTCGGTGCCGGGGACGGAACGAGCGGTGACGGCGCTCACCCGCGTTCTAACTTACGCCGGATGCCTGGAGGGCAAGGTCGAGGAGCGCAGCGACCAGATTGTGCTCGACGCGATGAGGATTATCCGGCCCCACCACGGCGGCATGCTCCTTTCCGAGCTCTCGCTCTCCCAGCTTGGTTCGTTGCTGGCCGAAGGTACCGTCGTGGGCCGCATCGTCAACCCCCAGACGCTTGAGACCCTCGAGGTGCTCAGAGCGCCGTTCGAGCCGTCCGCCGTCGTACTCGCGAGAGAAGGCTTCACGCCCGTAAGCGTCGGCGACTACGGGTTCATGTTCGGCCGCCCCGAGTCGTAGTGAGGCTGGGCGAGACGAGCGAGGCGTCGGGCGCCGAAGTAGCGCTCGAGGTCCGCGGGCTACGAACTCGCCTGCGCTCGGGCGGCCCGGACCAGTACCCCGTCGACGGTGTCAGCTTCGAACTCCGACGAGGTGAGACGCTGGCGATCGTCGGGGAATCCGGTTCGGGCAAGTCGATGACGGCACTGTCCATTGTCGGCCTTCTGCCCCGCGTCGCTTCTGTCGTGGGCGGGAGCGCCATTCTCGCCGGTGAGGACCTTCTCGCGCTCAGCCCGAAGGCCATGCGCGACCGACGGGGGGTCGCCATCGCCTACATGCCCCAGGACCCGGTCAGCGCGCTCAACCCTTCGCTAACGATCGGCCGGCAGGTGACCGAGCCCCTTACGGTCCATGGGCAAGGGAGCCGCCAGGAAGCCACGGAGCGCGCGGTCGACCTCCTGAAAATGCTGGGCATCCCGAACCTGCCCGGCGCCCTCGACGCCTACCCACACCAGCTGAGCGGCGGCATGCGCCAGCGAGTGCTCTTGGCGATGGGCCTGATCGGTCGCCCGAGAGTGCTTATCGCCGACGAGCCGACAACATCGGTCGACGTGACCACCCAGGAACAGATCATCGACCTGCTGGGCGAGATCCAGCGTGACAGTAGCCTCGCATTGATCGTTATCACTCACGACCTGGGGGTCGTCGCCCGCATTGCCACTCGAGTGCTCGTCATGTACGCGGGGCGCGTCGTAGAGTACGGCCACGCCGACGAGGTCTTCGACCGGCCGGTGCACCCCTACACGAGAGCCTTGTTGCGCTCTGTGGACTTCGCCGGCGCCGCCCCCCGGACGCGCCTCTACGCCCTCGAGGGTTACCCGCCCCAGCTTGGCGACCTGCCGAGCGGTTGCGCCTTCCACCCCCGGTGCGGGTACTGCGTCGACGTCTGTCGCCAACTCGTGCCCGAACTCGGCCCGGTGCCCGAAAGCGGGTCGCTGAGCGCTTGCCATCTCGCCACCCAGGGCCGGCTGCCCCCGGGCACACCGGAGCGGGAGCCGGAGCCCGCCACCGCGAGGCGCAGTGACTGACTCGCGGCCCCCGTCGGCGCCGGTGGCGGACGTGCCATCCGCGGGGGAGGCAAGCGGGGCGGACAACGTCGCTGCATCCGGTGAGCCGGTGCCGGGCCCGGTCCCGAAGGCGTCGCCGGGCGCGACGCCGCTGCTCGCCACCGTCCAGGTGAGCAAGACCTACCTCGCCCGGCGGGGCGCCGTCGGCCGGCGTGTCGAGGTGCACGCCGTCAGTGCGATCGACCTGAGCGTGGAGCGGGGCAACACCTTCGGGCTCGTCGGCGAGACTGGTAGTGGCAAGTCAACCCTGGGCCGGCTCGTGCTCGGGCTCGAGAAGCCCTCCGCGGGCGAAGTGCTCCTCGATGGCTCGCCGATCGGGCGTTTTTCGCCCGCCGCGCTCAAGCAGATGCGGCGCAGGGTCCAGGTCGTCTTCCAGGACCCTTACGACTCGCTCAACCCGTACATGACCGTAGAGGAGATCCTCGAGGAGCCGTTCAAAATCCACGGCCTGTACCGCAAGGCCGAGACTTCCCAGCGCATCGGGGAGCTGCTCGACCTGGTGCGGCTGCCGCAAGCCGCCTTGCGGCGTATGCCGGGGCAGTTCAGCGGTGGCCAGCAACAGCGCATTGCCATCGCCCGCGCCCTCAGCCTGGGCGCCGAGTTGCTCGTCGCCGACGAGCCCACGGCGGCGCTCGACGTATCAATCCAGGCGCAGATCCTCAACCTCTTGCTCGACATCCAGCGTGAGCGGGAAATGGCGATGCTCCTTATCTCGCACAACCTTGCCGTCGTCCGTCACATGAGCACGTCACTCGGCGTGATGTACGGCGGGCGGATCATCGAGACCGGGCCTTCCGAGGCCGTTTACCGCAACCCGAAGCACCCCTATTCGATCGCGCTCTTGTCCGCCATCCCCGTCGCCAACCCACGTCGAGAGCGGGAGCGACAGCGAGTACGGATCGCGGGCGACCCGCCCGACCCTGCGCACTTGCCTTCCGGGTGCGCGTTCCATCCCCGCTGCTGGATGGCGGTGGACCGCTGTCGCATCGAGCGGCCGAAGCTGCGACCCGTAGGCGCCCCCGGCCAACAGGCCGCATGTCACCTGGCCGGCGACCATTGAAATCAGGGACCGTTCCGCCCCTCCTCAACGCGGTACGTACCCGGGAAGGAGCGTTCGCGGCCGTGATCGTCCTCGTTCCCCTTATCGTCGACTGCCGGGCGAGTCCCTCCCGCGTGCAGCAGTTGCGGGACGAGCTCGTCGGCGGCCCGGAGCGATGTGACGAGCGATGACAGAGCCACTCACCGTCTCGGCCGCTATGGCTCGGCACGTGGTGAGCCGCGTGTTCGACGAAGTGTGGAACGCCGGTTTGGTCGAGGTCCTCGGGGAGGTCCTCACCGCTGACTTCGCCGGGCACGGCGCCGACGGCGAGACCTTCGACGCCGACGTCCTGGCCAGCCGCGTCCGTTCCCGCCGTCAGGCGTTGCCGGATCTGCACTACGACGTCCTGCGCTACGTGGTCGAGCTGCCCTGGGTGGCAACCATGTGGGCGGGCCATGGCCGGCCGGCCGACGTCGCGCCCGCGGTGGGCCCGGTGTGCCTGAGCGGTCTTAGCCTCTGGCGCCTCGATGGCGGACGGATCGGTGAGGCCTGGGTGCTCGGGTTCGAGGGCCGACGGGGCTGGGAGCCCCCGCAGGACTGATGCCGGCATCCGTGGTTCGGTCGGCGCGATCGGAAAGGGGACTCAAATGGCAATGCGGATAGTGCTCGAGGAGGCCACGGTCATCACCGCGACGGGCGCCTCTGCCTTCGAGGGGGCGGTCGTCGTAGAGGGAGAGCGCATCGCGGACGTTATCGAAGGGCGCCGGCGTCCCGGCGCTGGCGAAGAGCGAGTTATCAAGCTCGCTGGCCGTTCGGTGCTGCCGGGCCTGATCGACGCCCACGTCCATGCCGCAGCGGTGGACGCGGATATTGCGGCGCAGAGCAGGCGTCGCTACGAGAGCGAGGTGGCCGTGCTTGCGGGGGTAGCCCTCGAAGAGATGCTCGCTCGAGGGTTCACGACCGTGCGCGACGCCGGCGGTATTGATGCAGGGTTCCGCCGGGCGGTCCAGCAAGGCGCGATCACCGGGCCGCGGCTATTGGTTTCCGGACGACCTCTTACCCAGACCGGTGGGCACGGCGACCAGCGCAGCGCCCCGGATTTCAGTGGCCGCCACAGCTTCGGCGAGCACGTCGGCATGGTCCACGTAGTCGCCGACGGCCCGGACGAGGTCCGCCGGGCGGCACGCGAAGAGCTGCGTCGCGGCGCCGACCAGATCAAGGTGATGGCGTCCGGAGGAGTGGTCTCGCCCACCGATCGTCTCGAATCCGTCCAGTACTCGCTCGAGGAGCTCTCGAGCGCGGTCGCCGCCGCCGAGGCGGTCGGTACCTACGTGCTCGCTCATGCGTACACTCCGGCGTCGATCTCCGTCTGCGTGGAGGCGGGCGTCCGCTCCATCGAGCACGGCAACCTGCTCGACGAGCCGACGGCCAAACTAATGGCCGAGAACGGTACATTTCTCGTGCCGACGCTCGTCACCTACGAAAAGTTGCACAGCGAAGGCGCCCGTCACGGCGTGCCGAAAGAGAGCCTCGACAAGCTGGCTCGGATCATCGACGCCGGCCTCGAGAGCCTCACGATCGCGGCCAACGCCGGTGTCCGGATCGCTTCCGGCTCAGACCTGCTCGGGCCGATGCGCCACTACCAAGGCGAAGAGATCGCGATCAAAGCTCGTGCCGTCGGAGCGATGGGGGCGATCGTCGCCGCCACCCGTACGAACGCCGAGCTCTTCGGCCTCGAAGAGGAGATCGGCACGATCGAGGTCGGAAAGCAGGCGGATCTCGTGGTGGCCGACGGCGACGTGGTCGAGGACCCCGGACTACTCGGGCGGAACGGCGGCATCGTGCTCGTGCTGCTCGGTGGCCGGCTTGTCCACGACCGGCTCGGCTGACTGGAGCTCATGCTGTTAGCGCGGCCATCCCGGGGACTCGAATGTCCGGTACGTCCCCGAAACTTCTTTAACCTCCTCGACGGGTTGTTCGTAAAACGGATAGCGCACGTGGCGTAGATCCTCGCCTCCGGCGAGCTGCTTCTGAAGGTGGAGGGCGATCTCTTCCAGAGTCGTAATCCAGATGTCGCCCCGCGTCTTCAGTTCCTCGACCCAGTCGACCCACGCCCGCAGGCGGGCGGGCCGGCCGGAGACGTGCGGGTGCCAGATTGTGGTGAGGAAACCCCCGGACTCGTACGCCGCCTCAAGTTCCGAAGAGAAAACGGCGATGGCCTGTTCCGGCGCTTTCGGAGGCATGAGGTACCCGAAATCCGGGACGTGCGCGTAGTGGGGCCAATCGCTCATGGTCACCTCGCAGGGGAGCTCGAGCAGCCAACCCGCCCGAAGGTCGAGGAGGAAAGGGTCATGATCGTTGGCGAGCGAGGAATCGTAGAGGAAGCCTTCGCTTAGCAGGTAGTCCATCGTGTGCGCGGAGGCGCCGGCGTGAGCGGCCCTGCAGCCCACGGGACGACGGCCCGCGAGCGCGGCGATGGCGTCCGAGGCCCGCCGTTGCCAGGCGAGTTCTCCCTCGGGAGTCTGGCTGTTCGGCGCTTCGTGCATGTAACCGTGATAGGCGACTTCGTGACCTCCGGCAACGATTGTCTCGCACATCGCGGGGTACCTTTCCACGCACCAGCCCGGGACGAAGAACGTGCTGCGGATCCCGAGTTGGGCGCTGGCGCGGACGATGTTCGGTACCGCGACCTCGTCGTACCGCAAATACGAGAGCGTGGCGTACTGCTCGTAAGCACGGTCGCCGTGCTGGAGGTGCAGCATGCTGTCGACGTCGACGTCCCAGCTGATGGAGAAGGCGCAGCGCGCTCCGCCGGGCCAGCTGAAGTCACGCTGGTTCGCAACATCGGGCATCAAGAACTCCGTTCCAGTCTTGGCTGTTTGTGGGATCTGCCACCGCCAATGTAGCCGCGTTGACCCGACGCGGACGGGCCTGATTGACACCTTGAGCGCTGCCAGTCTCACGACTAGTGTTCACGGCGGGAGGTTTCTCGTGCGCACCGAGTCCGTAACGCCCGGCCAGAAAAGTCGCCGCCACCGCGACCCTGCCCTCAACCGCGCCGCCCCGGCATCGCCGTCGCCGGCCGGCCCGCTGCCATCGGCCCTCCTCGCTCTACAGCAGCGCGCCGGGAACCGGGCGACGGTCGGCTGGATCCAGCACAAGCTGGAAGTGGGCTCCGCCGATGACCCCCTCGAAGCCGAGGCCGACCAAGTCGCGCAGCAGGTGCTGCGCCGGATCAGCGTGCGCCCGGCTAGTGCGGGCGAGGCCGGCGCGGTCGAGGCAGGCGCGGCCGACACCACCAACGCGCCCCCGCCCTCGGCGCGCCGGAACCGGCAGAGATGACCCCGGGGCCTCCGGAAGCCAGTTTCCTTCCCGCCTTGATGCGAATCCCTCGGCGGGCCAGCTCCCCTGGCCGGGGCGACGGAGGCGAGGTCGAGCCGATGGGCTCTGCGGGCGGCCCGCTCGACGCGGGGACCGAAGCCGAAGTGGCGTCAGCGGCCGGTGCCCGGCCCATGGATACGGGATTGCGGACGAAGATGGAGGGCGCCTTCGGCGCCGACTTCTCGGGCGTACGGCTTCACACCGGCGACCGGGCGGAGCGGCTCAATCGCTCGATCGGGATCCCGGGCCTTCACTACTGGCAGCCGGATCTTCTTCGGACGGGGCGCGTACGAGCCGTCGAGCGCGGCAGGCCGAGAGCTGCTGGCGCACGAGCTGACCCACGTCGTCCAGCAAGGCGGAGCGGTCCGTCGTTCAGGCGGCCCGGCGTCGCGCATCAACCGGGCCACCCGCGGAGTGCGGCGTCGGTACATCGACCTCGACGAGATGGGCAAGGCGCGGGTCGACGCCAAGGCCGATGCGGTGTACGCCGACAAGGCCCGCGAGTTCGAGTTCAAGATGGCCCCGGTCATCATGAGTAGCGCGGAGGCCAACGTCCCGGTCGACCTGATGCTCGCCAGGGTCAAGCAAATCGTCGACGCCTGGGCGACCAAAACCGGGCGCGACCAGCTGGCCACGTATGAGCGGGAGTTCGGTTGGGCCGGTGGTGACCAGTACTACGGCGCCTTCGCCATGACAGGCGCCAACATCAAGGCCGTCTTCGACGACGCGACGAACCAGCCGATGCGGTCCAAACTGAAGATTGCTTACAACGCCGTTCGGAACAACAACCTCCAGAAGTGGTTGAAGCTGGCGGCCATTGAGCTGGACCGGGAAGCAAAGAAAAAGACACCGAAGGACTGGCAGATCAAAACTGCGACGACCAGTGTCACCCAGAAAAAGGACGGCCAGCCGTCGGTGATTTCTGGTCGCGCCGAGGCGGAGACGGTAAAGACTGGGTTCGCGGCTACTTCGGGGCTGAAAGGCTGGCTGTCCAAGGGACAAGTCACGGAGCTGGCCGGACTGGCCGAGTCGGAGAAGCTATCCGATGACAAACCGTGGCCGTGGCAGAGCCAGCCCAAGCGTGACGTTTTCGGCCACGACCGCTTCAGCAAGGCTCTCAATTTCTCCGCCGTCAACACAAAGGCGAACAGCGAGCGCACGACTAATGCCAGCCGGGGCCTCGAGCTCACTGAGCAGCGAACATTGAATGTCGGCAACGTGCCGGACCTGACCGGGCCCGAGATCGAGCAGCATTACGCAAATGTGAAGAAGGCGAAGCCCGACCTGACTGAGCAGAACAAATTCAAGAGCGCGCCTACCGAAAAGCTCTCGTGGTCGCAGGGCGGGGAGTACTTCGACATCAATCTCGGCTCTGACAGCTCCAAACTTGCGGCGGAGGTCAAGGCTCGTCTCGAGGCCGGGATCTCGGGGTCTACCGACCTGATGCTTCACGCCTGCCAATATTTGGGTTTCGACGCCGATGCCACGAAGAAACTGCGCCTGGCCTTGGCGGGCTGGATGATGGCAAATCGCGACCACAGCTTTTACGAGGTATATCGGGCGGCCGAGCCGTACGGGGTGCCGTTTGTGACAGACAAGCTCGACCCTGGGCAGGAATACGAGGACGCCGGCAACCTTTACCCGATGAAGCGGGCGGACTTTGTGGGCCTGTTGACAGAGGGCTTTCCGAAGTACTTCCTTTCGCCCGCCTACAAGGACGACCTTTCCGACCAGCTTGGCCCGGCCAAGACCAAAAAGGACTTCGCAAACGCGCTTGCCGCCCAAGGGGTCGACCCTGGTGCGCTGGCGACGATGGACGAGCGAGGGGTCACCGAACTTAACACCCTGTCCGAGAAAATCGCATCGACCCGCCTCCCGGGTAATCAGAACGAAGGCGTGCTGAACCAGGCGGTGCGCCAGTTCCGGCTCACGCCCGCCTACATCTACCTCGGCAACACGCTCGGAGCGGCGGCGGCGGCGAAGATGCTCAACGCCTTGTTGACCAAGCACCACTTCGGGCTCGGCGTCGGCGGTTCCGGCATCGACACCAACCAGAACATCCGCAAGACCCTGGCCGACGCCGGCGTCCCGGCGACGATGGTCGACAAAGTCCCCGACAACCGCCTCGCCGACCTCTCCTCGCTCTACACGGCGGCCAGGCGGGGTGAACGCCTTCCCAGGGTCGCCTTGGACCGGCTCCAGCCGTCCCTCGGGAACCAGGGCGTCCTGGACCTGCAGCTCGTGCTGATCAGCACCTTCGCGGGCACCCGGGTGCTAACCGATCCCGCCCACCAGTCCCGTGCGGACGCCGTGCGGCGCGACGCCCAGCTACAGCAGATCTCCATGCTGCAACCTGAGAGCGGGTGGTGGTTCTCATGGGGGCCTCTCGGATGGCTGACCAGCGTGCAAAACCAACCGGACATCTTCAACCTGCCTGCCGGCAGCTCGCCGCAGGGGACGGGGCTGTACGTCGGCAACAGCCTGGGCGCGTCGTACACTTACGGCGATGGTGCCGGCGCCGGGCTCCTGTGTGTGAAGTTCGCCAACGTCCCGACCATCCGCAGCTACACCGGGGGCGGGAGCCAGCGGCGCGAAGTGGAGAAGACCAAGCCGGCGGAATCCGACGTCGATCGAGTTCCACGTCAAGTACGGCCTTTATAACGTGCCCGGTGTGCCGTTCCTCCTCCGCTACACGACGAACTGGGCCAAGCTCAACACCCGGAAGGGAGTGGCGCGGATGACTGTCCAGCTGGCGGAGGTATACAACGAAAACCCGGCCGCTTTTCTGGCGATGTACAACGACAACAAGTTCCCGGATGACACGAAGGCCAAGGTGAACCTGTACCTCCAGGCCCGCAGCCAGGGGCTAAACCTTCCGAAGAAGGTCGGCGCAAACTGGGTGGGAGTTCCGTGAGCGACCTCCTCGCCGCTGCGACGACGTACTTCGCCGAACGAGGGTGGCCGGTGGCGCAGCACGACACCTTGCCCGTGCTGCGAATGGAGTACGAAGGTGCTCATGGCACGTGGCCCTGCTTCGTGAAGATCGACGAGGCCCGCCAGCAGGTCGACGTTCTCTCACTCCTGCCCGATCTTGTCACGCCTGAGCACCGGACAGAGGTCGCCGTGTTCCTGACCCGGGCCAACTACCTTGTGCCACTCGGCCACTTTGACATGGACTTCTCCGACGGCGAAGTACGTTTCCGAGCGACGATTGACGTCAGCCAGGCCCCGTTGACCTCCGGCCTGCTCGACCCGCTGGTGAAGGCGAACTGGGTGGTCGTCGACCAGCACCTTCCTGAGCTTCGAGCGGTCGCGTCCGGGGAGCGCTCTCCTGAGGACGCCATGAGCCGGGTTATCGACGACTCAGGAAACGTCGATTTTGACTTCACCCGGTGACCGACGCCAGCCAGGGTGAGCGGGGACCGAGCCGAGGTCCCGTCAGCGCGTTGTTCGAGACGGTCGTGGCGTACTTCCACGACAACGACTGGCCAGCCGACGTCCACGACGAGCTCCCGATCATACGGATGAACTACCAGGGCGAACACGGGTCCTGGCCCGTCTACGCGCGGGTCTACGACGAGCGCGACCAGGTCGCCGTACTCTGCACGCTCCCCGACCTCGTGGCGCCGAAGTCCCGCAAAGCCGTGGCCGAGTTGCTGGCCAGGGCCAACTTCGACCTGCCCTACGGGAGCTGGGAGATGGACTTCGACGACGGCGAGGTCCGGTTCCGCACTTCGATCGACGTCAGCCGAGCGACGCTCACCGACGGCTTGATCGACCCGATGGTCCGCACCGGCCTGAGTGTCGTCGACGAGTTCCTCCCGTCACTCCGGGCGGTAGCGTCGGGCGAGCTCTCTCCGGAGAAGGCGATGGCACAGTTCCGGGCGTCGCAATCCGACGTCAACCGGGACCTGACCTAGACGAATCACTGAGGCTCGCCCACCCTCACGGTATGGGTCTCGTCCGGTACTCCAGGCAACCCGTCGAGACCGGTCCGGTTGTTCGCCGCTCTGTACCTGGCCAAGCCGTCTTCGCCCATTTTGTCCGCCCACCGCTCGAGCTTGCCCCGGTGGTCCTGGAAAGTCATGAGAGGGACCCCATAGCCGCAGGAGTCGGAGACTCGGTCCACGTCCACCACGATGAAAGAGCGGGTGTGTTCACCGCCGAAATGTTCAGTCAGATCGTCGAACTCGTCATGGTCGAAGACCGGCCGTCCGCGACCGTGCAGCCGGAGACGAACCGCCCCGAGAAATCAGCCCGCCCTGAGAAATCAGCTCGCCCCGGGTCCACAGTTATAGACGAGGAGGATCCCGGTTGCCGCCCTCGGATTTTCTTCGAGGATGCGATATGCCGCCGGAGCCTCGTCGAACGCGTAGCGGTGCGACACGGGGGTCACCAGCCAGTCCGACTTGAGTAGCTCGAACGCGGCGAGGTCGCGTCTTTCCAGGTCCCATCTCGGTTGAAGGCCCGAACCGATGCTGCCCACCTGCGAGCTCACGATCCGCTGGCGCCGAAAATGGAACTCCGGTGAGAGTGCGAGCGAGATCTGTCGGCCCCGAAATACGAGACCTCGACGATCGTTCCTTCCTGAGCCGTGGCGCGAACCGCGTCCTGCACGGCTGATGGCGCCCCGCTGGCATCAATGCAAATATCGGCCCCTCGACGATTGCTCATATCTGCAATGACGCCGGCCGCCTCTTCGGGAGAAACGGCGGCGTCAGCCCCCTGGGCCAGGGCTGCTGCTCGGCGTTCGGGGATGGGGTCCACCACGACCAGCGTCCCGGCCGTCCGGCGTGACAATTGCCCACAAAAACTGCCGACCACGCCGTACCCATAGACAACCACGACGTCGCCGAACCGGACCGGGACGTCGAGGGCGCAGTTCAATGCAACCTCGAGGAGGTTGACGAACACCCGCGGTCCGGTGGCATATCTCCGGGCAGGGGGCTCAATAGCCCGTTCGTACTCCTCATGGTGAACAGGTCCTGATGTGGATGACGGGCGAAAACGATGTCGCCGGGGTGATAACCGGCCTCCGCACCCGCAGCCACAATCTCACCGACCACCTGGTACCCGTACTTGACCGGAAAGCCGAAGCTACCTGCGCAGGTCTCGAGCCCCAGGCTGTCACCGGCGGGGACCTCGCCCCGGTAGACCAGCATTTCAGTCCCCGCGCTAACCAGCGAGACGATGGCCCGTATGGTCACCTGGTCGGGCCGGGGCTTCGTCGCCACGTTGCTTAGCAATTCGGCCCGGCCGGGTGCTGTGAACCACAGGGCTCGGGCCGGCTGAGCGCCCGTCTCTAGCGTGCTCTCCAAAGTCGACACCCCCGGCTCCACCTCACTTCGCTGAATATCCTCCGTCCACCGGTATAAGCGCTCCGGTCAGTTGCAAGGGGGCGTCCAGCAACAGGAAGACACCGACCTGGGCGATCTCTTCGGGCCTGGCGGTCCGACCGGTGGCCGCGTTCCGCTCCAGTTCTCGCCGTCCCGCCTCAGGGTCTTCCGGGCTGAACGCAGCCGCTGTGTCCAGGTGCATCCGGGTCTCAATCGACCCCGGGCAGAGGATATTGACGCGGATGTTGTACCTCGCGTATTCGACTGCCGCCGTCTTGGTGAGGCCGACGAGCGCATGTTTCGAGACGTTGTACGGCCCGAGTAGTTCGCACCCGTGCCAGGCCAGGTACGAACCCGTGTTGACGATCGCACCCCCGCCCCGGCGGATCAAGTGGGGCAGCGCGCACTTCATCGTGTACCAGGCGCTCTTCAGGTTGACCCGCATTACCTCATCGAAGCCCTCATTGCTCGACTCCGCTATCGGTTTGAACTCGCCCAGGATGGCCGCAATATTAAAGAGCCCGTCCAGGCCGTCCCACCTCTCCAACGCTTCGTCGAAGAGCGAGCTGACCTCGTCCGGATCCCCGACGTCAGCGGCGCGGGCCACAACTCCAGGGAAATGCCCTTTCATCTCGTGCACGAGCTCGTCCAGTAAGTCGGGATCACGGTCCACCGCCAAGACATTGGCTCCCCGCTCTGCCAGAAGCCTTACCGTGGCAGAGCCCATGCCCCCGGCTGCACCCGTTACTACAACATTGACCGACACCTCGAAGCCTCCTTTTTGCTTCAGACGGCTTCGCCGTCTGAGCGGGTATCCCACAGATCACGCACCTGCCGGACGGCACGCCTGGCCAGCTCGCGGGGATCCTCGTCCCACAACGAATCCGGGTAAGTGTCACCGAACAGCCCGTTATCCGAGAAGACCTCGATGTCATACCATCCCTGGAAACCGACGCGGTCGAGGACGCGGAATATAGCCCGCGTATCGATTATTCCGTCACCTGGTAGCACCCTGTCCATAGGGCCACGAGTCGGTTTACGGAAGTCGCTCAGCTGCACGCCTACCAGGCGGTCCCCGGACGCCAGCAGGTCGTCCTCGATCCCGGGGAGATCCCAAAAATGGTACATGTCGGCCAGGATCCCGACGTTGGTCGCCCCTATGTCGTCCACCAGGGCTAACACGTCCGGAAGAGAAGTAACCAGTGGGTTTTGGCTGGCGCGCTGCGGCTCGACGCCGAGAACTATCCCGTTGTCAGCCGCGACACGGGCTGCCTCGCGCATCCCACTGACGACGACCTTTCGCGCTTCGGCGTAGCCGAGGGCCCTCGGGTCACCGGTGACGCACAGTACGGCCCCCGGGTTGAACTGGGCGAACCGGGTAATCGCTTGGGACAGGGCGGCGGTCCTGTCTTTGGGGTCACGCGGCTCTGCAAAGAAAAAATCCGGGAGGATGGACGGCACAGCCGGGCCGCAGATACCCGCTTTCAAGCCCACGTCGCGTAACCGGGAGGCAAACTCCGCGTCGGGCCGGCCCGTGAGCTTGTACTCCCAGACGCCGATGCCGTCCGCTCCAGCGGCGGCATAGTTGTCGATATCCTCGTCCAACGTAGCCGTCCACGTCGTGACGACACTTATGCCTAGTTTCGCAATGATGGCATAACCTCAATTCTGGCGGGTTTGCTCGCTAAGAAACCGCAGGAAATCCGGGTACGCCTCGGGGCGCAGTTGGTCACACGGTAAAGCCTTCCAGCGCCATGACGTAAATACCACTGTTTTTCTCTGACATGTAGATGTACCCCCGCCGGTCGACGATTACGTCTTCGGCCTGGTGCACCAGTCTCTTTGGCAGCGGCCCCAGCCGAGTGGTGGGGTCGTCGGGGATGTAATAGGCACTGATATAGGGGTCACGCGGCTCGGTGACGTCGAAAACCTGTAACCCGGCGTTGAAATAAGTCATGATGACGTGGTCCGTGTCCAGTTTCAGGCAATCGAGGCCCTGGTGCTGATGCTGGTTGTGGGGGCCGAAACGCCCTCCTTTAGCGCAGAACGTTGGCGTAGGGTACCCGGGCGGTACACGTGGTTGCGGGAAGAGCGAGATCAACACAGGGTCTCGCTCGTCCTGGACGTCCACTAACCCGGCGAAACCGACCGGCTCGTCACATGACTCCCGGAGAGCCTCACTGTTGATGGCGACCAGGTCCCGGCCCGGCAGTGGCACCGCGGAGTGGACCGCGATGGTGCTGCCGAGCGGTGGGTGCACAGGGAGGCACGACACGAACTCGGGCTCCGTGAAGTCGGAAACGTCCAGAATTACGAGGCCGGCTCGCATCCAGGAGCAATCGGCGCGGTCGCCCAGCACATATGCAGCGCCGTGAAGCGAGAGGCTGTGCTGTGGCTCCTCAGCCGTCGGGAACGGCTTTGCCAGGTGGAGCCGTCTCTCGTCTAGTTCTGAATATTTCTCTCCGGCAGCAACGTGTTGTCCCGGGTACCACCACGAGCCCCGGACTACAGGCTGTGTCGGGTCGTCGATGTCGACAATGGCGTACCCGTAGCCCTCGTAGCCTGGCATGGTGGTACAGGCGTGAACGTACCGGCCGCCGTTGTAGAAGTTGCGATGGGTACCGGTGGCGCCGCTGGCCCAGTGGCCAAGCAGTTCGGGCTGGTCGGGCTCGCTCACGTCCCACACCATGAAGCCATCCAGTGGCGAGGCGGAACTCTGACCGCTCTGCCAACCGCCGGGGATGTGCTCCGAACCGGTGATCATCTTTTGGTCGGCCACCTGGATCTGGATGGTCCACGTAGCCGGTGGGCCGTCGACGAACCGCAGGTAATGGGGCTGGTATGGGTCGGTGACGTCCAGGATGCTCCAGCCGGAATGCCACAGGCTACCGACGTAAGAAAGAAATGGCCGCCGACTTCTTGCATGGCGAGCTTGAACGCCGGCTTGCCTCCAAGGTCAGCGTACGCTACGAGCTCAATGTTCTTGCGCCAGACCATCCGTCGTGTCCCGACAACTTGGCGTCAGTTAGTTACCGACTTGTTCCGTGGGCACGATCGGGCCCCCGTCATTTTGGTCGGACTTGTCATGGTCCTCCGACCACGAATGGGGGTAACGAAGCTCGTACCCGGCTTCGGCTTTTGAGGTGGCCCCGCCCCAACCCCAGATCAGCTCGGCCTCCTCCGTGTCGGAGGTATTGCGGAACCCGTGCCATTCGCCCTTGCGGTGAAAGACAATGTCGCCCACCTTCACCGGGATCTCATTGTCGCCGTCCAGGACCACGCCTTCGCCGCGAGCGAGCAACACGAATTCCTCGGCGCCGGGGTGCCGGTGCCACTCGTGCCGGGAAAAGCCGGGCGAAGCGGGCCAGGCCGAAGACGAAGTGCTGCGAACCAGCTTTTGCGGCGTCAATAAGGAATTGAACGGTCATCCCGACCCAGCCCTGGTCAGCGCCGAGGCCCGGTACTGGTTCGACTGAGTCAACAGTGACGTGGTATGTGTCGACCATGAATCCCTCCTTGATGCCGTTTTTAGGAGAACTCGCACGCAGGACCCCTCGACTGCAGTATTCTTCCCCCTCCACGAGGGTTGGCCGGAACTACACAACCCGCTCACTAGCATTGCACCCGTGGACGGTGACGTCAAGTGCTGCTTGATCTTGTTCCTTGGCTATCGCCCCACAATTAAGGGCGGAGGTCACGGGTGCGAGCGGAGCCGGTGTCCCAGCCGGAGTCGGCGACTTGCCAGCGGTCGAGGTTGAAGAATATTCCGCGCACGGGTTCCGTCCTGGCGTTCCAATAACGGTGGGGGATCGTCAAGTCGAAGGCCATCGAATCTCCTGGCTCGAGCTCGTACTGCTCGAAACCCAGCTGGACGGACAGCACGCCCTCGCAAATCACGCCGTACTCCCGTCCGATATGGCGTATCGCGTGCCCTTTTTCGACTGAGCCGCCACCGGGCGCGTAATGGACCTCCATGAACTCGGCGCTGTGCTCAGGGACGGGCATCAACAGCTCCCAGCGAACTCCATCGGCCAGGTCTATCATCCGCCGGCCCCGCTTGCGCAGGATGGCCGGATTTCCCAGTTAACCGGCGCCAACCAAGGGTCGGGCTGGCGGTCCGGCTCGCCGGTCGGTACAGATCCGAAAGGCGAATGGGCGTCTTCCTGTCTCGCCGCCGCTCTGCCCAGCGGCGAGACGGGGTCATCGGGCATCGCTTCCGTGAACTCGGCTTGCGCAGTCCAACCTTTGGAGAACAAGCGATCAAGCGAGATCTGGAGGGCGCTGCTTATGTCGTAGAGAGTGCTTACCGAGGGATTGGCCCGACCAAGCTCGATTTGCGAGATCATGCTGGCGGAGCAGTCAACCTTCCGAGCCAGCTCACGAGCGCTGATCCCACGGGCGGCTCTGGCGGCTCGGATGCGCGCCCCTAAGCCGTCGAGCCCCACACCACCCTCGCTGCCGAGCGCCTCTTCGTCTACGTCGCCTCCGCCCGCCGGGGCTCCGCTGTCAGCTGAGTTTCCTTGAACAGCAGACATCGCGTAAGCATCGTCCACCCCTAGAGAATAGCAAGACTGCACAGCTACTTCGACAAACGACAGCGGCTGTACCCGCGTGGGAGGGCAAGGCGGCCATGCTGGTAGTGTCACGCGCGGTTCCTTAGCTTGCAGTGGAAGCGTTCAAGGGGCATGATGAAGTAGGGCTTGACAAGCCCTACGGTGAGTGAAAGAGTGCGCAGAGGTGAAACTCCGAATCCTCGCAGAACCTCAAGGGGGGGCCAGCTACGCCACGGTGCTCTCGCTGGCCAGGGTGGCCGAAGAAGCAGGTTTCGACGCCTTTTTCCGGTCCGACCATTACCTGAAGATGGGGGAGGGCGACGGTCTGCCAGGTCCGACTGACGCGTGGACGACCCTGGGAGGACTGGCACGGGAGACAGACGCCATCCGCCTTGGAGTGATGATGAGTGCGGCGACCTTCCGTCTCCCCGGCCCGCTTGCGGTCATCGTCGCTCAGCTGGACGCAATGAGCGGAGGTCGAGTCGAACTCGGCATGGGCACGGGTTGGTACGAAGCGGAGCACCGTGCGTACGGGATACCTCTCCCTGCTCTCCGGAGCGGTTCGAGCGGCTGGAGGAGCAACTGAGGATCGTCCTCGGGCTATGGGCCAACCCGATCGGGGAAGAGTTTTCCTTCGACGGTCGCTACTACAAGCTCACCGACAGCCCCGGATTGCCCAAGCCGGTCCAGGTGCCGAGACCGCCGGTCATCGTCGGTGGCCTGGGCCACACACGTACTCCGAGGCTGGCGGCGCTGTTTGCCGACGAGTTCAATGTGCCATTTGCCCGGCCCGAGACGGCCAAGCTGCACTTCGCAAAAGTGCGTGAAGCCTGCGAACAGGCGAACCGGGATCCGGTCACCATCCGCTTTTCCGCCGCCGTGACCGTCTGTTGCGGAGTTGATGACGCCGAGATCACGCGCCGTGCCGCTGCTATAGGCAGCCCTGTCGCCCAACTGCGGGAGGACGGCGCATGCGGCACGCCGGAGGAGGTCGTGGAGCGCTTTGCGGAATTTCGGGACGCAGGGGCCGAGAGGTTGTACCTCCAGATCACGGACCTTGGTGACCTGGAACACCTCCGCCTGCTCGGCAACGACGTGGTCCGCCGGGTCAGCTAAGCGTGAACTACCGCACGCTCGGTGCCTCCGGCCTCACGGTGTCTGTGGTTGGCCTGGGTGGCAACAACTTCGGGTTTGGGGCCGGGCTCGACACGGCGCAGACCCGCAGCGTCGTCGACGCCGCTCTGGAGGAGGGTGTCACTTTCTTCGATACGGCCGACATTTACGGGCGGTCAGAAGAGTTCCTCGGGGAAGCGTTGAAGGGTCGGCGAAACGAGGTTGTTCTCGCCACCAAGTTCGGCTCGGATATGCGGGGAGCCAACGGCCCGGCCTGGGTCGAACGGGCTTCCCGCCGCTACATCCGGGACGCGGTGCATCACTCCCTGCGTGAGCTCCGGACCGAGTGGATCGACCTCTATCAACTTCACTGGCCTTGCCGGCACGTACCGATCGCTGAGACGCTCTCGGCGCTGAACGACCTGGTGCACGAAGGACTGGTCCGTTACATCGGCTGCTCGAACTTCGAAAGCTGGGAGGTCGTGGAAGCGGCGTGGACGGCACGCGCCGGATCTCTGGAGCCGTTTATCAGCGCGCAGACCGAGTACAGCCTGGCCAACCGCAGGGCGGAGGCCGGGCTTGTCCCCGTTTGCCAGCGGTACGGATTGGGGTTGTTGCCCTACTACCCCTTGGCAAATGGACTTCTGACCGGAAAGTACCGTCGGGGCCAGCCCGTCCCGCCCGGCACCCGACTGGCCGACCCGGAGATGCAGAGCTGGCTTTCCGATGATCGCTTGGAACTCATCGAGACGTTGGTCAAATATGCGGAACAGCGGTCGATATCGGTGCTGGAGGTGGTTATTGGTGGACTGGCCGCCCTCCCGACCGTAAGTTCGGTAATCGCCGGGGCAACCTCGCCGGAGCAGGTCCGGGCGAATGCCAAAGCCGGATCGTGGGTTCCGACGCATGAAGACCTGGTCGAACTCGACACTGTGTGCGGGTCGTACCGCTTGGAGATCTAAAAACCGGCAAAGGTTGTGTGTAAGCGCCGCGTCGCTGGACGAGTAGGAGGGGAGCAATGGCATTGGGGTGGGATGTCCACGTATTGCGTAATCCATACGTGTAGACAGTTCCTGACGCTAATTTCGCCGAGCTCGTGCGGTCGTCGGTCGAGGCGCGTGCCGCTGACATCGAGCGGCGGTCGCGATCGGGGGAGTTCGGGCGAGACTCCATGGCTTTCGTTGTGTTGGACCCAACTGCGCCACGATGGAAACGAAGCGAAGACGTGGTCTTGCTCGTCGCCAGCGTAGGGCCGGAGGGCACCCGGTTCGTTCCCAACGCGTCGGCCAAGGCTTTCGAGCATTGGGACTCCGGTACGGATTGTGGCGTGCTGGTGTACACCCAGAACCATCGGCTGGCCGACGGCCAGTTCGGTTTCGGCTTCTCCGTCGACCTCGACGGCACTATCGTCGCGGCCAGTGGCGAGAGCGAGTCCAGGACCGCTTCGAGGCGGTGAGCCTGGCGGCAGAACTGAACTACCGGATCGGTGCGGCCAGGACCGCCTGGGAAGACGGCGGCAAACAAGAATGGTATTCCGTTCCCTCCCATCCCGAGGCGCCGTACGCCAATGTCTGGAGCTTGGAAGGAGTGGCGAACCTCAGCGGGAGCACCGGGTCTCCGTAGCGCTGGCTCCCTCTCCAGCGTTTTTGTGTGCGGCGATCTGGCGTATGACGTCGGCGCTGTCAAACCAGACCTGTTCTCGGCTGATCAGGCCGTCTCGAAGGTCGAATATGTGGAGAATTCGGAAGGCCACGGCCGCGCCCTCACCGGGGACGCCGAGGAACGCCCCCTCCACGTGGCCGGTCAAATGCGACTCGTCAATTACGTGGTCACCACATGAGAAGCGCGCCATCGGCTCCAGATGTATGTCCGGGATAGACGACAACACCCCCTCATACATTACAGACGTCGCCTCTTTCCCATGTACTGGACAGATTGGGTTGTTTACGTCATCCCATTCCACATCGTCGGTGTATGTGGCTAGGGTCCCCTCCCACATCGTGAGCGTTCTCTGCCGCAAAGTGACATTCAATGAGGTCCATCAAGCATCTCCATTCAGGGTTCGGGAGTTTATAGCCACACGCGAAGCCGAAGGTTTTGCTGTCTGACATGCCTTTATCGCCCTGGATGGCACTCGCTTAGCTCCAGGCAGGAGAGGGGCCCGGGCTACCCGGTCCGGTTCACAATGGCCCGATAGACATGTGTGCGGAGAGTCGCAAACTCGGGCAGAGCCTTGGTGGCATCCTGGGACCATGGCCGAGGAAGGTCAATCGACAGTACCTCCCGTACACACGAAGGAGACGATGAGAGAATGATCACCCGGTCGGACATATACACCGACTCGTCGATGTCGTGCGTAACAAACAGCATGGTAACCCGGCGCCGAGCGTGGATCCGGAGCACGAGATCCTCCAGCTCGGCGCGCGTTTGGGCATCAACCGATGCGAAGGGCTCGTCCATCAACAGCACACGCGGCTCGCAGGCCAGCGCCCGGGCAATTGCCACTCGCTGCTGCATACCTCCAGACAGCTGCCATGAGTAGTAGTCGATGAACTTGAGCGGCCCGACGGCGTCAAGAGAGTCTTCCATCACCTGTTCTCGTTCGGCGCGGCTCCGCCCACGAAGAGGCAAGAGAATGTTCTTGCGCACCGTGAGCCAGGGGAACAGCGAGCGGCTGTAGTCCTGGAAGACAAGGGCCATGCTCGTCATCGGGCCGTCCACTGACCTCCCGTCCAACTTGGCCCGGCCGGTGGATGGGTGGATCAGACCGGCGATGCATTTCAGCAACGTGGTCTTGCCGCAACCTGACGGTCCCACAACCGTTACAAACTCACCCTCGCGAACGGTAAAGCTCACTTCGTCGATGGCCACCGACGTTCGGTCACGGCTGACGTAGGACTTCCCGAGGGCGTCGATCTCCAGGGTTGCGGCAGCCTTGGTGATGCCATTGGGAAGCTGCACCGTGCTCATATTGACCCTCTACTTGTTGGCTGCGCGCATCTGGAAATGCCAGCGCAGTACCACACGTTCGATGAGGCTCAACAGCCCGGTCGCGGCTATGCCCAACAAGCCAAGCATGACAATCCCCGCCCACATGCCCTTGACGTCGTAGCCCTGCTGGGAATACAGGACGAACCACCCGATCCCATTGCTGCTACCCAGTTGTTCGGCGACTACAAGCATGAGTACGGCGATGGCGATACTCGTTCGCAGCCCGGCGAAGATCCGTGGGCTGACGGCGGGCAGCACAACCTTGAAGATACGTCCCAGGACCGTATGCCGTATGACCGAGCCGTTTCCAGGACCGTCGGGTCGAGGCTTGTGTACCCATCCTCGGTGTTCAACGCGATCGGCCAGATGCACACAAAGGAGATGACGAATACCTTCATCGTTAGGCCAATCGCAAAAAGGGCGATGGCCACCGGGACCATGAGCGGAGGCGGGAGCGACCGAAGAAAGGTCGTAACCGGTCGCGTGTACATCCGCACCCAACTGCTCGACATCCCGATCAACAAGCCGAGCGGCACGCCCACAATCACGGCGGCCAAAAAGCCCAGCGTGAGGCGTTCCAGGCTCGGGAGCACGTCCGATCTGAAGCGTTGAAAGATCCATACTTGGCGGAACGTCTTGAAGATCGTCGGCAGCGAGACTACGTATGGGGATTTAGACCGAGCGGTAAGGAACCAGATCAAGCCGAGGACCGCCAACGTAGTGACAACCCCAATGGATATCTGCAGCCAACGATTGTGCGTCGTCTCCACCGCTTATACCCGATCCGTTCGCTGAGATACATGCCACTTCAGGTACCGGCTCTCCAAACGGGTGAACACTATGTGGAGACCACACCCGAGGAGCCCCGCCGCCAGGATGAAGGAGTACGCCTGAATGATATTGCCATCCTCCATGTCTATCCACGCCTTCGCTCCGAGGCCTGGCGAACTGACGAGGATCTCCGCTGAGATGCATGCTATTAGCGCGTAAGCCACCCCGAGACGGATGCCCGTGGCCAGGTACGGCAGGATGCTCGGCAGGGTCACAGACCATAGACGTCTCCACCATCCGAGCCGCAACGACCGGGCCGTCTCGCGCATTACCTCGTCCCGGTCGCGCATGCCGTAGATCGCCTGGATAAGCAGTACCCAGACCGACCCGAACACTACGAGGATGATAGCGCTCGTGGCGCTGGGCCCGTAGAGGAGAATCAGGAGAGCAAGAAAGGCCACCGGCGGGACCGGGCGAAAGAACTCGATCGTAGGGCGCAGCGCCTGCCACAAGAGGTCGCTGGCTCCGATGGCCAGGCCGAGGGGGATCCCGATGGCGACAGCAATGGCGAACCCGATCGCGAACTGGGACATCGTCTCGCCGATGACGTTCCAAAAGGACGAGGTGGCCATGTTTTGGAACAGCGTCTGGATGATATTGAAGGCCGGCGGCACGTCCCGTGCGTGCACGACGCCCAACTCCGTCGCCAACTCCATCGCGAAATGGCCGTGGCGATACCGGCAACTCCCAGGATGGCCGCCTTGAACCGGTTCGAGGCGACGAACCTCTGGAGCCCACCGTTCGAACGCACGACCGCCGCTCCGGGTTGAACCGAGGGCGCGACCATCAGGAGCGCCTGCCAAGCACTTGTTTCCCACCGACCTTCGACCGGAAGGAGGCGGATGTCAGCCCGAAGCGGGCAAGCTTCGACGTGACCCAAAGCGGCAGAAAAGTCTTCAATTGGCTCGATCGCCAACCTATACCACGCGCCACAGGGTGGGCCGCTTCCCGCGCGGTGCCCACCCTGGGAGTTGTGACTAGCTCCATGCTGGTTAGAGCCTCTACGCAACGCCTTCTAGTAGCTGGCGACGTTGATTGGGTCCGCCGTGACCCACGTCGATAGCGCCGCTGTCTTCGTGATCAGCCCGAATTTCACGTTGAACGTGGACTCCAACTGGATGAGGCTCGGGTTGACGGCCGCGGTGGCGTACGTGGGCAGGAGCATTTTGGGTAAGACCGACTTCGGCGTACTCGTGTCTGCTCCGACGATCGCCCGGCTCGCGGACGGGTTCGCCTCGAGGTACTTGTTGGCCGCGAGCATAGCTTCCTGGAAGTCCTTGACGGTTTGCGGGTGAGCGTACAGGTATGCGTGCGACGTGTCGATCGCGGTGATCGGGATGCCCGCCGCCACTCCTGTCTCCGCCCCCGCCAGTTCCCGGGCCTGCCCGGTCATCAGGTTCTCGGTGCGGAAGGGCTCGAGTGTCCAGATGGCAGAGACCTCGCCCCGCTCCAATGCTGTGAGCATTTCTGGGAACAGGATGGCGACGAAGTGTATGTTTTTCCAACCCGTATCGGAGGGGTCTCCCGCGGAGTGGGCGTTGTAGTAGTCGGCGTCGACGTACATTTGGCCCAAGCCGAGAAGTGAGTTAATCGCAACCGACTTGCCTGGCAGCTGGCATACCGATGTTATCGAGCTGTTCTTGGCCACGAGATCTACGGTCCAGTCCTCGGAGCCCTTTGGAGCCCGCGATGTCGACTGAGCCAATCATCTCCAGCGGGATGCCCTTTGCCGTGGCCACGATGGTGTCCTCGACACCGGGCTCGCCGAACTGAACTTTCCCGGAGACAAGCGCCGGGATTATCTGTGGGCCACCCTCTGTGCTGAACTGAAATTTTACATTAAGGCCGTACTTGGCGAAGATGCCCGCCTTCTGTGCATACTCGACCGAGCCCGCATCTGCACTGCCTGGATTAAAGAGGCGATGACCGTCGTCATGGCGGGCGTGGCGGCGAAGGCGCTGCCTCCCGCGGCGGCCGTGACAGGTAGTGCAGCCGCAGTCAGCAGGGCGCAGGCAGCAACTTTCGATGACCAGTTTCTCCAAGAGAGTACTTGCATATACGCTCCTTCATATTCTCACATTGAGGGTGCACTACAATTCGGGCGAAACCCATGAACATAGAACTCCGTGAACCAATAGGACATCACCGATTTTTCTAGTTCCTGACGTGAAAGCCTCCTCGGGAGAGCAGGAACGCTGGGCACTGCAGGTTGCGGGTTTCGATTCACCAGGCCGAACGTGTATTGATCTTCGGTGGGTGGCAACCTTGTCGAACAAGGTGGCGAAACTCGGAACAATGGCTGATCGTTGGCTTTGAGCAACTCATGGTGCCAAGACTGCGCACCCCCTCCCCGGCCCCTCCCCCAAGCCCCCTCCCTCGAGGCCGATGGGTCAGGAGCGTTTAATGTTCGGACACATTGTGATGCTAGCAAGGTGTTCGCCCTTCGTCAACGCTCACTTCAAGGCAAGTGCAGCCTGGCTTCAGGCCATGGTTCCGAATGCCACAAGTTCATTGGGCCACCCAACCGGGGGCGACCGAAGGTTCCGGTCGGTGAACACGCGGTTTTCTCGGGTTGTGGTTCGTACGGTCGAGTTACGTCGTAGGGTACCTGCTTTGCCGGTCTGGCCTTTGAAAGCGTGGAGTTCGAGAGCACGCCGCGCCGCGCCGTCCTGGGCCAGAGCCGGTTCGAGGCATCGTCAGGAGGCAATGAATGGGCCTCAGCGGAGCTTGGCCGACACCGTCTGCCTGTTCAGGAATATTGGAGTCGGAGTGTAGCTGCATTGACAGGTAGAGTGGCAGCGTGCAACCGTGGTTATGTCCTGGAACGGGCACAGAGAGCTGGGCGCTCTCCTTCAACTGACCCAGAGCGTCGCTGCTGCTGAGTCCGTCCCTAGCGCTTCGTCGAGGCCACCGGACCGGTCCACCAGGCGCTAGCGGCCGGGCGGGGCGGCCCGCTGTCCGCCCACGCTGGCCCAGTCGGCGCCGCCGCGGGCATGTAGCAGCCATCGGTCCAGTACAAACCAGACCGCTCTTACCTCGACGTCGCCGGAGTTCCAGAGCCGGTGCGGGATAGTGGCGTCGAAGGCCAAAGAGTCCCCGGAGTCCAACGCATATTCCTCGAACCCGATCTGGACGTGGAGCCTCCCCTTGAGGACGAGGCAGTAGTCGCGGCCATTGTGGCGGATGGCCTGCCGATTGACACTCGACTCGCTGCCGGCCGGGTAAACCACTTCCAGGAACTCGGCCCCCGGTTCCGGGACCGGCGTCAACAGCTCCCAACGGACCCCTTGTTCCATGTCGATCACCCGGCGGTTGCCGCATCTGAGGACGAACGAGCGCTCGTGGGCGCTGATGGACTGAGGTGCATGGCGGGCCGGTGGCGCGGACGCTGCGGTGGCGCCGGGCTTGACCTCGTCCTGTTCGGCTGCCGGCCCAATCTCGGCCCCTTCCTCGTACTCAGCCACAAAAAGGCTGTCCATGGAAATGTCCAGCGCGGTCGTTAGGGCGTACAGGGTACTGACCGAGGGGACGACCCGGCCCAGCTCGATCTGCGAAATGCTGCTGGCCGATATGTCGAGCTGGCGGGCGAGCTCGCGTACACCCAGCCCGCGGCGGAGCCTGGCCTCCCGCAAGTGGCTGCCGATAAGTTCATGCGCCTTGGTCCTGGTCTCCGGCGCGACTTCACCCGGGGCCTCGACCGTTGGTTCAGGGACTGATGGGGCCCGTTTCGTGCCGGCGATCACTTTAGAGTGGAGAGGCTTGAAGAGCCGGACTTGGCGGTGACGCTCGTACCGTCGCTGTCCGTTAAGCCGCACACGCGCCTATCGTACGAAGTCCCCCGTCGGGGCGGTACGGACTTCAGCGCCTCTATCACGAAGACGATCGTAATCGGTGCCAGGCTGAAAACCAGGGTCTGCCAGAGCAGTGCCGCCACCGCGATCGCTGCACTTGCGGTCTCAGTCTCGGCCCGCCTTAGAATGCGTGTGCTATTGCTTAACACCGTCCGGGTCGGCTCAACTGCAAAGATCAAGCAATGGAAGTTGGAAGAGGATCGCCACGGTTGGAGACAAAGGCCACGATAGGGCTTGAGGCCCGTCTTGACTAGGGCGGCCGAGCCGGCAGCCCGCCCCGTCGGCGGCACCGGCGCGACCCCACTGGAACGGCGGACCGAGATGTACCGTGCTCTGGTCCGGGTGCGCTTTTTTGAAAAAGAGGCGTACGACCTTTTTCTTCAGAACCTTGTCAAAGGGACCAGCCACCTTGCTATCGGCCAAGAAGCGATAGCCGTAGCGGTCGCCACGGCGCTGCGGCCGGACGACTACGTCTTCGCCACCTATAGGGGCCACGCCCACGCCCTCCTTCGAGGGGCGCCGATGGCCGCCGTGTTAGGGGAGCTCCTCGGGCGCCAAACCGGGTTGATGGCCGGCAAAGGTGGGTCTATGCACTTGACCTATACCGCCAACAACTTCATGGGCTCCTACGCCATTGTGGGTGCCCACCTCACCATCGCGAACGGGGCGGCGTGGTCGGCTCAGTACCGGGGGACCGACCAGGTGGCGGTGGCGTTTTTCGGGGACGGCACCACAAATATCGGGGCCTTTCACGAGGCTCTGAACTTGGCGGCCACCTGGAAGCTCCCCGTCATCTTCGTCTGCGAGAACAACCTCTACATGGAGTACACCCCCATCAGTCAAGTCACTGCGGTGCCGAGGCCGGCGGCCGACCGGGCCAATGCTTATGGGCTCGAACCCATCGAGGTCGACGGCAACGATGTCGATGTGGTCCACGAGGCGGCTCTCCGGGCCGCGGCCCGCGCCCGCACTCGAGAAGGTCCCAGCCTGATCGAGGCGGTTACATACCGCCACGGCGGCCATTCTCGGGCGGACCCCGGTAAGTACCGCCCCGACTCGGAGGTGGCCGAGTGGGTGGCCAAGGACCCCATCCCCCGCTATCGCGAACGGCTTGTGCGCGACGGGGTGGAGGAGACCGTCCTCGACCGCATCGAAGCCGAAGCTCGGGCTGAGGTGGACGAAGCCCGGGAGCTGGCCAAAGCGGCCCCTCTGGCCGACCCCGCCGGTGTCGAGCTGGAGGTCTTCTCCGATGGAGGCGCAACGTGGCGTCGGTGAGGGCGAAATGCGGGTGATCGCCTGATGGGGCAGATGACGACCTATCGGGACGCGGTAGCGATCGGCCTGGCCCAGGAAATGGCCCGCGACTCTTCTGTGGTGTTGATCGGGGAGGACATAGGCGCGGCTGGCGGCGTGTTTAAAGCGACGGCGGGTTTGTTGGAAAAGTTCGGGGCCGAGCGGGTACGGGACACCCCCATCTCCGAGCAAGCCATTGTCGGGGCGGCCATGGGCGCAGCCATGACCGGGCTACGGCCGGTGGCGGAGCTGATGTTCGCGGACTTTGTGTCTGTCTGCCACGACCTTATTGCCAACCAGATTGCCAAGGCCCGCTACATGACCAACGGCCAGGTGACGCTGCCCTTGGTGGTGCGCTTCGGCAATGGTGGGGGGCTCCGTTTCGGTGCCCAACATTCCCAGAGCGTGGAGAGCTGGCTGATGGCCGTCCCCGGCCTCAAAGTCGTGGTGCCCTCGACTCCCGCCGACGTGGTCGGAATGATGGCCGCCGCCGTCAGGGACGACGACCCGGTGATGTTCCTGGAGGAAAAAGCGCTGTACCCCACCAGCGGGGAAGTGCCCGAGGAGGAACACGTGGACGAGCTCGGCAAGGCCAGGGTGCGCCGAGATGGCGCAGACGTCACCATCGTCGCTCTGGGGACGATGGTCCACCGCGCCCTGGCGGCCGCGGCGCAGCTGGCGGCTGAAGGCACGGACTGCGAGGTCATCGACCTCCGCTCGCTCGTCCCCCTGGACGTGTCCACCGTGGCCGAGTCGGTGAGCAAGACCGGCCGGCTGTTTACTGTTGAGGAGAACCCTCGCCTCTGCGGGTGGGGCGCCGAGCTGGCGTCCATTGTGGGCGAAGAGTGCTTTTACGACCTGGACGCCCCGATCCGGCGCATCACCGCTCCGCACGTGCCGTTACCGGCGGCGGACTCCCTCGAAGACGCCGTCATCCCGTCGGTCGAGCGGGTGGTCTTCTCGGTGCGGTCCGGGCTCGGGTAGCCATGGTCCTGCACCGAAGGGAGATCACGTGGCGCTGAAAAGCTTTGGGTTTAATGCCGTCGACTGGGAGCAGCGGGTCGACTTCGACCGCCTGCGGCGTGGCCGCTTGGCCAGGCTGCGGAGCCACCTCGAACAGAGCGACCTGGGAGCCTTGCTCGCGTTTGATTTCCACAACATCCGCTACATGACGGCCACCCACATCGGCACCTGGGCCATGGACAAGCTGATCCGGTTTTCGTTGTTGCCGCGCGGCGGGGAACCGGTCATCTGGGACTTTGGTTCGGCGGCCAAGCATCATGTGCTGTACAACCCGTGGCTGGACTACGGGGACAGTTCCCCTCCCGGCTCACGGCCGGGGATCTCCACTTTGCGCGGGGCCTTCAATCCGCAGGCCGGCCGGGCCGAGGAAGTGGCCCGCACCATCAAACAGGAATTGGAACGGTACGGCCTCGCCGGCGAGCCAGTGGGCCTGGACGTGGCCGAGATGCCCATATTGGAGGCCCTGGCCGCCGAGGGCATTCGGGTCACCGACGGTCAGCAGGTTTTTCTAGAGGCTCGGCGCATCAAGACCGCAGACGAGATTCCTTCTGGTGGCGGCCGCCTCAATGGTGGACGCCGCCTACGACCAGCTCTACGCCTTCCTCCGGCCCGGTGTTCGAGAGAACGAGTGCGTGGGCGTGGTCGCCAAAGCGCTCTACGACCTCGGCAGCGAGCACGTCGAGGGGGTCAACGCCATATCTGGGGAGCGGTGCTCGCCCCATCCGCACGTCTACAGCGATCGCGTCCTGCGACCCGGGGATCCGGCTTTCTTCGACATCCTGCACTCGTTCAATGGTTATCGCACGTGCTATTACCGCACCTTTGCCGTGGGCAGCGCGAGCGTGGCCCAGCGCGACGCCTATCAGCGCTGCCGGGAGTTCATCGACGAGGCCATCGACCGGGTGAAGCCGGGCGCCACCACCGCGGACATCGTAGAAATGTGGCCCAAGGCAACCGACTTCGGCTTCCCGGATGAGCTGGCCGCCTTCGCCCTCCAGTATGGACACGGGATCGGGTTGTCCATCTGGGAGAAGCCGATCTTCAGCCGGCTGGTGTCCCTCGACTACCCTGAAGTGTTGGAAGAGGGGATGGTCTTCGCTCTAGAGACCTACTGGCCCGCCTCCGATGGGTGGTCTGCCGCCCGCATCGAGGAAGAAGTGGTCGTTACGGCCGACGGTTGCGAGGTCATCACCAAGTTCCCCGCTGAGGAACTGCTGGTGGCCGGGCAGCGTTACTGGACCGTGGGCGGCGCGCTCAGTGCCACGAGGGACGCCCAATCGCACCTGAACACCCGCCCGTCTCGGGGCCACTGACGGCGATTCATCCCCGAGCCTCGAGGCCAGATGTCCACCGGGTATAAAAGTACTGTGTTGCTCGCTCCTTTGGGCCTCGTTGTTTGCATATTTCGACGCGCCCGCCGAGCTTGTTTGGAGTTTTGCCGGTTTTTCGAATAAAACTGCGCATGGTGCGGGCCCGCAGTACAAAAGTACCCACTTGCGTCCCCTCAGGGCCCTCGCTGTTTGCATATTTCGACGCGCCCCCGCGCCTGTCGGTACTTTTGCACTTATACGAGGATGTGGCAGAATTCCCATCCGGTGCCCGCAGGCACCCCCCGCTCCCGCCGCCCCGGTCCTTGAGGGTGGCGTTGAGCCGAAAAGGGTGCGCCGGGAGTGGGTGAAAACGCAAGGCGCGGGCGTGGTGACCGGCCGGGGCCGTCCGGCACCTCACTCTCGAGGTTACCCTGACATTTCGGCTAGCTTCAGGTCCGCTCGGACTCCTGGACGGCCCGACCGCGTTATTGAGGCTCGCCGACCCTTACGGTCTGGGCCTCGTCGGGTACTCCAGGCAACCCGTCGAGACCGGTCCGGTTGTTCGCCGCTCTGTACCTGGCCAAGCCGTCTTCGCCCATTTTGTCCGCCCACCGCTCGAGCTTGCCCCGGTGGTCCTGGAAAGTCATGAGAGGGACCCCATAGCCGCAGGAGTCGGAGACTCGGTCCACGTCCACCACGATGAAAGACCGGGTGTGTTCACCGCCGAAATGTTCAGTCAGATCGTCGAACTCGTCGTCATGGTCGAAGACGGGCCGTCCGCGACCGTGCAGCCGGACGATCCGGGGTGGGCCGTCGAAGGCGCAGAACATCAACACCACCCGGCCGTTTTCCCGTAAGTGGGAGATCGTTTCGACGCCGCTACCGTTCAGGTCACGATAGGCAACCTTGCGTCGCTCCAGGACCCGGAAGGTGCCGTTGTTACCTTTGGGGCTGCAGTTTAGGTGGCCGTCCGCGCTCAACGGCGCAGTGGCGACGAAGAAGACCGGTTGCGCGACCAGGAAGGCAGCCAACTTCTCGTCTATGTGTTCAAATGTTTTCGCCATGCCCACCTCCGAGCGAGCGGCCTGCCGGCACCTGCGGGTTATCCTTTAACTGCACCAGCGAACAACGAAGTGCCCCCTGAACGGCGGGACAGCAGAACGTACAGGGCCACAGGCACAGCCGTAAAGATAAGGGCGAAGGCACACAGGCCACTGTAATTGATCGTGTGCTCGCCGAAGAACTGGTAAATGGTGACGGACGCGGGGAGCTTGGGCGCCTGGAGTAGCACGAAGGGCACGAAAAAATTGGACCACGATTGGATGAATGTGAACAGGGCGACGACCAGCAGGCCCGGGACGCTGAGCGGAGCAGTTATGTGCCTCAACGTCCGGAACGTACCGGCGCCGTCCGTGGCGGCCGCCTCTTCGAGTTCGATGGGCACACTATCGATGAAGTTCTTGGCGATCCAGACGGCGAAAGGAAGCGAGGTAGCGGCCAAGAAAAGGACAGTCCACAGCAGCGAGTTGATGAAGTTCACCGAAACGAAGATGTCGTAGGTGGGGATGATCACGGCCACGATGGGGAGCCCGGTCACGAAAACGATGGCGAGGACCAGGATATTGCTCCCCGGTATGCGGAACCGCGACAGCGGGTAAGCGGTCAACACGGCGACGATCGTGGTGACCACCATCGTCCCCCCCGAAAGGTAAAGTGAGTTGAGGAGCGCCCCGCCCACGCCCTCGCCGATGCCCTCCGCCGCCCCACTGGACGAGAAGAGGCTGGTGAAATTACTACCAGTAAGGCCACCGGAAAGCGAAAGGGCCAACGTCCCGTTATTAGTCAGGGCGGTTACGACCAGCCATATGAACGGCACGAGGAACAGGATCCCGACGACGACAGCGAGCAGGTTCCAGCCCCAGTGTGCCTTAGGTTTGTAAGCGGCTCGGCGCTGTCTCGTCCCTGGGCGAACTTCACCGCGCGTCGTCCTGTCCAGTCTGTCCAACGTAACGGTTTGCGCCATCTTGCCCTCAGTCCGCCTTTCGAAGGGCTCGCACGTAAAGCAGGGATAGCACCACTCCGATCAAGAGCAGGACAACGGATACCGCCGTGGCATAGGCGATCCGGTACTCGGTAAATCCGGTCTGGTACATATAAGTGGACAGGACCTGGCTCTCGTTCCCAGGGCCGCCTCCCGTCATCGTGAATATGAGCACAAAATCGTTGAGGGTGCCCAGCGTGACGAGCACGACGGCGACGAGGATAGTGCCTTTCAGGTTGGGCAAGACGACCGACAAGATTCGTCTCACCGGTCCCGCTCCGTCGACCTCGGCCGCTTCGAGGAGCGAGTCCGGGAAGGCAGCCAGGGCGGCGGTGAAGAGCAACATCGAGAACGCTACTCCTCGCCAGCAATTGGCCAGGTTGACCGCCACCATGGGGTGGGTGACGAGCAGTTGCGTGAACGGCAGGCCGAGAGCCTGAGCCGCCTGTTGCAAGACGCCGCCCTGGCCGAGGAGGGCGTACCACATGAAGCCGGCGATCAGTTCAGGTACTACCCAGCTCAGGATGATGACGCCACCAACCAGCGCTTGGACCACCCGGTTGCAACGCCGCAGCAATAGGGCCAACACGAATCCGAAGACGATCTGGCCCAAGTAGGCCGACCCGACCAGGTATTGCAAGGTATGGACTATCGAGGCCCCAAAACCGCCGTCCCGGAAAAGTTCAGTGAAGTTGGCAAATCCTATGAACTGGTGGTGCAAGGCCGTTGGCCCGGTGAGCTCCTCGTTGGTAAAGGAGAGCACGAACGTCCAGACGATCGGCCACCCAAGGAGCCCACCGAGGAGAACCGCGAAAGGTGCCATCATTATGGTACCTGTGATCACCCGGCCCCGGGCCCGGCGGCTCCGGCTGGACTGAGCCGGACGCGGGCGCGGAGCCCCGGCCTGAACGTCTGCGCCGCCTAACAGCTCACCGGGAGCTACCGACACCAGAACCCTCCAAACGTCACGAAGGCCGGGCCTTCGTTTGTACTTTACTGCCGAGCGACCCGGCCTTCATTTCCACCTGCTACGAGCCCTACGAGCTCATCTTCTGCGTGTTACCGGCGCCGGCCGCCTGAATCACGTCCTTGGCGTAGTCACTTTCGGCCTGGGCCGCAGTCACCTGGCCCAGCGATATTTGGCCGGTTATGGCCGCGATGTCAGCAGATATTTGAGTATATGGTCCGAACCCGGGCCTATATGTCGTGTGGGCGACGTAGGTCGTCGCTTTGACGAACAGCGGGTCGTCTTTCACCAGGTTTTTGAATGTCGGGTTATTGGCCACGTTCGCCTCGACCGGGAGTTGGCCACTCACGCCGTCGAAGTTGGCCAGTAGCGCGGGAGTCGTCGCCGATTCGATGAACTGGAGGGCGAGGGCGGAGTTGGGGGATTTGGACGGTACTGCCAGTGTCCAGCCGCCGGACTCGTTCGTCACGCCAGCGCCCTGCCCGTTCTCTGTGGGCCAATCGGCCACATTATAGGTTTTGTAGGCCTGAGGCCAGGGCTTGCTGCCGCCCGGAAGCCAGAAAGTACTGACCCAGCTCCCGTCCATATCGATGCCGACTTGCTGGGACGGAATCAACTGAGTGTCGACGACATTGCCCCCGTTGGGGTTGGACCAATAGCTAGTGCTCTCCGTGAGGCCGTCGCTGTGCAAGGTCTCCAGGAAGTTGAACACCGCATTGAAGCCCGGCCCACCGGTCTCCCACTTCTTAGTGGCACTGTCGTACAGCCAGTCGTTGGTCCCGCCCAGCAGGACCTCGAAGCCCCGGAACGATGAAGCTTCACCCATGGGCGTCCCGGTATAGATCCACAATGGGGTGACGCTCGGGTCGTGGGCCTTGATCGCCTTGGCGGCAGTGATGATGTCGGCCCAAGTCTTGGGCTGCCAGTTGGTGGGGAGACCGGCCTTCTTGAACATCGGAATGTTGTAATAAAGCTGCTGGACGTCGGTCTCGATCATCATCCCGTACGGCACGCCGTTGTACTCCGTCATGCTGTGGAACACGGGGTACTGGTCTTTCCACTCCGGGTCAGACGTGAGCTGCGGCAGAGCGCGTATGTACCCGGCGGCGGCATCGGACTGGACCAGGAACGAGTCTTCGTAGGAAATATCCGGTGTAGTGGACGCACTCCGCTCCGCCAGGTCCAGTTTGGCGTAGTACGTGGATTCACTGTCAGTCACGATGTTGCGTATGGTGACGGTCACGTTCGGGTGAGTTTTCTCGAACACCTTCCCGGCCGCAGTAATCCAATTGTCCAGGTCGTTGTTGCCGTTGTACTGGGATGTGAACACGAGAGTGACCTTGCCTCCGGCGCTGGCGGCGGCCCCGGTGGCGACGAGACCGGCCGTCGCCCCAACCGCCGCCATAAGGGCGGCACAGCTCCTTCTTCGTGTAGCTTTCGAGAACATTTGGTTCCTCCTTATAGCTGATTTAGTACGGGACGCTCAAAATGACATCTAATGGGCTGTGCGCCGGCCGAGTGTGCCGAGATCGGGACGGCGCTCGTATGTCGCCGACGCATTTGGCAGATATCTACCTCCTTCCGCCTGGACTGGCGAGCTCGTTCAGCGCTTCCTGCGAGGGGGTGGCTGTTGTCGAACGGCGAGCCCTCGTGGCTCGACCGTTTGGGTGGACAGGGAGGGGGCCGCGGACCGCATAGGCGGTAGGCGGGGCGTTGTGGGGCAGCCGCTCGTGGAGCACCAGCGCAGCGGCTCCTATGGCGTTGGCCTCTTCGCCCACGTCCGTTGTTTTGAGCGCCACCGGGGCTACGTGGCGGCGCAGCACTTGACCGTCGATAGCGGAGCGCAAGATGGGTAAGAAGATCTCCTCGACGGCCGCGAAATGAGCTCCGCCGATTACGACTTCGGGGACATCAGTGAGGTTTATGGCACTGACCAACGCCGCCGCCAATTGGCGGGCCGCCTTCTCGAGCAGCTGCTTGACCGGTGGCATATGCGCGGCGGCGGCCGCGACCGCTTCGATGCTCGAGAACTGGCCGAACTGGCGAGCGTCACGTAAGAGCGCGGCGGCGGACGACTCCGCTTCCAGGCACCCTTGCCCTCCACAGGCGCACGGGCGGCCACTCTCATTCACGACTACATGGCCCAGTTCGGCCACGTTCCCGGTACTCCCGCGGTAGGCCTCGCGGCCGATCACGAGGCCGCCTCCTATCCCGAGCCCCCAATAGCAATAGAGGAAGGAGCCGTGGCTGGGCAGCATTTGCCATTCGACGCCGAGGGCGGCGGCGCTGGCCGCGTTGTCGACCAGCACTGGCAGGCCGGTCGCTGCCTCCAGCCAACTGACGACGGGTACCTTCTCCCACCCGAGGAAGTCGGGCGGGTTCACGATCGTGCCTTCGGCCAGGTTGATCGGCCCGGGAGCCGCGACCCCCAGCCCTCTGGTGCGCGCCCGGAGCCGCCAGAACCGAGGGGTGCGTAAGACTGAGCGGACCGCCGCGACGATGCTCTCCAGCGTGTCGGTGGGCGCTTCCCCCGGCTCGACCGGGCGCTTGTACTGCCACAGTCGGGCCCCGCACAGGTCGACCAATACTCCTGACAGTGAGTCACGTTCGAGCCCAAAACCGAAAGCAAAGGCTCCGTCGGAGCGCAACTGCATCCCCAGCGCCGGGGCACCTGGTCCTTCCCGTCGGGCCATCGGCCGCTCTTCTATGAGGCCCATCTCGAGAAGGCTCTTGACGATGGCGCCCATCGCCTGGGCGGACAGCCCCGTCCGGTCGGCTAGCTGTGCTCGCGAGATAGGCCCGCTGCGCCTGATCTCGTGGAAGACCGTCCGCTCGTGCCGCCGGCGCTGGGCGGCCTGAGGGGTCGGTTCCTCGGCGCTCATCGCCCCTCGCTCATGTCCAGGAGCCCAGTTCGGGTATGTCCATCTCGATGGGCTCAGAGCCGGGGGCATCGGGGAACAGCAGCGTCTTTACCTCGAAGGGCCCCAGCGCTCCTGTCCAAGCCCGTCCGAGGCCCTCGACCGTGAACCGGGCCTCGGCCCGCTGGCCCGCCACCTCGACAACCCGGGCCACCCAACCGGTCCCGTCCTCGGCGCGTTTCACTACAGGTACTGTCACGTGGTGAGGCTCGACGACGATGCCTCGGTAATTGGGCCCCAGGTACGTGCGCTCGGGCGTCGCTTTGTGCCATGTCTCGGTAACGGCGCGGAAGTTGGTGCAATGCTCTTCGGCCCGCCGTGGTACCTGCGCGCTAGCCCAATCACCGGTGTGAGGCAGCAACAGGAGAGAAACGCGGTGAGGGCCCTGGTCTGTATACGAGGTCTCGATGCCGCGGTCATGTTCCCAGGAGGCTCCGTGGTCAGCCCAGCGCGGGCTGCGCAGGACAGTGAGCCGGAGCCGTCCCCCGGCCAGGTCATAGGCGTAGGTCACGTCGGAAATGCAAGCGAGGCCACCACCTTGGGCCTCGACATCGACCCACCGGTGCATCACCTCTTCACGACCGTCCGACGGCCTCGAGATGGCCCCATATGGAAGCGCGACCCAGGCCGCCGGCCCGGCGCTGGCGACCGGCACGACCAACTTCAACAACTGGTGTTTTTCGTGCCAATCCACCAGCAGCCTGATGCCCAGCCCCGGGCCTCCATCCAATAGGTAAAGATCCTCGTAAATTAGCGAGTTTTGCCAGCGGTAGTTGAGGCGGACCGTAGCTCGGACGGGGCCGGTTTCTACGACAGCCGCTCCAAGGAACTCACACCCTTGCTCTTCGCCTTCGTACCTGATTACACCGTGAGACCAAGTGTCGGACGGATCGTCGAGCACCACTGGCCGCACGCCCTCCGGTTCTAGCCACGAGCGCCCGTCGCCGCCCCTGAGGCCCTTGACCGCGCCAGTGCTCGAGTCGATGTCGATGTCGACCAGCCCATTGCTGAGGTGCGTTTCCGAAACGTCCAAAGCCGTTTGCACCTGGGAGACGTCGGGGCTTGCGTGGCCCGTCGGCTTTTCGTCATGGGCCCAGAACAAGCGGTACCCCCCGGCCGGAAGTGCGACCGAAGCCAGCGGATGAGTGGCATAACGGGTCCCTTCACCCGAAGCCACCCGCTGGACGCGCACGGGCTGGTGGCCGTCGTCGGTGATCGCCTCCGCCTGGTGAGGGAACACTATGGGTACGTGCACGTCCCACGACAGGGGGTTGAACACCACGACTGGTACCGGATAATGCCCCACGTACGGTTTCAAAGAGCGGAAGCGGTCGGATTCTGGCTGCTTCTTCAACCCAGGTGTCAATCCTTGAGGACACGGTCTGGGTGGCTCTGGTGGCAACGTCGTCCGCGATAGTGAGGGCATAGCCGTAGAACTCGCGCAACTGGTCGTGCACCTCGGCCGTGCACGTACCACCGAGACTGTCGTGGAACTGGTTGAACAGGACACGAGCCCATGCCGAAGTCAGGTCCTCGTTCACTTTCAATCGTCGACCGGTGGCCAATTCGGCCAGCGCCGCCAACCGCTCCGCTTCGACGAGGGCTCGTTCGGCCTGCGCATTCAGGTTTTTCATCCAGGCCACCGCGCTGTAACAGCCAACCGCATGCATGTGGAGGTCGCCCTCCACCGTCTCGAGCGGCATCGAGCCGGTGCCGAGTGCGATATCAAAATATTGAGACGGAGTCGCGAATATTACAGAGCCGGGATCGCGCGCCTCCAGTTGCCGCAGTTCCTCGACCGCCGCCCGCGTGGGACCACCGCCGTGGTCGCCGACGCCGAAGAAGAACATAAGCGGCCTCTTTTCCGCTTCTGCTCGTTCGACGAGCGACGTGGCCCGTTCCCGCACGACGTCGGCTTCGGTACGGTCGCCTTGTTGCCCGGTCGTGTACGCGATCGGGATCCGGTAGGTGGGGATCTCCGTCCCGTCAATGCCTCGCCAGTTGAACAGTGAGACCGGGATGTCGCGTTCGTGCTGTTGAGGCCTCATCATTACATAGCCGCGGAGACCGGCTTTGGTCAGCAACTGCGGCAATGAACCGGCGTGGCCGAAGGAATCGATGTTGTACCCGATAGACGCGGGGACCCCGAAAACCTCGTGAAAGTAACGCTGACTGTACAGCAAGTGGCGGCACACGGCCTCGCCCGAGGGGAGGTTGCAGTCGGGCTCGACCCACTCTCCCCCGACCACGTTCCACCGCCCGGCACGGACGTGGCTCTTGACCCGATCGAACAGTAGCGGGTCCATTTGTTGGGCCCAGGCATAATAAGCGGCCGAGCTGGCGGTGAAAAACAGGTCGTCGCAATTGTCTAACCGGTCGGCGGCGGCGGCAAAAGTGGCCACCACTTCGCGCATGCCTTCACGCCAGTCCCAGATCCAGACCGGGTCGATGTGAGCGTTGCCTATGGCAAATACTGAGGCGCTCGCCTCTGTCTGCACCGTCATGCCACCCCCTCTGAGACCCAGGCGTCCCCAGCCAAGACCAACCGGTAATTCCTAGAGTGCTAATGCCCGAAGTGCCGAATTGCTAAAGCGACAGTAGCAACCCCCTCCTCGTGAGTCAAGCGAGATTAGGCACGGAACTGGGCACCACCCCTTTTGATTAGTCGGCTCGAGGTGGCAGAGCCGTATTCGTAGCCCAAGGTTGCCCAGTCCCAGCAGCCGAGGAGCGGTTGCACCCATCCGGCTAACTCCAAAACGAACGGCCGGAAGCCCTCGAACGCCGGGTGGCGGGCCGCGCGTCAATTGACGCTGGCTGGCTGCCGGCCTGGGCGCTAGTGCGAGGCGATATTCAAGAAGAGGGCTTGCAGGCTTGCGCTTTCCACAAGTACGACCGGGACGCCTGCGGCGCTATAGGCCGCCTCGACCGCAGGCCAGTCGTTGCCGAGGTTCACTGCGCCGGCGGGGCTGCAAAGGCAAACTTCGCCGGTGTTGGGGTTACGGACGAACATCTCTTCCACCTCCTTGATCTTGGAGATTGGCTTGTAACCGAATTGGGCGAACGGGAAGCCCTCGCCGGCGTAGTCGACATCGACCTCGATGCCGTCCACCTGGCCTGGGCCATCTTGGTAGGCCTCGTCAGGGCCGGGGTCCGTGGCATCCACGATCCACCACTTGTAGGGAGCCGCCGGCGGCGCTTGCTCCGTGAAACCACCCGCGTACGTGATCGCCTTCTGGGCCAGCAAGGTCATCTTGGCGCTGAAGCGGCGCTCGTACTCGGCCGTCCAGGGATCGCCTCGCATGGACGCCTCTGTGTCGAGCGCGCCGGCCCCGTCGACCCCGCGCGAACGGTAGGAAGCCACGAAGGTCTGCGCGTCGGTTTCGGGTGTAAGGCTAGCGATCCGGCCGCTGGCTAGAGCGGGGACGTAGATAGGCAACGGGAGGATGCCGGCTTGTTGAAGGCTCGTGGTGCCCACAGCGGACCAGTTGTGCAAGGCGCCAGGTCCGGCGATGTAAAAGCCCCACCAGGTGAACCCGGCCGCCTTGGCGGCCTGCGCTTGAGCCGTCGCCGGTTCGGAAGCGGAGTCACACCCCTTCACAGCCATAGCAGTCACATAGTGTACCCACGCCCATGGCGCTAGGTACCCGGGAGCGCAGGGGCGCCCGCTGTTTGCCCGCCCCGGCCCGGCAAGGTACAGCGAACTCAGGTCCTACCCGGATTTGCTAAATGAGTTCTGCGGTGGCGAGCAAGGCGGGCGACGCTTGGGGGTCCCACGTGCCACGAAGGGCCAAGGCTCCCGCCGCCCGCTCGCTGTGTCCTCCTGCCACCCGTAGCAGCTCCACCCGCAGCCCCGGGGCGTGCATGACCGCTGGGCCCCGCGACTTCCGAACTCGACGCTCTCGATGGGCGCTACCACGGCAACAGTGTTGCCGCTGCCCTTCACCTGTACGTTTGGGGGCCAGTCTTCGGCACCCTCCGGTGTCTCGGTCCCTATTTCCCCTCGGTACAGAGGGCGAGAAAGCGAGGTTACACGGGCTCAATTAGGGTCGGGCCGTGCCGCAGGGCGCCGTTTTCATCGAAAAATGTGGCTTCGAGGCGTTGCTGGTCGAACGACAACACGGCGTAGCCGCCCAGCGTCCACGTATCCTCGTCCACGGTATACCGCCCGTCAAACTGCCATGCTCCGCGGTCGACCGACAACAACTCTTCGTTGACCGTAGTAATGGGCCGGCCATCAATATCGAGAAGCTGGGGGACGCCTCCGTGCCCGATCGTCGCCGTGTACGCGGCGACGCGGTTGTAATCCGGAGCTCTGACGTCGGCCTCGTAAACCGTGCACCGGTGCTCGTGGCCCCAGAACCACCCTGCCACACCTACCCCACCGAGCGCATTGGCGACATCTGTAGCCAGCTTCCCCGAAACCGTGGTGTCGCCGAAAGCCGTGAACGCCTGATGGTGACTGAGCAGGACCGTCTGTCGAGATGCCCTTGCCTCTCCGGTGACTGTTTGCCGAAGCCAGCTCTGCTGCCCCGCTGACAGCGAAGGGTTATCGGGTGACTGGTGGGCGCTGTCAAGGCCAACCACTTGCCAGTAGTTGTTGCGCAGTAGGAAGTTGCTGCTGCCTTGTTGGCCGCGAAAACGCCGGTCGCCGAGAAGGGTTTTGAAGTACCCGTGACCACCGGAGTACATATCATGATTACCATTTAGGGACCACGACGATACGACGGAACCGGGGACAACGGGCCAATGAGCCAAAAATCGGTGTTCGTACTCCTCACGCAAGCCGCAATAGTAAGTATCGCCCAGGTGAATTACGTGACGCTCGATGGGTGGGCCATCCTCTAAGCGGGTGCGGATGGCTCGGGAAACATTGAGCGCTTGAGGCAAAGCGGTGGCCCAGTCCCCCACGAGTATGACCTCCGCGGTATCGGCTATAGCGGTCGGTTCCTCCGGCGGCTGGACAAACGGATGGTCTTGGTGGTTCAAGAGCTCGCTGAGCCGGATTTCCATCCACCGGGGGTCACAGGGGCCAAACTGCCGGTACAGGTTCCTGACCTCGTCTACCCAGTGCTCCAAAGGGTTTGGTCGCCCAAGCTCGTCAGTACTAAGGAGTGGGTCAACGCAGTGGGCGACAACACTTTGGAAAAAGCTCGTCTTGGGGTGCCCGGCAATGAACACGACTGGCGGGGGGCGGTCCGAGTGGGTGCCTGTGTACTTGGCCCGGGGCACATCTAAAGAAGCCCCAAGGACACTTTGAATTTCGTCAAGGTCCTCGTCAGCGACGTGCTGGCGGTGATGAGGATGAGCGGACACGTCCCGCCTCACCTTTTCCAACTCAGTCGAGAGGAAGCGAGGGTCCACGACGTCAGGATGAAGAGCCCAGCTCATGGTGGAGGACCGTACCACGAAGCCAAGTGCGGCCTGACCGGCGTTCCCGACCGTTCGCCGTTAGGTTACTGAGGCGTCGCGCCCACCAAGGCGCTAGTAACCGTTGCCGCGCCTAGCTTAATCAGTGAGCGGCTGGTCGACAGCCAATATTGGCACTGGCGTCTGCACTTCGTCGGCGGCCGTCACCCCGGCACTTCTCGACGCAGTCAGCCGCGCGGGTACCCGGGCACCCACAACTATTGCGCACGCGCCGACCAGGATGCCGAACAGGAAGGCCAGTGCCACTCCGGACCGGTGGCCGAGACCGACAGCCGTCGCAGCCACCACCGCGCCCGCGACCCCGGTCCCAACGGCTTGGCCCAGCACGTCGAAGAGCTGGAGGCTGGCCGTGGCCTTGCCCTCGGCCCCCGGCGTCGCCAGATCGAGCGTAGTGACCGAGAGGGGAGCGTAGGAGAGCCCCATCCCGCCCCCGGCCAGCGCCCAGGCCAGCACCCCCAGTGCGGGCGGCACGGAGGGCTGGAGGGCAACGATCATAAGCCCGAGCCCGCTCAAGACGAATCCCTCGCCTAACCGCACCAGGCGCCGGGGGCCTTGCCGGGCAATGCGGTGAGCTTGCACCCACGCACCGCCGGCCCAGCTCAGCGTCCCTGCCGTAAGGGCGAGAGCAGCCAGCGCGGTGGGGGAATGGCGCACGGTGGTGATGGCGTAAGGCACATAGGCGTCGCCGGCGAAAAAGCAACAGGTGAGCAGCCCGCGGTTGAGGATCGTGGCCGGCAGACCTATTCTCGCAGTCAAGGTCCCCGCCGGCGTCAGGCGCCGCAGGCACAGGGCTAAGAGGCTCCCGCCGGCGATAGCCCCGCCGATCACGGCAGGCACTTGGCCCGAGCTGATGGAAGCCAGGGCCACGGCGGCTCCAGCAACGACGCCGAGCACCGGCAGGTAGGGCACAGCTGCGTGGCGCGGCCTTTTGGGCGCCGGGACGCGCCCGATGGCCAGTACGGCCAGGACGCCGGCGACGACCACCAAGGGCACCAGTCCCAGGAACACCCACCGCCAGCTGGTGGCCGCGGCCACAAGGGCCGCGATCGCCGGCCCGATCAGTCCGGGGATGACCCACGCCGTCGACAGGATGGCGAACATCCGGGGCTGGCTCCGCTCGGGATAGCCGCGCGAGATGGCTACATACGCTATGGCGGGTACGAAACCGGCCCCTAGGCCCTGCACGGCCCGTCCCGCCACCAGGACAGGCATGTCCGGGGCTGTACCCCCGACGACCAGGCCGACGGCGAACAGGGCCAACCCGGCCAGCATGGGCGGCCCGAGCGGTCCCCGGTCGGAGAGCGTGCCCGCCACCACGATGCCGATCAGGCTGGTGAGCATGAACGCGCTGAATACCCACCCGTAGAGCCGCAGGTCGCCCAGGTGACGGCTGACAACCGGAAGGACGGTGGCAATGGCAAGTGCCTCGAATGCGACCAATGTGACGGCGAGCACGAGCCCGACTGTCAAGGGCCGTCTCTCCGGCGCCCAGATGCCGCCCGTCGCCGCAGCCGGCGTCGTCGAGGGGCGGTCAAGCCCGTGGGCGTTCACTCAAGCGAGGGTACGACCTCGACCACACTTGAGGTCAAGCGCGTTTCGAAACAGAGACATGCGCTCTACACCGGGATGGCGACCTCCGGCGCGCCCGACCGGACGGGGTCAACCACCAGATACCTGGCTCTCGCGTCCTTCCCAGAAGGGCGCCCGGAGCTTGAATTTCTGCAACTTTCCGGTGGCAGTCCGGGCCAAAGAGCCTCGGAACTCGATCGACCTCGGGCACTTGAAATGGGCTATACGAGCGCGGGCGAACTCGAGGAGCTCTTGCTCGGTGACCAAGGCCCCGTCGTTGAGGACCACCAGTGCTTTCACGCTTTCGCCCCACTTCGGGTCGGGCACACCTATAACGGCAACCTCGGTCACAGCCGGGTGCTGGTACAGACAGTCCTCGACTTCGATGGACGAGACGTTTTCGCCTCCGGTGATGATGACGTCTTTCTTGCGGTCGGTGATGGTCACGTAACCGAACTCGTCGATCTCGCCGCCGTCGCCCGTCTTGAACCAACCATCCCGGACGGCCTCGGCTGTTTGGTCGGGCTGTGCCCAGTAACCCCCGAAAACATGGTTCGACCGGGCCAGGATTTCTCCTCCCTCGCCTCGGCGGACGCGGACGCCTACGGCGGGCACTCCCGCTCGGGCCAGGCGACGGCTTCGTTCCACGGGGTCGAGGTCGTCCCATTCGTGGACAGCCCGGTTTACCGTCAGCAGGGGCGCCGTCTCCGTGAGCCCGTATATCTGGATGAACTCCCACCCCAGCTCGGTCGAAATGCGATGGATGGCCCGCGAGGGCGGCGGGGCGCCAGCGACTACTACCCGCACCCGCCCCTGTCCTGGGACCGGTTCCCCGCGACGGCGGCGCGCCTCGGCTGCGTCCAAAACCGCGGATACAACCGCAGGCGCTCCGCACATCAAGGTCACCTCATGGTCATCGACCCGGCGCAGGATCTCCTCACCGTCCACTTTGCGCAGCACGACTTGTTTACAGCCCATCGCAGTCACTGCGTAGGGCATGCCCCAGCCGTTGCAATGGAACATGGGGAGCGCGTGAAGATAAACGTCCCGGTCCGTGACCGTTACGTGCCAACCGAAAGTGGCGGCGTTTAGCCAGCAATTGCGATGCGTCAGCTGAACGCCTTTGGGGCGGGCCGTGGTACCGCTCGTGTAGTTGATACTGGCTGCGCTGTCCTCGTCGCCTTCCCACTGGCCTGGGTACCGTCCCGGCGGCGCTTCGGCGAACAGCGCGGCGTCGGCCTCGCCATCGAGCACTAAGCGCTCTTTCGCCGTAACGTCCTTCAGCGCCTCGTCGAGCTCAGGGTCGACCAGCAATACCGACGCGCCCGAGTGGTCGACGATGTACTGGACTTCGTCCGCCAGCAGTCGGAAGTTGATCGGGACGAGCACCCGTCCGTACGCGCTCACCCCATAGAAAGAAATCAGGGAGCGAGCGGAGTTCGGGCTGACTATAGCTACGCGTTGGCCCTCTTCGATGCCCATCTGCTCGAGGGCCAGGGCCATCCCCCTGGCCCGCGCCTCCAGCTGCCCATAGGTGAGTACGCCGAGGCTGGCCTGGGCGCCGGGCTCGTCGACGACGGCTGTCCTCTGTCGGAAAACCAGGGCGGCACGGTCCAAAAAGTCGCCGACTGTCAGCGGAACCTTCATCGCAATTCCCCCTAAACAGCGTCTGGTATTGACATTCTACGCTTGCGCACCCACCCGATATACGCCCGAGGATGCCCCTTTACTGTCGTAACCGGCGCAGGGTTTCCTCGTGCGTAATCTCTCCGGCGGCGAGCGCTTCCAGCGCCTGAAGCCGGCCATCGGACGCAGGTTCGCGTGGGCGGGGAGCGCCCACACGGGTGGCGTCTCCGGCGGAGATTTCGCCCCCAAGGGCATCAACGATCTCGTCGAGTCGCGACCGGGCGGTGTTGTACGATACGCCGAGCTCCGTGGCCAACCGCTGGAGGTTGTTCCGGGCGCGCAGCAGCAGGCCTACGAAGTCCAGCTGCTCCGGTGCAAGCTTTCCGACCCAGCCGAGCTCGAACTCCCCTTCGATGGTCACCTCGCTGGTAGGGCACCACAGGCGAGTCACTACTAGTTCGGCGCCGGTGGCCGGGTCCCGGGTCAGGAGCCGGTTCATTCCGAAGGCGGCCCTGTCCAGTCGCCGGCGTCGTCGCCTTCGGGCGGGCCCTCCTCTCTATGCTCAGCCCGGCGACCACCTCCGCCGAGAAAGAAGTCGAGAATCTTGGACGCCGACCCCTTCTTCAGCCGCTTCGATGACAGCGGAGGGATCGATGTCAGGGAACTCGTCGTGCAGGGCCGACGCGAAATCCACCGTGACGCCGGCCTCGCGCAGCTCCACGAGCTGACTGGGGTCGATGTCCCCAAAGGCAGCCAGCATGCCCCGGGCGTAATCGGGCTCGATGCCAGCTTCTCGCCACTCCACTAGTTCGCTAAAGCCGAGATCGGGGAAGATGTCGCGCATCTCCTCTATGTAGTGCTTTGGCACTCCCTGCGTTTTGAGCTCGACCAGGTCCTCGAAGCTCAAGCCGGGCCGGGTCGTCCCGGAGGAAAAGGTCCCCACCCACCGCTGCTCTGTCCTCGCCGAGCCCGGCGGCCTAGGTGGACGGCGAGGCCGAGGCGGCCGGGGTGGGCCGTGGCCGCTCCAGCCCTCTCCCGAACGTCGTCCCAGGCCAAAAGCCAGAACCTCCTCGAGCAGTTCGCCTAAGCCCCGGCCCGGCTGGGGCCCCGCTCGGGCCGTCGGTTCGAGGGCGTCGAGCAGCTCTGATCCTTGTTCGACTGTGATCTTCCCTGCGGCGACCATGCGCAGGATGGCCTCTCGCTCTTCGTTCCCCATAATTACTATCCTTACTATCAGATAGTGCCAGCGTCAATGGCAGATCTCGTCCCGATGAGTAGAACTAACTGACAGATGCGCGATAGCCCCCTCTCTAGCAGCAGAAAGCCCGACCCGTTTCCTTACAGGCTCCCGAAGCAGACATAGGAAAGGCCGACGGCGGCGTGCGACGTGCCCTGTGCGCCGGCCAACGCAACCGCGGGAGACTGGCCCGACTTGAGCCGGTCGTGCAGGGCGACCATCAGTTCTACGCTGGCGCGGTCCTGGACCGGGACGACGGATGCTACGACCGCCTGTGCGCCCATAGTGAGCAAAGCTGCGACCAGGCCGACGATCTCGTCTCCGGCGTGGACGGCCGACAGCCCCGATTGACAGGCTGAAAGAATGACGACCTGCGGGGGATGGCGCAGCAGTTCGAGGTCGTAAACGGTGAGCGGCCCGTCCGCCAGTTCGAGGCTCGACCAAAGCCCGTTGTCGGCCCGAAAGTGAGCGTGAGCGGCGATGTGGGCGAGGTTGGCTCCTTCGAGTGCAGCCGTCACGGCGGCGACGTGGGCCTCCTTGCCGGCAAGGACCAAAGCGGCCGGGTAGAGGGAACCTATCCGCGTCGCTTCGCGCCGGGCGCCGGATAGGCCGGGGCCGGCCACTACCACCGGGCGGGGCTTTTTAGCTGCCCTGTGCCCGGCCCGCCGGGCCCGGAAGGCTGCCTCCAGCCAGAGCTGGCTGGATGGGGCGACCGACACGGGCCGGCCGCTAAGCGTGGGCAGCGCGCCCAAGGCACCGAAAATAGTTCCCCCGTCGGGACCACGATCACTTCACGGGCCCCAAGCATGCTGGCCACCGGCCCGAACAGCAGGCTGTCGAGCGCCGCCCCGGCCCGGCCCAACTGCTCCTGCGCCCCGGCAGCGACTGCGCTGTGGGCCTCGCCGTAAGCCAGGCGGCGCAGCGCCAGCCGGACATGGCCCAGTTCGCGCCGTACATCGGCCGCCGCGGCCAGCTGGCGATGACGCCAGCGGCCACCAGAAACGACGACGGCGTGGAGAAAACCAGCGATTTCTCCGAACTCCACGAGGGTGGTACCGCCTAGAGCGCGGGCGAGCTCTGCTGGCTGGGTCACCCGTGGCCGTGTCTTCGAGCGCTTACTGGCGCCCGCTTTCCACGCTCGCTCGCGGCCTCGCCGCTCCAGCTCGTCCTGGCGCGCCAATAGAGCCGTCGGGTCCCGGCCCTCGGTGACATATGACGTGATTTCCTGCCCCACCCGCCGAAGCTCGGCCAGGAGCGCGGCCAACGCCTCGTCGCGCGGTGGTCGGGCGGGGAAAGGGCGCAGGCTGTTGCCCCGGTGCCGCTCCATCCACTGCCAAATGCAGGTTGCTCTGTTGCCTTCCGCCGCTAGTTGCAGGCCGAGGCTGGCGGCCGCCTTGGCGTGAACAGAGACGTGGGCACGAAGCTCGGTGGCAGTCAGGCTCGACTGCTGTTCATTGACTACGGCTAAGGCCCGGCTCATGGCGGTCATGGCCCCCCGGCGGTCGCCCCGGGCCAAACGGGCTCGGCCCAGCGCTTCCCACGCCGCCAAACGGCCGGCCGCCGTGCTACTGCTCCGCCTGGTGCCGGCCTGGTCGAGCTCGGCCGTCCCTCTGGCCACGTCCCCCGCCGCCAACCACAGCCGTCCTGCCACTGAGTGGGCCATCGTGGCCTGGTCGACGATCCGCATTTCCTCTAGATGGTCCGCTGCGTCGGACGCCAGCGCGGCCATTGAGGCGGTGGCTAGGCCCTCAGCCAGGGCCGCCCGCGGCGATGGCCGCGCGCGCCAGTGAGCGCCAGGCAGACTTCTGCTGTCGTTCGAATAGTCGAGCCGCTTCTTCGGCCGCTACGCGAGACGCCGTCGGGTCGTCGTCGAGGAGGGTGATGTCCGCCAGCAGGACCAGGCCTTCGGCCAAGTAAGACTCATCGCCGCCTTCGCGGAACTCGGCCACCGTCCCACCTGCGACCTCGCGTGCCTCGGTGAACAAGCCGGCCGCCGCTAACGCGCTGGCCCGTGTCAGGGCGCCAGAAGTGGGGTGCACCCCCAGTTCCCGGGAACGGCGGTCGCCTTCCTCGAGGAACGCCAGGGCGGCGGGCAGGTCACCCTTGCGGGCCGAGGCAAAGCCGCGGTTCCGGCAGGCGGCCGCCGCCTCCGTCAGGTGACCGAGGTCAGTCATGATCTGCTCGGCCTTGGCCAGGTCGGCTTCCGCCTGAGAAAAACGCCCCGTGTACACGTAGAGCAGGCCGCGGTTGCCCAGAGCCCGTGCTTCACGAGCCCGGTCACCGAGCCGACGGAAGCCCGAAACGACTGGCCCATAAGCGCGGCGCGCCTCTTCGTAGCGACCGAGGATGCCGAGGGCCATGGCCCGCTGGGAAGCGACGAGGACGGCTGTCTCTCCAGTGGCCCGGGTGGCGCCCAGGGTCGTCATGGCCTCTTCGGTCTCGCCCGCCAGCATGAGCGCACCGGCCAGGCCGAGCCGGGCCTCAGCGACCAGGTTGGTGTCAGACGCTTGTTCTGCTACCTCTACGGCGGTGCGCATGTACTGGACCGCTTCAGGGATCTGGTGGAGGCCACGGGCGGCGAGGCCCATGGCGCGCCACGCCGTCGACTCGGCTGCGGTGTGGCCCGCCTCGGCGGCGCGGTCGCGGACGTCTCTGGCCGCCAACTCGGCTAACCGAGGGTCCTCCCTCGCCAGGCTCAGGACCTGAGCGGACTCCTCAGCGAGGGTGTCGGGGGCCACCGCCACCTCGGACGCTTGAAACAGCGGAGACGACATGGGAAACGGGGTTGATCATAGGCGGGCGATAACCCAAATGCGACATACTCGGCTCCGTCGCCATGTCACCGTGTACCTAGCCGACCGGAGGAGCCAGTCATGTTTGATTGCAGCAGGTGCTCACAAAAGGCATATTTCGAGCGGCTCCTGACGGCACGCCGCGCCGCCGCTCCTCCCACCCCGCCGATCGAGGTTTGGCCACCTGACGCCTTCGACCGAGAGCATCCGTCGCCTGACCTCTATTTCTACCGGCCCGGCGAGCTGCTCGTCCCGGCCGAGCAAGCCGATTTGTTCAGGAGGACAGCAGCGGCCGTCCAGCTCCAGTTTGGCGAGGGTTCAGACAATTATGCCGTGCCTCGAGGGCAAAGCCATGAGAGGGTGGGGGATCTGGACGGTCCACTGCTGACAGGAGCGGCCAGGTTCACGGGCGTTAACTTTAGAGAACAGTTCAACCCGGAGGAGATAATTGACGCGCTCGAAGACGACAGCGGAGGAGCGGGGAAACACCCTCGACGTGACGCCGAACCATGTCGTCTTCGGTTGTCAGGACTGGTTCATAGAGCCTTGCGGCGACCCTAGCCTGCCGCCACCCGAAGAGGACCTGGAAATGCAGCCGGGGGGCGAAAACATCATTGTGGCGGTGGTCGACAGCGGCCTCCCGCAAAAGTACGGGCTCAACCCTCTAATGGCGCCGGTCAATATCGTCAATACCCAGGAACTCGAACCTTTCCCGTACGAAGGCCCGATGCCGGGCGGGGGGATGCTCGAATATGCGCAAGGTCACGGGGCCTTCGTGTGCGGTGTCGTCCGCCAAAACGCGAGAGACGCACAAGTCTGGAGCTACCGCGCCCTGGACACCGTCGGCACCAGCGATGAGTGGGCGCTCGGTATCCAGTTGGCCCTGGCCTTAGGCGTACGCGACAGATACCCCAGAGTTATCAACCTTTCGCTCGGGACGCTGACCAGGCGGGACCAGACCCCGCTCGGGCTGACTGCGCTCGGCCGGCTGGCGAGCAAGGCTGATGGTACGGCGCCGATAGTGGTCGCTGCCGCCGGCAATTTCGGCTGGGCGCGGCCTTTCTACCCCGCCTATGACTGCTGGACTATCAGCGTGGGAGCGGCCGAGCACAACGCAGGCACTTGGGCTCAGGCCTGTTTCAGCGACCACGGGGACAGGACGTTTGGGTCCTGGGTGGACGTTTGTGCCCAGGGGGTCGATGTGTACAGCTCGTATGCCAAACAGCCCTACAACCCTGAATTCCCCCCGCCGGCCGGCCCATCGCGTTCGACGGATGGGCCAAGTGGAACGGGACCTCTTTTGCCACCCCGCACGTCGCTGGGCGGGTGGCGCGGATCCTCGCCGCGGCCAGCCCGGCCAAGCCTCTTCGCCGCGCTGTCCTCCACGAGCTGCGGACGCAGACCTTCCGGGTGGGCAGGATCGGCTGGTTCGTGCCTTAGCCGTTCGCCTAGCGGGCCTGTCGTAGCCCGTGTAGCGAGGAAAAGCCGAAAAAATCGATGAGCCGAGTCGGAGGACCACCGTTCGCGGCTACGTGAGCACGCCGAGCGCCCGCGACGGGGACCCCCCTCCATTCTCGGTGCAATCAATTGGTCCTGTTGCGATCGGCGTGCCTTTTTGCGTGTTAACGCAACAAGATCGCCTCGCTGCACCCGGAACCGCCCGTTTGGTCGAGCGCTCGAAGGACCCGGCGTACAAGTGCGCCGCGTGGAGCTGTGGCAGCCGGATCCGAGCCGCAAGGGAGAGAGCCGCCCGTCCCATCGGCACCAGTCCAGAAGAGCAAACGGCCAAAGCCCGGTTAATTTGCGGTCGCGCTATTGACACTGACAGCGCCTGGACCTCTAATTGGCGCGTTGTGCACTTTCATTTGACTATCCGCAGGAGGTGGCGATTTGAGCACCGTAACGCTTGACCCTCATGTGAAGGAATTCACTCAAACGACACAACAGCTTTTCATCGGGGGGAAGTGGGTTGACTCTGCATCAGGGGAAACGTTCACAACCCCGAACCCGGCCACGGGTGACCCGCTGGCAACGGTGGCATCTGGCGGGGCCGAGGACATCGACCGCGCCGTTCGGGCCGCCCGCGCCGCGTTTGAAGATCGGCCCTGGGGCAAGATGACGCCCTCGGAAAGAGGGAAGGTGGTTTGGAAAATAGGCGACCTCATCGAGGAACACCTGGACGAGTTCGCGCAGCTCGAGACGCTTGACAACGGCAAATCGCTAGCTGTGGCCACCGCTGCCGACGTGCCCTTGGCGGCCGACCTCTTCCATTACATGGCCGGCTGGGCGACCAAGATCGAAGGCAACAGCATCAGCATCTCGGTGCCCTACATGCCCGGGGCCCAGTTCCATACGTACACCCTGCGGGAGCCGATCGGGGTGGTCGGCCAGATCATCCCGTGGAACTTCCCCCTTTTGATGGCGGCCTGGAAACTGGGGCCCGCGTTGGCCACCGGCAACTGCGTCGTCCTGAAGCCAGCCGAGCAGACCCCGTTGTCGGCCCTGCTGCTGGCCCGGCTGATGGCGGAGGCGGGGGTGCCCGACGGGGTCGTCAACGTCGTCACCGGGTTCGGCGAGACCGCCGGCGCCCCGTTGGCCGCCCACGACGGAGTGGACAAGGTGGCCTTCACCGGTTCCACCGAAGTCGGCCGGCTCATCGTGCAAGCGGCCACGGGCAACCTGAAGAAGGTGACTCTCGAACTGGGCGGCAAGAGCCCCAATGTGGTTTTCGCCGACGCCGACCCCGAGGCTGCCATCGCCGGGGCAGCCCACGCCATTTTCTTCAACCACGGCCAATGCTGTATCGCCGGGTCGCGGCTGTTTGTCGAGCAGGACCGCTTCGACGACGTCGTCGGTGGCGTAGCCGAGATCGCCAAGTCGATCAAGGTGGGTGATGGGCTCTCGGCTGACACGCAAATGGGCCCCTTGATCTCGGACGAACAGTTGGCCAAGGTCACGGGGTACCTTGAGTCGGGGCGGGCTGACGGCGCCGAGGTGGTAACTGGCGGCGCCCGAGTGGGTGAGCGGGGCTATTTCTTCGAACCGACCGTCATAACCAAGACGCGGCCCGAAATGAAGATCGTGCGCGAGGAGATTTTCGGGCCGGTCGTCGTAGCGGAACCGTTCGACAGCCTCGACGAGATCGCCGCTAAAGCTAACGACAGCACCTACGGCCTGGGTGCCGGCGTGTGGACCCGTGACCTTTCCAAGGCTCACGCCATGGCCAAGCGCCTCCGGGCCGGGACCATATGGGTCAACACCTATAACGTCTACGACGCCGCCCTGCCGTTCGGCGGCTACAAGCAGTCGGGGTGGGGCCGTGAGATGGGCCACGAGGTACTGGAGGCTTACACCGAGGTAAAAGCGGTCTGCATCCAGCTCTAGCCCAGGAGCGGCGGAGGACGGAGCTGGGACCGAGAATTGTTGCCCAGCAACGGTTTTCGGTCCCGGCCACCGCGCTGGGGCACAAACGGGCCGACAAATGACGAGGCGCCCCGTTTGCCTGTGGCACGCGCGGGGACATAGTTCCCGCAGTGAGATACCCTCTTCTAATAGCGGCAAAACAGAAAATCTTCATGACCCGGTAAAAGCGGCCGGGGGCCACCAAGGCACCTGGGCGCGGCCCCGGTTGCAGGGAGGCACGATGGCAACAGTGAACCTGGAAAAGGTGACCAAGGTCTACCCCAATGGCAAGCCCGCGGTCTTGGACCTGGACCTCGACGTGGCCGAGGGGGAGCTGATGGTGCTGGTGGGGCCGTCGGGGTCGGGCAAGACGACCGCCCTCCGGATGGTGGCCGGCCTGGAGGACATCACCTCGGGGACGCTGCGCATGGGGGGCAAAGTGGTGAACGACCTGGCCCCCAAGGACCGCAACGTGGCCATGGTGTTCCAGAGCTACGCCCTCTACCCCCACATGACGGTGGCCGAGAACATCGGCTTCTCGCTGAAGCTGAGGAAGGTCTCCAAATCCCAGGTCCAGGCCAAGGTGAAGGACGCCGCTGCCCTGCTCGGGCCTGACCGAGTACCTGGACCGCAAGCCCTCCCAGCTCTCGGGTGGCCAGCGCCAGAGGGTGGCCATGGGCCGGGCCATCGTGCGCGAGCCGTCGGTGTTCTTGATGGACGAGCCGCTGTCCAACCTGGACGCCAAGATGCGGGTCCAGATGCGGGCCGAGATATCCCGCATCCAAAGAAGGGTCGGGGTGGCCACCTTCTACGTGACCCACGACCAGACCGAGGCCATGACCATGGGCGACCGGGTGGCCGTCTTGCACCTGGGCGAGCTGCAGCAGGTCGACACCCCCCAGTACCTCTACGAGCACCCCAACAACCTCTTCGTGGCCGCCTTCATCGGCAGCCCGGCCATGAACCTGTACGAGGCCATCATCTCCCCTGAGGCCGACTCGGTGAAGGTGGGCTCCCAGACCTTGTCCCTGGCCGAGTCGCTCCTGACCGCCCGCCCCGCCCTTCGGGGCTATAGGGACCGCAAGGTGATCGTGGGCATCCGGCCCGAAGACCTAGAGGACCCCGCCCTGGGCGACCCGGCCGCCCCCGGCACCACGTTCGTGGCCGACATCGAGCTGGTGGAGGCGCTCGGCAACGAGCTCCAGGTCCACTTCCTGGTGGACGCGACCAAGGCCCGGTCCGAGACGACGGCGGCCGCCACCGAGACCGAGGAGCTGGGCGACCTGCCCACCTTGGCCATGGGCGAGGCCAAGGCCGACGGGGTGGCCCGCATCTCGCCCCGCAGCGACTTTAGGGCCGGCTCCCGGGTCACCTTCACCGTGCGGACCGAGCAGCTCCACTTCTTCGACCCCGACACCGGCCAGGCCATCTGGGACTGAGAGCCGGCCAGGCCATCTGGGACTGAGAGCGGGCCAGACGGGACAGGCCCGCCCCTTTTGGGTGCGCGCCACCAAACTCGTCGCGCTCCAGTGCAAAAACTGCAGCGGAGCGCAACGAGAAGCCGCTATTGCACCGAAATGGCCCGAACTTCAGCCCTTATCCCGCGTCAACTGTGCCTATGCCTGCAAACACCACTCGCTCCCGCCCTACCGGCCCGGCTTACTTTCGCCGGCGCCCGCTGGCCGCCGCCACGCTGGGCCCGGCTCCGTCGCCCTCGCTCCCGGCGGGCGGCCCCTCCGGCCTTTGCAAGTGGGCCACGAACTTGTAGCGGTCGCCCCGGTAAAACGAACGGACGTACTCGACCGGCCGGCCCGAGCTGTCCCGGCTGTGACGGGAGAGGAGGAGCATCGGGTAGCCCACGGTGGTGTTCAGCAGCTCTGCCTCCTTGGGGGGCGCCGGCACCGTCTCGATCGTTTCTTCCGCCTCAACCAGGGTGACGTTGTACTCAGTGGCCAGCAGTTCGTACAAAGAAACGGAGCCTCCAAGGCGACGGGCCAGTCCCGGGAACCGAGCCGAGACAAGGTGCGTCGTCTCGATAGCCATGGGCTCCTCGCTGGCGATGCGGAGGCGTTCGATGCGCAGGATGCGCGCCCGGGGCCGGACGTCGAGGCGCCAGGCCAGCTCCTCGTCAGCGGCGACGTACCCAACAGAAAGCAGGTGCGACCGCGACGCCAGGCCTCGACGGCGCATGTCCTCCGTGTAGCTCGTGAGCTGGAGCGGCTGGGCCATCTTGGGCACGGCGGCGAAGGTGCCGCGACCTTGCATCCGCAGCAACCGGCCTTCGATCGTGAGCTCCCGCAGGGCCTGGCGGATGGTGGTCCGGCTGGTCGAGAACTTCACGGCCAACGTGCGCTCAGGCAGCAGCGGCTCTCCCGGGGCGAGCTGAGCGAGCATCCCGGACAGGTGCCCTTTCACCACGTAGTACTTGGGGAACTGCCGGCTGGACTGGTCGTTGTCAGTCCCGGCCGCGGACAGCACAGGACTGGGCTCGGCCATCTTCATCGTCACTCCTCACGAAGGTCGTCGTTGGCTGGCTCGGCGCCTTCCCCCACGATGTTACGGGCAAGAAGGCCCAACCGATCAAGCACCTCTTGGCCGCGCACTTTTCGGGCGAGTGCGTTGACATGGCGACTAGAACGCGCGACCATACTGGTCTAGACCATAGTGGTCTAGACCACACAATGAAAGTCACCCACCGGTCCCCAGGAAGCTTCCGATCGAAGCGAACACGTACCGAGCAACACGCATGAAGTTTCGAATACGGCATTCGGGCGCCAGCTGTGAAACCACCCGATATTACGGGGTGACTGGACGTCTAGGTGGGATTGCGCGAATATTCATGGTCTAGACCACTTTGGTCTAGACCATCAGCGTCGCCCCCCACCAAGGCAACGCCTAAGTGGACATGAGTACAAGGAGCGTACAAGTGAAAAAACGCCTTATTTCTCCCGCCGCCCTTGCTCTCGCCGTTGCGGCGGGGGTTGGCGGTGGGGCTTTGCCCGCGGCTACGGCTTCTGCCTCGGGCAACACCCTGAACGTATGGCTGATGACGGGGGACAGCACCCCAGCGATCGTGAATTCCGTAGATTCCGCTTTCACCCAGGAAAACCCGGGCTGGACCGTGAACGTCGAGATTCAGCAGTGGGGCGGCATCAGCACGAAGCTCATCACCGCGCTGTCCGGCAGCGCCCCGCCTGACGTGATGGAGATCGGCAACACCGATGTGGCCGAGTTCGCCGCCTCGGGCGGCCTGACCAACCTGGGCCCCGACAAGAGCCAGTTCGACAACAGCTCGAAGTGGCTCACCGGCCTCGAGGGACCGGCCGAGTACAACGGCGGCCTGTATGCCATACCGGAGCTGGGCGGCGACCGCGTCGTCGTATACAACAAGCAGATGTTCAGCGCAGCCGGTATCACCCACACGCCGACTAGCCTCCAGCAGCTGATCACGGACGGCGCCGCCTTGAAGAAGCACTTCTCCAACGTGAAGAACTTCTCGCCGTTCTATCTCCCCGGTGAAGAGTGGTACGCGGCCATGCCCTTCGTGTGGGCCGACGGTGGCCAGATCGCTGTCGAGAAGGGCGGCAAGTGGTCCGGGGACCTGGAGGCCCCCGCCTCCTTGGCCGGGCTGAAGCTGTACCAGCAAATCCAGAACTCCCTGTCCACCCCCGGGTCGAGGAACTTGAACGAGAACCAGGGCAGTGGGGACTCCGCCATCTTTGCCGCCGGCAAGGCCGCGATGTACATAGACGGCAACTGGACGCTGGCGACTGACGTCGCGGACAACAAATCTCTGGCCAACGAGATCGGCACGTTCATCCTCCCGGGCGTAAAGCCTGGCAGTGTGGCGCCCGTGTTCCTCGGTGGCTCCGACCTGGGCATCGCCAAGAACAGCCCCAACCAGGCTCAAGCACTGGCATGGGTCAAGCTGTTCACCGGCACCATCAACCAGCTGAACCAGGGCAGGGAAGAGGGCTTCATCCCCAACGCGACCAACCTCATCCCCAGGGTCAGCCTGTCGCCTAATTTCACGACCTACTTCAAAGCCGCAGCGGTGAGCCAATTCACGCCTCCGGTCCCGGGCTGGGCTACGGTCGAGGCGGACAACGTCATGCAGGACCTGTTCGCCCAGGTGGCTGACGGCAATCAGAGCGTTGCCACCATCGCCAAGCAGTACGACCAGAAGCTCGACAACCTGCTCAACGCTCTGTAACCGACATGGCCGCACCGACAGTGCCCAAACTGGGCCCGGGTAGGACGCCGCGGGACATCTCGCCGGCGCCGACCTACAGTCGGGGCGCCAAACCTCGCAGCTGGCGCCGCTCCATGCGGCGCCAGCTCTTCCCCATCCTTTTGATCCTGCCCGCCCTTGGCCTCCTGGGTTTCCTGCAGGGTTACCCGATCGCCAGGCTCTTCGCCACCTCGTTCCAAAACCTCGGGCTCCTGCAGTTGTTCAGCCACAAGGTGGTCTGGAACGGTTTCGCCAATTACCGCACCCTGTTCTCCAGCGGCGACCTCGGCACCTCCGTAGTTCAGACGGTCGTCTTCGTCCTCGCCTGCGTGGGCTTGACGATGCTGATAGGCACGGGTGTGGCCCTGCTACTCGGCCGCATCGGGAATGTCCTGCGCCTGGTGGTGTCAGTGTGCATGCTCTTCGCCTGGGCCATGCCGACCTCGGCCGCCGCCATCGTATGGACCTGGCTGTTCTCCAGCCAGTACGGCGTGGTCAACTACATGCTCAGCTCGCTTGGCTTCCATTTCAGCAGCCACAACTGGTTCGGCAGCGGCATCTCGGCTTACGCCATCATCACCGCCAACATCGTCTGGGGAGCCGTCCCCTTCGTGGCCCTCACCATGTACTCGGCTTTCATGTTGGTGCCGCGGGACCTGTTCGAGGCGGCCGCCATCGACGGGGCATCGCCGACGGTGGCGTTCCGCAGGGTGACTATGCCCATCGTGCGGCCCATCTTCGTCCTGCTCACCGTCCTGTCGATCATCTGGGACGCCAACGTGTTCAATCAGGTCTGGTACCTGACCCAAGGCAATGCCCAGCTGCTCAACGTCATCCCCCTCGGCGTCTGGCAGTACATCGAGGCGTTCTCGTCCCAGCAGTACGGTCTCGGGGCTGCCACCGCGGTCATCATGATCTTGCTGCTGGTGGCCGTGACGGGCTACTACATCCGCATCATGATCCGCACCGGCGAGGTAAGCGGGAAGGTGAGAGCATGACTCAAGCGACGGTGATGGCGGGTACGCACACGAGCCGGTACCGTGTCATGACTTGGCTATGGCGGGCAATTGCAATTGTCTTCGCAGTTGTCACCGTCTTCCCCGTGTACTGGATGGTCAACTCCGCCTTCGAGCCCAACAGCGAGATCACATCGCTCACGCCGAGCTTTTTCCCCGTCCACTTCACGCTCCACAACTTCGTGAGCGCCGTCAACCAAACCAGTGGCTCGGGCAAGGCCTACTTCTGGGACGACGCCCGCAACAGCCTGGTCGTGGTGACCTCGGCGGTGCTTATTACCGTGGTCCTGGGGTTCCTGGCGGCCGCGGCGATAAGCCGGTTCCGCCTCCGGGGCGCCGCGGTGTTCCTGGTCCTCATCCTGGTGGTGCAGATGGTGCCGGGCACGGCCCTCATAATCCCGACGTTCCTCCTGCTCAACAACCTCCACCTGACCAACAACTACTTCGGGCTCATCCTCGTCTACGCCGCCACCACGTTGCCCTTCACCATTTGGGTGCTGCGGGGCTTCGTGAGGGGAGTACCGATTGAGCTCGAGGAGGCGGGCCAGGTGGACGGGCTCAGCCGCCTGGGCGCCTTCGTACGGATCCTCTTACCGCTGGTGTTGCCGGGCCTCATCGCCGCAGGCATCTTCGCGTTCATCACCGCCTGGAACGACTTCCTGGTCGTCGACGTGCTCATGCAGTCAAACAACCACCAGACATTGCCGGTCTGGCTGTACAGCTTCACCACCAATACCGGTACCAACTACGCCGGCCTGATGGCAGGTTGCACGATGATGGCGCTGCCGGTCGTCATCTTTTTCCTCTTCGTCCAGCGCCGGATCGTCTCGGGTTTTACCGCCGGGGCGGTCAAGGGATGAGCCCGAGGTGAGCGCCGGCAAACTGCCGGGCCAGCTGATGGCCTCGGAGATGGCCGAGCAACCAGGTCGCCTGGCGGCACTTTTGTCGCGGCGTGACGAACTGGCCAAGGAGGTCCGGTCGCTCGCCCCGCCCGAACTGGCTGGCACCGTGCTCGTAGCCCGCGGCTCATCCGACCACGCCGCCCAAAGCGGCGCATACCTGCTCGAAATGGCCACGGGCCGGCCCGTGGCATTGGCGTCGCCCAGCGTCATTACGCTCTATCGGTCTCGGACTGACTATTCGGGCTACCTGCTCCTGGCCGTCAGCCAGTCCGGGCAGACGCCCGAGATCGTCGAGGTCGTCGAGGTGGCCCGGGCCAACGGTGCCCGCGCCATCGCCATTACCAACGACCCCCTCAGCCCGTTGGCGGCCGCCTCCGACCTCGCGATCTCGCTGGAAGCCGGCCCCGAACTGGCCGTGCCGGCGACGAAGACCGTCACTGCGCAGTTGGTTGCCTTCGCCATAATCGCTCAGGCGCTGGGGGAAATAGGGCTCGACGACAAGGCGGCGGCTGAGCTCCCGGGGCAGGTGGCTGCCGTCCTGGCTGACCAGCTCCCCATCACCGAACTGACTGGTTGGCTGCGGGGCACGGACCGCCTGGTCACGGTGGCCCGGGGCATCTTGTACGGGGCGGCCTGGGAGGCGGCGCTGAAAGTGGCCGAGACGACGTCGTTTTTGACCGTTGCGTTCTCGGCCGCAGACCTCAGGCACGGTCCTATCGCCATGGCGTCCAACAGCCCGCCGGTGTTGGCATTTGCCCACCCCGGGCCGGCCAGCGGGGACGTAGTCGAGGTCGTCAGTGAGCTCAGACGACGAGGAGCCAGCGTCCGTTTGGCCGGGCCGGTCGAAGGCAGCGACCTGGGTTGGCCGGCGTCCGCCCCAGAGGCGACTGCACCGGTGCTGGCCGTTGTGAGAGGCCAGCAGCTGGCCCTGTCGCTGGCCGTAGCGCTAGGGCGTGACCCGGACTCGCCCGCCGGCTTGATGAAAGTAACCCCCACTTGAACCCCTCCCGCGTTGGTAATGGCGGCGTGGCGCCGTCGCACTACGTGCTGGCCGCCAAACGGCTGGCCACGCCGAACGAGATCCTGGAGGACGCCTTCGTTGTCGTCGAAGGCGGTTCCGTGCGGGAAGTGGGCCGCGGGCTCCCGCCCGTCGGTGCCACCGGGGTTGACCTGGGCGACATGTTGATCGCTCCCGGGTTCATCGACGTGCACGTCCACGGGGGCGGGGGCGCCCAGGTGAACTGCGCGACTCGGGAAGAAGTCGAAGCGTCGGTCCGGCGCATGGCCGTCTTCCACGCCACGCACGGGACCACCGCTCTGGTCCCGACCACCGTCTCGGACAGCCCTGAGGCGCTCCAGACCGCGGTGGAAGGTATAGCCGCTGTGGCTCGCACGTCCGCCACTGGCAGTACTGGCACAACTGGCACTACTGGCGCCTCCGCCGCCGGGCCCACCGAATCTGGCGCCTCGGCGACTGACCCTTCAGCTACGGGCCAGAGTCTCGGCGCCGTCGTGCTGGGCTCGAACCTCGAGGGTCCCTGGATCGCTCGCTCGAAGGCCGGGGCGCACTTCGTCGCGGCGTTGCGGCCCCCCTCTATGGCCGAGTTCGATGACCTGGTCAGCCGGGCTGAGGGGACCCTCCGGGTGGTCACGGTCGCGCCTGAGCTCGAGGGCGCGCTCGACGTCATCGCTGCCGCGGTGCGGGCGGGGGTGGTGGCTTCGGTCGGGCATACAGATGCGGACTACGCCACCGCCAAGGCGGCGTTCGATGCCGGGGCCAGGCTGGCCACTCACCTGTTCAACGCCATGGCGCCGATCCATCACCGGCGGCCGGGGCCGGCGGTGGCCGCGCTGTCCGACAAAAGGGTCTCGCTCGAGATCATCGCTGACGGCGTCCATATCCACCCGGCGCTGATCTCGCTCGTCGCCACCGTCGCCCCGGAGCGTCTGGTGCTCATGACCGACGCCATCGGTGCCACGGGCACCGTCCCCGGGCGGCACCGCCTGGGCCCGCTCGAGGTGCAAGTGGCTAATGGCCGAGCCGTCCTTGTTGGCCACGAGGAAACGGTGGCCGGTAGCGTCCTCACCATGGACCGGGCGCTCGACCTGGCGGTCCATATAGCGGGCGTCCCGCTGCTGACCGCCCTGCAAGCCACCTCGCTCCACCCGGCGCGGGTCCTCGGCGAGCAGCGCAAGGGCCGCCTGGCGCCGGGGGCGGACGCAGACATGGTCGTGCTGGACGAGGATCTGGCCCTGGTGGCCACCATCGTCGGTGGACGGGTCGTGCACGACCCCCGAGGTCTGTTCAAATCGATGGAGATGGCGATTTCCGAAGCGCCCCGGCCATGAGCCGGTGACAACCGTCCTCGGGCTCGACGTGGGCGGCACTCACAGCCGGGCCCGACTGGTGCGGGACGGCGAGCTTGTCGCCGAGGCGGCGGGGCCGAGCGCCAGCCTGGCGGCGGCCGGGAGAGAACGGGCCGCGTCCGCCATGGGCACGATCCTGGGCGACCTGGCCCTGCGGCCGGGCGCTGCCCTCGACGCCGTCTGCGTCGGGACCGCCGGCACCAGTGCCCGCCAGTCCGATGCGTTCTTCCTCGAGCTCCTCGCGCCCCTCACCTCGAGCGGGCGCGTCGTCATCGTTAACGACGCCCGCCTGGTACTGGCGGCCGCGGGGGTGGCGGACGGCATCGCCTGCATCGCCGGCACCGGCTCGATTGCGGTCGGGGTGGTGGCCGGCCGGGAAGAGAGGGCGGGTGGCCTGGGCTACCTCCTCGGAGATGAGGGCAGCGGTTATTGGGTGGCCCGCCAGGCCGTGCGCGAGCTGGCCGAGCGTCACGATGCCCACCTCCCGCTCGGTGCGCTCGGGGCCACGGTGCTCGAAGCGACCGGCTGCCCCGATTTTCCCTCCCTCTTCCAGCTCTGGTACGACCGCCCGTCGCCTGACGCTTGGGCGGTCCTGGCCCCGCCGGTGCTCGATTGCGGGGACCCGTTCAGCGTGGGGGTGACGGAGGCGGCCGCCAGTGCCCTCGCCGCTATTGTCACATCGGTGTACCACCGCCTCGACCCCGGTCCACGATTGCCCGTGCTGCTGGCGGGTGGTCTCCTGACCCACCACGAAGGCCTGGCCGCCAGCACCCTCGCCGCGATCAATTCCACCCTCCCGGCGGCGCGGCCGAGCGTGGCCAGCGAGCCCCCGGTGGCCGGTGCGGTCCAACTCGCCCTCCAGGCCGCCGGCCACTCGGGCCAACCGTGACGGGCCAGCCGTGACGGGCCAGGCGTGATCCCTCGGCCCAAGGTCGTGCGCCAGGCCGGCGCAGGCACTGTCCTCTCAGACGGGATGGTCGTGGCGGCCGACGCCGCGTCCGCAGACGTGGCCTCGCTTCTGGCTGCGGAGCTGGAGGCAGCCACCGGGTGGCGCATCCGGCGCGACGCCCTGGGCACCAGCAGCCCGAACGGCACCGTCCACCTCGAGGTGCGCCCCGATGGCGGAGAAGGCCCTGGTCGTTCGCCTGGGGAGAGCTATCAGTTGCGGGTGAGCGACCGAGGGGTCGAGATCGTGGCGCCGTCGGCGGCGGGGGTGTTCTACGGCACCCGCACGTTGCGCCAATTGCTGCCGGCGGAGCTGTTGCGTTCCGCCCCCGCCGGGGCCGAACCCGCAGCCGAGGCGTCGACGCCGCCGCGCGGGCCGGTAGAAGTGGAAGGGGTCGAGATCGAGGACGGGCCCGTTTCGCGTGGCGGGGGGTCCACCTCGACGTGGCCCGGCATTTCTTCCCCAAGGGCTTCGTGCTCCGGCTGGTCGACCTGGCCAGCTTGCACAAGTTGAACACCCTTCACCTCCACCTCACCGACGACCAGGGTTGGCGGCTCCAACTGGACCGTTACCCGCTGCTCACCGAGGTGGGAGCGTGGCGGCGCGAGTCGCCCATCGGCCATTACACCGAGGGGCTGGGCGACGACACCCCGCATGGCGGCTACTACACCAAGGCCGACCTGGCCGAGATCGTGGCCTACGCCGCCAGACGGTTCGTCACCGTTGTGCCCGAGGTCGATATGCCCGGGCACATGCTCGCCGCCATCGCCTCCTACCCCGAGCTGGGCAATACCGGACGCCAGTTCGAGGTCTACACCCGCTGGGGGATCAGCGAGCACGTCCTCAACCTGGAGGAAAGGACGGTCCGGTTCTGCACAGACGTCCTCGACGAACTGACTGAAGATCTTCCCGAGCCCGTATATCCACATCGGAGGGGACGAGTGCCCCACTACGGAATGGGAGGCCAGCCCGCAGGCCCGAAGGCTCTGGGAGTCGCTCGGGCTGCCGGGGGCGCACCGGCTCCAGGGTTGGTTCAGCGCCCAGGTGGCCGCCGCACTGTCAGCCCAGGGGAGGGTAACGGTGGGCTGGACCGAAATCCTCGAGGGCGGGGCTCCCCCCGGCGCGGTCGTGATGGTCTGGAGGGGCGAGGATGCCCGCCAGGTCGCCATCGAGGCCGCCGAGGCCGGCCACGACATCGTGATGTCGCCCGAAACCTGGACCTATTTCGACTGGGCCTACACGGACCGCCCCGACGAGCCCATTGCTATTCGGGGCGCCATCGACGTCCCCGACGTCTACGGGTTCGAGCCCGTGCCTGACGGCCTCCCCAGTGGCCTGGAGGGGCGGATCCTCGGCACCCAATGCCAGTTATGGACGGAGTACGTACCAAATAGCGAGCACGCAGAGTACATGTACTTTCCTCGAGTTTGTGCATTTTCGGAAGTGGCCTGGTCGCCCACGGAGAAACGCTGGGACGAGTTCGAGCCCCGGCTGGTATCTCACATGGCGCGGCTCAGACGCGCTGGGGGTTAACTACCGCCCCTTAAACGGCCCGACCCCGGGCCAGGCCCGGACCTGGGTGGGGCGCGTCGGCGGTCCGCTTTAGCGGTACCGGAGAGCCCGCCGCCGGGGAGCCCGCCGCCGGGGAGCCCGCCGCGGGAGAGCCCGCCGCCGGTCTCTTCTCGGCGCTAAATTACGTCCCTCCCAGGAAAAACCCAGCCTGTTGTCATAGCGTTGAGCCATGGGGACGGTCGAGAGGCATGCTTTGGACCGGTTCATTCCGCCAAAATGCTATAAACCGGCCCCAGCCGCGCCCTTGGCCACTTTCTTAGCGGCTCCGGTGGCGCCGTGACGCTGAGGGCCCGGCTGGTGGCCGGCCTTTTCGTTTTGATGGCGGTCGGCCTGGCTATCTTCGGCGTGACGATGTACGAGCTCTACTCGAGGTCGCAGTACGGGCAGCTGGCCACCGACCTCAATCACGTCGTGCCTCTCGTCTCCCAGGAGTTAGCCAACAAAGCGGGGATCGAGCTGCCCGCGTCCAGCACGGGCAGCCCTCACGGGGACTACGGCCCGGGGCCCGGCTACGGCCCGGGTTCTGGCTATATGCCCGGAGGCGCCAATGACAGTGCCACTAACGGTGATAATGCCAATAACGGGGACAGTATCGGCCACCAACCGCCATCACAAGCCAACGAATCCTCCGCCGACACAGGCATAGTGCCCGGTGGTGCCGTTGAGGGTGGCCCACCACCAGACCACGGAGGCGATCCCTTCCTGGTGGCCCCGGGCACCTATGGCGAGCTTTTGGGAAAATCAGGCCAGCCGGTGACCTCCGTGCAGGTGGAGAGCTCCACCGCTGTGCCGCGTATCCCGGCCGCACTTTTGGCTGGTGCCGGGGCCAAGGATTTGGTGCACCTGGGCTCCGTGAGCGGGTCTACGGGCTGGCTGGCGGACATCGGTGCCCGCCTGAGCAATGGGGACCGGGTGGTGGTCGCGTTGCCGACCACTGAGGTCACGTCATCCCTGGACCAGTTGGTGCTGATCGAGTCCCTCGGCGCCGCCTCGCTACTGCTGATCCTCGCCCTCGGCGCCGGCTTCGTACTGCGCCGCGGGCTATCGCCGCTGGAGAGGATGGCCGACACGGCCAAAGACATCGCGGCAGGAGATTCTGGACCAGCGGGTCGAAGTCAAACAGCAGAGCACGGAGGTGGGCGAACTGGCGGCCGCCTTCAATACGATGCTCGACGAAATCCAGCACGCTTTCTCCGAGCGTGACGCCACGGAGGACCGCCTGCGCCAGTTCCTGGCCGACGCCTCGCACGAACTGCGGACGCCGCTCACGTCGATCCAGGGTTTCGCCGAGCTGTTCCGGCTCGGGGCGGACAACCCCCGCGTCGATAAAGGGACGATCATGCGCCGCATAGAGGAGGAGTCGTCCCGGATGAAAGGGCTGGTGGAGGACCTTTTGCTGCTGGCCCGCCTGGACCAGGTGCGACGGGCGGAGCGAGCGCCGGTCGACCTCTCGGTGCTGGCCGCCGACGCCTGCACCGACGCCAGCGCGGCTGCTCCCGGGCGGCCGATCACCCTCCACGCGCCGCAACCCGTCGTCGTCCTGGGCGTCGAAGCCCACTTGCGCCAGGCTCTCGGCAACCTGCTGACGAACGCCCTCAACCACACTCCTCCCGGCACCCCTATTGAGGTGTCGGCTCGGGTCGAAGGAGGAGCGGCGGCGGTGGTTGTCCGCGATTTCGGTCCAGGGCTGGACCAAGAGGCGCTGGGCCACGTGTTCGACCGTTTCTGGCAAGAGGACCCTGCCCGTGCCGGCGCGGGCGCGGGCCTCGGGCTGCCCATCGTGGCGGCTGTGGCCGCCGAACACGATGGCACTGTGTCTGCCGCCAACGCCCCCGACGGCGGCGCCGTCTTTACAGTCCGGTTGCCTTTGGTGCCGTCCGGCCCGCCGTCGCTGCCGGCAACCGACCGTGAGCGGGGGGTTAGCGCCCGCGCGGCAACCTGAGGGTGTAGCCCACTCCTCTCACGGTGTGGATGAGGGGCGGCCCGACCGAATCGACCTTCTGGCGCAAGTAACTGATGTAAGTCTCCAGGACGCTGGCGTTCCCCGAGAACGTGTACTCCCACACGTGCTCGAGGATTTGGTCCCGGGTCAGCACCCGGCGGGCATTGGCCAAAAGATAATGGAGCAATTTGTACTCGGTCGGCGTTAGTTCTATGAGTTTTCCCGCCCGCCAAACGTCTCGGGTCTCGAGGTCCATCTCGAGGTCTGCGAACTCCAGGCGGTTGGCGCCGGGCCCAGGCCCGAAGAGCGCCGCAGTACGGCCTTCACTCGTTCGACAAGTTCTTCGACGCTGAAGGGTTTGGTCATGTAATCGTCGCTACCCAGACGGAGGCCCTCGATTTTGTCGGCCGTGGCGTCCCGGGCGGTCAGGAAAATGATCGGGATCCGCGTCGCCGCGCCCTCCGTCTGGCGGAGCCGCTTGGTGACGTCGAAACCGTTGAGGTCGGGCAACATCACGTCCAGGACGACCAGGTCGGGACGCTGTTCGTCGATGGCTTTGAGGGCGCCGCGCCCGGTAGCGGCCCGCTCGACCTCGAAACCGTTCATCGACAGGCCCATCGAAAGGAGCTCGGTTATATGCTCCTCGTCGTCGACCACCAGCACCCGCGGGACGTGCTCTTGCATCTCTACCTCCAGCCCCAACTCTAAGCCTGGTCCATCGGTGTTCGGAGCCAAACCCCAGGAAAAAGCCCGACCATCAGGACATGGCTATCAGTATGCTCCCCCGGGCCACCCATGATGCGGCCCCCATTGGTACCGATGTACGCGCCCGGTCCCGGCCGGGACGAAAACGACGCCGGGCCGACTAATTCTCGCGTCCGGCGGGCTCTACGTGCGGTGGTGCGGGGGCCGGCCCGCGACCCGGTGTGGGCCAGGCCGGCATTGTTGGTGCTGCTGGCCGTGACGGCCGGGTTTTACCTGTGGGACCTGGGCGCCTCAGGGTGGGCCAACAGCTTTTACTCCGCGGCGGTCCAGGCCGGCACCAAGAGCTGGAAAGCGTTTTTCTTCGGCTCGTCGGACTCGTCGAATTTCATTACGGTGGACAAGCCGCCAGCCGCGCTGTGGGTCATGGAAATATCGGCCCGCATTTTCGGCCTTTCGTCGTGGAGCATCCTCGTCCCCCAAGCCCTTGAAGGGGTGGCCACGGTGGCAGTGCTGTACGCCACCGTGCGGCGGTGGGCTTCGGCCGGCGCTGGCTTGATGGCGGCGGCGGTTATGGCGTTCACACCCGTGGCGGCGTTGATGTTCCGGTTCAACAACCCGGACGCCTTGCTGGTCCTGTTGTTGACCGGCGCCGCTTATGCCACGACGGTGGCCATCGAAAAATCCAGCACCCGTTGGCTCGTCTTGGCCTTCTCACTGGTAGGGCTCGGGTTTATCACCAAGATGATGCAAGCCTTCCTGGTCGTACCGGCCATGGCGGCTGCTTATTTCCTGGCTGCGCCCGTCCCGCTCTGGCGCCGCGTGCGTCAACTGGCTGCCGGCGGCGTGGCCATGATCGTATCGGCGGGCTGGTGGGTCGCCGCCGTTGTTCTCACCCCGGCCGCCGACCGCCCCTATATCGGCGGCTCACAAGACAACAACCTGCTCAACCTCATTTTCGGTTACAACGGTTTCGGCCGCCTGACGGGCAACGAGTCGGGGAGCGTGGTCGCCGGCGGCGGGACCGGCACTGCCGGCCAGTGGGGGCCAACCGGCCTCACCCGTTTGTTCGGTAGCGAAATGGGCAGCCAGAATCTCCTGGCTATTGCCCGCCGCCCTGGTCCTCCTGGCCGTGGTGCTAGTGGCCACCTGGAGAAGGCCGCGCACAAGCCGTACGCGCGCCTCCATGGTCCTCTGGGGCGGTTGGCTTATCGTCACCGGGCTGGTGTTCAGCCTGGCCCAAGGCATCATCCACCCTTACTACACCGTAGCCCTCGCCCCCGCCATCGGGGCAATTGTCGGCATCGGGGCGTGGTTTGTCTGGTCGCGGCGGTCGGCTCTGTGGGCGCGCCTGGTGCTCGGGTCGGTCGTCGTCGTGAGCTCGGTGTGGGCGGCCCTACTGCTCGACCGCGTGCCGGCGTGGCACCCGTGGTTGCGTACCGCCATCCTGGCTGCGGGTTGCGCCGCCGGTGTATTACTCGTCCTTTTGCCCTATCGCGACCGCATTTTCCCGGCCAAGCGGTTCCAAGTGGGTGCGCGGGCGGCTGTGGCTGGCCTGGCCTCGATGGCCGTCCTCGCCGGCCCATTTGCTTATACCGTGGCCACGGTCGGCACTCCTCATTCGGGTGCGATCCCGACGGCAGGGCCGTCATCGACGGCGCTGGCGGGGTTCCCGGGCGGCGGCGGGTTTGGTCCCGGCCGAGCCATCGGGAGAGCCGGCGGGAGAGGCGGTGGGGGCGGCACGTTCCCGGGCGCGGGGGCGGCCGGGTTTGGCCCAGGGCAAAGTAGCACGGGCGCCGGCAGCCACACGGGGCAGTTTTTCCCCGGCGGTGGTCCCCCCTTTGGTGGAAGTAGTCAAAATGGCGCAGCCGGTAGAACTGGTTTTGCCCCCTCAGGGACGAACCCTCAGCCGGGCGGCGGAGGCGGGTTGGGCGGCTTGCTCAACTCGAGCAGCGCCGACTCCGCCATTACGGCCGCCCTCAAGGCCGACGCATCCAAGTACACATGGGCGGCGGCGGCGGTCGGTTCCAACGAAGCGGCGGGCTACCAGTTAGCGGCGCGGGAACCGGTAATGGCCATCGGAGGGTTCAACGGCACCGACCCGGCGCCCACACTGGCCGAGTTCGAACAGTACGTACAAGAAAAGAAGATCCACTACTTCATCGCCTCCGGCTCTGGTTTTGGCGGTTTCGGCGGGCGATCAGGGTCCGGCAGCGACGATGCGTCGCTTATAACGTCGTGGGTGGAAGGCCATTTCTCCGCCACAACCGTTGGTGGCGTAACCATTTACAACCTCACCGCGGGGGAGAAGTAGGGCCATGTCTCAAGGCCAATCCCCAGCCATCTACAACGGTCAGCTGACTTATGGCGACGATGCTCGCGGTGTGGCTGCCACCGCTACCTTGACCGTCGAGCCCGCGCTCCGCCAGCTTGCCCCGGACGTGGAGATCGTGGTCCCCGTCTACAACGAAGCACAGGACCTGGCCACCTCGATCAACTTATTGCACAGTTACCTGGCGCAGAATTTTCCCCTCTCATGGCTCATCACCGTGGCGGACAACGCCAGCACGGACGGGACCTGGGCCATCGCCTGCCAGCTGGCCACAGAACTCGACGGCGTGCGCGCTCTCCACCTGGCCGAAAAGGGCCGGGGCCGCGCCCTGCGGACGGCATGGTCGCAAAGCGACGCCACGGTCGTCGCCTACATGGACGTCGACCTGTCCACTGACCTGGACGCGCTCTTGCCCCTGGTGGCACCGCTCATAACCGGGCACAGCGACGTGGCCATCGGGTCGAGGCTGGCCTACGGTGCCCGGGTGGTGCGGGGCCCAAACGTGAGTTCATTTCCCGGGCCTACAACCTCATACTGCGGGCCACTCTGCGCAATGGGTTTTCGGATGCGCAATGCGGCTTCAAGGCCGTGCGGGCGGACGTAGCGCGCCAGCTACTCCCGCTCGTAGAAGACAACGGTTGGTTCTTCGACACCGAGCTGCTCGTATTGGCAGAACGACACGGGTTGAGGGTGCACGAAGTGGCGGTTGACTGGGTCGACGATCCCGGTTCAACCGTCGACGTCGTGCGCACCGCCCGGGACGACCTGAAGGGGATCGCGCGGATGATGCGCCCCGGGGCTCAAAGCAAGGCCGAGATAGCCCGGTGGCCGCGTGACCCGGCCGGCGGGCACCGGCCCAGGCCCAGCCCGGCGGGAGAGCTCGTGCATTTTGCCGGCGTCGGCGTGGCCAGCACGATTTGCTTTGCCGTTTTGTTCGCTCTGCTTTATGGGCCACTCGGTGCCGCCGGGGCGGACGTAGTGGCGCTGGCCGTTTGTGCGCTTGGCAACCTTATGGCCAACCGGCGCTTTACTTTTGCCGCCAAGGGCCGAGTGGGCGGCGGCACTACTACGCCACCGGGCTCATTATGTCCTTACTGCCGCTCCTCTCCACCCTGGGTGCGCTAATGGCGATGTCCGCCACCGGGGTGGTTAGCCTCCCCGTCTACATCGTCGTCTTGACGGCGGCCAACCTGGGGTCGACGCTGGTCCGTTTCTATTTCTTGCGCCGGGCCGCCGGGAGCCTTCGATGAAGGCTTGGTTGCGCAAGCTCTCCCGGTACGCGGCGGTTTCGTTGATATCGACCAGCGTGACGTTGAGCCTGCTGGGTGTATTGGTTTATACGAAGGCCCTTTCCCCCGGTTGGGCCAACGTAGTGGCTACCGGGGTCGGTACCGTGCCGTCTTTCGAACTGAACCGGCGCTGGGTCTGGGCCAAGAAAACCAAGCGTTCGTTGCTGAAAGAGGTGGCGCCGTTTTGCGCCCTATCGTTCAGCGGGCTCGGGCTTTCGACGCTCGCCGTCCGGCTGGCGGCCGCCTGGGCGACCGGCGCCGGGTTGGGCTCAGGCGCGGTCGCGCTGGCGTCCCAGGCGGCCAACCTCATGACCTTCGGCTCTCTTTGGGTCCTTCAGTACTTCCTCCTCGACCGTGTGCTTTTCGGCCGAGGCCAACGAGGCCAACCCCGAGGCCAACGGCGACGCCAGCGCCAGCGCCAGCAGGCCGGTGTACCGGCCTGAGCGGGGCCGGGCTACCTAACGACCGGGACTGGGCGCGCCAGGGTGGGGATAACAGACGCTGGCGCGCCCAGAATCCCTTTGGGAACGGCCCTTTTTTTGCGGCACCATTTTTGCGGCACCATTTTTTGCGGGTCGCTTTCTGAGGGCCGGCGCTAACCTGGCGCCCCGTGGCCGGGCCGCCGAACTTGCAGGGCTTTACCGTCGCCGTAACCGCTGACCGCAGGCGGGAGGAGCAGGCGGTGTTGCTGGAGCGCCTGGGCGTCGATGTCCTCATGTTCCCGCTCCTGCGGACCGAACCCGAGGACATGGGCGCCCTCCGGGTGCTGACGGAAGAGGTGATCACGGCGCCCCCCGACTACTTGCTGGCCAACACCGGTTACGGGATGCGGACCTGGCTCGCAGCGGCGGCCGAATGGGGGCGGCAGGAGGACCTCGTGGCCGCCCTCCGCTCGAAGTCGGCCATCGCCGTCCGAGGGGCCAAGGCCCTGGGCGAGCTGCGCAAGGTGGGGCTGAACGCCTGGTACAAGGCGCCCGGCGAGACTCTCGAAGAAGTGGTCGGCCGCTTGATGGAGGAGGACCTGGCGGGCAGGTCGGTGGTGGTGCAGCTCCACGGCGAGGCCCCGGGGCCAACGGTGACGGTGCTCGAACGGGTCGGCGCCACAGTCAGCTACTTGCCCGTGTACAGGATGGGCGGAGGCGCCGCGGAGGCGGCGGGGACGCTCATCGAGGCGCTCCTCGACGGGGCCGCCGATGTCGTCACCTTCACCGCCGCCCCGCAAATAGAAGCCCTGACAGCCGCGGCCAAGTCGGCAGACGCGCTGGCCGCCGTACTCGATGGTTTCAACCGCGGCGGGGTCGTCGCCGCATGCATCGGGCCGGTGTGCGCTAGCGCCGCTTACCTCGAGGGCATATCGGTGCCGCTCGTCCCCGAGCACCCCCGCCTCGGGTCCCTGGTGACCGCCCTCGGGGAGGAACTCTCCCGCCGCCGCTTCGTAGGCGCCGGCCAGCACGGGCCCGTCGCCGTTTCCGGCAATCTCGTGGAGGCCCGAGGGGGACGGCGTTTGGTGAGCGGGCCCGAACAGCGCGCCCTTCGGGCGTTATGCGCTCAGCCGGGTGCTTGGGTAGACGTCTCGCCACCTGGGGTGGACGCCGCCGGGGCAGACGTTGCCGGGGCCCTGTCTAACCTGGCCGATGCGCTCGATGGGGCCGTCGAGGTCACCGGTGGCTCAGGCCGGCTGGTCACGACGTAGATGAACGTTGGCCCGGTGCCTTCAGCGTGAACTCGAGCACGCCGCGGCTGCCTGACGAGAAGAGCTCGGTCATCGAGGTCACCCCCTCGACCATCGTCGAAGCCGCACCCATGCTGGCGTGAGCGCCGTAGTCGCCCAGTATGTTCTGCCGGTGGTCCCAGCACCCGGTAGATGACGGGTGCTCGCAGTCCAGGTTGGGTGAACCGGGCCCGTCGTCGTACATCCAGTCGTAGTCAGCCAAGAGGGCAGACGCCTCGCCACCGGCCCAGTTCGATCCCCAACTGGCACCTGCCGGTCCGACAGGGTCGGAATTGGTGGACGCGCCCACCTCTGCGAGGGCGTCCAGCTGGGAGGAGAGGCCCGCAAGCCTCGGCAGGCCCCGGTCGGTTCTTTCTATATCGGCCAATATGAACAGCTGTTGGGCCATGGTGAGGCTGCCGTAATCGGCGGGCAGGTCCAACGGCCCCAGTCCTTCGGCGCCGCGCGCCCGGTCGATGGCGTGAAGCACTGCAACCTGGCAGTCCGGGCCAGCACCGTCCCGGCAGGCCGCGGCCATCGCCTCGGTGCGGGGCACGTTGGCTGGCGGGTCGGCGAGCGCCCGCCCGGGTTGGGCTTGGGCCGCCGAGGCCGCCAGCGGGAGGGCGCCTAGAGCGGTCACGAAGGTGACGGCGGCCCCGGACAAGCGTCCTTTCATCCTGTTGTGGTGATGCGGTGACGAGGGAGAAGACATAGTCTCAGCTGTGCCTCCGGCTCACGATCCGATGAAATAGATGTCGGACGAGCCGGCCAGGACTTTAGTGTGGTAAAAGAAAATCCGCACATGCGAGCCGGAAAGACGGTTTAATACCGAAGGACAGGAGGTTGTGCGGCGGATGAGCCAAAAGGGCCAGCACTCGAAGCCAGCCCGGCCCGACGGGCGCGGCCGGCATCGTCTCGTGCTCCTGGCGTCTGGTGTTGTCGTCCTCGCTGCCGCGGGAGGCGTGGCGGCCGTCACTACGGCCGGGCCTGTGCGTCACCTCCTAGCTATCGGCTCGCCTGGCGAAGGTGGTGGTGGGGTAGTGCCAACGACGATTGCCGTCCCGGCCACCACTGAGGTCCCGCTCCCGAAGGTGGTCTCGGTCAGCCCGCGTGCGGGCTCGGCCGGAGTGGCGTCTGACGCCCCGATCACCATCGAGTTGTCCCGGCCACCGGCGCCGGGCGCGCCGGTGCCGACCCTTACACCCGCCATACCGGGCCAATGGTCAGTTGACGGCGCGACGCTCACCTTCATCCCGACTGGGCGCTACCAGCCGTGGTCCGAAGTGGATCTGACGGTGCCGGCTGGGGCTGGCCGATCCCGACACGGCCAGCTTCAACGTGCAGGGCGTGCCTATTCTTCGCACCGAGCAGTTGCTGGCCGAACTGGGCTACCTCCCGGTCAGCTTCACCCTGGCGGACGGGCAACCGGCGTTAAGCAGCGAACCGACCGTCGCGTCGGAGGTCAGCCCGGCCGCCCTGCCCGGCAGCTTCTCTTGGCGCTTCTCCAACGTCCCGTCGTCATTGTCCTCGCTCTGGGCCCAAGGCCAGGACAACGTCGTGCTGCAGGGCGCGGTGATGCAGTTCGAGGCCAACAATGGCCTGACAGATGACGGCGTAGTCGGGCCCCAGGTGTGGCAGGCGCTCACACAGGCGGTAGCCACCCGCCAAACCGACAGCTCGCCGTATGACTACCTGGTCGTGAGCGAGGCCATCCCCGAGCAGCTCAGCGTATGGCGAGACGGGTCGTACATTTACAGCAGCCCGGCCAACACCGGCGTGGCCGGCGCCGCAACGGCTACGGGCACGTTCCCCGTCTACTCCCGCTTCCTGACCACGACCATGACCGGCACCGACCCCGACGGCTACCACTACGTGGCCCCGGACGTGCCGTGGGTTTCCTACTTCAACGGCGGGGATGCCGTCCACGGTTACCCCCGGGCGAGCTACGGCTGGCCGCAGAGCAACGGTTGCGTCGAGCTCCCGATTTCCAACGCCGAGGTCGTCTTTGGCATGGACCCGATCGGGACACTGGTCACGGTCGAGTAGGACCAGCAGCTGTAGGGCCAGCCCCTGTAGGGCCAGCGCAGCCCCCGCAGGGCCAGCCTCGCCAGGCCGGGCATCCGCACTGCCTGAGACTTCCGTCCACACCCGGTTGGCGATAGCGAAGGCGGAGTTGGCCGCCGGCACGCCGGCGTAGACGGCCGTTTGCAGTAACAGTTCGCGGAGCGTAGTCGTGCTGGTGCCCGCGCGCAGTGCCTGACGGACATGCATCTCCAGTTCGCCGTGGCGTCCTAGAGCTACGAGTATGGCGATCGCGATTAGCCGTCGCGTTTCGACTTCCAGGCCGGGCCGCGCCCAGACCCCTCCCCACGGCCACAGGTTCAGCATCTCCTGGAACGGTGCCGTCAGCTCCGATGCTCCGCTCATGGCGCGCTCGACGTGATCGGCGCCGAGCACCGCCCGTCTTACGGCTTCGCCGCGCTCTTCCGGGCGGCCGGCGAGATGGGCCAGGACGACGCTGTTGAAGGCGCCCGGTTGTTCGACATTGGCCAGGTGCGCGGCGCCGGCGAGGACGCAGAGGCTGGCACCCGGGATCGCCGTCATGGTGCTGGCCGCCGACGCCGGCGGGACAACCGGGTCGTACGCGCCGCCCAGCACGAGCGTTGGTGCCCGTATTTGACCGAGTTGACCGGTGACGTCGGCGGTGGCCAGAGCGTCGCAACAGGCGGCGTAACCTTCCGGGTCGACTCCAGAGAGCATGGCGCGGTAACGGGCAACTACGTCGGGATGATCGCGCCGGAAGGCGGGCGCGAACCACCTGCCCAAGGCGGCCTCGACGAGCGGCGCGACGCCCTCTGCCCGTACGTTTCCGGCCCTCTCCACCCACGTTCCCGGAGGGGTAAAGCGCGGCGCGCTGCAGCACACCGCCAGCCGGTCGACCCGGCCCGGGTGCTCGATCGCCAACCACATGGCGATCAGCCCTCCAAGCGAGAGACCGGCGAAATGGGCACCCTCGACCTCGAGGACGTCGAGCACACCGAGGACGCGTTCGCCCAGGCCCTCAACCAGTACGGGCCTGTCGGTGCGCTCCCGCCGTAGTGGCCCGGGTGGTCAATACGCAGGACCCGGAACCAGCTCTTGAACGCCGGTACCTGGGCGTCCCAAACCCGCCTGTCCGTCCCGAGCGAAGCCAGCAAGACCAACACGGGTGCCTGTTCCGGCCCTGTGAGGTCGTAGGCGACTGGTTCGCCGTTCACCTGGGCTTCAGCCACTCCCGTACTCCTTTTCGTACCACTCCAGGGCGCGGTCGACGAACACCTCGGCCGAGCCCGTCCAGCCGGCGGGGTCGAAGACGTCCGCCCGCAACCGGCCCACCACCTCGGCCATGCCTCGCACCACGCGGAGGGCCTGCTCCACGCGCAGGGCCTGCTCCAGGGACAGGGCCTGCTCCAGGGACAGGGCCTGCTCGAGGGATAGGGCCGGATCGAGGGACGTCGAGCTCAGGGCCGACCGCCTGCTCGCCTCTTCCACGAGGCGGACGGCCGCTTCGAACTCGAGCATGGCGGCCACCCAGGCGCCGTCCGAGGTGGCGGCGGCCAGCTCGTCTGTGGTGAAGATCGGGCCAAAAAGCCCGTTGGCGGGGTCAGGGGCACCAGGGGGCAAAGAAAACGGTCTCCTGGTCGCCTTGCAGCCTGATGTCGAAGCGGAGGGAGCGACCGTCTCGCTCAGGGGACGCCACCAGCCGGCGGGCCAGGAAGGTGTGGCCCAGGCCGGAGAGCACCGGGTCGGCGGCGTTGAGCACCGCCTCATCGGGGAAGTAGATGCGCGTGATCAGCCTCTGCAGCAGCCCTCTGGCGAAGATCGAAACATAGATGTGGGGCGCCTGTACCGCGCCGCCTGGCCCGGGGACCGGCCCCGGCTTGAGGGTCACGAGCCGGAAGCCGCCGTCCCCGTCGGTGAGGGCGCGGGCGAAACCGGTCCAGGGACGAGTGGACGACGTGCCGCCGGCTGGGGGCGGGGTGGAGGGGAAACGGCCCTCCGGGTCGGCTTGCCAGAACTCCAGCATGGCGTCGGTGACGGGCGCTCCGGCCCCGTCGACGACACGTCCCCGGACCGAGAGCGCGCCGGGCGTGCTCTCGGGGACGACGAGCCCGGTCGAGTTCCACTGGGTGCTGATGCTCACGAACGGGCCCGCTGTCTGCGACGGTGTGGGCCTCGGGTGGTAGGTATCGGAGGCGGCGGCCATAGTCCTGGTTTAGCCCCCGGCCCGCCCGTCCCGGGGGGTCGGGCCGCGCCCGCCCAGGACGATGTCGAAGACATAACCGAGGGCCCATTGCTCGACAGTGGAAGCGAGGTCGAACCGGGCGATGAGCAACCGATCGGCGCCCCATCCGGGCTGAGGGTCAGGTCACTGTCGGCGGAGTCGACGCTGCCGTCGCCGAAAACCGGCCCCCAACGCTCGGTTTCGCCCCGAGGCATCGGCAGCAACGCGCGCTTGGGCGCCCGCAGCTGGGTCGAACGGTAACCGGGGTAGTCGTAAGGGGGGTCCACGGCCGTAGGGGCACCCGGACGGGCGATGTCGACGTCCGCGTTCAAGGCCGCTCTCCCTGGGCACGGTTCGAGGGAAGCGTGGCGGTCAGCTTCCTCAGCGCGGATAGTTCGTCCAGGGTCGGTGGCGGCGTTCGCTCCAGCGCGGGCGAGACCGCCAGCTCCCAACCGCTGGCTTGGCGGGCCTGCTCCAGGCTGACGCCGGGGTGGAGGTGGGTCAGCTCCAGTTCCAGGTCGCCTTGTCGCGGCCGGAGGAGGCCGAGGTCCGTTATAACCAGAGTCGGGCCTCGGCCTTTGAGCCCCAGCCGTTCCCGCTCCCCGGGGCCACCGAGGTAGCCGACCGACGTGACGAAGTCGAGTTTTTCGACGAAAGTTCGCTTCGATTGCCTGATGACGATGATGACTTCACGGCACGACGCCGCTATCTCAGGTGCCCCCCCGGCGCCCGGCAGCCGGACCGACGGCTCGTCGTAGGAGCCGATAACGGTGCTGTTCAGGTTGGCGTGGCGGTCCAGCTGGGCCGCCGACAGGAAGCCGACATCGACTCGCCCGGCCTGCAACCAGTAGTTGAAGATTTCGGGCACCGAGACCACTGTGTCGGCGGTCTCGGCCAATTCCGGGTCCCCGATCGAAAGGGGCAACCGGCTGGGCTTGGCGCCGATGGTCCCGGACTCGTACACGAGCACGAGGTGGGGGGCGTGTGTCGTCCTGGCCAGGTTGGCCGCAGTACTCGGGAGCCCGATGCCGACGAAACAGACCAGGCCATCGCGCAGCGCCCGCGCCGCGGCCACTGTCATCATCTCGTCCGAGGTGAACCCGATCGGGTCCTCCACGTCTGCGGGGGCTGAAATTGGACCGGCTAATGTCATTTCTGCCTCGGTCGTCCTCAGAGGGGGAACGGGTGGCGCCCGTGCCGGAGCGTTACCCAGCGAAGTTCGGTGAAAGAGCCCATTGCGGCCCGGCCTCCGAACCGACCATAGCCGGAATCGCTCACGCCTCCAAAGGGTGCTTGGGGTTCATCATCGACTGACTGGTCGTTGACGTGGGCGATGCCGGTGCGCAACCGGCGAGCGACGTCCAGGCCACGGCGCATGTCCCCGGTGAGCACGCCGGTAGTTAGCCCGTATGACGAGGCGTTCGCCGCCGCAATAGCCTCGTCGTCATTGTCCACCACGAGGACCGTGCACACCGGGCCGAAGATTTCCTCAGAGGTAACTTCTTCCGCCACTTGTCTTTGTACGACAATACGGTCGGCGCACATGCAGATCTGGCCGGAGTTGCAGTAAGCAGCAAAAGCGACGGCGTTGACGGCATAATTCGAGGTCAGCGTCATCCAGGATAATGATGGAGTTTTTCCCGCCCAGCTCGAGTACGGCCGGGGTCAGGTGGTGGCCGGCCAGTTCTCCGATCTGGCGGCCGACGCGAGTGGAGCCGGTGAAGCTGACGCGCCGGACGCGGCGGTCGGCGATAAGCGTCTCGGCCACCGTAGCGGCGTCTTCCGCCGCCGTCGTAATGACATTGCAGACCCCGGGCGGGAAACCGGCCTGGTGCAGTACATCGGCGAGAAAAGGCCGGCTGATAAGGGAGCTTGTTCGCTAGGTTTCATCACGACCGTGTTGCCCGCCGCCAACGGAGCCGCTATCGACCTGATCCCGAGGATTAGGGGTGCGTTCCGCGGGGCGAACGACGCCACCATGCCCGCCGTCTCCCCCTCCCGAACGTTCGCATAACGAACATTGATTCGTGGTACGCACATAACATAACATGTCGCTACGGGAGGTAAATAGGATGGCAGAGATCCTGGACCTCGAGTCGGCGGTCCAACGTCTCGTACACGATGGAGACAGCGTGGCCCTCGAAGGGTTCACGCACTTGATCCCGTTCGCCGCCGGTCACGAGATCATCCGGCAGGGGCGCCAGGAACTGACTCTCGTACGCCTTACCCCTGACATCGTCTTCGACCAGATGATCGGCGTGGGCTGCGCTCGCGCCCTGGTATTTTCCTGGGGCGGCAACCCCGGCGTCGGGTCGCTCCACCGGCTGCGGGACGCCATCGAGCACGGCTGGCCGAGACCGCTCACGATAGATGAGCACAGCCACGCCGGCCTGACCAATCGCTACGTAGCGGGGGCCGCGGGCCTGCCTTTTGCCGTGATGCGAGGCTATGTCGGTACCGACCTCTTGTCCCATTCTTCTACAGTCGCCATGCTGGAGTGCCCGTTCACGGGCGAAAGGCTGGCCGCCGTCCGGGCGCTGCAGCCCGATGTCGCCGTCATCCACGCCCAGCAGGCCGACATTCACGGCAACGTCCAGCTGTGGGGAATTACGGGCGTACAGAAAGAAGCCGTCTTGGCCTCAAAACGCTCGCTCGTGACGGTAGAGGAGATCGTGGACGAGTTGGAGCCGAGGCCCGGCGCTTGCGTCCTGCCCTCGTGGGTGGTGACGGCCGTCGTGCCCGCGCCAGGCGGCTCGTTCCCTTCGTATTCGCTCGGGTACTCGGGTCGCAATAATGATTTCTACGTCGCTTGGGACGCCATAAGCCGCGACAGGGAGACTTTCCTCGGCTGGATGGGCGAGCACGTGCTTTCCAGCCCATCTCTGATCCGGCCGTGACGGGCAATCCAGACTTCGTACGATCAGTCGCTCGCGGGTTAGACGTGATAAAAGCGTTCGGGCCGGACAACCCGCAAATGACTCTCTCCGAGGTGGCTCGGGCCACGGGGCTCACTCGAGCTGCTGCTCGCCGGTTCCTCATCACCCTGACTGAGCTCGGCTACGTGCGCAGCGACGGGCGAGAGTTCTCGCTCCGCCCAAAGGTGCTAGAGCTCGGTTATGCCTACCTCGCAGGTCTCAGCCTCAACGAAGTAGCCGCTCCACACCTCGAGGATCTCGTCGCCCACACTCGGGAGTCTTCGTCAGTAGCTGTGCTCGACGGCGAGGAGATCGTCTACGTAGTGAGGGTAGCCACCAAACGGATTATGACCGCCTCCATCTCAGTGGGGACGCGCTTTCCTGCTTATGCCACGTCCATGGGTCGTGTGCTCCTCGCCTACTTGCCCGATGACGAGCTGGGATTGTACTTCAAGAATGCCCGTCTGGAGGCCATCACGAAGAGGACGGTGACAGATGCGGAGCGACTAAGGGACATACTGAGGACCGTTCGCGCTCAAGGTTATGCCATGACAGACCAGGAACTCGAGGAGGGCCTGCGGTCGGCGGCCGTCCCTCTCCGGGACGCCAGCGGGGGGGTGGTGGCGGCCCTGAACGTTTCCGTCCACGCCTCACGGGTCACTATGGAGGAGCTGCGCCGCAACCTGGTGCCCCCGCTCATGGCGTCGAGCCGCTTGATCGAAACGGACCTGGCCGCGCGTGAAGGCCACAAGAAAGCCTAGGAAGTTCATCGATGGTTCTTGACGCCCATCGCCAGCCGGTAGTCCTCTCCGCTGTGCGCACGCCGGTCGGGCGCTATGGCGGTGCCCTGGCGCGTGTGCGGCCGGACGACCTGGGTGCCATCGTGGTGCGCGAAGCGGTAGCCCGCTCGGCTGTCCCCGCCGCTGATATCGAGGACGTTTACTTCGGTGCCGCCAACCAGGCCGGGGAAGACAACCGGAATGTGGCCAGGATGGCTGCGTTGCTCGCCGGCTTGCCGGAGTCCGTGGCCGGCGTGACCTTGAACAGGCTTTGCGCCTCAGGGCTTTCGGCCATTGTCGTTGCTTGTCATGCCGTGATAGCGGGCGAGGGTGACGTTTTCGTCGCCGGCGGGGTCGAGTCCATGTCGCGTGCCCCGTTCGTCATGGCCAAACCCACCCGCGGCTTCCCCCGCGGCGACCGCCAGCTATGCGACACCACTCTCGGATGGCGCTTCCCGAACCCGCGCCTGGCAGAGCTTTTCCCGCTCGAGGCGATGGGCGAGACGGGCGAAAACGTCGCAGAACTGTACGGGATCCCGCGCCAGGACCAGGACGAGTTCGCCCTCCGGTCTCAACGACGCTGGGCCGAGGCGGCGGCCGCGGGCCGCTTCGACGATGAAATCGTGAGAGTAGACGGCATGGAGAAAGACGAGCACCCTCGACCCGATACGACGCTCGAGAAACTGGGACAACTGAAGGGGGCTTTCCGCGAGGGCGGCACCGTGACGGCCGGTAACGCTTCGGGTATCAATGATGGGGCTGCTGCAATTGTGATCGCCTCGGAGGAAAAAGCCCGTCAGCTCGGGGCCGAACCGCTGGGCTATTTCGCCGGAAGTGCCGTTGTCGGCGTCGACCCGCGCCTGATGGGGATCGGTCCCATACCGGCTATACGCAAGCTGATGGCTCGCACCGGAGTGGACTTGAAAGATGTCGACCTCGTGGAACTGAACGAGGCTTTCGCGTCCCAGAGCCTCGCCGTCTTGCGGCAACTAGGCATCGAGGACGAAAAAGTCAATGTCAACGGCGGTGCCATAGCAATCGGCCACCCATTGGGGATGAGCGGCGCCCGCCTGGTCGTGTCGCTCTTGCACGAACTGCGCCGCCGTGGGGGACGCTACGGCCTGGCCGCGTTGTGCGTGGGCGTGGGCCAGGGCCAGGCGGCCCTGTTCGAGAGGTGAGGCCGGTTCGGTCGGGCGATGAGATGAAGCTGAGATGAGGGCCAGGTAGCCATCATCGGGGCGGGCCGTGGTTCACAAGGCGATGGGCCGGTACGGAGTGTTCTGGTCGAGGCCATGCGGTACGGCCGGCTCTGCGCTGTCGAGTGAGGCGGCGGTGGAATGGATCAGTTCCAACCGGCCCAAAGGGTGACTTGCGGTTACGAGGGTCGCAAGCAGGCTCGAATGCGATCGGTCCCTTTACCTTTTCGGCCTGCTGTGGCTAATAGGTGGCAATCTGCGGATGGCTGTCCTGGCGCTGCCGCCTGTGCTGCCAGACATACAGCGCCAGTTCCACCTGAGCGAGACGGCCATCGGAGCGCTCACCAACCTGCCGGTGCTGCTCCTGGCGCTTGGGGCCGTGGTTGGCTCGGCGGCGGTGGCGCGCCTCGGGCCACGGTTCGCCCTTGTCGTCGGGCTGGTGATCGTCGGCCTTTCTTCGGGCGCCCGCGGCCTGGGCGGCGGGGTGGGGCTGTTCGTCGCCAGTGTGGCTCTGGGTATCGGCATCGCCGTTCTCCAGCCCACCATGCCGAGCATCACGCAGAGCGTGGTTCGCCACGCGGGTTGGCTTTGCCACCAGGGTCTACAGCAACGGCATTGTCGTAGGCGAAGCGCTGGCCGCCTCGCTGACCCTGCCCCTCGTCGTGCCGCTGACGGGTTCGTGGGAGAAGGCCCTCGCCTTTTGGGGCTTGCCGGCTCTCGTGGCCGCCGTCCTCCTGGCCCTGCCGATGTTCCCCGTCCCGCTGCGCTCGACCGTCGGACCGCTCAGATGGTGGCCCCATTGGACTGACCCCGTTACCTGGCGAGCCGGCTTGCTCCAGGGGGGCGGCTCCGTACTGTACTTCGGCACCAACGCCTTCCTCCCCACTTACCTGCACGCCGCCGGCCATCCCGGCCTCGTAGCGCCGTGCCTGGCCGCTTTGAACACTTCGCAGTTGGCTGGGCCTTCATCGTGGCGGTCATGGCCCGCCGAAGCTCGTCCCCGTACGGCCCGCTCGCAATCTGTGCCGCTGGCGCGGTCTCGGGCTGGTGGCGATCGTTGTCGCGCCGGCCCAGCTGGCTATTGCCGGGGCAGCCGTGGTCGGCATCTGTTCGGCGGTGGCCTTCACGGTGTCCCTTACGATGCCGGCGTTGCTGGCTGGCCCGGACGAAGTACACCGGTTGGCCTCCGGGATGGCCACTATCAGTTATATGTGTGCGTTCCTGTTGCCGCTGTTCGGCGGGATCGCATGGCAAGTCAGCGGGAAGTCGGCGTTAGCCTTCGTCCCCGAGGCGCTCGGTGCGCTCTGCTTCGGCACCGTCCTGTTGTGGCCGGGGCGGAGCGGCGGCCGGCGCTTAGCGATAAGAATCCAGTGAGGGAACGACATGGATGAAGCAATGGACGGGACAGACGTCGGCCCGGGGCCGCCGGGAGCGAGCTACACCGTCACCGTGCGGGTGACCGCTCGCCCTCACCCCGCGCTGTTGCCCCGCCTGGCTCAGGCGGTCAGTTCGGTCGGCGCGGTGGTGATCGGCATGGACCTCGTCGAAGTGGCGGCGGCGGGTACCACGGTCGACCTCACCCTGCAAGCCAAAAGCGAAGAACACGTGACCGCAGTCACGGCCGCTCTAGAGCAGGCGGAGGGCCGCGTCCGCCACGTCTCTGACCGCACCTTCCTTTACCACCTGGGCGGCAAGATCGAGGTCACGCCGCGGGTGGCGGTGCGCACCCGCCAGGACCTCGCCCTGGCCTACACGCCGGGGGTGGGGCGGGTGGCCAGCGCTATCGCCCGCCGGCCCTCAGACGCCTGGACGCTCACAGCCAAGGGGAGCTCGGTGGCCATCGCCACCGATGGCAGTGCCGTGCTCGGCCTGGGGGCGCTCGGGCCTTTGGCCGCCCTCCCTGTGATGGAGGGAAAGGCCCTTCTGTTCAAGCACTTCGGCGGGCTGAACGCGTACCCCATCTGCATGGACACGGCCACCCCTGAGGCGCTGGTCGATGCCGTAGCCGCCGTGGCCCCCGGCTTCGGCGGCATCAACCTGGAGGACATCGCCGCCCCGGCCTGCTTCTGGGTGGAGGCCGAACTGCAGCGCCGGCTGGACATTCCCGTCTTCCACGACGACCAGCACGGGACGGCGGCCGTGGTGCTGGCGGCGGCGCTGAACGGGTGCCGGATGACGGGCCGGGACCTCTCCGACGTGCGGGCCGTCCTGGTGGGGGTGGGCGCGGCCGGCACGGCCGTGGCTGAGGCCCTGCTCGATGCCGGCGTGGGCGACCTGGTCGCGTTCGACGTGGACGGCGTCCTCAGCGACGGCCCCGGTGCGCTGCCGCATCACGCCCGGCTGGCGGCCCGGTGCAACTCCCGCGGCGTACAGACGTTGCGGGCGGCGCTGGTGGGGGCCGACCTGTTCATCGGTACGTCCCGGCGCGGGGCGGTCGAGCCGTCCATGCTGGCCGCAATGGCCCCCCGTCCGCTGGTCTTCGCCCTGGCCAACCCGGACCCCGAAGTGTTCGGGGAGGAGCTGGCTGAGGGAGCGGTGGTGGCCACGGGCCGGAGCGACTTCCCCAACCAGATCAATAACTCGCTGTGCTTCCCCGGCTTTTTCAAGGGGGCCCTGGCCGCCCGGGCTGCCTACGTGACGCCGGCCATGAAGGCGGCCGCCACCCGGGCCATTGCCGGGTGTGTCAGCGACGAGGAGCTGGCGCTCGGGGTGATAGTGCCCTCCATGTTCCAGGCCAAGGTGCACGAGCAGGTGGCGGTAGCGGTGGCGGCCGCCTGGGAGCTGGAGCACCCGCGGGCCCGGCCCCGTCCTCGCTGCCCGGGAGCCTGGCCAACTGGCCCGAGAGCGGGCCGTAGCCCGGCTGAGCCACCTGCTTCCCGGGGAGGGCTTTACCTGTGGCCTGGCTTGGCCGGCGTTGGCGGATTTGGCCGGAAGTGGGCGCGCCAGAATACGGATCAGCGATTCTGGCGCGCCCAATTCCGTCAGTTAGGCCAGCGAGGCCAGCGTGTGGGGTCGGCCTGGCCCGCTCGGCCGGGCTGGACCGACGGCGGCTGGTCCAGCTGCACCTGGGCGTCTAGCCGGCGTCCAGCCCGCCTCTACGTGGCCTTTGCTCGGCCTGGGCCTGCGACCACGATTGCCCGGCAGGGTTGAAGGTCGGCTGGGCGGTCATGCCGTCGCCGTGACCAGCACCAGCACCAGCACCGGCATCGCCACCGGCACCGGCACTTACGCCGGCACCGGAGGTCGTGACGGGCACGGTGTCTAGGGTGGCGACTGCTGGCGCCGGAATGGGGGCGCCACCGTTTGCTGCGCCAGCGCCGGCCATAGCAGGCCCGGCTACGCCCTCCACTGGCGCGCCACCCTCGGCTACGGCTGCCGGCCACTTCCTCAGCTCGACCTGGGGGATCAGCCAGCTGGCGAAGAAGGCCAGGGCGCAGATGGGCACGGATACCTCAAACACCGTCTGGATGGTCTGGGCGTAGGCGTCCACTAAACCGTGATGGACCAAGGTGGGCAGGTGAGCCAGCAATCCGGGAGTTATGTCCTCGGTATTGAACCCGGGCGGCAAGGTCAGGCCGTGAAGGTGGCTAGCCAGGTTACCAACCAGCACGTTGGCGAAGATGGCGCCGAAGATCGCCGTCCCGAAGGAACCGCCGATCGACCGGAAGAACGTCGCCCCCGATGTGGCCACGCCCAGCTCGCTCTGCGGGAGGGCGTTTTGCACGATGATGACCAGCACCTGCATGACCCCGCCGAGCCCGGCTCCGAGAACGACCATGTAGAGCGCTTCCAGGCCGGCAGAAGTGCCAGTGCCCATCGTCGAGAGCAGGTACAACCCCAGTGTGGTGACCAAGGTGCCGGCGATGGGGAAGATCCGGTACTTACCCGTTCGGGAGATGATCTGGCCCGAACCGATGGATACGACGAGCAGCCCTGCCATTAGGGGCAAGAGCTCGACACCCGACGCTGTAGGCGAGAGTCCCCGAACTACCTGGAAAAACGCCGGCAGGTAGGTGATGGCTCCGAACATGGCGAAGCCGATGATGAAGCCAACCAAACTGGTGACGGCAAACGTGCGGTTCTTGAACAGGTGCAGGGGTAGCACCGGCTCGGTCGCGTACCTTTCGACCAGGGCGAACACGCCTACCAGCACCACACCGGCCACGCCCAGGCTGATTATGGGCGCTGACCCCCAGCGATAGGTGGTGCCCCCGAGGCTCGTGAACAGGACGAGCGCACTGGCCGCGAACGTGAGCGTAACGGCCCCCAGGTAGTCGATCACATGGTGGACGCGGCCCAGGTGACCGGGGACCTGGCTGGCCACGACAAGAAGGGCAATAGCGCCGATCGGCAAGTTGATGTAGAAGATCCAGCGCCAGGACAGGTCGTCGACGAACACGCCCCCGAGCAGCGGGCCGACGATGCTAGCCACGCCGAAGACGGCTCCGAACAGCCCGACGTAACGGCCCCGTTCCCGGGGGGAGACGACGTCGCCGACGATGGCCTGGGCGCCTACCATCAGCCCGCCGCCACCAAGGCCCTGGACGGCCCGGAAGCCAATCAGCTCGACCAACGAGTGGCTGAGGCCCGAGAAAATGGAGCCGACTAAGAAGATCACAATGGCGGCCTGGAAGAAGACCTTCCGGCCGTATTGGTCCCCGAGCTTGCCCCACAAAGGCGTCGAGACCGTCGCCGCCAGCAGGTAAGCCGTGACGACCCAGGCGATGTGAGCGCCACCCCCAAGGTCGCCGACGATGGTTGGCAACGCCGTCGAGACGATGGTCTGGTCGAGGGCAGCCAGGAGCATGCCCAGCATCAAGGCCCCGATGATGAGCAGTACCCGGCGATGCGGGAGCCCCATGATCGCCTCGCCGGGTTGAGCGGCAATCACCGTGGACTGCTTGAGGCCTCCCGCGGCCCCGCCGTTATCAGGAGAGTTGGTGGTCGAGCTCACTGGGCAAAGTCCTTTTCTTACTCGAGTCTTTTAGAGCAGGTAATGCAATACGGCCCCAGTCCTGTGGGAGCCCGTCGGCGAGCGCCTGAAAGGCGGAATCGGTAAGTCCGTCGAGGGCCACCGCCTCCCCCAGGTGCGCCCAGATCGTGATGACGGCCCTCATCAACCCTACTGCCGTACTGGCCAGCAACACCGGGTAAGGGTCTCGCCCCGTGTCCGTCCCCAGGCGCTCAGCCAAGCCGGCGACGATGGCGTGTTCGAGCTGGGTCATGTGGGCGGCTTGGGCCGCCCTCAACTGCGGGTCGACCATGGCCATCTTCATCCGGCAAATCCAGTCGGCCGGTTCTCCACCCAGCTCGGCCAGCTCTTCGGCCAGCCAGCGGATTTCTTCGACCATGACCGAGCGGAGCGCTTCGAGCGGGCTCTTGCTGGCCGGCTCGTCAACGAGACGCTGGCGCAGCCGCTCGGTGCGCTCGGGGTCGGCGCCAATTAACGCCGCCTCCTTGGACGGGAAGTAATTGAAGAAGGTGCGGGGGGAGACGTCGGCCGCCTCCGCGATGTCCTCTACGGTGACGCGCGAATAGCCCCGCTCTGACACGAGGTCAAGGGCTACCCTTTGGATGGCGCGCCGGGTGGCCAGCTTTTTCCGCTCCCGCAACGAAGGCGAAGAGCCGGCCGCCGCCCCGTCAGTTACTTGCTTCATCTTGCAGTCACTGTATCATTGCACTCTAGTAAATGATGCATCGATCGCAAATTAGTGTCCTGGCCAGGCCGATCGCACCGGCGTGAAGTGTCAGTCGTCGCCCCCGGTAGCATCGCGGACCAGTTGCTCGATCGGGCTGGGGAGGCGGGTGACAAAGTCGAGAACTTTGGCCCAGTAAGGCGTTATCACGATGCGGGTCATCTCCTTGTACAGCGCCCGCACCCCTTCCTCGAACGCCCGCCACTCAATGGCCGGGACCGCTTTCCTCGATGCTTCCAGGTACTCGGGGGGCACGCCAGCGACTAATTCGGAGGTGGCCCGTCCACGAACGAGGAGGACGTTCGGAGGAAACGTTTCCGTGTCGATCGTCAGGGCCACGTCCGGCCGCACCGCCAGTGCTCGTACCTTTGGCGACGTGGGGACGGTGCACACGACAAAATTGGAGCCGTCCCAGTGGAAACCGATCGGGATGGCTCGGGGCCTCCCGTCCTTGCCCGTGTACGCCAGTCGGGCCGGTATGGACGAGGCCAGTAACTGTTGGGCCAGGGGGTCGTCCAGGACCTGCTTGACGGTTTCTTCGTTCACGAAATGCCTCCTTGGTTAGGTAACGATGCGCCCAGGCTCGCCTCGGCAGTGCGGCGTTGCCAGGCTGCGAGCTGAGCCGCCTTCGTTGTGAGGTAGCGCTGCTCGCGCAAGTTCGTGGTGTGAGCGGCCGCGTACTTGAACTCTGAAATGGCCCCTTCTTCATCCCCGGCCATCTCCAGGAGGTGCCCGCGCACCGAACGCAGGCGGTAGTGGCTACCGAGCCGCCCGTTGACCCCGTCGAGCACCACGAGCCCGGCGCCAGGCCCATGAGCCATAGCTGCCGCCACGGCCCGGTTCAGGGTGACCGTCGGGTTGCCCGTCATCGTTTCGAGCACGGTGTACAGCGAGAGGATCTGCAGCCAGTCGGTGTCGGCGTACCGGGACGCCTGGTCGTGGACGGCCGCAATGGCCGCCTGGACCTGGTACTCACCCAGCGGGCCTCGCTGCATGGCGGCGGTCACCAGTCCGACCCCCTCGGTGATCAGGCCCCGGTCCCAGAGCCCCCTGTCCTGGTCGGCCAGCGGCACCAGTTCCCCCTCAGCGTCAGTGCGAGCCGGCCGCCGGGCCTCGGTGAGCAACATGAGCGCGACGAGCCCGGCCACCTCGGGGTCTTCGGCCAAGGAGGAACGGACAGCACGTCCCAGGCGGACCGCCTCCAGTGCCAGGTCCGCCCGCCCGAGCTCGGGGCCGCTGCTGGTCGCGTACCCCTCGTTGAACATGAGGTAAAGGACGTGCAGAACTGACCGCAAACGTTCGGGGCGCTCGTCCGGCGACGGGAGGGCGAAGTGCGCACCGCCTACTTTGATCTTCGACTTGGCCCGGCTTATGCGCTGGGCCATGGTGGCCTCCGGGACGAGGAACACGCTGGCGATCTCTCGAGTCGTCAGCCCCCCGACTGCTCTGAGGGTGAGGGGTATGGCGGACGACGGCGTCAGTGCCGGGTGGCAGCACATGAACATGAGGACCAACGTGTCGTCATACCCAGAGCTTGGCCCTGGCGTGGTCAACGCCCAGGACGCGGCCAGTTCTTCCCGGCGTCGGCGGGCGTCTTCGGCGCGGTATTTTTGGTCATGCGCCGGCCCGCGACCCGGACCAACCACGCCAGCGGGTTGTCGGGCCACCCATCGTCGGGCCAGGTAGTAGCCGCGGCCACGAGCGCTTCCTGTACGGCGTCCTCGGCGTCGGCAAAGTCGCCGTAACGGCGCACAATGACACCGAGGGCCCGGGGTGCCAGTTGGTGCAGGAGGTCCTCGGTGGTCATTTGCGTACTTACAGGTCGGGGTCGGGGGCACTCAAGACTTCGCGGACCTCGATCCGTTGCTGGATGGGTTGACCTTTCGCCCCCGGTGCGGCCGAGGCCCGGGCGGCGATCTCGAGCGCCCGGTCGGCCGTGTCGACGTCGACGAGCCGGTAGCCGGCGAGGAGCTCCTTTGACTCAGGGAACGGGCCGTCGGTGATCACGGGCGCGTTCGCGCCGTCCCAGACCACGAACTTCGCCCGCTCCGGTGCGGTCAAGGCCTGGGCGTCCACGAGTTCGCCGCGCTTGGACAGTTCCTCGTTCAACACCATTTGGAACTGGATGTGCGCCCTGATGTCCGCCGGATCCCACTCTGTCATCGGGAGACATTCCGACTCGACCTCGCCGTAGTTCTGAATCAGCATAAAACGCATTTGCCTGGTCCTTTCATAAGGCGGCACCGTCGGCGCCGCTCACATAGATGTCACCGCCGTCGCCGTGTTCTCGACGCGAACCTAGCGAGGCCGGTAAATTCTTGTGACCCAGCGCTCCTGCTACGGAGCGCTGCCTCACAATTGGCTGAGGTGCTCCAGCGGGAACGGTGGCTGAGCCAGCGGCCTGACGGCCAGGCGTAGGAGCAGGAGCGGGTTGTCATCTCCGGCGCTTCGATTGAGGTGGACCACATCGCACGCCAGGCACCTGTGTACCAGTACCCACTCGCCGGCGCCGCGCACCGTTACCGCGATCGGTTCCATGGATGACCCGCACTCGGCGGTGCGGTCGCCCGGGGCTCGACCGTCGAGGTGGCGGCTCCACAAACAGCCCGGACAGTGGTTGCGGTGCTTTGTGCCCGGCGCCTCTACTGGCACGTCGAGCTGGCAGTGGCGGCAGCGGAACGACCCTCCACCCTGGGGGCGGGCGCGCTGACGAGAAGCTTTGTAGGACAAGGTAAACCTCCGGGAGAGAGACAGGACGTTGCCCCCGGAGGCATACCTCCGGGACGAGCGCGTCTCGCTTGGCGGCTGTTGAGTTCAGCCGATGGCGAGGCGCAACACAACGACGGTCTCTGGCACGGTCATTGGTCACCACCCCTCGTCGGTTACGGCCGAGTGGCCATCAGCACGCTTAAGGCAATCTCCTACGCCCTTGAGCGTGCCAGCTTCTCGGCGTTAAGGCCGTGCTGTCACGGCGCTAAGAAAGTAGACATCGCAAGTGCCGGTACGTCAAGCGAATTACTGGAGCAGTTGGCGGGTTTCTACTTCGGGCTGTCCACAGGGTTTCCCGATCTTCCGCCGAAACGCGCTTGTGTCGGATCGATGGCTGGGTCGGGTGGCCGGGGTCGGTGGCCGGGGTCGGTGGTCGGGGTCGGTAGCCGGGGTCGGTAGCCGGGGTCGGTGGCCGGGGTCGGTGGCCGGGGTCGGTAGCCGGGGTCGGTAGCCGGGGTCGGTAGCCGGGGTCGGGTGGCCGAGGGCGTTGCGGCCCTGGAGCTTCGGGTCCCGGAGCTCGGGCCCCCCAGACTGGGTCGAATAACTGTCGTTATCATTATGTTTTTCGACCCAAGGACGATCATTCGCCCCAGAAATGGGGCTGGGCGCACCACGTAACGAACGGCGTCCGGTTCACGCGGTCATTGTGGCCGCAGGAAACGAAGCAGGGCGCCCCACAACGATGCCCAGTGGAGGCGCCTAGAAACGCGTTCCGCAGAAGGGGAGGAGCGGGCTGCGAAAGGCGGCGTCAGCACGCGCCAGCGCCCCCGGGCGGGCTTCCTCGACCAGGCCGGCTGCAGCCAACAGCGCAGGCGGGCACCCACCGAGTAAAATGGCGCCCAACTGGCTGACCCCGAGCACCAGGTCGGTCCTCTCACCGCCGCCAGCGCGACGACAAGTAGCTCCCGTTGCCGCCGTTGCCAGCAGGAACCGTTCGGTCGATGGTCCCTCGACTTGCAATACGAGTTCCGTCTCCGCGCTATAGCCGCGAGCGGCGAGAGCCGTTGGGATGTCCACCAGCCGTGCCCACAGGCAGTCCGAGATGCTGGTCGTCCGGAGCCGGCGAGGCTCGGCCAGACGCCAGCGCAACGGCTCGTCGAGCGGCCTCATTGGCGCCGTTACCTCCTCTACCAGGTCGACGTCCAGTACAAAGCGCCAGAGGCCCGCGTCCACTGACGGGGAAGTGGCGTAGATGTCCTCGACCGATATGGTGTGTGCCGGCAGGCCCTCGCTCCAGTTATGGCGGTAACGGTAGGTGGCGTAACCGTCAGCGGCGCCGTCGGCGCCCTCGTGCACTATGTACGTCTGCGCGACGGCCCCGTGCCGGTTCTGGTCGGGGTCACGGAACCTCGCCGCCCAGGTTTCCTTAGAACGATTGATCTCGCCTGGCCGCAAGCGCCGGGCTTGTTCGTGCAGGGCCGGCAAAATGTTGGCTGCCTCGGCTGCGGTCACCAACCGCATGCGTCCATCCCGGCCCCGCTCGTCGCTGCCCGGAGGGCGCACGAAGGCTGATCGCTTGGTGGCGATGCTCAAAGATTGGAAGCTGGTGGCGACGCCGTAGCCGTAACGGCCGTAGATGATCGACTCCGAGGCGGTCAGGATGGCGAGCGGTACTTCACGCTCCCGGAACTGATCAAGCTGGAAGGCCATCATCTGGTTGAGCAGGCCGCCGCGGCGATGGGTCGGCAGTACGGTGACACCCATCACGCCGGGGACGGCCAACACCGGGAATGGCGGCCCGGTACCCGCTGGCAACGTGAGCTCCAGGATGCTGGCGCTGGCCGTTGCCACTAGCTCGCCGTCGTCGTAGACGCCTATGGCCCAGTCTGGGTCGAATAGCTCGGCGGCGGTCTCCTCGGCTTCCTGGTCCGTGGCGACGCTGCCAAACCCCAGCGCCGCCACCCGACCTAAGGTCAGCGCATCCGACGCCGGCACCTGGCGCAGCTCGAGCCCAGCCACATCGAGGAGTCTCCCCCAGAGTGCCGGACGCAAACCAGCGATTTTCGGCCTCCCCTGGGCCGGCCGCCTCCCACTCTGGGTCAGAGAGTTTGGGTTTGCGGTGAGACCGGCCGGCCGCCCCCGGCAGATCACGAACCGGGGTGAGGCAAGGGGGTGAGCGGAGGGAGTGGTGTCTGGAGCGGAGGGAGTGGGATTTGAACCCACGGTGGGCGTACACCCACAACGGTTTTCGAGACCGTCCGATTCGGCCACTCTCGCATCCCTCCAACAGCCATTATGTGCCAGGAGCCTGGTTCATCCCAAACTCAATCCCAAACTGTCGCTGGGTGCGCATAACCTTGGCCACGTGCCCAGGATACGAGAACGGGCTCCGGGCGTCTATGAGATCACGGCGTCTACGGGGCAGCGGGACCAGTCGACAGGAAAGTACGGACAGGTATCCCGCACGGTCAAGGGGCCGCCCCGGCGGACGGGCGCCAAGGGGTTCCCGAAGGTTGTCGAGACCGAGGCCGCCAAGCTTATGGCCGAAATCGGAGGTGGCCGCCACCAGGCGGCCCGGCACACCCTCGGTGAGTTGCTCGATGAGTACCTCCGACATCAAGAGGCGCGCGGCCGGGCTCCGAAGACGATGCTGGAGGCTCAGCGGCGGGCGGAGAGGATCAACTCTGATCTGGTAGGCGGCAAGGACATCCGCCGGCTGACCGGCCGGGACCTGGACGAGTTCTACGCCCGGCTCGCTTCTGCTGGCGGCCGCTCCGGTTATGGGATGCATCCCACAACTCGCCATCACTTCCACTCCCTCATCCGGGCCTCGCTTTATCAAGCCATCCGGTGGCGGTGGCTGTCGCCGCCAAACCCGGCGGGCGAGGCACAAGCGCCCGCCTTGGCGCCAGAGGAACGCGTGCCGCCTACGCCCCGAGAGGCTCGGCACCTGGCTCTGGCGGTAAGCCGGGAGAACCCCGATCTGGCCGCCCTGATCTTCGTAGACGCCACGACGGGGATGCGCCGCGGTGAGATCTGCGGGCTGCGGTTCTGCGATATCGACACGGACGCGGGGACAGCGACGATTTGGTGGCGCTGCTCGGACTTGCCCAAGGCCAAGGCGGCCTCGCTGGCGCGGCGGGAAAACGTCGTCAAGGTCTTCCCGAGTGGTGTCGTAATGCTCTCGGCGACCAAGAACAAGAAGCGACGCCGCTTCGCGCTGGACCCGATCACCCTTGCAGTCTTGATGGAACAAAAGGATCGAGCCGAAGCTCGATGCGCGGCACTAGATGTCGAACTCTCCACGAAAGCATTCGTCTGGTCCCAGGTCGCTGACCACTCGGAGCCGTGGCGACCCGATCGCGTTTCGGGTGCCTTCACAGCCTTGCGCAACAGGGAGAAGTTGCCTCACATCTGCCTCAACGACCTCCGGCACTTCTCGGCCACACAGCTCGTAGCCGCAGGGATCGACCCCAAGCTTGTGGCTGGCAGGCTCGGTCACGATGCGTCGGTTTTGCCGCGGATCTACAGCCACGTCATTCCCGCCCGTGATCAGGCCGCGGCTCAACTCTTAGGCGAACTTATGAGCGGCGAGGCCAGTTGACCTGACCAACGTCGTCAGCTGAAGCCTGACCACCGACGCCGGGCTCTCCTGGAGGGCATCGCCCTCGCCCATGGCCCTTAGCAACTTGCAGCTCGATTTCCTGAGCCCGAGGGTGGGCTGGGCATACGCGGGCGACGTCTACGGGGGATGGGACGCCCGCATGGTCCCCCTAGGGCGTACCACCGACGGCGGGCGGCACTGGTCGACCTATTCTTTGGCCGCCCCTTGAGCCCACGGCTGGTGGGAGGCACAGGTACCGCGGCCCCAATTGGGCCCCGGTTTCTGGCAGGACTCTGGGCGTGCGCCGTTGTCTTTGGCCTTCTACTGCTGAACATGTCCCCCGCCGCAAACTAACGGTCCTATCGGGGGAGAAAGTTTTGTGGCTTCGTGGGAGTTTGGAGCAAGAGCCTGCCCCGGGAGAAGGCGGCAAAGAACTATCTTCGAGGTGGCGAGCAGGGAAGCGCCGACTATTAGTTTTTATGGAACATGCCTTGGTCGGGCACGTGGCCCGTTCTGTAAGGAGCTAACCCGACAGCCGGCCCGTTCGGAGATCGTCAAGGACTTCGTGGGTTCGCGCGACGGGGCCGTGCTTACCGAGCCCCGCGCCGAGCACGATCAAGCGTACAGCCGTAACAACGAATAAGAAGGTCATGACGGCGATCTCGTCATCCGACAGGCGGTGGCCGTAACCGTCCAAGACCGCGTCGGTGAGGTGGGCCTCGTCGTTCCAGAAGCCGAAGCGCATGCGCCCGATATCGGTGAGCCATGCGTCAGGGGCCATCTCTTCGAAGTCGATGACCCGGACGCGGCCAGAGTCGATGATCCAATTGCGTGGTGTGAAGTCCCGGTGGCAGGGCACCCGAGCCGGCTTCGGCAGCGCATCCAGGGCGCTGGCGCAAGTCAGGGCGAAGTCGTGCTCCGTCGGAGTGAGGAGGCCTTCACCGCGCCGGGACCATTTCTGAACCTCGGCCTGCTTGGCCGCGGCGATATCCTCCCAGGGGCCGAACGATTCGGCATCGTGGAGCCTCCGCAACACAGAACCGGCGTCATAGCGCACAGTGTCGTCGTGCCAATCCTGCGTACCCGAGGCGCGGAGTGCCGACACGACGAGCACCAGCAGCGAGTCGTCGTGGGCGTACAGAACTGGGCCCCGATCGGCGAGGGCGGGCACCCACCGGCGGTAGGCGGACAACTCCGCCCAATACCACTCCGGGCAGGTGTGTTGTTTGACAAACCAGCTCGTGCCGGTGCTGGCGGAGACTTCGTACACGAAAGATCTGCCGTCAGGCCATGACCGGTCAGCAATGAGCGTCACTTGTTCATCGAGCACGCCCGTGAGCCACTCGTACAGGGCTGCGTGCATGAGGTTCTCCTGGTTCGAGACGGGTTCGTGATGAATAGGAATGGACGGGAATGAACGAGAAAACGCTCGACCTCGGGCCGGGACCGCCCGGAGGGAACTCGGCGGGGAACTCGCCGCCAAGCCTCACACTATCCGTGCTGCGACCGGCGATTCACCTGCACGACGCCGGCAGAGGCGGGTCAAGCCGAGCGACACGCTCGTCTTCTTGCGCGCCAGATGCTGTCAAGCCGGCCGCACGCCGCGCGATCTGCGATGACGACACGATGGCGCATGGCTCCGCCCACTAGCTCCCCTCGGCCGCCACGGCTCGCCAGCTGCGACAGGGGTGGACAGGCCACTCCGGACGCTGGGTGGCGCGTAGAACAGCCAGATCTCGGCGCGTCATCAACGCGGCCTGTCGCTCTCGGGCGACGTACTTATCGACGGTCACCGAAGCGTTGGCCCACGCCAATCCTGCCTGTGCTACAACACAGATTCAGCGCACATATCATTCCGGCGCGGGCCGGCAGTCTGCACCCACGTTGCAGGAAGGGGCCGGGTCGCCGTTGCCTTCCGGGATCGCCGAATAGGTGCGAGGTGTCGATCGGGGTCGCAACGCCGCGGGGTTCTGACAGATCAGCCGGTTATGTCTGCTCGTTCTCCGGCGGCGGGTTGACGTTCCCACGGCCGTCCCTAACCTCTCCGACTCGCGTCTAAGAGTGCACCGTGCCTTCATGGTAGCGACCCCCGGAACCTTGTCCGGAAGCCGAATGTCACCGCCCACCGCCTGATAGTTCGTATTGGTCGTGGCCACGAAGGCTCAAGCGGGTCCGACGTTTGACGAGTGGCCAAAGGACCCGAGCAGCATGGTGGCGCCCGAGGTGGCGAGGCCGTGTGGCGTAGGGGTGCTTATCGTCGGGAACAGCCCTTCCCCTCATGTCGAACGTGGCCGAAAGAATCGGCACGTCGTCTATGTGAACGGCGTAGTGCGCTAATGATGTAGCGGCCACTAGTTCAGGGGCTCCGAAGGTAGAACCCAGTCGAAGTTCCAACGCGAGGGGCTCATGCATAGCCGAGCTCGGATGCCAACGCCAGCGCTTCGGAGAGCTTTCTCGCAGCTGGCCCGTATTCGTCCCGGTCCCACGCCACCTTGGCTGCCCTCAGCAAGGATTCGAGCTCGTCTGGAAGACGGTGCTGAGGAGGTTCGAGTACCCGACAGCCAGCATCGACCGCCTCAGAGACCTGGCCCGTCGCAAGCCGGACTGCCAGGAGGGGCCAAAGGCACACCCCTTGGACATGAAAGGTCACGGGGATGGCGGCCCAAAGCTCTAGTGCCTCGTTAGCGATACTGACAACGTCGTCGAAGCGATCGTCCTTCCATGCCACCCAGGCCATGGCGGCCCTCGCGGCGGCGACGTACATGGGGTACTTTGCATCCGTGGCTGTTGCTAGAGCCCGTGCTGACAAAGACCGCACAGCCTCGACATCGTGGCGGCGGAGGAAGATCAAACTGAGCCAGCACAGGCAGTCTGAAGTCCGAAAAGGGTCACCTATGCGTTCGCCCATAGCTAAGGCGGCCTCACATTTCTCTTGCGCCTCGTCCAGGTCGCCGTGCCAGAAAAGGTATTCACCGAGGTTGCCAACGCATGTGGCCATGTCGTGCTCGCCGACGCCCTCCTCGGCGGCTAGCAGGGCACGGCGTGCGTATGTGAGGGCTTCGTTATCTATCCGGAAGCGCGTCTCACGGGCTAGTACGCAGGCAAATTCTACGTAGAAGGCGGCCTTGTTTAATGGGGAGCCTCGCGCCTCCACCACCGGCCGAGCCCTCTCCAGGACCATTGCTGCCTTTTCCGGCTCGTTGTACCAGTAATGAAGATTGGCCCGCCCGTCGACCTGGACTTCGAGCCACACTTCGACCCATTCGTCGTTTTGGCCCTCGGGGCTGTTGCCAAGCAGTTCGTCGGCAGCATCAAAGGCGGCGATCGCCGCGTCGTAGCAGTAGTCTTCGACCTCCACCCGGCCCAAGCGTGCGCAGAGGCGACCAGCCTGCAAACGGTGGTCCGGATCGACAAGCTCCAAAGCTTGGTGGAGCGCTTCTCGTGCCTCGCCGAAGCGACTGTTGCGCCAAAGGACCTCGGCCAACCGATATCGCAGGTCGACGGCCGCCTGTGCCATCGTGGGCCTGCCCCTGTCATCGTCCACGATCACCAGCGCGCTGCGGTATGAGGTGACGGCCTCATCAATGGCGAACATGGCTGCTGCGTGCTTCGCCGCAACCTCGAAGTGGTGCAACGCCCGCTCCGCCTCGCCCGCCATGTAGAAGTGATGGCCGAGGACCGCGGCCACCTCCTCGAGGCGGCCGGCAGACACCGCCTCCAAGCCCCAGGCGGCGCGGGCATGGAGCGCTCGACGTTGGCTAGTTAGCAGGCCGCGATAGGTCGCCTCCTGGATGAGCGCGTGGCGGAAGCGATAGACGGGCTCGGGCAGCTGGCGGACCTCGCTCAGCAAGGCGGTCCGGCACAACTCGGCCACCGCTACCGATAACTCCTCGTTTATTTCGGTGATGGCGTAGAGCGCCGATTGCGGGAACTCGGGGCCGAGCACCGAAGCCGCCACGATGGTCTCGCGGGGAAACGGGGCCAGCCGGTCGACGCGGGCGCGGATCAACCGTTCCAACGCTTCAGGCACGTCGACAGTGACAGAGCGGTCGATTGACCATGACGTCTCGTCTTTGACCAATGCGCCCGTCTCGACGAGCGAGGAGAACCGTTCCTCCAAGAACAGAGGGTTCCCGTCGACATTGGTGCGCACGGTACCTATTACGTCATTACCGGCACCTTCCCCAACGATTGCCCGGGCCAGCTCGAGTTCGGCGTCGTCACCGAGGGGTGCTAGCTCCACTCTTCGGAACGGGCAGAGGGGCGCAACCTCCAGGGCGCTTTCAAGCGCTGAAACTCCCGGGTCGGGTTCGGGGCGCCTGGTGGCGAGCAGTAACAGGGGGACGTCCTGTGCAAGTCCCGCCAGTTCCTCTGTCAGGCGCAGCGACGTGGGGTCGGACCAGTGCAGGTCCTCCAGGACGAGCACGGTGGGCCCTACTGCCGCCAGTCGTGCCACAAGTGCGCTGACCGCAGCGAAGGTCGCTCGCTGGAGCCCCTCGGGGCTGAGGCGGGCTAAGCGGGTCCCCTCGGGGCCGCTACGCAGGCCCATCATGTGAGCCAGGAAGGCGGTATGTTCTGCTTCGCCGGCGAAGACTGCTTTCATGGCGCGCTCCAGCGCCGGGCGGACCGCCTCTTCGCCCTCCTCGAGGGCGACCCCGGCCCAGGCGGACAAGAGCTGCTGGTAGAGACCATAAGGGGTCGACGAGGCGTAGGAGGCGCAACGGCCCTCCAGCCAAAGCGGCAACCTACCCGTGCCGGCCCCGACCCAGGCCATGAAACGGTTCCGGCACTCGTGGACCAGGCGGGTTTTGCCGAGCCCCGGTTCACCTATCACGAAAACGACAGAGCCGCTCCCCGACGTGGCCCCCCGCAGCGCTTCGTCGAGCGCCGACAGCTCCACGTCGCGCCCGACCAGCGCGGGCGTTACGCCCAAGCTCGCGCCGGCCCGAGGAGCCAACGCGGCGCGCCTTTGGCCGCTCCAAGCAGACAGCGGCCAAGCGTTTCGCCCCGGGGTTGGGTGAGACGTCCTCGGTCGGGCCCCAGTCGAATATGCCCTCAGTGGCGATCCTGGTGGCCGGGCCGACCAGGACTGAGCCAGTCTTGGCCGCCGACTGCAAAGCGGCTGCGGCCTCCACCACCTCCCCCACGGCGGCGTAAGCCGCCGTGGCCCCCGACCACAACGGCCCGACCACCGCTGGCCCAGTTTCGACCCCGACGCGGACCGAGAGCCGCTCCGTCCTGTCAGCACCGGCTCCAGTACTCGTCGCCGAGAGCATGCGGAACCCGGCTCTGACGGCTCGCTCGGGGTCGTCCTCGTGGGCCTCGGGAGCACCAAAAACCGCCGCCAGACCAGCGCCCGAGACGGAGGTAACCGTACCCCCGAGGCCTTCAACCTCAGCTATTAATACCGCCAGAGCGTCGCCAACAATGCGCCTCAAATCTTCTGGATCGCGCCTGTGGCGCGACGCGGCCACGCCGGAGAGCTCGGCGAAGAGCACGCTCACCAACCTCTGCTCTTCCATGCTGAGGCGGCCTTGAACTACAGCGCTGACGCTCGCTCTTGCTGGCCTAGGAGTCGTCTCCCGAATTGCTCGCTGGGACTCTTCTAACGCCGGCGACGGCCGTAGTCCCAAGTCCTCGAGTGCGGTACGGCAACGCTCGTAAGTGCTCGACGCTTGCTGACGCTGGCCCTGAGCTGAGTAGATCCGTACCAGCGAAGAGGCGGCCTCTTCTGATGCGAGGTCATGCGCCATGCACGCCTCCCACGCTTCGACTACGGCCTCGGCCTGGGAGCGTCCCCGGCCCCCGGTGCGGTCTCGGGCCAGGGTTAAGCGAGCCCTTTGGCGCAGCAGTTCGAGGGCCTCTCGCGGCCGCAGCGCCCAGTCGGCATAGGGCTCGTCTTCGAGCAGGACACCATCTTCGGCCAGGGCCATCGAGAGCGCAACGTCCCGGGGGCCTCCCGGCTCCATGCTCAAAGCGGACCGAAGCGCCTCCTCATGGGTTACCAGGTCAATGTTGAGTGGGACGTCCTCTGAGACCCAGATGTGGGCTCGGTCTGCTCGCAGCAGCCCCGCTGCCACATCACCGAGAGGTGAAAGGGCGTCCCTGGCCAGTGACAGAGCGGTCGACAGGGCGTTGGCCGAGGCAGGTGGCGCCCGGTTAGCGAAGAGCAGTTCGCGGGCGACCTCCCGGCCGATCCTGCGGCCAGGGCTGACGATTACCAGTTCGCAAACGCGTTTGGCACTGGGCCGGTACCAGGGGCCAGCGCTCCGCTCGTCAAGCCTTATGGCGAAGCGGCTGAGAAGGGTCACTCGCACCCGGGCGGCACCTAACCCTTCTGCATCCCTAACCGCTCCGGCGGCCACAGCGCATTATCTCACGCGGCCCGGGCCGGAGCCGCGGGGAAGGGACGGCTTCACCCAGGTCAGCGCTGCTCAACGGGGACCTCGCTGGCACCCGATGGGACGTAAAGGTTTGGGAAAGATACGTCGCGTACATATTGCGCATGACCCCACGCCAAGTGGGGCGCCTCCCATCCCTGGCCCTGTTCGGCGCTCTCGTCCACTCTGCACCGGCCGCAAACGAGTTACACGAGCACAGCGGGCCGGCCCGGATCTCCTTCGATGTCCCTGGAGCATGGGTGGTCGACGACGAGCAGGAATTGTCCGAAGTGGGCTTCATCGTCCCGCCGGAACCGTTGTACGCCCTGGTGGCCTCGCCGGCCAAGACGCCCGCCTTCGTGGCGTTTAACCCCTCGTCTGTGACCTGGCTCTTCGTAACAGTGGAGACCGACCACGATTTGTTGCCGCCGTCGCAGTTATACGAGCTGGCGCCTCAGTACTTAGAGGAACTCGGGACCCAGTCTGGCCCTGCCGCCACCGACGTCAAGACCCTCATGCCGCATCATCCCGTTCACCAAGGCGGCCTAAGCGGCTCAGCTGCCGCGCTCATGGTCGTCTCACCAGCCGGCAACACCAGTTTCGACGAACGAGCCTACGAGGAGGACAGCAGCCTCTGGCTGGTCATAGCCGGCTGTTCTGCCTCTTGCTATGCCAATAACCAAGCGTCCATCACACAAATTGTGAGCAGTGTAAGAGTCGGAACGACCTCCTAGAGGTGTCGTTCACACCAAGCTCACCCACGCCGCCCCAAATAATAGTAGTAGTTCTGGCTTCCACTTGTACCTCTTCACACCGACCTCTGATAGTGCCCATCACACAGCCCACGGGCGCGTCTGTGAAGATGGCGCCGGAACGGCACCTGGTGGGCGTCGAGATCAGCCGGTGACGGGGTGTCAACGTCTGGGGGGCAATCCGTCTTGGCGCCGCTACAAACAGCCCTTGCCAATGTGCTTTCCTTTCCCCGACAAATTCGGCTTGACCACCGAACGACCAATATGCACCGATAAACGCTAGAACGATCCGACGCATATAACGACGGCTATTCGTGCGCCGGGGCATGGGCGAGTCTCAGACTCAGTCCGACCAGAATGTAAGAACAGATTATCGTTGCGGCTCCGGAACATTATGAACAGATGGGACGCAATCTCGTGCACCTGGGCAAGGAGTGCGTGATCGCCGAGTAGGCGCTGCCGCCCTAGCAGCGAAGGAGGCTCCGAAGTGGCGCGGGAGGGAGCGTTCTGCACTTCAGGGCCACCTCACGAGGTGGCTTCTGGAATCGTGACACAACGAGCGTCGCACTCAGGGATCGTGGTTGGCCTGATGCCGGGCGTTTCGCTGGCGGTGAGAGCGTCGGCTACGGCGGGAAACGGGGTCCTGCAACGATTAGGGGTGGGGGGGTGGCGGTGGCGGCTTCGGGCGCCCGTGCGCTTCGGCGTACATCGAACAACGCCGCCGCCGAAAAGAAGACGCCTGAGATGGTGCAAGCTGCCCGCAGGTCGGGCTGCGCCACGGACGAGACGATCCGATGGAGGGGATGGCAGAATCTCTTCCGTCGCCGTCGAGGGACTGCTTCAAGTTGCTAGACATCACCTTTTCGACGGCCCACCCGTCGGCTTCGCGTCGATTGATTTCAGCGCGGCCCGGTTAAGCGCATGCAAGCGCTGCACCTTTTGGGCGCAAGTGCTCTATCGGGCAAGACCGCGACAGATCACCGCTCGGACATGATCTGGAGCGGGGTACTTGGGTAGCCCATCTCAAATCTGGACCGTTCGCAGCATGGCACCTGGCAGCTCGGTCCTGCCTGGAGTGGAACAGCGATCACGCCCGCAACGAGGCAGTAGAGGTTGTCTCGCGGCCGTGCCGCAGATCGGTCGCATGGTGGTAGAGGTTTCAGCATCGCGCCTGCAGAGCGCGCGCCCGTAAGTTGCTTGGGCAGCCACGGATGGCTGAGTTGCTTGCTACTGGAGCGGGTGGCCGGGCTCTCTTTCGGGAACACTGACCTCGATTTGCTCCACGGACCCGACTGGCACACTGGTACCCGCGGGCGGGCTCTGGTTGATCACTCGGGGTTCGGGCAGAGGATCCTCCGTGGTATGGGTCACGATGGGAGTGGTTTCAACGGTCAGCTTTGCCGCAGTGAAGGCGGCCGCGGCTTCTGTCGGCGACAACCCGATCACGCCTGGGACCGCGACGACCAGAGCGCTGTTTACGACGGTGTAGGTGACCGAGTACTCCGAGTTTGGGCCGCAGAAAGGTGGGCTGTCGGTCCCAGGGTATGCAACTGTGATATTCCAGGGTCCGGTGTTGGCGTACTCGAGTAACTCCGCTTGCCCGAGTGACAACGCCCCCGGGACAACTGTTCCGTCACAATCGACTAAGAATATGTTGATAGCCTCCAAGGCCCCAATAACCACGGCGGCCGCCACTACTGCCTCGCTGAAGCTAATGGCCGTTGTCGTGGTTGCTGCGGCTGTCGCGGTCGCGGCCGTCCCTCCCGGGCTCACGATCGTGCCCTGTATAAGCGCTCCCAAAACGGCTGAGCCCGCGAGTTCCAGGGCGTTGATGACAGTACTGTCCCCCGCCCAGCTGCCGTTATTCACCACTACGAAGCTGACAGCAAGCGATCCGCCCTCGGGCACGGCAAGACCTGTCAGCGACATCCATGGCTTGATCGTGCTGTTGCCGCCGATATTCCCGAGAGATCGTGTGATCGGAGGGTACCGTGTGATCACGGTGTTGTCGGCCGCCAAAGCGTTGATCAATAGTGTCGCGTAGTCCGTGTCTTGGCCGTGCCCCGTTCTAGACTTTATGACGTTCATCGACGAAACGAAGAAATCGAACGTTGCCGGTGGCGGAGATCCGCCACCGCCGCCACCACCGGTAATGGGTGGAGCCGTAGGAGGAGCAGTAGGAGGGGTTGGAGCGCGGCCCAAGTCCGGTGTATCCACCTGTCCTGGCACCCTCTTGCTAATGTCTTCGGGTCCGGTACTCATGCCGATGTCCCTTCAAACTCTGGCTGCCGCTGCTATCGCACGCGAGCCGCCGGCCGCCATCTGGTTAATCCACGGAGAAGTCCCTAACGGCCGCATTCGTGGTGGCTGACGATATACGGTGCTACGCGGATGCGAGAGTACTTCAGGTAACGACGGATGACAAGTTGCAGGCGATGTGTCCGATCGGACCGCGTGTGCTCACGTTAGTCCGCCTCGTGCGTGACTTGGTTGACATGACTCCCGAGGCGTGAGCGGCAGCGTCAAATGGACCGGAAGCGTATCGGTGCGGGTCGGTGTTCGTCACCAGCGCGTGCCGAGTCAGCCGGCCCGAAGGCGTCGCCCGATGACGCCGGGAGATCGGCTAAGCAGGGTGGGGCGGCTCGGGCGAACGCCGCGCGCAGGCGTCCAAAGGCGATGGCGAGCTAGCGGGTCCAGGTTCAGCTGCGGTCGAGGCGAGGTCGCAGCACCCGTCCCGCTTCGAGCGGGCGTGCTCGCGTCCCATCCTCGATCAGCGGCAACAACACGGCCTTCCGGGGAGCGAATATCTGCTCGTAGAGAAGTGCAATCGACATCCAAATGAAGTAGACGCACTCGCTCAAGTCGAGCGAGTGCGTCTATGTCAACGGCTTCTTCGCCTTTTGTGTACCTTCGGATAAAATGCTTGCTGAGAGGTGCCGCTCCGACGGTGAGTGCGGCTGGTCGGCTGCCGGCATGGATCGTCGACACCGGGATCACGAAGCGCATCCCGTCAGCCGACGCCATCTCGCCACCGCCCCACGAATCGCGGGCCAGGCCAAGGCCGGCATTGCGGCCTTGATTTCCGAGATGCCTGCCGAATATTTACGAGCTTCAATGCAGCAGTCCCAATTGCGAAGACCGCACGGGATGTCCAAATATGGGCGCACCGTCCTGAACGGGCGACCGAGCCCAGTGACCCAGAGGGACGCCCGCGATCTGGCGGCCGTCTGAAACGGCTGTAACCGCGCCTCCACCGCATCGTCTTGGTGGGTATGGCAAATCGTTCAGTCGCTCGAGAAGCAGCCGCTCGAGAAACAGCGGCACCACCGCTGTGGTATGAAGAGGACTTGGGATTCCGCAGGGGGGTTATTGGGCCGGCGGGCAAGATGGCGTCCGGCGGCGCGGCCCGCGGGCTGCCTCGGTGTGGCCGTCGCACTGGTGACGACCGTGGTGTTGGCGATTTCGGGGGGCGTCGCCCTCGCGGGGCCGCCGGCTTCAACGGTGTACGTCGCCGACGCCGGAGCGAACAACGTAGCTGTGATCAACGGCGCGACGGGCACGGTGACCGCGAAGATCCCCGTGGGCAAGACCCCCGAGGGCATCGCCGCTTCCCGCGACGGCGCCAGGGTTTACACCGCGAACGAGTGCGCCGGTTGCAGCTCCAATACGGTCTCGGTGATCGATACCGGCACCGGCAAGGTAACCGCCACCGTGCCCTTGGGCGACACAGGGGCGGACGCAATCGCGGTTACCCCTGACGGCACCCGGGCATATGTGGCCAACCCCGGTTCTGGCAGCGTGTCGGTCATCAACACCTCCACCAACAAAGTCGAGGCGATTGTCCCCGTCCCTAACGCGACGGCAATCGCCATCTCCCCCTCTGGCACTGTCGCCTACGTCACCGAGTTCAGCGGCAATGCTCTGGCCACGATCAACATCGCCTCCAACTCTGTAGGCCCTACGATCTTGGTCGGCACGCACCCCTCGGCCGTCGCCGTCAACCCTGACGGTTCGACGGTCTATGTCGCCAATCAAGGCAGCGACGACGTGTCGGTCATCGACGCCAAGACCGACAAGGTGACCGCCACGTACATAGCCGGCAAGTTCCCTCAAGGCGTCGCCGTCACACCGAATGGCTCCACCCTCTATGTTGCCAACTTCGGCGCCGACAATGTCTGGGCTATCGATGCCGCCTCGGGGAAGCGCGAAGCGGTGGTGCCCACCGGCAGCTGGCCTTGGGGAGTGGCGGTCGACCCCAACGGCGCCGTTGCCTACGTCGCCAACGAACGCAGCGGCGATGTCACGGTGATCGACACCGCCACCGACGCGGTCCTGTCCACGATCAGTACTGGCAGCGGGCCGTACGCGATCACGTTCGGGCCACCGAGCTGGGGCTCCCCGGTCAGGACGGCTAACCCGGTCACGAAGGACTCCCCCGCCCTCGCCTTCTACCAGGGCACGCTCTATGGGGCATGGAAGGCTGAAGGGACCGACGATGTCAGCTATTCGACCAACAACGGCAGTGCCTGGTCCACGCCGGTGCCGGTGTCCGGCACCTGGGGCACGGCCGTCACCGGCCATACCCCGGCCCTGGTCAGCTACGGCGGGGACCTCTACGCGTTCTGGACCACCAATGCCGGCACGGTGTCGTACTCGGCCTACAACGGCACGGCCTGGTCGGCGCCGGCCACGGTGCCAGGCGCCCTGACCGACCACGGGCCGGCGGCCACCACCCAGGAAGCCAAGACCACCGGGTCACCTCCCTTGCTTTGGGTGACGTGGTCCGCCAAGGCCACCGCTGAAGTCTGGTTCACGAGCTATAACGGCACGTCCTGGGCCTCGAAGGCAACAAGCCTCGGGGCCTCCTCGGCCACGGCCTTCGCCCCCGCCATCGCCGAAGATTACGACGGCAACCCCTACATAGCTTGGAGAGCCAGCTCGGGCCAGGTCGACTGGGAAATCCTTATCGGGCTCGGGGAAAAGGTTTACACCGTGCCGGGAGCGCTCACCAGTTCCGGCCCGGCACTGGCCGATACCGGCCATAACTTGTACTTCGCCTTCAAGGGCAAGAGCACCGACCAGGTCCACTACATTGGCTCCAACGGCTCGGCCTATTCGTCCCAGGAGCCCGTGCCCAACGCCCTCACCGACATCGCCCCGGCCCTTGCCAACTCAGGTGACACCCTTTGCGTCGGCTGGACGGGGCAGACCACCGATAAGGTCTATGACGCCTGCCTAGGTGCTTACAAGTCGCCTCCGTCACCGCCCCCCGCCCCGAGCACGACTACATCGACCCCGCCGACCACGGGCGGCCCGACGGGCACGGTCGTTACGGTACGCACCGGTGAGCCGATGACCTTCAGCTTCGAGCTCTCGACCGCCACGCAGCCAAAAGTTATTTCCGACGAGCCGGCCATCGAGCTGAACGTCCCGCTAGGAGAGGTGACCTTCAACGTCACAAACCCAGAGGACAACATCCTTTCTCATAACTTCAAGGTGTGCTTGGCCCCGCTGCCCGGGCCGGTGACGACCCTTCCCGGGGTCCAGAAATTGCATGACGGCTGCCACGGGACGCAAACGGGCCTGCTCGCCCCGGGCGGCCCGAGCGAGACGCTAAAGGTCGACTTCACGGAGCCAGGGGCCTACGAGTACCTGAGCACCGCCAATGGGCCAAGTGGAGACGCGTCCGACGGCATGAAGGGCGTACTGAACGTCACCTAGCCGGTGAAGTCGACGAGGAGCTCCTCGACTGGTCCGGCCGGTCCTCGTTGCCTCGGCTATGGGCGGACCGGCCAAGGACATGTCCGACTACGCGGGTGGAGCCACAGCCCTCGACGCCTACCTCCGTGAAGTCGGCAATGTCTCAGCGACCCTCCTGAGCAGCCGGCCGATTCGCGGCGTGTGAATTGATGTGTCTCTTCGCCAGAGAAAAACCGCATAACGACCTATAATTCTGTTGCGACCACAGGCGAGGGGTTGCCGGTGACGCCCATCGTCGGCACCGTCACCGAGCCGCCGGAATTGGGTGCATTGTGCACCCACCTCTGGGACTATGAACCTCATGGGAAAAGTGGTCCATGTCCGGGACGTGCCCGACGAAGTCCATGACAAGCTCACCGGCCTGGCCGAGGACCAAGGTCTATCGCTTAGCGCCTTCATGCGCCGGGAGATGGAGCACATGGCCCGGCGACTAGAGGCCGCCCACCGCAACACCGAGATCGTGAGAGCCGCTCGGAAGAAGATCCCCTCTCGGGTCCCCACTGAGGAAATCGTCGCTGCGGTCCACGAAGGCCGGGAGTGAAGGTCCTCGATAGCAGCGCCGCCGTCAAGCTATTGGTCGGTGACAGCGAGGTCATGGAACTCGACGACGAAGAGCTGGTTGCCCCCCACCTGATCGACTCGGACGTTGTCAACGCCCTTCGGCGGCTGGTGATTCGAAGGCAGCTGACAGACGATGAAGGCGCAGCGGCGTTGGAGCTCTTTGGCGCTTTGGAGATAGCCAGGTACCCAGCCGATTGGTTACGGCGGCGGATGTGGGCCTTGCGGGGCAACTTCACCGGTCAAGATGCCACCTACATAATCCTCGCCGAGACGTTGGGTAACGTCCCTTTGCTGACTGCGGATGCCCGCATCCGGGACGCGCCAGTGACGCTCAACTGCCCAGTCGAGCTGCTTTAGCCGCGGCGCGCACCACGCGGCGAACTCGGCCCGTTCCGCTTCGTCCCGTCCGGTGCGGCGCGCCTTTTCCGCCTCGGCCCGGGGCGAGCCCGGGCATCGCCGCTTTGTACGTTTATGTGTCGTCAAGCCGTAACAAAATCGATCTGGTTGTCCTGTACAGTTGCTGCGCCGAGCTGGCGAGCTACAGAAACCGTTTACACATCAGCAGATCCGCGGCAGTGGGTCACCCACCAGCATGTCGACGATCCGGGTCCCACCCAGCTGCGTAACCAGTACCACAATCCCGGGAGGCTCAGCCCGGATCTCGCCGACGCGGACGGCCTCAGCGCCAAGTTCGTGGTGCGGAGCGCAGCAAGGGCGGCCGCCTCCTCCGCGGGGGCCACCACGGCTACAAATTTTCCCTCATTGGCCACGTACAACGGGTCGATCCCGAGCAGTTCGCAGGCGGCTGCCACCGCCGGCCGGACGGGAAGGGCCAGTTCGTCCAGGACAACCGTCAGGTTGCAGTCCCGCGCCAGCTCGTTGCAGACAGTACCGACGCCGCCCCTCATCCGAGCAGGTGATGCACAGCTCCTCGGTACATTCCGTCCCCGGTTCGGGCGTGAGCAACCCCGGGTGCTCGAACACCACATGGGTCAATTCCCACAACACGTGGTAGAGCAGGACCATGTCGCCGGAGCGGGCTGCCACCGGTGGGTCGAGCCCATCCCACCAGACAACGTGTTCAACCGCCTCGGCTGGCGGGCGGCCCGGCCCCGAGCCAAATGCGGGTGAGGCCCCAGGCCTCGGCCCGTCGAAGGACGTCGCAAGCCCGCGGCTCATTCGCCGAGCTGACCACCAGCAGTACGTCGCCGGGCCGGGACAGCAGGCGTATAGCCCCGGCCATGTCCGGATCATCCACGTCCACCGCCGGCAGGGCGCGCTTGCCGACGATGACGGGGTGGACGAACTCGACGGCGACATCGCGGCCGTGGGACGACCACTGTGGGGCCGCGCACCACATGGTGGCGCCGGCGTCGAACCGACGAGCGAGGGTAAACGCCGCCGCGGCGAGGTTTTCGCCTACCACGACGTCGTTTTCGGTGACCGCGGTGACTGCCCCAGGCCCCGTCACCGTGCTGGCTCCGGCCCGGCCGCAGCAGGCAAAGGCTGGCCGCAATGGCGGCCTGGCCGAGGGCCAGGCCGCCGTCGTTGGGGGGCACTACGCGGTGCACCAGTGCCCTCAGTTGGCGCCGGTTCAGTTCGGCGCACACCGAACGGGCGACGATTGAGGTCCGGACCGCGCGTGTCCGTGACATCCTGGCCGATCCCCCGCAACCCCATCGCTGCTCGCGCTGAATTCAGCGTGGGCTGAGCTCGTACTTGCACCACGCGCACCTGGCGGTCGGGCCGGACCACGCGGTAGGTGTCCTCAAAGGCGCGGCCTGACGCCACCGAGCCTTTCATGCCCGCTCGGACGCGCTCGCGGTCCTCGGGGTCGATAAGCCCCAGGTACGACTCGAACAGCCCGTCGAACTCGAGCGGCTCGACGCCGTGGATGCGGTAGAACTCGGCGCTTAGCTGCACTGTCCCGGTCCGCAGGTCCCACAGCCAGCTGCCTAAGTGAGCCAGGGCCTCGCCCGCTTCCAGGCGGGCCTCCACCTCGGCCAGCGTGGCCTGAGCCAGGCGCTGCTCGGTTATGTCGCGGGCCATGACCAGCAATGCCACCAATACGTCACCGTCATCGAGCACCGGGCGCATCGATAGCGACACTGGTACGGGCAGGCCATCCGGGCGTACGGCTTCGGTCTCGAAATGCCCTACATCGTTACCGGCCTGCACCGTAGCGATCACGGTCTGCACCTCGGAGCGCAGGTGGTGAGCGAACAGGTGGTCCAGGCGGGTACCCACGAACTCTTCAGCCCGGTAGCCGAACAGTCGCTCGGTGGTAGCGTTCCAGGTGGTGACGTGCCCGGTTGGGTCGCACGTGAGGATGGCCTCGTCCGACATCGCCACCACGGCCCGAAACAAACCCTCCGGAGCGACATCAGCGACCCGTGCTCCTTGATCTGTACGGCCAGTTGTGTCCATCCCAACTCCGGTCCTCGTACAAAACCCTTTCCCGAGCCTATGCGCGAAGCCACAGTCGCTCTCTTTGACAAGAGCGAGCCCTGGGCTGGCCGCGCTGCTTGAACCGGGCCGGGCCGGCCGCGGCGATGAGCAGGTCTGCGATCTTGACTCCTCGCTGGTCGCTCAGTTCGGCGAGGCGGTCCTGAACGGTCACGGCCCGGTCCGGTACCTGTTGGTCCATCGGGACGAAGGGCCAAACGCTTCGTCTCTGTCGTCCCGATAAGTGGTCGGCCGGGCTGGTGGACGAGAAGCCGGATTCGAGATCGGTGATCGTGCATCGAGCTACGAGCCCCGCCTCGAGGAGCGGGTTCAGCCGTTTGGCCACCTCAGCCTTGGGCCTGCGGGCCAGGGCGGAAGTGTCGCCGAGATAGTAGGGCCTTAGCGCCACGCCGCCTGCCGGCCAGTCGGGTCGGCGAGAGGTTCTTCACGACCGTGCTCGGCTAGCAGCTCTTTGCGGCGCTGGTCGAGAGCGAGGACCTCGTCCAGGGCTGCATCGACTGGTTCCCCCCGACTGAAGAAGGAAGAGGGAGGAACCCATGACCGAGCTGTGCAGCTTGGGGTCGTAAAGGTCAGACCTAATTACCCCGGCGCGGTGCTTACCCCCAGCTGCTCTTGGCGGCTGTAGTCGGGGTCGCTCCCCCCGCGGTGGCTGTCTTGGCCGCTGCCGATACGTGGGCGACGAAAAAGTCACTGATCCCTTGACCGGTCACCTTTCCCTTGGAGTCCTCGGCAAAGGTGTAAAGCGCTTTTCCGTGCCATGTCACTTGGACGCCCGATGGGCTCTTGACCGTACCCAGCCCCGTGACCCCTTTGGCGGCCACGGCTGCCTTTTGGCTCTTGGGGAGGGTCAGCGGCGGCCAGGCGGCAAGGCAACTGCCCGTGCATGCCCATTTGCCCGGCTTGTTGGCGGCGTCATAGTAGAGCGGCAAACCGGACGTGTTGACCAGGATCTGTCCGTACTTGGCGACGGAGGCCATCTTCACTTCCACCTTCGCCGAGGTGGGGCTGGCTACCGCCGGGCCTGCCACCCCGGTCAGCGCCCCGAGGCCTATGACCGAGACGGCAACCACGCGGGCCAGGTAGGAGCCCTTGAAGTGCCTTGGAGCAGCGGCCCCGCTTGCCGCTTCGGACCTGGTCCTGACTTGCATTTCGTACCTCCGGTAGATTGCTTGTTGTCTAAAGGGGTGTACGGAAAGGCGTCACAAGGGGATTGGACGCCGCCGAGAAGGTCCCGCATGCGCGTGGAGGTTTAGCTCGGTCGCACAATAAAGGCGGGCTCCGAGGCGCCTCTGCGGTCCGGCTTTTGGTGTCCCCGCCGAAGGACAACCCGGGTTTAGCGGTGGGCGACAACCGGCCCCGCTCGTGGTTTTACGGCCGGTCGAAAAACTCGGCCTCAGGACGCGCTGCCGTTTTGGGGCTAAGCGTCTCTAGAGCGAAGCCTGCTCCGTTGCCACCCGGCCAGTGCCAGTGCGGCTATGAGGGCCGTGGCGAATTCCGTGCCGGCGGCGGACACTTGCCAGCGCCCCAGCAGGGTCTCGTGGTAGCCGAAGAGGCCGAACAACGAGCTCCATAGGAACGCGCCGACCGTCGCCACGGCGAACCCGGCAGCCAGGACGGCGCTCCACGGGCGCCTCGAGCGCGACGACACCGGCCGCGATCGGCAAGGAGACGGCGAAGTCCAAGACGAACAATGCCCCTATGACGTGGACGCGGTGGAAGTACAGGTGCCACAGGTAAAGGTGTTCGCCGCCAACCGCTAGTACCCCGAACGCGAGCAGGCATGAGAGCAAGCGGGAAAGGTTCGGTGGAGGCCGCTGGCCGAGCGAGACCCAGCCCTCGTGTTGATTGGCACCACTGGCGGCGCGCACGGTCAGCTTCAAATCCCAGTGCTCGGCTTGAGCGCGCTGTACAAGCCATAAAGCATCAAAGCCGAAGCCGCCGCCGCGACAAGGACGTCGACTGCCCGGAGCTTCCCCAGTTTTTGGCGAAAGCGCGGGTACACGGCAAAGACCACGAGCTGCGACAGGTAGAGCGTGACCAGAGAAGGGGTAAGCAGGCGCTCGTAGGCGGCGTTCGGGTCGAGCAAGCTAATGGCACACGCAGCGACGAACACGGCACCGATGCCTAGCTCGGCTTGTCGAGGCCGGACCAGGCCCATGGCCGGAAGGAGCCGGGTGAGCGCGACGTACTCAAGAAGCACCAGGCTCAAAACGCTGAGGGCGGTCCCAACGACGACCACCTCGCCCAGGGCCCGGCCGCCCAGGGAGTGGGCGATCAACCAACCGGGGACCTCGGCCCCGAGGACCGAAGCGGGGAACTGGGCCAGCGACACCACTCCGGCGAGCGCGCAGACCGCACCAACGCCCACAGCCAGGGGCAGCGCTCGCGCCGTTACCGTAGTCGCCCGGCGCACCTCTCGGCCCAGGTAGAGAGGGAGGCTGGCGCACACGAACAGCAGCGAGACCGCCGCCGCCGAAGTGACGAAAGCGCCGGCGTGGACGGTCGGCGCGGGAACCGTGGCCGAGCTTCCGGCGTGAGCGATCTCCATACCGGCCAGGACCCCGACCAGGGCTACTTGGGCCAGGGCAACCACCGCCGTCATCGCGAACAGGCCCAGGCGCCACAGCACTAACCCCAGCACCATGACGGCGGGGACCACGACGACTAGGGGCGCCCGGTACGGACCGATGCCGGGGAAGGCGGTCGGCAGTATGTCGTAGAAGACGAAGACCATAGTGGAGGGCAAGTAGAGGAAATAGCTGATGATCCATACCGCCCCGTGGGCTTGGGCGACCCTGGTCCCCGCCGCGACCTCGACGAAGGAGTAGAGACCTCCGGAGGAAGCCACCCTGCCGGCGTACTTGTACCAAGCGATGACCGGGAACACGAACGCGACTGCGCCGAGGAGAACGGCGAAGCCGGACCATGAGCTCACATCGAGAAGAGCGTTGGGTAGGAACAGGGAAACGAGCGCCAGAGGGCCCCCGACCGAGGCGATGGCGATCCCATAAAACACCGCTGTTGGCATCGGGCGGCCGAAGGGGCCGACTAACGTGTCGCTTGCCGGTGTCCCCGCACGCCCGGCAACGGGCTGGGTCAGCGGGGCTGCGGGAGGGCTGCCCATCGATGTCACAATGCCCAGCCGTCGATGGGCGTCAGCTTGGCAATCAAACGTTCGGCCCCTTGCCTAAGCCGCTTCTAATCCACGGTGCGCTGGAATCCGGGTTCAAAGTCATACGGAGGACATACGGCCCGCTCGGTCAGCCGGATTGCCATCCGTCACCTGGTCAACGGCCTGAGCTACTCCCCGGCCCCGGCCGCCATATGTTCGGAACAGTTGTGGCTCTCGGTGGCAATCGTGGCATTGGTCCTGGGCTTACTCAGCGATCCGAGACGGGCGCCGGCCCCTGCCCGATCCTAAGGGTGTGGGTCCGAGCGGAGCCGGGCGTAGGTCATACCGTCGACCATCCGCCCCTCCCGGAAACCACGACCACGGTGCACGCCCTCTCTCTGGAACCCAGCTTTTTCCAGGGCTTGTTGCTCCGCGGTGTTCTCGGCCTCGGTCCCGGCCTCGACGCGGTTGGCGAGCGTCGTGGAGAAGAGGTAGTCGGCGAGTAGACATTGCGCTGCTGAACCGAGGCCCCGCCCCCGGTACTCGGGGAGGAGCAGGATGCCGATGTTGTAGCAGACGACTGGGCCTGAGAGCATCACAGCCGGTCCTGCTCCCATCGGCGCCGGTGAACGTTCGGGTCGCGATAGCCATGCCACTCGAACGGCTCGCTTAGAGCCGGGTCGGTCGAAACTCGCTCCAAGAACCTGAGGTCTCGCTCTTCAACCGGGCGGATGTGGACGTTTTCGTGCTGCGCCATCCACTCTGCCGGGCCACCGTCAGTCACCGGGCCATAATGCCGGGTGGGCCCGCCTGTAAGGGCAGTGTTGACGGGCCCGTGACGCGGGGTTGACGTCACTGTTCTAGTCTCGGTGCCCTGGGGCCCGGGCTCGGAACAGCACCAGGAGGCGCACTAATGCACGCTGCCCTGCAACGCGCAGCAGCCAAATCGTCGCTCGAAGGTAACAATGGCGTGTCGCGTCGACCGGGAGGTCCCTCGGCTCGTATGAGCCCCGGTAGCTGGACGCGCCCGTCGACCGTCCCCTTGGTCCTGCGCAGCTGCGCTTGCGGAGGTAGTTCGGAGGAGTCGTGCCAGTGCTCCGACAATGGCGAAAGAAGTGGCGCCACCAGAGTTGACCCGGCGGCAAGCGAGAGCGTACAGAAGACCGTCGGCGAAAACGGCAGGCCCATGGAGCCGGCCGTCCGCCACGACATGGAGTCGAGGTTCGGCACCGACTTCGACGGCGTCCGCATCCACACCGGACCGCAGGCGGCGCGATCGGCTCGAGCGGTGAGCGCCGGGGCTTACACCGTCGGGACGCACATCGTTTTTGACAACGGGCGGTTTGCCCCGCACACCGACGACGGTAAGCGGACTCTCGCCCATGAACTGGCCCACGTCGTCCAACAGTCTCGGGGCGCCGTGAGCGGCTCGCCAATGCCTGACGGCGCGCTTTCGATCAGCGACCCCTCCGATCCGTTCGAACAGGAAGCCGAGCGCACCGCGACGCGAGTGACAGCAATGGCACCCGAACAGGCAAGCGGCGCTCACCTCGATCACGCGGGAGCGCCGGGCCAGGCCATGACCGATCCAGGGGACGGTACCGGTATTGACATCGGCGGTCCATCCAATGGACAGCATGTCTCGACATCCGCCGGTGGCACCGTCCAGCGACAAGTGCCGGGGCCACCACAGTTCTCCGTGACGGCCACGACGCGGACCGGCCCAACCTACGGAAGCTGTCGTAACTTCAATTGGGTCGTGGACTGGTCGACGACCGGGACCAACGGTTGGATTGTGCAGGAGATCACAAATAGCGGGGCGATCACCGGCTGTGACGGCAGCAGTCAACCGGCGCCCAACACGCCGCATTACTGGGAGGCCTGGGCTGTCGATGCGACCGGGAAGGTAGGAGACGGCGGAGCGGACCTGTGGTTCCGCGCCGGCCGGCCGAGCACAAAAGGCAACTGGTCGATGGATGGTGCGGCCGGGTTTGCGAGCAACCTCGACCCGGCGGCGGGGTTCAGCCGGACCGCCGTGCCGGACGCCAACGGTCTCATGGCGACGACGAAAGCGCCGTCCAACTTGTTCCCGGCGACAGCTGTCCGTCACCGGGCAGGGGTGTGGGACTGCTGCCCGCCGAACAACTTCCACAACCCTGCCTAGCCTCGTGGCGCAGGACCCTGTCGAGATCATTCGGGACCCCGGTTCAGATCTGGAGGCGTTTCTCGGCGCATGTGCCGCACTTCCCTCGGACCGAAATCAGCCGACAATGTGGGCTGCGGTCGCCAACGACGGCCGCTACCGAACGCCTCAGCGTCGCCAGGCAGTTCTTGAGCTATTCCGTAGACATATCGCGGCGGGTACGACGCTTGGTGAGCTCGGGCACATCCTGGCGGGGGCGCCCTGGCTTGACGAAGACGATGTTCGGCTCGTCGAGGATGTCGGTGGCCGGACGCTGCCCGTAACACCCACCTTCGAGGATGCGATATTTGCTATCTATCTGTTTACTGCGGACTGGCGGCCCGACGACTTCTTCGCTGTCTACCTACGCGTCCCCAGGTATGTGACGAAGCGCGACCTCCTCGCGGCGATCCACGGGAAAGCGACCGATGAGATTTTCAGAACGCCGGTCTTGGAAATCGGCACGGTGGTTGAGGCCGCCCCGAGTCTCTGAGCCATAAGCTGGGCTCCTCGCCAGCAGAGAATCCTCCGATAAGCCGGAAGCTAACGGACGGGCCGTGCCACCCCCACGAGGACTCGCTGTCCTGACGAGGCGGGGTCCCCGTTGGCAAGTTGGCGAGTCACTGTGATGGTCGGGAAACTTGTCGGCGGGACGCCGGCCCACAGGGTGATATTGGTGGGCTGATTGAACGTCCCGATTGGGACCAGGACGCCCCTTGGGTTCTTCAGCCAAGCCTCGTAGAAACGCCCGTTGGCGAGGCGCGGAAGCCCGGTTGCGTGCAGGCTGACCCGCCAGCCCGCAGTCGTCTTGGTGAGCGTCGCTTCTCCGCCAGCGCCCGGGCTCAGCGCCGTGCCCGCCAGAGCGGCCCTGAACTGGACGGGGGGCTTCCCGCCCCCGCCTAGGACGAGGACGAGGGCGACAATGACGGCGGCTGCCGCGACGAGCCCACCGGTGACCGCCGCGGCCCGGTGCCGGTTTGGTCGGATCGGCTGGTCGGCTCGGCGGTCAGCCGCGGCACCTCTAGAGGCCTCGGTGACGGCGGCGACCACTCGGTCCTCGAGGGCCTGGCTCGGCTCGGCCCAAACTGTCGGGTCAGCCAGCAACGCCTGCAGGTCGTCTAGTTCGGCGCGCTCGTCCGGCCCGGGCTCTCCTCCGGGTTCGCCGGCCAGGTAGGCAATCCGCTCTTCGTCGTTCACCGCGGGGGCTCCTCTACCATCTGGGTACGCCGCCCGGGCGCTAACGGTTCGTTTGGCTCATCTCGAAGGTGGCCCAAAAGCCCGGCGAGACGCCGGTGGGCCCGGAACGACCTCGACTTCACCGTACCCAGCGCCAGGCCCAAGCGGCCCGCCACCTCGGCTTGGGTCAGGCCCTCGAGGTGCTGGAGACGCACGAGTTCTCTGTCGTCAGGGGGAAGCTGCTCGAGCGCTCGCCTGACCTCCCAGACGTCGTAAGCCCGTTCAACCGACGGCGGTAGCTCGACCAGGCCGGGGGAGTCCTCGTCGAGGGGGCTATGCGCTCGGCGAGCGGCCCGACGGTACACGTCGATGGCAGCCCTGCGGGCCACCGTGGCCAGCCAGGGCCCGAGCTCTCTCGAAGGGTCATAGCTGCCCGCCCCCCGCCACGCCCGTATGAACGCTTCCTGCGTCGCTTCCTCGGCTAAAGACCGGTCACCCAGGACCTTGAAAGCTACCGCGTAGACCAGCTTGCCGTAATCGTTGTAAACCGAGCGGACGGCGTCCGGGTCACCTTTTACAAACCCGATGGCGACGTCCCGGGTCACCATACTCCGAACATTAGGTCACAAGAGGCTTGCTTATGCGCGCCGAATGGCCGGGGACGACGTTGTCCCCGGCCACTTCGGCCGCCCTCGCTAGTCAGGTCGGTCTTCTTTCTGGCAACGGCTCACGGTGCGGGTGGGTGTATCGGTTGGATCGACGGGTGGTGTGGGGGGGGAGGCGTTGGCTCGTTGGGCGGTGGCGGCACGCTCGACGGGTCGTTGAGGTTGGGGAACTCCTGCGGCTGGTCGCAGTTGTAGCCCCATAGGTTGGCACTGCAGGCCGCCAGGTACAGGGTCGGGTCCGTCGAGGGGAACCCCCAGGCGTTGATGTCAGCATATGGCTGCCCGTTGGCATTTTGCTCGAGCCAGCTAGCGTTCTCGTAGGCGTCCACACCCCCGGTCCACCCGAGGTGGGTTTCCATAATGGTTATCCCGGTAACCCCCGGAGGCTGCTGGCTGTTGCAGGTAGCCCGAAAGTCGAGGGCGTCGTCGGCGATCGCGCACCCGGTGGGCGGGGCCGTAGGCGCCGACCCGTCGCGGTCCAGGGTGAGCACGAGGACGCTGTTGTTGACGGCCCAATCGACGGCAAAGGTCTCAGTCTCGCCCACGCCGAGGTACGTGTTATAGACGGCCAAAGCAATGGCGGCTATACAACCCGGGCAAGTCCTGGACGTTGTAGAAGGTGGTGCCGCTGGCGGAACGGTAATTGAACTGGACCTGGCTGGCACCATTGCCCGACGTTACGGGCCCAGCGAACGCAGGCCCGGCTCCCACGCTGGCCAGAACAGCTATATACAGCCCGGCCGCGAGCGTAACTAGTGATTTGTTGTACCTCATTTTCCCTCCTGCGGGTTAGCGCTTTGCCCCCGCGGCACGACCGCCGGCGCACGTTGCGTGATGGTTCGTACGGGGATACGCACCCGGCCCGGAGACGGTTCGGCCCGACGCCTTTTTTTCTTCTACATGTCGGGAAATCGAAAATTGTGCCTCAAACTGCCACAGCGTTCCCGGCCACTGTGAAGTTCGTCGAGGGGCGGCCAAAAAAGGAACGGTCACTGGCGCCTCTGTTTGCTCACTTCTTTAAACCTGCGCGTGCTGTCGGCTCAGCCGTTGGCCAGGGCGATGAGCGCGTCGCGGTCGGGCGCAGGGACGGGCCGGTCCCGCCAGTGGGCGCCGAGAGATCTGATCCGGCCGGCAAGGCAGTCGGTTACCACGCCGCATTGCAATGGGTTTATAAGGAGCCCGGCCCGGACAGCGAGGCGTAGGCAGTCCGGGTCCTCTTGGGCGGCCACAGTGAGCGCCTGCTCCAGTTCCCACCGCCAGTCGCCTGGGTCGTACGGCTCGCCGCGGGTCGCAGCATCGATCTCGGCCAGACGGTGCCGGCTCTCGGACCGGCTCCATTCGAACAACGGCTCTACCTCGGTGCTCGTGGCCTGCTGGAACGCCAGGGCGAAATGGTAAGGGTCGCTGAGCCCGACATCCCGTAGCGTCTGGCGCAGCGCCAGCGAGTGCAGCATCCCTATGGACGCGCCTCGGCCGCGAGACGGGTTGGTGCAGGCCCAGGCGTCGCCGACCGCCATGACGCCGGTTGCCACTGGTTGCCCGTCGACCACGAAGTTTCGGTGCCGGTCCTCGATTTTGACGATCGTCTGCACCCGGTCATCTAGAGGCTCACCGTCCAGCCAGTGTGCTACGAGCGGCAGCGACCGCACGGTTCGCTCCCACCGCCGCGCGTCGCGAAGGCCGTGTAGGGGCCGGTCATGGGCGGCGGCGACAATGACGACGCTCCAGGTGCCGTTGTCCGCGGGGAGCGTCACGCTGCTGATCGTCCCGAGCGGCATGAGCGGCGGCCCAAGCAGCGGCGGCATGGTTCCATTGGGTGCCCTGTAATGACCGCTGTAGTACACGAACCCGCTGTCCTCGCACACCTCTCGCGGCGGCCGCCCTCCGGCATCGACGAGCCACCGCGGCAGTTGTGACCTCCGCCCCGTCATGTCCACAACCAGGTCGGCGGCGAGTTCCTCTCCCGTTGCGGTACGAGCCCCGCGGACGTGTAAAACGCCACGTCTGGTGGCGCTTCCCGTGAGGAGGCCCGTGACCGCGTCGCCTCGGCGGACCGTGAGGCCCGGGTGCTTGGCGGCGGCGCAGGCGAGGACAGACTCGACGAGCGGCCGACGACCTGTAACCACGTCGAGGTCAGCGTCCTCTGGACGGGCCGGGCCGCGGGCCGTTTCGGGCAGGGCTAGCACCGGGTTGTAGCGCAACCCTCCTTGATCCTCGATGGCAGCAGAGATCCCCGGTAGCTCTTTGTCGAGAATGGCCCGGTAGCGGGCCAGGAAGAAATGGGGCAGCCGGAACTGGTTGACCCCGCGCCGGTCCCACGCCGCCCAGGCGTCAGCCTCTAGCTCGGGCGGAGGCTGGGGGTCGCGCTCGAGGACAGTCACTTTGTGCCCGTCTCCCGCTAACAGGAGGCCGGCGCCCAGCCCGACCACGCCGGCCCCGAGGACCAGGACCTCAGCCATGGCCGTGGGAATCGTCCGCCAAGTCGCTAGCGAATTCGATGAACGCGGTGCTCTGGGAACCCCCGAGCTCTCCGGCTCCTGCGGCAACGACAGCCGACATCAAGCGCTCCTCGTTCCCAGCGGCTTGCGACCCCAAGCGAGAAAGTAGAGGCAAGGCATAGCGAGCGTGCCCGGGTCGGCGAGGTGTTCGCGCACTGCGAGGTCAAGGTCTGCTAGCTCGTCGGCCGCCACAATGCCCCGATCGACAACCTTCTCGCGCATGCTCCGCACGAGGTCTGCGAGGATCGGCCGCCGAGGGTGGCCCTCCGGGTAGACATCGGCGCGGGCGTCAGCACCCACTTCGACTAGCCCGGCACCCCTCAACATGGCCGTCAACTTCCGGCCGACCAACAGGTCGGCGCCGTCGCAACGGTACGCCTCGTGCAAGATGGCCCGTAGGCGGTCCCAGGCATCGTGGGGCGGGTAGCACACGCTCGTCCCTGCGTCCGCCTCGTCGGTGACAACCCATCCTCCTGGCTTCACCACACGCACCATCTCGACCACTACCTGCTCGGGACAAGGGATATTGACGAGCAGCAGCCGGGCGTGCACGAGGTCAAAAGACCCGGACGGCAAGCCGGTGGCGCGGGCGTCGGACTCGACGACTTCAACATTGTGGAGCCCCCGGTCCGCCACGAACCGGCGGGCCAGGGAAACGTGGGCCGGGTCGACGTCGACCGCCGTCACCGTCCCCGATGGCCCGACGCGCTTGGCGAGTAGCTCGATCGACCCGGCCGGCCCGCACCCCAATTCGAGCGCCCGGCCGCCCGGACCTAACCCGGCGTGATCAAGCAAGGCCAGAGTGTGAGATGCCATCTCATCGGCCTGGCGCTGCAGTCGTGCCCGCTCGCCCGGGTTCGTCCCCAGTGTGTAAGCGTGGGGTGTCGCTGTACCGGTAAACAATCCAACGTCCTTTCAGAGCCTTGTTAAGCGTGAAGTACGCAGGGGGCGAGATCGCGGTTCGCTCGGATGCAGCGCCCTCGCCGGCTTTTTGCAAATTGGACGCTGCCTTTTCCTCGGCAGCGGAGGCGTGCGTCAACCACGACTGGTGAAACTGGACGCAGGAGTCGTGGTGGGGAATTAAATAGGTTGGCCTACTGGGTCGTCGTCGTGACCACGCGGCTGTCCCTTCTCCAGATCGCTACCGAGGCATCGGTTGGGAGCGTCACATGGTCCCATGCCCAACAGTATTTGCCGGGTCACGCATCTCTGAGAAGTGGCAAGCTAGCCATTATGCGTAAAGGGCTGGCCAGACATCAGGTGGCGATGGCCGTCCAGCCCGGGGCGCCGATCTTCGAACTGTCGGTCCCTTGCGAAATCTTCGGCGTCTCTCGACCCGAGATCCACGACCCCTGGTACAGCTTTCAGGTCTGCCCGACCACGCCGGCGGCCAAGGTGGCCAGCGGGTTCGTCGCCGACCAGCCTGGCACGATGCGCGACCTGGCCCACGCCGACACGTTGATCATCATCGGGTCGGAGAACATCCACACCGATCCCCCGGTCCCGCTCGTGGACGCCCTCCGTGAAGCGCAACGGCGGCACAGTCGGATAGTCGGTATTTGCTCGGGCGCCTTCGTGCTGGCCCACGCTGGCCTCCTCGACCATCGTCGGGCCACCACCCACTGGATGCACATCCATGACTTCACGGCCCTCTTTCCCACCGTCGCCCTCGACCCCTCTGTGCTCTACGTCGAAGACGGGAGAATCTTCACCTCTGCCGGCACGGCGGCGGCCATCGACCTCTGCTTGGAGCTTGTCCGCCAAGATTTTGGCGCGGCGGCCGCCAACGAAGTCGCCCGGCGCATGGTCATCCCCCCGCACAGAGACGGTGGCCAGGCCCAGTACGTCCGATGGCCCATGCCTGCGCACCCCGACCACGACCTCGCCGACGCCCTCCAGTGGGCCCAAGCTCACCTCGACGACCGCATCACCGTTAGCGACCTCACTCGACGCGCCCACCTCAGCCGACGAACGCTGATACGCCGTTTCCACGACACGATGGGTATGACCCCCCAGCAATGGCTCTTACGTCAGCGGTTGCTCCTCGCCCAGGACCTCCTCGAGACCACCGCCATCCCCGTTGACCGGGTCGCGGAACGGTCGGGCATGGGAACCGCCGCCAACTTGCGTCACCACTTCAGCGCCCACCTCGGCGTTTCACCGCTCACATTCAGGCGAACTTTTGCCAATCCGGCAATGGCCGATAAATAAAGCACGTGGGTTATTGCGTACATTCGCGGCCGGCAAAGCACTCTTGGCCGCGGATGGAACGCTCTCCGGCGGGGGTGCGTTCAGCTAATTGGCACACGTGAGTCGCCAGGCACCGCCATTCGGCTGTGCTTATGCTCGAGGCCATGGAACGGTATGCAATCCGCGGAGGGCGTGAAGGCTACAACCGACTTTTGGTACTGGCACGGGCGAGTGGTCCTGACACTGCCGCCCTGTTCGGCCGAGCTGGGATCCGTTCCGGCATGAAATGCATCGACCTGGGCTGCGGCCGCGGGGAAGTCAGCTTTGAGATGGCGAGGCGCGTTCAGCCGGGGGGCTTTGTTACCGGAGTAGACATGGACGAGGTGAAGCTCGACCTGGCTCGGGAGGCTGCTATGCGGCGCGGAGTCGGCAACGTTGAGTTCCTCTCGAGGAACGTCAACAATTGGGACGAGCCCGCCGTCTACGACCTGGTCTACTCGCGGTTCCTTCTCCAGCATTTGAGCGAGCCCGTGAGCCTTCTTCATCGGATGTGGGCCGCAGTCCGGCCCGGTGGCGTGCTAATCGTCGAAGACGCGGATTTTGACGGGTGGTGCTGTTACCCGCCCGATGAGGGCTTCGATTTCTTTGTGCGCGTTTACGCGGAAGTGATTCGGCTGCGGGGCGGTGATCACGCCACCGGACGAAAGCTATACCACTACTTCCTTGAGGCCGGCATCCCAACACCGCAGATGGCTCTCGTCCAGTCGGTTTGCGTCAGCGGAGAGAGCAAAACTTTGGCGTGGCTGACGTTGGATGCAATAAGCGAGGCGGTGCTTTCCGAGGGCGTAGCCACTCCAGACGAGGTGGCTGCGGCGCTGGCCAGCCTGAGGCAGTTCACCGACGACGAGACCACGCTGATCGCTCGTCCTCGCATTTTTCAGCTCTGGTCGACCTGCGAACCGAGGTAGCTGCTCGAAGCCTCTAGGGGCGTCAGTCCCGACCGGTATTGGCGGACATCCGCCCTCACCTAAAGGCGCGGTCCAAGTCGTGCAGTTTCGCGATGTGGCGCCGGGCCGGTTGGAAATTATTCCAGACCGTGGATTGGGTTCGCGCCACCTCCACCCGAAAGGGAAGTGCGCCCGACGTCTGGTTTCGCGCCCTGGCGCCCTCCTAAGTCGCCACGACGTTACGTGTTCGTCCTGGCCACCTTGCTCGTGTTCGGCTCGGTGTCGGACTACCTGGGCCGCCGCCGCGTGATCCTCGCCGGCGCCGTGATGACGGCGGGGGGCTTGCGGGTTGTTCCTGGCGGCGCACGGGGTGGGGCCGGCGCCTACCCACCTGGTCTGGTGGCTGCTGCTCACCGGGTTTACCTGTCCCTGGGACCGTCGCTGGCCGCACAGGTGCTTCGCTCGTCGGATATTTTGTGGGGCGGGCTGGCGATCTTCCTGGTCGCGGGGACCGGGGCCGCGGCCTCGGTGGTGTGCAGCGGCGTCAACGGGCGTACGGCCATGCTGGCTGGCTGCCTGGGCCTGCTCCTTGGCGCCGTGGTCACCCTGAGTTCGATCGAGACGACCTCGGCTGTGGCTTTCCTGGCCGGCACTGCGGTGGCGGGCGCGGGCTTTGGTAGGGCCCAACTGGGCACCTTCCGGACCGTAAGCGCCCTGGCGGCCCCCGGCCAGCAGGCCGGTCTGATTGCCGCTTACTTCATCGCCACCTACGTGGCTTTCAGTGTCCCCGTAGTGGCCGGGGTGGCCGTCACCCATTTCGGCCTGCACCGGCCTGCTCTGGTCTACGGCGCGGCGATCGCCGTACTCGCCGCAATGGCAGCGGCCAGCCTCATCTTCCCCAACCGCTCCCCGCGTCGGCGCCCGACCTAGCGGCCATCGCGGACGGGCCGGCGGCCTCAGGCAGTCAGGCACCTAAGGACGAAGACAAATAACAGGGATTGCCGCCGGAGCTTCGCAATTGAAAAAGACGTCGGTGTGCTCAGGCGATTCTCAACTTGGTCCCAGCTGTAGTTCAACGTGCTCGGAGGGAACTCCAAGCAAAAGCGCTCATTCTGGACGTTGTCGCCTTAAAGAAAGGAGCGCAAGATGAATGATTTCGGTTCTACAAACTCAGACAAAACAAACAAGGATTTCCCCAGACTGGGCGCCAGCTCAGCGGCAGCCGGGGCCGGAAGTTCAAGCGGCACACCCGCTACCCCGCCTCCTCCACTACCTCCTTCGCCCAACTGGGCGTCCTCGGTGCGCCCGGCCAAGCACGCTCGGCCGGCCAAGCTACGGCGACTGCTGGCGAACAAACGAAAGGGAAAGATGGCGACCGCCGCGCTCATGTGCCTGGCGATCGGCCTTCCCGTCGGCCTCGCCCCAACCTCCTCGGCCGCGGCGGCGCAACTGGTGGCCGCCAACGCCAGTAGCGCCGGAGCATCCAACGCCCGGTCGGCCCCGGCACAGGGTGGGGCATCGGGGACGGTCGGGACTGTGTCAAAGTCCGGCTTCACGATCTCGACATCTGCGGGTCAAAAGGTGACCGTCGACGAGAAGTCCTCTACTGAGTACCAGGAAGGGACGAGCTCGAGCTCGGCCAGGGCCATAGAAAAGGGCCAGAGCGTCCTCGTACTGGGCACGGTGAACTCGACGACCATCACCGCTACGCAGGTCATCGTGGGCTACAAGCCAGCGCCGAGCACGGGGTCAACGGGAAAAGTGGTCCCCTTCAATAAGGGTGAAACCACCGCTTCAAAGCAGGTCGGCCAGATCCCGGCTAATTGGAGCGCCGGGTCGGGGACGATTGTCGGCGGGACGACGGCAAACGAGGCCACGGAGGCCGCGTTGGCCGCCTACCCCGGTGGCATCGTCGACCGGGTAGTGAAGCTGAGCAACGGCGAGTACAACGTCCACTACATCGGCGTCAACTGGCCCCATCACGTCTTCGAGAGCACGAGCTTCAAGGTCGTCGGTGCCCTCTGACCGCTGCACTTCGTGAGGTAGATGCGGCTATCACCGCGTGGAGCCCTCCTCAGCTGGGAGAACGTCGAAAGGTACCCCGTTCACCAAGAGGAGGGCTCATCCGCGGCCCCATAGTGCCGGCGTGCGATTCAGCCCCGGCCAACAGGAGGTCAGCCGTCAGCGGCCGTACGATTGGAGACATAAGGGTCTCTCGCATTTCTTCCCGTCCATTTGTCTCTTTCGCTTCCGGCCTGATCCCGGTGGCCGTGGCCGCCGCCTGGATCCCCGTCCGGAGCGACCTCCCCAACACCGACGTGGCCCTCTTGCTCGTCCTGTGCGCCGGCGCCGCCGCCATGATCGGAGGTAGGTGGGCTTATGTGATCGGGTCGGTCGCGGGCGCGGCCGCCTTCGACTTCTTCGACACCCCTCCGTACGGCCAGCTCTACATGACACGGGCTAGAGACGTGGTGACGACCGTGGTGTTGGTCGCCGCCGGCCTTTTGGTGGGCGAACTCTGCGTACGGCTCCGGTGCGTACCGGCTAATGGCGGCGCGCCGGGAAGGCGACTTCACGGTCATGAGCAGTGCGGCACGGCTTATGGCCGTCGGGGAGGAGACGTCAATGGTCGTGGAGGCCCTGGCCGGCGAACTGGTGTCCCGCCTGGGCTTGGCGGACTGCGATTTCGAGTACGGCCCCCTCGTGGAGGACGGCCCGTACGTAGCCCGCGACGGGAGCCTGGTCAATTTCGACCCGCGGTCCAGCGACCGGCCTTTGGCCGAGATCGACTTACCCGTTTGGGCCGGAACGCAAGCGGTTGGACGGTACCGCATGCACCTGTCATCCGGGTCGCCGCCGTCGCCTGACCGCCTGCTGGCCGCGGTCGGCATCGCCGAGCAGGCCGGGGCAGCCTTGGCCGCTGGCCCGCCCATCGCGCCGCCGGCGCCGCCACGCCCGCGCCGCTTACGCCTGGTCCGTTAGGCGCTAGCCTCCGGCTCGGCCTCGGGGACTGAAAGAAGCTCGTAATCGGGGTTGAGGATCGCCAAGCGGCCGCGCCAATCGCCCACCATGCCCTCGGCCACCAGCTGGGTGCCGGTGCGGATCCCAGCGATTTCGCGCCGGCCCAAGAACACGATCAAGACCTCGCCCCCGCTGGCGTCGGTGAGCGTGGCCTCGAGCGCGGTCACGTCAGCCGACGGCTGGATCCGGACCGAACAGAGCCGTCCGGCCACTTTGGCTCGCCGGCGGAACCGGAGGCCGCCGATCGGTGTCGCCCCTGGGACGGCAGTGAAGGGAAGTTGGTCTCCCCTTCCGGAGGCGGACCGGCCGTTCCCGCCGGGCAAGGTGAGGTCTGAGGAGGCCAGAACCCGCTGGCTCTCGGCCAGGTCAGCTACGTTGAACGGCACGAGAGTGGCATTGATGTGCGGGACGTGCCCGAGCACCCTGACCAGGCGGTCGGCGTTCTTCCCGTGCAGCAGGAAAGCCCAGCTGCGACGGTAGCTGCGGGTCGGGATCAACACGCTCACCTCGGTCTGCCCGTCGCCCGCCGCCTTGGTCGCCATCTCGAGCGCAGCCCGACCGAGGCGACGATCGGCCACTTCGATCACCTCTAGGGGCAGTCTGGAGAGACCAAGGTCACGCCAACGGCGGATGACGCGCTTCCGCCCGGTGGTTGTCGACGTTGAAATGGACGGCATACAGCTCGTCAGGGTTGAGGTTACGGGCGTACTGGATAGCCCGGGCGGTGGCCAGGTCGATGCGGTCGACCAGCACGATGGCGGTGTGCCGGCGTAGCACGGGGGCTACACAAGCAGCCAAGGCGACCCCCTCGTCGAGGATGGCGTCCTCTGCTCGGTACTGAGCGTTGGTTTTCACCAGCCCGTAGATGAGGACCGGCATGGCCACGACGACCACCCAGGCCCCTCGGGTGAACTCCGTTATGGCGAATATGAGGACGACAAGCAGGCACACTGCCGCCGCAGTAGCGTTAATGGCGACGCTGCGGCGCCATCCCGGCTCCCTATGGGTCAGGTGGTGGCGGGTCATGCCCAGGCCCGCCATGGTGAAGCCCGTGAACACCCCGATGGCGTAGAGGGGGATAAGCGAGGAAACGCGCGCCCGGGTAGCCAGGAGCAGAGCGATAGACGCTACGGCTAGCACGATGATCCCGTTAGAAAACACGAGCCGGTGGCCACGCACGGTCAGCGGGCGGGGCAGGAAGGAGTCCTCGGCCACGAAACTGACCAGGAACGGGAAACCGGTGAAACTGGTGTTGGCCGCCAGGATCAAGATGAGAGCGGTCGCGGCCTGCAGGCAGCCGTATAAGACCGAGCCCGCCGCGCTGCTCCCGTACACCAACTTGCCTATCTCGGAAACCACAGTCGGCGTGCCTGAGCCGAAAGGCCGGGCGTGGGCCAGCGCGGCCAGGACGGATACTCCCAGGAACATCGACCCCAAAATGGTGCTCATGATCACCAAAGTGGTGCGGGCATTCTTGGCTTGTGGCTGGCGGAAAACGCTCACGCCGTTTGAGATCGCCTCGGTGCCGGTCATGGCCGACCCGCCGTTAGCAAATGCGCGCGCCACATAAAAGAGCGAGACACCCAGCAGGAGGCCGCCACCTTCGTGACCAAGAGCGAGCTGACCGGACGCCACGGGAACGTGGCCCAAGTCCCCGAGGGCGGCACGGACCAGCCCGACGACGATCAGGACCGCCATGTTGGCGATGAAGAAATAGGTGGGGATGGCGAAGAGCCGGCCGGCTTCGCGAAGGCCTCGCAAGTTGCCCCATGCAATCAGCACAACGAATGCCACCGACATCGGGACGGCTACGCCGTTTAGGCTGGGCACCGCCGAGATGATGGCGTCGGTGCCAGCCGCTACCGATACGGCCACGGTGATCGTGTAGCTGATCAGTAGGGCTGCCCCCGCCACCTGGGCCACATTGGGGCCGAAGTTGTCCCGGCTCACGACGTAGGAGCCGCCTGCCTTCGGATAGAACTTGACCACTTCTCGATAGCAGGCCGTGACGACGGCCAGAACGGCCAGGATCACGAGGGTGATAGGAGTAACGAGGCCGAACGCGGCGAGCCCGCCTATGGGTATCAAAATCCGGAGAATTTGCTCGGTGGCGTACGCCGAAGAGGACATGACGTCCGACGACAGCACCGCCAGGGCGGTCGGCTTGCCGAGCCGCTCTTTTGTCAGGTCTTCGCTGATCAGCGGCGGGCCTAGCAGGCGCCGCTTCAGGCGGTAAGCCGCCGACTCGGGCAGTTGGGCGCGCGATGAGACGCTGACAGGACTGTCCCAGCCAGGCAACGATGGCGTGCTGTCCTGGCTCGGCTCGACAGTCTCGTTCGCCAAGCTCGCCCGGTTACCGTCGGTTGCCTGCACGTTCGCTGGCTCGCCGATCGTCGTTACCCCTTCCAGTACCTCAACCCAATCGGGAAGAAGGATAGTCGGTCCTTGACGCCAAGAGGGAGCCCCGCGAGTCCTCGAACGAGGCAGGTCGGTCGTTCGAGGGCAGCGCCGGCATTCCGCTCCGGTCCTTTCACGCCGAGCCGGAGTTCCCGGACGCTCAGGCGACGGCGGCTCCTTTGTCCGGAGTTCAGCGCGATTTGGGCGCTCACCCCGGTCACCCTGGGCATCGTCGAGTGCGATGCCCGGTGCTTGTGCAAAGACCGCGACCTGCAGCGGCTTCCTCCCGGTCCGTCCTCGTCTTGTTTTCGCCAGCTGGTCGATCGCCAAATACCACTGATCTCATGGCGGCCGAAAAGGTTTCCGTGGTCGGTTATCTCGGGTAAAAGGAAAATGTCCCCCAAATGGGAGACGTTCAGCTTTGAAAGCAAGATGCAGGAGTGAGCAATGGGTGCACAATCCGATGAGACCAAGGGCCGTGTCAAAGAAGCGGCAGGAGCCTTGACCGGTGATGATCAGCTCAAACGGGAAGGCAAGCTCGACCAGGCGGGTGCAGCGGCCAAGGGCAAAGTTATGGATGCTGCCGAAAGGCTTAACGAAGTGATTGACCTGGCAAAAGAGAAGGCGGAGCGGACCGCCAAGAAGCCGACGAAAGACAACTAGCCGCCGGCCACACGCCTTGGCAGTGCGGTGAACAATGGTTGACTCATCCCCCAAGTCACGAGGGCGCACAACAACCCCCCTTGAAGAGCAGACCATTACTACTGAACTGCCTGGGCGTGTCGGCGCAATCGAAGAGCGCTCCCGCCAGCGGGCCATGGGCCGATTGGGGCGGCCTTTCGACAGGAGCAACCCGTTCGTCGTCGGGTTCGTGGCGACAATGGGTGTCCTGCTGGCTTTGGCCTTGGGTGCCGCCGTCTACTCTATCCGGGGCACCCTGGTGCTGGTTTTCCTCGCCCTTTTCATTGCCGTGGGGCTCGAGCCTGCCGTGGCGTTTTTCACGCGCCACTCGGTGAGGCGCTCTGTAGCAGTGCTGATCGTCGTGCTGCTGTGCGCCGGGGCGGTGGCGGGTTTCGTTTTTTCGGCCATATCGCCGATTGAGCACGAGATAAACGAGCTGATCAAACAAGTGCCTATATGGCGGTCAGAGATCACCTCGGGTAAGGGCACCGTCGGCCACCTCGCCAAGCAACTGCACCTGAGCAACTACCTGGGCGGCAAGAGCACCGGAAGCCTGGCTCAGGATCTCGCTACAGGCGCCCTGGGGGCGGGCGAGCTGGTCTTGAGCACGGTCAGCGGTTTCCTTATCGTCATCGTGCTAACCATTTATTTCCTCGCCGCCCTGCCTGCTATCAAGAACTTTTTCGCCCACCTGGTGCCCGAGAGCCGCCGGCTTCGGTTCGTGGTGTTGTCCGACGAGGTCCTCGCCGGCGTTGGAGGCTATCTGCTGGGCAACTTGTTCACGTCGCTCGTGGCGGGCTTGGGCACCTTCGTTTGGGCCACCGTGCTGGGCATCCCCTACCCCATACTGCTCGGCCTGATGGTCGCTTTCTTCGACCTGATACCAGTCGTGGGGTCAACGATCGCCGGGGTTATAGTGAGCCTGGTGGCATTGGTCGTCTCGCTTCCAATTGCTATTGCGACGGCGGCGTTTTATATTGCTTACCGTTTGATAGAGGACTATCTCTTAGTGCCACGGGTTATGCGGCATGCCGTAAACGTTTCGCCGGTCGTCACCTTGCTCGCCATAATCATCGGCGGCGCCCTGCTCGGGATAATCGGTGCCTTAGTGGCCATACCAATCGCCGCGGCTATAAAACTCATCCTCGAACAAACTGTCTTCCCTCGTGTTGACAATTCTTGACGCTCGTATTTCATTAATGCTGCTCGGCACTTGCCTAAGGGCCGAGTTACGAGCGCGTTGCGGATGTGCGTCGCCCGTTTTCGGGATAGAAGGCGAGGCTGAGCTGGCGAAGAAGACGAAGACCACGTGCGTGAAGTTCGTGGGGGCGTAGCCACGGTCCGTAACGGTAGGTGCGGCGTCTTCGACGGAAGTCGGATTTCAGCGGGTTAACTCGGCCACCACCGGCAGCGTTAATTTACACTTAGCTCAGCGCACGAGGAGGATAAAAGTGAGGCTCAGCAAGATGTATATGACAGGCGCTGCTGCGCTCGTGATCGCCGTCGGTGCGGTGGCTTTACCCACGTCCGCCGTATCGGCTGCGACTATGCCGCCGGTGCATGGCGCCGTCCAGGTTTGGGTCAACCCGAGTAATGGTGGTGGCGGCACGGTCAATCTGACTGGCGCTATCGGGGACGTCGGCATCGCAGAACCCGCCAATTCCCTTGGTCAAATCGTCCATGGGTCGCAGGACAACGCTAACTACCGTCTGTTGGAGCTCTCCAAGGGCTGGATCTTGGTGAACATCACAGAGTTCAACAAGGTGACCAACAATTCTAACTCTGCCCCCACCGTTTTCAACAAATCTAACTGCTCCATTGTTTTCAGTGGAAAAGCCCCTGTCCAGTTCGTTCACGGCACGGGTGCATACGTGGGCATCACGGGGACCGTCGAGCTAACGTTCGTGTTTGCTGGCACGGCGCCGAAAACTGCAAACGGCACGTGTAACGAGAACGCGAACCCGATCGGCCCTGGCGGCGGCTATAGCGCCATTTACGGGTCCGGCACCGTGACAGTGCCCTAACATCAGCGGATCCTAGCGAAGCAGGCGAACCAGGAGGGCAGCTCCGAGGTCCTGGTACGACCCCGGTGACCCGTGCACACTACGGGCCACCAGCGGGGGCCGTAACGTGCATGGTATGGCGCCGCATCTTGGGTCCGCACCATTCGTCGTAGTTGCTAACCGCCTACCCCTCGACCGGGTCACGGAGGCTGACGGCTCGGTGGATTGGCGGCCCAGCCCTGGCGGGCTGGTCACCGCGTTGGAGCCGGTGATGGAGCGCAACCAGGGTACCTGGGTGGGCTGGTCAGGAGCGCCGGACGAAAAGCTGGATCCCTTCGTAGCCGCCGGCATGCAACTGGTGCCGGTGACCCTCTCCGACGCCGAGGTGGGCGACTATTACGAGGGTTTCTCCAACGCCACCCTGTGGCCGCTCTACCACGATTTGGCGGCGCCACCCCAGTTCGAGCGCCGCTGGTGGGAGGCCTACCGGGAAGTAAACCGTCGCTTTGCGCATGTCGTGGCTGACGTCGCGGGGGAGCGAGCAGTGGTATGGGTCCAGGATTACCAGCTCCAACTCGTCCCCGGGCTGCTACGAGCGCCGGCGACCGGACCTGCGGATCGGGTTTTTCAACCACATACCGTTCCCCGGTTTCGAGATTTATTCCCGGCTCCCGTGGCGGCGTGACATCGTCGAAGGTTTGCTCGGTGCTGACCTCCTCGGCTTTCAGCGCCGCGACGACGCTAGTAACTTTCTCCGTGCCTGCAGAAGGTTGACCGGGGCCACCACCCGTGGGTCGGTCATCGAACTGCGAGCCGAGGGTGAGGGCCGGGCCAGAGGACGACAGCTGCGCGCCGGGTCGTTCCCTATCTCGATCGACAGCGCCGGCTTGGAAGCGCTGGCCCGCCGGGACGATATCCAGGCTCGGGCCCGTCAACTGCGGGGCGAGCTGGGCGACCCCGAGGTGCTGCTTCTTGGGGTCGACCGGCTGGACTACACGAAGGGCATCTTGCACCGGCTTCGAGCCTACGGTGAGCTGCTTGACGAGGGCCAGCTCGACCCTAATGACGCCGTATTGGTCCAAGTGGCCAACCCCAGCCGGGAGCGAGTCGAGGAGTACCAGCGGCTGCGTGACGAGGTTGATGGCATTGTGGGCCGGATCAACGGCGACCATTCGTCGGTCGGCAAGACCGCCATCCACTACCTCCATCAGTCCTTTTCGAAAGAGGAAATGGCGGCGTTGTACTTGGCCGCCGATGTCATGCTCGTCACACCTCTTCGAGACGGCATGAACCTGGTCGCCAAGGAGTATGTGGCCTGCCATTTCGACCTCCGAGGGGCATTGGTGCTGTCTGAGTTCGCTGGTGCGGCCGACGAGCTGAGGCAGGCGTTTCTCATCAACCCGTACGACATTGACGGGACTAAGGCCAGCATTCTGCAAGCGGTCCGGGTGTCGCCGAGAGCAGCGGCCCGCCGCATGCAGGCCCTGCGTCGGCGGGTCATCGAGTTCGACGTCCACCACTGGGCGAACACATTTCTCGGCGCTCTGGACATGGTCACCGAGATGCCTGCGGCCCAGTGAACCATCTGACCGAGCGGCTCCGTCCGCTCACCAGCGATCCCGCCCACGGCGCCGTGTTGTGCGATATTGACGGCACGCTGGCGCCGATCGTCGAGCGACCTGGCGAGGCCCGAGTACCCAACGATGTGCCCCGTCTGCTCGGTACCCTCAGCCGTCGCTACACCTTGGTGGCCTGCGTTTCCGGCCGGCCGGCTCTGGAGGCGCGGCGGCTGGTCGGGGAGCGAGGCATCTCCTACGCGGGTCTACACGGCGCCGAATTGCTCTCCCCGGGCCAAGAAAAGCCACGCATTGACGCCTCCTTTGAGAGCTGGCAACCCGCGGTGCAGGGTTTCGCGGCCGCGCATACGAAGGCACTTCAAAGCCTCGGGGTCCGGTTGGAAGACAAAGGCCCGATAGCGGCGTTTCACTGGCGAGGCTTAGCAGACGAAGAGGCGGTACTGGCGCAACTCAGGCGCGTCGCCAACGAAGCGGAAGAGGACGGGTTGAGCGCTCGCTGGGGTCGCAAGGTGCTTGAAGTGTGGCCGCCGGTACTCATCGGCAAGGGGCGGGCGGTGTGCGAGCTGGTCGGGTCGAGCCGGGCGCGGGCGGCGCTGTACGGCGGCGACGACGCCACCGACCTTGATGCCTTCAGCGCGCTGGACGGGCTCGTCGCCGACGGCCGCCTCGACACGGCGGTGCGCGTGGGAGTGCGTTCCGAGGAGGGCCCTGGTGACATCGTTGATCGCGCAGATATCGTGGTCGATGGGGTGGCGGGTTTCAGGCGGGTACTCGATCGACTGCTCGGGTAGGCGGAAAGCTTCGTGCTCATCTGGAGGGTCGGAGCTCAGTAATTTACATTTTCGTGATCATTATTGGGGGCCGCTACAAAGGTTATGGAATTTGCTCGCACGGACATCGTTCTACAATAGGGACCTTCTTTAGGAGCGACCGGGCGCTGAACGCACGCACACGGTCGCACCAAATTCCTACAATCTGCAGACGCAAGTGACGATCCGGTCTGCAACCGCTGGACCTTCATTCTGTCCTCAGGCTGTGGCGGGTGGCGGAGGCGGAACCGAGCCACACGGATAGCCTCGGGAGCCTCCAGCAGCTGGTTGCCCTCGATCCCGGCGCTCTTCTCGTCGCCCAGGTCGGTGATGATCTCGGGGGAACAGTCATTGCCGGCTGGGACGGATGGAGGGGGTCGATCTACCGGCTGGCCGTGGCACCTGACCATCGCCGTCGTGGTCTCGCCAGTGAACTAGTACAGGCCGCGGTAGCTCGGCTCCGGGCCGCAGGGGCGACCCGCCTTCAGGCGATAGTGGTCGAAAGTGATGTCCGAGCCATGGGGTTTTGGGGTGCCAGCGGTTGGGAGCGTCAGCTTCAGCGTGTTCGGTTCGTCCTGGGACAGTAGATAGTCGAGCGAACCGTGCCAAAACATGCCTCTGCGGTACCAGCGGCAAGCGACGAGCGAAAGCACATATCGGTACCTTCCACCCACTCAACGCGACGGCCCGGGACAGGATGTTGGAGTGACCAACTACCGCGAAGTCCTTCGGAGGGGAAGAACTGCCCACCGGACTGCGCACCGTCATTGGTACGCGCGCTAGCGTCTAGACCCCCCGGTATCGCCTTGGTAGATCTCGACCTCTCGGCCGTCCGGGTCTCGTAAGCGAATACCTCTGTCGTCCTCTCGTTGGACCTGATAGCCCATGGTCTTGGCCCGCGATCGCAGGCCCTCGAGGTCGTCAGTGGCGAACAGAACGAAGCCACTGCTGGGCGGACGGCCGTGTGCCGCGTCGATGCACAAGGGCGATCCTTCCAGAGCGAGGAATTGGTCCTCGCCCTCAGCCACCACCCCCAACCCGAGAAACTCGACGTAGAAGCGACGGCAACCACGCCAGTCGTTCGAGTACAGCGTAATCGAGCGGCACTCCATGGACGCCACGGTAGCCCGAAATGCCAGGGTCGTTCGGTAGCAGTGGGCCCCGGTGAATTTATCTCATTTCAGAAGACAGAAGCCACGCAGATATCAACGGTACGAACCAAAACATATTCTTGCCAGAAGATCGTTGGGCTCGACCTGTCGATGGTGTCGGTCCAGTACCGGCCTGAGGCCCGGACCGGCGGCTCCGGGCGCTGAGCGGTCTCGCGCGCCGGTGGGGTGTGCGACGATGGTGGTATGGAGATGCCCACTACGGACCCGAGCAGTAACCAAGACCTCTCATTCTCTGGGGTGGTGCTGATGAAAGGCCATCCTCGTCACCCGGTATTGCATCATCACAAGCTTGGCGAGCTTTCCCTTTCTTCGAAACGGGTAAAGCTGCTCGCGTACCACAGCGACGAGGAGCTGGCAGAATCTCCTGCAGAACAGGTAACGCTTGGGACTTCGAACACCCTGAAGGAGTTCGGCTCCGTGCTGTTCGTGGACTTCGGGGACGAGTCTGCTCCACGTCACGAAGCTCAGTGGGCTATCGACTTCGGACTGGTCAACGATGTTCAGCGCGTTCTCCGCCCTGACGGCACCGTGAACCACGAGAAACTGCTGGAGTACCAGGTCCTGCTTTCAGTGGAAGACGTCGAGGCAGGGATCCGCTATCGCCAGCAGTTCATCGACGCCGTAACAGCGCAAGGCGGACGCTACGAAGACGAGTCGACCCTTTTCGAGCACCTCACCGCCAGGTGGCCTTTATGAGCGACGTGGCGCGTTCGGCGCACGACTGTAGTCCTGGTGGCGGGTCTAGCGTGTCGACATGCAAGACGACGCGCACAGCGACGAGCACCTCGGTATAAGTACACAGGCCGCGCATTGGGACGCTCGGTACAACGAGCGGGAAGGGGCGATGTGGAGTGGACGGCCGAACGGGCGACTTATAGCGGAGGTCGCCGGCCTAGCTCCGGGGCGTGCGCTCGACGTCGGCTGCGGCGAGGGCGCCGACGCCATCTGGCTCGCTAGTAGCGGCTGGACGGTCACTGCGATCGACGTCTCCGGGGTCGCGCTGGACCGGGCACGACAGCTTGGCGAACTGGCTGGCGCCACGGTTGAGTGGGTGGCCGGGGACGTATTGGAGCTGGCCCTCCCGGCCCGTTCATTCGACCTTGTGTCGCTGCAGTACCCTGCGTTGCTCAAAGCGGCCGGCAAGCAGGCTATGCGAAGGTTGCTCGGTGCGGTCCGCCCTGGCGGTTTGTTGCTCGCCGTTTACCACGACCTCGACGACGAACACGTCGAGCACATGAAATCGCAGGGGATCGACCCTGACGACTACATCGGCGCGGATGATCTCGCCCTGCTAATCGCCGACGAATTTGGGGTCGAGCGGCATACGGTTGAGCCTCGTGTCGACCCGCCGCCGGGCACCCCGCACATCGCCGATGTTGTCCTGCGCGCCCGGCGTCGCTGACGACGCTGGTTGCGATTGCCCGACCGCAGCGCGCCTCAGCCTAGCGGTTGTGACCGAGGCCCTCACGGGGGCAAATTGTTGGCGTGATTGAAGAAGTTCGTTTCGACCCCATGGCTCAACGTGGCGCGGGCGCCCGTTTCGAGTGGGGCGCCGCCGGAGCTTCGGCCGTGCGTGAGCCCTCAGGTTGTCTCGTCGTAGTGGACGTGCTCAGCTTCTGTACCGCCGTCAGCGTGGCTATTGGGCGAGGGATGGCGGTGCTGGCCTACGACCCGGCTCGGCCCGGCGCAAGGGATTTCGCGGACGGCAAAGGCGCGGTGGCTCGCGGTTACCCGCACGGACCTGAGTGCTCACCGGCCTTGGTCGCTCTCGCCGACGTCTCTGGCTGTCGCGCCGTTCGAGGCCCGGCTGGTACTGCCTTCGCCCAATGGCTCAGCCATTGCGGCCGCAAGTGACGGCGTCGTTGTGGCCGGCTGCCTTAGGAACGCGGCGGCTTGTGCCCAATGGGTTTTGGCTGCCGGCTACGGGACGCCGGACAGGCCGGTGAGTGTGGTGGCGGCCGGCGAACGTTGGCCGGACGGCTCCCTCAGGCCCGCACTCGAAGACGCCCTTGGCGCAGGGGCAGTACTTCGGCTGCTGCAAGCGGCTGGTTGCCAGCTATCAACTGAGGCCATCGCGGCCGCTACGCTTTACAACCACACTGAGGACTTGACGCTGGCGGTAAGGATGTGCGCTTCAGGGCAGGAACTCGTGACTTCCGGTTTTGCCTCCGACGTCGACATAGCGCTCGAACTCGATTGCGATGGCTACGCGGCTGTGAAGAAGGACGACGCTTTCATCGCCCCATAGCGGAGAACTAGGGCCGCTTGATGTCGTGGCACACTACAAGATACGGCCAAAGAGTCTAAGTGGGCACTGAAGAAACTTAGAACAGATCGCCATTTCTGGCCTTCGCTCTGAGGTTACGCGGACGGTTAATAGAATTTAGGAAGCGGCGTCATCTGACGTACCCGTCGGGACCTACTCGGCGTGTGCCCCCGGTACCGTTTCGGCGTTGAGCGCTTGCCTGAGTGACTCGTTGAGCACCTCGACATGATCGGCCAAAGCCGCCGCCAGGCCGGTCCCTTCCCGCAACATGCCGATCAGCAAATGCTCGGTCCCAATGAAGCCAACCCCGGTTTCTACGGCTTCAGCTCTAGCCTCGACCAGGACCGTCCGGGCTCGGTCCGTGAACCGCTGAAACACTTATGGCTCCGTTCCCGTCGCCTTGTACCGGCTCGCATGTTTCTCGTGCACCGACTGGCGGCTCACCCCGAGTTGGCGGGCTATGTCTGCCCACGACCAACCCTGGTCCCGAGCGCGGTCCACCTGAAGACGTTCGATCTGTTCGAGCAGCGAGCGCAGCGCCGCCACGGCCCGCAAGCCGACCGCGGGATCCTTGCTCCCCAGGTTCCCAGCCAACTTGGGCGCATCTGCCGCTTGCACATCTCCTCTCATATTGTCAAGTTACCCTGACGGGCAAAAGGTGTCAAGGTACCCTGACGAACGGACGACTTGCGCGGTTAGGCCCGATGGCGCGTGCTACTGCTGGCGCTCACGGTGGGGTAGGGCTGGTCATCAACGACACGCTTCATCACGATCGTTGAGGTGAGCTTCTGGACGCCCGGCAGGGTGGCGAGCTTCTCGTCGCGCAGCACCTGGTAAGAGGTCATGTCCAAAGTGGCCACCCGGACCAGGTAGTCGGGATCGCCGAAAAGTCGCTCCGCGTGCCGGATCTCGGGGATGGCGGCCAGGCGTCGCTCGAATTCGGCGATCGTCGAGGCGTCTTCGCGGTCCATGGTGACCTGCACCAGGACCTCGAAGCCGAGGCCGATCGCGGCCGGGTCGATGATGGCCCGGTAGCCGCGGATCGCTCCGGAGCGCTCGAGGTCGCGCACCCGCCGGTGGCAGGGGGCAACGGTGAGCCCGACCCGTTGTGCGAGCTCGGTGACGGTAAGGCGGCCCTGCGCTTGAAGCTCAGCAAGTATCTTGCGGTCAAGAGCATCCATGAGCATGTTTATAGCGCGAAAGTCCCCTCTAGCGCACAAGATAACAAGTAAATATCGGTGTAACCCCCGCAGTTTTGCTTCATGGACACGGGTGCTGGCGAAGGTACCGACCGTTCATGACCGGCCTGCTCGCCGAGGCCCCTATCGTTGCCGCCTTCTTCGCGGTCCCCAGTTTGTCCCTCAGATCCGCAAGCTCACCGCCACTCACGAAACGAGTGGCCTGTCCTGGTCATGGGCGATGCTGACCGCGATCAACAATGCGGCGTGGATGGGGTACTTCACGCTCTCGCAGTACTGGAGCGCGCTGGTCCCGTCGTGCTCTGCCAGCCTCCTGGCTGGAACGCTCGCACTGTTGCTGGCCCGCAGGGGACAGGCCAGCCGGCGAAGCATCGCCTTAGTCAGCGCGTGGGCGGCGATGCTCGGCGGCGCCTACGGCATCGCCGGTCGCAGCGGCCTAGGAGCGGTGCTCACCGCCGCGTTCATCATCCAGGTCACGCCCTCGATCTGGGTTGCCTACCGGACAGCGGTACCGGCCGGCATTTCAGCTGGAACTTGGTTGCTGGTCCTCGGCGAGCTCAGCTGCTGGTTGGCCTTCGGGCTGCACAAGTCCGACCCGCGGCTGATGATCCTCGGCGCTTGTGGGATCACCGCGAGCGGCCTCATGCTCGCCCGCTCTCGGCCTCTTGGTGCCTCGGCTCCCTCCGAAGGACTGCAACATCTACGGGCTACATACCGGGCAGAAGAGAACTGAGCTCCGGCCTACCTGGCCGTAGGCGAGAGAGCGAGACGGACCGCATGGTCAGGGGATAGCTCCTGGCCTTCCTTCCATGCGGTGGCGAAGGCTTCCTCGCCCATGGCGGCCTGCGCCGCCGCCACAGTGGAGTCGACCGTAGCCCAGCGGTAGGGAGGCACAGGTGCACCCATCTGTCCCCGCCAAGCGAACGCCGCGGCGGACAGCAGAGCCGCCTTTCGGGCGTGCCCTTGGACCACCATTACCCTGGCCACCTCCTCGAGAGCAGTCGCCACCAAGTAGTTGGGACCGCCGGGCCAACACTGCCGCAAACCCTGCTGCAACAGTGGAACGGCAGCGGCAGCGTGGCCGCGATCGGCCTCTACCTGTCCGGAGAACAACAGAGCTTCGACGACCCCGACGCGTACCCCGTGAGTGCCGAAGAGCTCTAGCGCCTCAGTCAATAGCTCGTGCGCCCGGTCGAAGTCGCCCCGCATGGCCGCCGCCAGCGCGAGGCTGTTGAGCGAGTAACCGGTCCCCCAGGGGTGGCCGACCTCCCGGCTAATGTCCAGGCTTTGGGAGCAGTAGGCCTCGAGCGTGGGAAAGTCGCCCATGTCCCGGAAGACAGCCCCGAGGCCAAGCAACACGTAGGCTGCCATGCGCCGGTCGCCCAGGGCGCGGTAGCGCTCCAGGGATTCCTCGTAGGCGGCTCGGGCGCTGTCGAGTTCTCCGCGTTCCTGCATCACCAACCCGAGACGGAAGGTGCCAGAGGCAATTACTGCCAGGTCCCCTGACTCGCGGGCCGTCGCGCAAGCCCTCCCGGGTGAGGCGGAGCGCCTCGTTGTAATGGCCCCGGTCCCGGGCCGTCAGTGCTCGGTGCGCCATTACCTCGGCCACGCGGCTGCTTTGGCCCAGCGCCTGGTGAATAGGCAGGGCCTGTTCGAAAAGTGCTTCGGCGGCGCCGAAATCGTCTTGTCCGGCCGCCAGCCAAGCCGCACCAGTTAGCGCCTCGGCCCTCACTTCGGCCGGTGCCTGCTCGGCACCTGGTGCGCCGAGGAACATCCCCAGCCAACCCCGGCCTTCGCTGAGGTGGCCCCGACGCTGCCAGAACGCCCACAGCGCCCCCGAGATCTCGAGCCCCAGCACCGCTTGGCCGCTGTCGCGCGCCCAGCCCAACGCCGCCCGCAAGTTGGCGTGGTCCGATTCGAGGAGGGCGAGCCAGGCTTGCTCGTTCGGCCCCCCTAACGCACGGTGGGCCTCACGCGCCCGGGAAAGATAGTAGATGGCGTGGCGGCGCCGGACGTCGGATGCCTCAGCCGTGGCTTCCAGCTGCTCTTGGGCGTAGGTACGGACCGTCTCGAGCTGGCGGTAACAGATCTCTGGCTCGGCCCCGACGTCGGAGGCGATGACAGTTCCCGGCCCGAAACCCGGGGCCTTCTCGTCGCCAGGCAGGCCGACTGGGCCCGGCCGGCGCACCGGCCGGGGCCGCCGTCTCCACCACCTCCAGCAACTGGGACTCGACGAGGGCGCTCATAGCCTCGAGCAAGTCCAGGGACGATGGGGGAGCCGTACCAGCGGTCTCGGTGCCTTCGCCGCCTGGACCGGGCCCGCACACCGCGTTAGCTGCGGCGAGCGTGCAGCGGCCGGCAAAGATAGCCAAACGGCGGAACAGAGCCTTATGTTCCTCGGCCAGGAGGCTATAGCTCCAGGCGATGACGTCGCGCATCGTCCGCTGTCGCGCCGGCAGATCCCGTGGCCCTCCCCGAGGATGCCGAGGGATAGCCGCAGGCGGGCCAATAGCGCCGCCGGGGACAGCACGAGCAGGCGGGCCACCGCCAGCTCGATGGCGAGCGGCAGTCCATCCAGCCGCTGGCACAGCCCCGCTACCGCCGGAGCATTCGCTGCCGTAAGGGCGAATGCAGGACGGCGCGCCCGTGCCCGCTCCAGGAACAAGGCTACCGAAGGGACCTCGGCCAAGCGCTCGACCTGTCCCATCTCGGACGCTGTCGGCGTCGGTAGAGGCCTCACCGGGTAGAGCTGCTCGTTGCGCAGGCGTAAGGCGCTGCGGCTTGTTACCAGCACCCCTAGTTGAGGACACCCGGCACAGAGCGCGGCCACAAAGTCCGCCGCCGGTAGCACTTGCTCGAAGTTGTCGAGGAACAGCAAACAGCGACGGTTATAAAAGTGGTCCGTGACCGTAGCCACCAGGGACTTGGTACCTTCCTCGGTTAGCCCCAGGGTCCCGGCTATAGCCGCCGGCACCAGTTCGGGCTCCGACAGGGCGGACAGGTCGACGAAGACCACCCCGCCGGGGTAGCGCGGTCCGGCTCTCTCTGCGACTCTCAGGCCGAGGCTGGTTTTGCCGACCCCGCCAGGCCCGGTCAAGGTCAGCAGGCGTACCTCTTCCTTGCTGAGGAAGTCCTCTACCGCTTCCTCGTCTTTTTCCCTGCCGACAAGACGGCGCGCTTGCGGGCGGGTCGCAAGCTGGGCCCCCGGTCCCACTTGCGACCTATGGGCCATCGGCAAAACGGGGGCCGACGCCCCTTCCCCCTCCGTTGGAGATGGCAGTGGGGGGGCGGCGTCGCTGGTCGGGGCGGCTGGGGGCGCGAGGCGTCCTTCGCCTCGGCGAACTTCCGAGAGGGGCCCTCCGGTAGGACGGACAGTGGCTTGGCCGCCCAGGCCTCGGCGGGGATGGTCTCCGGGGGCAGGGCCATCCGAGCCAGCAGCGCATGGGCTTCGGCTGTGGAGCCGATCCCTCCCCAGCCCGCCAGGGTGACGACGATCGAAACGACTTCGGGCCGAGCCAGCGACGCCCCGTCCCGCTCGTGGAGCTTGTGGCTCAGCACGTGGGGGTGCAAGCCGATGGCCCTGGCCAGCTCCTGCTGGGTGTGCCCAACTGCCCGCAACCGTTCCCGCAGTGCCTCTCGGAACGCATCCAGGTCTCGCATTTGTCCCTCAGCCTCCGCCCAGGCTGGCCCGTTCTCCGAGGCCGAGGGCCATAACGACGATTTGCTCGGGGAGAAGCTGTTGGCCTGCTTTCCGGGCAGTTGTAAATGCTTCGTCGCCGAGAGTGCCCTGGGCCACCGCCACCAAAGAATCGATGGTTGACCAGCGGTAGGGGGGTACAGGCGCGCCCATCTGTTCGCGCCAGGCTTGCGCCCCGCCGAGAAGAAGTGCGGCAGTGCCCGCGTCACCTTCGGCCACCAGTACGCGCGCCAGTTCTTCGAGCGCAGTGGCCACTTTCCAGTAAGGACCGGCCGGCCATCCTTCGGCCAGCGCTTCGCGCAGCACCTCCGTCGCTCTCCTGTACTGAGCCCGCTCGCACGCCACCTGACCCGATGACACCAACAGCTCGAGCAGCCCGCCCTTTATCCCTTGTTGGCGGAACAGGCGCAGCGCCTCGACTATCAACGCCTCCGCCCGTCCGAGGTCGCCTCGCATGGCCGCGGCCAACCCCAGGTTGTTGAGCGAGAAGCCTACGCCGAAGGGCCGGCCCAGCTCTTGGCACCTGGTCAAGCTCTGGGAGCAGTACGCCTCCACCATTGCGACGTCGCCCCGGTCACGGGCGATGTCGCCCAACCCCAGGAGCACGAACGCCACCCCGTTGGTGTCGCCCAGATCCGTATAGCACGCCAGGCACTCTTCGTAAGCCGCGCTGGCGTGCGTGAACTCACCCCGCTCGCGCAGGATCAACCCTAGACGTACCAAAGAGTAGGCAATAGCGACGTTGTCCCTCGCTTGGCGGGCCACCACCAAGCTGTCTTCAGCCAGCGCTAAGGCCTCCTCGTAGCGCCCTCGAGCGCGCGCCATCAGCGCCCGCTGCACGAGCACCCCCGCGACCCGGCCGGTTTGGCCGAGCTCGCGGTATAGGGCTAAAGCCTCCTCCCATCGAGCTTCCGGTGGCGCAGTGTCGTCCTGGTCGTGCGCCAGCCATAACGCTCCCGTTAAGGCTTCGGCTCGCACCTCAGGTGGCGCTGCCTGCGCCGCCTCGGCAGCCAGGAAGTGCTCCAGCCAGCGGCGCCCTTCGCTCAGATGGCTGTGACGTTCCCAGAACGGCCACAGCGCGCCCACCAGGAGAAGCCCAACTGTCTCCTCGCCCCTGTCGCGCGCCCAGCTGAGGGCGGCCCGCATGTTGTCGTGCTCGACCTCCAGGCGCTCTAACCAGGCCCGCTGGTCCGAGCCCGTCAGGGCCCTGCTGGCCTGTTGGGCGAGGGAAAGGTAGTACTCGGCGTGGCGCCGGTTGGCCATGGCCCAGTCACCGCTCGCCTGGAGCTGCTCGAAAGCGAAGGCCCGGACCGTTTCCAGCTGGCGGAAGGCCACATCAGTCGGGTCTAGGAGCTCCGTGGCGGCGATGGAGCCGTTGGTGCCTTCTTCGGCCGGGCTGGCCCCCATAAATGCCAGCTCACCCGTAGGGCCGCCCCGATCGTTGGCAGCCACCGGATCTTCTACCTGGAGCAGGTGCACATCGACGAGCGCGCTCAGTGCGTCGAGCAGCTCCGGGGCTGATGCACCGCCATCGCGGGACCGTCCGCATCGCCGTCGGGCGGGACCGAGCTCACGTAAGCGACTGCGTCCAGCGTGCAGTGCCGGGCGAAGACGGCCAGTCGCCGGAAAACAGTTTGCGTGTCCTCCGCCAGCAACCCGTAGCTCCATGCGATGACATCTCGCATCGTACGTTGACGCGCGGGCAGGTCGCGGGGCCTCGCTCAGCACGCTGAGCGAGGCACTCACGCGGGCCAGGAGAACGGTCAGGGTCAGCCCCGCCACCCTGGCGGCCGCGAGTTCGATGGCGAGCGGCAGTCCGTCGAGGTGGGCGCACAGGGACGAGACTGTTGCCGCGTTGGCCGTCGTGAGGGCGAAGTCGGGCCGCCGCGCCCGCGCCCGCTCGAGGAACAGTGCTACTGCCGGGACGCGGCTGAGGGCCTCGGGCGCCAGCACGTCGTCCGGTTTGGGGAGCGCCAAGGGCTCAACGGGGTAGACGTGCTCATCAAGCAATCGCAGCGGCATACGGCTAGTGACCAGGACCTTGAGCCGGGGGCAGGAGCCGCAAAGCTCGGCCACGAGCTGCGAAGCACCCATCACCTGCTCGAAGTTGTCGAGCAGGAGAAGCACGCGCCGTTCATAGAGGTAGTCGACCAGGGTGGCCAGGAGCGGCCGGGTGCCCTGTTCGTTCACCACCAGGGCTTGGGCTATGCAGACCGGGACGAGTTCGGCGTCCCGGAGAGGAGCAAGGTCGACAAATATGGCCCCATCGGGGTACTGCCCGGCCACTGAGGTGGCCACCCGCCGGGCCAGGCTGGTTTTTCCCACACCGCCAGGCCCGGTCAGTGTCAGCAGCCGCACCCCTTTCGTTCCGAGCAAGGCCTCCACCGCTGCCTCGGCTTTTTCCCGGCCGACAAGCGGGCGCACCGCGGGACCGGTCGCACCGTCCCCCTCGGTCCCCAGCCGCGCCGCCAGGGGCACGGGCAAAAGTGACGGAGCCAACCCGCCTTCCGCCTGCGTTGGAGCCGCCAACAGGGGCGCGGCGTCACCGGTCCGGCCCGTTGCGGCCTCCGGGCGCCCCTCCCCTCGCCCGACTTCCGGGCGGGCGCCTTCTGGGAGGAGGGCCAATGGCTTGGCGGCCCAGGATTCGGCGGGGATCGCGTCCGGGGGCAGGCCCATTAGCGCGAGCAGCGCGACCGCATCGGCTTTGGACCCGGTCCCTCCCCAGCCCGCCAGGGTGACGACGATCGAAACGACTTCGGGCCTGGTGAGCGTCGCCGCGTCGCGCTGGTGGAGCTTGTGGCTCAGGACGTGGGGGTGCAAGCCGATAGCCCTGGCCAACTGTTGCTGGGTACGGCCAGCTGCCCGCAGCCGTTCCCGCAATGCCGCACGGAACGCAACCAGGTCTCGCATGTGTCCCTCACCCTCCGCCGGGGTGGACCCGGCCAGCACGCTGATGCAGCAGCTCCGCAACTTTGCCGCAACAATGCCGCAACTTTGCCGCAACTAACTGCTGGTACCCGGAGAACCCAAAGTTTACCCTGCTTGCAGGGCCGTCGCCGCCGAGACGTCGACAGGGTGGTGAACCCGCCAAAGGAGCCCACGGACCACAACGCGCCCCAGAGCAGTCGCGCCGCGCGGCCGCCTTCAAAGGAGGAACCAGTGATGAACCGGCCAATAGCGCACGCGTGTCTGGCGATAACCCTACGGGTTTCCCGGTGTTCGGCTACGCCGTCGAGGGGCCCCGGTCGAGTTCTTTGCCTTTACCTTCGGCCCCCTGGCCGCGTTCGACCCCAACCGCCCAGGGCAACTCGTGGACGACATGACGTACACCTGGCAGTTCCAGGACGGCGTGTGCAACCTTGGCTGTCTGTCGACAAATGGGGTCGGCGCCACCTACGGACCGCCCATTACCAGCGGCGTAATCGACTACACCTTCCCGACCAGCGGCACTTACGCAGTCCAGCTGACGGCCACCGACGATGTAAACAATGAGCGAGCGGTGGACGACTTCACCGTTAACGTGGCCGATGGGCCACCCGCAGTGGCGGTCAGCCCGGCAACGACGGTGCCGGTGGGGACGGCCTCGAGCCTCGCCGGCACGATCTCTCATAGCGGTACCGGGGACATCGACAACGTGTACGTGAACTGGGGCGACGGCAGCGTGGACGGCGGGGAATGCGGCGTGGCGGGCCCTTCTCTAGCGGCGAGTGCGCTCCGGGCTGGACCGCGGTCCCCGGTCAGCTGAACCTGGGGAGCGCGGGCAACCTTACGCTGACACCCGACATCGCGTTCTCCGACACGCACACTTACGCCAGCGCCGGGACCTACTTCGCCACGGTCACGGTCACCGACCAGTCCGGGGCGACGGTCACCCAGACGGTCGTGGAGACGGTCACCGACCCGGCGCCCACCATCAACAGCATCACGCCGGTGTCGGCGCTCATCGGCAGCAGCCCCACGGTGACCATCACCGGCAGCGGCTTCGTCCCGGGCTCGACCGTCGAGTGGGACAGCACCCCTCTCACCACGACCGACGTCCCGGCCACGGTCTTGACGGCCGCGCAGGGCCCGAGCTTGACGGCCCAGGTCCCGTCCACCGACACGGCCAACGCTACGGCGGGCGAGATCACGGTAGTCAACGCCGCGCCCGGCGGCGGGACGTCCAACCCGCAGCCCTTCTACGTTGTCCCGGCGCAGAGCTCCATTGCCGGCGCCGCCCTCGCCACCAGCACGAGCGCCACTGGCAGCGCCACGGCCTCGGTCGGCGGCAACGGAGCCGGCACGGCGGGCAGCCTCAACGCCGCCGCCAGCGGGGCGGGCACGGTGGCCCTGGCCCAGTACAGCGCGGACCCGGAAGCGACCACCCCGCCGACGGCCGCCAACGCCTTCTTCAACGTGTCGGTGCCGCTGTCCAGCAGTTTCACCAGCGTGCAGGTGACCGACTGCGACCTGGGCGGCGGCAGCGTCGTCTACTACTACGACGACCCGACCGCCACCCAGTGGGCCGAAGTCCCCGGCCAGAGCTACAACGCCAGCACCGGCTGCGTCACCTTCACGCTAAGCACCTCCAGCACGCCCAACTTGACCCAGCTCAGTGGCATCGTCTTCGGGGTCCAGGACGTGCCGCCCAGCCTGACGCTGCCCGGCGACCAGAGCGTGACCTACCACGGTGCCCTCAGCCTCTCGGTCTCGGCCAGCGATCCCCAGCCGAACCCCCTCACGCTCTCGGCCGCCGGGTTGCCCGTCGGGCTGACCTTTACGGACAACGGCAACGGCACCGGAACGGTTACGGGCACTGTGACGGGCGCTCCGGGTGCTTACCCGGTTACCCTCACGGCCGGCGACGGCGTGGTGAGCACCACGTCGCCACCAATGACCATCACCGTGACCAAGGCGGGCACGACGCTGACCTACAGCGGCGTTTCCCGCATCGCCAACGACCGCCCGGCGACCCTGAGCGCCGTCCTCGAAGAGGACGGGGGCAGTCCGCCCTCGCCGGACGGCCAGACGGTCACCCTGACGCTCGGCAGGGCTAGCGGCGCCCAGAGCTGCCAGGGCCAGGCCACGTCCGACGGCTGGGTGAGCTGCCAGATCGCCCTGGTCAACCAGCCCCTCGGCAACCCGGCCGTCTCGGCCACCTTTGGCGGGGACAGCTACTACACCGCCTCCTCCGGCAGTAGCCAGGCCCTGGTGTTCAGCTACCTGCCGGCCGGGGGCGGCTTCGCCGTGGGCGACCAGGAAGTGGACAGCGCTACGCCGCACGACGCTCACCTGGTCGGGCAGCAAGTGGGCCAAGTTGAACCCGCTTTCGGGCGGGGCGGCGCCGGCGAGCTTCCAGGGCTTCGCCCAAACGTTCCGCAACGGGCCCACCACCGTCACCGACCCGGCCTGCGGCGGGACCTGGACAGGTAGCACCGGCGGCAGCGCGGCGTTGCCGAGCACCGTGCCGGCCTACATGGCCGTAGTGGTGCCGAGCAAGGTCATGCAATCGGGCAGTACGATCTCAGGCAACGTCGCCAAGGTCGTGATCGTCAAGACCAACCCCGGCTACCAGCCCAATCCCGCCTATCCGGGCACCGGGACCGTGGTCGCCACGCTCTGCGGCAGCTAGACGCTGCCAAAAGTTGGCGTCGTCGTGCGTGTACGGGCAGGGCCGGCGAGCAGACCTCGCCGGCCCGCCCCGAACCGGAGCCCCTGCATCTCGGGAACGACACGAAGAAACGTAGGCATCGAAAAGGAGCGGCTATGAGAGGTAACAGTCAAGTCATGCCTGCAGTCAACGGGGCAAGCACGTCCGGGCGTGGCAGGGGCTTTGTTGGCCCTCGGTTTTCCAGGTGCCTCAGGCAAGCGGCAGCCGCCGGCTCAGGACTGGCGCTCCTATCGGTGATGGTGCTCAGCCCGGTCGTCGCCGCCCCGGCCTCGGCCGCCGGCACGACGTGGTACGCCTACGCGGACGGGGGTGCGACCGGTACGCCATCGACCTGCCCACAGACAACTACCACCTCGCAGCAGTGCACCCTGGCGGAGGCGATAGCGGCGGCCGCTGCCGGCGACACTGTCTATCTCGCCACCCCGGGCGGGAGCGGGACAGGCGAGGCTGACTACGTCGGCAACTGGACGGTGAGCACGAGCGGGACCTCGGCGTCGGCGCCGCTCACCATCGAGCCGGCGAACGGGGTCGCCAGCCCCACTCTCGACGGCAACGCCGGTAGCAACTCGAGCCCATGCTCCACCTCGGCCTGCGACGGGCCGATCATCACGGTCAGCAGCTCCGCCTTCTTCGTCATCGACGGGGTGACGTTCCAAAATGCCGACAACACGTCCGCTGCTCCCTATGGGGGCGCAATCCAGAACGACGCCGGCGGCACCCTGACCGTGAGCGGCTCCACCTTTAGCGGCAACGCTGCCAGCGACGGCGGGGCCATCGCCAACGGTTACTCCGGCACCGGCACGTCAATGTGAGTGGCTCGACTTTCACTGGCAACTCCGCTATCAGCGACGGCGGCGCCATTGTCCATCGGAGAGCAATCCGGCAGCACTGGCACGCTGGTGGTCACGGGTTCCACTTTTTCGGGGAACAAGGCGACGAATGACGACGGGGGCGCCATCGACAGTGGCGATTACCGGGCCACCGGGACGCTGACTGTCACCAGCTCCACCTTTTCGGGCAACGCAGCGCACTACGACGGCGGCGCCATCGACAGTGGGGACGACGCCGGGAGCGGCACTCTCAGCGTTCACCGGCGCCACGTTCTCCGCAATACAGCTGACTGGGGCGGCGCCATCGACAACGGGGACACGGCCGGGACCGGCACCCTCAACGTCAGTCAGCTCGACCTTCACCGGCAACAGCGTCAGCACCGACGGCGGCGCCATCGACAACGGCGACGGCGGCGGGAGCGGCACACTGAGCATCAGTGGGTCGACTTTTACGGGGGATTACGCCAACAGCCGACGGCGGGGCCATCGACAGCGGCGACAACGGCGGCACGGGTACCGTTGACGGTGACCAACTCGATCTTTCGGGGAACAGCACCGGCGCCCACAACGGCGGGGCCATCGACAGCGGCGACAACGGTGGCAGGGGACTGCCGGTGGCCGGCGCGACGTTGTCGGCCAACACTGCTGGGCCGGACCGGGGGGGCGATCGACAGCGGGGACGACAGCGGCACCGGCACTCTTAGCGTGAGAGAGTTCCACCTTTCGGCCAACAGCGCCAGCGGCAGCGGAGGCGCCATCGACAGCGGGGACTACGGCGGGACCGGCACACGGCACCGTGAGCCAGTTCCACATTCTCGGGCAACACCGCCCTCAACTTCGACGGCGGGGCGATCGACAACGGGGACGACAGGGGCAACGGCACCCTCAATGTGAGCGCTTCCACCTTCTCGGGCAACAGCGCCGGTACCGTCAACGGTGGGGCCATCGACAATGGCGACGACGGTGGCACCGGTTCCGCTAGCGTCAACGGCTCCACCTTCTCCGCCAACACCGCCAGCGACTTCGGCGGGGCCATTTCCAACGGCTCGGGCTCGACCGGCACGCTCACCGCCACGGCCTCCACGTTCTCGGCCAACACCGCCTCGCTCGGCGGCGGGACTATCGCCAGCGGCGAGTACAGCGGGGCTGCCACCGTGTGGGCGGCGGCCGACATCTTCGATGGCAGTTGCGCCGCGCCAGCAGGCGCCTGGAACGACGAGGGCTACAACGTCGGCTCCGACGCCAGTTGCTTCTCCGCCACCCCCGCCAGCACGGACAACGACAGCGCCGGTGCGGGCTTGGGCAGCCTGCTCGGGTCTCTTTCAAACAACGGTGGGCCGACCCAGACGCTCCTGCCCCTACCGGGCAACCCGGCCCTGTCCATCGTCCCGGACGGCACCTCTGTCAACCTGAACGGCACCTCGGCCACGCTGTGCCCGACGACGGACCAGCGCGGGGTGGCGAGCGAGCCGGGCCAAGCCCTGCGACGCCGGCTCGGTCCAAGAGGGCCAACCTGTGGCCCTTGCCCAGTCTTTCTCCACAACCGAGGGGACCGAGCTCACCGAGCCAGCCGGGACGCTCCAGTCCGGGGTGGTCGACTTCAACCCCGGCGCTAGCTCCTGGACGGCTGAGTTGACGGCGACCGCAACCAACGGCGCCGTCGTGGTCGACCCCGACGGGTTATTCACGTACACGCCGGACGCTGGGTTCGTCGGCACGGACAGCTTCAGCTACACACTCACCGACAACCTCGGCTACGTCTCGGCCCCGGCGACCGTGACCCTTGCGGTGAGCGCCTCGCCGGTCACGACGACCACCCTCACCACTACGACGACCACTATCACCGGCACTGCCGTCCCGACGGGGGGGAGTGGCCCGACGACCACGACCACCGCGCCTTTGACGACCCCACCACCGGCCAAGCCGTTCCCCCACTCCGGCCAGAGCTACCCCAACGGGGCCATTGTCAGCTTCGCGGGCCACGATTACGTCTTTGCCGGTGGGCGCGCCTTCCTGGGGTCGGCCAGCGAGCTGGCGGCCCTCGAGAAGGTCGACCACGCCAAGGTAACCTCTGCGCCTGCCGGCACCAGCGCTCCCATTTCAATAGCGCCGCGCTCTGGCACCTTGCTCACCACCAGGGCCGTAAGTGGCAACGTCACCATTTACTTCGCTGGGACCGACGGCGAACTGCACGGCTTCTCCACCGGGCACCAGTTGGCCTCCGACGGTTACGACCCCGCCTTGGTCGTGACAGTCCCGACTTTGGGTAGCCTCAAGGTCGGCCCTGCCGCCGGCGCTGAAGGCTCGGCTGCCAGTGCCCTTTCGACCCACGCCGATGGCGCCATCGTTGACTCTTCGGGCACTTTTTACGTCTTCGCCGGCGGACGGGCCTTTGGCATCTCGTCGCCTTCGGAGCTCACAAAGGTGCAAAAGGCCGACAGCGCCAAGGTGCTAACAGGATCGGTGGGCGTGGCCCAGAGGGACGCCGCCATTGCCGGCGGGGCGTTGCTGAGCGCCCCGGGCAAGGTATATGTGAGCTATTCGGGCGCGCTGTACCCGTTCAAGACCACGGCCCAACTCGACCATGACGGCTATGGCGGTACCAGTGCCGTGGATGTCCCGGGCAGCGGCGGGCTCCCCGTCGTTTCCAATTACTCGGGATCATAACTCCAGCAATTTGTTCCGCTTTTAGCATGAAGGTTCCCAACTACGTGGACTTGTACCTCTTGCGATGTCAACGCGGCGCGAGCCTTTCCACGTGGGCCGTGATCGCACCGATGGCTGTGTGGAGAGAGCGCGCATCCCCGGACCCCAGAATTAGCTCCGCCTGGTCCCGGAGGCGGGCGCGAGCCACCATGCCTTTCTCGTTCAGTACCCATTGCTTTTGGTAGGCCAGGACGGAGTGAGCCGCCTCCATCAGCCCCGCGAGCTGTTGGCCAAGGCAACAGCCAGGTCGTCCCGGCTGCGCAGTGCAGAAGCAGCATAGGCGAGGCTTCCCAGCGCATCGCTGTGCCAGCGCCGCCCGGCTGCGGCGGCCAAGGGCTCCGGGTAGCTCGGGCGGGGCAGGTTGCCTGCCAACACCCGGTTGGTGGCCAGCTCCGCCATGACGACGTAGGTCGGGATCCCGGCCACGTGGAACAGGAGTAGTTCTTTTTTGAACCGCCCGGCTGCGGCTTCGGCGCACCAGTACTCCACGTCGTCCAGGTCGCGGTAATGGACATCGACGCGCCTGGCGTCGATGGTCAGCCACGCACCCCCGTTCATTACCCCGCCACCCCAGCCTCCTACCTCCGATACCTGGCCGGGCCAACCCTTGGCCTTAAGGCAACCCGGGTCAAAGAGGCCGCGGTAGTACAGAGCGAAGTCCCAGTCGCTATCGGGCCGGTGCGTGCCCTGAGCACGCGACCCACCCAGGGCGACAGCCAGCACACCCGGCAATGCGGCCAGTTCTCCAGCCAGCCACGCCTCGAATTCGACGTCTTCCACACCCGCATACTCGTAGGTTGTCGGCCAGGGCGCTAATAAATTTTATCGGCGACCGCCTCCGCACGGGAGCGCCGAACCCCGGGGCCAGGGCACATGGCCACCCCCGGGACGCTAGGTGCAAAGGTAGTCATGGCCCCCTCAGGGCCCAACGTACGTCGGCTTGGGGTCACGCCCGCGAATTATCATGCCCTGTCCTCGGGAAAACGTGTGCGCATCCGATATCGGCTTGTCTGCGGGGTCCCTCACCTGCACGAGCCACGTGGTCCTGGCTTCGTTGCTCCGGTTCACGCCGGAGCCGTGCACCGTCAGGTAGCTGAAGATCAAGACGTCCCCTGCCTCGGCCTCGACCGGCTGGCCCGGGTGATCGGCCACTCGTCGACCGGCAGGTGCCAATTACCGTCCTCAATGTGTTCCAGCGCTCCCAGGTTGTGGCTCCCGCTGACCACCGTCACGCACCCTTTCTCCTCGGGCGCAGGGTCCAGGTGGAAGATGCAGGCGGCCACCCGGTGCAGTGTGTGGGGGAAGAACGGGTAGTCCTGGTGCAACGGGAACGGTGCCCCCTTTTCGGGGGGTTTCACAAACGCCTTGGTGTGATGAAGCTGCAGATTTTCCACACCGAGCGCTGCCGCGGCCGCGTCGACGAAGCGCGGGTCGACGAGCATCCGGCTGAAGACCGACGAATAGAACTGGAGGTCGTGCATACCCTGTAGTTGCTGTTTGTCTTCGGCGCCGGCGACCTTTCGTGCTGACCCCCACGCTCCGCTGCGCCCGTCCAGCACGTTCTGGAACAGGTCGTGCACCTCTTGTCTCATCTCTCGGGCGTCTTCAGGGCTGATCAACCCCTTGACCAACACGTACCCGTCCGTCTGGTATGCCTCATGGATCGCGCCCCTATCGGTCGGGGTGCTAACTACAGTCGTCATCTCTGTCTCCTTTGCCTTAGGTGGGCGAGTGCGGCAAACCTTTCCTTCTCCATCCTTGGGGCTCCATCCTTGGGGCTCCTCGGGTTGACGGACAAGTTGGTTCGACAAGTTGGTTCGGTCAATTATGCAGCCCGGGTAAATGCTGCCCGGCAGGCGGCCTCACACCGTGCCGCGCTGAGGTGCTCCCGCGTTGCTCAACTGTCTATGGCGAGCGGCAATGCCGGAGGCTGGGATGCACACGAACATGAGGACGTAGGCCGGCACGCACCACCACCCGAGGTAGACGTCGGGTGCCATCCCAATAGTCAACACAATGGTGCTCAACACGAGGTACGCAGCCCCGCCGGTGTCGCTTCGGCCCCGCCGCCGCCGTTTCTCTCGGTAGAGCCTATCCGGCATCGAGCACCGTCTGAAGAACGCCGGCCAGGGCCTACAGGGCAACGGTCCGGCGTACATCATTGTTCGTTGCCTACTGAGCGACCTCGATGGCCGCTTCCCCGGTGGTTAGATCGTCCGTAGTAGTGCTCAGCGTGGCGGCCGTAGTGATGCCTTGCTCCGAGGCCCAGCGGGCCAGGTCGCGGCGTTCGATGGCCGCCGCCATGAGGTCGGGGAACTGGTCAGGTGTGCAGGCAAAAGCGGCTACGCCCATCGATGCCAAAGCGGCGGCCACCTGGTGGTCGTAGGCGGGTGAGCCGTCGTCGTTCAGCGCCAGTAAAGCCACGGTTACGACGCCCGCTTCGACCAGTGACGCCATGCGAGTTATGAGCTCGTCGCGCAGGCCTCCTTCCAGGAGGTCGCTCAAGAGCACGAAAATTGTCTCGGCCGGGCGGGTTATGAGGCTCTGGCAGTAAGCTACGGCCTGGTTTATGTCCGTACCGCCGCCCAATTGGGTGGCGAACAGCGTGTCGACCGGGTCGTCAAGCTCGTCACTGAGGTCGACCACGTTGGTGTCGAATGCGACCACACGTGTGCGCATGGCCCGCATGCCCGCCAGAACCGCGCCGAAGACGCTGGCGTAGACGACTGAAGCCGCCATCGAGCCGCTCTGGTCAATAGCGAGCACGATCTCGCGCTGCATGACCTGCTGCCGCCGCCCGTAGCCAACAAGCCGTTCCACGACAATGGTTTTTTGCCCAGGTTGGTAGTGCTTGAGGTTGGCCTTCACCGTCCCGGCCCAGTCGACGTCCCCGGGACGTGGCCGCCGCGTTCGGTTGGCGCGGTTGAGGGCGCCCGTTATGGCAGACTCCGTCTTTTGCCGCACGCGAGCCTCGAGTTCATCGGTCACCTTGCGTACTACAGCCCGCGCCGTCTCCCGGCTGTGCGCGGGGATCACACGGTTGAGGCCGACCAGGGTGGCCACGAGCGAGATATCAGGTTGCACGGCGTCGAGCATCTCGGGCTCGAGCAGGAGCTGGCGCAGGCCTAAGCGGTCCATGGCGTCTTGCTGCATAACGCGGACGACGCTGGTCGGGAAGTAGGTACGGACGTCTCCGAGCCAGCGGGCCACGCTGGGGGCGGACGCGCCGAGGCCGGCCGAGCGCGGGCCACCTTTGGCCCGGTTCTCACGGGGCGAAAGGGCACCCGCTCCGGGCCCCCGGTCCCCGTACAGCATCGAAAGGGCCCTGTCCCGGCCGGCGTCCTCCCCGGTCAGGGGAGTGGAGATAAGGCCCTCGCCCTCGGGCCCGAGCACCATGCGCCACCTGCGCGCCCGATCGGCCAAGGTTTCGGGCGGGCCGCTCACGGCCCGCCCCCGCCGTCATCGTGTGCCGGTTCGCCCGGCCCACGGATTTCGGCTGCGGGACTGAAACGCCCGAGGACCAGCCTGAGCAACGGGAGCACGGCCCGGGCGCGGTCGGGGTCAATGCCGGCATCGACATGATCGTCGGCCCCTGCTCCCGCGGGCTTGGTGCCGCCCGGCTCCAAGGCGCGGTCGCCGGGGTCACGGCGGTCAAGGCGACCCACGGCCCGGGCGATCTGGCGTTGTTCCCCTTGCTCGAAGCGGGCGAACGAGCGCCGCAACAGTGGCAGCATGTCGTCGAAGACCTCCCCGCTCACTGACGCCAGCCACTGGTCGATCACCGCTAGGAGCACCGGGTCGTGTACGAGCAGCAGGCCGCTGCCCGACACCAGGCCTTCGACCCAGTTGGCGCCCCGCGCCGGCTCCTCTCCTGGCGATAAAGCCGCCGCCAGCCGCCGGGCCAGTTCCCCCGGCTCGAGTTCGCCGGCGTCGAACAGCAACCGGCAGCAGCGTCCGACAAGGAGCCCGTGAAAAGTGGCCGAAGCGCTCACGCGTTTCACCGCCTCAAACCACGGTGCCCGCAGGCCCGGGTCGTCCAGGGCGGCCAGCGCGCTCGACACGGACGTGACCAACGTCGTCATCGCCGTCAGCGGCTTCTTCGTCAAGGCTGGCGCAGGCCGGCACGAAGCCGGCGGCTGCTCGGGTCACCAAGCCCCGGACGAGCCCGGTCACAGCTTCGGCATCTGTTCGCCGCACGCTGCCATAACGGGCGGCCCGGGCCAGCGGCGGGACCGCCGCCAGCAATTCGGCGACGTCACTGGTGACGGCGGCCCGGGCATCTAGGGCCGCCATCACCGGAGGCAGAGCGGTGGGTAAGTCGGCCAGCAGGCACGCTTCAATGACCTCGGTGACGCCGGCCACGTCCCCGGCCTCGCCCGCCCGTTCCACCGCCCGACTGCCAGCGGCCGCTTCCACCGTAGTGCCGTAGATGCTCGCTTCGATGACCCTCACGGCCAGCTCCGGCTCCCACCCGAGCGTCCAGGTCTCCCGGAACGTACCCGTGCCGCCCACCTCGGTACTCGCCACGCCCCACGGCACGGCCAGGAGGTTGAGGCGGTGCAGCAGGTGACTGCGTCGGAGGTCGGTTTCCTTGCGCAGGTCCAGGTCGACCCGCCTGAGCGTCGCTTCGGGTTTCAACCGCAGGCGCCGCTGCTCGGCCGCCAGGTCGGCGGCCACGGCCACCATAGGTGTCTCCGGGGGTACCTCGCCGATGACGTCGCCGATCACGAGCTTGCGGGCCACCAGCCCCAGGACTTGGTCATTGCCACCGGTGAGGGCGGCCCGCACGGCATCAGTGCACTCGGACAAGCCGGCCAGAGGACGTTGCCTGATGGTGGCCAGGGCGTCGGCCAAGCGGACGGCGTCGATGACGCTGGCGGGCGAGGCGTCGACACGCTCCTGGCGCAGCAGGCCCGCCACCTTTACCATCCAACGCTCGATAGGCCGGTCCGGGCTCACGTAGAGGTGTTCGTACCACCCGGGCGACGCCAACCCGGCGCCGTAGCCGCTAGCAAAACTGAGCCGGCTGTAGGTCCACGGGGCCCAGGTGACGGTGGCCCGTTCCCGGGGCAGCCCGGCCAGGAGCGCCTGGTCGGCTTTGGCCGGGCCTCGCTCAGCCAGCACCGGGGCGTGCCAGGCACCGCAAACGACGGCCACGCGGTCGTGCACTTTCTCCGCCGCCCGGATGTGCTGGCGCATCGAAGCTTCGCGACGGGCCTCCTGCTCGCCGGGTTCGGCCGAACTCGCCCGCAGCTCGGCGATGGCCTCGATAATGGCCTCCCAGGGTTCCTCGCCCCGGCGGTGCTCGATCATGTCCTCCCACCAACGCTCGGTGTCGTCGTAGCCGGCCGCCTCGGCCAGGCGAGAAAGCGGGTCGCCGCCGTCTGGGTCTCGTGGCTCTTCGTTCTGCAGCATCACGCCGGCAGGAAGGTCGATCATTTGCACCGGCACCCCGGCGGAGAGGGCGAACTGCAGGGCCACCCACTCCGGAGACCACGCGGCCAGGGGGTAGAAGGCCGCCTTGGACGGCCGCCCGGGCAAGTACCCAAGCAATGCCACTGGAGGGCGCATCCCGGGCGAAGCAGCCAGACCGAGGACAGGGCCGGCTTCGGGCGGGCCTTCAATGAGAACGGTGCCGGGTTGCCACGACGTCAACGCCGCGGCGAGGGCGCGAGCTGACCCTGGCCCGTGATGGCGGATCCCGAAGACTCTTACGGTCATCCTGGGTCAGCCGAGGGAACGGCAGGCGTGGTAGAGGTCGGACCACCCTTTGCGTTCCTTGGCCACGGTTTCCAGGTACTCCAGCCACGCGACCTGGTCCTGCACCGGGTCCTTTACGATGGCCCCAACCAGCGAGGCGGCAATATCCTCGGCCCTCAGTTCGCCGTCACCAAAATGGGCGGCCAGAGTCAGTCCATTGGTCACCACCGAAATAGCTTCGGCCGTGCTCAGCGTCGCCGTCGGCTGCTTCACTTTGGCCCGCCCGTCGACCGTGGCCCCGTTGCGCAATTCCCGGAACACCGTGACCACTCGGCGGATTTCTTCCAGGCTCGGAGCTGCTGGCGGAAGCTCGAGCGCCCGCCCGATCTCGTCGACGCGCATGCGTACGATCTCCACCTCGTCTTCGAGGGCGGCGGGGAGAGGGAGCACGACGGTATTGAAACGTCGGCGTAACGCAGACGATAAGTCGTTGACACCTTTGTCCCGGTCGTTCGCCGTGGCGATTATGTTGAAGCCTCTTTGGGCCTGGACTTCGGTGCCCAGCTCGGGTACGGGAAGTGTCTTTTCCGAGAGAATGGTGATGAGGGCGTCCTGCACGTCGGAGGGGATGCGGGTCAGCTCCTCGACCCGGGCGATGGAACCTTCCTGCATCGCTCGCATCACCGGGCTTGGGACGATGGCCGCTTCGCTCGGGCCCTCGGCGATAAGACGGGCGTAGTTCCAGCCGTAGCGGATGGCTTCTTCCGCCGTACCCGACGTCCCCTGCACCAGCCCCGTTGACTTGCCGCTGATGGCGGCGGCCAAGTGTTCACTCACCCACGTCTTGGCCGTCCCGGGCACGCCGAGCAGCAAGAGGGCGCGATCGGTGGCCAATGTGGCCACCGCCACTTCCATGAGGCGGCGGGGCCCGACGTACTTGGGCGTGACCACCGTGTTGTCGGCCGCTGCCCCGCCCAGTAGGTAGGTGACTACCGCCTGGGGCGAAAGCCGCCACCTCGGGGGCCGGGGGCGGTCGTCGGAACGGGCCAGGGCCTCGAGCTCGTGAGCGAACTGCTGCTCGGCATGCTGGCGCAGGACCGCGGTGCCGTCAGTCGAGGCCATTGGCAGCCGTGTCGGTCATTTGGAACTCCTGGTGTAGGGCGCGGCGGAAATGAAGGACGGCGAGCATATCGGCCAGGCGCTTTTCCCAGAAGCCTCGCACCGCCGGCCGCCGCTCCTCGGGCACCTGCCCCAGCGCGCGCATAGCCCGCTCGGCGGCTGACAACTGGCTGGGGTCGGCGGCTAGGGCCACGGCAGGCAGCCTGTCCCTGACGGCGAGGGCGCGAGCGGTATCGCCGGCACTGACCAAGCGGGCAAGCGAAGCAAAGAACGCCGCGCTGAGGCGAGCTGACCACGGCCTCGGGTGGGCCACCAGCACCTCCATCGCGCCCTGGACACTGGGCTGCTCGGCCAGCCTGACCATCGCCTCCTCCACCAACTGCGGGCGCAGGAGATGGCGTAGCTCACCGAGTGGCGCAGCCCGTTCAGCGAGCAAGGCCTCGGCCCACTCGCTGTTGGCCTGGGCAATGGTGGCGCGCGCCCAGCCTCGGACCAGGGGCTGGTCCGGCTTCCCGGCCAGCCTGACCAGATCGCGGGGGCCAAGGCCGAAGCGCGCCGGCCACGCCGGCAGTGCGGTGGCGGCGACGAGGTCTTCCAGGTTGGGCACATCGGTCACCTCGAGGCGCGGCCGCGACCGGCCCTGGAGGCGGACTGCGGCAGTGGCTCGCGCCTCGGCCTCTTTCATCACGCGGCTCCCGGGCAGGACCGACAAGAGGGAGGCAGCGGCCTGTTTGACATCTCTCTGGCGGTCGCCGGCGCCTCGCTCGAGGAAAGCCTCGTCAGCCAGCGACAAGCCGTCTGTGAAGATCAGGACCATGGCCGCCCTGGTGGCGTTCGGCTCATCGGCCCACACCGTTTCCAAGAACGTTCTGGCTAGACCAGACTCTTGACGCCGGCATTGGCGCAAGGCGCTCAGCCTTTCGTCGTCGCCCAGCGCCCACTGGGCCTCCAGCGCCTCGGCCGACCAGTGGCGTGGGTTCTCACCATCGGCCGCGCGCAATTCGGTCACCCAGGCCCAGTCCGGGTTGAGCTCCGCTAGCCAACCGCCTAACGGGCCGGCTAGCGAGGCCATGCCCGCGGGGTCATTGGGCGGGCCGGCGTCGAGCAGGACTGGGACCACTTCGGCTGGTAGACGGCCACCGTGGTCGACGGCCAGCTCTAGCCACTCGGGTAGCACCGGCCGGAAACGGCGGTCGGCGAGCACGGCCCCGAGCGCGGTCACCACGCCGCTGGGAAGTGGCGGGCGCCCGTCGACGGGAACGGAGGCGAGCGCAGGGCCGGTCGCTGGCGACGCACATCGGCCGGCCTCCCGCATGGCCCACACGGCCGCGACCGTGGTCATGAAGCTGGCGTCCAGGCCTTCGAACTCAGCTACGACGGGCGCTGCCGGCAGATACGGTCGCCGCTCCGTACCGATCACTGCTACCGCGACGAGTTCGTCCCAGGCGGTGGCGTCGAGGAAGGCGCCGGCGCTCACAGGACGACCAACCCGTCGTCCGCCCAAATGGTGTGCGGGACCACGCCGTCCGCGCCCCATTCACCGGCAAGTTGAAGCGGACGGCCGGCCGACAGAGCGAGCAATTGCCACGACGCTGGCGCCTCGACCTGGAGCGGGAGGGACCCGCCGTTTCGGTCGACGATGGATAGCTGTCCGCCGCGGTAGTGAGGGGTGACAGCTTTTACCGACAGAGGCCACCGCTCGAGCCAGGGGTCCATGCTCACGGCCGAACTCCGCGCCGCGGCCGCGTCGTCGAGGGATTCCCATCCGGGGGGTGGCCCGGCGGCCACTGCAGCTGAACCGCGCTCGGCCACCAGGACCCGCAGCGGGAACGAACCCGGGAACCGGGCGACCTCGGCCCCGATGCAGTTGCCCGGCCACAGCTCCCAGGCAAAAGCCGCTCCGGGACGGGCGAAATCGACCACCACCGCCAACTTGGCGCTGGTCAAGCCCCACAACCAGGTGCGTTGGGCGCGTACCTGTTCTTCCTCGGTGACGCTCCTTGCGATCACGTACCACTGGTCGGCCTCGTGGGGGCGGGCCAGTACCTCCGTGCTCGGCCAGGGCCACCCGGCGGCCGTGCGCAGGTCGGCCCGGGTCTCATCGGGCAGATGCTCATAACGGGCCCAACCGGATGCCAACAGGTGCAGTCGGGCCACCTGGCTGAGCAGGCGCTCCGGCCAACCGTCGCCGCTGCGCACCACCCCGGGCAAGCGACGCACGCACGCGGCGGCGGCCGGCGCCTGGGCGTCGACCAACCGGGCGGCCATGGCGTCCCAAAACCCGTAGGGCTGGGCTTGGGCCTGGCCGAAGCCGTGACGGAGCAGGTCACCCAGCCAGCGGTCCAGCTCGGCCATCCCGGCCACGATCTTGCGGGTTCGCTCGGCCGCTCGGGCGGCCGCGGCCTCGGGGTCCGCCACCTTGGCCCTCGCCGGCGCTTCAACCTCGGCTTCGACGCTTTCGCCGACTTCGGGAGCGCGCTTGCCACCGGCGGCGGCGATGCCGCCGCTGCCATTGGCCTTCAGTGGCCGGGCGGCCAGCCAGGCGGCGGCGTCCGGCGGGGGCGCGCCTGGCCGTACCGCAGGTGAGCCTCCGGCCCACAAAAGCAACAAAGCCAAGGCGTGCTTACAGGGGAACTTCCGGCTCGGGCAGGTGCACTTATAGGCCGGCCCGGCTGTGTCGCAGACGACCTGGTAGGGCGCTTTGGCACTGCCCCGGCAAGCACCCCAGACGCCGTTCTCGTCGTAGCCCGTGCCCGACCAGGGTTCGGGGACGGCCAGCGCCAGGGCCGCTTTCAAGCCCGACGCATCTGGCGCCAGGGCCTTCACTTCCTCCGCCGAGGGCCTGCTCACGGCCAGCAGGCTAGCGCCGAGGGGGGACATTCCCGCTGGACTAACCGCGCTCAGCGTCCTTGTCCATCGACACCACCCTGTCCCGACCAGCAGAGCTCTCGGATAGGTCGATATCCTTCGACTTTTCGCCAGCCCGGGTCGGCGCGGCTCGTGCCCGCGTAAAAGTCCCACTTTACTCCGGCTCCGAAGCGGTGTTTGTTGGGATATTTATACATAGAGGTCGCGTCAGTACGTAGTTTTGTCTGTTATACGTGTAAAACTGCCAATGGTACCCGCCCGCTGGATAAAAGTACGCGTTTGATCCCCCGATAAGGCGCAAGCTTTCTGCATTTTTCCCCGCCTACCCCGCTTCGGAGGTAAAAGTACCCACTAACCCCGTACCAACGGGCTAGCGACGCGCACCTTTTTCACACCGGGTGGCGCCGATAGGGAGTTTTGTCTGTTCCTCCGACAAAACTACCTACCAGCCCGGAACCGCGTTGAAATATGCGCACCATCGGGCGAACCGGGGTGAGTTAGCGCGGACTTTTATCCGGCGGCGAGGCCGGTGCCGGTCGACCGCATCCAGGCAGGACCGACGACGTCGCTTTCAGGCCCGGCTCCGCCCTTCCTCCCTGCACTTCTTACGATCCTCGAGAGCGTTCGGTCCTCGAGAGGGTCGACTAGCGTGCTGCGGTGGTGGAGCCGCTGCTCGGTCGGGTCGACGCGGCGTGGGCTGAGGCCCTCGGGTGCTCGCTAGATTTGTTGCACGCGCCGGGCGCACATCTGGTCCAGGGCGGACCCGACCTGGCCGCCTACCGGGGCGTCTACATGGCTCGCGTCGACGACTCGGTACTGCTCTACAGCCCACCCAGCCATGAGTCGGCGGCCCGTCAGCTGCTGTCCAGCGCAGCGCCCGAGGAGGTTTTCAGCGCGCAGTCGTGCCTTTGGATCGCCGGAGCGGACGCCCAGGTGGTCCTCGGCCCATCGTGGCACGGGTTTGTGGACGTCGGTAAGTTCCGGCCGGCAGAAGGATCCACCGGGGAGCGCGTTGAACGCGACGACCCGGAGCTAGAAGCGGTACGCCACGCTTGCGGCGAAAATGAGTGGCTCGAGGCCGGCTTTGGCGACCCGGACGGGATCTGCTACGGGCTTAGAGAAAGCGGCCAACTGGTGGCAGCCGGCAACATGACCAGTTACCGGGGAATGCCGGCCGACGTCGGCGTAATAACGCACACTGCCTTCCGGCGGCGCGGTCTGGCCCGACGACTGGTGGCGTACATGACGGCTGACCAACTGCCCGCCGTCGGAATAGTGCGTTACCGGCCCTGCACAGCAATCGAGCGTCACTGGCCCTCGCCCGCTCTCTCGGCTTTATCGGAAGAGGAGAGAACCTCGCGGTCCGCTTCAAAGCGTAAACCCGCGACGGTGCCAGACCCAGCTCGGTTTAGCGGTACGCGGCCGACTGGAGCGTGAAGAGATCGGCGTACAGCCCCGCTTGGGCCATGAGACTTGCGTGCGTGCCTTGCTCGACGAGCCGGCCGTGGTGGAGCACAAGGATCAGGTCTGCGAAACGCACCGTCGAAAAGCGATGGGATACGAGCAAGGTGATGGCTGCGGCACGTTGAGCAGCGCGTCCGGCCGCGGCATAGCCCTGGAACAACATGTGCTCGGTCGCCGCGTCGAGGGCGGCGGTCGGCTCGTCGAAGATGAGTAGCAGCGCCTCCGGCCGCATCATCGCCCGGGCGATGGCCAGCTTCTGCCATTCGCCTCCGGAGAGTTCGGTACCGTCGGAAAAGCTCCGCCCGAGCTGGGTCTCGAGTCCGGCGGAGAGCCCGTCAATGACGTCGCTCGCTCCGGCGCTACGCACGGCAGCACTCACCGCGACACTGTCGTCGATCCGCGACAAGTCGCCCACCCCCACGCTCTGGCGGGCGAGCAGCTCGAGGCGTGCATAGTCCTGGAATGACGCCGAGGACGTGCTGCGCCACGCTGTGAGGTCGAGCTCGTCGAGGTCGACGCCGTCGACGGTGATGCGCCCCGCCGTCGGTTGGTATAGGCCGGTCAACAGCTTGACGAGCGTTGTCTTGCCCGCACCGTTTTCACCCACGAGGGCGACCACCGCCCCGGGCGGGAGCACGGCCCAGATCTCCTCGAGTGACGGCCGTTCGGCGCCCGGGTAGCTGTACGACACACCCTGGAGCTCGATACCGGTCCTCAGTTGCCGGGGTACGGGCCGGTTACCGCGTACGGAGCTCGCAGCCGAACGGGCGTGCTCCGCGATCCGTCGGTAGCTATCGATGACTAGTGACGCACGGCCGTGCAATACGATCCAGCCGAGCACCGCCGATACCTGGGCGTTGAGTTGCCCGCACAGACCGACCGCGAGGACAACGTCCCCGGCGCTGGCCTTGCCTGCGATGGCCTGGCCGGCCACGAGCCATAGCGCGACGACATACCCGGCCACGAACAGCAATGCTGCGCCCGTAGTCAGCAAAGCGCCCTTCAGCTGGCGGTCGACGTCGATGCGTGTCGCCGTCTGCAAAGCGGCGTCCTGGCGCCGTAGTAGCTCGCCCTCGAGCCCGTAGACGCGGAGCTCCCTGGCTGGCGCGGCGGTCGTGGCCAACCTGAACAGCGCCTGCGCGCGCCGGCGCGGCCCGGCGATCTCCCGCCAGGCGTCGTTGCGCCAACGGTTCGCCTGGTTCGTCGCCCAGACTGCTGGGAGGGCGAGGAGCGGGAGGGCGAGCAACCACAGGTCCAGGTTGGCCAGCAGCCCGAGCGTCAGCCCGATGCGGACGATGAGCGCCACCATCGGCGACCACAGCCCGACGGCGTGAGCAAAGCAGATGGGGTCGGAGCGGACCATCTCCAAGTTGTCCAGGTACTCCGGCATCTCCAGCTGCTCGAGGCGTGGCGTGCTGGCCGTCAGGGTGATGCTCCGGCGGTCGAACTCCTGGCGCACGACCTCCCGGGAGAAAATCGCCGCCCGGGTTTCCGCCTGGCTCACGGCCAGGCCGCTGGCCACGATGGCGGCGAGTACCAGGGCGAACACCACCGCCCGGGTCCAGTTCTGTGCGATCACCGCGTCGACGATGGCTTTCATCGCCACGACCGCCAGGACCCCTGACAGGTTCCGGCCGAGATCAACGGCAAAAAGCACGATGAGGTCGCGACGGGCGACCTTCCAGGCCACCGAGAGCGTGAGCCGCATGCGGGGGGCCAGCTCAGGCATTGGCCTGCGCCTCGTTATCGTTTTCGACGTAGGCCGCGGCCTGGAGGGCGAACATCGTCGCGTACAACCCACCCTGGGCGATGAGCTCCTGGTGGGTCCCTCGCGCTGTGATTTGGCCGTGCTCGAGCACGCAAATCTCGTCGGCGCGGCGCACGGTCGAGAACCGGTGCGAGACGAGGAGCGTCGTGACGCCCCGTGTGATCTCGAGGAACCGGTCGTAGAAGCGGGCCTCGGCCCGTAGGTCCAGGCTCGCCGTCGGTTCGTCGAGAATGAGCAGCTTGGCCCCAGCGCGTACGGCATAGAGCGCCCTCGCCAGGGCAATGGACTGCCACTGGCCGCCGGAGAGCTCTGTCCCGCCCTCGACTTCACGCGTCAACTCCGTCTCCCAGCCCGCAGCCAGGCCGTCTACGAAACGGCTCATGCCGGCCAGTTCCCCGATGTGTTCGAGCTCGTTACGGTCCAGTCGAGCCCCGAGATCGCCGAAGCGGACGTTGTCCTCGGTGCTGGCGGGGTAGTGCACGAAGTCCTGGAACACAACAGCAACGTGGTGCCGCCATAGCGCGGGGTCGAGGTCCCGGAGGTCGCACTCGCCGAGCAGGATTCGGCCCCGGTCTGGCTCGGCCAGTCTGCAGATAAGTTTGATGAGCGTCGTCTTGCCGGTTCCGTTGTGCCCGACGATGGCCAGCGAACGGCCCGGGTGCAGTTCTAGGTCGACGGTGCGGAGCACGTCGTTTACTTGCCCTGGGTACCGGTAGCCAACTCCTTCGATATGCAACCCGTCCCATGGGAGCGGGTGGTTGGATATCTGCGCGCCGGCACCACCGCCCTCGCTCGAAGGGCGACCGATCGTCTGTTCGAGCCGCTCCAGCGCAGGTATGACGGCCGTACCCCAGTTGAAGTTGACGTCATTGAAGTCGCCGGTCCCTCCGAGCACGGCGGCGCCGATCACGCCTTGCACGACCAGCGTGACCGTGGCCAGGTCGGCCCGTCCCGACCGAGCTGACCAGATAACGTCGGCAAGGACCAGCGCCTGGGTGACAAAGAGCAGGACGAGCAACGCGGCCAACGACGCCCGTCGCTGGCGCCGCCCCTGCCACACCGCCGCCATCGATTCGAGCCAGTGTTGCTGGTACTGGTCGGCGACCCAATGGCCAAGACCGAAGATGCGGAGCTCCTTCGCCGCCGGCTGTGTCAGCGCGAGGTCCCGGTAGTACTCGGACCGCCGTGTCGCGGTGCTGTTGCTGCCGAGCACTTTCCACAGCTCGAGGTTCTCGCGCCGGATCCGCGAACGCACGAACAGCCATGCGGCGAACAGGAGCAGCGCGGCCGGCCAACTGAAACTCGCTACGCCGAAAAGCATCGCTGTCCCCCCGAGATACGTGCCGAGCACGCCGGGGAGGCTGTAAACCGCACCCGACGGGGTGAAACGACCGGTGCCCACCTCGCTGCCCTCGGTGACGAGGTCAAGCAGCGCCGGATCTTCTAGGTGCCCGGTGCCGACCGGCGCGAGCACTGCCGCCATCGCCCGATGGCGCAGTCCCCGATCCAGGCGGTGCGACAAACGTGTCGTCAGAACGCTTTCGGTCGCCGCCAGGACCTGCTGGACGACGAGCAGGCCAAAGATGGCGATCAACGCCAGTTCGATCCGGTGCGCGGCGGGCGAACGGGCGCCGCCGGTCACCGCGTCGGGGACGGCACCGACCAAGCGGCTGAGCGCGATTGCGATCCCAAGGGGGGCAACCGCAATAGCTACCGCCGACGGCAAGGAAGGCGATCGTGGCGGCCGGGCTGAGTGTGACGAGCTCTCTCAGCATCACGGGCATCGAGGCCCGCCGGAGCGAGCGGATCGAGGCCGGCCACACCGGACGAGCCATGCCAGGAGCCTTGCACGAAACCCCCAACGAAAGGCAGCCATTTCCCACTGCGTGCCAGCGGCGCCGAAGCAATTAAAGGATATTGACCCGCCCGGTGCGCCGGTACGACGCCAAGACTCGCCTTACGTCGCGGCGGACGGCTCGGTCCGGGTCGTTCCGCAGCTCGTTTGGCGCCGCGACGACCTCCGCCTCGCGCTCACGAGGTGACCCATCCGCGACCATGTGAACGACCCGGTCAGGTTGTATCGACTCGCTCGACGAGATGCTGGGCGATTGACTGCCTGCCGATCACCTCGAGAGCGTCGAGGGCGATCCGGTTATAGAGCGCCAGTAACAGGTCGGAAGCCGTCCCGCGTAGTGCTACGTCCCCCACCGCATGGGCGCGGTCGACCCTCCCGTCCGGCTCGATGAACCACTCCCCGGGGACGTCGGTGCAGTGCAGGTGCACGGACCCGGAGAGCGGCTTCGACTCATTAACGGCAAAGGGAACGGTGATGGTCAGGAACTCGTCTATCGCGTCGGACGCGATCTCGGCGTCGATCGGGTCGGGAATGGCGTTGCCGGCGGCGCTTTGCATGTCCCAGCGATGGACCCCAGTTTCCTGTGCCTGATGGCGGCGGACAAAGCCGACCGTGTGGTCCGGCTCTTCGAGCGCCCAGGTCCACACGGGAACGTCGTCGGGTGTCGACTCGAGGACCTTGGTCAAATGGTCGAGTTGCGACCGGCCCCAAGCGATCACTTCCGTGTACGCCCGAGGGCGAGCGGGCTTCCCCCTTTCCACCTCTTCGGGGTTGGTGGCGCGCTCTTCGATAACGGTGGCCCAAAACCAGTGCACTTCGCCCAGGTGCCAGACGAGGTCGCTAATGGTCCAGTCCGGGCAGCACGGTACGCCCAGGGACGGGTCGGCGGTGAGCGCGGTGGTGTAAAAGAGTTCACCATCGCGACGGATCGACTTGAGGTAGTCCATCCACTACGTATACCGCGATCATCCGGGGGGACGACGTCGAACACGCTGCATGCCGGGCGCAGCGTGGTGCCCGGCCCGCTTTCGAGCTCTCGACGCTTCTTGCCGGGGCCAGCCCCGATCATCGCCTCCAGGCAATCCCAAAGAGGCGCCCGCCCGTACTAGGTACCAGCAGGCCAAGTAGGACGGGTATCGTTGTCATCAGGGCAGACCGGAGGAGCATCATGTGGGTTCGCTGTATCGCCGGGCTGGTCCTGTGCGCGCTCGGCGCGGTGTGGATCCTTCAGGGCGTCGGTGTCCTCCACGGTTCGTTTATGACCGGCCGGAGCCAGTACGCGGCTCTGGGGGCTGTGGCGGCCGTGCTCGGGGTAGCTCTCCTGGGTTGGGCGGCCCGGGCGCGAGGCCGCGCGCTGAGAGGCTCTAACTGATGCCAACGGACTCGGAGCCTCCGACCAGCCTGGGCCGGCCAGGTCGGGCCAAGCCGAAGCCCTACGAACCGGAACAGTCGGGCCGACGCTCCGCTCATGACCCGGCCGGCAGCCTGCCCCGCGGGCCGGCATCAGAACTCCCGCCCCGCAGCGGGGAGAAGCCGATCGGCCGACGGACGGTCCTGGCTATCCTCGGCGTCGGCGCTCTTGGCATCGCTTTCGGCGAAAAGGTCCAAGACGGGATCACTTCGCTCCTGACGCCCCTGCGCGGTACCGGTCTGGCCAACCTGGTGCCCGGTGGAGGCGGGTTCGTCCTTTACACGGTGACTGGTGGTTACCCTGCCGCTCCTCCGGACTACCACCTGACGGTCGACGGGATGGTTGCCCATCCGCTCAGCCTGAGCGTTTCAGACCTCGAAGCGCTGCCCGCCACCCGCATCGACCACAACTTCCAGTGCGTGACGGGCTGGCTCGTGCCCAACGTCCACTGGGTTGGGGTGCGCCTGACCGACTTGGCCAAGCACGCGGGCGCCAGTCCCAAAGCATCAGCGTTTTGGTTCACATCGTTCGACGGGGTCTACACCGAGAGCCTCACGATGGAACAAGCCGAACAGAGCGGGGCCATCGTCGCCTACTCCATGCTCGATGCGCCCGTCACCAGGGACCATGGCGGTCCCGTCCGCCTGTATGTCCCGGGATGTTCGGTTACAAGTCGATCAAGTGGCTTTCGCGGGTCACGCTGACCAACGAGCTCAACAGGGCTACTGGGAGCTCAACGGGTACCCGCGTCAACGCCTGGATCGACGGCCACCCGCCGTCTTCCTTCAGTCACCCGCCTCAGATCCGGCGGGGCGAATGACCGCGCCCGCACCCGGTCGCGCGCACCTGAGCGGGCCACACCTGATGGAGCCGGCTTGCTGGCGCGTTTCGACAAGGTCGAGCGAGCCGTCCACTGGACCAACGCCGTCCTCTTCGCCATCCTCGTCGTCACTGGCGCGGCCTTGTACTTCACCCCCCTGATTGCCCTCGTCGGCCGCCGTGAGCTGGTCGAACGCATACATCTCTACGCCGGCATCGCCCTCCCGGTCCCGCTCATCCTCGCCCTCTCGGGCAGCTGGGGCCAGGCCCTGCGGCGCGACATCCGTCGTTTCAACCGATGGAGCGAGGCCGACCGGCGGTGGCTGCGGGTGATGTTCCAGGAACAACCTCGCCGCAACCACACGCGTGCCCAGCTCCGCACCGGGAAGTTCAACGCCGGCCAGAAGCTCAACGCCGCTTTCACGGCCGGAGGCGGGCTGGTCATGTTGGCGAGCGGGCTGCTGCTGCGGTGGTACCGGCCGTTCCCGCTGTCGTGGCGGGCGGGGGCGACGTTCGTGCACAACTGGCTGGCGGTCGTGTTCGTGGTGGTGATCACGGGCCACGTGCTCATGGCCCTCTCGGACCGTAATGCACTAAAGGCCATGCTGTTTGGCCGGATCAGCCGGACCTGGGCGCGACGTCATGCGCCGGCGTGGCTGGACGAGGTCGATCACGAGGCCGAGCCGACGGCCCCGCCGGTGTTAGTGGCGCCCGGGGCTGGACCGCCGGGGGATGACGCCCAGCCCTGAGCGGTTACGTGTTCGTGGGGATGGCGTGGACCTCCGGGAGGGCTGAACACACTGCCGCCAGGGTGGCGTCGTCCCACGGCGCACGTGGGGCCACGATCACGTGCTCGATACCGGTACCGGCCAGTTCCGCCAGGTGGACGAGCCAACCCTTGACGCCGGCGTCGTGGTCGTCTCCGAGGTCGAGGAAGCTGGCCGCCGTTTTTTCGATCTCGGCGTAGTCGCGGCCTACGTCGTCGCAATGGCGTCTGAGCACGGACAGTTTGTGCGTCAAATTGTCGTGAAAGCCGGTCCCGGGAAGGTCGAACAGGTTGCAGGCGTCCCCGTACTGAGCTACCAGGCGAAGTGTTTTCCGTTCACCGCTGCCGCCGACGAGGATAGGAGGGTAAGGTCGCTGCACTGCATTAGGTGAATTGAGCGGCCGTGGCAGCTGGTAGTGCTTGCCTTCGAAGGGGCTTTCGTCACCGCGCCACATATGGTGAGCGATCTGGAGCACCTCTTCGAGGCGCTCGAACCGCTCCGCCAGCGAAGGGTACGGGATACCCAGGCCATAGGCCTCGAAATCGGTCTCGGAGTAGCCGGGAGGCAGGGCGTCCCAGGGCGCGCCGGCTCCGAGGCCCAGCGTGACCCGACCGCCGGTAAGGACGTCGAGCGTGGTCACCGTCTTCAGCAGGACGCCCGGGTGGCGGTACGCCACTGAGGTCACCGTGACGCCGAGGCGGGCACGCTGGGTGAGGCCGGCCATGTAGGAAAGGGTGGCGTAGGCCTCCAACATGGGCGCCTCTGGAGGTTGGCCCCCGAGGCGGATTTGGAAGAAGTGGTCCATCGTCCACAGGCTGTCGACGCCCGCTTGGTCAGCTGTCTGCGCGATACGCGCAACGATCTCTCGTGGTCGTGTCAAGGGCGCTCGCGCCGCGTCGCTGGGGGGCATTGGCCTCCTCGGGCCTCGGCGCCAGTCTTTCCGGCGACACCTCTGGGTGGCGCGGACGGCGCGTACCGCGCTGGGATCCGTAGAGTTCCGTGGATTTCCGCTGATTTCCGTCGATTCCCGGTGCAGCGAACCCTTCTTGTCGCGCTTCGATGCCATTTCTTCGTTCGAACGCAACGAGTTCCTCTAAGTGCACCGAAAAAGGGGCTGAAAGTCTGGTCGGGATCACGATCAGCCTCATGGCGACCATCCGATGTGTTGAAGCCACCGTTAATGACGGAGCTCAATCGAGCATCCCGAAGCGGCCTAACCCGTTGCCCACGGGCCGTACGCTGTGCGTACCATGGCCAAGCAAGCGGGGCAGGACTTCCAATCGGTTTTCTGGGAGACCAAGCACGCGCTTGCTATGGCGTCGATGGTCGCCTTCTCCCGTCACGGGGTCTACGAGGGCCAGCAGTACATCCTGCGTTGCCTCTGGGAGCAAGATGGCCTGGCCCCAGGCGAAGTGGCCCGGAGACTGGGCCTCTCCACCCCCACGGTGACCCGGGCCGGCACCAGGATGGAGGCGGCGGGCCTACTGCAGCGCCGCCCTCACCCAAAAGACCGTCGTTTGGTGCGGTTCGTCCTCACTGATAAGGGGAGGGAGCTCGAAGCGGTGATCGGGTGCGAGATGGACCAACTCACCGAGCGGGCGCTGGCCTCTTTCTCACCGGCCGAACGCGCCGCCGTCGTCACGGCGCTCCGGAAGATCCAGCGCAACCTGAGCGACCCGCGACCTGGTAATTAGCGAGACCTGCCCAAGGCAATGCGGAACCGGTCCCCCCGGGCCGTGGTTATATGGGTCATGACCACGTTCAAGAGCACGTGCACTGCGCTCCTGGTGGGCGCCACCAGCGTTTTCGGTCTGGCTCAGGTGGCGGCCGCCGCCCCCGTCCCGGCGAATTTCGAACCTGGCTCAGTGAGCTTCGTCTCCGCGTCCAAGGGTTTTCTGCTCGGCACCTCGCCCTGCAGCCACATCCCTTGCACCGCCGTCTTGACCACCTCCAATGGCGGCAAGGCATGGACGAAGGTGGCGGCGCCGAGCGCTTCGTTTGCCTCGTCGGCGTCCCGCTATCACGCGTCGGTCAGCCAGGTCGTATTCGCCAATGCGTCGGACGGCTGGGCGTACGGCGATGCGTTTGGGCTACCTACGACGGGGCCGGCAAGTGGCAAAAGTTGAACCTCGGCGGCCCCGTACTTTTCGCTGAACAGTTCGGCTCATATGGCCTATGCATTAGTAGGGAACTGTTCGCCCGGAACGGGACCAGTTGCCACGAGCCGGTCCTGCAATTGGAACGGTCCGTCGTAGGGTTCAGATAGTGGGCAGGCCGTCCCGGGTATTAGCGGTTACGGGACTTCGGCGATAATTGCAGTAAGCGGCGAAAATGCCTGGGTTTCGATTTCGCCCAGAGACCACGGGGCCGATCATGATGTGGACCACTTCTGACGGCGGGGCGAAATGGCACAGCCTGCCGGACTCGTGTTACCAACCGGCCCAAGCGACGGACCTGGCTGGCCTGGCGTCGCCCGGCGGCAACGTTGTTTTCGAACTGTGCGCCGGGGACCCCGGCGCCGGCAGCGAGGGTAAATCGCTCAGCGATCTCGAGCAACAGCGGGTCGACGTCACACCTCGTGAGCCATCTGCCCCTGGGTGGGCTCGTCCAGAGAATTGCGGTTACGGTAGCCAGACAAGTGTACGTGACGGCGGTGTCAGGCGCCAGCGACGTGTACAGCTCGCTAACGGAGGCAGGACCTGGTCGAGCCCGGATTTTCGACGATGGGGGCGCCGGGCTCAGCGGATATTGGTTCACGACGCCATCTTTCGGGGCGGCTATTGAAGGGCAACCCATTACCGGCAATCACCGACAAACTGCTCCTCACTGATAACGGCGGCGCCAGCTGGTCGGTCGTCAAGAGCTGACCGGCGCTCCGCCTTTCCGCGAACCACTCAACCAATAAGCACGGGCGTCTTCTTCCAGGATCCCAGCGTTCGACAGGAAGCTCATGGTTGAGGCGAGGGTCGGCACAAAGGTTGTAAAGCGAACCGCATGCGCCCGACTTGGGGTCGGGCGCCGCGAAAACGAGCCGGCCCACTCGGGCCGCCACCAGGCCCCGGCGCACATCGGGCACGGCTCCAAGGTCACGTATAGTGGTGGCCCCGGTTAACTGCCAAGTTCCAACCGTTTGGCCGCCGCCCGAAGGGCCAGCAACTCGGCGTGGGCCGTCGGGTCGGCCTCGGTAGCACGCGGGCATTGGCGCCCATGCCTATGACCTCGCCCTGATGGGTGACGACGGCGCCTACCGGTACTTCGCCCGCTTGCCCCGCTGAGCGGGCCAGGCCCAGCGCAATTTGCATGAATTTCTCGTCGGTTAGTGAGGCCGCTACCGCTCACGAGCCACCCTCGTCATGGCCGCGAAAGAAGATCCGACTATTTCCCCATGGACCAGGCCGTTGCTGGAAACGGCGCTGCCCCCATCGAGACGGGCTTGTCCAGAGAAATCCGTAAACTTTCCTCCTGCTTCTTCGACGATTACCTGAAGGGCGGCAACGTCCCACACGGCGACGACAGGGTCGAGGCCCGCTTCGCACGCTCCTTCGGCGACCAGCATGTGGGACCAGAAATCACCAAAGCCTCGGTCGCGCCCTATTTTCGCCGTCAATTCGACCAGCCGCGCCGGTTCGGGGAAATCGCGCCACGCTGCCCGAGGAAATTGTTACGTCTTCGAGTTGGCTAATTCTGGAAACGTTTACCCGTTCTCCGGCGTTCCCGGGCACGCCGGCAAAGGCGCCCTATCCTCGTTCCGCCCACCACCGTCGCCGCAGCGCCGGCGCTGATACGACACCCACAGTCATGACGCCGTCGACCTCGAGGCCGATGAGCGTCGCCCACACCGGGATGCCGCGGACAAAGTTAGCGGTGCCGTCGATGGGGTCGAGCACCCAGCGCCGCGTACTAGCCCCGGCGTCTCCCCATCTCCTCGCCCAGCACCGCATCGTCAGGCCGTTCCTGCGCCAGCAGCTGCCGGATGGCAGCCTCTGCGGCGCGGTCAGCCTCACTGACCGGTGTCCTGTCCGGTTTCGTCTCGACGGCGAGGGACGGGCGGCGAAAAGCGTGGAGAGTGACCCGGTCGGCGGTATCGGCGGCGAGCAAGGCCAGCTGCAGGTCGGCGCTCATCTCAGTGTGGTCTCCAGAGCTCACCAGTAAGAGGTGCCAGCTGCAGGTGCCAGTGCCAGGTGCCAGTGTCAGGTGCCAGTATTAGGCGCCGGCGGCAGCGGGCTGGCCTGTTTGGGATCGGCTTCAACGGGGTCGAGTGCAGAGCGGCCGGGCCGCCTGTTCGGCCAAGCGGGCCACTTCGGTTATGGCAAGCCAAGCCGGTCGCGCGCGGGCACAGTCCTCGTACTCCGCCTTGACCCTGTAGGGGCCGGCCTTGACCCGGACCCGCAGGCCCTTTACGTCGACTTCCAATAGCTCCCGGGCGAGCGCCGAGCGGGCGACCCGGTGCTCGCGGTAGCCAAGCGTGCCCGTCTCCTCGACGAGCACCGTGGCCAAATCGGCCACGATGGCCGGCTCGGCCAGGAAGGACACGACATGGCCCGGGCGCCCCTTCTTGGCGACGACGGGGACGAGCCAGGCATCGAGCGCCCCGGCGCCCATAAGCGCCTCGATGGTGTGGCCCAGGACCTCGCCAGTCACATCGTCCACGTTGGCCTCGACCACGACCAGATCCTGGCGGCGAGCAGGTCCGGGCTGGGCGCCTGGTTTGATGTCGCCGATCACCACCTGGAGCACATTCGGGCCTGCCCTCCAGCTGCCGGGTGCCGGCCCCGTAGCCGCTGGCCGTGGTCACCAAGGGCGGCATCGGCCCGAAGCCCTCTGCCAGCCCCCCCAGTAGCGCCGCCCCGGTGGGGGTGGTTAGCTCGGCTCCGTCTGCGGTGCCATGGACCGGCACCTCCTTCAGCAGTTCGACTACTGCCGGTGCCGGTACCGGCAGCACCCCGTGCGCCGTCGTCACCGTCCCGCTCCCGAGGGCCACGGGACTGGCAAAAACCGAGCTGATGTCGAGCGTCTCGAGCGCCAGGCAGGTGCCGACCACATCGACGAGGGCGTCTAGGCCCCCCACCTCGTGGAAGTGGACCTGGTCGGGGGGCAGGCCGTGAAGCCGGCCCTCGGCGGCCGCCAGCCGGGAGAAAACCGTTGAGCGCCGCCGGCGGCGCGCCCGGCAGCCCATCGGCTTCGTCCAGGGTCGCCCGGATGGTGGCCCAGGTCCGGCTGCGCCCGTCCTCTGCCGCGGTCGACCTCAACCCGCAGCTGGGTTGCGGCCAGCCCACCGCGCGTGGTCTTGGCTGCCTCCAGGTGCCAGCCAGAAATGGGGATCTTCTCGAGACCGGCCCTTACCTGGTCGAGATCGGCGCCGGCGTCGAGCAAGCTGGCCAGGGCCATGTCGCCAGCTATGCCAGAAAAGCAGTGCCACCAGGCGGCCCGGGTCACCGGGCTGCCACACTCTCCTGGCGCGTGGCGACGGGGGCGCCGTCTTCCTGGGCCCCGGCCGGGCTGGTTCCGGCGCCGCAAGAGCATCCGGGCCACCGCCCATGCCGCCCCGAAGCCGTTGTCTATCCCCACCACGCAAATCCCGGGGGCGCAGCTGGCCAGCATGGCCAATAGCGCGGTCACGCCTTCCAGGGATGCGCCATAGCCCGTGCTGGTTGGCACCGCGACCACCGGGGCCGGGGTCAGGCCGCCCACCAGGCTGGCCAGAGCCCCCTCCATCCCGGCGATGACGACGACCGCGTCGGCCGACATGAGAAGGCCCGTGTGCTCCAGCAACCGGTGCACGCCCGCCACCCCGCAATCGGTGACGAGCACGGGCTCGAAACCGAGAGCTCTCAGCGTCGCCGTGCTTTCCTCCGCCACAGTTCAGGTCGGCGGTGCCGGCGGCAAAAACGGCCACCTGTTCGGGCCGTGGGGCGGCTGGGCGCCAAAACACCGTCGACCCGGAAACTTCGCCGCCGGGATGACGCTGCAAGGACCGCTGCGGACTGCTCCGCGCTGGCCCGGCTCAAGATGACCGGCCCGCCATCCGGTTCGGCCAGCAGCTCGCCCACAATATCGACGCAATGGTCAACCGATTTGCCCGGCCCGTAGACGGCTTCGGGAAGCCCCTGACGCAGGGCCCGGTGATGGTCGACGCGAGCGAAGCCGAGGTCGGCGTACGGGAGGCGCCTCAGCCGGCGCACGACATCATCAGCGCTGACCGACCCGTCCTGGAGCTCGGCGAGCAGCCTATAAAGAGAAGCTTCGTCCATTTGAGCCTCCATGCTGCCATGCTTTTGAGGCGTCGCTAGGTGGACGAGCCGGAGAGGCTCACTTTTGCTAGTCCCCCGCTCGGAGGACGGCCCGACGTTGGCGCCTCGGGCTACGGCACCGTGATGTTGCCTTAAGGGTGGCGCGGAACCCGTCGCAGAGCACGCCGACCAGACGTTGGGTCGACTCGGCACAGCCGTGCTGGTTGGCAGCCATGCAGGTCCCCATGACCAACGCGGTCATGTCGGTCCGGTTGATGTCCCCGCGGACGGACCCTACCGCTTGAGCGCGTTCCAGGAGCACATCGAAGCCATGCTCGAGGCGTTCCTTGACGCCCGCTATCAGGTCCTCGCTGTTCGACGCCAGCCCGGGCCAGTTCGTCGGTGAGGTCCTTCTTCTTGACGGCTAGGTCGACTAACTCGGAGATGAACGTGAACAGAGCCGTACCGGGGTCGTCCGCCGCACACAGCTCTTCGGCCCGCTCCACGAGCGCCTCCAAGCGGGCAATGACGATGGCTTCGAAAAGGGCTTCCTTGGTGGGGAAATGACGGTAGACAGTCCCGACACCAACGCCAGCCCGGCGAGCTACCTCGTCGATGGGGACCGAAAGGCCCTCTGACGCAAAGACCTCCTCAGCGGCCACGAGCACCTTGGCCCGGTTGCGCCGGGCGTCGGCCCGCAGGGGGCGTAAGAGCTGGTCCAAATGGCAAACGTCATCTGGGGGCGGCTTGCCCTCCGTTGCCTTTATGGATGTCGTGTCAGTGGTCATTGCAGCTAAATTGGTTGACAAACGGAACCATCGCTCCGTATACTAATAAACGGAATCCCCGCTCCACATCATACACGATCCGACGAGCGTACGTAATGAGGCCAGAGGATGACCAGTTTGCAGGGTCACGATGGTCTGGCGACGCAACGCACAGTCAGGACCTCGGAGGAAAGTCCCAGATGTCAGCCGCTTCTATCGAATCCACGACAAACGCACCACGAACTCAGGCGGGAGAACCGGACCCCAAGCGGTTCCGGGCCCTGGCCGTTATAGCCATAGCCCAGCTCATGATCGTCCTTGACGCCTCTGTGATAACGATCGCGCTCCCGTCGGCCCAGCGGGCGCTGCACATTTCCGTCGCCAACCGGCAGTGGGCGCTCACCGCCTACACGCTCGCCTTCGGGGGTCTGCTGCTGATCGGTGGCCGGATTGCGGACTTCATGGGCCGCAAGCGGATGTTCATAATCAGCCTCATCGGCTTTGCCGGTGCCTCTGCGCTCGGGGGGCTGGCCCAGAGCGGCGGGATGCTCTTTGGTGCCCGCGCCCTTCAAGGCGCCTTCGCCGCCGTGATGGCCCCGGCTTCACTTTCACTGCTCACCGTTACCTTCACCGAACCCCGCGAACGAGCCAGGGCTTTCGGTGTGTACGGGGCTATTGCAGGAGGTGGAGCGGCCATTGGCCTGGTGCTCGGCGGGCTACTCACTGAGTACGCTTCCTGGCGCTGGACACTGCTTATAAATGTGCCGATCGCGTTCATAGCTGCCTTTTTTGCGACCAGTCAGGTACGGGAGAGCCGGTCCGACGGGCCGAGGAGCTACGACATCCCGGGAGCGGTTACGGTCACCACGGGACTGCTGGCCCTTGTCTACGGCTTTACCAGGGCCGAAACTGACGGTTGGGCCTCGCCGATCACGCTCTCCTTATTGGGCGTCGGCATCGTTCTGCTCGTCGCCTTCGTGCTGATCGAGCGCCGGGTGGCGATCCCCCTCCTCCCGCTGCGTGTCGTCCTTGACCGCAACAGGGGCGGATCTTTCCTTGCCTCTCTGCTGGTTGGTATCGCCCTGTTCGGGACGTTCCTGTTCCTTACGTTCTACATGCAGTCCGTGCTGGGCTATTCGGCACTGAAGACAGGTTTCGCCTTCTTGCCCTTCTCGGCCGGGATCATCTTCTCGGCCACCTTGGCCAGCTCGTTGCTGCCCCGGGTCGGCCCCCGGGCCTTGATGAGCTTTGGGCTCCTTCTCGGTGCGATCGGCCTGGCGTGGTTCACCCAGATCGGGGTGCATACGAGCTACCTGACGCACGTCTTGCCGGCTGAGCTCGTGGTCAGCATCGGCCTCGGCTTCGCTTTCGTCCCCTTCAGCAGCACCGCTCTGATCGGGGTCGCCCCGCAAGACGCTGGGGTGGCGAGCGCCCTGGTCAACGCCACGCAGCAGGTGGGCGGTTCGCTGGGGACAGCGCTCCTCAACACTGTGGCCGCCTCGGCCACAGCGAGCTACCTGTTGGCGCATAACGGCAACCCGGCCTTTGCCGACCAGGCGCTGGTGCACGGCTACTCAGTTGGCTTCACCGTTAGCGCCGTCATCTTGTTTGTGGCGGTGATCGTAGCGGCGACACTGATAAGGGCATCCCGGGCCGACGTGCCGGCCGAGGAGCACGCCCTGGCCCTGAGCTGAGGGATACGTGGGGCTTCCAACCACAGCGCGCTGGGCGGCCGGCGCGCTGTGGCGCGTTTGGGGGCCTCTCCGAGGGCACCGAGTCGGGCTCTAGGCGGTCTGGCCCTCCCCCTTGTCGGTTAAGTCGGTTGGCCCGCCTCTGGCCGGTCGGTTAGGTTGCCCCGGGCCGGTTGGTTAGGCCGCCCCGGGCCGGTTGGTTAGGTTGCCCCGGCCCGGTTGGTTAGGTTGCCCCGGGCCGGTTGGTTAGATTGCCTCGCGCCGATTGGTTAGGTTGCCCCGGGCCGCTCGGGTGAGCCACCCCGGCAACTGCTACCCGCCAATCTCGGTGCAGTCGGCACTTCTTGGCGCGCTTCGATGATCTTTTAGCCGCAGAACGCAACAAAAAGGCCCGCTTGCACCCAGATAGGCCTCGCGGGCACCGGCTGGTATTGCGTTAGAGCCTGATGGCCCGCACCTCTATGCTGGCGCAATGCAGGTCTTACCCACGGCGACCGTCGCATATCTGGGACCGGAAGGCACCTTCACTGAAGAAGCCCTTGTCGGCCAGGCCGATCTCGCCAAGGCGCACCGCCTGCCCTTGACTAGTTTCTGGGACGTCCTCGAGGCCGTCGATAAAGGGAGGGCCGACGTAGGCCTCGTGGCCCTCGAAAACTCGATCGAGGGCACCGTGAACGTAACTCTCGACCAGCTCATTTTTGCCCATAACCTCTGGATCGTACGGGAGCTGCAACTAGAGGTGGCCCAGTGCCTCGTCGGCCTGAGCGGGGCACGGTTACAGGGGCTGAAGAAAGTCCTCTCGATGCCGGTGGCCACTGCCCAGTGCCGGACCTGGCTGTCTCGCCACCTCCCAAGTGCCGAAGAGGAGGCCAGCCCCTCGACCGCTGATGCTGTCCGACAAGTGGCGGAGGCCCAGGACCCCCATATCGCTGCCATCGGGACAAGACGGGCAGCAGCTCTGTACGGCTTGGAGGTGCTGGCGTCAGGCATCGAGGACCATGAAACGAACACGACCCGTTTCGTGGTCGTCGCCCGGCCGGACTGGGGCATCCCGGCGCCGACGGGCCATGACAAGACCAGCATCGTCTGTTTCCAGTCGTCAGACCATCCCGGCAACCTGCACATGATCCTCGGGCAGTTCGCGGCCCGCAACCTCAACCTGACCAAGCTCGAGTCCAGACCGACCAAAAAGGCTCTGGGCGAGTACTGTTTTGTGATCGACGTCGAAGGCCATATCGCCGACGAAGTCGTAGCCGATTGTTTGCGGGATCTGCACGCCACATTGCCGGAACTGAAGTTCCTCGGTTCGTACCCCGCCGCCGGCGCAGACGGCGAGCAGCGCCGGCAGGCGGCCAGCGACGCCTGGTTGGCCGCCGACAACTGGATCCAGGACCTGCGACGTCACTTGGCCTGAAGGGGTCTTTCTCGATGACCCGGCTGTGCGAGCTGTGCGAGCTGTGCGAGCCGGGCATGAAAGCCAGCCGTTCTGGGGCGAAAAACTGTCTTTGGGTCGAAAAACATAGTGTTTACGACAGTTATTCGCCCCACTCGTGAGCGGCTGACGTTTCGTCGAGATCGCAGTAGCCACGTCCTCCCGAGTTCGGGCACCCTGGACGACGGGCGCGCGGACCTCAGACCGCTCCACCGGTCTCACGCCGCCCCTGGCTCAGGTAAAATCGAGCGCCCGAACATGGAGGGGTGGCAGAGCGGCCGAATGCGAGGCTCTTGAAAAGCCTTGGGAGTGCAAGCTCCCCGTGGGTTCAAATCCCACTCCCTCCGCAGGTCAGAGGCACTTTCTTGGCTCTCGGAGGAAGCCCTCAGGAGGGGCAGTTGGCCATAATCTGGCCATAATTGGTCAGCCGAAAACTGGTATCGTCAGCGTTGTGCAAGGCAACATCCGACGCCGCGGTGCCAACAGCTGGCAGGTGCGGGTCTCACTCGGACGTGACCTCGAGACCGGCCGCTACCGCTACGTCGGGCGGTACGTCCAAGGCACCAAGCGGGACGCCCAACGAGCCGCTGCCGAACTGATCACCGAAGTTGACCGGGGCGGCCACCGGGAGGAAGGCCGGCACACCGTCAACGAATTGCTCGACCGATGGATGGCCCACATCGAGGCTCAGGGACGAGCGGAGTCGACCCTCGCCCGTTACCGGTCCTGCATCAACGCCAACATCAAGCCCCGGCTCGGCGCCAAGGCCATTAACAAGCTTGGACCTGCCGATCTCGACCGGTACTACGCCCAGCTGGGCCGAACCGGTCTTACGCCCCTCAGCGTCCGCAAGAGCCACGCCATCCTCTCCGCCGCCTTCAACCAAGCCCTGCGCTGGGGTTGGCTCGACAGCAACCCGGTACTCCGGTCTTCGCCGCCGGCCCAGCGGGCACGGGAGATCCACCCTCCCACCCGGGAAGAACTCCGCCGCCTCCTGGGGGCTTGCGCCAACGACCACGAAGACCTCGGCAGCCTCATCTATGTCGCCACCACCACCGGCGCCCGGCGAGGCGAGCTGTGCGGGTTGCGCTGGAGCGACCTCGACCTCGACCTTGCCACGCTGACGATTGCCCGGTCCATCTCCGACGCCAACCAGCTCGTCGCTGTCAAGGACACCAAGACCCACCAGGCCCGCCGCATCGCCCTCGACCCATCCACCGTCGAGGTGCTTCGAGCCCACCGGGAGCGAGTCGACCAACGGGCTGCCATGGCCGACATCGGCCTCTCGCCCACCGCCTACGTCTGGTCCCAGGACCTCGACGGCGCCACCCCGTACCGACCCGACCGGGTGACCGGCGCCTTCCGAGCCCTGCGGGACCGCCTCGAGCTGTCCCACGTCACCTTCCACTCGCTGCGCCACTTCACCGCCACCACGCTGGCCGCTGGCGGGGTCGGCATCAGGACCATCGCCGGCCGCCTCGGCCACGCCAACCCGGGCATCACACTCAGGACCTACGCTCACTTTCTCGACGTCGCCGACAGGGAGGCAGCTATCGCCATCGGCGACGCCCTCGCCGAACTTCAGCCTGCCTCAGTCAACCGCGCTAGCGCATCCTCGAGCGCCCGACGGGGGACCACCAGCCGGCGACCCAGTCGCACCGACGGAAGTTCCCGCCTCGCCACCAAGTCATAAGCAAGATCTCGGGAAATGCCCAACAGCGCGCCGGCTTCCTCGACACTCAAAGCCAGCCGCTCCGAGACGGGAAGCCCCTCCTGCCGTCTTTGCGGCTTGCTTTCCTCGGTCGTCGGAACGTTCTGCGAGTTCATGCGGCTTCCTCTCGAAGATGGTACCTGCTGAGGATTCTCGCTGCCGCCCTGGTCGATGACGCTTGGAACGCCCGATGAGGTGGATGGACTCTACGCATCCGCCGGTGGAGCCCACCATTTCTAGCCACCGCCTGCAGCCTGCCTGGCGATGCGACGGGCTCGGCGATCTCGTCGGCACCGAACTCCATCAGCCGGGGCGGTCACGCCGACACCTCTTCTTGGGCCGACAGCGTGCAGGCTGCGGGGGCCCCAAATCCTCGGCGAGAAGTCCTCGGCATAAGACGAGCTGGGGGTCGGAACCGATCTTGTCGACCACGTCGACTGACCAACGGCGGATGTGCGGCACTAGCTTATCGAGGCGCCCGTCAGCCCTGAACAGGTGCGGAGGGTTAGCCATGATTAGCTCCTCTCAATCTCTGCCTCGTTCTGTTGAGGTTACCGCATGTTAAGGCACTGATTCAAGAGTTAGCTGTGATTAGTTTTTAGCCCGTTCCTATGGTGCACATGACGCCAAGGTCGACTACCGACCTGAACTGTCCGCGGACTCCGGGGCAGGAGCCCGCTGCGTCAGCGCCCGGGGCACCGGCGCTTTGGGGGCGGGCGGGATTAAGCGCCTTCGCGCTGCAGAAACTGCAAGGAGCCGACGGGAGTGAAACCCGCATGCAGGAATCTTCGTACGCTCGCCGCGTTGCAGGAGGCAACGCATGCCACTACCAAGGACCCACGGGGAGATGGGCTAAGGCGGCAGCGGCGAGCGCGCTGCCTTCCCCGCGCCCTCGTCGGTCCGCTTCTAGCTCGATGCTCAACTCAGACAGCCTGGCGACGCCCCGTCCAAGGATTACCACGGCGGACCGGGCAGCGTTGTCGAAACCGAACACGTCGAGGTCGTCCTTGAAGCTTGCCGCGTACTTCACCCTCGGATGGTTGAGGAGGTCGGGTCGTGGGACGAGCGTCCCGCCGCGGGCGTTTCCCCGGCCACGAGCCACGAACAGAAGATCGAGGGAGCCGATGTGCGCCGCCGGCCCGGCGATGGTGGTGATGAGCCGGGGATCGTGAGCGCCTCCGTAGCCGTTCGCACCGAGCTCGGCCGAGAACTCCAGTCCCCGAGCGCGGCCGCCGGACTACGACGAGAGTTCAGCCCGGCGCGACCACCAGGCTTCGGCGGCGGTCATTGCGCTCTCGGCCTCGTGGATGCCGTCGCCCACGAGCCCTGCGGTGGCAGCCCAGTGCAAGGGTACAAGGGCTAGAGCCCCGGGGAGCCAACGGTGCTCGTCGCCGGTCAGCGGTCCCGGAGCCGTGCCTTCGTAGGCGTCGAGCAGTGGTCGCGGCTCGAGCAATTCGCCGCCCTGGGCGACGTGGTGCAGGCTGGCCGCGATGTCGTACAGCCGCTCCCTGACCCTCGCAAAATCCAGGTCGAAGGTGGCCCATGAGCCGTCTGACAGTTCTCCCGCGTTGCCCAATTTGTAGTCCCCATGAACCGGGGTGCATGGCAGTTCGACCTCCTTCCGGAGCTTGGAGAGCTCGCCAGTCAGTTGGCGCATCCGATGCACGACCGGCTCGCTGCGGGGCCCGAGCCTGCGGCGTGTGAAGCCGACCGAGTAACGCAGTTGGCCGAAGGTCCTGTGGTCGTCGAGGGGTTCGGGCGGGCTGGGCTCCCAGACTGCTTTGAGCGCAGTGTGAAGGCGTCCGAGCTCCTCGAATAGGCGGACGTAGGAGCCCTCGTCCGCCCGTGGCTGGACGTGATCGATGAACTCCTCAATCTCAGCCCAACGATCAGCGACCCTCAGGAGGTCGCAGCCGGAAATCCGAACCGGCCGAGCGACGCGGACTTGGGTCCGCTGGAGCCGCTCCCGCAGGCGCCGCAGTCCCGCTACCCGGCCGCGGTGGCCCAGGGCCTATGAACCCGGAGGACAACCGGCGGCTCAGCGTCTATCCGCACGTTGAGGTTGAACCCACCGCCAATGTCTGCCCATCCGGCCCCTCGCGCGACGCGGGCGATCAGGGCCGAGACGGCCGGGTCATCTGGGCTGGCTCTAGGTCCGAACCAGCGCGGCAAGGGAGGGGGAGAGGTCGAAGCATCGATTCCGGTCGTGGCAATGGCCCACCAGCGCACCCGAGGAAGGGTCTGCCGGCGACCATGGCGCAATCTTGCCGCGACGCTATGACGGCCGGCACCCCGCAGCCCTCTCAGCTCGCCTGATCACCATCGTGGAGACGAGTAGCTGGTCGGTCGAGCCACTGGGCACTAGCTAGCTAGTCGATAATGCCGGCTACATCGCTCCCGGGTCAGCTGTCGCACCGTCCGGTATCGCTCCAGGCGGCGCCACCGATTCGGCAAGATTATCGTGGCAGAGCCTGGGGTAGCTGCAGTGGCGCGGGCTGGTACAGAACATGCGGCTCAGGCGGGAGGGGTCCGGCGCTGCCGTCCGGTGAGCAGGAACGGGCCTTGGGGACTGTGGCTTCCGGGAGGTGTCGAGGCGAGCGAGCGCGTGGACCTGAGTAGGCTCGTCGGATGGGCCCGGCGATGGAGGAGATCCACGACGCTGACACGGTCTGGCGCTTCGACCGGGAGTTCCTGACCTCGAGGTGGGTTTGTCTGTGGGGCCGAGGTTGCCACGGGATCGGCCCGGAGCCGGCGGCGCATCTGGGCCTCGGGTGCTGCTCCATCGGTGCCGACCTGGGCGATGTAGACGAAGCCCGGATGATCTCCGCACTTGCTGCCACGTTGGACCCCGACCGCTTCGAGCGTCACGCCGAGGCAAGCGAGGATGGCATCTTTAGCGCTGGCGCTCGTACCCACACCCGCGTAGTCGATGGGGCCTGCATCTTCCTCAACCGGCCCGGGTTCGTCGGCGGCGCCGGCTGCGCGCTGCACCTGGCCGCGATCGACGCGGGCGAGTCACCCATTGATTGGAAGCCTTCGGTGTGCTGGCAGCTGCCCATCAAGGTGGACCGGGAGGCGGGGGCGGACGGTACCGAGGTGGCGACTATGCGCCGCTGGACGCGCCGCGATTGGGGGGCAGAGGGCGAGACAATGGCCTGGTGCTGCACCGAGGGCTCTTTGGCATACGTGGGCGAACATCAGGTAATCGACTCGCTGGGCGCGGAGTTGGAGGCGGTCGTCGGCACCGAGGTCTACGTCGAGCTGCGCCACCGGGTTATGGGGCAGTAGCCGCCCTATCACTGGTGGCGTTCTGCCTGGGCACCGCAAGCTGTAACGCGAATCGCGCCGGTTGATCCTGATCGCGTCAAACGACGGAGGGGACCGGCAATGTTCATCTCATCGTGTCAGGCGGGACAGAACGTGCAGCATTGGGTCTGCCAAGCCCTAGTTGGAGGAGTACATACTCGGCAACTTACGGCCCCTCCTAGGCCGTGCGTCTTTCGCGTGCATAATGCACGTCAATTGCCGCCTGACTATTGAAGTGGCAGCCTGCGCGTCGATCCGCCAGGGCCGCCCGGCTCCTCACCGACTGGCCGATCGGCCTGTCTTAGGGCCCCGTTCTCTCCGAGCTTTGTAGTGGGAATCACCAGGTTGGTTGTGGCGCCGCCTCCGGCCCGCTCGTTGGACGGCCTCGTTCTCATCGGCCGCGCTGGTGTGGTGGCGTCCAAGCTCCGCAGCTCGCGATCCGATATGCCGAGCAGCTCGGCACTTCGCCAAGCGGCAGGCCGGAGCCGACGAGGCCCTCTACCGCCTCAGCCTGGGCGCGCCGAGCGTCGGCCTGGGCGCGTCCCCCAGGCCGCTTTGGCCTCGGCGATCCGGGCCACGGCCCCGAAGAACAAGCGCGCCGCGGCGGTGCGTGTTGCAAGGCGTTGCTTCGTGACCGCCGCCTCTTGGGCAGCCAGCTCGCGGAGCCGTCGTGTAGCGGGGTGCGCGCCGCCGCATCCCCCGGGGTCGAGCGTGTCGCCGTTAGCCATAGTTAGCTCCTATCGACCAGCAGGCTCTGTATGTCCAAGAGAGTAGACAAGACCCCCAGATGATTTCAAGACTTAGTTACTATTAGCTTCAGTGCAGCCTCTCAGCCCAAAACCTCGCGAGCAAGATATGCAATCCGCTAAGCGGATCGCTGCCGGTCCTTTCTTCGGACCGGCGGGGGCGCCGCCTGGGGAGGCGCCGGCGGGGGACGGCCCAGGCCGGGGGACGGCGGCGCCGGGGGGCCGGATGCGCCGGCTGCCGGGGGGCAGGAGGAGGGTCGTGTTCGTGCGCCTGTCGCCCGACGAAGAGGCCTGGATCGTCCCCAAGGCGGCGGCCGAGGGCCTGTCGGTGCAGCGGTTCCTGGTCGAGTCGGCTATGCCCGAGGGGCGGCCTTCGCTCCTCGCCCGCCGGGCTCTTTACCGCGAGTTCTTTGCCGCCAGAAGGGACTTGCACGGGGCCTGCACGAACCTGAACCAGGTCGCGCACATAGGCAACCAACGACGGGAGGTCCCCATGGGCGTCGGGGGATGCGTTGCCGAAGTGGAGGCGGCGATGGAGCGCTTGGTGGGGCTCGCCGGGCTCCTCGTGCGCACCCGAAGAGCCCCCACGGGGGGCAGGAGGAAATGGGGGCCGGGAGGTGATCGCGAAGGTCACCCGGGGTAACGGACCGGGCGAGGCCGTGCGTTATTTGTTCTCGGCCGGCCGGCACAACGAGCACGAGGACCCCCACGTCGTGGCGGCGGCCGCGGCCCTCGGCGTCAGTGTTGGGTTGCGCCCTTCGTTGGCCGAACTGGAAGGCCTCGAGGCGGCCATGGAGGCCCCGGGCGTGTTGTACGGGACCGAGGTAGCGGGGGGTACCTGCTGGCACCTAGCGCTGTCGACCAAGGGCGGCGTGGACCGCGACTTGACCGACCGCGAGTGGGCCGAGATCGCCCGGGAGGCCGTGCGGCAGCTCGGCTTCGACGCCGGCAATGGCCAGGCGCCCTGCCGTTGGGTGGCGGTCCGCCACGGGCGCTCGGAGGCCGGTAACGACCACGTGCACGTCGTGGTGAACCTGGTGCGCGAGAACGGGAAGGTCGCCTCGACCCGCAACGACTTCAAGCGCCTCTCAGCGCTGTGCACCGACGTGGAGCGCCGCTACGGGCTCAGTGCCGTAGAGGGGCGGGCCAAGAAAATGGCGATGCCCGGGCTCACGCGCGCCGAGGCGGAAAAGGCGCGCCGCGCCGGACGGGAGGAAACGGAGCGGGCCGAACTCGCCCGGGTGGTGCGCGCTGCGGCTACTGTCGCCCGTAGCGAATCCGAGTTCGTGCGGTTCCTCCGGGATGCCGGGCTGGCGGTAAGGCCGCGTTACGACCGCGTCGGCGGGCATGGCGTGGTCGGCTACGCGGTGGCCGAGGAGCCCTCCGACGGCGGGGCGGCGGTCTTCTTCGGTGGGGGGAAGCTGGCCAGGGACCTCTCGCTCCCGGCCCTTCGGGAACGCTGGCGCACCGGCGAGGCCGAGGGCCAGGACGCCGCTGCCGAGTGGGCTGGTGCAGCGCCGACGACCGGCGTGCACGAGGCCCCTCGAGCCAGCCGGCACCCTACTTACCGCTGGACCGAGGCCTCAGCGCGCTGGGGCAAACCGGCACCTCGGGAAGAGCACCATGGGCCCGCCCAGCGTTCCCCGGACGGCTGGAGAAAAGCGCCGGAAGGGCTGGGTGAAGTGGTGCGTGGCCTTGGCGCCGTCCCTGCCGAGGACGTGGCCACCTGGCGAGCCGTCGCCTCCGACGCGGCGGGGGTGCTGGCTGTCTTATCGGGGCGTTTGGAGCGCTCCCCGGGCCCGCTCGCCCGTGCCTCGGCCCTGCTGGCCCGCTCGGCCCAAGGGCCCGGCAGGGCCAGCCAAGCCCAGCTATATCCCTCGGGGCACCATTAAATCGATGGCCGCCCTCATGGCCCAAACGGACCTCGACGAAGACACGCCGGCCGCCTGGAGGCTTCTCTTAGCCGAAATTCTCCGAGTGGCCCAGGCGGTCCACGACGCCCACTTGGCGCGCTCGGAATCCGAACAAGCTGGCCGGCTGGCCGACGAGGCACGAAAGGCCCTGGAAAAGGCGAGAGCGCGCCTCGGCTCGCTCGAAGCCCTCCAGACCGAGCTCCCCGCCGCGGTCGAAGCTGCACACCGGGAGGCGGGACCGGAAGAGGAGGCGGCTGCGAAGCGTAGACGCCGCCAGGCGGGCAAAGGTGCGCTGCGGCCAGAGCAGTTCGCCGGGCCGACAACGAGGCGGGCACCGTCGAGGCGGTCCTCGGACGTGGGGAGGTGAGCGTGGCAGAAGCGATGCTGGGACCAACGCCCCGTTGTCTCCCCGCTGGCGCTACCTCGTAGTCGGTGCCCGCGACCATAAGCCGCAGGAGTGACTTTTGGCCTTGCGCGAATTATGTTCGCCAGAGCAGGGTCGAGAGGTCTACGCCTTATCGTCGATATGCACGCCGAGGGGTCCCGCGACCACGATGTCCCAGTAGGTGTAGGCGGATGGGTCCGACTCAAGCTACGACCGACGCCTGTCGTCACCGACCCGTAGGGGGACCGTCTTGGTCTGTCTCGGCTTGGCGGAGCTCGGAGCGAAGCACTCGGATCTCGTCGATGAGCTCTCGGATCACCTTTGCTCGCATCGTCGTTTCCCCGCCGAACCCCTCGGCGTCGTAGAGCAAAGTGAGCCTCTCCTCGGCTAGCCCGCTCGGGTGCGCCATGACTAGAACATACGTTCGCAACCGCCAGGCGTCAAGCCGTCGTTCGCGCTAGGTCGCCAGTCGCGGGAGGTGCAGCCGAGGCCAGCGTCGCTCTTTGTCCCAAGAGCAGTCTCGCCCCACGGGGTTAGACGGTTGAACGCAGCCTGTGCCCGCGTTGTGTCGTGCATCGGGCCGAGCGCGTGGGCGACTGGGGCCAGGATCGGCGACACTGGTGGGCGACATGACGGCTCCCTTCCAGCCCATGCTGCCTACCGCAGTACCGACACCCCTGGCGGCGGACGGCTGGGTGCACGAGAGCAAGCTGGACGGGTACCGCTGCCTCGCCCACGTGAAGCCCTCTCGGGGCCCGACTGTGGTCTCGCCCCGGTACCGAATGGACCGACAGGCTCCCTGAGTTGGCCGGTCTCACCGCGCTAGGCGACGTCGTCCTGGACGGCGAAGCCGTCGTAGTGACGCCCGACGGACGGGCAGATTTTGAACTGGTCGGAGCCCGCATCCAGGGGCGCCGTCACGACCCCCACGCGCAACCGGTCACTTTCTACATCTTCGACGTCCTCCAGTTCGGCGACCAAGACCTGCGCGACCAACCCTGGGACGTCCGCCGCCAGGTCCTTGAGGAACTAGACGTTGCGGCTCGCTCAGGGGGATCGGCCCGGCCCACCGTTTGGGCCGCCGACGGCGCCGCCATCTACGAAGCGACCCGAGCAGTCCAAGCCGAGGGGACGGTCTCAAAGCGGGCGAGCTCGGCTTACCGGCCCGGCCGCTCCCGCCAGTGGCTCACTAGGCCAAGCACAACGTGGAACAAAAGCTGCAGGTGGCCGGGTGGCGGCCGTCCACACCGGCCCGGCCCGGGGGCCTGATCCCATCGGGGTGGGTGCCCTGGCCATGCCGGAGCGCCAGCGCGTCGCTCTTATCGACCTGTCGCAACGGTACGGACGGCACCACCCCACCGTTATTCCGAGAGATCAACCGCGTCACAGGCACGGCGACCGCTGCCATTGGCGGCGGGGTTCTCGAGCTGCCAGCTCTACCGACCCAGCGGGGCAATCAATGTGCCTTGGCCGGCGGGCAGTGACCGCTAACGGGTGTGGGTGGCAACCTGATGGTCGGCCGCCCCGAGAGCTAACCTCTGAACTCACAGGCTGGACTCCCGGAACCGTCGATATCTCAAGTCGCTTTGGACATGTCCTCGCCGAAGAAAAGCGTGGATATTGGCCTCGGCGAGGACGTGTTATCTAAAGAGTGTCCCCACGTAGCCGTTGTCAAGGCCGGCCGCAGGCCGCCCGCAGGGCATGGCCTTGACGACGGCGCTGCCAGGACTGCCGCGGCGCCACAATGGACTAGGACCCCCGCCAGGGGGTCCTGATTGCCCCTGTCAAGGCCATAGCGAGGACATGTCCTCACCGTCCTTGCCGAACCTGACCAGGATTTCCTCTGGCCGACTCGAGATATCCGTCGCTCGGTATTCGGTCGCCGCCAGCGGATTTGGCGTTAGCCTCACTCTTTCACGCAGCCACAGCAGGATTGTGATCGAGGCATAAAAAGGGGCAGTTCACCGACAGCAGAGGACCCAGCCATGGCAAAAAGCCGGCTGACGCCCCGTCATCGCCCGTCCGGGGGCTCCACCGGGTTGCCGTCAAGGGGCAGTCGGGCGTTTATGAGCGCGTTGGAGGGCGAGCAGCTCGAGTTGGGACTGTCGAAGGTACGGTCGGCCTCAGCTAAAAGCGGCGCGTAAAAGTGAAAATGCTCGCGCCAGGACCTTGGACCATGCCCAACCCCGGTCGAGCCGCAGGTGGACCGAGCGCGCAGAACGGGTGATGCGGGCCGCCATGTGCAAGATGGCGTAGCGGAAGGCGTCTATCTCACAGTGGGCGATGGCGGGCTCGTCGGCGAAGCAGATCAGCTTGGACCAGCACACGAGGTCGGCGCCAGCGAGTGCGGCCTCCATCCACGCCTTGTTCTCGGAGAGGCCCCAGCAGGGGAAGTTCGCCAGGCCAGCGGCTTTTGACTGACGGATACGGTCCTCCACCCGAGCGTGGCGGCGGTGCCGCAGCTCTAAGCCAGCGATCCCGCCGGGCACCAAAGCCTTACCGGTGTCGGTGATGAAAGCGGTATAACGCCAGCCGTCTTGGGCCTCGAAGAGGGTGAGGGCGGCGCCGGGGTGGGGGTGCTCGCGCCGTACGATGACCCGGGAGCCCTCCGGCCAGCCCGAGAGGTCGAGCATACGGGTCAGCTCGGCCAGGTAGGCGCCGTCTCTTTCCTCGCCGTCGGCTTCTATGGCCGGCTCCCAGATGTCCTCGGGGACAAGGGAAATTGCCAGCCTGACCTCTTCGGTCACCGGGAAGCCGAAGCTGAAGCCGACCCCTCTTTGCCGGCAGGCGGCAGCAAATTCGTGCGTAGCACCAGCGGAGTCGGCCCGGGCAAGCAGGCGCGGCCCGCCCTCGGTACCTGGGCGGGCATACGCGGGCAGGCTGTCTATGGCCATGTCGAGCACCGCTATGTGGTCTTCGGCGGTGTTGGAACCGGCGTTGCCCGGCCGCAGCAGCCCGGCCAGCGCTTCGCCCGAGGAGACATCGGGCCGGTCCAAGAAACAGTAGAGCGGGTGAAAACCGAAAGTGTGCTTCCAAGTCGGGGCGGCACCTTCTTTCTCCGAATGGGCAACGACGATCGTGGCGTCGAAGTCCAGCACCAAGCTCCCGGGAAAGATCGGGCGCCGCCCCCGCCTCCCAGGCTGCCGCCCTCGCCTTGGCCCGCCCGGCCCAACCAGCCGAGGTGCTCCTCGGAGACCTTGTCCAGCACTCTCCATGCCGTGGGACCAGAAGGCACCGGGCCGAAAAGGCTGGGCTGGTCCCGTAACGCCCGCATCCCCGATATAGAAGTTGCGCCGTCCACGATCGACACGGCCAGGTCGGCCAGCACTTGGCCGGGGAAGTGAAAGGGCAGGCCAGAGTAGGTGCCGATGAGCGCTTTGTCCCAGGCAGCGACCAACCCAGAGGCCGCCGCCAGTTCTCTGAGCAGCTCGGCCCCGGCATGGGAGCCCACCCCAGCACCGTCGGCAGACACTTTCATCTTGGCCCAGCGGGGGCTACGCTTGTTCACTTAGCAAGTGCCTTCCTGTGAGGGATCAAGGGGACTTCAGCAATCCCATTTTCCCTTACAGGACGGCAACTTTGGCGGATACCTCCAGCTCAAGTGGCGTGCGGGCGTGAAACGCCGAGGTTAGGTGTGGATGTTTTGCTCGACGGTGACGAGCTGGTCATGTTTGACGAGTTTGGTCACCGGCTCTTGTGGGAAGCGGTCTTGTTGGTGATCTTCCACTCGCCATCGATCTTCAGAAGGTTGTGGAAGTCGAACCACTCAGTTCCAAAGGCAATGGCGACAGAGGCAGCATCGCCCATCTGGTGGACGGACAGCACGCGGAATTCGGCGAAATAGTCGTCCTGCTCGTGTTTCGCAAGCCATTCGACGTGCTGGTCGTCGAGCGGCACCTTGACCAAGGTGCCCGCCTCGTCAATAAAGAACATCCAAGCGTCCTCGTGAAAGGCACTCTTCATCTTCTTGGGGTCGCGATCGTTAAATCCATCTCTGTAGGCCCGCACGGCAGCCATGATGCCGTCGTAGTCGTCGAGATCCGGTGTCATAGGTCAACTCCCCTTTCTTTGGTGCTGCAGCAACGGTCGACCACGGCAGAAGCGGGTACTGGAGCGGGCGCGCCCCGGGTACCTGGCACACAATTATTCACTACTGCCCACTCCCGTACCCTTCCCATGGCCTGCCGACGGCATGCGGTTGACCCCGCCCCGAAGCATCGGACAAGCCGTCGCTGCAAGTCCGTTCGCAGCGGCACAGGCGGGGTAGGCACCGGCAAAGTTGTCGTAAGACCAACTGGGCCGGCTGAGCGCCTAGCCGAACAACCTCCCGTCACTTTGGAACACCTCGGAGCACACATAACGACTTTCACCACCCACAGGTGCATCGCGACCTAATCGTTCTGCAGGCGGTTCGCTGCTACGAGCCTCCTCGGTGCACGTTGAATTTGACCTTCTGGGGTTCCCGAACGTATGTTCGGGCGGGATCGACGGTCTGGAGATGGGAACGCTGCGTGCGGGTCTATACATTCGAGGGTGGGGCCTGTGCTGCTTTGCCGGGCGAGCCACCGGTGGGGATGCCGGAAGGAATGCCTTTCCTCTTGGACGACGACGGCGTCCCGATCCGAGTCGTCAACCATTGGCTGCGCTCGTTGCCCACAACCGGTGCGCCGGCCCCGAAGACCTGGGTGGCGTACGCCAGCGATCTGAAGGCCTGGGTCGGCTTCCTCCAGAAGCGAGCCCTTGACGTCATCGATGACCCGTCGGCATTGAAGGAGGCGGTGGCCACTTACTACTGCGATCGCAGGACGGGACCACTGGCCAGGCGCCTGGACGACTCGAGTTGGTGTCGGGCCATCAGTTCCATCTCGAGCTTCTACGAGTGGGCCGAGTCCGAGGGTCTGATTGACGGGCCGCCGTTCTCGTATCGGTTGCAGGCGATCCGTGGCAGGGACGGGGCCAGCCATGTCGTGCGCCGCAATCTGGCGGCGACGCGTCGGGGGAAGCGGCATGTGTCGGTCCGCTGGTTGGAGCAGGACTTTTTGGACCTGTTCGTGGAGGTGGGCTTGGCCGGCATGTTGCCCGACGGCGGCGACGACCCGGCCTTTCGGGGTCGGGAGCCGGCCCGTAACGCCGCCGTGGGCGATCTGGCCGCGGCGTCGGGGTTGCGGGCCCAAGAGTTCTCTTCTTTGCTGGTGTGGGAACTGCCGCCGCCGCCGAGTGACGAGCCGCCCGTGGTGCCTTTGGCGGTTCCGGGGGTGATCGCCAAGGGCGGAAAGTCCCGCTCCACCTGGGTGTCACCCCGGGCGCTTCGCCGGGTTGACAGCTACTTCAAGCTGGAGCGGCCGCTGTCGCTGGCGGGATGTCGGTGGCGGCCCGCTGGCGATGCTCTGGAGGTGAGCGAACCGGACCGGTTCGGCGGACGGGTAAATGGGCGACGGTTGCGCTGGGACAGGTTGAGCCTGGGTGACCGCCGCCGGCTCGTCGCTCCGGATGGCGGCCCGGCCATGTGGGCGCTTACCGCCCGGGGCGCGCCGGTGGAGGACTGGGAGCACGTGTTTCGGGCCGCGTCGGCACGCTGCCAGCGGTTCAGCCCAGGTTCCCGCTGGTCACTCCGCATATGCTGCGCCACAGCTTCGCGGTGCACACGCTGCGATGGTTGACCCGCACCCAGCTGGCCACCGTCGCGAAGCTCATGGGAGCCTCGGGGGCGGACCCGGCCTGGGCTCTGGCTTTGCGTTCCCAGGACCCGCTGCTGATGCTGAGAGACCTGCTCGGCCACGCCTCGGTATCGACCACCGAGGTGTACCTGGGATCTGGTCGACACCGCCCGGCTGTTCACCGACGGCGAGCTCGGAGGCGGCGAGGAGAGCTGATGACAACTGTCTTCGTGGAGGTGCCCCTGGGGTTGGACCTGGACTTTCCCGGCTACGACCGGTGCCGTCTCGATTTGAGCGCCCTGCCGTGCCGGGCCCTGGCCTGCGAGCTTGCCACTGCAATGTTGGAGCGGACCAACACCGGCGGGCCGATTAGATCGCCGTCCACCGCCAAGAACTACCGCACCGCCATCAGCGCCGCGGCCCGCTGGTTCCACGCCCAGGGCTTCGACGGGGACGCACGCCATCTGACCGAGGAGTTGGTGTTCGACTACTGGCGCCGATGCGGCGCCCGCCAGGAGAGCATGATCCGTATCCTTCTCGGCCACATCGAACAGCGACACCCGGGACGGCTTGCCCCGAGCCTGGTCCGCCACCTGAGCGGAATCCCACTCAACCCGCGGCCAGAGGCCCGGCCCCGCCAGCCCTACAGCGCCGGCGAAACCCAACGGCTCCTGACCGCCTGCACCACCATGATCGAGACCGCCGAGGCTGCCATGGCGGCCGCCGCGGCGCTGGCCGGGGCCGGGGCCGACCCGGCAACGGCAGGCTTGAACGATCGGGCGAACCTGGCCTGGCTGCTCGACCGGCACGGCCCGCACACGACCGCAACGTTGGCCCGACGCCTTGACGGGACGGAGTGGCGGGTGGCGCGGGCCGTCTCCTTCACCCTGCCGGAGCTGCACGACGCCCTGTTCCCGACCAACGAAGTGGCGCTGGCCTTCCGGCTCCTGCTTGGCCTGCAGACAGGCATCTGCCCTGAAGGCGCCGACAACCTGACGGCCGGATGCGTGGAATGGATCGGGGCGACCGACGCTCGGATCTCATGGTTCAAAGCCCGGGGCGGTGGTCGCCAGAACCAGGTGTTCGCCAGCCGGGGCCGGTGGTCACCGGGGCGTGTGGTGGAGCGCTGGCTGGCCTACACGGACGGGCCCGCCTTTACGACTATTTTGATGCGCCGGATTCTCTCTTTGTACTTTGTTGGGTCGGGCACTTGGCCGAACAACCACCTGCGGACAGTGAAGCTCAGAAGCACCGATACTAGAAGAATGAATGACACAACTGCTATGGCTAGTAACAACGTGCAGTATGAGCCGTGCACTATAAGAAATGCCGATAGGGCGGTGGCTGCACAAATGACAGCCAGTCCCCACAATACCCATCTCACTACCTGACCACCCTTCTCTGTGACCTGCCAGTCAACGTACGTATCGATGGGGGGTTTTTTGCCTGGCGGCCACCAGGGGGGCCCGTCGCAGGCCCAGTGATATAACAGTATGATGACAGCAATTATGGTTGTTACAATTCCTACACGTACTACCAAGAACGGAAGTGTAATCCCAGCTTCCTCAGGGCTCACCCCAAAGGGGGAGTAGAATAGTCGCATTAATCCCCATCCGTACGCATACAAAATGGCTGCGGCTATCGAGGTAAAACCAATGTACTCCTTTAGGCTATGTGGAAACTTAGGCCGGGTTCTCGCAGGCGGGGGATCCTCAGGCGGGGGATCCTCATCTTTTCCGTCGACGGGCCTAGTCTCTGCGCTATCACCGGCCTGTCTTTCTGCGACATCTTTCACTAGTCCGTCAGCCATGGCAGTCCTCCTGAGTGGTGATCACGGGACACTTCGAACTCTTTTATGGTGAGACTTGGGTCGAAGTCGATGACGACTGGGCAGGGTGTCCGTCCTTCTCCTCCCTCCCCAACTCGTTATCTCCCCCGAGGCTTTCGTTTTTGCGCCTGCTCGCATGGGCTATCACTCGTTATCCGGCATGCCTCTTTTCTGTCCTTACTCGCCCCTGCGGGTTCGAGAAAACTCGAACCTCGAAGCTGGACTGAAGACGGTTCCGAGGCCTCGATGTACTCCCGCAACTCGGATCGCGACCCATTTCCATTGTGATGTCGAACTCGACACCCTCCGGGAAGCACGCCCAATTGTGCCAGATGACGACGGGCCTCGGGAGAAAACGCCCCGCTCGCCTTATCTACAGAAGATGAAAAGTCAAGAGTGTGTTCTTTCTCGTATGACTGGCGGACCTCAGGTGCTCGGTTGGACACTCAGGTTGACATCGACGGGCATGGAAGCCCTTCGACCGAGTGGAAATTCCAGCCGTGGTCGGTTGCCCGGACGGCGCACGCCACCGGTTCCGGCAGCCGCCCGGCGGGCAGTGGTTCCGAGTAGCCGACGTCTACCACGGCTCGACCCAGCGGAAGCTGCACGCCGCCGGGGACCTGGACGCCGTGCTCGGTCAGCAGCCGTACTGACGCTGCCTTTGCTCCGAGGGGAGCGGCGAGAACGCAGAGGCGATGACCTGGCCGTCCCGTCCGGCCAGCCGGCCACCAGGGTCCCGACCCACAGGTGCCCGCCAACCGAGCAGGTAGAACCACTCGTAGCTGCGGTGCTTGACCTTGCGCCGGTACGAGGTGCGGCGCCGGCCAGTAGCGCGACCTGACCCGATTGGCGATGAAACCCTCCAAGCCCATGTCGGCGGTAGCACCGGGCAGCCCTGGCTCGTCGTCGAGGGTGCTACTGATGAAAGCCAAGGGCCTCCTGCCGATCAACCCTCTGCCCGCGGGGGTTTCGCAACTTCTTGGGGATCCCACCCGAACAACGGCTCACGGGGTCCCGCTCCCCGCTACGGCAGACAGACCATCAGAGTCGAGTTCGCCAAACTACGAATCGGCGAACACCGCGAAGCCCACGGGCCCGCCCCGCTGGCCTTCGACGACCAACCAGCCGACCAGGCCGAAATGCGACCTGCATCCGTTCCCCACTCTGCGGCGAAGACCTCTCCAGCGGCGCCGACGAGCGCGACGCCGTCTCCAGCCTCTACCGACCCAGGTTCCAGTTCAACGGCGGCACAATTCACGGCGTCACCTTCACTGTCCGCGACGACCTCCACATCGACCCAGTCCAACACCTCCACGCCGCCATGGTCCGGGACCGGACAGGAGGGACTGCCCGGTGAAGGCGGCTTGGGTGGTACTGCGCGACGGCTCCGACTGGCTCGACCGCCGAGACCTCACATCTCCACCCTTCTGGCAGAGCGAGGCAGACGTTGAGGTCGTTCAAGATCAGGCCACCCGGCTAGAGGTGCTCGTCGGCGGGTGGGAGCGGATAGGTGTCGAGTTCAAGCGTCAGGTGCCCGGGAACTCAGACCGCGACGGCAAGCTCAAGTTGATGAACACCATTTGCGCATTCGCCAACGGCGACAGCGGTTCATTGCTGATCGGTGTGGACGACGACGACCGGAGTTTGATCGGAATCGCCCCACCACTTAAGCACCGAGGTGGCATCCAGGGCCGAGATACTGGCCATTGCCCAGCGTGAGGCGAGTCGGGTCGGCGTCCTGGCACGGCGGCTAATCTGATCGGCCGGCGACGAGGCCCATCCGGATGGGTCGCCGGTCAGGCGACCGTTGAGGTCGTAGCGGGCGGCACGGGCCAGCTGGCCTCTCCAAAACTGGTCGAAGAGGTGAGCCACTACCCCGACTGGCCTACCAACGACTGTGTGATGGCCCAGTGGTTCGGGGAGTTCCGGTTGCCCAAGATGACGCCGCGCCGGCCCTGCCCCGCGTGAACCGCCCCAGCTGGTTGCAGAAGACCGACACTACGCATAGGCCCGGCGGCGGCGGAGTGCCTAAGCGCTGCGCCGCCGCTTAGCCTTAGCTCGACGCAGCGCCGGAGGGCGCGGCTAAGGCAGTCCTACAGTGATCGGGACCTCGGTCATCCGTGACCAGTAGACGATTATGCATGACCTCGACCTTGAAGGGCCTGCGACCGGCGCGTTTCTTCGTCCCGGACGCAGACACACCCGATGGCCCGGCGGCCGCCGCTCGTCTCGACGCCACGACAGCTGGAATGGAAAGGAGGTCGAGGGTGCGCACAACGAAGAACTTGATAGACCACTAGGAGCGGCCAGCCTGCCACTCAAAGGGGCTTGTGACTTCAAGTTCTGGGGTGTCGCGGCTCGCCTAGCCCGAAGCGAATTACTGTCCATGACAGTCCTAGCCAGGATTACCGAGAAGGAGACGTTGGACCATGGGTCATCGCGGGCGCGTTGGGGCAGTAATCAGAACTGCCAGTGGTGCGGCAATGGCAAGCATGGTTTTCGCGTGGTTGGGGGCGCCACCAAGCTACGGTGCCACTACGCACACCGCTAGTACAACCTCTGCCTCGACGAACCTGATCAAGAACAATTGTTTCGTCGACCCAACATTGTCGGGTAGCTGGACCGGTGTTGCCCCGTCGAACTCGACAACCATCACTGACTGGACAACCGGCGGCCCGGGTGGCGTACAGGCCATAAATACCTACTGGGCGCCTTCGCCTGGCTGTACCAAGTCCCTTTACCTTGGAAACACGGGCAACATTGCCGGCACGGTGTCGCAGACTGTCAGCACCAAGCCAGGTATCACATACCTGCTCGATTGGTACATGGGTAGCTATGGCGGGCCGCTATCAACCATGCGTGCCTTGTGGAGCGGGGCGGGCGTGGCTTCGCAGAGCCTTCCCACGTGTGAAACGAAATCGCCCTGTTGGACTTATGGCCAAGTCTTGGTCACTGCGACCTCTACCACCACAAAGGTCGAGTTTGCCGACGTGCAGGCGAGCGGCGGTGGGGCCGCCATAGGGTCCGTGTCGCTCAGCGTAGCCCCCACAGTGAACAGCTTTGCCGCTACAGGCCTTACTGGAATATACGGTTCGGCGGAAGAGCAAATGCTCTCGAAGATCCCAGCTCACGCCGTCGTCAAGGCATCGGCCATCCCGGCGTGCGCACTACAGGCCGCATCCGCTAATCAGGTACAGGGCAATGGGGCAAGCCGGGTACAAAGCGGGAACACGAACGGCTTGGAACTAGTTTGGACGATCTCCCCCACGACCCAGTACGTCCACGAGGGGGCCGCGGCACGGCAAACCGCCGCGATTGCTGTCGACAAATACCTGATTCAGCTACTGACGACGAGCAGGAACCTCTACCTCGGCGCTCTCCAGGCTGAACGTGTGCCCGTGCCCAAGGCTGGTGGCTTTATCAATTCGTGGAGTATTGCGGTCGAGGCTGACAGCACCACCGGTGCGCTAATGAACTTCCAGATCACTATGACCAGCGCGGGGACAACGGCGACGTGGGGGAGCGTACCGGACATCACTTCGACGAGCCAAGCAGAGGCCCCTGCAGCCCTGGCCAATTTGCTCTTCTACAGTCAGGCTGTCTCCGCTGCGTGATTGACGGTGCCCATGCTGAGGGCATCGTTACTCGGCTATGTCGCTTCTAGAGTGAACGGTCAGCCGCTTATCCAGTCCTCCAACGTCGCCAGATTTGCCGTCTTATAGGGCTTTTCTGCGTCGGCAGAATCTCGCTCAATATCGACCGCAGCCAAGTCGACCGGGGCTACCGCGACCGCCTTGCATTCAAACTGCACCAGCTCTTCACGCCCAACGCCGCGGAGTGCCAAGCCGTGCCCGTGGCCGTAGATCGGCTCCCTACGACAGAGCACGACTCGTGAAATTGACGCTTACCATCGCGCCCAAGGGCCTAAACGAGACCCTCCCGAACTGTCCGGGGTCTTCCTTACCTTCACCCACTTCGGCCCCTGCTCGTTCCACCTCGAGCCGCCCTGGATCGCCATCAACCCCGGTGCGGGCGTCTTTGGCTACAACGCTGCGGTCCTTATCATCGGCCGCTATGTGGCCTGTAACCCAGCGGGCACTGCGCTGGTTGGCATGTTCGCCCAGATATCTACGACTTTTACCGCGTTCAAATGTCCCTTTCAGTGACAGCGTTTGTTCCGCCGTCTAGGGCATCGGGTGCGAACCTGAACCAAGCCTGCCTCCCGAAACTCCGGGAGCCAGCTAAATCCTGAGCGTGATATCGACTACGTCTATCCGCGCACGCGTCCATGCCGCAATCGCGACCGGCATTCAGGTTGGCTAACCGGGTGACCAGGCGGGGACCTTGGGGCTGGTGAGCGCTTCCTAAACCGAGCCGGTCAGGAGACCCAGCCCCTGCACTTGAGACCACGTCACTTTCTGTACAAAGATCGGGTCCCGAAGCCCGTTTTGTTCCACCGCCGCTGCGGTTGCTAGCCGTGGGAACCCTTCGCCACTTGTTGGCGGGTCTTGACCAAGATGCCCTTAGGCGCGGGAAGCAGTTCGAGACGATCTGCAAGTGGTTCTTGACCAACGACCCCATTTACCGGAGGGAACTGAAGAGCGTCTGGCTATGGGAGGAATGGCCTGGACGCTGGGGTGCGGACAGTGGCATCGACCTGGTCGCCGAGGACATCAGGGGCCAGCTATGGGCGGTCCAAGCCAAGGCCTACAACCCGGCAAATTCAGTCACCAAAGCCGACGTAGACACGTTCCTTTCGGCTTCGGCCACATCCCAGTTCTCCTTCCGGCTGCTGATCGCAACTACTAATGGGATGGGCCCAACGGCGACCCGCACGATACGCGAGCAGGAAAAAAAGGCCAGTGTGCTCATGCTGGCCGAGTTGGAGGCAGCTAGGTGACCAAGCAGAAAGTCGGGGGATCCCCATTGCCTGACCCCGGGTTTGAGAGAATAACAGTGTTGTTGTTCTCCACTTCCCCGGAGGCGGTGCGGTGCTCGGACGGGTTGACCCCCAAGGTTCGCTGTTGGAAACTCGCCATATGAGACGGAACTTGGTGACCAAGGGCTCGTTCTACGAGCGCCTGGCCGACCACGGCCATGAGGTCATATCTGACGAGGACTTTGCCCATCTGTACGCAGAAGGGAAAGGGCGGCCGTCGCTGCCGCCGTCGGTGATGGTGCGGGCCATGCTGTGCGCCACCCACGACCGCACCGCCGACGCCGAGACCTCCCGGCGGACAAGGGTGGACTCGGACTGGAAGGCGGCCATGGGGGTGGACGACTTCTTCGAGGGGGTCGGGGCCACCACCTTCAGCCTGATGCGGGCGCGCATGGTGGCCCATGACGCCGATGGCGCCCTGTTCCAAAAGACCCTGGAGCGGGCGGTGGAAAAGGGGATATTCAAACAGCCGTTGACCGCGGTGATCGACTCGTCCCCGGTGCACGGGGCGGGGGCGGTGGCCAGCGCCGTCCAGGAGTACCTTTCAGCTCTGGGGCCAGCCGGTGACAGGCTCTCCAAAGTCGAGGCCGCAATGAAGGCGCTCGGTCCTTCGGCCACCAGGGCACAGGCGCTCGCCGCCATCGCGCCGCCCAGCTTTAGCGCCGATAGAGGCGCTACTTGCTGCTCCGCCCCGACAACATTCGAGGCTTTAGGGGAGCAGATATCTTTTGGTAAAAACACGACGACATATCGCACGACCGGTCAGGGTGAGAAATGCCACCCTGATGGCCTGGGCGGGGTCCAGCCGACGACCAGGCGCTACAGCGCCAGTCCCCGCCCGACCAGCGCGGCGCAGGTGGGCGATTCGGGATGGGCAGCGAGTGGAAGCATGGCGTGCTGGGGTGGTGTCCGACGTGAGCCTGGCGCCCGTGGCAGGTGTCACATGTCGCGGCGTCGAGCTGGGCGACGGGTGAGCATGTTCGCCCCGTTTCAGCAGTGGCAGGTCCCCCAGACAGCCTCGCGAGCCGCTACCGACACCGTCATCGAGGGCGGCCAGGGGACAGGGTATGGCTGTCCGGGGAGCACGCCCGTGGTGTAGCGAATCTGGGTGCCGGCCGTCCACGAGAAGGTCGTCAGGCACTGAGCCCAGTAGTGGTTCTCGTAAAATCTGCCCTCGACGACCTGGCCTCCAGGAGGCGAGCCCGTCGGCAGGGTTATGACGAAGGTGGCTGGCAGCTCCACGTCGTGGTGGACCACAGCGGGGAAGGTGCGGTCAGCAGTTTGGCGGAACGTGTTGCAAGATAGTGCGTACTCGAAGACGGAGATCTTGACGTGGCCTTGGGGCGCTGAGAGGGCAAAGGCCACTTGGCCTGGGACCTCGACGAGCGGTGCGGTGGCGACACCGCCGTGGTTGGCGCTGGTCAGCGTGAAGGTGCCGGCGTTCTGCAAGGGCCCGAGACGACACGCGGTGGTGGGGCGGCCAAGAGGACAGCGCTCAGGACGACGGCAGGCAGGATCGTGCGGGTACTCATGGAAGGGAACCTCCTTGGGTTCGAGGCGCGCGTGCGTCGGGGTCGGTCACAGCTGGTCCACCCGGAAGCGCAGCCGGCCCAGGTCGCGCTCACGCATGAGTGGTGAGCTGGCGACGAGGACCGAGCCGCATCGACAGGCGCGGCGGAGCGCCCAGCGTGTAGGTGCCGGCGAGTTGCCGGGGCCCGCAGGTCGACGGTGGGAGGTGGAGCGCCGCGCTCGATTCGACCTCAACCACTAGCACCGTTACCACCACCTCATCGCCAGACTAACTTCGGCGGCCACTGCGAGCGGCGGCCCTGGGCAATTATGCGCTAAGGATTGTTAGCAAACCATCGTTGCGCGGATTCCGCGCGGATCGCGCGGTTTGTCGAGCCGCGCCGTGGCACTAGGGTTTCACCCTGGCCCAAATCGGCGTTTGGTTTCCCGCAGCCAACGGCCCGGAGGTCCAGAATGAGCCACATAATTGCGGACTCGAGTAAGGACTTGGATCGATGCGAAAGGGCCTTTCGCCGGTCGCAGCTTTTAGCAAGGTTCGCGGTCAGCGCTTTCCGCGCTTAGGGCGGCCCGAGACCTGCGAACTGTGTCGGGCGCAGGCGTCGACGACATACCAACGGCCGACCCCGTCCCGGCGCCAGCCTGATGTAACCGACGGTTCAGGGCAGTTAGTCGGGCGGCCGTCCTCCTCGCTCGTGTAGACATAGCGATGGTAGCGCCCACGGGTAGCGTCCCAGGCACCGGCGTAGTCCTGCATGGCGAGGATGGTACCGATGTCCTGTTACGAGAAAGTGCCCCGCCCGCCAGCCAGCGCGGCAACTCCTGGCATGCCGCATTCAAGGTCAATTGCGCCGGGACTCAACCTTGGAAGACGTACGCCCGGCCCGTGCCAGTGTCGTAGCCCGACCCGCCGACGACCAGAGTTCTGCCCGACATCGCGACGGAGCTGCCGAGGGAGTCATTTGCGGCAGCTGAGCCTCGCAGTTCGGCAACCTGTTGCCAGCTAACCCCGGTCCAGGTGAACAAGTACACCTTTCCAGCTTGGTGACCTCCCACCGTTGGAGGCCCTTCAGCTCCAATGGCAATGGTATTGCCGGAAATGGCTGCCGACATACCGAAGTAGTTGTGAGGAGCGGAGTCGGAGGCAACCAGTTGGGCGGATTGGACCCAGCCGACCGCAGTCTTCGTGAACACGTACGCCGTCCCCGCATACGAGCCACCCGTATACTCGTCGGTGCATACGATGGTAGGTCCGAAGAGCGCCGCGGGACCGCAATCTTCCCCAACGGGGAATTGGAGTTCTCCGGTCTGTTTCCAACCTGCAGGCGTCTTAGCGAGCACGCACGACTGCGGGTTCGAAGACGACCCGCAATCAGCGACCATTCGGTCACCTGAGAGAGCGTCGAAGGATGTGCTCTTCATCTCGGCCGTCTGTTGCCAGCCCGCAGCCGTTTTCGTGAATATGTACAGGTTCCCGGCGAGCGCGTCTTGGTTCACTGAGTTGACCACGATTGTGTCCCCTGAGATCGCTAACTGCTGGCCGAAAGTATCGTGAGCGACGGTGTCAGAACCCTTCAGTTCGGCTGTCTGTCGCCACCCCCCAGCAGTCTTCGTGAACACATACACTCGGCCTGCGCCGGAGTCCTTGTTGGTCGCCCCGACAGCGATGGTATTGCCTGATATTGCCACCGACGTGCCGAACCAGTCATCGACGCCCTCGTCGGAGGCCTGGAGTACTGCAGTCTGCTTCCAGCCTGTTGCCGTCCTGGCGAACACGAAAGCGCCGCCAGGGAACATGCCCTCGCACGATGGATCAGCTCCGTAACCGTACGCCCCGGCCACAACTGTGTTTCCCGAGATAGCGACATCGCCACCAAACCAGTTGCATTCAACGGTCCCAGACCCTTCCAGCTCAGCGAGCTGGGTGTCCACCGGTGACATTGCTTGCTGAGTGAGGGACCCTGGCGAGCTAGAAGGGCTCGCCGAAGCCACTGCCGGCACCGCCAGGCTGGCGGCGGCCAATCCCCCTGCCAATAGGCGCACGCATAGCCGTTTCAACTGGGAATACCTCCGATGGGCAAGCGCCTAATAAGAGCGGTAGCACGGCGCTGGTTGGTGCAGCAACTCGGAGTCGAACGAGGCCGACAAAGCCGACAATGTGGAGACGACGTTCGACTCACCTCTAGGGCATCGGCCGCGAACCTGAGCTACGCCTGCCGACAACCATGAGAGGCAGCTAATCCTCGATGTGACCGCTGACTTGTCCCGATACGCGCATGACGCGTCGGCGCGCCTTTGTATGGCCCAACTCATCGGATGCCTAACGGTAATGGAGGAGCATTCGCTCTACACGAAGCGGCAACCGAGACCCGGTTGCTCCGGAATCGCGGTGCCCCCACCGCTCTAGCCAGTAGGCCAGGACAGGTTGACGCTCCCCGCCGCCCCAGCTCGGCCCGCCGGCCAGCGGGGAGCAGCGTGCTCACGTACACCACCGCCTCGAGCACGCCAGCCTCGTGGCCCACCAAGCGCCACTGGGACCGCTCCTGCGGCTTCAACTTCCATCGGGCCGGGAACTGCCAGTAGTTGTGATGCTCTGTCTTGAGGCCTCACTCTCGACTTCCTGAGCCGGTCGTGGCGGAGTTGGCGGCAACGAGGGGAGCATATGACCCGCTCTGACCGGGACTCAGCCGGCAATGGCCCGCCGCACTCGCTACAGGCGCGCTCCCCGGTATTCAAGCCGACTTTTGAGCTTGCCGGGGCCAATGGGCCAGTCGGCGATGCCGCCGTGCGGTTAGTGACCACCGGAGTTATCCGGACGGACGACTGGCCATTCGGGGGCGCTGTCCCGATGCTGGCCTCGAGGCGGTCGTCGGTGGTCATGCCCGAGCGTCCCACGGAAGTGGCCCTTGCCGGCGAGGTTTCATAGCCGCGGACGGCCATGATCTCGCTGCGGGTCCAGGTGTCCCAACGCTCGACCACTGGCACCCATCTTGGCGACGCTCGCGGCCGGTTGCTACTGTCAGGGCCGATGGCGACAGTCCGAAGTGCACTGCTGGGCGGCCCGTGCCCGCACTGTGGTGACAGGGTCATGGGCGGCCTCCCACTGCCTTGGTGGCCTCCAAAGCCTTCAGCCGCTCACCGGCGGCAGCGGCCTCGCTGAGCACGAAGTCGGCTCGGTATTTGTTCTCGTCCGAGGCCCTGTGAGCCTGTGTCGGGCGTACGGGCCTCCTACTGCCGGGAACCCTGATGGCGCTCAGAGAGGCGCACAACGGCCTAGCGCCATCGCTAGGGGATCAGGCCTATCTGTTTCAGTGATAGCGCTGCATTGTTCAGCCAATGGCCGATGGCGACCTAAACCAGTGAATGGCCCACCGGCGTGGGCCGGGCAGCGGTGGTCCCACCGTGCCAACCCCAGCGCCGCCCAGCCAAGGCGAGCGTGCGCTCGAACTGCGCCGGTTCGGGTTGTCCTTACCGCAGGATCGCGCAAGCCCTGGGCTCAAGCAGCAGCTGATCCGCCGCCAGGTGCTGCGCCTGGACCGTGCTTCGACACCCACAGGCCAGCCACGCTAGGACGTGCCTGCCCCCATCAAGGGTGCGGACGGCAAGTACGAGCCGTCGAAGGTGTTCTACACCGGGAGATGGGCACCGAGGCGTGGCCGGGCGCTTCAACATAACCAAAGGTCGGGTAACGAGTTAAGTGGAGGGCAGTTTTGAGCACGCAAACCGCCCTCCATTTTGCCCTCCATTCGGTCCGTTTAGCTCTTATTTTCGCCTCCCGGACCGTCCGGGGCCGTCCCGGCCGTCCGGGAGGCGAATACCGAAAAAGGTCCGCCTAGCAAAGGTTTTTAGCTGATTGCAGCAGACCGGGCCGGGATGGCACGGGTCATGCCGGGAGGCCTTCCTGGCATCCGTAGTCAGATTCTCGGGACCAAGGAGACCCGGTCTCCCAGATGTCGCCGGAGTGGCAGCCAAGTTGGCAGCCAAGACCCTCGACACTCGCCGACATCGATAGACTACAGTCGAGTATTCCCGCAGGTCAGCACCTTCCTGCGACATCGATCGACACCCGGAGTCGGACTAGGGATCAGAAGGTTGGGGTTCGAATCTTTTCGAGCGCAGACACTTAGAGCGCGCTAAATAGGTGCAGGTCAAGGGCTACAAACCCAAGAAGGACGTGTTCGGCACAGTCATGCCCGCTTCCTGGGTTCGCGACGTCAGGCGGAGCGGGAACTCGCCCGGATTGCCTAGATCCGGGTGCCACAAAGCCTGACGGTCATCGTAGTGAGGAAGGACTCGAACGAGGACTCTTTCAGGTCAGGATGGTCAGGGTAGGTTAACAGGTTGTGGTATGAAGTCTGGTGGGCACTGAATGCCGTGAGCCGAGTGCGGCCGAGTCCAGTCGGGTGGTGTAATAACAACCACTCACCAACCTCAATTTCGAATTCTATAGGTCCTTTCGGGAGAATGTCAAGTAGGTAACTACGCAATCGTGTTTTTGGTCGCGTCGAAGCAGCCAGTATTCGGGCGTTATTCAGTTGTCAAGGTGCTTGGCGGGGATTTCCGCTAGGCGGCCCCTGCCGTTTGGAGCTCAGGCTCTTTGGGCGCTATGGCCGCTTGGCCCTCAATGGGGCGCAGGCGGGCTTTGGCCAAGCTCTCTGAGCCCATGTATCGTTTGGCCACCGCCCACTCGTCGTTCTGCTCGGACAGCACGGCGCCGACCAGGCGCACGACGGCAGCCCGGTTGGGGAAGATGCCGACCACGTCGGTGCGCCGGCGGATCTCTTTATTGAGCCGCTCCTGGGGGTTATTACTTCTTATTGCGCTCCAGTGCTCGGCCGGGAAGGTAGAAAACGCCAGCAGGTCGTCGGCCGCGTCGGCCAGCATGGCGGCCGCGTCGTCGAACCGGCCGGTGAGCTGGTCGACCACCCGGGCGTGCTGGTCCCAGACGCTGTCGTGGTCGGGTTGCTCGAAGATGGTGCGCACCAAGGTGGCCACCATGCCCTGGGATGCTTTTGGCACTCGTGTCAACAGGTTTCGCACGAAGTGCACTCGGCAGCGTTGCCAGGTCGCCCCGGCCAAGACGGCGGCGATGGCCGCTTTTAGCCCTTTGTGGTCGTCGGAGGTGACCAGGGCTACGCCCGAGAGGCCCCGGGCCACCAAGGTGCGCAGGAACGCGGTCCAGCCCGCCCCGTCTTCGGTGGTGATCACGTCGAAGCCGAGCGACTCACGCCGGCCCTCGTTGTTCACCCCGGTGGCGATGACGACGGCCACGTTCACGACCCGGCCGCCTTCTCTCACCTTTTGGGTCAGGGCGTCGAGCCAGATGTAGGTGTAGGGCCCGGCATCGAGGGGCCGGGAGCGGAACGCCTCGACCAGGGCGTCGAGCTCCTTGGCCATGGAGCTGACCTGGGACTTGGAGATCCCTTCTATCCCCATGGCTTTTACGATGTCGTCCACCCGCCGGGTCGAGACCCCTTCCACGTAGCACTGGCAGACCACCTGGGTGAGAGCCCTTTCCGCCCGCCGGCGGGGCTCCAACAGCCAGCCCGGGAAGTAGCTGCCCTGCCGTAATTTCGGCACGGCCAGGTCCATTGTCCCGGCCCGGGTGTCAAAGTCCCGATGGCGGTAGCCGTTGCGCGAGTTCACCCTTTCGGGGCTGCGCTCGCCGTAGCCCGCCCCGCAGATGGCATCGGCCTCGGCCGACATCAGCTGTTCGGCGAAGCTGCGCACCATCTCCCGCAGCAGGTCAGGGCTGTCTTGCTCGAGGTGCTTGCGCAGCCACTCGAGCGCGTCCAAGCTTTCTAAAGCCACCGCATCTCTCCTCTCGGTTGTGTGGACTCCCAAGAGGTTGGTGCGGTGGTCGTCGCCAGTGGTGGACCCTGCCCCGTCAGGGCCCAGGGTCACCGGCTCGTACACCACCCCTGAGGACTCAAGCCCGAGTGCACTTGATTGGGAGGACACACTTGCCAGACTCTGACCGCGACAGCAAGCCAGATGACCCGAACTCTTTGGACAGTCTTCCTCAGAACCCTGACGAGTTCCTCACGAACGAAGACCGGCGAGAGCTGCGATCGCAACTCGATTCGATTTCTCGGAAGCGCCGTGAGGCGGAGGCAGAGTCGCAAAATTTACGCATCGGGTAATAGCCCATTTCCGACATGGATATCGACTATTGGAACCAGAGCGAAATTGCAATTGTTCACCATCCTAGCACTCCGGCAGAATGGCGTTCCGCTTTACAGCCATATTTTGGTCTCAACAACTTGCCTGTTAACCGTTGTCTCGAGGTGGTGCTGGCGAATAACGCGCGCACCCTCGTCGTCGAGCGTCGCTACTACGATCTCGACTACCGCAGCGAGTATTCAGTTTATTTCTCCCGCCTACACGTTGAAGTACCTCCTTCAACGCATAGGTTGCACTTCTTCGGAGCACACATCACCTTGGATCAGGTCGGTCGTCTCCCATCGAATCCTGACTACATCGGCTATATGGTCATGCGCCCTACGGTTCAGGCCCCCGTATCACGAGCGATGCTTCGGCCCCCTCCTGAAATCGAAGCAGCGATTCGGACAAAGGTTGAAGAACATGTATCCTTCTTCGGCGACACACTTGCCGTCAAAGGCTTTCCGTTTACTCAACAAGACACGCAGCTCTGTGTCTGTGCACATGCAGCAGCGTGGGTGTGTCATTACGCTGCCCATTTGAGAGGTGATGTAGCCCGCGTACCGCGAGCAGAGTTTGCGACTCAGGCAAATGCGAGCCTTAATTCCAGCCGTATGATGCCTTCTTCAGGACTTACAGTGGCCCAGTTAAGCGATCTGTTCCGAACCTTTGATCTGCCCGCAGTCTTTTACGCTCTCGGTGATCTGCCCGACGAACGCCTCCCTTGGCAGCCCCCGGCGCCGCAGCAACCCCCACCTAACCCATCTGGACAGATTTCACCTGCTCGCACGTGGGACTATGGAGTCGTATCGATCCTCTGCCGATACCTCAATTCAGGACTTCCCATCCTTGTCGGTACTCACGATCATGCGTTCGTAATATGCGGCTATCGCCGCTCACCGTCTCAGCCTGGCTGGATCGATTTCTACCGGAATGATGACCAGCAGGGACCATATATTTTTATCCAGGATGTTCTGCATGATTCCGGCCAAACCCCATGGCGGACCCTCCATATTCCAGTCTCGGGTCGACTGTGGCTCAGCCCAGAAGCGGCTGAACTGTATGGCGGGCGAGTTTTAGAAAGAACCTCCGACGCTATTGTGGCAGCGGTCTCGGGGATGTATGGAGTTCCAGTCGAATCACTTTCCCAGCTCATTATGGCTGATCGCCTGGCACTGAAGACTTATGGAATAAAGTCGAATCATTTCAAGCGCGACCTGCTCGCTCGCGGTATCCCCGACGATTTCAGCGCGCGCTTACAGAATGTCTTCTATGTCTCGTTACGTGATTGTTGTAGAAGCAGTCGACCGCGATCTCCGGAGAATAAATCGGCCTTGTGTCATCGGCCAAGCAGTCTTCGATTCCACATCAGCCGATAGCCAGCCCTACCTCTTAGGCCTTGACGTCCACGGCGTCGGCTGGATAACCGAGGCGAAACGGCCCGAGGTCTGCGTTACGGGACCGTATGAGAGTGGAGCGTTCGGACCTCCGTAGTCACCGCCGCCAGTACGAAATCGATCGGTCCAACAGAGCCTTCGTCCACGCGAGTACGGTCCGTCGGCCATTCTGTTCGCCAGAATAAGCCGTCGCTTCAGGCAGCATCAAGTCGAGTGGGACCAGCTCGTCTACGGCGACAGCTCTAGCGAGCAAGCTGGAGTATTCACAATCCGGCTCACAGAGAGCAGCCCGTTCCACGTCCATTCGTCCAGGGTAGGCATGGTACCGCTGTGGGCCGGTTCCACCGATACGATCACCGGCGCCGACCACCTTGGCAAACTGAAGACTCATATGCGCGGCCACGCTCAGGCTGAATGCGAAGACGTTACGGCGAGACGCTCTGGCCCGGTCGTGCTCGGGCAAATTCGCTATGTAGTCTGGATTGTCGAGCTGACCGTCTCGGTCGAGAGCGATATCGCTCCGCAAAAGTGCTCCTAGACATACGAGGCATCTGCTCTCGGGACCGATCGTATGGATTCTCCAGTCAACGTGCAGGGGCAGCCCATTTCTATCGACCTTTGCCATAATACCTCCGTCGATTACCGGAATCAGGTGCGAATACGATATCGTATTCAAAATGTGACGAGGCAACGGACGGTCGACACAGGAGAACAGCACATCGCAATCGAGCGCGGCGCTCAACGCTGAAGCCGACAGTAGGGAGCTCCCAATTTCGGTGATGTTGGGGGTAGGTGCCGTTGCCACAAGCTTGAAATGTCGCGATGCCACCGCGACCTTGAGGGCACCTGGAGCGGCGTCTGCTCGGCTGGCACCCACAGTTCGGTCCAGATTCCTCGGTTCCATAAAGTCATGGTCAATAAGCGTTACGTCTCGAGCGCCCATTCGAGCGAGGGATTCGCAGACAATTGAGCCGACACTGCCGAGGCCTATAATGCCCACACACGCTCGCGCGATGGAATCTTGGACGGCTGGTCCCCACACGCTCTCCGTGAACACTTCACCTTGGCTGCGTTGCGAAGTGTCCGAGGATGTTGGAGCCCAGCTGTGATGGATAGTGGTGCCAACTACTCTTACACACGGCGCCCAAGTACGTTCGTAATGGTTGGGTCCCGTTCGTGACCAGAGCCGCGCACTCCAGGTGCCGTCTGTTCCAAGCGTCAGGCCGAGGAGGGGGAGATTTGCCTGCGCACACGCCGGACCGCTGATCCGGTCACGTTCAGCGACCACGTCGTCACGACTCATGTCCTGCCATCCAGGTCCGAGATGCGAGTGCAAGAAAGCAATTCCAGTGCCTGCTGGGCGCTCTCGAAGAACGCGCCGGAGGTAAGTTCCGTTGAAAGAGGCGTTGCCATGAATTTGGCGCTCACCCTCTTTCGGTAGCTGAAGAGCGCAGAGGACAGCTGTCAGTCGACGTCGACCGCGACTGGGGCGCCAGTATGCGAAAGCTAACTCCTCCTGCGAACGAGCGCTAAAAAGATGTGCGAGCAAGATGCGATGGGTGCTTTGTGTCATGGCCACCGACACCTCGACTGCTCGGATGCTGGCCGTGTCGTATGTCATAGCTTGACGCTGCTCAACACGCCGAGAACGTGTGCCCATATGGTTTTAGGAGTAGGCGAGCGGTCATATCTACGACTCCAATATTGCCAATCGCTTCCGAGCGAGCTGCGTTGCGTCCCAATCGGCGGGCCTGGGCTCATCGGAACCAGTGCGGGTTTTGTGTGTATGGCCGCCGGCACGGTGTAAGGAACCGTGTTGATCCGTTGGATAGCGACATCACACCTCTTGCCCCGTAGACAACCCCTCGGAATTTCAACGTCGTGCACTACCGTGAAGGCCACCCCCCCGGGGTCCTGAATGACCGACACGACGTAGCCGACGCCCCGAAGGTGTTCCTCCAAGGTCTCGGCTGTCATCCGGTCTGTCACGAAACTGGCGTCGGCCCGATGTAGGTAGCCGTGAAACGCTCGTCCTCGTGCAACTCCACCCGCTCGTCGTAGTGCTGGAAGGTGTGATCATCGGAGTCACGAGTCAACTCGTATTCGTGGACCGGCAGGAAGCCGGCAAGCTCCAAAATCTCCGCGACTGTCCTCGATCGTTCCTCGGTCAGCTGCTCTTCGCCGTTGACGAAGTACCTCAACGTACGCGTATCCACTGCATCCATGGCTATCCTCCTCGCTACCTAGATACCACGGTATCATACAGCCTAGCCGTCTGTCCACCGTGCGTGGTACCTTGGCGTAAGGAAGAGGAGGATAAGCAAGGTGTCCGAGATTGAGAGAGTCACTAAGAACATGACGCTCCGACTTGACCCTGAGCTGGCAGCTCGAGTCGAGGCCTTGGCCGAGATCGAGAGCCTTCCCGTGGCGCAGGTGATCCGTTCTGCGCTGAGTTCGCATATCGAACGGCGCAAACGCGATCCCGACTTCCAAGCAAAGCTACAGTTACGATTGGCGCGGCAACTTGAGATAGAACAGATGTTTGCAACCGTCGATGATGGTTCTGAGGAAGTGACAGGCGGTTAGTGATTAGTGGCTGTTGGTCACGCGTTCGCGGCGCGCTTCACTCGGTAGTGCGTGGCAACCAGGGCAAGATACGTCCCTTTACAGGCCGCTTGCCGCCCGAGCCTCCTGGATCTGGTGGGGTACCGGTTACTCGGCGCAAGGACGAGGACGTGGGCCACAAGGGTGTAGTCGTAATCCCGCCAGCTATGCTTCGGCACCCTTGGAATGCTGTACGACTACTGGTTCCGGACCCAAGAACCAACAAACCCAACAAACCCGTCTCTTAGTTGTTGTCGCACGGCGTCTCGGCTCGCCGGGCCAGCAAAGCGTCGCTCTCGGCGAGCCAAAATGCGACAACTGGCGACGGGGAGCGACACGGTGCAACACCGGCGAACCGACTACGGATCAGAAGGTTGGGGTTCGAATCCTGCGAGCGTACTAACAAAGTATGGGCAGGCCAGAAGGTGGAGGGGCATCGAATGAGTGTTGCCCAATTCGTGGTGTAGCCATTGACCCCACGTTGCTCTCGGTGTCGCGTGTTGTAGTTATTTGCGTGTACTGTACTTTCGCCGACCATGGTGCCCCGGGCCGGTGTCGCTGGGTGCCCCGTCTTCGGCGCCTCCGAGCTAAACGCCTCGAGGCTGAAGACCCCCGAGGGCTTGCCGAACAGCTATCGGTGGACTTTTCACCGACGACGAGAACCTGATCGAGGGGGCCGGCGTTCCCAGGTTCATCAAATTGCTCCGGCTCGCACTCGGCCGTTAGACCGCTTGCAGGGCCACCGAACTCGGGTGGCCATAAATTTGGCCATAATTTCGAGCCGACTCAGGCCGATCCAGGCCACTGGGAGCGAGACGCCCGTCACAAGAGTCCTGTTCAGGCAGGGTGCAGCCGATTCCAGCCACAAGCGCCGAGGCCCTTGAAAAGCCTTGGGAGTGCAAGCTCCCCGTGGGTTCAAATCCCACTCCCTCCGCAGGTCAAAGGTCCTTTCTTGGCTCTCGGACGAGGCAGTCAGCTAGGTCCAGGTGGCCATAATTTGGCCGTAATTGGTCCGCCCAAACTGGTATCGTCGCTCTCGTGCGAGGCAGTTCGCCGGCGGGGTACTGACAGCTGGCAGGTGCGGGTCTCACTCGGACGTGACCCCGAGACCGGCCGCTACCGCTACGTCGGGCGGTAAGTCCAAGGCACCAAGCGGGACGCTCAACGAGCCGCTGCAGAACTGATCACCGAAGTTGATCGGGGCGCCCACCGGGAGGAAGGCCGGCACACCGTCAACGAACTGCTCGACCGATGGATGGCCCACATCGAGGCTCAGGGACGAGCGGAGTCGACCCTCGCCCGCTACCGGTCCTGCATCAACGCCAACATCAAGCCCCGCCTCGGCGCCAAGGCCATTAACAAACTTGGACCTGCCGATCTCGACCGGTACTACGCCCAGCTGGGCCGAACCGGTCTTACGCCCCTCAGCGTCCGCAAGAGCCACGCCATCTTCTCCGCCGCCTTCAACGCCGAGGCGCCCCGGAGTCATCGCCTCCCTCCGGCCCCGGGTGGCCGTACCGGCCGGGGCACACACAAGTTTCATTGCGGCGGGCCTGTGCCTGGTGCGGCGTGCGCGTTGAATGGCTGTACTTATCGTTGGGGTCCTGGCTGGCTGTTCAGGTGTTCGCCTCACCGAACCCGCTGTGGGGCGGCCTGGTGATCTTCCTGCTCATGGCGGCCGGGGCGCAGCCACGGTCGTTCTCCGAGCAGTGAGCCCGCCCATCACAATGCTTTGGGGCTGCCTGGCCTTACTCGCCGGCACGGGCGGGCGCCGCGCTGAGCGGGCGCAGGCTTTGGGGCCGCCGTCTACTTGGGCGCCTATCGCACCGCAACCGCCTCGCCTCTTCCAACCAGCACGCCGGTCTTGTCGCCGCCATCTTCACCCTCTCCTATCTGGCGTTCGGCGTCCCCGTCGTACTCGCCGGGCTGGCAACGACGCATTTTGGCCTGCACCGCACCACGCTGGTTTATTGCGGGGTACTCGCTTTGCTGGCCGCCGGGGCATCAGTCACTTACATATTTCGCAGGCCTCCAGACGCCAGGATGAGCCCGGTCGCGTGAGGGCATCGCTCGCGGTTGACCTGGCCGAGGCAGTGGATGCTAGGGGACGCGGCGGGCCGCAAAGCGGTCGCGCAATGTCTTCTTGGAGGCAGGATGGGGAGCCCGGCGCCAGTGGCCGCCGCGCCGTCGCACGGCGGCCACCCTGAGCGGGCTCGCCAATCTGTAGCGGGGCTCACTCCCCGGCGGTGCCGAAAGTGAGGGGATGGTCGAACCGGTCCCCGCAAGCCACCTTCGTCACCCCTCTGCCTGGACCAGGCACGCCATCCCCTCGCAGGCGGCCGTCCCGCCCCCGCCGCTGACGGTCTGGGCGTTGGGGTCGACAAGGATAAAAGTCGAGTTGCCCTGGGAAACCGGCCACTGCGTAGCGGGCAGCTCGGCGAGCGTCGAGTCCCAGCCGCCTATGTCGTCGACCGCCGCCGACAACACTGGCGTGTTCGACGTATACCACTGGTTGGCTGCGAGGGAGGCCAAGCTCTCAATGACCGTCCCCGACGAGATTGGTGAGGTCTGCAGGGTGCTGAGCACGCTGTAGTTCGACCCGCCAGCCTCGTTTTGGCCCAGGTAGGTGGGGGCCTCGGCGATCCACAGCTGGTTGGTCTGATTGACCTGGTTGGGGTCGCACCCATAGGAGTCGACGGCCGTCCCGTCGGCGCCCCCACCACCATAGCCATCCAGGCAGGTGGGAGCGGAGCCGTTGAAGTTGATGATCCGGTAGACGGGGACGTTTTGCCAGAGATAAGATGTCATGTCCGCGACGGTTGGGTACTCGAGCTCACACCCCCACCGTCCCCACGAGCTGGAGGTACCAGGTCTGAGAGGCCGCGCCGGTGCTCGTCGCCGTCACCACGGGCATACCCCGAGCCGTCGACCCGCCCTGCACGCTGAGGTCCTGGTTGGGTTGGCCGGGGATGAACATCTCGGTGGCGTTGCCGAGGGTCCCCGGGTCCGTCGGCAGCAGGTCGCCGCCGGGCTGGTATGCCGGTGCCGATGTTGGGATCGGGTAGGTCCCGAGGTTGACGCCGTTGCCATTCGGGAGTGTGTCGGCGTGGGCCACGCCAGTCCCAACGGCGCCGGTGACGGCCATCGTGGCGGCGGCGAACACCGTCGCGGCGGCGACACCAGGTAGATGCCACCGTGACCAGGGCTTTTGGGCGTGCTTCATTAGTTTGCTCTCCTTTGGGTTCGGGTTCCGTCGCGTTTGCGACCCGCTCCTTGATCATCGTCCGGGCCTCGCGGGAAAGCCCTACGGAAACTCCGGGGGTCTCTCTTCGTGGTCAGTCAACCACTTATAGAGAGTTAGCGGACGGGCTTCATACAACCACAACAAACGCCACAACGGGACCTGCTTTTGAATACCCACGTGAACCTCCGTGAGAGCCGAGTAACGCAGCGCTCTGTGCACGCCGTGCTGCCACACGTCGCGGGGTCCTTCGTCCCGTTCCGCGGCGGCAGGCATTGGCATGCTCCTCCTGGTCCCGAGACATCGGCACCAGCCGGGTCGAGGACGATCTGGGTGAGGGATACCACGGCTGTGGAGAGGGGGCCGGCGCGCCCGGCCGGTCGGGGCCGTGGTCGGCCCGCCAGCTCGCCCTCTCAGGACGTGCCGCTGTCCAGGCGCCGCCGGCCGAGCGCCGAGCGGCCCCGGGCCCCGGGCGCTGATGCCGCGGCCTCCGGGCCGGGGGCTCCGTGGGCCGTCCAGGCCGGCCGGTCCTCCTCGCGGCCACATATGCCACTAGCCCGTGCCCAAAGGCTAATCGAAGCTAACTCCCGACAACTGCCCAAAAGATGCGCAAATATGATCTATACAGGCAGCGATCGAGAGGAGCTAATCACGCCTAACCCTCCGCACCCGTTCAGGGTCGACGGCCGCCGCGATGAGCGGGTGCTGCGCATCCGGCCTTGGTCAGACGACGTCGTCGACAAGCTCGGTTTCGACCCCAGATCGTCTTATGTCGAGGAAACCCGAAGTAAGTGGATATTCGAACCTCCTGAATTCTTGAGCGGTCCAGAAGCTTGGAGATGGGCCCGGTGAGCGAGTTGGCTCCGCTACCCGAGAGGTTGGTAGTTCGTCGCTGGGTCGATCCGGTAGTGGAGAGGTTCGGTTTCCCGGTGAACTCGACTTACACCGAAACCGGTTCTGCTACCAATCTTGGGCCCTTCGGCGTGCTGGTGCCTCCGCAGGCTTAGTGCCTGGGTGGCGGCCGACCAGGACGGAGTGGAAGTTGACCCGAGCCGATTGGCGAAAGACCTTGGCCTGGGAGATGGCCTGGGCCGGAACTCTGCCATAACGAGGACCCTCGGCCGTCTCTGCCAGTTCGACTTGACGGCCTGGGCCGGTGACGAGCTGGCTGTGCGAACCGTTGTGGCGCCAGTGTCGGAGCGTCAACTGCGGCGCCTCTCGCCGGAGATAGCCCAGGTACACCACTGGTCCATCCGCTGCGAGGGTCGTTACGGGCGAGCACGAGTTGGTTCGACCTCAGCTTGCAATGAGCCCTCCACAGAGATGGGGATGAGCCTGTGAGCCGCCCTTGCGATAATGGCCTGCTTCGAGCTGGTGGCCTAGCGTTTGGTGGTGACCGGGTTGCGCGTCCAGCCGACCGCCGACGCCGAGCTGCTGGCGACCATCCACGCCGAGACGGTCGCCTTTGCTTACGCTGGGTTCTTCCCCGAAGGTTCGATGCCTCCCACCACCGAGCAGCTGACAAGGTTCTGGGGCAAGTACTTGGCGAGCCCCGCAGCCACTGCCCTGGTGGCCTGGGAGGGCTCGCGAGCTCTCGGAGCGGTGGCAGTCCGGGCCGACCCCAACTTCGTGGGCGAGGGTCAGTTGAGCGGGTTGCACGTTCGGCCCCCAGAGTGGGGCAGAGGCGTCGGAGGATCGCTACACGACAGCGCGCTGAACGTCCTCGGATCCCGGTCGTTCCGCCATGCCGGGCTCTGGGTGATCCAGGCGAACGTCCGTGCTCGGGCGATGTACGAATCGCGTGGCTGGCCTCGAGCCGGGCGTAGAACTGGACTACGCCGGCGTTACCGAGGTGCGCTACAACAAGAACCTGGCTCGCCGCAGCTAACCGCTAATTACCATGCTGAGGGCCAGATCTTGAGCGCGCTCGACGGTCGGGTTTCCCGGGCGCGGCGCCGGTCGTTCGATGCACCGCGGCGTAGGCGCTCGCCGGTCAGGGAGAAGTTCCGGCCCGACGGGCTTGTATAAGCGCCCGCTGGTGCTTCTCGGTCGGCCTATAAGCGTGTGTGCACCAGCGTTCTGTAGTAATACAGCAGCTGAATTTCCCCGATTAGCGCGAATCCTGAGCTGTCGTTGCGGATCAATTCTCCCTGTAACTGCTTAGTTTTCCGGGCGAGCACTGTAGAGATGAAGCACGGACCCGTCCGCACCCTCGCTACGTAGGCGTCCGCCTCGAAATGAGCCCTCTAGTACCTGGTCATGGCCCAGCGCTCGATGGTCTTCGTTTTGGTGGAAAGGTCCGAGCCGCGAAGCTCACGTCTCGGATCGTAGAGCGTTCTGTCCTCGCCCACCGCACAACGGCGAAGCCCGCCATCTCTGGCAGGTGCGGGCGTCAATTTGGCTTCATGGACCCGGACCCCGCTGTCGTCACCCAGGCCTGCACCGGCAGGGCATTCGAGCCCTCTGCCAAAACCGGCCGGGAGCTTGGGGGCCTCCCAATCGCCCGGTGGGCCCCAAGTCGTCCACTCCTGGCCGAATGGCCCTTCGCGCTGCTCGATGAGGCGGAGGACCCGCTCGGCTTCGAGCTCGACCAGGCGGCGTTGGCCCTCGTCGACGATGCCGCGCCGAATCGCCGTCTCGAACTCCGCCTCGTCCTTCCGATGCCAGTTATAACTCGGCGCGACGACTAGGTCGACAACGAGGTCCATCGAGTCGTAGCCGATCTCGGTGCGCACAATGGGCCGCTGGAAGTTGACGTACCAACCGAGGAAGCGCCCCTCCGCCGACCAGCCGAGCGTGGTGCACGACGGGTGTTCCTCGTCCACGAAGTTGAGCGCGCCCATCTCGGACGCCACCGAGGCGTACAGCCATCGGCACGTTTCGAGCGTCAGCATTTTTCTCTCGTTGCGCGGCAGGTGTTCACGACCAGGGTAATGACGGCTGCTGGCGTACACTCCGACGGTGCCAACCGGGCACCAATCGACGAGGGCCTGCCCCTGGTCGAGGGCTACCAGGCGTGGGATGGCTGAATGGAGATAACCACGCCAGTCCTCTCGGGACACGATCACCGAACCGGTCCCGAAGGCCATGGGGCGAGTCTGCCACAAGGGCGACGAGGAGCGAGATCCCCGCTAGAACACCCGCGCCCAGGCGTATATCCGCCGATCCCTCAAACTGCGTCGGGGATACGTCGGGACGGCGGGCAACACAGCCATAGCGCAGCACAAGGTGCTCCCTGAGAACGTCCTTCTCCTGTTGGAAGGTACATATTGTCGGCGCTCGTCAGGAGCCCTCTTAATCTCGGCCATAATGCTCGATACCACGACACCGCAGAACCTCCTTGCGGTGGCAGCCTTTGACCGCTATCACCGTAATTACCAAACCGGCGTTGCGGGAGCGGTCGCTGGCACAATGGGTAACACGCTGCGCGCTCTCTTAGTGGACTTTTACGGCACGCTCGTCCGAGACGACGACGTCGTAGTCGCCAGGATCTGCAGCGACGTGGCCGCTGAACTAGGCGGGCCGGTCATGGCAACTGAAGTTGCGCGCCAATGGTCGGGTACGTTCGTTGCCGAGTGCGAAGCCGCCTTCGGGCCGCATAGACGCCAGCGTGAGGTGGCACGCTCCTCCCTGGGGGACTGTCCTCAAGACGCTTGGCTCCACCGCGGAGGCGGGCGAGCTCCTCGCTGCTCAGTTCGGCTATTGGCAGCGCCCAGAGCTGTGGGGGACGCACGGCGGTTCCTCGACGGGCTTGGGGTTCCGGCGTGCGTCGTGTCCAATATTGACCGTGTCAACCTGGAAGCCGCCACAGCGTGCTACGCGCTTGAGTTCGACCACGTAGTCACGAGCGAGGATATCCGAGCATATAAGCCCCGTCCTGAGATTTTCGAGCGGGCCCTGAAGCTCCTCGGCGTGCACAGCAAAGAGGCCGTCAACGTCGGGGACTCTTTGACGGCCGATGTAGACTCTTTGACGGCCGATGTAGGTGGCGCGACTCGTGCCGGTCTGAGGAGGGGCCGGGTCAATGGCAGTGGCCGTCGACGCCCAGCCGGGGCCGAACCATGGGCAGAGGTCGAAGGCCTGCATCAGCTCGCCGGGATGCTGGCCGACGCTTAGGGCACCAGTGGGTGCAGGGTGCAAAGCGTTCGGTCCCGCTGTTGTCGGAAGCCTCACCGATATCGTTGTTCGGCCGGAACGTGCCCAAAAGACCCATTATCGTATGGCTGCTCGAGCTACCGACCTTCGCCCATATCGAGCCCTCTTCGTGTTAAAAGGCTTTACGGGATTTCTATCGTGCCCCCTTCTTGCAGAGTCATCTTAGGGGAGCCAAAACGTCCCGCCGATCTAGGCGACGGCCCCTACGGGTGCCCTGTTCGGTTTGGCTTTCGCGCCCTGCTAGAGGGCTAGCCTGCGGAGGGTGCTTGATGACATTTGGATTCACAACATCGTGCTCGATAGGCGCTGGCCAGGCGGGCACGAGCCGTACAAGATGGTTGCTCGCCTAGCTGAAGAATGTGGCGAGCTGTCAGCCGAAGTCCAGCTCTGGGAAGGCGCCGTCAACAAGGTACAAAGCCTCGGAGAGCCCGTCCCTGAGCACACGGCCAAAGAGGTCATGGACGTGATAAGGGTTGCGTTGCAGATCTGTTCTTACTACCGGCTTGAGGGCCACCTGGAAGCCTGTATCGACCAGGCGCTGCGGTTTGCAGTGCGAGAAGGGACGATAAGCGAAGAGGAGATCGCCGCTCGACGCACCGAGATCTCGCGGCAGAAGTTCGCCGCCGGCGCCTAGTTTGCCAGTCCAGGAGCCACAAAACGGGCTGGTGCCAGAACCCGGGTGGTCCGTTAGCAACGTGGCCTGAACGCCGCCCCGTAGGGTCCCTGCGCGTCCGGTTCGATTTCCTCAGCGCTGCCGCGGCTTCAAACCTCCTCTGGCCTCACCGGTGGCTAAGGCGGCCAACGGGGTAGCCTCGGCGAATGTTCAGCAATGGATGCGTCGACCTACCGGGCATCTGACATAAATTGTGGTGTGTCAGACTACTGACATACAACGAGGAGGCAGGAATTATGGCTGTCACCGGGCCGACTTCATTTCACTGCAGGTGCGCGACCTGGAGCGTTCCGCCGCTTTCTACCAGCAGTACCTGGGGCTGAAGCGCTCCGACGCAGGGCCGCCGCACGCCGTCGTGTTCGACACCAAGCCGATCGCGTTCGCCGTCCGCGACGTCGTGGCGGGCGTCGACCTGGACGCAATTGCGCAGCCGGGACAGGGAATGGCGCTGTGGCTGCACGCCCCCGACGCGCAGGACATCCACGACGCCCTCGCCGCCGCCGGCACGACGATCATCTCAGCGGCCGTCGAGGGGCCGTTCGGCCGCACTTTCACGTTCGCGGACCCCGACGGCTACCAGGTGACCCTCCACGACCGCGGCTGAGCCGGGCGTCCTGGTCTTCGGCGCCCCCCCAACTCCAGGGCGCACGTCGAGCGCATGAGAGCTAATCGGCGCACCCGCAGTCGGACTAACTCCTGAGCCGCCTGGCGAGCATGGCAACGGTTCACGCGCAAGTGGAGACCACGCTTTTTCAAGTTCTCGCCTACAGAATGCCACTGCATAAGAAGAATCCGCAGTGACCCCGTGCTTAAAGGTTTACCGCTCTCTTTGGGTACGGAGGTGTGCGGCTGGAGAAGCCCTCGTGAAGACTCGGGCACCACTGGCGCTGGGTAAATCGCTGACGCAGCCTATGCATAATTCGGTGACAGGTAGCGCTCTCAACCGCTCCGTTGCGATAGGGCGTCGACACGAGCGGCAAAAGCCGTACTTCCCGGCCGCCACCCGTGCGAGCGCTCGGTCGATGTCGCCCAGGTGCGCCTCTGCCTGGCCCCGCAGAGCGGCGGTTCGCTCTCGCTCGAACGCGATCGTGGCTCCCTCGGGGTCGTGCTCGTCGTCACCATTGGTGCCCATTGAGGCCGCTACGATACCTTCGAACTCAGCGGCCAGGGCCGAAGGCGGCTCAGTATTTGCCCGCGCTCGAACTCCAGTATCACGCTCGCCGCCCACGCCTCAGTCACGGCGTCACAATAGCCGCCCTGCATATGGCAGCGTTCGCGTTCCTCGGTGTCACTATGGCCGTCGCCGTGCGCGTCGTCTCGGCTAGCCCGGCCCACGAGCCCGCACATTAACGTATCGGGGAACAGTCACTCAGCCCATCGGTCGCTCTCCACGCGCCACCAAGTCGTAGGCAAGATCACGGGAAATCCCGAGCAGTGCACCGGCCTCCTCGACGCTGAGAGCCACCCTCTCAGCCAACGGTACGTCGGCGGGGCGAGGAGCGCGAGAGGGAGGGATGGTGCCGCCTCCCGTCGCGTTCGCCGAGTTTTGCAGCGCGGACGGTGGAACGTGCCGGACGGAAGTTGCCAGGCTTAGGACTGCAGGCTACTCCTCGACCTCGCGGCTGCTTTCGCATTGGAGGCTCTCGGCAACCGGTGTACCGTCCTCACGCACGGCGTCTTTTGGTGCTTATCAGCCACAGGCGGAGGTTGTTGACCCGCGTCTTTGCCGTCGTTGTGCGGCTCGTCTTCGCCAGGCCCTTTTCCGCCCTCGGTGCGTCCAGATCGAGCGACTGCTGAATAGGCATGCGGTGGGAAGCGTTCAGATTTGTGTTGAGTCGACAAGCTGATTTGACGCTTCGTGCGGGCATTGACGCATCTCTTCCGGGGCCACGGCATATGGCCCCTACCCAAGGGACGTCCGTCCGTCCGGGCTATTCACAATCCGGTTTTTGGGGGGCCACGTAGCACCTGCCGAGCCGCATGATGGGGGCGTCGAACGTCGGATTGACCCACCGGCTCGGCAGCACGACCAAGGCTCTTTGGACAATAGGCCTCAGCTCGGCCCGGCCCACCGCCCCTAGCCCGCCGAGTGCTGCTCTCGACGCTCGAGCAACTCCGCGTGCGGCGAGCCAGGGAAGCGGATTTAGCGGATACATAAGCTGCCCGTGACCCGTGCGAGCTCGGGTCGACCGAAAGCCCCAATCGCTCGCCGCCTGCATGCCTGAGAACGCCGGTCACGGCTCTGCCAGGAACTACTGGGCTAAGCCTGGCGCGAGCTGCCGTAGTCGCCCAAGCCGCAGCGGAGCAGTTCGAGCGCCTTCTGGCCCTGGGCCCTGACATCGCGGGCCAGGCGCTTCGGGTCGACGGGGCCGTTGGCGATCCGGCTGCGGACAAGCTCTATCAGGCCGCGGTGAAGGCCGATCAGGGTGCTGGCCACCACCTTCGGCACGACATCGTCAGGGCCGGCCCCCGTCTCCTTGGCGAGCAGGTCCGCCAGGGCCTCGGCGTAACTGGCGAGGATCTGCTGCTCGCGGGCGGCCAGGGACGCGCTGGAACCAATCATGCGCGACACGGCGAGGAGGGCAGCGGTGCTGGCGGGGTCACCGGCGGCGAGCAGGCCGCGCGGTTCGAGGACGAAGCGGCCGAAGGCCTCGAGGACCGAGACCCCTTCCGGGCGGTCACGCACTGCCGCCAGCAACTCCCCTTCGAAGGTCTCCATACCCTGGTAGACCAGGTCCTCTTTGGCCGGGAAGTAGTTGAACACTGTCGCCTCGGACACCTCGGCCTCCCGGGCGACCTCGGCGACACTCACGGCGTCGAAGCCCCGCTCGGAGAAGAGCCTCCTCGCCGTCTCCGCTATGAGCAGGCGGGTCTTCTGCTTCTTGCGCTCCCTCAGCCCGAGCTGTTCCTCCATGAACCTCACCCTACCATAAATCTCTCGACACCATGAATTTAGAGCTGCCTTGATCTTTATGTAGACTAAATATAAGAGTGACAGTAATAGTTGGGTAAGGGTACGAACCAACGGAGGCGAGAGATGAACCACCAGCTGTACATCGCCCAACGCCTGGCCTATGCCCGGGGCCAGGAGGCTCCAGAACCAGGCTGCCCGCAGGCGCACGAAGGACCTCGCCCGTCAAGCCGGCTCACCGACCATCCACAGCCATGGGAAGGAGGACGGCCATGAGCGTGCTCGCACCTGCCTCTACGTCCCGGCCTGAGGCGCTACTGCGCACGACGACCGCCTCGCAGAGGGCGGAGAGCACGCCGCCTGCGGCGAAAGAGCCGGCGAAAGAGCCCACTGGAACCCGGATCCTCTCCGAAGCGATCCTGGCACCGGCCCGCAAAAACAGCAACTGCACAAACAAAAGCACCACAAACAGCAACAGCCACAAATAGCAAAGGAGAACTCCAATGACTGACAGCATCGGTTCGTTCGTCGCCGAATGGAGCGCAGCTGAGCGCTCCGGGGACACCGAAAAGCTCAGCTCGCTGCTCACCGACGACTTCGTCGGCATCGGCGCCTTGGGCCTCACCCTGTCCAAACCCGAATGGGTCGGGCGGCACCGCCAGGGCCTGTCGTCCGAGGACTTCGCCGTTGACGAGACGGAGGTGCGTACCTACGGCGACGTCGCGGTCGCCACGGCGCGGGATTCTGAGCGTGGCACGGCCTTTGGCCACTCCGTCCCGGAAGCCTTGCGAACCACTCATGTCCTTATCCGCGAGGGAGACCGCTGGCGCCTCGCCAGCCTCCACATGAGCTTCATCGCCGGGACCCCCGGGTCACCACCCCTCCCGGGCGGGCCAGGCTCTCCGCCACCAGCGAAGGAGTAACAGGCGATGACGGGCGCACCAGTCCCGAGAAAGCAGGAGAAAGAAATGACGAGAGAAATGACCACTGGCTGCCCGCTCCTCAGGCGCATCCAGGCTCGCCTGTTCCGAGTGGTCAACGTCCCCATGCGAGCCGTGCTCGGGCTCCCTGTCCCTACGCCGCTCGGGCGCAGGTTGATGCTCTTGACCCTGACCGGCCGGAAGACCGGCCGTACCTACCGCCAACCCGTCAGCTACGTCCGCGATGGAGAGACCCTGCTCACACCCGGCGGCGGGAAATGGAAGCTCAACATCGAAGACGGCTGTGCCGTGCCGGTCAGGCTGCGCGGCCGCGACCTCGAGGTCGTCCCACAGGTGATCGGCGACGTCGACGAAGTCGACCGGTTGCTCGGGCTGATGGCAACCCAGAGCCCGATGGTGAAACGCTTCGTCGCCGTACCCCAGGGCCCCGACGGCCATTTCGACCGGGAGCGGCTCGAAGTCGCGATCCGGCACGGCTTCCGGGTCATCCGCTGGAACCTCGCGCCCGCCGGCCCTACGAGCGATGCGCCTTGAGAAGAGCAACATATTGCACCAACGCCTGGACGGATAAACGTCCGCCCAAAAGGCGAGCAGCCACGGCCGCCCTGCGGTGGCCGAGGACAATGGTCCCGCCTGGTCGCATCGCTCGAGAACCCAGCACTTGGGCGACGGGCGCCAAATCATTGCTGACCAAATCATTACTGACCAAATCATTACTGAAAGAGGACCTAATGGTCTCGCGACTGAACGAGCCGGACGTTGTGGGCGAGTTCGAGACGGCATGGGCCGATCCAAAGCACACCCGGGCAATCCAGCCGGCGATCGACATCAACCAGGTGCTTCGAGAACGCTACGAGACAGACAACCCGTTGACCTTCACCCGAGCCATGCTGTGGGACCTCGAACAGCGCAAGGCGGCGGCTCCCGGCACCTATATCCCTTTCGTCGTCAGAGCGGGAACGGACCGTTCCTGGTCCTGGCCCTCGTCTCGCCAGGGCGGGCAGATCCTCGAGTGCTGTTCCCAACAGCGGCTGTGGCTACGTCGCGAGGACTACGGCCTGGTCCTTGAACGCGCCCACTTGGACCACAAGCGACAGGTCGTGACGTTCACGGGTGAGCCGGTACTTCAAGATCCCGACGGTCAAACCCTGCGCACGAGCACCATGCAGCCGCGGTTCCACGTCGAGCACGGCGTTGGCGGCACCGAAGAGACGCCGCTGAACATATGGCGCATCGTGCACCTCACTGACGGCCAGGACCAGCGCCTCGTCGAGTTGTTCTCCACCATCTGGGAGTCGCCGTGCCTGCCAGAGTTCGTCGAGATCTACATCCGCCGCGACCTACATATCGGCCTGACCCGCAAATGACCGCGACCCGGCGCGAGAACGACAGGGGAAGCGTCTTGTGTACCAATGCAGCTCGACGAAGACGTGGTTCGGCTCGCACGGGAACCGAACCGCGGACCGGCGGCCAGATGCGGCTAACGACGCTCAGCGGGGGAGAGCACCGAGTGACGGTTCCTGCTGGGCAGGTCAGAGGCCAGCGGTACGGCTGTCTCAGTCCGAGAGCGCGGCTAGAGGAACCGCGTTTCGAAGTCCAAGATCGTCAGCGCTGTTGGCGTAATGGCAATCCTGGCCCACGTCATGTGGCGTGCTTCGACTTGAGCAATCCAAGCCTGCCCCATTTCTGGCCCGAAGAAACGCTCCACGGCCGGGACGTACTCCGGGACGACTTGCTGCATGCGGTCCACCTTCGCCGTGCCCCGCATCAATAGTGCGTGACAGGGCCACGTAGTCCCGTCGATGGTCAGCGCTACGTCTGGCCTCGACTCGATCGCCTTCACCTTTGGCGCCTGGACGGGTGACGCCACCACCACCTGGGCCCCGTCCAGTGAAATACGACCGGGACTACTCGCGGCGTCCCATCGAACCAGTTGTACGCCAAGCGGGCCAGTTCCCTGGAGACCAGGAGCTCGCGCGCGATCTCGTCATTTTGTAGCTCTTCCACGACTGACACCTTCACCAGCTCCTTTCGTGCCTTCCGGTTATCGCGCGCGCGACGGTACACAGTCCCGACCGTGCGTGCAGGAAAGGTCAAATGGCGAGCCTCGCGGAAGGCCGTGTGCGGGGCTGCTTAGCTCCTCAGTCGTCCGCTCCGGGAACATTTCGGGAACACGGGGTCGTAGCCATGGCGGGGTCGGCTAGAACGCCGACCTAAGCCAACAGGAGCAATAATGCGAAAAGTCACTATCGCAAAAGCGGCGGCCGCGATCGTCTCCGCGGCACTGCTACCCGTGACGCTCTTCGGGACCACCGCCGTCGGAGCCTCGGCAACAAAGCACCAACAGTCCCAACCCGGAGGCAGCATCACTATTCAGTCTTGGATCCGTGCCTACCCGAGCCTGAACGTGCTCTCGGCGACAAATACCGATTGCATGAAGATAACCGGAGCCATCGTAGACCAGGGCGGTGGCCCTACGTGGGAGGACGATGACCAGTTCACGGCGCCTAACGAGATGACCGGCAGCGCCGCCGTCAACGCCGCCAGCAAGGAATGCAACAACCCGTCGCCTGTCGGCGGCATCGTGCTCGTGCCGCCTCCCTCGGCGGGCCAGTACGCCTTAGCCCAGTACAAGTTGACCACGTTCTATGTGAACTTCACCCTCGCCGCCGAGAGGGGCGACATCTTCATTACTTACACTGGCACCTACAACTTCTCGGGCAGTCCTTTGCAGGTTGGTAGCGCCACCGTCCCCGAGGGGCAAACGGCCGACTGCTCCTGGGTAATCACCGGTGGCACCCGCAGTTACAGTGGCCTACTGGGGGACGGCACGTGCCTGGCAAAGACAGCCACGACTTATCCGTACGTTTGGCATGTCTCCACCGGCCAAGTGTGGTGGAGTGATGCATCGAAGGGGAGCGGAGCTTCCTAGACCGACCAGAGCTACTGAAAGAAGAGGCCCGGCACAATACCCGGGCCCTTTCTTTCCTGTGGCTCGGGAGCGAGGATGGGATAATACGATGTGCCCGCCTCCGCCGGTCGCACGTCGAGCAACACCACAACCCCGCTATACGCCAACCTGCTTGGCCCGTTCTCAATGAGTCGGGGCAACGACAGTGCCGGCCCGTGGCCTCGCCCAGGCGCGAGGCGTTTGTGCCAAATGATATTGGTGAGCCCCGGGCGCCGGATCAGCCGGGAGGCAGCGCGTGAGGCGCTCTTTCCTCACCTGGACCTACCGGCGGGGACCGGACCTTACCAAAACGCTGTCCATGGCCCGCGCTGCTCTTTCCAAAGTCGAGAGCCCTGGGCTGTCTCTACTTGAAGCCAACCGCACCCATATATGGGTCAACGCCGGCATACCGCTCGAGGTCGACTACGAGTCCAGGCAGACGCGCTACGACGTGCCCTGCAAGCCCCGCCGGGGATCGACCGCGACAACCAGTTGGTCCTTGCCCTGGCAGACGACCGCAGGTTGCTCGAGGAAGAGCCGGATGCCGAATGGGCGTTCCGGCCAAGAGAGCAACTCGAGTGGGCCCGTCAGGAAGCCCGTCTGGCACTAGCCCGCGAGCGAGCGCGAGGCTTAGGACGCTCTGGCCCCGACGCTGTGGTCGGCTCCTGGCAGGCCTGCCTAGATCATGACCCCACCTCCGAAGAGGCCGCAGGTGCATTGATGCGTGTCTACTCGGCCGAGGGGCGGCAGATCCTCGCCGAAGCCGTCTACAAGAAGACCCGTGCGACGCTGGAGGACCTCGGGCTTCGGGTATCCCCGGCCTTCGAAGAGGTCCACGCCGCCACTCGGCCCCCGCTGGTCACAGCCCGGCCGGCCTACGAGGCCACCACCGCTTTGCTGGCCCACCACCGTGAGGAACGACGGTTGGTCAGCGTGTTTTTCGCCGAATTGTCGGGTCCCTTGGGCTTCCGGCACACCGACCCGGAGGACCTGCGGGAAATGGTCGGTGAAGCCCTGGCCGACCTGATCACCGTGGTCGAAGTCTTGGGAGGCACCGTGACCTCCGTCTCAGGCGCGGGCCTGACGGCGTTGTTCGGAGCGCCTTTGTCTCACGAAGATGACCCCGAGCGGGCGTTGCGAGCGGGCTACCGGATCACAACTGGACCCGGGAGCTCCCGCGCCCTTCGGGTGCGGGTCGGGGTCGAGACGGGCCAAGTGGTTGTCGGGCCCATCGGCAAGCGTCCAGGGGCAGATTATGGGGCGGTGGGGGAAGTGGTCACGATTGCCGCGGCCTTGCAATCCATCGCAAAGCCGGGTTCGGTGCTGGTCGGCCCGACCACTCGAGCGGCGGTCGAGGAGCTGTTCGAATGGGGGTCGACGGAAGAGGTAATCGACTCGGATGAGGCCAAACCCATAGTCGGCTCCTATGTCGAGCGCCCCAGAGCGCGACCAGCCAGCCAGGCTGGCCGCCGCCGGCTCGGGACGGCTGCGCCGCTAGTCGGCCGCCACAGCGAGCTCGAGGTCGTGCGGCATGCGCTGCGGGATTTAGCCGGCGGCAGAGGAGGCGTGCTCGTCGTATCAGCAGAGCCTGGCTTGGGCAAGACGCGTATGGTCCATGAGTGCCGGAGGATTTTCATGGCCTGGGTCGGCGCGAGCTCGGGACGCTTGCCTCTCTGGTTAGAGGGCTGCGCCGCCTCGTACGCCTCGTCCGTGCCCTATGGGCTCTACCAACGGTTGCTAGCGGCCTGGGTGGGCGTGGCTGTGGACGAGGGCGAAGATGTAGCTCGGGCCGCCCTAGAGCGGTCCATGAGGGCGGTCTTTGGTGGGAAGCCCGACCCGTCCCGGATGGCCTTGTTGGCCCAAGTGATGGGTGTGGGACCAAGTACATTGCCACCCGGTTTACTCAGCCTCAACCCTGAACAGCTGCAACGCGCCACGTTTGAAACCGTTGGGGCGGTCGTGTCCCGTCTCATGGCCCACGGGCCCACGGTGTTGGTCCTCGAAGACCTGCACTGGTCCGATCCCACATCGCTGCGGCTCACCGAAGAAATCGCCTCTCTCACCAAAGGAGGCCCGTTGCTGCTCGTCCTCACCCGCCGGCCCGAGCCCGACCCGGGAGTATCGGTGTTGGAGCTGACCTTGTCGCAAGACCAGGCTCTCGTCTTCCGGGTCGTAGAGTTGTTCCCGCTCCCGGCGGCCGCCGAACGAGACCTGGCCAACGCCCTGCTGGGTTGGGTGGCTCCAGAGGGTGTAGTCGAGGCCGTCAGCGAAGGGACCGAGGGCAACCCGCTCTTCCTAGAGGAACGCCTATCTTCTCTGCTTGAAACCGGCTCACTCGTGAGAGAGGAAAACGGCTGGCGCCTCGACCACGTCGCGCTCGGCGGGATGCCAGAAGCGCTCGAGCGCCTCATCCGCTCGCGCGTTGACCGCCTAGCTTCCGGGCCGAACGCCGTCATCGTGGCTGCCTCAGTGCTCGGCGTGGAGTTCGGGTGGCATGCTCTTGACGCGGTTAACGACCTTGACGACGGCCTGGCTGCAGCGGTCTCCGAGCTGTGCAATGTTGGCTTGCTGACGGCGTTGGCAGCGTACCCGGAGGCGACCTACCGCTTCCGGCATGCCCTCATTAGAGAAGCCATTTACAAAGGGCTGGTCAGGGGCGAACGTCTGCGCCTTCACGCCCGTGCTGCCTGGGGTTTGGAGCAGGCGGCTGCTGGACGCCTCGAGGAGGTAGCCGCCGTGCTGGGCCACCACTATGCCATGGCCGGAGACGTGGAACGGGCGCTGAGCTACCTGGAGAGAGCGGGTGATCACGCCGCCTCTGTCTTCGCCAACGATGAGGCGATCGCGTCCTATCGACGTGCTCTCGCTCTTGGGCCCGAACGAGTACAGAGCCGAGGAGGCATCGGCGTCGTGGGCAGCACCGAAGCGGCGGCCCGGTTGGGTGAGAAGCTCGGTCAGGTTTTTTTGCGCATTGGTCGGCACGGCGACGCTCGTGCCGCGCTACACGAGGCCTTAGCGGATCCGAACTCGACCGACCATTTTGGACAGGCTCGGCTGCAGGCGCTGCTTGGCAAGGTGGAGATAGCGGACCACAGCTACGAAGCGGCCATGGCTGCCTTCGACGCCGTCGCTGACTTACTTGGAGAGGAACCCGAGGAGCAGGAACAGTCGGTCGTGGACTTGTGGCTGGACGTCCAGCTCGATGGTCGCGCCTCCCTTCACTACTGGCGCAATGAGCCGGAAAAAGGAGCGGCAGTCCTGTCGGCGGTCCGGTCTGTGGTGGAAGCCCGAGGTACCTCTGCGAGAAAGCAGACTTTCCATTACAACTTCGTTCTCCACCGGATGCGCGAGACCCGTTACCGCATCGATGAAGAAGTCTTGACGAACATGCGCGCCGCCGTCGCGGCCGCCCGCGACGGCGGGGGTGACCGTGATATCGCGTTTACTCTTTTTGGCCTTGGGTTCTGCCTGCTGTGGAGGAGCGAGCTACCGGCGGCCCAAGAGTGCCTCGAGTTGTCTCTGGCGGGCGCAGAACGGGTCGGCGACGCCGTCCTTCGGGCGCGATGCCTCTGCTATCTGAACGTTTGCGCTCTTCGCCGGCACGACACCAAGGGTGTCCGCACCTTGGCCCCTCTAGCCCTCGAGACTGGTCAGGCGACGTCCTACCCGGAGTACGTGGCGATGGCGAAAGCCACCCAGGCGTGGTTGGCGTGGCAAGAAGACGAGCCGGATCGTGTCGTGGATCTGGTTACGGAGGCACTAAGCATCTGGGCCTCCACGCCGGTGGTGTACGCGCACTGCTGGGCCGGGATCTGGCCTCTGGTCGCTGTGTATATAGCCGGCAGCCAGGTTGATGCAGCGGTCGAAGTGAGCCGTCAGCTCCTGGCACCTCCCCAACAGCGCCTCCCAGATGAATTGGAGTCGGCTTTGGGATCGGCGATGGCAGCGTGGGATGACGGAGACGCGCAGCTCGCGAAGGACAGATTGCTTGCGGCGGTCAAACTGGCCCAGACGCTCGGGTATGCCTGAGCTGGCCTAGTCGCGTTCGTCGTGCCACCGCACCAGCGGAGCCCCGCCAAGCTTTCTAGACAGAACACACCGGTGGAAACGGACGACCCGAGAGACCCTTTGGGTGCCTTGGCCCTCGCCGGGCAGCAGACGGCGAACTGGACGCGAAGGTTTAATGGCCTACATCCGACCGAAAAACTGGGAACGCACCATGACAAGCTCGGTCTAGAGCTATGGCACGTTCGCGCCGGGCCGCCGGCAGTGTGTCGCGCCGGCCACGCCAGTCAATTTCCACCGTGATCTCGGCCCTGCACAATCTCGATATCCGGCGCCTCGAAATCGTCTGGGCGTTGGCTATCGGAGCCGAGTGGGCTCACTTCGTGGCCCTCGGCGTGTTCGCTTACCACCATGGCGGCACGTCCTTCGTCGGGCTCGCCGGGCTGGTGCGGCTGCTGCCGGCCGGAGTGTGGTATTGGGCACTGAAGATCGTCACAACGAAAATAGGCTTTTGCAGAGGTGAGAGCGGCAGTGGATTGGGGGGCGCTCGGCGACTACACGAAGGACCTGAGCCAAGCGCGGCGCAGCCCTAACCCGTTCGTCAAAAAGGCCGCGGGGCCATGTGAAACCGGCGACGGAGAGCGGCTTTCGGCGTTCCGGGCCGGCGCCACCCACCTCGGCAAACGGTTCGCCGCCGGCGAGCACGTCCAGGCCGCGTTCGGAGGGCTCCAGGACAGCGCCCCGCGCGCCGCCCTGCTGGCGCTGCACGCCCGGATGGAGGACGTCGGCCCCGGGGCCTGGGAAGACCCCAAACTGGTCCAGATCTGGTTGCGGTGGGCTGACTACCTGGTGCCACGTCGCGGCGTAGCGGTGTTCACCGTCGGTGCCCTGCCGCGCCTGCCGGCGCAGCGATCGGCACTTCACCACCTCGCTGACGCAGTCGTCAGCGTGCTCGACGGGCGGGCCAGGACGACCCGTCAGGTGGCCGAGTCGATGCCTGAGCTCCCCGGCCCGACCGTTGTGCGGCTCGGCGCGGTCACGGGGAAAGTCCACATCCGCTGGGATGCACACACCACGGTGCTCGTCCCGGCCGAGCGGGCTGAGCCAGCGGGTACATCCGAACCCACCGCGCTGTACGAGCCCGACGAGGAGGACGCCCGCCGAGAGCTCGCCCGCCGGTTCCTGGCCTGGTTGGCCCGGCCCGGGCCGTTGACTTCGCCGTCTGGGGTGGCGTCGGGCGGGATGATGCCGAAACGACATGGAGGTGCCTTGACCGGGAATTGGCCACTGTGGCCGTCAACGGCGTCGAGACCAGCCTTCTGGCCAGGGACGAGGACGCGTTCTCAGGCGGAGGCCCGGCGGTCGCCGGCGTCAGGCTGCTGCCCATGGGAGACCCTTACCTCTACCCCCGAGCGGCCTTGGCCGTGGAAGCGCCACCCGCTGAGTTGGCGGACCGGCTTCACCGCGACTGGGTGACATCTCGCGTCGCCAACAGCCTCACCGGGCGGGTGCTCCTGGACGGGCGCCTCGTGGCCTCGTGGGGCCGATCAGGGGCGAAGGTGACACTGGCGGCTTGGCAAGACATGACGGGAGCGACCAGGGACTTGATCGAGGGCGAGGTGGACACCCTCAGCGGGCCCATCGGGCGCACAGTAGCCATGGAGTGGCTGACCTGAACTTGCCTGCCTGGGTCGCACCGCCGAAACTCCCGGCCTGAATGGGTAGTTTTGTGCCTCCGGCGCCCGTCCCCGGGAACGGCCATGCCGCGCCGAAACAATTGAGGTGAAACCGGCCCACCCCGTTGATAACCTAGCTTTCCCGCCCTTTTTTGGCGTGTTCGAGCTCGTATGCCAATGTCTTCCACAGATCCCGGCCAGACGCGCACGGCCGACCTCCAGGCCGAACAGGCGGTAGTGGACGCTGCCTACCAGCACCTGGGCCGGATGCGGGTGAAAGCGGAGCGGCTCCTGGTCGAAATGAAGGGCGCCGACCCCGACCTCGAGTGGGCGCTGGTCCGTAGAGCCAAAGCGCTGAGCAGCTCGACCAGGGCACTTTGCTTCGGCCGGACCGACTCCGTCGACGGGACAACCTGGTACATCGGCAGGCGCCACATCGAGGACGAGGTCGGCGAACCCGTAGTCGTCGAGTGGCGTGCCCCCGTGGCTCTGCCCTTCTACCGGGCCAGCTGGTCGGAACCGATGGGCCTGGCCCGTCGGCGCCAGTTCGTTGTCGACGGGCAGCAAATCCTGTCGATCGGGGATGACACGTTCGGCCTGTCGGCGCCCTTGGACAGCGACCTGAGGGGTGGTGAGGCCCTGCTAGTGGAGCTGGAAAGAGCTCGGAGCGGCGAAATGCTCGACATCGTCGCCACCATCCAGCCCGAGCAGGACGAAGTGATCCGGGCTCCGGTGGATGGGGTGCTGGCCGTGCAAGGCGGCCCCGGTTCGGGAAAGACGGCCGTCGGTCTGCACCGGGCCGCCTTCCTCCTCTACGCGGACGATGCGATGGCACGGGCCAATGTGCTGGTGGTCGGTCCGAACCGGACGTTCCTGCGCTACATCGCCCAGGTGCTGCCCTCTCTTGGCGAGCACGCCGTGGTGCAGACGACGTTTACGGACTTGGTGCCTGAGGTTGTCCCTGCGTCAGGCGCGACAGAGAGCCCCGAGGTCGAGCGCGTGAAAGGTGACAGCCGCATGGCTGACGTGCTGGCCCGCGCGGTAGTGCTCAGGTTCCGCCACGACCCAGCCGACATCGAGGTCGCACTCGGCCTCCGCCGGCTCGTCGTCCCGGGGGCGGAGGCCAACGCCGCCGTCGACTCGGTGGCGCCGAGGGGTATGCCGTACTCGAAGGCGCGTGAACTCTTGCGGGACCTGTTCGTAACCGCCCTCTACGCCCGCTACGTCGATATTGCCGGGCCCCCAGCGGAGGGTTCAGAACTTGGTCGTGCTCTCCGTAGCGCCCGGGGCCTCAAAAGCGCCCTCGACCGCCGTTGCCCGACGGTCTCGCCGGTGACCCTCGTGTCTGACCTCCTGAGCCGGCCCAAGTTGCTATCAGTTGCGGCTGAGGGCATTTTGACCGAAGCAGAGCAGCACCTGGTTTTGCGCCGAAGGGGGCGAGCCTGGACGGCGGCCGACGCTCCCTTGGTCGACGAGGCCAAGGAGCTCATATACGGGCAGTCCCGGACGTATGGGTACGCCATCGTGGACGAGGCACAAGACCTGTCCCCTATGGAGCTCAGGATGCTCGGGCGGCGCTGCCCTTCGGGATCGCTGACATTGCTGGGTGACCTGGCCCAGGCCATCGGGCCATGGGGCCTCCGGGACTGGCCAGACCTGGCTTCCCACTTGCCCTCTAAAAAGGGTCTTCGGGTCGTTGAGCTTCGCCACGGGTACCGCTCGACCGCTCAGGTCCTGGACCTGGCTGCCCGCTTGCTGCCCGAAGCGGCGCCCCTGGTCAGGCCGGTCGCAGCGGTGAGGCCCGGGAGACGGCCACCGACGGTCCACCAGGTGGCTCGTGAGACGATCGTGGCCACTCTGGTCGACGAGTCCGCCCGGCTTTCCGGCGAGTACGAAACCGTCGGAGTGATCGTCCCGCTCGCCCTCCTTGATGAAGTGCTGGCGGCGGCCGTCGCTGGCTTGTCGTCGGTGGGCGAAGCGACCCGTGACGGGCTCGGGAGGCGGGTGACGGTGATGGCGGCCGAAAATGCCAAGGGCCTCGAGTTCGACGCCGTCCTCGTAGCCGAGCCGTCCTTGATCGTGGCAGAGCGGGCCGACCCGGCGGCGGGGCTGCGTTTGCTGTACGTGGCCCTGACACGGCCGACACAGCACTTGGCCATCGTCCATTCGACACCGCTGCCCGGCGCTCTCTCGCCCGCACCTGGTACCTCTCTCGTACCTGGTGTGCCGGCAGAAGTGGCCTGAGCTCTCGGAGCTGAGGCTAGAGCGAGTGGGTCAGCCACCCCTCGAGGTAGACGAGATAGGTGGGCAGCCAGTGCGCCCGGTTGAAGCCGTCGAACGGGTCGAGCTTGGCGATGACGTCTAGGTGGGCGTCCCGGCCCAAGAGCGCCGCGTCGGACAGGAGCGTGCCGGGTTCGAGGGCGCCTCCCACATGGTCAAGGCACCAAGCACGCGAGATGAGCAGCCCCTCGAGGTGGACCGTCCCCGGGTCGGTCCCGTCTGGTAGGAAGCTCGTAGGCCCCCAATCGGGCGTGACTCCGACCGGGCAGACCTCCGCCATCCAGGACCGGAACTCATCGGGACCGAGGACGTCGGCCATGAGGGCGGCCTCGACCAGCGGCGGGTCGAGGAAGTCGCTACCTGAAGGGGGCCCCGCCAGGGCAAGAGAGCATCCTCGGCGAACCAATGACGGGCGGCGGCGGACGCCGCTCTGGCCAGGTCGGTGTCGCCGGCGGCGCCGGCGGCCTGGTGGAGCAGCTCCAATGAGAAGGCAGTGTTGCCGTGCGTGCCGGCCCGGATGGGAAAGGCCAGCGCAGAGGAGAAGTACTGCACCAATCGATCACGCAACAGCGCATTGAGCGGCTCCAGCGCCGCTGTCCAACGTCGGCCCGCCTCGGCCACCGAAGCGCCCACCGACGAACTGGCCAGGCGGCGGCACTCGGCGTGCAGCATAACCAGCCAGGCCCATCCGTAAGGGCGCTCGGCGACCCGCCCGCCGGGCCCCGAGTAAAAGGAAAACTCGCCGCTCAAGGGCGCTTCGGAAAGGTGCTGATCGAGGACGGCCACAACCGCACCGGATACTTCGGTGGGCAGGCCGGTCGCCAGGCAACGGACCAGCGTCCAGTGACAGTGCACGGCTGAGTGCCAATCGTAACTGCCGAAGAAGCTGGGGTTCAGCTCCCGGGGCGGTACGACGTCGGCGTCGGAGTTCAGCTCCTGGATGAGCATGTGCGGGTACTCCCGGCTAACAGCCCGGACCACGGCCGTCGCCAGGTCAGCGCGGGCCGTCTCGCCGAGAGGGATGGCCGGCATTATGAAAACGCCCGGACTTCGACGCCGGCGGCGCTAAGCGCTTCCCGCAGCCCCTCCGCCATGGCCACCGAGCCCGGGGTGTCGCTATGGACGCAGATGGAGTCGGCCCGCACTTGCAGCGTCCCTCCGCCCAGCGCCTCGACCGGCTCGCCGAGCGCCAGCCGCCGGCCCCGGTCGGCCACTGCGGCCGGGTCGGTTATCACCGCGCCGGCCTCTTTGCGCGAGACGAGCCGTCCCGATGGCGTGTACGCCCGGTCGGCGAAGGCCTCGAGGACCACGGGCACACCAGCCCTTTCGAGTACCTCCACTGCCGGGCTCCCGGACAGGGCGAGTACGGAAAGGCCGCCCCCGTAGCCAAGGACCGCCTCGGCCAACGCGTGGGCCAGGTCCTCGTCGAAGGACAGGTCGTTGTAAAGCGCCCCGTGCGCCTTCACGTACCTGACTGACGTGCCATGCCGGCGGCAGAAGGCTTCAAGGGCCCCGATCTGGTAAAGCACGTCGGTTATGAGCTCCTCGGGGCCGACCTGGACGTGGCGCCGTCCGAACCCGACCAGGTCCGGGTACGACACGTGGGCACCGATGGCGACCCCGGCGGCGGTGGCGCCGGCCACCGTGGCGTCCATTGTCCGCGGGTCGCCGGCGTGAAAGCCGCAGGCGACATTGGCGCTGGTGACGTACTGCAGCAATTCGGCGTCCGGTCCCATACGGTAGGCGCCGAACCCTTCGCCCATATCGCTGTTCAGGTCGATGGTGCTCGACCCGGCGGCGCGGCCCCCCAGTGTTCGGCCGGCATGGCTGTTGGTTATCGGCACGGCTCCTCTTTCACGGTTCTCTCACACGGCTGGGGGCGGCTCGATCAAAGGAAAGTGGCAGGCGGCGCGATGCGTGCCCCCGAAAGACCGAAGGGCCGGCTCCTCCTCGGCGCACCGGGGCTGAGCGGCCGGGCACCGGGTGCGGAAGCGGCACCCCGACGGCGGGTCGGCCGCAGACGGCAGTTCGCCGGCTATTCGAGCCCCCGTCGGTGGGCGGCCCGGGTCGGGCTCGGGGACGGCATCGATGAGCGCCCTCGTGTAGTGGTGGGCGGCCCGCTCGAACAGGTCGTCCCGATTGCCGGACTCCACGATCTTGCCGAGGTACATCACGAAGATGTAGTCCGCAATCCAACGGACGACCGCGAGGTCGTGCGAGATCATCAGGTAGGCGAGCCCGTGCTCGTCCTGGAGAGCGGTCATCAGTTTGAGGATCTGGGAACGGACCGAGACGTCGAGAGCCGACACGGGTTCATCCGCCACTATCAAGTCGGCGTTGGTGGCCAGCGCTCGGGCCAACCCGACCCGTTGGCGCTGGCCTCCGGAAAGTTCGTGCGGGAACCGGTCGAGTTGGTTGGCCGAAAGGCCGACTTCGCCCACCAGCATTCTCACCCTGGCCCGCCGCTCGCCCCGGCTGAGCCCGCCCCGGGCCCGCAGTGGTTCCTCGATGATCCGCATGATGGACATCCTGGGGTTGAGGGAGGCGTACGGGTCCTGGAACATCATCTGTACGTCGAAGCGAGCCGCCTTGCGCTCGGCGTGGCTCAGGGAAACAAGGTCGCGGCCGCGTAAACGGATCTCCCCCTTGGTTGGGTGCTCGAGCCCCACCAGGAGCCGGCCCAGCGTCGATTTCCCGCAGCCTGACTCCCCGACGACACCGATGGTCTTGCCCGGCGGGATGGCCAGGTCGACACCAGCCAGGGCTTGCACGGGGGGACCGCCGGCACCGAAGAGCCGTGAGCCACTGAAGTTTTTCGTGACCCCCACGAACTCCGCCAGCACCCCCGCGCCCTGCGGCCCGCTGGCCACTGGGGTAGCGGGGCTCATCGGCTATCACCTGTACCGAGGCCGTCCCCGCTGGGCTCCGACGTGGCCGCGCCCGACGCCGCCGGCAGGGCCGCGCCCTCGCCCGGGTGGTGACAAAAGTAGCGGTGCTCGTCCGAACCTGAAGCTTCGGGCCGAACGATGTGGCACCGTTCGTCGGCGACCGAGCAGCGAGGGGCGAAAGGGCACGCCTCCAGCGGCGCTGTCAGGTCAGGCGGGCGCCCGGGGATGGTGTTGAGACCGGTCCTCCACGGTGACTCCATGCGGATAACCGAACCCAGCAGTGCTTCGGTGTAGCGGTGACGAGGGTGGGCGAACAGTGCAGGCGTGGGCCCGACCTCGGCTTCACGCCCGGCGTACATCACGAGCACGCGGTCGGTATGGCCGGCGACAACGCCCATGTCATGGGTGATGAGCAGCAATGCCATCGACAGGGCGTTGCGCAGCCGGTCGAACAGCTCGAGTATCTGGCCCTGGATGGTGACGTCGAGAGCGGTGGTCGGTTCGTCTGCGACCAGCAACTTTGGTTGGCAGACCAGGGCGGAAGCGATGACCACGCGCTGGCGCATTCCTCCGGAAAGCTCGTGCGGGAACCGCTCCAGCTGGTCCGCGGGACGAGGTAGGCCAACCAGGTCCAGCATTTCCAGGGCAGCCCGGCGCGCTTCGGCTTTGCTCGCGCCGCGTTGCAACCGGAGCGCCTCGCCGACCTGTGCGCCTATTCGCTTGGTGGGGTTGAGCGAGGTCATCGGGTCCTGGAAGACGATCCCCACTTCCGTTCCCCGGACGCGGCGCAGGTCTCGTTCCGCCAGGCCGACCAGCTCGCGCCCGGCAAGGCGGATGTGGCCGGTGACATGGGCGTTCTCTGGCAACAACCCGGCGATGGCCAGGCCCAGGGTCGACTTGCCGCAACCGGACTCGCCGACCAGGCCGACTTTTTCGCCCGGGGCGATCGAGAGCGAGATGCCGTCGATGGCGTGCACCGTGTTCTTGGCCAAGGCGATGGCGACGCTCAGGTCTTCCACCACCAACACCGGTTCGGGGCCGGGCCACGCCGGAGGTGGTTTGCGCCCGGTCGAGCGCCGTCGCCGTCGCCGTCTGGCCGAGGACCGGCCCTGTTACTGGCCCCATCACCTGCGACGACGGGTCACGCCCAGAGCGTCGCTCAGGCCGTCGCCCACCAGGTTGAAGGCCACCACCGTAACCACGATGGCGATCCCGGCCGGGTAGATCAGCCACCAGTAGCCGGAGTATATGAAGTTGAGGCCATTGGACAGCATCGAGCCCCAGTTAGCCGCCGGCGGGGGGATGCCGAGCCCGAGGAACGACAACGCCGCCACCAGGAGGATGGCGTCGGCGATCTGGAACGTGGCGTTGACCATGATCGTGCCGATGCTGTTCGTGACGATGTGGCGGGTGATGATCACCGGGGCGGGCACTCCCATCGTCTTGGCCGCCTGCACGTACTCCCGGGTGCGCAGGGACAACGTTTCGCCCCGCACCAGACGGGCCGGGATCAACCAGGCTATGAACCCGACCACAACGATCAGCATCCAGACGCTCGGTTTCCATATTGTCGCCAGGAACAGGAGCAGGAACAGGGCCGGGATGGCCAAGAAGGCGTCGACGATGCGCATCATCAACGAGTCAAGGATCCCGCCGAAGTACCCAGCCACGGCGCCCCAGAACACGCCGAGAATAATGGCGAAGGCGGCGGCTCCGAAGGCGACTTCAAGAGAGGTTTGACCCCCGACCATCAGCCGGCCGAGCACGTCGTAGCCGACGTCGTCGGTCCCCAGAGGCCGGCCTCGGCCCGGAGGCAGGTTCTCCATCGTGAGGCGGGTGGTGACCTGGTTGGTGTGGTAAACGAGCGGCCCGACGAAGCAGAACAGCAGCAGGCCAGCAATAACTATCGCGCCGACCACTGCCAACCGGTTCTCCGCGAAGGCGGACAGAAAAGCGCGGCCCCGGCGACCGCCCATGGTGGCGGGCGCGGGGCCACCCTCCACATGAGTGCCGAGGGCGAGGTCCTGGACCGTCATAATGGTGTCGCTCGGTGACTGGTCATCGGGCTGGGCTCCGCCCGCCCGTATAGCGGACACGGGGGTCGAGCACGGCGTAAGCGATGTCGGCCAGCAACGAGCCGACGACGCTAGCCACCGCTACTACGAGGATCACACCGAGCAGAGTGGGGTAATCCTGGGTCGTAGCGGCGTTAAAAAACAGGAGCCCGACGCCCGGGTAGTTGAAGACCTCTTCGGCGATGAGCGTGCCCGAGAGGATGAAGGGAAGGTAGACGCCGAGGATTGTGACTACCGGCGATATGGCGTTGCGCAGGATGTGGCCGAAAAGGATCCGCGTTTGCCCGGCCCCTTTGGAACGGGCCATCCTCACGTAATCCTGCGTCAATTGGTCGAGGGCAGAAGCCCGGATATAACGCGTAAATGCGGCGATTATGACCAGCGCGATCGTGAGGATCGGCAGCACCATGGCCGACCAATCGGAGAAGACGGCGTTGAAGTTGCCCTGGGGGGCTTCAGCCGGGAAAAAATGGTGGCGCACAGCCAGGAACTCGATAAGGAGAAGTGCCAGCCAGAAGGCCGGCGTTGAGTACAAGGCGAAAACAACCGTAGTTACGGCAATATCGTCGGGGCGGTTGCGGCGGGCGGCCTGCAGGAGGCCGATGGGGATGGCCACCAGCAGCGCGAGCAACACAGACGCGCCGGCCAGGAACGCCGTTTTCGGGAGGCGCTGGGCCAGGAGCGACCTGACCGACTCGTTGAGGACGTAGGAGTAGCCGAAGTTACCTTGCACCACCTGAGTCAACCAGGTCCAGTACTGCTGGGGGAGCGGGCGGTCGAGGCCGTTCTGCCGGTTGAAGGCGGCGATGTTACTTGGAGTCGCGTGGACGCCAAGGATGGCCCGGGCCGGCCCGCCTGGTAGTAAGTGCTCGAGGCCGAAGACGATTATGGTGACGAAGACGACCACCACGAGCGCCTGGCCCGTGCGCCGGAGGAGATAGCCGCTCAATCCGGGCTCCTCCGCCGGCGCGGGCGCGGCCGGCTGATCACCGCTGCACTAGGCACCGCAGCATTTGGGCACAGTCCCACATAAGGGTGCTGCCCTACCCTGAGAGGGACCAGTCTTCAGGAGTGAGGCTCAGGATCGGGCTCTGCGGCAGTGCCCCGTGCACCTTGTTACTGATCTCGGAGATTTGGAAGGGCGCTTGTGGCAGCCAGAGCACCGGGACCTGGGCCGCCAGGTAGTCCTGGTACGCAGCCAGCGACGCCGTACCGTGCACCGTCTCGTCGATCAGCTTGTCGGCCGTCGGGCTGCTGTAGTTGGCGAAGTTAGAGCCCGAACCGGTGGCGAAAATCTGGTCGCCCGTCGGGTACGGGTCTACGCCGAATAGCCAGCCGCCGCCCCAGTTGGACATTTCCCACGAGCACGATGTGCAGGGCGCCGATTCAGAGATGATCGTGTCGAACGGGGCCGACGAGAGGTTTATATCGATACCTGCCGAGGCGAAGTCGGACTTGAGCCCTTGCATCTCCTCGCTTACGGGCAAGTTCCCCGAACCGTAGGCCAGGTTGAACTCGAGCTTTGCGCCCGACTTGACGCCCGCCCCGCACTCGTTCGGCGCGGTTCCTGGGCTGGCGCAGGTGGACACGCCATTGGCCTTTACGTCCCAGCCGTGAGACCTGAGCAGGCTCACCGCTTTGGCCGGGTTGTAGGGCCACGGTCCCTTTATCTCGTACGGCGTGGCAAAGGTGGCCGGCTGGCTCGGTACCGGACCGTAGTCCGTGTGCCCGTAGCCGTTGAGCGGGCCCTTGATAAAGGCTTGCTCGTCGATCAAAGACTGCATCGCTTGGCGGAAGTAGGCCTGGGCAAAGATGGGCCCGACGGTCGGGTTATGGAAGTTGAAGACGAAGAAAGTGATGCCCCAACTCCACCAGACGCTTTGGTTGTAGCCCTCGGACTTGAGCGCACTGGATTGAGCCGCGTCCTGGAACGGCAGGTACCCGTAGTCAATGGTGTTGCCCGACCGGAGCACGTCGAGCTCGGCCGTATCGGTAGTGAAAGGTTCCTCTACGAAGTACTGGATGGCGTGGGTGTCCGGGCCGAGTAGGCGGGGTTGGCCTTGAACTCGACGTACCCGTCCGACTGGTACTGGTCCAGCTTCCAGGGCCCGTCGACGCTTTGCCACAGGGGGTTCGTCCCGTAAGTGGCGATGGTTTTTGATTGCGCGGTCAGGAAGTTGAACACCTGGACGGCGCCGGCCTTGGTTTCGTCGTAGTTGCCAATGGCGCCCGACGCCGAGGTCCTGTCCCACGTCTGCTGCGGGATCGGCGTTATTTGGGAAAGCTGGTCGTATGTGAACCAGTTCGGGTTCACCGGCCCGGTGAGGGTTAACTGTATCGATTCTGGGCCAGTCACCTTGTAGCTCTTCAAGTTGTCCGGGAACTCGCCGGGTATGTAAAAGGCAATGTCTTTTTTATTGGCCTCGAGCAGGTTGATCCAGAAGCTTATGTCGCGCGAAGTAACGGGTGTGCCGTCCGACCAGTTGTACTTACGGAGAGTGATATTAACGACGGTGTTGTTATCGGAGTAAATGGGTATATTGGCCAGGCTGAGCGTCGGGTTTATAACCGGCTTGCCCTGGTTGCCGATCCAAAAAAGGGACCGGTACGACAAGCGCTGGAACTGCTCGATATTGGCCACGCTGTAGTAGGCCCCCGTAAGGAGGGGCAGTATGTAATTGGGCGTTGCGCCGGGCCCCTCGGCGTACGTGGCCGTCGCTCCGCTGGACGCGGCGTTAGCGACGGACGGGGCGACAGGGTTAGTGACCAGCCCGGCCACGAGCCCGCACGCCACGAGCGCGGTGGCGGCCGACCTGGCCCGCAGGTACCTCATCAGGCATTCCTCCTCTGATAGCTCTGATCGCGCACGGGGCTTCTTCAACGACTGTCGCGGTTAAGTCCCCGTCCGATTACCTCCTGGTGACTCTGCTGGGAGCAACTGGAAAAGCTGAGCATGTGACGCCGGTTGCAGTCACCTCGAGCAATTGCCCCCTCACTTTATTTCACGAGGATCGTACCTCTTGTTCTACAATCCTTCAAGACGACGATTGTAAACATCGCGTAAACCGACTTCACTGGTGCGCCGGAGGAACGACGTGGTTGTCGCTGTCACCGACCAGATTGCCGCTGTGCTGGCTGCCGACCGGAGCGAGCTCGCGGCGGCGAGCACTTCCGAGCGAGTGGCGGGGATCCTGCGCACCCGGATTATGGAAGGGCTGTTCGCACCCGGCAGCCGGCTCTCGGAGGAGGTCCTTGGCCGCGCCCTGGGCGTTTCCAGGAACACCCTCCGGGAAGCGTTCCGGCTTCTGTGTCATGAGCGCCTCACCGTCCACGAGATGAACCGGGGGATTTTTGTCTCGGTGCTGACAAAAGCCGATGTGGTCGATCTCTACCGGCTGCGCCGGATGCTCGAAGGCGACGCCGCTCGCCTCGCCGCCGACGCACCGATGGCCCTTCGTAAAGCGGTCATCTCAACGGTCGACGACGGTGAGGCAGCCGCGGCCCGGGGAGACTGGCTGGAGGTCCGGACCGCCGACCTCCACTTCCACCAGGCCATCGAGCGCGCTGGCTCAGAGCCCGCGCGTCGACGAGATTATGCGCCGCGCCCTGGCCGAACTACGGCTGGTGTTCCACGTCATTACGGACCCCGAGAAGTTCCATGCGCCGTACCTCGGGCGCAACCGGGAGATCGCCGAGCTCGTGCGTTCGGGGCGGGGGGCAGAGGCGGAGAAGGAGCTGTACACCTACCTCGTGGATGCCGAACTGCAGCTGCTGGAGGCCTATGGCCCTCCCGGCACGGCCACGCCGGACTGGGCTACCGGCCACACCGGGCGAGGCGGCCAGGCCCACGGGTCTTGAGGTTCCTCCCGGCTGGGCCGTCGGCGCTACTGGTCCAGCTCGACGGCCAAGACGAGGTCTTTTCGCTTGCGGCTGAGATCGACCGTCGCCGTCGAGAGGGGTGGGCCAATACGCTCGTCGACGTAGTCCCCGGGGCCAGCACCGTGCTCCTGGACGGCGTCGCCCGCCCCGAACGTCTCGCCGCTGAGATGGCGACGTGGTCCCTGCCGTCGCTGCCCGCCGGGCCTCTCGTAACGGTGGAGATCTCCTGCCGCTACGACGGCCCTGACCTGGCTGACGTGGCCACGCACTGGGGGGTGGCCGAGGCCGAGGTCGTCGAGATCCATACGTCGCTTTCTCACCGGGTCGCCTTCTGCGGTTTCTCCCCTGGTTTCGCGTACATCGACGGGCTGGGACAGCGCTGGCAGGCGCCGCGCCGTCCCGCTCCGAGAGCCAGCCTCCGGGCCGGGAGCGTCGGGCTGGCCGGGACCTATACGGGCATCTACCCTCGCCCCTCGCCGGGAGGATGGCAGATCATCGGGTACACGAACGCCGCACTGTGGGACCCGGGACGGGACCCGCCTGCGCTCCTCGCCCCGGGGACAGCCGTGCGTTTTGTCGCCGAGTGAGGCGGGGACCGGCCATTTCGTGAGTGGAACGAGCTGCGGGACCGACGGGGCCAGCCGGTCTCCCGAAAGCGTGGAGGTGGTCCGGCCGGGAGCATTGACGACCGTCCAGGACTCCGGCCGGCCGGGCTTGGCCCACCTCGGTGTCCCGCCTTCGGGGGCGCTGGACCCCGACGCTTACGCCAGGGCCAACCGGCTGGTCGGCAACGTTGGTACGGCGGCCACGGCGGCGGTGCTGGAGTCGACGGCGGACGGGGTCGCTCTGCGCTTTGACGAGGCCGCGGTGGTCGCCGTCACCGGCGCCGCGGCAACAGTCCGCGTGGACGGCCGGCCTGCGGCCTGGAGCCTCCCTATTTACGTAAAGGCCGGGGGTGTTGTCGACGTGGGGGCCGCCGAGCGCGGCATCCGTTGCTATGTCGCCGTTGCCGGCGGCTTCGAGGTGCCTCCCACGCTCGGCAGCAAGTCGACCGACCTGCTGTCGGGGCTCGGCCCGCCTCCGCTCGTTGCCGGTCAGCGGCTGGCCGTCGGCCCGGCGCCCGGGCCCCGCCCGCTGTCGACTTCGCCCCCTACCAGTTCCCAACTGCCGAGCTGGTCCTCCCGCTCCATCCTGGGCCCCGCACCGACTGGCTGACAGAGGAAGGAAAGTACGACCTTTTTGCCCAGGCCTACCGGGTCTCGCCCTCCAGTAACCGCATCGCCCTCCGCCTCTCCGGCCGGCCGCTGCGTCGTCGCCACCGTGAGGAACTGCCGAGCGAAGGCATCGTGTGGGGTTCCGTTCAGCTGCTCAACAGCGGCGAAATACTGGTGTTCCTGGCGGACCACCCGACGACAGGCGGCTACCCCGTGATAGCCGTCGTCGACCGCTCGGCCGCGTCCGGCTGCGCCCAGGCGCGACCGGGAACGCCGGTGGTCCTCTGCCGGGCACGAAGTTCGGGTATTGCCGGTTGGTAAACGCTTATCTCTAATCGGAGTGCCACGCCACAGGTGAGGGGCGTATAAAAGTCCACCAAGCCTCGCCCCTCAGGCCGAGCTTTTCGCATTTGTCGACGGTGCCCCGAGTTTGTTGGGACTTTTAGCCGGGATCCAGATAAAACTGCTAACACTCAGCGCCCGGGGGCCTGCTGACCGGGGGTAAGCGAGTTAACAGAAAAGTAACAGAGACCTGTTTGCGCCCTGTTAGTCCCGCTGCCGTACAACGACTTCTAAAAGGTTTTACCCATCCAGGCACCGGGGCGGGCACGAAAGGAAGCAACATGACGAGATCCAGCCGCAACGCACTCCCAGGGCGTCCCGCGGCACAGGCCGTGGAGGCCGGCCCGGACCGCGACGCTGGCGTTGACCGCGGCATCGACAACCGCCCTCGCGTTTGTCCCGGCGACGGTGGCTGGCGCGGCCACTGGCCCGACGAAAGGTGGCCCCCTTCCACCCACGCCAACCCTCCGGTGGGGGCTACGGGTGATTGCGACTCCGTAACCACCTGCTATACCCCTCACCAAATTCAGGTCGCCTACGGCATCGTCCCCTTATTGCACCGGGGGATCGACGGCGCCGGCCAGACGGTGGTGCTGCCCGAACTGGCCGAAACCCAGCTCTCCCCGCCGGGGGTAAGCGACTTGCGCCAGGACATGGCCGACTTCGACAAGCTTTTCGGCCTGCCGGCACCGCGCTTGCGGGTAGTGAGCAGCTTCGCCGGGCCGGTATCTCCCTGGCTGGCGTACGGCGAGGAGGTGCTCGATGTCGAAATGGTGCACGCCGTCGCGCCTGACGCGGCGATCAGGGTCCTGTTGGTCAAGACCGGCTCGCTCGACCATCCCGCCAGCGCCGTGGCTGCCTCAGTAGCCGTCCTGCACCTGGGGATGACCGAGGGCGGAGTGATATCAATCAGTGCCGCCGGCCAGACCGGAGGCGAGCATTGCGATACCCCTGCTGAGGTGAGCGACCTCAATAATGCGCTTCAGGCCGCGGCCACGCACAATGTGACCGTCGTCGCCGCTTCAGGCGACGTCGGCGCCGCGGGCGAACCTTGTGCAGTGATCGAAGGCTTGACCGGTGGCACATTCCCGCCGGTGAAGGAGGTCAACCTGCCCGCCGCGGACCCGTACGTGCTGGCCGCTGGCGGCACGAGCCTGAGCGCCAGCCATGAAACTGGTGCCTATATCACCGAGACCGCCTGGGGGTTGCCTTTTGGTGACCCAGGGAGCCAGTTCCAGGGGTCGAACGGTGGGTTCAGTCGGGTTTCTCCCCGGCCCAGCTACCAGGACGACGTGCCCGGCATCGGGGCTTCGAGGGGAGTCCCGGACGTCTCTGCCGACGCTTCTCCCCACCAGAGCATGGCCGTCGTAATCAGCACCGGTAACGGCAACTACATGGTCCGCAGCGGCGGGGGCACGAGCGCCAGCGCCCCCTTCTGGGCCGGGGTGATCGCTCTCGCCGACCAATATGCGGGCCGCCATTTGGGCTTCGTCAACCCCGCCATTTACCGAATTGGCCATAGTTCCAATTATCGGCAGGCATTCCACGACATCACCAGCGGCGAGAATACGCCGGTATTTCCGGGTAAAACAATTAGCGGTTTCAAGGCGGCACCGGGTTGGGACCCCGTCACCGGCTGGGGCAGCCCCAACGCCAACGTCCTCGTCCCCCTGCTGGCGCGCTACGACAACCACTAACGGCGCCGGTGGTGCCACTTCCGCTTAGGCCACAGCCCGGCGGAAAACCCGCGTCGCCCATATCAAAACGAGCACACAGAGCGGTATCAGCACCGCGAAGGCTTGCCACACGGCGGAGTTAGCGAGGTTGCCCGTCGCCAGGGCGCGAGAGGCAACCACCAGGTAGTAGAGCGGGTTGAAGTGGGCCAGGACCCGCAACCACAACGGCCCGAGGGCGATGGGCAATAGCACACCGGATAGCAATAACAACGGAAGGTTCATGCCGTTGATGATGGCGGCAAAACTGCTGATGTCCTTGGTGACCAATGCCGTCGCAGTAGAAAAAGCAGCCATCAAGGTGGCGAGGGCCCACAACAGCACGAGGAGCACGAACAGCCCGGCCCAGTGGACGCCGAAACCGAACCCTACACCCACGGCCACCACCACTGCGTCGAAAATAGTCATCATCAGAACGCCGGACAGGATCGGCCCTACCAGTATCGCCAGCCGGCTGGCCGGCGTGACCCGAAGCCGCTCGATCAACCCCGACTGTAACTCGAAGATCGTGTTGAACCCGGCGCTCGCCCCCGTGGTGAAGGCCAGCAAGGAAAGGATGCCGGGCAGGAAGATCTGGAGCACGCCCCCGGTAGCGAAACCCCTGAGGCCGGGGAGGTTCTTCAGCAGCGGTGTGAACAACGCCAGGTAAAGGACCGGCGTCGAAAACCCGACGAACAGCCAAATGGGGTTGCGAAGCAATTGCAGCGTATAACGCTGGAATAAGAGCCCTGTATCACGGGCCGTCTTCATGCCGACCTCTCATCTCTCTCTTCGGCGTCCTTGCCGTCCGCGCCAGCGCCGGCGTCACGGAGAGACCGGCCCGTTTGGCGCAGGAACACGTCGTCCAGAGTTGCCTCCGACAGGCTCATCGACTTGACCCCGATGTGTTCCGCGTCAAGCAGCCGGATTACCTGGGGGAGGGCGGCCCCGCCGTCCTCGACGTACAGGCGGACTTGGCTGTCGTCGGCGCTCAGTTCGCGCACGAAGGGTTGGGCCGCCAAGACGGTCGAGGCGCGTTGGCGGGCGCCGTCGGGATCGCGCAAGCAGAGGACGATCGATTCTCCGGCCACCTGGCGCTTCAGTTCTCGAGGCGTTCCCTCGATCACGATCTCGCCGTGGTCCATTATGACCAGGCGGTCGCACAGGACGTCGGCCTCTTCGAGGTAGTGAGTGGTGACGAAGATGGTGACGCCCTGGTCGCGCAAGGCCCGGACGTGGTCCCACAGGTTGGCCCGGTTTTGCGGGTCGAGACCGGTACTGGGTTCGTCGAGGAAAAGCAGCTCGGGTTGGTGGACAATGCCGAGGGCAATGTCGAGCCTCCGGCGCTGGCCGCCGGAGTACGTCTTCACCCGCCGGTCCGCAAACTCGGAAAGATCCAGGATCTCCATCAGTTTTTGCGCTCGTTCCCTGACGGTTTGGACGTCCTCGCCGTACAAGCGACCCTGCAGGATGAGGTTTTCCCGACCGGTGGCCAGGTTGTCAGCCCCGCCCAGCTGGCTCACGTAACCGATCCGTTCCCGGACCTCTTTCGGGTGGCGGGCGACGTCGAACCCCGCCACTATGGCGGTGCCGCTGTCGATTGGGAGCAGCGTGGTCAGCATGCGCAGGGTGGTGGTTTTCCCGGCGCCGTTGGGGCCCAGGAACCCGAATATCTCGCCTCGCGCTACGTCGAAGCTCACGCCTCGCACCGCATCTATATTTCCCCGCTGGGAGCGAAAAGTCTTCCGCAGGTCGCGCGTCGAAATGATGTGGTCTGCGCTCACGAGCCGCTCGTTTCGTCGCCGCTTCCGGCCGTCAGCGGTACCGGGCCGGGCTCGAGCCCTACGTCACCCTCGTGGATGTCACGCCACCAGTCCAGCCCTTCGAGCGTCCCGCCCCTGATCTCCCTGACTAATTGACGGACGTAGGCCAGCTCTGCCTCCCGCAGGACCATGCGGAACTCCGCTTCGACCCAGAACAACCGGGGGAAGCGTTTTTTCTCGACGAGCTCACGGGAAGCCTGCGCTTCGGCCAGCTCGAACTCGAGCCGGCTCGCCCGCTCCTGAAGGAGGTCGACCACGTCCTCGGGCGGCAGAGCCGGCAAAAAGGAGAGCGCGGCCTCGAAATTCGTATATTCCTTCGCCGGCGTGGAAATGAGGTCAGTGAGCCAGTCGTGCACCTCGATCCGACCCGCTTCCGTGAGGTAGTAAACGGTGCGCTCCGGAAGGCGGCCCGAGCGCTTGGTTTCCTGAGGAGCGATCAGGCCCCGTTTCTCGAGAGACGCCACCACGGCGTAGAGCGACCCGTAATTGAGGCGGACGCTTTCGTGCTTTTGTCGCTGGCGCAGCATCGTTGCCACTTCGTAGGGGTGCATGGACCGCTCGGCCAGGCAGATCATCACGGCCAGAGCCAACGGGTTGCTTCGGTTGCGGACAACCATCGCGCCTCCTTTCGACGGCGTCCTCTGCATCCTCCTGTTAGACTACTCTAATTAGAGTACCTACGACAGAGTGTCGTGTCAAGGGCGTGGTGCGCGCGGCGGCGCGCAGCGCAGTGTCAGAGCTGACGCAACTTCTGGGCCGCAGTTTCCGCCAGGGCCGGGACTACAGTCTCGAAGACTGCGGCCCGGTTATCGTCCGCAGTGAGCTCGCTCCGGATGAAACGGCCATAAATAGCCTCACAAAACACGGCCGCTTTCCAGAGGGCCAGGGCTTCGAACCAGGCCAACGGCTCCACATTGCGCCCGCTGCGCTCGGCATAGCGGGCCGCTAGTTCGGACGAGGTGAGGAAACCGGGGGTGGCCGTGACCGGTGAGGTACCCAATGCGCTCGGTTCACCGCCGGGCGAAGAATACATGGCCAGCAGGTAGCCGACGTCGGCTCGTGGGTCACCAATGGCACCCATTTCCCAATCGAGCACGGCGACGATGGGGCGGGGCCGGCCAGGCATGACGATCATGTTCCCGAGGCGATAGTCGCCGTGCACGACGGCCGGTGCGAGCGGCGCGGGCATGGTGGCGGCGAGCTCGGCCCCCACTTCCTCCACGACCGGGAGCGGTCGGGTGGCGTTGAGGTCCCAGAGCTGGGAGAAGCGCCGTACTTGCCGTTCGAGGTAGCTGCCCGGCCGGACGAACGGCGCTAATGCCGGCACGGCAGTATCTACGGCGTGGATTTCGACCAGGGCATCGACGAGGTCTTCTGCGAGCCGGCGCCGGGCCAGGGCATCACGGTCGAGGCCCGGTGGCAGCTCGTCGGTCACGACGAACCCCCCGACGTAATCGGCCACATAGAATGGCACTCCAAGGAGGCTGTCGTCCTCGCAGATGGCCCGGATGCGGGGGCCCGGGTGCCGAGGGGTGCCAGTGCCAGCTGGAGGCGAGCTTCGCGCACGACATCGTGAGCAGACGGCGGGAGTGGTGGACGCGGGGGGCGGCGCAACACGTAGCGTTCCCTGTCCCGCTCGACCAGGAACGAGAAGTTCGAGCCACCCCCTTCACCAATACGAGAGACGCTGACCGGGCCGGAACCAAGCCCATGTTCGTCCAGGAAGGCGCGCACACGCTCGAGGATGAGAAGAGGGGGGCGCGAAAGTGCCGCCGCCTCGGTGGCCGTCTCGACGATGTCCGGCTCCCGGGCCCCGGGCATGGCTCAGCCGAACGTCCAGCGGCCGCCGTCGGCGAACTCTTTCAGAATGCGCCGGCTTACGACCATTCGGTGGACCTCGTCGGGCCCGTCGTAGATGTGCGCTCCCCTGGCCAGGGTGTACATGTACGACAGCGGTGATCGGTCGGTGAGGCCGAGGCCCCCGTGCACCTGGACGGCACGGTCGATCACATTAGACAGCGCGGTGGCGGCGTAGAACTTCAGTAGCGAGATGTCGACACGCGCGTCCGCCCCCTGGTCGATCTTCTGCGCGGCGTCGTAAGTCATCAGGCGACAAGCGTGGATCTCGGCCGCCGAGTCGGCCACCCAGTTTTGTACCGTCTCCTTCTCAGCGAGCGGACCGCCGAAGGCTCGTCGCTGCAGGGCGCGTGCGCACATAAGCTCGAAAGCCCGTTGCATTTGGCCCAGCCAGCGCATGACGTGGTGGATACGGCCCGGCCCCAGCCGCATCTGCGCGATCCTGAACCCGTCGCCGCGCTCGCCGAGCAGGTTGTCGGCCGGTACGCGCACGCTTTGGTAACGGACCTCGCAGTGCGTTGACCAGCCGCGGCCGCGGTGGCCGAGCACTGGCACCGGCTCGATCTCTACCCCGGCTGCCTCCGCCGGCACGATGATCTGGCTCATACGCCGGTGGGGTGGCGCCTCGGGCTCGGTGACCGCCATTACGATCCCGAACGCGGCGCCCTCCGCCCCGGAGGAAAACCATTTGCGCCCATTGATAACCCATTCGTCGCCCTCGAGCACAGCGGTCGTCTGTAGGCCAGTCGGGTCCGCGCCAGAGACATCGGGTTCGGTCATCGAAAAAAACGAGCGGATGCCCCCTTCGACGAGGGGCGTGAGCCACGTGATCTTTTGGTCAACGCTGCCGAACAGGTACAGGATCTCGCCATTCCCGGCGTCCGGGGCCTGGCAGTTGAACACGAGCTGCGCCCACGGCACCCTACCGATCTCCTCGTTGAGGCTGGCGTAGGATAGGAAGCCTTGCCCGGTCCCGCCGGCTTCCGGCGGGAGATGGGGTGCCCAGAGGCCGGCCTGTTTGGCCCGCACTCGTAAGGCCTCGACGAGCAATAAGGCGGCGTCGTCCTCCCGGGACAGGGCCTCCTCGTTGGGGTAGACGTGCTCGTCCATGAAGGACCGGTACTGGTCCCGCAGCGCTTCCTGCACAGCGGGAGCACTCGACGTTGCTGCCATGGCCACTACGATCTCACACCGTGCTGGTCCGTGAGCTGTTCGACCTGTCTGGCAAGACGGCCATCGTCACCGGAGGGGGCAGCGGGCTGGGCCGTCAGATGGCCGGCGCCTTGGCCGAGCTGGGCGCCAACATCGTGGTCTGCGCCCGCAAATTGGAACGGTGTGAACAGGCCGCCATCGAGCTGGCCGAACTCGGCGTGGGCACGCTGGCGTTGCGCTGCGACGTGTCCCAGCCCGGCGACGTGCAAGAAACCGTCGACCGCGCCGTAGCGCAGTTCGGCGGTGTCGACGTGCTCGTGAACGACGCCGGCACGAGCTGGGGGGCGCCCGCTGAGGAGACGCCACTGCGTGGTTGGCAGAAGGTGATGGACGTGAACCTGACCGGTCTGTTCCTGATGAGCCAGGCTGCGGCCCGGCGTATGATCACTCAGGGCGGTGGCGCCATCGTGAACGTCGCCTCGGTCGCCGGCCTCCGCGGCTCGCCGCCCGGGACCGTAGATATTGTGGCCTATTCGGCCAGTAAAGGGGGCGTAATATCGCTAACTCGGGACCTGGCGTGGAAATGGGCGCGTTACGGCATCCGGGTGAACGCCATCGCTCCAGGCTGGTTCCCGTCGGCTATGTCACAGGTGATGCTCGACCGCTTTGGAGACACTTTTCTAGAACAGATCCCCCTCGGCCGCTTCGGCGGCCCGGACGACTTGAAGGGCGCGGTCGCTTTCCTGGCCTCGCCCGCCGGTGCCTACGTGACGGGCCAGGTCCTGGTGGTCGACGGGGGCCAGACCGCATAGCCCCGTGCTACGCTCGCCGGAGAGCCTGGTGGCTCAGGGGCGTTGCTCAGGACCCATGGTGGCTTCGGACTTTGAGGGGGGAAATACGCAGGGCCGTGACGTAGCTCCCGTGCCCGTGCCCACCGCGCCAGCGGTGACGGCGCCGGCCGATGCCACCGGCCCCAGCTCGAAGCGGCTAGCGGTTAACGATCTGACTGTCGAGTTCGGCGGGCTGCTCGCTCTCGACCGGGTCTCTTTGTCCGCTGGCTACGGCGAAACGGTCGGGGTCATCGGGCCGAACGGTGCCGGGAAGACCACGCTTTTCAACGTCATCTCCGGCTTTGTACGGCCCCGCTCGGGGGTCGTTACCTACGGGGGAGTACGGCTGGGCACAGGCCGCCCCCATGACCTGAACCAACTTGGCATCGCCAGGACGCTGCAAGGCATCGGCCTCTGCCGTGGGTTGACTGTCCTGGAGAATGTCATGCTGGGGGCGCAGGCTCGGCTCAAGTGCGATATCGGCTCGGCATTCCTTGGCATTTGGCGCTCGAGCCGCGAGGAGCGCCGTACTGCCGCCACCGCGGCTGAACTGCTCGACCGGCTCGGGATCGGCGGGTACGCACCAAAACTCCCGGGCACACTCCCCTATGGGATCCAAAAACGCGCCGCCCTGGCCCGAAGTCTTATGGCGGAGCCCAGCCTGCTCCTTCTCGACGAGCCCGCCAGCGGCCTTTCGGAGGACGAGATCGACGGTCTGGCCACGTTGATCCGGGACCTGGGACGGGCCATGGGCGTCGTCTTAGTGGAGCACCGCATAGACCTGGTCACCTCGGTCTGCGACCGCATCGTAGTGCTCAACTTCGGGCAGGTGATCGCCGACGGCTCGCCGGCGGAAATCCGGGCCAACCACGAGGTGGCGACCGCGTACCTGGGGCGAAATATAGAACAGACGGCCTCGGCGTCGACGTCACAGGAGGCGGCAGGTGCTTGAAATAAAGGACCTGAGTGTCTCTTATGGCGCGGTCAGCGCGCTGAGAATCTGTGTCTTTCGGCGCTAAGAACGGCGAGATCACTGCCGTCCTCGGGGCCAACGGGGCCGGTAAGACTACGCTGCTACGCACGATCAGCGGCTTGACCAAAGCGAAAAACGGTTCGGTGTGCTTTGCCGGGCAAGAGCTATTGGGGACCTCGGTCGAGGACATCGCCCGGCAACGGGTGGCCCACGTCCCCGAGGGCCGGGGCATCATCGGCGAGCTCACGGTAGAGGACAATCTTCACGTGGCCACGCTCTGGTGTTTACCGCCGCGGCAACGTCGTCCGGCCATCGAGGCTATTTTTGAGCTCTTCCCTCGTCTCAGGGGCTTCCGTCACCGCCACGCCTCCGCCCTCTCGGGTGGCGAACGGCAAATGCTCGTGCTCGGCCGGGCTCTCATCAGCCGACCCCGGCTCCTGTTGCTCGACGAGCCTTCTCTCGGCCTCGCTCCCCTCATCACCGCGCAGCTAATGGCTTTACTGGTTGACCAGACGACAGGGTCCGACATGACCGTCGTCCTCGTCGAGCAGAACGCTCGTAGCGCCCTTTCCGTTGCCCACCGGGCGGTTGTCCTCAACCTGGGCGAGGTGGTCGCCAACGATTTGGCCTCGACGCTGGCCGGCGATACTGAACTGCGCCGGCATTATTTGGGCTTTTGAGGTCAGAAGATGAGCCTCTTTATCAACGTCACCCTCAACGGCATCACCCAAGGCATGGTCTTCGCCGCCCTCGCGTTGGCGCTCGTGCTCATTTTCCGGGCCACGAAGGTCATCAACTTTGCCCAAGGGGCCATGGCCATGTTGACTACCTTTATTGCCTCCAGTTTCCTCGACCGGGGCTGGAATTACTGGTGGGCTTTCGTGATCGCTTTAGCTCTTGGGTTTGTGCTCGGCGCGCTGGTGGAGCGCGTTTTGATGCGGCCGCTCGAAGGCAAGCCGGACCTCAACCCGGTCATCGTGACGATCGGGCTGGTCATCGTGCTCGAAGGCGTCGCCGGTGCGATTTACGGGAATTCCAGTCGCGGCTTCCCGGCCGCTTTCTCGCAGAGCGGTCTCGTGGTCGGGCACACCAGGATTGCTTTTTCCCATTTCGACCTGTTCATCTTGGTCGCCGTCCTCCTCCTCATGGCGGCCAACCTCATATTGTTCAGGGCCACCACGCTCGGCCTGCAAATGCGGGCGTCGGCTTTCGGCCGGGAGGTATCCAGGCTGCTCGGCGTTCGTGTCGGGAGGCTGCTCACGCTGGGGTGGGCGCTGGCCGGGCTGGCGGGGGCGTTGGCCGGTTTGCTGATCGCCCCCACCAGCTCGTTCGGGCCTTATTTCATGGACCTCGACTTGATCTACGCCTTTACTGCGGCAGTGATCGGCGGCCTCGAAAGCCCGGTCGGTGCTCTGGTCGGCGGGCTCATCACCGGGCTCGGCATTTCCTACGTCGGGGGCTACCTCGGGTCGGGCCTCGAACCCCTCGGCGCTCTGGTGTTGTTGATGGTCACCTTGATGGCGCGGCCCCAGGGGATCTTTTCGCGAACCTCGGCCCGAGTGGTTTGATGAGGTTTCGCCTGTCCAGGCAACCCTTGGCTCGCCACTTTATGCTGGCCGCGCTGGGCGCGGTCGTCCTCTACTTCATCACGTCCGCTTTGAGCCCGTACAACAACGTCCTCGTGGGCGAGATCGCCCTTTACCTGATCGTCCTGGCCGGCCTCAGCCTGCTCACGGGTACGAGCGGGCAAATCTCGCTCGGCCAGGGCGCCTTTATGGCCGTAGGGGCCTACACCGTGGCCCTCCTCATGACCCACACCCAGATGAACTTCGTCCTCGAGTTGCTGGCGGCCATAGGCGCCGCCGCCACCCTGGGTCTCGTGATCGGGATCTCGGCCACCCGCCTCAAGGGGCCGTACCTGGCCGGTGTCACCCTGTTGCTCGCCCTGGCCCTCCCTCCGATCGCAGACAAGTGGAGCACGACCTTCGGCGGGGACCAGGGCCTGACCACGACCGTGCCCGCCGCTCCCGGTTCGGTCAACCCGGAAGAGTGGTTGACGTGGATCGAGTTGGCCGGCGCGCTGATAACCCTCGTCTTGTTGGCCAACCTGCTCTCGAGCCGGTTTGGCCGCTCTTTCCGCGCCGTGCGCGACGACGAGGTGGCGGCTTCACTGTCCGGCGTGCACGTGGCCCGCACCAAGGTGACGGCTTTCGTCGTGAGCGCGGGGTGCGCCGGGCTGGCAGGCGCCTTCCTGGGCCTGTCGACAGGAGTGGTGAGCACCGGAGAGTTCCCGCTCACCTTGTCCATTGAGCTGCTGGCGGCGATGGTCCTGGGTGGCGCAGGGAGCCTCATGGGCATGTGGTGGGGCGCTGTCCTCTTGGTGTACGTGCCACAGTGGTCGACGTCCCTTTCGGGTGACTTCGGCCTGGGTGCTGGGACGAGCGCTTACCTCGCCACTATCATTTTCGGCGTCGTACTGATTGTCGTGATGCTCGTCGCCCCTACCGGCATCCAGGGAGGTCTACGCTGGTTATGGGGGTTCGGGTCGAAGGGGTGGTTGGCTGTACGTGACGAGGGGGTTGGTTATCGGGCTGCTGCGGCGGGGCATGGCCCGCCGAGTACCGATGACCCCCAGCTCGGTCCTGAGCACGGCCGGTGAACGAATGAAGGGAATTGCAATGGCAATAATGAAGCAAAGACATGGGCAATTAACCCGGCGTTGGGCCGGAGCGGCGGTGGCCGGAGTGACGGTGTGTGGCCTCACGATTGGCGTGGTGACCCCGGCCGCCTCGGCGCAAACCCCGGGGGTCACCGCCTCCACCATTACCATTGGCGCTACCGTCCCGCTGACGGGGCCGGCGGCGCCGGGTTACGACGAAATTGCCCCCGCCATGGACGCTGTGTTTGGTTGGGTCAACGCCCATGGAGGTGTCTATGGGCGGAAAATCAAGTACATCTACCTGGACGACCAGTACAACCCGGCGGAGACGGCAACGCTCACCCGGAAGCTGGTATTGCAGGACAACATCTTTGCTGATGTCGGTTCGCTGGGGACGCCGACCCAGGCGGCTGTGCAGGCGTTCCTCAACGGGCAGAAAGTCCCCCAACTATTCATCGAGTCGGGGTGCAACTGCTGGAGCAACCCGAAATACCCTGAAAGTTTCGGCTGGCAGCCGCCGTACACGGTCGAGGGAAAGATACTCGGTAGCTACATCGCATCGCACTTTGCCGGCAAGAAGGTCGGCTACCTGTACCAGGACGACGAGTTCGGGCAGGACTTCGTGAAGGGCCTGAGCATGGAACTGCCGAAATCGACGGTAGTTTCACAACAAACCTACGACGCGGCCACGCTGTCGGGGCCCCTCTCCAACCAGGTGGCGGCGCTGAAGGCGGCCGGAGCCCAAGTGGTGGCGATGGCCACCATCCCGGGGGCGACGGCACTGGCCATGATCCCGGCCGCTTCGATCGGTTTCTTCCCGCAATATGTGATTTCTAACGTCGGTTCCGACGCCCCCACCGTCGGGCCGCTACTCGAGTCGTTCGTGAAGGCCAGCCACGGTACAGCCACGCAAGTGAAGGCGGTGGCCGGGCTTTTGAACGGCGTGATCACCGACTCCTATTTCCCCGCCGAGTCGGACACGTCGAACGCATGGGTGAAGGTCGAAGCCAAGCTCCTGAAGGCTTATGCCCCGGCGCTGTACGCCAAAGCTGGCCTCGACGGCAACACGACCTACGGTATTGCCCTCGCTTTCACCTTTGTCCAGGCCCTCCAGGCCGCCGGGAAAAACCTGACGCGGCAAGGCCTGGTCTCGGCGATGGAGACATCTGGCAAGAGCTTCGTGACGCCTGGCTTCGTCTCGCTCTCGTACTCGAGTTCCGTGCATTACGGGTTCCAGGGGGCCGAAGTGGTAAAGCTCACCACGTCCGCTCCGCCAGCGGTCACACCTACGGGCAGCTGGCTCGGCGTGACGCCGCTCACTGGCGTCGAAGTGACAAACGTCGGGTCGTCCCCGGTGACGGCTTATACGGGGAAGGCGCCGCCGCCACCTAGCTCGTTGGTGTCCACTTCGTAGAGAAGGCCGATAGTGGCAGACGGTGGCGGGAGTGCTCCTCCTGCCACCCCTTGTGTTAGTGTCTGCCCTCTCGTCGGTCGGGCGAGCCTTTGACAGCTGCGTTTTGAGTGCAACCGGGTCTTCTCGTCGCGATCGCGCCTTCTCGTCGCCATCGCGTGGCATTTTTGCAGCCAAACGCAACGAAAACCGTCAATTGCACCGAATTCGGCGGTGCACAGGGTTACTTGAGCTACACGGCTCCTAGAACCGCACCTGCGGTATTAGTTTGTGCGCAGTCCGCACCACAACGGTGGCCCGCCACGAAATCATGGCCTCACACGTTGCCGACCCATTGGTCGCCGGAGGGCAGACGTGGCGTGCTGAAGTGAGGTCGACCGTCCCCGGGTGGGCGGCCAGCAGGTTTGTAGCCGTCACGCCTTTGGGGAGCATAAGGGTAAGCGGGGCGTTGGCCAGCACCCCGGGCGGAGAAACCTGGATGCGGCTCCAGCTCAAACCTTTCGAGGCGGGCGCCGAAAGCGACACCAGCAGCTTTTCGCCGAGCGTGAGGCAAACCGTCTTCCCGTTTTCCTGGTCGCCAATCGAGGCGTTATAGCCCGGCCCTGCCCCGTGCGGGTAAACGCACAATGAGTTCCTGGTCTGGACGGGCGCAATGGGTTGAACCGGGCTTATGGGCGGGGCCGCCGCAGCGTTCCCGGCCCCGCTGACCGTGACGGCTGCGGTGAGCAATGCACCGAGGATGGCCGTCCGGATAGTCGCACAGGTGATAGTCGCACAGGTGATAGTCGTCACGTACACCTCCCACCTCGTGAGGCTCCGCCCCCGCCTGCGTCCCGCTGCGGGGACGGGCCACTCGGCCGTCCAGCTTAGTGACGGCCGAGTGCCCTTCCGGTTGGGGTTATCGCCGGTCCTCAGATTTGGCCCGGAGCGTAGCCAGCGCCCCGGCCGCTACTGAGGACCTCCTCTGCCCTGGGAGCGGCAGTCGACGTTGTGCGTGTTCCCTTCGAACTCCGGGTAGCCGAGCTGGCTGAACAGGTCCTGACCGTACTCCGCGTCCTGACCGAAACTGTTTACGCCCCGCCCATACGCAACATTGCCGAACTCGAGAGCACAGTAATTTCCGATGTGCAGCTCGCTCCAGTAGGGGTAAAAATTGCCGGGCCCAGAGGGAGGTACCGAGCACCCGGTGGGAGCCCCGCTCGCGCTGATGCCGCACGTCGACTCACTGAGAGCGATGTCGGTCTGGAAAAAGTACCGGGAGTAGGCCCGGCCGTCCGTGGTGGGGTACTGCTCCACGAACGACCCCGGGTAGATGGTCGGTATTGGCCCGGTCGGCCATTCGGGCCAGTACGGGGTCCCGTCGAAGTCGAGGTCGCCGTTCTGGAAATAGTTGTCCTGGCACCCGGTGAGCTCGTCCGGCGCCGAACTCGTCCCCGGGCCGTCAAAGCCCACGTGAGTGGAGCCGGCGTAGTAGCACATGGCATCGCCGGTTTCGGCGGTGCCGCTATCGGGCGGCCCTGCGCTTTCGTACGGGCCGAAGCACTCGTTGTAGCCGGCGCTCTGGTCCGCCGGGTCGATCGGGTTCGAAGTGAACGGCTCGCCGAGCGAGGTGCACGCTTCCCAGTGGCCGGTCTCGAACTCCGTGCTGATGTCGGTCTGCAATGCGGCCCAAGGGATGATGTTGCCCTGCGCAGCGGTCGAGTACTCCGGCTGGAAGTTGAAAGGTTCGCCCGAGCAGTCGCCGGGACCCTGGATTCCGTAACTGCTCTCGAAGCCGTTGGCCGCGGAGGCCTGCATATACCCGGTCGTATGCTGCGTGAGGTCCTCGATCACCACCTCGAAGGCGTCGCCTCCTCCCGGCGCGGGCGCGTCGGACATGTGGACCGTGATCGTGTCACCAGGGTCCATCAACAGGGTCTCGTTATTGGGCGTGTACGAGGCGACATCGGCCGTCAGAGGTCCGGGCGGCCCGGTCGGTGCCCCGTTCTTCTGGATGAAGGCGAAGTTGTAGGGCTCTTCGCAGTGCGTATTGCACTGGGCGTAGCCCGCCGTGCACTCGAGGCTGTCTATCGTTAGGGCGGCGCACCAATGCGCGTTGTCGCAGCTCTCGCTGTCCTCAAAAGGCGGGTTGCCGGGTGGGTAGAGCTGCATCTCCATGAACGCGGAGCCGCCCCCCGACTGGGCCGTGGTGCAGTTGGTAGTGAAGCACGTGGGGGCGTTCGAGTCCGAGTTGGGTGTGCAGGCTGTCTGCGGGTAAGAGTTCGGGTCGCACATGGCCATGGAGAACCAGGGCGCTGGCGTGAGCTCGAACCAATGGGAAACGTCTCTTCCGGGGTTGGCGTCGGTGGGCGCCAGGTACGGGTCGCGGCCGATGGTCAGCGTCCACGTCACGTCGTTGCCGGAACCGGGTTGGTTGGACAGGAAGGTGGCGTCTGGCTCGTCGTGGCCGATGTAGTGGCCATTGTCGTAGAAGCGGCCGCCATAGGTGTTGGCGTTGTCATAGCCGAGGTCGCCACGGATGTCGGAACATAAGTTCAGCCGCACCGGTTTTTGGACCGGGCTGAAACCGTTGCAGTCCAGTTCGCCGGTGGCTGACGGCGTGAAGGTAGAAGTTGTCTGCGCTCCGGCTACCGTTACGAGACCGTCTGTCCCGACCATTCCCAACAGGCAGGCCACGGTGGCCGCAAAAACGCCGGTTAGGACCTTCCGTCTGCGCCCCCGAACCTCCCATTGCACGTGCATGGTGTTCCCCCTTTCCAGGAACCTGGTGGTACTTGAGACAGTCTCTAAGTACCCAGAAGTTCCCCCGCGCAACAGCCGATCGTCACTCGCGGGTGATGAAATCGAGCATGCACGAAACCCCAGACGAGATGGGCCGACTACAGCAACTCCTCGATGAGAGCATGGCCGACGGGCCCGCACCTGCGGAGCATCCTCACTGACGACCGCCGTCTCAGCGCCCCCGAATTGTGCGCCAGATTGAGCGGCATGTGCCTGCTGGTGCTTTCCACCGTGACCGCTGATGGCCGCCCGCTGGCCGGCCCCGTCGACGGTCATTTCCTCCACGGGGCCTTCTACTTCAGTTCAGGTCGGAACTCGGTCCGCATGCACCACCTGGCCACCCGCCCGGCAGTCAGCGCCGTCCACCTGCCGGGCGAGGAACTGGCCGTGACAGTGCACGGGCGGGCCGAGCTGTTCGAGCTTTCAGATCCGGCCCACCACTATTTTCGTCGGGCGGTCCTCGACTACTACGTGCCGAAGCAGGGGCCCGCCTTTGAGACCTGGTTGGACCAGGCCGATGCGCTCGGGGCGCGTATAGAAGCGGAGAAGGTCTTCACCTTTCACGCGCAATAAGACCAGTCATGGTCACGCGGCTGAACGTACCATGGTCACCAGCGGCCGTTTATCGCCCACGGGACGGCCTGTTCTGGTTGCTGGCCCGTACTTACCCATGCGGAAAGTACCCGGGCCGTGACCTGAGCCATGAGGATGCCGGTGCGGTAGTGGCCGCTCGTAAACCAGGCGTTGCCGAGACCAGGCACTCGGTCCACGACCGGCTGATTGTCAGGGTGGTGAGGCCGCCAGCAGCACCATTGGTGGCTGAGACGCGCATGGCGCAGTTGCGGCAGGGCGGTCTTTAGCTCTCGCCTGATGTCGTTGATAACGTCTTCGCTTACCCCTGGGGAAGCGTCGTCGGCGTCAACGGTCCCGCCTGCCAGCAGCCGCCCGTCTTCAATCTGAGTGGCCACTGGGGCTACTGAACCGGGCAGGGTGAGCGAGACCGGCTCGGTGGCCGCCAAGTGGCCTTTCACCCAATCGGCCGGGACCTCTACTTCTATCCCGGCCAGTTGCGGAGGCCCTCCGGTGGCGAAGATGACCGCACCGGGCGACACCAGACCGGCCGTAGTTTCGATGGCCAGCACCCGGTCCCCTTTCCCCTCGCATTTGATGGCCGTGGCCCCGCTTGTGACGTGTGGGAGGTGCGCCGCCATACGGCTTACAGCGCGGAGCGGGTTGACCCGGCCTTGGTGCCGCACCAGGGCACCCGATGTCTTCCTCGTGAGGCCCGGGACTAACGCCGCTACATCCTCGGCCGTCAGCCACTCGACCGCGGCTGGCGGGTCGGCTACGAAGCCGGCGGGCTGCGGCGCCAGGCCGATCCAGTCCATGTCCTGGTACCCGACGCCGCCGGGGAGGGCGCTCTCTAACTCCGCCCAGATCTCGAGGCTGGTCCGGCCCAGTTCGACGAAGTCAGGCGGGTCAGTACCCTGGTGAGCTTCCGGGACGAGCAGACCGGCGGCGCCGGCGGTGGCGCCAGAGCCGAGCCGCCCGGCCTCCAAGAGCGAGACCTGGCCCAGGCCGGCACGCTGACAGGCCAGAGCTGTGGCCACGCCGACGATCCCGCCTCCCACCACCAGTACGTCTGGCCGCGGCTCGGGCGCCTTCCCGGCCCCCGCGTCGAGGGCGGACCGCTCCTCGTCGCTCAGTTGATCGGCCCAAACTGTCCGGCCCCTAGCCATCGCCCTGCCCAGTTGTCACGACTGCGCGGGTGCCGGTCGACCGCGGAGAGTACTCACTCGCTGCCGCCGGGCCTCCTGATCACCGCTCAGGCGGCAAAGACACCCGTTTGGTGGAGCTCGACGCGATTGCCGGCGGGGTCGTTGAGGAAGGACTGGAGGCTGGTGCCCGACCGCACCGGTTCGCTCACCTCGATACCCTGACCCCGGAGTGCAGCGACGAGAGCGGCGAGGTCGCTGAAGGCCAATGCGAAATGCTGGCCGAGGCCCGGAGGCGGCGTAGCCTCGATCAGGTGGACCTGCTGGCCCCCAGCGTCAAGCCAGGCTCCCCCGAAACTGAAGTCCGGCCGGTCGGGACGGACCCTTAGACCCAGGATGCCCACGTAGAACGCAATGGCGGCGTCGACGTCATCGACATTGATCGATACGTGGTGGAGCCCGACTAGTCCCATGCCCTTGATTATGGCACCGCCGCTCTGCTGACGTGGAATTGGCCGTGTACATGCCCCTTTCCACCTTTCTCATTGGTGTTCGACTTGATGTTCGACGTGGGCAATTGCCGGCCGTGCGTTACGGCCCGAAGAATTGAAAAAATCGGTGGCGGAGCCGGTTGGAGATCGGCTCTAATGGTCGTGTCCGCCCATCGAGCCGCGAGGAGGTACGAGTGAACATATTCTTCAGCCGCTCTCTCCCCGTGAACGGCCCGCGCCAGCGCGCTCAAGCATCAACCCGCTAGAGCCCGAGCGCCCGGCCCCCCAGGGCCTGTAGCAAGCCACATTTCAGCCGCGTCTATCGGCGCGGTTTGACTGATGGAGGTTATAAATGTTTATCCAGCCTACAATTGCCGCGCTCATAACCTATTACGACCGGCTCGATTTGGAAGCGGAGGCCCGCCACGCCCTTTTACGGCGCCATATTCACCACGAGCCACGGTTCGTAAATCTAAAGATCCCGAAGCGGGTCCCGCGTTCCTGGCGCCGCAGATATTTATGGGCCAAATAGAAAGAGTGCCATCATGGATGTGATGGCGGGGACGAGGCCCGACGGGCCGGTCCCCGTCCGGCACGGTCGTCCGAGGGCTAAGGCGAACGGTTGGGCCGTCGGCGAGGGCCTGCCTCGGCTAGCCATCTTTTCGGCCGCCCTCAGTTGAGCCATCAGTGGCCGCCAGCCACAGCTTGAGCCCTTCAGCGTTGCTGTGTATGCCGTTCAGAGTCTCGAGGCGCTGACGTTCTTCAGGCGGGAGGGCTTCTATTTCGCCCCCGAAGCGTTCGCGCAAAGCGTCTTCCACGTCTCGTCCCGAGTGCCACGCCGTCGCAGCTACGTCCGCCCATTCCTGTAAAACGTCGCTCGCCTCCTCTAGCGCAGTGCTGGGCTCGTCCGGCAAGAGACCGTAGTGAGCGAGGGCCAGGGCGCTCGGGCGCCGTTCGGAATATCGCCTGAGGCTGTCGAGCGCCTGGGCCAGGTCGAAATCGGCGGGCGGGGTAGCCGGCCTCAGGGTGCCGGCGCCCGGCAGGCGCACACCCATGGAGTCCCCCACGAACAGCACGCCGCTCTCGCTGTCGTGGAGCGCCATATGGTGCTTGGCGTGGCCCGGCGAATGCACGACAGTCAGCACGCGGCCTCCACCGACGTCGATTTCGACGTCGTCCTCAACCGCCTTTACCCGTGCGGCCGGAGTGGGGGTCAGCCGGCCATAGACCGTGTCGAGGGCGTCCCCGTACACGGTGGCCGCCGAGGCGATAAGCCGGCTCGGGTCGGCCAGGTGCCTGGCCCCTCTTGGGTGGACGTAGACGACGGCTTTGGGGAATGCGCTGGTCACGTCGCCGACCCCCCCGGCATGGTCGAGGTGTATGTGGGTGACGGCGATCCCGGCCAGGTCTTCGGGGCCGACACCGTGTTCGGCCAGAGCCTTTAGCAACACCGGTACCGAGCTCTGGCTGCCCGTCTCCACCAGGACTGGCGCCGGGCCCTCGACGAGGTAGCCGGCGGTGACCCGGTGCCAACCACCGAGGAGGGTGTCGATCTCGAGGACACCCGGCATCACGTACCCGCTCATGGTCGGACTCTAGCGGGAGGCGCGCCCTCCGGACGGGGCGCAGCTGTCGACGGCCAGGTCGGGTGCTAGCTGCTCAAACTGGCCGCGGGTCTCAGCTCCCGTTCCGGGACTGGGAGGCGAGGGCCGCTTTGGTGGAGCGGAAGGACATGGCCGACAAGAGCGAACCCGCGGAGAGCAACGAACCGATCGAGCCGGTCGACGCCACCGAAAAGGCGGACAGGAAAGAGCCCACTGAGCCGATCGACAGCGCCGAGCCGATCGAGCCAATCGACAGGACGGACCCTTTGGACGCGATCGACAACACAGAGTCCTCCGACCACAACGACCAGAGCGACCCGGAACTCCCTTTGTTTTCCATGGCCCCCATCATCGGCTACTTGTCGGCCTAAGTGGTCATTCCTCTTTCGCCAAGCCGCACCGCACCGAGAGCGTGGCTTCTATCCCCCGGAGGTCGCCTTCTTCATCGCTGAAACGCCGCATCGCGTCGAAGCCGGCGGCCTCGAGGACGCCCTGCAGCGCATCGTCTTGCTCTCCTCCCAGTTCGAGCAGGAGTGCGCCACCCATGTGTAACAGCCGAGCGCCGGCCCCCACGGCCTGCTCCAGCACCCGGGTGCCGTGCGGGCCACCGTCAAGAGCGATGCGGGGTTCGTAATCCCGGACGTCACGAGGCAAATAATCGAACTGTTCGCTGGGTACGTAGGGCACGACGGCGATCACGACGTCGAAGCGCCCTCGTAATTCGAAAGGCAGGGGCTCGTCCAGGTGGCCGGCGTAGACTTCCACGCCGTTTTCTTTGGCGCAGCGCCAAGCGACAGGGTCGATTTCGCTCGCCACCACCCGAGCCGATGGCCGGGCGTGGCCTAGAGCCATGGCAATCGCGCCTGAGCCCGTACAGAGGTCGGCGGCCAGACCGTTGTCCGGGATCAGGTCGACAGCCCGCCGTACGAGGGCCTCGGTCTGCCAGCGAGGTACGTACACTCCGGGGTGGACCCTCACAGAACAGCCCACAAAGTTGACGGCGCCGGTGATCCAGGCCAGCGGCTCCCCGGTCACCCGGCGGAGGACGAGCGCCTCGAGAAGTCCCTCGTCGCCCTGAGCCGCCTCTATCAGTTCATCGGCTTCCTCTTCGGGTGCAACACAACCAGCATCTTCGAGTTGGGAGGTAATCGCGTTTCGCCCCGAGGCCCGGCTGTCCACCCGAGCCAGGCTAGCGGTCAGGGCGCCATCATTTCGCGGAGGAACTTGACGAGGCCGGCGAAATAAACGGCCTGGTCGTCGTACAGGGCCAAATGGCTGCCATTCGGACAATAAAGGTATTGGCCCGCAGGCAATCGGCCCGCCATCATTTCCATGTACGAAGGGTCCATGGTGTCATAACGCGCACCAATGACGAGGGTCGGTACTTCGATGGAAATTAGTTCCTCCGTCCGGTCCCAGTCGGCCAGCTTGGCGTCCGCGCTTACGCCTAGTTCGCTCGGCCCTTGCATAGGGATGTAAATCGTAGGGTTTATCTTGGCGAAAGCGCGCTCAACGGGGTCAGGCCAGTCTTCGACGGCCATGCGCAACACATGTTGTACATAATGGTGGTCGTTCAGCAGTTCCATGTACCTCGGGTTGTCGAAATCGTCAGTTTTCTCGAGCGCTTTGATCTCGGCCAGAGCGTCGGGGTCGATCTCCTGCATTAGTACGTCGCGCGCGGTACGCGTCGTAGGCGGGGACGCTCGACATCATGTTGGATATAACGAGCCCCTTCAAGTGGCTTTGGTGGTGGACCGCGTATTCGGTTGCCAATAGCCCACCCCAGGAATGGCCGTAAAGGACAAAATTGTCGGGCCCAGGCCCAGCTCCCGGCGAACCTGTTCTACCTCGTCTACAAAACGGTCTAATGCCCAGAGCGACGGCTCGTCGGGCTGGTCACTAAACCCGGCGCCGAGCTGGTCGTAGTAGTAGTACTCCACTCCGGCGGCCGGGAGGTAACTGTCGCAGGCCTCCAGGTACTCATGGGTGGACCCGGGCCCGCCGTGAAGCAGCAGCACCTTGAGGTTGGGGTTGTTGCCGGTCCGCTTGGTCCACACCCTGTAACGACCCTTGGGTGTACTGACCCAAATCCGCCGGGCACCCCCACTCAGGACGTCATCGCGGCCGCTGTAGTCCAGGTACTCGGACATCGCTACCACTCTCTCCTCCCTCCGCCTCGTCATGGAAAGCTGGCCGCAACATGCTGGCACTAGCCCTTGACCTCAACGTTACTTGAGGTCTTAGGGTGGTGATATGTCCACGACTCTTCCAGTTTTCACCGAGGCCGAACTCGCCTACCTGGGGACGCAGCGCCTCGGTCGTTTGGCCACCGTGGCAGGGGGCGCGCCCCAAAACAACCCGGTCGGGTTCCACTACAACGCCGCCCTCTCCACCATCGACATCTATGGCCTCAACATGGGGGCAACAAAGAAGTGGAGGAACGTGAAGGCCAACCCGTACGTTTCGCTGGTGGTCGACGACGTTGCCTCCGTCGACCCGTGGGTGGTGAGGGGCGTCGAGATCCGGGGCGTGGCCGAGGCCGTAAGTGACGACCAGCCACCCATGGCTCGGGTGAGCCGCCAGGTCATCCGGATCCACCCCCGAAGAGTGATCAGCTGGGGCGTGGGCGATCCGGGTGGGATGCAGGCTCGGGTTACAACGAACGGCTTCCAGGACGCGCCGGTCTCATGAGCCAGGCTTCAGCGGAGACGTCCAACGCACTCGACGAAGCCTTCGAACGGCTGGCGTTCGCCGGGTTCGAGCTCCCTAACGGTTTCGTCAACCACGGGGCGATGGCCTGCGAAGCGCTCGCCGCCCTCGGTTTCGAAGAAGAACTCGACGGGTGGGCGCGTCGCTTTGCCCGAGCCGCAGGCACCGGTGTGGAGCCTGTCCTACCGGCCAGTTTCGAATGGCGGGAGGCGCTTGGCGATTACCGGAAACTCCCCGAATGGGTGGGCTACTTTACGGATGAGATCGACGACCAAGGTTGGCCTCGGGTAGTCGAGACCTGGGTGCCCAGGCTGATGCCCGCCATGGCTACGGCTCTCTTCCACGGGGCGATAAGGGTGGGTCACGCCGTTCGGGCTATCGACGCGGCCGATACGACTGCCCGCCGGCAAGAACTGGCGCGAGCGCTGGCCTACTGGGCCGCCCGTTTTCGGCCCGGCCAGCCGGCGAGCCCACCATCCGACGTGGTAGACGCGCAAGCGGCGGTTGTGGATGCCGCCGCGGCGGGCGCCCGTTATTACGTTGCCGAACCGAACATCTTTCACCTTCACGGCGTGACCGGGGCCATGGCGGTCCAACTCCTGGAGCCTCATATCTCGCGCCAGGCTGCCGCCGCTGCGCTGGCGCAGCTCGAAGCCGAGCACGAAGTCCTTTATTCAGGAGCGCGGCAGGTGGTTGACGCAGCCCCCGCCGGCACACAAAGCCAACAATTAGCCGTGGCCGCTGAAGCCAGCCTTGACCCCCATCAGGTGAAGCTGGTCGAGGCGTGCCGGCGCGGGCTGCAGCTGAACGGCGACCCTGTCTTCGCCGCCGCGGCCGAAGTAGTAACGGGAGTACGAGCGAAAACGCGGCATCAAGTTTCGAGCAATACCCCGAGACTGCGTTCGAAGTAGGCGACGCTGGCGTCCTCGAATGCTTGCGGCCAGGGGTGCCCGGTCTGCTCGGCTAGGCGGCGGGCCCTCGGCAGGAAGATGCGGGCGAGGGCCAGGTAGCCATCGATGGCTGAGTCGATGTTCGGTTCCAGAGATGGCAGAGACGCCAACAGGGCGTTCTGCTCGTCGGTGAGGTAGTCGCGGAGATGCTTGGTGAACGGGAAGGGGTTACCGGCACTGTGCTCCTGGGTGCTCCGCCATCCTCGTTCAGCCAGAAAGAGCCCGACCAAGGCGATGTCGCGGACCAGAATCACGCCGTTGGTGGCCGGGACCGGCTCATTGCGGCCGACCACGCTGACCATGTTCCCCAACATGTACAAGAACGTGCCGACCGCCGCTTCGGGGAAAAAGGGCGCCTCGCGGCGGTCGGGGCGCGGCACTGGATGGCCAGGCAGGAGACCCGCTTTGTCAAAAAGCGGCGACATTCCTTCTATTTTCGTCGGGTCGACCTGAGAGCGGGCGTGGAACACGATGTCGAAATGAAGCCAGTCGGGTGTGATGCATACGCCACCCGTAGCGAATTGGAAGGGCTTGATATTGGCCAACGAGGCCAGCCGTCCGGCCAACTCCGGCCACGACGCCTTGAGGTCTTCTGCGGCTTCGTCGGAGACGATTGCTTGAAGGTCGACGTCGCTCCACGCGTCCGCCTTGCCGATGGCGAAGCCGCCGACCAAATAGGCGGCCAGGACCCTTTCGTCGGCGGCTAGGACCTCCTTGGCTCGTTGTATGAAACGTTCTTGAGCGAGCGTGCTAGCCGCCTTGACCCCGGTGAGGGGGTAACGGCTCGAGATCTCCGACGCCGCTTCAGCCATGGTCGCGATACCACACCGTCGAAAGAATGAGAGGCAAATCGACGAGGGGCTGCTGGACTAAGAGCGTCCGTCGTTAGTGGCCGTGTTAGAGCCCCCACCGAGAACGGCCGCGATTCGCCGTACCGCCTCACGCAGCTGGTCGACCGGATGGGGCGGCATAGGCGAGGACGAAGCCGGGAGGTCCGCCCAGTTGTCGGTGGAGTGAGAGCGGGTGAACGATGACGTCGCGCTCCCGGATCCGCCTGGTGAGTTCTACGTCGTCGAGGGCGCCGGGCGCGTCCGGGAGAGTGATCAGCAGATGGAGCCCGGCGGCGATCCCCTGGAGCCGAGCCTGCGGCAGGCGCAGGGCGAGCTCCTGAAGGACGGCGTCGCGACGTTTGCGGAGACGGCCCCGGACGAGGCGAACGTGGCGCTCGAGGTCGCCCGAGCCGATAAGGCGGGCAAGGGCAAGCTGGCTGAGTACGGGACCGCCGAGATCGTCCGCCGGCCTCGTTCTGCCAGACAGGCCGGACTGTGCGGCCATCCGCCAGCTGGAGCACGGCCGCTGGCACTTCCGCTTTGTCAACTGAGCCGCTGGCGGGCATGGGCCAAGCTTCGCGCTGGAGTACGCCCACTCGCTCATGTCCCCGTTGTTTTCCGCTTGTTTTGTCCTACGATGCCGTCGGGATCCCGAGCGGGCGGTTATAGGCCACGAAGCCGTCGGTGTTGCCCTTCGAGTCGGTGTAGAAGCCGACGACTTGGCCGAGGTTGTTGAGGCCGTTGACAACCGTGCTCCCGAGCCCATTGGGGTCACTGATCGTTTTGATGACGCCCCCGGAGTAAATAAAACCGTACGTCTGTTTGTGTTGGCCCACGTACATCCCGACGGCTACGCCCTCGTCATTGAGGCCAAAGATCTGGGTGGTGGCGGAACCGGGCACGGCCACGGTGACCCAGTGCTGGCCTTGCTTGATGAAGCTCATAACGTTGCCATTGGCATTGGTGTAGAAGCCGGCTACCGCGCCGTGGTCGTTGATGGCCGTCGCCGTCGCGCTGGTCGCCCCCGGGGGGTTTATCGGAGTGAAGACGCGGGTGACGCGGTCCCATGTATAAGCGTGAGAATTGTTCTTTGCGTCGTTGTAGAACCCGGCTGCTTGTCCGTTGTCGTTGAGGCCGAGGAGTTGATTGACCGCAGGTTTCGACGACGTCAGGGGGTCACTCACCGAGGACATTACGCCATCTTCGTCGAGGAACCCGTAGTTAGCACCGGATGGGTTGGCGTAGAAACCGACGGTGTTGCCCCAGTCATTTATGGCGGTCACTTGGGTTTGCTGCGATCCGACGAAGTTCTCGTTCGTGAACAACTTGGCGTTATACGGCGCGATGGTAAATCCCTTGTTGGGATGCGTGGCCGCCGGCGAGCCGCTCCCGAAATAGCCGGCGATGGCGCCGAAGTCGTTAATGCCGAGCAGCTGGTTGAAGGTCGGGTCGGCCGGGTCGCCGAGAGTGCTAAAGCTATAGTGACTAGAAACGTTGGGCAGTAAGGCGGCCGCAGGTGCAGGCGTCGCCTGGGCAGTGTTACCCGAGACCAGCACGGCACCTGGGGCCAGTACCGCTCCGGCCGCAATAGCGAAGGCAAAGCGGGCGCCCGACGCTTTGTGCGAGCGGAGAGCGGCGATGAGCCGTGCTCGTGAAGCCCTGTGCTGGTTGTCGGGCGCGGTAGGGGTAGTAATAGCAGGCATGGTGGCTCCTTTTCCGGAAGGGGTTGACTTGTTTGTGGCTAAGGCTTTGAGTGCGGGGCGGGCGCTGCACTCGGGTGCTAGGAGTCTTCCCGGGTGCACAGAGAGAGAACACGTCTCCCGGGGGCTTGTGGTTCAACGGTCAGCGTAAACTTTTCGGGTCCTTCCCTCGCCACGCATCTGAGGTTGCCCGGCTCGACGGGCCACCAGGTGGCTGGAACACCGCAAAAGTAGTACTAGCTGGATTGCGACTGGCGCGACGCTGAGGGACCTTGTTTTGTTGTGCAGCCGACCTGCCTCTTAGTTGACGACAACCGCAATTTCCTCGAGGCCGCGGCGCGCCACCTCATGGCCCAAGGCTTATCGGTTATCGGCTGCGCGTCGACGAGTGAGGAGGCGCTTCAGTTTGTAGACGCAGAGGCCCCAAACGTGGTCCTGGTCGACCTCGAACTCGGATCAGACGACGGCCTTGAGCTGGTACCAAAGCTCCTCCGGCGCCGCCCGGGCCTATCGGTCATTGTGATCTCTGCCTATGACCCGGACGACATCGAAGAGGTCGTCTCGGGAAGCGGCGCCCTGGGGTTCCTGCCCAAAGAACGGCTGAGTGCGGAAGGGGTCCTTGCCATCCTGGCTTAATTGGCCCCCAGGAACGCCAAGACGGCCAGCACCCTGCGGTGGTCCTGGTCGCTTTCGGGTAACCCAAGCTTGGCCAAGATGCTCCTAACGTGCTTCTCAATTGCGGCTTCGCTGACGTACAGGCGCTGTGCGATTCCGGCGTTGGACCGGCCTTCGGCCATCAACGCGAGGACCTCGCGCTCGCGCCGCGTGAGAGCAGCCAACGGCTCGCGCCGGCTGCGCCTGGCCAAGAGCTCCTGCACTAGCCCGGGGTCAATGACCGAGCCCCCGAGCGCCACCCGGTCGAGGGCGTCGGCCAGGTCAGAGTCTTCGAGTATCCGGCTCTTGAGCAGGTACCCGAACCCTTTGCCCTCCTCGAGGAGGTCCAGGGCCGTCTCGAGCTCGACGTGGGCCGACAGCAACAAGATGCCGAGGTGCGGGAACTCAGAGCGGATCGTACGGGCCACGTCGATACCCTCCCAGGTCTGGGTCGGTGGCATCCGGATGTCAATAACGGCGACATCAGGCGCTCGCTCCCGGACGAGGTCCATCAGGGCCGCCCCGTCCGCCACCTGGCCGACGACGTCATAGCCAGCGGCCTCGAGGAGGCTCACCACTCCCGCCCTGACCAGCACGTCGTCATCCGCTACTACAGCCTCGCGGCCCATCTCGACCCCCCACTCCCGCTTGACCCCACAGACTCGCGAGCGTACCGTTGTCAGGGGGTTGGCTCCATGGAGAAGGCGCAAACGACTTTTGGCCAGGATTGCCAGCCAAGCGTCAGGCGCCGAGAGGGCACCAAGCCAGAGGCGCCCGACCCCACCGAGATTAATCTTCCCGATGAGGCCGCCTTGCAGGGTCTGGCCATGCGCGTGATCGAGGGCGCGAAGCCGGAGGAGTTGTGGCCGGCATTGGTGCGCGTGGCCAAGGACGCCCTCGGCTTTGAACTGGTCGCGCTGGCACGCTACGACACGGAGGACCGTGTCGTTGTCGCCTCGACAGACGACTCTCTCTACCCGGCCGGGTGGAGCTGGCCCTCCAGCGATGATGCGCTGCACCCGGCCCTGAGGAAAGCCATGATCGCCCGAGGCGACGTCCGATCAGCTGGTTGGACTGACAGCCCAGGCGAGCGGGTGACGGTCGGGGTCATCGTCGATGGGGAGGCGTGGGGCGTCCTCAGCGGCGTGACTGTGGCAATCAGCCCATTGCGGGCCGGCGTCGAGCGACGGCTCGGCCGGTTCGGCGAGCTGGCCGCCGCGGTGATATCAAACGCCACCGCCCACAAGGAATTGCAGCGCCTTGCGGATGAACAAGCGGCACTGCGCCGAGTGGCGCAGCTAGTTGCGGCGGAGGCACCCCCTGATGTGATCTTCTACGCAGTCGCATGGGAAGCCAGCCGAGTCTTCGGATTGGCTCGAATCGGCGTGTACCGTTACAACGACGACGGGTCGGTCACCGTCCTCGGCACGACCCTGGAGCCAGCACTTGGCCCGGTCGGGTTGCGCGTCCCGCTGGACGGCCCGAGCGCGCTGGCGCAGATCCGGGACACCGGATCCGCCACCCGAGTCGACGACTTCCGCAATTTTCCGGGCACGATCGCCGCCCTCCATAGGGCGAAGGGCTTCGGCTCAGCCGCGGGTGCGCCGATCATTGTCAATGGTCGGACATGGGGAGCCGTCGTCGCGGAGCGGACAACGTCAGAAGCGTTCCCGGCCGGTATCGAGACCGCGCATCGGCAATTTCACCCAACTCCTGTCGACATCCATCGAGAATGTGCAGGGACGCGATCGTTTTCATGCCCTGGCCCTCGAACAGGCCGCCCTCCGACGGGTAGCGACGCTTGTAGCTCAGGCCGCGCCGCCAGCGAAGGTGTTCGCCGCTGTGACCGAGGAGGCAGCTCAGTTGCTGAATGCCGACATCGCGGTCCTCAACCGGTACGCTTCGGACGGCACCGAGGCGGTCGTGGGTGTATGGGCGGGCGGCGCGGGCTCCCCGCCGATCGCCGTCGGGACTCGCGTGCCTCTCGGCGGGCGGAACGTCTCGTCGCTGGTTTTCCAGACGGGCGGGTCCGCGGCGTCGACGGCTACGCCGACACTCCTGGGCCGGTGGCCGACATCGCCCGTGACGCCGGCGTCCAAGCGTCGGTCGGAGTGCCGATCAGCGTCGCCGGCGAGTTGTGGGGGGTCATGATCGTGGCCACTCGCTCCGAGCTGCTACCCGCCGATACCGAAGCACGGCTCACCGGCTTCACCGAACTGGCCGCCACCGCGGTCGCCAACGTACAGGCTCACGACGACCTCATCGCCTCGCGGGCCAGGATCATCACCGCCGCCGATGACGCCCGGCGCCGTATCGAGCGAGACCTTCATGACGGCATCCAACAGCGGCTGCTGGCCCTGGGGTTCCGCCTGAAAGCGCTCGACCGGGCTGTCCCTGTCGAAGACCATGACATCCACGTTGGCCTGGAGCAGGCGAGGCGCGAACTCGAGGGCATCCTCGAGGACGCCCGAGATGTCTCGCGAGGCCTCCACCCACCGACCCTGTCGCGTTACGGGCTTGGACCGAGCCTGCGGGCTCTGGCCCGCCGATCGCCGGTACCGGTGAGCCTCGACGTAGGGGTCACCCGCCGCCCCCCCGAGCCGATCGAGACCGCCATGTACTACGTAGTTTCCGAGGCGCTATCCAACGCGGCCAAGCACTCTGGAGCCGAGGAAGTCCAGGTCTCCGTAGTCGAGCGACGATGAACTCGTCAGTGCCGTCGTGTCCGATAACGGAGTGGGAGGGGCCGAAGTAGGTGTTGGATCCGGCCTCATAGGAATGGTCGATCGGGTCGAAGCCCTGGGTGGACGGCTCACCGTCTCGAGCGCTCGGGGCGCGGGAACACAGATATTTGTTGAGCTTCCAGCCCGAGGGCATCCCGCCACCGGGCGCATGCCTGAAGCGGCTCACTCCGTGCCACCACTGGCACGGCCCGAAGGACCTGCGACCTGATGGCCTCCTTGACCCCGGAGGCCCGGAGCTACTACGACCCCAGGCTCGATCGGTGACGGGTGCGCTTTGGTCAACCCTCATTTTGGGTATCCCGGATGTGGGCTTCGATCTGGGCGTGGTGCAGGGCGCTCATGACAAGCACGCCCAATTGTCCCGGGGTGACGGGCTCGGGAAGCTCCCCCCCGAGGAGGGCGAGCTCCAGAGGGACAAGCGCAGCCCGTTGTAGGAAGTCCACTTCTTCCAGGCTCCTGTGGCCGGCACGCAGCAGTTCACCCGCCAAGTGAGCCAGCATTGCGTTCCAGGCGTGCCCCCCGCTCGCCAAGCGGTGGGCGGCTTTCGTACGGGCAAGTTCCCTCACTGTCAAATGAGCCAGCGCGTTCACCCGCGCCCAGGCGGGCACACCCTGCCCCAACTCGGTGAACAGACCTACGGCATCGCCCCTGAGCAGGCGCATGCTGGTGAGGACGACGCTGTCCTCAGTTTCGCGTCCATGACGGCGTAACCACATGGCTTCCTCCTTGTGCGATCCGTTGGTTACTGGTCTTCCGGTGAGGGCAGGGAGGCCCGTGACCTTGTCAAGCCGCCCGAGCGCTGCGATCGATAGAGGTAGTTTCCGCCGGTCCTTCTCGCAGCCACCACAGCTCGGCCATCCGGTGCTGCGCCCTCCAGTTGGAGATCTCGTGCAGGGTCAGCCCGGCGATGGAAAGGCCCACGATGCCGAGCGAAAAGGCGAAAGCCAGCCAGGTTACGGTCGTCCCAGACGACACCAGAGAGAAGGCAATCAATAACCCCCCCACCACGACGGTGGCGGCGTCGAGGGCGCGTTGGACAGCTCCCCTCGAGCGGTCCAGCTGTGCCACTACACAAATGCCCACGACCGCCACACCGATGCCGAAGGCGACCCAACTAAGAGTGCTAGGCGCGAACGCTTGGCTGACGACAACTACAAAACCGGCCAGAAGGGCCAAAACAGTGCCAGTGATAAAACGCGTGCTCATTTTGTGTCTCCTCCTTGTATTTATTGCTTGTACTGGGGTGTTTAGGGCAGAAAATGGTCCGACCTTTGCGCTTCTTCAGAGCGATTCAAGGCCATACCCAGCAGCGTCAAAGTGAGATTCGACGCATACATAAAAAGAATTGCGCGTTTGGCGGCCGTTGTCATTGCCGCCAGCCGGCTTTCGGTGCTGTGGGTGGCCACCGCCTTCGGCTGTGGTCAACGGGTCGGCCCGTGCACCAGCTAGCCTGAGCAACCGCCGATGCCGCGCAGCCGGTGATTATCCCCTTCGGCACATCATCGCCCTTGCCAGAGTTGCACGCCACAAATTAGGCTCACCTAAGAATGGCCTCGAGCGTTCCAGACACGGGGGCTAGACGCAGGGTAGTGGTGGCAGACGACGACGTGCTTCTTCGAGAGGGGCTCGCTCGCCTGCTTGATAGTGCAGGTTATGAGGTGATCGGCCAGGCCGGCGACGCCCGGGGCTTGACCGAACTGGTCCGGTCCGAGTCCCCGGAACTCGCGATAGTCGATATCCGGATGCCGCCGACGAAGACGTCGGAAGGGATCGACGTAGCACGGGCAATCCGCGCCGAGTTCCCATCAGTCGGCATCCTCTTGCTGTCGGCGTACGTTGAACTCGAGACAGCCATCGACCTGGTCGAGGGTGGTCGAGGGATCGGCTACCTGCTGAAGGACCGTGTCCTGAGGGTCGCAGACGTGGTCGACGCTCTGGAACGCATCGCGCTTGGCGGTTCGGTCATCGACCCGGCACTGGTCCAGGAGCTCCTAGCCCAACGGAACCGGCGCGACCCTCTGGGTGCGCTCACGTCTCGAGAGTTGGAGGTGCTGGCACTGGTGGCCGAGGGTTGGTCTAACAGCGGCATCGCGCGGCGCCTGTACATCAGTGAAGGCGCGGTAGAAAAGCATGTCCGCAACATTTTTGCGAAACTGCATCTAGGCGATACTGACGAAGAAAATCGCCGGGTCCTGGCTGTCCTGACCTTCCTCAACGCTCGCTAGCTGGTCAGCTACTCGGTCGGCGCGAGCGCCCATGAAGGACTTTGGGATTTTGCCCGGCGGGATAAGGCGTTTAGCCGGGCCCGACTTCTTCCGGTGACTACTTCGGCGGCCCGGTCGACCCGCGCACTACCAGCCGCGTCGGCAACTCGATCTGTACCGGGCCGGGACGACGCTTTTCCAGAAGTCTGACGAGGAGCCCGACGCCTGTGCGCCCCATCTGGGCGAGGGGCTGGCGAACGGTCGTGAGCCTCGGTGCCACGACCGTAGCGAACTGGCTGTCGTCGAAGCCGACGATCGAGAGATCCTCGGGCACCCGGACGCCCCGCTCCCGTGCCGCGTCTATGGCCCCAATTGCAATTGTGTCGCTGAAGGCGAAGATCGCGGTGGGTGGCTCCGGGAGATCGAGCAAACTGCCCGCGGCGTTCGCACCTGGCTCGAACTGGAAGTCCGCCTCCACCTCTAGTGCCGGGTCTCGCTCTATCCCAGCTGCGGCGAGCGCCGTCCTGTAGCCAATCCGGCGGTCTTCGGTGGCGACCCGCCCCGGTGGCCCGGTGATGGCCGCGACCCGGCGGTGCCCGAGCGCCAGCAAGTGCTGCATAGCTTGATCGGCCCCCGACCGGTGGGCCGCCGAGACGCACGGGACCCGCCCGTCAAGGGGCAACCGGGGGTTCACGACCACGAAGGGGCACGAGCCATCCAGGAGCCGCACCAGTTCCTCGTTCGACTGTTGGGGCAGTATCATCAACGCCCCGTCGGTGGCGCCGCTGGTCAGGACGTCGAGCAGCGAGACCTCCCTTGCATGCTCGTGCTGGGTCGGCCAGAGCACGAGCCCCATTTCGTGTTCGTACGCGGCCTGGACGACGCCGGCCACGATCGCCGAGAAAAAAACGTTGTAGACAACGGGCAGGAACGCGCCGATCAGACCGGGTCGGCCCTTGTCCTGCATGGCCGCATTATGGCGGCCGACCGTTCCTTCAGCAACGTGAGGCGTACTCAAGGCCTTGGCCACGGTGTGGCGATCGGAAGGTCGATCGAGATCCTCGTCCCCCCTCCGCGTGGGCTCTCCAGGTTGAAGCGCCCACCGAGCGCCTCCACCCGGTCGCTCAACCCCAGGAGCCCGGACCCGGCCCCGACCTGGGCGCCGCCCACACCGTCGTCGGAGAGAATGGCCCGCAACCCGGTCTGGTCAGACTTGACGGTGACGGAGATGGCCGAGGCGCGGGAATGTTTAATGGCATTAGTGAGCGCTTCGGAGACGACGTAGTAGGTAGCGATCTCGAGCGCCTCCGGGAGCCGCTCGACGACGTCGATGTCGATCTCGACGGGGACCGGCGAGCGGCGGGCCAGCATTCGCAGTGACCGGCCGAGGCCGAGGCGGGCGAGCGACGCCGGGTGGAGGCCGCGGGAGATCTCCCGCACCTCCTCGAGGACGAGCTCGAGGTCTCGTTCCACCTGGGCCAGGCCAGCCAGCGTGCCCCTCTGGTCCTCGGCCACGCCGGAGCGAACCCGTTGCAGGTCGAGGCCCAAGGCGAGGAGGCGTTGCTGGGCGCCGTCGTGCAGGTCGCGCTCGATCCGGCGGCGGGCCTCGTCCCCGGCGGCCACTATGCGGGCGCGTGAGGCGATGAGCTCGGCGCGCGCCGTGGTATTGGACACCGCCGTCGCCACCAGCCCGGTGAACTGGCCCAGGCGTACTTCTGAGCGCTCCGGGATCGGCTCCTCCCCGGTCGAGATGGCGATGACCGCCCCCCAGGTACGGCCGTCGACGGTGATGGGGGCGCCGATGGCCGAGCGGAACCCTCCCTTCCGGGCGGCCATGGCGATCATCCCCGGGAGGTCGCCGTACTCGTCGATGCGGGCCTCATGGCCAGTGCCTAGGACCAACGCCGTGACGCTCGGGCCGTCGAGCTCCCAGTGGGTGCCCACCGGGAACGGGTGCTCGCCGAAAGCGCCGATCACGGTCGCCGTCCCGTCCGCTTCGTAGCGCATCAGCTCTATCCGGTCAAGGTCGAGGATGCGGGCAACCTCGTCGACGACAGCGGTGAAGATGTCAGCCGGCGGTGCGCCTTCGGCGACCAGCGTCGCTACCCGGCGCAAGGAAGCCTGCTCCTCTGCCAGCCGGCGGAGGTCCTCCTGGGCCTGGGCTCGAGATATCGACGTGGCCACGAGCTCCGTGAACGCCCCCAAGCGGGCTTCGATCCCGTTCAGCGACTCCGTGGCGAGTACAATCCGAGCCGTATAGTTCCCCGCAAAGAGCGGTAAGGAGTCGCGGCGCGCTCGCCTGCCCACGGCGATCATCCCCCAGACCTTGTCATCCACCAGGATCGGGACGCCTATCCCGGACTGGACACCGGAGGACCGGGCCGCCACGGCCACCGGGCCCGGGACATCCGAATAGTCGTCCACCCGGGCCGGACGGGCGGTCTCGAGGACGATGGCGTTGAGGCTGTCGGGGTCGAGCGGCCACCGGCTCCCGACCGGGAAGCCTCCGTCATTGAACGACGCCAGGACGACCGACGTCCCGTCGGGCTCGTAGCGGACCACGGAAACCGATTGGACATCGAGGATGCGGGCGGCCTCCTCGGCCACTGTCGAAAGGAGCTCGGGCAGGGTGGCGCCCTTGGCCACCAGGGTGGCGACTCGCCGCAGAGATGTCTGTTGGTCCGCCAGGCGGCGCAGGCGGTCACGGGACTGGGCGTTCGAGACTGCGATCGCGACCAGTTCCGTGAAGTTCAGCAAGCGGGACTCGGTGCCGGCTGGCAGCGGCTCGGGCCGGCCGTTGCCACCCAGATCAGGCCCCAGACGTCCCCGTCCACCAGGATCGGGGCGCCCACGCCGGACCGAAGCCCCGAGCTGCGAACACCGGCGGCAATCGCGCCCTCCAGCTGCGTGTAGTCGTCGATCCGAGCCGGACGGCCCGTCTCGAGGACCTTCAACGACACGCTCGGGCCGTCGAGCGGCCAGCGGCTGCCCATAGAAAAGGCGGGCGCGTGCAACGAGGCGGCAACGGTCGCCGCTCCTTCGGTTTCGTAACGGTCAAGCGAAACCACCGAGACGTCCAGGACTTGGGCAACCTCTTCGGCGACGGCGCCAAAAAGGTCTACGACAGAGACGCCTTCAGCGACCAGCGTCGCCACGCGCCGTAACGCCGCCTGCTCGAGGCCCGTTCGCCGGTCCGTGGCCTCCGCTACCGGGCCCGGCAGGTCACGAAAGGTCAACGGACCATCACCAGTGATCCTATCTGGAGGGTCGTTCAAACGGGTTTGCCCTGCAGGAGAACCTCCGGCCCCCCGACATCTTTCCTGCCTGTGCCCCACTACGGCACCGGCGAGCAGGACTTATCGAGTCATGTTAGCTTCATTGCGCCCGCCTGCTGTACGGGCGACGCTGGTATACGTGACGTTTCGGTGTCTGATCGTGGACGACAGCGAGGGCTTCCTCGAGTCGGCCGCGAGGTTGCTCGAGTCCCAGGGGGTCCGCATAGTAGGGCGGGCGACTTCCAGTGAGTCCGCCCTCCGCCTGGTCGAAGAACTTCGGCCAGAGGTGGTCCTCGTCGACGTCGACCTAGGCGATGAAGACGGCATCGAGTTGGCGAGAGACATCACAGCACACGCTCCGTTGACGCGCGTAGTCCTGATCTCGGCGCATGACTGGGAGGACCTCGACGAGACCGCCTTGGACAGTGGAGCTGCCGGCTTCATACCCAAGCGAGATCTGGGAGCCGCGGCGATTGGCGCCGTCATCATCCGCTAAAAGTGGTTCGAGCGGCGCGCCGGGCACAAACAAGCCCAGCCCCAGCCCCGATATCCGACGGGGCTGGGCAGCATGGGGGCCGAGGGCTCGCAACACGACCGTTCCAGGATCGAAAGGCCAAGGGATAAGGACCGGGCCACCGATTTTAGAATTCAGCTCTGGTTAGCTGACCGGAGCTGGAAGGCGAGGACAATAGAGTAGATACCCCGGAAGAGGGCATAAAAGCCTACCCACAGGAGCAGGAGCGCAGCCCGGGCCGGGAAATACTGCTGAGCGGCCCAGAAGCCGAGCCCGAGCTCGAGCAAGCCCGCAATCAGGCCAAGCCACCACACAGGGTTGAGTGACTGGCTGCTAATCGAGCTCACGATGTCCAGCGTCCCCTTGAAGATAAGGAGGAAGCCGAGGACGTCTGCTATGGACACGAAAGTGCCCAGCGGATCCGCAAACGACCATATCGCACCAACGAAAAAGAAGATCCCGAGAAGCACCCGGGTCCAACCCCACGAACTGGCTGAGGCCGTCAAGAACTCCTCTAAAGCCGAGACCAGAAAGATGGCGCCGAGCAGTACTCCCACTGTCCCGGCTGAAGTGAGGTTGAGCTGTAACACGACAATAGAAACCACAAACCAGGCTAAGCCGGCCAGCAGGAATGTCCACCAGAGGCCAGTCACTTGTTGCGCCGCCTGGCGAACCTGAGTGTAAAGCATCGGAAGTCCCTTTCTCTGACTTTCGCTTACGGCGCCAAACTGGTGCCTGCTTTTGACGGTACGGCGCCCAGAACCGTTGCGGCATCCCGCGAACCCGTAACTCTGTTCCGCCACCCCGTGAACCGGACGATGGTCGAGGCATCGTCCCGCTCGCTTAGCCACCAATGCCCGCCTGGACTGCTCAAAGTCCTCCGCGTCGCGGGCACGGACTACGCGATCGGGGGATGCGAAGCATCAAGGCCGCTTGACGGCCGTTCCGGGACTATGGAGCTCCGGGATTCGAACCTGGCCCGAAACGTTTACGGTCATTGTGCATGGAACAAATTGTGCGGAGATGGTCCCCCAACGTCAACACCGGGTGCTTCGAAGACGGACAAGCCTCACTACGACCGTCTAGCGCGACATCGTCCATGGACCGCTCGCTTTTCGAGGATTTCATGCGCGCTCGGGACAAATGTCGCGGCGCCCTGGCCGCGTTGAACGACCGTCTGATGATTATGAACGCAGGTGCTGCTGACGTGCTCAACCCGGCGGAACGGCCCAGGCTCTGGAAGCTGGCCAACGATGCAGCTGCTCAAGGCAGTCCCCAAATCAGGGAGCTTTCTTTGAGCGACGGCAAGTCTGTGATGGCCAGCTACCGGCGGGTCGTCAGGGACTGTACCGCAGTCGGGGTGTTGGTCCAATTTTCCGTGCCCGACGGTCCCCGAGATGCGCGGCGAAGCCTTGAGGATCTCGGCTCTGGCCCCGCAGGATGGCAGAACCTCACCAGCACCGAGCGCCGGGTTGCCCAAGTCGTCGCCGACGGCCTTACGAACCGTGAAGCCGGCCGACGCGTCTACATGTCGCAACATACGGTCGACGCCCATTTACGTCACATTTTTCGCAAACTGGACATCGGTTCCAGGGTTGAGCTGGCCCGCATCGTAGGCGAGTATCATCGCCAGCCAGCCCGTTCAGAGGACGAAGAGACGGCGACCGCCAGCTTGCCCCATCCCTCTAATGTCAAACCTCCCCGGTCGGCGTGACCCTGCGCCCCTCGGCGACCGGGGAGGGCGCGACGTCCCGGGGCAAACCTTATGTGCCACACGGCGCCAAGTCGCCGAGGCTGTCTTTGTCGCACCACCATGGGCAGCCGCGACGGGACCCAAAACAAAGCCAGAAAGGAACCAGAACAATGGCTCTCTCAGACCAATTGAGTGACCTCTCAGCTCGGGCCAAGCAGCTCGAAGACCGTGCCACCGCAGCCAGACAAAAAGGGAAGGCCGAACTCGAAGCAGACGTCAAGAAGGCCCAGCAGGCGGCCCAAGCCCAGGGCGACGCTCTCCGCAACCGCGCACAGGCTAACAAAGGAAAGGTCTCGGCCTGGGCAGACAATTTACAGAAGTCGTGGAACGACCACCTAACGGCCGTTCGCAAGAGCGCAGACGACAGACGGGCCGCTCATGACCTGAAGTCGGCGCAACGAGCAGCGCAGCAGGCCGACGATGACGCTGAATTTGCCATTGATTACGCATACGCGGCCGTCGATGAGGCAGAATACGCGGTCTTGGACGCCGAGCTAGCGCACTTCGAGGCCGAAGAGCTTGGCCAGGCATAACTTATGGGTGGCCGGCTAAAAACGCATCAGCCCACCTTCAACTGAGCCAAGGCTTTCATTAGTTGGCTCCGCGACCTCACCTCCAGCTTGGCGTATATCTTGCGTAAGTGGTATGAGACCGTATGGGGGCTGATGTACAGTTGCGCTGCAATCTCGCCGTTGGTGCCTCCGTCCGCGGCGAGCTGCGCCACCTGGAGTTCTTGAGGCGTGAGCTCGTCGCGAGCGTGGTCGACCCGTTGTCGCGCGTGCTCACCGGTAGCCAGCAACTCGCCTTCGGCCCGGAGCGCAAAACCCGCAGCCCCCGTTTCCAAAAATGTGCCGTACGCCGTGCGCAACTGTTCCCTGGCCTCAGTGCGCCGTCGCTGGCGCCTCAACCACTCCCCATACAGTAAGTGTGCCCGGGCAAGCTCATTCACGACGCCCGAGCGGCCAAGTTGTTCCAATGCTTCCTGGTAGTAGCCTTCGGCTTCCTCGTCAGAGGCGATCAGCGCCCGGCAGCGGGCCAGCAACCCGAGCGTCCATGGTGTCCGGCTGGCGCCCGCCCGCTCGGAAAGCCGTCCCAGCGCCAATTTGGCGCTATCCGCGTCATCACTGCGCCACGCCGCCTCGACCAGGTCTGCCAGGCTCATCGAGCCAACGTACAAAGGATCTTCCTCGTAGACGGCCAAGGCATGACGACGCGCCTCTTCGTACCGGCTCTGACCGAGCTCGAGGATGGTAAGGATAAACTCGACGATCTTCACGGTCATGCCCTGGCCTTGTCGTACCGCCTCGTTGACAACTTCCTCGGCCAGCTCTCTTGTTTCGATGTCGTGCCCGCGCCAAGCGAGGATGCCGAGACGGATGATCCCGTGAGCTCCAGGGAATTCAGGCGCACCGGTTGCTTTCGCGATGTCCGTCCCTTCGGCGTTCAATGCCTCCGCAGCCTCGATCCGGCCAGCCAAAAGCTCAGACCACGCCAAGCAGACGAGGGCTATGGGGAGCGTCGCCAGGGCGCCGTCTTCGCGGGCCTGACGTACTCTTTCTTGCGCCATGGCGATGTGGTTCTCGAAGTCGAGCATGTCCCCGGTGGCATTCCAGAGCATCCCCAGGAGCTGAAGACGGGTGCTGCCGCTTACGTCATCTGCTCGCGCCTGGACGGCACGCCGCCACCACTCGACCGCTGCAGGGTAACCGGCTGTCAGCCGTTCCGCATAACCGCGCAACAGCAGGGCTGCTGTCGTCGCCTCCTGTTGCGGCTCGGCCCAGCTGCGGACGGCCTGGGCCACATCAACAAGACTTGTCCCGGTAGTGAGGTGTCCCGCCCACATGGCCGCTTCAAGGGCCTCCATCATCGCCTCGTTGGCTAGACGGTGGTCCTGCTTCCTGATAGCGATAGACGCGCCGAACAGCAAGGCGGGCGTGTCTCCCCCGCGCCCCTCGACAAAGCGCAGCGCGCCCTCGATCCGCATCGCCAAGGCCCTCGTGGCCGCGTCGACGAGATGTCCTCTGCTCATCTCCAAAAGCTCTGCCGCCCGGTCAATGGACCCGGCTTGCAAATACGCCCCACTGGCCAGGAGCCGCCTGACGGCCTGTGCACCGGGCTCGGGTGTGAGCTCTGCTGAACGCTCGAGCAACGCCGCGGCGGCTGCACATCCACCGCGCTGGCGCGCTCGGCCCGCCGACCGCTCCAACTCCTGGGCGACTGCCTCATCGGGCCCCGCCGTCGCCGCCGCCAGGTGCCAAGCCCGCCGGTCCGGGTCAACTACTGGGTCGGTTGCATCTGCCAGAGCCTTGTGGACGATCTGGCGCTCCATGTAGGAGGCCGAGCGGTACACGGCCGAGCGGACCAAGGGATGGCGAAAGCGGACAGAGGCGCCGATATCGAGCAGCTCCGATTCGTCGGCGGGCCCAGCTGCGTCTTTGGCGATCCCGAGGATCTGGGCCGCCCGCCAAACTTTTGCCGTGTCCCCCAGGTAGTCGGCCGCAGCTACCAGCAATAAGCGCTGGGTGTCGGCCGGCAACTGTGAGATCCGGCGCCCGAACGTCTCCTCGATCCGTCGAGGCAAGGACGCCTCGACGGGAGCCCCGAACCCGACGGCTAGTTCCGCCGGCGTCAGTCCTCGGGGTAGCTCGAGCAATGCGAGAGGATTGCCTCGGGTCTCGGCAATAACCTTGCTGCGGACACTGGGGCTCAGTGGCAACGAGACGACCGAGGACAGCAGATCGCTGGCGTCCGGATATTCCAACCCCTCCACCACCAATTCGGGCAGACCTGCCAGCTCATCGCGGTAGTCACGAGTGCCGAACAGCACCACGATGGGTTCGCTTAACAGCCGGCGAGCCACAAACGCCAGAGCCTGGGCGGATTCGCGGTCCAGCCATTGAGCATCATCCACCACACACATGAGAGGCTGTTCGTCCGCGGTGGCGGACAGCAAGCTAAGAGTCGCCAGCCCGACCAGGAACCTTTCCGCCCCGGTCCCATCGCTAAGCCCGAAGGCCACTCTCAGTGCGTCTCGCTGCGGGCCGGGAAGGCGGTCCAGCCGGTCCAGCAAGGGGCTGCACAACTGCTGGAGGGCTGCGAAAGGCAGTTCCGCCTCTGACTCGACGCCGACGGTGCGGACCACTCGCCATTCTGGCGCCGAGGAGACCGCATACTCGAGGAGGCCGGTCTTGCCCCCACCAGGCTCCCCCCTCAGCACGAGGACACGGCTACCACCTGGACGAGCATCGGCGAAGAGGGCGTCAAGCTGGCTAGATTCTCTCGAACGGCCGATGAGGACGGTCGGTTCGCGGCCGGTCTCGGCAAGTGCGACTCCCCGTTCCCGAGGGACTTCATCAAGTACTCCCGGCACACCCAGAGGGACCGTCGTCATCACCTTGATCGTGTCCTCCGCATAGTTAGCCGGTCGCAACTTCACGGTTACACCAGCCGGTCGTCGCGTCTGCCCGGTCAAGTAGGCCGGCGCTCGTCGTTAATGCTCACACCAGGGCAGCGGTCACACAATGACGCCAACCGGAGTTGGCGGGGAACGCTAGCCCCCATGCCCTTACTGCAGCTAGCTGGTCTCCGAGCTCGACTCAGTTTCGTACCGGTGCGAGTCACCTGGTTCGGGGTAGTGGCCTATGGAGTAAGGTGTGGTTCATAGCACCGCGACAGGCTGGGTCAAGCCCGTGATCGCGTGATGCGCCCAGCCGGCAGGGCTTGCACAATGAAGCTGCCCCAATCCTGTACAAAGGAGACTGCGCCAATGGCGAGCGACAAACAACTTGCTATTTATATCGCCGTTTACGATACCGTCTAGGCGGCCACGTCCGACCTCGATGCCATAGAGAACCTTCACAAAGAAGATCTGGTTGGGGTCTACGACGCCGCTGTCGTAGACCAGCAAAACGGGAAGCCACACGTCGTGAAGCGGGCGGACCGTCCGCGTATTCGAATCATCCCCGAAGAGCTTGGCTTCGGGCCTTGTCGCGCAAGGAGCTCAAACAAGCAGCGGAGGAGCTCGGCGCCAATCAGGCCGGCTTGATCGTTGTAGGACAACCGACCATCGAGAAGGCCTTCGACCAGGCCGTCACCAGGGCGGCCAAGACGCTGAAGCAGACAGTGGACGCGACTACAGGTGAACTGGCGGCGGACATGAAGCAAGCCGTACAAAGCTGAACAAAGCAGGCGAAACTACGCGCTGAGTGGGGCCGTCAGTACAAGCCCCACTCAGCTATTTCAAAAGGGCATCGCAACGAACAATGTCCAGGGGGCACTGGACTGCCCGTCGACGAGTGGGCTTAGCCGAAGCATTGACGCCGCCAAGCTCGCAGGTCACCCCGGGCTGCGCGTCCTCATTTCGACCTTCCCCGTGCGTCGTGCTCAACGAGAGCGCGGGACAGTCACGCCCCGGCGGGCGCGGAGAACTTGACTGCGACAGTCAAAGTGTCGCTGAACCATAGCGGGCCGGTGGCGAACTTAGGGTGACCGCAGTTTGTTTGAAGGTAGTTCATGGCGCGGGTAAACGAGCCCGTCAGTCGCGATGTGTCGTTGGCCTGAAACCCATAGGTATCGCTGATCACGTACGTCAGCTGCCCTGTGTAGCGGCCGCCTTCGTCTCTGATGTTGCCGGTGAGCCTGATGCCCTGCGTAGCACGAAAGGCCCAGTACAAGGCAGGAAAGTTGACCACGTTATTGAAGTCCATCACTACGAGAGGGCGCTGGTTTGTAGGCGAATAGCCTTGATTGGAGGGCACGGTAATGGCAGTGATGCCTTCGGCAAGTTTTTCCCGAATGTACCCTTGGACCCTCGAGCTCATTGCCGCGAACGCAGGAAATTCGGCTGCCTTGACGGCTAGTACGCTGTTTCCACCGTAATTTACAGCCTGGCCGGACCCGGCCAGCCAGTGGGCCAGGAGGTTGGCCGCGTCGGCGGCGTGGTCAGCTTTGAACAGAGCCAATTCCGAGACGTAGAGTCCCAAGTCGAGCGCTTTATAGAGGCGGCTACAAGAGGCCGAAGGTGGGGTTACCGTGGTTTCGGTGGGGTCGGGCGTATACGGGACGCTCCCTTTCACAGAAATCGTCGGGGTGACCAAAGCGGAGCCTTCAGCTCTGTCTGGCCCGGCGTTAGCCCAGGCGACCGCAGGCTGAACCGAAAGTGTGATGGCCAAGAGGACGATCAAGCCACAGCCGATCGTCCGGCCCCCAGCCAAACGCGCGACCGCGCTCCGGTCAACCTCATTCGTCCACCTCCAGAAACGTTCCTTCTCCAGCGCATCTCTTACGAGAGTAGATTTCCGGGGCATCATGGCGGTTCCATGTAGGTCGTGAACGGATCACCTCGACGACGTCCTCAGGTGGGAAACGAAGATGGCCTGCCAATGCCGGCCCCCATCGCTTGTGAACAGGACGGCGGAGTGACCTTCCTCGACGTCCCCCGGCTTGCTCTCCCAGCCCAAGGCGTAGCCATCTTGCTCGTCGACGAAAGCTAGCTCGACCTGCGGGCCTCCGAAAAAAGGCATGTGCGCCACCGTGGCGAACCTCACGCCCCCGTCTGTTGTGCGTTGGAGCGTTTGGGGGGCCCTGGTCCAACATCCCCGGTGTAGCGGTAGGCAACCGTAGAGGTGACCGGGTCAAAGGTGTCGCCACCGGTCCCGGCGGTCCTCCACCAAAGTCTGAAACGGTGGCCTCCGTCGGTGGTGCGCCACCACGAGACCATCATCCCGGTAGGGCACGTGACCCACGCCGCCGCAGCCGCCATCAATGCGATCCCGCAGGCGGTCACGCTGGGCAGCCCGGGTTCGGCCATGTCGACGAAAGGCGGTAGCCCGTCGACGGACTTCAGGATGACGGGGGCAGCTCCGGCCGTTTGCTGGTTCATATAGATCCATGCCTCGTTCCTGTAGACGTCGAGACTTATGTAACCCGCCAAGAGGTGCTGAGCCCTAGGGACAGGCACGGTTGACCAGTCAGGTGCACCGACGGGTGAACGGCCAAGCCGGTAGGAGCAGTACTCCAAGCCTTCGGTAGTGGTGCACTTCGACATGAAGCCATAGAAGGTCGTATCCGTTGCCACTACGCCGGCCAGTGACCCGCCCAGCTCGGCCGGGAGCGGTCGCCAACTGCGACCGCCATTCGAGGTGAAAAATGAGTGCTCGCCGTCGCCGTCACCTGCAGTGATGTAGCCGTCGTCCTTGTTGGCGAACACTATGTCCCTCACTCCCTCGCCCGAGCCGGGATAGGTTGCGTTGACACCGGGCGGCAGAGCGAGACGTGTCAAGCTCGGTCCATCGCCAGCCACGCGCCAGAGCTGAGGACAGAGATGGCTGGCACACTCGTTGGTACCGAGCACCAGCACAGCGCCGGTGTCCCCCAACGGTTCGAGCATGAGGGGTTCGAACGACGCCATGCCACCGTGGGCAACTAGAGCGACTTGTTCTCGGGTTGACGCCAATGCCGGGAGACCGGCGCCCTGTGGGCTGGCTACTAGCGCACTGCCGACGGCCCAAGCCAGCGCGACCTTGGTAGACCCCACCAGCAGGTGCCGATTTCTGCCACGCGACCTCACAACTCTCCAACGGTTGCGGGTACTCGTCGGTTCCCGACGTTCACTTTCGGGCCGGTACTGGTCACTTGTGCTTGTCCGCCCCGGCGCCGGCTTCGGGCCCCCGAGTCCTCAACTTCTCTCGCCGCCCCGTCTAGTGGTGGCTTCCTACGACGTGTTCGGGTCCCTCCCGGCTAGGCGCACCGACACGAGTCTCCCCGTACGGCGCAGACGGTACGCATGTAGGTCCGGTCAGCTCGTGCCGACGGTCAGAGCTCTGGTCTCTTCCACTGTCGTCCAGTGTCGACCACCATTGTCCGTCTCGTAGGTGGTCACTTTGGTGGTCAAATCGTCAATAGGTTGAGGCCTGTGTCTGCCACGCACAGTGGGCCAAACAACTGTGCCGAGGAAGCAGCCGAGCCAACCCCCCGCGCGATTCCCTGCTGCTTGCCCGGGGGCAAGAGCGATGCTGTGGACCACTGCTGCGGCCGAGGCCCCGCCTGGCGAGGCCCGAGCCATTTGTCCCGCTCTATGTGTGCCATTGGCAAAGTGCACAGGCGCGGCACGTTGGTGGTTTGCCCAGGTGTCCGCGCCGTTTCTGTGCGCTGTTATGTTCGGCCTGAACATTGGTTCTGACCAGCCATAAACAAGTTGCCGATTATTTCACCTCGTTGGCGAGGTCTGCAGGTCTGACCAGGGCGCAAGATGGAGCGTTCTGTTCGAGGAACTCGCTTGTGGGCCACGAGCCACTGGGTGGCTGCTTTGAGCGCCGCTCACTGGCTGTGGCGGCGGCAAAGGCGCCTACGGCTTCATAGACGTCAACGACGCCGATGCGGTTCAGTCAGTGACGCGATGCATGCAGTGAGCAGGCGCCGCATCTGATCTTGTTCGCTGACGTCCAAATTGGCCAGCATGTCTTGCTCGACGCGGCGAACCGCGGCGCTGGCCACCTTAAGCTGGCGGCGCCCGCGGGCGGTCAGCTCGGTCGGCAGGGCCCGGCCGAGGGGTGCCTGTGCCGGGCGGACCACGAGCCCTTGGCGTTCGAGGGCCTGCAGGAGCACGTTCATCGACTGCCGGGTGACGAAGGCGCCGCGGGCAAGCTCGGAGTTGGACAGGCCCGGTCGCTGGGCCAGCAGCTCCAGGCAGGCGTAGTGGGTGATCGTCATGCCAAGCGGCCGGAGCACGGCCTCCAGGGCAGAGTGCAGGGCGCTCGCGGCCGCCTTCAGCATGTACCCCAGCGACGTGCCCAGCTCGACCCCGGGCTCGCCTTGACTCATGTCAGTAGTCTGACATATATTGGGGCGTGTCAGATCACTGACATACAATGAGGAGGCAGGGAACATGGCCGTCACCGGGCCCGACTTCATTTCACTGCAGGTGCGCGACCTGGAGCGTTCCGCCGCTTTCTACCAGCAGTACCTGGGGCTGAAGCGCTCCGACGCAGGACCACCGCACGCCGTCGTGTTCGACACCAAGCCGATCGCGTTCGCCGTCCGCAACGTCGTCGCGGGCGTCGACCTGGACGCGATCGCGCAGCCGGGGCAGGGAATGGCGCTGTGGCTGCACGCCCCCGACGCGCAGGACATCCACGACGCCCTCGCCGCCGCCGGCACGACGATCATCTCAGCGCCCGTCGACGGGCCGTTCGGCCGCACTTTCACGTTCGCGGACCCCGACGGCTACCAGGTGACCCTCCACGACCGCGGCTGAGCCGGGCGTCCTGGTCTTCGGCGCCCCCCCAACTCCAGGGCGCACGTCACGCGCATGAGAGCTAATCGGCGCACCCGCAGTCGGACTAACTCCTGAGCCGCCTGGCGAGCATAGCGACGGGTCGGCGCTCGCTCTCGGCGCTTGGCCTGCCACCCATATCGCCACGTCACCCGATGTCCAGCCGAGCCCCCGGCAGAGGTAGTGGACGGTGTCAGTTCCTCCGCCGGGTCGTGCCGCCTAGGAAGGCGGAGCTGGCGATCGCAGCGGCGCGCTCGATGCCCATACGGTCCTCCGAGACAAAGTGAGCCGCCGCCTGGACAAGAGAGCCAAAGAGCACGATCAGTTCGTCTTCGGAAAGGTCGTCTCGTAGCAGCCCTTCGTCGAGGCCACGCCGGACCAGGGTGCGGACCGGTCCGCCGAGAAGGCTGTCGACCGCTTTGTAGTCGCCCCTCCAAAGACCATGCTCCAGTAGTTGCGACAGTGCGGCGTGCTTGCTCTTGTTGGCGACGAGCGGCCGGTAGACGCGGGCGATGCCCCCGGTGACAGGCGCCTTGTCTAGCTCAGCGTCCTCGAGGATGGCGGTGGTCTCCTCCAGGGCGTAGTCCCGGAGAGCGGAGACCAGGGCCTGGCGGTTCGGGTAGTAGCGGTACAACGTGGCCCGGGTAACGCCGGCCTCGTCGGCCACGTCGGCCACGTGCTGGCGGCGTCGCACGAGAAGACGAGCGCGGCCGTGTCCAGCAGGGCCGCTGCCGTCCCGTCCATTGTTGCCGGCGAGCCTGCTTCCCGGCACTAACAACGCGCCGGTCTGTTCCCTCACCAGCGGCCGTCTTGTGCTGACGACCGACCGGGGCCGTTTTTATACCACGGCGGCAGCCTGCATCGTTTAGGACGAGCGGGGCAGTAAACCTCCGTGTCGGAAGGCGGGTACGCGACCGAGGCCCACGCCCTCTCATTACGGAAACTCCGCGGTCCTCGCTTTGCCCGTCGGTGGATAAGCGAAGTCTCGGACATGGACTGCTGGCACTGGCAGGGCGAGCCGCTGTTGCCGCTGCCCTGACGACCTGGGAAGGACCATCGGGCATTTTGACCGTTGGTCTGGCCCACTGCCAGGTTGCTGAACAGCCAAGGGCTAACCCGACTTGACGTTCAAGGGGTTGACGAGCGTGAACTTGAGCACTCGGCTGGCGCGGAGGGAGCCCGCGCTCAGGGTGAACGTCGCCACAACGTGCCCCGGTACGGCTTTCTTCGGGTACACGATCTCGGTGTAGGCCACACAGAACCCCTTTTTCCACCCGAGCCCGAAACTTGTCGGGCGCCCTGGGCGGTCTTGGAGAGTGACCCGACCGGTGAGCGTTGCGGGCAAAGTCCCCGCCTCCTTGCAGAAGACGACCAGGTAGAACGGCTGCGCCGTGGGCACGACCGAAGCGGACGTGAGCTTTCCCGAGCGCAGCCGGTAAGCGCCTACCGACACGATGCTGATGGTGGGGCGGACCGTAGTGGGAGGGGCAGTGGTGACGGGCGCGGTGGTAGCCGGGGCCGTCGTGGCGGGGGCCGTCGTGGCCGGGGTCGTGGCCGCCTGACCGAAGTAGATGTTAACCGACCAGTCGCAGGTGGTCGGGTACTCGACGTCGAGCGTGTAATCACCGGCGGGCAAAGTCACAACCGGGTTATAGAAATAATCCACCATTCCAGTGACTTCGCCGTTGTCGCTCAGATCTACGTGGAAGGAGTTCTGCACGCCGTCGATATACCCGTAGAAAAGACAGTAACCAGTGCCGCTTTGGTCAAATAAAAGGTCATAGTTGGCCGCTACACCCACCACGTAGACCCCGCCCGAGACGCTGAACGTGTACGAGTACGGCCCATTATCACTGAACGTATAGAGGGGTGCTGCCCTGCCCGCAGTTAGGGTGCGACCGCCGTGCTGAACCGCAGCGTGCGAGGCCGGTTGCCGGGCGGGAGCAGCCAGAGCGGCGGTGGTCACGCTGGTCAGTGCCAGGACTAGCCCTAAAGCTTGGAGCCCGGTTCGTCCTGCTCGCATGAGCCGCCTCCCCCAGAGAAGTCGCTGCACCCTGTTGCTCTGTCGCTGTGCTGGAGCCGTCCTCGTATTTACACGGACAGATCGCAGTCATTTAGCACAGAGCCGCGAGCACCTCTGGCGAAATGTTCGCCGGATGCGGGGAATTCCTACTCTACGCAGTTAGTTGCTCACTACTCGTTGAAGTTAGAGCTTCCGCAAAGACCTGGACTGCCCGCCTGCCTATGCGCGGGTCGTCGAAGCAAACCTTCTCGCAACTGTGTCGGCTTCAGGAACTGAGGGTCGGCTCCTCTTGCGCGACGGGCTCGCCCGAAGATAAGTGGGTCGCTATCGTGAGGGGGGCTACGGTTGGCAAGGTAATGAAGGACCTTCCAGCCCCCGCCACCCAGCGGGGTGATGAACGAACAGGGAATGGGGCAGACCGAGGTTGCCTTGTCGGGCGGCTGATGCCGGTCCCGCGAGCGCTGCTCCGAACGCTCAATATGAGCGGCCCAAAAATCGTTACGTTTGACGGGAAAGTCACTCATATCGACGGATGTTCCACACGGTATGCGACGGATTTGCCTTATTTTAGAACACAGAACCGGCGAACATATCACTCAACCCCAACACAGCCGTTCCGTACCCGGGTCCAACAAAAGTTCCATTCCTGCTGTGGTTTCCGTAATCACCGAGTAGGAGTGCCCCCCTGTTGCCACCCGTGGGATGCGCTCACGTTCTGCATCGGCTAGGTGGCAGCGAGAGTAGCTCCATCTGATGGTCACGATCCTGCGAGTCGAGCTGTACCTTTCCCTCTAATGGCTGGACCACCAAGCAAGACCTGCTGATCGGACGATAATCAGGGTGGTGACGAAGGGGCCGATCGCCATCAGATGCAGAGGAGACGCCGATGTGTGACATGGAGCAGCGGACCGCGGCGGTAAAGGTGCTGTGGCACTTCACGATGTCGCTGGACGGCTTCGTGGCGGGACCGAACCATGCGATGGACTGGATGACAGGCTTCTCGCTCCGTCCTGGGCTGATCGGCGAGTACGTTGAGACGACCGGCGCGGTGTTGGGCGGCGGGCCGGGTGGGATGTGGCTAGGGAGGGTGGTCATCGCCCGTACGGCGGAGCCTGGGACGGGCCGATCTTCGTGCTGACGCACCATCCCGAGGAACGCCGGGCCCGCCCAGGGCGTCACCTTCTTGAACTGTGACGTGGCCGAGGCGGCGCGGATCGGACTTGGGGCAGCCAGGGGAAGGGATCGCGAGGTTTTCTCGCCACGATCGGACGGCAGCTCCTCGAACGGGGTCTGACTGACGAGGTCGACTTGCACCTCGCGCCGGTGCTGCTCGGCGACTGGATCCGGCTCTTCGACAATCCTGGTGGCCGGCCGGTCCGCCTGGAGCGGGTCAATGCTCGAGAACCTCCGCGGTGTTGAATGTGGGCTACCGCCCGGTGGGGGCCGGGTAGACCGTTCCTTTACGGGTGCCGTTGGGCCGAGTTCCTGAACCGGGCTGAACCAGGAGAACGGGACGGGCGGGTGACAGGCCCAGGGTTCGAACCTGGGGAGCAGGTCGGTGATCGCTGGGCCTCGGAGGGACCGCCCTCAGCCGTGCACTACGTCGGTGTGGTGGCAGAAGTGGACGCGGGCCGGTGTCATCGCCCGCATCCGGTTCACCGAGGCGTGCCAGGCGTCCTCGTCGGCGGCTTGGCCGGGGGGGAGCGGGCCGGGCTCGGGCCGGTACTGGCGGGGCGTGTAGGCAGCATCGCCGATCAGCAGGTCCGGGCCGCCGTCCGCGGCGGCGACCATCACCGACTGGTGGCCCGAGGTGTGCCCAGGGGTGGTGATGACCGACAGGCCGGGCCGGATCTCCGCGTCGCCGTCCAGCAGCTCGAACCTGGCGTTCTGGAAGTCGAACCAGTCATAGAGCGCGGGCGACTCGCGCCTGCACCGGTCAAGCTCGGCCCGCTGCAGGTAAAAGGCCGCATGCTTGAACACCGCGTTCTGGCCGCAGTGGTCGAAGTGGAGGTGCGTGTTGATGACCAGGTCGATGTCCCCGGGGACCAGGCCGAGGCCGCCCAGGGCGTCAGCGGCGGTGACGTTGACCACCTCCCAGTCCCGGATCAGGTCCGGCGGCCCGCCGACCCCGGTGTCGACCAGGGCGGCCCCGCCTCGGTAAGTAACCACGAAGCCGTGCACCGGGTACCCCTCCGTGCCGCCGGGGGTCGCTCCCAGGTGCAGCCGCTTGACCTCAAGTGACACCGCCACTGCCCCTTTCGTCGCCCGAGCGCGTCCGCTCCATCCTGGCAGCCGCCCCGTCCCGGGTCCAGGCCCGGCCGCTCCTTCCCGCGCCCCGTTCCTGGCCCCGCCCGTCCTGGCTCAACCCATGCGTCACCCGACTGTCTGTCGCTTAGCTGGGCGTGCCTCAGCCTGCCCGTGCCTCGGCCTGCCGGTGCCGCGACCAAGGTAGCCGTGATGCCAGCACACCCCCGCACCCACGAGGCGTGGCCTACTCGTCCCCATCTTCGCCCCAGGCGCCGAATCCCTTGCGAGTGGCTGCCGGTCTAGGTTGCGAGACAACTCAGAACACCCGATCCGAGCGGGCAAGAGTCCGGTGGGCGGACTTCCCGAGTTAACGCCAAACGACGGGTCGGCGCTCCCTCGGTTCCGGCAACTTCATTTTGAAGGCCGGATCGAATGCGCAAGCAGATTGTTGTTGGAGCTCGCGAACATTATGCGCACCTGAGCTGAAAACTGCTTTGTCTAGGCCAGGAACTCGTGATCGCCGAGTATGCGCACCGGTGGGCGAGGCGCCAACCGCTACATGACGCAGAACATCTACTGTTCTGCGTTCGCGGTGACTGTGCGACGCGACTACGGCTCAATGGAGGCATGGACAAGGTCAAGTTTCGAATCGCCAAGGACCGGTGAAAACCAATGCGTCGCCGAGAAGTGGGCTTCCGACTGGTGGGAACGGTGCACCTGTCGGTCCCGGCGACTGGCGGCAAATTCGACGACCCCCGCTCCTCTACGACCCACCGCCGCGACCGAAAACCTAATGGGGGCGCAGGTGGGGTCCCGTGAAAGCCAGCCAGATGAAAACCCGACGATTCCCGCTTCGGGGCGGGACAGAGGGCCGATCAGTCCGGCCCGGTAGTCACCACTACCCGCCGGCCTTCCCCGCCACCGAGGCAGACCATCACCCGCTTCTCGAACCAGTCGCGGGTGCGGTTGTCAGTGCCCCAGTCGGACCGGACCCGGTCTTCGGGCTTGTCCAGCCAGCCGTGGCCACGAGGGCGCCTCGATCGACCCGCGACTCGTCGCGATTGCCCTAGCTCCCACGCAGCGCTCGCCAGGCCCCCAGCTTCTCCGGGCGCATCCGCTGCCCGTCATACAGCTCGTGCACGAAACAGCCAAGCGAGCTCTGCCCGTCTGGCCCGAGGAATTCCACGCTCAAGGCCTCCCGCCCGGGGAACCAGGGGAAACGGGTACGGCCCCCGCCCGAAACGGACGCCGGTGATCTCATCGACTCGCACGTCCATCATCGTCGAAGTTGGACGGGACGACTTTTGCGCTGACTACACGGGCCACGCCAAGCGAGGCGATGTTGTCCACGTCGACGACGAGGTTCGTGCGCTGGTGGTCGCTGTGGTCTCGCAAGAGGCCGAGGAGCAAACGCACCGCTCGGGTAGCGTAACCGCGTTCGCGCCAGGGAGCGAAGACGTTATACCCGGACATTGACCTCGTGCGGCCCCGAGCCAGTCGCGGTCGGTGTCGTAATCGATCCATCCGACGATCCGGCCTCCGACCAGGATCACCGCCGTCGGTCGCGGTTGCTCCTCTCCGGGCCCGAGCCAACGCTCAGCTCGAGGGGGACGCAGGCTCACCACTCCGTCAGATAGGGGCCAGGGGGCCGCTCACGTTTCTCCACATCGCAACGCACTCTGCCACGATGGTGCGTCCGAGCGGGCTCGAACATCCCCGACGACAGCTTTCCACAACACCCAAGTCGTCTTGGTTACCAGGTCACCGAATTGTGTGTGCCAAAAAAAGCGGGGATTTACAATGAGAATGGGTACATGACAACGAGTATGGCGCATCGACGACGACGGCCTGACACTTACATATCACCGAACTCTTACTTGGCCGCAGCTGGCGGGGCGGCTTTAGTGAGGATGGTCGTATAGTTCCCCGTCGACTCAAGGTGTATATGCTCGACAGCAGACCAGCCACAGCGCTGATAGAAGCCCACGGCTTCTTGACCGGTTGCGACCCAGGTCTGAGGATGGCCAAGAGACGAGGCGACGTCCTGCAGGTCCCCCAACAATTGACGTCCGATCCCCAGCTTCCGGCTGTCAACGCGAACGACCATGCCCAGGATCCACGGAACTCGGTCACCGCGTTCGGCTTCGCTGACCTCGCTATCGGTCGGACCGAGGCCGACAACTCCGACGGCATCGCCAGCTGCGTCGATGGCGACGAGGGTAATCGGTAGCTGGCCTGTGGGACCGGCCTCTTTCGCGGTGACCTCGATCCAAGAAGTCGGATCCAGGTCTGCGTAGCCCCACTCCCTCCACCGGAGCAGGCCTGCTTGTTCCACCAGCTCAGCGTGATCGCCAAGTGACTCGACACGGATGTCACCTGGCTCGGTCTCCATGTACCGACCGTAGTCACCATTGATCGTTCTCGTCAGGCCACCCAGAAGAATCCGGCTCTGAGAGCTCGGGTTTTGCCCGTAGGAAGTCGGTACGCGCCATGCGACGGGATTGCGTTGCGATCGCCGTCCCTGGTGGAGCTACAGAATGTTCACGAAAACCAAGGCGAACTCAAGCCGGCTGGTCTTCGGCTTCGGCGCGTGCTGCCATCGCTCCGCAGGTGACGTTGCATGATGGAGGCCATGAGACGGTCTTTGCTCGCCTGGAAGGGGAGAGGGCCTTGGTGAGGCCGCTAGCCGTCGTGGTCAGCGGCGCCCCCGGTTCTGGGAAGACGACCCTGGCCCGGGAGCTATCGGACGCCATGGGGTTGCCCCACCTGAACAAAGACCTGGTGTGCAGTTCTCTTCGCCGGGGCATCGAAAGCTCACTGGCCAATAAACGGGCCTTCGAGCTCGTCTACGGAACAGCCCGGCTTTGGCTGGAGGCGGGCTTGAGCTTGGTCATAGACATGACCATGTACGCCGAGTACTCGCCGGCCGAGGTCGCCAGCCTGCATCCCTATGGCGTTGTCGTGAACGTGCACACCCATTGCCGGGACGCTTTCGCCAGGTGGGAAACCAAAATGAGCCGGGAGGGCGGCGGCCCCGAGGTGGAAGCGTTCATCGCTCGTGTCCGGCGGGACTACCAGGCGCTGGCCGAGCCCCTTGACTTTGGTTGCCCACGGGTAGACGTGAGGACCGACGGCCGTTACGAACCGGCCTTGGTCGATGTCGTGAGCGCCATCGAGGCCGCGCATCACCTATCCGACCCTTATTCTCGCCCGCGATGATGACCCGATCGAGAGACGGGTTTGGCCCAGAAACCGCGGTCCGTCTACCGAAAAGGTGCCGTCTTCTTTGTTGCGCGCAAGGCAACTGGTCAGGAGTGACGGCCCTCAGCGAGCTTCCAGGTGAACATGACCGGAGCGCCACGGCCAGGCGTCCCACCCCCTGACACGTACGTCGCCCTAGCAGCGTCGTTGTCGTGCTCGGTGAGGACCCAGACCTCCGTACATCCCCGGTCGCCTGCTTCGCGGACGAAGGCCCGGACGAGAGCTGAGCCGTAGCCCCGGCCCCTATGCTGCTGAGCGACGTCAAGTGCGTACAGGAGCATCGTGCGCTCTCCATCCGGATGGACCAGCTCGTGCCCATAGACCCACCCCGCGACCCCACCGTCGACCTCGACCACCATGAGGGTCGTCTCCGGGCGGCTTAGGAATGACCCGGTGTCGAGGTCACCGCCCAGGCCGAAGCACCTGCAGGCCTCCTCGGCGGCTGTCTCGTCGCCGATCCCGAGGCGTCGCACTGGCGCGGAGGGCATGAGAGGAGTCTTGCCGAGATGCGCCCAGGTGGGGCGAGCGTGACCGCGAGGAAGCTGGATCCGGAGCGCGGGCGAACCTCGCCCTGAGGAGTGCGCCAGATCGCCCACTTCCGTGCGGCCGGAAAAGAGGTGTCATTACAAGGAGGATTTGTCCCGAACGACCGATCCCCCTGCATCAGAGGAAACGTCTGGCGTCCCCCATATTTGTCGTGCACAGTCTCGTGCCGGGGTGCCTTGATCGTCCGCCTGAGGTCATATCCGTATGCCCCAGTGTTCGACGGCCAAACCATGCTTGACACGGGTGATGTCAATAGTCTGCCGATCGATTCGTTCGCCGCTGTGACGAGTTCCCGCGCCATCCGGTCTTCGCGACAGCCCGATCCTCGACTCCGAAGAGGTGTCTTCGAGGACAATCTGCTGGTCCTCAAAGACGCGTAGTTAGTCCGTACGACGTGGGCGAACCGTCAACGCCTCGGATCGGCCCTGTTCCGAGCCCTTGGTGGTCCAAGTAGTCGTCGGCGACGACTGCGGCGGCTTCGGGGGGGTCCCCGGAAGCGAACATGTCCGCCATTGCTTGAAGCACCTGGACAGGACGCCAGGTTTCAACGGTGGTGATTGTCGCACGACGGCCGTCCGGCACGCCTCGCTCGTCGCTCGTCCAAGAGGCGCGTCCACGGCACGGTCGTTAGTCAGGTTAGGAGCGGGGCTGAAGTCTGGCCAGGATCCATCCGCGGACATCACCCTCGACTACACCGATAGACCTCGTTGCGTCGATCACGTGCACGTCCTTGATCGAGCTAGCAGCGTCTATGAGGACGTCGTTGAACCGGCCCCACCGGTCCACGGCCGCTTCAATCCTGTGGGCGTCGACCTCGCCCCCGGCCCGGCGCATGAACCGGGTGCGGAGAACCTCGGCGTCACACCTGAAGCACAAGAAGCTGAGCGACTCGAAGTAGTCAAGGACGTCGATGTTCGCAAGCAGTTGCTGCGGCAACATCCCGGAGAAGAACACAACCGAGAGGTTGTTCTGGGATATCTCGTGCGCCACTCTGGCCAGCGATCGCCAAAAGACCGCGTAGTCCTCATTTGGCGGGACGACGCTGGTCATTTGGTCAGTGAAGACGTCAGCATCGAGCAGGACGGCACCAGGGATGCTCCCGGCCAGCCGGGCGCAAATGGTCGACTTCCCCGAGCCCGGTGTGCCGGTAACTATGAGGAGCGGGCGCCGAGCGAAGCGGCGCTCGTCCCCGCATCGCGGACAGCGCAGGACCGCGCCGTACGCAGGGATCTGGGCCAGGTCGCGTCCGGCGCCGCAGGCGTCACAGGTGAACGGCACGTCGAGTGATCGTAGCCAGGTGGCGCAAGAGGCTCACCCGGTCCCTCTCGGGCGAGTCCTCGTCCGCGGCCCAGCCTGTGGGAGCCACTGCGAACCCATGCGGCTGGCCTTGGGAAGGGGACCAAAGTGTCCCAACTAGCAGGACACCAAGAGCCAGCGGTGGAGCGTAAACCGGCCGGTTCGCACGTGAACGGCGTCAAGCCGGTGCTGCTTATTATCTCTGGTCCCCCTGGGGCTGGGAAGTCCACCGCAGCACGGGTGCTATCCGATTACTTGTGTCTCGGGTCGTGATTGAGGTGCTCGGGCACTCCTCGTTTGCACTCACGATGGACACCTACACCCATGTGATGGAGCCTCTCATCCGCGATGCTGCCGATGCTATGGACAGGGCACTTCGGGGGCATTGAGGACGAATGACTCGGAACGTCATGGCATGCTGGAGACGTGGCGACGCTCGTTGACAGGCCCTTCGACCTGGAGGACCTGTACGCGGCTCCCGATGACGGGAATCGCTACGAAGTCCTCGACGAGGCCCTCGTCGTGACCCCACCGCCAGGCCCTGTCCACCAAACGGCGGTCGGGGAGCTGTTCGTGGTGCTGCGCGAGGCGGCGCGGCCACATGGGTTACGGGCGTTCATGGCCCCGCTCGCGTGGCGCATCGGCCCGGTCAGGTGCCCGAACCCGAGCTAATGGTCGTATCGGCCGAGGCGGTTGGTGGCCGGGCCATCGAAAGGCCACCCGTGATCGTGGTAGAGGTGATGTCGCCGACAGGGAAGGATCGTGACCTGTTCGACAAGCACCGGATATACGGGCAGGCCGGCGCCCTGTGGTCTTGGCTTGTCGACCCGGCGGGTCCCAGCTTGACCGTCCTGCGTCTGCTCGAGGGACGCTACGAGGAGGCAGCGCGAGTCGTCGGTGACCCTCACTATACGGCCGACGACCCGTTCCCCGTCACCGTGGTGCCGAACCAACTCTTGGGCTGAGGCACACGCGGCCCCCGTCTGCCGGAGGCGGCCTGCCGGTGAGTTGAGACGCGGCTGCCGAGCGGTCAGTGGCTGGGACAGCTGCCCCGGCGCATCGGTACTCACAGTGGTCATGCTCGCCGGGGCGAGGCGAGGGCACTTGCAAAACTTTGGTGGTCAAATGGTAGTCAGATTCGTGGTCAAACCCCTGTAGTGGGCGACCACTCTGCGTACCTTCTTGTCCCCGCAGCACCTGTGACGTGCACTTCTCTGGCGGAGAGGGTGGGATTTGAACCCACGGTGAGTTTCCCCACGCACGATTTCCAATTCGCTGTTGACTGTCCGTAAGTGGTTGCCGGTATAAGAACGGTGCTGCTCAAGGCCGATTTCGAGCCTCCGCTTCGTCCGTTGATATCCGCCGACGTTCGTGCAGGTTGGCTCCCAAGATGGCTCCCATGAACTGGCCCGCAGGGCACGACGCCCACAGCCGGTTCGCTCATGAGACGGGTGGAGGCAGCACCAGGCTGTACACGGGAGTGGTAGGCGAGCCCGAAGATGGCCTCACGGTTGCGTCCTGGACAGGGCAGCTGGCCAGCCGGCGCATGTACACCGCCGAATTGGGCAACGGTGCAGTGCGCAAGGGAGCGCCGCTGGCGGCGGATGGCCGGTCCCACGACCCGTTCGATATGCGAGGCGCTGTTTATGCTCATTTCCTCGAACCGGGCACTGCCGCGGTCGCCGCCGCCAACGCCCACTGCCTCGCGTCGGTCCGGCCCGGCCAGGACTGTGCCGGGTACGAGTACCCGGCCATAGCAGAGGGCGAAGAAGACCTCGTGTTCTACTGGCGCACCTTGCCCAGGGACCATGCCCCAGGCGTGCTCCTGGTCAACGAGACAGGTGGCGCCGCCCTCGGCCTCGACGGCACGGGCTACCGGCCCCAGCTGTCGCCCGGTATGACGGGCACGCGGAGTGGTACGACGAGGTCTTTTCTGCGTTTGCATCAGGCGAGGACGCCGTGTACGTACGCCAAGCCCTCGGCCCAGGCGACGGCGGGGTATGCCTCGATGTGGCCTGTGGCACCGGCCTTCGGGGCCAAGCGGTCCGGGATGCGGGCTGGTCGCCGGTCGGCTTCGACATCTCGGCCGACCAGCTCCGCCTGGCCCGGCACCGGCTAGGAGGCGTCGCCCACGCCGACGCCTGCTTTTTGCCGGTGCGCGATGAGTCGGTGACGGTGGCGTCGGGCGCCTACTTCCACACCGACGTAGAGGACTTCGCGTCCGTGGTGGCCGACATCGCCCGCTGCCTGCGACCCGGGGGCCGCTTCGTGTACGTCGGCCTCCATCCCTGTTTCATCGGTCCTTTCGTGGACCGCACAAACGAAGGAAACGAGGAGACCTTGACCTTCACGGCCGGATATGGAGCCAGCGGATGGCCGGCGCGGCTCGGGCGACGGAACCGGCACCTGGGCCCGTGTCGGTGGCCACCACAAGACTCTGGGTACGTTCCTCGAGGCCTTCACCAAGGCGCCACTTATCGTTCGGGCTGTGCACGAACTCTCCGGAAGCGGGGTCGTGCTACCGCGAAACTTGGCCGTCATCGGAGAGAAGAACGGCCCGTAGCCGGATCCCCTAAGAGAGGAGATCGAATCGGAGCGTACAACGGTGCAGATCACTGAGCGGGACCAGGAACATTCTGTGGCAGCCTGGCCGTCTAGACCTGGAGACCTCCGTCGGGCACTCTTGCGTAGGCTGGTTCTCTGCCAAGCCCAAAGCTGCCGCGGGAAGTTGAAGGAGGGGCGCGTAGGGAAGATGGCACGTAAATGGTCCGTGGGGTGCTGATGGACGTGGGGGACACCCTGACTACGCCAATTGGGGGCCGCTGGAACCCGCGAGTTGATTTCGAAGACACCTTGGCCGATTTCGGAGCCAGTTATGACGCCGCCCTCCTTCAGCCCGCAATGGCCGCCGGAGACCAGTACCTCAACCAAATGGCGGCCCAAGGGGGAGGGGACCGCGATGACTACCACCGGGCGGTCCTGGAAGTTCTAAACGTCACCGCCACGCCGGAGTTGCTCGCCGCTCTCGACCGGCCGCTTCGGTTCGATCAAATCTTCGAGGTCTTCGCCGACGTCCGACCGGCGCTTACCACCCTCAAACAGTGGGGCCTTGCTCTTGGCGACAGTCTCGGACGTCGGCCCCGGTGCTCGAAAAGCGTATGAGGAGTTCGGTTGGACGGGTTTCTTCAGTGCCTATGCCTCTCGGCCGAGGTGGGCTGCTGTAAGCCCAACCCGCGCATGTACCGCACGGCTAGCGACGCCCTCGGGCTTGAGCCCTCTGAATGCGTCTTCGTCGACAACGCACCTGTCTGCGTCCTCGGCGCCCTCGAACTTGGTTACCACGCCTGTGGGATCTCGAGGTACGGAGAGCCCCCCGACGACGGCCTCAATTGGGCCCGTTCCATGGACGATGTTCTGAACCTGGTCTCAGAGCTCAACCAGTCATAGTGGAGTCGTCTAACTGGCGGGCGACGTACCACCCCACTCCGTGAGTCGGTACATAACCAGCGAGCAGATTATGCTCTCATCTCCGAACATTATGTTGACACCCGCCGACAGACCGGCGAGTGCCCGATCGGCTACGGGCGCAAGCAAACAGGCTGGGGCACGCGCCCGAAGGCGCAGCTATATGAGACGACAGCCGCCTACAACGACTTGAATATGTTGAAGACGTTCGTACTTGTGCAGGTGAACAATTGACCAACTTCGCTTTGGACAAGGCTCCGGTACTTGGCGATGCCTTCGGGGTTGCCCTGTTGGACCAGTTTGCAGGACTTCCCGGAGTTGTCACCTACGAGCGTGACGACGGCTTTCTACAGGCCGACCCGATGAACTACATCTCTGACTGGAACGAGCGAGACTCTTGGGCAGTCGCTCGCGTAGTGGGCCGCGTCCTCGACGTCGGCGCTGGCGCGGGTCGCGTCTGTCTACGCCTGGCCGAAACGGGGGTCGATGCAGTAGCGCTCGACGTGTCCGCCGGGGCGGTCGACGTCTGCCGGCGACGGGGCTTGCCGAACGTCTTCCACGGCACGATTGATGATCTGCCGTCAACCCAACAATTCGACACTTTCATCGTGCTCGGGAACAATCTCGGTCTGATCGGCTCACCCGAAAAGGCTCAGGGTTTCTTCGATGCGGTCGAAATGCGGTTGCGACCAGGCGGGAGGATTGTTGGTGGCTGCCTCGACCCGTACCAGACCGACCACCCCGATCACCTCGCTTACCACAAAGCGAACATCGCGGCCGGTCGGATGGCTGGCCAGGTGAGGCTCAGGGCCCGGTACCGGCGGCTCACGACGGCTTGGTTCGACCTTCTATGGATGTCGATGGCAGAACTCGCTGCCCTGGCGCGACGAAGTGGATGGCAGATCACCGACAGCATGCCAGGGCCGAACTACGCCGTCGTGCTGGAGCGCGCAGATGTGAGTTGAGCGGGGAGCGAACAGCTCGAGGCACAGGGGAGGACGGCGCCGCCGTGGGCGCGCCCTTTTCTCTTGAGCGGGGCTCCGGGTTTATCGGGTGAGGCGGGTAAGTAGGCAAATTGGCTAGCGGAGCCGGGTGCCGGATGTGAGAGCACGTCAAGCTGTCGCAGTTTGGCCCGAACGCCTCCTGGTTAACCCGTCTGCCGTGCCGACGTTCACTGCTCGGGATGGTACGGTGACGGCGTTGACGACCTTGACCAAGATCGGCAGGCAGGCCGTCGCCGCCCATGACGCCCAGTTCGACCTACCTGCGGACGACTTGACCCACCTGTCCGCTGACCTGGCTGCTCGACTGAGTGATCACCAGCCGGTCCTTGACGCTGGGTGTGGGAGCGGCCTGATGCTGGTGCCCCTGCGCGGCGCCGGCCTCGAGGTGGTCGGCGTGGACATCGACTTGGACATGGTCAGTGCCGCCCTTGGCCGGGAACCTGAGCTCAGGGGCCGGCTTGCCTTCGCTGACCTGGCCGCTCTCGCGGCACGGCAATCGAGCTTCGGGTCGGTCCATGCCGCTTACGTCTTTCACCTTTTTCACGATGCCCGGCCCGTCCTCGACGAGCTGTTGCGCGTTACCAGGCCGGGGGGGCGACTCATGATCAACTTCGGCCCAGGCCGCCAGCCACCGCCGGACGGCTTAGACGTCGCCGCCCTGACCCAGTACTTCACGGCCCAGTTGGGCGGCGACGGGCTAACCGCGCTGTCCTCTCCACCGCCGGCACCAGGTGGGCCGCCACGCGGCATCGAGGACTTCGCCAACTTCCTGGCCAGCCGGGGCGCAGACCGGCTGGAGGACTTGGAGGTGCTCAGTACCGTGGGTAGGTCGGTGAACTACTTCATCAACCGCCTGGAGGCCAATCCCTTCTCGGCGCCGAGTGGTGTGAGCCCAGACTTGTTGAGGTCCGCCGCCGACAAGACCCGCGCCTGGGCCGAAGTCCGCTTTGGAGATCCGGACGCTCCACACCCGGCCCGGCGTCTGACGAAATACCTGTGCTGGGAGACGCCACTGGGTAAGCTGCGCAGCGAGGTACCCAATTAAGGTCCTTTTCCGCCCAGCTCCCCTCCGAACCACACTGGCACCTTTCAATGCATGTGGCTCTCCAGGGACCTACGCCGTTTGGGCGGTTGGGTGCCCGTCATGGATGGTTCCGTGGCAAGGAAGGCAGACTACAAGGGTTTTACGCCGCCTTTTTGCCATCAGAGCCGCCCATGCGGGCTGGCTTGCATTGGGCCCCCCGAGACTGGCGAGCTTCCGGACCTGGTGGACTACCACCCTGCCCGGCTCCCCGCACAGCTCGCACCTCCGAGCCAGGAGCCGTCTTACAAGCTCCTTCCTCGGGTAGGTGACCTGGTACGAGGGAGCACGGTCGAAGATGACCGTATCTTTCTTACGCACCAGGGGTACCCCACCGAACCGTGCGACCAGTGGCTGCTTGCCGTTGCGTTCGACCCGGGCTTCGTAGCACGTGCGCAGCCCATAGGGTGTCTCGACTTTGGCCCTGTGCTTGGCCGCCATCTTGGCCACCGAGGACTGGTGTTTTGCTGCCAGGGTCCTGAGCATAGAAGTCTGGGCGTCCCATTGGAGCTTGTAGAAGCGCCAGACATCGTTGGCGAGCAGGTAGTACTGGACGACACCCCGGTACTCGGCCCCGTAAGCCTTGACGATGTCGAAGTCGTCGAGGTTCTGCATGGCCGAGCGGTGCCACGGTTTGCCGTGGCGCCGATAGGTGGCGCACTTCCTTGATCACGTCGAGCGGCACCCTCAGCGCGACCACACCGTTGGCCATACGTCGGCCCCCGGTGACTTTGCTGTCTGAGTGCTGCACGACGATCTCGTAGCCGAGGTACCTGGCCGCATTGCTGCGGGCGTGGGTGATAAGGGTCTTCTCGGCGGAGAGGCCAGGTGGAGCCGTCTCGCAAGAACGCCGCCAATTGGCCCTTGATCGCTTCGGCTTCGGCCTTCGGCCCGGTAAAACCCAATAGGTGGTCATCCGCATAACGCGAATAGCGGAGCCGCCGGTAGCCGGGGTCGTACGTGTCCCCGGCCGGTAGGCGGCGCAGCTCTTGGCGGAGCTTCCGGGCTTCTGCCCGGTCCCCCGTCGGCGAGCCCTCGCCAGGCCCAGCGCACCTCTTGGTACGCAGGGTTAGGCCTCCTGACCTCCCCTCGGGTATATTGCGGGACGAGGACTGTCCCGACGAACTCGTCCAACTTGTGCAGGTATATATTTGAGAGGACCGGTGAAACGACACCACCTTGCGGGGCACCGCTAAGCGTGGCGTTCCATTTCCAGTCCTCCAAGTACCCGGCCGATAACATATTGCTTATCAGCCGCAAGAACCGCCCGTCTCGGATCTTCTCCGACATTATCGACACCAAGACCGAATGGTCCAGGCTGCCGAACGATCGGAAATGTCACCTTCTATGAACCACGTCGTCCCTTTCCAGGTATCGGCTATTTCCCGCAATGCGGTGTGGCAGCCTCGGCTTGGGCGGGACCCGTGGGAGCGGCTGGAGAACTGGGGCTCGTAGTACGCCTCCAGGAGGAGCCGGACTACTTCACCTACCAGTTTGTCCGACCAGGGCGGCAAACCGAGAGGGCGCAGCTTCTTACCCGATTTCTTCGGGATGTAGATGCGCCTCACCGGGGAGAAGCGGTAGCGCTCGTGACGCATAGCATCAATGATGCGGCCGATCTTCTCCATGGTCATGCCGTCGGCGGTTTCTTCTGTCGGCCCTTGGGTCATTGCCCCCTTGTTGGAGTAGATGCGCCCGTAGGCCAACAGGTACAACTGCACGTTGAAGAGCTGTCGGTACAGCTCGCCACATGGCAGGCCTTTCCTACCACGTTCACGGAGGACACCCAGCACCACTTCGGCGCTTTGCATTTCGCATACCTCCTGGTCTTATTGGTGTCCGGTCACCTGTGCCCCTTCGCCCTGTGGACGGCCTTCCCGTCCTCCCTGGCAGGTCGTTGCCCCTGCGACTACTACGGGCACTCTGTCGCCATAGGGCTCGCGCCCCTTAGGCGATCCCACGTTCGTCCCTCATATACGTCTCTAGCGTGATTTAGGCGGCCCACTCATCTCCTTGAATGCCCTCACTGGGCATCGCTCCAGCTCTGGAGGTTGCGGCAGGTTCTGTGCGGCCCTGCTGCAAGCTCTGGCACCGGTTCCAGACGTCTTTCCGGTGGGTGGGTATATTTGCACCCTCTGGAGATTGGGCTTCAGGCAGTCAAGCTTTCGCCATGTCACGCGGGCCCACCATTTCCTCGTCCCATACGCCTGGGCACGAGAAACGGCTCGAATGGCATGCTATTGTCCCCTTCGTCTTTCGAGTCCAGGTAGGCCATTGGCCCAGGGATATCACCTCCAATCCCTCCCCACTGCGTGGGGGATATATAAGGGCGCCTCGTGGCGCAGTACAGAAAAAACATTATTGCGTGGCTGATTTTCCGTAGACCATGACTGCGGCGCGTATAGTACGACGGTTATCTCCAGTCGGCCCACGCCAATTTAGCTTGTGCTACAAGCCAGAACAGACGCACGTATTACTCTCGCAGCGGCCGACGTTCGCGAGCGATATTGGGCACACATTAGACGAGGGATCCCCAACCAGAGGGTCCCGCAATACCTGCCGAAGGCCGCTCTCCACCACGGTGGCAAGGCTAACGCCGAACAGTGAGACCGGCACGTCGGCACTCATCAGGGCGGCGTGGTGGCTACCCACAGGACCTTGGTCACCTCAGCACAGAAGTCGCCTATCGCTTGTCGTCGACGGAGCTCGGCTATCCACGCGTCGGCTTCCGCACGCGACGCCTTGCCGCTCGCAACGGCCCGGTCAAGGGACCGTTCCAAGTTGGTAAGGCGGACAAAATCGTCATAAGTCCACCAAGACCGCTCCTCGACGCGGTCGAGTACCGTGCAGTTTGCCCAAGCGAGCAGGTGGCCGATGGCCGCGCCGACCGCCGGGTTTACAGCAGCACTTACCCACTCGGTCGGGACCGTGGACCCATTGACGCACAGGCTGGACCAGTCGGGTTCGAAGATGGTCAACAAGGCGCCCGGTTGCAGGCAACGCACGACCTCACCGATCAAGGTGGCTGGGTCGCTCACGTGCATGAGGACCCGCTCGACCCAGCACCCGGCGAAGGCTCCCTTGGCGAACGGCAGCCGCTCGCCGGCCGCTCTTACTACTGGCGCCTGGCAGCGTCCTGCCGCTACGCCCGCCATGACCGAGCTGGGGTCGACCCCGACTGCCCCAAGCCCGAAACTTTCCAACACCGTCAGGTCATGGCCGGCGCCACAACCCAGGTCGAGCACGGGGGCATTTGGATTTCTGAGCTTGTGGGCGGCCGCCATGTAGTGCTTCATGGCGGCCAGGCCGACGGCAGACTCCGCCAGTATGGTGACCAGCCGGCCGGGGTCCTCGGCTCGGTCAACCTGTGAGAAAGCAGAGACGGCACACCTCCCCCTACGGGGACCCAGGCGGCCGGCCCTCGGCCAGAGGCTCCTCCGTGGTGCTCCACGCCGGTGCCGCCAGTCGCAGTATTACCCAGTCTCGCACACCGGCTGGTCGGCCAGTAGCTGATTGTCCTCACGCTGTAGAGGCAGCCAACGGCGTCTTTCTCAACCGTCGGTGCCACAAGTCCCCCACAGCACTGCGCCCACCGTCATTGAGTTTCCGAGCCGCGAGAGAGCGGGCTCGCATGCGCATCGTGATCGCCAGATCTGCATGGCCGAAAGGGCTATATCCACAAAGGAAGTCCGCCGCGACGACCGATAGCGATCCGGCGGACGCTTGCGGGACGAGCAGAGATTGGCTCCGAGCGCCTCAGCGCTTCCCGCGATACTGGAACCGTGGTCGGGACATTGGAGAGTGACGCGGGCGAGGTCGGGCTGACGCCTACCCAGGCAGCGGCGCTCGCCCACGTCCAAGCCCTCGCCGAACGAAACCGGGATTCAGCGACTCAGCGGGGCGCCAAGGTACTCACCAGCGCCGGCATCGACCTTGCCGTCGGCCAGCTGCGCGCCCGGGTCCCCGCACATGTTGTGGAGCCGTTCGAACTTCCCGAAGCTGCCAGTGCCGCTTTTTGGCGTGAGTGCATGGTTGTCGCCAAAGCCCTGGCCGACTTGGTCTCTCCCGGTGTAGGGCTACAAGAAGGTCCGGAACTCTCAGCACGCTCGTGGTGCTTCGATGCTGACACCCGTGCTTAGCGTCCCGAGTGCAACATAAGTTGCTCGGACCGACTCGGACCGTAGCCCTCCACCTCATCCCGAGCCCACCTGGCGGTCCGGTCGCCGATGACCACGAAAGGCGCTTGTGGCCCGCCGCAATGTGGCGCTACAGAAGAAAATCGCGTTCTTCTCTGTCTCAAGTTCGGCGGGTAGGCGTCAGGACGGCGGAGGCAGCGCTGCTCTTCGGTGACCTTCGGGCCATCGTGTGACGCTCGTGTGACGCTGGTGAGCGACCGTGAGGACGAGCCCCGCCGCCCCATCGAACACCTGGCCCGCCGTGAGGCGTCGATCACAAGGAGGAACCAAATTGAAGTCGCCTACAAGATTCGATCAGAGGCGCCATCGCCGGCGCCCGTTGCACACGTTGGCCGTGACGGCTGCCGCCATTATCGCCCCGGTGATAGGGCTCGCGGCACCGGCGGCACAGGCCGCGACTGCCGCCAAGGGGAGCGTCGTTGCCGTGCTCGACGGGCCCTTCGGGCCGATGCTCATCGCCGGCTCAGGACAGTCGGCCGGGACTGCGCTCTACGCGATTACGAGCGACACGGCGACGAGCTTCGGCTGTTCGACCACAAAACAGAGCGTCCAAGGGATGCCTTATGTCTGCACCGGCCCGTCGAATGACAAGAACGCGGAATGGCCGGCCTTCACGACGACGGGAACGCCCGTGGCCGGGCCGGGTCTCGCAGTCGATGCTCGGGGAGGTGAGCCGGGCCGGGATCGGTGAGCAAGTCACCTACAACGGTCACCCGCTCTACCTCTTCGACTCCGTGCCGGGGCTGCCGGGGGGCGAGGCCTGGGACGAGGCGAGCATCCCCGCCGACCACGGGGTTTGGTGGCTCCTCTCGCCGAGCGGTGTCTTCGTCGGCTCGGAGGGGACGCTCACGACGATCACGATCGCCGGCAAGAAGGAAGTCGCCGCCGACATGATCGATGGTGGGGGAGTACTCCGCGTCCCGGTGTACAGCTTCTCTAAGGGCACCGCCTGCACAGGCGCCTGCGCCGCCGACTTCTCCCCCCTCTACGCCCAGGGCAGCCCCGGGTTGGCCGCTGGGCTGCCGACGAAGGCAGGCCTCGCCATGCGGGCCGATGGGACCGATCAGCGCACTTGGGCCGGCAAGGCGCTCTACCTGTATAGCAACGAGGGCTTCGCCATCGGCCCGAGCGGGGTTGCCGCCAAGGGCAACGGCAACGGCGTCCACGTCGACGCCGGGGTCTTCAGCTTAGTGACACCGTGACGATCCATTATGCGCGGTGAGCGGTCGGCCCTTGCCATCATGTGGGTACGGGCCGACCACCCCAATGCTCCTCGATCATCCAGTTCGGGTGACTAGAGGAACTCCGGCGGGCACGTTCGTCGCCTCCCTCCCGATTCTCCGTTGTTCTCAGAACAGTCAGCTCGTCGTAGGTAACAGGTCCTCCCGGCGAGGTCGCGTCGAATGTTGGCGGGCGCATAACATCCACTTCGGGATTAACCAAAAAGCCTTGTTCTACAATCAGAACCCGACCATCACGACGGCTACGGGCGCTATTGACTTGGGCCAACTTTGCTCGATCTACATCGCAGATCCAGCGCGCATATTGTCTGAGCGCGGCCGGCGCTTTGTGGCCGCGTCACGCGATAGGGGCATTGCGGCCTTGATTTCCGAGATCGCCGAGTTGATGTCAGGCAGGGAGTGCCTTACCAAGCAAGGGATCCAGCGCGAAGCAATAGATCGCCCACTTATGGCGCTCCAGAATTGCCGGGACTGGGGCCATCTGGGACCGGAGGTCCTGCGGGCTCTCTGGATGCCGCAGTGGAAAGCGTGAACCCCAGCAAGCCCACGAATCCTGCCAGTCCTGCCACCGCGACACCGGCCCCGATGCGTGCAGCCGCGGTGGCGACCGCGACTGCCCCCAGGCCGGCGAGACCGTTCTGGCCCATTGAGGTAACGGCGCTGACTCGGCCTCGAAGGACGTCGGGGACGGACTCCTGGACTTCGCTGCCGGCGTACGCCAGAGCGACGATAAGAGCCAGCGAGCCGACCGTAAGCACGACAAGGGCCAGCGGAAAAGGAGGGGCGCTGGCGAACACGAAGAAGCAGGCCGCAGTGACAACGAAGCAGGCACCCAGGCGGCCCGTACCGGCGCTCGAAGCTCGGACCGACAGGCCTAGCCCGGCCGCCACGGCGGCTATACCCGGCGCCATCCTGAGCAGCGCGTAGCCGAAGGCGCCAGCATGCCAGGTCTTGGTGGCGAACACCGGTAGCAGGGTCTCCACTCCCAGCGCGCCGGCCATCGCCACAACCATCATCCCCACCAGGCAGAGAACGCGCCGGTTGTGGCGCAGGTAACTGGCGCCGGCCAGTAATCGCGCCGTCCTCGTGGCATCTGCGGGCCGTGGCCTGGCGGCAGGGACGGCGATGGTGCTGGTTGCGGCCAGTGCCACAAGGGTGGCGGCCCCGTTGATAGCAAAGACCAACGCCGGGCCGACCGCCACCAAAAGCGCCCCCGAGAGTGCCGGGCCGATCAGGGCGGAGAGGCTCCAAGTGGCACTCGACAGGGCCAGGGCGCTTGTCAACAGCCCAGGCGGGACGATGTTCGGCACCAGGGCGCTCTGCGCCGGGATGTTCACGGCTAGACGGCCGGCATCGAGGGCGGCGGCGAGGTACAGCACCCAGGCGCGAAGGTCGCCCGTGGCAGCCAACCCAGCGATGGCGAACGCCTGGGCGGCTTCTGCGACCAGGGTTATTTTCACCACGCTCAGCCGGTCAAAACGGTCAGCCAGCGCGCCGGTCAGTAACGGCAGTACCACGATCGGGGCCGAGAAGCACAGGCTCTGTGCCCCAAGTGCTAGCGCTGAGTGGGTGAGGCGGTAAAGCACCCAGGCCTCGGCCGTGTTGTTCATTTGGGTCCCTATCTGAGACACCACCTGGGCTGAGACCAGGCGGGCGAAAGGGCCGCTGGCCAATGCTCCCGACCGAGCGCGGCGCCCCAGCGGCTCGAGCACTCGCAGCCTTGTCAGTCCTGCGTGGTTTTTTCTGGGATGGCGTCAGCAGCCTTGGCCCTGGGCCTATCGATAGTCAGGCGCAGTAACAGCTCGCACTCTTCATGCCAGGCCAGTTCGGCCGCTACCCGCACTTCGGCGCGGCGGAACGACGCTGCCTGCAGAGGCGAGACCGATGCCAGCAGGTACCCCTCCGCCTCGCCCCGGGCCTTCTCCTCGTCGAGCTGCGCCGCCTTAGCCAGCAAGGCTTCTTTACGCCTGGCGAGCAAGGCGGCAAGTTCACTAGGGGCATCCACCCCGGCGAACACCAGCGCCACGCTCAGTGGGTCAGGGGGGCCGTCCACGTCCTCGACGGCTTGACGACGCAGTACAGACAGTTCACGACGGCCCTCGCTCGTTATCGCGAACACGGTGCGTTCGGGCCAACGGCCGACCTTTTCCCTGCGTACCGCCTCGATTAATCCCTCGGCTTCCAGCTGGCGCAGCTCCCGGTGGACCGAGCCGGCCCCGACCCCACCCCAGCGTTCGGCCTCTGCAACCTCAGTATCACGCCGGAGCTGGTGGCCATGGCGTGGCCCGCGTTCCGCCAAGAGGCCGAGCACTGCCAACCGAGTTAGATTCATGAATCTAGATTCGCGCATCTTCGACCAAATGTCAAGCGGCCGCGGTGCCGGCTTGGGCGGCGGCCGGGTCGCTCCACCTACCATCAGCAAGGACGCTCGAGTGCCCACCCTTGGGTTCCCCACGGCCTCGACGTAGTCGAGTAACGTCCGGTGAGCCAAAACCGGCCGGCTCGGGTCACCACGGGCCATGGACGTTTTTGCTCCGTGGTGGTGATCGAGATGGGCAGAACATCGGTTATTGCGTCGGCCCTTTTCGGTCAGAACGGGCGGCTTGGCAGCGCGATAACGTCGGTTCTCGCGTCGCTCATGCGCACAACACTTGAAGTCTCCCAATGGTTTTCTCATACATAATGGCGCGACATAACTACGGCTTTGTCAAGACGCCCATAACGACGAGATCTCTGAGCATCACTTGGGTGAGAGGTCGTACCGAACCGGCGATCGGGGGTGCATGGCGTTCCACTGTTGCCGCGATGTACTTGACCCTGCTCCGAATCGGCAGGCCTCCTCCGCGGCCCTGCCCGCCGCGCACGCAATGCGCGGCATAATGCTGCTGTAAATGTCTGGCACCGACGCCCCTAGCACACTGGCGTCGCAATCCATGGCGGCTTGCCCTTTTTCGCGATCTCGTCGAGAAGCCTCGCCACCTCGGGGCCTTTATCGTGGCCCCAGGACGGGGGGACAGTGCTCCTATTTGCCGTCCTTGTGGTTGCCGAGCCACCGAGCACCAGAGCACAAGCCACCATGCGGCGGCGCTCAAAAACGCAGTCATAGCGACGCTCCGCCCTCGGTCACAAGCTCGGGCCCGGCGGGGACAACGCCCTGGGCCGGGGGCGCTGCCGTCATGTTGGCCAGTTTGAGGGCGCGGGCGATGGCCGCGTGGGCACTGCGACGATGCGCGAGCCCCTCAAGTGTTGTAACAGCACCTTCGGGGCCTAGTGGTCGCGAGTCAGCGCCGAGCTCCCAGCGGTCCCTGAACGCAGCCACAGTGGAGACAGCCCGCAGCCATGCTTCCTTCCGGCCCGGATCGGCGGGGGGTGGTCCGAGGCTCCGCGCCCAGGCTTGCGCCTCAACCAGCGCCTGTTCGGCCAGCTCCCGGGCCCGTCGCTCCACGGCCCGGTCCCGTTCTTGCAGGGCGCGGGCCAGGTCCTGGTCGTCCACGCCGAGCGCCCGAGGGACGAGGCCGGCGATGAGGCCGGCACTGGCCTGGCGTTTGCTGCCAGCGGCGGCGGCCCAGCGTTCCACGCGGGCGTGCAGGACGGCGAGGGGGTCGTCGGCCCCGGCCAGTGACCGGGCCGCCGCCAGCTTCGGTAGAGCCGCGTCGATGTCGAGGCCGTGGGCCTCGGCGTCCCGGACCGCAGCCAGGAGCGGCCCGTAGGCACCGCTGGCCTGGGCTGAGGCGAGGCAGGTTGGGGCGAGCCCGCAGCGGCCGAGGAGGGCGTCGAAGCGCTGTTGTTGAGCGTCCCCGGCGATGCTCAGGTACTCGGCGGCCAGCACGGCGAAAGACCCCGCCCCTTGCCGGGCATAGCGGATGGCCTCGTGGGCCGAGACCTCGGAACCTTCCCGGGCCAGCACGGCGGCCAGTACTGCCCTCGGGCTCTGGGGCCGGGCCACGCTCGGGTGCGAGGTGGGAGGGTCGGGGTCGAAACAGGTGTCCACGTAGAGCCGGTTCTCCTCCCGCCCCCGGGTGGCCGAGACGTAGAGGACCTCCCGCGTGGTGCTCGGCGACACCAGGGCGTGGGCGGTGGCCACCGTGCGGCCCTGGGCCCAGGTCAGCAGGTGGTCGTGCAGCTGGGGGCCGTCTGCGCGGCTGGCCCAGTGGCTGAAGCTGACGGCCACCACGCCGCCCGCGTCTTCTTCGACCACCCCATTGGTGCCCGACCGGGAGCGGAACACCTCGGCCTCGGCGTAGGCCAGCACCACTTTTACGGCCCGGCGGTGACAGCCGTAGATGACCCGCCTTGGCCGCCTCGTCGGCCAGCGCCCAGGCCACCGAGACGGACTTGGCCGGGCTGCAGGTGAGGTCGAAGCCGGCCACCGGCGCCCCACCCCGGGGCGCCCGGGGCGCTCCCCCCAGGGGCTCGCCGCTGACCGGGTCGGCACAGGCCACGAACATCCGCTCCAGGTGCTGTTCGGTGGCCTGAGCGCCGGGAGACACCCCGCGCCCGCCGTCGAGGTCAGCCAGGCCGCCACCCATGAACACGCCGGGCGGGGTACCGGTGGAGGCGTAGTAACGCGCCAGGGTGCTGCTGTCCCCGGCCCCGTCGCCGGCCGCCACCGAGCGCAAGAGGTAGCGGTAGCCCCCGCCCAGGTTGACCCTTCGGATAGAGATCAATGGCGCCTTCCTGGGCCTCGCCTCGGTAGGCGGCCCCGTAAAGAGCGCCCCGATCGTCCGGGCTATGGTCGCCCTGTGCCCCTGTACAGCGAGCCGCCGAACTGGCCTGTTTTGGGCTTGCAGGGCCGGGAACGAGACGGGGCTACAGGGTCCGCACTGCGGTCAGCGGGTTCCGCTTGCCAGGCCCAAACCAGCAGCCGCGCAGGCCTCGGCATGCGCTCTGCCAGGGTGGGCACCCCTCGAATGCCGAGGGTGTATGGTTCACCGACCCAAAGAGATGGCTTCGTCGCCGGCGGAGCTCAGACGGCGTCGTGAGTGGGCTTATGCGCTATCGCCAAATTGCGATGGTTGGCAGGCGTCGGAGTGGCAGAAGAAGTAACGGACCACCGTTGTGGCACGTCCTCAGGTGAGAGCGGCAGCACAACAGCTGGCACATTCTGCCGAGCGTCGGGTCTACTACCTACGACCCGTGCCTGAAATCGAGACACGTTCGCCACCGTCAGGTCGGAAGAGCGACCGCTCATTGTTATCGGCGACACGGGGTGCGCTTGGCCCGTTGGGAAAGACTGTCCAATGGCCAACCGATCTTTGCTGTCGGAGAGGCGCACCCAAGAGCGAGAGCGTCCAAGACCGGCTAATTATGGCGGCATTGCGAGGCCAGCTCGGTGCGGTCGTCGCGGAACGCGATGGGAAGTTCCCCACCACCCAGTCAGAATTGGCGTTCGCCTCGCACAGGAAATGGCGCCCGCTACCGAGCTGTGGGCGCGCTGCTCGTCGGACTGTCCAGAGCAGAGCCGAGCGTTTCGGGTGCCGACAATTCTTCAGGACCGGTTCATAAGTTTTCCGATCTTGCTTCCTCAGGGTCGAGACGCCGAACCCCAGCACTTGTGGGCGTGTCGGCGCCGGTCGGCAGTTAGCTCGGACGGTGGTTGCCCTTTGAGTGAGGGCCGCAGGTGGCGGCCAAGGAATGGAGGTACCAATGCGCGTTCGATCCCAGGTACGCGATGCGCAGCGGGCCATCGCGGCTTCGGACGTTAATTATCGCCATGCGGCTAACCGGCTCGTGCGAGCGATTGGCGGGTTTTCGAGGCGTGCCGTGTTGCGCTCTCCATCCATGTTGCGGAAGTCGGCGGCTGCAGCCGCCATTCGCGTCGCAGGCACACCGGATTTTCCCGCGAAACACGCTCCCTCGATGCCTCACCAGCCACGCGCCAACGCACACGCCGACCTTCTTGGCTGCGCATGATCTTGAGGCGCGGGCGATGAGCGCGGACCGGAATGATCGAGTCGTCGTAGTACTTGGCACCACAACTCCTGAGATCGACGCGACGTTAAGGGCGCTTGCTCTCGCACCTCTTGACGAAGGTAACGAACACGCCACGGTGTGGCTGCCTGCGGAAAAGGTAGCCCGACCAGATCCGCCGCCTGAGGGTGATGCACCTGAGCCGACGCGTGTTCCTCTACTGGTGACGATCGCGGAGGCGGCCATTGCACTTGGCGTCTGCCGCTCGACGGTTTATGACCTTATAGCGACCGGGGAGCTCGAGGTCGTCCATATCGGTCGAGCGGCGCGGGTACCATCTTTTGCTCTACAAGACCTCGTCGTTCGGTTGCACCGACGAGGCCAACCGGCATCGCCATTTCAGTCCGTGCCTTTGGGTAAAGTTCAGCGGGCCGCCTCCGCCGGCAGCTCGTAGTGGTAAAGCGCTTGCCTCCAAAACCGGTGACTATTTGGGAAGGAGCTGGCGATGATCCGCGCAGCAGTTGGTGACAACGAGAGCGAAGACCTCGGCGCAGAGGACCTGAGAACCGAACGCATGGCTGCGCCCTCCGGTGGCAGAACCAGCAACGCAGGAACCGGCGGCCACTCTCGGCGTCGTGGTCACGGCGAGGACTCGGTGTACGTGGACGGATCGACTGGCCGTTGGTGCGCCGTAGTGTCGCTCGGTCGCAAACCCGACGGCCGGAGAGAACGTCGAAAAGTGACGGCCAGGACCAAAGCTGAGGTGCTGGCGAAGTTGCGACTTCTCCGCCGCGGGATCGAGAACGGCCTCGCCGCGGAGCCCCGTTTGACTGTCGGTGCCTACTTGGACCGCTGGTCGGCCACTCTTGACGGCCGGGTTAGGCCGAACACGGCGGACCAGTACCGCTTCACGATGCGGTGCCATCTCAAACCTGCGTTGGGCGCCAGGACGCTGGCGAAGTTGACTCCAGGCGAACTGGACGCGCTCTGGGCCGCGAAGCTGGCGGCGGGGTTTAGACCCAACACGGTGAGGTTGATGCGGGCGACCCTGCGCCGGGCGCTGCATGACGCCGAGCGGGACGGGCTCGTGGTCCGGAACGTGGCGGCCTTGTCCACGCCTCCGCGGGTCGAGCCCCCAGACGGCCGGACCCTCACCGTCGAGCAGGCCCGAACACTGCTGAGCGCCGTTCGGGGTGACCGCCTGGAAGCGGCTTACCTACTTGTCTTGGCCTTCGGGCTTCGGAGGGCAGAGCTGCTCGGGCTGGCCTGGGCTGACCTCGACGACACTGCTGGCCTTCTCGACGTTCGTCAGCAAGTCACGGTGCGGAAGCCACCGCCGGCGAGCGACGGTGCCCGAGTAGGTCGCGGCGCGATCGAACTGTCGGCACTGAAAACCGGGAGCAAGGGCCGCCGGACATTGGAGCTCACTCCCGAGATCCTGAAGGCGCTGGAGGAACACCGCCTTCGGCAAGAGGGAGAGCGAGCTCGAGCCGGAGGACTATGGCGGAAGTCAGGTCTCATCTTCACTACCCCCGTCGAGGCCCCGATCGAGCCGAGCAGCTTCTCTCACGCCTTCTCTCGCGTGGCCGAGCGCGCTGGGCTCGGGCGATGGCATGTCCATGAGGCGCGTCACACGGCCGCGTCGCTAATGCGGGCGATGGGAACGAAACTCGAGATCGTTTCACGTGTGCTTGGCCACTCGTCCGTGACTGTGACGGCGGATGTCTACTCACACTTGCTCGGAGGGGAGAAGCGCGCCGCCGCCGCGGCCATGATGGCAGCGCTGCTCGAGTCTGAGTGAGGTCTTCGGCCTTCGTTTGTCGGATACCAACTGTGAGCCGGCCCTTACTCCCGCGAGGGCCAGGTATCTCGGCGCCGCCGGACTTATCCCTGAGCCGCCAAGCGGCTCCCAGATGGCTCCCTGGCCAAATGGCTCCCACACTTGGCTCCCATCCCGTCCGAACCATCTAGCAAAAGCAACCAACTCGATGAGGAACGTATGGCCTCGACCTGCGTTTTTCTGGCGGAGAGGGTGGGATTTGAACCCACGGTGAGTTTCCCCACACACGATTTCCAATCGTGCCGATTCGGCCGCTCTCGCACCCCTCCAGCGTGCAGACACGCTAGTCTGGCTGCACCGGCGATGCTGGACCGGGCTTTGGCCTGGTACCGGGCGCGGCGGTCGGCCTGCGCAACGGGGTGCCGCAAACCGGGTCAGGGCCTGACGGCAGCAGCCCTCAGCGGACAACGCCGTGTGCCGCAGGAAACCTGACCGTCGCGCCGGGTACCAGGCTCGCCAACCAGCGGATATCTTTTTCGTGACGGCGGCGACCACGGAAAGTAACGGCGTTCCCGGTCAAGCCACACGCTCCGCGTCCGATGTTAGACACAGGCATTTTTGGCGTGCGCGGCGTTGGAGAAATGAGGTATGGGATGCTCTGCCCGGACTGTGGAAGAAGCGACGGTTTCTGTGACTGCCTCCTGACGGCCGCACCTCGCGACGGGGGCGGCAGCCCCGAAGCCGGCGCAACCGGGGAACAGACGGGAGCGAAGGAAGCGCAGGCCGAAGTCACTTTTGGCACATCGAACGCGTGGGATAGCCATGACACGCCCGAAGTGCCGAAGGCGTCGGTCGGGAGAGACTGGGCGGGCAGTCTCCTCGAGTTCCTACGTGACTTCGAGTCCGCCTCGCCTCAATCCAAACGGCCGGTCTCGGCGGACCAGTCGGGCCCGAACCGGCCCGTGGGGAGCGCCCCCCTCGACCTGGACCTGGGCGAAGACGGACCTCTGGCCGCTGCAGAGCGGCCAGCCGAGCCGCCCAACCCCATGGCGGCCAGCCCGCACTCCTCTTTCTCCGATTAGTCCGGGACGAACGGCGCTTCACCCTGGCCCACGCCACCCTCCAGCGCGGCGGTGTCACGGCTGAGAGCCGCCCCGTTTGGACTACCTCGCAAGTTGATTACCCCCACACGGTCTGCCCGTAGGCGCCCTCGGCACAAGGGGCGCCGGCTTCGGTCTCATGACCGCTTGACGGATCCTCCGAGCACTCAGGGCGGCAAACTCTGGCCTACTCAACCTGAACTCGGTGCAATTTTCCCTTTTCGTCGCGCTTCAGAGCAGATAAGTAACCCGGACGCAACGAGAAGGGTGGCGTGCACCGAGAACCCGAACCTCAAGCGCCGCTGCTCCACAAAGGGACCAGGCTGGAGGGCCTTAGCGCTGGCCGCCCACCAGTAGCGCCCCCGGCCAGACGCCCACAGTCAATCAAGGTGTTGAGCGGCCTGCACCACCTAGGCTGGAACAGTGGCCGAAGAAAACCGACCCCCTGATGAAAGCCAGCCCTACCAGGCTCTTTACCGGCGGTACCGGCCTCAGCGCTTTGCCGACGTCCTGGGCCAGGACCATGTCACGCGGGCGTTGCGAAACGCCGTGCAGGAAGGCAAGGTCGCCCACGCTTACCTTTTCAGTGGGCCTCGCGGGACAGGCAAGACCTCGACGGCGCGGATATTGGCGATGGCGCTCAACTGCGAAGCGCCGGTCGGCGGCGAACCCGACGGCACGTGTGCCTCCTGTATTTCCATCCGGTCGGGTTCGTCGATGGACGTCTTCGAGCTGGACGCCGCTTCCAACCGCAAGCTCGACGAGATGCGGGACCTGCTGTCCCGGGTGGCACTCGGGTCGCCGGGGCGCTGGAAGGTCTACATCGTCGACGAAGTCCACCAGCTCACCTCGGACGCCGCCAGCGCTCTTCTGAAGACGCTCGAAGAACCACCTCGCCACGTCGTGTTCGTGCTCGCCACCACGGACCCCCAAAAAGTGCTCCCGACCATCCTGTCCCGAACTCAGCATTTCGAGTTCCGCCTGCTCAACGGCGACCTTCTCACGGACCTGCTCAGTGATATCAACCAGGCCGCCGGGCTAGGACTGTCGCCGGACGCAGTCCGGCTGGCCGTGCGGCGGGGGCGCGGTTCCGCCCGCGACGCGGAGTCGGCCCTCGAGCAACTAGCGGCCGCCGGGGGAGGCGAAGACGATGTCAGCTCGATTGCCGAGCTCGTCGACGCCCTGGCCGAACGCGATACAGGCCAGACGCTGCAGGCCGTCGCCGGCGGGATGGCGGCCGGCAAGGACCCCCGCCGCCTCGGGACCGACCTGCTGGAGTACCTGCGCAACGCCTTCCTTGCTATTCAGGCGCCCTCGCTGGTCCTGTTGCCCGGTGTCAGCGTGGACAGGCTGGCTGAGAGCGCCCGCCATATGACGCTGCCGTCACTGGTCCGGGCCATGGAGACGATAGGCCAGGCGCTCGTGGACATGCGCGACTCGGTCGACCCGAGAGTGACCCTCGAAGTCGCCCTCATCCGCCTCTCCTCTCCGTCTGTCGACGTCAGCCCAGCGGCTCTGCTGGAACGGATCGAAAGGCTCGAGAGGGCCCTGGCCGCTAAAGGCATTGGAGAAAAGGGCGGATTTGACGGTCCACCCACCAGGCCACCGGCCGCCAGGGTTGTCGGCGCCCCGTCGGGCCCGGCTTCTCAAAGGGATGTGGCTTCTCAAAGGGATGAAGCCAAAACGGAGGTTGCCCAAGCGGGGCCACCTCAGGCCAGCGCTCAGCCGAGGGTGGCGCTTGGTGCCATCCTGCGGGCGGGGAGAGTCCCCCTCGAGGCCGCGCCCCAAGAAGCGACTGGGCCAGAACAGACAGGCCCAGAACCGACAGGCCCAGAACCGACAGGCCCAGAACCGACAGGCCCAGAACCGACAGGGCCAGCCCAGGGTGCGCGGCTTGACCCACAGGTCCCCGGCAACCCGGCCAGGTCCGGGCCGTCTGCGGCCCTATCGACGGAGCTATCGGCAGACGTCGTAAATGCGAGTGGCAGCCGGCCGACCGCGCCCAGCCGTGACGAGCTGACAAAGGCATGGGGTGACACGGTGCTCGAAAAGCTTTCCCAGGCGGCCAAGTTGTACTTGTCGTACGGTCGTTTCGTTGAGGCGGGTGCCACCGGCGGCGCTGTCTTCGCCCTTCCCGCCGGCGGCCTACTGGAAAGAGGACGAGACCATCAGCGCGAAGCGGAGAGCGCGCTGGCTTCCTATTTTGGCCGTCCTGTCCCTTTCCGTCTCATACCAGACATGGGCGCCACCGCCTACCCGGCGGCGACGCCGCCGGGCGCCAACAATTCCGATACTTACGACCTCGATGACCTGACCGACGCCACCGAGGCCCCACCTGTCCCCGTCGTCCCAGTAGAACAACGCATACTCCAGGCCTTCCCTGGCTCCGTGCTCGACGGCTGAGCAGACCTGAGGACAGATGTACGCCGCCCCGGTGCAGGAATTGATCGACGAGCTTGGCCGCCTTCCCGGGATCGGGCCAAAGTCGGCTCAGCGGATCGCCTTTTACATATTGAAATCGCCGGCCGAGGACGCCGCCCGACTGGCCGCATCGATAAATGGGGCGAAAACCAGGGTCACATGGTGCCAGCGGTGCTTCAACGTGGCCGAGGGCGAGGCCGGTGCCGAGTGTGGTATTTGCTCGGACACCCGGCGGGACCCCTCGGTCCTGTGCGTTGTCGAGGAACCCCGGGACGTAATCGCGGTCGAAAAAACAGGTGAGTTCCGAGGCCGATATCACGTCCTTCAGGGCGCGATAAGCCCGATTGACGGGATCGGCCCCGAACAATTGCGAGTCCGGGAGCTGTTGGCGCGGGTAGACGCTGAAGAGGTAAAGGAAGTCATCCTCTGCACGAACCCCAATATCGAGGGCGATGCCACCGCTATGTACGTCGCTAGCCTTTTCAAGCACTTGCCGATAAAGGTGACCCGTATAGCCAGCGGGCTCCCCGTCGGCGGTGACCTCGAGTACGCCGACGAGCTCACGCTCGGCCGAGCACTGGAGGGGCGGCGGGAGGTCAACTGAACCGGTTGAGGACGACCCACCTCGGTCGCGACGGCCTCACGTAGGCATACCACGCCGCGACCGACGACGTGGTGAGGTAGACCAATCCCGCCGGGGGCGCGCTAAACCCGACACCTGACCGCGGTATCCTAAACGCCATTCGTCCTCGCGAGACGCGGCTGGGACACCTGCCGAGCAGCAAGCCGGAGTTCCGACCGGTCAAGCAGGCCGGAGCCCTGGTCAAAACCACCCTGAGCCGGCGTGCCGGCCAAACACAACAGGAGCATCCCAAATGTTTCGATCCGGTAACTGGCGTGTGCCAGTCGCCATAGGTGCGGCTAGCGCTGCACTGGTGGCGGGAGTGACCGTGGGGCTGACTGGAGTGGCTAGTGCCTCCAAGGTCCACCACAATTCCCGAGTGCACGAGGTCTCTGGCGGGGTCATTAAGTTCGCCGAGTCCGCCGGGGCGGCGCCCAATTACATCTTCCCCGAGACGAGCACGGCCAACCAGAGCCTGTACAACAACAGTCAGTTCATCAATCTCATGTGGCCGCTCATCTATACCCCCTCGCCGGACCAGCCCACCCTGGATTACGCCCACTCGATGGCGAACCCGCCGGTGTGGTCGGACAATGACACCGTGGTAACAGTCACGCTGAAGAACTACAAGTGGTCCGACGGCACCCCTGTCACCGCCCGTGACGTCATTTTCTACATCAACCTGGGCAAGGCGATGGGCAGCACCTGGGGTAACTACGACGGCCCAACGCAGTTCCCGTACAACCTGAAGAACTATACGGCGGTCAACGCCACGACCGTCAAGTTCGTCCTGAAGAGCCCGACCAACCCGACGTTCTTCGACGACAACGGCATCGACCTCATCACCCCTATGCCCCAGCAGGCCTGGGACAAGGAGTCCGCCAGCGGGCCGGTTGGCAACTACGACATGACCTCAGCCGGGGCCTCGGCCGTCGTGGCTTTCCTGCAAAAGGAGGCCGCTGACACGACCACCTACACGACCAACCCACTCTGGAAGGTGATCGACGGTCCGTGGCAGCTGCAGAGTTTCGGCGGGTCGAGCTCACCGGACGTGTTCGTGCCGAACCCGAGCTACTCCGGGGCGAAGGCAATTGCGTCCGAATTCGAGGAAATCCCCTTCACGACCGACTCGGCCGAGTTCACCTCTTTGAAGGCCGGCGCCCTGAACTACGGGTACATACCGACTCAGGACATCCCCGCCATCGGGTCAGTCAAGGGCCAGGGCTACAACGTCACACCCATACCGACTTGGGGCTTCGACTACATCATCCCGAACCAGAAAAACCCCCAGGTCGGCCCCATCCTGAGCCAGTCCTATATGCGCCAGGTGCTCGCCCATCTCGTGGACCAGAACACCATGATCGAGCACTTCATGGCTGGCTACGGGACGCCGACGTACGGCCCGACGCCGATCTTCCCGAAGGGCAACCCGTTCGTGAGCTCGTCCGAGCTATCCAACCCCTACCCCTATTCGGTCTCCGCGGCCGAAAAGGTGCTGAAGGCTCATGGCTGGCAGGTCAACTCGGGTAAGGTCGACGTTTGCGTGAAGCCCGGCCCCTCTGGCTGCGGCGCTGGCGTGACCAAGGGAGAGAAGCTCTCGCTCAACTTGCTCTACTCGAGCGGCCAGGCCATCCTGCAAGAGGACACCGACCTCTTCCAGTCGGATGCCGCCCAGGCGGGGGTGCAGATCAACCCCAAGGCCGAAGTGTTCAACACGGTGATCTCTCAGGTCCAACCTTGCGTCTTGCCGAAGGACAAAGGGACTCCGACCTGCAACTGGCAACTCGGTGAGTACGGCGGCATCAGCCTGGCGACCTACCCGAGCGGTGACGGCCTCCTGAACACGGGTGGTGCTTTCAACGCCGGCCAGTTCTCCAACCCGACGCTGGACAACCTGATCAACCAGAGCACGGTAGCCAGCACCCTGACCACGTACAAGTCGTACGAGGACCTGGTGGTGAAGGACGAGCCCTGGATCTGGCAGCCAGTACCGGACAACATCGCGGCCACACAAAAGAGCCTCACCGGCTACGGGCTGACGAGCCAGTTCAACGGCTTCTTCAATTACATCCAGCCGCAGTACTGGTCCTTTACCAAGTAACGCTTTTTAACAGAAAGCGCCCTAGTTAGTGGCCAGGCCTCGGGGGTTCGCTTCGAGGCCTGGCCAACATACATGTATACCTCGTACAAGACGACCCAATAAATGACCGGATATGTGCTGAAGCGGATCGGGCAGGCAGTCATCGTGCTGCTGCTCGTCACCATCATCATGTTCATAATGTTCCACCTGTTGCCGGGCAACCCCGCCCGGGCGGAGCTTGGGGTCAAGGCGCAACCGGCCGCAGTGGCGGCCTTCGACAAGCTGCAGGGGCTGAACCGGCCGATCTGGTACCAGTTCTATCTTTACCTTGACCACTTGGTGCACGGGAACCTGGGCTTTTCCTACGTCCAGAACGCTTCTGTGGGACTGTTGTTCGAACAGCGCTTCCCGAAGACCATCATCCTTCTCAGCCTGGCCACGATCGTGGCCATCGTCGTGGCCATCCCGCTCGGCATTCTGCAGGCGGTCCGTCGCAACAAGGTCGAGGACTACGTGCTTACCGGCGGATCGTTCGTGCTCTATTCGTTCCCGACGTTCTGGCTGGGCATTATCCTCATCGAAATCTTCGCCATTTCGCTGCATATCCTCCCGCCAACCGCGCCCGAAGGCACCACTGTCGGGGCGATCCTGTCGGATTGGCAAGGCATGATCCTCCCTGTGATGACCTTGGCACTGGTTAGCATCGCTTCGTACAGCCGCTACATGCGCTCATCGATGATCGACAGCCTGGCCCAGGACTACATCAGGACGGCGAAAGCTAAAGGGTTGAGCCAGCGCTCCATCCTTTTCCGGCACGCATTGCGAAATTCGCTGATCCCGATGGCAACTTTGATCGGTCTTTCGATCCCGGGTGTACTGAGCGGGGCGGTGATAACCGAGGAAGTGTTCAATTACCCCGGCGTCGGGCTACTGTTCGTCCAGTCGGCCACGAGTGAGGACTTCTCGGTCCTTCTCGGGCTCACCCTCGTCGCCGCCATCGGGGTGATTGTCGGCAACCTCATTGCCGACATCGGGTACGCCGTCTTGGACCCCCGGATACGGTACTAAATGCAAAGGTTACGAAAACTCACTGGAGGAGGCACCAACCGTGGCTGATGTGATCCGTCCTCCCGAGGAAGGTGTCGAAGCCCTCGAAACCAATGAGTTTTACCCGATGGGAGCGCCGGCAGCCGAGATGGGCCCGCTGGCTGTTGATGGCGACCAGCCGGAAAAGTTCGAGGGAGGAGAGGCGCAAGCCACGACGGGCAGCCCATTGCGGTTGACGTTGATGACCTTTATCGAGAACAAGGTCGCCATCGCCGGTCTGGCCATCCTCGTGCTGCTCGTCCTGTTCTGTTTTGTTGGCCCTCACATATATGTCACGAACCAGAAGACGGTTAACCCCGCCTTGTCGAACTACCCGCCCAGCAGTGCGCATCCGCTCGGGACCGATGGTGAGGGTTTCGACGTGCTCGGCCGCCTCATGGTGGCGGGGCAGAGCTCCATTGAGATCGGGTTGGCGGCCGGCCTGGTGGCGGCCATTTTCGGGACTCTTTACGGGGCGGTCTCTGCGGTCGCCGGCGGGGGCGTCGATAGCGTGATGATGCGCATCGTTGACGCCCTCTACTCTTTGCCCGCCCTTTTCCTGCTGATCATCCTGTCGGCCATTTTCAGCCCGAACCTTCCTCTAATGATCCTCGTGCTCAGCTTTATCGCCTGGTTGGGGCCGGCCCGGCTCATCCGCGGCGAGGCGCTCAGCCTGCGGACGCGTGAGTACGTACAGGCGGTAAAAGTGGCGGGCGGCACTCAGAGCCGGATCGTGCTACGCCACATTGTCCCCAACGCCATCGGCACGATCATGGTCAACACTTCATTCCTGATCGCGGACGCCATCCTGGCCCTTGCCGCGCTCAGCTACCTCGGTCTTGGCCTCCCTGACACCACTCCGACCTGGGGCGGGATGCTCTCCAACGGAACGAACGTGATCTACGACGGCTATTGGTGGCAGCTGTACCCGGCCGGCATCGCCATCGTGCTCACTGTGGTTGCCTTTAACTTCATCGGCGACGCCCTCCGCGACAGCCTGGACGTCCGGCTGCAGCGTCGTTAGGCGGAGGCGGCGCTGACGTTCGAGGTGTCTTCGGCGAGCGGCGTCTGGAGCGGGAAATGGCACGCCGCCAGGTGACCGTCCCCGAACGGGCGCAATAGAGGTTCTTCCTCGGCACAGCGGTCCCGGGCGAACGGGCAACGGGTGCGGAACCGGCACCCGCTAGGGGGAGATATGGCCGATGGGAGCTCGCCTTTTACCGCCGCGCCGCGCCGCTTCGCTGCTGATGGGTCCGGGATCGGTATGGTATCGATCAAGCCCTGGGTGTAAGGGTGGGCGGCGTGCGCGTACAGTTCTTCAGCCGGGCCGATCTCGACCAGTTTGCCGAGGTACATGACCCCGATCGTGTCGGCCAGGTACTTCACCACCGCCAGGTCGTGCGAGATGACGATATAGGTCAGGTCGTGGCGCTCCTGCAGCGAACGCATGAGGTTAAGGATTTGCGCCCGGATCGAGACGTCCAGGGCCGAGACGGGTTCGTCGGCCACGATGAGCTTCGGCTGGAGGACGAGGGCGCGGGCCAGGCCGATCCGCTGGCGCTGGCCGCCGGAGAACTCGTGCGGGTAGAGGTCGGCTGATTTGGGCGGTAGCCCGACCTCCGCCAGCACTTCTGACACCCGCTGGTCCTGTTCCTGGGCGGTACCAATGCTCTGTATGCGAAGGGGCTCGCGGATGATCGACCGCACCCGCATCCGGGGGTCGAGCGAAGCGTAGGGGTCCTGGAACATGAGCTGCAGCTCTCGCCGGCGGTAGCGGAGCTTGGCCCCTTTCAAGGCCGAAATTTCCTCACCCTCGAACCTGACCACTCCGTGAGTCGGCTTTTCCAGGGCCACGACCAGCCGCCCGATCGTCGTCTTGCCGCAGCCGGACTCGCCCACGAGCCCGAAGGTCTCCCCCCTGCGAACCGAGAACGAGACGTCCGAGACGGCCTTCACCGTGCCAACGGACCGCTGCAGCACAACCCCCGCCGTCACGTCGTACAACTTCTCCACGTGCTCGACCTGCAGCGCCACTTCGCGAGTCGCGGTCGAGGACGCTGCTGGGGGACTGGGGGCTAGGGCTTGTACGTTCTGCGCGGCTGGAGCCGACGGTGCAGGCCGGCTGCCGCTCGAGCCCTCGATTTGCCCGACCGGGACGCTCTGACCGGTAACGACCTCGCCCTCGGCCACCGCCGCTGTCGGCTGGTCGGCGCGGCGTTGGAAGGCCAGCCGTTCGGAGCTGGTCGCTGTTACCGGGTGGAAGCAGGCGAAGAAGTGCTCCCCGGGCTCGACCGCCAGGTCACCTCCGGTCCCGCCGGGGCCAGCGGTGGTGGCTGAGCCTGCCACATCCGCGCTGGGGCTCGGCCCGTGGCCCGATGAGAGCAACGGCTCGTGTTGCGCGCATACCTCGGTGCCGTAGCGGCACCGAGGCCGGAAGCGGCACCCGACGAGTTTCTTTCCCAGGTCGGGCGGCAGGCCGGGGATGGAGTAGAGGCGCTCACGCCGGTCTTGGTTGAGACGGGGGATGGACTCGAACAGCGCTTCAGAGTATGGGTGCCGCATCGTGTCGAACAGGTCGGCGGTGTTGGCGCCCTCGATGATCTTGCCCGCGTACATCACCATCACCCGGTCGGTACGGGAGGCGATGACGCCCATGTCGTGGGTTATGAGCAATACGGCCATGTCTAGGCGCTTGCGAAGGTCGTCGATGAGGTCGAGGATCTGCGCCTGGATGGTGACGTCCAGAGCGGTAGTGGGTTCGTCGGCGATCAATAATTTCGGTTCGCACGCCAGGGCCATGGCGATGATCACGCGCTGGCGCAGGCCGCCGGAGAGTTGGTGCGGGTACTGCTGTAGGCGTTCTTCGGGCCGGGGCATGCCCACCAGGCGGAGCACCTCGACGGCCCGGTCCAGCGCCTCTTTCTTGGTGGCCTTCTTGTGGAGGCGTACTGGTTCGGCGATCTGCCGACCGATCGTCCAGGTGGGGTTCAGGGAGGTCATCGGATCCTGGAAGATCATGCCGATGTCGTTGCCGCGGACCTTGCGCATCTCCGGCTCGGACAGAGGCACCAGATCGCGTCCGTTCAGGCGCATGGCCCCACCCGTCAGATGGCCGACATTAGGCAGCAGTTTCATCACCGACAGCCCTATGGTCGTCTTGCCGCAGCCTGACTCGCCCACGAGGCCGAGACATTCGCCCGAGCGGACCGAGAAGGAGACACCGTCTACGGCCCGGACGTTCACCGTCCGCAAGTGGAACTCGGTATGGAGGTTCTCGACTTCGAGCACGGGCCCGGGGGCCACGCCCGTACCGGAGAGCATGCTCGACGAGGCGCCTGGCGACGTGGCCAATGACGTGCTGACCGCGCTCACGTCTCTATCTACGTCGGGTTGACCCGGCACAGGCTTAGGGTAGTCCCCCAGGGCGGGCCGGACCGGGCACGGTCGAGTGAATGTTGGCCTCTACCAGCCCCCTCACGGGCCACCGCGCACGCTGCTGAGCCACCCTCGCTGCAGCCCAGGGGCCAGCGGCTACCCGATCGACGCGGACAGCCGGACAGCCGGGCCGCCGGAGGGCCGGAGGGCCGGAGGGTGGGAGGGCCGGTGGGCCGGTGGGCCGGTGAGCCGGTGGGCGGGAGTGCGCCGAGGCTCACTCTGGGGCGAATTTTCACGCTTGGGTCGAAAAACATAGTGATAACGACAGTTTTTCGCCCCAGTCCGGGCCGGCGGTGCCCTGCTGGCCCCGGCCGACGTAAACCAGGCTGTGCAGGGCGGCCGAGGCGACCACGGGGGTCGCGCAACGCCTGGGAGTAGTCGCTAAGGCCGGCGAAGGCACTGGGGCGAAGGTCGTACCAGCGAAAGAGGCTGCCGATGGCTTGCTGGAGGAGCGGGTAAAGCGCGAATGCGGCCAGGAATACGAACGGGAAGGCAAGAACGACGCCGGCCGCAGCGCTCTGCCAGGAGAGGGCCGGGCGGCGCCGGGCCGGGGCCATGGCCGCAGGCGCGGCCGGCGACGGCCGCCCTACCAGCTCACTGGTCGGCGCGACCGCCATTGGGGTAGCGACCACTTCGTTCTAAATGGCCGGGACCGAGGAGCCGGAGCACCGACCAGCCGGACTCGACTGGCACTTCCACCTCGACCGCCCGGCCCTGACGGTGTTCGCCCACCGTGAAAGGCAGCGGCGCGAAACGGCCCCTGCCCCGGCCGAGCACAGCTGCGGCTGCCTGCCAGCGCTCAGGTGCGGGCACGAGCACGCGTACCCGGACGGAGCGGCACGTCCCGGGTGCCGTCGTTTCAGACCATCGGCCGCTGGCGCTCCCGCTCAGGTCGACCAGGCCGACGGCGACGCGGTTCTCTGCGTGGACGACTCGGGCGAACAGCGCCCCGCCTACGGGTTCGGGCCTGACCTGGCCGGGCCTCGCCGGGCCAGGTCCCAGCGGGCCAGGTCCCAGCGGGCCAGGTCCCAGCGGGCCAGGTGCCAGCGAGTCTGCCCAGTCGATCGCGACGGCGCCATTTTCGTCATCGATCTCGTACCAGCTGGTGTCCTCCCCTTCGATGAAAAGGTCACGGCACCGGAGCGCGAACCGGTGCCAAGCGAGGACTGTGGCCGCCTCGTCATCGGAAAACCGTTCGTGTTTGGGGTAGTACGGGTCGCACAGAGCCGCCGTCCTGTCCCCATAGAGGAGGGCGCTGGCCCCGAGGCACGTGGCCACGGCCTCGGTCAGGACAACGGTCCGGAGGGCGGCCTGGCGTTCGTCCCCGCCCCACACGGGTGGGTAACAGGCGATGGTCCCCCGGATGACGTCCCCTCCAGCTGACGGTCCCACCCGTCCGGCCACCCCGGCGCTGCGGTCCATGAGACCCTCCAGATGCCGCCACCCGTCGTTGGGGGGCCAGACTTCGCAGTAGCGAAAGCGCGGCCCGGGGGCCAATTGCAGCGCTGAGGGCACGCCGTTCACCTGGTTGAAGCTGACGAGGTCCCCCGGGCGCTGCGCCCGCAAAAAAGCGAGGAAGGACTGGTACGCCGCTCGCATGTCAACGCTGTGGCCGTGACTGTCGGTCGCTACCCGCGGGTAGCCGTAGCTGTCGATATGAAAGCCGTTGAACCCGACGGCGTCGGCCGCCTGGCCGTAAGTAGCCACGAAGTGCCGTTGCCATTCCCCGTTGGAGGGGTCGGCCAACTGGATGAAATCGAAAAAACTTTGCGGCGCACCATCGTTGCGGTACATGAGCAGCTCGGGATGGTCGGCCGCGAAGGGTAGGTCCACCGCATAAACAGGCGCGTAGGCGTGAGCGACGCCACCCTGCGCCCGGATGCCTGCAGCCAGGGAACGGAGCGCGTCGAACGATACAGGCCGGCCCGAGGGGTCCTGCCACCCGCCGGGCGGCCCGAGGGGAGCGCTATAGCTGGCCATCCAGTCGTAGATCTGGACGACCGTGCAGCGCAGCGCCCGCAACCATTCGAGGACGGCCGGGACACTTTCGGCCACGAACGAGGTGGCGAACCCGTGCACCGGCCGCTCTCCGGCGTGGGCCCCGACGGTCGTCAGCTCCTCGGCTACCAGGTTCCCATCGGCCCCGACGACTTCGACAGTGTAGGTCCCGGGGGGAAGGCCCGAGGCGAACCGCGCCCCGCTCGCCCCTAGTTCGGCGTCGAAGACTTCGCCCGTGACCCGCCGAGCCAGGGTACGGGTGGGGCCGGCGGGCAGAGGAGCAAGGGTGATCTCCTCGCCGGTCCGGTAAAAGGCCGGCAGAGCGTCGAGGGCCAAGTCGTCGTGAACCGGGTCGTCGTGAGCCAAGTCGTCGTGAGCCAAGTCGTCGTGAGCCAAACCGTCGTGAGCCAAATCGTCGTGAGGTCGTTCGTCCCTCAGCGCAGACCGCCCAGGGACACCCCGCTGCGGAACCAGCGCAACGCGAGGACGAACACGATAATCGTCGGCACCGTGGCGATGACTGACGCGGCAAACAGCGGGCCCCAGGCGGTCGTGTGGTTGCCGATGAAATCAGCCAGGCCGACTGGGAGCGTGAAATGCGAAGGGGTGTTGAGGAAGGTCGTGGCGGCAGGGAATTCGTCCCAGGCCGCGTTGAATATGAAGATCGACACTACGGCGATGGCGGGCACGGACAGCGGCACTATTAGGCTTCGGATCACTCGCAGGGTACCGGCGCCCTCGAGACGGAAGGCTTCTTCGAGATCCCTTGGGATCCCCTGAAAAAAACCGCGCAAGAAAAAAATGCTGAACGGCAAGTTGGCGCTCACGTAGAGCAACGTGAGGCCGACCAACGAGTCGAGCAAGTGGATCCGGTCGAGCAGCAGGTACTGGGGGATGAGCAGCAGCAGGCCGGGCACGGCCAGGCTGGCCAGGAACAGGTAAAAGATCAGTTCTTTCAATGGGAAATCGTACCGCGCGAAAGCAAAAGCGGCCAGACAGGCGAAAGCCACGGTTATCACCACTGTGGCAATCGCTACGAAGAGGCTGTTGAAGAAGTAGTGGCTGAAGCTGTTTTCACTCCAGGCTTGGACGTAGTTGGCCCCGGTCGGGTGGGTGGGGATGAGCGCGGTCGAACCCAGTATGCCGGCGTTGGGCTGGAACGACAGTGAGAGCATGTACAAGAGCGGGAACAGCGAGACGAGGGACAAGACGATGCCTATAACCAGCCTGGTCCGGTTCATCCTGCGGATCCCGAACAGGCCAGGCTGGTCTATCGGCCCCTCTCGGCTGGCCCGGTCTGCTGGCTCTGTGCCCCCCGGATCGCTACTGCCACGCGTTACCCCCTTTAGGTGTTAGGCCGGCCCAGGAACCGGATTTCGGCCCAGCTCAAGCCGAACAACACCACGGCGAGCAGGGTGGCCAAGGACGCGGCATAGCCGAACTCGAAGTCTTTGAACGCCAATTGGTACATGTAGGTCATAAAGACCTGGGTGGAGTTATAGGGCCCACCGAGGGTTACCAGGTAGACCTGGATGAACACTTGCGCCGCCCCGATGACGAGCAGGACGAGGACGAAGATCAGGGCCGTTCTTATCGACGGGATGACCACGTAGCGCCAGACCTTGGGCTCGGTGGCACCGTCGATGCGCGCCGACTCGAGCAACGGGCGGGGGACGCCGTCGAGGGCGGCCAGGAAGATTATGAACGACCACCCGACCCCTTTCCATATCCCGATCAGCCAAATGACCAGGTTCCCGGTCCAGGTCTGCGCCGTCCACGCGATATTTACCGTATGGCCGGCAAATAGGCCCGCAATGGCGTTCATCAGGCCGCCTTGCGAACTGAAAATGTAGGAAAAGATGTAGCTTACGACCACCCAGGACGTGACGACAGGGATGTACACAGCCGCCCGCCAGATGGCCCCGCCAGGCAAGCGGTCGGTGAGGATGGCGGCGGCGAACAGGCCGATCGCCATCTGGACGGGCACGGTGATGACTATGTACAAAAGAGAGTTCAGGGCGGCCGTGCCGACGACGGGGTCGTGGAAGATCTGTTTGAAGTTGGAAAACCCGATAAAAGGGTTAGGCGCGCCAGGGAAAATGTGCCAGTTGAAGAAACTGATCTGGACCTGGCGGAATATCGGGTAGACGGTGAAAACGGCGTAGATGACGATGGCGGGCAGGAGCAGCAGGTACGGCGTCGCTATTTTCCGGACCCGTGACGAACGGCTCGAGCGCCGCGAAAAGGCGCCCGGCGAGACTGCCGCCGGGCGCCGTTCGAGTGTTTTGGCTGCGGTCAATTCCCCTGTATGGCTGCGTTGGCTTGGCCGCTGGCGGCGTTCATGGCGTTGTCAAGCGGAAGCTTGCCGGCAATGGCTTCTTGCAGTTCGTTGGAGAAATCGGTATCGAGCCGGGTGTATGCCGGGCTCACCGGCCGGGCCTGGCCGTCGCCAGTTGCTGGACGAAGATATTGAGGTAAGGCTGCTGTTTTACCTCGGCCGCGGAGTCCGACTTGTAAGTGGCCAGGTCGCCCTGGTTGGCCATCTGGAGCTGCGCAAAGGGGCTTGTCAGGAACTGGGCCAGTTTGATCACATCGGCCTGGTGCTGGACGTCGTTGGCGATGACGAGGTCCTCGCCCCCGACCGTCGACACCGAGCCCCCGGTGCCCTTGGGCATCAGCGTCATCCCGTAGTTGCTGAAGTGGTCTTGGCTATAGGTCGGTACGGCCCAGGGACCGTCGACGTACATGGCGTAGGTACCTTTGGGGAAGCCCGTCTCGCCCGAGACCGACCCTGACCCGCCTAGGAAGTCATTGCCGATGACCCCGGCTTTTTGCAGGCTGAGCATTTCTTGGAGGGTTGATTCGGTCGCACTCCCGTTCATGAACCCGCTGGTCGTCGCGTAGCTCGGGTTGGTGAATGAGCCGCCCGCGCTCCAGATGTACGGGGCGACGTTCCATATATCGGTGCCGTCGACGCCGAGCCCGTACCGTCCCTTTGACTTATTGGTGAGTTTCTGGGCGTCCGCCCAGAGTTGGCTGAGCGTGGTCGGAGGGCCTGAAATGCCGGCGGCAGCGAAGTCTGCCTTGTTCCAGAACAGCACTTGCGTGTTGGTGTCGTCGGGCATGCCGTAGTAGTTGCCCTGCCAGTAATTGGTCGAGAGCGGCCCGGGGAGAGCGTCGTTTTTGATCGGCTGGAACCACGACTGGTGGGTCAGGTTCATCAATATGCCCTGTGAAGCGAGCTCGGGGACCCAGATGATGTCAGAGCGCATCACGGCGGGCGGGTCGCCCGCGGCGGCGGCGGCGACGTATTTCTGCAACAGTTGAGAGTAGGGCACGACCACAGACGTGACCTTGATCCCGGGGTTTTCTTGCTCGAACTTGGCGAGGACGACGTTCTGCATCGTCACCGCCTCTTTGTCCGTCGTGTTGTAGGCGTTCCAGAACTGGAGGTTCACCGTCGGGGAGGCGGACGCCACGCCGGCGGAGATGACACCGGTACCGACAAGGCTGGCCATGGTGGTGACGGCACAGGCGCCGGCCAGCAGCGACGTCCGCAACCTAGGCCTGTTTGGGTTGGTACTGCTCTTGGTAGCTTTCACTTCAGCCCCTTTCTTTCTCAGCTCCCCTCGTTTGGTCGAGGGTTCCTTGGCTTGTTGGCTTGGGAGGGTTAGGGACACCCGCCCTGGCGGCGAGGCGTGTCGTCGCCAGAGGCGGGCCTACTGCCCGTGGTTTGTTAGAGGGACCGGTTACTGCCCCCTGCAGTTCGTCCCAGAGGACGAAGTACATAGCGTGCGACCACGCCAGAATCTGCTGCCGGTGGGCCCAGCGGCCCACCCACGTGCGGTACGCATCGGGGTCGCGGCGCTCGCCGAAGACCTGCTCGGGCAGGTGCTCGAAGCCGTCGAAGCGCTGCTCGACCCATGACCGGTAGCGTTGTGCCGCCGGGACGTCGCCGGCCCTGGCCCGGTACCAGCCAAGCCAGGCCGCAAGGAGTGGCCAGGCCCCTCCGCCGTAATAGCGGTCTGCGGCGTAGCGCCTGACCCCACCGTCGAGCATGAGCTCGTCTTCGATCGCGGCCGCAGTGCCAGCCATAGCTGGGTCGGCCGGGCTCACCACGCCGAAGGGCAGGGCCAGCCACAAAAGGCTGGCATCCACCCCGCCGTTGGCGCTGGACTTGGCGAACCTGCTGCCGATGCGCATCCGGGAGTGGATGTGCTCGGCCACCTCTTCGGCCTTCTGCGCCGCCGTTTGGATCCCGAGGAGCTGGGCCGCCGCCGAGAGGCCTCCGTAGACAGAAGCGAGCGTGGAGGTGTGCACGGCCTCGCCGTTTTCCTCCCAGCAGTCATAGCAGGGGTCGAGGCCGACCGCTTCGAGGTACCGGGCCACGAGCTCGACGGTGGCGGTGAGGTCGGCGAGGAGTGACTTGGCGCCCCAGTAGCTCACGTGCTCGGACAGTGACCACAGCCAAGTCCCGTAGCCGTCAACCTGGAAGTTGGGCCAGCCATCAGGCTCCACCGTGCCCTCGACCGTGTAGCGCGCCGGCGGCATAGAGGAGGCAACGTTGGGCCCTCCGGCGAGGCGGCGTTCGGTGGCGGCACGAACTGTGGGTGCGATGCCGCCGATGGCCGCCGCCGCCCACCGGTGGAACCGCTCGGATGCTTCCCGCTCGCCGGCGCGGTCAAGGGCAAAGGCGGTAAACGAGCCGTCTCGCAGCCAACAGAAGCGGTACGGGGCGAAGTCCATCGAGGCGTAGATGGCGCCCGACGGGACCTGGTGCGCGAGCATTGATTTGACGCTGGAGGCCGCCAACTTGTCGCTCGGCCTGTCGTCGCTGGCTCTGGCGCCTTCGACATTGGCGTCGCCGTCCTTCACGCCCAGCAGGTCATCGGTGCTCACCGTTCAGCTCTCCCAGCCATGGCGCGTGGCTCGCGCCGGGCAATAGGCGCCAGTTCGACCGAACGGTGAATAGGGGAGCTGAACAGCTCGCCCAGGACGATGCAGGCCGCCCCTCGGCCCAGGCCAGGTCGTCGGTCGAGTCGACCACGAACTCGGCGTCTTCGGCCAGACCGCCAAAAGCTCGTTCCCGAACGGCCGCGAGGGCTGCCTCCAGGCGAAGCGGGCCGGCCTGCGCGCCCTCGCCGGAGAGGATCACGAGCCTCGGGTTGAGCAAGGTCACCAGGCTGGCGATGCCGACGCCCAACATATGCCCGGCCCGCACCAGAGCGTATGTGGCGGCCTGGTCGCCCCCCTCCGCCGCCGCTCGCACTGCGGCGATGGTAACTGAGGAGGTGCTGTCGCTTGGGATCGCGCTCCGCTCGCCGCGGGCCACGGCTTCGGCCAGGTAGCGGCGGACGGCGCCGTCCGAACTGACCGCCTCGAGGCAGCCGCTGTTCCCGCAGCGGCAAGGGATCTGGGCGCCCGCCACGCGCATGTGGCCGATCTCACCGGCGGCGCCTTTGGCCCCCCGGTAGAGCTGACCGTCCACCACGACCCCGGCGCCGACACCTTCGCCAACGGTGACTACGACGAAGTCGTCCACTCCGTGCCCCCGGCCGAACCACTGCTCAGCCACGGTCAGGGTGTTCACGTCGTTGTCCACCAGCACGGGGCGCCCGAGCCGCTCAGCGATCGGTGCCGCCACCGGGACATCGCTCCATCCGAACGAAGGCGAGTACCGGCAAACGCCCGTCTCGGCGTCCACCAAGCCGGCCAGCCCGATCCCGACTCCGACCACGAGGTCCAGGCCCACCCCGGCTTTGTTAGTGGCGTCCTCCACCGCCGTACCGAGGGCATCGAGCACGGGCACCGGCTCTCGCTCCGTCGGGGACAGCTCGACCACTTCGGAATAGACCACCTCGGCCCGCAGGTCAGTGACCGCCACGGAGATCACGTGGCGCATCAACTTCACTCCCACGGCGTAATTGCGTTCGTCGTCGAGCCGCAGCACCAGCGGTGGGCGCCCGCCGCTGGACTTGCCCTCTCCGACCTCGTTGACCAGGCCGCTCTCGATCAGCTCGGAAACGATCAGCGACACCGTGGCCGGGGATAGCCCGGTCGACCTGACCACCTCGGCTCGGGACGCGGCGCCAGTTCGGAGCACGTTGAGGACCAGGTTGCGGTTCATGTCCACCATCAACTGGCGGTCGCCGCGGCGAATGCCCTGGCGTGATAGTTGGTCCCCGCCCGGCCCCTCTGAGCCTTTTTCCGGGCGTCGTGACCTACGTGCGGGCAATAGCTTCCCCCCGGGTCCCATTGGCGGTTCCTGAACTCAAACTAACTTTGTCTGTAAGACAAACCTAGTCCGAGGAACATATCCTGTCAATCCGACCGGCGCTTCACGACGCCGGGTGGCCACTGCCGACGCTGGTGGGGCACGATGGGCTCGTGGAGCGCCACCCGCCAAATGCCGCTCGCCCTCACCCAGAGGCGCAAGCCGGCGGCCGCAGCCGGCCGTGAAGGCCTACCTGGTCGACGGCACGTACGAGCTCTTTCGTCACTATTTCGGGGCGCCGCCGCATGAGACCGCAACGGGCGAGCAAGTGGGCGCTACGCGGGCTGTGCTTGGCTCTCTGCTCGGGATGCTGGAGGAAGGAGCCAGCTACATGGGCGTGGCTACCGACCACGTCATCGAGTCGTGGCGCAATGATGCCTGGCCGACGTACAAGAGTTCGGCCGGGGTCCCTCGAGACCTCTTGAGCCAGTTCCCCCTCTTCGAAGAGGCCCTAGCGGCCATGGGTCTCGTGGTGTGGCCCATGACCGCGCTGGAAGCCGACGACGCGCTGGCCTCCGCGGCGGCCGTCCTGTACGAGGACGCCAGGTTGTCGCAGGCGCTCATCTGTACCCCGGACAAGGACCTCGGCCAGTGCGTCAGAGGTGAGCGGGTTGTGTGCCTTGACCGGCGTAAACGCGTCATCGTTGACGAGGACGCAGTCCGGGCTCGCTTTGGCGTCGGCCCCGAGTCCGTACCCGACTGGCTGGCATTGGTGGGCGACAGCGCCGACGGCTACCCCGGGTTGACCGGGTGGGGGGCGAAAACTACGACAACCGTCCTCCACCGCTACGGATCCATCGAGGCCATCCCCTCCTCCGCGTCGGCCTGGGACGTAGCCGCCCTGTCCACCGCCCGCATCGTAAGCCTGGCTGCGACCTTACGAACGGACCACGACCTGGCCCTGCTGTTCAAAAAGCTGGCCACCTGCGTCGTGGACAGGTCATTGCTGCCGAGCGGGGAGGAAGCGCTGGACAGCCTGGAGTGGACGGGGCCGGAGGCCGCCTTCCCGGCAATGTGCGAGCGCCTTGAAGCCCCCGCCCTGTTGGAGCGAGCGGGCCGTCTGGTGGCTCGACGCGCTCAGTCTCCCCCGAGGCAAAGCTGAGGTTGGTCGACCGCGTCTTTCAGCAGTTCGTGGTAACGGTTGCGGCTTACGGCGACGGCGCCGAGGCTGGCCAGATGGGGCGTCAGCCACTGCACGTCGAGCAGGTGCCCGCCCCCCGCCAGGAGCGCCTCCACCAGCGCAATCAGGGCAACCTTCGACGCGTCGGCCTGGCGGAAGAACATCGACTCCCCGGCGAAAAGACCTCCGATGGCGACCCCGTAAAGACCGCCGGCGAGGTGGCCGTCGGCCGACCAGGCCTCGACGCTGTGCGCCCAACCCAGCTCGTGCAGACGTATGTAGGCGCTCTTCATGCGGCGGTCGATCCAGGCCCCCCGCCTGGACCGGTCGGCACAAGCGGTGATCACGTCCTCGAACGTGGTGTCGATTCGGATCTCGTACCGCCGGCACGACTTACGCAGTGAGCGGCTCACTACCAAGCCACCTAGCGGGATGACCCCTCTCGGGTCAGGCGACCACCAGGCCAGCTTGTTGCCGGCCGGCATCGGGAACAGGCCGCAGCGGTAGGCGGCCAACACGGTGCCCGGTTGCAGGTCGGCGCCGATGCCAACGACCTCACCGAGGCCGGCGGCCACGGCCTGAGCGCCGGCGCTGCAGGGGAAGGCCCATTGTGTCGGCGGTGGGTTGACGAGGCGCTCCACGGGTGCAGTCTGCCAACCGGCTGGCAGGCATCCTACGCTCAGAGCTTTGTACCCTTTGTTTGCTTATAGCGCGACAAATGGTACAAAGCGCGGATCAAGCCGCTAGGCCGATTTCAGCTCCGACGGTCCCGACGGTCCCGACGGTCCTGTGCTGGCCGGCGCGGCCTCGTCTCCATCGGTGTAGCCAACCGTGACATCAGCACCGTAGCCCTTGTGGGCGTAGTCCGGGAGTATGTCGCGGAGGGCTCGAAGTGCCCGGGCGGCGAAGCTTTACGGTCCCCGGGGCGCAACCCAGCCGCTTGGCTATCTCGGCTTCGGAGAGATCCTCGTAATACCGCAGGAGCAGTACCTCACGCTGGCGAACTGGCAACCGGGCCAGCGCCTGGCGCAGGAGCTCCCTATCGTCGACGGCGTCGGTCTCGGGGGCGTGGGCCAGTTCCGGCACGTCGCCAATGGCCACCCTCGAGCCCCACTTCCGCCAGCCGGACCGGCACGTGTTGACGACGATCTGGCGGACATAAGCCTGCTGGCGCCACCGCTCCTGGCCCGCCACCCGAGGCCACGCCCGCATCGCCTTCAGCAGAGAGGACTGGACCGCATCCTCGGCATCTTCGTGGCGCCCCGTCACATTGTGGGCGGCGCGGACCAATGTGGGCCGGGCCGACCCCGCCAGCTCTGCAAAACCAGAGGGATTTTGTAACGCGGCCGACTTAGTGTCCTCTATTTCTTCGGTTCCCTCGGTTAGTAATACCTCTTCCGGGCCCGTTGCTCGCACCTCGCCTCCTGACCTCGTCACTCCAACCTCAGGACTACCACGACAATTGCCCGGCCAGTGGGCAGGGCCCATAGGGAGGGCTTGCCATGAGGAAAACATGACGGGACCGGGTGGGCGCTAGCGTTGTCCGGCGTGGAGCAATCGGTCAAAGAAAAGCTGGAAGAACTCGAACGTCGTCGTCAGGCGGCCGTACACGCCGGCAGCGACACCGCCGTAGAGCGCCAGCACTCGCGCGGCAAGATGACAGCTCGAGAACGCATCGAGTATCTCCTGGACGCCGGTTCCTTCCAGGAACTCGACATGCTGGCGCGCAGCCGGGCCGGCGGTGCCGCCCAACGTGAACGCGCTTATACCGACGGTGTAGTCACGGGTTTCGGCACGGTCGATGGAAGGAAGGTCTGCCTCTTTTCGCAGGACTTCACCGTGAACGGAGGCACGCTAGGCGAGGTGTCGGGCGAGAGATCCATAAAGTCATCGACCTCGCCACGTCGATCGGGGTGCCGCTAATCGGGATCAACGACGGGGGCGGTGCCCGGGTCCAGGAGGGCGTCGTGGCGTTGCACTATTACGGCGGCATATTCAAGCGGAATGTGGCCGCATCCGGCGTGGTGCCGCAAATAAGCGTGATCATGGGGAGCTGCGCCGGTGGCGCCGTCTACAGCCCCGCCATTACCGATTTTGTTTTCATGGTGCAGGGCACCGCCCAAATGTTCATTACCGGGCCGGACGTCGTGAAAACGGTGACAGGGGAAGACGTTACCCTGGAAGAGCTCGGTGGCGCCCTCACTCACGCCACCAAGTCGGGGGTGGCCAGCTTCGTGGCGCCGGACGAAAAGTCTTGCCTTGACCGGGTGCGCCAGCTCCTTTCCTATCTCCCGTCAAACAACCTAGGCCAGCCTCCGCTGGCTGACGAGAGCTACTACCCCGTGGATCTGGCCCCTGGGCTGGCCGAACTGGTCCCGGCCTTCCCGCACCAGCCTTACGACATGAAGCAGTTGGTCCGGGCTCTCCTGGACGGAGGCGACTTCCTGGAATACCACGGGCTGTGGGCCTTGAACCTCATCTGCGGTTTCGGTCGCATCGGCGGGCGGGTGGTCGGCGTCGTCGCCAACCAGCCGCAGGTACTGGCCGGGGTCCTCGACATCGACGCCGCCGAGAAGGGAGCGCGTTTTGTGAGGACGTGCGATTGCTTCAACATCCCGGTAGTCACATTGGTGGATGTGCCGGGCTTTATGCCCGGGACCGACCAGGAGCACGGCGGGCTGGCCCGGCGGGCGGCCAAACTCCTTTACGCCTATTGCGAAGCGACCGTGCCCAAAATCCAGCTCATTATCGGCAGGGCGTACGGCGCCGCCTACGTCGTGATGAGCGCTAAATCGCTGGGCGTGGACTTCGCCTACGCCTGGCCTGGGGCAGAGCTGGCCGTCATGGGGCCCGACAGCGCCGTCGACGTCCTCTACGCCCGCCAGCTAGCGGGGGCCACGCCGGACCGGAGGGCAGAGATGGTCGAGCTGTACAGGCAGGACTACGCGAACCCGTACCTAGCCGCCGAACGGGGTTATATCGACGATGTCATAGACCCTGGCAGCACCCGACGCGTGCTGGCTCAGAGCCTCGAGGTCCTGGCTACCAAACGCCAGGAACCTCCCGCTCGTAAGCACGGCAACGTGCCGCTGTGACCGAACCAATCGAGGCCGGCGCGGCCCAGCCAACGGTTCCCCGGGCCGTGTAGGGATGCTGGTCGAGGTGAAGCTCGCCCGCTTGGCCCGGCCACCCGATCCGGCCGAGATGCAAGCCATTTCGATGGCTGTCGAACGGGCGCTGCAAGCCGCCGCCCCGAGCCGGTCAGGACCGGTAGCCGACCGCTGGCGCTTTTCGGGCCGTTGGTGGCATTCCGGTGTATAACGGGGTTTTCCCCCATTGTGGACGAACTGTGGAAAATGAGGGACTTAGCTGGGGACTACTCGAGCAGGCAGCGCCCCTCCCCGGCGACCACCTCTCCCACGACACTGGCTCCGAACCCAATATCTTCCAGTACGGACACAGCCGCCGGCGCCTGACTGGACGGAAGGGCCAAAACCATGCCGAGGCCCATGTTGAACGTCCGGTACATCTCAGCGTCGTCCACCCCCGCAGCCTCCTGGACCTGGGCAAAAATAGGCGGCACCGGCCACCGCCCCGGATGAAGGACAGCATCGAGGTGGGGGAGCAGGGCCCGGGGCACATTGCCCGGTAGGCCGCCGCCGGTTATGTGGGCTACGGCGTGGAGGTCGTAGCCCGGGAGGAGAGCCAGTACGGCCGGGGTGTAAACCAGCGAAGGGCGCAACAGTTCGTCAGCCAGAGAGTGGCCCGCACCCGGCCAGGCTTCGTCCTCGAGCTGGCGCCCCGCCCGCCCGAACAGCGCCGCGCGGGCCAGCGAGTACCCGTTGGAACGCAAGCCGCCCGAGTGCAGGCCCACCAGGGCGTCGCCCTCCCGGGGCGGGTTGGCGCCGCCCGGGCCGAGGATGCGGTCCTTCTCCACCACGCCGACCGCGAAACCGGCCAGGTCCATCTCGCCGTGGCGCAGCTGGCCCGGATGCTCGGCCAGCTCGCCGCCGAGGATGGCGCACCCCGCCCGCTGGCACCCCTCCGCGATGCCCTTCATGACTTCGGCCACCAGTTCGGGGTCGAGGTGGCCCCACAGTTGATAGTCCAAGAAGAACAGGGGCTGGGCGCCCTGGCAGACCAGGTCGTCGACACACATCGCCACCAGGTCGACCCCGATCGTGCTCAGCCGGCGCGCTTCGATGGCCACGGCCAGCTTGGTGCCCACTCCATCGGTCGAGGCCACGAGCACGGGCGCCCGGAGGCCGGCCGGCATCGAGAACAGCCCCGCAAACGCCCCGAGGCCCCCGATCACCTCCGGCCGGGCTGTGCTGGCTACAAGGGGCCGATGAGGGCCACCGCCCGTTCGCCGGCGTCAATATCAACGCCGGCGGCCGCGTACGTTATGGGCGCCTCCCCGGCCACTTCAGCTGCCCGGAGTCGGTGCGGCGGGTGCGGCGGGGCCGGTCGGGCCGGGCAGCTGCGCGATCAGCGCTCCAGTTTCCTTTGCTCTGCCGTCCCCCCGCCGGCCCGCGACCGCGACGGCTCGAGTACCGGCTTCGGCTCGAGCACCGACTTCGAAAGGCGGGCCGGGACTGGCACCGGGTAATCGCCCGTGAGGCAGGCGTCGCAGAAGCCCGCTCCCGGCACGCCGGTGGCCCGCTTCAGCGCCTCGAGGGAAAGGTAGGCCAGGCTGTCGGCGCCGAGGTAGTCACAGATCTCGCCCACCTCGAGGTCGGCGGCGATCAGTTCGGACCGAGAGCCGGTGTCCAGGCCGTAGAAGCACGGCCACCGGTAGGGCGGTGACGAGATCCGGAGATGGACCTCTTTGGCGCCCGCCTCCCGCAGCATGGCGACCATCGCCCTCGTGGTCGTGCCCCGCACGATCGAGTCGTCTACGACGATGAGCCGCTTGGCCCGTATGGCCTCCCGGAGCGGGTTGAGCTTGCGCCGCACGCCGAGGGCGCGCTGGCTGGGGTCAGGGTTGATGAAGGTGCGGCCGATGTAGCGGTTTTTCACCAGGCCGTGGCCGAAGGGGACGCCGCTCCGGCGGCTGTAACCCTCCGCCGCGGGCATGCCCGAATCGGGCACCCCTACGACCATGTCAGCGGCCACAGGCGCCTGCTCCGCTAGTTGCTCGCCCATCCGGACGCGTGCAGCGTGAAGCTCCTGGCCGTACAGCCGGCTGTCGGGCCGGGCCAGGTACACGAACTCGAACAAGCACAGCTTGGGCTCGACCTCCTCGGGGGGCCAAGGCCGGAGGCTATTGCAGCCCTCGGCATTGATCACGATCACCTCGCCCGGTTCTACCTCGCGCACGAAGTGGGCGCCCACGATATCGAGGGCCGGCGTCTCCGAGGCCAGGACCCAGCCGTCATCGAGCTTACCGAGGCAAAGCGGCCGGAAACCGTGGGGATCGCGTACCCCCACCAAGCTGGCCCGGTCGGCAAAGACGAGCGAGAAGGCGCCTTGGATCTGTGGCAGGACGGCCGGCAGGACGCTGGCCACGGCCACCGGTTCCCCCGCGGCGGCGCCGGCGGGGGTGGTCGCTGCCGCGCCGCCCGCCACCTCGAGCTGGCGGGCGACGAGTTCCGCTATCAGGTCGGAGTCGCTTGTCACCATCCCGGGCAGCATGCCCATCGAGGCGGTCAGTTCTTCCGTGTTGGTGAGGTTGCCGTTGTGGCCCACCGCGAACTCGCTCCCGCCGGCCTGGCGGTACATGGGCTGGGCGTTGTGCCAGGATGACGACCCGGTCGTCGAATAACGAGTGTGACCTATAGCCAGGAACCCGACCAGGCTGGCCAGCTTGTAGTCGTTGAAGACCTGCGTCACCAGGCCCATGTCCTTCATGACCATCATCGTCGTGCCGTCGCTTACGGCCATCCCTGCCGATTCCTGCCCCCGGTGCTGGAGGGCGAAAAGGCCGTCGAAGACGATCGGGGCGACGTTACGTCCAGGGGCGTATATGCCGAAGATGCCGCAAGCTTCCCGCGGGCTCGTGTGCTCGATAGGGCCGCTCACTCAATCCATTCTCCCATGAGACGGCTTCCTCCCGGTGCATGCCACCGGCGGCCCGCTGACTTCGAGGTCGGGCTCCCTGAGCTACGGGCGCTTCGGCACAGTACGGTGGGGCGCTGTGATCGACCTGCACACCCACTCGACCGTCTCAGACGGGAGCGACACTCCCGAAGAGTCGTGGTTCTGGCGTCCAAGGCGGGCCTGTCCGCCTTTGCCCTCACCGACCACGACCGTCAAGACGGAGTCGCGCCGGCCCGCCAAAAGGCTACCGAAGCCGGCATCGAGCTGGTGGCGGGAACAGAGATCTCCTGCCAACACCCCGCCACGATGCACATGTTGGTCTACTTCCTCGAGCCGGGCGAGGGGCCGCTTCAAGACGAGCTGCTGAGGTTGCAGGTAGCCCGCGACAACCGCAACGAACTCCTCGTGGCCCGGCTGGCAGAGCTCGGGCTCCCGGTGACGGCGGAGGAACTCGAAGCCGAAGCCGGTGGCAGCGGGGCGGGCCGGCCGCATGTCGCGGCCATCCTGGTCAGGAAGGGCATCGCCACTTCGGTACAGGATGCGTTCGACCGCTGGCTGGCCAAAGGGCGCCCGGCATATGTAGAAAAGGAACGGCTGGCTCCGTTGACGGCCATCGGGCTGGCCCTCGAGTCAGGCGCCCTGCCGGTCCTGGCCCACCCGTTGTCGATGGGCCTATCGCCCGGCCAGCTCGAGGGTGCCGTCGGAGAGCTGGCCGAAGGGGGCCTGGTCGGCCTCGAAGCCATCTACGGCCGCTATAGCCAGGACGACCGTGCCTCCCTCGCCGTCCTGGCGGCGCGCGCCGGCCTGGCCATCACGGGCGGGTCCGACCACCACGGCACGTACAAGCCCGACCTCTCGGTCGGCACCGGGCCCGGTGACCTGCACGTACCCGACAGTGCCCTGGCCGCGCTCAAGAACAGGCTCCCGGTCTAGCCCGTGCGCCGGCACTGAACCAACCCTCCAGTGCTCACCCGGCTCGAGGCACCGCTCAAAGGGCTGGGCCCGGTGGTACTGCAGGCCACCAAGACAGGCGTCGCTGCCGGGCTGGCCTGGTTCATCGCCGCCGACGTCATCGGGAACAACCTCCCGGTGTTCGCCCCTTGGCTGCTGTGCTCACCGTCCAGGTCACGGTGTGGGATTCTGTGTCGCGTGGCCTTCAGCGAGCGCTAGGGGTAGTCGTCGGTGTGCTGCTGGCCTACGCGCTGGCCAGGCTGCTCGGCATGCACGTATGGTCGGTGGCGCTGCTCGTTTTCGTATCCTGGGTGGCCGGCCAGGTCCTCCGGCTCGGCCAGCAAGGAGCGGTGCAAGTTCCCGTAAGTGCTCTGCTCGTCCTAGTGCTTGGGGCCTCGACGACAGGGTACGCGGTAGACCGGGTGGTCGACACGTTCGTCGGAGCCGGGTGGGCATATTGGTGAGCCTCGTCGTCGTACCCAGGACCAACCTGTCCACGGCGCAAGCGGGCGTAAGGGACCTGGCCAAGGGCACGGCCACCGTTTTGAGGGACCTGGCGGACAATGCCCTGACGGCTCAGACGGACTTCCAGGCCCTGCTGGCGAGCGCGCGCCACCTGGACGATGACGCCGAGAACGCGGCCCTCATCGCCGAACGTACGCTCACAGCGACCCGCTGGAGCCCGACCGGGTACCGGGACCGACCCGCCGCTGAGAAGCTGTTGGCCGCAGTCAAAACCCTCGATTATGTCCAGCGGTCGGCGCGAGGCATTACCAGGGTGATGGCCGACGGCGCACGTGGTTCAGAACTAGGGCCGAGGTTAGCCGAGCCGGTGGCTGACCTGCTCCGAACGATTGCCGACGAGGTTGACGGATGGGCCGAGGACGCCACCGCCGGGAAAGTAGCCGGGTCCAGTGCCTCCAGGGTCGTCCAGAAGTACCAGGCCGTCCTATCGGCCGCCCGTTCGCCAGGTGTAATCGCCGAGACGGCCGCCACAGCTGACGCTATCGCCGTCTACGGGCTCCGCATGAGCGACGACTTGCAGATGGGGTTCGACCAAGAGGCATCATCCAGTCGGGCCAGCTGGCGCTCTTTGTTCGGCGCTTAAGTGTCAGGCTTCGTCCGCCGGAGAAGGAGCAGAGAAAACGGCCGGCAAGGCCCCTTTCCAGGCCGCCTCGGCCTCGGCCACAGACACGTCGACCAGCCCCTCCACGACCAGGCGATCGCCGCCAGCAATACCAATTTCCTTCATCGGGACCCGGTTTTCGGCGGCCCTAGCAGCCACTCGCTCTACATTGTCCGGCGGAACGTTCATAAGCACCCTGGATGGGCCTTCGCCGAACAGCTCTTGATAATTAGCGACCCCGTTTACCCGGCACCCGGTCGCACTTTTTACCGCCATTTCGGCTAACGCCACGCCGATCCCACCGTCAGAAACGTCGTGAACCCCGTCGACCAGGCGAGCGTTAACGAGCGCTGCCACTAATGCCAAAAGGCGTCCGTGCAATTCCAAATCAACATCGGCCAACATGGCGCCGGCGCCGTCCCCCGCCCGGTACTGCGCCGCCCAGCGGGAGCCAGCCAGCGACGTCGAATCCTGGCCCGAAGGGCCGAGCAGCAGCACTGTGTTCCCGTCTGTGAAGGCCGGCGTCGGGGTGCCCGGGCGCAGACCGTCCACCAACCCCAGCGTGCCCACGACGGGCGTCGGGTCAATGTCGGTGCCCTGGCTTTCGTTGTAAAAGCTGACGTTCCCACCCACAACCGGGATACCGAGCGCCACGCACGCCTCGGCCATCCCGTCGATGGTCTCGGAAAACTGCCACATGACTTCGGGGTGCTCGGGGTTCCCGAAGTTCAGGCAATCAACCAGGGCAACAGGCCTACCCCCGACGCAAGCAACGTTGAGGGCCGATTCCGCCACCACTAGGCGGGCCCCGGCCCGAGGGTCGAGCGCGCACCAGCGGGGGTTGCCGTCCGTCGAAAGAGCGATACCTCGGGGAGGAGATCCCGACGGGCCCTTACCCCGGGGGCCGAGAGCCTCAGCAAAGCGGCGTCCGCTCCAGGCGCTACGACCGTGTTGCGGAACAACTGATGGTCGTATTGGGCGAATGCCCAGGAAGGATCTGCAAGAAGAGAAAGGAGGTCGCTGGCGAGCTCGTCGCCTGAAGCAGGAGGGGCGAGGGGCGCCGGCTCGGGCCGCGTCGGGCGCCGCGTCGGGCGCCTCATCGGGCGGTTGTAAACGGGGGTGCCGGCCGCCGGCTCATGCAGGCTGGCGGCGGGGACGTCCGCCAGCACCTCACCGCCCCAGCCTTTCAGGACCCGCAATCGCCCTGTGGCCGTGACTTTTCCCACCACTGTGGCTCGCACTTCCCAGCGCCCGCAGGCCTCGAGGACGGAACTGAGCGCCTCCGGAGTGACGATGGCGAGCATCCGCTCCTGGCTCTCGCTGGTCATCACCTCAAAAGGGGCCAGGCCTGGTTCACGCAGCGGAACTGCTTCGACGTTCACGTCCATGCCGACCCCCCCTCTGGACGCCGTCTCACTGGTGGCGCACGTAAGCCCGGCACCACCCAGATCCTGGATCCCGAGGACGAGGTGCTCGTCGAGCAGTTGCAGCGTCGCCTCGATAAGCCGTTTTTCCTCGAAAGGGTCGCCGACCTGGACGTTGGGACGCTTGGCCGCCTCCGCGCCGGCATCATCGCCGAAAGCGGCAGAAGCCAGCACGCTCACGCCGCCGATACCGTCGCGCCCCGTGGTGGAGCCCAACAGGACGGCCAGGTTGCCCTCGCCCCCGGCCCGGCCGAACACCAGGCGGTCCTTCGGCAACAAACCGCAACACAAAACGTTTACTAGCGGGTTACCCGCGTAGCAGCTGGCAAATTCGAGCTCCCCGCCGACGGTGGGGACGCCGACGGCATTGCCGTAGCCAGAGATGCCGCTGACCACGCCGGTGGCGACCCAGCGGTTGCGCGCGTCGGTAGGCGGGCCGAAACGGAGCGGGTCCATTAGCGCTATGGGCCGCGCCCCCATGGTGAAAATGTCGCGAATTATGCCGCCCACTCCGGTTGCCGCCCCCTGGTACGGCTCGATCGCAGACGGGTGGTTGTGGCTTTCGATGCGGATGGCTACGGCGATCCCGTCGCCGGCGTCAATGACGCCCGCGTTCTCGCCCGGCCCGACGAGGACGGCTGGTCCTTCGGTGGGGAGTCGGCGCAGGTGCACCCGCGACGACTTGTACGAGCAGTGCTCGCTCCACATAACGGCGTACATGGCCAGCTCGAGGTGGTTCGGGTCTCGGCCAAGGATGCGCGTGACCGACTCCGCCTCCTCGTCGGTCAAGCCGAGTTCGCGGTGCAAAGACGCCGTTTTATACGCTCCGTCCGGCCGGCGCCAGCCGGGCCCCGGCCCAAGCCAACAAAGCGCTCAGCAGCACCAGACCGTCGGCTGACCCGAGCAGCTCGCTGGTGGCCCGCTCGGGGTGGGGCATGAGCCCTACGACGTTGCCGCTTTCGTTGCATACGCCGGCGATGTCGTGGGCGGACCCGTTGGGGTTGGCGACGTAGCGCAGGACGACCCGGCCCTCGTCCTCCAGCACCCGGAGCGTGCCGGGGTCGGCAATGTAGTTGCCCTCGAAATGGTTAATCGGGACGGTCAGGCGCCGCCCCACCGCCACGCCGCCGGTTAGAGCAGAACGGTCGCTGGCCACCTCGAGCTCGGTCATCTGGCAGAGGAAGGTAAGGCCCCTGTTTTTCTGGAGTGCCCCGGGTAACAGGTGCGCTTCCGTAAGCACCTGAAAACCATTGCAAATACCAACCACCGGGCCGCCTTCGGCCACGTACTCGCGTACCGCAGTCATTACGGGTGAAAATCGGGCGATGGCTCCGGGCCGCAAATAGTCCCCGTGGGCGAAGCCTCCCGGCAGGACAACGGCGTGCAGGCCACCCAGCGACGCTGCCCCATGCCAGATCAGCTCCGCCGAGGCACCGAGCGTTTCGAGCGCCTCCACCACGTCGTGCTCGCAGTTGGTGCCCGGGAAGACGACAACCCCGATGCGCACGGCCATGGCGCCACGATACCAGCGGCCCCGTTGGCCCCGGCACACCCCGGCTAGCCGGTAGCGATTATCGACACCGCGGCATCCTCGATGACCGGGTTGGCCAGCAACCGCCCGGATAGTTCTTCCACAATCCGGCGAGCTTCCTCGTCATCCGGCGCCTCGACCAAAAGACGAAAGGCCTTGCCGGCCCGAACACCGCTGACCCCGGTGAAACCGAGCGCCGGCAGGGCTCTTTCGATGGTGGCCCCCTGCGGGTCTGATATCCCCGGCCGCAGCTGGACCTCGACCAAAGCCTCGAAATGGCCCACGGTCATGGGCCGGTTTGATCGTCGGTCCCGGGCCAGTCAGAGAAGTTGAGCCCGCTCAGGAGTTCGTAAGCCTCGACGTAGCGGGCACGGGTGGCCTCAACGACATCGCGAGGTAATGGGGGCGGCGGCGGCGTTTTGTCCCACCCGGTGGTTTCCAGCCAGTCCCGCAACGGCTGTTTGTCAAAAGAGGGAGGGGCCGTCCCCGCCTGCCATTTGGCCGCGGGCCAAAACCGCGATGAGTCCGGCGTCAATATCTCGTCGCAAATAGCCAGCTCGCCGTCGATGAGGCCGAGCTCAAACTTGGTATCGGCAATTATTATCCCTCGGTCGGCGGCCCGCTCGGCTCCCCATCGGTACGCCTCGAGGCATATCTCACGGGCGGCGGCTGCCATTTTGTCGCCAATCAAGCGGGCCGCCTCGTCGAAGGAAATGTTCTCGTCGTGGCCGACCGTTGCCTTTGTGGATGGCGTAAAAACGGGTTCGGGCAGTTTCTCCGACTGCGACATGCCCGCCGGCAGGGGCTCGCCGTGCATGGTCCCGGTGCGCCGGTACTCAGCCCACGCCGAGCCCGACAGATAACCGCGCACGATGCACTCGACCGGGAGCATCTCGGCCCGGCGCACCACCATCGACCTCCCCTCGGCGAATCCAGGGCTAACGCCGCCTGCTTTCAGGTCGACGCCAGGCGGCACGCCCACGGCGACGAGGTGGGTCGGGGCGACGCCCGATAGTTGGCCGGCCCAAAAGGCGGTGAGAGCGGTCAGCACCCTCCCCTTACCGGGGATGGGCTCGGCCATCACCACGTCGAAGGCGGATATGCGGTCGCTGGTCACGAACAAGAGCTGCTCGTCGTCCAGCTCGTAGATGTCCCTCACTTTGCCGGAATAAAGGTGCCTCATCAGCCACACCGTACCGGGTCAGCCGGCCGCAGGGCCACTGGTGCCTGGCCCTACTGGCCCCCGCCGTACTGGCCGCTCGGTAAGCTCGAGTGGGCATGCCGCCCAATTACCGCCAGCAACAGGGCCACCCCCTCACGAGGAACGAGCGCCGCGGCCCGGTTATTCTCGGCGTTGTTGTGCTCGTGGCTGGCCTTGGCCTCGGGATCTGGGCGCTGGCAGGGCTGGGCGGGGCCAAAAGCCCGAAAGGACCATGCGTGAGCGCCGTCGTCGCCAGCTCGACGGGCGGCGGAACGGTCCGGTTCTGTGGGCAGGAAGCCCGCAGCTGGTGCGCATCAGAGACCAAGGGGACAGGGCCTGTGGCTGTACAGGCGCAACGTGCATGCAGGCGAGCCGGGCTCCTGTCCGCGGTGACGGACAGCAGCTAGCCGCAGCTAGCGCCGGGCGAACCCCGCTCGGTAGGCGTTGAGGCGCTCGGCGACGCCCTCGTCCTGGAGGGCGAGGATTTCAGCCGCCAGTAAGGCCGCGTTGGCCGCTCCGTCGATGGCGACGGTCGCGACCGGGAAACCCCTCGGCATCTGCACGGTGGCATAAAGGGCGTCTAGGCCCGAAAGCGCGCTCCCAGAGAGCGGGACGCCGATCACGGGCAGCGTCGTGCGGGCCGCGACCGCCCCCGCCAGGTGGGCGGCCATCCCGGCCCCGCAGATGATCACGCCGAAGCCCATCTGCCTGGCCTCGGACGCGAAGCCGGCGACGACGTCGGGCGTGCGGTGAGCGGACATGACTTCTTCGACGGCTTCTACCCCCAGCTGCTCGAGCATTTCGAGAGCGGGCGCCATCTTGGCCTTGTCACTGGCTGAGCCCATGAGCACGGCGACTTTCATTGGGCACTCTCCGCGATGTCAGAACGGAAAACGATACGGGGCCAAGAAACCATGCCGGCCGCCTGATAGGCAACTCGCCGGGCCTCGGCCACGTCGTCGCCGAGGCCGACCGCATCGAGCACCCGTCCGCCACTGGTAACCAGAGGGCCGCCAGCTTCGGGACCGAGTTCGAGGCCTACCCCCGCGGCGTAGACCCTCGCCCTGGGGACAGCCCGGGCCTCGTCTAGGCCCTCGATACGCTCACCGGTCTGAGGCTTCTCGGGGTAGCCAGGCGACGCCAGCACCACGCACACTGCCGCCTCCGTCGAAAAACTGGGGGCATTATGGTCGGAAAGCGTCCCGGACGCCGCCGCCACGAGCGTGGGAGTGATATCGCCGCTCCACCGGGGCAGCAGCACCTGCGCCTCGGGGTCGCCGAAACGAACATTGAACTCGAGCACTCTCGGCCCTTCTTCAGTGAGCATTACGCCCGCATAAAGAGCCCCGCGATAATCGATGCCGCGCTTGTAAAGGGCGTGCAACGTCGGCAATATGGCCCGTTCCATTACGTGGCCGATTACATTATCGTCGGCAAAGGGCACTGGTGAATAGGCGCCCATCCCGCCCGTGTTGGGCCCGGTGCCGCCGTCCTCCAACCTCTTGTAGTCCTGGGCGGCCGGCAGCGGGTAAGCGCGGCGCCCGTCGCAAATTGCGATAACCGACAGTTCCGGCCCCGAAAGGGCTTCTTCTATGAGAATGGTCCGGCCGGCGTCACCGAAGGCCTGACCCGAGAGCTTGGCCCGAACGTCCCTTTCGGCCTCGTCGAGCGAGCCCGTGACGAGGACGCCTTTTCCCGCCGCTAGACCATTCGTCTTTATGGCCCAGGGACCGGTTGTGGCTCGAAGGTACTGGAGGGCCGGCCCGGTCTCGTCGAAGACTTGGTAGCCCGCGGTCGGGACTCTCGCCGAGATGAGCAGCTCTTTCGCCCAAACTTTTGAGGCCTCGAGCTTCGCGCCGTCGGCCCCGGGCCGAAGACGAGCCCACCACGCGCCCGGATACGGTCGGCCAACCCGTCAACGAGCGGCGCCTCTGGCCCTATCACCCAGAGGTCCGCCTCGACCCGCTCAGGGGGAGCAGAAATGCACTCGAACCCGTCCATGCCCGGGTTGCCAGGGTCGACGACCACATTGTTCGACACCGAGAGGGCTTCGGCCAGCGCGTGCTCCCGGCCTCCGCTCCCGACGACGCAGACCTTCATCGTCTGCCCAGTCGCACGACCTGTTCACGTCCCGGGCCGACCCCGACGAAGGTGACAGGTGCACCAGCCTGTGAGGCCAGGAAATCGACATAGTTGCTCGCCTGCCGGGGCAGTTCATCCTGCCCGGCGATGCCGGTAGTCTCGCTTTTCCACCCGGGCAATTCCACGTAGACCGGTTTCACCTCGTGGAGCACGGATTGGTGCCAAGGCATACTTTCGTAGCGTTTTCCGTCTGCCTCGTAGGCGACACATACCTTGACTGTTTCGAACGAGTCGAGCACGTCGAGCTTTGTTATGGCCAGCTCGTCGATCGAATTGAGCCGGACGGCATGGCGCATCATGACCGCGTCGAACCAACCCGGCCGCCGTCTACGGCCGGTATTCGTCCCGAACTCGTGGCCCCTTTCGACCAGCGTGTCGGCCAGGTCGCCAAATACCTCCGTAGGGAAGGGGCCGGCGCCTACCCTCGTCACGTACGCCTTGGCCACCCCAACGACCCGGTCGATATAACGAGGACCGATGCCGGCGCCTGTACACGCGCCCCCGGCCACCGGGTTGGACGAAGTCACGAAAGGGTACGTACCGTGGTCCAGGTCGAGGAAAGTCGCCTGCGCCCCCTCGAGGAGCACGCCGCCTCCGGTCGCCAGTGTCTCATGGACCAGGCCGACGGCGTCACCGATGTTCGGTGCCAGGCGGGGGGCGTACTCATCCAGATAGCGCCCGGCGATCTCGTCTGCCGAGAGGGCCAGCCGGTTATAGACCTTCGCCAAGATGAGGTTTTTCTCTTTCAGGACGACGTCCAGTTTCTGGCGGAAAATCTTGGGGTCCAGTAGGTCCTGTACCCGCAGGCCGACCCGGGCGGCCTTGTCGGCGTAAGCCGGCCCGATCCCCCGTTTGGTCGTGCCCAGCCGGTTTTTGCCCAGGTAACGCTCGATCAGAGCGTCCATTTCGTGGTGGTAGGGCATCACGAGATGGGCGCTGCCCGATATTACGAGGCGTGAGCAGTCGATCCCACGTCGCTCGAGCGTGTCCATTTCGTCGATCAGGAACTTCGGCTCTACGACGACGCCGTTGCCTATCACGGGGGTCGTGTACGGGTAGAGGACCCCGCTCGGCAGTAGCTGCAGGGCGAAGCTCTCCCCATCGACCACGACCGTATGCCCGGCGTTGTGGCCGCCCTGGTAGCGCACGACCACCCGCATCTCTTTGGCCAGCAGGTCGGTCAGTTTTCCTTTACCTTCGTCACCCCACTGGGTGCCTACCAGGATTGTCGCGGGCACGCGTGCGCTCCTTTTGGAGAAGTGGCGGCAACCCCGAGCATACCTCCCTCTCGCAGCGAACACTGCCCAACACCGCACCACTTCGCTATTCTGGGGCGCTCTCCCGCTCGCAAAGCACGCTCTCGACCCCGTCAAACACGTCAGTGGGCGGTAGCTGCGAACAGGTGCCCGCCTAAAAGAACGGTCACCTTTCGCAGCTACCAGCCCACCCCGAGTACCTCAAGCGTGGCGGCTCTGGTTTCGAAGCCGCAGCCGCGAGATAGATGCCTGAGGGAGTGGGCCGCAGCTGCGAAGATGGGCACGTTCTTTTCGGCGGGCCCATCTCGCAGGTGCTGGCCCCTCCCACTAAGCGTCTGCGCGCGCTAGCGGAGGACGAGCTCGTCGACCGCGTCGTCGCCCCCGCCCGATACGTCCACCGTGACGGTGTCGCCCTCGGTGTACTTGCCTTCCAGGAGGGCCATGGCCAGGTTGTCCCCGATCGTGCGCTGGATCAGGCGCTTGAGTGGGCGAGCACCGTAGACCGGGTCGTAGCCACGCCGGGCCAGCCAGGCCTTGGCCGCGTCGGTAACGACGAGGCTGAGGCGCCGGGCGGCCAATCGCTTGTCGAGGTCGCGCAGCTGGATGTCGACGATCTGGGCGATGTCGGCTTCGGTTAGCTCCTTGAAATAGACGACCTCGTCGATGCGGTTCAAGAACTCCGGTTTGAACGCGTCCCGGATGTCACCCCGGTAATTCGAGGTCATTATGAGCACGGTGTTGGTGAAGTTCACCGTCCGGCCCTGGCCATCGGTAAGGCGTCCATCGTCTAGGACCTGGAGGAGGATATTGAACACGTCGGGGTGGGCTTTTTCGATCTCGTCGAGCAGCACCACCGAGTACGGGCGGCGCCGCACGGCTTCGGTCAGCTGGCCGCCCTCCTCGTAGCCGACATAGCCGGGAGGAGCGCCGACCAACCGGGCTACCGAATGCTTTTCCATGTACTCGGACATGTCGATGCGGATCATGGCCCGCTCGTCGTCGAACAAAAAGTCCGCTACCGACCGAGCCAATTCGGTTTTACCGACGCCGGTTGGCACCAGGAACAGGAAGCTGCCGATGGGCCGGTTCGGGTCGGAGAGCCCGCTCCGGGAGCGCCGGATGGCGTTTGCCACTGCCCTCACGGCCTCGTCCTGGCCGACGACGCGCTGATGGAGGACATCCTCCATCCGGACCAGCTTGGCCACCTCGCCTTCGAGCAGGCGGCTTACCGGGACACCCGTCCACTTGGCCACCACCTCAGCCACGTCTTCCTCGTCGACCTCCTGCTTCAGCATCTTGTTGCCGGCCTGGAGCTCCTCGAGGTGTGTAGTGGCGTCATCGACCCTTCGGGACAGCTCGGGTATCTTGCCGTACCGGATCTCCGACGCTTTGGCCAGTTCTCCACTGCGCTCGTAGCGCTCGGCTTCGCCGCGGAGGGTCTCCATTTCCTCTTTGAGGCTGTTTATGGCCGTTATGGCGTCCTTTTCACCCTGCCAATGGGCCTTCATGCCGTCCGCCGTCTCCCGCAGGTTGGCCAGCTCCTCGTCGAGCTTGGCCAGGCGCTCCCTGGACGCTTCGTCGGTCTCTTTGGCTAAGGCGACGCGCTCGATCTCCAGCTGGCGGATGCGGCGTTCGACGACGTCGATCTCCGTCGGCAGTGAGTCGATCTCGATACGGAGCCGGCTGGCCGCCTCGTCCACGAGGTCGATGGCCTTGTCCGGCAGGAAGCGCCCCGATATGTAACGGTCCGAGAGAACGGCCGCAGCTACCAGGGCAGAGTCCATTATGCGCACCCCGTGGTGCACCTCATAACGCTCTTTGAGGCCGCGCAATATCGCAATGGTGTCCTCGACCGACGGCTGGCCCACGTATACAGGCTGGAAACGACGCTCCAGGGCGGCGTCCTTTTCGATGTGCTTGCGGTACTCGTCCAGGGTCGTGGCCCCGATCATCCGCAGCTCGCCTCGAGCCAGCATGGGCTTGATCATGTTGCCGGCGTCCATGGCACCTTCCGCCGCGCCGGCGCCCACGATCGTGTGCAGCTCGTCGATAAAGGTGATGACTTCCCCACCCGAGTCGCCAATCTCTTTCAGGACGGCCTTCAGGCGTTCCTCGAACTCGCCCCGGTATTTTGCTCCCGCCACCATCGAGCCAAGGTCGAGGGCGACCAGCCGCTTGCCGCGCAGGCTTTCGGGCACATCTCCCTCGACGATGCGCCGGGCCAGGCCCTCCACAATTGCCGTCTTGCCCACTCCCGGCTCACCAATCAAGACGGGGTTGTTCTTCGTCCGCCGCGACAGGACCTGGACGACGCGGCGGATTTCCTCGTCCCGGCCGATGACCGGGTCGAGCTTGCCCCGCCGGGCCTCTTCGGTCAGGTCGCGGCCGTACTTTTCGAGGGCCTGGTAGCTTTCCTCGGGGTTCTGGGTCGTTACCCGGTGACTGCCGCGCACCTCCTTCAGGGCGTTGAGCAGGTCGTCATGAGAGACGCCCACCAGCTTGGACATAGCCAGCAAGAGGTGCTCGACGGAAAGGTACTCGTCACCGAGCGCATCACGCTCGCGGCCCGCTTGCTCGAGGACGGCCTGCGATTCGCGTGACAAGGCCGGCCCCTCGCCCCCATAGCTGTGGGGGAGCTTCGAGAGGGCCTCTTCGAGACGGTTGCGTAGAGGCAGGACCGCCACCCCGACGCGCGTCAGCACTGGCAGCACGGCCGTCCCGTCCTGGCCCAGCAGGGCCAGCAACAGGTGGTCCGGTGTTACCTCGGGGTTATTGCGCCCACGGGCGAGGGTAACTGCGGCGCTGTACGCTTCCTGAGTTTTTTGTGTCCAGCGATTTGGGTCGATCGCCAATGTCTTGTCTCCTGTCTTATGCCCGTACGATGGGGCGGCCACACTTTCTAATTCCGGGGACCTTTTTGGTCAGCGGTTCGGGACCCACCTCACGGGGTTCGCGTCGATCGGGACCAGGTCCCGTCTGTAGTGGCGGTGCACTTTGGCCACCGCGTCGCGGATCTCGCTCCTGGCGGAGGCGAGCTCGTGCTCCAATCGGACCACCTCGTCTTCGAGTTCGATCACCCGCTTTACCCCTTCGAGGTTGAGCCCGACAGATGTCAGTTCCTGGATACGGCGCAGTAGCTCTATGTCCTTGTCGCTGTACCGTCTGCTGCCGCCCAGGGTCCGGGCCGGGCCGAGCAGCCCCTTACGCTCGTAGATGCGCAGGGTCTGCGGGTGGACGCCGGCCAGTTCGGCCGCGACCGAGATCACGTACACGGCCATGCTCTGATCTTTTTGGGTGGCGCGGCGTGGCCGCCGGTGAGGGGCCGACGTGGCGTCGAATTCTTGTTTCGCCCTCATCCGGTCTCAGCTCCCAATTTCTCCCGCAATTTGTCGCCGGCATCGCCAGAGGCTTTGGCCAACGCCTCGACGGCGCGGCGCTCGTCGCCGGACAACTTGGCCGGCACGTCCACTTCGAACGTCACCAGCAGGTCACCTTTTTTGCCTGTGCCCTGTACTCCCTGGCCTGAAACTCTGAAAATCCGCCCCGAGCGAGTCCCGGCCGGCACCTTTACCGAGACCGGTTTCCCATCGAGAGTGGGGACCGAGACGGTGGTACCGAGCGCGGCTTCAGTGAACGTCACCGGCACTTTTACCGTCAGGTCCTTGCCCCTTCGGCCGAATATCGGGTGCGGTGCGATGTGCACTATTACGTAGAGGTCGCCAGGAGGGCCACCGTGGCGGCCCGCCCCACCCCTCTTCGGGACCCTTATGCGCTGGCCGTCCTCGACGCCAGCCGGGATGCGGACCTTTACCTGCCGGGCGCGCCGTTCGGTGCCCCGGCCATTACAGGTCGGGCACGGGACTTCGACTTGCATGCCGGTGCCGCTACAGGCGACGCAGGGGTGGCTGAAAGAGAACATTCCCTGGTTCTCGTTTATGACCCCCTGGCCCCCGCACACGGGGCATACCTTGGGCGCTGTCCCGGGTGCGGCCCCGCTCCCGCCGCAAGTCGAACAAGCCACGTCCGAAGTCACGTTGACCGTCGTCGTGACACCTTTTACGGCATCCGCAAATGAAAGGTGGAGCTCGGTCTCGAGGTCGAGGCCACGTTCGGGCGCCGTCGCAGCCGTAGTCTGGCGAGTGCGTCGGTTACCCCGCCCGAAGATGTTGCCCAACAGGTCGCCAAGATCGTCAACGTGGAAATTGGTAAACCCGGTCTGACCTCCCTGGGCACCCCCACCCGCGAACGGGTTGCCGGCGTAGCCGTTTTCGGAGAGAGTGCGGACCTCGTCGTACTCCTTGCGCTTGGCCTGGTCTCCCAGCACGTCGTAGGCGGCCGAGATTTCCTTGAAGCGCTCTTCGGAACCCGGGTTGGCGTCAGGGTGGTACTGCTTGGCAAGTTTCCTGTAGGCGCGCGCGATCTCCTTGTCCGTGGCCGTTTTCGCCACGCCGAGGACCTTGTAATAGTCCTTTTCCAGCCACTCGCGCTGCACCGCCACGGGTCAGCCTCTTACCTTTACCATTGCCGGCCGCAGGACTTGGCCTTTCCAGAGGTAGCCGGCTCGCATCACTTCGCTCACCTCGGGCCGTTCAGGTGCTCCCTGCCCCTCGACCGGCTCGTGGGCCACCGCGTCGTGGTGGGAGGGGTCAAAAGGCTGGCCCTCGGGGTCGATGCGCTCGAGGCCCTCCTTGGAAAGTATGTCGAAAAGAGCGCCCGCTACTTGCTTCACGTCCTCGCTGCCACCGTGGGCGAGGGCCAGGTCGGCCGTGTCCAGGACAGGCAACAATTTCTTGACCAAGGTGGTAGCGGCGTTCTCGGTTATCTCCCGCTGCTGGCGTTGTACGCGCTTGCGGTAGTTATCGAACTCGGCCTGGAGGCGCCGCAACGCGTCGAGGTACTCGTCGCGCTGGCGCGCCGCTTCGGCGGCGGCATCGATTTCCCAGTTGCCGGCCGGCCCCTTTCTTGCCGTTTCGTCTATTGCCTGTTCCGCTCTTATCGTGTGCTCCGTTTCACTTCTCTCGTTGGGCCATCCCGCGGGCCTGGGCTCTGCTGTCGGCTCGTCGGGGTCGGGCCACTCTCTGGCGGCCAGGCCCGGGCGTGCCAGCCCCAGTTGACCCGCTAGCCCCGCCACTGGCTGGTGGCTCCTGCGCCTGCGGGTGCTTGGGCACCGGCAGTTCCTCGCTGCCGGGGCCGCCTAGCCCCGCCGGCCCGGGCAAGTTCGCCTCGTTGGGCTCTGGCCCGGTCGTCGGGTCTGGTCGCCCGCCCCCTGCCTCGTGGCTCATTAGGCCTGACCACCCTCGTCCACGATCTCGGCGTCTACGACCTCGTCGTCGTTGGCGCCGCTGCCGTCGGTGGCGTTGCCGAAGCCGCCGTCACCGCCGGCCGGCCCGCCGCCCGAGGTATTCGAGGACGCGGCCTCGTACAACCTCTTGCCCAGCTCCTGGACACCAACGGCCAGTCGCTCGGTGGCGCTCTTGATGGCGTCGATGTCGCTGCCCGCGATGGTCTCCTTCAGCGCGGTCAGGTCGGACTCGACGCGCTCCTTCTCGGCCCCGCTGAACTGGTTGGCCTGGTCACGCAGCATCTTCTCCGTCTGGTAGACGAGCGAGTCGGCGTTGTTGCGGACTTCGGCCTCTTCCTTGCGGCGACGGTCGTCCTCAGCGTGGGCCTCGGCGTCGTGCACCATGCGGTCGATCTCGTCCTTGTTGAGGGCGGACTGGCCGGTGATCGTCATGGACTGCTCTTTGCCGGTGGCCCGGTCGCGAGCTGAGACATGCACGATCCCGTTGGCGTCGATGTCGAAGGTGACCTCGATCTGAGGCACCCCTCGGGGAGCCGGTGGCAGGTCGACCAGTTCGAACTTGCCGAGCGTCTTGTTGTACATGGCCATCTCGCGCTCACCCTGGAGCACGTGGACCTGCACTGAGGGCTGCATGTCCTCAGCGGTGGTGAAGACCTCGCTCTTCTTGGTCGGGATAGTGGTGTTGCGCTCGATCAGCTTCGTCATCACGCCGCCCTTGGTCTCGATTCCGAGCGACAACGGGGTGACGTCGAGCAGCAGGATGTCCTTCACCTCGCCCTTCAGCACGCCGGCCTGGATAGCGGCACCAACCGCCACCACCTCGTCGGGGTTGACGCCCTTGTGAGGGTCTTTGCCCGTGAGCGTGCGGACCAGGTCCTGGATGGCGGGCATACGAGTGGCGCCACCGACCAGCACGATGTGGTCGATCTTCTCCTTGCTGAGGCCGCCGTCTTTGATCGCCTGGTCGAAGGGGCCACGGCAGGCTTCGACGAGGTCCGCCGTCATCTCCTGGAACTTGGCCCTCGTCAACTTGAGGTCGAGGTGCTTGGGGCCCTCGCTCGTAGCCGTGATGAAGGGGAGGTTGATGCTCGTTTCCTGGACGGCAGACAGCTCGATCTTGGCCTTCTCCGCCGCCTCCTTCAGCCTCTGCAGGGCCATCTTGTCGTTCGAAAGGTCGACACCCTCGGTGTCCTTGAACGTCTTCACCAGCCAGTCGATGACCCGCTGGTCCCAGTCGTCGCCACCGAGGTGGGTGTTGCCGCTGGTCGACTTCACCTGGAAGATGCCCTCGCTGATCTCGAGCACGGAGACGTCAAAGGTGCCGCCACCGAGGTCGAAGACGAGTATGGTCTGCTCCTCTTCCTTGTCCAGCCCATAGGCCAACGCCGCCGCCGTGGGCTCGTTGATGATACGCAGCACCTCGAGGCCGGCGATCTGGCCGGCTTCCTTGGTCGCCGTCCGCTGGGCGTCGTCGAAGTAAGCCGGGACCGTGATAACCGCCTGGTTCACGCTGGTGCCGAGGTAGCCCTCCGCATCCCTCTTCAGCTTTTGCAGGATCCGGGCCGAGATTTCCTGCGCCGAATAGGCCTTGCCATCTATGTTGATGCGCCACGAGTTGTCGCCCATGTGGCGCTTCACCGAACGGATGGTGCGCTCAGGGTTGGTGATGGCCTGACGCTTGGCGACCTCGCCGACGAGCACCTCGCCCGACTTGGAAAAACCCACGACCGAGGGTGTCGTCCGCGACCCTTCGGCGTTGGCGATGACGGTTGGCTCACCGCCCTCCAGTACGGCGACTACCGAGTTGGTCGTACCGAGGTCGATACCGACAGCCTTTGCCATGAACAGCCTCCTTGAAGTAGGCCGAGGCAAACAGCTGCCCGGCCCAAGTGGTTTGGTCTTACATCTTACGAGCGGTCTGCCCGCTTCCGCTGACTACAAGTATAGCAAAGTTGAGTGTTCTGTTGTCAAGAAAGTTACTCAACCAGGCTACTGACCAGGGAGCTTCTACCGGTCAAGATAGGCTCATCTCATGTCCACGCTTGTACTCGTACGACACGGCCAGAGTGCCTGGAACCTCGAGAACCGCTTCACAGGCTGGTGGGACGTCGACCTTTCCCCGGCCGGCGAGGAAGAGGCGCGCCAGGCCGGACAATTGCTGGCCAGCGAGGGTTTGCTGCCAGACGTCGCCTTCACGTCCGTGCTCACCCGGGCTATCCGCACGCTCAACATCCTCCAGGACGAAACGGGGCGGGCGTGGGCCCTGTCCACCGCCATTGGCGCCTCAACGAGCGCCACTACGGCGGCCTGACCGGCCTCGACAAGGCCGAGACCCGTGACCGCTACGGCGACGAGCAGTTCCGCCTGTGGCGGCGTAGCTACGACGTACCTCCGCCGCCGATGGAGGAGGGCGGGCCATACGACGTCTCGCTCGACCCGCGCTACGTCCCGGGCGTGGTCCCCGTCACCGAATGCCTGGCCGACGTGGTGGTCCGCATGGTCCCCTACTGGTACGACGCCATCGCTCCGCAGCTGCTGGCGGGCAAGGTGGTGCTAGTGGCGGCGCACGGCAACAGCCTCAGGGCGCTCGATTAAGCACCTCGACCAGATGGGCGGCGAAGAGATCGCCAAACTCGAGATCCCGACCGGCGTGCCCATCGTGTACGAGCTGGATAAGGGGTTGGCACCGCGCCAATCTGGAGGCCGCTGGCTGGGGGACCCTGAAGCCATAGCCGCCGCGGCCGAGGCCGTGCGCCGGCAGGGCCAGCGGGCCTGAGCCAGCCGGGCTGAGCCAGCCGGGCTGAGCCAGTCGGACCAAGCCAGCTGGACTGAGCCGGCCGGGCTGAGCCCGCCGCACTGAGCCCGCCGCACTGAGCCCGCCGCGCTGAGCCACCCGCACTGAGCCAGCCGCATTGAGCCAGTTGGGCTGAACAAGCCGGGCTGAGCCCGCCCGGCGCGTCAGCCGTTTTTTCCGCCTACCTGGCCCTTCCGGTCGGGCCTGGGCGCGCCAGCATCGCTTATGCGTACTCTGGCGCGCCCAGACCCGGCCCGGCCTCCAGCTGGGATGAAGCTCGACCGGAGGGCCTAGCAACTATCGTCGTGCTGAGATGAGAGCGCCGCGCAGCTCCCAGAAATGAGAGTGCGGCCTGGCGCCCGCCGGGCGACGGCGGTCTTGGCGGCGACGGCCGCCCTGGCTGGGGTGAGCGGCTGTGGCCACTCGAAACCGGACGCCCTTCCGCCCTCGACGACCACGACCACGGTGGCCCCCACGACCACCACGGCCCGTCATATCCCCGTTTGCCCGCTGACCGGCGCCCCCGCGCCCAACGGAAAGGTCCCACAACGGGCGGCGTTGGCGGTCAAGGTCGAGAACCTCCCGCAGGCCCGGCCCCAGTACGGCCTGGACACGGCGGACATCGTCTTCGAAGAACCCGTGGAGGGCGGGATTACCAGGTTCATCGCCGTCTACCAATGCCAGACGGCGGCACGCATCGAACCGGTGCGCTCCGCCCGCTTCGTCGACGCAGACATCCTGGAACCTCTCGGCAAGATCCTCTTCGCCTATTCGGGTGCCATCCAGCCCGTGGTCGACGAGATCGACTCGCCGGACTCGTTGCTCGAGGACGTCGGGGCAGACAAGGCCGGGGAGGCGTACTACGTCGACTACGCCCGAGTGGCGCCGCACAACCTGCAGACCTCGACTTCCGCTCTTTATTCTGCAGCCAAGAAACTCGGGTACCCGGTGAAAAACGTGCCTCCGCCTTACTTCGCGTACGGCTCGCTTCCGGCGGGCGGCAAGCCTGTGGTCGCCGTCCACATCGCCTTCCCGCTTGACGTCACGACTTGGGCCTGGGATACCCAATCCGGGCGCTGGGTGCGTTCGTACTCCGATACCGGGCCGGCCGTCCAGGGTGACAACGCTGTGATCTCGGCCGCCAACGTCGTCGTCATGCACGTCGTCGAGTACCCGACCCCTTATGTCGAGGACCAGACGGGTGCCCACGAAAACGAGCTCGACCTGACCGGCAGCGGCCCCGCCTGGGTGTTCCGCAACGGGGTGGAACTGACCGGGACCTGGCGCCGGCCTTCTCTCAAGCAGGCGGCGGTCTTTACAGAAGCGGACGGGACCAAGATCACGCTCACGCCGGGCAACACCTGGGAGGAGCTCCTGCCCACCACGGCGTCCTACAGCGCAGCGGCCTTCTCCGTCGCCGGCTAGATCGCGACAAACTGCTTCAGCGCCGTCCTACTTGCTCGCGGCGTACGTAACTCGTCCCAAGCGAGGTGAGGCGCCAAAGCACCGAGAAAAGCCCCCACGCTGCGGTGATCACGAGCCAGATCACTGCGAAGGCCGTGTGCCCGTCCAGGGTGAAGGTTATGGCGAGCCCAAGCGCCACCAGGGTGAAGACGGCCAGGATCGCCAACCCCAGGACGACATCACGGCTACCCCGAGCTGCGGCGGCTCCGCCAGGCCGCCGGCAGTGCTCGAGAGCGGCACAGCGGGCAAAGACCCGCTGGTGCCTACTTTGCGGGAACCAGCCCCCCCACTAACTGCGGCAGGGGGGCTGTCGGTTCCACGCTTTGTTGCATACTTCCTACGAGCCATGAGAGCAAAAGTCTAGATGGCCCCAGGCCCGGTCTCGCCGGTGCGGATCCGGGTCACGCTGTCGACAGACGTGACCCAGATCTTGCCGTCGCCGATCTTGCCGGTACGGGCAGCTTGGAAATGGCCTCGACGACGTCGTCTGCTATTTCCGCGGCTCGTGATCATTTCGATCTTGACCTTGGGCACGTACTCGACTTTGTACTCGGCGCCCCGGTAGACCTCGGTATGGCCTCGCTGGCGGCCGAAGCCCTTGACTTCGGTGATCGTCATGCCGGCGATGCCCACAAAGGACAGGGCCTCCCGGACAGCTCGAGCGAATGCGGCTTGATAACCGCGGTTACAAGGATCACTTAGATACCACCTTTCGTCCGGAACAACTAGGCCCAGCACCGGAGGTGCAACCTGTCCTCGGTGTGGGCTAGTGAGCTCGACCCTCACACCGAAGCCGGGCGGTGGAAGGCATCATGCTGCCCGAGTCCCGACCGCCACCGACTCGTGCGGCAAGCTCGTCGGGGTAAGCCTCCTCGTCGTGGATGGCCATGTCGCCAACATCGAGCACCTCGTCTTTGTAGGGAGCACCATGCAGGAGCAGCCCGATGAGCTTCATCAAGTATGAACGTTATGAGCGCCGACCAGAAAATGACGAACACGGCGGCTCGGAACTGTTCCCACAACTGGTGGAACGAACCCGTACATCAGGCCGCTCACCGAGAACGGCGCACAACTGATGGTGCTGAGGTATAGGAGCCGTCGAAGTGTTAACGACCTGCCCGACGCGTCCAGGGTGCCGCACCCGTACTCGATCATGTTCGGGTCCGCCGAATATACCGAGCATCAGGCCACCGAAGAAGCCGGCGATGCCGTGGGTGTAGATGACGCCAAGGGCGTCGTCGACCTTGCTGAACGGCCTCACCTTGGACAAGTAGTTCCACGCAGACCAGACGATGATGGTGTCGATCAGCCCCGACCAGGATGGCGCCCCAGCCGTTGACCCAACCGGCGCACGGCGTGATGCCGACCAGCCCGCAGATCATGCCGTTCACGCCGCCCAGGAAGGTCGGTTTCTTCGCCTTGGAGAGCCAGCCGTCCATCGCCATCCAGGTGAGCACGCCGGCGGCAGTGGCGATATTGGTGTTGACCACGGCGGCGGACATGTCGACGCCCGCGTAGTAGGGGTCGCCACCGTTGAAGCCGTTCCAGCCGAGCCACAGGATGCCGGCCCCGACCGCGGCGATGAGAAGGTTGTTGGGTACGAAGTGTTGTCGGTCCCGTCGCCAGCCGAGGACCGAGGACCCAGGCCGCAACGAAGCCCGAGACCCCGGCCGACATGTGGATGACGAAGCCGCCGGAGAAGTCGAGAGCACCTTCCTGGGCGAGGTAGCCGCCGCCCCACAGCATGAAAGCGTCGACGCCGTAGACGAAGGTCGACCACAGCGGGCACAGGATGCACCAAGCAAAGAACTTGATCCGGCCGAGCACGCTCCCGATGAACAGCAGGGGCGTGATGGCGGCGAAGACGAACTGGAAGTAGAGGAGCGAGTCGGTGGGGAAGTGGAAGGGGATCACGGTGTTCGCCGCGGACACCGCCTGGCCCTGTTGTTGGGTGGCGTTGGTGACCGTGCCCGGTTCCCGACAAAGTTGTCGAAGAAGTGCTTGAGGAAATTCCCGGTGTGCAAATGCAGGTTGGCGGGGCAATTGACCCCGCCCCCGACCCAGGTCTGGCACCCGTTGTGGACGCCATCTCCAAGCGAGGTGGCGCCGAAGCCCATCTTGTAGCTCCACAGCACCCAGGCAAGGAGGACCAAACTGAAGCCGGCGAACATCATAGCCAGCACGTTCACCGCCCACTTCTTCGGGACGACCGCCGCGTAGAGGACCGCCAGGCCGGGGATGCTCTGCAGGGCGACGAACGTGGCGGCCGCGATCTGCCACGTGTTGTCGCCCGTGTTCAGCCAGCTCGGGTACGGGACGGGAACTGCCCCGGCTGCTAAGAAGTGCACGACTCGGTTACTCCTCTCGTAGGGTCAATGCGCCCGGCTCCCCACGTTCGCGGACACCGCGACACCCAGGACGGGTGCGCCGAGGCTTCCAGAGGCGGTTCGCCCTGCCGCCAAAGGATGCAAGCTGAGAGTTTCAGGACCGTGACACGGGTGTTACTGGAGCGTGAACTGGCCCTTGGGAGAGGCATCTCCCGAACACGATCAGTCCGGAATCGACGTTGTGCGAGATATGAGGTCGGTCATCGTGCAAAGACGGTTCAGGCTCTGGCGGGCTCGCCCGGAGCGCAAGCGCCACATGCCCCACTTTTAATCCGTGAGGGTAGTCACGTCGAGAGAAAAGGCGTATACCGAGAGATGTGCCGCCAGAGCAGCACCTCCAGCACGCCGTCGATGACATCCTGGAGGCCGTCTGGCCCAGAGAGCGCCACCGAGCAATGGTTCGTTTGGGGACCTCGATCCTCGGGCGGACAGCAGTCTTTGTCTCGGCGCTTCTGGTTTTGAGCTTCGCCGTGTACCTCGTTTTCGGGCTGGTCATGCCCTGGACTTTCTTTGTCTTCATGACGGCACTAACCCTCGTCTGTGCTGCGGGGGAAGAGCAACGACGCTCATCTCGGGCGCGACACCGAAAGAAGCCCAGGGAACAGGCCCTCGACCGGGTGCTATCCCCGTAACGGTTGCGATTGTCCAACCGGCACGTATCCCGGGGGCGGATACCCCGAGAGCACCGGCTGACCGTGACGACGCGTCCTGGATTGCTCTGGCCCGCGATACCTCGTCGCTCGGGCCAGCTCGAGGCTGAGTTCTCCGACGACAACCCCCACTACCGGGACCACGAAGGGGGCGTGTAGCGCTTGTTCGAAGCCGGACGGGACGTCACTGACGGCCCGCCAGCGGTGGATTCCTTCAGGTTGCGGTGCAGCCGGTAGGCCCGGACCAGGTACCAGGCGCCCACCATGACGAACGGCACACCGAAGCCCCAGTAGTGAAGGTTGAAGATCGCCAACCCGTACAAGGAAGTGACCATGCCGAGGAAGAGGCGCTTTCGCCACAGGGCCGTGGCGGTGATCCCGAACGACAGGATGATGAGCACGACGAACAGCTCGGAGTATGTCGACAGGTTCACGTGCAGCTTGTTGACCGCGCCATCAGACAGGCGCGCCGACGGGTCGTTGACCACAAGGTCGTGAACGACGAGGAAGGTGATGATGGTGGCCAGAGGCCCCGCCAGCAACCCGATGGCCCGTTCCTTGTCGGTTGCCCGCTTCTCCTCGACCTCAAGCTCCTCCCCCGAGAGCTCGTTTGCGCCCCGGGACCGAACAGCCGCCTCGGGATCCTCCGGCTTCAGGGCGGCGTTGCGCAGCCGGTCCACGAGACGAAGTTTCAGCTTGGGCGGCGGGCCGTACTCGACGTCTTGACGGGCTGCGGGCATCGACCAAGGCTACCGCGAACGTGCCGGAAGTCCCCAGCCGGTGGGGGCCACCGAGGCTTTAACAGACCCTTAACCAAGTAACACGCCTTGGACCGGGGCTCCTCAAGGCCAGCCCACGTCCTTGGTGCTGGCGGGCACACTCGGCTCCGCGGTAGACCTCGGTGTGGCCACGCTGGCGCCCGAAGCCCTGGGCTTCGGTGAGCGTCATCCCCGAGAGCCCGAGACCCTTGAGAGCCTCCTTCACGTCGCTGAGCTTGAAGGGCTTCAGGACTGCCACGATCAGCTTCACGATTGAGTCTCCTTTCGTCCTGAGCGCCCTAAGACCCAGCACCGGGTGGTGGCTAGGTGTCCGGCGGTGTGGGTGGCGAGATCGACCCTACATCGAGGCCGGCGAGCTCGAAGGCCCGGCGCCGGGCCCACCGCCGCCGACCCGCTCGGCAAGTGGGTCCGGGTAAGCCTCCTCGTCGTGGATGGCCACGTCGCCAACCTCGAGCACGTCCTCCTTGTAGCGAGCACCACGCAGGACGAGCCCGATGAGCTTCATCAATATGAACGTTATGAGCGCCGACCAGATGATCACGAACACGGCGGCTCGGAACTGGTTCCACAACTGGTGGAACGAACCTGTGTACATCAAGCCGTGCACCGAGAAAGGCGCACAACTCTTGGTGCTGGAGGCATAGGCGGCCGCCGAGGTGTTCACCACCTGCCGGCGGGGTCCAGGGTCCCGCACCCGTACTCGAGCATGTTCGGGTCGCCAAATATGCCGAGGAACAGGCCACCAAAGAGGCCGGCGATGCCGTGGGTGTAGATGACCCCGAGGGCGTCGTCCACCTTGCTGAACGGCCTCACCTTGGAGAGGAAGTTCCACGCAAACCAGACGATGATGGTGTCGAACGCCCCGACCATGATCGCGCCCCAGCCGTTGACCCAACCGGCACAGGGCGTGATGCCGACCAGGCCGCAAATCATGCCGTTCACACCGCCCAGGAAGGTCGGTTTCTTCGCCTTGGAGAGCCAGCCGTCCATCGCCATCCAGACGATCACGCCGGTGGCAGTGGCGATATTGGTGTTGACCACGGCGTTGGACATGTCGATGCCCGCGTAGTACGGGTCGCCACCGTTGAAGCCGTTCCAGCCGAGCCACAGGATGCCGGCACCGACCGCGGCGATGAGAAGGTTGTTGGGTACGAAGTGTTGTCGGTCTCGCGCCAGCCGAGGACCGAGGACCCAGGCAGCAACGAAGCCCGAGACCCCGGCCGACATGTGGATGACGAAGCCGCCGGAGAAGTCGAGAGCACCTTCCTGGGCGAGATAGCCGCCGCCCCACAGCATGAAAGCGTCGACGCCGTAGACGAAGGTCGACCACAGCGGGCACAGGATGCACCAAGCAAGGAACTTGATACGGCCGAGCACGCTCCCGATGAACAGCAGGGGCGTGATGGCAGCGAAGACAAACTGGAAGTAGAGGAGCGAGTCGGTGGGGAAGTGGAAGGGGATCACGGTGTTGGCCGCGGACACCGCCTGGCCCTGTTGTTGGGGGGCGTTGGTGACCGGGCCCGGTCTCCCGACAAAGTTCGTGAAGAAGTGCTTGAGGAAACCCCCGGTCGTGCAACTTCAGATTCGCGGGGCAATTGACCCCGCCCCCGACCCAGGTCTGGCACCCGTTCTTGACTCCATTTCCTAGCGAGGTGGCGCCGAAGCCCATCTTGTAGCTCCACAACACCCAGGCAATGAGGACCAAACTGAAGCCGGCGAACATCATAGCCAGCACGTTCACCGCCCACTTCTTCGGGACGACCGCCGCGTAGAGGACCGCCAGCCCGGGGATGCTCTGCAGGGCGACGAACGTGGCGGCCGCGATCTGCCACGTGTTGTCGCCCGTGTTCAGCCAGCTCGGGTACGGGACAGGAACTGACCCGCGCTAAGAAGTGCACGGCTCGGTTACTCCTCTCGTACGGTCAATGCGTCCGGCTTCCCACGTCGCGGACACCGCGACACCCAGGACGGGTGCGCCGAGGCTTCCAGAGGCGGTTCGCCCTGCCGCCAAAGGATGCAAGCTGAGAGTTTCAGGACCGTGACACGGGTGTTACTGGAGCGTGAACTGGCAAGAGCCCGGCCCGACTTCGGTCCAGCCCTTCCGCTACGATCCCCCGATGGCCACGTCCCTCGAACCCGTCACGACCCTTCGAGGGGCACATGTGGAGGTGGACAGCCGCCGTTTAGCTCGCGGCCTCATAGGCGCCTGTGTTGTGGCGCTGGCCGCTGTGACAGTCCTTCTTTTCGCTGCCGCAGCCCACAAGAACGCTCAGGTCACCAGCCTGCGCCGGCACGGGGTCCCGGTCGCGGTCACCGTATCGAGGTGCTTGGGCGTCCTGAGCGGCAGCGGAAGCAATGCCGCCGGGTACAGCTGCCGCGGGACCTTTGTCCTCGACGGAAAGCGCTACAGCGACACCATCCCTGGCGACACCCTTCTTGCCCCGGGCACGACGCTCCGAATGGTCACCGTCGAAAGCGACCCCGGGCTCATCGCAACCATCCACCAAGTGGAGGGCGAGCGCACGTCGTGGGGAATGTTTATCCTTCCCGACCGTGCTCCTGGTCGTAGTGGCGACCCTCGTAGCCACCATCGCTGTCCGCAGCCGGAGGGGCCCGGAAACCGTCAGCTCAATCGGCACTCCGCTCGAGGCTGAGTTCTCCGACGACAACCCCCACTACCGGGACCGCGAAGGGGGCGTGTAGCGCTTGTTCGAAGCCGGACGGGACGTCACTGACGGCCCGCCAGCGGTGGATTCCTTCAGGTTGCGGTGCAGCCGGTAGGCCCGGACCAGGTACCAGGCGCCCACCATGACGAACGGCACACCGAAGCCCCAGTAGTGAAGGTTGAAGATCGCCAACCCGTACAAGGAAGTGACCATGCCGAGGAAGAGGCGCTTTCGCCACAGGGCCATGGCGGTGATCCCGAACGACAGGATGATGAGCACGACGAACAGCTCGGAGTATGTCGACAGGTTCACGTGCAGCTTGTTGACCGCGCCATCGGACAGGCGCGCCGACGGGTCGTTGACCACAAGGTCGTGAACGACGAGGAAGGTGATGATGGTGGCCAGAGGCCCCGCCAGCAACCCGATGGCCCGTTCCTTGTCGTTTGCCCGCTTCTCCTCGACCTCAAGCTCCTCCCCCGAGAGCTCGTTTGCGCCCCGGGACCGAACAGCCGCCTCGGGATCCTCCGGCTTCAGGGCGGCGTTGCGCAGCCGGTCCACGAGACGAAGTTTCAGCTTGGGCGGCGGGCCGTACTCGACGTCTTGACGGGCTGCGGGCATCGACCAAGGCTACCGCGCAACGTGCCGGAAGTCCCCAGCCGGTGGGGGCCACCGAGCAGCTTTAACACACCCTTAACCGAAGTAACACGCCTTGGACCGGGGCTCCTCAAGGCCAGCCCACGTCCTTGGTGCTGGGCCAAAACGCCGTCTCGACAACGTCCGAGCCGTCTACTTCGGCGTCAAGACGGCTCGCTTCAGGGTGTTTCTAGCGAGGAGATCATCAGTCATTCACAGAATGGAAGCGGGACTGTCGCTATCTCGGTCACAAAGCTTCCTGCTTGTACTTGCCCCGGGCCATCGAAATAAATCCTAGATCGCCCCGGCCCCGGTCTCACCCGTGCGTATCCGGGTAACGCTGTCTACCGTCGTCACCCAAATCTTCCCGTCGCCGATCTTGCCTGTGCGGGCAGCTTTGGAGATGGCTTCAACAACGTCTTCTGCCATCTCCGCTGCGGTCAGCACTTCGATCTTGATCTTCGGCAGGTACTCCACCTTGTACTCCGCCCCCCGGTAGACCTCGCTGTGGCCACGTTGACGGCCGAAGCCCTTCACTTCCGAGACTGTCATGCCGGCGATCCCCACATAGGAGAGTGCCTCCCGGACAGCATCGAGCGCGAACGGCTTGATTACCGCTGTGACGAGAATCATCAGGCACTACCTCCAGTTCCGGCTATGCCGGTCGTGGCCGTCCCGGCTGCGGCCCGCTCGGGCTCCTCACCCTAGGCTTCCCCTGACCGTAGAGGGCGGTTGTTTCGAGGTGGCGGCAGTTAGGTTTCGGCTTTGTTACGAGTGCCCGGCTGACCTTGCCCCTCGAGCGCTCTCTTGATGGCTCGACTGAGTTGCTCTACGCGGTCGCCCTCCGGCACTTTGGTACCTCCAGCCTGGACGTAGAAGGTGTCGACCGCCGCGTAGCCAAGAGTGGTCACCCGGGCTGAAATGATGTCAAGCCCTTGGGCGGCGATAGCCGCGGTTATAACGTGCAGCAGCCCTGTGCCATCAGGAGCGCGGACCTCGACGACGCTGGCACTTGTGGCGGCCTCGTTGTCTACGAGCACGGCGACACCGGGGCTCGGCAAGGCCAGGACCCTTCGCGAGCTACGCTGTGGGGGCCGCCGCGCCAACGCCTCCCCGACGTTGAAACGCCTCTCCACCGCCCCCTTTATGTCGCGCACCACACGGTCCCACCGCGGGCTGGCGTGTTCTGGGAGGTCCAGCGTGAAAACCTCGAGGGCTTTGCCGTCTTCGCTGTGCGCGCGGGCCTGTAGCACGCCGATGTCGTACAGGGCCAGCGTCCCCGCCACGTCGCTGAACAGGCCGGGCCGGTCGGGGGCGATGACGACAAGCTCCCGTTCGCCGGGACGACCTGCACGCTTCCCGCTTCCATCAAGTTACGATGTTGGTCCGAAGGAAATGGGGGCCCGGCGGTACCGGCCTTCCAGCCAGGACAGCGGCCGTCCGCTCGGCGAGCTCGTTGACAAGCCCCGCTTTCCAGGGGGTCCATGCTGCGCTCCCGGTGGCCTCGCCATCAGCTGCGGCCAACGCTCGCAGCAGCTCGAGGGTGGTCTCGTCACCGACAACTCCGGCGACGAGGTTCAGAGTTAGCGGGTCTTCAAGGTCTCGGCGGGTGGCGATATCAGGGAGCAGAAGGTGGTATCGCACCAACTTCTGAAGAGCTCGCTCGTCATCGGTGGACAGCCCTAACCGCTCGCGCAATGGCGTGCCGACGATGGCCGCGCCTACCTCCGAATGGTCGCCGCCCGTCCCTTTCCCGATGTCGTGCAGCAAAGCGCCCAGGAGCAAAAGGTCGGGCCGGCTAACGTCGCGTAGGTGGGCCGCCGCAGTGGCGACTGTCTCCAGCAGGTGCCGGTCGACGGTCCAGCGATGGTAAGGGTTGAACTGGGATTGGTTGCGTACGGGGGCCATTCGGGCATGTAACGTTGCCATACCCCGAGCTGGTCGAGCGTCTCGATGGCGTGGATGGCGGGTTCTCCCAGGGATAGCAGCTTGAGGAATGCTCGCATGACGTCTTCGGGCCACGGCCTGGGGGGGGACGAAGCCTCGGCAGCCAGCCGCGACATGGTGGCCCTGGAAAGGGGACGCCAAGCTCAGCGGAGGCGACCGCTGCCCTGAGGGAAAGGGTAGGGGTCTTCGGCGAGGCCGTGGCCAGGGGACGCTGACTTCGTTGTCTCTAAGGACCAGTGCCGGCCCGAGCATCCTGTCGGCCGAGCCGCCCCGGCCCCGAGGCCCCGCCAACCACGAACTCACTCTCCGCCAAGCGTCTTCGGTTACCCAGGAAACAACCCGTCCGGCCTGTGGGACCTCGTGGGCCAGCTGTTCCCTGTTGCCAAACCGAGAGCCTCGGCGACCCGGTCCTGGTCCTCGAGCGTCAGGCGCTCGCTGCGACATCTGTCTGGCCGCTGCAATTCGACCCGGACAGCGTGCAGGAAGTCACCCGCTGCCGTCAGCCGCTCGTCCAGTCACGACGGCTGCAACGACCGGGGTCACCGCCGCAATGAGAGAGAGGAGCTGAAGGTCGCGTGCCCGCCCCGGCTCTCTTTCAGGTCCGGCTCGAGCAGGAACGCCACGTCACCATGGGCGTCCTGCGACCTTCGCTCGGGCATCGAGGACTGCTGGGAGCCAGATACCCACCCGCTTTTCCCAGAGGCGCTTCCCGAGCGCAACCGTGCGCTCACCTAACTCGGTGTCGCCCGCCAATGGCCGGGCGTCCAGGAGCCCTTGGGCCACCCTCAGGTCGGCCTCCGCCGCTTGGCTCACTTGAGACAGGGTGCGCACACTGTGGTCAAGGGGCATGGGGTCGTCCCAGATCGGGTACCAGAGCCGGTCCGCCACCTCCCCGACGTCCGGCCGGCCGTCGTGTACAAGCAGCAGGTCGAGGTCGCTCCCAGGGACCAGGTCGCCGCGCCCAAGGCTGCCCACGGCCAGCGAGGGCCAGCCCTGGCTGGGTCCTCGGCGATGGTGTGTTCTCGCCTGGCCCGAAGAGGCCCCGAAGGCACCGGTCTTCTTGCCTGGCCCCGCTCCCCGGTGAGGACCGCTATCGTCGGAACCGGTCGGGACCGGCCCAAAGCCCAATCGAAGGCCTGTCGCAGCCAGTCGTCAGCCAGCTGTCGCGCGGCCGTGCTCCAGTCTCGTCCCTGAAGGTGCCGTCGGCGCAAAGGCGGCCCAACCGGCGCTCAACTTGGGCAGATGCGGTGGGCGCTCGATGGGCCTGGGATTTGCCACAGACGCACCGTAGCGACGTTTAGGGGGGCCCTGGCCCGGCGGGGAGGCTAACCTGCCCCGCAGGCTAACCCCGAGGCCGGGCGGCGAGCCCCAGAGCCGGGCGGTTAGCCCCGAAGCCCGGGCGATGGGCCGGTCAACGGCAGCCCGTAGCGACTCCTCCGTCCCGACCAGTACGACGCTCCGCCGGGCGCGAGTGACCGCGGTGTACAGCAGCTCGCGGGTAAGGACGCGGGAAGACGCACCGGGCAGCAAGACCACCACTTCGTCGAACTCCGAGCCCTGCGCCCTGTGCACCGTCATAGCGAATGCGGTCTCAACCGCGCCGAGGCGCGCCGGGCTGACGGTCACCACCCCGGCCCCCCGCCTGAAGGCGGCTCTGAGGCTGCCCTCCTCTTCGGCGATCACGACGCCGGCATCACCGTTGAACAGCCCGAGCCCGTAATCGTTCTCGGTCACTATGACTGGCCGGCCGAGGTACCAGCCTCCCTGCGGGGGCGGGCCTTCGCCGACGCCTGCCAGCCATTGTTCGGCCTGAGAGTTCCAGGTGGCGGCGCCGGCGGGCCGTCCCGGTGGGCACAAAGTAGGCGCAACCGTCCGAGGGCATCGAGGGCGGCCGGGGCGTCACCCGCTCGGGCCGCCTGCACCACGAGCTGCTGCGCCATGAGCACGGCCGACCGGACCGGTTCCAAGCTCTCGGATTGGCTGGTGCCGACATCGATGTCCAGCCACCGGGCGTGGCTGTCGCCATCGAGCGCGTCACGACTGGCTGAGCGCTCGGCCTCGAGGACGGCCATCACCGTGTCGGCGTTCCCGCTGCGCACAGCCAGTGCCAACTCCGCCAGCGGGCCGCGGAAGCGGTAGTTCGCCTGGAGGACAGTTATGCACTGCGCAATCGGAGGGCATTCGACCGGCGTAGCTTCGCCCGAGTTGGGACCGCCCGGGCTGGCATCACGCGGGCCAGCTGCGCCGCTAGTAAAGCTCGGGCCGACCGCGGTGGCGGCCGGGCCTACGATGTCGCCTAGGACGGCTCCGGCTTCCACCGATGCCAACTGCTCTTGGTCACCGATGAGGACGAGCCGAGCTTCCTTGCGGACGGCGTCGACGAGCCGAGCCATTAGCGGCAAGGACATCATGGACGTCTCGTCCACTACCACCACTTCGTAGGGAAGCTGGTTGCTACCGTCGTGGCGGAAACGAGTAGCGGTGCCGGGACGCCGCCCGAGGAGCCGGTGGACAGTGGAGGCGTCGAGCGACAGCAGCCAGCCCCGCACGGCTTCCCCCACGTCGAGCCGGCGGGCTTCACCATGGACGGCCTCGGCCATCCGCGCTGCAGCCTTACCGGTTGGGGCGACCAGCGCGACCATGGGGAGAGGCTGGCCTGTCTCGACGGCTTGTTCCGCGACTAGCGCCAGCACTCGGGCGACCGTGGTTGTTTTGCCTGTGCCCGGGCCGCCGGCAATCACAGTGAGGAACCGGTGCAAGACGGTGCTGGCCGCTTGCCGCTGCAGGCCTGAACTGTCCTGAGGGTAGAGCCGGGCCAAACCTTCAGCCAGTAAGGCGTCGTCGATATCAGGGGCGCTCGCCGCAGAACGAGCAGTCAAGTCGACGGCTACGTCTTGTTCGTCTTGCCAATACCGGTCGAGGTACAAACGGCTCCCGACGAGCCGGAGCGGCCTATCGTCAGGCCCGTTGTCACCCATTGCTACGAGAGGGCTACCGCTGACTCGCTCGAGCCAGTGCCCGAGCGAAGGCCACGGCAGGTCGGTCAGGTCGGCGTCTTCCCCGGAGCCGGCTACCGCCGTCTCACGTATGGTCGCCAAGTCGACCAGCACGTGGCCGACACGCGGGGCGCGGACCGCCAACGCCACCGCCAGGCCCACGAGCTCGTCGTTGTCGCCCCCGAGCCGGCCGAGCGCCGTTGCGACGTGTACGTCCGCTGCGGCCAGGACCCTGGCCCGGTTGAACTGGGCCAGCGCGCCAAGGGGCTCGAGTGAGAGCACCAGCTCAGCGTCCAGGTCATCGCCGGCGCTCTGAACTGGGCCAATCATTGCGCCACTCCCGCGACTGTTCGCACGCGCTCCCCGGCGAGGAGATCCGAAAGGCCCGTTATCAGTTCGATCGGAGGAGCCCAGGCGAAGACCCCGCAGGGCTCGTCGTCTATCAGTGGGGCGCCGGGGCAAGCCATCCCCCGGAGGAACAAATTGTAAGCCCCGCCCAGGTTTTCCTTCGGGTTGTACCCCGGGAGCCGCCACCGGAGGTAGCGATGCAGAGCAACAAGGTAGAACATGACCTGGAGCGGGTAGTGGGCGCCGCGCATCTCGGTTTCCAAGGCGGGCCCTCGGTACTGCCAGGCCGTCAATGCTTCTCCGGCCGGACCGAGCCAGTTCGTCTTGTAGTCGACGACGAAGTACCGGCTCGGGCCCTCATCGTTTTGCACCCTGAAAACCAGGTCGAGGCTGCCCGTCAAGTAGCCCCGCAGGTTGTTGGCCAGCTCGGGCCTCAAGAGGTCGTTGGCGTATGCCGCCAGGCGTCCCCTTGGCCCCACCTTCCGGGCGAACAGCTCGGCCAGGTCTGACAGCAGCACGTCACCTGTCGGTTCGTCCCCACCGGCCACGGGCAGCTCGAAGGCCAGCTCGTCGAGCCGGTCGGCGCGGCTCAAGTCGCGCAAGCGCATGGCACCGGCGCGCCCGCCCAACGGAGCACAAATAGCGACCTCGAGGCCGGCGGCCAGTTGAGCTGGGTCCCCGGTGGGCCCATCGGCATAACGGGCTTTTTCATTGTCGACGGCTTGCAGGAGTTCGGAACGGAGGTTGGGGGCAGCGAAATCCACGTTCTCCAGGACCCTGTGGACGAAGCTGCCGAAGGCCGTCCCGGCTGGCATTTCGGACAGCAGTGATGTCGTTCCCCGAGCCCGCCTTTCGTCGTCCGGGGACCCGCCGACCTCATCCGCACTGCTGGGCTTTTCGAGACCGCTCCTGCCGGCAACGGCCTTGGCCGCGACTTCCTGTTCGGACGCGAGCGAGGCCGCAGTGGGTGCCGGCCCGCTGTCGGGGCGATGGGTTCGTCGCTCCTCCCCGGCTGTTCTGGCTCGCTGCTAACCAGGTCCCCGGCGCCGCGGCCGTGGGCGGCGACCGTGATGCTCGTATAAGAGCTCCGGCGCCACCCGAGGTCCAGCTGCCGGTTGAAGCGCGCCGCCCGCAAACCGACCCCATTGCCGTTTGTGCCTGCCAGTCGCCCGGCGGGGTTGGCGCGCCGGTCACAGTACTCGACACTGATCAGGTCTGGCGCCAGGGCCGCTCGACAGGCCAGCTCTGCTTCGACCCTTGCATCCTTGACCTCGCTGGCCTTCATCTCTGTCTTGACGTCGCCGTTCGAGTTCCTGGCCAGCAAGAGCCGGCCGAGGGCGGAGTACTGTGAGCCGTTCGCCCCCGCCCACCAAATGACGACCTGGTGCTTGGCCCTGGTCAGAGCCACGTAGAGATGACGCAGGTCTTCGCCCCGCTCCTCTGCCTGGTTGGCCCGATAGTGGCGCCAGTACACCGGGTCGTCCGGGTCTCCGCCGACGTCGAGCTTGCGCCGGTCGTGGTCCTCGGGGTCGTGGAACACCACCGGGCCGCCTTTGTTACTGCGCACCGCGGAGTCCCACAGGTAGGGGCAGTACACGACCGGGAACTCCAGGCCCTTGGCCCTGTGGACCGTCAGGATCTCTACCGCCTCTGAGTCCGAGTCGAGCCGGCGGCTGTACTGCTCAACCTCTGCCGCGTCTCCGCTGACCTCGCTAGCCTCGCTGATCCGGCGGGCCAGCCACGCCCGCAAAGCGGCCAGGCCCAGCTGCGCCTGAGTGGACTCGGCGTAAAGGAGTTCGGCAACGTGGCCAAGGTCGGTCAGCAGGCGTTCTCCGTCAGCCTCGCTCAGTAGACGGGCGGGCAGCCGTTCGCTGACCCGGATGTGGTCGAAGAGAGTGGCCACACCGGTCCTGCGCAGGAGGGCGGCCCATTGGTGTAGCCGCGCGTGCAGCCCTTCCCAGGTCTTTTCGTGGGCCTCGGCGAGATCGCGGGCCGTCATACCGATAAACGGGGTCAAGGCCGCGGCCACGGCTAGCGACCGGCTCGTCGGCTGTTCCAGGGCCTCCAGCAACCTGAGCCAGTCTCGAGCGGCGGGGGTGGAGAGGACGCTCAGCGCTCCGGCCACGACTACGGGTACACCGGCGCCCAACAGGGAGGCTTGCACGATCGAGGCTTGCCGGTTGGTGCGGACAAGGACGCCAATGTCGCTCGGGCGGACCTCCCTTGGCGATTGTTCGGTGACGCCCTCTGCCCGCCAGTTCGCCAGTTTTGCCCCTGAGCCCAACAAGGCGACTACGTCGGCGGCCAGGTCCTCGGCCACATACTTCACTGCTCTGTCTTTCTGCAGCAGCCCTGTCCCCGACGTCCGCTCTAGCCCCGGAGTGCCATTTGGTACCAAGCGAACCCGGAGGGGCGCCGACACCGGAGCACCTCGAAGGCCAGGCTGGTGGTGAGCCGGGGTGGCGTACGCCCGGCGGTACACGATCTCGGGATGGCCGAGGTGGAGCGGGCTCAGGAGAGCGTCGTAGGACTCGAGCAGCCCGGCGTCGGAGCGCCAGTTTTGCTCGAGTGTGAAGCGCCGGTGCGGTTCGGCCGCCCTGGCAGCGTCCAGGTAGGCATAAACGTCCGCGCCGCGGAACGAGTACACAGCCTGCTTGGGGTCACCAATCAGGACCAGCCTCGTGTTGCCGTCGGCGAAGGCATGGCGGACGATCCTCCACTGCAGAGGGTCGGTGTCCTGGAACTCGTCGACGAGTACCACGCGGTAGCGGCCGCGCAGGCGCTGGCACGCGGTTGGCCCCCGCTCGGGGTCATCAAGCGCTTTGGCCAGGCGCAAGAGCAGGTCGTCGTACGTGAGGAGGTTGGCATCTAGCAAGCGCCGCCGTACTTCTTCGCGGGCGGCCGCGGAGAGCCGTCGGCGGAAGCCGGCCGGGCTGGTGTCTGCCCTATCCGCGTCTGGCTCTAGTGGCGCGTCAGGGGCCTGTATGGCGCTGAGGCCGGCTTCCAGCGCCTGCCGCCGGCGAAACGGCAGTGACCCGGACCGGACGACGTGGCGCACGCAGAGGTCGTCGACGACCTCTTCTACCAGGTCAGTTGCGTCCTCCAGCAGAGTAGCCCCTGCGGCCACCTCTCCCCAGACCCCCAGAGCGGCGAGGACCATGTGGCAAAAGCCGTGCGTGGTTGTGATGGTTGCCGCATCGAAGCCGGCCAGTGCGGTGGCCAACCGTTGTCTGCGCACCTCCACCACTGACGTACTTTCCTCGGCGATCAACCGGAGCACGTCGTCGTCAGCGGGTGGCTGTTCACCGGCGTCCAGCAATCGGGCCAGGCCTCGCTCGGCCGTCACGAGCCGTTCTCGGATCCGGTCCCTCAACTCACCGGTAGCCATCCGGGTGAACGTGACCGCCAGGATCTCCTGAAAGGGGCACTTCCTCCTCGGCTACGAGCCGGGCCACGAGCGCCGCGATGGTGAACGTCTTGCCGGTGCCGGCGCTGGCTTCGAGGATGGTCACCCCGGGCCCTGGCAACGGGCCGCAAATGTCAAAATGCCCAGCCTCCCGATGCCCAGCCTCCAGATGCCCAGCCTCCCGATGCCCAGCTTCCTGCCCCACTGTCAGCGTTCCTTCAACCGTTCGTGCCCCAGCAGCGGGCGCCATAACCTCATGGCCAGGCGACCAAAGCGGCTCGGCTCCGTCGTATCCCAGCCCTTCCCCGTCTCGTCATCAGCCGGAGGCCATCCGAGCAGCTGCTCGAACGGGAGGGCGGTCCCGAAGACGGTGATGTGCTCGGGCTCGGCCTCCTCGCCCGGGAACTCCTCGGAACTGGAGGTCCACAACCCTCGGGCCGGTCCGCGGGGGTCTTCGTCACGGAGGCGGGCTGCCGCCCACGTTTCCGACGTCGCGCAAGAAATAGGGAGCGGTTCCCGCATCCCCCGGAGGTACAGGTCCACTAGTCCCTCCAGCAGCTTGATGGACTCCGAGCGAATAGCCGCGGGGCTCTCCGCGAGAGGCTCTAGCGTGCAGACGCTGATGCGGGGACGTCTCGTTGAGCTCCCCGCCGCTTGGCCTATGGTCACGGCCGACGGGGCCAGCTCTGGCCGATACGCGCTCAGCGTCAGGAACAGCGCCCAAGCCCGCAGACGATGTTTGGGCCCCAGTTTCGAGTACGTGCAGCGCAGGACCACGCCGTCTCGCACGGAGGGCACTGTGCCCACAAGGGTGCGGCCCCCTGGCAAGGCGACGTTGACTTCGACCGGAACGGCCTCTGCCGAGCCGCAGGCAAGCCCTTCGGCCTCGGCGACGAGTGCCTCGACGACCCCTCTCACCTCGGATAGAGCAGAATCGCCGAGCGGGCCCGGAGGCAGGAGCCCCCGGCCTCGTTCCGCCATCAGGGCCCTGTCCAGGTCACCCCTTCTCTGGCGAGCCTCGAGCAGCCGATCCCCGAGCGCCCAGCGTTCGAGGGGGCCCATCTCTACTGCCAGTGCGTCGCTCGGCGGGTCAGGGATGTCTGCGGCATAAAAGCCGAGCCGTTCCCGGAGGAAAGCCCGGACCGGGTGCTCCAGGAAGCGCACAAGCGAGCTCGAGCTGGACCGTCGAGTCTCCCGTCGGGGGGAGCCGGTCATCTAAAAAGGCCCGTCTCGGCCGCCGAGCCCCGCTGATCGCCCGGGCACCCTCGAGGTAGGCCTCGTCGAACCGCCAGGAGTCCCGCTTGTGGAAGTGGCCGGGGGCGAAGTTGGCCGGGTTGAACGCCTGCAACGGATGGTCCACGACCACGGCCTCCCGGGCCGGTCGGTCTGGTCCCGGCAGACGCACGGTTTTGTCCACCACGTCGAGGAGTTCGGCTACGGGGACGGCGGGTGGGCGACGTTGGTTGAGGTGCTGGTCCCGTCCTTCAAACGTGATTATCAGCTGCTCGGTCGCCGCCAGCAGGGCGTCCAGCAGGAGCTGACGGTCCTCGCTCGGCCCGTCCCGGTCGCCGACCTCGGGGTCAGCCAGCAGGAGGTCATCGCCGTCCTGGTCCCGGCGCCGGGGGAAAAGCCCGTCGTCCAGTCCGAGCAGGCAGACGACGCGGTGAGGCACCGAGCGCATGGGCACCAGAGTGCAGATGGTCATGTCCCCCGTACGGAAATTGGCCCTCGTAGGTCGTCCGCGTAAGCGGTCCGCCAGCAGGGCCCGTGCTTCGGATAGGTCGAGCTCGACCGGCTTCGTCTCCGGCCCGCCACTACCCTCCGCTTCACTCTCCCTGGTCGGCTCTTCGAGGAGGTGCGGTGCGCCGGCGATGTCTTCGAGCGCCTGGCGGAGTTGTTCGTCCTGCCACGCCTCGTTGGGTGCCGAGGCGGCCAGTTTGGCCGTCCCCTCAGCCAGCGCTCTGGCCCAGCACTGTGCCGTTTGGGGCCCGCTCAGGTCGTCAAGTGCTCGAGCCAGGCGTTCGAGCAGCTCGGCCAGCCGGCCGGCAAGGGTGATGTCATCACTGGAAAGGTCGCCGAAGGGCAGCGTGCTTCCGAACAGCCGCTCGTCTTCCGCCATCGCCACCCCGAGCAGGAGGCGGTCGATGCCAGCCCGCCAGGTGCCGGCTTCGACTTGGCCAAGTTTCCACGCTCGCCGATGAGGCGCGTCGAGGCCCCAACGCACGCCGGTGCCGGCCAGCCAGTGCTCGACCCTGGAGAGGGCTTCCTGGTTGGCGTCCAGGCCGAAGCGCCGGGACACGGGCTCCCGGGAGGCGAAGTCGAGGACGTCCGAAGCTGTCACCCTGCTCGCTGCCAGCTCTAGCAAATGGGCGGCGACGGCCAGCAGGGGGTTGGTCTGCCGCAGCGACCGGTCGGCGAGCCGGGCCCGTAGCTCAGGCCCCCCAGCCTCGCTGGCGGCCCCGAAAGTGGCGCTGACGAGGGGAGCGAACAGCTCGATGTCGGGGCACATGACGATTACGTCGCGGGGTTCCAGCGTCGGGTCGTCGGCCAGCAGGTGTAGCACGGCCTCCCGCACGACTTCCACCTGACGGGCGCGCCCGTGGCAAGAATGAACGCGCAAGCTGTCGTCGTCGCCTTTCAGCACGGGCCGGCGGTCCTGGGCCTCGCCGTGCGTCCGGGGGCCAGGCGGGGCCCTATCGGCGCGGATGTCCGCCTGGATCCGCCCAAGCAGGGTCGTGGCCTCGTCCTCCGTAGCCAGGGACCGGTGGGTACCCCCAGCCACCCCCTGCCCGGCCAGGACGAGTTGCATTTCACGGGCGTCGCGCCCCCACGAGCGCAGCAGAGGGTGCCGGGCCAGCCGCGCCGTCGGGTCGTCTCGCCGGCGCAAACCGGCTGGAGGCCTTGGCACCTGGGAGGCCACCTCCACCCACAACCGGTCAGATGGATGGAGGAGGAAAAGGTGCACGTCGCGGTGGACGGCAATGGCCTTTAGGACCTTCAAGTGGCTCGACGGCAGCCGGGTCAGCCCGAACACTGAGAGCCGGGGCGGCAGGTCGAGCAGCCCGGGCTCGGCCTCGATCCGCGCCGGGGCCGTCTCCAGCCGGTCGGCCGGGCTCGGTCCGCCGATCCGTTGGCGCAGCAGACGCCACAGCTCCGCTTGCCACGCCATATCTTCATGCCGTTGGTCTTCATGCCGTTGGTCTTCATGCCATTGGTCTTCGTGCTGTTGGTCTTCATGCTGTGGTGAGCGGGGGACGGTCTCGGGCTCGCGCTCCCAGGCCAGGAGCATGGCCGGACGGTGGACCGCGTAGTGGTCGTAGAGGTCGGCGAGGTGGCGTACCGCGGTAAAGCGCCGTGGGATCCCGGTTGCCTCCGACGGTGAGGCCGCGCTTAGGTGCGTCGCCAGCGGGCGCATGAGCGGGTCGTTGAGGTGCTCGTCGACCAGTTGCACCAGCGGCCAGACGGAGCGTTCGGGGGACCACGGGCCCACGTCTCGGCTCGAGAGCGTTGGGCCTCGTCCGCCCCGCGCCGGTCGAGTCGAGGTAGAGCCCTTTGGGTCGCCGGCGGCGGCCAGCGCGACCGCGATCAAGCTACTGGGGAACGGGAAATCGATGTTGGCCGAAATACCGTCAGTCGCCCCCGCGCGAGCCCCCAAGCGGTGGGAGAGGCGTTGGATGAGCCACCGTTCGACGCCCCTTGTCGGGACGGCGACCACCTCCCGGGCCATTGGGTCCGGCAACGGCTCGATCAGCACATCCCCCAGGGCGTCGACGAGGTAGTCGGCCCGCGATGACCGGTGGAGGTGGAGCACGTTGCTCCAGGTTACGAGGGTGGGGTGACCGCTATCACTCCGGAGAGCTGAAGTACGCCTCGGTGAGCATGGTCAGGAGATCGTCGTCGAGCTCCTCAGGGGCGGCCACATTTGCCACATGGTAATAACGGCCGTTGTAATGGATAATCTTGCGCTTTACTAAATGGTGCCTCTTCGGACCGGGTAAGGAAAACGACACGGCCACCCATTTCGTCATGGGCCGCAATTCGGCAAAGGTGCGAGCCCTTTTCAGGAAAACGCCGACCGAAACTGGCTCCACATGGACCGGCCCCACAGTTCGCAAGTGGGCCATAACGGCCTCGAACACGGGTCGTTCGTGCGCCGGCCCGGTGGAAAAGTACTCTTCCACTGACATGGCCGGTGCACACTCGTGCGACTGGCTTTTCCGGCCGAACTGCCGGCGACATTTCGGGCACGTCCATGCAGGCACGTTCCTGCTCCTAAGCTAGGGAAATCAGTGCCGGTGAACCCATTCCAGGAAATTGGGCTGGAAAGGGTGGTCGTACCCGGGGGCCATTCTTATGCCGGCGAGCGCCTTTTTCTCGAACCAGTCCAGGTAGGCCTGGCGCCGGCGCCGCTCAGCTAACTCTGCCGCGATCTCATTACGCACCGATGCGAAGTGTGCGGCCTGGGCCGGTTCGATGGCCAGGACTACCAAGACGTGCCACCCAAAGGGGCTCGGAACGGGGCCCGGCACCCGCCCGACCTCCGCACCGAACACGCACTCTTCGACGTCCCCGGCCAGCTCGCCCCGTCTGAGCCAGCCCAGGTCGCCGCCGGCCCGCCTCGAGCCCGGGTCTCTAGAGAACTGCTCCGCCAGGGCGCCTAGAGGCTGGCCCGAACGCGCCCTGTCGGCCACCATGCGGGCTTGTTCCTCCGTCGTACACAGGACATGGCTCACCCGCCGGCGTTCAGGCTGGTCGTAACGATGGCGGTTGCGCTCGAAGTAGGCCCTCACGTCAGCTTCGGCCGGCTCCCCCTCTCCCACCAGTTCGGCGGCGACCGCACCCGGCAAATGGCTCTCGCTGGCGAAACCCCGGCGCCTCGCCTCGTGCTGAGCCAGCTTGGCGGACATCACCGCTCGCGCCGCCCACCTGGTGCGGATGGCGGGGTTGTCGCCCACCGCCGCCGGTGGCGCGTGCTCCTCCAGGTAATTTGCCAGCATTTCCACGGTCACCGGCTCGTCGCAGACCCATCCGACCGTCTCATAGGCAGGAGGCGTCTTATAGATGGGCGTCGCTGTCACGGGCCCACCTCGAAGGGGACCGCCGGCGAGTACCACAGCCGGCCGAAGTACATCACCTTGACCAATACCCACGAGGACAGCGGACCGGCGTCCGCCGGGGCCGAAACCGAGAAAGGTACCTGGGCCTGGCCCCCGGCCGGCACCGTGAACCCTTGTACCCAGGGCGTTGCGTAAGGCCACGTCTCGAAGGGTGACACCAATTGGGCCTCGCCTCGCAGCTCACCCGAGGTCCTGTTCGTCAGCACGAGTTCGAAGCTGTCGGACCGGCCGGGAGAAAAAAGTAGCAAGCTCTCCTTTGAAAGCCGGGCCTCCAGTTCACCTGAGATCTGCGTCGAGGGGTGATCGAACGGAGGTTGCAACTGTCCGCCATCGCCCCCGTCCCGGTAGGCCCGAGCGCGTCCACCGGCAGAAGGTCCACCGTGGCCACGTCTTCCTGAGACTGGCCAGCGTCGTCGGTGATCCGGGCGCCCACGAAGAACCGCCCCGGTTTGGCATCTGGAGACGGTGAGAGCCGGAAGGACAGCGATGTCCAGGCGCCGGGCACCAGGTTGAAAAGCCGCGACGGGGGCTCGGCCGCCCAACCCGGCGGCGCCACGATTTCGAGGTTCCCGGCCAGTTTTTCTTCGACGGCACCGGAAGCTACGGTCGCCATGAAAGATGCCGGTTCGCCACCGCTGCGAACATGGACCGAAGTCGGCCCGAGGTGCACGGCCAGCAGCTGGTTACCTATTGGCGCGGGGCCTTTGTTGTGCAGCCAGTACCTGCTGAAGGTCGGCTGGGCCAGCTCTCGGGCCGGGGCCCCGGCCACCGCTCCCGGCCGGCTCACGCTCGGGGTGGCTACCCTCCGGAGCAGGAGGCGGACCGTCCTTGTCTGGGCCGGCTCAAACTCGAGCGTGAGCCGGCCATCGGTGTAATCGAGTTCTTCGGCCGCTTCTTCGAGGAGGTTGGCCGCCCAGGCGCGCTCGATCCTCCAAAAGAGCCCGCCTTTGAGGGTCGATGTGACGCTTCGGCCCGCGCTTTCGTACAGCCGGACGGTGAGTTCGAGGGTGCCACTGGGCCCACCATTGCCCTCGGTGTCCTCCGCTTCCATCTCTACTTGTCCGCCGTCGCCCGTCTCGCCTCTGGCCAGCGGGTTCCCGACCCGCTTCACCACGGTCAGCATTACCCGCCGGTCCTGGCTCTGCAGTTCGAGCAACGACCCGGTGGTCGGCAGGTCGCCGGAGTGCGGCTCTTCCACTAGGGCGACCATGGGCGTGTTCAACTGCTGAGCCTCCCAGGCGCAGCCGTTGTCCCTCCAGTCGCCGTTTCCCGCCACGAGGGCATGCTCGTAGACGTGGTCCCAATGCTCGAGCTCGAAGTTGGAACCGTCGGGCGCGGTCCGTCTTGGCGGGTCGATCCACACCCCCGAGGGCCAACCGGTGCACGAGCGCAGCAAAGACACGTAAAGGGCGGCGTTCGTGTCGACCAGGAACCCGGGTGTGCCCCGGTTCAAAATAGCGACGGTCGAGTCGGCCGCCCAGTCGACGGGCCGGTGGGCAGCCCCGTCGGTGCCATCCGGGTTGTCCGCTGTGAGCGCCGAGGGTTGGGCGACGACGAGACGCCCGTCTCGGACATCGTTGGCGAGAGCGCGGACCTCGCCTTCCAGTGCGGCTGGGTCGGAGCCGACGACGACCAGGACGGGCAGGTCACGAGGGCCGCGGACGTCGGCGTTAGGGACCCAGACGTCCCGAAAGGCGCGGGCCGCGGGCACCCACAGGCGCGCCGTCCCCCGCTCCTTCAGCTGACGTTCGAGCTCAGCCCGGAACGCGGGACCGGCACTTTCGAGCACCGACGCCGTAAGTTCGTTTTCTTCCGGCCCCCCCAGGCTGACGCGGACGTCGGGCAAGTTGGAGTCGCCGAACAGCCCTCCGTAGCGGTTGGCGCTGGCGTCAGTGCAAGAGGCGGTCACCCCTTTGGCCGCCAACGCCACTAAAAACTGGCGTACTTCGCCCAGAAGAGGCGCTCGCGTGCGGGCCGGGGTGATGACCTCGGCCACGCCGAGGGCACTCGACCCGAACGACTTGCCGTTCTCGGTCAAGCTCACAGAAAGAGTACTCCCGAGCCCGGCCCAGTTTTGTACGGGCGTGTCCAGGGTCCATGGCGCCGTGGCCGAGTCGGCGTCGACAAAGCCGAAGTTGCGTGCCACCACGGCGTTACCGACCTCGGCCAATGGGGTGCCGCCGCTGACCGCCGCCGGGAAACGCAGCCGGACGAGCCGGTCAACGCCCGAAAAATGCCGCAGGTACGTCTTCAGCTCCACCCGGTCAGAACCGTCGAGCAGCGTCACCACCTGGGTGTAGGCCATGACGTCCATTTCGCCATCGATAACGAGGCGTTCCCCCAGGGGCGACCTTTCTGCCTGGCCCGGGCCGGGCGGCCGGAGGACCCGACCGCCGGGCCTGCCGGCATCAGGTGCCACGGCCCCTCTTTCATTTGGGGGTGCTGCGCATACTCGGGGTACACGAGTAGTTCGTTCGCCACTTGCCCGCCGGCCAGGACGTCCCGCCCCGTTCGACGGTCGACCAACCGGCTTAGGCACCCGCCCCGGGCGGGGTCCGACTCGACCGTGTACCGCTGGTTAGAGGCCGACAAACCATCCACCGGGGCCCAGCCGGTCGGGGCTTGCCCGCTGCGTTCGACCCCGTAACAGGTGTACCCGAGGCCCGGGACGTCGGAGGCCAGGAACTGCACCCTGACTTCTCTGGCCGTGCCGTCGGGGTGATAAGCCGTTGGCGCGGTCAGGGCCGGGACCTCGTTGCCTGCCCCGTCGCGCACTATGACGCTCCGTGCTCCTCGCTCGGGCAATGGGATTAGAGCTTCCACCAAATCGCTGCGCGTATATGCAAGAGAATTGAAGACCACTAGTGCCAGGCGGGCAGCGCCGGTATTAATGCTCGCCGTATCGATATGCGCCGAGATGGCTTTCATCGCAGAACCACGGATCTCGGAAGCCAATTCGTACGCTTCTCTCCAACCGGCGAGCAGGTCCAGGTAGACCTGGTCCGATTCCGACCCTGTGATCCCGTCGTGGTGAGAATTGAACACCAGCTGACGCCACGCCTTGTCTGCCGCCCGTTCGGGGTACGGATGGCCCAGCGCCAGGGCAAATGCGCCTAATTTCTCCGCCTCCAGCAAGGCTGTTTCGGCCTGACGGTTTGCCTGCTTGGTGTCGACGAACGAAACGTCTTTGCCGGTGTAAATGGGCCCCATTTCCCGCGTTTGCGGCGAGAGCGGTCTCCCCGACTCGGCCAGCTCGGAGCGCACGGCGGCAAAGAACTCTTTCGGCAACCCCGGGACAAACCGGGGCCAAACATATCGGTCGGACCATGCGCTGGCCAAATCGGTTACCCATTTATTGGGGGGCGTGTAGTCCGTACCGACGGGCAAGAGCGTCGCTTTCGTGGCTGAAACGGCGGCCAGGTCGCAAAAAAGCCCGTACGCTCGCTCGATCGCTTCGTCGAGGGTACTGGCCAGGTCAAGCTGCCAACCGGCCGAATAGTGGTCCGGCATGTAGCTGGTCAACAGGCCCTGACCGTCCGGGCTCAGCCACTCGAACTCGCTCGGGAACTGCATCCAGGTCGTCGAGCCGGTGTGGTTTTTCGGCCCCCATTGATGGAAGGGGCCGCGGGCCCATGAACTCGAGGTGACCCCGCAGTTCGCCATAATGCTCGGGAAAGATGGGTCGTGGGCGAAAACATCCAGTTGCCATGCGCTCTCCGGGGTCGCCCCGAAGATTTCCCGCTGGAAGCCGACCCCGTACACCGCGCAGCGCGCCGCCGTCTCGAACCCGGTCAGGTTGGTGTTCGGTTCGTTGTAAGTGCCGCCGACGATTTCGAGCCGGCCCTCTGCGAGCAACCCGCGCAGTTCCTCCCGCCGGTCCGGGTAGAGGTCCCAGAACGGCTTTAGGTAATCGACCTCCGCTAAAACGAACTTGTAACTCGGGTCGAGCCTGGCCCGCTCGAGGTGGGCCTCGACCAAGACCAGCCCCGTGTGCTGGAAAGTATCGCGTCTGTCCTGCGCCCAGACGAGGTCATCCCACCCCGAGGTGTACCCCGCCTGAGTGTTCCACCAGACGGGGTCGTAGTGGAAATGCGAGACCATGTACATCGTCCACCCGGGCTCCCGGACCACTAGGTCGGCTCGCTGGAGCGTCTCGCTGTTTTGACCACGGGCGACGACTTCGATAGGCAGAGTGTCGCCGTCTCTAGCCCCCTCCGGTACCAAGACCGCCACCTCGGCGTGCAGGGGGTCGGCACCGGCGCCGAGCTGGCCGTGCCACCGGACCGGGCATGCGACCCCGTCTCCCTCCACCCACACCTCGACTTCGTCGCTCTCAGAACTAGCCAGGTCCAACCAGATGACCTGGGCCAGACCGCTGGGGGATTCGACGAAGCAGTAAGTAGGAACGACGGCCGTTATCGAGAGCATGGCACTCCAGTCAGGATGGGCGAGTGCGGTTCGAAAAAATCCACAAATCCCATGTCTAATGGAGGGAACGCGGTTCGGGCCAAAGGGAGCCGGGCGAAAGGTGGAAGTAGCTGCCAAAATGGGTGGGCGTGGACGACATTTTTACTGCACTGCTCGAAGCCAAGTCGGCCGTCCTGGCTGACGTCGACCCAGCGCCACTTTCGGGGCCACCTGAGCGGTTCCTGGTCAGCAGCAACCTGACTGGGACCATGCAGCTGTACGAGCTGGACGGCGGTTCCGGCCTCAGACAAGTGACAGACCTGACCGACCCCGTATGGACGGGCCACTACGTCCCGGGGCGGCGCCGCGCCCTCATCGCCGTGGACGCCGGAGGCGACGAGCGTCACCAGCTCTACTTGCTCGACCTCGAAGCGGCCATGGAGCGGCCGGCCCGACGGCGAGACCTCGAGGCACTGACAGAAGAACCCAAGTACGGCCACCACTTCGCCGGCATTTCGCCCGACGGCCGGCTCCTGGCGTACCTGTCCAACAAGGCCAACGGTGTCGATTTCGACCTCTGGCTATACGACGTGCAAAAGGGTGAGCACAATTGTCTTTTCGCGGGCGGGGGTTATTGCCAGCCGGCGTCGGGTTTCTCACCGGATGGCCGGTTCGTCTCCGTCATCCGCCCCGGTCCCCGACCGCTCGACACCGACCTCCTGCTCGTCGAGGTGGCGACTGGCGAAGTGACGAACCCATTGCCCCACCCGGACGAAGCTGCACTTGTCGGCCCCCCGGCGTGGGTGAACGCTACGACCTTTTACGCCTCGTCCAGCGTGGGCCGCGAGTTTGCCGCCATCGTCCGCTACGACATGGACAGCGGAGCTACGGCCACCCTGCCTGGCACCGGAGAGGGTTATGACGCCGAGGTGGTGTCGAGCCCGGACGGGAGCACGCTCGCCGTGGTCACGAACCATGGCGGGGCCAGCCAGGTGCGGCTGGTCGGCCTAGCCGACGTACGGGACAGTCAAGAAGTCCCTTTGGCCGAGCCGGGCGTCGTCATCCCCGAGCGTGTGCTTTCAGATGACGGCCAACACTTTTTCTATACGCTGTCTACCCCTCGGGCCGCGGGCGAAGTTTGGGCCTACGATTGCCGGGCCGGCCAGACCCACCGGCTGGCATCCAGCCCTTACGCGGTTGTGCCAGAGCGCTTGGTTACCCCTGAGCCAGCCTCGGTCACGAGCTTCGATGGCGAGCAGGTACCGATGTTCGTTTTCCGCCCGGAGCACGCGAAGGCGGACAGCCGCGTCGTCGTCAAGATCCATGGCGGGCCCGAGTCTCAGGCGGTGCTGGCGTTCGACCCGGTAGTGCAGGGCCTCGTGAGTGCCGGCTACGTCGTCATCGTCCCGAACGTCCGCGGCTCTACGGGTTACGGGAAGCGTTATGCCGCCCTCGACGACACGACGCGCCGTCTCGATTCGGTCCGGGACCTGGCCGCAGTGCATGCCTGGATATCCCGTGCCGGCCTGGGTGCCGACCGCGCTGCTCTGTGGGGCGGGTCGTACGGAGGGTATATGGTGTTGGCCGGCCTGGCTTTCCAGCCCGACCTGTGGGCGGCAGGGGTGGACATCGTCGGGGTCTCCGACTTGGTCACTTTCCTGGAGAACACCTCGGATTACCGCCGGGCGTACCGAGAGCGCGAGTACGGCTCACTAGAGCGCGACCGCGAATTCCTCGCTGCCGCCTCGCCCTTGCGGCACGCGGACGACATACGGGCGCCGCTGTTCGTCATTCACGGCCGGAACGACCCACGCGTCCCCGTCAGCGAGGCCGAGCAGCTGGTGGCCAAGCTCCGCGACCGGGATGTCCGCTGCGACCTTGTCGTCTACGAAGACGAGGGCCACGGCCTGTCCCGTTTGGAGAACATGCTCGACGCCTACCCGAAGGCGCTGGCGTTTCTCGACGACGTCCTGGGGCCTTGACCTAAACCAAGGTTGATGTTTTAGCGTGGCGCGGTAATGACCGGGACGGCGCCGGTCGGAGGAGGCACACGTTGCGACACGCCCGACAGGCAGAAGCCACGACCCCTGCTACTACCGGCTCTGGGGCCACCAGCCCTGAGCCCACCAACCCTGAGGCCACCAACCCTGAGGCCACCAGTCCAGGGCAACGGGAGCGGGTCGGCACCTTCGATGAATTGAAAGCGAAGGGGTACCTGACCGGCAAGGTCGGCCCTGCGCCGGTGTGCGTTTTCTTGTGCGACGGCGAGGCCTATGCCGTCGATGACCGTTGTCCCCACATGGGGTTCCCGCTCCACCGTGGCTCCGTGGAAAACGGGCTCCTCACCTGCCATTGGCACCATGCCCGTTTCGACCTCGTGTCGGGCGGCACATTGGACCCGTTCGCTGACGATGTCCGAGCCCACGATGTAGAGGTCGAAAATGGCGAGGTCGTGGTCGTCGTGCGCCCCGAAGCTGACCGGGCCGGTCACCACCTGCGCCGGTTGGAAGAGGGGCTGGAACAAGGTCTGACGCTGGTAATTGCGAAGGCGGTCCTCGGGTTGGGCGAAGCGTTGGGCCCGGAGCCGGCCGCTCTGGCCGCCATCAGGGCCGGCGTGGCCTTCGGCGTCCGTAACCGTGACGCGGGGTGGGGCGCTGGCCTCACCGTGCTCACGGCCATGGCCAATGTGCTGCCGCACCTCGAACCCGAAGACCGGCCTCTCGCCCTTGTGCACGGGCTGGCGTTCGTGTCCCGAGACACGCGCGGCCGGCCGCCCCGGTTCCCACTGGCCCCCCTGGAGGCGACTGTGCCCGCTGACCGGCTCCTGTCCTGGTACAGACGGTTCGTCGAGACGCGCAACGGGGACGCAACTGAGCGGGTACTGGCGACGGCCACGGCCCAGGGCCAGAAAGCCGACGGCATGGCGGCGCTCATGGGGGTGGCCGCGACCGACCACCTCTTCCTCGATGGAGGCCACACGATCGACTTCACCAACAAGGCGTTCGAGGTGCTCGACCACCTTGGGTGGGAGCAGGCCGGCGAGGTACTGCCGACGCTCGCCCACCAGACGGCACGGGCCGCAAGGGCGGAGGAGACCGGTGAATGGCGCCACCCCGACGACATCGTCATGATCCTCCGGGGGCTCCAGGAGCGGCCCGAGTCAGCCTGGGCCACAAAGGGGCTAGCGGCCGGACGCCTCAGGCCGGGGACGGTCACACCGGCGATGCCTTCGAGGCGGTCGACGCTTTGGCCTGGGCCATCCTTGGTGATGATCCGGCTGAGATCGTGGCGACCCTGGACCAGAGCGCCGCATCCGGCGCCAGCGCCGAAGAGCTGGCCCGGGCGGTGGCCTACGCTGCCGCCCTCCGCCTCACTCGGTTCCATACGCAAAACGACCACGGCGATTGGGACGTTGTCCATCACGGCTTTACGACCGCCAATGCAGTCCACCAGCTGGTCCGGCGCAACCCCACGCCTGAGCTCGTGCGAGGCATCTACCAGGGTGCGATGAAGGTCTTTCTCGACCGTTTCCTGAACGTCCCGGCCGCTCGGCTCCCCGGAGCACGAGGCCGCGGGCCTGGTGAGCCCCGACCTGGTGAGCCCGGTCCTGGTGGGCATGGTACGGGCCGACCCGACCTGGCCGAACTGCACGGCTGCTTCAATCAGGAAGGGATGGTCGACGAGGCCGGTGCCATCGTCTTCGGCTGGCTGCGGTCAGGCGGCGACGCCGCTTCGGTGGTCCGGGCGCTGGGCTCGGCGCTGCTGGCCGAGGACGCCGAGTTCCACTGGTTCCAGACCTATGAGGCCGCTGTCCGCCAAGCGGGTGCCTGGCCCCCGGGCTCTGAACAAGCGGCGTTGGTCTTGGCCGGCACCGCCCGCTTCCTTGCCGCTCACACCCCGACGCGTCGCGAGCTGGCCCAGGTGGTGCGCATTGCGGCCCGGTTGCGTCGTGGCGAGGCGCTCTACGAGGAGATCTGACCCTTGGCTGGCTCTGGGCCACCTGCCGGCCCGGCGGCGCCGCTCACTTGGGCGGCGCCGGCAGCGAGGAACTCGGGTGGTTGTCGCGACACCTGGAGCAGGGTGACGGAGTGGGCGGGGAACGTCCATGAAAAATCGCCGTTCCCGACTTCAGCGCTGCTGGCCGCCGTCGTCACGCTGTCAGGGTGCGCCGGCGTGTTATAGGCGGTCGGGTTCTGGCCATCTAGCACCACTACGTGCACCCGGTCCTTGTGGACCATCCCGTCGATGTCGACGCGGGTACGCACTGGGTTGACGGGGCTGGCGTTGATAACGAGGAGATTGACCCCCCCTGTCGAAGACGTGGAGGCCATTACCCAGAGGTCGGGGGCATCGATCCCCGGGCCGATCTTCGGGTCGTCAAGCGTGGTCGACCCGAGCCGTTGTGTGCCGGCCAAGCGGGACATGAGCCCCAGCACTTCCCCGGTAGGTTCGACGAGGAAGTTCGGGCCTGGGCCGGCGAGCATGGCGCTGTAGGTGCTCAAGCCGATGTACGGGTAAGTGCCAAGGAACGGGACAGAGTCCAGCAGGTACTTTTCCGCCAGTGGTACTCCATGGGTAGCCCACTGTTCCAGCTGGGCCCCGCTGAGCAGCCCCTCGTCGAGGGACAGGTTGAACTCGGGGTCGGCCTTAGGCATGGGCGTGACCAGCTGTCCGTACTCGGTCATCACCACCGGGATGTCTCTCCCGGAGTAGTGGCGGATCTCGCCCTGCAGTGCCGCCAACGTGGCCGCTTCACCAACCGGGGCCGCCATAAGGCCCTCCTCGTACTGTGTCATGGGGGCGTCGATGTCCGTCGGCTTGGCGTATTCGTGTAACTCGACGCAATCGTAGAGGTATTTCCGGCCCATCATCTCGAGGAACGCGCTCGTTTGTCTCCTCCGTCTCGCAAATATGGATATGGGGGTTCATCGCCTTCATTGCCGCGTAGAACTGAACGAACCCACCGTGCGGGCCCGATTCGTACCCGGCGGTAATTTTCGATCCCTTTGGTGGGATTTGCCCGTGGATGTTGTTGCCGAAAGATATCTCGCCGTTTATAGCCGTCACCGCGTACACCTGAGCCTCGAGGACCGGCGGTGGCCAGGCTGGGGACTTCCGTCCATGCCTGCCCGTTGACATAGACGGCGACGCTGCTCGGCACGACCGGGGGAAAGTACACGTAGAAGTGCTGGCCGGCAGCTCCGCTCGAGTAGGAGTCCGAAGCCAGCTCGTCGGCAAAAGTCCCGACTGGTTGGCGAGAAAAATAGGTCGTGCCTCCGAATGCGTATAGGCATGTCGCCACTTGCGACGGTGGGCACGGGACCGTGTGCCGGCCGATGCTCACCACCTGTCCGGAACGCCATCCGTATTGGCCGGGAAAGAACTGCTCGTTGCCGACTTCCCAGTAAGGCACGTTATAGGGCGCAGGGTGGCCGTTCTTTGCTCTCAACTCGGCCCAATAGCTGGCGTCGGCCGGGTTGGAGGAGGGGCGTTGGCTTAGAGGCGCGGTCATGTAGGCCACGAAATCGGCCGCTTCCTGAGTGGTCCCGGTGGCGAAGTTGACGACGATGTTGCCTATGGCCCCTGATTCGTCCAGAAGTTGCCCGAACTCGTCGGGGCCCACCGCCGATGCCTCCGGGCCGTCGAGGTCGCAGCAGATGTTCGATATCCGCGTGTATTGCATCCCGTAAGGTTCGTTGGCTAGCCGCTCGGTTTCAGGGCCGACGGCGCGCAGCCAGTCGAAGCTGTCGGAAGCGGTGCCTCCGGGATAGCGCAGACTGGTAATACCGAGCCGGCGCAGGCTGGCCACGAACTCCGCGTAGAAGGCGTCCGTGGTGGGGTCGAAGGCGCCCTCTTCGTTGTAGGCCCATAAGAGGTTGGCGCCGAATAGGTATTTGCTTATCGTGCCGACCGTCTGGGGTTCCACGACTATCTGGGTGCCAGTATTAGTGCGGGTCGATGACGGCACCCCGGCCGCGGTTACGGCTGGGGCCCATGCACAGAGGACGGCCGTCGCCGAGAAGGCCAAGACGGGAGCCGCGATGGTGCGTTTGCCGGACCGGCCCACGCGGCGTCACCTCCTGGTGCTTCTGCCTGCTTCTTTTACCAGCGCCGAGGAGCGCTTTAGGTGAAGAGTCGGCGGGGCGTCTTAGATCCCGGTGAAAACGAGGCGGAAAGTTGCTAAGAAATGCGTATCTAGTGCCGTAAAGGCTACGCCTCACCGCCCGATAGCCCCAGAGCCGTCCGATCAGTGGCCGCCCGCACCAAAAACCCACCGCCCGGGAGCGCCGCCCGGGGGAGCCGCGGGGGAGGGCCGCCCGGGAGAGCCGCCGGGAAGGGCCGCCTGGAAGCGCCCGCCCGAAAGGGCCGCCGGGAAGGGCCGCCTGGAAGCGCCCGCCCGAAAGGGCCGCCGGGAAGGGCCGCCGGGAGAGCCGCCCGGGACTGGGTCGAAAAACTGTCGTTATCACTATGTTTTTCGACCCAAGCGTAGAAATTCGCCCCAGGGTCGTGGTCCGTCGGTTACCGGACCGGCGTTTCGCCGCCTTCCCAAAAACGACTCGGCCGGCGAGCTGCCCTCAGTGCCGGTCTCGATGCGCTGGTCTCCATGCGCCGGGGTCAGTGCGCCGGGGTCAGTGCGCCGGCCTTACTCGAGTGGCGCCGCCCATCGGGTACCAGGAACACCACCGGCACCATGCACAAAAGCAAAATGGACAGCACGAAAAAGGCCTGAGTCAGGCTCTGGACCTCATGACCGGTATGGGCGGCCACCGAGGTGGCCAAAGCAATGCCGATGATAGCGCCCCCTTGGCGGGCCGATCCGCGTAAACCGGTGATGGACCCGACGTCGTCCGGTGCCAGTTCGACCGAGGCGTTGTTGGCCGCCGGCGCAGACAGCCCGGTCCCGAGGCCGGTGATGGCCGCCCCGATCGTCAGCCAGACATAAGGAGAGAAAAGCTCCGGGCGGGTGGCAATCATGGCCAGGCCACCAGCGATCAACGTGATCCCGAAAATGATCGGTACCCGGTAGCCGGTGCGGTGGATGAGCACGGCCGCGAACACAGCCAGCATTATCTCCCCGATCGCTCTGGCGGTAAGCAGCGTCCCCGAGGCGAGGGGACTGAGGCCGTAACGGTCTTCGGCGAAGAGGGGTACCAGGGAGCCGAACCCGATAGCGCAGGCCCCCCACACGAAGTTGACGCCGTTCGTGGCGACAAACACGCGCCCTTTCAATAGGTGGGCCGGGATGAGAGGGTTTTCCGCCCTGGCGCTGTGGTGCATAAAGGCCCAACCGCATAAGACCGAAAAGGCCAGCGGGAGGACGCAAGCCGGCGAGGTGATGCCTACTGTACGGCTACCGGCATCGGTGATGGCCAGCATCAGCCCGAGGACGCCGCCGCCGAGGAACAGCGCGCCGACGAAGTCGGGCCGGCCGCCTTGACCTGCTGGGGACGGGAGGAACCGCCAGGCCAACAACGTGAACGTGAGCCCTATGGGCACATTGACCAGGAACAGCCCCCGCCAGGACCACGTGGCGAGGATGATACCGCCGAAAATGGGGCCGACTAATGCGCCCAGGGGGAAGATGCTCGAGAACAACCCGAGGGCGCGATGACGGTTCTCGCCAAACGACTCCATTACGATCCCGCTGGCGGAGGGCATGAACGCGGCCGCGCCGGCCGCCTGCACTACCCTCAGGCCGATCAGCATCCCGATGTTGAGGGCGAACCCGCAGAGCAGCGAGCTGGTCGTGAACAGGACCGCCGCCCCCATGAACACGCGTTTGCGGCCGATGCTGTCGGCGACGCGCCCGGCGATGGGGAAGGCCACGACCAGGCCGAGCTGGTAGCCAATCATGGTCCACGCCGCCCAGTTGATACCCGCGTGCAGAGCGTGGCGCAGAGTGGGCAGGCCAGTCGCCACGATCGTCCCGTCCAGGGACGACATGAACAGGGCGATCGACACGATGCCGAACATCAGCCATGGTGTTGGGCCGGCCGCGCTCCTTCCTGCGCCCGGCCCCGGATCGGCTGCCGGCGCCCCGCCCCCTTGGCTGGCACCGTTGGCGGGTCGCTGGTGATGAAGCGCGAGTGACCGGCGCCCTACTCGGGAAAGATGTCCGGACCGGACCTGATCGGTCGAGCCGTGAACCGATGGGCCTCGCTCCGTCGTGACTGGGGGGGCGTCAGACAATGGTGCGGTACCCGTCTCGGTTTTCGCCAGTGCCACGCTGCACCCTCGTCTGTCCCAACTGTCTTCGACGGGAACCTTGGGAGACATGAGGGGCCGTGCCCCCGGGAAAAGGGTTGCGCACAAGCCTGAGAACGTCGCCCTGGCCTCGTCAACGACACCATACCTCAGAGGATGGTATTAGAGCAAACGTTTTTTCAGTTAGCCCTCCCTAGTGACGGGCGGACCTGTGGACGACCTGAGGATGAGCTGGGGGGCCGGTTCGGTCACCACGATGTCTTGAGCAGGGCTTCCTCCCAGCTGGGCTATCAACGAACGGACCGCCTGCACCCCAACTTCGTAGTAGGGCATTTTGACCGTCGTCAGGGGCGGCCAGGTGTGATCGGCCAGCCACGCGTCGTGATACGCCACCACCGAGATGTCACGGGGCACATCCTTGCCCAGGCGGCGCAAGGTGGTCAGTCCCGCGATGGCACCGTTGAGATTGGCGACGACCACGCCTGTGGGAGGACGGTCGGTGTTGACGAGGCTCTCCATCGCCAAGGGCCCATCTCTGGGGAGTACCCGATGCGGCGGACGAGGTTTTCTCGACGCCTCAGCCCGGCGTCGTGGAGCGCCTGTGCGTAGCCCTGTTCACGCCGGCGGGCGATGTCGCTCGACGCTATGCCGCCCACCAGGCCGATACGGGTGTGCCCGAGGGCGATGAGGTGCTCGGTGGCGAGCTTCGCTCCGGCCACGTCGTCGAGGATCACAGAACCTTGCCGACGCGGTGTGCGCGATGTCACCAGGACGAAACGGGCGTCGTTGGCCACCAGGTTCTCCAGCGCCTGGTCGCTCAAGTCATCGGTTCGTTGCAGCACGAAGCCGTCAACCCGACCCTCGCCCACCAAGCGGCGGAGGGTGTCGCTTCCCTGAGTGATGCGGTCGGACCAGCCGATGAGGAGGGTGTAGTCCTCAGCCTCGGCCGCATCGGTCGCCCCGGCCAACAGGTCGGAGAACAGAGGGCTGCTCACGGCGGGGGTAATCAGCGCCAGCGTCTTGGAGCGGGCCAGCCGCAGCGCCCGACCGGCATAGTTGGCCGTGTAGTTGAGCTCCTTGGCCACGCGCAGCACACGTTGACGCGTCTCCATCCTGGTACGCACGGTCGGGTCCCCGTTGAGGACGCGGGACACCACTGACACCGACACGCCGGCGCGGCGCGCGATCTCGCTCAAGGTAGCCATCGATATTCAGGGAGCCCGCGATGTGTTGCCGAGCGAGAGCGTCCCTCTTCCCTCCTCGCTCAGTAGACGACGCTGACGAGCGTACCGATGGGGTCCATCGACCACACCACCTGGGCGTTGCCCACGGGCAGTTCGACGCAGCCATTGCTCTGGGGGTAGCCATAGTAAGAACGCCAGTAGCCGTGCACCGCGTCGCCACCCATGAAATAAGCGACCCAAGGCACCCCCGACACGACATAGTGGTAGCCGTCCGGGTCAGTGCCTGACATGGTCGTCGTGAGGTACCGGGCGTAGACCGGCCATGTCCCTGTCGGCGTGGTGGCGCCGGGGACCCCGGTGTTGACCGGGGTCTCGTAGACCTCCTTGCCGCCCTGCCAGACGGCCAGGCCCTCGGGCAGCGACTCGCTGACGATCAGGTAGTCGTAGGGGGCTTTGTCGATCCGCCGGCCGGCAACGGCTGAGGTCAACGCCGCCCAGACCGGTTGGCTAATGACCCCATCGGTGGGGAGGCCCACAGTTCCTTCAAAAGCCATTACGGCCCCCTGGGTCATGACCGTGTACTGGTCCGGTGACCACAGCGACTTCAACGAAAAAGGCGAAGAGGGGTAGCGCCACGTGAAGTTGGCAGGACGCGGCGAAGTTGGCACCAGACCGGCGCGAGCGGGCTCCTCGGACAGCAACGGCCGACCTTTCGCTGCGTCCACGTTGAGCGGGAGATACCCGAGCTCGGCCAGGAGCTGCTGCGCCCGCAATACCGATACCGGGCCGACATCGAAGGCCCACTCGTCGGCGGCAGCCAGTGGCGACCGGACAACGACGTGCTCGGTTGTCCACGGGCTCCAGCCGGCGGCGGTCACGAAGGTGAGCGTCTGACCGTCCACCCACCACTTGCCGCTCACCGGGGGTTGCAACGACGGCATCGGCGCGCCGCGCGCTGGCGGCGCCGAGAGCTTGATCGTTATGCGTTCGCCGACAGCGACGTTGGTCTGCCCAGAGCCAGGTGTCGCGGCCAACACTCTTGTCTTGGTTGTCTTCGTGGCTGGCTGGGAGGGGGGCGAAGGGGGTCTGGCAGCCGGCTTGCTTCTGGCCGGAGGCGGGAGCGCAGTCCGTACCGCTACTGGGGGTAGGACAATCCGAATGGACGGGTGCGCGGCTATCGTCGCCGCGCTCGCCGCTGTCGGCGCCCACATACCAACGATCGACGACCCGGCAAGCGCGGCTACGAATAATCGCGTGCCCTGGGCCCTCGGCCGGATGCCGACCGGGGCAGTGTTGCGTCGTCATCCGGCGACCCGAGGGGTAGTCGTTTTGTTGTCCTCTGCATCAACGCTTCAGCCTCCGGTTGCGAGGGGGAGACCCGTCGACCTGCATTTGGTGGCGCTCATGCTAGCTCACGGCATGCACCACTCCACCACGTACAACTCGCCCAGCTTGCTAGCACCACCAAAGACAGCTACGACGCCCTGCTCTTCTTATTCCCGTACCGTCGACGAGTTATTCGGATGGGGCAAAGGGGGGCCGCCACTAAAGGAGCTTTGGTTTCCTTGGGCGCAGGTGCGCAGTTGACGTGCTGGTGGCGTCGGCCCTTTCAGGCCGGTCGCTCGAGGCTCCGTGATCGGTGCCAGCGCTTTGCGCACCTCGGCCACGCCGTCATCGCTGAGGCGGTGAGCGAGGTCAGCAATCGATAGCCCGAGGGACCGTCCGACGGCATGTGCCACCGAGACGGCGACCTGACACAGGGCGTCCTCGGAGGCCGGTTCACCGGCGCCCGTGAGGAGGAAGCCGAAGGGACTGGCCCGATCACCCCGCGGCTCCAGGTCGCCGACAACGGGCCCGAGCTTCGCGAGAACCTGTGAGCGGGCCTCGGCCATCACCTAGTCAACCTGGACGTCAAATTGCCATTTGTAACATTTGTCGCGATTTCAGCGTACAAATGCTACAAACCGCCAACGAGCGGCTTTTCTGCGTCATGGAAAAACAACCGACCGGCAAGGGTTGTCCGGTTCGGCGTAGGTTGCTCTGTTGGGCCTTAGCCTTTGGGCAATTGTCGAGCCGGGCGGTCGCCAGTCAAGAAACTCTTCGTTACTGCAGCGCGATGACACGCCGAGCTCGTCGGGCAGTTACGGGATTACGGGATTGCCTGTGCCGCGCCGAGAGGCTTACCGATCTCCCACTCGTGACCATAAGGGTCGATCACGCGCCCGACTCGCCAGCCGTGCTCCTCGCCCATCGGGGAGGTTCCTGACGCACCAGCGCTCGTGGCTCGAGCGAACAACTCGTCGGGATCCTCTGTGACTAATAATGTCCTGCTGGTCGTGCCGCCGATCGCCGCGGGGCTGAAGCGGCCGATGCCCGGGCTCGCGGCAGCCACCCAGAAACAAGCGTCGCCGACCGCCAGCTGGGCAACGATGTCGTCGCCTTCGCCGACCAGATGAAGGGTTAGCGCCCCAAAGGCCGCCTCGTAGAACGCCACCGCGGCTGGGGCGTGGTCAATCCACAACTCGGGTTGAAAACTGGTCACCGTGCCTGCCCCCTGATTTGCGCTCGAGGCCACGAAGTAGCCCTTTGACCTACTTGGCCCAACGATCATCGCACAGGCCGGTAGCCGCTTGGGCCTATGGGCGGAGCCGGGCGTTGTGTTGTTCCCGGTCCGTGGTGCGGACAAGCAATAACGGACGGGCTCCGTGCCGATGCGGCCCCCGTCGCCGAGGGCGGGACGGCCGAAAGGCGGCTGTTGTTTTAACCGAGTGCAGCCGGCGCGGTCCAGGGGGCGATCTGGCCGCGACGGATAGCGGGCGGTGGTCTGGGGACTTTACAAATTGGTCCGTACCATTACCGTCGCCGACGACTGCCGTCCTAAATGCAGCAGGCCGACATGGCACCTTTATGGCCCGAAACGGGCCGAGCGCGCTTCAGCCTCCCGGCAGTGATCCTCTGACCAGCGCAAATGTTTGGATTGGTCGGTTCGAGCGAGCGACGGGAATCGAACCCGCGTTCTCAGCTTGGGAAGCTGATGTACTGCCTCTGTACGACGCTCGCTGGGTGTTGGCTCCGTCTCTAATGCTACCCGGGTGCCGCCGGCGAGGGCAGTTGATGTCACTCGGGCCATAAATGACTGCATTCCAGTACTTAGGGGGCGGGTACCCTGCGTGGTGAGGGCTTTCTCGCGCCAGTGCCACGTCGTCTCGCTGAGCTGCTGGCTGGTAAACCAAAAACAAACGCGCCCTCTTGGCAAAGCGATTGCAAGCGTGTACTCTCATGCTCGGAGCGGGAACCCGCCGCCTGCTCCGAAGAGCGGATCCGAGATCCGCCGCTCGATCTGCTCCGCCGATGGCGCCCCTAAGGGGCGCCATCGGTGTCTTTGCGTACGGCTCGTTTGTTTGTCAATACTATTTGTGGCGGGATGCGCGCCAGCAGCGCAAGCAATACTTCTTTGGCGGCTTACCCTTCTTCAGTTGCTGAAAAGTGCTCCGCGCGATTATCAAACACGCTTCGAAGTCCTTGCCCGACGCATTAGTGCGCCGGGTGAGGTTGCGCTTCTGCCTGGTTGGATTCGTCGCTGCATTACTGCCATGAGTTAGGGCCTAAAAGAACTGCCCTGCTGGAGGCCGGCGGTAAGTGCGCTCGTCAACGCGTTTTGCGAATCGCCTTCGAGCGCCCAGACCGAGGCGCCGGCAAGGCCTTCGCGGTCGATAAAGAGCGCCTTCTCGAACACCTCCGCCGGGTTCTCGACCGACCAGAACACTTGGGTGGTCGGGTTGTAAAGCCATGTGGCTCCCGTGATGGGGTCGAAGTGCCACGAGTAGCCCGGCTGGTTGGCCAACTCGTAATAGTCCGAAGTACCCGCCGGGTCGGCCCCGTCGAGGCCGGGCACGCTCTGGCCGACCGAGTTGATGTCCGGCGAAGTTGCCGGTCCGGTGGCGGGCTGGTACAGCCCATAGTCGGTGCCCGGCGAGACGCCGGCCCAGCTGTGACCGTAGTAAGGGAGACCAACGACGAGCTGGCTCGGCGCCACCCCGTGCTGCTCGTAGTAGTTGACGGTGCTGGGCACACTGACCAGCGGCTCGGCTGCAGTGTTGGGGGCGTTGGGCGACTCGTAGGGGTTCGATTCGAAGTTTGTCGGTCCCGTCAGGTCCCATGGCCCCTGGAAGTCGTAGTCCATTACTACTTCGTCGTTGACGTAGCGGGCCATGGCTGCTGGTTCGAGGTACTGCGCATTTTGCACACCCGCTGGCATCTCCACAGTGACCCCGTAGGGTTCGCCGGTGCTGCGACTGAGGGCGTCCAGTTGCGTGCGGAACTCCCTGAGGAGGAGAACGAAGTTCTCGGCGTCGGCACTGCTGTACAGGTTGCCCGGTGCCCCGTTGTTGTCCGCTGGGTACTCCCAGTCGATGTCGAACCCGTCGAAAATGCCGGCGGCCGCCCCTGCGGGGAGGATCGACTGCCCGGAGCCGGTAACCGGGAGGCCACTGGAGGCTGGCGCGTTGCCCTTGATGAACATGTTGATGCAGGAAGAGACGAACGCCCGGCGCGAGGCTGGGGTTGCCGCTGCCGCCGAGAAGAAAGCGGAACCGTTGAAGCCGCCGAGCGACATCATCACCTTCAGATCGGGTACTTAGCCTTGAGTTCGGCCAGTTGCTCGAAGTTGCCGGCCAGCCCTGAGGGCCACTCCGGAGCCGCCGTTGACGTCAGCCAAATAGGGGTCTTGGTAGTCCGCCCAGGTGTCGAGGCTAGAGCACACCACAGGGTTGTAGTTCGGCTTCGTCGGGTCAGGCTGAACGGGCTCGTTGCTCACCGCCAGTACACCCGCGGAATTGTGGGTGGCGCCGTCGAGAGGCTCTACGCCGCCGAAGGCGTAGTCGAGGTCAGTCAGGTCAGCTATCTCGCCCTCGTGGTCCGCTGCGGCCAGCGTGAACCCCCGGCCATAGATGCCCCACTGCTCGAAGAACCCCATTTCGAGCTTCTGGTGCCCACCGACCTGGACATTGCTAGCAGAACGGTACATGGCGCCCGCAGACGCCGGCGCGGCTGCAAGCAATGCCGGCAGTACTGCCGCCACTGAGACGACGGCGAGCCGTTTCACCGGTGAGGTCTCACGACAATCCTCCTCCTTTTCCTTTTTTTCTGCCGTTGCGCGCTCGCACGAGCGGCAAAGCGGCGGGGACCATATCCTGCTCGTGGTCTAGACCAATTGGGCCTAGGCCAGAGAGACTATTGGGTCTAGACCAGCGACGTCAATGGTCTAGACCACAATTCGACCTGGCCCCTTGGGCATTCGGGTCTTTCCACCTGCGCCAAACTGGTCGGCGACCGCACCGACGGGTGGCCGCATTCGGCTCAAATGATGTTTGGCCCGAGCCCGGGCCAGGGCCGGGTCTACGCGATCGGGCGCACCAAACGTCGGCCATGGAAAGGTGCGGCTAACCGGGGCGGCACATCGCTCGGGACGGCGCCAGCCCGCGCTTTAAACTTGCCACCGTGACTCTCGAGGTCGACCCCCTTGCGCAACTGAAGGTGGCGGAGGAAGCCATCGCGCGGCTGGAGGTGGAGCGAGACCGCCTGGAGTCGATCGTGGTCCGGCTGGGAGCGTTGGCTGCCGAGTCAGACGCCGAGGGGATAGTCCAGAGTGTGACTGAAGCGGCGCGGGATCTAGCTGGCGCCACGCTGGCGATGTTCGTGCCCACCGAACTGGCCGCACTGAGCCAGCCCACAATCGTTTGCGAGCCAGGAGCTGTGGGCGAGCTGCCAGAGCCTTCACGAGTGCCTTTATTGGCCGGAGCTTTGTGGCGGGTGACGCCGGTCCGTCTCGATGATGCCCTGCAGTTTGACGCGGGCAATACAGGGTATGGCCGCTTTTCGGACGGCCAGCCGTTCCGCAGCTGGGTGGGCGCGCCAGTCAGGGCCCGCTATGGCGACGCGCTGGGTGGTCTTTTTCTGGCCCATCACCGCCCGCAGGCTTTTGGAAAGAGGGAAGAGGAAATGGCCCAGGCCTTGGCCTCCTACCTTGGGGCCAGCCTCGATAACCTCGCCATTTTCCAGGAGCGCTCGGGCGTCGCCCGGGCTCTCCAGCAGACGCTCCTGCCTCCGGAGCTCCCCGAAATGCCTGGGATAGACGCCGCCGCCCGCTACCGGCCGGCGAAATCGATGGCCCTCGTGGGTGGGGACTTCTACGACATGTTCGAGGTCAGGCCTGGAGTCTGGACGTTGATCATGGGCGACGTCTCTGGCGTCGGGCCAGAGGCAGCGGCGCTAACGGGCATCGCTCGTTATGCGGTGCGCGCTCTGGCGTCGCAACAGGCTCCGCCCGCCAAGATCTTGTCCCAGTTAAACGACACGCTCGTTCGTTTTGGCCTGCAGGACCGATTTGTAACCATGCTTTATGGCGAATTGCGGCTCGACGGCGATGTTCTGCGGGTGAAGATCGCAAACGCGGGCCACCCCTTCCCATTCGTTCTACACGCTGACGGGTGGGTGGAAGAACTCCCTATCGAGGGCACGCTTCTCGGGATGCTTGACGAGGTGTCGTTGGAAGAGCGGGAGGTCGAGCTGGCTCCTGGGGATCTGCTGGTCGGTTACACAGATGGCGTGACCGAGGCACGAGACCCGGCAGGAGCCTTTTTCGGGCCCGACGGCCTGGCGAGTGTCCTGGCGGCGTGCGCTGGTCGTCCGGCGGCGTGGGTAGCCCAACGCATCGAGCTGGCCGTCCTCGAACATCAGGCCGGGGTGGCCCCTGACGATGTCGCCATAGTTGTGGTGCAGGCCATCCCCGAACAGGTCGTGTAGCGCGTGCCAGCCACCAAAAGGGCCTGCTTTGTAGCGGGCCCCGGCTCGCCCACCGTCCCGGGACCGCTTGCGTTGCCTGAACCATGGCGGCAGCCGTTCGCTTCGAGCGAGGCCATCCGGTTGCGCATGAGCCGCCAACGCCGGGAGGGGACCGCGCCCGAGCTGGCGCTGCGGCAGGCTCTGCATTCGTTGGGCTTGCGTTACCGGCTTCACCGAGCGCCCCTGTCGGGGCTGCGGCGAAAGGCCGACATCGTCTTCCGGCCCGCCCGCGTGGCCGTCTTCGTCGACGGCTGTTTCTGGCACGGCTGCCCAGACCACGGCCGCCGCCGCCACGACGTGAACGGTTGGTACTGGCCGGCCAAGATCGACCGGAACCGCCGCCGTGACGTCGACACCGACGAAGCGCTTACAAGCGCCGGCTGGCTGGTCGTGCGAGTGTGGGAGCACGAACTAGCAGGGGCCGGGCCATTCGCTGTTGCCGAACGAGTGAGGGAGGCGCTGTCGGACCGCCGGCGCCGTTTTTCAGCCTTGGACGGCAAAGGCCGGCCCGTCCGAGCGGAGCGCTCCTGATAAGGAGGGCTTCTCGTCGGCAGGCCGGCCTCGCCGTTCTCGAGGCGGTTAGGCCGAAGGACCGCTCGCCAACGTTATGGTCGCGGTGTGGGCGACACCATCAGGAGTGACCCATGTGATCGTGGCCTGCTGGCCCGGGTGGTAGGGGACCAGTAGGTCGGTCAGCTGGCCGTCAGAGGTGATGCTGTGGCCAGCGAACTTCGTCACCACGTCACCGGCGGCGATGCCGACTTTCTGGGCCGGCGTGCCGCCTACCACGTTGCTCACGGTCAGGCCATTGGCGGCCGAGGGGCTGGTGGTCGAGGGGCTTTGACCGAAATTGCCAGAACCTGAGCCGAAGCCAAAGCCCGAGCTGCCCGAGCTGTTCGGGGAGATCTGCAGGCCGATGAACGCGGTTGCCCCGACGTGGATCGTGGAGGTGCCGTGGTTAGCCTCAATGTCCTTGGCAATGGTCCACGCCTCGCTAATCGGGATGGCGAAACCCTGGTTGCCCTGAGCCGAGAAGGCGAAACTGTCCGAGGCGGCGGTGTCCATGGCCAGGACTTCCCCGGACACGTTCACCAGCGGCCCGCCCGAGTCGCCGGCCTCGATGTTGGCGTTGGTCTCTATCAGCCCGGACAGCTGCTCGCTACCCCCGGTCAGTTCGTCGTTAGCCGTAATTGACTGGCCGAGAGCGGTGATCGAGCCCCCCGCGCTGGTCGGGGTCCCGCCCGTGCCGCCGGCGTTGCCGATGGCCACTACCGCTTCTCCGACAGATGGCCCTGAGAAGTCCAGCTTGGCTGTCTGCAGGTCGGAGGCGCCCTGAAGCTTGAGCAGCGCCACGTCGTGGGTCTTGTCGTAACCGAGCACCGTGGCCGGGTAGGTCTTGCCATTGCCCACGTCGGTGACGCTGACCTTGGTCGCCTCGTCTACCACGTGGTTATTCGTCAGCACGAGCCCATTGGACGTGAGGACGATGCCCGTACCGGCTCCGCCCGCGTCTTGGTAGTTGAACGTCACATTGACGTCGACCAGGCCAGGGTCCACTTTCGAGGCAATGGCGGCCACGTCTGAGGGTCCACCGGCTCCCTCGCTGCTGCTCCCCGAACCACTGCTCCCTGAGCCGGTGCCGCCACTGCCGAACGGGTAGGGGAAACCGCCCGAGCTGCCGCTGCTCCCAGAGCTACCGGAGCCGCCGGAGCCGCCACCGAAGGGGAAACCGCCCGAGCTGCCGCTGCTCCCAGAGCCGCCGAACGCAGGCACAGTACTGGGCGTCGTGCCCGCGGCTGACCTGACGGGCGAACCCGAGGACGAGATGACGCGGCTGACGCCGGCGCCGGCTAGCGCAGCGGCCGCTATGACCAGGACGGCTGCAGCCGAACGGAGGCCCCTCGAACGGCGCGACGGCCCTTGGGGCGCTCCATAAGGTGCTGCTGACATAAGGGGCTGACCATAAGGGGGCTGGCCATAAGGAGGTTGCCCGTAAGGGGGCTGGCCGTAGGGCGGCTGGCCGTAAGGGGCTGGCCGAAGGGGGCTGGCCGTAAGGCGGCTGGCCGTAAGGCGGCTGGCCGTACGCTGGCGCGGCGTAAGGGCCCTCTGGGGGCGGTGGTGGCTGCTCGCCGGGCGACTGGCCGGCGCCGGGCGCCGGTGATCCCTCTTCGGCCGCGGGCGCGTCAGCCTGGGCCGCCGCGGGCTCTGACGTGCTGATCGGGCCGGCTACCTGCGACGCCCAGCTGGGCATCCCCTCTTGGCTGGGAACGCCGACAGCCTCTGTGTTTTCGCCCTGCCCAGATCCAGGCCCGAACGGCGCGGCCGAGGGCCATTGCGCTGTGTTGTCTTGATCGCTCAGCCAAGTTTCGTCGCTCATGGCTGTTGCCTCCGTTTATTCCTAGCTACACGATTTGGTGGTCTACAGGAACCAGTGAACTTCCTGTACCTGTGAACCGCCTGAGTCGGCCCTGAGACTCTTTGAAATGGCTCGAAAATGTCGCCCGACTGGCTGCCACGGACGAAGCGGCTGCTCAGAGCACCTGTAGCCCTTCACCATCCCGCCGGCCATCACCGCCACCTCAACTGCTCTCCTTGATCGTCACGTTATCGATCGTGACCAGCTCCTTCGGCTGGCCCGACTGCGTCCCGAGGGCGTCAATAGTGGCAACAACGTCGAGACCGTCGATGACCTTCCCGAACAGTGAGTACTGGGGCGGGAGCTGCACACCGCTCGGGCCACTGATGACGAAGAACTGGCTCCCGTTCGTGTTCGGCCCCGCGTTGGCCATGGCCAAAGACCCGAGCTCGTAGCGGCCCGGCTTTGGGAGCTCGTCCTCGAACTGGTAACCGGGCCCGCCTCTGCCCGTACCGGTAGGGTCTCCGCCCTGCAACACGAAACCGGGTATGACCCGGTGGAACACGACGCCCTCGTAGTAGTGGTACCGGGCCAGGAACACGAAATTGTTCACTGCCTTGGGCGCCGCGATGGGGTCGAGGGCTATAACTATGTTCCCCTTGGACGTGGCCATCTCGGCTGTGTAGCGCTTGTCGGTATCAATGCACATCGGGGGTGGCCCGTCGAAGCGCTGCAACTTGGGGCTGGACCCGTCTGGTGCGGGGCAGGGTGTCGTCATACCTCTATTTACCCGGTCACGCGGTCACGCGGCTCTAGAAGCTGTTAGAGAGCCGTCAGCTCGGTCGCTGGCGCCATCGCTATGGTCGGCAGACGAGCGGGGTCGAGCCATCGGAGCAAAACGTCGAGGTCGTTTAGAGGGATGCTTACGCAGCCCGTAGTAGGGACGCCGGTGTCAGCGTGGACGAAGATGGCCGAGCCCGCGTAGGGGACAACGGGGTCAGTGTTGTACTCGACGACAGCGAAGCTCGGGTAGTAAGTGGTCTCTGTCCACAACGGCTCGCTGTCGCCTCCAAAGGGTGGCGACTGACCGCACGGCACGTGCTGGAACGTGTTGTAGGCGGGTGAGGTGGGGTCCTCGTCCCACCAATCGCCACATACAAGACGGTGGTAGCGCCCGCGGTAACCAGGGTTGGGCTCGTTACCGTAGACACTGGCGCCGATCCTGTATATGCCTGTCGGAGTGGTGCCATCGCCTTCGCGGTGATGGTTGGAGAAGCCGTTTTGCCCGATCAACCCTGTCCACGGGCCACCCGCCGGCTCCCAGCACGACCCGCGCCGCTGCCAAAGGGCCACCTGGGCCACGCTCGTCTGGAAGTTGGCGGCGACGACGGTTATGAGCTGCACCGCGCCCTCCGTGGTCCTAAGCCTTTGCGCCAAGTTGTCGGCGCAGGCCTCGGCGCGGTGCAAGGCGGCCCGAGGGGCCAGGGCTGACGCGGCTAAGTCAGAGGACGTGAGGACGGCTCCGGCCGTGGCCTGTTGGCGGCCGAGGACGCAGCCCCCCAGAAAGAGCACAGCGGCAACGACGAAAATAACCAGCCGGTGCCGCGTTGCGAACGGGCCTCTAGGCCGTCTCGCCAATTTCCCGCAGAGCGGTGTTGATGGCGCGGACCAGTTGCCTGGCTGTCCCTGGAGACAGATGGGCGACCAAACCAGTCCCAGGGCGCCCCACTTCCTCCACAGTCAACTCGACCCGGAGGTCGTCGCAGCCTTCGCAATCGTCGAACGCGGCCACGGCCCAGGCCACCTGGACGCGTTCCGGGTCGTCGCCAGGATGATCGTCTCGACCGTAATCAGCCAGCTTCTTCACGATGCGGTGGGCCGAGTTTCATTGCCGGTAACCTTCGACGATGCTTTCGGGCCTGACCTCCACGTCGTCGGGGTCCTGGCCCGCATTGCGGCGAGCCCGGCGCTGGCGCAGGAGGTCCCAGCACTGGTCCAGAGCCACTTCGATCTCGTGTAGCCGGTCGAGCTCTTGACCAGAAAGCTCCTCGCCCTCGTGGGCCCGTTCCAGGCCATGCTCCTCCTCGGACAGTTTGCTTATACGGCGCACGATGTCCGTGTCGTCCATCTATCACCCTCCTGAGTGCCCTGAAACGGCTGCAACGGCACCCACCCACGATAGGACAGGACCCGCTTTGGCGCGACAGCCCGGTAATGGGAACGCTCTACCCGCGGTGGGGCGTGCAGCGCCGGGAGGCCTGTCCGATGCTCTAGCTCGACTAAAGCCGCCGGCTGAAAGGGGCCGATTATGCGCTGAGCTCGTCGACTGACGGAGCTTTCGTCGGGTCAGGGGACCGTCACTCCCTGCAACACGACGGGGTTGATAGTCGGGTTGAGCTCGGTCTGGACGTTGACAGAGTTGGGGGGATGGTGTCGAGCACGTAGGGCACGTTGCTTGGGTTGTCGCTGCAGATGCTCGGCGGCGGGGCTTCTGAAGCGAGGGCATCCCTGCACACCCCGAAGGTGTACGCACCAGGAGTCGCCGTGAAGGTGCGGGCGTCGTCGAAGCCGAACCCGTCTTGCCCCGCCAGTGTCACCGTGAACGACCACCCGCTCCACGAGCCCTCGTTGGCCGGCGCCCCCAGGGTCGACGCCGGCACGGTAATGGAAATGACCCCTGGGGTGGCGCCGGAACTCGTCGGCGCCAGCTGGGCCACGGAGACCTGCGGCGAACCAATGCTCGACGACCCGTTTAAGCCCGCTGTGGAGCTCGATGGCGTTACCCAGTCATCAGTCCCGAAGCCGTCCACCTCAATCAACTGGTTCCACGCGTCGGCAGGGGCGATCGAGTAGTTCCACGGGTTGGCCGGAGCCGTCGACTGGAACTCGGTCGTGCTGGCGCTCGGGGCGTGTATATAGAGGTCGACGAGCTGGGCGCCGTCGAGTGGGCCGAACGTGGGGACGAGGTTGGCGATGCCCACCTGGAAAGTAACCGTGGAGCCGGAGTCCGTGACCGTGAGCCGGTTTAACTGGAACGCACCCGGCGGGAAGGTGGGCACGCCGGGCGAGTTGGTCGCCGTCGGGTAGCCATAGGTCCCCGGCCCGTAACCCCCACCGGGAGCGCCAGGCACGTTCAGTACCACTGTGCCCGGGACGATCAGGTTGATTACGCTGAAGATCGCCTCGTTGGTGGCGCCGGGGGCGGTCGTGGCCACCTCGATCGAGTTGGTGCCCGGGTCAAGGTCGACCTGAACCGAGACGTCACCACTCGGGTTGGCCGTCGCCGTCGTGATAGTCGTCGTTGGCGACGAGGCGCCCAGGACGGTGCCGGTCACCGCCACATCGACTGTGGCGCCTGGGACTGTGGTAGCCGTCACTGTGAGCCCCACCGTGTTCCCCGTGACCGTGACACCCACCGAGGTGGCGTCGACGGTGACGGACGGCCGGCTGAGGTTGACCGGGATGTCACCGCCGCTGACCTGCAGAGTCGACGCGGTGGCCGTGAGCGGGGCCACCGCTGGCGCCGCCTTGAGGTACCGGTCCGCCACGACGCTCGGTTGGTCTACGAGCTGGTTGGTGGCCATGTCCCGAATGAGGCGGAGCAATTGGGCCTGCGCCCAGGTGAGCGGGGCGGCGGAACCGTCGGGCTGGCCGTTGACAAAACCGATAGAAGCCGTAGTCGGGCCGGAGCCATACGGGGACGGGGCCACATCGGGGAAGTCCCACACCTGTTCGGGCACCAAGCCCACCCCGGAGGCCGACTTGACCATGAACTGCAGGTCGGACTCAGCCGCGGCCATGTTGCCCGCCAGTACCTGGTACTCACCGTTCTCGCCCGACAGGACAGGCCACGGGTGCCCTGTCCCGGTGTCAGTTGTCGCCCATGGCTCGCCCGTAATACTGCAGGTGCTCGTGGTGTGGTTGACCGGGTCGCTCACGGTGCCGGCCTCGCAGTCCCCGTAACCGTCGCCGTTGTAACGCAGGATCCCTGTGCCCGACGCCGTCGGCACATCGATCGCACCGGCGACCACGGCCAGCGAATTGGTCACCAGCGGACTATTGGCCGACAGCTCGCCCAGACGAGTCAGCTCGAGAAAGCCCTGATCGATCACTGTGCGCTGGTCCACCTCGGTCGTGTTGCCGTTGTTCAGGGTGTACATATCGTCTTCGTCCGGGTTGCCGGTCTTATCCACCCGGATGAAATACGGGCTGGTGGATAGGGGACCGTCGGTGGTCACCGTGGTCGAGAGGATCAACTGGCGGAAGTCGTCGGCCGTGGCCAAGAACAGCCTGGCCGAGGCGGGGTCGCCCTGGTCCTCTGCGATGTGGGCGGCAGCCACCAGTCCAGCGACCTCGTCGGCCATCGTGGAGGGCGAGAAGCCTGACTGCTCTTCCCAACGCTCGACCCCGTCGGCTGGCCCATTGGCGACCAGGAAGTCGGCGGCGGCCTTGACGTGGTCGAGGTAGATGGCCCTGTCCCCGGACAAGCCGGCCTCGTAGGCCATAAGGATGGGGTCGGCCGTCTCGTCCAGCTGAAGGCCACCGGTGTCAGGCGCCGCCTCCCCGTTGAGCAGGCCGTTGCGGGGGAACGAACCATTGGCCAGCTGCATGTCGTCGAAGAAGTAGTAGACCATCTGCCTGGCCGTGGCGATATCGCCGTCGGCCAGGAAGCCGGTGAAGGTCTCGTACGCGTCCCGGGGAAAAACCTCCCGGTACGATCCGAAATAGGGAGCAAGGTCATCTGTCCCGTACTGCCCGGCCGGCACGGCCTGGCCCCACGGGCTGGCCAGAGAGGCCGCCGTCGCGCCCAGGTAGGTCTTGTCCTCGCTGGCCTTGATCACGTTGGCCGAGAGCCAGTAGGCCCGGTCGACCGGCCCGGTACGGCGGAGAACGGGTCCACCGCGGAAGAGCTGGCAGCGGGTGCGGCCGGCCCACCCCCCAACCGCCCTGCGGCTGGAGCGCACAGGCGGTTGTCGTAGGCCGCCCACTGGCCCTGATAGGAGTTGAAGGTCCCGGCGAAAGGCGCGGCCGACGAACTGAGGGCGGCGCTGAGCGCCGATTGCTCCGTTGTCCCGAGGCCGAGCGCCACGGTCTGGCTTTCGACTGCTGTGGCCGGCAACGTTGCGGCCAGGCCAGCTGCGGTTGCCACCGCCGCGGCAATGCTGGCCGGGGAGATGCTGGCGGCGCCCGTTTGTGACCGCGGCCACGCAGGGGTGGCAGAAGCGCCGCAGGAGGCCGGGCCGGCAGAGAAGTTGGAAGGGCCGCCATAAGCGCCCAGCCCGGCCGCGTAAGGGCTCGAAGTCCTGGCCGAAGGCGGGGACGGGAAGGACCTCTGGCGGCTCGATAGCGAGAGCTCGACCGTTTGCACGACGTTGCCGTTGTCAGCGTCGGGAGGACTGGCGGTGAGCGCCCCGGATGCATCGAGCTCGTCGAGCCCGTCGCTCGAGGCACCCACAAAGCCGGTCTCGACGGCGGCAAAGGGCTGCGCGGCCGCCAGCGCGGCATAAATGGGTGTGGCGTAGCTACGGTTGGTGGCTTCGGTGAACGAATTCGTGGAGTAGGACAGCGGGACCGGGCCGCGCTGGGTTTGTACGATCGTCGCCGACTCGCCACCGGCGTTGTCTGTCCCGCCGCCGCCGTGCCCGTTGAGCAACGGGTTGAACCGGAGGTAGACGTGCAGGCCAGTGGGCGCCCCCGGAAGGGCCACGAGGCTCTCCTGCATGACGACCGACTCAGTAAACGGGTCGGTGATGAAGTCGCTGACGATGGCGAAGTGCTCGGCTGCATCCAAAGCCACGACCCGGCAGGCCATGCCGGTAGTGCCGAGCTCGCTGACGGCGTAGGTCATGTCGCGGGGCTGGAGGGCCGTGAACCCTGGCCCGGTGACGATTGGGTCGAGGCTCTTCACGTCGGTGTTGTCGATGGTGGGCGCGTACGTATCCGACAGCGTGCCATCGGCCACCGTGTACCAAACCTTGGACGCGGTGTCGGCCGCGGTGCCCACACAGTCTTTACGGGCCTCGTCGTAATACGACGCCGCCCCTGGCGCGCCCGCCGCCTCCGCCGCAGCGGTGCCGACAGTGAGGTCGAATACATGCATCGAATTGACGCCGGTGCCCACCCCGGCGCTGACCGCGGGCAACGTCACAGACGCCACCTGCTTCGTCGGGTCGATCGGAATGGCGGCGTACGACATGCTCACCGGGATGCTCCCGTCCGGGTCGGAGCCGCCGGTGGTAGCCAGGAAGTCGGAGCCGGTTGCGGGCAGTTCGTCGACCCAGTCGGACAAGGTCACCGCTGCATTGGTCGCCGTCCCGTCGGTGTATGTGACCGTAAAGATGCCACTGGCTGAGCCATAGGCGGAGGTGCCGACGATCCCGAGGGTTGAACCCTGCCCGCTTAGTGCCACGGTCTGGCCCTCAGATACCACGTTGTCCGGCGCACCGGGGGCGACGTCTGGCCAGTCGACCTGAAGCCCGTCGTGTAGCAGGCTGGCCCCGGGCACGAGCGCGTCGCTGGCCAACGCGGAAGCTGAAAAGGAATCGCCGATGCCGTCAAAATTGCCCGTGCTCGGTGCCGAAGGGGCCGTGATGCCGACGTTGTCGAAGGCCTGTTCCAGAGTTGGGTACGGTGCGGCGGAAGCGGCCGGAGCCGCCAGTGCGATTCCCGGCCCGGTACAGAGCGCGGTTACCCCTGCAATGGCAAAAACCTTTCTAAAACCCAGGTTTGCGAGCTTGCCCATGGTTGCCCCCTTCTCCCTGATTGCTGGCGCCCTTTTTATGAAACGCCTTTTATTTCCCCCCGAGCGCTGAGCATAATCGTCCGCAGCCGGGACGGCGACCTCTAAGCGCGGTCGAACAGTTGTACTTGAGTGAGGCTGAGGTTACGCTCGGCTAGGAGGAAGTCGAAAAGGGGAAGGCAGTGGCTCACAGCCGCCGTCGGGGGTGCTCCCTTTTGATCAGGTCGCTCCCGATGGCAGTGGCGTCTGCAGCCCTGATAGCGGGGAGCCTGGTGACGATTTCCGGCGGCGAGAAGGCCGCTGCCCAAGGCACCGGCTCTGCACTGCTTACCGAGACGTTCCAGGGCACGTCGGTGGCGGACCCCAACTGGGTGGGGCTGGACGACGCTTGCCTGACGGGAGCGACGTCGCCTCCTACCGGGGCCGAGTCCAACCTGGGCCCATGCGGGCAGCTTGATTCCGGGAGCCCGCCGCTTGGGACCGCCCCCGGCTACCTGCGGCTGACCGATAACCAGTTCATCGCGTCGGAGCGATCCTGTACAACAAGGCCCTGCCAGCTAGCGGTGGCATTGATATCACGTTCGACACGTACCAGTACGGGGGCAAAACAGCATTCGCCGGCCCGGCTGGCGCCGATGGCATCTCCTTTTTCCTCGTAAACGGGGCCGCCAGCTTGACGTCGCCCGGGGCCTACGGCGGCTCGCTCGGGTACGCCCAGAACGGCAGCACACCGGGCGTCCACGCCGGTCTTCTCGGCGTCGGCCTGGACGTGTTCGGGAACTACGCCAACGACGGGGAGAACCGCGGCAACGGCTGCGCCGTAAGGCAACCAGGGGTCGGGACCGGCGGGTACTACGGTGGCGGGCCGGGGTTCCCCGGACGCCGTAGGGGTACGTGGGCCAGGCGACGGGCTAGTGGGCTACTGCTGGTTGGACGGCGACCTCAACCTGCCGGGACGCCTCTACAGTTCCACGGCCACCGGCAAAAACACGGCCCCGGCGTTGCGGACGGTCCACGTCCAAGTGACCTCCGGGGGGCTGATCACTGTATGGGTCGACTTCAACGATGGTAAGGGCTCCCGACAGAATCCTCCAGTACCAGGACCCCAACTCGCTACCGCCAACCTTCAAGTTCGGCTTCGCCGCCAGCACGGGCGGGTCCAGCGCGGTGCACTTGATCCGTACTGTGAATGTGTACTCCGTCGACATCCTGCCCCAGCTCAACCTGGAAAAAGTGGTGGACCAGACGACCCCCCAACCGTCCGCCTACGCCGTTGGAGACACGGTGCCGTACGACTTCGTCGTCACCAATACGTCGGGTACGCCGATCTCGAGCGTAGTCGTGAGTGACCCGGACGTCACGAACCTCACGTGCCCGAGCACGACGCTCGCCGCGGCGGGTGGGCCGGACGCCACCATGGAATGTACCGGGACGCACACGATCACCCAGACCGACGCCCTGGCGGGTGACACATTCACAAATACGGCCACTGTGACGGGCCAGGCAGACGGTGTCACCGCAACCGACACGGCCAGCGCGACCGTCAACATTCTCCAAACGGACGCTATTTCGCTCACGAAAACGGGGACTGTCGAAGGCGCCAGTGCGCTACCAGGCACTGCCCATCTCGGTGAAACGGTCCAGTACACCTACACGGTGACCGACACCGGTGACACACCGCTGAGCAATGTCCGGGTAACCGACTCGAAGGTGGGCGAACTGGCTTGCGGTAGCGGAACTCTTGCTTCCGGTGCGTCCGCCACGTGTACGGCCACATACACCGTCACCCAGGCCGACATGGACGCCGGGAGCGTGGACAACTCTGCCACCGCCACGGCGACCAGCCCAAACGGCGAAATCTCGTCTCAGCCGGCCACGTTTAGTATCCCCACCGCCCGCCACCCGGTGGCACCGGTGTCGCCGGCGGCGCGGGTCTTGTCCTCGTTGCCCGTCGCCGGCGGGACCGTTTCGCACCAAAGCATCGTCATTGACCGAGCCGACTACTAACACCTGTCCAGCGGGGCTAAGCCCGGCATCTCGGATGCGAGGTCTCCCGGGCGGAGGGAGATCGGGGACCGGGACCATCCCAAATTTAGGGGTCGCCGAGCCGGACGGGGAACAGGATTAAGGAGATAGCCGTTGATTTCCGGAACCACATTGAGCCGCCGGCTCCGCGCCATCGCGGTAGCCTGAGCGGCTGTGTGCGCCTCGGTCACGGGGGTAGGCACGCCAAGCGCAACCGCGGCGAGCCTGCAGGCGAGGACCACCGAGACGACGGTACAAATCGCCTACTTGTCGTTCGCAGTTGCGAACAATAGCTATGACTCCGCCATGCTGGCCGCATCCAGGTCTGTCGCCGAAGCCGACGGCGCCGTGCTCACTGTCTTCGACGCAGACAACAGCTCGGCCATTCAGTACACCCAGTTGCAGGACGCCATCACGGCGCACAAATACCAAGGCATCGTCGTGCAACCGATCTTCGGCTCAGCCTTGCTCGGTCTCGTCAAACAAGCCATTGCGGCTCATATTCAAGTGGCTGACCTCGACCAGGAGCTGGGCCCAACCTGAGCACGGACGAACCCCAGGTAAACGGCCTGGCGGCCAATGTCGTATTTGTCCCCACCGAGATCGGCCAGAAACTCGGCGCCCTCGTCGTCCCAGGCCTGTGCGACCCACAACCCATGCCAGGTGGGATATATATACGATGTCAAAGCCTCGGCGCTGGATGAGGCGATTTACGGGGGGTTTTCGGCTGCTACGGCCGGTCATGCCAACGTAAAGATCGTGGCTGAGGGACAGTCGTATTTCACACCGTGGAACGGGCTGATCGCCGCGCAGCACATGCTCCAGTCCGACCCGAACCTCACCTTGATCGTCGGGTCGGACCAGGGGATCGAGGGTGCTCAGAAGGCCGTCGCCGGCGAGGGGAGGGCCGGCAAAGTCATCCTCGTCGGGTACGGCGCCAGCGCAGCTGCCTTAAGTGGTGTGCGTTCAGGGGCCTGGTACGGCGACGTGGCGCAGCTGCCCGCTTCCGAGGGAAGCCTGGCGGTCGAGGACCTCATAAGGGCTATAAGGACAGGCGTCCCCAGCGGTGCGGTCGACCCGGTGACACAGCTTCCAAATCAAGGCGTCATAACAAAGTCCGACGTGGGCCAATTCCACGCCGAGTGGCCAGGCTAGCTACTAATCGGTCTTTTTTGCCTCAATAAGGAAGCGCTCCGAGTGGGCCACAAACGGCCCGTCTTGGTTGATGCGTTCGTGAAGGACCAGGAGGCGGTGGCGGTACTTCTCTACGGTGAAGTCAGGTACCGTCCACAGCACTTTGCGCAAGAAGTAGACCACCGCCCCCACGTCGTTGAACACAACGCGCAGCGATTCCTGACGAAGGTCGACCACGACCAGGCCGGCCGCCTCTGCCTCGCGTACCGCTCTGTTCGAGGCTACGCGCATCGCCGGGTGTTTGGGGCCCCATCATGAAGTCGATGAGCTCCCGGTTGGAGCCGGCACCAACTTGTTGCGACAGATAGGAGCCTCCTCGGGCCAATACCCGTGCTATTTCAGGCCAAATCGTTATCACGGGGTGCCGGCTGACAACCAGGTCGAAAGCCTCGTCAGAAAAGGGCAGCGGGGCGTCATCGGCTACTTGGGCCACTGAGGCCCCGAACGGGGCCAGGTTGCTGGTGGCTATGGCGACGTTCGGTGGCCAGGATTCCGTCGCCGCCAGTCGGCCTGGCCGGCGCTCGGTCTGGTCGAGCACCCGAGCGAACACCTCCCCGCCACCAGTTTGAAGGTCGAGGACCGAGGACTCCCGCCCGACGCGCTGGACCAGTAACCGGGCGTAGCCCCACGAGGGCCGTTGCTCAGTCGCCCGTCCCTCGAACCACGAGAAGTCCCAGCCTTCGACCGGGACGGACTCCCCTTCTGCCACCAGTTCCTCGAAGGTCTTGGGCGTGCGCATGGCCCATCGTGGAGCGCGAAGTCCGCTCAGGCAAACCCGATGCTCACCGGGCCAAGGTGCAGGAAAGGAGCAAAACTGAAGGTCAGGACGTCTTCAGCTCGGCCCCGAGGACCTCGGCCAGAGGTATCTCGATTTGGTCGACCCAGACGGCCTGGTCGGCGCCGAAGTTATTGCCGCCGGTTACCTTCTGGCCACTGACCCAGAAGTTCACGTCGCCCTTCAGGCACTGCAGTTCGGTGCCGTCATCGAAGCACTGGACGTTGTTCTTCAAGTCGGGGTAGTCGGCGTATTGGGCCGGGTACTTGTGGGCTTCGCCTTTCTGAGCCACCAGGGCTTCCTGGTAAAGAGCCGGCGCCCCGGTGTCGATCGCCTCGATCTGGATTATGACGTAAGAGCCGGTGCTGCCGTAGTCCTGAGGGCTGGAAAGTGGTCTTCACGTTGAACTGGCACTCTGTGTTGTGCGGCGCGGTGTGGCCGCTACCGAGGAGCTCGGCTTTACTGCCGACCGGGTTACCCCTGAGCCCGGTAATGGAAGGCTCCAACGCTTTTAGCTGCGGCACGCTGGTGAGCTTGCACGCATCGGGCCAACCAGACGGAGGCCCACTCGGGTTGATCGTAAATGGCCCGACCCTGGGGGCGGACGTAACCCTGGCCTGGTTTACGTCTTTATCGTTCGGAGGTAACAGGCTGGTCTTGCTGCCTTCATCCATCACGTACCCGAACGGGTAGCCGGTGGCCGGGCCGGTAGGGAGGGATGCGGCGTGGGTAGCCATCGGCACGCGCGACGAGGCGTCCGCCATGGCCGGTAAGGCTCCCAGCCCGGCCATCCCGAGGGCGCTGCCGAAGACGGCTGCTATCGCCGTGCGCGTAATGACACGTTTCATGTTCATGCCCCACCTCACCCGTCCCGATGCACCCGCTGCTGGGCACAGCCTAGGCCGCCCTTGTCGTCGTCAGGCAGTCAGTCACAAACGGGCCCAGCACGCTCGCCCGGGGCGCCTTGCCCAACCGAGGATGCGAGCCAAGCTGCGCCATTGTGGCCACGACCGCATCGTGTACCTTCTTGACCTATTGATCGCAATGAACCGCCAAAAGATGCTGGCCGTCGTCGGTCAGCACAGCCCCTAGGCCCCGCCGACCTGGGCCGGCCTCGGTGTCTCGCCGCGTAACGATCGCATTCCTGCTCAGTGCCATCCTCGCGCTGGTCGCGGGGGCGCTTGGGATCTCGTTTGCCGTCCGGTCGGGCCGATACATCGCGCTTAGCGTTGAAAACCCTTCTCCCCGCGGCGGGAACGGCCAACCAGCTCCTGGCGGCCGTCGTGGACCAGGAGACTGGTGAACGGGGCTTCGTCATCACGGGCGAACCGGCCTTCTTGCAGCCCTACGAGCTCGGGGAGACGTTGACGCCAGGACCTGATTAGCACCCTTTCTCGTCAACTCGTCGGCCATAAAATCGCTCTTGCCCTCCTCACTCAGTCAACGGTGCAATACGAAGCGTGGCAGCGTACTTTCGCGGTCCCGCAAATAAACGACGTGAAGAGCGGCGACGTGGCGGCGGCCATTGCTTCAGAGAAGACCGGCAGGGGCAAGGCGCTGTTCGACCAACTTCGTCAGAGCCTGACGGCCTTGAGCGACCGGATAGGAGTCGAGCAGCGTGCCCTCACCACACGTGCGCGTTCGTTGCAGGACGAGACGCTGTGGCTGATCGTCGCCATGACCGTGCTGGTTTTATTGGGCTCCTTTTTTGGTTGGTCGCTTACGAGACGATGGGTCATCCGTCCGATCCGCCGGCTCGAGAGCGAGGTTGGCCTCGTGGTTGCTGGCGAAGTCGATCATCAAGTGGGAACGTCTGGACCGGAGGAGATTTCTTCTCTCGGCACCAATATCGAGCTGATGAGAGAACGGGTGCTGGAACAGTCGGACGAGATACAACAGCAACGCACGATCGCCGAAACGCTGCAACATTCGCTCCTACCGCGCGTTCTCCCGACGCCGGTTGAGTTCGAAATTGCGGCTCGTTACCTTCCGGGCGTCGAGGGAGTAGATATCGGTGGTGACTGGTTCAACCTCCGCATAGCGGGCGAAGGCCGATCGTTCTTCGCCGTAGGCGACGTGTCTGGCCGGGGGGTCGAGGCTGCGGCACTTATGGCGTCGTCTGCGATTTGCGATAAATGCGTACGCGGCCGAAGACCCAGATCCGGCGACGTGTGTTGACCCGTCTGGCCCGCCTGGTCCAGATAGATGAGGGCGGTCATTTTGCCACCGTGCTCTGCGGGTTGTACGACAGCCGAGCGGGCAACATCACATTGGCGAACGCTGGGCATGTCAACCCCATCCTGATAGCGGACGCCCGGGCCGAGGTGGTCGTGACCGAAGTCGGCCCGCCGATCGGCCTCAATCAAGACCACTACGTCGAGTCGACCGTGCCTGTCCTACCGGGGACAACCTTGGTCGTCTACACCGATGGTTTAGTCGAACGCCGTGGTGAGCCGATCACTGTGAGTATCGAAAGGCTCCGTGAGGTCGCTTCCGTACCGTTGGCGCCCGAACGCTTGATAAACCACCTGCTGGCGAGCCTGGTCCCTACCGGTAGCAACGATGACGTAGTAGTCCTGGGAGTGAGGTGGAGGAATGACCTCAACGGCCCAGCTAGCTGAGCGGGTTATCGTAGAGGCCGGGAGACGGTAGAAATGGGCTATGGACAGGAACCGTAAGAAACTGGCGCTGACGGTGCTTGCTGCCGTCGAAGTTGCTTCTGCGACGCTGGCTTGGCGCGACCTGGCCCGCCGCAGGGACGATGAGATCCGGGGCAATAAGCGCCTCTGGCGCCTGTTTATCAGCTTGAACCCAGGCAACTCATTGTTTTACTGGGCGGTCGGACGACGCCGGTGAACCTCTGCGGGTCGCTCCGACCCTCCTTTGTGCCAGAGGAGGGGCCAGGTCTCCAGTGGCCAGGTCAAAGCCACCACGTATGCGGGCACGCAGACCTGGGTCACCCGGGCGGCGCGCCGGGCCATTAAGACCGATGACCGAAGCTCCTCTTCCTCGTCTACTTTTCAGCCGTCCGAAAGGAGAGCAACATGTTGGAGATCACGCAGGTCGGGCGAGTAATGGTGCCCGTGACAGACCAGGACGCGGCGATTGAGTTCTATACCAACAAACTCGGCTTTTCGCTTGCAGCCGATTTAGCGTTCGGAGAGGGTGAGCGCTGGGTCGAGGTGGCGCCGCCAAGTGGCGGGGCAAATCTCGCCTTAGTGCCCCCGCAGGGCGGGTTCCAGACCGGGCAGATGACCGGGATCGCGTTAGGCTCCAAGGACCCTCGAGCGGACCACGCTGAGTTGGAAGCGAGTGGCGTCGACGTCGATCCCCAGCTTATGGGGGGCGAGGGGGGAGTCCCGCTCATGTTCTTCTTCCGGGACAACAACAAGAACCATTTGATGGTCGTCCAGGAGCAGTAAAGCCCTCAAGCCTCGTCACCCCTGGATCAGGTCCACCGGCCACGAAGTGCACTTTCAAGGGGGGAAACGAGCACGACTCCCTACAGACGTGGCCCGTCCGGCGGTAAATGCGAAAGAGCCGGTCAGCTCACCCCGGCCGAGGAGCCGGTCCTGCCGTTCTGTCCCGATTTTCAGGGCAAATCCGCTGTTTGTGCGCGCCCGGTGCTTTTGTCCGTACCTCGGCGCGCAATTCCGCCACTGAGGACGGGACCAGCCGATGAGCCAGCCCGACGACGCTCCTCAGCCACCTCCGCCCAGCCGAACGCGCGACAAGGACGGCTCGAGGCCCTGAGCGATGGCGTTTTTGCGGTAGCTATCACGTTGCTTGCATTGGACCTGACCATACCGACCACCCTCCACTCTCAGCGGCACCTGCTCGATGCCATAGGCGAAGAATGGCCGGGATACCTCGGTTACGTCGTCAGTTTCGCCACCATCGGAGCTCTCTGGCTCGGTCACAACGCCATAACCGACTACCTCGAACGCGCCGATGTCACGCTTCTCCGCCTCAACCTGCTGGTCCTACTGTTCGTCTCCTTCCTTCCCTTTCCCACCCGCCTGCTGGCTGAATACGTCTCTAAGGACATGGCCGAAAGAGTCGCCGCTACCGTCTACGGCCTCTCCCTCCTGGCCGCGTCGGTCGTGCTCTCACTCTTATGGCGTTATGCGCTCCATGCTCGCCTCGTCAGGCCGAACGCCAGCGACGAAGAGATAACTGTCCTGACGAACCGGCTGAGCCCGAGCCTCGTAGGTTACGGCCTGCTCATCGTCATCGGGCTCTTTGTGCCGGTCGCGGCCGTCATCGGTTACTTCCTTGTCGCGCTCTACCTGCTGATCCCGTTCCGCTTCGGGCGCCGACGACGCCGGCGTACCAAGCCACCAGAGCCTTAGTGTTAATATCGGGGGTCGGCGATCCTTGCCTGGGGACGTAGCTCAGTGGCTAGAGCACCTGCTTTGCACGCAGGGGGTCGTGGGTTCGAGTCCCATCGTCTCCACCCGCTTGACCAGGACTTTTACCTTGGGGAGAGGGTCCTGATGGAGCCCTGAGGGGGGCTCCATCCCACATCTATCCCACATCCGCTGCCGTCCGTGGGCGTCTGCTGGCGCGAGAATCTTCTTTTTCGTGGGTGACTAATTGCAGGTTGTGAACCCCCGCTAATGCGGGTTTCGGTACAGCCAATGCTGATAGAGCGTCAGCGACAGCGCGGTCTCGTGCCGTCGTCGCGTGCTGGTAGAGCAGCGCCGCCCGCGGGCTCGCATGGCCCATCCGTCGCACCTTCAGGCTGGCGCCTGTGGATGCGGCCAGGGTGTTCCCGCTATTTAGGTCGTGGAACCGAAAGCCGCTCAGCCCGACGGCGGCGCAGGCAGGCTGCCAACGGTAGCGAGGATGGCCGTGCGAACACGGACTGCTTTGTCGAGACTCGGTCCCTCAATTACCACGCCACCCGGCGAGTCGCCGGTGGGAGATTGTTACCGTCGCCCCCCCCCAGACCGTTGCGTCCTAAGTTCAGGCAGACTGTAAACCGTCAGCCGCGGGGCAGCCAAAATCGGCTGGCATATGGTTGCTGCGTGAAGATGCTCTGGTGCTGGCGTTGCCAGGGAGATGTCCCAATGCTCGACGAGGAGGAGTGGGCTCAAGTACAAGCTGTGCTGTACCCAATACGGTCCGAGTCGCAACTCGCTCCCCTTCGCCAACGCCTTGCCGACGCCTCCGCTGTCTACGAGAGCATCACCGGTCTTGCCGGGGTTCATTACAACGCTGTTGCGCATCATCGGGCATCGCATTACGGCCTCCCGTGTCGGTTCTGTGGAAAACCGCTCCGAACGCCTAGCGCAGCATTCTGCGCGGCATGCGGACTTCGACTCGACGGATCGCCAATTTAGGCTTCTCTGCCGCTTCTTTCGTCGCCAATGCGTGGTATGGGATCGAGCGCGCCCCTCCCCCGACGTAGGCCGGAGTTAGCTGACCAGGTTCGAAAGTACGACTTTCCGATCGTATAATTGACTTGTGGTACGGACGGCTCTGAGGGCAAAAGGCCAGATCACGCTGCCAGCGGATATCCGCAAGGCTGTCCACCTTGAAGAGGGCGACCTCCTCGAGGCCGAGATCACGTCCGAGGGCATCCTGTTGCGTCCGCAGAAGCTGATCGATGCCACACAGGCTTGGTTCTGGACGCCCGAGTGGCAGGAAGGCGAGCGCGAGGTCGATGCTGACCTAGCCGCCGGGCGGGTCGAGCGGTTCGAGTCAGACGGGGCTTTCTTAAAAGCCCTCCGCGACTGCGCCAAGCCTTTGGAGTAGCCCGCCCTGCCGACGTACACCTGGTCGCCGAGGTTTCGCGCAGAGTTCGACGCTCTGACGCCCATACAGCGGGCAGCTTTCCTGGCCGCCGTGGGCGAGTTTGTTCAGGATCTGCGACGCCGACAGGTTTCCCGGGTTGCGGGTCAATGGCGTCAAGGGGCCGCCGATATCTTCGAGATGACCTGGGCAGCCAATGGACGAGCCACCTTCGAGTACGCTGAGCTGTCTGGGAGGGCGAGGCTCACATCGTCTGGCGTCGCATCGGCACGCACGCCATGTTCACCCGAGCCATGATCCGGTTGCTGCCCTGGCGCCAGCTCTCCGGCGGGCGCGATCCGTGCGCCAAACAGAGGACAACAAAGGCCCTCGGTGTCACGGATGGGCAATAAAAGAGCAGCTCACACCGCTGATCAGCGGATGTCCTAATCGCCCGTATCCCTGGTTTCTGCCCGGTCATTGAAATATACGGTCAGGCTGGTGCCAGTCGCCTTGCTCTGTGATTTCCGTGTGCATCACGATGTCCAACACATCCACCTCGCCTAGGCCCTCAATCGTTTTAGCGACCCGTCGCAACAGCTGCGGAACGTTGGCTTGGGCTTCGCCTCTGGGATTCGCCTGTGAGAAGTGCTTAGCGGTCCAGCTCTGAGTCGTCTGATCAGCCACGACTCTCATACTTTCTCGCTCGGGCGGCTCGCCGCGAACGTCCGAGGATTCGCCTCTTGCACGACGGGTAGATCCGGGTTCTGCTGGATGGAATCAAGAACTACACTGGAGTAAGTAAAACGAATGCTCAGGACCAGGAGGTGTCTAACGGCCGCTCGGGATCTCCGCTTCGATGTACCGCTTTACACGCCGAATGAGGCTGCCCGCGCGGTGGGGGTCAACCCGGCCACACTCGCCACTTGGGCCAAGGGTTACACGCGGCCGCGGCCACGCAGACGGACCGTGAAGGGAGCCCCGATCGTGACATCGTTGCCAAGCGAGCACCGCGGCCAGCCGACGATCCCGTTCGTGGGCCTGTCCGAAGCGCTCGTGCTGGCGGCGGTACGGAACTCTGGAGTACCGCTTCAGCGTGTCCGGCCCGCGCTCGAAGTGCTCTCCACGGACCTCGTCATCGACCACGCCCTAGCCTCGCGACGCCTGTACAGCGACGGCGCTGAGATCCTCTTTGACTACGCGGAGAGTTCCTCCGACCCCGACGCTCCACTCGTACGACAGCTGGTAGTAGTCCGCAACCGGCAACGGGTCTTCTCCGAGGCCGTCGAGCAGTACCTCAAGCTCATTGACTACGCCGACGACGGCTACGCCCGCTTGCTCCGGCTCCCCGGGTACCGCGACGCCGAGGTCGTCGCTGACCCGGAGCGGTCGTTCGGGCAGCCGATCTTCTCTCGCGGGGGCGCCAAGGTAGCCGACGTCATGGAGCGTTTCTGGGCCGGCGAAGACCTCGACACGCTCGTGGAGGGGTTCGGCGTGCCTAGGGCCGAGCTCGAAGACGTAGTGCGTGTCGCATCCCGCCGGGCTGCCTGACCTTTTCATAGACCGGAGCCTGGGCCGCGTCCAGGTCCCAGTGTTGCTGCGAGCGGCAGGGCTGAAGCTGACAACCCTGGCCGAGCGGTACGGCGTCCCGGCTGACGAAGCGGTTAGCGACGTTACCTGGCTCAGGGATGCGGGTGAACGGCAAGAGGCGGTTTTCATGAAAGACAGCCGAGTCCGCTACAACCCGGCAGAGAAGTACGCCGTTCAGACCTTCCGGGTCCGGGCTTTCTGCCTCGCCCGTCAGAACCTCACCGCGGCCGACATGACCGAGCTGTTCTTGGCCAACATCGACTCTCGAGGTTGCCCCCGCGGCGCTCTTCCCGCCTGTCAACCAGTTAGCTCCGGCCCTCCGCCATCCATGGCTACGGTCGGCACCTCGCCATCCTGGCTTCGGGCAAGTTGACCCTCAGGACCCGTCGGCGAGGGCGACGAAATGCTAGTCGCCAGGCCTGTCGATGAGGAAGAACCCGTTCTGGTGGTTCGACACCGAGCCGCGGCAGCAGTAACTCAAGGGAGCTGATCGGCGCGCCGATGCGGCTATGGGCCGTTGGGGTCTAACGGCGCGACCGAATGGAGCTGCTATGTGGAATAAGCGGGCTGAAGCTGATGCCTGGAACGAAGGGGGCGCGCTCGCTGAGGGGCACGGAACCGAACCGCGAGGGCTTCGCGGCCTTTCCTCGGGGATATCCTCGTCCGAAACGGTGTCCTTGCCCCGGAGGCTCTCGACATCGCGCTCGCTCAGGGACGCTCTACCCAGCGTCGTCTCGGTGAGATACTCCTTGACCTCAACTTGGCGCGCGCTTCTGAGGTCCTGGAGGCTGTAGCCGAACAAAGCGGCGTGGAGTATGTCGACCTCGAAGTAGCTTCACCCGACCCTGACGTGATCACTTTGATCTCGCCGGCGCTGGCTCGTCGGACCAAGGCCGTCCCGATGTGCCGGACGAGCGATGGCGCTTTGAAGGTGGCGATGGCTAACCCCACAGATATCGTCGCTGTCGATGACATCCGGATCGCGGTCGGCTCACGGATCGTCCCGATGTTGGCGGACCTCAGCCAGCTCGACGTGGTCCTCAACAATCTCGGTGGTGGTGAGCGGGCCGTAACCGAAGCTCTCCAGCGGGCAGTCGACGAGACTGCCAGCACCGGTCCCACCGGTCCGGTACTCGAGGTAAGCGAAGCCCCCCTGGTTCAGTTCGTCGATTATCTCCTCACGCTTGCGATGAACGAACGAGCCTCGGACGTGCACATCGAGCCATCCGACGGCGACACTCGAATCCGGTTCCGCGTTGACAGCGTCCTTCGAGACGCGATCGCCGCGCCACAGAACCTTCACGCCGCACTCGTGAACCGAATCAAGGTGTCGGCGGAGATGAACATCTCCGAAAGACGCGTCCCCCAAGATGGGCGGATGTCACTCCGGCTGCGCAACGGCGAAATTGCCGATATGCGTGTTGCCACGATCCCGACGGTCCTCGGCGAAGCTGTCGCCATCCGTCTGATCATCGAAGATAAGCGGGCCGCTCAACTTGAAACCTTGGGGTTTTTCCCGGAGGCCTTGGCGCGGCTGAAACAATCCGTCTTCCTTCCCCATGGCGCGATGCTGGTCACGGGACCGACGGGGTCAGGAAAGACCACGACCTTGTACGCCGCCCTCCAGGAATTGAACGATACCACCCGAAATATCCTCACTGTCGAGGACCCGGTAGAGAGCCGTATCGCCGGGATAAAGCAGGTCCAGGTAAACCCGAAGGCCGGTCTGAGTTTTGCCAGCGCCCTTCGCACTTTTTTGCGGGCTGACCCCGATGTTGTCCTTGTCGGTGAAATTCGTGACCTCGAAACTGCGACCATCGCCATCGAGGCATCGATGACGGGCCACCGGGTGCTGTCTTCTCTCCATACAAACGACTCGGCCTCGACCCCAGCGAGGCTGATCGAGATGGGCGTGGAGCCGTATTACGTGATAAGCTCGCTCAACTGCGTGGTCGCTCAGCGGCTTGTCCGCACCCTTTGCGAGAACTGCAAAGAAGAAAGCCAAGCGACCGACCTCGAGTTCCACAGCCTCATCATTCCTGAACCTTTGCGCAACTCGGACGGCTCATTTAGCTTGTACCGCGCCCGGGGTTGCGCCAGCTGCAATTCGACCGGGTACAGAGGTCGTTGTGCCGTCCAAGAAGTAATGGTGGTGAACGACAATATCAGGGCACTTATCGCTGACCGGGCTCCGTCAGCCGCCGTCAAGGAGGCCGCGATCGAGGCTGGGATGTGGACGCTCCGCGAGGACGGGCTCCGCAAGGTCTCCGCCGGCCTGACATCCCTTCAGGAAATCATGCGAGCTGTGATGTGAGCTTAGTCGCTCAACGGTAGTGTCCCGCGGGCCGAACTCATCCAAGGGTCCCGCTCGGATGGGCCGCCGTCACCTCGTGCGGCAGGTGGCACTTGGCCGCAACAGCGCTCTCTGCCGCAAGGGGCAAGTAAGGCATTTGCTCGCATCTATCCAGCCGCCGGGATGGGTCGCCCGGAAGGGCCGCCGGGAAGGGCCGCCGGAAGGGTCGCCCGGAAATGGGTCGAAAAACTGTCGTTATCACTATGTTTTTCGACCCAAGCGTAGAAATTCGCCCCAGAATCGTGGCCCGCCAGTTGCCGGACCGGCCTTTCGCCGCCTTCCCAAAACGACTCGGGCGGCGAGGTGCTCTCACTGCGCCGGCCTCACTGCGCCGGCCTCACTGCGCCGGCCTCACTGCGCCGGCCTCACTGCGCCGGCCTCACTGCGCCGGCCTCACTGCGCCGGCCTCACTGCGCCGGCCTCAGTGCGCCGGCCTCACTGCGCCGGCCTCACTGCGCCGGCCTCAGTGCGCCGGCCTCACTCGAGTGGCGCCGCCCATCAGGTACCAGGAACACCAGCGGCAGCGAATGGAGCACGTCTTTGCCGTCTCTATGAACGGGGAATGTTATTGGATAATCGCATAATGAGATTCATTAGTGTGAGACGAGAGCCGGCTTATGAGAACACATATTAACTCTGCTTTTGGTGTTCTCTCTGGCGATGCGTGTGCCTTGGCCACGTTTCTTGGATGGCACGACACCGCGATACGCGTAGAGTTGGTAACGTGAACGAGAAGGCGACGCTTTATGTCACCGTCGGATTACCAGGGGCCGGTAAGACTGCTCGTGCGCGCCAGCTTGAAGAGCAACATCGTGCTCTCCGGCTAACAACAGATGAGTGGACGGCCCCGCTTTTCGGTGCGGATGAATGGTGGACAGCGGAGGCGGTCCGCAGGCACGATGTTCTAGAGGGACGTCTCGTATGGATAGCGCGTACCGTTCTTCGACTGGGCACCAACGTCGTCTTAGATTTTGGGGTGTGGTCGTGGGACGAGCGGTCCGCGCTCAAGTACCTAGCAGCGAGGGAAGGGGCAGTGTGCGAGCTCGTCTATCTCCATATCAGCCCTGAAGAGCAGAAGAAACGGCTGGAAGCGCGGTTCTCCATCGCACGGTCGTCGACGTTCGTTATGACCGACGAGCACCTGGCCGAGTTCCGCCAGAAGTTTCAGCAGCCTGATGAGCTCGAGCTTCGAACTACCGACCCTGGCCCCTCCTCCCGGACGGTTCTCGTCGTGGGAGGAATGGGCTCAAGAGCGATGGCGTACCGCGCTTGCGAAGTAGGGATAGTTCAATGCTCGGGAGGTCAAGTCTTGACCTGGCGAGGCCGCCCTTAGGGTGTGGCGCCCTCGGTACCGCGTGCTGTCCGGGGCGAGTCAGATGAAGTAGTGGCCCTGTTCGATGTCCTCGATGAGGCCGGGGTGGGTGGGCTTCCAGCCCAGGAGATCCTGGGTGATGGCGCTGGAGGCGGGCATGTCGGTGCTGAGGAGGTGCACGAGCATGCCGCCGAATTCCTCGGCGGGCAGGGTCCGGGCGGGCACGTTCAGGTGCCGGCCGATGGCCTCGGCGATCTCGCGGACCGGCACGCCTTCGTCGCCGACGGCGTTGAGCACTGCGCCGGCGGGACCCTGCTCGATGGCCATCCGGTAAAGATGCGCGGCGTCCTTCACGTGGACGGCGGGCCAGCGGCTGGTCCCGTCGCCGATGTAGCCGGAGACGCCTTTGGCCCGGGCGGCGGCGATGAGCTGGGGGATGAAGCCGTGGCGTTCTCCCTGGCAGTGCACAGAGCGGGGCAGCATGACCAGGACGGTGCGCACGCCGCGCTCTGTAGCTGCGAGGGCGGACTGCATGTTGGTGATGCGGGCTGCGATGGGCCCGGCGGCGACGAGCTCGTCGCGTTCGGTCGCGGGCCGGCCGGGGGTGACGAGCGTTGCGCCGGAGATCAACATGGGCATGCCGGAGCCGGCCAAGCTGGTGGCAAACGTCTCGATGGCCGCGGCATCGGTCCGCGTCGCAGCCTCGGTCACGCTGGGCACGACGAAGGCCAGATGGATGACGCCGTCACTGTCGAGGGCACCGGCGCGCAGCACGTTGGTCTCGTTCAGGTCGCCCCGCAGTACCTCGGCGCCCATGTCGGTGACTGCTTTGGCGGAGGCCCCCGAGCGGGCTAGCCCGAGGACGCGGTGGCCGGCGCTGATGAGTTCGGGGACGACGGCCGAGCCGATCCAGCCGGAAGCGCCGGTGACGAAGATGCGCATGGAGTTCTCCTTGGTCGTGCTTCAGGTGGTGAAGATGCGCGGCGCAACCGCCGTGGCCGGAACACCGATGCGATCCGGTCGCATCAACTCTAACATCATCATGCGACTCAGTCGCATAGTTCGCGCAAGTGATGCGACGCGGTCGCCTCGCCTAGGCTGTCGCGGTGAGCAGATGGGCACCGGACGCGCGTGAGCGCCTGGAGGCCGCCGCCCTGGACGTGTTCGTGGAGAACGGGTACGAGGAAACAACCGTCGCGCAGATCGCAGATCGCGCCGGCTTGAACCGAGCCACGTTCTTTCGGCACTTCGCCGACAAGCGGGAGGTCCTGTTCGGCGGTGAAGAAGTACTGGCCGGGCTGTTCGCCGACGCCATCCGGGCAGCGTCCCCGGACGCGACGCTCACCGAGTGCCTGCAGGCCGCGTTCGCGGCCGCCGAGGTCGCGATGACCCCGCAGCAGCGGGCCAAGGCCGCCCGGCGCGTGCTGGTGGTCGCGGCGAACAGCGAACTGCAGGAGCGGGGACTGCTCAAGCACGCCCGGATCGCCGGGTCGATCAGCGCCGCCCTGCGCGAACGGGGCGCAGACGAGCTGACCGCCCGGCTGGGAGCGGAAGTGGGGATGCTCGCCTTCGCAATCGCCGTTGAGCGTTGGCTGCAGTCGGACGATGACGAACCGTTCCCGCTCCTCGCCGCAGCGGCCTTGAGGGACGTGCAGGCGCGCGCCGCCGAGCTCGACTCCCGGTCCCGCCTTTCAGCCTGACCTGCTGCCCAATGAAAGCCTCCCAGTTGGATCCGGCAACAAGCCCCAATCTGGCTCAGCGATGATTTCAGCCGGGTCGCTTCGTCTAATGGTCCATAAGACGGGAGAAGGAGAAGGACGTGACCGAAGTACCGGCCGCAGTTGCCCGGCCCCCAGTCGTCTCGGCCGGGGAATGGCAAAGCCAGCGTGACGAACTACTCCGGGCGGAGAAGGAAGCCACCCGTAGCCTCGACGCCCTCGCCGCTCAGCGTCGCCGGCTTCCGATGGTGAAGTTCGACAACAGCTACGTATTTGACTCGTCCGACGGCCCCAAGACCCTGCTCGACCTGTTCGACGGCCGGGAGCAGCTCGTCGTGTACCAGTTCATGGACAACGGGCCTGACGCGTTCTGCCCTGGCTGCACCCACTTCACGAACAACGTCGCCGACCTCGACACCCTCCACGGTAAGGGGGTCACGTTCGTGACGGTGTCCAACATGCCACTCGACCAGATCCAGGGGTACAAGACACGTATGGGCTGGACGGTGCCGTTCGTCTCGTCCCGGGGCAACGGGTTCGCCGCTGACACGGGCGCCGGGGACCTGTTCAGCCTCACGGTCTTCCTGCGCAATGGCGACGACGTCTACATGACGTACTCCACTACGGCTCGGGGGGTGGACCGGTTGCTCTTCTCCAACAACGTCCTGGACCTCACCCCGTATGGTCGCCAGGAGGACTGGGAGGACTCGCCTCCGGGGTGGCCTCAGCGCCCCACTTACGGGTAGAGGGGACGGCCAGCGCCCCAGCTTGAGCTGGGCCGGTCGTGCTACAGCGGTCACCCCAACGCCGTTCGACAACCCTGCCGTCGTGCCGTTGCTGGTCTGCGCCGGTTAACGTGGGGGCGATGAGACGCACGGTGCCTGAATGACCGTAGCCACTGCCGGACCGGCGGAGAAGGCCCCGCCGAAACGACGGGCGGATATAGATGTCCCCACCCTCCGTCAGGACCGTTGGTGGGCGCAGCCGCTGATCACTGGGACCGTCCTCATCGCCTTCATTGGTTACGCGACGTGGGCTGCCTTCCAGAACGCCAACTACTACGTGAGGCCATACCTCTCCCCCTTCTACTCACCGTGCCTGGCTGCCCGGTGTGGTTACGCCCGGGCGGGGTCGACCATCACTCACCCGCCCATGGTGGGGTTGTTCGGTCCCTGGTGGGTGATCTCGCCGGCCATCATCGTGCTGGTAGTGCCGCTGGGCTTCCGCCTCACGTGCTACTACTACCGGAAGGCGTATTACCGGTCGTTGCTGCTCTCGCCGCCGGCTTGCCGCGGTCAAAGAACCTCATCGGCGCTATACCGGCGAGAGCCGCCTGCCTCTCGTCCTCCAAAATGCCCACAGGTGGTTTTTCTACCTGGGGTTACTGTTCAACGGGATCCTCACCTGGGACGCCATCGAGGCCTTTCACTGGCCCGAGGGCTGGGGCCACGCCGGGTTCGGGACCCTGATGCTCGTCCTGAACGCCGTATTCCTGTGGTCCTACTCGCTTTCTTGCCATTCCTGCCGGCACGTCGTTGGCGGCCGGCTCAAGCATTTCTCCCGCCACCCGCTGCGGTTCAAGTTGTGGGGTTTTGTCTCCAAACTGAACGCCAGGCACATGCAGATCGCCTGGGTGAGCTTGGTTTTCGTGGCGCTGACGGACCTCTATATCCGTCTGGTTGCGGTGGGGTGGGTGCACGACCCGAGGTTTTTCTGAAATGTCGAACGAAGAAACATACGAACACCACTCCTACGACGTCGTCATAATCGGCGCCGGGGGGGCCGGCCTCCGGGCCGCCATCGCCGCCCACGATGCAGGCGCACGCACCGCGCTCATTTGCCGGAGCCTGCTCGGAAAGGCTCACACTGTGATGGCCGAAGGCGGCATCGCCGCGGCTCTCGGCAACCTGTGGCCCGAGGACAATTGGCAGGTCCATTTCCGCGACACCATGAGGGGGGGCAAGCTCCTCAACCAATGGCGCATGGCGGAGCTGCACGCCAAGGAAGCGCCCGACCGGGTGTACGAGCTCGAGCAGTGGGGCGCCCTGTTCGACCGCACGTCCAACGGCAAGATCAGCCAGCGAGATTTCGGCGGCCACCGCTACGCCCGGCTGGCTCACGTCGGGGACCGGACCGGCCTCGAAATGATACGCACGCTGCAGCAGCGGGCGGTGTCGCTCGGGATCGACGTGTTCATGGAGCTAACGGTGACGGACTTGCTGAAGGATGGCAACAGGGTGGCCGGCGCCTTCGGGTATTGGCGGGATTCGGGGCGTTTCGTGGTCCTCGAAGCCCCGGCTGTGGTGCTGGCCACTGGTGGTATCGGGAAATCCTGGAAGGTGACTTCCAATTCGTGGGAGTGCACGGGCGACGGTCATGCCATTGCCCTGCGGGCGGGGGCGACGCTCGTCAACATGGAGTTCGTCCAGTTCCACCCGACCGGCATGGTCTGGCCGCTGTCTGTCCGGGGCCTGCTGGTGACCGAATCGGTGCGTGGGGACGGCGGGGTACTGCTCAACTCCGAACGCAGGCGTTTCATGTTCGACTACATCCCGGAGTTCTTCAAGGCCGAGACGGCGGACAATATCGAAGAAGCCGACCGCTGGTACGAGGACAAACGCAATAACCGCCGTCCACCCGAACTGTTACCCCGGGACGAGGTGGCGCGGGCGATCAATACCGAAATCAAGGCCGGCCGGGGCTCTCCCCACGGCGGGGTGTTCCTGGACATCGCTAGCCGCCGTTCGCCCGAGTTCATACGGAAGCGCTTACCTTCCATGTACCAGCAGTTCCTTGAGCTGGCCGATGTGGACATCACCAAAGAAGCAATGGAGATCGGCCCCACTTGCCATTACGTGATGGGCGGGGTGGAGGTGGACCCTGACAGCCAGGCGTCGGTCGTCCCCGGCCTGTTCGCCGCCGGCGAGGTCGCAGGCGGGATGCACGGGGCCAACCGCCTCGGAGGGAATTCTCTTTCCGATTTGCTGGTGTTCGGGAAGAGGGCAGGAGAGTACGCCGCCGAATATGCCAAGGGCGTGGCTGACGAGCCGCCCAAGCCGGTGCAAAGCGACATCTCGGTCGCCGCCGAGGTGGCCCTGGCCCCGTTCCGGGCCACCAGCCGTAATGAAAACCCGTACGCAGTCCAGCAAGAGCTGCAAGACGTAATGCAAGACCTGGTGGGCATAATCCGGGTGGAGACGGAGCTGAAAGAAGCCCTGGAAAAGATAGCCGCTCTGGGCGCCCGGGCTGCGGCGGTGTCGGTCGAAGGTAACCGCCAGTACAACCCCGGGTGGCACCTCGCCCTCGACCTGCGCAACATGGTCCTGGTGGCGGAGTCCGTCGCCCTGGCCGCCTTGGAGCGCCAGGAGAGCCGGGGCGGCCACACCCGGGAAGATTTCCCGATGACCGACCCCTATTGGGGTGGCCTCAACGTGGTCGTCGAGCTGGAGCCGCCGCCGGCCGGGCCGACGGGACCGGCGTCAGCGTGCGCCGCCAACCCCTGCCTAAACCGCCCGAGGAGCTGGCCGAGCTGCTGGAGGACGTCCATTGAGCTACGACCTGACGCTGCGGATATGGCGCGGCGACGGGAACGGCGGGGAGCTGAAGGACTACGTTGTCCCGGCGGAGGAAGGCCAAGTCGTCCTCGACGCTGTTCACCGCGCTCAAGCCAGCCTCGCCAATGACCTGGCTGTGAGGTGGAACTGCAAGGCGGGCAAGTGCGGCTCGTGCTCGGCGGAAGTCAACGGGATGCCGAGGCTGATGTGCATGACGAGGCTCTCGGAGCTGCCCGAGGGCGATCCGGTGACGATTACGCCGTTGCGGACCTTCCCGGTCATCAAGGACCTGGTAACGGACGTCTCCTTCAATTATCAAAAGGCCAGTGAGGTCCCGGCTTTTACCCCGACTGCCAGCCAACCGGTGGCGCCGTTCATCATGTACCAGTCCGACGTGGAGCGTTCCCAAGAGTTCCGCAAGTGCATCGAGTGCTGGCTGTGCCAGGACACATGCCACGTGATCCGCGACCACGAGGAAAACAAGCCGTATTTCGCCGGCCCCCGCTTCTTCATCCGGTACGCCGAGCTCGACATGCACCCGAACGATGGCCTGGACAGGAAGCGGTTCGTGCAGGACTCACAGGGCCTCGGTTATTGCAATATCACTAAATGCTGCACCGAGGTCTGCCCGGAGCACATCAAGATCACCGACAACGGCATTATCCCGATGAAGGAGCGCGTCGTCGACGCCAAGTACAACCCCTTCGTTCGCTTCTTTAGGCGACGGGGATCGTCCCCAGCGGCCGGCGCGGTCCCGCCGGAGGGGCGGGTACCGGCAGAGGAGTAGCGTCCTTCAGTCGGCTACTGTCGGCCCACATGGCAATTCGTGACCCCCTGGCCGAGGAGGCGGTCGTCCTGGCCAGCACGCTCAGCCCCAGATGGACGCAGAATGGCGGCGACGAGCTCGAGGCCGCGGTGAAGAAGCTGGCCCAGGCGGGGGACCGAAACGCGTTGGAGGGGGCACAGGCGGACCTTGTACAGCGGATATACGAGCGTTCGGATGACTTCCAGGCGACCGCCGCCCTCAGCCTGGTGAACAAGGCGCTGGCCGCGGTGGGCTGGCCCGACCCGTACAACTGGAAGCACCGGCGCAAGCCGTGAAGAGCTGAAGGGCCTGAAGACAAAAGTCAGTACTGCGTGGACGTAAGGCCTGACCCGTCGAAGGTCATGATGGGCACGCCCCGCTCGGACAGCTCCGCCAAGAACTGGCCAGGGGCGCTGACCAGCGAAGCCAGACCACCAGCACCCGGTCGCAACTGGCGGTGGGCGGCCTTTACCGCGGCCGCGGCGGCCACTGCTCCTGCTAACAATGCCGGCCGCCCGCTGGAGCCCAACACGATGGTCTCGGCCGCCCCGGCCCTCCATCCCCGTACCTCGACCCGGAGGGCGCCCACCGTCCCTTCAGGGTGAGGCTGACGGAGCATCGGCAACCAGGACGTAAGCCGGTCTCGACGCGAGGCGGCGGCCCGCGTGGTGACGGACCTAAGGCCGGGAAAAGCCCTGGTGAGGAGTATAGGGTCAGGACGGTTGACCCGGTAACAATCCGCCCCCGCGTGGTCCGGGAACCAGATCAGCTCTCGTCCCGAGCCCGCTACCCTGCGGGCCGCGGCGCCATCGCGCCACTCCTCTGTTGGTTCGCGAAGAGCGGCGTGGCGGCGTCTGGCGCAGGCCGGCCCGCCTGTTCCGAGGCTGGCCACATGCACCTCGCTGACCACGTCCATCTGCGTCGCCGCCCAGGCCGCCAGTAGGCAGGAGAGCCCCGGGACCATACCTGCTCCGACCACCAGGGGTAGGTCGGCCGTAGCGGCCTCTTCGTGCAACTCGAGCAAGGAGCGCACTTCATGGGGGTCGTCGGAGGTCGATATGACCGGCACCCCGGCGTTCAAACTCGCTTCGGCCTCCCGGCGGCCCCCTCCCGGGGTGGCGAGGATCGTCATCGAGGCCCCATCCATCGCGTCCAGGAAGGCGAGTGCCGACAGTTGCTCCAGGCGGAGCGCCCCCCCACCGCCAAGGGCGGCCAGGCTCGCCCCCGCTTTCGCCGGGTGCCTCGAGAACACGACGAGCTCGTCGACGGAGTTGGAAGAAAGCAGTTGGCGAGCGGTGCGGGCCCCTACGGCGCCCAGCCCGACCAGAACTGCTTTCAATTATGGTCGTCCACTGATCACCAGTACTTACCGCTGGTCGGCCTGCTCGAGGTCGGCAGCCGTCAGCTCGCGCCAACCGCCCCGGTGCGGAGGGGTCCCTCCACTGCCTCTCAGCCTGACGATGACGGCCGCCAGGGCGGTAAGGCTAAGGGCAAACAGAGCCCGGCTGAGCAGCTTCAACTTGGCCCCCTTGCTCTCGCGGTTCGTGTCATTGGCCACGAAGGCCCAAGCTACCGCCTCGACCTCGAGCCGGAACGCTTCACTTTGGCCCCGAAACTCTTTACCATGGCCCTGCCATGTCGAGAGCCACACCTACCGACCGTCCTACGGGGACGAGCCTGGCCGACCTCGAAGCTGGAGCGCAGGGGGTCCTTCCCAGCCAGCTCCTGGGTGACGCCATCAAAGCCGGCTGGGTCCGGGCGGGTGGACGGCCCATCCCGGAGGGCAACATCCAGCCGGGGAGCATCGACCTGCGACTGGGCGACTACGGGTATGCCACTCAGTTCAGCTTCTTGCCCGGCCACCAGACCGTCGCCCAAAAGTTGGCCGGTTTCAAGGTCGAAGAAATTGACCTGCAACGGGGGGCGGTGCTGGAGATCCGGCGACCGTACCTGGTCCCTCTGGTCGAGACGTTGCAACTCCCTGGTTTTGTGCGGGCCAAGGCCAACCCGAAGAGCTCCACCGGCCGGCTCGACGTATTTACGCGAGTCATAACCGACCGCAGTTACCTCTTCGACGAAATAGCCGCCGGCTACAAAGGCCAGCTGTGGGTGGAGATAGTCCCGCTGTCGTTCGCCGTGCGGGTGCAGTCGGGGCTGGCCCTCAACCAGCTGCGGCTCATGGCCGGGCGGTCCAAGCTCTCGGACGAAGAGTTATGGGCCGCTCATCAGCGCCAACCCCTGCTCTACGTGAACGGGCGGCCTGCCGCAAAGGACGAATTTGCCACCTCGGACGGGCTTTTCTTGAGCCTCGACTTGAAGGGAGCGCCGGGAGGTTGGGTAGGTTACCGAGCCAAGCGGCATACCCCATTGCTCGACATGTGCAAGGTAGCCGAATACCGCAGCCGAGATTACTGGGAGACGGTGCGGGCCGAGAGGGGAGGCCGCGTCGTCCTGGACGAAGACCGGTTCTTCTTACTGCTGTCCGAAGAGGCGGTGAAGGTCCCTCCCGAACTGGCCTGCGAAATGATCGCTTACGACCCCACTCGGGGCGAATTGCGGACCCACTACGCCGGGTTTTTCGACCCCGGCTTTGGTTATGACCGGGGCGGCTCCCTCAAGGGCTCACGCGCCGCCCTCGAAGTACGGGCCCACGACGTCCCGTTCCTGATCGACCACGGCCAGCACGTCTGCAAGCTGACCTTCGAGCGGATGGTGTGCGAGCCGGCGAAGCTCTACGGCGACGACATCGGCTCGAACTATCAGGGCCAGGTGGACACGCTGAGCAAGCATTTTCGCCGCGAACTAACGGACGCCGCAGATGGCAAAGATCTCGGCCTGGAGCCACAACTCGACCTCTTCGGCCAGACGAGCTGACCAAACCGGCCGGCGCCGCCGGGCTGGAGCGCTGCTATCGTGCCCGGTGTGCCTGGTGATTTCGACACCTTCCAGACGGCGCGGGCTACTGCTGCGGCCATAAGAGCCAGGGAGGTCAGCCCGGTCGAGGTGCTCGACGCCTGCTTGGCCCGGGTGGACGCTGTCGATGACCGCCTCAATGCGGTGATTTGGCGCAACGACGACGAGGCCCGCAGGGCGGCGCGGGCGGCGGCCGACGCCGTGGTCAACTCGAGCCCGGAAGAGCTACCTCCTTTCCTCGGCGTGCCGATCCCGATCAAGGACCTGACCGCTGTGGCCGGTTGGCCGGTGACCTATGGTTCATGGAGCGCCGACGCCGCTCCGTCGGAAACGAGCGAGCTCGTGGTGCAGGCCTTCCAGAAGGCTGGTTTTGTCCTGACGGGCCGCACTAACACCGCCGAGTTCGGGGCGCTCACAGTGGCTGAGAACGACCGCTACGGCATCACCCGCAACCCCTGGGACCCGGACCGCACGCCCGGAGGCTCGAGCGGAGGCGCCAGCGCCGCCGTAACCGGCGGCCTTTTCCCGATCGCGCACGGCAACGACGGCGCCGGGTCCATCCGGATTCCCGCCTCTTGTGCCGGCCTCGTCGGGCTCAAGGTCAGCCGCGGGCGCGTGGCCAGGATGGTCACCGCCTGGGAAGGAGCCGCCGTGCAGGGGGCGCTGACCCGCGACGTGGCCGACACGGCCGCGGTGCTAGATGTCATTTCTGAGCCTGACCGGCTTCAGTGGTACAACGCCCCGCCTCCGGAGCGGCCGTTCCTGTCCGAAGTAGGAGCCGACCCCGGACGGCTCCGGGTGGGCCTGCTGACAGAGGCGCCATTCGGGCTCGAGGTAGACCAGGCGTGTATTGAGGCGGCTCGAGAGGCCGCCGCCGCCCTGGAAAAACTTGGGCACTATGTCGACATCGTCGGCTACGAGGTCCCTCCAGATTTCTTGGTCGCCTTTCTCAACGTCGTCAACTCGGGGCTGGCTGATTTCGATGTCGACTGGGAAAGGACCGGGCCCATATCCAGACCGCCCGCTTGGCCGCTCAGGCCGTTGACAGCCTCACTTATGTCCGGTCGGTGCACGACCTGGAGCGCTGGAGCCGCGGGTTCGTCGCCCGCTGGGGGGACGACTTCGACATCCTCGTCACCCCGACTATGGCTATCGAGCCGCCGAGGGCGGGCGAGGTCCTGGCTGCCGCCGATGAGGCCAAAGCGGTCCCCCTGCAGGCGTTCCAGATGGGGGCCTTCTGCGCTGGGTTCAACGTCAGCGGCCAGCCGGCCATCTCGCTGCCCACCTATGTCGCCCCCAGCGGGTTGCCGATAGGCGTACAACTTGTTGCCGGCCCGTGGCGAGAAGCCCTGCTGTTACGGGTGGCGGCGCAGCTCGAAGAAGCCCTCCCTTGGTCCGGGCGTCGGGCTGCCCTCTAGGGGCCCGCGCCAGCCACCTTGCCCTCCCGAACGCAGTCGCGCATAATCCGGGCCGAGGCCTACGAAACCGCCGGGGTGTCCTTGAAAAAGCTGCCTTTTCGTAGGTGCTAAAGGACGACAAATGGGATTTTTCGATTACCCCGGGACGGAGAAGGCCGCGGCCACCGAGGAACCTGCCGAGGTTTTCCTGCCCGAGGCGTCGGAGAGCGATTGGGCGGTCCTGCTCAGGCACTGCCGCCGGCGCCAGTTCGCCGCCGGCGAGAACGTCATCACCGCCGGCGCCATGTCGCGGTCTTTGTACCTGGTCGTAGAGGGCACGCTCGAAGTACGGCCCGCAGGCCCCAAACGGGCTGTTACTTCTTCGCGTCGCGTTATCACCGTCGGGGCCGGCAGTGTGCTGGGCGAGGTCGCCTTTTTCGACGGCGGCCAACGTTCGGCCCACGTACGCGCCGCTACTCCGGTCGAAGTGGCCGAGCTGCGCCTCGATGGTTTTGGCGCCCTGGCGGAAGACGAGCCGCGGCTGGGTCTCCAGATCCTCTTCGACCTCGGCCGCATCCTGGCCCAACGTTTGCGCCGGGCCCAGAATGGCTGATGCGCCCGTCGTAGAGATAAGAGAGCCGGGAGAAGCCGTCCGCCGGGTCGTCCTCGATCATGCCATCGAGGTCGGCCGGGAATGCGAGGGGGAAACAGTCTCTGACCCCGGAGTTTCACGCCGGCATTTGAAACTGGTGCCCAACCCGACCTCGCTCTCCGTCGTCGACCTGGGCAGCCGCAACGGCACCCAGGTAAACGGTAACCCGTTGGCCGGTCGAGCCAGCCTCCAGGCGGGTGACATAGTCCGGCTCGGGAGCACCGACATCGTGGTGGTGAGCCGGCCCGTGGCGCGCGGCCCGGTGGCCCCGCCGAGGGAGACGGTCAGGGCGCGCCCGGTGGAGGAAGTCCCTGTCCCCAAACCGCCCCCGCCCGCCCCGGTGGTCACCGCCCCTCGGCGCAGCCGGCAATTACTCGACCGGGTGCTCGGTATTACCACCAGACCGGGCCAGCCCCTCTTCCCGAACTACATGGAGATGCGCCGGCGCATCCCGATCTCGGTATGGCACGCCGTGCGGGTCGTCAGTGTTTGCGCCTACATCGGGCTTTGTGTCGCGCTGTTCGTGCGCCCGGCCGGAGGGTTGTTCTGGTTTTTCAAGGTTGTGGTGCCGCTGCTCCCGATCACGTTCTTCGTCGCTCCCGGGCTCTGGCGCAATGTCTGTCCCCTGGCCGCCTCCAATCAGACGCCATGCGTGCTCGGGTTCACGCGTGGCTTCACTCCTCCCCAGTGGCTACGCAGCTATGGCTACATCGTGGCTATTGTCCTGTTCTTCGGCATAACTAGCGCTCGGCTGGCCGTTTTCAACGTTGGGGCGAGGGCGACGGGCATATTGCTGTCGCTCACGATCATTAATGCCTTTGTTGCCGGTTTTTACTTCAAAGGGAAAAGTGGATGGTGCAGCAGCATCTGCCCTTTGCTCCCTCTGCAGCGAGTTTATGGGCAGACCCCCTTCGTAACCGTCCCCAACAGTCATTGCCAGCCGTGCGTCGCCTGCACCAAGAACTGTTACGACTTCAAGCCCCGGGTCGCGTACCAGGCTGACCTGCACGACCCCGACCCTCGTTGGAGCTCTCCGCGGAAATTGTTCGCAGCGGCACTGCCCGGTTTTGTCCTCGGTTTCTTCACCTTGGTGGCCAGCACAGATCTCACCACGCTGCAGATTTACGAGCGCCTGGCGCTTTATTTCGTGGGGAGCATCGGGTCGTTCTTCGTCCTGGACGCATTGCTGCCGCTCAGCGCGGCCATGCTGACGGCACTCTACGCGTCGGTGGCTATAGGCATCTTTTATTGGTACGCCAGCGTGACGTTGGCTGACTCTTGGAAAACGGTCACGGATCTGCCTATCCCCTGGGTACGTTGGCCGATCAGGTTCCTCGTCTGGGGGCTGGCTTTGTTCTGGCTGGCCCGGACCCGGGTGGTGGAGGTGCAGTTCGAAGAGGAGTCGGCGCCGGTCCCTCAGCTCATCCAGCTGAGCGCCAAGGGCGCGAGGGCGCTGCAGGCCGAAAAGCAACGCGAGGACGGAGAAAAGGCCACCGGGCCGTCGCTCGTCGGGGTGGAAGTCAAGTTCCAGCCTGAAGGCAAAGTCGTCGGCGCGGAAATTGGCCTTTCCCTGCTCGAAGTAGCGGAGCGTAACGGCCAGCCCATCGAGGCTGGCTGCAGGATGGGTGTATGCGGGGCAGATCCGATCGCCGTCCTCGAGGGGGCCGATTGCTTGTCACCTCCCGAAGAGGAGGAAATCAACACGCTCCGCCGGCTTGGTTTGGCCCGCAACACCCGCATGGCTTGCTGTGCCCGCCTCAAGTCAGGGCCTGTCGCCATGGCGCTCGAACCCGAACCGGGAGAACAAAGCGAGGAAGAACCGAAGGAGTTTGACCGCTCCATCGCCAGCATCGTGGTTATCGGGAACGGGATCGCCGGTGTGACGGCCGCGGATTTCGTCCGCCGGGGCCATCCCGACTGCGAGATCCATCTGGTGGGGGCTGAGTCCCATGTGCTGTACAACCGCATGGGGATTTCCCGTCTGGTCTACGGTCGCTCCGCCATGCAAGGGCTTTTCCTGCTGGCCGAGCAATGGTACGACGACCACCGGGTCACCGCTTGGTTGAACACGGTGGCCACCCGCATCGACCTCGCCACCAAGCAGGTGTCCCTCGGCACAGGGGAGGTCCTTTCCTACGACAGGTTGATCCTGGCCACGGGGAGTAGCAGCACCGTCCCGCCGGTCGAAGGGTTCGGGTGCCCGGGCAGCTTCGTTATGAGAGAGGCCGGAGATGCAATGGCGATCCGGGCCTATGTGCAACAAGAAGGGTGCCGCGACGCGGTCGTCGCCGGCGGTGGCCTCCTCGGGCTGGAGGCGGCGTACTCGCTTTACGAACTTGGCCTTCAGGTCACGGTCCTCGAACGGGGACCACGCCTTTTGTCCCGCCAGATCGACTCGCGGTGCAGCGAACTCGTCCACAGGTATTTCGAGGGGATCGGCATGCAGGTCCTGTACGGGGCCGAAACTGTGGCGCTACGGGCCAACGGGGCGCTACGTAGCGCGGTCCTCAAAGATGGTCGGGAACTGCCCTGCCAAATTTTCCTGGGCGCCATCGGGATCAGGCCGAACGTCGAACTGGCCAACGAGGCCGGTATCGCAGTGAACCGGGGCGTGCTGGTCGACGACCGGATGGAGACGTCCGTACCGGGAGTGTTCGCCGCCGGCGACGTGGCCGAGCACACCGGGCTCGTCCTTGGGCTGTGGCCGGTCGCGGCCAAACAGGGTGAGGTGGCGGCGGTCAACGCCCTCGGGGGCGACGAGAGGCTCAAATCCGACATACCCGCCTGCATCCTGAAGGGGGCCGGCATCGAACTGTCTTCGATCGGACAGGTCGACCCGGGACCCGGTGACGAGTTGGTCGTTATCGACAACCCGGCCCGCCAGTCCTACCGACGCATGGTCATCTCGGATGGGAGGCTGGTCGGGGGCCTGGTCCTCGGCCACCACCCCGAGGATTTCTCCGCCATTCTCGCCGCCGTCAAGCAGCGCGCCTACGTGGGCGAGGGGTCCATGGCGGCGCTGCGCGGCGGCGACCTGTCCGTGCTGAAGACGGCCAGCCCTACGTCTCAGATGGCGTAATCGGGTCAGATGCGTAGTCGCCCACGCTCAGCCCCTAGCTAAGCTAAGCCCCGATAGCCACCATTTGTCGCCGTTTCGGGTGCAGCCGCAGGTTCCCGTCGCGCTTCGATGCAGAAAGTGCCCCCAAACGCAACGAGATCGCCGGCGTACACCGAGAAAGGCATAATTGGCCGGAACTCGTCACGAAACCGGTCCGGCGCCGGTGGCCCGCCCCGGCCAGTTGATCGATTGGCCCGCCGGGGCCACGCCGAACACCTTCACCTTGCTGGCCCGCCCTTTGACCTCGATTTCGGCCGGCCCGGCAAAAGAAAACCCGGCCACCGTCAGGTCGTGGACGGCGTCGGTCACCATCACGTCGGGCCACCCCGAGCGAGAGGCGATGCCTGAAAGGCGGAACGTCACGTTCGTGGCGTCTCCGAGGACGGTAACGATGGCTCCGGCCATCATGCTCACGGCGGCCCGGCCCAACCCGACCCCGAACCCGATCCGGATGGGCGACCCATCCGGGTCGCGCAAAGGCAACGACGGCGCTATTTCTCGCACAGCCGCGACGGCGTCAAGAGCAAAGCCGACGGCGGTGGTCGCCCGCTCGAGCGCGTTTTCCAGTTCCCAGGTGGCAAAAAACGCATCACCGACGTAGTTGCTGAGCGTCCCCCGCCGCGCACTCAAGAGCTTGCGGAGGCAGGAGTAAACCCGGTCGGTACTTTCCAAGAGCACCGCTCCGTCTGTGTACTCACAGACGCTCGAGAACGAAACTATGTCCCCCACCGCCATCACCAGCTCGCTCATGCGCACGTTGCGCACGGTCCGCCTCGGGTCGGCCTCCGAGGGGGCGGAAAAGTGACGGGAAAAGAACTGGAACTCGACCGGGCCGACCTGGACCCGGTCTCCCGGCATTATCCGGACCGGCTCTGAGCGTTCCACCCGCGCCCCGTTGAGCCACGTCCCATTGGTACTCCGGTCGACCAGCCAGGCCTGGTCCTGGCCGGTGTCGAGGTGTACCTCAGCGTGGGCCCGCGACACCGATTCGTCGTCGATAAGGAACCGGTGGTCATCGTCAATGCCGGTGCACTCCCGGCCGAGGAAGAGGTGGTCACGGATCGGGACCGACCGCTCGTCGTCCCGCCCTGGCCGGGCGACCAAGTAAGCGAGGGCGCCCGTGCTCACTGCCCGCCTTACCCCTGCCGTACCGGAAGGCCTGCCGCGCCTTAAGGAACTGAAGTGGTCGACACGTAAGTAAGGACCTGGTTCCCTACCCGCATGCTCCACGTCGGCGGTAACTCGACCGGCACGGCGCCAACGCGCGCCCACGCCTCGTCCCCCGGGGCGGCGACAAAAGTGCCATTAGCAGATTCCGCGTCCTGGACAGACACCTGGCCGGCTTCAACGGTGACGTAACTGTGGACCCGGGAGATGAGGTTCTCATCATCGGCGAGCCGCACCGGGGTCGCCGCCCCGCTGACTACGGCCGGGTCGACCTCGGGTTCGCGACCCAGCACATAGGCCCGGTCGAGCGGGATCCGCATGCCATCAGGGGCGACCAGGTGGCCCACCGGCTGGCCGAGGGCCTCTGTCGACCGGGAGGAGGATTGGGCGTGCGCCGGTCCAGGTTGGTTGCTCTCATCCGCCAGTTCGGGCTCGAGGGTCGTGCCGGCGGTTTGCCGGCCAGTCGCAGACCGACCAGTCGCGGGAGCCGTCTGCCTTGACGACCGCTCGGCGGCCGGGTCGTCGCCTGCGTTAGCCGCAGGTACTGGCTTACTGGGAGATAGTGGCTGGGCCGGAGTTACGACGAAGCCGCTGCCCGGTACCAGGCCGGCTCGGAGGTCGGACATGGGGTCCACCTGGACGGGGTCTTCACGGCTGGTCACGCTCAAGCGCTCGAGAGGTACTTCGACCTTGTGGTCCACCCACGTGACAGCCTGTTCGCCTGATAACTGCACGACCCCCAGGGGGCTAGTTATCACGGCTGATACCGGGCCGTGCAGCAGGACCACGTACCCGTCCTCGAGGGGAGCTACGGCACCGAACGGAGGGGTCGACTCCGGCCCGGCGGCGATAACGGCGGCCAGGCGGAAGGCGACACTTGCCCCCGACGGGCCCGCTTCAGACGCAGCCGCTTCGACGGCCTCGAGCAAGTCTTCGGCCTGTTGCCGGTGCTGGCCAGGTTCGACCACAAGCACCATGACGTCGCCAAAGCGAGCTACGAGCCCGTCTCCGACCTCCACACCAACATGACTTACTGGGCTGGCCAAGATGCCCCCTTTTGCAAAACCGGTCCAATCGTGGCAGCGCTCGGGACCACCGGGCGAGCCGAGCCGGAACGCCTCACCAGCCTAGGGGGCCGGGCCGTCAGCCCAGGTGCGGGCGGTTAGCCCGGCAACTACCGGTCCTTGTAAGCTCGGTCCGCGAACGAAAAGCGGGTTGGCGGCCCAGCAACTGGCCGGTTGCGGGCGGCGGCCCAAGGGGACTGGTCGTAATGCCTGGCATGGGTACAGGGCTCAACGAAAACGACCCCACCATCGTGTCGGCCTTCCACGCCGCCCTGCTCCACCAGTTCCTGATCGTCTTGCTCATCCTGGCCGTCGTGGCCATCGCGTGGATGGCGCTACGCACTGTCCAGCTGCGTCGTGGCCAGCTGCGTCATGACCAATTGCTGCGCGCGTCTGGCCCCGGCGCGGCTCTCGCGAGCGGGCCGGCATTGACCGCCTTCAGCGAGCCGGCGGGGCGGCGACTGCTTCGGGTCTGTTTCGGGCTCCTGTGGGTCTTTGACGGCATCTTGCAGGGGCAAGCCTCGATGCCGCTCGGGATGGCTCCTCAAGTCATCCAGCCGGCCGCGGCGGTCTCGCCGGGCTGGGTGCAACATCTCGACAACGACATGGCCACGATCTGGAGCTACCACCCCATTGCGGCGCCCGCGGCCGCAGTCTGGATCCAGATCGGCATCGGCGTCTGGCTCCTCGCCGCCGCCCGGGGCAACCTGTCCCGGTTGGCGGGGTTGGCCAGCGTGGCGTGGGGGTTGGTGGTCTGGGTCTTCGGCGAAGCGTTCGGGCAGGTCTTCGCGCCCGGCCTCAGCTGGACGTTCGGGGCGCCAGGGGCCGTTCTTTTTTACTGCGCCGCCGGGGTGCTGATCGCCCTTCCGCTTTCCCTGTGGGCCACTCCCCGGCTTGGCCGTACCGTCATCCGCGCCACTGGCGCCTTTTTCCTCGCAATGGCCCTTCTTCAGGCCTGGCCTGGCCGGGGTTTCTGGCAGGGGCGACAACGCCCGGGTGGGGCCGCGGGGTCGTTGACCGCCATGGTCAAGCAGATGGCCCAGACACCTCAACCGCACCTGGTGGCGTCCTGGGTGGCGGCTTTCGAGTCTTTTGATGCCGCCCACGGCTGGGGTGTCAACCTTTTTATCGTCCTCTCGCTGGCGTTGATCGGGACCGCCTTCCTCACAGGCCGGCCAGTGCCGGTGCGGTGGGGCGTCATTGCCGGCGTGGTCGTTTGCCTGGCGGACTGGGTGCTAGTCCAGGACCTCGGCTTCCTGGGCGGGGTCGGCACCGACCCGAACAGCATGGTCCCGTTGGCGCTGTTGTTCCTCGGCGGCTACGTCGCCATGACCCGGGTGCCGGGGGCCACCATGAGCGCAGCGCCCGTGGCCCAATTGAGCGCGCCTACGACAGGACCGGTCCACGGTTGGTGGCAGCAGATCAGTGGCGACCCCGCCTACGCTTTTCGCTCGGTCGCCGCGGTTGGCGCGGTGGGGATCGCTCTTGTCGGCGTGGTGCCGATGGCTGTCGCCATGACGAGTGCCCAGGCCGACCCCATCCTGGCCGAAGCGATCGATGGCACTCCCAACGCCACCGACACCCCCGCCCCCGCCTTCGACCTCGTGGACCAGCAGGACAAAGCCGTCTCCTTGGCCACTCTCCGGGGTAAGGCGATTGCGTTGACCTTTCTCGACCCGGTCTGCACTTCTGACTGCCCGGTCATCGCGCAGGAGTTCCGCGCCGCCGACGGCATGCTCGGACGGGCCGGACGGCAGGCGGAACTGGTCGCCGTAGACGCCAACCCTCGTTACACCTCGCCCGCTTACCTGGTGGCGTTCGACCACCAGGAAAACCTGGAGAACGTCGCCAACTGGCTCTACCTGACGGGTTCCCTGCCGCAACTCGAGCACGTTTGGGCCGCCTTCGGGGTCCAGGTGGCCTACGAGCCCGCCGGTGCCATGATCGGCCACAGCGAAGTCACTTACGTCATCGACCCGCGGGTACACCCGGTTCATCCTCGGCACTGACCCGGGGCCGGCCACTGAGGCCACAAAGTCTTCTTTCTCGGTGACGCTCGCTCGCGCCGTCGAGAGCGTACTCCAGCCCGCTCGACGGTGATGGCCTGGTCGTGAGTTACCTCACCGGCCACTGGTCGTTCGACCCGTTCGTTATCGTGGTCGCCTTTGTCGTCGCCCTCCACGAGCTCGGGCTCCACCACCTGAAGCGGAGGTCTCGCCCCGAAAGAGCCCGCAAGCGGCGCATCAGCTCATTGGTTTTCTACGCCGGCCTGGGCGTGTTGTTGCTGGCGGTTGTGTCGCCCATCGACTACTGGGCGGATTATTACTTTTTTGTCCACATGATCGAACACATCTTGATCATGTTCTTCGCCCCTATCCTCATCGTCGCCGGAGCCCCTTGGCTACCGCTCGTCCACGGCCTCCCGGTCGGGATGAGGCGACGGGTAATGCGGGTCGCTTTACTGGACAACTGGTCCCGCCCGTTGCGGGCGCTGGGACGGTTTTTCACGGCCGGTTGGGTCGCGGTCATACTGTTCAACCTGGCCATGGTCCTCTGGCACGTGCCGGCGCTGTTCGACCTGGCGGAGACCAACCAGTACGTCCATATATGGCTTATGCACGCCAGTTTCTTCGTCACCGGGGTGCTGTTCTGGCTACAAATAATCCCGTCTTACCCATTGAAGCCCAAGCTCGGGACCGGCGCTCAAATAGGGGCCATCCTGGGCACAAACGTGGTGATGATCTTCCTGGCCATGGCGCTCAGCATTTTCACCAACCACTCGCTTTACCCCGTCTACGACCATCTCCCGGGCGTTACCCTGTCGCCTTTTGCCAGCCAGCAGATCGGGGCCGCCATTCTGTGGGTCTGCGGGGACTTCTGGGCGCTCCCGGCACTGTCTTTTCTCTTCCGGCGGGCGATGGCCGAAGAGGGCGGCGCCAGCGCGTTGGTCGACAAAATGCTCCACGCCTCCGGCCCCCTGGGTCGGACCTTGGGTGAATGAGGGTACGTGACTGAGGTCGAACAGGCGTCGGGGCCGGCCGGGCCGAGGACCTCCGCTCCTGGCCCGTCCGTAGAAGTACCGGGTAAGCACGCCGTAGACGGGGCCGACCGCCCGGACCGCATCGACCGGGCCGCGGCGTTCGCCGCTGGGCCGAGCAAAATTCCCCGGAACGTCATCGTTGCATTCCTGGTCACCATCGCCGTCCTCGGCCTCGGCGGCGTGGTCCTCGACCACTTTTTCCCGGGCCGGTCGGCACCTCCACAACGACGACGCTGGCCGGCAACTACCCCCCGCCCCTGCAAACCGCCCAGGCCGGGGCACAGCCTGGCACCGGCGCCGCGTCCGAGCCCGCGTCCCAGGCGTCGCAGTTGCCCGCCACGCAACCAGCGCTCATGGACGTGCAACACCTGAGCGCGGCCATAGCCCCTGATTTCTTGCTCACCGACCAGCGTGGGCGCCGCGTCTCGCTGTCCAGCCTGAAGGGAAAGGTCGTCGTTCTGTCGTTTTTCGATGCCGCCTGCGACGACATTTGCCCCGTCCTGGAGAGAGAGCTCGCTCGTGCCTACGCCGACCTCGGTCCTGATGACTCGAGGGTGGCCCTAGTGACTGTCAATACCGACCCCCTCGCGTTGAGCGTCTCGTCGGCGACCGCAGCAAAAGCGGCGGCCGGTGCTCCGCTGCCGGCGGGCTGGATGTTCCTGACCGGCTCCGTGGCCCAGCTCGACCCGGTGTGGCGCTCGTACGGGATCGCCATTGATGTACAGCGCGAGACGGGCCTCGTCTCGCATAATGATTTCCTGTACTTCATCGACCCATCCGGACGGCTGCGCCTTCGTGCCACTCCTTTCGCCAACGAGAGCCCCTCGGGGGTGTACAGCCTGCCCTCAGGTACTGAGGCGACGTGGGCCGCCGGCATCGCCAACCAGGCCAAGTCGTTGCTGCGAGCGGGAACATGACGGCGCACAGCAGGACCGGCCCCAGCGGCACTCCGACCCAGAGCACCGACGGAGGGGTCGATGCCAACCCCTGGTACAAGCGGAGGGCGTGGCTCGTATCGGCAGCCTTGGTCGTCGTGGTGGCCGTCACCGTGTTCACTGACCTCCCGCAACACAGCACTCGTTCGGGGCAGTTCTCCGACGACAGCAGCGTGATGTCGCAGGTGAACACCGATGTGGGACCGTGCAGTTACGCCCTCGGCGAGTCCTTGACCATCTACCACGACCTGAGTGCGCATACTCTCACCCCGTCGGAGGTAAAGCAGGTCCCGGGCCTGCTGCAAGACGATCAGGACGCTTGTTCGTACACGGATGACAGCATCTATGAGCTCTCCACCATCGATATCCCGGGGTCCGCATCGGGCAAGTACATGGGACAGGTCGTGAGTACCGTCACGTGGTGGGCCACAGCGGACGCTCTTGCTGCCATCGAGGAGATCCAGCTGGCCGATACCAACCCGGCCGACAGCGAGGCCAGGACGCGGCTGGAGCACTTCGAGCGGCTGCTCACCAGTGAACGCGCCCAGGCCGAGTCCGAGCTCGGGTCCGCCGACTCGCTGCTACAGGCACGTCTGCCCGCGCTCCAGCTTGCCCAGGTGCCGTCGTCCGCCGCCGCTGCAGGCAAAGGCCAGGCCTAAGGCGTGGGGTGAGGGGGCAGGGACCGCCGCCGCTCCTCCCGTAGGAGGCGGTGCAGCTCCTCATCAGGGTCTTCTTCGCTGCGGAGCCATTGCAGCAGGTTCCAGAAGACGAGCGGGATGAAGCACGCTGCTGCTACGGCCCACATGACCCCGGCGGCAAGCTGCTGGTCCATGGCCAGGCTGAGGCCGGTGCCGGCAACGTGGTGATAGGCCTCGTACCAGTCCCCCTGGGACATACCCACCAGGTAGGCCAGCACCCAGATGGTCCACATGCTGAGGGCGCACAGGGCGATCCGGATAGGCCGGTTTGACCGGGGGACGAGCGGCGGGGACGTCAGGCACTCGAGCCAAAGGACCGTCCCGGCCGCAAAAAGGCTCACCACCTCGACTGCCAGCGGCCAGCCGCCGCGGTGCAACGGGTTGACGGCGGCCGGGAGCCGCCAGGCCACCATGCAGGCAAGGGCAGCGCCGGCGAGAGCGAAAGCCCTGAAACGCTCGGGGTGCCGGCGGCGGGCATTGGCCAGTGCGGTCGCTCGACGGCCCAGCCCAATCCGGTCCCAGGGGGCTCCGGCGACGAACAGCCCTGGCGCGACGAGGGCTAGTACCACAAACTGGAGCGCCTCGGCCCAGTCGTTGTTTTGGGCGGCCCCGGCCATGGGTGGGACGAGGACCACGACCACAAGCACCGGCCCGAGGGCGGACAGGAGCCGCCGTGGCCACGGCGCTCCATCCAGTCGCCCGGTCAGCGCTGCCTGTACCGTGCGAAGTACCCGATCAGGACGAGGACCAGGAACGTGCCCAAGGGGATGGCCAGGGTAAGGACTTGCGTACCTAGAGCGCTGCCGCCCGTTGCCACCACGATCATCTTCCCTCTCAGATCACGTAGAAAAAGAGCCAGAATAACAAAGCGATCAACGCGACGAACTCCCAGAACAGCATGCACCCGTCAGTATCGGCCCGGAACAGCCTCTCGGTGGGGAGGGCGGCGCCCCGAGCCCCCTCTTCGGCCAAGGCCCGGTGGAGACGGATGGACCGCGTCAGAAGCGTCTCGATCCAGTACGTCGAACCCAGTACAAGGGCCACGTTCATCACCGCCCAGGCTACGAAGCACGAGGCATAACCGCTCGAACCGGGGTAGAAGGGGAGTTTGGTGAGCTCGAAGATCTGGAGCGAGACGACCGCCAGACCGGCCAGCACAACGGTCCACCCCGCCACCTGGAAGTCGGCCCCGAAGCCCTGGCGGCGGCGGCGGTTGCCGAGCACCATCAAGGCGGCTGCTGCCACCGTGAGCGCAAATATGGCGCCGCCCAGCGCCGTGTCGGCCGTCACGTCATGGGGTCGCCAGAGGTCCTCGTTGTTGGCAGACCGCAAGTAGAAATAGGCAAAGGCGAGAGCCGCGAACCCGAATGCAACAACGCCGATCAGGAGGCGGGTGCCGGTCCAGAGGGAGCCCTCCTGCGCTCGTAGCTCGTACTCGACCTCTTCCGGTGTCTCGGCGAGGGCGGGGAAGAGGCGTTCATCGAGGTTGTCGGTCATCGTGACCGCCTCCTTGGCTCCGGTCTCATTCTGCCCGTCTCTTTGTCCAGCTTCATTGTGGTGGTCTCGGGTCGAATTCGCCGGGTAGCGGACGAGCGCTCGGGGGCACGCCTGCCGCTGCCAGCCCCAAACCGAAATCAGCTACCGGGACCGGCACAGGGTCGCCGTAATGGTACGGGTCGTTGAGCACGACCGGGATGCGGGCGAAATTGTAATACGGGGGTGGGTTGGAGGTTTGCCACTCGAGCCCGTTGGACTCCCACGGGTTGGCCGGTGACTTGCGCGGGTTGATAATGATGTTCCAAGCGAAGTTGGCCACGAAGATCAAGAAGGAGGCCCCCAGCAAGAAGGCGCTCACGGACGAGAAGTCGTTGAGCGTCTGGAGGTTGGCCGCGTACTCGAACACCCGCCGGGGTTGGCCGAGGATGCCGACGATATAGAGCGGGAAGAACGTGAGGTTGAAGAAGATGAACATCATCCAGAAATGGGCCTTGGCCAACTTCTCGTCCATGATCCGGCCGGTCAATTTTGGCGTCCAGTAGTAGATGGCGCCGAACAGGGTGAAGATGAGGCCGCCCATGATCATGTAGTGGAAGTGGGCGAGCACGAAAAAGCTCCCGTGCACGGTCACGTTGACCGGGACGTCCGAAAGGAAGACCCCGGCCACGCCGCCGATGAGGAAATTGAAAAACATCCCCAGGACAAAGAGGATTGGCGACCCGAAGCGGATTTTCGCTTTCCACAGCGTCCCGAGGGCGACCAGGAAGATGAAACCGGTAGGTATGGAGATGAGCTCGGTGGTGAGCATGAACAACGGCCGCATGTCCGGGTTGATCCCGCTCTGGAAGAGATGGTGTTGCCACACGAAGAAGGACAGCAGGGCCACGCCCATCATGCCGGCTGCCGCTACCCGGTAGCCGAAGAGCGGTTTTCGGCAGAACACGGGCAGCAGTTCCGCCGCAATACCGAAACCCGGTAAGGCCATTATGTAGACCTCCGGGTGGCCGAAGAACCAGAACAGGTTCTGCCACAGGAAACTACTTCCTCCGTGCTCGTTTACAAAAAACGCAGTCTGGGCGGTACGGTCGAGCACGCCCAACAAGCAGGCAACGAACAGGGTCGGAGTGGCCAGGGTGAGCAGAGCAGTCGTGGCCAGGATGGCCCAAACGAAGATCGGTATTCGGCCCCAGGTCATGCCCGGCGCCCGGTAGTGGATGATGGTCACGGCCAGGTTGAACCCGGACAGGATCATGCCGAGCCCTATCGTGGCGAAGCCTATGAGGTAGGCGTCCATACCCGCGGAGGCCTGCGTCTGCAGAGGGGCGTAGCCCGTCCAGCCGGTGGGGAAGCCGCCCAACGGGAGGGCGGCCAATATGACGAAATACCCGGACGCAAAGATCCAGAACGAGGCCGCTTCGATCCGGGGAAAGGCCACCCGGCGGCTCCCGATCATGAGCGGGACCAGGTAGTTGCCAAGCGGGCCCGTGACGGCCGACGAAGCCATCATCATCATGATCGTGCCGTGTTCACCGACTATCGCGATGTAGGTCCCCGGCCCGAAGAAATGGTTGGTGGGTGTGAGCAGCTCGGTCCGGATGGCCATCGCCAGCAGGCCGCCGGTGAACAAGAAGGTGATGACTCCGAACAGGTACTGGATGCCGACGACCTTGTGGTCTGTGGTCATACGGAAGTAACGGGCCAGGCCCGCTTGCGGTACTTCGGGTATGGGTTCGCGACCGATGAGCTTGGCCAGTGGGTAGTTGAGCGCCCCGATACCGGCCAGCCAACCCAGGACCAGGAAAGACAGCCCGAGGCAGATGGCTATGTCGTTTTGGCCGCTGTTCGTGACAACGGTGAAATCGCTGGCGATGTAGTTGCCCAGCCAGTGGCCGATCAAGTAACCGCAGACACCGCCCACCGCCGCAGTCAAGATGTTCTGGCCCAGCCACGGCGACCTGGTCTTGGCGGGCTTGTGCCCATTCGGCCCTCCGGGGCCGGACTCGCCCTCGGGCGCCGGCGGCGCCTCGCCTTTCTCTGTCAGCACGTCGCGAGGGCTGCTGTCTATCGACATGGGGCCGTCCTCCTTTGGCTCGTCCTGACCGCAACAGTGCCCGCCGGCGACCGGTGCGTGACGCAGTACATCAAGGCGTCACGCTTTGCGCTCCGTACGTTTCCACGGGGCTGTAAGGGTCCTTGTTGTCGGGGTAATAGCCGCCGTCGGCCCCGTTTGCGTCCGGTATGTACGTCCACGCAAAGGGCGGCAGCAGTTTGGTCGCCGCCGCCAGCCTGACTTCGGTCGCCGCCGCCCAGGCCTTGAACGCGGGCACGCTCATGACGTGCCCGGTGTCGAACATGGCGCCGTGCCAGATGCCGCACAACTCCGCGCAGCGGACCGTGAAGTTGCCGAGTTGGCTCGTCGTCTTGGTGAAGGCGATGTTGTCGTAGCCGGGGTTGGCGTCCGCTTTTACCCCGAGCTGGTACGCCCAAAAGCTATGGATCACGTCTAGTGAGGTGACGTGGAAGGCGATCCAGCTATTGGCCGGTATGACCAGGTCCGCCGTCTCGAAACCGCCGAACGTCGGGTACCTGTAGAGGAACGTCCACTGCTGGGCAATGACCTGGACCGGGAGCACGCTGTGCTTGCCCGGCGTCCACGCCGCGTTGGGCCCTCGCCACCGCCGGCGCCGGCCGGCACCACCAGCTCGTAAGTGCCGAAGATGAAAGCGCCCATGACGATTGCGGTGCTGACCCCGATAAAGGCGGTCTGGATGCCGAGGTTACCCCGCGAGTACGGAGCAGTGACGGGCTCGGGCCGTCTCGTGATGCCCGCCACGTAAACAGTGCGTAGACGCCATACGTCAGGACGGCCAGTACCACGGGGATCCCCATCATGGCCAAGACGTTGAAGTCGAACTGCTGCCCGGCCGCGCTCGAAGTCATGGTCCCCGGCGGCATGTGGGGGCCGCCGACGAACCAGAAGACCAAGTCCGCCGCCACCGCCAGCACAAGCCAAATGCCGATTATCCACCGGAAATGATGCCGTTCGGGCACCCCCTCAGTGCCCGCGCCGTCCCCCTGCTCGCCGGGGGGCGGGCTTGTCCACGTGGGGCTTGCCATCACTGTCCCGCCATTAGTCACCCACTCCGGCGAGCATTACGAGACGACCTTCAAAAAACCGACCATGTAGGCAATTGACTGCATCGGCCCGCCGGTCCCGTAGAGGAAGCCCAAGCCACAGGGGATGTTGCACTGCCATGGGTACTGACCGGGGCCCGGGCTGATGAAAGAGAACCTGATGACGTTATGGACGTACTTGGCGATGGCGCACGGGGCCACCCCGCAAATGTTCGTGGCGTTGGACGGGACGCCGTAGAGCGGGACATTTAAGCCCAGGTTGGTGATGGTAAAAGTATGTCCAACCCCGTTGCCGGCGTTGGAATTAATAAGCGAGGTAGGCACTCCGTTTACCGTTATTTTCCCGCCGGTCGTCCCCCTCACCAAACCGAAGAACTGGTTGCGCAGCGGGCTGCCGCTGTCGAACTGCAGCACCGTCACGTTCACCCTCGTATGGGCGGGCACATCCCACAGGGTGGTGTGGACCCACTTGCCGTCCGGGGTGCGCGTCAGGTAGGACACCCAGGACGGGTGGGTGCCGAAGCCGATGCTCCCGACGGTCTGCACCGTCATGTCGACCGGCTGTCCGGCCTTGTGGTCGGCGGCGAAATTGACGGTGGGCGGCTGTGACCGGAGGTACTCCATCGCCGTAAAGACCACTAGGCCGATGCACACGGCGAGCAACACACCGAGCACGCCGATCTTGGCGGAGCGGCTCATGCCATGACCCCCTAACCCCCGCCGGAGTCAATAGCCAGGCCCCGGCCGGGAGACCACTAACTGACCGATTGTCAACAACTAGCGATACAGACAAATTAGACACTAGGGGCCCCACCTCGGCCCCGTCAAGCAGAGCGTCCGCGGGTCCGTGACCTACTCTTCGCCGGTAGGCCCGAAGGCCAACCTCAACGCTGCTCTTAGTGTCGGCGCGTTCAATTGGCCGATGTGCCGCCCGACCAGAGTCCCGTCTGACGAAATGAAGATGGTGATGGGGAGCCCGACCAGGTCGTACGAAGTGGCCACCGGGCCCCGTTGCGGCATGAACAGCGACGGGTAGGTGACGCGGACGCGAGCCATGAAGCGGATAGCGGCGGCCCGCTTGTCGTCTGTGTCGATACCGAGGAACTCGACCCGTCCGTGTTCGGACCGGTAGGCCGATTCGAGCAAGGGCATCTCGGTCTGGCAAGGGAAGCACCACGACGCCCAGAAGTTGACGACGAGCGGCTTCCTGCTGAAGTCCGTCAAAGCCATGGTCCGGCCCGGGTTGGCCAACTCCGGGAGAGAGAACGGCGGAGCCGGTTTGTCGGTCCGGTCGACGAGGGGGTCGACCACGGCGGCGTTCCCGCGGCTCGACAGGTCAATATAAATCCCGGCTCCTGCCAACACGGCCAGCACGGCTAATGCGACGAGCGGGATCCAGCGCATCGCCCTACGCCGGCCGTGGCTACCGGGGCCCCCACTCCCTGGCAACGAGGGGGTTTGGCCCGGTCGGGGCAGCGGGCCGTCATCCGGGAGAGTCATCCGCCTTGCTATACAAACACAACAAGTCGGGGACCGGGCACAACAAGTCGGGGAGCGGGCGGAACGCCCCCGGGCGACCCCGGCCTGTCAAACCGGCGCCGGGCACCCAGCACCAGGCCGGCGGTGGCCCAGGACTCGAGCCCTCAGGCGACCTTGTCCTCGGCCTCCGCGGTACGGACGTAGGGTGCGGTACGGACGTAGGGGTAGGCGTTGGCCGCAGGGACCGCCGGGCGCCCGACCGGCTGGGCGCCGCTTATCGTGAAGCCACGTCGGGCTTCGCTGATCGACATGAGCAGGACGGGCAGAACTGCGATAGCAATGGCGAGGAGCATTAGGGGAATTGAAATAATTATCCAGGTCATGGTCTCATCCTCCGGCCGGAGTCTCTGACCTCGCTCCAAAGGCTCTTGGAACTCCCTCCGAACGGTCGGGCGAGCTCCCGGCCGGGCGCACGCGGTAGCCTGTAGCCGTGAGGGTGAGCCTGAGGCGCGTAGGCCTCGTGCTCGGGGTCTTGTTGCTCCTGATCGGCGTCTTCTGGGCCGGGCGGGAGAGTAGCCATGGCAGCCTGAGCGTCTTCTGGGAACACTGGTGGTGCCCGCTACCGTTGGCGATCATCGTCCTGGGCCTGGTCAGCCTGGTAGCCAGCCGGCGGCGCACCTCGCCGGCCTGAGCAGCAAGACTTCAGATCAACTGCAAGCGTTCTTGCTAATGGTCCTGGTCGCTGACGGGCTCGACGGACTGCTGGCCCAGTTGGTCCCGATCTGGGTCTCGACCTCGTAGTTGTATGTACCTGTCGCCAGGGCACCGCTCGTCCAGGCGGTGGCCGTCAACGTAGTCACAGAGCCGTAGCTGCCCCCGTTTAACGACTGCAACACCTCGAACTCGCTGGCGTTGCTGACTGCGCCCCAGGTAACACTGACCTCCTTTTTGGAGGCCGGCGCGACGCACATGGCGGTGACACCGGTAGGTGCAGCGGGGGAAGGCTGAGCGTGGGCCTCGGCGTGGCTGCTGGCGTGGAGCGTGACCGTCCACGTAGAGGCGTAGGCGACACTAGAGACGGACAGGGAGAGCACAACCAGGGTAGTGATGGCGGTCAGCCGGGTAGAAAGCCTCACCCTGGTCGCTCCCCCTGTCGAGTGGTCGTGGTCCGTTCAGCCGTCCGGCGGACTAGCTGGTCCAGCTATCGGTGGTCGGGCTGGTCGTGGCCGTGCCAGCGCCGCCGGTAGCGGTGACATTGGTCAGGGATGGCATGGAGAAATAAGTGCTGGCACACGCGGCAGGTGCACTCGTCGTCATGCTGGCATCATTTGTGAAGGTGACGGTCAAGCTGCCGTTGGCGGCCACGGTCAGCGCCGAGGTCAACGTGTGAGAACTACCGCTGGTGGTCGTGGAGTAGTTCCAGATCACGTCACTGGTGGTCGAGGAGCAGCCCGTCTGAGCGGTAGTCAGCGTGTTGTTGCTATAGCCGCTGGCGTACGTCGTATTGGTCGGCAAGTTGACGGCCGTGATTGTAACGGGAAAGGAGTTGGGGTTGGTGATCGTTGCTACGACGTCACCATTGCCGCCTGGGTACAGCAGGTTTGTCGCCGAGGGCGAGGCGACGGCGCTGATGCTGATGTTCTGGATGGATGCCGACTGGGCCTCGCTGGAGGAACCACTGGTGAGCCCAACCACCCAATTCGTAGCGGCATAAGCCCCGGCGCCGACGAGCACGACGCCCGTGATCCCGGAGAGGATTTTGGCCTTGGTCGACCAGGAGCCGAGCAGCCGAAGATGGGCACCGTCCGCGCCTCGTCTGGGGGTCCAACGCATCGATGAATTGTCCTTTCTGTTCGGTGGCGCGGGCCTTCATGAGGCTTGGCTACGTCTAAAGCGGGTTCAGCTACGAACCAGCGAAAGCGATGACCCGAGCGGGGGGTGTCCCGGCGCTAGGCGGTCTTGGCGCCGCAAGCGGGGAGGTACTTGTTTAGTTATCGGCAATCGACGAAGAGACCTGAGAACTTTTTAAAGGTTTCACTCTGGGCCTTGCCGTCCTCCCTCGAACCGGGTGGTCTCGGCCCGCGGCGGCAGAAGGCAAGATGGTCTCGTGCCAGATGTCACCGAGCCCTCCGGGTCAGAACTCCAGCCAGAGCTAGTCCTGGGCGGGCCGGTCCCGAACGCCGGCGGCACCAGCGCACCTATCAGCCTGACGCCGACCAATGCCCCAGCTCGCAAGTCGCTCGGGCGGCGCATCGTCGGGCTGGTCATAAGCGTCGGGCTCATCCTGGTCATCTTCCTCGGCGTGATCCCGCAGTTTGCCAACTACTCGGAGGCGTGGACCGCCATCCAGAAAATGAGCCCAGGGTGGTGGGTGGCTCTCGGGGTCGCCACCGTCGTCAACCAGCTTTCCTATGTGTGGCCGTACCAGGCGGTACTGCCCGGCCTTCGCTATGGGCACGGGTTCATGGAGACCCAGACGGCTTCGGCCATATCCAATACGGTGCCCGCCGGGGGAGCCGTGGCGATCGGGATGACGTTCAGAATGTTCGGTAGCTACGGCTTCTCGACCGTTGCCATCAGTACCGGTGTCGTCACGACCGGCATATGGGTAACGGCGTTCAAGCTCGGTTTACCGATTGTAGCCGTCGTCCTGGTAGGGCTTACGGGCCAGAGCACCGGCGGGGCCGTCGGGGCTGCGGTGCTCGGGGTGGTGGCGATTGTCGTCGTCGGCCTTCTGCTTTGGCTCGTGTTCCGCAGCCCGGCTAATGCGCTCCGGATCGGGCGCATTGGCGACGGTGCCGTCAATTGGGTGCTGCACTTTGCCCACAAACCCAGGTCGGATCGCGTCCAACAGGGCGTCGTCCATTTTCGGGACGAGACCAACGACGTTGTCCACCGGCGGGGCCGCCTCCTGACCATTTGCGTGTTGCTGAGCCAGCTTTCAGTGGTGGTCCTGGTTTTTTTCTGTACCAGGTCGGTCGGGATCACAACCAGCCAGGTGAGCACCTTGGAGGCCTTGCTAGCCATTGCCATCGCCCGCCTGGTCGGCGTCATACCGCTCACTCCTGGAGGGCTGGGGACCATCGACGCCGCTTTCATCGGCATGCTGACCGCGTTTGGGGCCAACTCGAGCGTCGCTTTGGCCGCGGACATGATCTGGCGTCTCACCACTTACTTCCCGCCGATTTTCATCGGCGCCATAACTTATTTCATCTGGAAACGGGGGATGAGAAAGGGCCTTTACGCGCGTCACCCGGACGTACGCCCGGCGTCGCCTCTAACAACGGCCGGGTGATCGTCGCCGCTTTGTACCGTCTCGAAGTGCGCCAATGGCTGTATTTGGGTGCCTAGCTGCCATTATTTCAACCGCTGCCATGGGGCTCGAAGTTTCGATGAAGCCCGGTATGTTATCTGCGAACATGTCTTCAGGTCCCGGTGATCCGGCAAATGGCAGAGCACGGGTGCCCGCCCCGTTACTCAAAAAGCGCTTGGCATCGGGACGGGGCGCTACGGAGCAGCCGAACGCCGCCGGCGACGGCGACGCACCTCTAAACGCCCGGTTCTGGGTCGCTCTGGTCATTACGGGCGTAGCTGCCGGCCTGTTCGGTGCCCTGCTGATGTTTGCGCTCTTCAATGTCGAGCACCTGGCGTTCAATTTCAGCCATGGCAGTTTCCAACAGGCCGTCGAAAAATCGAGCAACCTGAGGCGCATATCCTCGCTGCTGGTTGCGGCTGCGATAGGCGGGCCCGCTTGGTACCTGCTTCGCCGGTACACCCAGGGAGAGAAATCGGACGTCGACGACGCCATCTGGACCGGGGATGGGCGGCTTTCGTTCCGGCGCTGCCTGGGCACCGGTTTGATATCTGAGCTCGTCATCGGGATGGGGGCGTCTATCGGCCGTGAGAACGCCCCAAAACTCATGGGCGCGGCATCGGGCAGCGTAGTATCAGGTTGGTTGGGGCTGACGAGCGGGCAACGCAGGCTGCTGGTGGCCTGCGGCGCCGGGGCCGGGCTCGGAGCGGTTTACAACGTGCCCCTTGGGGGTGCGCTGTTCACGGTAGAAGTACTCATCGGGGCTGCGTCCCTGCCCGCCGTGCTGCCGGCGCTGGCATGCTCTTTCGTCGCCACCCTGACGTCGTGGGTCTACCTGCCGTCTCACGCCACGTACCTCGACGTCCCTCCCTACCGGTTCACGGCCACGGTAATGACCTGCGCCCTGCTGATCGGGCCCGCCGTCGGGTTATTGGCCTCGGGCTATATCCGCCTCATCGGCTGGGTCTCTTTCCACCGCACTTCCGGCATCAGGCTCATCCCGGCTATGTTCGTTGCTTTTGGGCCCTTGGCCTCATTGGTTTCGCGTACCCCCAATTGTTCGGCAACGGCCAGGACATGGCTCATGACGCATTCTTGGGCCGGGGCACGTTGCTGTTGTTCCTGGCTCTCTTCGCTCTGAAGCCGTTGGTCACGGCCGCCTGTCTGAAAAGCGGCGCCGCGGGCGGTTTGTTCACTCCGACGCTCAGCACCGGAGCGGCGTTCGGGGCTTGCGTGGGCCTGGCGTGGTCCCACCTTTGGCCGGGTTCGCCAGCCGGGGCCTTCGCCATGGTCGCCGCCGCCGCCATGATCGGGGCTTCGATGCAGGCCCCCCTCGCCGCCCTGGCCCTCGTCCTCGAACTGACCCATACGGGCTTCTCTTTAGTGGTGCCGATGATGGCGGCGACCGTGATCGCCACTCTGGTCGCTCGCCACGTCGATGGGTACTCGATTTATTCGGCGCGACTGCCGGCTCGCAAACAGGCAATATTCCCGACATAGCCAGCCATAGCGCGGAGGGACTTCCAAGGAACCGTTGAGCAAGCTCAGAGACCAAGGCCTCATGCTTTGAAGCATGATCGTTCTCTCATCACCGGTCCGTTATGCCCACCTCTTCTGAGCGCTCCCGGGGTGACAGCCGCCGACGCGGGCTGCGTAGGGCCCGGGCGGCCACGTTCTGGCTGTCGGGCGCGTCGCTGCTGGCCACCCTTGGCTTGACGGAGGTGGCGGGCCACACCGTCCTGGCCTCAGCCTCGCCCAAGGCAACTGCCTCGACCACTGCTGGAACTTCAACGACGACTGGTTCTTCCACGACCACCGGTGCGTCGACCTCAGTATCGAGCGCCGGCTCATCGACCTCGAGGTCGGGGGCCACGACGGCTACGAGCGCGACCACAAGGACTACCGCCTCAACGACCACCGCCCCAACGACCACCGCCCCAACGACCACCGCCCCAACGACCCCCGCCCCAACAACTACGACGTCGACGGCCTCAGTTAGCTCGGGGGCGTCATGAGCGAGGCTTCGGTTTTCGACCGTTTCCACGCGCTCGGCTGCCTGGCCGTCGTCGGGGCCGCACAGCCCGACGCCCTGCCGTTGGTGGTGGACGAAGTACGGGCCGAGGTCGCCGCCTGTGACCTGGCCTGCAGCCGCTTCCGAGAGGACGGCGAGTTGTCGTTCCTGAACGACCCCTCCCGGGCGCAGGTGGCTGTCCTGGTCTCGTCGTGGTTGGCCGATGCTCTAACCACTGCCATTTGGGCGGCGCAGGAGAGCGACGGTTTGGTCGACCCGACCATCGGGCAATGCCTGGTCGACCTCGGCTACGACCGCACCTTCGAACTGCTCCGCCCCGACCAGCCTCTCGTTGTGCGGGCCACTCACGTCCCGGCTTGGGAGCGCGTCGTCGTCCGGGAGCGGGCCGTGGCGAACCCCATTTGCGAGGCTCAGTTCGAGGCCCGCGTCCCGGTTGGGATCCGCCTTGACCTGGGGGCCACGGCCAAGGCTCTCTGCGCCGACCGGTCGGCCCGCCGCGCCAGCAACGTGACCGGGTGTGGGGTCCTCGTCAGCCTCGGGGGAGACGTCGCCGTGGCTGGCCCTTCCCCAGTCGACGGGTGGCCAGTGCGGGTCACCGATCGCGCCGATACCGACCCGGCCGAGGGCGGGCACGGGCAGACGGTGGCGGTACGCGCCGGTGGCCTGGCGACGTCGGGTACCTCCGTTCGGCGCTGGGCCCAGGACGGACGCCCACGCCACCACCTGGTCGACCCGCGTACGGCCCAGCCCTCGGCGGAGGTGTGGCGCACAGTGACCGTGGCTGCCGCCAGCTGCGTGGAGGCCAACGTCGCTTCCACGGCAGCCATCATCCTCGGCCACCAGGCACCAGCGTGGTTGTCCGGACGGGACGTCCACGCTCGGCTGGTCGGGGCCGAGGGCGAGGTCGTGCTGGTAGGCGCTTGGCCCCCCGACGACCTTGCCTCCCGCCCGCCGTCCGAGCCCGTTGACGAAGCCGAGGAGGCTGGCGGGGGGGTGGCGGCGTGAACACCCTCCTGGGGGCCAAAGCCGCCTGGTACCTGATGCGGGCCAGCGGGTTCGTGGCTTTCGGCCTTCTCACCCTCACCCTCGCCCTCGGCGTTGCCAACCTGGCTCGCTGGGAACGGGGTCGCTGGACCCGCGCCGTAGCTGCCCTCGTGCACCGCAACGCCTCGCTCCTGGCCGTGGTCTTCCTGGCCGTCCATATCGCCACTGCGGTTAGCGACAAGTACGTCAGCATCCCGGCGCTGAGCACCATTATCCCTGGGATCTCCGGGTACGACCCGTTCTGGGTTGGTCTCGGAGCTGTCTCCGTCGACGTCATGGTGGCATTGGTGGTCACCAGTCTCCTGCGGGACCGTCTCGGCCGGCGCACCTGGCGGGCCGTCCACTGGTCCGCCTACCTGGCCTGGCCGGCAGCGCTGGCCCACTCCATAGGGGCTGGTAGCGGCGACGGTGTTGACACGGGTCACCTGTGGTCCATTGCGATCTACGCCATTGCCGGCGTCGCCGTCGCCGCTGCCGTCGGTGTTCGGATGGCCATCCGGGCGGGGCTACGCAGCCGGGCTCCTGGCCATCCCCATCTGGGGACCGCCCGCCGTCCCGCCCTCGCCCTCCCTGCCCCGCCGTCACCTGTCCCCGAGGCGGGGGTAACGGCCGCGCGCAGCGGTCCATCCGCCGGGCGGAACGCACCGGCCGACCCCGAGGCTCTTTCGGCCGCCGCCACATGCGAGCCGCTCGTGACCGCCACCAGCGGGAGCCTCTCGTGACCGCCACCGAGCTGAGCTCAGCGCCGGTCACCGACCTGGCCGGCCCGAGCCTGCCTCGGCTCTTGGCCGGCGCCCCCGACCTATCTACGCACTTGGCCCGCTACGGGCCAATCCATCCCCGGTCGGGTCACCTCTGGACCAGCATCGAAAGCGCCGGGCTCAGGGGAAGAGGCGGCGCGGGTTTCCCCACCGCCCGGAAAATCGCAGCGGTGGCAGCTATGGGCGGACGACCAGTCGTCATCGGCAACGGCACAGAAGGAGAACCGCTGTCAGCCAAAGACAAGGTGCTACTCACCCATTCGCCCCACCTGGTCCTGGACGGCCTGGCGGTGGCGGCCGAACTGGTGGGCGCCAGCCGACGGGTGCTCTGCATCGAGGGCGGCCACCGGGAGGTAGAAACGGCGGTGCGGCGGGCGCTCAACGAACGCGGCGACGACAGCGTCGAGCTGTTAGCAACTCCGCGGCGTTACTTGTCGGGACAAGAGAACGCTCTGGTCGACCTCCTAAACGGTCGCCCGGGAAGGCCTACTCTGGGCCGGCCATTCGAGCGAGGGGTCAATGGGCGACCAACGCTCGTCGACAATGTCGAGACCCTGGCCCATCTCGCTCTCGTTGCCCGCTTCGGCGCCCACTGGTACCGGGAAATCGGAACGCCGGAAGACCCTGGCTCCACGCTCGTCACGATCGGCGGGGACGTCAACCGGCCGGGCGTGTACGAGATCGCCCACGGGTGGCGTCTCGCAGACGTCTTAGCTCACGCGGGGGCCGTACACCCACGAGCAGTTCTCCTTGGCGGCTACTACGGACGATGGGCGCGAGCCGACGAGGTCATCGGGCTGCACCTCGATTCGGGGTCGCTGGCGCCGGCCGGGCTGTCGCTCGGTTGCGGGGTCATTGCCGCCCTGGACGACACCACTTGCGCCATCGGTGAAACGGCCCGCGTCGCCACCTGGTTCGCAGCCAACAGCGCCGGCCAATGTGGGGCGTGTACCTGGGGCTTGCGCGACCTCGCTCGCACCGCCTCTGGCATGGCCGGCGAGGGAGGCGACCAAACCGCCCCCGCTCAGCTGCTGCGCTGGGCGGCCATGATCGAGGGCCGGGGCGCCTGTCGGTTGCCCGACGGAGCGGTCGGCTTCCTGCGCAGCGCGCTGGACGTCTTCGCCGACGAGATCGCCGACCACCTGGCCGGCGGTTGCCGGCGCCCGAGGCGCCACGTGCTACCCACGCCCGTACCGGAGCCGTGGGCATGAGCAATCACCTCATTGTCGACCCGATCGCCTGCGAGGGCCACGGCATCTGCGCCGAGCTGCTCCCTGAGCACGTCACCCTGGACGACTGGGGGTTCCCGGTCATCGACCCCTCCGCTGTCGCCGAAGACCAATTGGCCGACGCCCGACGGGCCGTCAGGCACTGCCCCGCCCTTGCCCTCCGCCTGCTCCACCGCGGTTCCTAACCCCATTTTGGTGCTGAAACAGTCATATCTTGCATTTGCGCCGCGCCTCCCACGAGTGGACGTCCCAATTAATCTTCAGTTGTCAGCACGGGCCGCGCTCGATGTTAATGCGGATTTGCCAAGATGAAATATGACATCGTTTAGGATGAACTCTAAAGGAGCTGATATGCAGACCGCGGTCACAAATAGCAAATCTCCCGTTGTTTGTTACTTCGAGGGCAACCTCGAAAGCGAGACGGTGGCCCGCTTTCGCGCCGTGGTGGCCGCGATGCGCCCCGGTCAAAACGTAATATTCGACCTGAGACAGGTCCCTTTCGTCGACTCAGTTGGGCTCGGTACCCTGTTAGGGTCGGTAAGACGGATAAGAGAGACCGGCGGGGATGCGGTAATCTGTCGTCCCCGTCCTTCGGTCCGCAGGGCGCTCCACCTCACTGCCATCGACCGCACCGTGGGCATAGCCACCAACATTGATGAGGCCGAACGCTACTTCTCGGCCATCGCCAAGGCGGCTTGAGGCGCCAGGTTCGCGCCGCGGTCGAGCCTTCTCGTCCGCCGTATAGTGACCACTTCGAGGTTCGGGCGAGGAGGGCGGCGTAGTCTGTAGCGAGTGCGGCTTGTTCGGCGCGATCGGCGTCGTGTGGCCAGCCCGAGTCGGCGGGCCACAACCGAGCGGGCTCCTTCGTCGGCTTGAAGCGCCTCGAGGTCCGAGCCCGTCGGCAGTTGAAGGCTGGCTTCGAGTAGAACTGACGAGGCTGCCGTGCCCTCTCGGCGCCCGTCCTCTCTGAGGCTCATGAGTGAGCCGTCCCGAGCGTGGACCGGTCGCGGGACCACGAATGTGACACGGTCCCGCTCGTGGGTTTAGTATAGTCTGCGTCTGCGGATATGTCTGACAAGTCACGATCACACATAGGACAAATGCTCAAATAAAGGCCTTTCGAGCGGTTCGTGAAGGGGCGGTCCGCAAACTGTGCCAGGGTCAGCGGTACGGCGCCAGGACGGACCTTTCAGCGGATCCTTTAGTGCAAACACGTCAAAAGAGAGGGGTAATCGATGAAATTCAGTAAGCGCTGTGCCTCCTTGGCCGGCACCTTCACAGTTGCGAGCGTGTTGTCGCTCACGGGGCTGGCGCCGGCTGCCGACGCCTCGAACCTTGCGGAGGCGGGCTCAGGCAGCGTGACCACCCTGAGCTTGTGGCAATGCGGCTCTGGGCCGGGTGCGGGGAGCTGCATGGGCGCACAGTACCCGGGGCTGGTCAGCCGGTTTGAGGCAAGCCACCCGAATATAAAAATAGTAACCCGCTACATCCCCTTCGCCAACCTTGACACCGTGTTCGATGAAGCCTTCGCCGCCGGGTCGGGACCGGACATCGCCGACGTGAATACCTCGGGGGACTATGGCCTCTTTTCGTCCAAGGGTTACCTGAAGAACATAAGCAGCACGATTGTCGGGCTGCCAAACGTAAAGCCATCTGACTTCTACCCCAACGAGTGGAGGGAAGCCGTGCTGCCTCAAGGGACCTTCGGCATCCCGATAGACACGGGTACCAGGGCGCTCTACTGGAACAAGACGCTGTTCAAGCAAGCCGGCCTGGCCCCCTTCGGGGCCACGGTGACGTGGCCGCAGGTGCTGAAGCGGCTCAAGAAGATCTCGGCGCTGGGCCACGGTATCTACGGGTTCGAGTACGCCGGCGGTGAAAAATGGTCGATGCTCTATAACAATATCGGCCCCCTGGTCTTCCAGGCCGGCGGCCAATTTATAAACAACGTCGGCCACGCAAGGCGTACGCCACCGTCGGCTGCCGTCGAAAAGGCCGTGTCTTACTGGGACCAACTGGCCAAGTACGGGCCGGCCTCCGATATCACCCAGCAAAACCAGAGCGTGCCGGTGGACGCTTTCGCCAAGAACCAGGCCGGCATGTACTACAACGGTTTCTGGGACATAGGGTCCATGCTCAGCGTCAATCCCAAGGTGCAGTTCGGGGTCACAGAGATGAAGGACGTCTCCGTCGACTCCAACACCGGCGGCTGGATCCTATCTGTGCCCTCGTTCACACCGTCGTCTAAGATGAAGGCCATCGAGGAGTTCTACTCGTACGTTTTCGCACCGCAAAACGAGATCGACCTCACCGGCATCATGCCCGCCGTCAAGGCGGCGACACCCTTGGACAAGGCGATCGAGGGCCCTCAGTACCAAATCTTCTGGAACATCCTCAAAGAGCATGCCCAACAGCCTGTCCCGCTCACGGCCAACATGTACCAAGAGGGCATAGACATCCTCAACGCAGTGGAGGCGACCGAGCTCGGGCATTCCGTACCGAGCGAAATGTCAACCCTGCAGTCGCAACTTCAGTCGCTGCTGCAATGACTGGTTAGCCTGACGAGATGGCTCGCAGCGCCGCGGCAGGTCGGCCAGGGACGGTCACGTGCTCCGTGAGCCGCGGCCGGGGTGACGGGCGAGGTGAGGTCACCGGAGGTGAGTACAGCAACGGTTGGGCGCGACGTCGAACTCCGAAAGGAGCCGACGGCAGCAGTGCCAGGCGCGTCTCGAAGGGGACGGCGAAAGTCGAGAAGGCCCCGGTCCGATGGCCTCAGGGCCGCCCTGACCTGGATTGGCCCGTCCTACCTGGTCTTCCTGGCCATAATGGCGTTCCCCGCCGTTTGGAACGTAGCCATCAGCTTCTTTTCGGTTTCCTACGGGAGCGACAAGTTCATCGGGTGGTCCAATTACGCCCACATTTTCCAGAGCAGCCAGTTTTATTCTTCTTTGTGGCTGAGCATTTACTGGACAGCCGGCGTCTTCGTCGGCCAGTTCCTGCTCGGCTTACTGCTCGCCCTGTTCTTCAACCGCCAGCTGTGGGTCGGGAAGTTCCTGAAGCCGCTGATGATCATACCGTGGGCCGTCCCTGGCATCGTGGCCGCAACGGCGTGGAGCTTCATGTACTCCCAGGACGGCTTGGTCGACCAAGATATTGAAGCCGTTGTTCGGCGTGGCGCCGGCCTGGTTGGCTTCTCCCACGTTGGCCATGCCGGCGGTGATCGTAGCCGGGATCTGGAAGGGAGCCCCTTTTTATTTCCTGATGATATTGGCCGGGTTGCAGTCGATCCCGAGAGAGCTCGTCGAAGCTGCGCAGGTTGATGGGGCCAACCGGCTCAGAGTGCTGGTGTCAGTGGAACTGCCGTACATAGGCAACGTACTGGCCGTCACCTCTGTGCTGGGCCTCATCTGGACGGCCAACTACTTCGACGGCATCTATTTGATGACGCAGGGCGGGCCTATCAACGCCACCATGACGTTGCCCATCTGGATCTACAACACCGCCTTCACCGATTTCAACCTCAGCGAGGCCTCTGCTCTTTCGGTCATCCTCCTCATCATCGTCCTCGTCCTGACCATCCCGGCCCTCCGGCAGAGGAGGTTGAACTGACATGGCGCAGCGGTACCGGGCGGTATTTATGAACTTCGCCGGCGTGGTCGTGGCCGTTGTGGTCCTCGTCCCCTTCCTGTGGACGGTCCTGGAGTCTTTCCACGGGAGCGACGTGTTTGCCCCCACGTTTTCCTTCTTTCGCCCCTCGCTGTCGAATTACCGCTACGTCATGTTCCACACGGCCATACCGAGCGAGTTCCTCAACAGTCTTATTGCCTGCGCGGCGGCCCTTGTCGTAAGCATCCCGGTCTCGTGCATGGCTGCCTACGGTTATTCGCGGCTCCGGTTCAGGGGGAAGTCGGCGCTGTTCTACGGCGTGCTGGTCACGCAGGTGCTCCCGGCCACCGCGCTGGTGATCCCGCTGTACCACGTGTGGTCCCTGGCGCACGCCTTCAACAACCTGGTGGCGCTGGGCATCGCCTACGCCGCGTTCAACATGGCGCTGGCCATACTGCTGGTGAGGAACTTCTTCGACAACATCCCGCTTGCCCTCGATGACGCCGCGTCGCTGGACGGCTGCACCAGGTTCCAGACGTTCTGGTACGTCCTGCGGCCCCTGGTGACGCCGGCGGTGGCGGCCGCCTCGGTGTTCGTGTTCATCAATGCGTGGCAGGATTACCTGTTGGCCTCTTCATTGATCACGAACTCGGCCCGGTTCACCGTGACGGTGGGGTTGTACGCTTTCGAGGGCGCTTTCACCACCAATTGGGGCGCCATACTGGCATCGTCCGTGCTCGTGTCCATACCCTCGGTCCTGATGTTCGTGGCGGCACAGCGCTACCTGGTCCGGGTCGTGTCCGGCGGCGTAAAGGGCTGACGAGGACCGGGCCGAGCGCTACCTGGACGCCGTGGCACCCACCTAACTGGAACAGACCGGCAGTTTTACCTGTTCGAGGGCAAGGAGCGAACAGAAGCTCTGGGCTCCGACTTTCCAGGTACCGCTCTGAAGGACGGCCTCTCCTTTTTGGTTTGTCAGAGCCGGCTTGCCCCCCAGGTTCAGCGAGTAATGCACCGTGGCCGTGTTCTTCGAGTCGACGACCACCTTGGAGATTTTGGCCGTTACGCTCTTCGCGATCGGGCTCGACGACTGAGATTCAATTACCTTGGCGAAGCTCGAACCGTCCTGGACGAGGGCGATCTTACGGCTAGCAGTGGTGGACCCCGAAAAGAACGCTTCCCAGTCTGCCGCGATCTTGGCCGTCGTCGACTTGCTCTCGGCATTAACCGGGCCAGCCGCCACGGGGACGGTTATGGCTAAAAGCAATAGAAAAGTGCTCGTCTGGGCACTTCGATTTCTGATCCTCATAGTCGAGTTATACCTCTGGTAGTGGTGGTCAACCGGTTTACAAAGGCGGCTGCTTCAGGGGCAGGGCACCGGGGTGTCGGGATTATGGGCGCCGCCAACGGTGGCCGCCGCAATAACAGAGACGACGAGGAGTGCCACACCGGAAACGAGCAGGGCCTGGTCGAGGCCGTCACGGAAGGCGGCGTAAGCAGCCTCGAACACCTTGGTCTCAATCGAGCCACCCCCCTGCTCTCCCTTCGGGACAATGCCGGTCTCGATGGCGTTTATGATTACTGAGAAGAAATTGGACGGTACCCGCAGCGCCCGGAGCCGATGAGTAAGGTCCGCCGTAAGATGGGCGTTCACGAGCGCCCCGAGGACAGCCACACCAAAGACGGCACCCAGTTCACGGCTCGTATTCGTGGCCGAGGCAGCCATCCCCGAACGCTCGGGACGCACTGTGCCCATTACTACCGAGGTGACAGGGACCACGCTGGTGCCGAAGCCGAACCCCGCTAATGCCAGGGTAGCCATGAGCCATGCAGATGGGACGGTTACGTGAAGTAGTACGTCGGACAAAAGGACGCCAACGCCGGCCAACGCGCACCCCTCCGCCATCGGCAGCCTGGATCCGCGTAGCGCGACCTGCCGGCCGGCCAAACCCGCGCCCGCGATCATGGCCACGGTCATCGGCAGGAACTCGAGTGCGATGCGGTATGCGGAATAGCCCACCACGGCGCCGAGGTAGAGCGCGGTGAAAAAGAAAATCGAGAATATGGCAAAGAACAGCACGAAGACGACTATGAGCGAGCCTGTGAAGGCGGGGGAGCGGAAGTAAGCCACGTCCAGCAGCGGGTCGGGGCTCCTCCGTTCTATCTGCGTGAACACGACCACGCTAACCAGCCCGACCGCAAATAGGCCGATGACTAGGGAGGACCTATAGCCGTACGTTTCCCCGAGGATGATGGCGAAGGTCAACGCGCTCAGCCCGGTGACGCCCGTGACGAAACCGGCTATGTCTAAAGGCCCCGACTGCGGGTCAGAGCTCTCTGGTACGACTAACGCGGCGGCAGCGATAATGACTGCAGCCGCGCCCACGTTGAACCAGAACACATCCCGCCAACTGCCGGCACTTACGAGCAGCCCACCAACCAGCGGTCCGAGCGCCAACGCCAAGCCCGACACGGCGGCCCACGCCCCGAAGGCTCGCGCCCGCTGTGCGCGGTCGGGGTACAGGTGCCGGATCACCGATAGCGTCCCCGGCTCCGAGGCCGCCGCTCCGACCCCCATCAGCACGCGGGCACCGATGAGAACTGAAGGGTTGGGCGCCAGCGCGCCCAGCAGAGAGCCCGCGGCGAAGATGCCGAGACCCGACAGCATCACCCGCTTGCGCCCCAGCCGGTCAGATAACAGGCCGGCCATCATCATGAGGCTGGCGAAGGTCAGCGCGTACCCGTTGACAACCCACTGGAGCTGAGTAACGCCAGCGTGGAGGCCGGACTGTATGTCTGCCAGGGCGACGCTGACGATCGTCGTGTCCAGGAAAGTGAGGAACAGCACCGCGCACACCGCAGCCAGGGCCCAACGCTGGCCAAAAGGCCCCGGCTCGTCAATGCACTATCGGTCCCTTGAGACGTCATTTGTCCCCTTGCCAACCGGCGTCGTGCTCTGCTGGAGCAGCTTATTGTCCCCACGTATCTAGCAGATGGCGTGCGTTACCTCGGGCTTTACTGCCAAGATCCTGCTCACGACGGGAATAAAATGCGGACGGTGGGGGGAGGTGACGGTACCGGAGGTAGCTCAGGCGGCGGCCCGAATGACAAACACACTTGACAATCGTCTCTCGGTGACCAGTCACTGATTGGAGTTATTTGCCTTGTCATCATCGTCATTTTCAGTGCGGGCGCAGCGCTTGCCGGCCGGCATAGCGAAACGGTGAAAGGGCTCCTGGACCACAACGACTAGCGCGTCGCCGGTACGGACCTGGTGGCCACTGCGGTCGGCTTTGTGGTGATGCGCATCGCAGTCTTGGTTGGGTTCAGCGTAGGATCGGGCCGTGCCGAGCGCCTTCCGCAACATCACGGTGGATTGCCGCGACCCGTTGGCTCTCGGGCGCTTCTGGGCCGCCGTCCTCGGGTGGAACGTGTACTTCGACGACGACCCACCGGTGCTGGTCGCTCCCTCGTTCCCACCGCCGGTGGGCCCGACGATGCTGTTTTTACCGGTCCCTGAGCCTCGCACCGTCAAGAACCGGGTGCACGTGGACTTGGCTCCCACTGACCGGACACGAGATGAAGAGGTAGCCCGCCTCTTGGGACTGGGCGCCACGCTGGTCGAGGACCACCGGGACGAGACCGGGGCGGGCCTGGGTTGGGTGTGGCTGGCCGACCCTGAAGGCAATGATTTCTGCGTCGAACTGAGCGCAGAGGAACGGGCCTCGACACACGCCGCCAAACTCTTTCGCATTATCGAGAACAGCTGAGCCTTTGGGTGGGTTTGACCGCCCCGGCCCCGGCCCAGAAGCCCCGAAGGAGACGACCCCCCGCCGGTCCGAGGTGCGCGACAGTCGGGTGCTCGCCCCCCGGTTGCTCAAGGTCGAGTTTCTCCCCGCCCCCACGGTACGCTACAAACGTGGCCATGGGACGAGGCCGGTGGGGGAGGCTCGGACGGGCCGTTGTCGCTACTTTGGCACTCGTTACGCTCTCGGGCCTGGGAGCTTCGGCGTCCTCATCGTCGCCGGGCAGGAGCGGGGCTCGCCTTCAGCCGCGGCTCATCGCCGTACATAAAGCACCGCCTGTAAAGACCACCGTTGCCGCTACCGCTGCGCCGACCACGACCTCGACTACGCAGCCGCGGCCGCTCACGGTGCTGAAGGTTTCGCCCAAGAACAACGCCCAGGGGGTGGCGTCCCGGGCTCCTCTGGTACTGACGTTTAACCGGGCTCCAGGCCCGGGGGCAAACCTGCCCACCATTTCACCCAGCATGCCGGGCCTATGGGACCAGACCGGCGACCAGTTGCTGTTCAGGCCGACGGGGTACTGGGAGATGGGCACCACCTACCGGGTGTCGATCCCGGGGCAAAACGGCAGTTCGGCCCATGGCAAGACGGTATCCAAGTTCACCATCGGACTTCCCTCGACGTTGCTCCTCCAGCAGTACCTGGCCATGCTGGGTTACCTTCCGCTCCGGTTCACGCCCGCGGGCGAGGTTGCCAACCGGAAGCTGGTGCTGGCCCGATTGCCGAGCAACCCCCACGTCTTGCCGCTCCTGCCAATAGCCGGGACGTTCACGTGGGCGTACCCGGATGTGCCGTCGTCCCTGTGGCTGCAGTGGCACCGCGGCCAGCTCAACGTGGTAACGATGGGCGCGGTCATGCAGTTCGAGATGGCCGAAGGTATGGTGCCCGACGGCGTGGCGGGAACGGCCGTGTGGCACGACTTGTTGAATGCTGTCGCCAAACGCCAGATGAACACCAGCCCCTATGACTATGTCGTCGTTTCCGAAAGTTTGCCGGAAACCCTCTACGTGTGGCAGGACGGCAAGTTCGTTTACAACACGCTGACAAATACGGGCGTGCTGGGAGCGGGCACTCCACAGGGTACCTGGCCGGTCGTCTACAAGCAGAACCCCAACTTGATGAAGGGGTGCGACGTGAACGGCTATTGCTATTCGGTTTGGGTAGCCTATGCGAGCTATTTCTTGCCTTCGGTAGGCGACGCCATCCACGCCTACCCGCGGTACGGGTATGGTTACCCCCAGAGCAACGGCTGCGTTGAGGTCGAGCCGTCGCAAGGCGCCGTAGTGTACGGCTACGACCCGGTCGGTACGTTAGTCACCGTCTCCTCTTGGGTTGGCCCAGCTCAATAAAGCCCAGCTCAATAAAGCCAGCCCAGCTCAATGCATTAACCACGTCGGCATCGTAACATTGCAGGACGCCCTTTTACGACCGAGAGAGGCCCTCCCGATGACTGACACCCGTCCCCGTTTGACACCCGGACCGGACCATCCGATCACGCTCGACCGCTCCCTTTCCCGAGTGGTGGTGCGCAGCGGTGAAGCAGTGATCGCCGACACCGAGCGCGCCATTGAACTGCGGGAGGCGTCCTACCCACCCGTTTTCTATATCCCGATCGACGACGTTAGCCATGATCATCTACAGCCCAGCGACCACCACACGTACTGCCCGTACAAGGGCGAGGCCTCTTATTACGACATAGTCGGCGGGGAGAGCAATGTCCTGTCAAACGCCATCTGGTACTACCCCGAGCCTTACCCGGGTGTGGCGCAGATAGCGGGCCACGTGGCCTTTTATCGTGACCGCGTGACTATCGTCGCCACCCCCCAGCCATCAGCCGTAGTCGAACGACCCTCAGTCGAGTGAAGTGGCCTCGAACGTGCGGACCTGGTCGTCCATCGGCAAAACGACGGTCATTTGCGGGTGCGTGTGCTCTTTCGCCAGCATCTTGACCGCAGTGCCATAACAAACGAACTCTACGACGTGATGAGCGAAAGAGACCGGGCGGTCGATGACTTTGGCGTCCACGAGACCCGTGCCACCCGCCTGGATGATGTGGCTCTGCATTTCTTCCATCGCCGCTTCCCGGGCCTGGTAAAGAGTTTCGGTGTAATTGGTCAGCTCGACATTTTGGGTTGACTGGCCGATCGTCGCCCCCAACGTCCGCCGGGGCGCATGAACATAGGACGCTCCGGCGACCAGGTCGAGCGGGTACCAGCCGGCCGAACTTAGGACGACAAAATCCCGGGCCGACAGGTCGCACAAGAAGGGGCTCCGGTAGTTCACGCTGAAGTGGCTGTGACCGGTCTCGTCGGTATACGGGCGCACCGCCGTCCCCGTAACCACCACCGTGTAACGGTGAAAGGACACCTGTAGTTCCACCTCGACCCCGAGGACCCCGACGGCACCGGCTGAATGCGCCTGTGAACGGATCGATTCCTTAGCCTCTTCGAGCGCCCGGTGGAAGGCGTCGTGCGCGTCCGTGACCGGCCCGGTGGCCCAGTTCCAGACACCGGTGAGGATGGAGATGCAACCAATCCCGAACACCACTTGGACGGGTTCGAGCCCGACTGAATGAAGCAGGATTATCTCGTCCAGAGACAGGTCCGAAGTAGTACCGCCGCCACCGGCGGGCGGTGCGCTTTCCCCTGTCCCCAAAGCTTGGCCCAGCTGGCGCAGGTCAGCCTCTTCGTGGCCCGCTCCCCCCAGCGGGGCGGCGCTTACGCTCATTGCCCCACGCTGATCGTCGGGACCGGAGGGGCGACGGGGACGGCGAAGCGGGCCCGGTCGACCAGAGAGCCAAAAAGCGAACAAGTGATGTAGGTGTTGCGGTACCGCTCAGACTCCTCGACCTGCATCCGTACGTCGTAGAGCGAGCTATTTGGCGCCATCCTGGTGGCCGCGTCGATGGCGCGGGAACGGGCCAGCTTGTGAGCGTCCTGCAATGGCGATATCACATAACCCGTACCGCAGCGACCTGAACCGTAGTACTCCATATAACAGCCCTCAGCCATTATCGCCGTGCAGCGACTGTAAGCGACCGAGCCGGGCACGAAACCGAGCTCGATCAGCTTGGCCAACTTGTGACCGGCTATCTGAGTAGACCACAGCTGCTGCGGTCGGGGTGCACCTGACACGACTACCGCCGTCCCATAAAGATGCATCTCGCAACTGTTCTCATTGGTGGGGTGGCTTATATCGGTTTTCACGCCGACCACCCCGTGCGCCCCGAGGTCCGCCGCCTCTTTCAGCATCCGTCCGAGAGCGGTCCGGTGAGCCTGCATCCACGCGTCGTCGAGATCACGGACTTGGCCCACCCAACCCTGGTTGTGCGGTCCCGTCTCGTAACAGGCGCAAGGGTAATAATTGCCGGCGTCATATGAATAATTAGACCAATTACTAATCTGGCCGCAGAAGTACCCCTGGACCAATCCCAGCGGCTCCACCCCCATAGCCAAGCAAGCGGCGAAATCGGGGATAGTCAGGCCAGAATCGAAAGCGTGCGGCTGGCTGGCCGTGCCCGCGCTCAATTGTCGAAAGTAATAATGGCGGTCGGGCGAGGGGGGGCCACCCCCTCGGCTCCGGCACGACGGGCTACAGCCGTCCCCAGTGACAGGAACTCGATTGTGTGGTCGCCCCACTGATGGCTTTTTTCTTCCAGCCTCATGCCGACCACGCCCGTGGCAGACAGGTTGTTGGCTTCGTCCTGCATCCGCTTCATCGCCAGTTCTCGGGCGTCGTACATCGCTTGAGTGAAGTTTTCCAGTTCTTTGTTCTGACCGATCTGGCCCAGCGCCTGGCCGATGCCCCGGTGGGCTATGTGGTAGACACAGGTCCCCATCACTAACGCCTGCGGCATATAGCCGGTTTGGGCGAGGGTCCAAAAATCCTGCCCGCTGAGGTCGCTGGTGAAGGGCTTGCCCGATTTGTTCCGGTAGGAGTTGCCGTCTTCGGCTTTGACCGCCGTGCCAACGGCTATGAACTCTGCCGAATCGTGGCCCCATTCGTAGAAATTGACATCGAGACGGACTCCGACGACGCCGTCGGCGCCCAGTTGGTCAGCCTCTTCCTCCATCCGGTTCATCGCCAGCTCGCGGGCGTTGTACATCGCTTCCGTGAGCTTGGTCAGCTCCTGGGAGGAACCCCAATTACCCTTTTGGAGCCCTATGTGGTAAATCGAGCTGCCCATCACCAGCCCTAGTGGGTGAAAACCGACCTGTTTAACCAACAAGAACTCGTTGACCGAGAGATCACTGGTAAATAAGCCGTGTTCGAGCTCCTGAAGCCGGGCGCCGGCGTCCTTGGGTAGATCTGAAGGGATGGTGCTCATATGGTTCCTCCCACTATTACTTTTTGGAGCGCGGCCTGGGCACTCTGGTTGCTAACGGCCTCTGCTTGAAGCGCAGACAAGAGCCGGGTCAACCACAGCTCGACTGGCAATTGCTCGTTGCGGATGCGGATACCGCCCGAACTGCGCCCGACAGAGCAGCGCACGGAAGGGCCGTCCATAGCCGCCTGATATTCGTCCTGATCGAGGCGGACAGTAATGCTCTTCACCTCGTCGCTCTGGCGGTGGAGCAGCCCGCCGGTGGCGTGGGCGACGTCGACGCGGTCCCCGAGCGTGTCTTGCAGGCTTTTCCCGAGGACCCGCAACATCATTTTGACGTCTTTGTTGTTTGCCAGCCAGGCGGCGGCGGCCATCTGCATGTCCGCCTGACCGGGCAGGTCAGCTGGCCCGATATCGTTCATTGCGCCGTCTCACTGCTCTCAGCCTGCTCGGGGGCAGGCGTCGAAGCACCTGTGCCTAGAGCGGCAGGCGGTGGGACCGCGGCCAGAGCGGCCTGGGCTTTAAGGGCAGCCAGCTCGTTTTCGACCTGGGAGCTCGAGCCCAGTGCGTTTAGTTGCTTGGCGATATCGTCGCCCTGATCAGCGCCGACGTCATCTAGCACGCCAGACTGAAGTAACTCGTCGAGCGCGCCGGCATGGGCCTGGGTCGCAGCGATCTTGTCCTTTGCCCGCTGGAGGGCGGCGCCCGAATCACTGAACGTACCCGAGATCCCGGCGATCTGGTCGTTGACGGCCGAAGAGGCCTGGGCTGCGCTGTACTGCGCCTTTAGGGTTTCCTTCTGGCTCCGGAACTGGTTGACCCGCGTCTGCAACGCGCTCAGCGTTTGGACCATCTTGTCCTGCTGGTCCACCAACTGCTGGTGCTGGGGTTCCAGGGCCGCGACTTGCTCCTGAGCGGCGGCTTTGCGGCTGAGGGCTTCGCGGGCCAAGTCCTCCCGTCCCAGTTGCACGGCTTGGGCCGCCTGTTGGTTGAGGTGGTCAACCGTGTGGGCCAGCTGGTCTTCTTGCAGTTCGAGCTGTTTGCGGGCCGCGGCGATCTGGACCAGAGCAGTGCGGACCTTGGTGATCTGCTCCAGCATCTGCTCGTAGCTGAGGTCGAGCATCTCGCTCGGGTTCTCTGCCTTGTCCAGTGCCCGGTTGGCCTTGGCTTCCACAATGTCGTGCGCACGCTTGAAAAAGCTCATCTAGTCTCCAGGTAGCGAAGTGGGCATATCCATGCTACCCAGCGCTTCCGCCAAGACCGGTCGGGCGGTCCCCGCGGTCGCGCCCCCGACGTCTACCGCTCTTGGACGGGGGAGCTGGGCGTGGCCCCTGGCAGCGTGGCCGGGCCTGATTTAGGCGTTAGCTACGACCGGCCCGATGACCGTACCGGTCAGCGCCGTGCGACGGCTCGACGACGAACGTGCCACCTGACCTGGGTGGACGTCTTCCGACCGGCCCGCCCGCACCCGCCGGATCCGAGCAGGATACCCGCCAACCCGCAGCAGCCCGGCGGAGCTCCTCGGCACCCGCGCGCACACTCCGAGCGTCGGAGCAACAGTCGGAGGATCGACACACCGACGATGCCATCAGGTGCGACGGCCGGGTGTGCGACTGGGTGGGCGTAGAGCGACCTTCAACTGCAGCAGAGGCGACAGCGAGCTCTTGACCTGGTCCGTCAGCTCCGCGGCCTATGCAGCCTTGAGCAGACGGGAGGTGAGGACGATGTCGACGATGTCGGGGACCGTGTCCGCACGGGCGCAGTCCCGCTGCAACTCGCACGCCAGGGACACCCAGCTGATCGGCTGCGCCACCACCCGCACGATCCGCTCAATTCCGGCCCGGTGAGCTTCGAGGGAAGTCCCCCCAACGGCGTCGATCACGGGGTAAATCTCGTAGCCTGCTCTGAGCGCGTCGAGCGACGGGAAGCTCAAGCAGACTTCGGTCCACAGAGCCGTCATGATCAGCTTCCTACGGCCCGTCGCTTCGACCGCCTGGCGGAACTCGACGTCCTCCCAGGCGTTGATCTGAGTTCTGTCGATCTCGACGCTGTCTGCAAGTACCTCTTTCAACTCAGGGACAGTGGGCCTTGTCCGTTAGCCACATTTACGGTCGATAAGACGATGGGCAAGCCGAAGGCCTTGGCCGTGCGGGCCACAGAGACGATATTGCGGACCAGGACCTCGTGGTCCACGGAAGTGACAGTCTGGAACTGGCTCGGCTGGTAGTCGATGACTACGAGGGCACTGTTTTGAGGGGTGAGCAGATGGTCTGCAAGAGGATCGCGGATTGGTTCACTTGTCATCGGAGGGTCCTTTCTTCGTGCTGGGAAAATTGTGCGAGCGACCGAGGCCGTCTTGCATCTAGGAAATCCATAGTTCGGCGCTTTTAGGGCGTTAAGCCCCGGCCGCGCGAGCGCCGGACAGGTCAGATGATGTGCACTTGAAAGACGACGAGCCACCAAGCGGGCACCGGCTGGCGGCACTGACTACTGCCCCGACGCCACGGCGTTCGTCTCGACAGCGGCGCACGGTGACACCGGTCTGAGCCAGGACTGTGGGTTTCCTAGATGCCATGGTGGTCTGGCAGCCGTGAAAATGGTCGAAGTAATGCGGTAAATAAGCGAACCAGGCTCAACCGTCCAAGGAAGGACATTATGGACGGTCACCGGTCAAGCGCCGTCGCCGCCGCTGGCTGGCCCAACTAGGCCCGCATACCGGGTACGTGGACGGGCTGCTCGGCCCGCTCGTTCTGGTCGCAATCGGGGTGGGCATGGTGATCGCGCCGTCGATCAATACCGGTACGTTCGGCGTCGGCCCGCAGGACGCGGAGTCGCGTCCGCCACCGTCGGCCAGCAGTTGGGCGCTTCGGTCGGGACGTCGCTGTTGAACACCATCTTCGCCAGCGCAGCCACGTCGTGCCTCGCCGTGCACCTCGCCTCCACCCAGATCGGCCGCCAGACGCTGACCGAGCTGGCGTTGGCGCACGCCTACGACACCACCTTCTGGTGGACCGCCGGATTTTTCGCCGCGGGAGCGGTCATCGGCGGCGCTTTGCTCCGCCGCGGGCCGTTGGCACAGAGCGGGAACCCGTCTTCGGCACGCGGCGGGGTGCCGACGGCACCAGCCGAGGCGAGTGCACGGGCCACTTGAATGTTCAAGCTTGACGGCGCAAACGCCTCCCTAACGGCCAACGGGAACTACAACTTGCGTTGCGCAAGCTGCGTCCGTGACTTGACGTCGAGCTTACGGAACGCCTTGTGTAGGTGGTATTCGACGGTGCTGGGGCTGATGAAAAGTTGAGCAGCGATCTCTCTGTTGGTATTTCCCTGTGCAGCGAGGCGGGCGACCTGTGACTCCTGCGGGGTGAGTTGGTCCAGCGTCTCTACAGTTCGTTTCCGAGCGTGTTCGCCGCTGGCCCGCAGCTCGACCCGGGCTCGCTCGGCAAACGCCTCCATCCCAAAGCCGGTGAACATCTCGTGAGCGATCCGCAGCTCGTTACGAGCGTCCAGGCGACGACGCTGACGTCGGAGCCACTCGCCGTAAAGGAGGTGGGCACGGGCCAGGTCGACCGCGACTCGCGTACGCGCTAGTCGTTCGATGGCCTCGGCGTAAAGGTCATCGGCGCGCCCATCATCCTCTAGCAGTGCGTGCGAGCGGGCGGCGATCCCCAAGGCCCAATCCGTCCCGCTCGCCCTGCTCCTGTCCGTCAGGCGCCGATCGGTCTCGGCGGCAAGCTCGAGGGCCCCAACTCGCACTGCTGCCTCGATCAGTTCAGGCATCGCCCAGTTCACGGGGACGAGCTCCGTATGACCGACCACCCGGCTCGCTGCCGCCAACGCCTCCGCGTAGCGTCCGAGCCCGTTGTACAGCACGGACTCCGCCCAATCAATGAACGACAGACCGGCCCCCTCTCCGCGCCCGATCACCTCGGCACGGGCTGTATCGAAGAACTGTCTCGATTCGGCCTCGCGGCCGCGCATCGCCACCAGGCCCACCGCGTGGTACGGAGCGAGGGGGCTTCCGGTCAGCTCCGTTGCCTCCTGGAGGGCCTCCTGGAGAGATGCCGCCGACGCCAGCTCGCCCGCGAATACGTGCATCTGGCCCCGGTGACTAAGGGCGACCGCGAGATCGCTGAGCGCTCCGGTCTCGCGGACCAGCTGAAGGTGTAGGTCTGACAGCCGCTCCCAACCTTCGTCATCCCAAAGGTGCAGTGTTGAGACGGTCGCCCCCCACATCCAGCGCAGCTGCTCAGTCTGCGACATCGCGCCCTCGATTGCGCGCTGTGCCTGGCGCAGAATCGGCACGGCGGCGCCATAGGTGTCGCTGAGAAGGGCCACGAAACCGTCGAGCAGCAGGTCCGGTCCGCGTGGTTTCCACGCTCGCGGTGCAGCACTCGCAGCTACTGCTACCTCGCGCGAGCTTGCGCCCGGTCCGGCCAGCGGCCCAGCGAAGATGGCCGCCGTCAGTGCCTCCAGGTACGTCTCGCGGGCCAGCTCAGGATCGACCTCTCGGAGCCGCTCGGCGGCTTTGAGCAGCAGTGCTGCGGCATCGCTGCTACGCGTGGCGAGGAACGAAATCTGGCCGCGGAGCAACACCGGCCCTTGCCTGCTCGGGCTCACTAAGAACCTCTGCCTCAGCCGTTGCGACCAAGCGTAAAGCGTCATCCAGCGCACCGGCCTGCAACTTTGCCTGGGCCGCCGCGAGTGCACGCCCCGACCTTCGCGACTCCTCGGGTGTCAACGCCGTGGCTCGCTCCAGGAACGCCGCGGCGGCCGCGAAACCACCACGCGCTTGTGCTCGGGCTGCAGACTCCTCCAGCTCCGCGGCAACCTCCTCATCGGGCTTCGGGGCCGCCTGCGCCCGGTGCCAGGCCGGCGATCCGGATCGAGCTCCGGATCGGTCGCCTCCGCAAGCGCGCGGTGGACCTCGCGCCGCTCGTTCGGGGTGGCTGCCCGGTAGACGGCCGAGCGAACCAGCGGATGACGGAACACCACCCGGGGACCCAGAACCAACAAGTCTTCCGACTCGACCATGTCGGCAGCCGACTCTGGGATTCCGAGTCGCTCCGCCGCCCGCCACACGAGCGCCGGATCGCCGACCGGATCGGCCGCCGCCACGAGCAACAAGCGGCGGGCATCGTTTGGAAGGCTCGCCAGTCGCCGCGTGAAGCTCTCCTCGATGCTGGCAGACAGGGGCACCGCGGCCGGCAGGCCAAATCCGCCCGCCAGCTCCGTCGGGGTTAGCCCCCTCGGCAACTCCAGCAGCGCGAGCGGATTCCCACGCGTCTCGACAACGATCCTCTCGAGCACGGGCTCATCGAGCCGAGCGGGCAAGACCGACTCCAACAGCGCCCGCGCATCTCGATGCCGCAAGGGCGAGATGAGAAGCTCCGGTAGGCCCCTGAGCGCGTCGTCGACCTGGCGCGTGGCGAACAGGAGCACGATCCGCTCCGCCAACAGGCGGCGAGCCACGAACGCAAGCGCCCGCGCCGACGCGTGGTCCAGCCAATGTGCGTCATCAACAACGAGCGAGGAGCGGCTGCTCCTCGGCCGCCTCGGACAACAGGCCGAGGACCGCCAATCCGACCAAGAAGGGATTCGGCGCCGACCCCGTACTGAGTCCAAACGCGACGCCGAGCGCCTCGTGCTGGGGTTGCGGGAGACGGTCCAAAAGGTCGAGGAACGGGGAACACAGCTGCTGAACCGCCGCGAACGGGAGCTCCATCTCCGCTTCGACGCCGGACGTTCGGGCGACCCGAAACTCGCGCCCAGCCTCGACCGCGTACTCGAGCAGAGCGGTCTTGCCGACGCCTGCTTCGCCGTGCACGACCAACACGCCGCCGCGCCCGCCGTTTAGTAACCGGTCGAGGACCTCGCGCTCGCGTTCCCGGCCGAACAACTGCCGTCCTGACGAGAAAACCGGTGGCGACCCTTCGCTCATCTCGCCTGACATCATGACTGAGGACGGCGCTCGGGGCACGCCCGAGGTTCCACGACTAAGGGGTTCCAGGATTCGAACGCCTGTGTGAGCGTTACGGTTTACCGTCGAAGCGTGACAGGGCGAGCGCTCGGTAAGCCGAGCTGACACGACGCTGAGGTACTTGCCGACGCCGCCCGACGACCGCCGATGCGCTTACGGTCGGTACGGCCGATCCGCGGGCCGGCGTTTGGCCCGACGGTCAGCGAGCGGGGCTACTACGTCGGGCGAGTCGAGGGGAACCTCTACCGGGTCACGGACGGGACCTACCAGTCTGCGTTCCTGACGACATGCGACGGCGTCGTCCTGTTCGACGCGCCTCCCACCATCGGTCACAACATCCAGCGGGCCGTAGATGAGATCGCCGCTGCCAACGGCGTCAGCAACAAGGTGACGCATCTGATCTATTCGCATCACCACGCCGATCACGCCGGCGCGTCCTCGCTGTTCGACCGGAAAATCACTCGCATCGGGCACGAGGAGACGCGGAAGCTACTGCTCCGCGACGACGACCCCGCGAGGCCTGCACCAGAAGAAACCTTCCAGGACCGCCGCACCCTCGAGATCGGAGGCGAGCGCATCGAGCTGGCCTGGCACGGCTCTAATCACTCGCCGGACAACATCTTTATCCATCTGCCCGACCACGCCGCGCTCATGCTCGTCGACATAGTCAACCCGGGATGGGCGGCGGTCTGCCAGAGCAACCTCGCCGACGACGTACCCGGCTACATCGAGGCCGCGGATACTGCGCTCACTTACCCGTGGAAGCACTTCATCGGGGGTCACATGGGCCGGCTCGGGACGCGCGAGGACATCGCAACGCACCGGCAGTACATGGCCGACATCGCGGACAGTTCACGGAAGGCCCTGGACACCGTCGATCCCGCTCCGTATTTCGTCAAGCACGGCGAGAACACCTGGGCCGCGATGAGGGACTATATGGCCGCCACCACAGCCGCCGCCGCGGCGCCGGTCATCGAGAAGTACACCGGCGTTCTTGCGGCCGCAGACATCTTCACAGCCGGCACCACGTTTTAAGTCATGCAATCGATCCGCCTCGACCTGGGCTACGGGTCGCAGGTTCACCCGTGAGCCGGACGATGACCACCGCGGCGGATGCCCCACACGGGGCCCCGCGAGGCGCCTAGCGGGCGCCTCCGGCCCCCTCCGCTCGCCCAAAGAACTCCGGAGGAGACGCGTGACGTGCTCGGCGTGGCCGCGTACACGACGAGATACGATCATGGGGCAAATCCCCGCTCATTTGTTCCAGATTCCGATGAACGGGCTATTAGGAGGCGACTGGTGAGCGAGCTTGGAGCGGGCATCGTTGGCGCTGGGTATATGGGCCGGCCACGCGGACCAGTACCAGCAAGTGCCGGGCGTCCGTGTCGTAGCTGTTTACGATCGCGATCAAATAGCGGCCGAGCGGCTGGCAGAAGCATGCGGAGCCGAAGCGGTCGGGGGACTAGAGCGAGTTTCTGGCGCTGAAAGGGCTGGACATTGTGAGTATCTGCACTCCCGATGCAAACCATAGGGAGCCAGCTGTGGCTGCAGCACGAGCCGGCAAGCACATACTTCTCGAGAAGCCTCTGGCGACGACGATGGACGATGCTTTGGCGATCATCGCAGCCGTAGAAGAGAGCGGGGTTGTAGCCTCAATTGGGTTCGTCAGTCGGTTTATCGACGCCTATCGTAGCGTCCACGGCGCACTTAGTTCGGGCCGGATCGGGCGCCTTATGACTATAGACGCGACCAGGCTAAACATCCAGAGCGGCGCTGCGCGGGTCGCATCGAGAGACGACGTTCTCGACTTCCTAGCCGTGCATGATATAGACATACTGCGATGGGTCGGTGGGGAAATACGCTCTGTATTCGCCATGGCCGACCAGTTCGTGTACCCGAACGAGGAGGGGCGAAACGATACCGCGCAGCTCTTATTCCGCTTCGAGTCTGGTGCCCTCGGTCGCCTCCTGGTGTCCTGGGCGATGCCGGATCACGCGCCTTACCGTGCTCGGGCTACGTTGTCGGTTATCGGGACGGCCGGCCTTTTGAGCCTGGACTCATTCGACGACCGTGTGGGTCTGTGGACTGGCGGCGGTCCTGAGTTCCCCCTCGATTGGGGAGTCTCCGCTGCTTTTCTGGAACAAACGAGGGCTTTCGTTACCGCTGTGCGCGACGGGACTGACGCTCCGGTCGCGCTGGGAAACGGGCTGTCGGCACTGCAGGTAGTCCTGGCAGCTAAACGATCGCTGGGGCTCGGCTCGGAAGTGGCCATCGATGGCTACCCCACAAAGGGATAACGAAGCGCCCACTGCACGGATTGAGCGATGGGACAAGAACTCCTGAGCGAAGGGTCTCGTTCTGAGCGCTGAACTCCCGGAAGCCAGACGAGAAGGAGATGAGAGTGGCTGAAGTCATGACGGTGACTGGTCCGGTCAACACGGACACGTGTGGCCGGACGTTGCCGCACGAGCACCTGTTGATTAACGAAATGCGGGAGATGCGTTCCGTTGGGTTGGTGAATGACCAACAGATGCTCGCGGAGGAGCTGGCCGCTTTTGTAGCTGCTGGCGGCAGGACCATCGTCGAGCTGACCACAACCGAGCTCACGGGCGGTGCAGCTCCGGATCCGGGTGGTTATTTACATGGCGTACCTGACTCGGGCTTACCGGTGCACGGGAGCCGCGCCGTCAACCACGTGCATGCGACGGTAGAACTAGCGAAGCAGGCCGGGATAAATATCATCCTGGGCACCGGGCACTACCGAGACCCCTATTTCGACGACGGGTGGCTGGTCCATCATTCGGTGGAACAGGTCGCGAAACGTATGTGCGAAGATGTGCTCGTCGGGTTCCCAGGCACCCGGGTTCGAGCGGGGATCATCGGCGAGATCGGCGCCGATAAATGGTTCATTTCCGCCCTCGAAGAACGTTCGTTCCGAGCCGCCGCTTTGGCGCATCTGGATACCGGGCTGACGATAACGACGCATGCCGCAAGATGGCCGGTCGGGATCCCCCAACTCGATATCCTCACTGCTGCGGGCGTCGATCCCCGACGTATCATCGTGGGTCACTGTGACACGGTGAATATCCCCGAATACCATCTTGAGCTGGCTCGCCGTGGGGCTTATGTGCAGTTCGACACCATCCGAGGCCAATCGGCCTACGACATCAGAATCCGCGCCGATTTTGTGGAGAACCTTCGTTCGGAGGGCTATCTAGACCGCGTCCTGCTATCACATGACATCTGCGAAAAGGACCAAATGATGTCGTATGGTGGCTGTGGTTACGGCTACCTTTTCGAACACTTCTGCGGGGTTCTCCGCCAGCGGGGGTTAGCCGAGGAGGAGGTCGAGCAGCTGATCACCATTAATCCGCAACGCGCCCTGTCTGACTAAGCGCCCGCAGTCCTGGCGTTACGATCTCACACTACCCAAACCACCATTTCGCCGGCATAAACAGTGGCAAACGTACGTATCGCCACAATGTCACCGGTTTTTGGCGCCAGGACTTCGCCGCGAAGGCCGCCAGTGGGTTCTTCTATTGTCCCAATGCGCTCACCGTGGGCAACGCGGTCGCCGACGGTACGTGCCGTGACGAAGATCCCGTCTCTGCCGGCGACTACCTCTAGCGGCCGCGCCGGGGGGCCGAGGGTCGTTGGCGGGGGAGGCCCATCCACAATCCCTTTGAACCGCAACAGGTTTGTGACGCCATCGGCGTAGGCGTCGACTACGGCGACTTCGCACTGCCCCTGCCCGGGGGCTTCGGCGGCTACCGTTGGTATCCCGGCGAGGGTAGTCTCGGCGTTGAACCTGCCACGCTCGGCCTGGATAGCCCAAAGCCTGAACGTGCCCGCCTGCCCGAAATGACGAGCCGCCTCTTCGGAAGCGTCACGCGCACGAGCGTCCACGTCCCGGAAACCGACGAGGCCGGCGTAGCGGTACCGGCTCCCGGCGCTGTGCAGGTCGACCATTAGGTCTTCATGGCCCAAGAGATCGGTCACCATCGTAAACAGCGCTGATGCCAGCCTAGAGGTCGGCGTCCCGCGGGGGTCGCCAGGGAATACTCTGGCGAGGTTGGCGCCATCAATATGCGCCGGGGTCGTTCGAGATTGCGACTGGAAGGCGAAGGGGTTGCATACCGGTAGAGCTATCACCGTGCCTGCCATCGAGGCAGGGTCGAGCGACCCGACCAGGCGCGCCAAAGCAACTATGCCCTCGAACTCGTCGCCGTGGACCCCCGCCACCAGCAGAACGATCGGGCCAGGCCGGGGGCCGCGCGCGACCATAACCGGCAAGCGCAGGTCCGCGTCCAGGCCGACGGGGACGGTAAGCCAACCCCGGGTGACCTCATTTTCCGGCACCTGGACGGGGTTGAAGTCCTCGATGGGTTCCAAAATGTTCGCTGTCACGGCCTGTCAGATTAGGCTGGGCGGCGGCACCAACCGGTCGAATTGCGCGCTGGCACGTTCGAGCACTGCGCTAGCGCCGCCGAGCACAAAAGCTCCGTGGCCCGGCATCAGGGCGGAGATCCTTAATTCGGACAGTGTTTTCATGGTGGCGGCATAGCGGTCGAGCCTGCGGTCTTCTGAGGCTAGCAACACTACCCTGCCGTCGCTCAGGATGAGGTCCCCGGCGAATAGTACGGGCCCAACGGGCGCGCCCGTGAGAAGGAAAACCATGTGGTCGTACGCGTGGCCCGGCGCGGCGATCGCCTGGAGGACGAGGTCGCCCACAGGCCAGCCATCACCCGCCCTAATTGGCTCGTAGACGGGCACGGAGGGGTACTCGAGGTCGGGAGGGTAGGAGCCGGCCGCCCAGGGGGCATTAAACAGGCTCTTTTCGGTGTCCCCGGCCCGCATTGCTTCTGTCGACTCGGAAGGTGCGTGGACGCGGGCACCCAGGATCCGCCGCAAACCAGCTGTCCCGGCCGCAGGTCAGCATGACTGTAAGTAATGAAGATCCGGCTGACCTGTGCGCCGAGATCCGCAATCCTCAGGGCGACCTCCAGGTCCGCGAGGCCGCAACCAGTATCGATCAGTACTGCTTCTTGCCCGCTCGATATCACGTAAATGTTGCAGTCGTAGGGGCTCGTGAGCCCGAAACCGATGCGGCCGCTGCCGACAAGACCAATGTGGTCCGTTATCTCACTTTCTCATCATCCCCGGGCCGCAGGCACCGCTACTCATCGAGCCGGTGCCCGCACGCCCCTTATGCGCGCTTCATCGGCCGCGGTTGGCTCGCTGGTCGGTCCGGCTCCATTCCGAACGATTCTCTGAGCACGCATGCATGCCGCCAGAGGTCGTCCGGGAAATATAGTCGACATCGCCTCGGGCCACTTAGCCCCCGCCCCGTGAGCACCAAAACGCTTGGCGCGATCGGTAGAGACCTCTCCGGTCTCGCGCATCGACCGGAACGCAGCGAGAGCGACCGCCGACGCGGGCTCCACGAGCAGCCCCTGGCGAGCCAAGTCCTTAACGGCCACGCGGATACTCCTCTTCCTCCACGGCCACAGCGGCGCCACCCCATCGCGCCAGCGCCTCGAGCGCCTGGCGCCCAGTGAGCGCTTCTGCGACGGACAGCGCCATCGAACGAGGGTCGGGGACACGCACTGTGTGCCCGACCGCGGCGCTTCGGACTAGGGGGTCGGCGCCGCACGGCTGCGCCGCAACACGGTCGCGGGGGCTTCCCCGAGTGCGGAACTCGCCTCGGCGAAGCGCTTCGCGATCCCGTAGAACGTATCGCCGCTGGCGGTGGGCACTATCACGCACCCGGCGTTTCGCCGAGCTGCGCAATGACCTCGTAAGCGACAGACTTGTAGCCTTCGGCGCCGTACGGGTTGGACCGGCCCGAAACGAGCGGGTCCATGCTGGTGGCAGGGAACCAGCCTTCGTCGACGAGCTCGGCCACCGCGTCCTGGACCTCGTCGAGTGCCACATAAACGGCTTGGCCTCCATAGGCACTGATCATCGCGAGGGTGGTCGAAGACGCCTCAGGGTGGCAGAAAACGATCGAAGGCAGCCCGGCGCGCTGGCGTGGGCGGCCGCTGAAGCACCGTGGTTCCCGGTGGAAGCGGCCACCACTCCGCGACAGCGCAACAGTTTGGGCGCGCCAACGGTTATTTCGTGCAGGCGGTCCTTATGGCCCCACGTGGGGTTCAGCGTCTCGTTCTTTGCGAAAAGCCGCGGCCCGAGCACGGGCAACGGCACCAGCGGGGTTACATCTGGTCGTCCAAGTGCACCTGCGCTCGCGGCCAATCGGTTGCCACTCACGGGCGATCCAACCCAACACGGCTGGACGCTCTCCGGCTATTGCCGGTTTGGCGTAAACCACTTCCAGCGGACCGTTCACGCAGTCTTGGGCGCAACGGCCGCAACCGAGGAAAGCCCGGCGCTCCTCGGATGTGGCCCCGCAACTCATGCAGCGCAGGGAGGAGTGAGGGTTCCAGCCGTCCGCCCAACCGTCACCCACGACGCCTCGGGCGGCCTCGGTTCTCACTGGCCCTCGCCTAAGCGGCGGAGCGCCTCCCTGCGGAGCTCCTCGGACTCTTCGAGGTGCGCACGCATCAGTTCGCCCGCCGCTCCTGGGTCACACGCGCGGACTCGGTCGACTAGCTCCCGATGGTCCTGCACTTCACGGTGCAGCTCGGCCACCGAGGGGTAGAAGGGCACCTGGTGGGCCACCAGGAGGTGCGCCAGCAGGTCGAACAGCGAGAGCAGGACCTGGTTGTGGGCAACTCTTACGAGACTGCGATGAAAGGTCACCAGCCTCGGCCACACGTCCGGATCCCCGGTGGCGATGTCGGCCTCGATCTGGTCAAGGCTCCCATAGAGATCGTTCAAATCGGCGGAAGATGCCCTCTGGGTCGCCAGTTGCATGGCTGCGACCTCAACCACCAATCGAGCCTCGTGCAACTCCGGCAAGGCAGGGTCGGCCAGGAGGTGGCGCAACGCAGGAAGCCGGGTCACGTCGGGCGGCGGGCCGACCACAAAGGTCCCTAGCCGCCCCCGTGACTCGATCAGCCCGCGGTCCTGCAGTGTCATCTTGGCTTCCCGCACCGTCGACCGGCCGACACCCAGCGCGCCCGACAACTCGGGCTCAGCCGGCAATCGTTCCCCGGGCCGCAGCCTGCCCTCCAAGATCAGAGCCTGCAGCTGGTCAAGGACGATGTCCGAGGCCGAACGGAGCTCGACCCGCCGCAGCAGAGACGCTTGGCGGCTCGTCCCTCGCCGACTGCTCACATCCTCGCGAGCGACCATCCGACCTCCAGGAATACTCTCTTGTCTGATCAGGGGACATTGACACAATAGACCGCTCACTTCAAGTTAATGCAGCCGAAACGAAAGCGGAGCATTCCCGGCTTGACCAGCGCACAACTTTTAACTCTAGGGTTCAGTCAGACAAGCGGACAATGAGGGAGGACGCGGTGGTAGCGACGTACCGGCTCGAACAGATGACATGGTCCGAGGTTTCGGAGGCGGCTGCCGCACGTAAATAACGTCCTTCTCTGCTCGAGCAGAGGGGAGTTGATTTTCAGGGAAAAGCATGGCTGAGCGCTGTCGACCGTGGGGGACCGCCAGCCGTCACCCACGTACCACAATCGCTGAGACTGCCGCCTTCGGGACGCAGTCGACAGGGAGTCGAGGTAGGCAGCTCAGTCCTTTTGTCAAAAAACCGGAAGAAAGAAGGAGGAAAGTTGTCAAACAAATCGAGCTCCAGAAGAAGAACCCGCTGCGCCCCACTTGCGGCCGGGCTGCTAACGGCCGCCGCACTAGTCGCGGCAGGCCCGGCCGCAAACGCTAGTTCGGGGAACACCATCACGGCCACGTACATGAACTCAGGCACCTACAACGTGGCCGCCCAGTCACTCGTGGGTTCTTTCGACAAGACCGCCGGGGTGAACGTGAAGATCGACGCCTTCCCGTACGCCGCTCTCCAGCAGAACAACACCAATGCTGTAATTAGCGGGCAATGCACCTACAACGTCGTTTCGGGCAGCTACTACCTTGCGCCGATTTACTCCTACTTCCAGAACCTGGACTCGCTCGCAGCCAAGAGCAACTATGCCGCTGGTTTGATCCCGGGCCTCTGGCAGCACAGCGAGTTCTACGATGGCTACCACATCGGCGTGCCGTACGGACCGGACGCGTACTCATTGATGTACAACACCGCCCTGTTCAAGCAGGCCGGCGTGGCCCTGCCAAAGACCTGGAGCGACTTGCTCTCGGACCTGAGCGTGTTGAAGCAGAAGCTCCCGTCGGGGGTATCTCCCTTCGTCTTCTCTGCTGGGGCGGTGGAACAGCTCCCTGCGCTGTTCTTTGCCACCTATAGCGGGTACTTCATCAACAAGGGCAACCACTATGCTCTCGACGTGCCCCAGGCGGTGACGGCCATTCAATACGCCCAGAAGTTGATGTCCTACGCACCAAGCGATGCCACGGGATTATCGATCAACGCCGCTGACGATATGTTCGTAAATGGCAAGGCAGCCGTGCTTTATGGCTGGCCTTCGTTCATCAGGCTTCAGGCCGACACCCCCAAGGAGTCCGCTGTAGCAGGCAAATGGGAGGTGGGGACTGACCCGCAGGGTGGCCTTTTGTGGTTGAGCCTGTGGCAGCTGTACATGACCAAGTGCACCGGCGACCAGAGCGCGGCATGGAAGTGGATGACGACGTTCTCGAGCCCGGCCACAGACGAGCTGCTTTTCACCAAATACGACGTCAACCCTTCTTTCAAAGCGACGTACGACAACCCGACGCTGGCCAAGCAAAACGCCAACTATTTCCCCGGCGAGCAAGCCAACCTGGCCCGGGCCAAAAACCCTCCGCTCTCAGGGCAGGCGCAGGACTTCCTCGCTTCCACCATAGGGAGCGTCTTTACTAGCAAGATGAGCGCACAGGCCGCAGTTAGCTCGGTCAACTCTGAGTGGGCGCGTTACCCTGTCCCCTCGGCGCTCCTGCACGAGGGAGCGGCGGACGGTCTCGTGCAACCGTGAAAAGCGTGGCCGCGGCCGACCCGGTGACGACTGTCCCGTCACGCCGGGCCGGCCGCGCTGCGCTGTCTGTTCGTCGTCAACAAAACGCCAAGCAGTCCAGGCTGTTGCTCAGCCGCAAGGACCGGGTCGTCCTCGTGCTGGCTATCTGCCCCGCCCTGGCCTGGCTTGCCTTCGCGCAGGGGTACCCGTTCGGTTACTCCTTATGGTTGTCGTTCCAGAACTGGTCGCTGGCCGAATCACCGACCTCCCAGGGCTTTGCCGGCCTGTCGAATTTCCAGGAAGTCCTGTCCGACCCCGTCTTTCGGCACTCAATCATAATGACGGTGCTCGTGATGGCCACGGTACCCCTGGAGATGGCAATTGGCCTCGGGTTGGCGTATTACGCAGCCGGCGAATCACGTCTAGTCCGTGTCGTTCGTACGACGCTCCTGTTGCCCATGGTGATCGCCCCCATCGCCGTCGAGGGCCTTCTGGCGTTTGATGCTCACGCCGAACTCAGGCTTGCTGGACAGTGCTTTCAGCGGTCTGGGCCTTCCCCAGCCCAACTGGCTCGGGGAGCCCCACCTGGCCATCATCGCGGTGCTCGCCATCGACGTGTGGGAGTGGGTACCGTTCTCCCTTATCATTTATACGGCTGCCCTTAGCCACCTGGACCCCGACCTGATCGGGGCCGCCGCCGTTGACGGCGCCAGCCGTTCACAGGTGATGCGGCACGTCACCTGGCCGCTGCTGGCCCCTTCCACGATCCTGATCGCAATATTCCGCTTTGTCGACGCGCTGCTCGTGATCGATATCGTTTACTCCCTTACAGGTGGTGGGCCTGGGTTCGCCACCAATACCGTAACGCTCTGGGTTTACAACAACGGCCTGCGATATTTCAACCTGAGTGAAGCGGCGGCCGCGTCCTGGCTATTGCTGATCGCCGACATGGTAATTGCACTGTCGTTGTTCTGGGTACGGGCGCGTATCCAGCGTTCGAGAAGCGCCTTAGCGTGACGCCTTCGCAAGTATCGAGGGTGCGACCCGTCGTCCTGACGATCGCCGTACTCGTCGCTCTGGTCCCGCTACTCTCGCTGCTGCTGGACAGTTTCAAGCAGCCGCAGGCGTTTTTTGGTGCCTCCTTTTTCAGCAACGCCTGGACGACGCGGAATTACGCGGAGGCTTTCAGCTCTCAGGGGGGGACGCTCACGGCGCTGGTCAACTCGGTCATCGTCGCCTGCGCCACCACTGTGATCTCGGTGGTGCTGGGTACGCTGGCGGCCTTTGGACTGGCGCGCGTCCGGTACGGCTGGACGGTTCCGGTTACCTACGTCATATTGGCGGTCAGGTTTTACCCGAAGATCACCACGATCCTGCCTTACTACATTATGGTGCGGTCGCTGCACCTGCTGTTCACTGTTACCGCGGTCATCATTGCTCACGTAAGCATCACGCTCCCACTGGTCGTTCTGATCATGATCACTTTCTTCAACGAAATCCCTAAAGGGCTCGAGGAGGCGGCCGCTCTGGACGGCTGCTCGGTGTGGGCGTCGTTCCGCCACGTCATACTGCCGCTCGTTCGCCCGGCTCTGGTGACGAGCGCAGTGTTGACGGCCATGTTCTCGTGGAACGAGTTCCTTATAGCCTCCAGCGTGACGGACCAGAATTCGCAGACCCTTCCTGTGCAAATCTCGACGTTCATGACAGACAAAGGCACCAACCTGGGCCAACTCTCCGCAGTGGCCGTCGTCGTAATCTTGCCGATCGCCCTCTTCATCCTCGTCAGCCAGCGGTCTCTCGTCCGCGGGCTGACGCTCGGAGCGGTAAAGGAATGACTCAACCGACACCAAATTTCCCCCGTTGCGTCGTGGTTACGGGCGGCGCCGGCGGGATCGGCCTGGCTATCGTAGAGGACTTTGCCGTCCGGGGCTGCCTCGTCACCGGCGTGGACAACGACGAGCAAGCGATCGAGACGAGACGCCGTGCCGGCCACGGCGCCGACGGCGTCGTTTGGGCATGTGAGGACATATCCGCGGAGGGTTCGGCACAGCGGGTCCTGAGCGACATTATCGAGCGGTGGGGCAGGATCGACGTCCTGGTCAACAACGCGGCCGTGTCTCGCTACGAGGACGCGCTATCGATCAGCTCGGCGAGCTGGTCACAAGTCATAGCTGTGAACCTGTCGGCCGCTTTCTTCTGGTCCCAGGAAGCCGCCGGCTGGATGGTAAAAGCGGGTATCGGCCGCATTGTAAACATCGCGTCGGTAAACACGCTGGCGGCCGAGCCGCACGCCGCCCACTACGTAGCCGCCAAGACGGGCTTGCTCGGCCTCACCCGAGCACTGGCAGTTGACCTGGCCGGCACGGGTGTCACCGTCAACGCGGTGTGCCCAGGGCCCGTGCGCACCGATAAGAACGCCGAGCTGTTCGACGTCGAGCCGCTTCGCACCCAGCTTGGCCGGGTGCCAGCGGGGCGGATGGGTACGCCCCAGGAAGTGGCCAAGCTAGTTGCCTGGCTGTCCTCGCAAGATGCCTCGTTCGTCAACGGCCAGGCCGTGGTAGTCGACGGAGGTCTGCTGGCCCGGATCTGAGGCCTCAGGAGCAGGCCACCCCTGGCGACTAGTGGTCATCCTCCCTGCGCATCGGAGCGTGCCCAGCGACGGTGCTCTTTTACTGCGTGGGCCGAGGGTCGGGTGCAGTATCGTCTAACCACCGATCTAGCTGGTCGGCTACGCTGGTCGGGTGGCTCCTAGTGGCCGGACCGGCGTCGACCCCAAGGACCTACCTCGGGGGTGGGACCGGAACACAACATAGCTGGTCAGAAGGGCAAGGAGAGGTGCGAGAGCGGCCGAATCGGGCTCACTGCTAATGAGTTGACGAGGGAAAACTCGTCCGAGGGTTCAAATCCCTCCCTCTCCGCAACGGGTGCTAGTGGCTGGCGGTTAGGTGGGCGCCGTCCTGAAGTCGTCTGAGCGGCGTGGCCGGAGGTGCCACCACCGGCAAGATTCCCGCAACGACGGCTGCCCACGCCCGGTATCGGCAAAACCTCGCACCGCGGCTCGTGTTGACCTATTTCGGGCCATCCCCTTCCGATGCCCCTAGTCGGCGGCCTGCTCGGGCGATTGAACGAGGGCAATTGGGTATACAGAGTGCATACGCGGTGATCACCGGTTCATTGGCGGTTCGGGATGGCGCGGACGCTCTGAAGGCGGCCGTGCCGTTGGCGCGGCAGCGGTTCAGCCACGTCACGTCGAGGAGCGTGCCAAGTGATAAGTCGCGTTAAGGACTTCGACCGCATCTTTCTGTATGTTGTCGCCGGGGTTGCGCTGGTCGGCCTGATCGGCCTCGGGCTCTACAGTCTCAAGGGCGGGGGCAACGGCGGCCCTAAGCACATTTCCGCCGTGGGCGCGGCCCACTCCCAAACGACTTCGCAGGCGACGAGCCCCAGTTCAGCGGCGGCGGCGCAAGTGATAACCACCTTGCCGGCGGTGCCCTTGCCGTCCATCTCGAACGGGAGTGGCGCTGTACCGGCTTCGGCTCATGGCCACACCTCAGCCAAGGGCGGGCGGCCGACGACGAAAGACCCACGCCGCGGGAGACGCTCCCTGGTACGAAAGGGCAGTGCCCAGACAACTACGACCGCGGGCCAAACGGTGACGACCAAAGCAAACAACAAACCTCCGCGAAGGCGGGCCAAACGGTGACGACCAAAGCAAAGAACAACCCTCCGCCGAAAGCGGGGCACCGCGCCACCAAGCCGCGACAGCAGGTCTCGACGACGACTCCTCCACCGGTGACTGCTCCGCCCATGGTCCATCCCACCAGGGGCCGCCCGAGCAGCAACCGCACGTCGATCGGCCGTCGGGCGTCGACAACTACCTCGTCGACCGTCTTGATCACGACCACACCCAGCCGGGTGCGGACGACCACTGTAAGACCGACCACCATTGCCACCCCGTCGACACTGTCGACATTGTCGACAACTTCCAGCCCGCCGACCACTCACGCCAAGCCACTTAACTCTACGACCCATTCAACTCGGTCGCCTCACCCGGGCCACCCGACCGCCACGAGCACGACCGGGGCCAAGTTCCGGGTCACCACCAGGGGCCGGCGCAGGACAACCAGCACGACTACGGGCACCAGCCGTCACTACGTAACGACCGTGCCTGTCGTTGTCCCGCCACTCACGACGGCTACCACTCGGGCACCCGTCCGGAAGACTCCCGTTGGTACAACTACCACCTCGTCGCCGCCGACCACGGTGGCCCCCACTTCTACCGTCGGGACCACTCCAACGACTTACCCGGCTGCCACATCTTCGACGCGCCCCACGTCGACGACGGTAAGGCCAACAACGACCACGACTCGGCACGCGACTTGCCCGACGACGACTACCGGAGGCTTCGGGGCCGAGAAGGCCGGGCCCACTGGCGCAATCGACGCCGCAGCCTGCGTTACGACCACAACGACTCGAGCCACAACGACCACAATCCCGCGCACCACGACTACGACCGCCGCGACGACCAGCACCACGCCAACCACTAATCCGACGACGTCTTCAACTACGACCACGACAACCACGTGCTCGTCCACCACGACGGCAATCGACCACTCCACTACGACTACCCGCCGCTCCACGACTACCGCCTTGGAGCGCGACACGACCTCGTCTAGCGGGGCTACGACCACGACCGCTCCCGTTTGCCCCACCACAACCACGACGGGCTCGACCACCACGACTAACGCGTCGACGACAACGGCGACGCCATCTACGACTGACTCGTCAACGACCGTGCTCACTGCCACGACGGTCTCCTCGACGAATTCGTCCGGCACTACGACCACGACGCCGCCGTCGTCCAGTACTTCGACCGACCGTTTTCGCTTCGGGTAGCCCGGGCGTCCTCAGGCCCTGAAGCGCTATTCTGGCGAACCGTTAGCAGTTTTGTTCAGAAAAACGGCGAAAGTGATACAGAGCTACCGCGCCCGTCGATAAATGCGAGCAGTTCCGCCTTTTTGTCTCCGCTACGCGTCGCCAGCCGCAGCGGTTTTCACGAAGAGGCTGGCTCGCATCGGGTAGAGCGGTTGCGAGTACTTCGGCACGTCTTCGGTTACCTCGGCTCGTAATTGCGGGTCGTCGAAGACCACCTGATTGGCTGCGATCGCCTCGGCTTCTACCGGGCCGGCAAAAGCTTCGGGGGTTTCGCCGCGGTCCCAGCTGGTCGGGTTCACGACGACGACCTCGCCCCCGACCGGGAGCGCCGCCAGCAGTGGGGCCAGGTCGGAAGCCGCGCTGCTGTCCTTCAACCGCTTGGACAGATCGGACCAATCCACCACTAGTGGGTCCTTCAAAAGCCCAAAGGGAGTGGCGTAACGGAAGCGGCTACCCAGGTCCAGGGCGAGCACTGGAGTGTCCGTTACCTCCGTCGAGATCACCAGGGTCCCTGGCTGGAGGTCCGGTCGTAGTCGGTCGAGCAGGTAAGCGGCGTCGCTCTTGGAGGTTTCGACGGTGACGGCGCGGTCGACGACCATCGGGATAGCCGTGAACGCCAGTGCAACCGCCGTCCCACACAGGACCAGGCTGCCCCATCGCACTCGGGCTAGCCCGCCCGCCAAAGGGATGAGGGCGGGGACTACCGCGATGCCGAGGTACCGGGGGTTCCAGGAGTTGACGACCTGGCCGGCGAACCAGGCCAGCACCACTGTGAGCAATGGGATGGCGGTGGCCAGAGCCAGCGGCGAAGCCAGGTTGGCCCCGGCCTCGCCCTCTCCACTGGCCGTGCGGTCAACGGCGAGGTCCCCTGGCGCGGGCGCAGCGCCACTCGTCGCGCTAGCAAGTTTCGGCCGGCGGCGGCCAAGCACCGCTACCGCTATCGCCATAAGCACTACCGCCCAGGCGGCCGACGCCAAGGCATTGAAGGGGTCGACGAACGAATCGACCACAGAGGGGTGAGGGCTCCACGGCGCTCCGGTGTTGTACAGCTGGTACAGGAACTGCGGCGCCCAAGGGGCAAATGCCAGTGCGCACGCTAACCCGTAGAAGACCGTGGCTCTCAGGCGTTCTCGCGACCCGCTCCTCCAGGCTGCAGCGGCGCCGACGATGACGGTCGCGGCCAGCAGGTACAGGCCGTAGTAGTGCAAGTAGAGGACCGCCGACATCAGTCCGGTGGCGGCGACCCAATAACCCCGTCCGGCGCCCCGGTAGGCGAGCACGAAACAGGTAATTGCGAGGATGGCGGCCAGGACGAGCCATGAGTACATCCGGGTTTCTGTGCTGTAGTAATCGAGGTAGGCACACGTCGCTACTAATGCGGCGGCCCCACGGGCCGCCCGCAGCCCAAAGAGCCTCTTTCCCGACCACCAAGCGGCCGGTATGGCCAGTAGGCCCGCCACCATCGATAGTGCGTGGGTGGCCGGCCCCGAACGGCCGAACAACTCCATCCAGAAGTGGAGCATTACGTAATACAGGGGCGGAGATCCGTCGTTCGCCAAGTAGTGGGGCAGCAAACCGATCGAGTGCGCCGCTATCCCGACGGCGATGGCTTCATCGCCCCAATAGCTGGCCCCCATCGTCCTCCAGCGCAGCCCGAGCGCCAACGCGGCCAACACGAACAGCAACAGGGTGTCGAAGTGCTCCCAGCCCCGCAGGCGCTCCCAGGCCGCCCGCGTGCCCTCGAAGCGCGGCGGTGACGAACCCGAACCGGGTCGCGGCCCCGACGTACCTGGAAAGAGCGCTCGGCGCAACCGGTCAGGCGCCTCAGGTGGGCGCGGGATTGGCCTTACCAGCAGATCTTCCATCGTCCTCGGCTTAGTGCGACCTCCACAAACCCGGCCCCGGATTTCGTTGGTCGAAGTTAGGCGCCGACTTCAAAGTCTATGTCTTCCTCCGATGTCGGTACGTCAGCGTCGGCAATGTTGGCGGCGACCGCGCTCGAGGGGAGCGCCAGCCATTGCGAAAGGTAGAAGATGAGAAGGCTGAACACGGCCACGATGCCCAGGTCCCACCAGAACGGGATGACGTGGCGCACGCTGGACACGTAGGCGGGCCCCAAGGCGTCGAGCACCATGATGCCGATCAACCACGGGAGTACCCAGGCGGCCGAACGCAGTTTCAGCGGGCGACGACGGGCCGAGGCGGTGGACAGGTGAGCGACGAGGTATAGAACACCCCCAATGGCGATGCCGACAGATATCCGCCACACCGTCGGCCATCCGGTCCAGTAGACGATCAGGTTGGCGAACACAAAGGCAACCGGCGCCAGAACGTCGGCCGCAGGCACTCTGTACGGGCGGTAGCGGTCGGGGTCGGACCTTCTGAGCGCGGCAAGCGAAACCGGGGCGAAAGCGTACATAAACGCGGTTGCCGCGGCGAGAAAGTCGATCAGGCGGGACCACCCGCCAAAAGGCAGGAATATGACGATCCCGACCATGGCCGCCAGGGCGACGCTGAACCACGGCGTGCCCCGGCTGTCAAGGCGTTCGAAAGGACGCGGCAAGGTGCCTGTCCTCGACATCGAATACGTAATTCGAGACGTTGACGTCACGTATAGCGTTGCCTTCCCGGCCGGGGATATTACGGCGTCTATATAGATCAGCGTGGCCACCCAGCCCACGCCGAGGGCGGTGGCCAGTTGGGCATAAGGGCCGTAGGGCCCTGGCTTCCCGCTCAACGGGCCCAGCCAGCTAGCCGCGCTGGTGAGCCGGCTCGGGTCCAGCGCCCCGATGTAGGCCGCCTGCAAGAGCAGGTAAACGACGGCGGCGATTAGCAGCGACGAGATTATGGCCGTGGGGAGATGTTCCCTGGGCTCGCGCGCCTCGCCCCCGACCTGCGCGGCCTGCTCGAACCCGAACAACGCCAAGACCAGTCCACCGAGCGGTATCGCCTTCAAGATGCCCTGAGCTCCAAAAGGCGAGAACCCTCCGGCGCTGTAGAAATTGCTCGTGTGGAAACTGGTGGCGGCCAGCGCCGCTACGGTAATGAGCGGTACCGCCATTTTCCAATAAACCGCCACATGGTTGAGGCCGGCCAAAAAACGGATGCCGGCCAAGTTGAGCAACGTGAAAAAGACCATGAACGCGATGGCCACCCCGACGCCTTTCTCGGTCAATAGGCCGGAGGTGTTCACGAGCCCGCTCCACTGGGGTTCGAGATAGGTGAGGGCGATCTCGGTCTCGATCGGCCCGACGATGACCGCCTGGAGCCAGGACGCCCACCCCGCCGCGAACCCTGCCAGTGGCCCGAAGCACAAAAACGAGTAGCGCGCGGTACCACCCGAGACGGGGTACGTGGCGGACAGTTCACCATAAACAAGGGCGATGAACACCAGCATGAACGCCGCCACCGCCCATGACACAAGGGAGGCCGCGCCGGCGAGACGCGTCGCCAGCGGCCCGGCCACGAGCCACATGGCGCCGATTACTGACCCAAGCGAAAAAGCGGTCAGGGCGAAGGGACCCACGCGCCTCCTGAGGGTACGACGGCCCTCGTCCGCAATTGGGAGGATGGCCGTGGGCATGGCCAGGGTGCCACTGTCCTTGCCATTCGACGTGCCCACCGGCGGGCCAGTGGATGTTGAGGTAGACATGACTTCCCCTATAGTCCGGTCAGTGGTCAATAGGTTACTGAGGGCGCGGGCGGGCGCCGTCGCCTACACTAGGGCGTCAAAAGAGTGGCCGCTCGAGATGGCGGTGGCCCGGCTGGCGGGAGAGCGCCCGGCCACGTAGCTTCTTGGGCATGGATGCCAAGGTCGTGCTGTGCGACTTCGCCGAAGTCAGCGGGGGGAAGTTGTTCATTTCTGGTGCCGGCTTGGCGCTGCTCGCCGCCGGCACGCCTGCGACGCCCTATCGCGTCAATGTCACCCTTGCCGTCCTCGGGCTGATCACGCCGGAAGACACCGACTTACAGCACAAGATGACGATCGAGCTGGTGCTTATGGGCACCAACGGCGAGACACGGGTCATGCTCACCGACGAGGTCCCAGAGGGAGGAGATCCGGCGGACAGGGGCATGATCATCGCTTATTTCGTCGCCCCGCGGTCGCCCGAAATGTTGCCGAGCGATGAGTGGACCATGCCGATGGCCATCCCGCTGTTCGGCCTGGGGCTGCCGGAGCTCGGTGCCTACTACTTCAGTGTCCGGGTCGATGGGAGGGAGATGGACCGGTCGGCGTTCCGCGTCATTGCCCCTCAGCCGACGCAGGCGCTGGGTGGGGCGCCGATGGCGCCCGGTCCCGCCGCTACCGCGCCAGGCGGCGACGGCAGTGACGCAGGGCCAGGCGCTCAGGGCGCAGCCGAGCCGCCCTTGTAACTCGGGCTCAGCCTGAGGAACAGGAAGCTATCTTCCTCCAGCACATGTACCAGGCGCAGCTCGAGCAAGTGGGCGAAGGGCTGGCCCCGGAGCATCGTCATCCCACTCGCCTCTCCGCTGGTCATCCACTGGCCACCGCTTCCCAGCCAGCCTCCGAGCAGCCCGGTGCCGACGCTCCCGGCCAACTTGGGCGAGAGCGTCAAGCACAGGTCGTCCATGAGCCCTGCGGCGGCCAAGCTGGTATTGAGCTGCGGTCCTCCCTCGCACAAGACGTGGTGCATCCCGCGCTCGGCCAAAGCGGCTAACGCCGCTCCCAGGTCCACCCCGCCCGCCCCGGCCGTGAGGACGTCGGCGTTTTGCGCCGCCGCGGCCAAGGCCTCCGGGCTCGCAGTGCTGGGCGTGATCACGATCGGCCTCGGCTCGCTCCCCCGGAAGAGCGAGGACTCCCAATCGATGTTCAGGGAACGGGTGACGACGGCTATCGGCGGTAGCGGGCGCTGGCCTCTGGTCTCCCGCATGCGCTGCACTTCTGCGGGCAACTTGACGGGCCCGTAATGTTCGGCCCGGGCCGTCCCGGCACCCACCAGTACCACGTCTGCCAGAGAGCGAAGCACGGAAAACAGCAACTTGTCGCCCGGTCCCCCAAGTGGACCGGAGCGCCCGCCAAAACTCGTGGCCCCGTCGAGAGTGGAGATCATGTTGACCCTGACCATGGATTGGCTATTTCGCGCCGGTAGGTCCCGCGAGTACATTTCCACCAGGTTGACCCGCTCGGCTGCTTCCGGGAACAACGACCTCATAATGGGCTCCTTTGCGGGATCCGCTCATCGGACCATACCCGAGCGGTGCCGATTTGGACCTCGTTGCGCGTTGAGTGCTGTAGCTTGGCGATACCCGACCAATTCGGTCAGGTTTGCGTGAGGCACCAGGGTGAAGTTGACCGATGTTGGCCGATGGCTACGGGCCGGAGGCTCGCAGCAAAGAAGAGCGTAAGTAAACAACCAAACAAGAGCGTAAGTAAACAAGAGGTAGCAAACATGGCTGATTATGCGAACCCAGGGACATTGGTCGAGACTGATTGGCTCGCCGATCACCTCGACGACCCCACCGTCCGGGTCATCGAAGTGGACGAGGACACCTCGGCATACCAGAAGGGCCACATCCGCAACGCATTAGCCTGGAACTGGTTCGAAGACCTGCACGCCAAGCCGCGCCGGGAGTACGTCGACCAGCAAGGCTTGTCGAAGCTCCTCGAGGAGGCCGGGGTCGGCCCAGGGACAACCGTCGTCCTGTACGGCGGCAACAACAACTGGTTCGCGGCCTACGGCTACTGGCTATTGCGTTACCGCGGCTTCGATAACGTCAAGCTTTTGAACGGTGGGCGCAAGAAGTGGGAGCGGGAGGGTCGGGCTTTGGTCGAGGAGGTCCCCAAGTTCGAGCCGACGACCATAACCCTGCCCGGCCCCGACCGCCCGGAGTGGCGGGCGCTTCGCGACTACGTGCTCGCTCAAGTCGGGCATAGCCAGTTCGTCGACGTCCGCTCGCCCGAGGAGTACCGGGGGGACTTGCTCGCCCCGCCCCACCTCCCCCAGGAGCAGGCGCAGGTGCCGGGGCACATCCCGGGGGCAACGAACATCCCCTGGAGCAAAGCGGCCAACGACGACGGCAGTTTCAAGTCGGCCGACGAATTGAGCGCGCTCTACGAAGGCCAGGGCGTCACTCCCGGTAGCGAGGTGATTGCGTACTGCCGCATCGGTGAGCGCTCCGCTCACACCTGGTTCGTCCTCCACGAGCTGCTCGGCTACGACGATGTGCGCAATTACGACGGCTCGTGGACCGAGTACGGGTCCCTAGTGGGCGCCCCTGTCGAGCGTTGAGCGCTCGCCTTCGGCCACTGCCCGGGTACCGATGATCTCTGTCGCTGAAGCGCGTCAGTTCGTGTTGTCGAGTTGCCGGCGCCTGCCGGCGGCCGAAGTCGGGACGACCGAGGCCCTCGGCCTCGTCTTGGCCGAGCCCGTCCGCTCGGGGGGGCCGGTCCCTCCTTTTGTCAACTCTTCCATGGATGGGTACGCCCTGCGCTCCCGGGATGCGAAACAAAGCCCGGCCCGGCTGCGGGTCGTCGGTGAGGTCATGGCTGGCGACGACCCGGGCGCGCTCACGGTCGGCGAAGGAGAGGCCGTCCGCATCATGACCGGCGCGGTCGTCCCCGGCGGGGCGGACGCCGTTTGCATGGTCGAGCACACCCACTCAGAAAACGGGTGGGTTGTGATCGAGGAAGCCGTCTCGCCCGGCAACAACGTCCGCCTGGCGGGTGAGGACATTGCCCCGGGCGCGGAAGTTTTCGTCCCCGGCGTACGGCTCGGGGCCGCCCATATCGGCGTCCTGGCCTCCATCGGAGTGGAGCGCGTCACGGCGTACCCCCGTCCACGCGTCGGGGTGGTCTCTACTGGCGACGAGTTGGTGGCCACCCCGGCCCCTGCCCCCAGGCAAGATCCGTGACAGCAACCGGGCCTCTTTGCTGGCGCGGTTGCAGGCTGATGGTTTTGTCGGCGTCGACTTGGGCCTGGTCCGTGACGACCCTGGAGTGCTGGCCGAGACGTTGAAAGACGCGGTCCGGCGTTGCGACGCGGTACTGACCAGTGGCGGGGTCAGTGTGGGCGACCGTGATTTTGTGAAGCTGGTCCTGGAAGAGCTAGGCGGCCAAAACGCCCGCTGGTTGCAAGTGGCAGTGAGGCCGGGGAAACCGTTCGCCTTTTCCACGTTGCCTCCTGATGGGGCGCCCGTCTTCGGGCTCCCGGGCAACCCCGTTTCTGCCCTGGTTTCCTATGAGGTTTTTGCCCGGCCCTCGTTGCGCCTGATGGCGGGCCACGCCAACCTGGACCGTCCCAAGATGGCGGCCACCGCTGAGGTTGGCCTGCCCCGCCAGCCCGACGGCCGGTTGCACCTGGCCCGGGTGCGGGCGTTCACCCGGCCCGATGGCACCTTGGCCGTCCGTTCGTCAGGCGGCCAGGGGTCACACCAGCTCCGGGCTCTGGCCGAGGCGAACGCGCTCGCCTTTCTCCCCGACGGCCATGGGGTGGCGGCCGGTGAACGGGTCGAAGTGATGGTCCTTGACCCGGACGAGCTTGAGTAACCAGGCCCGGGCCGGGGACGGCGGACGGCTGGGCAACTTGGGGCGAATTTTCACGCTTGGGTCGAAAAATATAGTGATAAGAACAGTTTTTCGCCCCAAGTCCGCCGCCCAAACCCCCGCCCACGCCGGTTAGTCCGGCCCTAGGTGACTGGTGTCTTTCTGGGGTCCCACTCCGGGCCGATCGCATCTTTGAGCCAGCGAGCTCGGGTTCGCCAGTAACCGCCTGAGAATTTGGCTGGGACCACGACGAGGGAGCCATTTTTGGAGCGCTCACCCGTGGGGGAGCGCAACGGGGGGAAGTAGCCGATGGGCTTAGAAGTTCGCGGCCTTCCTTGGCGGTGCGCGAGAATTACAGACGTGTACTTCCCCATCCCCCGCCCCGGTGAGCTATGAGCCTCGGCCTCGCTGAACGCCAGGGCAACCTGCTTGACGACCTGGACCGTTTCTGCGACGACGCCCTGGCCGAGGGTTCTATCTACTCGGTGCTGCACCGCGAGCGCGACAAGCTCTTCCCAGACGAGTTCTTCGCCGACTTGTTCTCCGACAAAGGACGGCGTTCTGTGCCCCCTTCGGTGGTGGCGGTCGTGATGGTCCTCCAGCGCCTGGCTGGCTTATCTGACCGGGAAGCGGTCGAACACTACGCCTTCGACGCCCGCTGGCGTTACGCGGCCGGCGTGGGGGGTTACGGCACGGGCGGCTGGGGGAGCTTTGCCCACACGGTGCTGGTAGACATGCGGGCCCGGTTGGAGGGCTCAAAAAAGCCCCGCCGTATCTTCGAGGTGACGGTGGAGGCGGCCAAAGCCGCCGGCCTCGTCGGGGAGCGACGGGTGCTCGACTCCACGCCCCTGTACGACGCCGTGGCCACCATGGACACCATCACCCTTGTGCGCTCGGCCATGCGGGGGTTGCTAAAAGCCGTCGATGCCGGGCTCGAGGCCGAGCTACGGGCGGTCATCAAAAGCGGCGACGACTATGCCAGCTCGGCCAAGCCCCAGATCGACTGGGACGACCACGCCGCCCGGGACGAGCTGCATCTCCAGCCGGGCCCGGGACGCTCACGCCTGCCTGGCCCTCCTCGAAGGCCGCCCGCTCGGCCCTGAGGTCGCAGCGGCAGCGGAACTCTTGGCCGGCGTGCTCGGCCAGGACCTCGAAGCTACCGACGACGGCGGTTTCCGCATCGCCCGCAAAGTGGCCAATGACCGCGTCATCTCCACCGTGGACCCTGAGGCCCGGCACGGCCACAAGACCTCGGCCCGAGGCTTTGACGGTTACAAGGGCCACATCGCGCTCGACCCCGACAGCGAGATAATCACCGCCACCGAGGTCACTGCCGGCAACGAGGGCGACGCGGCCGCCGCCCCCGACCTCGTAGCAGACCTCGTAGGTGAGGCGGCCAAGCGCCCTCCCCATGACAGCAAGGGCCAGCCAGCGTTCGCTGGCAAACGCTCTGATGGTGGCGCCAGGAGCAAAAGAGCCAATAAAAAAGCCAATAAACCAGCGGCCCATGCTGCCCGGGTAGCGGTCCGTGGCGCCCGGCGGGCAGCCAAGCTCGCCGCCCGCAAGGCCAAAGGACAAGAAGCCCACGTAAATAGCACAGTCCCCGCCGTTTACGGCGACGCCGCTTATGGGGCGGGTGGGCTGTTGGCTTATTTCGACCAAAATGGCATCGACGCCCGGGTGAAGACGGCTCCTCCGTCGGCCCTGGGAGGGCTTTTCGCCAAGGACCGCTTCGTCGTCGACTTAGAGGCAGGCACGGTCACGTGCCCGGCTGGCAACACCGTCGCCATATCTCTTTCGCCGAGCGGGGCGGGTGCCGCTCATTTCCGGCCGGCCTGCGCGGCCTGCCCGCTGCGGGAAGCTTGCACCACGGCCAAAGACGGGCGGACCATTACCATTTCTGCTCACGAAGAGCTCATCCAGGCTCAGCGGGAGCGCTGCGCCGACCCCGCTTTCGCCGCCGACTACCGCGCCACCCGGCCCAAAGTCGAGCGAAAACTGGCCCACCTGGTCAGGCGGCGCCACGGGGGCAGGAGGCCCGAGTGCGAGGCAAGTGCAAAGTCAGTGCTGATTTCAACTTGTTGGCCGCGGCCCAGAACCTGGCCCGCCTGGCCACGCTCGGGCTCCGTTCTACAGCCAATAGTTGGGCGGCTACAGGCATCGCCTAACAGCGAGAAACCGCCGCCAGCGCACCCAAATACGGGCGCGTCCGACCCCCAACTACCGCACACCCTCCTCAAAGCGGGGTGTTTGGTGCCGAAGGAGCTGCAGGCTCGGTCACGCCAAACGGAGGGACTGGATGCTCATCTGTGCTTACAGTGGTGTCATTTGACACCGGCCACCTAGGCCCGGGTCAGGAGTTCGGGCCGGGGGGCTGGGCGTCGCCGCTCGCCGGGGGCGCACCCTTGTCTCGGCCGGGTCGGGCAGTGGTCGAGGGCACATACCCCGCTTTCGCCTTCCACAGTTCCTCCCAGCTGCTGTTGCCAGGTTGGAACAGAGGCCGGAACCGCTCGATCGTCGCCGAGGTCGACACGGTGGCCTGGCCGCTCAGCCCCGCCGGGTAAGCCTCATCGAGCGGGAGCTCGGGGCGTTCCTTGGCCCTCGCCGCCCGCGCCGCTTTGGCGTCAGCTCTGGCCCCGGCGCGCTCGTCCGCTCGCATCCACATCACGAAGACCGGGAAAAGGCCGACGAAAGTAGCCAGTTCGGTCGCCGCCCAGAGAAGGGCACCGCCGGAGTGGGTGCTGTTCAGCGTGTACATCGAGGCGATGGGTGTGCGCAGGCTCATGATGGCGACCCCAAGAAAAGCCTCGAACGGCACTGCCAGGCCCAACGCCGCGAGCCTGCTGCCGTAGCCCATCCTCCAGTGCACGATCGGGTCCAGGCCCACGATCGGCCACCAATAGAGGCAGCCGCTCAGCAAGAAGGCCAGGTTTATGGCGTTCATGAGGGCCATGTGCTCCATGGCGTAGTTGATGAGGGGGGAAAGGAAAAAGGCGAACATGGCCCCGAAGTAGAAGAACCAGACCACCACGGGGTAGGTGGCGATGGCGAAGAGGCGGGAGCGCAACACGGCCAGCCACCTTGTCTTGGCCGCCCGGCTGGAGGACTGCAGGAGCAAGGTCGACGGCGCCCCCAGCGCAAGTAGCGGCGGGGCGACGACCATGAGGAGGAGGTGCTGGGTCACGTGGGCCTCGAAGTAGAAGCCCGTGAACGTGGCCACGGGGGACTGCAGGGCTAGGTCGACGGCAACGAGCCCGGCCATGAAGGACAGCGTGCGCCGCCAGGGCCAGCGCCGGCCTCTGCTAGCCAGCTGCCAGTCGGCCCTCAGGTACCAGTAGGCCAGGCCCACGACCGCTACGGCAACCGCGATCGAAAACGGCCCTGATTGCCAGGCCGTGAGCGCCGTATGCAGGTTGAACGGCAGCCGGTTCATCGCTGGCATGCAGACCCCCAGCGGCTCAGGCGGGAGCGACTAGATACCACCATCAGCTCGAAGACCCGAACTGGACCGGCACGTTGAGGACCTGGCTCTTCACCCACGCCGACGAGCCGGGGGAGAGCGCCCAGACCGTCAGCACGACGTTCCTGACCGCCAGCGCATCGACGGTACCGCCAGGCAGGAAAGCGACGGTGGCGGTCGTCAGGGGTGGTGCCGGCAAGTCCTCCCAGCCGGGCCTCGAGCTGGGCCTCGAGCTGGAGGCAACGGCCAGCTTCGTGTGGCCGTCGGCGCCGGCGACGAGGGCAAAGATGCCATCGCCTTCTTCGGACGTGGCCCCGAACGAGACGAGACGGCCGCCGTGGCCCAGCCCCAGCGGGCCCGAGGTACGCCACTTGACCTTGCCATTCTCGTCCGAGCCCGCCCAGGCGGCGACGAGGCTCGTTTCCGTTCCACCGGCTGTTTGCGCCCCGTCGTGTCCCGCCGGCCGGACCGCACCCGCCGAGCCCGAAGTGGTCCCCGGGGCCGCCAAGCCGAGGAGGGTGGCCACCCCGCCCTTGGCCGGCATCAAGCCGAGGACCTCTGATGCCCCCGCCCCGGAGGAAAGGGCGGGGCCGGCCAGCGCCCAGGGCAAGAGATCCCGGCCTTCCCGGGGTGCTGGCAGCTCGCCCCGACGACGGCGGTGCTCGACAGGTACCCGACAGAGGTGATGGCGCCCGGGTTGCATGCCCGCCCGGCCGCCGATGAAGCGAGGGCGTGCACGGTGGTGAGCGGCCGCCACGTGGAGAGGTTATCGGTACTGCGGACCACCTCGGCCCCGCCATCGCCCTCGACGACGGCAAGGACGTTGCCGCCGGGGCCCTCGGCCAAAGACCGGGGCCGAGCGGCCAGGCCCTGGTCGAGCAGACCGTTGGACCACGAACGTCCGCCGTTGGTAGTCGAGATCAAGGGCGAGAACGTCAGGTCGTTAGAGGGTCGCACGCCGACCATTAGTGAGTTGGCGCCAGTGGCCATTACGAGACCACCATTGGTGGCTACGGCGGTCGCCTCGACCCGGTCGGACCAGGTGGACGAACCATCGGGCCGGAACATCAGCTGCCAGAAGGTGTTGAGGGGCTGGGTCAGGTCGCCCATGGCCACTGTCGCCCACGTCCCGCCGCCGGCCCGGACCGAGGTCGCCAGCGGGGTGGGGAAGGATGAACCCGTGCCGGGACCGGGACGGCCGGTCCCGGCTTCAGCGGAGGCAGAGGAAAACCCCCAAGTGCCGAGGAGGAGCACAGCCGTAGCGGTGCCTGCCACGACCGCTCGGCAGGCCGCGGTCCCAGGTCCGGTCCCAGTCCCGGTCCCAGCCCCAGTCCCAGTCCCAGTCCCGGTCTTCGTGCCTCTAAGGCTCGTCCTGCGCGCCCTGGGCGCCCTCGGCGTCGTCATTTCCCCTTCAACACGTTGTTGAGCGTCCCCGCCAGGGTGACCGCGAAGGACGACTCCGTCGCCCCCGTAGCTGGGCCCGGGTCGGTGTCGAGGTCGTAGCGGATATGCCCCGACGGGTCGATCACGTAGGCAAACTCGCTGTGGTCGATCATCGCGCCCCCGGGGCGTACTCGACGAGCGCCCCCAAAGCGTGCCACGCGTGCTGCAGCTGCGGCAGGCTACCGGTCAAGAACAACCAGTTCGGGGTGCCCTGGAGGCCTTCCTGGCGGTCGAAGGCAGTGAGGTAGTCGGTGGCGATGTAGCGGGGGTTGGCGTCGACCGCTACCAGGTAGACGTGCCGGGCGCCGCCCCCGCCGAGGACGCTGTCGGCCTCCCGGAACTCCTGGGCGATAACCGGGCAGTCCGAGGTGCAAACGGGGTCTAGAAAGGTGAGCGCCACGGCCCTCCCGCGCAGGCTGGCCAGGCTCACGGGGTGGCCGTACTGGTCCACCAGGCTCACCGTCGGCTCCGGGAAGTTGAACGCCTCCGGCGAGCCGTCGACCGCCTGGGCCAGGAGCGGGCTGGCGTTGGGGTTGGTGGCGGCGAGGGCCATCGGCGCCGTCCCGACCAGCGTGATGGCAAGAGCGCCGACGGCGGCGGCCGTCCGGAAAGCGTATGCCGGGTTGGCCGTCAGCCGCTCCCGCCACGGGAGACGGGCGCCGGCCAGAGCACGGCCGGGCAGGCCCGTCAGCGCCGGGGCTTCGGCGGCAACCGGCACCCTGGTGAAGGCCAGGTAACCGGCCCAGATCAGCACCACCATCGGGACCATGCTGTTGGGGTCGGTACCTACCCCACCCATGAACCCGAGGTCCTGGACCAGTACCCAGTCGGCCAGGCAGAGCACCGTACCGGTTACCGCTCCGACCAGGACGAGCCGTTTGTCCCGGGTGAGGAGCAGGCTGCCAATGGCCGCCAGTGCGACCACGACGAAGAGGTTCACGCCCCAACCGTGGGCGGCGTCGAACCTGCCGAAGGCGCTGACCCAGGAAGCGAGAAGGTGCGGCTGCGAGGTGGCCGCCATCTGCTGGAGCATGCTGAGAAGAGTGCCGGCAGGGGAATGGCTGGTCGGTCGGCCCTGCCAGAACCCTCGCCCGGGCCACGCTTGCAGCAGGGCCATGCCCACCCAGAACGTCCCGATCACGCCCAGGATCCACCGGCCCAACCGGGGCGTCCTCCAGACCGTCTCGGGCAGCGCGATGAGGGCGCCCGCGGCGCAGTACAACAGGACCGAACCCGGGAGCCCGAACATCCAGCTTTGGCCGGGAGAGAAGACCTGACCGAAGGCCTCGCCGAAGATCCACACGATCAGGCCCCACGCCAAAGTGGCCAGGCCCCCCACGCGCGACCAGGTGCCCTTCGAGGCGGCCAGCAGCCATACCCCGAGGCCGACCTGGATCCACACCGCCGCGGCCGGCGCCGTGACGGGGTGATAGCTCCATATCGTCGCCATCGAGTTGTCCAGGTGCTGGACCCAGCCCGGGGAGGTGGCGGCGGCCGGCTGGATCACCTGAGGGGCCATGCCGAGCGGAATCGACGCCTGGCCCTGGAGGATACCGTCGAATATCCAGAGGATCCCGAACGAGACTCGCAAAAGTCTCCTCCCCGGCGCCTCGGGGGCAGAAAAAGCTATGCCACTGGGCTGGCCCGGTCGACCGCTGGCGGCCCGGCGGAGCTGAGCGGACCTGGAGATGCTCCACGTGGCTGCGACCAACAATACGATGAGGGCGACTACAAGGCCTTGGCGGAGCAACTCGTTGTAAAACGCCGAGACGATCGTGGAGTTGTGGGTGCTGAGCCCTGTGCTCATTCCAGGCACGGCCCCTCAGTCTAAGAGCGCCTCGGCCCAGGTGGCGAGCCGGCCCCAACAAGGTGCGTTCCCGCTCCCGGTGGCCAACGACCCGAACACCCCAATAACATTCGTGGTTTGTGGACGTTGTGACCTGGACGGCCAAGTTCGCGACGGCGCTCGGAGTTGACGCGCCCTCGGAAAGCGAGGTCAACACCCTCCTTTCGCTGGCGTCGGTGGCGGCCAACGCTTCCGAGCGGACGGCCGCGCCGGTGGCCTGTTGGTTGGCCGCCAAGGCGGGCCAGTCGCCCGACGAAGCCCTGGCGTTGGCCCGCGCTTTGGAATCAAAAGGCCCTAGCTGACCCGAGCGTGGACGTAACCCAACACCGTTTTGGCGAGGACGCCATGCGCGCCCACCGCCCGGGAGCCACCACCCGGACATCGACTTGGGAAGTACGGGAGACGGGCGCCCGGCGGGCCGATGACACCCTGGCTACGGAAGAACCCCTGGAGATCCGCCTCGTTTATGGGGGCCGGCGCTACCCCGTGGCTGTGACCATGCGCACGCCGGGGGCGGATTTCGAGTTAGCCGTGGGGTTTTTGGTCAACGAAGGCGTGCTGAAGAGCCGAGGACAGCTGGCCCGGGTGAGTTATTGCGTCGACAGAGACGTCGGGGAAGAACAGCGTTTCAACATCGTCAATGTCGAGCTGGCTGCCCCGATCGTGGCAGGCACAGCCGACCCGCCCGACCCTGCCTGCGGGCCCATCGTGCCCGACTTGGCCCGGCTGGAAAGGCATTTCTCGATGACGAGCGCGTGCGGCGTCTGCGGCAAGGCAACGCTGGAGGACCTGCACCAGCGGGGCTATCAACCCCTCCCGGCTGGCCCCGCATTGCGGGCCGAGGTGCTGCAGTCGCTCCCGGCCCAGCTACGCCAAGCCCAGGCGCTGTTCGAGACGACGGGCGGCCTGCACGCTTCGGGCCTGTTCAGCGCCGACGGCGACCTGGTGGCGGTGCGGGAAGACGTAGGGCGCCACAATGCTATGGACAAGCTGGTGGGCTGGGCGTTCCTGAACGACAAGCTCCCGCTGACCGGGAATGTCCTGTTGGTGAGCGGACGTTCGAGCTTCGAGCTCGTACAGAAGTCTTTATCGGCCGGCGTCGCCGTCCTGTGCTCGGTGTCGGCGCCGAGCAGCCTCGCCGTGGACCTGGCCCGCGAGTTCGGCCTGACGCTCGTAGGCTTTCTGCGGGAGGGGCGGTTCAAGATCTACAGCGGGGCGGCGCGGTTGGGCGTAACTGTCCCCACTGTTCGCCCGCTTTAGCGCCGTACGCGCACCCGGGAGGTGGGTAGCTGCCAGACGGGTTGCTGCCACGGTTGTACGCTGTATGGATGAGGCGGCAAGGCGCGTCACCGGGCGTTTCGCGACTACCCTCCCCGGCCGCCCCAGATCCCGCCGAGGCGGCCGGGCCCGTCCTGGTGGTGGACTACGGCGCCCAATACGCGCAGCTAATCGCCCGCCGGGTGCGCGAGGCCCATGTTTACAGCGAGATCGTGCCGCACACGACGGCGGTGGCCGATATCGTCGCTCGCCGGCCGAGCGCGGTAATACTTTCCGGGGGGCCGGAGAGCGTCTACGCAGAGGGCGCTCCCGCCGTCGATCCCGCCCTTTTTTCCACCGGCATACCGGTGCTCGGCATCTGCTACGGGCTCCAGGCCATGGCCGTGGCGCTCGGCGGTCAGGTCGGGCGTACTGACAAAGGCGAGTTCGGCCGGGCGGAGGCGCACGTCGACCCCGTATCTGACCTCCTCGCCGGGCTGCCCGACCGCGTGACGGTGTGGATGTCGCACCGGGACGCGGCAATCCAGGCGCCGGCCGGTTCCCGGCGTACGGCCTGGACAGGCGGAGCCGGGGTCGCCGCTTTCGAGGACCCGGGCCGGCGCCTTTATGCCGTCCAGTGGCACCCCGAGGTCGCCCACTCCGAAATGGGCCAGCGAGTGATCGAGAACTTCCTCTATACGTTGCTCGGGAATTGCGCCCGTGTGGACGACCGGGAACATCATCGACGCATCTGTCAAAGCCATCGCCGCCACCGTCGGCACCCACCCGGTGATCGCAGGCCTGTCGGGCGGGGTCGACTCGGCGGTAGCGGCTGCCCTCGTACAGCGGGCCGTGGGCGACCAGTTGACATGTGTCTTTGTGGACCACGGGTTCCTGCGCGAGGGCGAGCGGGAACAGGTCGAGCAGGATTACGTAAAAGCGACCGGGGTAAGGCTGTACACCGTCGACGCCTCGGCCCGGTTCCTCGACGCCCTCGCCGCCTTGCCCGACCCGGCCGACCCCGAAGCCAAGCGTAAGGCGATCGGCCGGGAGTTCATCCGGGTTTTCGAGGGCGCCGCCCAAGAGATCGTGCGGGCCGACGGCGGGAGCCCGGCGAGCGAGGTGCGTTTCCTCGTCCAGGGCACCCTGTACCCGGACGTCGTCGAGTCAGGCGGCGGCGAAGGGACAGCCAATATCAAGAGCCACCACAACGTCGGCGGCCTGCCCGACGACCTTGGTTTCGAGCTCGTCGAGCCCCTCCGGAAGCTGTTCAAAGACGAGGTCAGGACCGTCGGGGAGGAGCTGGGCCTGCCGAAGGAAATCGTGTGGCGCCAACCGTTCCCGGGACCGGGCCTGGCCATCCGGATAATCGGGGCGGTGACTGAAGAGCGGTTGAGTACCCTGCGCCGGGCCGATGCCATTGTGCGAGAGGAACTGTCTAGGGCCGGCCTTGACCGGGAAATCTGGCAGTGCCCGGTCGTCCTCCTCGCCGATGTGCGTTCCGTCGGGGTCCAGGGCGACGGCCGGACCTACGGCCACCCTGTCGTCCTGCGCCCGGTCAGCAGCGAGGACGCCATGACGGCCGACTTCTCCCGTTTGCCCTACGAACTGCTGGCGCAGATCTCGACTCGGATAACCAATGAGGTCGAAGAGATAAACCGGGTGGTGCTCGACATAACGAGCAAGCCGCCGGGCACCATCGAGTGGGAATAAGCCCTCGGCCCGAAGGTTTCTTTCCGAGTTTGTGGGTTCGTTCGTTCGCACTACGCCTTGGTGGACGAAGATTTGGCCGAAAACAACGAACGGCTGCGCAATTTCCTCAGCCAAACAATGACCTCGGTAGCTCCCCGCCCGCCCTCCGTAACGCGAGAGCCGTCGCCTATGAGGTGGTATTCGTCTTACTCCGCCACGGTTTTCGGTGCGCTACGGCGTTCTTGTTGCGTTTTATTGCAGAAACGGCACTCGATCGCAACAAGGTCGGCTAACTGCACCCAGATCACCGTGCCGCCGCTACAAATTGCGGTATGCCTAACGCCGTCCGTGTGAAAGGGTATTTATAGGCGGGGTGCCCCTTTAGTCGCAGGCGGGGCACAACTCGACTTGGGTCACGGGCCTTTCCCGCTCAACCTTGGCCCGCTCAACCTTGGCCCGCTCAACCTTGGCCCGCTCAACCTTGGCTCTGGCCCTGGGCGCCATCCCGAGACGTAAAGCAACGAGGACGGCCAGCCCGGCGACAACCGCGCCGGCGAGCATGGCCGCCCGGTCGCCACTCACGTCGGCGCCGCCGTGGCCGTGGTTGACCGCCAGCGCGATCGCCGGGAGCAGAGCCGCCCCGACGGCAGCTCCGATCTGGCGGCTGGTATTGATGGCACCGCCTACAAACCCCTGGTCGCTGTCGGCCATCCCGTTTGTGGCACTGATCATGCTGGCGTAGGCCGCGCCGGCCGTGCCGAACCCCACCAGGGTCACGGCCGCCAGCACGGGGTTATAGCCTCCCGTGCTCGGGAGCTGGGTCAGAACAAGGAACCCGACCATGGCTGCCACGCCGGTGAGCAGCGTCAAGCGTTGCAGCCCGAGGCGACGCATCAGCCGGGCCCCGAAAAAGCCAGCGGTAAACCCGATCACTCCCTGCGGCGCAATTACCAAGCCGCTGACGAGCGGCGAGTCGTGAAGGACCTGTTGGAGGTAAAGGGACAGCACCAGCAGCTCGCCCCCGTTCCATAGCCCCACGAGGACCATCATCAGGCTGGCACTTTGCAACCCCCGCAAGCGGAGCAGCCGCAGCGGGACCAACGGGTCAGAGTGGCGGTGCTCCACCCAGACGAAGGCTGTGGCGCTTACCGCTGACAGCGCGAACGCGGCCAGGACGACGGGCGAGAGCAGGCCGTTCAAGCCGGCTTCGGACACGGCCAAGACGAGCAGCGCAATTGAAACCGTAATAAGAAGGGCCCCGATGACGTCGAGCCGACGTTGGTGGCCAGCGAAACGTGACTCGCGCAAAAGTCGTGGGGCCAGGAAGACGGCCACCAGTCCTACGGGGACGTTCACCAAGAAGACAGCCCGCCAGCTGATGACCTGGACCAGGACGCCGCCGAGAACCTGGCCGGCAACGAAGCCAACCGACGCCACCGCCCCGTAGGCGCCGAGCGCCCGAGCCCGAGCCTGGCCTTCAGCGAAACCGGTGGTAATGAGCGACAATGCCGCCGGCGCCACCATGGCCGCCCCCGCACCCTGGACGAGCCGGGCCACCACGAGCAGCGCCGGGCCTTGCGCCAACCCGCCCGCCAACGAGGCGAGGGTAAAGACCAGCATCCCGCTCCTGAACAGCCGGCGCCGGCCGTAGAGGTCGGCGGCTCGCCCACCGAGCACCAAGAGCCCACCGAAGGTGATGGCGTAACCCGTTACTACCCATTGCACTGATGAAGCGTCGAAATGAAGTTCGCGCTCAATGGACGCCAGCGCCACGTTTACGATGCTGAAATCGAGGACCACCATGAAAACTGCCGTCAGGATGAGGGCCAGAGACGCCCGCCCATACCCGCTGCCACCGTACCCGCCGGCACCGTACCCGCCGTCACCGTACCCGCCGTCACCGTACCCGACGGCACCGTGCTCGGCCACTCGACCGGCACTGGTCGCCCCGGAGCTGGTCGCACCCACCGTTTCGTCGCTCGTCTTGCCCCTCAGCTCCGCTCGTGCCCTCACGCCACTCTCAACTCCATTACAAATACGATACGATACGTTTCGATACTCTAGCACACAGTACGAACCCGGAGGAAATCGACATTATTCCAATGAGCAATGACTCGCCTGGTGGGACTGGGCCGTGCCCCGCAGCGCCGGCCGCCCGAGGAGCGCGGCGGCGGACCTTTCCATCCTGGAGGCCGCCACCGCCATCCTGGCCGAGCGCGGGCTGTCCGGGATGTCAATGGAGGAAGTCGCCGCCCGCGCCGGCGTCGGGAAGGCCACCGTCTACCGGCGTTGGCCGACGCGGGGGGCGCTGGCCCTCGACGCCTTCATGGCCGAGTTCCGCAGCCAGCTGTCCGTGCCCGATACCGGCACGCTCCGCGGCGACCTTCTGGCTGCGCTGCGGTCGTGGTCCCGGGCAGTCACTACTTCTCGTGCTGGCCGGATGCTGGCCGGCCTGATCGCGGAAGCGCAAAGGGACCCGCAGCTAGCCACCGCGTGGCGGGAGCGCGTCTTCGACCCGTTGCGGGCCCAGCACAGGATCCTGGTCGAGCGGGCCGTCCGACGAGGCGAGATCCGAGCTGGGACTGATGCCGACGTAGTCCTCGACCTGGTTTTCGGCGCCGCCTACCATCGCCTTCTCCAGGGGCACCTGCCACTCAACGACCGGTTCGCCCGCCAGGTGGTCGACCTGGTGATGGACGGGCTGGCACCGCGACATTCAAAGGCGGACAGCGGACCGGCCTCTGCTCCACCGCTACCCTGCGGAGGTGGATGACTAACGTGGGGAGCAGCGGCTGACCAGCGAAGCGCTATAACCGGGTGGATGAACGCGGTCTCCGCCCTGGGCATCGCCGGGGCCGGCGTGGCCGCCGGGGCCATAAACGTCATCGTCGGCTCAGGGACGCTCATCACGTTCCCGACCCTGCTGGCTGTCGGTTACCCGCCTCTAGTGGCCAACGTGTCCAACACCGTGGGGCTGGTGCCGGGTTCGTTGAGCGGCATACACGCTTATCGCCGGGAGCTGTCAGGCCAAGGCCGCCGGGCTGCCTTCCTGGGCATTTTTTCCTCGGTGGGCGCCATTATCGGCGCGTTGCTGCTGTTGCGGTTGCCGGAGACGTCGTTTCGTCGTGTCGTCCCCTACTTGATCCTTCTGGCCTGTGCCCTGGTAGCCCTCCAGCCTCTGTTGAAGAAGTGGCTCCAGCCTTCGGGGCCGCCGGTGCGGCGGTTCGGTCATCGCGGCCAGATCCTGTACGTGGCCGTTTTGGCCACGGGCATATATGGCGGCTATTTCGGGGCCGCGCAGGGCGTGATCCTCATGGCGGTATTGCCCATCTTCATAAACGAGCGGCTCCAACGTCTTAATGCTGTAAAGAACGTCCTGGCCATGCTGGCGAACCTCGTCGCCGGCGCCATCTTTGCTTTTAGCGGCCACGTCTCATGGGAAGCGGCGGCCATCCTGGCCGCCGGCGCCACTGTGGGAGGCCAGGTCGGCGGGAAGCTCGGCCGCCGGCTGCCCGAACGTGCTCTGCGGGTAGCGGTCGTGGTCGTCGGGACGGCCGTAGCCGTACTCCTCATCGTGTAGCTGCGCTCTACGGGTGAGAACGCGCCGTACGATGCCGTTCATGAAACTTGGTCTCCACGTCAGCAATTTCACATGGCCGGGCGGGCCCCGGAGCTGGCCGCAAAGCTCTCTGAGATAGCACAAGTGGCCGAGGACGTCGGTTTTGACCGCTTGTCCGTAATGGACCACGTGTGGCAGATCCACGTGATCGGCCCACCAGAGCACGAGATGCTCGAGGCTTATACCGCCCTCGGGTACATCGCCGCCCGGACGCGGCGCATGTCACTTATGACCCTAGTGACCGGTGCGCCGTACCGCAGCCCAGGGATGCTAGCCAAGATGGTCACGACCCTCGACGTGCTTTCGGGCGGGCGAGCGTGGCTCGGCATCGGCGCCGCCTGGAACGAGGAGGAAGCCCGCGGTCTGGACCTGTTTTTCCCACCCCTGGCCGAACGCTTCGAGCGCTTGGAAGAGATCCTGCAAATTTGCCTGCAAATGTGGAGTGACGACGACGGCCCCTTCAACGGGCGCTATTACACCCTGGAGAGGACCCTCAATAGCCCGCAAAGTACCTCCCGGCCCCACCCGCCCATCCTGATCGGCGGTTCGGGAGAGAAAAAGACGCTTCGGTTGGTGGCTAAATATGCCCAGGCATGCAACCTCTTCGCTGGCCCGGACTTATCACACAAGCTGGAGGTGTTGCGCGGCCACTGCGAAGCCGTCGGCCGCAACTACGACGAGGTCGAAAAGACGGTCCTCTACAACTTCGACGTCGGGGAAAAGGGCCAAAGGGCCGGCCAAATCGTCGAAGACCTCCACAACCTGGCCAGTCTCGGGGTGCAGGTAGCCGTGGGGAGTGCGGCACGGGTCTCAGACCTCGCCCCTCTGGAGGTCATCGGCAAAGAAGTTATCCCGGCCATTGCCAATATCTGAGGCGCATTAAGCCCTGTGACCCGAATTAAAGCCCTGTGACTATCGTGGCCTGCCTCCGGTAGGGCTGGTGGCGTTGCCGCCGTATATGGCGTCGCCGTAGGCGTAAACTTGGCCGGCCGAATCGATCATGTAATACCCCTTCCTGTCGATGGAAGGGGCCACGGCGACAACCGGGGCCGGAGGTGGGTGGGCGCCGCGGCTGCCGTAAAAGGGGGCGGCGAATGAGAAAATGCTCCCCTTCGCCGTAGCCAGGACGTAGCCGTTACCGGCGGGGTCTGCGGTTATCCCGATTACGCGGTTGCTCAAGTGCCGGGCCGCCGTGGACCCGCGGAAGCCGGCGTCCCCGAACCCGAACACCCCGCCGTCAGCGGCCGCCAGCCAATAGCCCTCCCCGTCAGGCGTGGACGCTATCCCGACCACGGGCTGATTGAGGAGATGGCCCACCAGGGACCCGTACGACGTGGCGTCGCCGAAACTGTAGACGGCCCCCTCCCTGGTGGCGACCCAGTAGCCGAGGCCGTCCGGGGTGGCGGCGATGCCGACGACAGGGCTGCTCGAGTGGAGGCTGGCCGGTTGGCCCATGAACTTGGCATCGCCAAAGGCGAACACCTTCCCGTCAGAGGTGAGCAGCCAATAGCCCTCCGAGCTCGGCGTGACGGCAATGGCTACCACGGGCGCCTTCAAGTGCCGGCCTTGCAGCGAACCGTAGGTGATGGCGGCACCGAACCCCGACACCGCTCCGCTCGCCGTCACGATCAGGTACCCGGCGCAGTTGTTGGCATCTTCAGTCGCCGCCAGGGCGGCGGGTGTGCCCCGGACGGGTTGGTTGACCGGCTTTACGCATTCAGCGGCCGGGGCCAGTGGCGCCCCGGTGGCGGAGGAGCCCGGACTGGCAGGGCTCGGCGGCGGGGTGGTGGTCGTCGGTGTGGTGGCCGGGACGCCCGAACCGCTGCCCCCGCCATTCGGGCTGCAGAGCGCGCCTACCGACAGGTTGGCCCCGCCGAGGTAGCCAAGGCCACCAGCCATCGAGTAGCCGCCCGACGTTGCCGCCTGGTACATCCCGTCATGGCTCCCGCTCAGGTCGTTGTCGCCTGAAGTGATAGCGCCAACCAGCTTGGCCGGTTCGCTGTACAGGAGAGGGTTGAGGAAACCGGTCCTGGTTGAGCACATCTCGTCTGAGAGCAGTACGGCGGCCCCCCAGGACGGTGCGGCCAAGCTGGTGCCGCCGAAGCCCACCCACGGCCCACCACCGCCGCAAAAGCTCGGTGTGCAGTACTGCCCATAAGGGTCGCCGGCGAGCGCCGATACGTCGGGGATCTCACGACAGCCCTGGGCGCCGAGCGGGCACGCGGGGGACGACGGAGATGAAGCCGGCTGGTAACTGGGCCTCGGCCATATCGTGCTGGCCCCGCCGCCCGAGGCTCCATAAAGCGAACACCCGGTGCCCAGGCATTGCCGGTCCGCGGCGTTGTGGCTGTTCCAGACGTACTGGGGGCTCGTGGCCGTGTCGCTCGCGGTCCCGCCCACCGCCGTCACGAACGGAGCGGAGGCCGGGTCGTAGACGGCGAACTGCCTGCTCTGCGTCTGGTCCAGGCACCCCTCCGAGCCGTCGTCGCCGGAGGCGACGAGGACGGTTTGGCCCTGAGCCGCGGCCTCTTCGAAGAGCACCTCCTCAGCCTGGTAATAAGCGCTGGCCATACCGGTGTCGGGCTCGCACGAGCCCCAGGAGTCGCTGATGACATCGGGCAAGCCTCCAGCTGCGGTGCCCGATACGGCCAGGTCCCAGGGCGCCAGCCCGGTCCCTTGCAACGAGGCCTCGTAGACCACCACGTTCGCCTTCGGCGCCAGGGCGGCGACCACCTCGAGGTCCGCGGCGACTTCGGTGTCCACCTGGGTCGGGGCCGAGCTGGTGGGTACGTACTCGATGGAAAGGGATGCCCCGGCGCAGGCTTCGTAGTTGACCACGGCCCGTGTGTCAGGCAGGCCGTACTCGATCAGCCCTATCGTTTCCCCCTGGCCCTGGTCGCCCCGCTGGTCGAAGCCCGAAAAACCGTAGATACGGTCCAGCTGGGCCGGGGTCAGCCCCTGGCCGGCCATGGCGGCGCAATCCAGCGAGCCCGGCCCCGTAGCCTGGGCCGGGCTCAGGCCCCGAGCCCACAGCTGGCCGACGCCCTCGTCGTGCGCGCCTGGGCTGTCAGTGGTTGGGCTATTGGTGCTGAGCCCGTCTCCTCTCTGGCCCTCCACAACTTGGTGCGGCGGGAGACGGACCAGGTTGGTGGAGGGGACGACCCAGGGGTCGAGGCCGTCCACAAAGGCGACGGAGCCGGCCAGGTCGGCAGGCAACATCGGCCCCGACAAGGAGCCGATGACCTCTGCCCCCTCAGCGGTCCGCATCCTGACGAGCGGGGCGCCAAAGGCTCGTTCGAACTGCCCGACGGTGCCACTGACGCCCTGGGCCAACCGGTTGGCCGAAAGCGGGCCGACCGAAAGGCCCTTCGAGCTCAGGTACCCGTCCAGCGCGGACACCATCTGGCCGTTCGGGCCGAAGCGGGCGGCGAACTCGGGAACGGAAAGGAAGTGGTGGTAGGAAGGGTTCCCCGGCGTCGAGACAGCCCTGGCGAGCGCGGCCAGCCGAGCGGCGTGGTCAGGCTGGAAGTAGACCTGGAGCGAGAGGGCGGCCGAGCTGGGGGGGGTGCCTTGCGCCTTGGCACCGAACGAAGACGGCGAGGGGGGCGTAGCCCCGGCCAGAGCCACCAATTCTAGAGGTGCCGCGCTGGCTGGGCCGGCCGGTGCCAGCAGGAAGGCGACGCTGGCAGCCACGGCCAACATGGCCGGGAGCAGGGGCGGAGGAAGTGTGGCCTGCCGAACGAGACCCCCTATGGCCCGAAGCACCGCCCGCCACTCCTGTCCGGCACGGCCTGGCCAGCGCCGATAGACCGGCGACAGGACGGTCCGCATTTTCTGTACCGCTCCTCCTGTCGACGTCTGGCGCAGGTGGTGAGCCTGCCGGTTCCACCATCTATACTGTCTCGTGCCGTCGGGCTCCAATGGGCGAGGCGGTGCACCAGCGAAACTGGGACCTGTGGTGCAGCCTGGAGTGCACGCCGGCCTGTCAAGCCGGAGGCCGCGGGTTCAAATCCCGTCAGGTCCGCGGTCGGATAGCTCAGTTGGTAGAGCGCGCGCCTGAAAAGTGCGAGGTCGCCGGATCGACGCCGGCTCCGACCATTGTTGAAGGTGGCCCGGTCATGGACACCAACGGCGCCGACGGTCTCACCATCACGCCTATCTGGTGGCAGCCGAGCGGTGGGCGCTACGTGTTCCCGTCGGTCTACGAGCACCTCCTCGACCAGTACGTGCACGACATCGCGGCCGCCAGCGGCAGCACGGACAATGTTTTCTCCGTCCTTACGGAGTACTACCAGACCGTGGACGGGCTGAAGAAGTACCTCACGTACAAGTTCACGGCCGCTACACCGATCGTCGATACCGCCGCCTTCCCCGCCAACGGCTGCAGGCCGGCGCCCGGTAATTCGGCGTGCGTCACTGACGGCCAGTTACGGGCCGAGCTGAGGGAGGTCACGGTCAGCCACAAGTTGCCCACCACCATGGCGTACTACTACCCGCTCTTTTTCCCCCCGGGGTAGAGACCGAGGACAGCGACGGGTCGAACTCCGTCAGCGGTTACTGCGGTTACCACAAGGCCTTTGGCTCGGGCTCTGACCAGACCGTCTACGCCGACATGCCCTACGAAGCGAGCGGCTGCGACGTGGGCCAGGCCCCCAACGGCAACCTCCCCGCCGACGGCGCGGTGAGCACGTTCTCCCACGAGCTGGCCGAGGCCATCACCGACCCGCTGGACTCCGGCACCTCGTACGCCTGGTCCGACGGGAAGGGCAACGAGATCGGAGACATGTGCGCTGAGAACTTCGGCGGCGCCCTCGGTTCGACCAACGCCTCCCACCGCAGCGGCACGGAGTACAACCAGGTTATCAACGGGCACAGGTACTACGTCCAGGAGCTGTTCAGTAACTTGGCGTTCGCCAAGTCCGGAGTCGGGAAAGGGCTGCGCCTTGAGCGAGGCGTTGGCCGAGAGCCCCAAGGCGGCCGGCACAGGGGCTGGGGTTACAACCATCGGTAACGAGTTCACCGACGCCTTCCCGACCACCCTGGCCGCCAACGGCAAGGCCACGGCCTCGGTCGTGGTGGCCGTCGGCGACACGCACGGCTACGCCGTCCAGGGCGACCACGTCCACTTCACCACCGGCCTCGAGTACGGGAGGGGACTGTGCGGCAAACTCAGCAGCCACGAGGCGGTGACCGGTGCCGACGGCCACGCCACGGTGACCTACACGGCGTCCAAGTTCAACGGGGTGTGTTGGGTGGTGGCCACCGAGTCCGACGGCGGCCGGGGCTCTGAGTCCATCGTCTACCAGGGCACCGCCCAAGCCTGGAGCCCGACGCTGACGGCCAAGTTCCCGACCACGCTGCACCCGGGGGGCACGGACACCTTCACCATGACGGCGACCAACCCCTCGCCCCACCTCCTTCCGGACGCCCAGGTGGAGCTCGTCGTCTACGGCGAACCTTCGAACAAGAACGTGGACGCCGACCAGGTCCACCTGTCGTACTCGATGCATGGCCCCGGCGGTCATTTCACTAACGTCGCCCTTAGCGGCGCGACCGCCAATGGCAACGACATCACTGGCTACCTCGGTTCGGCGGAGGGCACAACGATGGCGGCGCATTCGTCTGAAACGATCACGTTCCGTGTCACGCTGGGCCGGGACGTCCCAACGCTGAAGAAAGGCCCGCTGTTCGCGATCGTGGGCCAGCTGCTCCATGTCCGTTGGGTCTTCGGTCGCGATCACTCCGCCTCCCAGCCGTACCGCGGTGGCAACGACGATGCAGTCCACCACGTGACATGAGCCCAGCCGGTCCCGGTGCCGCAACGCCCCGGCGGTCCGGACGATTCGCCGGCCAGACGTGACCGTCCTGAGGCCCCGTCGGGCCAAGAGAGTGTCGATGGCTGCGTCGGTCGAGTCGCCCCGGTAGAGCTCAGCAAGCACCGCGGAGGGCACGACGACGTCAGCGTCGCGATCCAAGGCCACCGCCAGCAACGCCCGCACCCGACGAGTGACCTCTCGAGTGCGAACGACTGCCAGGGCCGACAGAGCCTCAGAGTCGAGAACGAGGGCGACCAAGCTCAAGCAGACCGGCGAGACTGCCCACTGCTGCAGGGACCAGCTGCCTCGGCCCGGTCAAAGGCCGCAGCGGCCTCCGCGAGCTCGTCTTCGGACGGAGGTCCTAGCTCTTCGTACAGCTCGGAGAGAAAGGCTTCCAGGTCTTTGCGGCGGAGCTGGCGGCGCACGGCCGACGCTATGAACCCGCTCACATTGCTGCCGGCCGCCTCCTTCAACGCAACCAACAGCTCATCGTCGAGGCTCACCGAGATCTTGGCCACGCCTGATGCTACCTCGGTAGCACAGAGGAGCGGGCAATTTCGTCGGGCCTCAGACGGGACGCGAAAAAGACGCCTAGGACGCGCAAAGACGCGAATTCCCCGCGGCGAAGCGGGACCGGCTAACATCAGCCGGCGCGAAGAATTGGTCCCTGACCTGGCATTATGTGCTTTGGCCAGGACGTACATAAGTTCGAGGAGGGCGCCGAAATGCGCCTGAAAAGTGCGAGGTCGCCGGATCGACGCCGGCTCCGACCACCGCCAGCCGTGGCCCGTTGCGGGCCGCGGCAGTGGGGGAGGGCGGGCGGCGGCAGGGCGGGCGGCGACAGTGCGGGCGGCGGCAGGGCGGAGCGGTCCAGGCTCTGAACGCCGGGGACGGGCCTAACGGGCCAGCGCGCTGCCGCGCCAACCGACGGGTGCCGCTGACGGCCCCAATGCCACCTCCACGCCCTCCGGCGCTTACTCCGGTGCTAGCGGGCCTCGGCGCCTATGCGCAACTGCGCCAGGCGTCAGCGGTCGAGTTCGACCTGGTCCAAGCAGCGACGGATCTCCGTAGCACGGAAGCGGCGGTGGCCTCCGAGCGTACGGATGGCCGTGATCTTGCCGGCGCGCGCCCAGCGCGTCACTGTCTTTGGGTTGACCCGGAAGAGCGACGCCACTTCGGCGGGCGTGAGGAGAGAGTCAGCCTGTTGTTGCTCGACCATTGTCGGGTGACCTCCTGATTGTCCGAAACTCCCTCAAAGGTATGAGTAGGGCGGATAGCCGCGCTATGGCCTTCTGGCATCATTTGGGACGGATATCCTGACTAGTTCTTACTAGCCGGTGAGGCGGTCCGTCCAGAGCGTTGGGCATGTCTGCAATACTGGGCCCGCGACATTCCGCGCTTCTCCGCACCCATGACGAACGACGCGCTACCCGCCTCGGGGGCTTCACCTGGAGCAGAGCGTTCCGACGGCACCTACGTCCGCCCGGGTGAGCTGGCTCTGGTCGGTGGTTCGGAGTGGACGCCCGGGTGCGAGGCGTTCGACCGGGAACTGCTCCAGCTGTCGGGCACCACCGAAGTCCTGGTGTTGCCCACGGCCGCGGCCTACTGGCACCCCGAGCGGGCCGTGGCTACAGCGGCTTCCTATTTTTCCGCCTTTGGGGCGTCGGTCAAGGCTTGCATGGTGCTGCGCCGGGCAGACGCCGAGGACAAGGCCAATGCCGGCGTGGTCCGGGGGCGCGCTTTGTGTACGTGGCGGGCGGTTCCGTGCTCCACCTGCGGTCGGTGTTGAAGGCGTCGGCCGTGTGGGCGGCGCTGGTCGAGGCGTGGACGGCCGGTGCAGTACTGGCCGGGTCGTCGGCGGGCGCCATGGTGCTCGGCAACACCATGGTCGACCCGAGAGGCGGTGCGCTCACGCTCGGGCTCGGCCTTCTGTCCCAGCTGGCCGTTCTGCCCCACGCGAACGACTGGTCGGAGGAAAAGACGCACCGTACCGTCAGGCTGGCCACCGGGGGCCTCCGTATCGCAGCCATCGACGAGCGGACGGCGCTCTTGAGGGCCCCTGACGGCCGATGGCGCCAGGCCGGTGCAGGCGGTGTGACCATCTGGCTGGACGGCCGGCAGGTGGGCCTGGATGCCCTGGGCCGGGGCGAACTTCCGCGGAGGCGGCGTTACCCCGGCCCGGGAGCTAAGGCCCTCGTCTTGCCCGTCTGGGTCGTCCCTATCTTCGTCGCGTCCGCCGCCATAAGCCTTCTGGCCAGCGACCAGCTGGTCAAAGCACTGGAACGCCTGGGAACCGACTTCGGCGCGGCCCAGGCCTTCCTCGGCCTCATCGTGGCCCTTGCGGCCGACGGGCCGAGCTCACGAGCGCGGTCGCTGCGTTAGTCTCCGGCCAGCACACGCTCGGGCTGGGCATCTTGTTCGGCTCGAACGCCTTCAACATCGCCGCGCTGCTCGGGCTTGGGCCATTCCTGGCGGACCGCGTGCGTTTCCATCGGAGGGTGGTGGTCATGGAAGGCACCGTTGCCGTCGGCGTCGCCGGCGCCAGCCTTCTCCTCATCACCGGCGTTCTCGGCCCTGTCCCGGCGTTGGTGCTGACACTGGCCGCGTTCGTCCCCTACGTCTTCGTGGTGGCCGTGCCCACCGAGCGGCTGCCGGTCCCGGACCATTGGAGGCAGTGGTTGGGCGAGGCATTGCGGGAAGAGGTGGAGGAGACCGCAGACGTCTACGCGCCGGCCTGGAGAGCCAGCACCGGGCTGGCCGCCCTGACCGCCATCGCGGCCGTCGTGGTGGTCATAGGGGCAAGCGCGCTGATGGAACATTCGGCGTCTGTCGGTGGGACTTCCCTCGAGGTGCCAGAGGTCGTCCTCGGCGCCGTCGTGCTAGCCGGTGTCACCAGCATCCCTAACGCGGTGGCGGCGGTTTACTTGGCCCGCGTCGGCAAAGGCGCGGCCACGCTGTCCGTCGCTATGAACAGCAACACCATTAACGTCGTGGGCGGGCTGGCCTTGCCGGCGGTGATCGTCGGCCTCGCTGTCTCCGGCCTCGGTCGCGGCGCTGTGTTCGCGGGAGCGTCTTACCTGGTTATGACCGTCCTGGTGATCATGCTGGCGTACCGAGGCAGAGGTCTAGGCCGTGGCGGAGGCGGCCTTTTACTTGGCGCTTACGCGGTCTTCCTGGGAATTCTCATCGCGCTGGGCTGACATCGCAGACTTACGACCCAGGCTCATGATTCCCTGATGGTGACCGTTTTGATCTTGTGGACCACCTTTGGTGGGCACTCGTCGTTGGTGGCGGCCGCCGAGCTCCCGTCTGCATTTATCTTGTCCATCACGCTTATGCCGCCAACCACCTGGCCGAAGTAGCTGTAGTTGGCTGACAGCTCTTTACCCCCGGTGCCGACCACGAAGAAGAACTGGCTCCCATCGCTGCTCGGGCTCCCGGAGTTGGCCATCGCCAGGGCCCCTGCCGTGTAGACGCTCGAGCTCTTGGGCGCACCACCATTGAACGAGTAGCCGGGCCCGCCCGTGCCGGTACCGGTCGGGTCCCCACCCTGGTTGATGAAAGAGATGCAGACCCGGTGGAACGCCGTCCCGTCGAAGAAGTGGTAACCGGCCAGGAACACAAAGTTGTTGACCGTGGTCGGGTTTTGCGCAGCCAGGAGCTTGATCGTGATGGTCCCGGCGTCGGTGACCATACTTGCGGTGTAGTCGTGCGCCGGGTTGATACACATGGGCGGGGCGGACGAAAAGTGCGTGTAGCGCTTCGACGAGCCGTTCAGGTTGGGGCACCCGACTTTGGCCGGAGCGGCGACGAGAGGCACCGATACGGGCGGCGCGGTGGTCGTCGTGGGTGCGCTGGTGGACGTCGTCGACGCCGAGCTGGCGGTCGTCGTATCGGAAGCCGACTTCTTCGGGCTCCCGCCCGACAGGACGGCGGTCAGCACCGCGATCAGCACGATCACTACAGCCGCGATGGCTCCGCCCAGGAAGAACCGCTGTCTGCGGCGACGCTGCGTCTGTTCCCGGCGCAGCTGGTCCATGCGGTGCTTGTTGGCTTGCTGGCGCACACGTTTATCCGACGGCACGGCGGCGCAGCGTAGTCGAATTCGGCGCCGGCCGGGTGGCAGCGCTGTAAGCGTTCGGAGGTGCCACCCGAAATGGACTTCGTGGCCCAGCTGGTAGCCTTCGAGACGTGGCAGTGCTGGTCCAGAAGTTTGGCGGCTCCTCCGTTGCTGACGCCGAAAGGATGCGCAACGTGGCCGACTACGTGGCGCGCGTGCGCCGCCGCGGCGACCAGCCGGTCGTCGTCGTGTCGGCCATGGGCCACGAGACCGACGACCTGATGGACATCGCCAGCAAGGTTTCGCGTACCCGCCCGGGCCGGGAGATGGACATGCTCGTAACGGCCGGAGAACGCAAAGCGATGGCGTTGTTGTGTATGGCCCTCCACGACTTGGGCGTGCCGGCGGACAGTCTGACGGGCAGCCAAGCCGGGTTGATAACGAACGGGGAACACACCAAAGCCAAGATCCTCGACGTGCGCCCCGAGCGCGTCCGGCGGGCCATGACAGCGGGGCGGGTGCCCGTGGTCGGGGGTGCTCAGGGCGTCTCCCAGGACCGGGAGGTCACCTTCCTTGGCCGGGGCGGTTCGGACACCACGGCCGTGGCACTGGCCAAAGCGCTCGACGCTGACGCGTGCGAACTGTACACGGACGTTTCGGGCGTGTACAGCGCCGACCCCCGGGTCGTCCCCTCTGCCCATCGCCTGGCCAAGGTCAGCTACGAGGAAATGCTCGAAATGAACGCCGCCGGGTGCCCCAAGCCGACGATGCGGTCAGTGGAATTTGCGCGGGCGCACGGGGTGCGCCTGCACGTGCGGTCCAGCTTCACGTGGGAGCCGGGGACGTGGGTTCAACAGGAAGGCAACGCTATGGAACAGGCGATCGTCTCGGCGGTTGTCGCCGACCAGTCGGAGGCCAAGGTGACCGTGGCCGGGGTGCTCGACCGGCCCGGCATAGCCGCCAAGTTGTTCCGGGCGCTGGCGGACCAATTGGTAAACGTCGACATGATCGAACAAAACGTCTCTCTCCACGGCACCACCGACATATCCTTCACTGTCCCCCACGAGGACCTGGAATTAGCAAAACGCATTGCTTCCGACTTGCAAACCGAAATAGGGGCCACCGGCACTTATTCAGACCCGGAAGTCGCGACAGTGTCCATAATCGGGGCCGGCATGAGGACTAACCCCGGTGTCTCGGCGACAATGTTCGAGGTCCTGGCGACCGAAGGGATCAACATCGAAATGATCTCTACTTCGGCTATTCGCCTCACCTGCGTCGTGCGGGCGGCAGAGGCGGACCGGGCTGTTGCCGCTCTCCATAAAGCGTTCGGGCTCGACGGGAGAGAGGGTTATTAATGGGCCTCTGTGTGGGCATTTATGGCGCGACCGGCCAGGTCGGGGGGGTCATGCGCCAGGTCCTCCGTGAACGCGGGTTGCCCGTCGACCGCCTGCGGTTTTTCGCGTCGTCGCGCTCGGCCGGTCAGCTGCTCGACGACATAGTCGTTGAGGATGTGGCCGTAGCCGACCACAACGGTATAGACATTGCCCTTTTTAGCATGGGCGCCCCCGCTTCTTTGGAATGGGCGCCTGTCGTGGCCGGTGCCGGAGCCATCGTCGTCGACAATTCGAGAGCGTGGCGGATGGACCCCGAGGTCCCATTGGTAGTGCCGGAGGTAAATGGCGACGACCTGGCGAGTATCCCCAAGGGGATCGTGGCTAACCCCAACTGCACCACTATGGTTTGCATGCCGGTGCTGAAACCCTTGCACGACGAGGCCAACTTGCGCCGGCTGGTCGTTTCTACCTACCAGGCGGCCTCGGGCGCCGGCTTGAAGGGCGTCGACGAACTGGCCGACCAGGTCCACGCCGTTGGCGAGAAAGCGGCGGCCCTCACCTTTGACGGCGCGGCGGTCGCGTACCCGGAGAACAAGGTTTTCCCGGGGCCTCTGGCGTTCAATATCCTGCCCGTCGCCGGGAAATTGGTCGACGACGAAACCGACGAAGAACACAAATTGCGCGACGAGACCCGCAAAATCCTCCACATACCGGACCTGGCTGTAGGCGTTACGTGTGTGAGGGTCCCCGTTTTCACGGGGCATTCCTTATCAGTCCTGGCTCGTTTCGAGCAGCCCATATCGCCCGCCAGGGCCATGGAAATTCTCCGGTCAGCCCCGGGTACGCGCCTGGTGGACATGCCCACCCCGCTGGCGTCCGCCGGCGTCGACGACTGCCTGGTCGGGCGGGTCCGCGAAGACAAGGCCGAGCCGGACGGGAGGGGCCTGGCCATGTTTGTTTCGGGCGATAACCTGCGCAAGGGGGCCGCCCTAAACGCCGTCCAGATTGCCGAGTCTCTTCTGGCCCGCCGCCTCGTCAGCGCTTGAACGGTTGAAGCAGCCTCCCGGCCCGACTAGGGCGGAGGTGGGCAGCCACAAGGGGACCGGCCGCAGCTCGGGCAGCCGTCCGCGTACCGCTTGACGGCGTCCTCGAGCGAAAGACCCAGTTGGTTGGCCAGCGAAGACAGCCAGGCTAAGACGTCGCCGAGCTCGTGCAGCTGCTGTTCTGGAGAGCCCTTGCGCACGGCCTGAGCCAACTCGCCCAGTTCCTCGGCCAACCACGCCACCGTCGCCGCCCGTCCCCGGGCCGAGTCCCGCTCGCCGTACATCGCTTGCATGAGCTCCTGGAACGTCGAGAGCTCCATCCGCCGGGCCGCCTGCAGTCAATCGCAGGCCGGGCAGCGCAGGGCCGCCGGGCGGGCTTCCAGGTGCTCGGCCGGAAGGACCGCCCCGCACGCCTCGCAACGGCCGTAAGTGCCTTCTTCCAGGCGTCTCATAGCCGCCTCGACGTCATCGAGGTCCTGGCGCAGGTTGGAGAGCGACTCGGCATAACGTTCCTCCACAACGCCCGAGGCTAGCCTTCGTGATCGTAGGTAAAGCGGAGAAAGGAGCCTCTCGGTGGATGGGAGACCCTCAGTTGCTTTGGACCAGCAGACCGCCGTCTTGGTCCGGCTGGATCCACAGGGGGCCACGTTGTGCCCGCCCGGCTCCCCTTTTCTTCGCGCCGACGACAGCGGCATCCTCCGGGGCGACGGCATTTTCGAGCGGTTCCTCGTCGTTGGCGGCCAGCCGCGTCACTTGGACGACCACCTGGCGCGGCTGGCCCGGTCAGCCGAGCTCGTCCAGCTCGATGCGCCCCCAGCGGGCGCCTGGCGGGCCGCCGTCGCCGCCGCCATCGAGGCGTGGCCGGGGCCGGGGCCGGAGGAATGGTCCATGCGCCTGGTCTGCACCCGGGGCCCGAGGACCAGGGCCCGCCGTTCGCTTACGTCCTCGGCCAGGAGTTGAGCCCCTCGGTGCTCCGCCAGCGCCAGGCGGGAGTGGCGGTGGTGACCATCGCCCGGGGCATGCCCAGCGGGATGAGCCAGGAGGCGCCCTGGCTGTTGCTCGGGGCCAAGACGCTTTCTTACGCCATCAACATGGCGGCCAAGCGCTGGGCCGAGTCCCGGGGGGCCGACGACGCTGTTTTCGTCGGCGCCGACGGCCTCGTCTGGGAGGGGGCGACGTCCGGCGTGGTCATTGCCCAGGGCGGGCGCCTGGCCAGCCCGCCGGCCTCAGTCGGCATATTGGACAGCATCAGCGTGGCCCGCCTGTTCAGCGCCGCCGAGGCCGCCGGCTGGGACGTAGCCCGCCAGGACCTGACAGTAGACGAGCTGTTCGAAGCGGACGGCGTCTGGCTCTCTTCCAGCATCCGGTTCGCCCGTGTCCACACCCTGGACGGAAAAGGCCTACCGGACGCGCTGGCCCACGAGGAGCTGGCTGCGCTGGCGGCCGCCAGTTAGGTTGTCCGGCAGGTCTCTGTCAGATAAGGCGTTCCATGCACACGACGTCGAGCCAGCGCCCGAACTTTCGTCCTACCTCGCGTTCGGTGCCGATCATCTCGAACCCGCACGAGGCGTGCAACGCCACCGATGCTTCGTTCCCGCCGGCGATCCGGGCGATGACGGCGTGGAACCCGTGCCCTTCGGCTAGACGAAGGAGTTCTTCCAAGAGGGCCCGGCCGATACCCAGCCCCTGGGATCCTGCGGCCACGTAAACGGAGTCTTCGACCGTCGTGCTGTAGGCGGCCCGTGGGCGGTAAGGCGACAAAGAACCGAAGCCCACGACCTGGTCCTCTCCCGCGTCGCCGGCAGAGACGGCCACCACGGCCGGGTGGGCGCCCGAGTGCTCAGTCACCCATTCGAGCTGCTCTTCAAGCGACCTCGGGGCCATGTCGAAGGTGGCGGTGCCCGACTCGACCTCCCGGTTGTAAATGGCCAGCATGCCGGCGGCATGAGCGGCGACGGCGAGCTCGAGCGTTACCGCCGGCGGCCTCCGGTCGGTGGTGGCCGGTGCCGGCGAAGCGCGCCTGTTAGGTACAGGTGCAGGGCCAGGTCTGATGCGTTTTCACTGGTCGCGTGGCTCATGGCTGGTCCCAGGCTAGAGGAGTGAGAGCAAGCCGGCCGGCGGCGACGTAATCGCGTCCAGTTGCCACCAGGAGCCAAGAGGCCGCCCCCACAAGTGGCGAGCGGCGGCCTGGCCCGGCCCATTACTATGACGCAGGCACCCGGCTCGCCAGTCGGGGGACGCCCCCTTAGCTCAGTCGGCAGAGCACAGCCATGGTAAGGCTGGTGTCGTCGGTTCGATTCCGACAGGGGGCTCTCGGCTCGACCAGCAAATGTGAGCGTTTTGCTGCTCTATTGCTCGCGCCGCCCGGGCCTGCAAGGGCCGAGGTCTACGGAGTTGGCGAACCTCCGACCCGCCCCTTTTACCGGTGATTTCCCGGGCGGGTCACCGAAAATTGACCTCAAACTTGGCCGTTTTTGCTGGTCAGGCGCGACTTCGGGGCCGACACTGTTCGTTGTTTGCCTAGGGACCGCCCGGACCGGCAGACACCGAGCAAGGGGAGATGAAGGCTTATGCACCGCGTACTACGACGTACCTCGTCCATCTTCGGGGCCCAGTGCCGGCGCGCCCTGCTCGCCATCGTCCTGGCCACCGCCATGGTCGCCCCGCAGCTCGCTACTGCGACCACCGCCGGGGCCGAGGCGCCCTCCATACTCCCGGCCGCGCCGGCGTCGTTCCCCCAGTGCCTCTATCCACCGGCGGGCCTGAACGGGCAGCCGGATTTCGGGCTGTCGACTTCCGCCGATTTCGCCCCGTGCGCCTTTTTGAGCTACCTCATCAACCCGGCGGTGCTCGACTCCGGGCTGGCAGACGACGGCATCTACCAGGCGACCAGTGCCGAGCAGACGGCGCTGTCGGATCTCGAGGCGCAGGCCGTGGCCAACACCCTGTCCGACCACGACCTGCCCTCGAGCGACGCCGACGCGGTTATGACCTGGGGTCAGGCCGACGCCGAGGCGGAGCTTTGGGCTCTCATTGTGCAAGCCATCCAGACGCCGGCGGCGTCGCGCACCGCCGACCAGCAGGGCGCCGTCGACTGGCTCGCCTCGGCCGTGCAGGCGGAACGGGTGGGGGCGGCAGCGGACGCTATCCAGGAGTACGCCGACTGGGCCGGGATCAGTGCCGACAACCTCTCGGCCACGCCAGAGCCAAACCCCGGCTACTGCACGTACACCTCGCCGGACGGTACGTACACCCCTGCGATCGCCCAGGCTGAAGACCCGATGTGCTCCGCTCCGTGTTTCACTGAACTTGGTTGTAGCCCGTCGACGCCAAGCTCGGACCAGTTCGAGGAGTGGGGCCAGGACGACGAGAGCGACGAACTCCAGAGCCTCTTCAACTCCACCAGCTACGCCCAGACCCTGTCGGCCATAACGACCGGTGAGATCTTTGGCGGAGCGGTAGCTGGGATCGCGGGGACGGCGGGGCTCGCCGGCGTGGCCATCAGCACCTCGTTGAGCACAGCCCTTTCCGGGACTGCCCTGCAGACTGCACTTTTCCCCTACGCAGCCAAGGCCGTTACGGCGCTTGTAAATGGAGTCAGGACGTTCATAACAACAGCGGACCAAGCCGCCGTGATCGCCGGCGCGGAAACTGCCGCCAGCGCGTCCGCCATCGTCGGCATTGTGATCTTCGCTGTCACTACCGCGGTTCTCGAGGGCATCAACGTCTTCGACGCGGCCAACGTGCCAAGCGACCTCGAGGGCAACCTCAGCACCCAGGAGACCACCACTCCGGACCTGGGTTCGCTGCTCGGGACTACGAGTGGCGCCCAGAGCCTTTTCGGTTTGTTCGTGGGAGCGACGATGCCCTCAGAGCCTTTGTACGTTTGCAGCGGCTCGCAGACGCCGGGCAACAGCGAAGGCGCGGTCCAGCTCAGCGGCGTGAGCGGCACGATACCTGGGTCGTCCACGTCGGCACGGCGCAGGGGGGCGGGCAGGGGTGTGACCGGGTAAACCCGTTCGGAGCGTACGCGCAGGGCCGTTCGGCTGGTGACCAGCACCTGGAGCTTCGAGCAGGTCCGGCACAGCTCTGCCACCACGTCGGCGGCGTCCAGGACTTGCTCGAAGTTGTCTATGAGGAGCAGGAGCCGCCGGTCGTGCAGGTGGTCCATCAGCGTGGCCAGGAGTGGCCTGGTGCCTTGTTCGTTGACGGCCAACGCTTGAGCCATGGCGGCCGGGACCAGCTCAGCGTCCGAGGTGGGCGCTAGGTCGACAAAGACGACACCGTCCGGGTAGCCGTCGCGTACCATCGCCGCCACCCGGCACGCGAGGCTGGTCTTGCCCACGCCGCCGGGCCCGGTCAAGGTGACCAACTGAGACCCTTCGATCCCGAGCAGGCCGGCGACCGTCGCCTCCGCTTGTTCCCGCCCGACCAGTGCTCCCTGCCGAGGCAGCGCGCCCAAAGACGCTCTCCAAGGTGAGGTCGGGGCCTACCGCCACCTGATGGAGTGTTGGCCCGCAGCACCCAAGCCGCGACGACCGCCTCGCTCTTTCGGCCTCCAGTCCCAAAGCTGCGGCCAGCTGGTCGAGGGTATAGCGACGCGGCCAGGTACGCCCATGTTCGATGTTCCTTACGGTCTGGACGGTCAAGCCGCCCGTGGCTCGGGCCACCACCGCTTCCTGGGTCAGCCCACGTTGGGCACGATAACCCTCGAGCAGACTGCCCAAACTCGGCACGCCTTCTCGGTCCATACTCGGCCACTTTCCAGCCCGTGCCCGACGCTCGCAGCTTATGGTCATAGCCGCCGGTGCTCGGGTCCCCGGCGACCAGCAACAGCCGGTCACTGACCGAAGTTCGCCATACCTTTGCTGGTCACGAGGAGGTATCCAGGCTCGGCGGGGGGCGCCCGTGACCCGAACTCTGCGTCTGCTCGGGCTTCCAGCATGCGTTTTACCTGACGGCCGGGGTGGGTGTGCCTTGATCGCTAACGCGAGGCACAGTGGCTGAGGGCGGGCGCCCATGCCGTTGGCGCCCGCCCTTTTGCTGCCAACCGCTCCACCCTCGTCCGACGGTGTAGGCGACGGCGCTGATGGAGCCGACGAAGAAGCCGATGGGCAGGTTGGTCTCGTACGAGAGGGCGATCGCGGCCCACACGGTGAGCAGCGCGAGCACGACGGACAGTCCCATCGCCACGAACGGACGATTGGTGAACGACCGGGCCGCGGCGGGAGGGCCGATGAGCAGACTGAAGATGAGCAGGGACCCGACCACAGGGACAGCCATAGTGGTGACCAGCGCCACCACGACCAGGAAAGCCAGGTCCATAAGGCGGGTGTTAATGCCGCGCGCTTCAGCCACCTCGGGAGTGACCGACGAGAGCATCAGCGGGCGGTACAAGACAACGATCGCGGCAATGCATATGACGGCGATGGCTATGGTGGGCCACAGCTTGCTGGTGGACACGCCGAGGATCTCGCCGAAGAGCAAAGAGTAGATCTCCGGGGCGTATTCGCTCGTGCGAGACAGGAACAGATCGCCCAGCGCCAGCATCAACACGATCGTGAGGGCGGTGGCGACGTCACTGCGCCCGCCGCCCCAGCCCGGCGATCATCCCTGCTCCGGCCAAAGAGAACACGCCTAGTCCGACGATGGTATTGGCCCCGATCAGGACGGCCCCGGCGGCTCCGGCGAAGGCTCCGTTTGGGAGGGAGTGAGCGGCGAAGGCGGCGCCCCGCAGCACGGTGAAGAACCCGACCACGCCCGCCACGACGGCTACGACGGTGGCCGCCTCCCAGGCGTTCACCATGAAATAGGCGAACATCAGGCCACCTCGGCCGGCTCGGCCACCGATCGGCGCCCGCTGGGTGTGGTCATTCGCCGGTCCGTTCGAAAGCGGGAGACGACCCCTGACACGAAGTAGAAGACGAAGATGACGGCCACGATGCAGAAGCTCACGGGCCAACCGTTGCCTCCCGCCCACACCGTGCTGTCGTAGGCGATCAGCGTCCCTAACCAGCAGGCGAACACGCCGACGGCGCCAGCGATGGCGATAGCGACCCCGGTACGGTTGGCGACGCGAAGCGCGATGGCGGCCGGGCCGATCAACAGGGCGGTGGAGAGGATGGCGCCGATCGTGACCGCCGACAGCGACACGGCCAACGCCAAGGCCAGGAGGTAACCAGCGCCAACCAGGCGGACAGGCACCCGCCGCGCCGCGGCCAACTCGTAGTTCACCGAGCTGAGCAAGAGGGGACGGTACAAGACGGCGACCAGGGCGACGGAGACGGCGCCCAGGACGGCGATGACGGTGGTGATGCCGGGCGGCAACGTGAAGATGGACCCGAACAGCACGTTCACAGTGGCACCGGTGGTGCTCGAAGACACCGTGTCCTCGTAGAGGAAAAGCGCCGCCAAACCTAAAGAGGCGCCGAGCACGATCCCGGTGGCGAGGTCCCGGCCGCGGGGTTTGCGAATACCGATGAGTTCCATGACCCCGGCGGCGACCACGTTGAAGACAACAAACCCGGTGAGGGTGGATGCTCCGACCAAGAAGGCGGCGGAACCGCCGGCTGTGCCGATGTCGGACAAGGCGTGCCCAGCGAACGACTGCCCTCGGACGACGGTGAACACCCCTACCACTCCCGACACGACCGCCACGATGGCCCCGACGACCAGCGCCACCTGGACCGGCTGCGACGAGAAGAACCCGGGTTCGAACAGGGGGGACAACCACATAGTCGCCGCCATCACGCCAGGCCGGAGGATGCGCCAGTGTCGCCACCATGGTGAGCCTGGTGCTCGGTGCCCGATACGACCAGGACCCGGCCCTGGACGTGCAGCACTTCGACGTGATGGCCGTAGAGCCGGCTGAGGGTATCGGTACGGACCACTTCCTCGGTCGTGCCCGATGCGGCCCGACCTTCCGCCAAGTAAACGACATGGTCCATGACTGGCAGCAGCGGGTTTATATCGTGGGCGGAGAGCAGGACGGCGATGTGCTGTTCGGCGGCGATCCCGGCCAAGAGCTCGACCACCTCGTCCGCGGAGCGGATGTCCAGGTTGGCCAACGGCTCGTCCAACAACAAAAGGCTGGGCCGGCTGATCAGTGCTTGGGCGATCATGATCCGCTGCTGCTCCCCGCCGGACAAGTTCCCGATCCGGGAGTCCGCGAACTTCGTCGCGCCGACCGCGTCGAGCATCCCGTCCACCGCGAACGCGACGCGCCGCCGTGGGCCTGCCGATCCCGAATCGGTGACCGTCGAGACCAAGCCCGACCAGATCCCGCGCCCGCAGCGGCATATCCGCCTCGAAAGCGACCTTCTGGGGGACGTAACCGATCTGCGGGCTCCGCCGCGACCGAGCCCCGCCGGCCACCACCACGCGGCCGCTGCTCGGCGTGACGAGGCCGAGGATCACCCGCAGCAGGGTGGTCTTTCCCGCTCCGTTCGAGCCGATGAGCCCACAGAAGCCCCCAGCGTCAACCGAGAACGACACCCGGTCAAGAACGCGACGGCCGCCCAACGATGCGCTCACCTCTTCGACGCGAAGGATTGGCTCGGGAGCGCCTACGGCCGTCACGTTATCTATAAACGGGGATCCGGTCCCCGCCACGGGCTCGGTTTGCACGCTCATAGCTGCTGAGTGGAGGCGCGGGTGGTTATGGCCTTCTGGATGGCGTCGAGCTCGGCCATCATCCATGACTGGTAGTCGTAGCCCGGGACCGGCATCGTCTCATAGACCCCTACGACCGGCACCCCGGCCCGCAATGCGGTCTGGCGGATCGAGTCCGTGAGCGGGTCGGTGACTTGTTGGTTGTAGCAGAACACCTTCACCTGGTGCTTGGTGAAGAACCCTTTCTCCAACGACACGTCCTGGGGGGTGGGATCGGTGCCGTTCATGATGTCGGCTTGGAACTGGAAGGGCGTCAGGTTCTTGATCCCCATGGCGGTCAGCAGGTAGTCGGCGACCGGTTCAGTCGTCGCCGCCGGCGTCCCCGCGTACTTGGCCTTGAAGGCCGCGATGGCGTTGAACCAGGGCGTCAGCGAAGCCACGAACTTGGCCTCGTTGGCCTTGAAGGTCGAGGCGTGCGCCGGGTCGAGCGCTGACAGATCGGACGCCAACGCCTGGGCTACGGCGGGCATAGTCTTCGGGCTGTACCACAGGTGCGGGTTCGGGGTGTTGTTCGGCAGGCCCAGCAAGTGCTGCACATTGATCACCCTGCGCGCGGAGTTCGGCGACCCGGACGCAAGCGTGCTCATAAACGTGTCGTAGCCGACCCCGTTCTCGATGAGCAGGTTCGCCCGGGCGATCTTTTCGCCCACGCTCGGTGTGGCCTCATAGGTATGGGGGTCGGTGTTCGGGTTCGAGTCCACCGAGTACACCTTCACGTACCGGCCGCCGACCTGTGTGGCCACGTTGCCGTACTCGTTCTCTCCCGCCACCACTGCCACGGTGCCGCCGCCGCTCACTACCGCGGCGGACGCGGCCGACGTCGAAGCTGAGGTGTACCCCGCAGCTAACACCACGGCTCCGAGCGCCACCGCCCCACGTAGCATCCTCATCCTGAACATCGTCCTCCGGTCTCCTTATCGTCCTCGCCGAGGCACGAGCCCGAAGGCACGCCGGCGCATGTCTGGATCGGTTCCAATTAAGCGTACCTGATATCTAGAATGGTTGCAAATATGCGGCGAGGAGGCGACGCCCTCGGTCCATGGCTTGCTGCTTATATAAGGAGCTCCTAATGTGGGAGGATGTGGCTGACAGCAAGACGACCGATGCACTGGCCGAGGCAGTAGACCTGCTCAAGGCCCTGGCGTCTCCGGTCCGCCTGGCTAGCATCCTCGAGCTCTACGAGGCCCCCGCTGCGTCCACCAGCTACAGGCCGCGCTCGAGACCTCCGGTCGGACGGTCAGCCAGCCACTGCTGTCCCAGCACCTGAAGGTGCTTCGCGACGCCGGGCTCGTCACCACCACCCGCCGGGGTACGGAGATCACCTATCAACTCGCCGACGCCCACGTCGGCCACATCGTAAAAGACACCATCAGGCACTCCCAGGAGGAACGGCTATGACGGCGGAGCCAGCCGCCGCTGAGGCTCGGCCTCGCCGGGCACCCCAAGAGCGTTCGACTCGGCAGAAACGCGCCCTGGCTGCTGTCCTGGCCGCGTCCGATGGGTTCCGCTCGGTCCAAGAACTTCATGCCGAGCTCCAGGCCCAAGGAGAGAACGTCGCCCTCACCACGGTCTACAACCAGGTGCGGGCCCTGGCTGACGCCGGCGAGCTTGACGCCCTAGGAGGCGACGACGGTGAGACGCGTTACCGTCGGTGCGCCAGCGACCAGCACCACCATCACCTCGTCTGCCGACATTGCGGCTGCGCGGTCGAGGTCGAAGGGCCCGAAGTCGAGCGGTGGGCCACGCGGACTGGTTCGGAACTTGGCTTTACCGACGTCACCCACACCGTAGAGATCCTGGGCACCTGTCCAGACTGCACAGCCTTAGCTAAACAAGGCACCTCCCGGGCGCCGGCCTAGACAATCGGGACCTTCTGAATAACCAAGGTCTGGCTGAATAACCAAGGTCTGGCTGAATAACCAAGGTTTGGGCGTCGGGTTTCACCCGAGCTGTGTGAGGATCGTCGGCGCCCCAGGAGCCACCATGGTTAGGGAAGGCCGGGCAGGCTTCACCTTACGAGGAGGAGCAGTGGCCAAGCAGTTCAATAGCGGCCGGTTGCCTCCGCCCGATATCGCAGCCGTTGCCCCGCACAGCCCGTACGTGGGCCGTAGGCGGTAGTTTTGGTTTGGTGCCCGACGACGACTTCCTGTTGTTTGCCGGGTCGGCCAGCAAGAAACTGGGTGCTTCCATCGCCGAGTACCTCGGTTGCCCGCTGGGTGCCAACGAGACGCTCTGGTTCTCGGAGGGCAACATCTTCGTGCGGGTCCTCGAAAACGTGCGTGGGCGGGACGTTTTCCTGCTGCAGGGGACGGGGTTCCCGACCAATGACAACTTTATGGAACTGCTGTTCTGGATCGACGCCCTAAAACGGGCCAGCGCCTCGTCAGTAACGGCGGTGATCCCTTATTTCAGCTACGCCAAAGGGGACAAGAAGGACGAACCGAGAGTCTCGATCCGGGCCCGGGTTTGTGCCGACGCCATCGAGGTGGCAGGGGTCGACCGGGTCGTGACGCTCGACCTGCATGCGCCGCAGATACAGGGGTTCTTCAGGGTGCCAGTAGACGACTTACACGCGCTGCCGGTCATGTGCGAGGCGATCGCCGCGAAAGCGCTGCCCGACCTGGTCGTCGTATCCCCAGACGCGGGGTTTGTAAAAAAGGCGCGTCAATGGTCCGAGCGCCTGAACGCCCCTCTGGCTATCGCGGACAAACGCCGGGCCGATCATTCGGAGTCGGCGGAGGTGCTCGAGTTGATTGGCTCGGTCGAGGGCCGGACCGCCCTCATCGTCGATGACTTCACGATCTCGGGCGGCACGATCGTCGACGCGGCCCGGGTACTCGTCGAGCGGGGAGCATTGTCTGTCTACGCCGCCGTGACCCATGGCCTCCTCACCGGCCCGGCCATCGAGCGGCTCGACGACTCCCCGATCGAACGGCTGTTCATTACCGACAGTATCGAGACCCACCCGAACGGGCTCTCGGCCAAGGTCGAAGTGGTCTCGGTGGCAGGGCTGTTTGGCGAAGCCATCCGGAGGATCGCCCGCCGGGAGAGCGTTTCGGTCCTGTTCCGCTGACCCGCCAACTACGTTGGGCGGTCTTATAACCGCGTACCGCGTCGGCAAGGTCGGATCAGTATCGGCCCACCCCGGTTACCAGGCACCATGGCCACCGTCGGCACCCGCTTGCCCTCGTCACGACTGTCCTCGGCGTCCATTACAATCGGCAACTAAGCGCGCGCAGGGCGGCGTAGCTCAGTTGGCAGAGCACTCGGCTCATAATCGAGTTGTCGTCGGTTCAAGTCCGACCGCCGCTACCGACCGAAGACGACTTGGGGACCGGCAGTTGCGCCGGGAAGAGCACCCTAGCCCACCACTAGGAAAGGAACACTAACCAATGGCAAAGAACGACAGGAGGGTGAAGGTGACGCTCGCCTGCGACGTATGCAAGCGGCGCAACTACATCACCACCAAAAACAAGCAAAACGATCGCGACCGCATCGAGATGCGCAAGTACTGTCGTTGGGACAGGCACCATACCCTTCACAAGGAGACCAGGTAGAGCAGCCATCCATGTCGGGTCTCGTCGCAGCGAAGAAGGTAGCCCGTTCCGGCGGTGGGTCGCGAGCCCGGCGGCCGAGCTCGGACGGGTTCCCGGTCCAGACGGGGCGACCCGAAGGCAGGGAGCGGAGCGCCACGGTCGCCGGGTCGAGCGCCCAGTTGTCGAGCGCCCAGCTTTCGGGCGCCCAGTCGCCGAGCGCCCAGTTGTCTGGGGTCAGCCGACCGGCGTCTCTAACGGCCCCCCCGGCCGAGGCTGGTTCTGTTTCGCAACGCCCACAGCCTGGCTCGGCTCCCGAGGCCGCGTTGAAGCTCCTGGTCGAGCGGGCTCGCAAAGGTGACAGGTGGGCCTTCGACGAGCTCGTGCGGGTCACTTGGGCGGGTACGTACACCCTTGCCTACCGCCTGACGGGGAACGAAGAGGACGCTCTGGACGTAACCCAGGAGGCGTACCTGCGCGCACTGCGCGGGTTGCCTCGCTTCCGGGGCGAGGCCAGGTTCTCCACCTGGCTCTATCGGGTGACGGCGAACTGTGCCAGCAACCAGGTGGCCCGGTCGTGGCGCAGTCGGCATGACCAGCTGGACCCGGACGGCATGGACGAAGCTCGGGTCCGCGACCGCCGGCCTGAGCACGACCCCGAGGCGTTTGCGTCAGCCGGCGACGAACGGGCGCTCCTGGAGCAGGCCCTGCTGCGCCTACCCTGGCGGCTGCGCCAGGTCGTGGTGTTGAGAGACGTCTATGACCTTTCTCACAAGGCAATTGCAGCAGAGCTCGGGACATCGGAAGCGGCCACCAAAGTGCGGCTGCAGAGAGCCCGCAAGCGCCTGCGCGAGGACTTGGGCCTTCGACTGAAAGGACCGGAAGCCCCGAGCCGCCGTTGGCGGAGGGGCCATGCTGAGGCGAAGGACCGGTCGAGCGAGGCCAGCTCCGATGGAACCAATGTCGTTACTGGGGCGGTTGCTGATATGGATGACGATGCCGTGGCCAGCTGAAACTTCGAGGCGACCGCCCAAGGGCAACCTCAGCAACCTGCGAGCGTTGCTGTCGTGCGAGGCCGTTTCCGACGAGATGCCGCTCATTGTGGACGGTAGCAGGCTGCCGAGTGACGCCATGGCCGAGCACTTACGGACGTGCTTGGCGTGCCAGGCGGAGCTGGCCGGTTACCGGCGTCTGCTGAAGCTGCTGCGGAGTATGAAGGCCGACGCTGATTTTGTCCCTGCGCCCGAACTGGTGAGCAGTACGCTCAACGCCCTGCGCCGGCATCCTGCGTGGCAACCTCGGCGGACCGAGCCATGGCGTGTGGCTGCCATCGCCGTCGGAGTGGTGGCGCTGGGCGCGGGGGCGTTTTGGCCCGGGCCGGCAGACACTCTCGCCTCATCGCCGGCGCCATCTGAGGGGCTTGTCGCGTCGGTCGCCGTCGCTCCTCCTAGGGCGGCTGCTGGCCCTCTAAGGGCGCAACGGTGATATTCTCTTCCGGTCGGGCCGGAAGAGCGGGCCCTGGCCGCCGGAGGAAAGAAGCTCCCTAGGGCAGTAGCTCAATTTGGCAGAGCACCGGTCTCCAAAACCGGCGGTTGGGGGTTCAAGTCCCTCCTGCCCTGCTAAAACTTTGTGGTTCGCCTGGGAGTACAAGGTCTTAACGTAATTTTGGGAAGGTCACCGACGTGAGCGTAAACGAGTACAACCGAGCACAGAAGCGGGCTCTGCAGCGCCAGGGCACCCTCGACGCCGAGGGTATGCCGGCTGTACGCACGCAGGAACGCCGCCCGCCTTCGGGTCCGTCGCGCGGCGGTTTCCGCCCGCGTCAGTTCCTGGACGAGGTAGTCCTCGAGCTGCGCAAGGTCATGAAGCCCAAGCGGGCGGAGCTAACGAACTACGCGTCGGTCGTGTTCTTCACTCTGGTCTTCATGACGGCGCTCGTGTACGCCCTCGATTACGCGTTCTCCCTGGGTGCTGAGCACCTATTCAAGTAACCTGCAGAGCTGTTCGACCCAGGACCTGGCAGTGACGTGCCCGAGATAATGATGGCTGACGATTTCGATACCCCAGACGAGGCCGGTGAGGGCGAAGAGATGCCCGACGCTGTCAACCTCGACGCAGAAACCCCAGAGCTGGCTAGCGCAGAACTGGTAACCGCAGAAGTAGAAGTGGTGAGCCCAGAGCCGGTTAGCGCAGAACCGGTTAGTGCGGAACCGGTTAGTGCGGAACCGGTGAGCGCGGAACCGGTTAGTGCAGAACCGGTTAGTGCAGAACCGGTTAGTGCAGAAACCACGAGCCCAGAACGGACAAGCAGAGCTTCGGCGCGCAAGCGCCGCAACGGCTGGGAGGCCGAGCCGGCGGTCCATGCCTCGACGGCGGATGGCGACGGGCAGGCGCAAGACGGGCTCGTTGAAGCTGGCGCCGAAGACGTAGTCGCCCCGCCCGAGAGCCCTTACGACCGCCCGGGGAGCTGGTACGTCGTGCATACGTACGCCGGCTACGAGAACAAGGTCAAGTCCAACCTGGAGAGCCGCATCTCCTCCATGAACATGGAGGACCGCATTTTCGAGGTCGTCATCCCCCTCGAGGACGTAGTCGAGCTGAAAAGCGGCAAGCGGCAGGTGGTGTCCCGGAAGGTTTTCCCTGGTTATCTAATGGTCCGGATGGAGCTCGACGACGATTCCTGGTACGTGGTGCGCAATACACCCGGGGTAACAGGCTTCGTCGGCCTGGGCGCTCGGCCGACGCCGCTTTCTCGGCGCGAGGTGGAGAACATCCTGGCCGTCAAGGTCGAGGGTGCCGGCGCCCCGAAGAAGACACGGCCCCGGCTCGAGTACGAAGTGGGGGAGTCCGTGCGGGTGCGGGAAGGCCCCTTCGCCGACTTCAGCGGCACCATCGTGGAGATCAACGAGGACCAGTTGCGCCTCAAGGTGCTGGTCAACATCTTCGGCCGGGAGACGCCTGTAGAGTTCGAGTTCGCCCAGGTCGCTAAACTCTGAGGCCCGTAGCCGCCAGCTATGCACTGAGCAGCTTGCTTCTGCCAGGCGGCCAGGTCCAGGCGGCACGCAGGCTGCAGTAGACAGCAAGAGGAGCACCGATGGCCAAGCGCCAAGTAACAGCAATAGTCAGGATCCAGTTGCCAGCCGGCAAGGCCACCCCGGCCCCGCCGGTGGGGACCGCGTTAGGGCCTCACGGCATCCAGACAATGGAGTTCGTGAAGCAGTACAACGCGGCCACCGAGGACAAGGTGGGCCAGGTGATCCCGGTCGAGGTGACGATTTTCTCGGACCGGAGCTTCAGCTTCGTGTTGAAGACGCCTCCGACTGCGGTGCTCATCCGCCAGGAGCTCGGCGTGGCCAAAGGGGCCAAGACCACGGGCAAGGAAGTGGTCGGCACGTTAAATGACGCCCAGGTGACCAAGATCGCCCAGATCAAGATGCCGGACCTCAACGCCAACGACCTCGAAGCGGCCAAGGCCCAAGTTGCGGGGACAGCACGCTCGATGGGCGTCAAGGTCAGTTAGGACCAGGAGGGACAACATGCCCAAGAGAGGGAAGAAGTACATCGAGGCGGCCAAGCGCATTGACGCGCACCACCTCTACGGGCCGGTCGAGGCGGTCGACCTGGTCAAGGAAATTGCTTATTCGCCTTTCGACGAGACCGTGGAGCTGGCGGTGCGCCTCGGGATCGACCCCCGCAAGGCCGACCAGGTGCTCCGGGGTACGGTTTCGCTCCCGGCGGGGACGGGCAAGAGCGTCCGCGTCGCCGTCTTCGCGGCCGGTGAGGCGGCCGAAGACGCCCGCGCCGCGGGGGCCGACATCGTCGGTTCCGACGACCTGGTCGCCAGGGTCGACGGCGGGTTCATGGACTTCGACGTGGCCATCGCCACTCCAGACATGATGGGCCAGGTGGGCCGGCTGGGCCGCAAGCTCGGCCCTCGGGGGCTGATGCCCAACCCGAAGACCGGGACGGTCACGGCCGACGTCGGGCGGGCGGTGTCCGAGTTCAAGGGCGGCCGGGTCGAGTACCGGGCCGATGCCCGCAGCCGTGGCGTCGTACAGGTGCCGATCGGGAAGGTCAGCTTCACCCGCGATCAGCTCATGTCCAACTTCCGGGCCGTGCTGGACGAACTGCAGCGGGTCAAGCCGGCCGCGGCCAAGGGCCGCTACGTAAGGTCGGTGGCGGTGGCGTCGACGATGGGCCCTGGCATCGACGTCGACCCGTCCCGTCTGCGGATCACTGACGAGGAGCTGGCCGGCGCGGCCAGCCGGTAACTGGTCTCTACGTGGCAGGCGGCGTCGCTCGGGCCGCGGCCCGGGCGGGCGGCTGCGGGCCGGAAGGACAGAGTGCGGGCCTGGTAGAGGTCAGGGCTACCGGGCCGGAAGGTCAGGGCTACCGGGCCGGAAGGTCAGGGCTACCGGGCCGGTAGGGCAGAGTTCGGCCCAGTGGGGCAGAGTTCGGCCCAGTGGGGCGGGGTGCGGGCCACCCGTTCTGGGGCGAATAGTTACGCTTGGGTCGAATAACCTAGTGATAACGACAGTTATCCGACCCACTCCGCCGGCGGGTGGCGACGATAGTGCGGCAGGCGGCTAACCGGCACCTCCGACTGGTACGCGCGCCGCCGAAGTGGGGCTCGGCCCGCCGACCAGCACTAATGGCCGCCGCTGGTACACTGGCATCTCACATAAGCGCCGAAGACATCCGGTGCGCTAACTAGAGCGCATAAATGGGCGGGAGCCCAACCAGACGAGGCGAGCAGGCACTCCTCCGGTGATCGCCGTGTTCGCGCGTCAACAGCTGAGCACCAGAAGGAGTGAAGATGGACAACCCGAGGCCCGACAAGGTCGCCGTCGTAGACGAAGTGCGTTCTCGCCTCGACGAGGCCGATGCGGTCATCGTGACGGAGTACCGCGGCCTAAAGGTGAAGGACCTGGCCTCGCTCAGGCGCGGCATCGCCCCCCTCGGTGCCGAGTACCGGGTGTACAAGAACACCCTGGTCCGCCTGGCCGCCAGCGAACGCCCCGAGAGTTTTGTGGACCTTCTGGCCGGTCCGACGGCCCTCACTTTCGTACAGGGTGACGCTGCCGCGGTGACCAAGGCGCTCCGCGACTTCGCCCGGGCGAACCCGCTCCTGGTCATCAAGGGAGGGCTGCTCGGCAATTCGGTGCTCGGGGCGCAGGCCACCTCCGCCCTGGCCGACCTGCCGTCGCGGGAGGTCCTGCTGGCCCGTCTGGCCGGAGCGATAGCGGCCCCGATGCAGACCCTGGCTGGCCTGCTCGCTGCTGTGCCCCGCAATTTCGCCTACGGCTTGGCGGCGCTCCGGGACGAGCGGGCCGCCGGTTCGCCAACCCCGGAGCCGGCGACCCCAGAGGCCGCAGCTCCCGAGCCGGCAGCACCAGAGGCCGCAGCTCCCGAGCCGGCAGCACCAGAGGCCGCAGCTCCCGAGCCGGAAGCGCCAGCGGCCGCAGTTCCCGAGCCGGCGACTCCAGAAGCGGCAGGAGCGGAAGCGGCCGGCGGAGATAGCGCCACCGCAGAGACGCCAGCCGCGGCCAGCGCCACCGCAGAGACGCCAGCCCCGGAAACCTCCACCGAAGAACCCTCAGCCCCTGAGACCCCTACCGAAGAACCCCCGAGCTGACCAACGCTCGGCCCGCCACCCCCACCCCCCCCGCCGGTCCAAGCGCCAGCGGGAACCCGCCTTACTACCCAACTACGCAATACTGATCCCAACTAAACAGGAGCAACAAAGCAATGGCCACAATGACTAAGGACGACATCCTCGACGCCATCTCCGGCATGTCGGTGCTCGACCTGTCCGAACTGCTGAAGGCGTTCGAGGAGCGCTTCGGCGTCACCGCCGCCGCGCCCGTCGCCGTCGCTGCCGGCCCGGCTACGGCGGCCGCAGCTGAAGCCCCGGCCGAGGTCGAGCAGGAGGAGTTCGACGTCGTCCTGACCGGCGCCGGTGACAAGAAGATCCAGGTCATCAAGGAAGTCCGTGCCCTTACGAACCTCGGGCTGAAGGAGGCCAAGGACCTCGTCGACGGCGCGCCCAAGGCGGTCCTGGAAAAGGTCAGCAAGGAAGACGCCGACAAGGCGAAAGCCCAGCTCGAAGGGGCCGGCGCGACGGTCGAGCTCAAGTAAGTTGCTGGCCGGCCAGCCCGAGCGGTTGCTAGCCGGCGGCACGCGCGGAACGGGCCAGACCCCGCAGAGCGGCGGGGTTAGGGCCCGGGGCGGTCAGCTGGCACAGAAGTGCTTGACCAGGTGGCGTTGCTGGCTTACCCTTGTGGGTGAGGGCCACGAGGTGACCTGTGAGACTAGGTTGCCGCGTCCGTAGACGATGCGGTATACTGATCAGTTGCCGTGCCCTCTCTTTCCGCGTCCTTAGTTTTTAGGGCGGCAAGTCGGCGCGCCTCTCTAGCCAATGCGTCTTCCAAGGAGTAGTCCTTGCCGTCTCGCCCTGTAACCCGGGAGCGGTTTTCTTTTGCGAACCTCGATGAGGTCCTACCGCTTCCGGATCTCATCTCAGTACAACGTGATTCTTTCCAGTGGTTCCTTGACAAGGGCCTGGCTGAAGCTTTTCGCGACATCAGCCCGATCGAGGACTTCTCTGGCTCCCTCAAACTAATCCTGGAGTTCGACCCGACCGACCAGGACCTGCGCCCACCGCCGAAGTTCTCGGTGGAGGAGTGCAAAGAGAAGGACATGACTTACGCCGCGCCCATCTTCGTCCGGGCGCAGTTCCAGAACGCCAACACCGGCGAGATCAAGGAACAGACGGTCTTCATGGGGGACTTCCCGGTCATGACGGACCGGGGCACGTTCATCATCAACGGCACCGAGCGGGTGGTCGTATCTCAGCTCGTGCGCTCGCCGGGCGTGATCTTCCAGCCTGGGCGCGACGCCAAGACCATCGTGACCGGCACCGTCCACCCCTACCGCGGCGAGTGGATCGAGTTCGACGTCGAAGCCAAGCCGGGCAAGGACATCAGCGCCGGGTCCCGGGTGGCCCGCAAGCGCCGCCTGTCCTTGTTCACGCTGTTGCGCGCCCTCGGCTATGCGGACGAAGTCTTCTTGGAGCGTTTCGTGCGCCACTTCGACTTCCTGGAGCCCCAGTGGGACGCCGAGCGTAAGCAGCAGGTGGCGCCGACCCAAGAGGCGGCCCTCCTGGAGATCTACAAGCGCGCCCGGCCGGGCGAGCCGCCCTCGGTCGAGTCGGCCCGCGCCTATTTCGAGAACGCTTTTTTCAACCCGAAGCGCTATGACCTCACGCGGGTCGGACGATACAAGCTGGACCGCAAGCTGGCCCCGAGATCGGCAAGATCGAGTCACTGTTCGGGATCGAACTGGAGCGGCCGGCGCCCGGCCAGACCGTGCTCTCCAAGAGCGAGGTGCTGGCGGCCGGTACATACCTGCTCCACTTGGCCCAAGGCGAGGCGGGCTACCGGCTCGACGACCAGGACCACTTCGCCAATCGCCGGGTCCGTTCGGTCGGCGAGCTGATCCAGAACCAGGTGCGGGTCGGTCTCTCCCGCATGGAGCGCGTCGTCCGGGAGCGCATGACGACCCAGGACGTCGAGGCGATCACGCCCCAGACGCTGATCAACATCAGGCCGGTAGTGGCGGCCATCAAGGAGTTCTTCGGCACCAGCCAGCTCTCCCAGTTCATGGACCAGACCAACCCGCTGTCCGGTCTGACCCACAAGCGGCGCCTCTCCGCCATGGGCCCCGGTGGCCTGTCGCGGGAACGCGCCGGGTTCGAGGTCCGTGACGTCCACAGCTCTCACTACGGCCGCATGTGCCCGATCGAGACGCCTGAAGGCCCGAACATCGGCCTCATCGGCCACCTGGCCACCTATGGCCGGATCAACGAGTACGGGTTCATCGAGACGCCCTACCGCCGGGTTACCGACGGTCGGGTCACCGACGAGATCGTCTACCTAGCCGCCGACGAGGAAGAGGAGTACGTCATCGCCCAGGCCAACGCCAAGTTGACCGAGGACGGGACCCTCACCGACCAGCGGGTACTGGTCCGACGGGCCCCGCAGGGGCCGGGCGTGCGCGTCGGTGCCGGTGGGACCACGTACGGCACGACGAGCGAGGTGGACTTCGTGCCGCCCTCCGAGGTCGACCTGATGGACGTGTCACCCAAGCAGATCGTCTCGATTTCGACGGCCCTGATCCCCTTCATCGAGCACGACGACGCCAATCGGGCGCTCATGGGCGCCAACATGCAGAAGCAGGCCGTGCCCCTGGTCTACCCCGAAGCCCCCTTCGTCGGTACTGGCGTCGAGGGCCGGGCGGCGAGGGACACCGGCGACGTCCTGTTGGCCGAGGGCACCGGCATGGTGGCCGAGGTGGCCGGCGAGCACGTCACGGTCGAGTACGAAGGCGGCCAGTCGGACCGCTGGGGCAACCCGCTCGGGCGCAAGGTGTACCCGGTGTACAAGTTCCGCCGGTCCAACCAGAACACGTGCTTCAACCAGCGCATTGTGGTCGAAGAAGGCCAGCCCCTGGCCAAGGGTGATGTGCTGGCCGACGGGCCTTCCACCGAGGGAGGCGAGCTGGGGTTGGGCAAGAACCTGCTCGTCGCCTTCATGCCGTGGGAGGGCTACAACTACGAAGACGCCATCATCCTCTCGGAGCGGCTGGTACGCGACGACGTCCTGTCTTCGATCCATATCGAGGAGCACGAGGTCGACGCCCGCGACACCAAGCTCGGGGCGGAAGAGATCACCCGTGACATCCCCAACCTGTCGGAAGAGATCCTGAAGGACCTCGACGAGCGGGGCATCATCCGCATCGGGGCCGAGGTCGGGGCCGGAGACGTGCTCGTCGGCAAGGTGACGCCGAAAGGCGAGACGGAGCTGACGCCCGAGGAGCGACTCCTGCGGGCCATATTCGGAGAAAAGGCACGAGAGGTGCGTGACACCTCGCTCAAGGTGCCCCACGGCGAGTCCGGGAAGGTCATCGACGTCCGGGTGTTCTCACGTGAGGACGCCCACGAGCTGCCGCCTGGCGTCAACCAGCTGGTGCGGGTGTACGTCGCCCAGAAGCGCAAGATCACCGAGGGCGACAAGCTCGCCGGCCGGCACGGCAACAAGGGCGTCATATCGAAGATCCTCCCGGTCGAGGACATGCCCCACCTGGCCGACGGCACATCGGTGGACATGATCCTCAACCCCCTGGGTGTGCCTTCCCGCATGAACGTGGGCCAGGTCCTCGAAAGCCACCTCGGCTGGGCCGCCCGCTGGGGTTGGGAGGGGGACGGCAAAAACGCTGTCTCCGGCGAGCCCAAGGGCCGCAAGACCAGCCCGGTGGCGAAGCCTTACACCTTCGTGGCCACGCCGAGCTTCGACGGCGCCCACTGGGACGAGGTGGAGCAGGCGGGCCGGCACCCGACGATCAAGAACATTTTCGAGAACCTGCACCCCGAGGCCCCTGGCACCGAGTACGGCGACAATGGGCGATTGATCGGGCCGGACGGGAAGGCCATGCTCTACAACGGGCGCACAGGCGAGCCGTACGACAACCCCGTTTCTGTCGGCTACATATACATATTGAAATTGGCCCACCTCGTGGACGACAAGATCCACGCCCGGTCCACTGGCCCTTACTCGATGATCACCCAGCAGCCGCTGGGTGGGAAAGCGCAGTTCGGTGGCCAGCGTTTCGGGGAAATGGAAGTCTGGGCCCTGGAGGCCTACGGCGCCGCTTACGCGCTGCAGGAATTGCTGACCATCAAGTCCGACGACGTCCTCGGCCGGGTCAAGGTGTACGAGGCGATCGTGAAGGGCGACAACATCCCCGAACCGGGGATACCGGAGAGCTTCAAAGTGCTCATAAAGGAAATGCAGAGCCTCTGCCTCAACGTGGAGGTGCTGTCCACTACTGGCGAGCAGATCGAGATGCGGGAGCTGGATGAGGACGTGTTCCGCACGGCCGAAGAGCTGGGCATCGACATCAGCCGGCCAGAGCGCGGCTCTGACGAGGAGGACGCGCGGCGCGCGAGCGAGAGGAGTTTCTAAATAATGCTTGACGTAAACAATTTCGAACAACTGAAAATCGGTCTCGCCACCGCTGACGACATCCGGACCTGGTCCAACGGCGAAGTAAAAAAGCCGGAGACCATCAACTACAGGACGCTGCGCCCAGAAAAGGACGGTCTTTTCTGCGAGAAGATATTCGGTCCTACCAAGGACTGGGAGTGCTATTGCGGCAAGTATAAGAGGGTCCGGTTCAAGGGCATTATCTGTGAGCGCTGTGGCGTGGAGGTCACCCGCTCCAAGGTGAGGCGCGAGCGGATGGGCCACATCGAGCTGGCCGCGCCGGTCGTGCACATCTGGTACCTGCGGGGTACCCGTTCTTGGCTGGCTTACCTGTTGATGGGTACCGAAGCCAGAGAGGAACTGAAGGCCAAGCAGCTCGAAAAAGTCATTTATTTCGCTGCCAATCTCGTCACTTCTGTCGACGAAGAGCGCAGGCACGCAGACCTGCCCAACCTTGAAGTCGAGCTCAACGAGGAGCTGGCCGACATCGTCCGGACCCGCGACCTCGACATCGACCGGCGCTACAAGGAGCTGGAAGAGGAGCTGGCCAAGCTGGAAAGCGAAGGGTCTAAGGACTCCGAGCTGAAAGCCCGCCAGCGCCAGGTGGAAAAAGAGGTCACCTCTATACGCGACCACGCTGAGGCCGAGGCCGAGCTGGTCAAGCGGGCCTTCGAGGAGTTCCGCGACCTCCACGGCCGCAAGATCATCGAAGACGAGTTGCTGTGGCGCGAGCTCCGCGACCGTTACGGGGATTATTTCCGGGGTGGTATGGGCGCTGAAGCCATCGCGCAATTGATCGAGGAGCTCGACCTCGACGAAGAGGAAGTGAAACTGCGCGACGTCATCGAGCCCGACGAGGGTCGTCGCCACCTTTCGGTGCAGCGCAAGCAAAAGGCCATCAAGCGCCTGAAGATCGTTTCGGCTTTCAACCGCCGTGACGAAAACGGCCGGCGGGTCAACGACCCGCGGGCGATGATCCTCGACGTCGTGCCCGTCATCCCGCCCGAGCTGCGCCCCATGGTCCAGCTCGACGGCGGCCGGTTCGCCACCAGCGACCTCAACGACCTCTACCGTCGGGTCATCAACCGGAACAACCGGTTGAAGAGGCTGCTCGACCTCGGCGCCCCCGAGATCATCGTCAACAACGAAAAGCGCATGCTGCAGGAGGCCGTCGACGCCCTGTTCGACAACGGCCGGCGGGGCCGGCCTGTGACGGGGCCGGGCAACCGGCCGCTGAAGAGCCTCTCGGACATGCTGAAGGGCAAGCAGGGCCGGTTCCGGCAAAACCTGCTGGGCAAGCGCGTCGACTATTCAGGCCGTTCGGTCATCGTCGTCGGCCCGACGCTCAAGCTCCATCAGTGCGGCCTGCCCAAGCAGATGGCGCTCGAGCTGTTCAAGCCCTTCGTGATGAAGCGGCTGGTCGACCTGGAGCTGGCCCAAAACATCAAGTCCGCCAAGCGGATGGTCGAGCGCCGGCGCAGCCAGGTCTGGGACGTGCTGGAAGAGGTCATCAAGGAACACCCCGTGCTTCTCAACCGTGCCCCGACCTTGCACCGCCTGGGTATACAGGCCTTCGAGCCGGTGCTGGTCGAAGGCAAGGCCATCCAGATCCACCCGCTGGTCTGCACCGCCTTCAACGCCGACTTCGACGGCGACCAGATGGCTGTCCACCTGCCCCTCTCGGCTGAAGCTCAGGCCGAGGCCCGGGTGCTCATGCTGTCGGCCAACAACATCCTGTCCCCGGCCACCGGCCGGCCGATCGTCACGCCCACCCAGGACATGGTGTTCGGCGCCTACTACCTGACGCTCGTGAAGGACGGGGCCGTGGGTGAAGGCCGGGTGTTCCGGCACCTGCACGAGGTGCGCCACGCCCTCGACGTCGGCGCCGTCGCCTTGCACGCCAAGGTGACATGGCGTCGGCCGATCAAGCCCGGCGTCGCCTTTGGTGAGCTTGACGCGGGAGCCGTCGCCGATAACGAAGAAGATGTGGTTGCCAGCGGCAATGGCGCTAGTAGCAATGGTTCGGTTGAGAGCGAAGTGACCAGCAATGGGTCGGCAGATGCGGCCGCGTACGAGGTCATCGAGACGACCCCGGGCCGGATCATCTTCAACACCGCCTTGCCGGACGATTTCGAGTTCGTCAACAGCGTGGTAGGGAAGAAGGCGCACAGCATCGGCTCCATCGTCGAGGTACTGGCGAGCAACTACCCCCGCGTAACGGTGGCGGACAGCCTCGACAAGATCAAGGAGCTCACCTACCGGTACGCCACCCAATCGGGCCTAACCATCTCGATGGAGGACGTGAAGGTCCCTGCCGCCAAGAAAGAGATAGTGGACCGCCATGAGGCCGACGCCGAGAAGGCCGAGAGCCAGTTCAAGCGGGGCATTATCACCGACGACGAGCGCCGCCAGAAGGAGATCGAGATCTGGACGACGGCCAACTCCGAGGTGGGCAAGGCGATGGAGGAGGCCCTCCACCGGATCCCCTTCAACCCGCTGGACATGATGGTCGACTCCGGCGCCCGCGGTAACCCGCAGCAGGTGCGCCAGATCGCCGGTATGAAGGGCCTCGTGTCCAACCCACGAGGTGAGATGATCCCGAGGCCCATCGTGTCCTCGTTCCGTGAGGGCTTGTCGGTGCTCGAGTACTTCATCTCGACCCACGGCGCCCGCAAGGGGCTGGCCGACACCGCCCTCCGTACCGCCGACTCCGGCTACCTGACCCGTCGCCTAGTCGACGTGGCCCAGGAACTGATCGTGCGCGAGGACGACTGCGGAAGCACCCGCGGCATCTGGGTGCGCAATGTGCGCCCGGACGACGAGAAGGCCCGCTACTACCTGGAGACCCGGCTGGACGGCCGCGTGCTGGCCCGGGGCGTGACACTGTCGGACGGCAGGGAGTTCCCGGCTGGCACCGAGGTGGACGTCGAGATCATGGCCGAACTTCGTGACGACCCTGCCGTCAACGAGGTGATGGTCAGGTCCGTGCTCACGTGCGAGTCGGCCCACGGGATCTGCGGTAGCTGCTACGGCCGTTCGTTGGCCGCCGACCAGCACATCGAGCTGGGCGAGGCGGTGGGCGTTATTGCCGCCCAGTCCATCGGGGAGCCGGGGACGCAGTTAACGATGCGTACGTTCCACACCGGTGGTATCGCCGGCGAGGACATTACCCATGGCCTCCCCCGCGTGGTCGAGCTCTTTGAAGCCCGCACCCCGAAGGGGGCGGCGGTACTGGCCCGCACATCGGGCGTGGTGCGCATCACCGAGGAGGACAACAGCCGCCGCATCGCCATCGTCGGTGACGACGGCAGCGAGGACGTCTATACCGTGGCGTTGCGGGCCAAGCTGGCCGAGGGCGTCAGGGAAGGCGTCGAGGTCCCGGCCGGCGATGCTCTCGTCGAGGGCCCACGTGACCCGAAGGCGTTGCTCGAGATCAAGGGCATCCGGGAGACCCAGCAGTACCTCGTCGAAGAGGTCCAGCAGGTGTACCGGGACCAGGGCGTGTCGATCCACGACAAGCACATCGAGCTCATCGTCCGCCAGATGCTGCGCCGTGTGCTCGTGGCCGAGCAGGGAGAATCGCCCTTCCTGCCCGGGGAGCGAGTGGACTCCCGGTTCTTCGCCGAGATCAACCGCCAGCTCGTGCAGCAAGGCAAGCGTCCCGCTGAAGGGCGTCCCGAGCTCATGGGTATAACCAAGGCCTCTCTAGCCACAGACAGCTGGCTGTCTGCCGCCTCCTTCCAGGAGACGACGCGAGTGCTCACCGAGGCCGCCATCGAGGGCAAGTCCGACCTGCTCTTCGGGCTGAAGGAGAACATCATCATCGGCAAGCTGATCCCCGCCGGCACCGGCATGCCCCGCTACCGCGATGTCATCGTCGACGCCCCCGAGGTGCAGCGCATGACCTTCTGGACGTCCGACGAGGAGCCCGGCTCCGAGGACCTGGCCGCCTGGTTGGCCAGCATCGGGAGCAGCACAGGCACCGAGGGTGGAGCTACGTTCGAGCCCGGCGAGTACGAAGACGCCGCCTACGGGTTCGGCTACGACCAGGAGAACACCTTCGAGGCCGGCGACGGAGAGACGCAGTAGCTCTCGTAAATCGGTGACCCGTTAGGAAGGGCCGCCCGGCGAGATGGGACGCGGAGGAATGCGCAACCATCTCGGCGGTGCGGCCCTTTTGCCGTTTAGACCCGGGTTTAGGTCGTCGGGGTAACGGCGACCGACGTCGAAGTCGTGCTGGGCGCGCTGGTTGACGAAGGCGGCACCGTAGAGGCTCCGACTGTAGAGGCGGTGGTCGTGGTGACTGGCGACACGCTGGTTGGGGTGGTCGTGGGTGTGGAGGTCTCCTGAGGCACCGTCGAGGGGGGAGAGGGGGTGCTCGTCGGAGGAGACAAAGGCACCGACGTGCCCGGGCCAGCCGAGCTCGACGGCGTCGAGCCAGCAAACGAGCTCGTCGAATTAGGGCTGGTGCCAGCCGCCGTCGGGGGCGTTACCGAGTTGGAAGACGGCTCGGTCGAACGAGTCGCCACCGACGTTGAGGGTGCCGACGTGGACGAGAAACTGCCGCTGCTCCCGGTCCCACTCCTCCCCGACGAGCCCACAGACCCGCCAGAACTGCTGCCGAGGCCGGCCCCGGACGAGCCCGATGCGCCAGCCGACGGCGTCGACGTGGACGAGAAACTGCCGCTGCTCCCGGTCCCACTCCTCCCCGACGAGCCCACAGACCCGCCAGAACTGCTGCCGAGGCCGGCCCCGGACGAGCCCGATGCGCCAGCCGACGGCGTCGACGTGGACGAGAAACTGCCGCTGCTCCCGGTCCCACTCCTCCCCGACAAGCCCGAAGACTCCCCAGAGCTGCTGCCCAGGCCGGCCCCCGAGACAGACGCGCCAGCTGGCGGCGTCGAGGTAGACGAGAAACTGCCGCTGCTCCCGGTCCCGCTCCGGCCCGACGAGCCCACAGACCCGCCAGAGCTGCTGCCCAGGCCGGCCCCCGAGACAGACGCGCCAGCTGGCGGCGTCGAGGTAGACGAGAAACTGCCGCTGCTCCCGGTCCCGCTCCGGCCCGACAAGCCCGAAGACCCCCCAGAGCTGGTGCCCAGGCCGGCCCCGGACGAGCCCGACGCGCCGGCCGAAGGGGTAGAGGTGGGTAAGAAGCTGCTGCTCCCGGTCCCGCTCCGGCCCGACAAGCCCGAAGACCCCCCAGAGCTGGTGCCCAGGCCGGCCCCGGACGAGCCCGACGCGCCGGCCGAAGGGGTAGAGGTGGGTAAGAAGCTGCTGCTCCCGGTAGCCCCGGACAAGCCAGACGACCCCGAAGAGCTGGAGCCCTGGCCGCTGGTGCCGAGAGAGTTGGACGACCCCGCCTGCCCACCATTTAGGCCGCTCGACGAGCCCGAGCCCCCTGATGGGGTGCTCGAATGAGCGGCCCCGGCTGATGGCGTCGACGTGGGCGACTCGCTACTCCCCCCCGTATATCCTGTGGGGCCGTTGCCGAGGAAGGCTTCAGCGGTAGAAGCGGTAGAGAACTTCCCTGAACCCGTAACCGTCAACCCCCCTGTCCCCTTCACGGTGTAGGTGACGACATAAGCAGTGCTGGGGTGCAGCGAACCGGTCGATAGCCATTCGTCGCCCGTCGCGTTCAGGCTCCCCGCCAGCCTGGACCGAAGTGTCGGGGCCACCACGTTCACGTTTTCCAGCACGGCGCCGGTGGCATGCACCGCCACGGTCGACATCGGGCTTTGGTTGGTGGAGTCGTTGAACGGGACCATGGTCACCTCGGAAAGCAAGTGCCCCTTGGTCTCGACTGTGGTCGTGCTGGCCACGGCGGACGCGGGCCGTTTCGTCCCGGCGCCGCCGGTCGTGGCCACGACGGCGGCCACTACACCGCCCACCAAGACCACGCCCAGGGGCAGAGGTTAAGATCACGACCCGCTTGGTGGGCTGTCGCCGGTCCGACAACGGAGCCTCCGGCGGGGCCGTCTCGTCGCTCACGGTCATAGGAGCTTAATCGCGAGAATCCTCGCTCTATGCCCCCGCGGTCGACCCTTTTACCCAACATTAAGCCGGCTTTCAGTCGCGGCCAAAGTTGGCACACATACCTTTCTCGCAACATGCCGCGGAGGTCTGTCTCATGACGATGGCGCCCGAAGAGCGCACTGCGCTCGACACTCAGCCGGTACCCGTAACGCATTGGGAGCACGGGCGAGGCCGGCCCCGAGGCGGACGGGGGTGTCCCGCCCGAGGTCGAGCCACCGCGCCGCAGGCTGGTGGAACCGGCATTGGAAGGCGGTCGTCGCGGTTTTGGTCGCCGCCGCCCTGGTCGCCGGCGGAGGCGCTGCGTACCTCCTGACCCGCTCGGGCGCCAAAACGTACCGCACCGTGGCGGCGAGCATCGGCAATGTGCAGGAGACGACCTCAGCGACAGGGACGATCGAGCCGGCCACCGAGGCCAACGTCAACTTCGCGGTAGCGGGGACCGTGGACGGGGTCAAAGTCACCAGCGGTGAGGCGGTGAAGGCAGGCCAGGAGCTAGCCACCCTGCAGACAGCAACGCTCGAAAGCGACCTCGAGCAGGCCCAGTCCAACCTGGACACGGCCGAGAGCAACCTCGCCTCGGCCCAGGACGACCAGACGGTGGCCCAGGCCAAGGCCACCGTCTCCAGCGACGACATGACGGTCTCCCAGGACCAGCAGGCCATAGCCGACGACGAGGCGCAGAACGGGACGTCGCAGCAGCCAGGCCCAGCAGACCATCTCCCAGGCCAACACCCAGATGAACAGCGACAAGACCCAGGCGGGCCAGAGCGTCAGCCAGGCCGAGGCGCAAATGACGAGCGACGACAAGCAGGGGGCGCTCACCCTGAGCCAGGCCAAGGCCCAGATGGCGAGCGACCATAGCTCGGCCGAGCAGACCCTCAGCCAGGCCGAGGCCCAAATGACGAGCGACCACAAGCAGGGCAACATGACCCTGAGCCAGGCCGAGGCCCAGATGGCGAGCGACCGCAACCAGGGCGACCTCACCGTCAGCCAGGCCGAGGCCCAGATGCAAAGCGACCGCAAGACGGCCGAACAGGCCATCGACCAGGGCAAGGCCCAGCTGGCCAGCGACACCGCCCAGGCTGAACAGACCATCAGCCAGGCCAAGGCGCAGCTAGCCAGTGCCGGCGGCCAGTCCCAGCAAACCGTCAGCCAGGGCAAGGCCCAGCTGGCCAGCGACACCTCCCAGGGCGATCAGACGATCAGCCAGGCCAAAGCGCAGCTGGCCAGCGACACCTCTCAGGGCAAGCAGACGATCAGCCAGGCCCAGGCCCAGCTGGCCAGCGACACCTCCCAGGGTAAGCAGACCATCAGCCAGGCCCAGGCGCAGGTGACGGCGGACAAGTCGACCCTGGCCAGCGCCCAGGCAACGCTGGCGACGGCCGAGTCGACCTTGGCCGCCGATCAGCAGAAAGAGGCGGCCGACTGCCAAGGTGACGGGGCGGCCACACTCAACGCGGCCAACGCGGCGTCGTCGGGAGGTGGAGGGTCCACCTCTTCTTCGGGGTCTGGGGCCAGTTCAGCCTGCGCCTCCGACGTAAGTGCGGTTTCTGCGGCCCAACAGGGCGTTACCTCCGACCAACAACAGGTAACGGCAGCCCAGCAGACAGTGACCAAGGACCAGCAGGGGGTCCAGGACGACCAGGCCAGCGTCTCTGCCACCGAGCAGAAAGACCGGCAGGCGATCACAAACGACCAGAGCAGCGCCACTTCTACCGAGCAAAAAGACCGGCAGGCGATCACCAACGACCAGAGCACCCTGGCCGCCACCGAGCAAAAAGACCAGGAGGCGATCACAAACGACGGGAGCAGCGTCTCGGCCACCGAGCAGAGCGACCAGCAGGTGGTCGCCAATGACGAGGCCAGCCTGGCTTCCACGGAGCAAAAGGACAACGAGGCCATCCAGTCGGACGAGAGCAGCTTGACTTCTACCGTCCAAAAGGACGAGCAGGCAGTCAAGACGGACCAAGCCAATTTGGCGACGACCGTGCAGAAGGACCAGGAGGCGGTCCAGAGCGACCAGGCGTCCGTGTCGTCCACGCTGCAGAAGGACGGCCAGGCGGCCCAGGCCGACAAGACGGCAATGGCCTCCACGTTGCAAAAGGACCAGCAGGCGGTCCAGAGCGACAACGACAGCCTGGCGTCCACGCTGCAAAAAGATGACCAGGCCATCCAGACGGACCAGGGCAGCCTGGCCTCGACGGCCCAAAAGGACGGCGCCGCCGTCCAGTCCGACCAGAGCGGCCTGACCTCGACGCAGCAAAAGGACGCCCAGTCGCTCCAGCAGGCAGACAATTCCCTGGCCTCCGCCCAGTTGCAGCTGGCCGAGGCCGAGTCGACGCTCAAGGCGGACCAGAGCAGTAGCCCGAGCCAGGTCGCCTCGGACGACGCGACGGTGGCGGCCGACAAGGTGGACGTCTCCCAGGCCCAGACCAACCTGAAAGACGGCGTACTCACCTCCCCGGTGGCCGGCACGGTCGTCACCCTTGACCTCTCGCCCGGCCAGACCGTCTCGGCCGGCAGTACGACGGTGAGCAGCGGTTCCGCCGCCTCGAGCACGGCTCAAGTGGGAGCGGGACCGGTGCGAGCAGCGCTGGCTCGAGCGGCAGCTGGCTCGAGTGGCAGCTCCAGTTCGAGCTCGTCTGAGATCGTCATCGAGCCGCTGAACACGTTCGTGGTCGACGTCGACGCCAGCACTTCCCAGCTCAGCCAGCTCCAGGAAGGCGAGCAGGCAACGATCACCCCGACCGGGACAAACACGACCGCCTACGGCGTCGTGACCAGCGTCAGCCAGCTGGGTACTACGTCCAGCGGCGTCACCACCTTCCCCGTCACGATCACGGTGACGGGTAGCGCGACGGGGCTGTACTCGGGGGCCTCCACGGATGTGTCCATCGTGGTGAGCCAGGCGACCAACGTCCTCGTGGTGCCCACCTCGGCGGTGCACACCGTGGGCACGAGTTCTTTCGTCGACGTGCTGAACAACGGTAAAGAGGCGGTCCAGCCGGTGACTACCGGTGCCGCCAGCGGTGAGTTCACGCAAATAAAGTCGGGCCTCAAGTCGGGCCAGGAAGTCGTGATCGCTTCACTGTCGAGGAGCGCGACTACGGGCTCCGGCAGCAGCGGGTTTACCGGCCGAGGTTCGGCGGGCTGGGCGGTGGCCTTGGGGGCGGCGGCTTCGGTGCGGTGGCGGCGGCGGCTTCTTCACCCGGGGTGGTGGCCTCGGTGGCTGAGATGCTGAGCACGAACTCGAGCTCCAACTCGAGCACGAACTCGAAAACGCCTCACCAGCCGGCGCCGCCCACGCTGGCGGCGAAACGGCCCATAGTCCAGCTCGTGAACGTGTGGAAGACGTACACCACCGGCTCGGTCCCGGTCCATGCCCTGCGGGGGGTGTCGGTATCGGTCTACCCCGGGGAGTACATCTCGATCGTGGGGCCGTCGGGCTCGGGCAAGTCGACCTGCATGCACATCCTCGGCTGCCTCGACGTGCCCACCTCCGGGCGCTACCTGTTGGCCGGGACCGACGTGAGCAAGATGGACGAAGAGCAGTTGGCCCACGTGCGCAACCGCCGCATCGGTTTCGTGTTCCAGCAGTTCCACCTGTTGCCCCGGCTGTCGGCCTGGCGCAACGTCGAGCTGCCCCTCATCTACGCCGGGGTGGACCGGCGCCGGCGCAAGGAGCGGGCCATGGCCGCGCTGGAGCAGGTGGGCTTGTCCAACCGGGTCAACCACCTGCCGACCCAGTTGTCGGGGGGCCAGCAGCAACGGGTGGCGGTGGCCCGGGCGCTGGTGACCGAGCCCGACTTGCTGTTGGCGGACGAGCCCACCGGCAACCTCGACTCCCGCTCCAGCGCCGACGTGCTGGCCATGCTGGACGAGCTCCACCGCTCGGGGCGCACCATCGTGCTCATCACCCACGAGCAGGACGTGGCCGAGGCGGCGGAGCGGATCATGCGGTTCCGGGACGGCAAGTTCGTGGGCCAAGAGGAGGCGGCGGCATGAGCTGGTTCGACACCCTGCGCTCGGGGGTGGAGGCCATAGCCACCCACCGGCTGCGGTCGGCCCTGACCGTGCTCGGCATCCTGATTGGCATCGCCGCCGTGATCCTCACCGTGGGCCTGGGCGAGGGGGCGGCGTCCTCGGTCAACTCGGCCATCAACGCCCTCGGGAGCAACCTGCTCATCGTCACCCCCGGGAGCAGCACGACCGGGCTCGTACGGGGCGGGTTCGGCTCGGCCTCCACCTTGACCTACCAGAACGCCGTCGCCCTCGACAACAAGGTCGACTGCCCGGACATCACCGCGGTGGCTCCCCAGGTGACCCAGGAGGCGAGCCTGGTGGCGGGGAACAACAACTGGACGACGAGCGTCTACGGCTCGACCACGTCGTGGCTCTCGGTGCGGGGCCGCTCGATGGCCGAAGGCTCCTTTTTCACCCAGAAGGACATGACGACCGACGCCAACGTCGTCGTCTTGGGCCAGACCACGGCCGAAGAACTGGGCCTGTTCTCCCCCGTGGGCGAGACGGTCAACATCGGCAACATCCCCTTTACCGTGGCCGGGGTGCTCAACAGCGCCGGGAGCTCGTCTACGACCAACGAGGACGACCTGGCCGTCATCCCCTTCACGACGGCCGAGAGCGAGTTCACCGGGTCGTCGTCGGTCTCGACCATCTACCTGGAAGCGAGCTCGCAGTCGACGATGAACGCGGCTGACACCGAAGCCACCGACGAGCTGCTCGCCCTGCACGGCATCAACAACCCGGCCGACGCCGACTTCACCATCACCTCCCAGACCCAGATCGAACAGACGGCGAGCTCGGTGGACAAGACCCTCACCGTGCTGTTGGCCGGCATCGCCGCTATCTCGCTCCTGGTCGGGGGGATCGGGGTCATGAACATAATGCTGGTGTCGGTCACCGAGCGGATCCGCGAGATCGGCCTCCGGAAAGCACTTGGGGCCACGCCCGCCGTGATACGGCGCCAGTTCCTGGTCGAAGCGTCCACCCTGGGGCTGGCCGGAGGGATATTCGGGGCCGGCCTCGGCCTCGTCGGCGCCATCGTCATCCCCCATTTCATCACCAACAAGATCGCCATCTCGGTCCCGGCGACGGTGGGCGCCATCGTCTGCGCCATCGCCATCGGCGTGATCTTCGGCGTCTACCCGGCGTCCCGGGCGGCCCGTCTGGCGCCCATCGAAGCTCTCCGTAGCGAGTAACGACCCTTACCCGGAACAAAGCAAAAAATAGGAGAACATACCCCGTGACCAACGAGGAAATTCAGACAAATACGACGGCAGGCGACGTTCACTCCATTGCTGCCCGCAGCATCAACAAGAGCCGGCGGCTCGTCCTGGCCGTCGGCACCGCGGCCGTCATATCGTTAGTCGCTGCTGGTGCCGGCGGCGGGATAGCCGCTGCGAGCACGACGTCCACTACTAGCGGCCCGCCCGCGGCGTTCAGGCCCGCCGCGTTCGGGAAAATCGCCAGTGTTACGGGCGCCATCCTCGAGGTGCAAAACTCCGAGACCGGTCAGACGACGGTGAACGTCAGCTCCAAGACGGTCATCACTGCGACTGTTTCGGCGAGTGCAGGCGATGTCAGCAAGGGCACGTGCATCTCGGCCACGGGGACCAAAGGGACCGCCGGGAGCGTGGACGCTACAAGTGTCGCCCTTTTCGCCGCCACTAAGGGACAGTGCAACCGGGGCTTCGGCGCCGGCGGAGCCGGAGGGCCAGGTGGCGGGACCTTCCGTTTCAGGGGGGGCACGGCGCCTGGGGGTACGACCGGCACTCGCCCGCGCACAACTTTCAAGCGCCCGGCTAATTTCGCCACCGCTTCCGGCAAGGTGACCTCCAAGTCAGCCACGAAGATAGATGTCGAGGCCGTCACGGTCACGTTCTCCAAGGGCAAAGCCACCACCAAGACCGGGCCCAAGACGGTGAACGTGTCCAAGTCGACCAAGTACAGCAAGTCCGAACGAGTGGCGGCCGGCTCGCTCAAGGTCGGTGAGTGCGTCACGGCCACCGGCTCGACTAACAACATCGGCGCGGTCAGCGCTACGACCCTCATCGTCACGCCAACCGACTTCGTCCGGTTGCCCGACCTTCGGCGGCTTTGGCGGCGGGTTTGGCGGGCGTGGCCCAGGCGGCGGGGCCGCATAATGGGTGGTCACGCCCTTGCTAAGGGCCGCCGCCGTCGCTTCGGGAGGCGGGCCAGAGCGCTGAGCCTCCTGGTCGGCCTCCCGCTAGCCGGCTTGACCGGGCTGGCCCCGGCCGTCCTGCTGGCCGCACCCGCTTCGGCCGCTACTGGCGGTGCGGCTTGTACAGGCACCATCGCCGGGGTCACGGTCTACGGCGGCTCGGACCAGACGGCCAAGGTGGCCGAGGGCTTCTCGAGCGCCCTGCAAGCCGAAGTGGTGGACACCGGCGGGTGCCCGGTGGCCAACGTTGATGTGGAGTTCGTGACGCCCACGAGCGGCCCGAGCGCCACGTTCCCGGGGGCGGCCACCACGGCCACGGTGGAGACCGGCTCTAACGGCGTGGCCAGCGCCCCGGGCCTCACTGCCAACGATGTGAGCGGCTCTTACTCGGTCGTGGCCGAGGTGGCCAGCACCGGCATCGAGGTCGACTTCGACCTGACCAACACCACCGCCGGGGTGGCCAACGCGGTCAAAGTCACCTCTGGCAACGACCAGTCGGCCAAGGTGGCCACGCAGTTCGCCCTCCCGCTCACCGTCACCCTGGCCGACGCCTACGGCGACCCCGTCCCTGACGAGACGGTCGACTTCACCGTGGGGACGACGGACGGGGCCAGCGCCACCTTCGTCGGTGGGGGTGCCATCGCTACCGCCCAGACCGACGAGTCGGGCGTGGCCACCAGCCCGGCCCTCGTGGCCGGTTCCACCGTTGGCTCCTACACCGTGACGGTGAGCGTCAGCGGGGTCAGCTCGTCGGCCAGCTTCACGCTGAAGAACCTCTCCTCGGCCCCTACGCCATCACCGCCGGCGCCGGTACGTCCCAGACGACGGAGCTCGGCACCGACTTCGCCGTCCCCTTGGCGGTGACGGTGACCGACGACAACGGCAACGCCGTAGCCGGGGCCAGTGTCACCTTCAGCGCCCCGGCCAGCGGGGCGAGCGGGGTCTTCGCGGGCGCCGGGGCGACGGCGGTCGTCCTCACCGATAGCAACGGGGTGGCGACGGCGCCCGCCTTCTCGGCCAATGAGACGGCCGGGGGCTACATCGTGATCGCCAAGGTGGCCGGCCTGTCCAGCCAGGCCACTTTCGCCTTAGTCAACACGGCCCGCACCGCGGCCAGCGTGTCCGGCCCCGACGGCAGCTATTGGCTCGTCACCAGCAGCGGACGGGTCCTTACCTCGGGGGCGGCGGCGGGCCACGGCTCGGTCAGCGCCAAGTTGACCTCTAAAGCGGTCGGCATCGCCACCACCCCGGGCGGGCGCGGCTACTGGGTGGTCACCGCCAACGGGCAGGTCTACACCTTCGGCAACGCCATCAACTACGGTTCGCCGGCCAAGCTGCACCTGGCCAGCCCCATCGTCGGGGTGGCGGCCACGCCAGACGGCAAGGGCTACTGGCTGGTGGCCGCCGACGGCGGCATCTTCAACTACGGCGACGCCGTCCTCTACGGTTCGCCGGCCAAGCTGCACCTAAAGAGCCCCATCGTCGGCGTGGCGGCCACCCCGGACGGCAAGGGCTACTGGCTGGCGGCCGCCGACGGCGGCATCTTCAACTACGGCGACGCCGCTTTCCACGGCTCGACGGGCAGCATCCACCTGGACTAAGCCCATAGTGGGCATCGCCGCCGCCCCCAACGGCAAGGGCTACTGGTTGGTGGCGTCGGACGGGGGCATCTTCGCCTTCGGCGCCGCTACGTACTACGGCGCCCAGCCCTCGCTCGTCCCCCAGCCGGTCAAAGCGCTCGTCGTTACGCCCGGCGGCGACGGCTATTGGGTCATCAGCGCTAATGGCACCGCCGCCGGGTTCGGCGACGCCGGCGGCCAGGGCTCGTCGCTAACCGCGCCTGGCGTCACGGTGGTGGGCGGCGCCTCCTAGCCCTTACGGCCTTCACCCGCCCTCAGCTGTCCGTCACCTGTCCTTCACCCGTCCTTCACCCGTCCTGCCGGGGGCGTCCGGAGCCCCCGGCAGGTCATCGTTTGCCCACACCTTTCCCTCATCCCAGCCACTGGGCCTGCTGCTCGGCAATGACGCACAGCTCAGCCGCCTTGAAGGCATGCTCTTGCGTCATGGCCCGTTCGGTGCGGTCCAAGCAGTCTCGTACCAACTCGCCAAAGAAGGGGTAGCCCACCTTTCCTTTGACATCGAAGTGGTGCTCGCCGCGGCCGTCGACCAGGTAGAGCTGGTCGCCCCCGGCGCCAGTGGCCACGTCGACGTACTTGCGCAGTTCCATGTAGCCGTCAGTGCCGAGCAGGAAGGTCCGGCCGTCCCCCCAGGTGCTCAACCCGTCGGGGGTGAACCAGTCGACCCGGAAGTAACCGGTGGCGCCGTTCTCGCCGGTCAGGCTGCAGTCGCCGAAGTCCTCGAGCCCCGGGTGGTCCTGGTGCGCATAGTTGGCTACCCGGCTCGTCACCACCCGAGCGTCACCATTGGCCGTGAAGTACAGGAACTGCTCTATCTGATGGCTCCCGATGTCGCACAGGATGCCCCCATAACGGTCGCGCTCGAAGAACCAGGCCGGCCTCGTACCCAAGCTGGCCCGGTGCGGCCCCAGACCGATGACCTGCAGGACGCGGCCTATGGCCCCCTCCTGGACCAGCTGGCCGGCGAAGACGGCGCATTCCACGTGGAGGCGCTCGCTGTAGTAGACGGCGTACTTTTTCCCCGTCTCTGCCACCACCTTCTTGGCCTCGTCGAGTTGGCCGAGCGTGGTCAGAGGCGGCTTGTCGGTGAAGTAATCCTTCCCGTTGCGCATGACGCGGGCCCCGAGGGCGGCGCGGTCCGCCGGCACGCACGCCCCGGCCACCAACTGGACCTCCGGGTCCTCCAGGACCTCGGCTTCGCTGGCGGCCACCTGTGCCCCCGGGAACTCCTTGGCGAGGGCGGCCGCCTTGTTGGTGTCGCCGTCGTACACCCACTTGAGCTGTGCGCCGGCCTCCGTCAGCCCATTGCACATGCCGTTGATATGACCATGGTCGAGCCCGACGGCGGCGAAAACGAACTCGCCTTCCTCGCACGCCGGCGTCGGCCTCCCCTTCGGGGCGTAGCTCATTCCGTCTGTCGCTGACATTTTGGCCTCTCTGATCGAGGTTGGTCTGACGAGGTTGGGTCTGATCGAGGTTCTGGCCTGACCGAGGTTCTGGCCTGACCGAGGTTCTGGCCTGGCCGAGGTTCTCGTTGCAGTCTGCCCCTCGGCGGGCCGTGTCCACCTACCTTCCACCGCAGGCCAGTCTCTCAAAACCGCTGGCCCGGCCCGACTTGGGCCGAGCGCCGGGCGTGATAACATGGGTATTCGTCCACAGGGCAGCGGCTCGGTGGTACGCGCCCGCTAACAAGAGCCCCCTACCCAGAGGTCAAGTGCCCACTATTGCTCAATTGGTCCGCAAGGGCCGCCAGCAAAATTCGAAGAAGACCAAGACGCCGGCCCTGAAGGGCGCGCCGCAACGGCGGGGCGTGTGCACCCGTGTCTATACCAACACCCCCAAGAAGCCCAACTCGGCCCTACGCAAGGTAGCCCGGGTCCGGCTCTCGAGCGGGTTCGAGGTGACGGCTTACATCCCCGGCGTCGGCCACAACCTTCAAGAGCACTCGATCGTCCTGGTGAGGGGCGGCCGCGTCAAGGACCTCCCCGGGGTGCGGTACAAGGTCATCCGGGGCACGCTCGATACCGCTGGTGTACGCGACCGGAAGCAGGCCCGTAGTCGCTATGGGGCCAAGAAGGCCTAGGAGAGTTATCGATGCCCCGAAAAGGTCCGGCACCCCGCCGCGAGCTCCTGCCCGACCCTATCTACCACTCCGTCCTGGTCACCCAGCTGGTCAACAAGGTCCTGTCGAGGGGAAAGCGGAGCCTGGCCGAGCAGATCGTGTACGACGCGCTTGACACCATAAAGGAGCGCACTTCGACCGAGCCGATCGGCACCCTCAAGCGAGCGGTGGACAACACCAAACCTCAGCTGGAGGTCAAGAGCCGCCGGGTCGGCGGCGCCACCTACCAGGTGCCGGTCGATGTCAAGCCCCGCCGGGCAGCCACACTGTCGGTGCGGTGGCTGGTTGGATATTCGAGGCAGAGACGGGAAAAGACGATGTCTTTACGCTTGGCCAGCGAGCTCATGGACGCTTCCAATGGTCTGGGGGCGGCCGTGAAACGGCGGGAAGACATGCACAAGATGGCCGAGTCGAACAAGGCCTTCGCTCACTATCGCTGGTAAGGGACAAGCGGCGCCAGTACCGGAGATTGGCGTTGGCAAGGGAATAAACGCTGTAAGGGACGGCGTTGACTTTGCAGGCGTTGTAGGAGCTCGGTGGCAGCTGGCGTAGTCTCCGGTGGCACCACTGAGATGCCCCACAACGAATAGGTCGAGAAACTAGCTGGTCACAGCGGGCCCGTGTGGCCCGGTCGTAAGGCTAGGCAAGCAGCTAGCCAAGCTAGCTCCGGCCAAAACCCGAAATTTCAAAGGCGACCCACCGTCCGCGGCCAGCGAAGTGCAGTTGGCCGGAGGCGGAGGTCTCCGCATCGTACACACAACATAACCAGAGCTCGAGGCAAGCAACCAATGGCTGACGCTGACAACAAGAGAGAGTTCCCTCTGGCCAAGACCCGCAATATCGGGATCATGGCCCACATCGACGCGGGCAAAACGACCACGACCGAGCGCATCTTGTACTACACCGGCGTCAACTACAAGATGGGCGAAGTCCATGAGGGCAGCGCCACCATGGACTGGATGCCGCAGGAGCAAGAGCGCGGCATCACGATCACGTCGGCCGCCACCACCTGCTTGTGGGACGACCACCGCATCAACATCATCGACACGCCGGGACACGTCGACTTCACCGTCGAAGTCGAGCGCTCGTTGCGGGTGCTCGACGGCGCCATCGCCGTTTTCGACGCGGTCGCCGGGGTGGAGCCTCAGACGGAGACCGTCTGGCGCCAGGCCGACAAGTACGGCGTGCCTCGCATCTGTTTCGTCAACAAGATGGACCGGATCGGGGCCAACTTCGCCCGCTGCGTGGACATGATCCAGGACCGCCTGGGGGCCACCGTGGCCGTGGTGCAGTTGCCGATCGGGGTGGAGAGCAGCTTCGCCGGGGTAATTGACCTGCTGGAAATGAACGCCCTGGTTTGGGACGAGAGCTCGTCCCGCGGCGAGTCGTTCAGCGTCGTAGAGATACCCGCGGCCCTCCAGGAGGAAGCCGCCCGTTGGCGAGCCATCCTCGTGGACACCGTTTCCACCTTCGACGACCGGATCACCGAGAAGTTCTTGAACGACGAGGAGATCACGGCCGCCGACCTTCGGGCCGCGCTGCGCCGGGCGACCATCTCCAATCTGGCCGTACCGGTGCTCTGTGGCGCCGCGTTCAAAAACAAGGGCGTCCAGCCGATGCTCGATGCAGTCGTCGACTACCTCCCGAGCCCCCTCGACGTCCCGCCCACCAAGGGCAAGGACCTGAAGGGCGACCGAGAACTGGAACGGGCCGCCGACGACAAGGCGCCTTTCTCGGCTCTCGCCTTCAAGATCATGTCCGATCAGCACCTCGGCAAGCTGGTGTTCGCGCGCGTCTATTCGGGGATGGCCGCCCAGGGCGACTCCGTCCTCAATTCGACGCGTGACCGCAAGGAACGCATCGGCCGCATCGTCCAGATGCACGCCAACCACCGTGAGCCACACGAAGTGGCGTACGCGGGGGACATCATCGCCCTCGTCGGCCTGAAGAACACGACCACTGGCGACACTCTGTGCGACCCGAACGACCCGATCGTGCTCGAGTCGCTCGACTTCCCCGAGCCGGTGATCCACGTCGCCGTCGAGCCGAAGACCAAGGCCGACCAAGACAAGCTGTCGCGCGCGTTGCAGACGCTGGCCGAAGAGGACCCGACCTTCCAGGTCCACGGCGACGAGGAGACGGGCCAGACGGTCATCGGTGGCATGGGCGAACTGCACCTGGAGGTGCTCGTCGACCGGATGCTGCGTGAGTTCCGCGTCGACGCCAACGTCGGCAAACCGCAGGTCGCTTACCGTGAGACGATCAGCCGGAGCGTCGACAAGGTCGAACACCGCTACGTCCGCCAGACCGGCGGCCGGGGCCAGTACGGCCACGTCGTGCTCAACCTCGAGCCCTTGGGCCCGGGGGGTAGCTACGAGTTCGTCGACAAGATAACGGGCGGGGTCATCCCCAAGGAGTACATCCCCGCAGTAGACGCAGGTATCCAGGACGCCATGCAGTCCGGGGTGTTGGCCGGGTACCCGGTGGTAGACCTCCGGGCCACCCTTGTGTACGGTTCTTACCACGACGTCGACTCGTCCGAGATGGCGTTCAAGATCGCCGCCTCGATGTGCTTCAAGGAAGCCTGCCGCCGCGCCGGGCCGGTGCTGCTCGAGCCGATAATGGCCGTCGAAGTCGTGACCCCAGAGGACTACCTTGGAGATGTGATAGGCGACCTCGCGTCACGGCGCGGCCACGTAGAGGGCATGGACCAGAGGGCGAATAACCAGGTCGTTCGCGCCGAGGTGCCGCTAGCGGAGATGTTCGGTTATGCAACCGACTTGCGCAGCCGCACCCAGGGCAGGGCGACTTACACGATGCAGTTCAGTAGTTATCAAGAGGTACCCGACCAGGTGGCCAAGGAGATAGTGGCCCGGGTGCGCGGTGAATAAATCCGACACCGCCTCTGCTAGGGTACTAGACCGCCTCCGGCCGGTAGCCGGATTTGCATAGGGAGCAATTTCAATGGCCAAGCAAAAGTTCGAGAGGAACAAGCCACACCTCAACGTAGGAACGATGGGGCACATCGACCACGGCAAGACCACCTTGACCGCGGCGATCACGAAGGTCCTCGCCGGCAAAGACCCGACACACAACTCCTTTGTGGCGTTCGAACAGATCGACAAGGCCCCGGAGGAAAAGCAGCGCGGGATCACGATCAATATCGCCCATGTCGAGTACCAGACCGACAAGCGCCACTACGCGCACGTGGACATGCCTGGCCACGCCGACTACATCAAGAACATGATCACCGGCGCCGCTCAGGTCGACGGTGCGATCCTTGTCGTCTCGGCGCCCGACGGCCCGATGGCCCAGACGCGTGAGCACGTGCTGCTCGCCCGCCAGGTGGGCGTGCCGTCGATCGTCGTCGCCCTCAACAAGGCCGACGCCATGGACGACGAGGAGCTGCTCGACCTCGTGGAGCTAGAGGTCGCGCGAGCTGCTCAACTTCTACGAGTTCCCGGGCGACGAGACCCCGGTGATCCGGGTGTCGGCGCTGAAGGCCCTGGAAGGTGACGCAGACGCGGTCCAGGGGATCCTGACCCTTATGGACGCGGTCGACTCGTTCGTGCCGGAGCCGGTGCGCGAGATCGACAAGCCGTTCTTGATGCCGGTCGAAGACGTCTTCACGATTTCTGGCCGCGGCACTGTAGCTACCGGCAAGGTGGAGCAGGGCATAATCAAGGTCAACGACCCTGTCGAGATCGTCGGGCTCCGCCCGACGGCCAGGACGGTTTGCACTGGTGTAGAGATGTTCCACAAGCTCCTCGACCAGGGCCAGGCCGGCGACAATATCGGCGTCCTGCTGCGCGGCACGAAGAAGGAAGAGGTAGAGCGCGGCCAGGTGCTGTGCAAGCCCGGCTCCATAACGCCGCACTCGAATTTCGAGGCCAATGTCTACGTTCTGAAAAAGGAGGAAGGCGGGCGGCATAAGCCGTTCTTCACCAATTACCGGCCTCAGTTCTATTTCCGCACGACGGACGTTACCGGGACGATCACTTTGCCGGAAGGCACCGAGATGGTTATGCCCGGCGACAACATCGTTATGACGGTGGAGTTGCAAAAGCCCATTGCTATGGACGAGGGTTTGCGTTTCGCCATCCGTGAAGGCGGCCGCACCGTCGGTGCTGGTCGCGTAACCAAGATCATCAAATAAGCGTTTGAGGACGGAGAGATCTCGTGGCTGACGGTGCCAGGCAGCGCATACGGATCCGGCTGAAGGCTTACGACCACGAGGTCATAGACCAGTCGACGAAAAAGATTGTAGAGACGGTGCTGCGCACCCAAGCTAAGGTCCGCGGCCCCGTTCCTCTACCGACCGAGATCAACCGCTATACGGTGATCCGGAGCCCCCATAAGTACAAGGACAGCCGCGAGCATTTCGAAATGCGGGTGCACAAGCGCCTCCTCGACATAGTCGAGCACACGTCGAAAACTGTCGATTCGCTTCAGCGCATCGAGCTCCCGGCCGGCGTCGAGATCGAAATCAAGGTCCAGAGCGCCTAAAGCTCAGATGTAAAGGCCGGCCTGGCCGCCCGTTCCGTCACGCCTAAAAGAACGATGACGGAACGTGCAGCCTGGCCCGGCCCCTTTTTATTTAACGCCCCCTCGCGTCCGGCTCTGACGCCCCCACAATTGTCGCCAAGCGTGGATGCGAACGAGCCCGCACCGTTGTTTCAGGCGTGCGGGCGCGTGGCAGCCGTGGTTGACCGCCACGTCCGCACTTCGTTCGGCTAGGTCGTGACGAGTTCTTCGGCCTGATCGTCCCAGGTCCAACGCGGGGCGTCGCCCCAAAGGTGCTCGAGGTCGTAGAAAGACGCGCCTCCTCCAGGAACACGTGCACTACGAAGTCGCCGTAGTCCATGAGGACCCAGCGGAGGTCGTCGAGGCCCTCCACGGACCGCGGGCCTCCGGCGCCGGCCAGTTTGAGCTGGCGCTCGACTTCGTCACTTATGGTGTGTACTTGGCGAGGGTTGGTGCCACTTGTGATCACGAACGCGTCAGTCAGCCCCAGAAGGTTCTCGACGCCGAGCACGAGCGTGTCGCGACCAAGCTTCGAAGAGGCGGCTCTGGCTGCCAGGACGACGCGGTCGCGCGTCTGGTCAACGGTGGAGCTGCCAACAGTGGCACCATTGCCCTCCCAAGCTCCAGGAGCGTTGGGGGCGAAGGTCAAGAAGGTTGCACCTCACTAAGGAACGTGTGGCTCGTGTGGATGGGGGCGAGGCTCGCCGGGCCCTGGTTGCCGAGCCATTGCAACCCGAGCAGGACGACGGTGACGAGGAACGCAATCAGCAGTACAAGAACGGCGACTATCTTCTCAGTCCTGCGCCTGCGTCGGTCTGACCGCCTCTGGCTCCTGGTACGGAGGTCTGGCGTGTCCGCCAATGTACTGAAGGTTGGCTCCGGGCGGGACCCGAGGGCACTTGTCATCCACTTAAAGAATACAGCCCGCGCTCCCTGATGACGCGGACGGCCGCCGCCGGGACGAGGTAGTCCAGCGGCCGCCCGCTGGCGGCCCGGGCCGGAGGTCTGTGCTCGAGATCTCGAGGTTGGGCACAGTCACCTCCTTCATGCGCCAGCCCTCTTGCAGCAGCCCGACAGGTGGTGGGGTACCTGGCCGGTTGACCACTACCAGGGTGGCCAGGTCGCGGATCTCGTCGATGCGCTCCCAGGTAGCCAGTTCCGCGCTGACGTCCCACCCGACGATGACGAACAGTTCTGCGCCGGGGTGAAGCTCTGACAGCTCGGCGATCGTGTCCGCGGTATACGAAGGCCCGCCCCGGTCGAGTTCCAGCCGGCTGGCTTCGAGGCCCAGCACTCCGCCGACGGCCGCCTCCACCATCGCGAAGCGGTCCTCGGCCGGCGAAACCTGGCGGACGCCCGCCTTCTGCCACGGGACGTTGGCCACTACGAGCACGACCCGGTCAAGGCCGAGATCATGGTGCGCGTTCACGGCGGCCACCAGGTGCCCGACATGGATGGGGTCGAAGGTGCCCCCGAAGATGCCGATACGTTCTGCCATCCGACCTGCACGTTAGAAGATCGGGCGCGGTCGCGGGCCGGGCCAGAGCCTCGCTGCGATTGACGGGTGGTGAGCCGGCGCCCACGAGACCAGGCCCACGAGACCAGGCCCACTAGACCAGGACCGCCTAAAGGAACGGCCCTGGCTCGCAGGCACCCGGCTCCTATCAGGCGGGCTCCGGGCTTCTTGACGGCGGCCGAGCGGCGAGAACCGCTCTGCGGTGCCCGTACCGTCAGTTGAGGGGGCGCGTCGCGAACAGCCTGGGGTACGTACGCCGGGCGGGCCGGCAGCTGTGGCGCTGGACCGTGCTTTTAGGCGGGCCTGCGAGGTACGCCGCCAATCCCGCTCCCGCCTAAAAACGATCGGCGCCACAAGTACCCGACCCGGCCGCGGGGCGTCCCGCCGACGACGGTAAACGACTTGCTCTGAGGGGCCGGGCCTGACACCGTTAAGGCCTGTGACAAGCCCTGTGAAGGAATGGACGCCCACCTCTTGGCGGGGCCTGCCGGCGGAGCAGCAACCGGAATGGCCGGACGAGCATGCGCTCGAACAGGCGCTGAAGGTGATGTCTACGCTGCCGCCGCTCGTGTTTGCCGGCGAGGCCCGCGCCTTGCGTAAATCGCTGGCCGACGTGGCCGAGGGCAAGGCTTTCCTGCTTCAGGCGGGCGACTGCGCCGAGTCGTTTTATGATTTCACCGCCGACAGCATCAGGGACAAACTGAAGGTGATCCTGCAGATGGCGGTGGTGCTTACCTATGGGACAGGCGCCCCGGTGGTGAAGGTAGGCCGCATCGCGGGCCAGTTCGCCAAGCCCCGCACAGCGCCATACGAGACGGTCGCCGGCGAGCAGATCCCGGTCTTTCGGGGGCATATGGTCAACGACGACGCCCCCACGCTGGACGGCCGCCGGCCTGACCCGGGCCGTTTGATCGCCGCCTACCACCAGTCGGCGTCGACGCTCAACCTTCTCCGCGCTTTTACCAAAGGGGGGTTCGCCGACCTCTCACAGGTCCACATGTGGAACCAGCAGTTCGTCGCCTCTAGCCGGGAGGGCGAGCGTTACGAGGCGATCGCGGCCGAGATCGATCGAGCGCTGCACTTCATGTCGGCGTGCGGCATAGACCTCGGCTCAGAGGAGAGCCTGCACCAGGTCGACTTCTACACCAGCCACGAGGCGCTCATCCTCGGGTACGAGGAGGCCCTCACCCGGCGGGACTCGCTCACAGGCGACTGGTACGACACCTCGGCCCACCTGGTCTGGTGCGGCGAACGGACCCGTCAGCTCGACGGCGCTCACCTCCACTTTCTTTCGGGCGTGAACAACCCGGTCGCGGCCAAGGTGGGCCCCGGCGCCACGCCGGAGGACCTGGTAGCCATTTGCGACATCCTGGACCCAGAACGCGAGCCGGGCCGGTTGACGCTCATTAGCCGGATGGGCTCGAAGAAGGCAGAGCAGCTTTTGCCCCCCCTCCAGCTGGCGGTACGCGAATCTGGTCACCCGGTGGTGTGGGCGTGCGACCCGATGCACGGCAATACGTTCGTATCGGAGGGGGGCCGCAAGACCCGTCACTTCGACGACGTGCTCAACGAAATCTCCGGCTTTTTTGCCGCGTGCCGAGCCACTGGGACGTGGCCGGGTGGGGTCCACGTGGAGCTGACGGGCGACAGCGTCACGGAATGCCTCGGCGGGGCTGAAGAGATCGTCGAAGACGACCTCGAACTGCGCTACACCACCACCTGCGACCCGAGGCTCAACGGCCGTCAGTCGCTCGACCTCGCCTTCCGGGTAGCCGAGCTCCTCCGCGCCGGCTAGGTCCACCTGGCCCGCCCGGCCCAGCCAGCGCCTGCCCGAGGCCGCTTAGCGCGGGGACTGCTGCCCCGCCCTGCCCTTTCCCGGGAAAGTTGACTAATGCGATCAGGAATGATAGGAATAGGCTTATGAGTGCGGCGTTCGACACCCGGGAGATCGCAGCAGAGCTCGAAGCCGACATCGCCAAGTTCGACGGGATGCTGCGAGCAGTACCTCGCCGGCGACCTGGAAGAGGACGAGTTCAGGATCTTCCGCCTCAATAACGGTATCTACGGCCAACGCCAGGGGGGCCACCACCAGATGGTGCGGGTGAAGGCCCCGTACGGTTCTATTAGCTCCGAACAGCTGGAAATGCTCGCTGAGGTGGCCGACCGTTACAGCCGCGGTTGGGGGCACCTGACGACTCGCCAGAACATCCAGTTCCACTTCGTCGAGCTGGAGCGGGTGCCCGCGCTCCTGCGGGACCTGGCCGCAGTGGGGATGACGACCCGCGAGGCGTGCGGCGACACCGTCCGCAACATCACCGGGTGCCACCTGGCCGGGGCGTGCCCGTTCGAGGTGCTCGATATCACCCCCTGGGCGGAGGCGGCGTTTCGGCATTTCCTGCACCACCCGTACGCGCAGCGACTCCCGCGGAAGTTCAAGATCAATTTCTCTGGCTGCGTCACCGACTGCGGCCAGGCCATGTTCAACGACATCGGCGTCATCGCCGTCTCGCGGCCGCTGCCCGATGGAGGCACTGAAGCCGGGTTCCGCGTCTTCATCGCTGGTGGACTGGGGGCCAACCCCCACCCGGCTCAGGCGCTCGAAGAGTTCACCCCTCGTGAACAGCTGCTCGCCACGCTCGAGGCTGTACTGCGCACCTTCGACCACTACGGCAACCGCGACAACAAGTTGCGGGCCAGGCTCAAGTGGGTGGTCGACACCATGGGCATCGACGAGCTGCGCGAGCGGGTGCAGAAGGAACGCAGGCTGCTGCTGGCCTCGAGTTCCTGGCCCGGCGGTATACCAGCGGTGGTCGAGGAGCTGGGCGACGCCCCTGCCGGGGTGGCGTCCGCTGTCTCGCCTACGCCCGTGGGCGCTCCGGTCACGCTCCGCCTCGGCCCCGGCGACCCCTATAAGCGCTGGGAAGCGGCCAACGTCGTCATCGGGGTGGCCAAAGGGACCGTCTCAGCCATTGCCTACGCCAGGTTGGGCGACATCACCTCGTCGCAGTTCCGGGAGCTGGCGGCCATCCAGCGGGAGCTGGGGGCGAGCGTCAGGATAACGAACCGGCAGAACCTGGCCTTCCGGGACTTGAGCGCCGAACAGTTGCCCGCGCTCTACAGCCGGCTGGACGCCATCGGCATGGCCGAGCCCGGCGCCGAGCTAGCCCGGGATGTCGTTTCCTGCCCGGGCGCCGACACCTGCAACCTGGCCGTTACGCAGAGCCGGGGCCTGGCCGACGACATCGGCAAGGCGCTCGAGAAGGCGGGCCTCGCCGACGTCGGCGGGGTGCGCATCAACATCTCCGGGTGCACCAACAGTTGCGGCCAGCACCACATAGCCGACATCGGTTTCAATGGGGCCGAACGGCGGGCGCACGGAAGGCCTGCCCCCGGCTACCAGCTCCTGCTTGGCGGCCATGTGGGCCAGACGGAAATCGAGTTCGGGCAGCGGGCCATGCGCCTGCCGGCCAAGGCCTGCGCCGAAGCGGCCGTGCGTGTCGTCGGCCGGTTCGCTGAAGAGAGGGAGGCGGGGGAGGACTTCACCGGCTGGTTGGCGCGCTCCGGTGGCGCCAAGGCCGTAGCGGAGGGCCTGGCGGATCTCGACAACTGGCCTACTCCCGAGGAACGGCCCGACTATTACATAGACTTCGACGAGACCGGGCCTTATTCGGCGGAGGTAGGCGTCGGCGAATGCGCGGGGGTATGACGCAGTCGTCTGGCCGAGAAAGGTAGTGTTGTGACTTTGCTTGATGTCCCCAGCACGACTGACCTGACCGACGAGGCTCTGGCTGATCTCAACGCCAAGTTCGAGACTGCTTCGGCCGGACAGATAGTGGAGTGGGCGGTGGAACGCTTCCACCCCCACTTCTGCCTGACTGCATCCATGACGGACGCCGTGCTGATCGACATCGCCACAAAGGTCGAGCCGGCCGTCGAGGTGGTGTTCATCGACACCGGCTACCACTTCCCCGAGACGCTGGCAACGCTCGAGCTGGTCAGGCGGCGCTATGGGCTCAACCTGCGGATAATGACGGTCCCGCACTACCCGGTCCCTCTCTGGCAGGCCGACCCGGTCAACTGCTGCACTTCGGCCAAGGTCGCCCAGCTCGAACGGGCACTGCTCGGCAAGCGGGCCTGGATGAGCGGGCTGCGCCGCCAGGAGTCCGACACGCGGCGGGAGGCGACCATTGTGAGCCGTGACCGGCGCGGGCTCGTGAAAGTAAACCCCCTGGCCAACTGGACCGACCTCGATGTCGACGGCTATATCGCCGACCATGATGTCCCCGTCAACCCACTGCTCCACAAGGGCTACCCTTCGATCGGCTGCTGGCCGTGCACACGCCCAGTCGCGCCCGGAGAGCACGTCAGAGCGGGACGCTGGGCCGGGCTCGAGAAAACCGAGTGCGGCCTCCACGACGAGCTGCAGTCCTAACCGCTCCAACCTGGCGGCACACCGGCCGCTTCCCACGGGACCGCGATGCACGATGCGCGATGGGCGGGGTGGGTCAGCCCGCCTTGTGCGCAGCTCCTGCATGGACAAACCTAGGAGCGGGTAGCTAACGAGTCCCCGGGGTTCTGCTGGAGACAACTGGAGCGGGTTGCAGGCAGTGGGTCGAGCAGCGATTTCTAGTGCCACAACAGGCCGCGCTCGGCCAGTTGCCGCCACCTTTGCCGATCGTCCGACGGTCCTCTGGGGCAGCCCCATCGAGGCCCGGCTACGCCGTCTTGGGGGCCGTTTTGGGGGCCGTCGTCTGCGACGTCGTGTGAGGGCTCGGCCCGGTCGCGCCATCACAGCGATGGTGCTGGCCGTCAGCCTCGGTGGGGCCGCGCTCGTAGCTACACCTGCGCCGGCCGGCGCCATCCAGCTGGGTTGGAACAAGAGCTCAGCCCCGCAGATGGCCAAGGTGGCCGCCGCGGCCAAAGCCGCTGAAGCGAAAAAGGAAAAGGCGGAAGCGGCTGCGGCCGCGGCGGCCAGGGCCGAGGCGGCCCTCGAGGCGGAGCAGGCGGCCGAGGCCGTGCGGCTCCTCGATACCCTGGGTTCGGAGCAACGGCAGTTCTGGTCTCTCGACGCCTACGACGCGGCGCAGGACTACGTACGGCGGGCCGAGGCCGGCTCCCGGGCGGCGGCCGGCGCGGTCGGGGACGCCATCAGCGTTTGGGACACCTCGAAGCTCGACGTGCTGAAGGCCCTGACGACAGTGACAAAGGCCCGGGCCACGGTGCAGGAGTACAAGCGAGCGCTCGGCGAACTTGGCCTGGCCGTGTACACGGGGGCGGCCGACACGGACCTGAACTACATCGGAAGCAAAGAAACGCAGTTGGCCGAGGCCGACTTGGCCGGCGTGGCCGCGGCCGAGACGAGTACCGGGCTCCATCGTTCAGAACGGGGGCTGGCCCAAAGCATTGTCAACGTGGGGATAGCCCGGGCCACCGTCCGCACTGACTGGGGCAAGGTCCTGCAGGCGAAAGAGGCGCAAACGGCGGCCATCGCCCAAGTGGCGCTGTCTCGCCGAGACGTGTCGGCCGCCAAGGTGTGGGCCACCGTCCCGGGCGAGGCTCCCCTCCAACCTGTCGAATCGTTGGCGCTCCTGGAGGGCGCGCTGGCGCCGCGCACCAAGCCTGGGGGGCACAGCAGCGGAGGTTCGGGCGTATTAATGCCCACCGTCACCCCCATGACGGCGCTGGCCTCCACCACTGAGGCCGCACAAGCTTCCAAGGCACCAGCCGACCCTCCGGCTTCCTTGGCCGCAATGGCCGGGTACGGGCCAGGCATCCTCGGGCCGCCGCTGTTGTCTGCCGCCCAGGTGGCTGGTTGGTTCGCGTCCACGGGGTACCACGCCCGGGTGACGGTGCCTTTCGGCCAGCTCGTTGACGACTACTTCAAAGCCGGTCAGCTCACGGGGGTGCGGGCTGACATCGCTTTCGCCCAATCCGTGATCGAAACGGGCTACTTTTCCTTCCCTGCCTACGGGCAGGACGCGCCGGGGTACAACAACTTCGCCGGCATCGGGGCGTGCGACAACTGCCAGCACGGCTGGCGCTTCCCGTCGGCCATGACCGGGGTCCTCAGCCAGGAGGAGTTGCTCGAGGTCTATGCCACTCCACCCCACCTGACAGCGGAGTACGGCAAACCCAACTCGGACTTCGGCATCGCCGGTTGCTGCTCCACCTGGATGTCGCTGGCCGGCACGTGGGCCAGCGCCGGAACGTACGGCTACGACATACTCAACATCTACAACCAGATGGTGGCGTGGGCACTCCCGAGGGACCTGCGAAGTGCCGGGCTATTGAGCGCATCCGCGGCGGGAAAGGCAGGAGCGGCTGCGGCTAGCCGGGCGGGCTCGACGCCGACTAGCCGACCTGGGAAATCCTCGCTAGCACCCAGTCGTACTCCCCAGACATGATGGGCGCCTTGCAGTAGCGGCACGTGCCGGCCAGGTCCACATCCAGAGGCGCGCCGCAGTTAGGGCATTTCGAGCCCAGCGAGGTGCCACCTTCCTTGGTGACGGCCTTAGACGAGCGCTCGAAGGTCCAGTCCTCTTGCCACTGCTTCACCTGCTGGTCCCCGCGCACTACCCGTCCAGTCCTGTCGTCGACGTCGTAGTCGGCGCACGCCGCCACTATCCGCACCGTGATCGTGTCATAGCGGCTGTCGGAGTGGGCCGCTACGGGCCAGATGTTGGAGACGGCCAGGTAGTCGAGCATGTTGCGTTTGTGACCGTTGATGTAACCCTGGACCTGGTCCCGGTGCTGAAGCCAGAGGCTGTCAGCCATCACCTGCCGGCTCATCTCCGGCTTTCGCTCGCTCCACGCCTCCTCGACGATGAAGAACGACCGCTGCACTTGCTGGGTGAACTGTTCCACGTCGAAGTCGGGGTCGTGGGCCTTGATGGCAGCCAGCCCCACGTCCACGGGGCTCGCCGCTTGCACGGCGCGGGCGTGCCTTTCGGGGAACAGCTCGCCCGGGATGCTGGCCGCGGCCGGCCGCGTATCGTGCATCCAGTCCGGGTTCTCGTCGCCCGGCCAGGCCGCCCCGGCACCATTGAGGTGCTCACCGGGGCCTCTGGTAGCCCATGCACGCCAGGTGGGCCGCCAGCAGCTGACCCGCCGCCGGCTGGCCCGCCAGCAGCTGGCCCGCCAGCCGGCCGACCCGCCGCCAGCTACCAGCCGCCGTCGCCGCCAGCCGAGGCACCGCCCCCACCGGCGTCCCAACCGGCGTCGCCGCCAGCCGAGGCATCGCCCCCACCGGCGTCCCAACCGGCGTCGCCGCCAGCCGGGGCGCCACTACTCGGGCTGTTGGGGCTGCCATTGGCGCCACCGTTTCCGCTGCCACTGCTGCTGCCGCCGCCGCCCGACCCTGGGCCACCCTGGCCACCGGTCGACCACGGCCCCTGGCGGCGCCCGCCCCACGGGCCGCCGCCACCCATCGGGCCGCCGCCGCCCCAAGGACCACCGCCCCAGGGACCACCGCCCCACCGGCCGCGCCTGTAGCCACCCCGGCTCATGGTCCGGAAGGCCACGCTGATCAGCAGCACCAGCACGACCAGCCCTATGGCCCCTCCGCCACCACCGAAAATCAAGCCTCCACCTCCTGAACCACCAAAACTTCCACCGTCCCCGCGGCCCCGCCGAACAGCTCGCCGCCGCCCGCTCTGGCCAGGAGGAAGTGCACTAATACGTTCAACTCAGTTGCGCCCCCCGGGTCAACCTTGTCCCCCGCCGTCCTGGGCTGGAGCAGCAGGCGCGGTGGCGGCGGGAGCCGGGGCGGTCAGGCCTGCCCCGCACGAAGCACAGAAACGCTGCCCGGGGGCGGCTTCCGTGCCGCAGGACGGGCAGTTCAGGGTCTGCGGCGCCAGGCCCTGGCCGCATTGGGCGCAAAAACGTGCCGTCGGAGCGTTGTCGGCCCCGCACGCGTTGCAATGGCCGGCGGGAGGCGGCAGGGCGGCGCCACAAGACGAGCAGAACTTACTGCCGGCCGGCTGCTCCGCCTGGCAATTGGTGCAGGTCACGGTGGCGCCAGGGACGGTCGCTGCTGCCGCGCCCGAGCCGCCGCCCGGTGCGGGGCCGCCACCGACGAAACCGCCTCCCCCGCCGGCAAAGCCGGGCCCGGGGGGCGGTACCGGCCCTGGTTCTCCGGCCGGCCCTGCCGCGGCCGCCCCGCCGGCCATTTGGCCGCCAAGGCCCAGGCCTGCGGCCAGGAAAGCACCGCTGTCAGCCCCACCTCCCTTGGCCATGCCCTGGCCCGCTCCGAGGGCCATTTCGCCGGCCGCGTAGCGGTTGAAGCCGCCGGCCAGCCGGCTGTACGCCGTGTCCTTGGCGAGTGATTTGAGCTGAGCTTCGTCCGCCTCGGACAGGTTGACATCGAAGTTACCCATGCGGATGAGCGCCACGCCGTAGGTGCTCAGCTGGTTGTTGGCCGCCTCAATAGCGGCTCTTTCGATGTCCGGGGTGTAGACGGACAAGCCGAGGATGGGCCAGCCGTTGCGCACGACCTGGGTCGTGACTTCGGTCCTCATGACCTTGAGGAGCTGATCGCTCACCCAGCCGGCCACCAGCTCGTTGTTCGTGACGTCGACGGTGCCGACGAGGTTGGTGATGAGCGCGGCCGGGTCCTTCACCTGCAGCGAGTAGTCGCCGAAGACCCGGAGCGTGACGATCATCCCCGTCTGAGGGTCCTGGACGTCGTCGATGCGGCCGCCAAAGGTGAAGCCGGGGTACTCGCGGGTGCCGACGAAGTACAGCTCGGCCCGGTAGGCGTTGCCGCCCGTGGCCACGTCGATGAACATGCCGAGGAAAGGGAGCTCCTGAGCATCGATCTGGTGCCGGCCCGGGCCCATGGTCCCGACCACCTGCCCGGTGTTGACGAACAGCGCCATCTCGTCTGCGTTCACGATCGCCCGCGTGAACTTGCGGATCCGGAGGTCCGGCCATTTGAAGACGATCTGGCCTTTCTTGTCGTCTGGGACCGCTATAAATTCCCGGCTGAGCAGGACCATTCTCGGGCCTCCTGTGTTGGCGCTCTTGTAATCCAGGGTAGCGCTGCTGCGAGCCGAGGTGGAGTGAGACGTACGACACCGGCACCGGCTGGTAGTGCCACGCCGCCGCCAAAAAACGGCCCGCCAAGCGCTGACCGTAGTTTCGGCAAGTTTTTCTTGACCGATGACCGGTTAGTAAAAGGAAGCTGAAGAAAAAGAAAGCGACAGTTTAAGGTAATTGTTCGACGAACTGGCGCAGTTGCCGAAGATTTCGGCACTCCCAGACTCCAGCGCAATGCGCTCCGTACTGGGCGAGGACGGAGTCACCCGTGTCCCAGTACGCCCGGGGCTCGGGGTTGAGCCAACACACGTGGCGGGAACGGCGGGCCAGCTCAGCCATGGCCCACGCTTGCACAGGGTGATAGTTGTTGCGGGCATCGCCCAGTACCAGGACGGTGGTACGGGCGGTGAGATCTCTTCCCCAACGTTCGACGAAGTCGGATAAAGCGTGACCATAGTCGGAGTGACCTTCAGCCCAAATGACGTCGGCCTGAGTATTGATGCGGTTGACAGCCGTCGCTATGTCGTCTTCGCCTTTCAAGAAACCCGTAACCTCGTCTACGCCGTCCACAAAGGCCCAGGACCGGGTGCGCGAAAACTGTGAGGACAGGGCGTAAACGAGCTGGAGCGTGAACCGGGCGAACGCCGCCACCGAGCCCGAAATGTCCGCCAGTACCCATAGTTCGGGCTTTGAGCGGTGCGGCGTCTTGAACCGGGGATCGGCGGGGGCGCCGCCACTAGACAATGAACGTCGCATGGTGGCACGAAAATCGAGCCGGCCTTCTCGCCGCGTGCGCCGTTTGCGGGCCAGGTGGACGGCCAGTTTTCGAGCCAGCGGCTGGACGGTGCGCTGCAGGCTGACCAGCTCGTCTTTTCCGAGGTGCATGAAATCGACGTCTTCTGGCAACGGCCGGCGCGTGGCCCGGGCTACGGCTTTTGCCCCCCTGTCGGCCACAAGTCGCCGGCGGACCTCGGCCTCGACCTCCTCCCTCAAGCGCTCGAACCGGCGGCGGTACTCGTTGGCCATGACCAGGCCCTCCAACCCCTCGGCCCGTCGACGGCCCCGAGAAGCCGGGTCAGCAAGGAGTCAGCCTGCAGCTGGCGCAGCGTCTTGAACACGTAGTAGCTGCCGCCGATCGGTCGTCCTGGCTCCATGCCGGCGAAGCGCTCGACCGCCGCTCGGGCCAACGCAGCCATGAGTTCGGGGTCCCCTTCCATGAGCGCCTGGTAAGCCAGCTCCGCCAGCTCCGAAGCGGTCAGTCCTTCGACTTCCTCGAGTGCGGTCAGTTCGCCTACGGCCGGGCCGGTCAGCTCGGTCAGGCCCCGCCCCCGCAAGGAGAAGTACAACTCGAACAGTGTCTCGTAGGTCCGCCAGTGCCCTTCTTCTTTTACCAGAGCGGCGGCCAGGCCCAGTTTTATTGCCTCCCGGTCCTCGAGTGGCAAATGACGCAGCGCTTCGGTCGCGTCCAGTACCTCGGTCGTACTTACAGGCACGCCGGCCGCCCGTAACTCGTCGACGAACTCGGCAAAAGTGCCGAACAGCCCGGTGGCCAGAGTGGTCTCGGCGGTGCTCACGCTTCGGCGGTCACGAGCTCTTTTGCCGCCCGGTCGATGTCGGCTCGATGTTTTAGCAGCACGTTCAACGTATTTTTAGCCGTAGCGGCGTCGAGGTGAGATATCCCGAGCAGCACCAGCGTGCGAGCCCAATCGAGAGTTTCTGAGACCGACGGCGCCTTTTTGAGCTCGAGCGCCCGGATCAGCTTCACCGTCTGCACCACTTGGTCGGCCAGCGCCTCCTCAATGCCGGGCACTTTGGTGAGGACGATCTCCCGCTCGCGTTCGACTGAGGGGTAATCGAGGTGCAAGAAGAGGCAGCGCCGTTTGAGTGCTTCGGAGAGTTCGCGTGTGTTGTTGGAGGTAAGGAAAACCAACGGGATCTGGGTGGCTCTGACCGTGCCCATCTCGGGCACCGAAACCTGGTAATCCGACAGGACTTCCAGTAAAAGGGCCTCTGTTTCCACCTCGACCCGGTCCACCTCGTCAATCAGCAATACGGCGGGCTCGGTGGCCCTGATCGCCTCCAATAGCGGCCGGGGCATCAAGAAGGGCTCGGAAAATATGTCCTCTTCCAGTTCCTGCCACGTCTCGCCCTGCTGGGTCACCTGCTCCGCCTGGATCCGGAGCAGTTGCTTCTTGTAGTTCCACTCGTAAAGGGCTTTCGACTCGTCGAGCCCTTCGTAACACTGGAGCCGGATCAGCCTGGCCCCCGTCATCTCGGCGACGGACTTGGCCAGTTGGGTCTTGCCCGTGCCGGCGGGCCCTTCGACCAGGACCGGTTTTCCCAGCCGGTCGGCCAGGAACACGACGGCGGCGATACCTTCGTCCGCCAGGTAGCCGACTGAACGCAGCGAGTCATTGACCGCTCGGGGGCTTTCGAAACGGACAGTTCCGGTCGTTGTCATTGGCCCATTTTACGAGCGAACTTTGGTCGGTCGCCCCCTAATATCCGCCGCGTGGGTCGGGTACCTTCAACCGTCAGGTGCGGATTTGGCCGTTACCTGTCAGGACGTACTTGGTCGTGGTGAGCTCCCGAAGCCCCATTGGCCCTCGGGCGTGGAGTTTTTGCGTGCTGATGCCGATCTCGGCGCCAAAGCCAAACTGCTCGCCGTCCGTGAAACGAGTCGAAGCATTGACAACTACCGCGGCGGCGTCGACCTCGCGTGTGAAGCGCTGTGCTGCCTGCAAGTCCCGAGTCACGATGGCCTCGGTGTGGCCGGAACTGTACCGTTGAACGTGGGCGATGGCCTCGTCCAGGTCGTCCACCACCCGGACGCTGAGGACGAGGTCCAGGTACTCTTGGCCCCAGTCCTCTTGCGTCGCGGGTTCGATGGATTTCACGATTTCCCGGGCCGTTTCGTCCCCGACCAGGCGGACCTCCTTCATGGCCTCAGCGGCAGCCGGGAGGAAATCACCGGCGACGGCGCGGTGCACGACGAGCGATTCGGTGGCGTTGCAGACGCTCGGCCGCTGCGTCTTGCCGTTGACCAGTATGGAGAGCGCCATGTCCAGGTCAGCCGAAGCGTCGACGTACAGGTGGCAATTGCCGTCCCCATCGATGACGTACGGCACCGTGGCGTGCTCGAGCACCGCTTTGACGAGCGAAGGCCCACCGCGCGGGATGAGACAGTCAACGAACTGGCGCAGCTGCATGAACTCCCGGGCGGACTCGTAACTGGTGTCCTCCACCAGGACGAGCGAGTCCTCGGGCAGACCGGCTTTGGCGAAGCCCTCTCGCAGTGCGGCGGCGATGGCGAGGTTGGACTCGAGCGCGGCCGAGCTGCCCCGCAAGAAGGCGGCGTTGCCGGACTTCAAGCAGAGGGCGGCGGCGTCGCTGGTTACGTTCGGCCGGTTCTCGTAGATGATGGCGACGACCCCGAGAGGCACCCTCACTTTCTCTATCCGTAGCCCGTTGGGCCGGACCCAGCCTTCGGTCACCTCACCCACCGGGTCGGACAAAGCCGCCACCTGACGGAGCCCGTCCGCCATGGAACCGATCCGGGCCTCAGACAGTCGGAGCCGGTCGACCACAGCCGGGGCCACCCCTTCGGACTTGGCCCGGGCCATGTCGTCCTCGTTGGCGGCGATGATCTCCTCTGACTTTTGGACCAGGAGGTCGGCGGCGGCCATCAGGGCCGCGTCCTTAGTGCCGGTCGATGCCAGCGCCAAGGCGCGACTGGCCCGCTTGGCCCGCTCGCCCAGCTCTATAAGAGATGCCACACACAGACGCTACTGCTCGGAGACGGTACCGCCGCTTCGAGCCCGTCCCGCCCCCCGGCCGCGCTGGCGGAGGCCGCCCCGGCCGGGCTGGCAGGGGCCGGACCAGCCACCCATCGTGTGCTGGGCTGTGCTGTGCTGTGCACGGCCGCGCGGTAGCCCCACCTCACCCTGCACCCTGCCACTCGCCGGCGTCTCCGCTACTCGACCGTGGGTGGCCCCGCTCCGGTCCTGGCCCCGGCCTCGTTTGGCTCCCCGTGGTGGTAGGGGTCGTGGCGGGGGTCGTGGCCGGGGTACCTCGGGTCCCCTGGGGGGACGAAGGCCCGTTTGCCCCGGCCCTCGACCAGCGCCCAATTAGAACGGGTCTTTAGGCCGTGGTGCAAGGGGCAGAGGCGGTCCAGTAAGTCGAGCACGGTGAAATGGGTCTGGGCCCAGTCGGCCCGGTGGTCGCTCTGGAGGCGCTCGGCCCGGGTCGAGCACCCTTCGGCCGCGCACGTGGGGTACAGCCAGTCCAGGGCGCTGCGCTGGTGGGCGTTGGGCCGCCGGCCCAGGTGGGCGACGCCCAGGACTTTTTGGCCGTCGGTGACGATCGCCTTTAGGAACGGGTCCATCGTTTCGACCAGGTCGAGGGCGGCCTGGGCGCTGATGGGCCCGTAGCCCGCGATCTCGCACACCTCGCCCTCGACCGGGTAGCCCCGCAGCAGCGCCCCGAGGTCGGCCCGGACCAAGAAGCTGGGCCGGAGCTGGCCCAGGCGGGCCTTGGCACGAGCGGTGCCAGAGGCGCTGGCGGGGGCCTCGAGCGGGGCAGCGCCGGTGCCGTGGCCGCCGGCCCCGTCGTCGTCCTCGGCTTCGTGGCTGCCTTCGGCCTCGCTCTCGTCGCTGGCCTCGGCCTCGCCGGTGGCCTCGGCCTCGCCCGCGGCGGCGCCACCCCCGTCCGGGCTCGTCCCGGTGGCCAAGGCCACCAGGGCCAACAGGGCGTCGTACAGGTAGGCCTCGGGCCGTTCCCGGCGCCCCTCCCGGCGGGCCTGGTCGAAGAGGCCGGTGGCCAGTTCGCCGAGCACGGCCATGACCTGGGCGCCGTCGGCGGGGAGGCCCAGGGCGTGCAGGTTCCAGGCCCCGGCGCGGTTGGTGTAGGCCCGCAGGGAACGGGCGGCGTGCACCGCCCGGCGCTGGGCTTCGAGGTCCACCTGGGCCGCCTTGGCCCGGGCGCACTCCTCGGCCAGTTCCGAGAGCCCGAGCCGGCCCGCCTTTTCCACCAGCCCCGGCGCCGCCCCCGGGTTGAGGGCCACGGCGTCGGCGATGAGCCCGACCTGGGGCCGCGAGAGCGCCCCCGCTTGGGCCGCGGCCAGCACCTCGGGCTGGGCGGCCAGGGCCTGGCCCGCTTCGATAGCCCGGCGGGCCTCGGCCAGCGAGGTACCGCTGGAGCGGGCCAACGCCCGCTCGGCCTGGCGCCCGGCGAGGCCGGTCGGGCCCAGGCGGGCCATACGGGCGGCGATCAGCGAGGCCAGGGTGGCCGCCACCTTCTCTACCTTCCCGGCCGCCTGGAGCGCACCCGCCAGCTCGGCCGGGGGGAGGGTGTCGACGTCGAAGCCGGCGGCGTAAGCAGAGATGGCTCTTTCCAGCTCGCCCAGGGCCTCGCACATAGGCCCGCTGCTCTCGTCGCAGTGGACGTGAAGGCCAGCGCAGAGCCGGCGAAGCGCCCCACCCAGCCCGCAGGCCGAGGGAACGTGTGTTCTACTCTAGCCCCGGCGACTGACGATTAAGCTATGTCCTCCACGATCGCCTGGTAGACGAGCTGGGCGAGCCGTCTGTCGATGGGGTACTCCCCGAACGGAAAGAATTGGGTCAGGAACATGTAGGTGAGTTGTTCCTTCGGGTCGACCCAGAAATACGTGCTGGCCGCGCCGGCCCATCCGTAACTACCCTCGCTCGCCAAGGTTTTCGCGGCAACAGCGTCGACAATGACCCCCAAGCCGAGACCATAGCCCTGGCCCAGGTCGGGTTCCGGGTTGGCGGGAAGTAGCGGTAGACCAAAGCTGGCGCAGTCCACATTGCCAGGCAAATGGTTCCTGGTCATGTAGTCGACGGTGCGAGGGGCGAGCAAGCGGCTGCCATGCAATTCTCCCCTTCGCCGCAAGAACTCGGCGAACCTGAGGTAGTCAGGGGCGGAGGAGACCAACCCGCCGCCGCCCGAGAAATAAGCGGGCTTGGCGATCCCGTACCTGCTGGCCCTGTCGTCAGGGACTGGAGCCGCGGTTTCGGGATTGCGTACATAGATGGATCCAAGACGTTTCTCGTCGTCTCCGTGGACCTGGAAGGTGGTGTCGCTCATCCCCAAATGGCCCGAAGATCCTCTCCGTAAAGAAATCGTCCAGATTTTGGCCCGATACGACCTCGACTACTCGCCCCAGGACGTCGATCGCGACGGAATAATTCCATGACTCACCCGGGCGGAAAAGCAAAGGCACGGTGGCCCACGCGTCACACCACCCAGCCAGTCCCGCCCCGTGTGGGACACGAGCCTCGGCTTGCTGGAACAGGGAGATGAGAACGGGGTCACCTGCTGTGAAGTCGTAGACGAGACCCGCGGTGTGAGTCATGAGATGCCAGATCCGGACGGGCCTATTCGCAGGCAAAATTTCTGGAGCTTCTGAGGAGCCACCTTTCCAGACCCGTACGTCGGCAAAAGAAGGTATGAACTTGCTCACCGGGTCGTTCAGCTGAAAAAGCCCTTCTTCGAAACACATCATGGCCGCAACGGCGGTGACCGGCTTGGTCATCGAAAAGATGCGGAAGAGCGTGTCCACTTCGACCGGCGCACCTGTAGCATCGCGTGGGCCGTACGTCTCGCAGTAGGCCACCTCGCCGGCACGGCTTACGAGAACGAGCCAACCGGGGAGCCGCCCGTCGTCCACGTAGGGCCGGAAATGGGCGCCGATCCTCCCCAGCCGCTGCGGGTCGAGACCGACCTTTATAGGGTCAACCTCCTGGGTTATTGGCGACATCCTGACCCCCGTCAAGCCTGGCTTTTTAGCTGAGATGGTCAAGGAGGCTACAACCGGGACGGCCTCCGCGCATCCTGACGCCGGGCCAGACGGCCGCGTAACGCTCGGTACAACTGGACGGTCCGGCTCGCCGGCCAGGCCGCCCTAGTTTGCCGTGTGTTTACGGGGCCACGAGGCTGAACTTGCTCCCATTTATCTTCGCCCCGTTGCCGCTCCCGACGGCTTGGAAAACTCCGTTTACAGGGTCGATGGCCTGCTTATTCCGAGCGCGGCATATGCGCTATGGGCGTCCGGGCCGCAAAGCGACCCCGGAGAGCGGCCACGATGTTGGCCGCCACCAGGCGCCCCTCAATGCTCAGCGTGAACTCGTCGGGGTTGTCAGGATTGGCCATCCGCCCTTTCAGGACCGAAACTTTGTCCTGATTGAAGTAAAAGCCGTCGACGCTGCCATAACCGTTGCCACGGCCGGGAGAAAAGTGGAGAATGTTCAGCAAAGGAGTACCGGTCAGTCTGGAGCGACAGGATATTGAGCCCGCACTGCGTTTCCAGATTTTCAAAGTCCGGTGGCTGCGAAATCCGGTTAATGTTGGTGGGGTCGTAAGGCGTCCACGGCACCTCCGGGTTGAGTACTGAGGTAGTCAGGCCAACTATGCCCAAACGTGGCTCGTGTTGGGAACCAGGCCAGCCGGAGCGCCTCGCTCACCGGTCCTCGCTCACCGGTCCTCGCTCACCGGTCCTCGCTCACTGGTCCCCACCCCGGTCTTTGCCACCAATTACGGTGCCACCCGTGAGCAATGTCGATACGGTAGTCGTGGGCTCCGGCCCAAACGGTTTGGCGGGAGCCCTCACCCTGGCCCGGGCCGGTCACCGGGTTGTCGTCTACGAGGGGGCGGCGACGCTGGGTGGCGGGTGCCAGACCGCCGAGCTGACCCTTCCCGGGTTCCTGCACGACGTTTGCTCGGCAGTGCACCCGCTGGTCCTGGCTTCGCCTTTCTTCCGTACTGTTGACCTGACCGCCCGAGGTGTCAAAATGCTCAGCCCGCCGGTCGCTTTCGCCCACCCTCTGGACGGCGGGCGCGCCGCCGCCGTTGGTGGCTCCGTCGAGGGCACAGCTCGAAACCTAGGAACGGACGCCAAAACGTACCGCCAGCTGTTCGGGCCTCTAGTGGCCGGCGTCGGCCATGTGATCCCGACCATTTTGGGGCCGCTTCGTAACCTCCCGGCTCACCCCGTGGCGATGGCGCGCCTCGCCCTTCCGGGCCTGATGCCGGCGTCCTGGTTGGCCCGGTTGTTCAAAACCGAAGAGGCGAGGGCGCTCTTGGCCGGCGCCGCTGCCCACTCCGTTCTCACTCTGGACCAGCCGCTCACCGGTTCTTACGCATTGTTGTTCGTAGCTCTGGGCCACACTTACGGCTGGCCGGTGGTCGAGGGTGGCACCGGTCGTTTGGTCGACGTGTTGGCGGATGAGCTGGCCTCGATGGGGACCGAGTTCCGATTGGGGCGATGGGTGACGAGCCTCGACGAGCTGGGGGCGCCGAAGGTGGCCTTGATGGACGTGTCCCCTCGCCGGCTGGCCGGTTTCCTCGGTGAAAGGGCGGCGCCCGCCTATCGCCGCGGCCTTGAGCGTTATCGCTACGGCCCGGGCGTGTGCAAGGTCGACTGGGCTCTTTCCGGGCCTGTCCCGTGGGCGGCGGCACCCTGCCGGGAGGCCGGGACTATCCATCTGGGTGGGAGTTTCGAGCAAATCGCGGCGGCTGAAGCCGAGGTGGCCGCTGGTCGCCACCCGGACCGCCCTTTCTGCGTCGTCGCCCAACCGGGTGTGGTGGACGGTACCCGGGCTCCGGCCGGGAGCCACACCCTCTGGGCTTACTGCCACGTGCCGGCTGGGTCACGGACCGACATGACGGAGCGGATCGAAGCGCAAATCGAACGTTTTGCCCCGGGTTTTCGCGAGGTCGTCCAGGCTCGCGCCAGTAAAACGGCGGTGGAGATGGCAGGTGCGAACCCCAATTACGTCGGCGGCGACATCAGCGGGGGCATGGCAACATTGCGCCAAACGATTTTCCGCCCCACCGTGCGCTGGGACAATTACGCCACAGGTGTCCCGGGGGTATATATCTGCTCGGCGTCGTCTCCTCCCGGAGGCGGGGTGCACGGGATGTGCGGCTATTGGGCGGCGCAGACGGCGTTGAAAGAACTGGCCCGAAGCGGCTGAATTCCTATTGACAGTGGTGCCAGCCCCACTCCTGGGCACCGGCGATCAAATCGCCGCGGACGGACACCAGTCAGCCCTTTGGGCGGCCAATTTCCGACGCGTATCGTACGGCCATGCCTATCGATGCCGCTGTCACGTCGATTTCGTGGGCCTGCTCGGAGGCGGTGGCGGGGGCGACCCCGGGAGATCGATGACATCGCCCTCGGCGGCGCCGTCTACCCGGACCGGTGCGCCTCGGTGACGAGCCACCATGGTGTCCACTTCGTCGTCAGTGCGTTGCTGGTCGTAATGGAACAAGGCGACCCGTTTGGCCCCGCTGTTTCTGCCAGCCCGACGGCGTAGCCGGACGACGAGTGTCCGAAATGCGCCCGGGCCGGGAGTTCCTCGTCGGTGTATTGGGAGTCGTGGAACAAAATGTCGCAACCGGCGGCCAGCCGCAAAGCCGCCTCATGGTACTCACCGAGGCCCGAGGGGCCTGGCCCAAGGCTGAGCGGGTAGTGGTCTGAGAGGTAGGCCAGCGATGCCTCCCCGTCTGACACTCGGTACCCAAAAGCGCGGCCGCCTGTGTGAGGGATTTCGAGCGCCAGGACGGTGAATCCTTCCAGCTCGTGCTCTCCGGGCTCGAGCCCGACGTAGCGCCATGTACCCCGTAGCCCTGTCGGCGTCACAGGAAAGTAGGGCGGGGACATGACGCGAGCGAAGACGGCTTCGACGTCGGGTTCGCCGGCTGGGCCGTTTGAGCCGGGATGTAGACCGTGACATCCGAACCGGTCGTGGCCCCGGCAGAGAAAAATGGCAATCCCTGGGTGTGGTCCCAATGGAGGTGGCCGAGCACGATGGCGCCATGAAAAGGCGCCCCTTCCATGAGGGCACTGGCCCGCCTTATGCCTGTGCCGGCGTCGATTATGAGGCTCGGCGCCTGGTCCCCGTGGGCCAACGCCAGGCACGAAGTATGCCCGCCGTAGCGGAGGAACCCCGCCCCCGGAGCGGGCGTCGAACCCCTCGTCCCGAGGACGTAGACGCGCATACGGCCATTTTGGCACCGGGCCGACGAGCCCTGGCCGGCCCGGTCGGCTCTAGCCCGACGACGAGGGCACTACCTGGACGTCGCCCGAGCCGGACGTCACCCGGATCACGTGGTGGGACGACGAGTTTGTCGGCACGCCAATACTGGAGCTGGTGGTGGCCACCACCGCGTACGAGACGTCCACCGGCACGGCCACCCGTACATCTCCTGAAGATGCGCTGACCTTCACCTCCGCCGGGGGCCGGGTGAAGGAAAGGTCGACGTCGCCGGAGCCATCGTTGGCGTACACGCTCGCCGCCGAAAGGTGACTGCCCGTTATGTCGCCCGAGCCCGTGCCGAGGACGAGGGGACCGGAGGCGTGCTGGAGCGAGACGTCCCCCGAGCCGCTGTAAAGGTCGAGGGCGGCCGAGATGTCCCGCGCCGTTACATTCCCGGAGCCGGACGACGCGTTCACCGCCACGCCGGCGGGGACGGCAAGGTCCACGTTGGCACTGCAGTTCCCGGTCCAAATGCAAGTAGGCCCGTTGAAAACGGGCCCGGTTGGGGTCGTAGCCCAGCTCGCGCTCGGGGCGAGCAATGCTGTAGTAGACGACGCCGTCCAGGTGAGCCCGGTCGTCGGCGCTCGGCCCTACGTTCACGTTGCCATTGCCGACGCTCACCCTGACTTTTCCGTCTTTCGGCGCCACTGCGGTGTGCACCCGGAAGCTGTCCTGACCGGCCAGGGAGACGAATTGCAAGCCGCCGTAAGCGATAAGGGCGACGGCGACGGGCACGCCGATAGCGAGGGCCCGGCGCCGTGGCCGGTTGAGTTCGAGCGGGGTGGTGGCCAAGGTATTTCCTTTCAGGCCCGGGTCACGTCGAGCGCGCTCACGACGTGGTCAAACCGAGATAAGCGAGGACGGCCAGCACGCGCCGGTGGTCAGTGTCGGCCGGCGCCAGGCCCAGCTTCATGAAGATGGAGTTGACGTGCTTTTCGACGGCGCCCGCCCCGACGACGAGCGTGGCGGCGACGGCGGCGTTCGAGCGACCTTCTGCCATCAGCGCCAGCACGTCCCGCTCACGGGCGGTGAGCGAGGCGAGAGGGTCGGCCTTGCGGGTGAGCAACTGGGCGACGACCTCGGGGTCGATGGCGCTCCCCCCGTTGGCCACTCGTTGCAGCGCGTCGACGAACTCGGCCACCTCGGCCACGCGGTCCTTCAACAGGTAGCCGACCCCTCCGCTCGCCTTCACGCTCAGGAGTTCCGCCGCGTAGCGCTCCTCGACGTATTGGGAAAGGACCAGAACGACCGACGGACGGCCAGCTCTTGCGGACGACGAGCGCCGCCCGCAGGCCCTCGTCACTGAACGTAGGGGGCATCCGGACGTCCACCACGACTGCGTCCGGCACGTCCGACCCAACCGCCCGGAGGAAGGCTTCGGCATCCGGGGTGGCGGCGGTGACTTCCACGCCGGCCTCTGACAGGAGGCGGCAGAGGCCCTCGCGCAAGAGCACGGAGTCCTCAGCGATCATGACCCGCATGGCAGTCTCCACCTCGATCACGGTTGGCCCGCCGGGAGGGCTGTCGACGCTCAGGCGCCCGTCCACTGCCTGAACCCGGTCGGCCAATCCGCTCAGGCCGGCGCCATCGGCTCGCGCCCCGCCGCGGCCGTCGTCTATGACCAGGGCGTGGAGCACCGAGCCGTCGTAGCGCACGTCCACGATGCAGTTCGTCGCTCCGGAGTGCTTGGCCACGTTGGTCAGCGCCTCAGCCACCACGAAGTAGGCCACCGCTTCTACCGCAGCCGGAGGCCGGCCAGTCATGTCGGTCTTCACTGTGACGGGGACCGGGCAGATGGCGGCCAGGCCCGACAGGGCGGCGTCGAGCCCGCGGTCGGTGAGCACGGGCGGGTGGACGCCCCGGACCAGGCCGCGCAGTTCGACGAGCGCCGCCTTGGCTTCCTCGTGCGCCTGCGCCACGAGTTCCTTGGCTGCCTCCGGGTCGTCGTCGAAACGGGCTTTTGCCCGCCCCAGCTCCATAGCCAGTGAGACGAGGCGGGCCTGGGCGCCGTCGTGGAGGTCGCGTTCGATGCGGCGCCGCTCGCTGTCGGCGGCCACCACCATCCGGGAGCGGCTCCGCTCCAGGTCGCCCACCCGGGTGGCGCAGAGCCTGTTCGCGGCTCGGTCCAATGAGCTTGCGATCGGTCCATACCTGGGCTCGGCTCGTCGCCGCCGTGACCCGTGGTGCCAACAGGAGCAGGACAACGCCCAGGGCCACGGCGCCAGCCAAAGAGGGGGTACCGCGAAGTACCCACCCGGAGGCCGAGACACCTCCCTTCGGGAGGGGTGAGTTGTAAGCCGGCAGGGTGATCAGCGCCAACGCCAGGGACCAGACCGCGTTCGTAAGCGTCAACCCGACCAGCGCGATGGGGAGAGCCAGCAAAGCATTAGCCAACTCGCGCCATCTGCCGCTGTCAGTCAAGATCGCACGGCCTTTCTGCGGCAGTGCTGGCCCCCCGGGGTCTTCCGCTGCCGCTGGTGGACGACGACGTCCAGCATGAGGGCAGCTCGCCCCGCTCGAGGGCGGCGATGGCGCCGGAAACAAGGAGGGTACCAAGGAGGACGGGCAGGCCCAGGAGCGCCAAAGGCAGCAGGACAACGCCCACCACGAGGCCAACCAACGCGAGGACGAAGCTGATGATGCCCAACGGAAGCCCGGTGACCAGGTAGACCATCGCCAGCCAGGTCCGGGCCGAGAAAATCGGTGCCAGCCACCGCGCCGGCAGGCTGACCCGGCCGGTCCTCACGGGCAGCGAACCGTCTCCTTGGCCGGCCCGCGGCGCCGCCCGAAACGCTTCAGTCGTGCGCAGGTGGCCCCGGCACGCGTCGGCTTGGGCGGTCGGTACCTCACGTAATTGACTGTACGAAGGAACGCCCGGCACAACCATCCGGTGATCCCCCCTACTCTGGCGGAGGATGGCCCCCTGACAGGACGGTCGTCGGCGGCATCGGTGCCCTGGTGGTGCTGGCGGTGGTGTTCGGCTCACTGCTCGCCCTACTACCGCTCGCCGTGGCGGTCCTTTCCAGTGCCCAACGGTGAGAACGCCGCGAACGTGGCTCGCCGACTGCGTAGCCTCCCTGGTACCTACGCGGCCGTGGCTCCGCCAGGGCCGGCCTGGCACAAGGAAAGTACAGCGCTCGTGGACGGGGTCCCGACGGCGGCGACCACTGCACCCGCGAACACGGCGCTCGTCAACTCCGTCCACGCTCGCCTGGCCGATATCGCGCCGCGCGGGCGAGACGGGTTGGAGCCATGCAGAGAACGACTTCGTGCACTCGCTCTACGAGCGTTCCCCGCTGGTCCTGGCGCTCGTAGCCCTGGTGACTCTGCTCGTGCTCGGCTTCGCCTTCCGGTCATTCGTATTGCCGTTGAAGGCGCTGGCGCTGAACGTGCTCTCGGTCGGTGCCACCATGGGCATCCTCGCCCTTGTGTGGCAGGACGGCCTCGGTTCCCGACTGATCTGGGGTACCCCGCCGACTGGCGCGGTCGTCGACTTCGTCCCTCTCATGGTCTTCGCCTTCCTTTTCGGGCTGTCCATGGACTACGAGGTCTTCAGAGTTTCCCGCATGCGTGAGGCCCATGAATCCGGCAGCTCGACCGACAATTCCATTGTGACGGGCGTCGCGCACACGGGTCGGCTGGTGACGTGCGCAGCCGCAGTGCTGGTGCTGGCCTTTGCCGCCCTCGCGGCGAGCCCGCCGGTCTCGCTGAAAATGTTCGCCACGGGCGCCTTGCCGCCGGGATACTCATCGATGCCACGGTCGTGCGAGGCCTCTCATTGCCGGCGGTCTTATCTCTTCTGGGCGACCGAACCTGGTGGCGTCCGGGCCGCCGTACGCTAGCCGCTGGCGCCGCTCCCGTAGTTCAATAGCTAAATAGCTAATTACATAACAAGTTGCGAACGAGTGACCGTCCAAATGCGAACGGTCACTTGTTCGCAGCCTTTCACTATCTCCGCACTTCAGGCGTTCGTTTTGCCTTGGCCCCGCTCTCACGGCACAAGGGCGATCTTGCCGTGTGTGTGGCCGGACCGAATGGCGGCATGGGCGACGGCAGCTTCGGTTAGCGGGTAAATCGCCGCCACGACCACCCGTAACCGGCCCTCCGCCACCAACCGCAGAAGCTCCAGACGTGCGGCCGCTCGGATCTCCGTCCCGGGGTCGCCGCGAGGACCGTTGCCGATCAGCGTGATCCCCAGCTCCTGGCCCCGCCGCCAGGCCGAAGTACTGACCACCCGGGAACGCTCCCTGACCAGGGCGACCGAAGTATCAACTGCCTCGTCAGTCCCTACCGTGTCTATGGCGGCGTTGACGCCGCCAGGGGCCATGGCCCGGATCCGTTCGAGGAGGCCCTCCCCGTAGAGGACCGGTTCGGCCCCGAACTGCCGCAGGTAAGCGTGGCCGCTCTCGGTCCCGGTGCCGATCACCCGGGCGCCCGCATCGACGGCGAGTTGTACCGCCATCAACCCGACACCGCCGGCCGCGCCGTGCACCACCACCGTGTCGTCCTTGCCCACCTTCGCTCTGGTCAAGGCGTGGAAGGCGGTGACGCCCGTCAGGAAGAGGCCGCTGGCTTGCTCGAACGACATCGAGTCGGGTTTTGGGAGCACGCTCGAGGCCCGCGCCGCTATTTGGCTGCTATAAGTGCCCTGCACCGGGTAGACGATGACTTCCTGGCCAGCGTGCAACCCGCCCAGGGGCCCTCAGCGCCCTCACCGGCGGCAGTGATCACCCCGGCCGCCTCGTACCCCAGCCGGATCGGGAGCTTCATGGGGTCGCTGCCCATGACCCCGCTGTAGACCTTGTAATCGATGGGGTTCACGCCCGCGGCCCGGACGTCAACTACCACCTCTTTCGGCCCCGGAGGGCCCACCTCGACCTCGGTAAGGTGAAGAACTTCTGGACCGCCATAACCGGTAGCGACAACGGCAGTGGCCATGCCAGCTGCAACCGGCGCCTTGCAGCGGGTATTCCGGCCCCGGCCCCTGCTCGGTCACCGAGGTTGCCGGGTAGCCCACCCGCCGGACGGGAGCCTTCCCCGGTGGCTAGTTACCCGCCTCCCCCGCCTCCACCCGGCCGGTGGCATGTCTGCGACCTGGCCCTGAGGGCGTTGTAACCCTGTAGTCGCATTACCCTTTACCCGTGCTCGAAAAACCGCCGGACAATAGCCGGTTGCCGAGCGTCGCCCGAGCGGCGGCATCGCCAACCGCCATCGTCCTGGCCGGTGCCGGCGTGGCCATTGGGGTGGCGGCCCACCTGGGTATCGCTGTCGCCGTGGTGCTCGGTGCCGCGGGCTACGGCGCCCGCCTTGGTTGGGCCGCGGTCCGGCGGCGGTCGGCGCTGCACAAACGGGCCGAGCGCCGGATGGCGCGGATAAATCCGTGGTCAGTACCGGAGCCCTGGCGGGGGTACACGGCACGCGCCCTTGACGCGCGCAAGCGGTACCACCAGGTGGTCCGCGACTGCCCGCCGGGCGCGGTGGCTGACTACCTGGCTGGCGCTATAGGCAAAGTCGACAATGCTGTCGAGGAGGGCTGGGCGCTGGCCCGCAGCGGCGCTTCTCTCTCCGGTCCGCCCGGCCGGGCCGACCAGGTGGCCCACGAGCTGGAGCAAGTCCACGCCAGCCTGTCGAGGTCAGGGGGCACCAACCGGACCGAGCTCGAGAGCCGTGAATCTGCCCTGGCCTCCGAACTGCGCTCTCTGCGCCGCATGGGATCGGTCAGCGCCCAGCTCTCGGCCCGGCTGTCAGAGTTGACGGCTCAGCTGGAGGGGGTGGCGGCGTCTGCGGGCCAACTGATGGCGGGGGCGGGGGCGGCCGGGGATGACCTGTCGTCGCTCACCTCCGAACTGGAATCGCTCACCAAAGCACTGGACGAGGCCCGTGGTGTCATGGCCACTGCTCCTCCGGGCCCTGCGGGAGAGGCGGGCGCTTAGGCCAAATCCCTGCTAGCTAATTTCCTGTTGGCCAAATCCCTGTTGGCCAAATCCCTGTTGGCCAAATCCCTGTTGGCCAAAGGCCACTCACCGGGCCAGACCGGCTCCGCCCGGTCCTCGCAGACGGCGGCCTCCAACGAAATCATAGGCTCCAACAAATCTCGGCCGGCATACTCCGATGGCCTCGCCGGTCCTAGCATGCGTGGCATGTGGAAAGTCATAAAACGCAGGTGGAACTACCTGGTGGCCAAGCTCTCGGGCCGGTTCGAGGAGAGCGCCGACCCCAAGGTCCAGCTCGAGCAGGCCATGGCCGAGGCTCAGGAGCAGCACCGGCGGCTTGTCGAGCAGGCGGCCAGCGTGATCGCCAATCAGAAGCAGACCGAGCTTCCAGCTCAACCGCTCGATGGGGGAACTGGAGAAAATCAGTTCTTCGACCAGACAAGCGCTCTCGATGGCGGACGACGCGGCTCGCCGGGGCGACACGGCCAAGGCGGCCGAGTACAACCAGACCGCCGAGGCCTTCGCCAACCGGCTGATCATGTCGGAGAAGCGGGTCGACGACCTGAAGACCATGTCCTTGCAGTCGACTCAGGCTGCCCAGCAGGCCAAGGCCGCTGTCCAGCAGAACGCCAACCTGCTCCAGCAGAAGCTGAGCGAGCGCCAGAAGCTCCTGTCGCAACTCGACCAGGCCCGGATGCAAGAGCAGCTCAACACGGCCATGGCCACCCTGTCCCAGACCGTGGGCCAGGACGTACCGACCTTCGATGAGGTCCGGACCAAGATCGAGGCCCAGTACGCCAAGGCTCTGGGGACGGCCGAGCTGTCGAACCAGGGCGTGGAGGCCCGGATGCTCGAAATCGAGCAGGCCAGCGTCAATAGCGAAGCCCAAATCCGCCTGGCCGAGATGCGCAACCAGATGGGCCTGCCCCCCGGAGGGCAAGCGGGCGCCGCTCAGCTCGGCCCCGGCGACAGCCAGATGGCGGCCGGCCAGGGTCAATCGGTTGGCTCGACTAGCTCGGGCCAGCTCGGCACTGGCGCCCCGGTAGGCGCTCCGGCCGCCAACGACCAAACGGCCACCGGTCAACCGCCGATCCCCGGCCAGCCAGTACAGCAAGTACAGCCAGCACAGCCAGTGGCGGGGCAACCCGAGCCCGCTACCCCCTCGGACGGTTGAACCGCCCGTTACTTCTCCTCGGGGCAAGACCGGTGTGCGTTGACCGGCGTGCGATGACCGGAGCGCGATGACCGGAGCGCCATGACCCAGGTAATCGTCATCGGGGGAGGACCTGCCGGCAACCAGGCCGCCAGCCGGGCGGCCAGCCTCGGTGCGCACGTGACCATGATCGAGCGCGACGTGGTGGGCGGAGCGGCCCACCTATGGGATTGCATCCCGTCCAAAGCGATGATCGCCACGGCCGGCGCCCTGAGCTTTTCCCGGCGCATGGGTAGCCTCGGGTTTTCCCCTTCAGCTTCGCCCAGCTACGTGGACTACGAAGCACTGCGTGCCCGGATAAAGGAGGTCACCTCTCGTCTGCAACGGTCCGTCGAGGAGCTTCTCGCCTCCCAGGGAGTGAGGGTAATCCGGGGTGAGGCACGTCTCCTCGGCCCGAAAGCGGTGGCGGTAAGCGTCCCGGATAACCCCGAGGAGGAGCTGAGCGCCGACGCCATCGTTATAGCTACCGGTAGCCGACCCCGGGTACCCGACTGGGCTGTCCCCGACGGCATCCGGGTCCTCACGACCCGGCAGGCCTACCCGCCACCCGAACTCCCCGAGCACCTCGTAGTGGTTGGTTCGGGCGTGACGGGTGTCGAGTTCGTGCACATGTTCAGCTCGCTCGGGTCCAAGGTGACGTTGATAGTCAGCCGCCAACACGTCCTGCCTCACAAGGACGCCGAAGTGGCGGCCGCTCTCGAGGACGAGTTGCTGCGCCGGGGAGTGCAGCTTTTCAAGGGGGCACGGGCCGTGAGCCTGGAACAGGGGGGCGACGGCGTGGTGGTCAATTGCGACGACGGCCGCGTGGCGCGGGGGAGCCATGTGCTACTGGCAGTGGGCTCCGTCCCCAACTCCGAGCACCTCGGCCTCGAACCGGCCGGGGTGAAAGTCGACAAATGGGGCTACGTCCCGGTGAACCAGCACTGCCAGACGAACCTCCCCTTCCTCTACGCGATCGGCGACGTGTCGGGGAAATTGCCCCTTTCCTCGGTAGCGGCCATGCAAGGACGTAAGGTCGCCGAGCACATAATGGGACTGCATACACGCGAGCACCGCCACATCGATTATGACAAGGCGGCGTCGGCCGTGTTCACGGACCCGGAGATTGCCGACGTCGGGCTGGCGGAGGCCGAGGCGTTCGCCATCGGTCGCAAGATCCGGGTTACGAAAGTACCCTTCGGTGCGTCAGCTCGGGCGCTCATAAACGACGACCCGCGCGGGTTCGTAAAGATAATTTCGGACCCGGCGACCGGAGTGGTCCTGGGCGGCTGCGTCGTCGGGAGCCAGGCCTCGGAGCTGATCTCCGTTGTGGCCTTGGCCGTGACGGCTCGCCTGAAGGTAGCCGACGTGGTCGAGAGCTGCCTGGTCCACCCATCTCTAGCAGAGGCGATCGCCGAAGCCGCAGAGTAACGAAATACGGGGCCAGGTCCTGTCGTTGGGGCGGGCGGGGCGCCCGGCGCCGATGTCGCTTGACAACGCCGTGGCCTATCTCTAGGTTGAAGCTCACCGGTCGGGTTGGGAGCGCTCCCAAAGAAGGCTAATGCGGTCCAGGGACGTTTGCCCCTAGGTGGCTAGCGGCAGTCCGAAGGTATCGAGCGCGCCACTGCGCCACTGAGCCAAGGGGGGTCCTTCCTCGCGCCGCGGTCTGGCAACGGGGGGTTAAACGGCGCTGGCCCAGGCGTCTGCGCCCCCGGTTCACACGTCGATAGCAAAACGAAAGGACGGTTGTAAATGAGACATCAAAATCTCAACCGGGCCACCATCGCCGTTGTGGTTTCGGTGCTCGTTGTGGTAGCGCTCGCCTTGCCTGCGTCCGCTGTCCAATTGAAATCGCCCGGAAACCGGGCCTCCAGTGTCACTCGCGCTCAAGGCCTTGACCGCTACTCGCAAATACCCACCATCAACTGGGCCCTTTCCGGGCAGGCGACGGCTGCAACATCTCAACCAGACAACCCGCCCGCCGACGCGGTCGACGGCGACGCCGCCACGTCATGGTGCACGAACTCGTGGCCCGATACCTTGACCGTCGACCTGGGGCAGGTACGGGGACTAAACGGGATTGGTATCACCCTGGACAATTCCAGTTCGTCCGCCAGTGCCTCCGTGTCGCTGGCAACCCACCCGGGGGATTGGCAAGCGGTCCCGGCCGCCCGCAATATCGCCCTTGACCCCGGCAACCCGATGTACATTCCGCTGGGCCCGGCGGGCGTAGGCGGCCAGGATGCGCAGCCGGCGCCCGGGGAGCCAGCGGTGGACGCGACCGCACCGGCTCGTTATGCCCAGCTCACCGTGTACGACAGCGGGAGCGCGCCCGTATGCGTGGGGGAGTTCCGTCTGTTCGGCCCAGACCCTGCGGCGACGGGGATGATGCTCGGGGCCGACCTTTCGTTCACTGCACAGGAACTGGCCGCCGGGGCTGTGTTCAGCGACAACGGCGCCCCGTCCAACCCGATCGACATAATGGCCGACAACGGTGCAGGTTGGGCCCGCCTCCGCCTGTGGGTCGACCCCCCAGCGGGCTACAGCGACCTGACCACCGACCTCGCCCTCGCTCGCACCGTCAAGGCGGCGGGCATGAAGCTGTACCTCGACATCCACTACTCGGACTTCTGGGCGGACCCGGGCAAGCAATGCATCCCGGCGGGGTGGCCGACCGACCTTGCCGCCCTGACCGCGAAAGTGCAGTCCTATACGCAGCAGGTGATCTCGGCTTTCGCCGCCCAGGGGACTCCAGTGGACATGGTCTCCGTCGGTAACGAGATCACCAACGGGATGCTCTGGGCTCCTTCCACCGCACCTCCGGGGCCCGACTTTGGTTGCACCGGTCCCGGCGTTGGTGGTCTCACCTGGACCACCGATACGTCAGCCACCGGTTGGGCCAACTTGGCCCAGCTCCTGAAGGCGGGCGTCGCCGGAGCAGATGCCGGCAACCCGTCAGGGCACAAGCTCCTGATCGCCATCCATACCGACCTCGGGGGTGGAGAGACACCGTACGGCGCCAACGACACGGCCAAGTCGCAGTATTTCTACTCACAGCTCGAGAGCTACGGGGTCCCCTTCAATGTGATCGCCCTGTCGTACTACCCCCTCTACCAGGGGTCGCTTTCCGGGATGCGGGCCACCGTTGACAACCTGGCCTCGCAGTTCGATAAGCCCGTCGTCCTGGCCGAAACCGAGTACTCCTGGACCCTGGCCAACGGGGACGCCCTCGGGAACGACACCTGGCAACCGAGCCAACTGGTCGATGGTTACCCGGCCAACCCGGGAGGTCAGCTTTCGTTTGTGAACGACGAGCTTTCGATCCTGGCCGCAGTTCCTAACGGGCTGGGCGCCGGCCTCTTTTACTGGGAGCCCGAGTGGATCCCCGGGGTCTCGTGGGCACCCAACGCCAGCCCGCCGGGGACACCGGACGACAACGAAACGCTCTTCGATTTCCAGGGCCGGGCGCTGCCGTCCATTGGGATCTTCGCCAACCCGGTCCAGATCTGCACTACTGCCAATCCCTACAACGTGCCCTGCGTGGTGGGGTCATGAGCCACAGAGGGCTCGTTTGGCCGCCTCGAATCGGGAAAATGTAGGAGCGGGTGCTTTTCTAGGTGCAGCCGGGCGAACTTGTTGCGATCCGATGCAGAAAGTGCCACGGACCGCGACGAGTTCCGACGACTGCACCCGAAAACGGCAAGAATTGGCCCGCCGACCCGGTGTCAACCCCGATTTCAGCAACTAACCGCAGACGGAAACTAACCGCAGACGGAAACTGCGAAAGATGACCGTCCCGTTCGGTCGGCGGGCTGTCGCCCACCCGCGCTGCCGTGCCCACCCCGCTGGATGAGGACAACCGGCGAGGTGACGTCACTCTGTGGTGGGGATCTCGCGCGGCGACGGCGTTAGAGGCCGCTCACCCCGTTAGCCGTCGGGGCCTCTGGCCCCAGCGCCTGTGGGGGCGCACCTTTGGGGGTGGGGTTAGCGTGACTCGGCTTCGGTGGCGAAGCCAATGAGGGCGCCGAACATCAAGATGCCGCCGATGATCCAGAACCACTTGCCGAAGGCCAGGCCCAGCGCCAGCCCCACGGCCCCGAGGCCCATCGACACCGGCCAGATGCTGTTGCTCGGGAAGAAGGCGATTTCGCCCGCACCTTCTTCCATCGTCCCATCCCTCTTGTCCTCGGGCCGGGGGGCCCGTTTTCGCCTCAGGAATACGAGGAGCATAAAGGAGAACATCAGGCCGTAAGCGAAGCAGCCGAAGATGAGCATGACCGTCCCGGATACTTCGCCGCTCCAGACCCAGTAGATCACCCCGACGATGACGAGGAAAACGGCGATGCCCAAGGTAAGGATCCACTCGCCCTTCATTGGTCGCCCTTCATTGGTCGCTTCTCATTCGCGCACGCTCCTCATTTACGGCCCCCCGCCACCGGGGTTATTACTTCCGTTACCGCCTCCAGCGTGGCCATTGCCAGCGCCGTCTCCGTCGCTGTGGCCATCAATGTGACCATTGCCTTCAGTTAACGCCCCGCCAGTAGAAGAAGGGGTTCCCCGCTCACCGGCGCCCACTGTCGTCATGGCCGCTTCGCGGCGAGCGTGCGCGATCTCACGAGCATGCCGGCCATGGGGGACCGTGGGATGGTCGGGGTGGTTGAGGTCCCAGACCGGCCGTTCTGACCGGATGGGAGGTATGAACTCGAAGTTGTGAGCTATCGGCGGGGACTCCGTGACCCATTCCAGGGTCATGCCGTCCCACGGGTTGGGGCCTACCTTTTTACCTTTCCTCAAGGTCTCCCACACGTTGATAAGGAAAGGGATCATGGAGAACGCCAGGATGAACGCCCCTATGGACGAGAGCATGTTGAGGAAGCTCCACCCGGCGCTCGATGGGTAAACGGCGATGCGTCGCTGCATGCCCCGCAGGCCGAGGTCGTGCTGGGGGAAGAAGCAGAGGTTGAACCCGATGAACATGATCACGAACGTGATCTTGGCCAATCGTTCGTCGAGCTTCTTCCCGGTGAACTTGGGGAACCAATAGTGGATAGCGCCAAAGGCGGCGAAGACGGAGCCCCCGAACAGCACGTAATGGAAGTGAGCAACCACGAAGTAGGTGTCGTGGACCTGGAAGTCGAGCGGCGGCAGGGCCAGCATGATGCCGGTAAAGCCGCCCAACAGGAAGCAGACCAGGAACCCGAGAGAAAACAGCATCGGCGAGTCGAGCCTCACAGAGCCGCGGAACATGGTGCCGATCCAGTTGAAGAACTTGATGCCCGTGGGTACCGATATGAGCAACGTCATGATGGTGAAGAAGGGCAGTAGCACGGCGCCGGTCGTGTACATGTGGTGGGCCCAGACGCCCATCGACAGCCCGCCGATGGACAGCGTGGCGAAGACCATGCCCTTGTAACCGAAAACGGGCTTGCGGGAGAAGGTCGAAATTATTTCCGTGGCCATGCCGAAGAACGGCAGGGCCAGGATGTAGACCTCGGGGTGCCCGAAGAACCAGAACAGGTCTTGCCACAGGATCGGTTGGCCGCCTCGGGCCGGGTTGAAGAAGTTCGTCCCCATGTGCCGGTCGGCCCACAGCAAGACCAGGTCGGCAGTGAGCACCGGGAAGGCGAGCAGCACGAGGAACGCGGTGACGAGCTGGTTCCAGGTGAATATCGGCATCCGGAACATGACCATCCCCGGCGCCCTCAGGCAGAAGACGGTCGTGATCAGGTTGATACCAGTGAACATGCTGGAAAATGCGGCTAGGGCCACCCCGACGATCCAGAGGTCGCCGCCCGGGCCGGAGAATGGATCCACTCGGTCAACGGGGCGTACGCAAACCAACCCCACTGAGCCGCGCCCGACGAGCACAGGAAACTCGACAGCAGTGTCACGCACCCGCCGAGGAAGAGCCAGTACGAAAAGGCGTTGAAACGCGGGAAAGCCATGTCCGGGGCGCCGATTTGTATGGGCACCAGGTAGTTGGCGGTCCCGAAGGCGAACGGCCCCAGGAACAGGAACAGCATGATCGTGCCGTGGATGGTGAACAGCTCGTTGAACGTCTCGAGGCTCACGAAGTTGTTGTTGGGCACGGCCAACTGCACTCGCATGAGGATCGCCATCGCGCCTGCGATCAGGAACATGGTGAAGCTCGTCACCATGTAGTTGATGCCGATCTGTTTATGGTCAGTGCTCGTCAGGTACGCGAGAAAGCCCTTGTACTTCGGCCCGGGACGACTTCAGTCAGCCGCCGCTCGGGCGCTTCGTACTGTTGGGGCCGTTCCTCGAGAAGCGTCATCTGCTTGCTACCCCGCTGAAAGTTGCGTGCTCAGGCCGTGATGAGTGGCCAGCCACGTGTTGAATTTGTCCTTGGCCATTACCTCGACCCAGAACCGCATGAACGGGTGGTAAGTGCCGCAGAACTGCGTGCATTCACCGATGAAGCGTTGCCCGGCCACGCTGTTGTCGATGTTGAGGTCGAACGAGTTGTTGATGCCCTGGATGGCGTCCCGCTTGAACAGGAACGCCGGTACGTAAAACGAGTGGTTCACGTCGTCTGAGAACAGGTTGATCTGCACGGTCTCGCCCGCCGGCAGCGTGAGCACGGGGAGGTCGGTGCTGTTGATGCTGGGCTCGGCCGAGACACTCCCGAGCACCTGGTAGCCGTTCGGGTACGTAAACCGCCAGCCCCACTGGAAGGCGTCCACCCTCACTACCAACGCCGGGTTGGGGGCGACGTTGTCTTCCTTGTCTTCGGCTTTGTACGTGTAGAAGAACAGGATGCTCACCAAGATGACCGGCACGATCGTGTAGAACCACTCCAGCGGGATGTGGTACTGGACCTGGCGCGGTATGTGCTCCTCCCCCGGCCGTTCCCGGTAACGGACCGCGCACCAGACGATCAGTCCAATGACGATGGCGCCGAGCGGGATCCCAATCCAATAGACGAGGTTCCACAATTGGTAGACCTGGTTCGACTGCTCGGTGACGCCGTTGGGGGACCCCCAATGGACCACGAGAGCGAGGAGCGAGCCGTGCACTAGGACCCACATTAAGCCGGTCGTGGCGCGCCAAACAAACCCACTCCTGGCGAACGCCCGTAGCTGCCGGGAGTGCGTCCGTCCGGCATCCTGGCTGGTCATTGCCGCGACTGCCGTCTATACTGATCGGGCCGTGCGTACCTACTCCCCTAAAGCTGCTGAAATCCGCCACGATTGGCACGAGGTCGACGCCTCCGGCGCCGTCCTGGGCCGGCTGGCGTCCGAAGTGGCCCGGGTGCTACGAGGCAAGCACAAGGCCACGTTCGCCCCGCATCTCGACTCCGGTGACTACGTGGTCGTCGTCAATGCCGCCAAGGTGGTGCTCTCGGCCGGGAAGGGCGACCGGAAGTTCCATTACCGCTACTCCGGCTACCCGGGAGGCATCAAGTCCCGGTCGTACAGCGAGATGCTGGCCAAACGGCCGGAAGAGGTTGTACGTCTGTCCGTCAGGGGCATGCTGCCCAAAGGTCCTCTCGGCCGCCAGATGCTGCGCAAGCTCAAGGTCTATGCCGGCCCCGAGCACCCTCACGCAGCTCAGCGCCCGGAGCCCTTGACCCTCGACCACTCGGCGCACCGCGTCGCCTGAGCGACAGGGCAGACTGGACCGGTGCTTCGGTCCCCGGCCTCCGACCAGCCATCCTGACCAGCCATCCTGACGAGTAGACCAGTAACCGCCGAGAGGAGAAGGAGAACTCCGCAGTGCCCAGACCCCTGATCCAGTCCACAGGTAGGCGCAAAGCCGCTATCGCACGCGTCCGCCTGCGTCCTGGTAACGGGACGATCGTTGTCAACAGGCGGCCCGTCGAGGACTACTTTCCCTCTGCTACCCACCGGATGATACTGACGGAGCCCCTGCGCCTAGTCGAGAAGTCAGAGGTGTACGACATCGATGCAGGCCTCGACGGGGGCGGTATCTCGGGCCAGGCCGGCGCCCTCCGGCTCGGGATCGCTCGCGCCCTGTCCGAGCTGGAGCCGGAGCTGCGGTCTACGTTGAAGCGGGCCGGCTTCCTCACCCGGGACCCGCGGGAGAAGGAGCAAAAGAAGTACGGGCTGAAAAAGGCCCGCAAGGCACCCCAGTACTCCAAGCGTTAAGGTCAAGATCGGGTACCCGGCCGGCGTCCCCGAGCCCCTGGCCAGCACCATCTCGGAAAAGAGCAGGTCTCGGGAAAGACAAAAGGGCAGATGCTGCGTTTCGGCACTGACGGCGTAAGGGGCCTGGCTAATGCGGAGCTGACCCCTGAGTACGTTCTGGCTCTCGGCCGGGCGGCCGGGCGCGTGCTCCTCGGTCCCGCTGACCCGTCTAGCGGAGATGACTCCGCCAGCCGCCGGGCCAACCCGCACCGGTGTTTCATAGTCGGACGCGACACCCGCCTTTCGAGCTCCTTGCTGCAGGCTGCCCTTTCGGCCGGCTTGGCGGGCGAGGGCATCGATGTCGTGGACGCCGGCGTCATTGCCACCCCTGCGGTGGCGTTCCTCTCGGCCGAACAGAAATCGCCGGCGGCCGTCATCTCTGCGTCGCACAACCCCTTTTGGGACAATGGCGTGAAGTTTTTCTCCGCTGGGGGCACGAAGCTCCCGAACGAGACCGAGGAGGCGCTCGAGGCTGAGCTGGCCACCTTGTTCGCCAAACCAGAACGTCCCTGGGCGCCGACGCGGGCCGCGATAGGACAGATCGCCCCCGATCCAGCCGCGCTCGGCCGCTACGAGGAGTACGTGGTGTCGTGCCTTGAGGGCCGCCAGCTCGGAGGCCTGCGGGTGGCGCTCGATTGCGCCAACGGGGCCGCGTTCCAGAGCGCGCCGGCGGTGTTCGAGGCGGCCGGCGCCCAGCTCGTCGCCGTCTTGGCCACCGAGCCCGACGGCACGAACATCAACGACAACTGTGGCTCGACCGACCCTCGCCGGCTCGCAGCCGCCGTGATCAGGGAGGGAGCCGACCTCGGCCTGGCCTTCGACGGGGACGCCGACCGGGTCATCGCTGTGGACGCCGGGGGCAACGTCATTGACGGTGACCGGCTCGTGGCTCTGTTCGCCACCGACCTATCAGAGCGAAAGCAGCTGGCCGGTGAAACCGTCGTTGTGACGGTCATGACCAATCTGGGCTTCCACCTGGCGATGGCGACGGCCGGGGTAAAGGTCCATACCGTCAGTGTCGGGGACCGCTACGTGCTGGAGGCCCTCGACGCCCATAGTTGGTCTCTCGGAGGCGAGCAATCGGGCCACATCATTTTTCGCTCACTGGCGACCACTGGCGACGGCGTCCTCTCCGGGCTGATGCTCGCCGACCTTCTGGCGCGACGCGGCGCCCGGCTGGGCGACTTGGCCAGTTCGGTGCTGCAGCGTTGCCCGCAAGTGCTGCGCAATGTGACCGTGGCCGACCGGGCCGGCCTGGCCGGCGCCAAAGCGGTCTGGGATGAGGTACGCCAGCTCGAAGAGGCACTGGGTAACCGGGGCCGGGTGCTATTGCGCCCGAGCGGGACCGAACCCCTCGTCCGGGTGATGGTCGAGGCTCCGACCGAGGCGGAGGCAGAAGCCGCAGTGGAGCGGATCGTGGGTGCCCTTGTCGCCACTTTGGGTAGGCCTCCCCTCTAACGCGGGTTTCGGCACCGCTACCCTTTCCTACATGTGCGGCATCGTCGCCGTTGTGGCGGCCCCTTCTCTCCGGCCATCTCCCGACCCCGGGGAGGTTGCTTCCACTTTCGCTCTCGCCCTCGAGGAACTCACGCCATTGGGGGGCCGGCCGACGAGCGCTCCCGGCGGGCCGGCGGACAAATCCACTGCTGAAGCTACCGACGGGGGCGCTGAGCTAAGCGCCTTATCCGCCGCTACCGCTCTTTTGAGCGCCCTGGACGCGTCCCTCAGGGGGGTCCCCGGGCTCACGTGCCTGCTCCGCCACCGCTCGGCAGTCGAGGCGCTCGAGCGGGGGACGACCCAGATGGAAGCGCTGGCCGCCGGTCTAGAAGCCGCCCTCGACGCCGGCTACTTCAAGGTGGGGACCGCCCGGTTGGAGGAGCTCAACGCCGGGCTGGTGAAGTTCCGGGACGTTATCTGGGCTCTGGGCCGGGACCGCCTCCAGGCAGCACGGAGCGTGTCGGCTCTGGCCGAGCGGCCTCGGGCTTGGGCTCGAGATCGGTCCCGGGCCGGACGGAGCGGCGGCTCCTTCGCCTGGCGCCCTCGGCGTCCTCTGGGCCGTCCACGTCGCCTTCCGGTCCCTCGACCGTCTCGAAGTCCGCGGCCGGGACTCAGCTGGCTTGCACCTCATGCTCTCGGGCCACGGCCTCGACCTGGCGTCTGAGGAATTGAAGGCTCTTTTGGGGCCGAGGTCGGCCGACGCTCTCTTCACGTCGCTCGCGGCCCGGGCCAAAGACGGGTGCCTTTCGCTCGTCTACAAGGCGGCGGCCGAGATCGGCGAGCTCGGTGACAATGTCGCCGCCCTGCGCCAGGCTCTGTCTGGTGACCCGCTGCTGGCGATGGCGCTGGCTTCGCCGGACGTGCGCGCAACGGTGGTCGGGCACACTCGTTGGGCCAGCGTCGGGCTTATATCCGAGGCCAACGCCCATCCCCTCAATTCGGACGAGGCATTTGCAGACGGTAATGCTGCGGAGGGGGCGTGCCCGTACGTGGTCGGGGCGCTGAACGGTGATATTGACAATTACGCCCAATTGATCGTTAACGAAGGCGTGGTGGTGCCGAGCGAGGTCACGACCGACGCCAAGCTCGTGCCCACGGTTTTCTCCCGTTACTTGGCCGCCGGCGACCCCGTGCCAGAGGCTTTCCGCAAGGCCGTCGGGCGTTTCGACGGCTCGGTCGGGATCGCCGCCAATTCAGCCCGCGCACCGGGTGAGTTGTACCTGGCCCTCCGCGGCAGCGGCCAGAGCCTGAACATTGGTTTGGCAGAGGACGCTTTTGTGGTCGCCAGCGAACCATACGGCCTCGTCGAGGAGACGAACCAGTATTTGCGCATGGACGGCGAAAAGGGCGGTCAAGTCATCACGTGTTCGAGCGAAGGGGCGGGCACGCTCGAGGGGATCTCGCGCTGGCGCTACGACGGGGCCGAGCTTCCCATATCCACGGCCGAGGTCATGAAGGCCGAAATAACGACGCGGGACGTGGACCGGCACGGGTTCAGGCATTTTCTTTTGAAAGAAATCTCCGAGTCGCCGTTGTCGGTGCGCAAAACCCTGCGGGGGAAAATTGGCACCGGGGAAAATGGCCTCCTGTTTCCCCGCCTGGGGGAGGACGTTATACCGCCTTCAGCCCGCCAGGCCCTCTCGGCCGGCCGTGTCCACAGCGTCATTGTTATTGGCCAGGGCACGGCCGCGGTGGCTGGGCGGGCCGTGGCGGCGGCCATCACGAGATCGCTGCCACGGGTCAACGTGACGGCCATGCCAGCGACGGAGGTCTCCGGCTGGGGCCGACCGGGGCCGGGTTGCCTGACGATATGTCCGGGACGCTGGTGGTGGCCATCAGCCAGTCGGGGACCACGACCGACACCAACCGCACGGTCGATCTGTTGCGGGCCCGGGGCGCCCACCTAGTGGCCATTGTCAACCGGCGTAACAGTGACCTCGTCCAAAAAGCTCACGGCGTCCTGTACACGTCCGACGGCCGGGACGTGGAGATGAGCGTGGCGTCTACGAAGGCGTTCTACTCGCAGGTCACGGCCGGGCACCTGCTGGCTCTCGGCCTTGCCTCTGCCGCCGGCCAAGCCAGCGCCACCCGAGCCGACGAGATCCTCGAGCGCGCTGCGCGAATTGCCCGCGCTGATGGAAAAGGTGCTCGCCAACCGGCCCGAGATTGCCAGGGTGGCCTCGGTCGTTGCGCCGCCCCGCCGTTCGTGGGCCGTAGTGGGGAGCGGCCCGGACCACATCGCCGCGGCCGAAGTGAGGATCAAGCTTTCCGAACTGTGTTACAAGGCGATAGCGCTCGACTCGATCGAGGACAAAAAGCACATCGACCTCTCCGCCGAGCCGATGGTGATCGTTTGCGCTCCCAGCGTGGTCGGTCCTAATGCACGGGATATCGCCAAGGAAATAGACATATTCCGCGCCCACAAGGCTGCTCCCGTGGTAGTTGCGGCGGAAGGGAGCGAGGAACTGTTCAATGCCGGCGTCGACGTCCTCAGCGTGCCGCGGTGCCATCCGGAACTGGCTTTTGTGCTGGCTGCGATGACGGGCCATTTGTTCGGGTACGAGGCCGCGCTAGCCATAGACGCCCAGGCCCTCCCGTTCCGAGAGGCGCGGGCATTGCTCGAGACAGTCACGCGGGAGACAGGCACGCGTGAGACAGGCACGCGTGAGTCAGGCACGCGTGAGTCAGGCACGCGGGAGGCAGGCACGGGGGGGACGGGCACCCGGGAGGCAGGTGCGCGGGAGGCAGGTCCGCGGGAGGCGGGTGCCCGGGAGGCAGGCGGCGGCTATGGGCTCGACGAGCTGGCGCCCGCTCTCCAGAGCATCACGGCGCCCGCCGTGGCAGGCCTTCGTTCCGGCGCCTACGACGGGCACCTCAACGCTTCGACCGCAGCGCGGCGTGACATCTCTGCTCCGCTATGCCACCGGCGCCCAACCAGTTGACAGCTACGAAGCCGAGATGGGCAAGGTCGGCGTGCCAAGTGCCATCGCGGGTGACCTGATCGTGGCCCTCGGGGCCGCCATCGACGAGCTGACCCGCCCGATAGACGCCATCAAGCACCAGGCCAAGACCGTGACCGTCGGCATCTCGAGGAGCGAGGAGGCAGCTCTTGAGCGCCAGGTTGGTGGCCGAGACCCTGCGGGCGGGGGCTGCGGTCGAGGCGCTCGGCTACCGTGCGCTGCGCACTCTGGCCGCGCTCGGTGCGGCCGTCGAAGAAGTGCTCGGCTATACCCGCTACCAGATAGCGCTGCCACCGGCGCACGCGGGCTCGGACGGCCTCGAGGCCGCTACCGTCAGTGTGGTCGAGCAGGGTGGGATTGCCCGCTCGATACCTTCTCGTACGACTACGGATAACCGCCTCCGCGGCACGAAGCACCGGGCCGCCGACAAGCGGGAGGTCACCGTGTTCAGAGGCCTCCAGGACGGCCGGACCGGCGTGATGGTCCCGGAGGTAAAAGACGGCCAGGTCACGGGCCTGACCCTTCTGCACGCCCGGTTCTCGACCTTGCTCGAACCGGCCTCGGCCAAGGCCGTCCTGGAGGCGTACCAGGGCCGCTACCGAGCCCTGGTGGACGCCGTGACCGAAAGCGAGCCACGTTTCGCCGACTCGGTTCTCGGGCAGGTCCCGATGATCGAGCTCTTGACGGAACCGGTGGCCGTGCTGGCCCAGCATTGGTCCGTGCGGTCCCTAGCCGCTGGAGCGGCTAATTAGCACGGCGGCGACCGCCGGCGCGGGCGCTTCCGTCGGTGGCCCTTCGCTGGTCGGTCTCGGCATCGATCTGGTCGACGTGGCTCGCTTCGCCGACGCTTTAGCTCGCCGGCCCCGGTTGGCCGAGCGCCTCTTCACGGTCGATGAGCGGGCTTACGCAGGCGGCCTGGCCAACCCGGCCCCATCGCTGGCGGCCCGGTTCGCGGCCAAGGAGGCGGTCATGAAGGCCCTCGGCGTTGGGCTGGGCGCCTTTGCGTTCGGCGATGTCGAGGTCCGGAGGCAGCCGAGCGGCGAGCCGGACCTCGTCCTCTCCGGCCGGGCCGCCCGGTTGGCCTCTCACCGCCAGGTTCGCTCCTGGATGGTCTCCCTGACCCACACCTCGAGCAGCGCAGCGGCCGTGGTTTTGGCCCTGGCGTGACCCCCTCCCCTGTCCCCGTGCCGTGACCACCTCTACCGTGATGTCCCTCGCGTGACGTCCGCACCGTGACGTCCCTCGACCGTGAACCCCTCTACCGTGACGTCCGCACCGTGACCCTCGTCCCGTGATCCCCGTATTGGCGCCCGCGGAGATGGCCGGGGTGGACCGCCGGGCCACAGACCCGGTGGACGTGCTCGTCGGCCGGGCCGGGGCCGCAGTGGCGCGCCGGGCCGCCCAGCTGCTGGGTGGGACCTACGGCAAGGAAGTCGTCGTGGTAGCGGGCAAAGGGAACAATGGTGCCGATGGCCGGTTGGCCGTCCAACTCCTGGCTCGGGACGGGGCTCGGGTCAACGTGCTGGAGGCGGCGGCCTTGCCCGGTGGAGCCCCTTTGCCCTCATCGGATCTGGTCATTGACGCCGCCTACGGGACGGGGCTGGAACGTCCCTACTCTCCTCCCGACCCGGGCCGGGTGCCGGTCCTGGCGGTTGACATCCCCTCGGGCCTGTCCGGCCTGACTGGGGAGGTCCTCGCCGGCGGAGGCGTCATGACAGCGGTGGCGACCGTTACCTTTGCCGCTCTCAAACCGGGCCTGTTGCTCGGGGCCGGCCCCGTGCTGGCCGGCGACATCCAACTGGCCGACATAGGGCTAGGGCAACTGGTCGACGCCACTGCTACCTGCTGGGTCGTAGAGGACCGGGACGTCGTGCGCCTGGTCCCCCGCCGGCCTCACGATAGCCACAAGTGGCAGACCGCAGTGCAGGTGGTGGCCGGGTCGCCAGGGATGACGGGCGCCCCCTGGTTCGTCAGCCGAGCTGCCCTCCGGGCCGGAGCCGGCTACGTGCGCCTTTCGATGCCCGGCGTCGAGCCGACCATCTTGCCGCCCAGCGAGGTCGTTCACCTGCCCGTGCCGGCTACGGGTTGGCATGGCCAGGTGCTCGAAGACTTGTCGCGGGTGAAGGCGCTCGTGGTCGGCCCGGGCCTTGGTCCGAGGGCTGCGTCTGGCGGTGAGCCGGGGTTGCCCGGGGGCGAGGTCGGGGCGCTGGTCGCCGCCGCTCCGGTACCGGTGGTCGTCGACGCCGACGGGCTCAACGCCATCGGTTCCCTGGACGCGCTGCGGGTGATCGTGGCCAGGCGTTCGCACCCCACGCTGATCACGCCGCACGTGGGCGAGCTGACCCGCCTGGCCGGCCACCCTCCCGGGGCCGACCACATCGCCGCCGCCCGCGACGCCGCCGCCCGTAGCGGTGCGATTGTGCTGCTGAAAGGCTCGACGACGGTGGTGGCGGCACCCGATGGCACTGAGGGCGGCGCTGGCGCGGGCGCCAGCGCCTCGTCTAGTGCTCCTGGCAGTTCCGGGCCCGCCGCCTCCCTGGGGGAAGTGCTCATGAGCGACGCCGGCGGCTCCCGGCTGGCTACTGCAGGGACCGGCGACGTCCTTTCGGGCATCATCGGCGCCTTTATCGCTCGCGGAGTGCCCGCCTTCGAGGCGGCCGCGCTGGGTGCTCACGTCCACGGGCAAGCGGCGCGGGGCGGGTTTGCCGAAGGCCTTGTCGCCGGCGACCTGCCCGACCTGGTGGCGAAATGGCTGTCGGAAAAGCTCCATGGATGAGCCGGCGTCGATGAGGCGGCACGTCGCCGTCCCCGCCGTTCCGGTGCCCGCCGTGCCCGTGCAGGCGGTTCCCGTACAGGCCGTCGCTGTGCCCGCCGGCAATGGGACCGTTGCTCACAATGGGGCCGCCGATGGGCTCGGCCCAGCCCACCGCTCAGCGACCTCGGCCCGGGTAACCGGCTGGCTCCGCCCAGCCTGGGTCGAGGTAAACCTGGCTGCCGTCCGCGCCAACGTGGCCCACATCCGCCGGGTGGTAGCGCCGGCCTCGGTTTGCGCGGTCGTCAAGGCTGACGGCTACGGCCACGGTGCCGTACCAGTGGCGTCGGCCGCCGTCGCCGGGGGGGCCACGCACCTCGGTGTGGCCCTGGCCGAGGAGGGGCACCAGCTTCGCGAGGCCGGGATCGACGTCCCCGTCCTCGTCCTGTCAGAACCGCCCGGCGAGGCTATGCAACTGGTCGTCGATGACCACTTGACGCCGGCCATCTACACCGAGCACGGGCTCTTTTCATTGCTGGCCGCGATCGACTCGCGCCGCGGTAATGGACGGGGCCTTTTCGCTGTCCACATAAAGGTCGATACCGGCATGCACCGGGTGGGTGCCAGCCCGGAGGGTGCCGTCGACCTCGCCCGTGCCGTAGCGGCCCACTCCCAGCTGTGCCTCGAGGGCGTGTTCACCCATTTCGCAGTGGCGGACGAGCCTGGCCGTCCCTTCACTAGTAAACAACTGGAGATCTTCGAGCAGGTGGTGGCGACCCTGGCCGCCGAAGGCATCAGGCCCCCGTTCCTGCACGCAGCCAACTCGGCCGGCGCCCTGGCCCACCCGGGCTCTCGGTACCAGATGGTGAGGCCCGGCATAGCCGTTTACGGGCTAGCGCCGGCGGCCTCGATGGAGAACGAACCCAACGTGCCGCCCCTGACTCCGGCGCTGTCGCTCAAGGCCCGCGTCTCCTACGCGAAGGGCGTCGCGGCCGGCGAGGCCCTGTCCTATGGGTTGCGTTACCGACTGCCGGAGACCTCGACGGTGGCTACCGTCCCCCTCGGTTACGCCGACGGCGTGCCTCGCCGGCTGTCCGAAACAGGGGGGGAGGTACTGGTGCGAGGCCGGCGGTACCCGCTGGCGGGCACAGTGACCATGGACCAGGTCCTCGTCGACTGTGGGCCGGGTGCCAACGTCACGGCGGGGGACGAGGTGGTCTTTATCGGTCGCCAGGGAGATGAAGAAATAACCGCGTGGGAATGGGCCGAGCGGCTCGGGACCATCGCCTACGAAGTAACTTGCGCTCTCTCCCCTCGCCTGCCCCGGGTATACACCTGACTCCCCGTGCGACGCCTACCGTCCGCACCGTAAGCACTTTTGTCCGAAATTCATGCAAAACTCCGAAGAAGCTCGGCCGACGCGTCGAAATATGCAAACAGCGAGGGTTTGAAGCCGGGGGTTAACCGGTACTTTTGTACACCAGCTGGCCGTCCCCCCCTATTTGGCGGCACGACTTTGTGGCCTCATTCGGGGTTTACGACAGTGCGCTGACCACATAATCGATGCAGCGGGTCAAAGCGCTGATGTCGTCTGGCTCGATAGCCGGGAACATCGCTATACGCAGTTGGTTCCGGCCCAGTTTCCGGTAGGGCTCGGTGTCCACGATGCCGTTCGCTCGCAGCACCTTGGCCACCCGGGCGGCATCGACTCGCTCGTCGAAATCGATGGTGCCCACTACGTGGGAACGCTCGTCCGGTTTGGCTACGAAAGGAGTGACGTAGTCCGTCGACTCGGCCCAGCCATAGAGGATCTCGGCCGACCGGTCGCTCCTACCGGCAGAGAACTCCATTCCCCCGTTCCCCAATATCCACTCGAGCTGGTCGACGGCTAGTAACAAGGTGGCAATGGCAGGCGTGTTGTACGTCTGGTCGAGGCGGCTGTTTTCGATGGCGATCGAAAGGTCGAGGAACGCGGGCACGAACCGCCCCGACGCCTTTACCCGTTCGACACGGGCCACGGCGGCCGGCGAAAGCAGGGCGATCCATAAACCGCCGTCCGACGCGAAGCCCTTTTGGGGGGCGAAGTAGTAAGCGTCGAACTCCGCAGCCTCGACCCGGAGGCCGGCGGCGCCGGACGTAGCGTCGACTGCGACCAGAGCGTCCGGATCTGCCCCATCGGGCCGGCGTATTTCCAGCATCACCCCGGTCGATGTCTCATTATGAGTGAGCGCGTAAAGGTCGACCCCGCTATGGCCCTCGGCCGAGGGGTGGGTGCCGACCGGGCTTTCGATCACCTCTGGCGCCGACAGCCACGGTGCCGCCTGGGCGGCGGCGGCGAACTTCGACGAGAACTCGCCAAAAGAGAGGTGCTGGCTATGTCGTTCAATGAGGCAAAACGTGGCAATGTCCCAGAAGGCCGTCGACCCCCCGTTCCCGAGCACCACCTCGTAGCCGTCGGGCAGCCTGAACAATTCGCCGAGGCCCGCACGGAGCCTCCCGACAATGGACTTGACCGGCGCTTGGCGGTGGCTCGTCCCGAGGGGCCCTCTGGCCGCGGCGATAAGGGGGTCAACGGTGCGGACCTTGGACGGGCCACTCCCGAACCGGCCGTCGGTGGGCAGCATGCCGGCAGGGATGGTTATCTCGGGTCGCTCAGTTTCAGCCATAAGGCCAGTTTGCCCGAGGGGGTTCGCCGGCGCACCCGATAAGCGCGCAAGGCGTTGGCCTAGCCGCGTTTCATCGCGAGGCACTGGAACGCCCACCCCTTTCGTGGGACCATGTGCGCCATGGCCCGAGTCCTGGTGACCGAAGAAATTGCCCAACCCGGGCTCGACCTCCTCGCCGGAGCGGGTCACAATGTCGACGTTCGGCTGGGCCTTTCACAGCGCGACCTCCTCCGGGTGGTCCCGGGCGCGGCGGCGCTGATTATCCGCTCGGCCACCAAGGTCGACGACGACGTGCTGGCCGCTGGGCGTGATCTGCAGGTCGTCGGCCGGGCCGGCATCGGCCTCGACAACGTGGACATCGCGGCGGCCACACGTCGAGGTGTCATCGTCGTCAACGCCCCGCAGTCGAACATCCTCTCCGCCGCCGAACACACCATCGCCCTCCTGCTGGCCCAGGCGCGCAACATCCCGCAGGCCCACGCTGCCCTGAAAGCGGGCCGGTGGGAACGCTCACGCTGGGAAGGCGTGGAGCTCCACGGCAAGACGCTCGGGATCGTGGGCCTCGGCCGCGTGGGGGCGCTGGTGGCGCAGCGGGCGCTGGCTTTCGGGATGCGGTTGGTTGCCTACGACCCGTACCTGGCCCCCGAGCGGGCTCGAGGCATGGGGGTTGAGCTCGTGGCCCTGGACGACCTGGTCCGTCAGGCTGATTTCCTGACCGTCCACATACCGAAGACGACCGAGACCACCGGGCTCATCGGCGAAGAGCTGCTGGTCAACGCCAAGCCCGGTCTCCGCCTCGTAAACGCCGCCCGGGGTGGGATAGTCGACGAGGCTGCCCTGGCTAAAGCGATCTCGCTCGGCTGGGTCGCCGGCGCCGCCCTTGACGTCTTTGCCGACGAACCTCCCGCGCCTTCGCCCCTGCTTGACCTCGAACAGGTTGTGGTCACACCCCACCTCGGTGCCAGCACGCGGGAAGCGCAGGACAAAGCCGGGGTGGCCATCGCGGAGCAGGTTGTCCTCGCCCTCGACGGCGACCTCGTACCCTATGCCGTCAACCTGCCTGCTACCGAAGCGGACGAGGTGGTGAGGTCCTTCGTACCCCTCGCCGAACGGTTGGGCCGGCTCTTCGCCGCTCTCGCCCGCGAACTGCCGCCGGTCCTCGAAGTGGGTTACCAGGGCGCGCTGGCCGACCACGACACCCGCCTCCTCACCCTGGCCGCCCAAAAAGGGCTCCTCACCGTGGCCACGGAAGAGCCGGTCTCCTACGTTAACGCCCCCCAGCTCGCCGTCGAACGGGGCCTCGTGGTGAGGACTACGACCGCGAGCGCCAGCCACGAATACGTCAACCTGGTCAGCATCCGGGGTGGCGGACGGGCCGTAGGGGCGACGCTGTTCGCCAACAACGAGCCGAGGATCGTGCTGCTCGACGAGCATGAGATCGAGCTCCCATTCGCGCCCTACCTGTTCGTCGTCCGCAACGACAACCGCGTGGGCATGGTCGCCCTGGTCAGCGCGGCATTGGCCGGGGCCGGCATAAACATTGTCGACCTGCACCTCGGGCGCTCCGCAGACGGGCGCACGGCGATAATGGTCATCTCGCTCGACGAGCCCGTCCCTCCACACGTAGTCAGCGAGCTCGGACGCGCCCCGGGCATCCTCGACGCCGTGGCCCTGGGCGACGTCTGAAGCCCGGGCGACGCCTCTGCCCTGGCTGGCGGCTGAGCGCTGGTCGACGACTGAGATAGCCTCGACCCGTGGGCGCGGGTCAGGAGCCGCCAGTTGGGCCGGGCAGACCAGTCGGACCGGGCGGAGCAGGCGAATTGTCCCGCGTGGCCGCGGAGGCGTCCACCTGCACACGTTGCCGGTTGGCGACTACCAGGACGAACGTCGTGTTCGGGATGGGCAGCCCCAACGCCGAGCTGATGTTCGTGGGCGAGGGACCGGGGGAACAAGAGGACCGTCAGGGCTTGCCCTTCGTTGGCCGTTCGGGTCAGCTACTGGACCGCCTGATCCTGGAGGAGATGGGCCTCACCAGGGACAGCGTGTACATCGCCAATACGATCAAATGCCGGCCGCCCGGCAACCGCGACCCGCTACCCGAGGAGCTCGAGGCGTGCTGGCCCTACCTCGAGGCGCAGCTGGAGCAGATCGACCCGAAGGTAGTCGTCACTCTGGGCAACTTTGCTACGAAACGGTTGCTGGGTACAACTGAGGGCATTAGCCGCCTGCGCGGCCGCACGTTCCCGTACCGGTCCGGGTACCTGGTGCCCACGTTCCACCCCTCTGCCGCCCTACGTGGCGGGGGCCAGGTGGTAGCCCAGATGCGGGCCGACTTCGTGCGGGCCAAAGAGGCCCTTAACTCCGTGCGCCCCCCACAGGAGCGTGCCCGAACGACGCAGGCGCCGTCCCTGACCCACGAACCAAGGGGGAGCGAAACGACGCCAGCTCAGACCGCGCTGGCCGGCGAGCACGCCGGGCGCGGGGCCGAGCCCCTCCTTTAATCCGGGCTCAGTGACGCCAACGATGGAGGATGGGGGAAATTCGAAGACCGCTCCGGCCATGGCCGGACCGGCTAGCGAGCAGCCCGGCACGGAACCGCTCCCAGAGGGCACCCTCGTCGTGCACGCCTCCTCTCCCGAGGAGATGAGGCGGATCGGCGCGGCGCTGGCCCGTTTTGTCTGCCTTGGCGACACCATTCTCCTCGGCGGTGAGCTCGGCGCCGGGAAGACCACCCTCACCCAGGGCCTGGCGGCCGAGCTGGGGGTGAAAGGGCCGGTGACCAGCCCGACGTTCGTACTCGTACACAGCCATAAGACGGCGGCCGGGTGGGACCTCTTGCACGCCGACGTCTGGCGACTGGAACACCTTCACGAGGTCATCGACCTGGCCTTGCCGGAGCTGCTGGAGGACGGAGCGGCAGCCGTTGTCGAGTGGGGCGAGATCGCCGCCCCCGCTCTCACCCCGGATTGGCTCCACGTGAGCATCGGCTACGACACCGACCCCTGGCCCGCTCAGCCTGGTCTCTCACCACCCGGTAATTCGTCGGCGGCAGAGGGGGCCAGCCCGGAAGCCACCGCCACCGGCCGGCGCCGGCTGCTGTTCCAGGCCCGCGGACCGAGCTGGGGGAACCGTATAACGGATCTGTCCGCCACCTTGGCCGGGTTGGCCGGGACTGGGTTGGCCGGGACTGGGCTGACCGAAACTGGGCTGACCGAGACTGGGCTGACCGAGACTGGGCTGACCGAGACTGGGCTGACCGAGACTGGGGCGGGGCCAGCTCGTTGAGGATCCTTGCCATTGAGACGGCGACGCCCTGCGCCGGGTGTGCCTTGTGGGACGAGGGCGGCCCAGTGGCCTCATTCATGTTGACGGGGCGCCAGCGCCACGCCGAAGTGCTCATGCCGGCGGTCGACGAGCTGTGCCGATGGGCCGGATGGTCGGCCCATGACCTGTCAGGAGTGGCCGTGGACCGGGGCCCCGGGCTCTTCACCGGGCTCCGCGTCGGGCTGGCCACGGCGAGGGCGATTGCTTCGGCGCGGGGGATCCCGGTGGCCGGGGTGAACAGCCTCGAGGTGCTCGCTCACCCGTACCGGCGCCGCACGGGGCTCGTGGCGCCCGTAGTCGACGCCAGGCGAGGAGAGGTCTTCTGGGCGCTCTACGAGACCGACGGCGTATCGGCAAGAGAGCGGCGACCCCCGGCTGTCATCGAGCCTGAAAAGCTCGCCGCCGAACTGGCCCGGCTGGAGCGGCCCGCCTTGGTCGTGGGGGACGGCGCCTGGCGTTATCGGGAGCAGTTCGTGGCGGCGGGGGCCGAGGTGGGCGATGAGGGCGAGATGTGGCCGTCAGCCCTGGCCGTCGCCGAACTCGGCAGGCAACGCCTCTCTGAGACCGGCGCCGCTGAGCCCGCCCTCCCCGAGCCTCTCTACCTGCGGCCGGCCGACGTCCGGATCGGCTGGGAAGAGGTGGGAGGCCGGGTCGGCGGGCCCTCCGGTCAACGCCCCGGTCAGCCTTCAAGGCCAGGCGAAGCGACTGCACACGTTTCCGGGCCGAGCGGGCATGCCGCCGCTTCTGCACCCGAAGAGCCCAAGCTGGCTCCATGAAGACAGGGACGCCTTCGGTGGGCAGCCGTCAGGTCGCGTTCGAACCGATGCGTCGGCGCCACCTGCCGGCGGTCATGCGGATCGAGCGGCGGGCGCACCCCAAGCCGTGGTCGTTAGGCGTGTTCACCAGCGAGCTGGCGCAGGGCGACGCCCGGTACTACGTCGTGATCAAGGTCGATGGAAAGGTGGCCGGGTACGGCGGCTTGATGTTCGCCGCCGACGAGGCGCACGTGACGAACATCGCGGTGGCGCCAGCGCTCCGTCGTCATGGCCTCGGGACGCACCTGCTGGCGGAGCTGGCCCATGAGAGCACCCGGCGCCACTGCGAAGCCATGACGCTCGAAGTCCGGATGGGCAACGCGCCCGCCCAGAACATGTACCGGAAGTTCGGTTTCGTGGCTGCGGGAGTCCGACGGAACTACTACCCCGAAACCGGCGAGGACGCCTACATCATGTGGCTCCGCGAGCTTCGCTCGCCCGAAGTGCAAGCGCGCTTGAAGGCGGTCGACGAACTGCAGTGAGAGTCCTCGCTATAGAGACCTCCTGCGACGAGACCGCGGCCGCGGTGGTAGAAGACTGCCGTCGTCTACTTTCTTCGGTGGTCAGCAGCCAGACCGCGATCCATGCAGATTTTGGGGGCGTGGTGCCAGAAATTGCCAGCCGGGCGCACCTCGAGCTCATCGGTCCCGTAGTGGCCGAGGCCATGAAGCAGGCCGAGACGGCTCCAGATGACCTCGCTGCCGTGGCGGCGACGATTGGCCCCGGGCTCATCGGCTCGCTGCTCGTGGGGGCCAGTGCGGCGAAGGCGTATGCCTGGTCGTGGGGCCTGCCGTTCGTCGGCGTGGACCACATGGAGGGTCATCTTCACGCCGCTTTCCTCGAGGACCCGGCTCTCTCCCTGCCCATGGTGGTGCTGCTGGTCTCCGGCGGGCATACCATGCTCATCTGCATGCAGGCCGGCCGGGGCGCCAACGTCGATGTTGACGCCGACCAAGTCGAGTACCGGTTGCTGGGCCAGACCGTCGACGACGCCGCCGGCGAAGCGTTCGACAAGGTAGCCCGCTTCCTGGGGCTCGGGTACCCGGGCGGGCCGGCCATCGAACGAACCGCTCGTGACGGCGATCCCAACGCCATTGCCTTCCCGCGGGGGCTGGCCAACGAAGGTTACGATTTTTCTTTCAGCGGGCTCAAGACTTCCGTTATCCGCTACGTGCGGGCCCACCCTGCTGCCTCGCGCTCCGACGTCGCCGCCAGTTTTCAGGAGGCCGTGGTGGACGTGCTCGTGGCCAAGACGAAAAAGGCGGCGGCCGAGGTCGAGGCCAAGGCGATCTGCCTGGGTGGCGGGGTGGCGGCCAACACCGCCCTCCGGGAACGGGTGGCGCGCGTGTGCAAGGAAAATGGCTACGCAGCCTTCATCCCTTCCCGGGCCATGTGCACCGACAATGCCGCCATGATCGGCGCCGCGGCCTGCTACCGGCTGCGCGTGGACGGCCCGACGCCCCTCTCTGCTCCCGTGAACCCGAACCTGCGGCTCCCGCTCGTATGACTCTTCCGCTCGCATGACGGGGACGACAGAAGGGACCGAGGCGACTCCCTCTTTGTCATTCCCTCGCCAACAGGCCCGGACCCGGCGGTTTACGCTCGGGCTGCCTCGCAGTTTTACCGTCTCGCCCGACGGTGAGCGCGTGGTCTTCCTCCGCTCGGCGGCGGGAGACGACCCGGCCACGTCGCTCTGGGTCTACGACGTGCTCACTGGTGCGGAGCGGGAGGTGGCGGCGGCCCGCCAGAATCCTCCGGGGAGGCGACGAGGACCTCCCTGACGAAGAACGAGCTCGCCGCGAGCGCAGCCGGGAACTGGCCGGGGGCGTGACCGGCTACGCCTGTGACGAAGCGGTGCGCCACGCCGCCTTTGCCCTCAACGGCCAGCTGTGGTGGGTGGGCCTGGGGCCGGGCGACGGACCCAGGCCGGCTGCCCCGGTCCAGCTGCCCACTCCGGGAGGCGTGGTCGACCCGCGTCCTGACCCGACCGGCCATAACGTCGCCTTTTTGTCCGGGCCCGGTCTGTACGTCGTGCCGGTCGGGGGTGAGCAGCCCTACTTCGTTGTCGCTGAAGAGCCCGGCCGTGACGAGGAGGGCCCTGACGAGGAGGGCCGCGACGAGGAGGGGACAGTGACCTGGGGCGCCGCGGAGTTCATTGCGGCCGAGGAGATGGCGAGGTCGCGAGGCTTTTGGTGGGCGCCGGACGGCCGATCGCTCCTGGCCGCCAGGGTCGACAACGCCCCTGTCGAGACCTGGTGGACGGCGGACCCGTCGCGGCCCGGCCAGACGCCCCGCGCGCACCGCTACCCGGCCGCCGGCACTGCAGACGCCCTGGTCAGCCTGTGGCACCTGGAGGCGGCGCCGGGAGGAGGGCGGCGCAGGCAGGTGCTGTGGGACGGCCAACGCTACCCCTACCTGGTCGCAGTGCACTGGGGCAGTTGGGGCGGGCCTTTGCTGTTGGTCGAGCAACGGGACCACAAGGCGTGCGCGGTGCTAGCCGTCGACCTCCCCGGCGACGTTGGCGCAGCGACGGTGAGCACATCGCTCATCCTCGAGGCGAGCGACACCGAATGGGTGGATTGGCCCGCCGGTGTGCCGGCCTGGCTCGAGACGGGCCAGCTGTTGTGGGCCGTGGCGGACGCCGGCACCTGGCGGTTGCAGGTGGGCGAGGATCTGGTCACGCCGGCCGGCTTGCAGGTGAGGGAGGTCACCAGCAGTGGCCGGTCAGTAGTTTTCACCGCGTCAGAGGACCCACGCATAGTGGAAGCGTGGTCCTGGTCGAGGGCGGGTGGCCTCCGGAAGCTCACCGATATCGGCGGGGTCTCCGGCGCCACCGGTGACGGCCCCGTGAAGGTCGTCGTTTCCCGCAGCCTGTCGTGGGCAGGGGTGCGGGCCACAGTGGAAGTGGACGGCTCGGAGCCACGGCCCCTGGTCAGCAATGCAGAGACGCCTGTGGTCGACCCGGCCGTCAATTTCTTGAACATCGGCCGCAGACAGCTTCGTACGGGCATCGTCCTACCCGCCGGGCACACGGCCGGTCATGGGGACAGGAAGCTGCCCGTCATTCTGGCCCCCTACGGGCCCCGGCGCCCAGATGGTAATGGCGTCGCGGTCGTCGTGGCTGGAAGCGCAGTGGCTGGCCAATCAGGGCTTTGCCGTGGTAGTGGCCGATGGACGGGGCACGCCCGGCCGCGGCCCCGACTTCGAGCACGAGGTATACCGGGACCTGGCCCGGCCACCACTGGAAGACCAGGTCGAAGCCCTGCACGGGGCGGCCGACGCTTTCCCGGAACTGGACCTTTCCCGGGTCGGGATAAGAGGTTGGTCGTTCGGTGGTTACCTGGCCGCGCTGGCCGTGCTCGCCCGGCCGGACGTCTTCCACGCTGCCGTCGCCGGTGCCCCCGTCACCGACTGGCACTGGTACGACACGTACTACACGGAGCGCTTCCTGGGCCGGCCGGAGGACGACCCCGCCGTCTATGAGCGCAACTCGCTGCTGCCCCGCGCCTCCGGACTTTCACGACCCCTGTTCCTCGTGCACGGCTTGGTAGACGACAACGTCTTCGCCGTCCACACGCTGTTGCTCTCGGGCGCCCTATTGGCTGCGGGCCGGCCCCATTCAGTGCTGCCCCTCCCGGCCATCACTCACGTGGCAGCCAGGGAGGACGTGGCCGAGAACATTCTGTTGGCCCAGGTCGAGTTCTTCCGCGAAGCGCTGGCTGAGCCGGCTTCGTAGCACGCTCAGGCCGACGCCTCCAGGCCTCCTTCAGCCAGCCCGAAACGGTGCCCTACGTGCCGGCGCACCTCGCGCCGCTCCTCTTCGGACATCCCGCCGAACACGCCGTACTGCGCATTAGCCGCCATGGCGTAGTCGAGGCACTGCGCCCGTACCGAGCACGCGTCGCATACCGCCTTGGCCACGCTGGTTTGAGCCTGCGCTCGTGGCCCGTGACCTATCGGGAAGAACAGTTCCGTGGGCAGGTACTTGCACGCCGCCTCCACCCGCCAGGCGAGACGCTCACTTTCTTCGGCTATTTCGGCCCGGGCGGGCCCTTGCCACCAAACCTGTAGCGGGGCTCGGGCTGTGGGATAAGGCAACTGGCTACCTCGGAGATCTCAGACGGCCCCCTGGCCGCGAATTCCACTGCGACAACCCGAGCGCCGGCCGGACTCTTAGGGCTGCACTTAGGGACCATACCCATTGCTCCCCGGCCCAAACGGTAAGGAAGCGCGCGTCTGGGCAGCGCAGACCAGTGCCCGGGTCGAGCGTCACCAGGGTTGCCGCCGGGCTGCGGGCCCGCCGCAGAGGCAATCTTGGGCCATAGTTTGTGTTAGCGGCCAGGGGCCTGTATCTTTAGCACTCGACCAGTGAGAGTGCTAACCGGCACCCGGTTTGGACATTGCCAACGGAGGCGACGACATCATGACCTTGCAGCCACTTGACGACAGAATCGTTGTCCGTCCTAACGAGGCGGAAGAAAGGACGGCGTCGGGCCTCGTTATCCCCGACACCGCCAAGGAAAAACCCCAGCAGGGAGAGGTCCTGTCAGTGGGCCCGGCCGGCGGGCCGACAACACCGGCGAGTTGATCCCGCTCGACATTAAGGCGGGCGACACCGTCCTCTACTCGAAGTACGGCGGCACCGAAGTCACTGTTGACGGCGAGGACCTGCTCGTTCTCTCCAGCCGGGACGTATTGGCCAAGGTGAAGAAGTAGTGGCGAAGCAGCTTCACTTCGACGAGGTTGCCCGTAGGGGCCTCGAGACCGGCGTCAACAAGCTGGCCGACGCGGTCAAGGTGACGCTGGGCCGAAGGGCCGCAACGTCGTCATCTCCAAACGCTGGGGCGCCCCGACCATAACCAACGACGGGGTCACCATCGCCAAGGAGATCGAACTCGAGGACCACTTCGAGAACATGGGGGCGCAGCTCGTGAAGGAGGTGGCCACCAAGACCAACGACGTCGCCGGCGACGGCACCACCACCGCCACCGTCCTGGCCCAAGCGCTGGTCCGGGAAGGGTTGCGCAATGTGGCGGCGGGGGCCAACCCGGTGGCGTTGAAGCGGGGCATCGAGCGCGCCGTCACCGCGGCAGTCGACTCCATCCGTTCGCTGGCCAAAGACATCGACGACAAAGCCGAGATAGCTCAGGTGGCGTCCATTTCCGCCGCCGATTCATCGATAGGTGAGGTCATTTCGGACGCGATCGACAAGGTGGGCAAGGACGGCGTCGTGACCGTCGAGGAATCGAACACCTTCGGTGTAGAGCTGGAGTTCACGGAGGGCATGCAGTTCGACAAGGGTTACATCTCGCCGTACTTCGTGACCGACCCCGACCGCCAGGAGGCAGTGCTCGACGACCCCTACATCCTGGTGACCAACTCGAAGATCAGCTCGGCCCACGACCTCATCGCCGTCCTCGAGAAGGTAATACAGGTGGGCAAGCCGCTGCTCGTCATCGCCGAGGACGTGGACGGGGAAGCCCTGGCCACCCTGATCGTCAACAAACTCCGCGGGACCTTCACAAGCGTCGCCGTCAAGGCGCCCGGGTTCGGCGACCGGCGCAAGGCCATGCTGGCTGACATCGCCATACTTGCCGGGGGGCAGGTGATCTCCGACGAAGTGGGGCTCAAGCTGGAGAACGTGGACCTGTCCCTTCTCGGTCGCGCCCGCAAGGTGGTCGTGGACAAAGACAACACGACGATCATCGAAGGGGCCGGCTCGGAGGCTGATGTCAAAGCCCGTATCGCCCAGCTCAAGCGAGAGATCGAAGACACCGACTCGGACTGGGACCGGGAGAAGCTGCAGGAGCGCCTGGCCAAGCTGGCCGGCGGCGTCGCCGTCATCAAGGTCGGGGCGGCCACCGAGATCGAGCTGAAAGAAAAGAAGCACCGCATCGAGGATGCCGTTTCGGCGACCAAAGCAGCCATCGAAGAGGGCATCGTGCCCGGCGGGGGCATGGCTCTCTTACGGAGCCGGACTGCAGTCGACAAGCTCGCCAAGACGCTCGAAGGAGACGAGGCGACCGGGGCCACGATCGTCAGCAAGGCCCTCGAGGAACCACTGCGCTGGATCGCCACCAATGCCGGGCTTGAGGGCGCGGTCGTAGTCCAGCAGGCCGAGAAGGAGAAAGGCCGGGTTGGCCTGAACGCGCTGACGGGCAAGTTCGAGGACTTGTTTAAGGCGGGTGTCATCGACCCCGCCAAAGTCACACGGTCTGCGCTCCAGAACGCCGCATCGGTGGCCGCGCTCCTTCTAACGACCGAAGCGACAGTGGCCGACAAGCCGGAGCCAAACGATACCCCCGCCGCGGCCGGCGCCGGTCGCGGCGGCATGTGATCAGCTAGCCGTACGGGTGCCGCCGCGCCCTTCCACGGTCGCGGCGGCATGTGATCGGCTAGCGTACGGGTGCTGCCGCGCCCTTCCACGGCAGCCTCGACAAATGCCAGTACAGGCCAGGTTCGCCCGGTTAAGGTCCCTTCGGACCGCAACCGGGCGAACGTCCCTGGTGGCTGCAGTGGGTAAACTGAGGCGCGCGCTTATGCTGTTGTGATCCATGTGAGGACCGTCCCGAAGCACCGCGTCCAACCCCAGGCTGAACCGCCAGCTCCCGGAAAGGAGCCGGCTCCTTCGAACCTACAAGTGCGCCCCCGGCGCCGGTGGCCGCGCCGCGTCCTGATCATCGCCAACGGCCTGGTTTTCATCCTCATAGCCGCCGTGGCTACCGCGTACGGTTATGTCCGCTATGAGATCGGAAGTGTCAAAACCGCTTCGGGCAAGCACCTCACCAAGATCGGCGATACGGTCGGAGGCCAAAAAGTCAAAGGCGTTATCCCGAACTTCAACGGCCTCCCGTCGGAGAACATCTTGCTCATCGGCAACCAGACCCGCCAGGGCCTGACGGCCGAGCAGCAAATCCAGTACGGGACTTCGATCGGGTCCGGCAGCCTGGCCGACATCATGATGATCCTTCACCTGGACCCGGCGACCGGTACGGCATCCATACTGTCGATCCCGCGAGACCTGTTTTCGCCCATGCCCGCCAACAGCGACGTGGGGTCGTACCAGAAACTGGACGCCGCCCTGAACAACGGCGCCGACGGCCCGGACAACCTGGTGAGCGCCATCCAGGAAGACCTCGGGATACCGATCAACCATTTCATCGAGCTCAACTTCAACGGCTTTATAAATAGCGTGAATGCCCTCGGCGGCATCAACGTCTATTTCCCCGACCCGGTCTTCGATGCCGAATCTCAGCTCTCTATAGGCACCCGGGGCTGTCACCATTTGAACGGGGTCGAAGCATTGGCCCTGGTGCGCGCTCGCCACCTTCAATACGAACCGCCCGGCACGAAAGAGCCAGAATACAATTGGCCCTACGACCCGGAGTCGGACCTGTCCCGCATCGTCAGGACGCACACGTTTATGAAGATAGTGGCACAAACGGCGAAGTCGAAGGGGTTGACCAACCCGGTATTAGCCGCCAATTTCATTGGGGCGATACTCGGGCAGATAACTGTCGACTCCGGCCTAAAAAACCAGATGTTGAGCCTGGTCCTCCGGTACCGCAACTTCGACGCCGCCGGCGTCCCCGAATCAACCCTGCCTACGACGGCCGTCAACGATTATTACTACGACGGCTACGGCATCGGCGATGTGCTTTTCCCTGTGGAGCCCAACGACCTGAACGCCGTCAGAGCCTGGGACAGCCAGGCGCTGCCCACGCCTGTCCGGCCTACATCTGTGAGCGTCGTCAGCATTACGGGCAGCGGGCAAGCCGCCCAGGACGCGGGGGGTTCGCTGGGTACCGACGGCCTGAAGGTGACCAGCGAGACCGCCGGCAGCGTCCCCGCCGACACCTCAGAGACGTTGGTGCTCTACCACCCGGGCGAGGTGAACCGGGCTCTCTACGTCATGAAGTACCTTTCGGGCGCGGTCATGATGCAGGTGAGCCCCACGCAAGCGGCCGGGACCGTTCAGGTCGACCTGGGGTCGACCGTAAACGTCACCACGACCCATCCGCATACGGCTACCCCGTCTACCACCAAGGCGCCCACGACCACGGCCAAGCACGCGGTGGTCACCACGACAGTACCTACGCCGGGCGGCCTGACCCCGAGCGTCGCCAACGACCAGCAGGAGCCCTGGGATCCTCGGGCCTGCTGAGCAGCATGAGCACAGTAGGGTGACGCCGATGGAACTGCCGGAACCGGACCCGAGCAAGCTCTTGCAGGCCTGGATGGAGTGGGAAAGAGGCGAGGTGACGCCCGGCAGGGTGATGGCCAACCTGAAGACGGGTGGCATGCGCCAGTTACTGGAGGGCCTGGCCGCCCAGCGCCAGGCGTCATCTGCGGGCCCGGCCGCCAGTCAGGTCCCAAACCGGCCCGCCGAAGCGGCAGAGGCGCCGGGCGAGCAGGAGGGCAGCCAGCCGGCCTCCTGGTCTCCCGTCGTTTGAGCCCCGGCTCGGGGATGGCGGCGAGGGCAGAGACCCCGCGCCAAGAGATACCGCGGCCCACGGGCGCTCTTCCGGGCGCCCCGGCGCCCTGGTCGGAGCTGCCTGAAGCCGGCCGTCGGGGCATCACCCTCGACGAGGTCCGCCGTGCGCTCGGGGCCGTCTCACCCGCCCCGCAGGGAAACGTTACCGGCCCGCAGGGGGACGTTGCCGGCCCGCAGGGGGACGTTGCCGGCCCGCAGGGGGACGTTGCCGGCCCGCAGAGAGGGTTTGCCGGCCCGCAGAGAGGGTTTGCCGGTGGGCAGGGGGAGGGTCCCGGCCCGGCCGGAACGCGGGTTACGCCGGCGGAGCTGCCCGAGGGAGCGGGCTCTGGGCCTGCGGCGGTGGTGTGCCTGTTGTTCGAGCACGCAGGGGAGGCCAACGTCGTCCTCACCCGCCGGTCGGCTCATTTGCGGTCGCACAGCGGCGAGGTCTCTTTCCCTGGTGGGCGGCTGCAGCCTGGGGAGGCTCCTCTGCAGGCCGCCCTGCGAGAGGCAAACGAGGAGATCGGCGTAGAGCCTTCTGCCGTAGAGGTAATCGGGCATTTGACTCCACTCACGACCGTGCGTAGCCCCGCCCTGGTCCATTGCTTTGTAGCTCATTTCCAGGGTTCAGCCCCCGAGAGTTTGGCTTTCGCCTTCAACCCAGGGGAAGTCGAAAAGGTCTTCTGGGTCTCCTTGGCTCAACTGGCCAGCGACGGTGTCTATCACGAAGAGCTCTGGCCCGTTTTCGAGCGACCGGGACGACCCGCCTCCGGCACGACTTCATACGGGTCAGGTTCTTACCGGGCCATACCCTTTTTTCGCCTGGAGGAGGACATAGTGTGGGGCGCGACGGGGCGGTTGCTCACCGAACTACTGGGCGCGGTGCTGGCTCGCAGAGCGGGGCTCGCAGGGCAGGGGTGGCGGGATGAAAGACGCTCGGGTCGCTCTGGCGGGTACCTTGGAGGGACATGATCTGTCCCCGCTGCGGCGTGGTAAACGCCCCGGAACGTAGCTCCTGCACGCGTTGCTCGGGTTCGCTCGCCCCGCCGTCGCACCGGGACGACCGGCCGCTTCCTCCGGTGATGCCCATCACCAGGCGAGCTGAGCTCAAGATGGGCCGGGCCAGCGCCCCTGCGCCGGCCGGGGCGGGCGGGTCGAGCCCGCCGAACGCCATCGCTGGCCAAGGTGCCGGTCAAGACATCGGGCAGCCGGGGGCCTCTAATCTCGACGGGGTCGCAGAGCCGCTCGCCGCCGGGCTCTACCTGCTCTCGACAGAGCGCTCCACAGGCCAGCCGGCTCCACCCGACGGTGTGCTCAACAAGAGCGAACGGTTGGCCGCCGACCGACCCGGTCGTTTCGCCGTCGGTCTGTCGCGGGCCTGAGCTCCGCCTCGGCCGGGTGCAACCCGGTCCGCCCCCACCCGGGGGTCTTCGGGCTCGCGCCTAACACTGCCGAGGGCCCTCGCCCCAATAGACTGGTACTTACAAAACCGGCGCTTCGAGAAGGCGGCCGGCGCGGGCCTCGGCAACGACGTGCAGTCTTGATCGCAAACAGTTAGCGACCAAATAGTCAGGGCCAAATAGTCAGGGCCAAATAGTCAGGGCCAAATAGACAGGGACCAAGTAGTCAGCGAGAGGTAGGGACCGTGGAGATCGAGATCGGCAAAGGCAAATCAGGACGGCGGGCCTATGGGTTCGACGACATAGCCATCGTCCCGAGCCGGCGGACGAGGGATCCTGAAGATGTCGACATCTCCTGGGAGATAGATGCTTTTCGCTTTGAGCTCCCGCTCATGGGCGCGGCCATGGACGGGGTGGTCAGCCCGGCGACAGCCATCCAGATCGGGCTGCTGGGAGGGGTAGGGGTCCTCAACCTCGAAGGCCTGTGGGCGCGCTACGAGGACCCGGAGCCTTATTTCGAGGAGATCGCCCAGCTGGCCCCGGACAAGGCTACGGCGCGGATGCAGCAGATCTACCTCGAGCCCATCAAGCCGGAACTGATCACCGCCCGCATCCGGGAGGTCAAGGAGGCCGGGGTCGTAACGTGTGCGTCGCTCACCCCGCAGCGCACGGCCCAGTACGCCAAGGCGCTGGTCGAGGCGGAGCTCGACCTGTTCGTCATTCAGGGCACCGTCGTATCGGCTGAGCACGTCTCCAAAACCGTGGAACCGCTCAACTTGAAGCGTTTTATCCGGGAGTTCGAGATACCCGTGATCGTCGGGGGGTGTGCTTCTTATCAGGCCGCGCTCCACCTGATGCGCACGGGGGCCGTTGGCGTCCTCGTCGGTGTCGGCCCCGGGCACGCTTGCACCACCAGGGGCGTCCTCGGCATCGGCGTCCCGCAGGCCACTGCTATCGCCGACGCCCGTGCCGCCCGCGCCCAGCACCTGGACGAAACCGGGGTGTACGTCCACGTCATTGCGGACGGAGGGATGGCGACGGGCGGTGACGTGGCCAAAGCCATCGTGTGCGGGGCGGACGCGGTGATGCTCGGCTCGCCACTGGCGGCCGCGGTCGAAGCGCCGGGCCATGGGTACCACTGGGGCATGGCAACGTTCCACCCGACGCTTCCTCGTGGTGCTCGGGTCAAAACCGAGACCGGCGGCACATTGGCTGAGATCCTCGTTGGCCCGGCCCACGAAAACGATGGCCGGCACAACCTCTTCGGGGCGCTCCGTACGTCCATGGCCACGTGCGGTTACGGGAGCGTAAAGGAGTTCCAGAAAGCCGAAGTCATGGTGGCACCGGCGTTGCTCACAGAGGGCAAGTCGCTCCAACGCTCGCAGCACATCGGGATGGGCCACTGACGCCGCCACCCGCTGGCCCCGGGTCAGCGGCCCTGTCCGTCAGTGATGGGGACACCAGCGTGGTGCCCACCGCTGGCACGCCCATTGATGACGATCCCGCCGGTCGCACAACCACTAACGAGACCCTGCTGGAGGGGCTCAACCCGTCGCAACTGAGAGCCGTCACTCATCCCGACGGCCCGCTGCTGGTCGTGGCCGGCGCCGGTTCCGGTAAGACGCGCGTGCTGACTCACCGGATCGCCTGGCTGGTGCGCGAAAAAGGTCTCTCACCCTTTTCCATACTGGCCATTACTTTTACCAATAAGGCAGCCGATGAAATGCGCAGCCGGGTGACGCAGCTGATCGGCCGGGTAGCACAACACATGTGGGTGTGTACCTTCCACTCTGCCTGTGTGCGCATATTGCGGCGGGAAGCCCCGTTGCTGGGTTATCAGTCGTCTTTTTCCATTTACGACCAAACCGACGCCGTCCGGCTCACCGGGTACGTCATACGGGACCTTGGCCTTGACACCAAGAAATTTCCGCCCCGGGCCGTGCATGCAGCCATTTCTGGGGCCAAAAACGAGCTCGTTAGCTCGGCCGCCTATGCTGAAAAAGCCCGCCGTAGCTCTATTTTCGAGCGCAAGATCGCCGATGTGTACCAGGAGTACCAGCGCCGGTTGGTGGCAGCCAATGCCATGGATTTCGACGACCTGCTTGCCCTGACGGTCCAGCTCTTCCGGGAGCACCCCGAAGCCCTCGACGCGTACCGGCAGCGATTTCTACATGTTTTGGTGGACGAGTACCAGGACACCAACCGAGCCCAAAACGAGCTCATCCTGCAATTGGCCGGGGGGCATCAGCAGGTGACGGTGGTGGGCGATTCTGACCAGTCCATTTACGGTTGGCGGGGAGCGGACGTGCGCAACATATTGGAGTTCGAGCGGGCCTTCCCCGACGCCACCGTTGTCGTGCTGGACCAAAACTATCGCTCCACCCAGCGGATCCTCGACGCCGCCAATGCCGTTATTGCCAACAACATGGCCCGCAAACCCAAAGACCTTTGGACTTCTCGGGGCGGCGGCGAGCAACTGGTCCGTTATATAGCCGAGGACGAGCACGACGAGGGCGCTTGGCTGGCCGCGGAAGTAATACGGCTGCGCCGGGACGACGGGTACCGGTGGGGAGACGTCGCCGTTTTTTACCGGACCAATGCCCAGAGCCGGGCCATTGAAGAGGAACTGGTCCGCCAGGGTGTGCCCTACAAAGTCGTCGGGGGTGCTCGCTTTTACGAACGCCGAGAAGTGAAAGACGTGCTCGCCTACCTGCACGCCATTGCCAACCCCGAAGACGAGGTGTCCCTGAAGAGGGTCATCAATGTCCCCCGCCGCGGCGTCGGCGACACCTCGCTGGGGAAGCTCGACGCGTGGGCGGCAGGCAAAGGCGTGCCCTTCGCCGACGCCCTGGCCCACGCCCAGGAAGCGGGCGTAACCGGCAAGGCGCTCACCGGGATCGGCTCGTTCCTGGCCCTTCTGAGCGACTTGCGAGCGATGCTGGCCGGCGACGAAGACGGTGACCGTGACGACGGCGACCGTGACGACGGCGACCGTGACGACCGCGACCGTGACGACCGCGAATTGGATCTCGGCCCAGCTGCCCTCGACGGGGGCGGCGGCGGTGAGGTCGGGGGCGCCACCTTGGCGCCGGCCAACGGCTTTCGGGGCCGCCCACCCGCCGGGCCGGCGGAGCTGCTGCAGGCCGTGCTGGACCGGACCAATTACATCGAAGAGCTCCGCGCCCAGGGCGACAGCCCCCTCGAAATCGAGGGCCGGGTGGAGAACGTCGAGGAACTCCTCGGTGCGGCGACCGAGGTAGGCACGTTGGCCGATTTCCTGACAGAGGTGAGCCTCGTCTCCGACACCGACGAGGTCGACGGGGACGACTCGAGCGTCACGTTGATGACACTGCACACGGCCAAAGGCCTCGAGTACCCCGTAGTGTTCCTGACGGGCATGGAGGAAGGGGTGTTCCCGCACCTACGTTCTCTGGGTGAGCCGGAAGAGCTCGAGGAAGAACGGCGTCTCTGCTACGTAGGGGTGACCCGGGCCAGAGAGCGCCTTTATCTTTCTTACGCATGGTGCCGCAGCCTGTGGGGCGAGACACAGTACAACCCGCCCAGCCGCTTCATAGGCGAGATACCAGAGGACCTCGTGCGCACGAGCCGGGCGCAGCTGCGTACCCACCGTCGCAGCCGGGAAGAAACGCGGCGGGATTTGGTCGAGGCGGCGCTTCGTCGGGGCCGCGCCGATATGCCGGTCCATGGCACGGGGGCAGAGACGCTCGGGCTGCGGGCCGGCGACGCCGTCGTGCACGGCCGCTACGGCGAGGGTGTGGTCACCGAAGCGAGCGGTCAGGGGGCAGAGGCCGAGGCGACCATCAGGTTCCCTTCAGTGGGCGAGAAGCGCTTCAGCCTCCACCTCACTCCACTGAAACGAGCGTGACCCAGCGGGGCATGACCGAACGCGCCTTACGTGCGACTGACGGCCCGTCCCGCCGGGCCTTGGACCTAACCGCGACTCCCGCTATTAGCGGCGGTCGTCGTCGTCCAGTGGGACCTCGCGGGCCTGATCGAGGGCGTCAGCTTCCGGAACCTCGAACGCCGCCCATCTGTGCCGCGCGGCCACCGGCGCTAGCGCCGACTCGGGCTCGATCTCCTCAGGACCTGCCGATTGGGCTTGCTCGAGCGCGTCGGCCTCCGGGACCTCGGGGTCTGCCGGCATACAACCAGCAATCTACACCCCCGTGGGGCGTAACTTCGCGGCCGCAGAGGGGAACGGCGACGGGCAAAGCGCGGCGAGGTACGGTCCCGGGGCGATGGGCCCCACCCGGGCCGTGCATCCTGCCTAACCACCCACCTCACTTTTGGGCCCCGTAGGATTCCTGGACTATGGACAACCGCCGAGTGGTCGTGACGGGTGTGGGGGCAGTCACCCCGCTCGGCTTGGACGTCGAACAGACCTGGCAAGCGCTCCTGGCCGGCCGCAGTGGCGTCAGGCCGATCACTTCCTTCGACGCGAAGGATTCGCCCGTCCGCATCTCCGCCGAGGTGGTCGGCTTCGACCCCGTCAGCCTGTTCGGGCGGCGCCGGGCCAGGCACCTCGACCGCGTCGTACAGCTGGCGCTGGTGGCGACCAAGGAGGCCATCGAAGCGTCCAAGCTCGACGTGGCCTCGGCTCCTGAACGTATCGGCGTCGTCTACGCCTCCGGCATAGGCGGCATCCGCACCCTCGAAGACGGTATCCGCACCTTGATCGACCGCGGCGCTGAGTGGGTCAACCCCTACGTCGTGCCCATGATGATCCCCAACATGGCGGCCGGCGAGATAGCGATGGAATGGCAGCTTTTCGGCTACAACTGCTGTACCGTAACCGCCTGCTCCGCCTCGGCCCACGCCATTGGCACTGCTTTCGACGCCATCCGCCTGGGCCGGGCCGACGCTGTTGTCACCGGCGGTAGCGAGGCGGCTGTGACGCCGGTAGGGATAGCCGGCTTCGCTGCCATGAAGGCCCTCTCGACGCGCAACGACGAACCCGAGCGGGCGTCCCGGCCATTCGACGTCGACCGGGACGGCTTCGTCCTGGGCGAAGGGGCCGCGACGCTGGTCCTGGAGGAAAGGGAGTTCGCCTTGCGGCGGGGTGCCCCGGTCCTGGCCGAGCTGGCCGGTTACGGAGCCACCTCCGACGCTTACCACATCACCCAGCCCCACCCGAACGGCGACGGGGCCGTGAGGGCGATGCTGGCCGCCATAGACGACGCCGGCCTTTCACCCGCCGACATCGACTACGTCAACGCGCACGGCACTTCGACCCCGCCCAACGACCGGGTCGAGACGCACGCCGTGAAACGTGTCTTCGGGGCCAAGGCGCCACCAGTGTCCTCTACGAAGTCGATGACGGGGCACACGCTCGGCGCCGCTGGGGCGCTCGAGTCGGTGATCTGCATCCTCGCCCTTCAGAACTCAGCCATACCGCCCACCATCAACCTGGATAACCCCGACCCTCTCTGCGACCTCGACTACGTGGCCCACAAGGCCCGCCCGGCTGACATCCGCTACGCCATGACCAACAGCCTCGGGTTCGGGGGCCACAATGCCGCCCTCGTGTTCGGGCAAGTGGCCGGGGAGCAGGACGGGAAGGCGGGCTCGGCCGACTAGCCGTTTGGGGGCGGCGACCGACTAGCCGTTTGGGGGCGGCGACCGACCGTCCCTTCTCGGTGCGGGATTTCCATCTTGTTGCGTTGCGATGCGAAATGCGCGCAGAAGCGCGACGGGAACCCAACGGCGCACCCAGAACCGGGGCGAAAAGGCCCTCGGCACTTCGTGGCCGCACCCGCTGCACCCTCCGCACCTAGAGCACCCGCCGCCCGAGACCGTGGACCAGCCTCACTCGCTCCCGTAGAAGAGCCGCTCCATAACCCGCCTCGCCCTGCGGGTGAGCCGGCGGTACTGGTCACGCAGGGCCGGCGCCGTTGTGCCCAGGCTCCTGGCCAGGCTGGTCAGGTGGTGCCCAGGCGCGGGCAGGGCGTCCCCGGGCCGCCCCCGCACCAGGTACAGGCGGTTGCGCGTGGCCTCGCAAAACCGGTAGGACTCGCCCAACACTCGGGCGTCCCCGGCGCCGAGTACGCCGGCGGAAGTGAGCGCGCCCAGAGCGTCGAGGGTGCTTTCCGCCCTGATGCCGTTCCGGAGCTGCAGGAGCTGTACGGTCCACTCGACGTCTGAGAGGGAACCGGGCCCAGCTTCAAGTGGAACTCGGGGTCCTCCCCGGCTGGGACGCGCTCGCGCTCGACGCGCGCCTTTAACCGCCTGATTTCGAGCACCGCGTCCTCCGAGATCGGGGCGCCCCACAAGAACTGGCCGGCCAGTTCCCCGAACCGCCGGCCCACGCTGGGGTCGCCGGCCACGAAACGGCCGCGAGTGAGAGCCTGGCGCTCCCACACTTGCGCCCAACGGTCGTAGTAGGCCTCGTAGGCCTTCAGGCTCCGGGCCAGGGGTCCCCTACGGCCTTCTGGCCGCAGTGACATATCGAGCTCATAGAGGCGTTGTACGGGCGTCTCACCTCTCAGGAGCCTGAGGAGGGCCTCCGCGATCTGCTCCGCCTCCTCCGCCGGGACCCGGGCGTCGTCGAAAACGAACAGCACGTCGAGGTCACTGGCGTAGGCCAGCTCGGAGCCGCCAAAGCGGCCCATGGCCACCAGGGCCAGGCCCTCGACCTCGGCCGGAGGTCCTGACCGGTCGGATGGGCCGGATGGGCCGGATGGGCCGGATGGGCCGGATGGGCGGGATGGGCCGGCGTGCGTGGAAGGAGTCGTGCCAGTGCTGGTCCGCTCCGCAGCGCTCCCGGCCGACACCACGCCCAGCGCCACTTCGAGCACAGCTTCCCCCAGCCGGGCCAACGAGCGACCCGTGACGGCCACGTCTTCCAGCCCCAGCACGTCGCGCGACTGCGCCTGGAGCAGCTCGCTCCTCTGCAGGCCGGCCAGTCCCCGCCACGATTCAGCCCGGTTCCGCCACGCGATGGCCTCTACAGCCCGGCGTTCGAGCTCATCGCGGTCGGGTAGCGGGGGCGGCCCGCCTTCCAGCATCGCCAGTTGTTCTGGGTGGTGCTCGTAGCCGCCGGCGAAAAGGGGGCTCGTGCCGAGCAGGATGCATAGGCGGCGGGCGCCCTCGGGAGATTCCCTGAACAGGGCGTTGAGCTGGGCCCGGCGGTGTAGACCGGTGGTGAGCCGGCGCAGCCCGAGCAGGCCCAGGTCGGGGTCAGGCGCTTCCGAGAGCCAGTCCAGGACGAGGGGCACCATCGCCTGCATGAGCCGCGACGTCCGGGAGAAGCCCTGGGTCAACTCCACGACCGCGTCGCGGGTGCGTCTGGCGTCCGAGAAACCGAAGGCGCTCAAGCGCTCTCCGATCGCACTCTCGCTGAGGAAGGCCGGCGGGCCGGCAGTGGCGGCCGCGTCGCGCCCCGGCCCATCGCCATCTCGCCCCAGATGGGTGCCTCGTCCGTGGTAGGTGCCCGGGGGCCCGTCGCGGGCGGGGGCCTCGCTCGACGACGACCCCCTGCGGCTCGTCGTGAACGCCTCCAGGAGGGGCCTGAAGAAGAGCCGTTCGTGGATCGAGCGAGCGGTGCGTTGGTGGTTGGACAGGTCGGCTTCGAACCGGGCGAGCGCCGTCGAGTTCGGCCCGTCCCGGTACCCGAGCACTCGCGCCAGATGGGCGCGCGAGTCGGCGCTGGCCGGCAGCGCGTGGACTTGCCGGTCCCAGAAGAGCTGCAGGCGGTGCTCGACCGCCCGCAGGAACCGGTACGCGCTGACCAGGCCGTCGGCGTCTTCCCGGGCCACGTAGCCCCCCGCAGCCAGGGCGGGGAGTGCGGCGAGGGTGGCCGGGCCCGAAGGCTCTCGTCCTGGCGCCCGTGCACAAGCTGCAGCAGCTGAACGGCGAACTCGATGTCCCTTATGCCGCCGCGGCCCAGCTTGATCTCGCGCTGTGAAAGGCCTTGGCGAGCCACGGTTTGCTCGGCCCGGGCTTTCATGGCCCTCAGCGAGCGCAGCTCGTCCGCCCCCAGCGGCCGGCCCCATACCCGGTTGGACGCCTCCTGTGCGAACTGGCGGCCTAGGTCGGGCCGGCCGGCGGCCGGCCGGGCTTTGAGCAAGGCCTGGAACTCCCACGTCTCGGCCCAGCGGTCCCAGTACGCCATGTACGAAGCAAGGCTCCGGATGAGCGGCCCCGCCCGGCCCTCCGGGCGCAGGCCAAGGTCGATGCGCCACGCCCCCCGCGCCAGCGCGACGAGGCGTTGGGGGTCGCCGCGACCGACGAGGACCACATCGATGTCGCTCCCGTAATTGAGCTCTCGAGCGCCGAGCTTGCCCATGGCTACCACGGCCAGGTCGTCGTTCAAGCCGCTGGCTTCTGCGGCCGCTTGTAGCACCCCGTCAGCTAGCTCGGCCAGCATGGCGCCCACTCTTTCCAACGAGATCTGGTCGGAAAGGTCCAGTGCCGCCACCCGCAGCACCTCCAGGGCTTTCCACCGCGATAGGGGCTCCAGTGGTTTGACCGGTTGGTCGAGTGCGGACAGGACGTCGAGGGCCGTCGGGTCGGTCACGCAGGTGCGGGTGAGGAAAGGGCTGGCCGCCATTACGGTCACGACGGTACGAAGCAACCGGCCGGACGCCTCCAGGCGGTCCATTGCCTCGGGCGCCGCTCCCGCCAACCGAGCCAGCCCCAGTTCGGCCCCGGCCGGGTCGGCAGAACTGCCCACTGCGAGCGCCACCGCTTCGCGATGCGTTGGCACCGGCCTACGCTCGGGACTCATGACATGGTTGCGTGTCGCCCTTTGTCAACTGGACCTTGTGGTCGGTGACCTAGGCGGCAACGTTGAAAAGATCGTCGGCGCGCTGGGCCGCTCCGAAGACGCTGGGGCCGACCTGGCCGTGTTCCCCGAGCTGGCCATCACGGGCTACCCACCGGAGGACCTCCTGCTCAAACCAGGTTTTGTTGCGGACAACCAGGTTGCGCTGACCAAGGTGGCCCAGGCTACGGAGCGTTGTGTGGCCATCGTGGGTTTTGTCGATGAACGTATCGACCTTTACGACGCCGCCGCCGTTTGTGCCGGCGGTGAGGTCGTGGGCGTTTACCACAAGTGCAATTTGCCCAATTACTCGGTCTTCGACGAGCAACGGTACTTTGTGCCCGGCCGCGGAGCGGCAAACCTCTACCTGATCGGAGAGGCGCCCATATCGGCGTCTCGGTTTGTGAGGACGCCTGGGACCCAACCGGCCCGATCAGCTCCCAGGCCGCGGCCGGGGCTGAGCTCATGATCAATATCAACGCCTCGCCGTACTACGCCCGGCGCCTGGCAGAGCGCCAGCGGATGCTGGCCACCAGAGCGGCCGACGCATCTTGTGGCCTCGTCTACGTGAACACGGTCGGGGGCCAGGACGAGCTCGTATTCGACGGCGCTTCGATGGTCTTCGATGCAGAGGGCCGCCTGGTGGCGGCCATGCCGCAATTCGAAGAGGCCGTAGCGGTCTTCGATATCGAGGTGCGGCCCAGCTACCGCAAGCGGCTCCTCGACCCGAGGGGCAGGCACCGCGCCCCGGAGCTGCCCGACGTTGTCGTGAGCACAACGCCACGGCAGCCCGTCTCCGCCCCACGGCTGGCCCCCCCGATAGCTGTGCCGCTCGGGCCGGAAGAAGAGGTGTACGGGGCTCTCGTCCTCGGTACTCGCGACTATGTCCGCAAAAACGGTTTCTCCGACGTTGTGGTTGGTCTCTCTGGCGGAATTGACTCGTCTTTGGTGGCCGTAGTTGCAACGGACGCCCTCGGCGCGGGGTCAGTCCATGGAGTGTCGATGCCGTCGCGATATACCAGTGGTGAATCCAATGACGACGCCGCCGACCTGTCGCGGCGGCTCGGGATCGATTATCTGCCGGTGCCTATCGAGCCGGCCCACGAGGCCGTTCTCGGGATGCTGGCCTCCGAATTTGCCGGTACTTCGCCGGGCCTGGCTGAGGAAAATATCCAGAGCCGGCTCAGAGGGCTTGTGCTGATGGCCTTGTCCAACAAATTCGGTTGGCTCGTACTTACCACGGGAAATAAAAGTGAGCTGGCCGTGGGCTATTCCACCCTTTATGGCGACACGGCCGGCGGTTTTGCAGTGATAAAGGACGTCCCTAAAACCCTCGTTTACCGGCTGTGCCAATGGAGGAACTCGCAGGGCTTTGTCATCCCTCAGGCGGTGCTGGACAAACCCCCTACGGCTGAGCTTCGCCCGGGCCAGCTCGACACGGACAACCTGCCTCCCTATGAACTGCTCGACCCTGTGCTCGAGGCTTATGTAGAGGGCGACATGACGGCCGGTGAACTGGTGGAAGCCGGCTTCGACCCCGAGCTCGTCGAACGCGTCGTGCGGCTCGTCGACCTGGCCGAGTACAAACGGCGCCAGAGCCCGGTGGGGGTAAGAGTGACGCCGAAGGCCTTCGGGCGGGACAGGCGGATGCCGATCACCAATGGCTATCGCTGACCCTCTGACTATCGAGGAGTCGGCCCGGTTGGTCAGCCGCTGGGAGTGGGCCGAGGCCCGGCTGTACGAAGTGCTCGGGGGCTGGGCCGCCGTGGCAATGGGCCCGGCGGCCAAGATTTACTTCGACGTCTGCAGCCAGCACCACGCGTGGCGAGCGCGGCTCTGGGAAGAACGGCGCCCCGGCCTTCCCGCGCACCTCGTCCCGGAGTACGACGGCGCCAGGACGGCTATCGACGAGTTGACGGCCCTGACAGACGACGTCGGGCGCCTCAGCGCCTACTCCCGGGTCGTCCTCCCTCGCGTCATCCTCGGTTACCGGTCCTGGCAGGAACGCTGCTCGGTGGCACCCGACCAGCCCGTGGCGCGGGCCCTGGGTTTCGCACTGGCAGACGTCATGTCGGATTGGGAGCGCGGCTCCGCCCTGCTAACGGCTCACCTGAGTGGGGAGGGAGCCGAGGTGGGCGCTGTCTCCGCGGCCAGCGCACTCGCGCCGACTCGACGAGCTGCTGGCCCGCAGGGGCTTACTGCCCGACGGCTAGCGTTCCCGGCCACTGGGCGAGCCCGCTTGACCACGAGAACCGGGTGCCCGGGCCGAGAAGGTAGCGTCTGGCCCCCGGGCCAGCTACGGTGTCAGGCATGTTCAAGAAACTACTGTTCGTCGCACTGATCGTTGGCGTGGGCTTTCTCGCAGCAAAGAAGCTGCGGGCCGCCTGAGCCGGGACTGTTAGCGACAACATAAGCACACCAGACAAAAACCCACCCCTTGCGCTCGGGCCGCCTCGAACGGGTCGAGCCGGCCTAAACCGGAGGTACTGGCCAGTGGCCCACAATAAGGTCCTGGCCAGCGCTTCGGTTGCGTACAGCTGAAGCCCCGGTCGAGGCCGTAGCTGACCGGCGCTTCAGGAAGACGGCCACGCCGAGGGCGACGGCGGCAAGCACCAGAGCGCTCCCGGCCCCAACTACGCCAGCGCGCCATGGTGCGCGGCCGCTAGGCGGCACCACCATTAGCTGTTCGAACCGGAGGACGGGCCACCCTCTCATTTGCGCGATCCGCCGGAGGGCGCGATCCGGGTTTACGGCCACGGGATGCCCCACGACCTCGAGCATCGGTAGGTCCGTGGCCGAATCGCTGTAGGCCCAGCTCTCGTTGAGGTCCAGGCGGTCGCGTTCGGCAATTTGGCGGATCGTATCTGCCTTCTGCGGGCCATAGGTATACCTGAGCAGTTGGCCCGTGTACCGGCCGGCGCTGACGGCGGCCTGGGTGGCGATGGCGCCTTCGGCACCGAGGTAGCGGGCCAAGGGTTCGACGATCTCTTCGGGCGCGGCCGAGACGATGTACACCCGCCGGCCCGCCTGCTTGTGCTCCTCGATCAGCTCCACGGCCTCCTTGTACGTGATCGGCCCGACCACCTGTTGCAAGGTCTCGGCCACCACGCGCTTGACCCGTTCCTGCTCCCAACCTTTCGTAAGGGCGAGGGAGCGCCGGCGCAGCCGTTCGAGGGCCGGGGCGCCCGCGCCGAAGCGGGCGAACAGTACCTGGCCCCACAAACCCCGGGCCAACACCCGGCGATTGACGAGCCCCTCCCGGTAGAACGGGCGGGTGAAGGCGATCAAAGACGCCTTGGCGATAACCGTTTTGTCCAGGTCGAAGAAGGCGGCCCCGGTAGCGGGCACGTGGGCTGGTCGCGGGGCACCGATGAACAAAGTTTGCCACGGAGAGCACCGCCAGCGGCCGTTCGCGCAGCCGGCGGGCAGCTCGTCGGCCGTGTCGCGCCTGACGCCAGTAGCATTTCACCCCTTGGATGAGAAGCCCAAAGGACCGACCCGCGCCGATATTGCTCAGATCGACGGGAAGATGTTCCAGCTCTTCGCCCTGGTCGTTGAAGCCCTGGCTGCCGCCACGGACGCCTTGCTCTCGGGGGACAAGCAGGTGGCGGCCGTCCTCGCCGGGCGGGACGAGCTCGTCGACAACGTGTACGGCGACGTAGAACGCCTGGTCAATCGGGCCGTGGCCTTGAGCCCGGGCGACCGAAAGGACCTCCGGTTCTTGCTCACCGCCCTGCGGGTCGTCCCCGAGCTGGAACGCAGCCACGAGCTGGCCGAACACATAGCCCGGCGGGCCGCTTACGGTCTGGGCGCGGAGCTGACCCCACGAGCCCGGGGTCTTATCGAGCGAATGGGCAGGGTCGGTATGACCATGTGGCGTACGGCGGCGGACTGCTGGTACGACAAGGAAGGCAAGGCGGCGGACGAGCTTTCTCAGCGTGACCAGGAAATGGACGACCTCCAGACGGTGCTGGTCACCGAAGTGGCGGCCTCCGGGGCCCCGTCGTCAGTGGCTATGGAACTGGCGCTGGTGGCCCGCTTCTACGAGCGACTGGGAGACCACGCGGTCAATGTGGCGCGGATGGTGTCTGGCCTGCACGACGACTTCGGCGCCTAGCCGTCGGCCGGGCCGCTCGGAGCGCTAGCGTGCTGGTTTTTGCCGCGACCATGAGGGGGACAACTAGCGTGACCTGCTACGGTGGCGGGTCATCGGCTGTCCGATGCGATTTTAAGGAAGGATGTCGATCGATGGAACTCGGTCTCGAGGTGGACGAGAGCCGCCTGCCCTACACGGTGTTGGCGGTGAAAGGAGAAGTGGACGTCTATACGGCCCCGCGGCTCAGGGAAAAGCTGGTCGAACTGGTCAGCCAGGGCAAGCACCAGATCATCGTCGACCTGGAGGGGGTTGATTTCCTCGATTCGACCGGGCTGGGCGTCCTGGTCGGTGGCCTCAAGCGCCTCCGCAGCCACGACGGCGAACTCACCCTGGTCTGTACCCATCAGAGGATCCTGAAGGTCTTCGAGATCACGGGCCTGACCAAGGTCTTCGCCATCCACAGTTCGGTCGACGAAGCCGTCGCCCAGCAATAAGCCGCACCTCGGAAGACGTCACGGATGCAAGGCACCATGGTGCTGGAGCTTGATGTACCTTCGAGCCCCGAGTACATCGCAATAGTCCGCCTGGTGGTGGCGTCCGCAGCTTCGTCTCGGCGAGCGCTCGCAGACGAGCGCATAGACGACCTCAAGCTGGCGGTATCCGAGGCATGTACCAACGCCATCGAAGCCAATAGGGCGGTCAACCCGGGGGCCCCGGTACACGTGGAGGTTTGGGAGGCCCCGGACCGTCTGGAGGTGAACATCGAGGACTCGGGGCCGGGCTTCGACCCCGACACGCTCCAGTTCCCGCCGCCCATCACCGATCCCGAGCGGCTCAACTTCGAGCGAGGGCTCGGTATACCCCTCATCAAGACGCTGGTGGACAGGGCGGTATTCGTACGCAAAGAAAAGGGCACCTCCGTCAGGGTGACGGTGTTCGGCGGGCCTACTGATGGCGACGACACCGGTGCGATTTTCATGGACGTGTCCAAGTTGTCGAGCTTGCTGCCGCCAACAGACGGGGGCTGACCAGCAGGGCCACGCGGTTTTGCCAGGACGTGCGAAGAGCCTGAGTTGCACTTCTCGGGACCCGGCCCGCAATCGACCGCCAGCACGCGTAGGGCCGAAAAACCCCCCCCGACCACGTAAAATTCCTTTGCGGCCGTGTGGCGGCTTCGCTGTGGCTGAAGTCCACCCTGAGGGGCGGGCCGGTGCCAAACCATCGGACGGAGAGCGGCCGGCGGAAAATATGTTGGCTCAGCAGTTGACTTTCGGCGTCCAAAAATCTATCTTTGAGCGCTGCGAAAGATGGATAACGAGCTTACTAAGTCCCAACGGGCCGCTCTAAAGGAGATTCGGCGTCGCACCTCGGAGCCCGGGGGCGGGGCCCGTAGTGGCGACCTCGCTGGCGCGTTGGGGGTTTCCCCGGCTACCGCCACGGCCATGGTCAAGCGTCTGGCTGACCGCGGCCTCGTCAGCCACGCCCCCTACAAGGGCGTGGCCCTGACCGAGTCGGGCCGTAAGACTGCCGTCGCCGTTTTGCGGCGACATCGTATTGTCGAGCGCTTCCTGGCCGATTTCCTGGGCTATAGCTGGGCCGAAGCAGATCGTCTGGCGCCCGAGTTCGAGCACGACCTGCCCCAGGAAGTCGAGGAGCGGCTCTTCGAGGCACTGGGCCGCCCGAGCACTTGCCCACACGGTTTCCCCATCCCGGGCCTCGGGACCGACGGGGTCCCTGAGTTAGCCCAGCTTTACGACCTCGAACCGGGCCAAAAAGCCGTCGTAGCGTTGTCGAGCTCGGTGAGCCAGGCTATGGTGGCGTTCCTTGGCGACCTGGGGCTCGTCCCCGGCGCTGAGGTGGAGGTCGTCGACAAGCAACCGTTCGGCGGCCCACTGGTGCTGCAGGTCGAGGGGGCCGAGCGGACTTTGGGAGAGCGGGCCGGCCGCCAGGTCCGCGTTCGTATGCTGGCACCCAGCCTGGACAACTCTGTCCCGCACAACCATGGCGATGCTGGCGCAGCGTCCTATGCCGGCCGGGGTCTCCCGGGAGGCACCATAAAGGAGAAAGTCTGATGCCTCACTATCTCGCTGCCGGTACAGGCGGCTACCAGGTGTTCCATCTTCGAGGAGAAGACTGGTGGTGGCTCGTCTTTGCCGTTGCCTGTGCGCTCGTCGCCATCGGGGCGGGGTTCATCTTCCGGCGCCAGGTGCTGGACGCCGACCCGGGCACCCCGACGATGATCGAGATCGCCAAGGCCATTCAGGAAGGTGCGGCAGCTTACCTGAGGCGCCAGTTCAGGACCATCGCCATTGTCACGGTGCCACTGGCCGTCCTGGTGTTCGTGACGGCCACCAAGGTGGTCAACCCGATCACCGGCCACACCGTGCTCAGCTTCGGGTTGTCGGGGCTCTACCGGGCGATCGCCTTCCTCGTCGGCGCGGCGCTGTCGGGGCTGGCGGGGCTGATCGGCATGACTACCGCCGTGCGGGCCAACGTCCGTACGGCCGCCGCCGCCCGTAAATCGTCAATGCCCGAGGCCCTGCGGGTGGCCATTCGGGCTGGCGGCACCACGGGCGCTTTCGTGGTGGGCTTCGGGCTTTTGGGGGTCACCGCCATCGTCATGGTGGCTCAGAACAGCGCCACCGCCATCCTGGTCGGCTTCGGCTTCGGCTGCTCGCTCTTGTCATTGTTCATGCGCGTGGGCGGCGGCGTGTACACGAAGGCAGCAGACGTGGGCGCCGACCTCGTCGGCAAAGTGGAGGCCGGTATCCCCGAGGACGACCCTCGCAACCCGGCCACCATCGCCGACAATGTGGGCGACAACGTGGGCGACTGCGCCGGCATGGGAGCGGACCTGTTCGAGTCGTACGCCGTGATCCTGGTGGCGGCCCTGATCCTCGGCACCGGCGCGTTCGTGGCCATCGGGCGCAACCCGGTCCTCGGGGTCACCTACCCGATCATCGTCATGGGCGTCGGCGTGCTGGCGTCGCTCGTCGGCATCCTTGCCGTCCGGGCCACCCCGCGCGACCGCACGGCTATGGCCCCGATCAACCGCGGTTTCATCCTGTCTTCTGCCCTCGCCCTGGTCGGGAGCTTTTTCGTGGCGCAGTTCTACGTCCACAACTTGAAGGTCTGGTGGGCGGTCGTCGTCGGCGTGGTCCTGGGCCAGGGCGTCAGCAGGATCACGGAGTACTACACCTCGACCGAGACCTCCCCGGTGCGCGAGATCGCTGACTCCGCCCGCACTGGCCCGGCGACCACGATCCTGGCCGGGATCAGCACCGGCCTCGAGTCGTCCGTAACCGCACTTATCGCCCTTGTCATAGCCATCGGCGTCGACATCGCCATCGGCGGCAGCAACATCCAGTTCACGTTGTACCTGGTCGCCCTCAGCGGCATCGGGCTGCTGTCGACCACGGCGACGGTCGTGACAGAAGACACCTATGGGCCGGTATCGGACAACGCCGCCGGCATCGCCGAAATGAGCGGAGAGTTCGAGGGCGAGCCCGAACGGATCATGACCATGCTCGACGCCGTGGGCAATACGACCAAAGCCGTGACCAAAGGTTTCGCCATCGGCTCCGCCGTCCTCGCCTCCCTGGCCCTCTTCGCCGCCTTCATCCAGACCATCGCTGAGCAGCTCAACCTGCACGCCGTCGGCAACGCCCTCTACGAGGGGGTGGCGACGGCCATCAACGTGGCTAACCCGAAGATCTTCGTCGGCATGCTGGTGGGCGGCTCGATCGCCTTCCTGTTTTCCTCGGCCGCCATCCGGGCGGTCGGTCGCACGGCCGGTTTGATCGTCCAGGAGGTTCGTCGCCAGTTCCGGGACCACCCGGGGATTATGAACCGGACCGAGCGCCCCGAGTACGGCCGGGTGATCGATATCTGTACCCGGGGGGCGCTGCGTGAGCTGGTCACGCCTGCATTATTGGCTGTCCTCGCCCCCGTGGTGATCGGTTTCGGCATCAATTACCTGGCCCTCGGCGGTTTCCTGGCCGCGGCCATCATCACCAGCCAACTGCTGGCTGCGTTCATGAACAACGCCGGCGGCGCCTGGGACAACGCCAAGAAGTACATAGAGGAAGGCAACCTCGGCGGTAAAGGTTCGGACGCCCACAAGGCCGCCGTGGTCGGCGACACGGTGGGCGATCCCTTCAAGGACACGGCCGGGCCGGCGTTCAACCCGCTCATGAAATGCATGAACCTGGTCAGCCTGCTGATATTGCCCACTGTGATTAGCCTGCGCAACAATGACGCCGCTCGCTACAGCATCGCCGCCGTGGCCCTGGTCATCATCCTGGCCGGCGTCGCTTACTCCAAGCGGCAGGTGACGAGCCTGGCCGGCCCGGTGGGTGAACCGGCTGCGCCCGCTCCTGGGGCGCCGACTGACGGCGGCCCGGTGTCACAGCCGCCGACGCTCCCCGTATCGGGAACACCCGCTCCCACTGTGCCGGTCCCTAGTGCGCCGGCTCCTGCTGGTACGCCCCCGGAGGCGCCCGTCGCTCCCGGCCCGAGGTAGGCGGCGATGGCCAAACCCCTGGTCATCGTCGAGTCCCCCGCGAAGGCAAAGACAATCGCCAGCTTCCTCGGGAACGGCTACACAGTGGAGTCATCTGTCGGCCATATCCGCGACCTCCCGAGCGATGCCAGCGACATCCCCGCATCGATGAAGGGCGAGAGCTGGGCCCGTTTGGGCGTCGACGTGGACAATGGGTTCAAGCCGCTCTACGTCGTGGTCCCGGGCAAAAAGGACCGGGTCACCAGGCTGCGGGCCCTGCTGAAGGACGCCAGCGAGCTGTACCTGGCCACTGACGAGGACCGCGAAGGCGAGTCCATTGCCTGGCACCTGCTCGAGGTGCTGAACCCCCGGGTGCCGGTCAAGCGCATGGTTTTCCACGAGATCACGCCCGAAGCGATCCAGCATGCGGTCGACAACTGGCGTGACCTCGACCGGCGCCTGGTGGACGCGCAGGAAACGCGGCGGATCCTCGACCGGCTGTACGGCTACGAAGTAAGCCCCGTGCTGTGGCGCAAGGTCTTGCCCCGGCTCTCGGCTGGGCGGGTGCAGTCTGTCGCCACGCGCCTGCTGGTCGAGCGGGAACGGGCCCGGATGCGCTTCCGGTCGGCGTCTTTCTGGGACATCGCAGGCCGGTTCCGGCCCGAGGCCAATGAACCGTCGACCGGGGCCTTTGGCGCTATGCTCGTTTCGCTCGACGGCAGCCGGCTGGCCACGGGCCGCGATTTTGGCGAGGACGGTGAACTTACCCGGGGCGACGTCGTGCGCCTCGACGAAGTGGGCGCCGAGGGCCTGGTGGCCCGGCTGGACGGCGCTGACTTCGTCGTCCGCAGCGTCGAGGAAAAGCCCTGGAAACGTTCGCCCTATCCGCCCTTCCTGACGTCCACGCTGCAGCAGGAGGCGGGCCGAAAATTACGCTTTTCTGCCGCCCGTACTATGCGAGTGGCCCAGGACCTCTACGAGGCGGGCCACATAACGTACATGCGCACCGACAGCACCACGCTGTCGGACCAGGCTCTTTCGGCTGCGCGCCAGGTGGTGAGCGAGCTGTACGGGGACCAGTACCTGCCTGCCCGGCCCCGCCGGTACGACAAGCGGGTGAAGAACGCCCAGGAGGCCCACGAGGCCATCCGCCCGGCGGGGGACAATTTCCGCCACCCCGAGCGGAGTGGGCTCCACGGTGACCAGCTGCGGCTTTACGAGCTCATCTGGCAGCGCACGGTCGCGTCCCAGATGGCCGATGCCCAGGGCCTCTCGGTCCAGGTCCGCCTGGGCGCAACCAGCTCGGCTGGCGAGGACGTTGAGTTCGCCGCCAATGGCCGAGTCATTTCGTTCCCGGGCTTTTTGCGGGCCTACGTCGAGGGTTCGGACGACCCCGAGGCCGAGCTCGAGGACCGAGAGGTCCGGCTCCCCCGGCTGGCGGTGGGCGATCCCTTGGCGGTCGAAGAGCTGCGGCCCGAGGGCCATACCACTCAGCCTCCGGCTCGCTATACCGAGGCCTCGTTGGTCAAAGCCCTCGAAGAAATGGGCGTCGGCCGGCCCTCGACGTACGCCACCATCCTGGACACCATCCAGAGCCGCGGCTACGTCTGGAAAAAGGGGACCGCTCTGGTGCCCTCCTGGACCGCCTTCGCGGTAGTGGGCCTGCTCGAACAGCACTTTTCCAGGTTGGTTGACTACAGTTTCACGGCCGAAATGGAAGAGGACCTCGACGAAATTGCCAGAGGGGACGAGGAACCGCTGCCGTGGCTGACTCGTTTTTATTTCGGTTCGCCGGGGGCCAAGGACGACGGCACGGGGCTCAAGCAGATGGTGGCCGAGCGCTTGGCCGAGATCGACGCCAGGGCGGTCAATTCGATCCCGATCGGCGGTCCTGACTCGGCCGTCGTGGTACGGGTCGGCCGGTTCGGGCCGTACGTCCAGGAAGGCGAAAAAAGGGCCTCGCTCCCTGAGGATTCTGGCGCCCGACGAGTTGACGCTGGAACGGGCGCGGGAGCTGCTGGACGCCCCGCCGGCGGAGCGTTCCGACCGGGTGTTGGGGGACGACTCCGCCACCGGGCTACCCGTCCTGCTGCGGGCGGGCCGGTACGGGCCGTACGTGCAGCTCGGCCGGGCCGAGGAACTGAGCACCAAACCCAAGACGGCTTCGCTGCTTTCGGGCATGGTGCCGGAAGATGTGACCCTGGAGGAGGCCCTGCGCCTGCTCACCCTGCCGAGGCAGCTGGGCCGCGACCAGGCGACCGGAGAAAACGTGGTGGCCGACAATGGGCGCTACGGCCCCTATGTCAGGCGGGCATCCGACTACCGCTCGCTCGAGAACGAGGCCCAGCTGTTCACGGTCACGCTCGAGGACGCCCTCGACCTTTTCTCGAAGCCGAGGCCGCGCCGGCCGCCAGGCGGCCCAGCCACCCCTGGCCGAGCTGGGCCTGGACCCCGTGAGCGGTGCGCCGATTGTCGTCAAGGACGGGCGGTTCGGCCTGTACGTGACTGATGGGACGGCGAACGCGTCGCTGCGCCGCGGCGACAGTATCGAGACGCTCACCCCCGAACGCGCCGCCGAACTGCTGGCTGAGCGGCGGGCCAGGGCGGAAGCGGAAGGGCCTGGCGGTGGGGGGCGGGGACGACGGCGCAGCGGTGCCGCCTCGACCCGGGCGACTGCTTCGGCCAAAAAGACTGGGGCCAAGAAAACGGCGGCGACCAAGAAAGCTACGGTCGCAAAGAAAGCTCCGGCGGCCAAGAACGCCCCTTCCACCAAGGTCGCCGGCTCAGCGAAGAAGGCGCCGGCCAAGAAGGCGCCGGCCAAGAAGGCGGTTGCCGAACGGTTGCCAAGAAAACGACCGCCTGAGCCAGGGTTTCGCCCCGCCCCTAAGGTGCCGGAGAGCTTTGTACCTTTTGTACGCACATAGCGCGACAAAGGGTACAAAGCTCGCGCCGCTCAGCCCCTGGTCACTTGGAGTTGGCCGATGCCGACGTGGGCGTCGAGGTCAAGATGCGGAGCGCCGGCGGGCGTTGCGGCCGTGCCGTAATTGGTCGTCTCGATATTCGAGCCCGTTTGCCCAAAAACGTCGACCTGGCCTATCCCGCTGCGAGCCTCGACCGTCACCACGGCGTCGTTTGGCACGTCGATAATCAGGTTGCCGAGCCCGACCGTCACGTCGACAGCTTTACCCGTAGCGGGGAACTCAACGCTCGAGAGGTCGAGCCTCAACTTGCCGGCGCCGAGATGGTAGTTGGACTGCACGTCGCCCAAGGTGGAGGGACTGAAAGAGCTGTCGCCGGCCCCCCCGCTCAGTGAGGACCCGGTACCGAGAACCACGCCGACGACCGTGATAACCGCCAACAGCACCAGTGCGGCCACCAAGGCGAGGAGCACCCGCACTGCCCGTCGCATGCTCCTGATCGCAGACGATGACAACGGCGGCCTGGTCGCTCCTGACGGCGTCGCAGCATCGTTCCCGGCCGGCGTCGCGGGCACGCCGGCCAGCGCCAGCTGACTGGCCGCCCAGTCGGCGGCGGCCGATCGAGCGAGCGCCAAGTCCGCCTCTGAGAGGTCGGCTGGCCTGGATGGGAGGTCGACCAGGGCGGGGACTGAACTTACGGTGGGCCCGCCAGTTGCCGGTGAGAGCGGCGCCCGCGGCGGGCTATCCGTGCTAACTGAACTAGCTGACGCACCGATGACGCCCGCGTTCGTTTCAGGCGGGCCTACGGTGGCTGCGGCCGCCGTTCCCGGCGAGGCATCAGTCCCGACAGGGCTAACCACCTGCTCGTCCACGGTTCGTGAGCGGGAGCGGTGATCGTGGCCCCAGAAGTGGCTGCGTCTGTCGTAGAGCTAAATGGGGTGCCCGGTGCAGGTGCGCTCGGGTCAGCCGCGAGCGGGCCTGAACCGTCCGGTCCGGGCGCAGTCGGTCCATTGCCACCCCCCGGCCCGAAGCCCGGTCCGGGGCCGCACCGGGAGCAGGCCCTGAGCCCGGTGTTGAGCCCGGTGCTGCCGGCCGGTCCCACGGTGACCGGCCCGACGCCCAACCGGTCTCCCGGTGACGGGCCAGCAGCCAAAGGCCCACGCCGACGATCGCCAACCAGAACGGCAGTACCCGCCAGTGGAACCACGGCCACACGCCGAACGACCAGATGAGGGCTAAGGCCAGCGCGCCCAGGACGAGCGCCCAGGAGCGAGCGGAGCGGTCCCAGTCTTGCCACGGCCGGCCCGAGAAGGTGGCCCGATTGACGGGGGAGCCTTTGCCTTCTTCGGGTACGAGCACCCAGGCGATGATGTAGAGGATCGGGCCGCCGAAACCCCCCAGGAACACGAGCGAAGCGATGACGAAGCCGATGCGCAGCACGGTCGAGTCGACGCCGAGGTACTGGCCCAGGCCGCCGGCCACGCCGCCTATGCGCCGGTCGCTGCGACTGCGGCGCAGCTTGGGCCGCGGTTGGCCCGGCGTGCGCGGAGGCCCAAAATAAGGGGGCGGTGACGGGCGCGGCGGAGGCGGCGAGTACGGCGGAGGAGGTGGAGGCGGCGGGGCTTGCCACGCTTGGTCGTTCATGTTTTCGATCTTGGATCCTTTGGCCCGCTTAAGGCCATCAGGGGCGGCCCCAGGAGATCCCTGAGATTGACCCTATCCAGGCCAGGGGAGGGGCAGGGGGACTCCGGGTAACACACCAGCTTCATGGCATGAGACTATGGGTCTTATCCGGTACGTACCCGCTCAGAGGTTGCAGGGTCCTGCGGAGCCAGCGGCTCAGGGCGCTCAGCCGGCCCCGCCCGCCCCCGTGTCGGCCCCGCCCGCCCCCGTGCCCGACCCGCCCGCCCCGGTGTCGGCCCGGTCCGGTCAACGATTGGCCCAACCTGCACCCCCGCCGGCCCCACCGGCCGGACCGGGCACCACTGGACTGGGCACGACTGGACTGGGCACGACTGGACTGGGCACGACTGGACTGGGCACGACTGGACTGCGCCGAACTCCAGCCGCCAATGGCCAACCAGCCACGGCGCCAGGCCAGCCTGGTCCACCCCCGCCGGGCCGGGTTAACGGCTCCAGCGGGCCCCAGGCGGGCGCCTCCGCGCCAGCCCCGCCGCCGCCGGCATCACCCCGCCCGCCGGCGCCCGCCACGGCGCCTCCCAAGCCGGGTGCACAAAACGGAGGCGGCCAAAACCTCGGCGGCCAAAACCTCGGCGGCCAAAACCTCGGCGGCCAGTCGCCGAGTTCTTCTCCGCATCAGAACACCCAGGTTGACCAGCGGGAGCCGGCGAACGAGTGGCAGCGGGGCGCGAGCCGGGGCCTTCGCTCCGTTGCGGCCCGGGAGACCTGGGCTGGCCGCCATCGCCCGGCCGACAACCGCGTCCTCGCCGGTGTAGCCGCGGCGCTGGCCGACATGATCGGTGTGGGCGTGTTAGCGGCGCGGTGGGCACTGGTGGCGCTGACATTTTTCGGGGGCGTAGGTATCGCTGTATACGTCGTCGCCTGGCTGTTCCTCCCGTCGGAAGGTAGCGACCGAGCCATCGCCGGGGCCGCCCTGGGGGACCGACGAACGGTGCAACTGGTGCTCGCCGCAGCCAGCGCGCTCATCGTGCTGATGGTCTGCATCAGCCTGCTCGGCTCGACGGCTCTCCTGGGTGCCGTCTCTCCAGGGTTAGTGAGCCTGGCCGGCCTGGTGGCCATCTGGCGCCACGCAGGACCAGACGACCGGGTTGCGGCCAGGCGCTTGGCCGGCCAGCTGAGCGGCGCCAGCCCCGCTGCCGTCCCCACCAGGCGCCGGCTGCTGGTGGCCGTGGCCAGGTTCTTGGCCGGCGCGGCGCTCGTTGCCATCTGCACTTCGACTTTGCTGCGGCCCAAGCACCTGAACGGGACCGACCTCACGGTGGCTCTGGCCGCCCTCGGCGTGATCGCCGGGTTCGCCCTAATCCTGGCGCCTTGGTGGCTCCGGTTGGGCCGGGAACTGTCTGGTGAGCGTCGCGAGCGCGCCCGAGCCGAGCAGCGGGCCGAGATCGCCGAGCACCTCCACGATTCGGTACTGCAGACGCTGGCTCTCATCCAGCGGGCGGCGAACGACCCTCATCAGGTGCAGCGGTTGGCGAGAGCTCAGGAACGCCAGCTGCGGGCGTGGCTGTTCGACGGGGCGCCGCGCGGCCCGATGGGGCTGGAGGAGCCGGGCACGGTCTCAGAAGCGCTGGCCAGCTTGCAGCAAGAGGTAGAAAGCGTCCACGGAGTGAGGGTCGAGGTCGTCACCGTAGGCGATACCGCACTAGACGAGCGCTCGAGGGCGCTCGTGGCTGCCGCCCGCGAGGCAGTTGTCAATTCCGCCAAATGGTCGGAAGCCGAGGTGGTGTCGATTTATGCAGAGGTCGAGCCCGAAATGATCTCGGTCTTCGTGCGTGACCGCGGCCGCGGCTTCGACCCGAAGACCGTAGCCCAGGACCGCAAGGGGATAAGCGAGTCGATCAAAGCCAGGGTGAGCCGCAATGGTGGGACGGCGACGGTGCGCAGCGCGCCAGGGAAGGGGACGGAAGTGGCCCTGAGGTTGCCAAGGCGGGCGCAGGGTTGACCTCCTCCGGCCCGACTGCGTTGCGCCTATTTATCGTGGACGACCACCAGCTTTTTCGGGCGGGGGTCCGCCACGAGATCGACGGTCAATTGGCCCACATGAACGACAGGGGGCACCGAGTCGAGATCGTGGGCGAGGCGGGCGACGTGGCCACGGCTGTCTCGCTCATTTGTCAGGCCGCACCGGACGTTGTGCTCGTGGATGTGCACATTCCTGAAGGCGGCGGGCCAGAGGTCATCCGGAGCGTTCATGCCTCGCAGCCCGGCATCCGTTTTCTAGCGTTATCTGTTTCGGATGCGGCTGAGGACGTCATCGGCACTATCAGGGCTGGGGCCCGAGGTTATGTCACAAAGACGATCTCCACGCCGGAGCTGCTCGACGCCATTGCCATGGTGGCGGCGGGGGACGCCGTTTTCTCGCCTCGCTTGGCCGGGTTTGTACTTGATGCTTTTGCCCAAGGGCCCGGGACCATCACCACGCACCTCGACCCCGAGCTTGACCAGCTGACTTCTCGGGAGCGAGAGGTGTTGCGGCTAATCGCCCGGGGCTACGCCTACAAGGAAATTGCACGCGAGCTGTACATCTCGGTCAAGACTGTCGAGACCCACGTCTCTGCCGTATTGCGCAAGCTCCAGCTGACCAACCGTTACCAACTGACCAGGTGGGCGCTGGAAAGGCGTCTGGTGCCGCCCGAGGCCTAAGCTCGCCGCTGCCTCCCGGCCCGCCAGGAACCAGGTCGACCAGCACTAGTTTGGTTAGGTGGGCAGGTTCATTGTGCTCGAGGGCGGTGAGGCCGCCGGGAAGTCGACCCAGGCGGCTCTACTGGCTGAACGGCTGGGAGCGGTGCTGACCCGTGAACCCGGTGGGACCGTTGTCGGTGAGGCGCTGCGAGGCCTCCTGCTCGACCTGCCGCTGGCTTTCGTCCCCAAAGCCGAGGCTCTGTTGATGCTGGCCGATCGCACCCAGCACGTGGCGGAAGTGATAGACCCAGCGTTGGCCCGGGGCCGCGACGTCGTTTGCGACCGCTACTCGGCCTCGACGCTTGCTTATCAGGGTTATGGCCGAGGTCTTGGCGTCGGCGACCTCCGGGAGCTCAACGAGTGGGCCACGGGCGGCCGGTCCCCTGACGTCGTCGTCTTGCTCGACCTGCCCGCAGACGTCGCTCGCCAACGACGGGGCTCGAGCTCGCTCGACCGGATCGAGGCGGCGGGTGAGGAGTTCCTGGAGCGCGTCCAGTCGGGCTTCCGTCAGATGGCGGCGGCCGACCCGGTTCGGTGGAGGGTCGTCGATGCCACAGGCACCGTCGAGGAAGTGGCCGAACGGGTCTGGAAGGCGGTGGGCGAGGGCGCCGACGCGAGTGAAGGGGCGGCCCAGAGTTGGCTCAGAACGACGTGAGCGAGAAAGGGTTGGCCGAGAAAGGTTTGGCCGAGAAAGGGTTGGCCGAGAAAGGGTTGGCCGAGAAAGGGTTGGCCGGTCTGGTGGGCCAGGACGCCGCGGTACGCGCCCTCAAAGCGGCGGCGGCCAAACCGGTCCACGCGTACCTGTTCGTCGGCCCTCCCGGCACGGGGAAACTGACGGCCGCGATTGCGTTTGCCGCTCTGTTGCTGTGCCCTGACGGAAGCCAGAGCGATGGAAGCTGCGAGACGTGCCGCCGCGTCCTGGCCGGCGTCCATCCGGATGTTTTCGTCGTGGAACGCGAAGGCGCCGCCCTTTCCATCGAGCAGGCGCGGGAGGTAACCCGCATTGCGGCGCGCAGTTCGCTCGAAGGCGGCCGTTCGGTCGTCATACTGCCCGACCTCCATCTCGCCAGCGAAGCGGTGCCCGCCTTGTTGAAGACGATCGAGGAACCGCCGGGCAGCACGGTGTTCATAGGCCTGGCCGAGTTCGTCCCCCCCGAGCTGGAGACGATTGCCAGCCGCTCGGCGCGTGTCGATTTCAGGCCGTTGACGGACGCCGAGGTAGCGGGCGTTTTGGTGGCCGAAGGCGTGCCCCCCGACCGGGCCTCGGTCCTGGCCCGCTTGGCGGGCGGCCGGCTCGACCGTGCCCGCTTGTTGGCCACCGACCCGGAGGCTGAAGCGCGCAGACGTTCGTGGGAATCCGTCCCCGCCCGCCTGGACGGGACGGGCGCCACCGTGGCGAAGATGGCCGACGAGCTCGTCGAGCTGTTGAAACGCAGCGCCGCCCCTCTTTCTGCTCGCCAGCAGGCCGAGGCGGCGGAGCTGGCGGAACGTTACTCCCGGGAATCGGCCACGCTCCCGGGAAGAGCGGCCCAGAGCCTGGCTCGTGCCGCGTCGCGAGAGCTGGAGGAACGTCACCGCCGCGAGCAACGCCGCCAACGCACCGATGAGCTCCGCACCGGTCTGGCTGCGCTCGCCGGCGCCTACCGTGACCGGGCGGCGGCCGGCACCCTCGCCCCGGCTCGGGCGGCCGAAGCAGTTGCGTTGGTCGACGGTCTTTCCTCCGACCTGCAGTACAACCCCGGGGAACTGTTAGCGCTGCAAGCGCTGCTCGTACGGTTGGACAGGCTGGCCTCGGTGTGAGCGGGGCCGCCTGACCCAAAGACCGTCGCCCGTCAGGCGGGCCGCGTGACCAGCTCTTCGACGGCCGCCAGCGGCCCGGCCACCACCGCCGGGTCGCCGACCACTACAGTCACCAGCTGGCTAGGGGCCAGGTAAAGACGGGCCGCCTCGTCGACCTGGTCTTTGGTCGTCGCCAGCACTGCCTTTGGGTAGTTGCCCAGGTAGTCGAGCCCGACCCCGTTGGCGGCGAGGCCGGCCAGCGTCGAGGCGAGGCCGGGCAGGGTAGCCGTCTCGAAGCTGAAAATCCCTACGGCATGGCGGCGGGCCAGCTCGAGCTCATCCTCGGTGATGCCCAGGGTGGCGAGCCGCCCGAGCTCGTAGAGGATCTCGACCAGGCTGGCCCCCGTCACCGCAGAGGCCACGTCGGCGGCCAGCACGAACGACGAACCCGCCCTGACGTGGCGGAACCGGCTCCGGGGCGAGTACGAGTACCCGTTGCGTTCCCTCAGGTTCGCCGTTATCCGCGAGCTGAACATACCGGCCAGGACGCTCCCCGCCAGTACCGCCGCGGGCCAATCGGCCGCCGAAAGGGAGGGCGCGCCGCCCCCCAATCGCACGTTGCTCTGGGCACTGTTGGCCCGGCCGACGAGTTCCAGTGGGCCGGGGCGCGGTTTGGTGACCGGCGGCAGTTGGTCGTCCCTGGCCCGGCGGCGCCCGAACCATCCCGCCAGTTCCTCTTCGACAGCGGCGCGAGCACGCGGTACCTGGAAGTCGCCGACCAGTACTAGGTGGGCGTCAGCGGGGCCCAGGAGGTCGTCGTGGAGCCCCCTCAGCTCGGATGCTTTGACCCGTCTCAGTGCCGCCGGCGTCGGCAGTGGCGTGGCGTACGGGTGGCTGCCGAACATCCGGCGCCGGAGCGCCTGCTGGGCCACCACCTCCGGCTGGCTCAAGGTGATGATCATCCCGTCAGCGGCACGTTCCTTGTCGGCCCGGACTTCGGGTTCCGGATAGGTCGCGGTAGTCAGCACTTCCGCCACAAGGTGCAGGAAAGGACGCAGGTTCTCAGCCAGCACCGACCCCGTCATGATCAGCCGGTCTTCGTCGACGTGCGCCGCCAAGCGACCTCCGAGACCCTCGATCGCTTCAGCCAAAGCGAGACGGTCGTGGCTTTCGGTGCCGGCGAAGAGTGACTCAGAAAGGACGCTCGTCAGGGCCGGTTTCTGGATCTGGGCGGCGGTCAGAGGGATGACCAGGCGGAGCTCAACGAGCGGCAAGGTTTGGCGCCGTACGAACACGGATTGCACGCCCCCGGGCAGCTCGGCCTCCAGCAACGCCGGTGGCTTCACGGGTCGCAAACGACCGATCGGGGGCCGCGAAACTGTCGTTGTCGGAGCAGTCGTCGTCATACCCGTTACTACCTCCGCAATCTCAACCCTGCGCTGGCTGCAACTCGAGGATGGCGCGATGCTGGCCGGCCAAGTCGGCCGCGGCCGTGGCTACATCGGCCGCGGTGACCGCGGCCAGCCGGGCCGCCAGGTCGTCGATGAGCTCGGCCGAGCCGTGGATCGTCTCGATCGAACCGAAGATGTGGGACCGCCCGAGGATGGAGTCGAGGCTCCTCCACAGTCCGGCTGAGGAAGTGGCGACCACACGCGCCAGTTCTTCCTTTGTCGGCCCATCGCTGGCCAGGCGCCCGATTTCCTCATCGATGGCTTTTACCAGGCGCTCGGTCGTCGCTGTGCCGGGATGGAACACGACGACCTGGAACAGGGACGGGTCGCGGACGAAGAAGTCGTCGTCTCCGAAGGTCCCGAGCAAGCACCCGACGTCGGTGACGTTGTGGTCTCGGTGCACCAGCCGAGCCGTGAGCCGGCTGGCGTCCCCGTCACCGAGCAGGTTGGCCAACAAGTAGTAGACCACGTAGCGGTCCAACTGGCCGATCGGGTCGACTGTCCGGTAGCCGAGGGCGAATGCGGGCTGGGGGGCTAGGGGATCGGGGATGGTGCGGTGGCGATCTTCAGCCAGGCGCGGTTCGGGCCAGGGACCATGCTCCGGGACGGGGCGGTGCGGTATCGGCCCGAAGTAACGCTCCGCCAGCGCGAACACCTCATCTGGCTGGGCGTGACCGACGACGGTGAGCACGGCGTTGGACGGGGCGTAGTAGGTGGTGTAAAAGTCCCGGCTTTCCTCCACAGTGGCCTGTTCCAGGTGGCTGAAGTCGCCGTACCCGTTGTGAGCGTTCTGGTAAGTGTCGAAGGCCAGAGCGGGGAGCGGGATCCAGGGGAACCCGCCGTACGGGCGGTTGACGACGTTCCCCAGGATCTCTTCCTTCACGACGTCGACCTGGTTGTGGAGGTTCTCCTCGGTAATGGCGAGCGACCCCATCCGGTCGGCTTCCAGGAAAAGGGCCAGCTCGAGCGCCGACGGCGGTAGTGCCTCGTAGTAGGCGGTGAGGTCGGCCATGGTATGCCCGTTCATGACCCCTCCAGCTGATTCGACGAGACGGATGTGCTCCACCTTGCCTACATGGGCTGACCCCTGGAACATCATGTGCTCGAAAAGATGGGCAAAACCCGTCCTACCCTCGGGTTCGGACCGGAACCCGACGTTGTAGACGACAGAGACCCCCACAAGGTTGTCGCCAGGGCTCGGGACCACGAGCACCTTCAGCCCGTTGTCGAGAACAGCCCGTTCGAATTGCTGGCGTTGGCGCCTCGGCGGCATGGCGAGATGCTACTCGCCGGACCGGGTGGCCCGGCCACTCATGCGGGGCCAAGCCCCACCACGCTGGCCCGGTTTTCGACCGAAGGCGGTCCTCGAAGGCGCACCCACACTCAGCCTGGCGGGCGGGGCCAGGACGCGTCAGCGTTCGAATTACAACCAACCGGGACGGCCAGGCGCGACAATTTCTGGCTATGAAGTGGCGCGGCGCCCTTAGGCGATGGACGCCTGAGGCGATCAGTTGGCGCGACGTGGGGCGGTGCCTCCTTGTCGCCTTCGTTTTTACATCCGCAATTGCGCTCCCGGAGGCGGCGGCCACGGGCAGTTATGCGTCGACCTTGGCGTCGAGTTACGTGGCGATGGCGCCCGCCCAAACGCGCTCTTACTACGAGCACAGCGCCGACCCGGCTGCGCTTTACACCCAGGGCCAGCAAGCGGGCAATTCGGGGGCTGAAGGCATTGTCATCTTGGACTTTGGCCGTCCTGCGGTCGGCGGTCCTGTTTACGGGACGTTCGGTTACAACGACGCTTTCACCTCGTTCCGGTCGATTACCGCCGCGGTCGAGAGCTACATAAAGGGCTACTACGGCTCTGCCCCTCCGTATACGGCCCTCAACGTTGCCGTCGGGACCAATAACAGCTGTGGGAGCGGCCAACCGTGCGGTCCCAGCCAGGTGATATGCGGTTGTCCTGACGAGCCTCCGAACTTCGCCGCCTGGGGCCAGCAGTTTGCCATAACCGTCGAGCAGATAGGCGGCTGGGCCAGCGCTTTCAAAGCGCAGCAGGGTTACACGGACAACGTCCGGGTCGTGGCTGCCGATGATATCGAGCCGGCCTTCGATCCCGAGTACGTGAATACTTACGACCTCCTGAAGGGCTACGCCGAAGCCGTCGGAGGCTTCTTCCCGCCACTGGTCGACTATGGCTCGGCCGACGCCAACGTGTGGACGGACGACCAATTACTTCAAGTCGCGTACGGCTTTGCTCCCGATGTGCCGATGCCGGAGATTTATTATTCCCTCGACGCCCAGGAATGGGCCGCCCTGCTCAGCTACGCCAAGGCTACGAGCGGCCGGTCGCCGGAGATATACGGGGTCTTGACCGAAGGTGCTGGCACGAGCTCACCCGCGGCCGCTTATGTCGATATGGTCAACGCCCTCGCCCCCATCACCAACCAGCGCAGCATCCCGTGGCTCTCGACCATCACCCCGGCCACTGGACGTTAAGCACTGGACGCTATTTGGCTCTTTTTCGGGCTCGCGAGATTGGGTTTCTGGAGATTGGGTTTCTGGAGATTGGGTTTCTGGAGATTGGGTTTCTGGAGATTGGGTTTCTGGAGATTGGGTTTCTCGGGGTCGGGCGCCCTCGAGATTTGACGGCGTAATTTTCGAGGCCGTTGATGAGCAGGTCGAGCCCGAACTCGAACCGCTCCTCCGGGTTGAAACCAATGAGCAGGTCCACGGCAGCTATCGTGCGTGAGAAGCGTTCTCTCGGCAGGGAAACCATGTAGTCCCGCATCATCTGTACCCAGGTCTCGGGGGGTAGGTCCTCGCCGGTGGGTGAGTGGAAGCCGAGGCTCTCTTCGTAGCAGTAGGCGCCTACGTATAGGCCGGCGAAATCACCGACCAAAGCGATCGCCTCGTCCGGCACCCCCACGGGCTGAAGCAAGGTGAACAGCCACTCGGCAAATAGCGCCGTTTGGGGCGCGGCGGGTACGCGCCCGAAGGAGAGCCGCGCCACGTCGCGGTACTTGCTCAAAACGTTGCGCATCTCGTAGCCCAGCGCCTTCAGCTGCTCCTTCCAATGGTCTGGGTCGGGCTCGGGGAGGACCACCTCCCGGGTGACCCGGTCAAAGATCAGCTGGAACAGCTCGTCCTTGTTGCGGACGTGCCAGTACAGCGAGGCGGCGCCCGTGCCGAGCTCCTCCGCCACCCGGCGCATCGAGAGACCGTCCATCCCTACCTTGTCCAGCACCGCTAGGGCCGCCTCGACAATGGCATCACGGGTGATGGGTGTCCGGGGCGAGGAAGGAGCGCGGTGCCAGGGGGGATCCGGGAGGTCGGGTTTAGGCGGCGGCCGATTGCCCTCCTTTTGTTCCATCAGCAACCAGGATAGCACTCCTGGAACAATGTTCGATCTCGACGAACGGCGTTCCAAGACTCGAACGGCGTTTGACATCGCCACCGCGCCCATCTAGAATGCCGTTCGATAACTGGAGTCCCGTTCGAGAGGTTCTCTTTTTGAGCGCCGGACCTGGAAGCTGAGGAGACGCGGAATGACACCAGCCACGATCGAAGCCCGGGCGGCCAGGAAACGCTTCGGCAAAACCACCGCCCTGGACGGCCTCGACCTGGTGGCCCAGCCCGGGCAAGTCGTCGCCCTGCTGGGCCCGAACGGCGCGGGCAAGACGACGTTCGTCAGGGCCGTAGCCACCCTGCTGCGCCTTGACGGGGGGAGCTCTTTGTCGCCGGTCTCGACGCTGGCCGCGACCCTGCCGGGGTTAGGCAAATGATCGGCCTGGCCGGCCAGTTCGCCGCAGTGGAGCCGGTGATGACCGGCCGGGAAAACCTCGAAATGGTAGCCCGGCTATTCGGGCGGGAGCGCCGCGACGCCAAGCAGGCGGCCGCCGCCGTGCTCGAGCAGATGGGGCTCGAGGATGCGGCCGACAGGCCCGTCCGGACCTACTCAGGCGGCATGCGGCGCCGCCTCGACCTTGGCGCCAGCCTGGTGGGCGAGCCGCGGTTGTTACTTCTCGACGAACCCACCACGGGCCTCGACCCCCGCAGCCGCAACGAGTTGTGGGACGTAATCCGCGCCCTGGTCGGTGGGGGCACGGACGTCCTGTTGACCACCCAGTACCTGGACGAAGCGGACCAACTGGCGAGTCACATCGTGATCATCGACCACGGCAAGGCGGTGGCCGCCGGTTCGCCCGCGGAACTGAAGCGGCGCATTGGTGGCCGGGTTATCGAGGTCCATACCCGGTGGCGCGACGACCTGGCCGTCGTCGCCACCGCCCTCGAGCGCCTCGACCAGGGCGACGCCCAGGTGGACGAGGCCACCCGGAAGGTGAGCCTGGGCGTCGGCGGCGCCACCAACTGGCTGGCCGTCGCGCTCCAGGCCGTGGAGGCCAGCGGGGCCAACGTCGAGGACATCAGCCTGCGCCAGCCGAGCCTCGACGAAGTTTTCCTGACTCTAACCGGCGCCAATTAAGGAGAAAACAAGTGACTACTCTCGCCATTCCCAAGTCGACGCTCGCCCCGCGGCGGGCTACGAAAACGACGTCCATGGGCACGAGCACCCTGCAGGTTACCAAGCGGGGGCTCCTCCGTTACTTCCGCACGCCCCAGCTGGTAGTGCTGGGCACGATCCAGGGTGCACTTTTCCTGCTCATTTTCCGTTACGTGTTCGGCGGCGCCGTGAGCATCCATGGCACCAGCTACGTCAATTTCCTGGTCCCCGGTTTCGTCACCACCGGCGTGCTGTTTACCGGCCAAGGTGCGGCCACGGCGGTAGCCGAAGACCTCCAGCAGGGCTTCGTCGACCGCCTGAGGTCTTTGCCCGTGCCAAGGGCGTGTTTCCTGGCCGGGCGGGCCATCGCCGATACCGTTTGGACGACGTGGGGCCTGGTGGTCGCCATCGCGGTCGGCCTCGGCGTCGGTTTTCGGCCGCAAGGGTCTGCCGTTGCCGACCTGGCCGCGCTTGGGCTCTGCGTTGCGTTCGGGTTCGCCTTCGAGTGGCTGTTCCTGGTTATTGGCCTGCTGTCGGGAACGCCTCAAGCCGCCCAGGGCATGGCTTTCCTGGTGTTCCCACTTACGTTCGTGTCCAGCGCCTACGTCCCCGTGAGCAGCATGCCCGGCTGGCTGCAGGCCTTTGCCCAGCATCAACCGGTCACCTATATGGTCGATGCGGTGAGGGCCCTCACCCTCGGCCCGGAGGGCAGCGTCGAACAGCTCGGCCACTCGGCTGGGTATTTCACGGTCTGGGCCCTCGTGTGGGCGGCCGGGATCGTCTTGGTCTTCGCCCCCCTCGCCGTCGAGAGGTACCGGCGCAGTTAGCCTCTCCGCGGGCCGGTTCCGCAAACCTCTGTAGGCTCAATTGCCATGAGCGAGACGGGTTTCACCAAAGGTCTCAGCCGGCCGGCGCGCCCCGGCGTGGACGACCTCGACTGGTTCGAGGTGTACCGGCCGGCGCCTCCCCTCACTTTTGACCTCGACGGCCTGGCCGAGGACCTCGCCTCGGCAGCCCGGGACCGGGTTAAGGGCTTGCGGGTCGGCGTGGCCGTCGGGAGCCGCGGGATCGCCAGCATTTCCGAGGTCGTCGCCGTTGTGGTCCGCGTGCTTCGTGACGCCGGCGCCGACCTCGTCCTCCTTCCGGCAATGGGCTCCCATGGGGGGGCCACGAGCGCCGGCCAGATCGAGGTCCTCCGGGAACTCGGGGTCGAGGCGGACGAGCTAAAAGTGCCCGTCGACGCCTCCATGGACGTCAAGCAGGTAGGACAGCTCGGCAACGGGCTGCCGGTGTACGTCGGCCAGGCCGTGCTGGCCTGCGACCTGGTAGTGCCTGTCGGTCGCGTCAAGCCCCACACCGACTTCCGGGCCGCGGCGGAGAGCGGTCTCACGAAGATGTTGACGATCGGGATCGGGAAGGAACGGGGTGCCTCGAGCCTCCACAGCGCCGGGTTCGCCGCCTTTGCGGAGGTCCTGCCTCAAGCACTTCAGATCGTGCTCGGGGTCATAAAGGTCCCATTTGGGGTGGCGCTCGTCGAAGACGGGTGGCACCGCTTGGCCCGGGCAGAAGTGGTCCCTGGCGACCAGATCCTCGAGCGTGACCAGGCGCTGCTCAAAGAGGCCTGGGACAATTTCGGCCGCCTGCCTTTTGATGTCGTTGACGTCTTGCTGATCAAGGAAATGGGCAAGACAGTGTCAGGCGCCGGGATGGACCCCAACGTTACTGGCCGTTTCCCGGGCGACCCACTGCCGGCCCCTACCGCCGTCAGCCGGCTCGCTGTCCTGGACCTCCGCGATGACTCGGGCGGGAACGCCCAGGGTGTGGGGGTAGCGGACGTCGTCACCGAGCGGTTGCAAGACAAAGTCAATTGGGGCGCCACCTACGCCAACGCTCTGGCGTCCAAGACTCTAGCGGGGGCCAAGCTTCCCGTAGTGGCGCACACTGACGCCGACGCCCTTTCTCTTGCCGTCGAGTCCCTGATCGGACGGACGCCGTCTAACGCCCGTATTGTGGCGATGATCAACACCCTGGAGGTGTCACGGCTGGCCGTTTCCCGCCCGCTCGTCGAACTGGCCGAAGCGGCGGGCTACGACGTCGGCGTCGAGCCCGTGCGAGCGGAGTTCACTGATGCTGGGCGCCTGGTCCGGATCGGAGGCCTCGAGTTCTTCCCTGACCAGCCCGAACATCCCGAACAGCCTGACTAGCCCGGGGTCGGTCGGGGTACATGCCGGCGCCGGCCTTACCGGGAAATGCGGATGTGGACGTCGGGCCGCGAGAGGAACTCCGGCCGCAGCTCCGTGCCGATACCCGGCATCGGCGGGGGGGAAATTCGACCTCGGTCGATGGTGGGCAGCCCGGTGACAATTTCCCTGTACCAGTCGGTGTAATAAGCGCGCACCGTTTCCTGGATGAGCGCGTTTTTGGTCGCCACCGAGAAATGCGCCCCGACGGCGAGGGCCACCGGCCCCACGCAATCGTGAGGGGCGATGGGAAGCCCGTACGCTTCGGCCAGCGCTGCGACGCGGCGGCTCTCCGAAATGCCACCGCCCCAGCCGAAATCGAACATGACCACGTCGACGGCGCCAGTGTCGAACAACCGCTTGTAGGCGTAAATGCCGGCTAGGGTTTCCCCGAAAGCAAACCGGACGTCGGTGCCATCGCGCAGACGGGCCACTGCGTCCTCACTGTCCAGCTTTATCGAGTCTTCGATCCAGTAGGGCGAGAAATCGGTCAGCGCCCTGCAGATTTTGATGGCGGGCGCCGCCTCCCACAGGCCGTGCAGCTCGACCATGACGTCCATTCTGTCGCCGGCGGCGGCCCTCACCTTTTCGAATGGCACCAGGCACTGGCGGAGCTCGCTGGCGGAAATGGATTGGCCCCCATTGGCCCGGGCCACTTCGTCGAAGGGCCAGATTTTCATGGCCGGGATCCCTTGGCTCAACAGGTCCAGGGCTAACTCGTCGGCGCGGTGCAAGAACGCGTCGAGATCCTCGTACGGCCCTCGCTGGCTAGGCGTGGGCTCTGTTGCGGCCGGCCGGCTCGTCCCGCGATAACGGGCTTCGGCTTTGCCGTAGTGGTAACCGCCACACGTGTTGTAGATGGGCGCCTGCTCTCGCACTTTGCCCCCGAGCAGTTGGTACAGGGGCTGGTTGCATACCTTCCCGAAGATGTCCCACAGTGCGATGTCGGCCGCGGAGTGAGCTCTGGTGGAGACCCCAGTACCTCCGTGGGTGACGTAAAACGACGGTAATTCCTTGGCGTGCCGTTCGATCGTGAGGGGGTCGGTGCCGAGCAGCCGAGGCGCTACTGACTCGTGGATGTAGGCCTCGACTGACTCGGGGCCAAAACACGTCTCGCCGAGGCCGGTGAGGCCCTCATCCGTCTTCAAGATAAGGCCCACGAACTCGGCGTACTCTTCTGCCCGGAGGGTCTGTACCTCAGTTATTTTCATCTGCCTGCTCCTGTCAGGTTAGTGGCACGGCCAAAATGCCCGCTATTGGTCGGCGGTGCCTGGCCACAGACCGCTCACTATGCGGTATACAAGCTCCGCTCGCGGGACCTGCAGCCCGTGAGCGTGGGCTCTGCGGACCAAGTCACCAAACGTCTCCTCGATTTCTGTGCGCCTGCCGGCAGCCAGGTCCTGGGCGATAGACGAGAACCCGGGCGACCCGGTCCGCACGGGGCTCACGCGGCGCCCCATTTCGGCCACGGTCTCTTCGGGGGTTGGCTCCAGGTAGGTCCGCATGGGTAGGTCCGGGAAATCTCCTATTTGCACGCCTTCGGCCGCGGCGACGGCCGCCGCCTCGTCGAGGAGCGAGAGATAGGCAAAAGCTAAGGGCGGGCGAGCGAAAATCTCCACCGACGGCAAGCGGGTCAGGGCGGAGACGCCGAAAATACCGATGGCATTGCAGAACTTGGCCCAAAGCAAGGACTTCATCTCCGTGACGACGACGCTCGGCAGGCCGGCGGCCACAAAAATCTCCACTATCGTTTCGGTCCGGGCCGAAGATGGCGCGTCGAACTCCCCGAAGAACGTTGTCCCGAGGCCCGAAACAACGGCGGCACCTGGAGAGCGCCGCTGGGCACCGAGCACGGTGGCTGCGCCCACCACTGCGCTATGGCCGAAGGCGGCCGCCAGGAGCTCGTCTTTCACCACACCGTTCTGCAGCCCGGCGACAAAGGACCCGGCCCGCCGCTCGACAGGCCAGCGGTCGGCCACCTCCTCGATGGACTGCGGTAAGTCGTGCCCCTTGGAAGTAAACAACACCGCGATCGCCTCTGGCAGCTCTCCGGCCTCGTCAGTGACAGCTATTTGCCCGCTCTGGGCTGGAGGCGCTCCTACCGGGACCGTCAGCGTCAGCTGGCCCGTGACTTCGACCTCGCCCCGGTCACGCAGCGCCGCCGCCGAGGCGGGGCGGCCGAGCAAGGTCACGAGATGGCCCGACCGAGCAAGGACGCCGGCCAGGGCGAGCCCGAGAGATCCAGCACCGACGATCGTTACCTGTGCCATGGCGCCGCCGTCCGGCACGCGCGCCGTAGTGTCCATCGAGAGCAGCTGTCCTCCTAACCCGCTCAGTACGGCGTTTTGTGGGCCCCGGGGCCGTCCGGTCCCGGTCTCCCTCGTCCCCACGCGGCCCCAGTTGACCGAAGAGGGACCGCATACGGGCTCCTTGGTCACTGAACCAATTGTGCAGGATGCCAACGTCGTGGCCAACGCAGAAGTGACGCACGCCCAGGTTGAGGTAGTACTCGGCGCCGCGGGCATCTGCGATCTCGGCTCGGGGGGCTACGCCATGGCGAAGCGCCGTAGCGATGACGTGTTCTTCGGCCTCCCGGATTTGTTCGGCGTCCTCGACGCGAGAAAGGCCCATGCTCAAGGCGTAGTCCGCCGGCCCGAACTGGACCATGTCGACGCCAGGGGTCTCGAGGATCGGACCGAGGTCCTCGACCGCCTCGCGCTTCTCGATCATAAGGGCCACGACGGACCCGGCCAGCGCCGCCACCCATTCTTTTGACCCTCCGTAGAGCACGGTCCGGGCGTCGCGGCGGAGCCCGACACCATGTAAGCCCATATGGTCCGGGTGCTCGGCCCTGACCGAACGGACGCAGTGACGAGCGTCCTCGGCCGTCCTGATGTCGGCAAAAAGCACGTTTTGTATGCCCGAACCGATAGCCCGCATGGCCAGGTGGCCTCGGGTGAACTGCTCGATTTTGATCATGCCGCTGAAGTCCGGGAAAAGCTCGATGGCGCGGCCGAGATTGTCGAGGTCATGCATGGTCCACGGCGCGTATTCGGCCACGAACTCTATGTAATCGAACTGGCCGGTCTGGCCTACGAGCTCGGTGATGGTGGGCCAGGTCGACAACAGGTGGGTAGCGAGGCTGGGCCAGCCCTGGTCGAGGCACTCGCGCAAACGGTTTTTTCGGAGCGGGTAGAGGTCCACGAGGTTCTCCTGGGTACGGCCCAAGCTAGCTACGACTAAGATCGGTCGTCAACAATTGACAGCAGCGTAAAATGGAAGATGCACAATGGTACCCACGTCAGGCGACTTGAACCGGGCCGGCACGTCCTCGACGGCGTCAGCGTGGTGGCCGGGGCCGGTGCCAAATGAGCCAACGTACTCGAGCCCAAAAGGGCGCCGGGAGGGGAGCAGAACCAGTGCCTACTGAGATGACCTACTCGGCCGGGTTTGCCTCGGCCGTAGCCGAAGAGATGGCCACCAACCCAGATATTTTCGTCATCGGGACAGATCTTGTTCACCGGGGCGGCCACTGGGCCCAGATCAGGGGGCTGGCTGACATAGTCGGGCCGGGCCGGATCTTCGACGCCCCGATATCTGAGGCGGCGATGGTGGCGACCGGAGTAGGCGCGGCTATGGCCGGGATGCACCCCATTGTCGACCTGAACTTCGTCGACTTCGCTTTCGGAGCTATGGACGAGATCGCCAACCAGGCGGCCAAGATCCCCTTCATGCTCGGTCGGCCGGTACCACTGGTGATCCGGGCCACCGCCGGGGTTGCTCACGGGGGCCCGCAGCACAACAACAGCCTCGAGTCGTTCTTCATGAACTTGCCCGGTCTCAACCTGCTGACGCCTGCCTTCCCTTATGACGTGAAAGGCCTGGCTAAGACCGCGCTGCGGACGCCCGCACCCGTTATCTTCCTGATGCACAAACGCCTTACCGGCACGCGCGGCCCCGTCGGTGGCCCAGACGAGCTGGTCCCCTTCGGGCGGGCCAACGTCGTCCGCCCCGGCGCCGACTGCACGCTCGTAACGTACGGCGGGGGAGTGGCGAAGGCGCTGGCTGCGGCCGACGTGCTGGCCGAGGAAGGCACCGACGCAGAGGTGATAGACCTCCGGACATTGGTGCCCTTGGACATTGACGCCTGCGTGGCTTCGGCCCGGAAGACGGGCCGGGTCGTGGTGGTCGACGAGGCCCCGAAGACCGGCGGCCCCGGAGCCGAGATCGCCGCCTCGATCCAGGAACTAGCCTTTGAGTACCTCGATGCTCCGGTCAGCCGCTTGGGCGCCAAGCAGACCACGATGCCGGAGAGCCCTCCGCTCCTCGACCGGGTCTTGCCCAGCGCAGCGGACATTGTCGATGCGGTCAGGCGCTCGTTCAAAGCGTTCGAGGACGGCGCCGGCTAATCCCAACGTCGGGCCGCCATGGCCCGGCTCAGCCGGGGAACTCGTGGCCCGGGAGGCCCTGGGTACCGGGTTCGAAAGCGAATAGGTACCCGGCCTTTTCCGACCGCAACGACGCCTCGTCCAGGCCGTGGGCGGACACGGCTATGAAGAGCGTGCTCAGGTCAGGGCCGCCGAAGGCACAGGTGGTGACCTGGCTCCCCGGCAACCGTACGACGCGGTCGAGACGGCCCGTCGGGGTGAAGCGCTGGACTTCCCATCCGCCACACATGGCCACCCAAATACAGCCGTCCACGTCCACGGCCAGGCCGTCGGGGACGCTATCGACCACCGCCAGCGTCCTGCGCTCGCGGAGGGCGCCCACATCAGGGTCGAACGAGAAGACGTCGACCCGGCCCGTGGCGCTGTCCACGTAGTAGCAGCGACGGCCGTCCGGGCTCCACCCGATCCCGTTGGAGACGTTGACACCCGTCAACTCTTCAGTCGCTTCGGCGGTCTCCGGGCGCAGGCAGTAAAGGGCTCCGGCGTCGGGGTACTGGTCCGGGTCGAGGCAGGTCGTGCCGGCCCAGAACCGGCCGCGCGCGTCGACGGCCCCGTCGTTCATCTGGAGGTGGCGCGACTCGATCAGTTGCTTAGTGAGGACGGAAAAGTCACCGTTGGCCGACAAGAGCCCGAACCCTTCCCGTACCGCGCAGACGAGCCCGCCGTCCCGGCGAGGAGCCACCGACCCGACGGCCCGTCCCAGCTCGGTCCGGTCGAGGCGACCTGAGCCGAGGTCGTGGCTCACGACCAACCCGGCGAAGATGTCGACCCAAATCAGCCGGTCGCCCCGGCTGTCCCACACGAGCCCTTCGGGGTGGTCGAACCTCTCGTCCACCACCAACGAAACGGCCGGCGACGCGTCCTCAAGCACTGCTGGCGTAAAGGCCGGTCATACGCCGTACTCGTGGACGACCCGGCCGCCGACCAGGCTGAACTCGGTGTACCAGTAGAAACCCTCCAGGAAACCGAGGACCGGGAGGCGGTACAGCGGGGAGGTGGCATTGGGCCGTACCTCGGCGGTAGACGGGCCGCTCCAACAGCCTGGCACGTCTATATCTGTCAAGTCACGAGCCGTAAGTTGGCGAACCGCCGTCCGCCCGTCGATGTGGTGCAGGATCTTCAGGTTGATGTTGGTGACGATGTCGACGCGCTGGCACACAGCCTCGAATGAACTGGGGACCGCTTTGTAGGGGAGCGTCCCGGTAAAAGTCTCGATGCCGTTGTTGGCCACCGTGCCCACCACCAGGTCGCCGCGGTGCTCGAGCGTCACACTCCCGATGCGTTTGGGTTGGCCGTGCAGCTCCCGCCCACCCGCCATGGCCCGGTCGCTCGTGACCCAGAAATAGGGCGAGTAGCACCCGGTCAGTTCCCCGAGGCGCGCCCCTACCATCACGTTGGCCTCGTAGGTGTCACGGCCTAACCCGGCGACGTCGCCCCAGCGCGCCACCTGGACCATAACCGTGTCGTTCGTCGCCTCGAGCGGCGCGGGCAGGAGGCGCCGAATGGCCGCCGGGTCCGTCCTGTACTGCACCGTCAGCACCTCGCCGTCTCGAAAACGGGCTGGTGGTGAGCCATTTAGCGGAGAGTCGAGCGGGCGTCGAATAGGCGGTCTCCGGCGCCGGTACCGTGAACGCTTCGTCTGTGGGGCTCATCGGCATCTCAGTGCAGCCATCACCCGCTAACTGGTGCCCGCGACCGGTGGGTGGGCGTGTTGTCAACGCTCCCCGCCCGGCGGATCGAGCCAGCGGCGCAAGCGGCCAGGTTGGCCCCGTCTACGGGCAGCAACACACCGGAAACCATGGCGGCGGCATCAGACGCCAGGAACACCACTGGCCCGACCATGTCCTCCGTCGTCGCCAGCCGGCCCAGCGGGATCCCGCTCAGTACGCGCTCGCCGAAGGTAACGCCGCTCGGGTCTTCCCAATCGAGCATCGACAGCACACCAGGAGTATCGAGTTGGCAGGGCGCGATGGCGTTCACGCGAATACCGAAATGCCCCCACTCGATGGCCAGCTCCCGCGTCATCTGAATGACGCCCGCCTTCGCGATACTGAAGGCGAAATTGCCACGGCCCATGGCCCGAACCCCGCACGTCGAAGCGGTGTTTATGATGCTGCCCCGCACGCCGCCGTCTATCATCCCGCGGCCAAAGCTCCGCGCCATCAGGAATGATGAATGGAGGTTCACGCGCAGGTTGTTCTCGAACTCATCGAATTCCATCAGTTCGGGCAAGGTGTGCGAGCCCGCTCCGACGTTGTTGAAAAGGATCTCGACAGTCGGTACCGCCCGCGATACCTCGTCCACGATCGTCGCCGCGCCCTCGGGCCGAGACGTGTCACCCACTACGACTATGGCCTCGCCTTCGCCTTCGACTTCCTTCGCCGCCTCACGAAGCGGCTCCTCCCGGATGTCGACCATCACCACCGTAGCCCCTTGGCGGGCCAGGCCCACTGATACGGCGCGGCCGATCGCTCCTCCGGCGCCAGTTACTACGGCGTGGCGCCCCGTTAGGTCGAAAATGTCGCTTTGCCGGTTACTCAAAATGGCCTCCTTCGGGCGGGTGAGCTCCGTCGCCGGGGCTCACGGTATTTAGCAGTCAACAGGAGCATAAGGGCGACACGAACGTTACGGCGACGGCGACGTTATTTGGCGACCGTACTTTCGTGGCCCCGGGTGTTATTAGTGGGCGAGATCGTCGCCCTCCTATCTCGATAATCAACAATGGACCAGGTGCCTGTCGAACGAGGCTTTCCTCGCCCGCTGCAAACCGCGCTCGTGCTCGCGACGAAGTGCCCAGAGGTACTGGGGCATATCGATCTGGATAGTGTGCCTCTTCGAGGCTACGTAGCGGCGCGCCGTCGCCCGCCGCTCTCTTGTCGTGGCCCGGCGCATGGCCCCGGACTCGGGCAGGGCATAGCGACCGGTCAGCAAATCGGCTACCAACTTGGCCTGCGCTTCCGCCGCCGGCATGATCGCACCCCAGGGCTGCACAAAGCCGACCAGCGCCAGGCCGGGCTGGGCCAGCGGGAAAACCCGGGCGTATAGCGGCAACTCGTTGGCGCCGGCGCTCAGCACCGACTCGTCGAAAAAGGGGAACTGAATACGGTAACCGGTGCAGTACACGATCACGTTGGCGGCGGCCACGGTGCCGTCAGTAAAACGTACTTTTTGCCCGCACAACCCGGCGATGTTCGGCTTGGGGACGATGGCCCCATGTGCGATCCTGCTGAGCAAGCCGTCTGACACCGTCGGGTGCGCCTGCAGGATGCGGTGCTCGGGCCGAGGCAGCCCGTAGCGCTCGACCGGCCCCACGCTCACCCGTACTGCCTGCTGGAGCACGACCTGGCGGACCTGCCAGGGCAGCCAGGGCGGTATGGCCAGCCCGGGCCGCCCGAAGAAGTACTTGGGGATCACGTACGCCCCCCGCCGGGAAGCCAGGTAGGTATTCCGGGCCACGTAACTCGACTCGACGGCTATGTCCATGGCCGAGTTGCCCATGCCGAGCACCACGACGTCCTTCCCCGAGAGCTGCACCATGTCGCGGTAGTCGTGCGAATGCATTTGCAAGCCCTCGAACTGGCCGGGGAAAGGCGGTTCCGGCCAGCGTGGCGTGTGGTGGTGGCCGGTGGCGACGACCAGGTACCAGTACTGGCGCGTCTCGCCGGTGCTCAGCCGCACGCTCCAGCTACCGTCCGCCTCGGGCGCGGCCCGCTCTACGGCGGTGTCGAACGTGATAAGCGCCCGCAGCCCGAAGTGGTCGACGTAGTCGTTGAAATACCTTGCTATCTCTTCATGGTGCGGGTAGTCCGAAACGTCCGCTGGCATTGGGAAGTCGGCGTACTGCATCTCACGGCAATAACTGTTGATGTGCAAGGTGCGATAGGCGGCCGACCATGCGCTGCCGAACGCCCAATTGCCTCCGACGACGCTGCACATCTCGAAGCAGTCGAAGTCGATGGACGCATCCTTGAAGGCCTTTACGACGGCGATCCCGGATGACCCGGCGCCAATAACGCAGACCCGTCTCATCGCCAGCCCTCGATCACCAGCGACCCGTGCACGATGCGCCGCTCTGTCACCCACGTCAAAGCGTCGCCGATGCTCCAGGTGCCGAGCCGCCAAGCGGAGCGCTCGGAGTAAGAGGCACAGTGCGGGGTCAAGATCGTGTTAGGGGCTGAAAGCAGCCGCGACGTGGCCGGGAGGGGTTCGGCCTCGAAGACGTCCAGTCCGGCGCCGCCCAGGTGGCCCTCCTCCAGCAGGTCGACGAGCGCGTCCTCGTCGAGCACCCCGCCTCGCGCCACGTTGACGACGACCGCTCCTCGAGGGAGCCGAAGTAGCTCGGGCCGACCGATCAGGCCTCGTGTCTGGTGGTTGAGCGGTACGTGCAGGCAGAGGATGTCGCTCACGGTCAGGATTTCGTCGAGCGTGCCGGACCGGAGGACGCCGTCTGGCACGCTGGTGGCAGCGGGGTCGTAGACCCGTACCTCTCTGACCAGGTGCTGCAGTAGGGCAGCGGTCACGGCTCCGATCCGGCCGCACCCAACGACGCCGGCGCACACCTCGTCTAGAGGCTTCACCGGGGAGAGGGCCACCGTGCCATTCCACCCCCCCCGGACGTACTCGTCCCCCACCATGAACTTTCTCTGCACCGCCAGCGCCAACCCGACCGCGTGGCTGGCGACCTCGATGGCGCCATAAGAGGGCTGGTTGACCACGGAAATGCCAAGCTCTGCTGCGCTGTCAAGATCGACCGTGTCCAGCCCGACGCCGGTGCGGGCAATAACCTTCACGCCCTTGCCGAGCGCCTTGATCTTGGTCCTGTCGAGGAGCTGGCTGGCCACAACCACGGCGTCGGCGTCGGTTGTGGCCCGGCCGACCTCGTCGGGGGTGTTGAGATCCTTGAAGCGAATAGACGCCTGGTGCTCGAAGTGGGCCTGGACATCCTCGGCGCGGTGGAGCGACCGCGACCCGACGACCACTACCGGCCTTCTGGGCACTTCGGGAATGGTCGGCCCGACCGGGCTGCTCGGCACTACCGGTATGCTCGGCGTCACTTTTGGCCCCACCCCCTCATCATTGTCAACAATTGACGCTATCAGACCAACTGGCCCGGAGGGCGCCTGCGGGAAGTGGGCCGGAGGGCGCCACGGGGAAGTTCGGCCAGGGCACCCCTGAGCCCCCTCAGGCCTCTGGACCTGAGCATCCGCCGACCCCCCTCTATTGCCAGCGCGGTGCACTTGTGGCCTTCTTTGCGTAGGCTGGGTGCCAGGTTTTTCAGAAGTAGGCACATGTATACTGTTAACGAGACCTTGCTGAAGGCGCTGTCAAGCGACGTAGCAAGCGACGCGAGGAGAGTCGGGAGTTGGAACGCACAGACAGGCCGGCACCGACCAGCGTCTCGGCATTAGAGACAACGGATGTAGCCGACACGGACGCTCTGCCCGAGGGTGGGGCACCGTACGCAGTGATCGCTCCTGCACCCGGGCCGGCCGACCCCGCTGCAATTGCGCCGGAGGTCCGGCCGGATAAGCCGGCCGCCCCGTCACGAAGCCTGTGGGCCAAAGTGCGTATCTGGGCGGACAAGCGCTTCTACGCCCTGGCCGCTTTGCCGGCTTTGGCCGTGATAACAGCCATAGTGGCGGTGCCTCTTTTTATCGGTATCTACCTGTCGTTCACGGACTACACACCCATCGCACCCACGTTCGCCTGGGCCGGTCTGGTCAATTACGTCAACATAATTCACAACGCTCAGATCCACGTTGTGATCAACAACACGATCATCTATGCGGGAGCGGGTATCGCCTTCCAGCTGATGCTCGGATTGGGCGTGGCCTTGTTGCTGGCCCGTCCGATACGCCACATGGCGATCTTCCGTGTGATCTACATGATGCCGCTCATGGTGCCGGGGGTGGCTGCGGCGGTGACGTGGGCGGTCCTGTTCAATACGAGCAACGGCTGGGTCAACTATTTCTTTAGCCTGGTGGGCCTGCCTCAGCTCAACTGGACCGGGAGCTCTCACACGGCTATGCCGACCATCCTCATAGCCAGCGCGTGGACCGGGATACCGATCATCGCCATCATCTTGTTGGCGGGCCTGCTCACGCTGCCGAGGGAACCGGTGGAAGCGGCCACCATCGACGGCGCCTCGCCCGCTCGCGTTCTCTGGCACATCACGCTGCCCGGCCTGCGCCCTGTGATCGCCTTCGCCGCCCTGTTCCAGCTCGTGAACCTGTTCCGCGAGTTCGCCCTGTTCCAGATCGTTACGGGGGGCGGCCCGGGCCTGTCGACCAACGTGCTCAACTTCTATGTTTACCAAACGACATTTGTCTTCGGTGAGCTGGGCCTGGGCGCCGCTCTGGCCGTGGTGCTCGTGCTGATTATGGCTATTCCTCTAATTACGATTTACAAGCTTTCCGGGAGGGGTCGTTAGCGTGGCTACCGTACCGATACAGTCCACGGTCGTCGTGCGGGCGCGCGCCAAAGCGCGCTGGATGTCACGGCGCCGCTTGGCCAACATGATGACCATCGTGACCCTGCTCATCGGGGCCGCTTTCGTCCTGCTGCCGCTGTTCTGGATAATCGACACCGCGTTCAAACCGGTCGGGGACGCTTTCGTTATCCCGCCGAAGTTCATTTACGCGCCGACCCTGGGCAACTTCCGGACCCTCATCGGCGGCCAGTACAACCAGTTTGTGGCGGACATCGGTCACTCGCTCATCATCATGGTGATCAGCGTGACGATTGCCATGCTGCTCGGCGTGCCGGCCGGCTACGGGCTCGCCCGCTCGCGCTTTCGCGGTAGTGGCGCTATCACGGGCTGGCTGATCGTCGCCTATATCGTCCCCGCCCTGGTTTATATCGTCCCGCTGTACGCCATCTACACCAAGATCGGGTGGAGCGGTACTTACCTGTCGATCATCCTGTACTACGAGACGTTCGAGCTCCCGTTCGTCGTGTTCATGATGAGGGGCTATTTCTCGGACTTGCCCCGCGAGCTCGAGGACGCGGCCCGGGTCGACGGGTGCTCTCGCTGGCAGGCTTTTCGTCGGATCATGCTCCCGATGGTCTTCCCCGGGCTGTCCACTGTCACGATCCTCGTGTGCATCATGTCCTGGGGAGAGTTCTTCGGGGCGTTGATATTTACCGGGTCTTCGACGATCACGGCGCCCGTGGCTATCGAGCAGTACATCGGTCTCGGCACGTCTAACTGGAGCGCTCTGGCGGCCGCCGCCCTCTTCCTCGTGGTCCCCGTCCTGGTGCTCACGGGGTTCGTGCAGCGGGGTTATCTGCGCACGTTCCAGTCGGCTTCGACGGGGTAGAGCCCTCTCCCGCTTCTCGAGCTGCCCCCGCTCCCTGTCTCTGCCGCTCTCTGGCTCTGCGGCCCTCCATCCTCGGTCGCTGCCGCTCTCTGGCTGTGCGGCTCTCCATCCTGGCTGCCGCTCTCTGCCGCTCTCTGGTCTCTGGCGCTCTCTACCTCTGGCGCTCGGTGTGGGGCCTGCAACTGTCCCGCCTCTGCGTCTGCCGATCGTTTCTCGGTGCGCTCGCTGGTTCCTGTTGCGGCCCGGTGCAAAAAGAACGGGCTTCCGCGACAAGAACGCCCTGGCGCACCGAGAAAGAGGCGGATCGGCTGACGAACCCCTCCTCTTAGTACTCGCGGTGAGCGCATGGCCGCGAACAGCGAGCATCGCGCCGGTGGGCCCAAAACCGAGCGGCCGCATGACCTTTCTTGGTACCCGCCGGTACGAAGCCCGGACGCGAAAAACCCCGCTCCCCGGCTCAGCCGAGAAGCGGGGCCTCCGCCTACTTCTTTGTTTCTGTTCCGGTTACGAAGGTGGTAGGTGGAACGTCTTGAGCGTCGACGTCATCTGAGTCTGCAGCTGGCTCAGCGCCTGCTTGGGCGTGATCTGCGCGGCGATCAGCTGTGAAAGGGTCACGAACAGAGTGTTCTGGATTACGGGGAACGCGGCCGACACCGGGATGGCGTTGGGCTCGATGTGAGCCGAAGCGTACTCGATGGCGGACAGGTACTGCTCGGGCACGCCGTACTTAGCCGCACCCTGCTTGATGGCGTAGGCGACGGTTGCCGGCCTGGACCCCACTGTCGGGTCCTTGCTCTGGTTGAGCGCCTCGATCTGCACCTTCGGCGAGGTGAGGTACTCCATCAGCTCATAAGCCGCCAGTTGCCTCGGCTTGGACACGTTGGCGTTCACGTACATGCCCCAGGGGGCCGACAACAGGCAGCTCTGGTTCCAGGTTGGGCACGGGATCTCGTCGATCCCGGCGTTGGCGTACTCCTTGGGGTCCATCGACTTCTCGAACATCGTGTTTGCCAGAGTCGAGTCGTCCCAGAACATGGCCGTTTGGCCGGAGTTGAAGGCCTGCGTGCACTGTGGGTAGCTGTACGACGACACACCGGCCGGGTTGTCCTTCTGCATGAGCGTGGCGTACTCGTTGGCCCACGTCAGCGCCTGCGGCGTGTCGAACAGCGGCTTCCAGTTGGCGTTTAGGTACTCGCCCTGGTAGTTGGCCGCGTACGGGAGGAAGTACGGGAGCATGAGCAGCACCGGGTAACCGTTGGGTGCAGACTCAGCGCCCCGGATGCAAATACCCGAGACCGACTTGGTCGTGAGCTTGTTGGCGTCGGTCAGCACCTGCGCCCACGTCGTAGGCGGCGTCAGGCCGGCGGCCTTGAACATCCCGATGTTGTAGAACAGCTCGGGGCCCGGGTCCGTGTCGACCGGGAAGCAGTACTGGGTCTTGCCCAGACTGCACTGTGCATAACTGCCAGCGGGCAGCCCGGCGAAGTTGTAGGAGGCCGGTGTGAGGGTGGGGTTCTTGATGAAGGAGTTGATCGGCGCCACCCCGTGCAGAGCCACGTAATCCGAGGTGAGGCTCTCGGGTTCTTCATACACGTCGAAGTCGGTCGACTTCACCTCTTGGGCGGCCTGGATCTTGTTCTGCATTACGGCTTCCGGAAAGGCGTCGTAGGTCACCTTGATCCCGGTTTCCTTGGTGAAGGCAGCCAGCAGCGGCTGTTGCCATGTCTCGTCCGGGGCGGCGGCCGTCCACATGGTGATCGACGAGGCGGGCGTGACCCCGTTGACGGGCGTGGACCCGGCGCTGGATGCGCTGGCCACGCTGGCATAACCGAGCGTCAGCCCACAAAGGGCAACCGTAGCTGTCGACACCGCGGCGGCCCGCCTGAAGCTGCGTGGGCCAAAATGTCTCATACTTTCCCTTCCTTTTTTGTCTGGTGAAAACCTTGTTGGATCTTGTCCTGACCGTCAACCTCCCCTCTAGGGCGTTTTGGCGGCCTGGAGGTTTGGTCCGAAGTTTCGAGCTTTCCCGTACCGTGTCGGTTATCAGATGCTGTCAACGCGCTTCACTTCGCAAGGACCATTTTGATTTACGGCGAACAGGAAATGTTGTCACCCCAGGTGACAGGCGGCAGGGGTGCGTACCGCACAGAGCTAGCGTCGCGCCCCGTTTGTAAACTGTCAACAGGCTCGGCTCTGTTTTTTACCTCCTCTCACCTGCCCTGGTGCCGTCCCGCCTGGCTATGCCGGACGGTGCCCAGGATCCCTGCCCTATCCAAATGGAGACGTCGGTTCTCGGCCGCTGTGGGCCAGAGCAGCACCGCCAGGCCGGCATCGCAGCTGTCCGCTACGGCCGTGCCGGTGTCCGGAGCCCCTCACTTGGACAGGAGCTCGTGGCTCCTGCACGGCGACGGTAGCATACGCGGAATGTTAATCGTTCGCGATCGGGGGGTGTAGTCAAGTGAGTGACGCGAGTGGGCAGTTGTTCCCCCCTGCCTATCTGGAAGAGCTGACTGCTCGAGTACTAGTCGGCCTTGGCGCTGCTCGGGCCCAGGCCGAGGTGGTGGCGACGTCACTCGTGCTCTCGAACCTGGTCGGTCACGACTCTCACGGGGTGATCCGGTTGTTGCAGTACGCCGGCTTCATCGAGACGGGGCAGGTCAAACCCACTCAGTTCGCCGAAGTCGCCCGGCGCCGCGGGGCAGTGGCGGCCGTGGACGGGCACTGGGGCTTTGGCCAGCCTGCAGCGCAGCTGGCGACCGGGCTGGCCGTAGAGATCTCGGCCGACAGTGGCGTCGCCGCTATCAGCATCGACCGTTGTAACCACGTCGGGAGGCTGGGAGAGTACGTGGCGGCCATGGCCGCGGCCGGGAAGGTCGGTATGGCGTGGTGCAACTCGGGCCCCGTGGTGGCTCCTTTCGGCGGGGCCGGACGGGTTATGGGCACCAACCCGCTGGCGTGCGCTGTCCCCCGCGCCGGCGGTCCCGAAATAGTGGTCGATTTCGCCACGTCGTCTGTGGCCGAAGGGAAACTCGTGCTCGCCCGAGCCGCGGGCGAGCAGGTCGCGCCCGGGCTCATTATCGACGCTTACGGCCGTCCCACCACCGACCCGAACGATTTCTACGCCGGTGGCGCTCTGCTCCCTTTCGGCGGCCACAAGGGTTCGGGTTTGTCCATCATGATCGAGCTGGCCGGAGGAGTGCTTTCGGGCATGGGCGCCTCCCCGACAGCCGACTACGCCGGCGGCAACGGTACGGTCCTGGTGGCACTGGACATCGAAGCTTTTATGCCATTGGAGGAATACTTGCAAAAGTCGGCCCAATTCTGGGCCGAAGCCAAGAGCAAGGGCTCCGGCCCCTTGAACGCCGAAGTCTTGATGCCCGGCGAAGTCGAAGACCGGGCCGGGCGCGGCGCTCGGCCGAAGGCGTCCCGGTGACTGACGAGGTGCGTCGCCGGATCTCCGAACTGGCCGCAAAGGTCGGAGTCGACCTCGGTAGCTTTGCCGTTTCCTGAACGCTTTAGACCAGACCGCCGCGGCGCCCGGCCGTCAGCGCTCCAATGCCTACGCCGGCTGGCCTACCGCGGTCTCGCCTACGCCGGCTTCCTACCGCGGTCTCGCCTACGCCGGCTTGCCTAGACCCCTTTGATACGCCGGTTTGATAGGCGTCGCCCACCTCACTGCTCCGGCCACGGCGACTCCTCCGCGAACTGTACCGCAGCATCGACGGCCTGCTGAGCGTCCTTGTCGAAAGCTTCCAGGTCATCGTCTGTGAGCAGGCCCAGATCCTGGAGGCGCTTGGCGCAGCGGGCTATGGGGTCCCGGCTCTCTCGCCACGCGGCGACCTCGTCGGCGGTGCGGTACGCAGCAACGCCCTCGCCGGAGCCGTGGCCCGAGTAACGATAGGTGCGCGACTCGATGAAACTGGGCCCTTCGCCTGCGATGGCACGGGCGCGAGCGGTGCGGGCGGCCTCGTACACAGCGAAGACGTCCTGGCCGTCCACGCTTTCTGCAGCCAGGCCAAAGCTTTCGGCCCGACTTGTCATCGGACCGCCCCCAGACACCGCGGCGGTCGGGGTTTCGACGGCGTAGAGGTTGTTCTCGCAGACGGCTATCAGCGGCAACCGCCAGGCGCCGGCCAGGTTGATGAACTCCCATGTTCGCCCAGTGTTTATCCCGCCGTCACCAAAAAAGGCGACGGCCACGCGCTGCTCATCGCGGTAGTGAGCGGCGAAGGCGTCACCGAGCGCAATCCCGACAGACGCGCCGACGATGCCATTTGACCCGATAAAGCCGACCTCGAAGCCAGGCAGGTGCATCGAGCCGCCGCGACCGCCCGAGACGCCGGTGGCTTTACCGTAGAGTTCCGCCATAATCCCGTCAGGGGGGACACCTTTGGCAATGGCGTGATGATGGCCGCGGTGCGACGCCGAAACCGTGTCGGTCAACGTGAGCGCTCGGGCCACTCCAACTGCAGTGGCCTCCTGCCCGACTGCGGGGTGGACCCCGCCGGGGATCTTCCCCCGAACGGTCAATTGCTCGGCGCGCTCCTCGAAGCGCCGGATCAAGAGCATGGTGCGTAGCCAGCCCAGAGCCTGCTCGTCGATGGGCGTGGCCAGGGTGCTACCTGTCGCAGGGTTCATACTTGCCGTCCGTCGGTGATGGCCTGCAGCTTTTCGGCAAAGACGCCGAGAAGCTTGGCCGAGTCGGCCCCGTCGTAGCGCCGGTGGTCGGCGGTGACGACCGCGGTGAGCATTGGTGCCACTACGAGACCGCGGCCTTCGACGGCTGGGCGCAAGCTGACTTCGCCGATGGTCACCAAAGCGACCTGGTTTACGGGGACGACCCCGGTGAACCAGGTCACGCCGCCCGGGCCGAGGTTTGAAAGCGTGGCAAAAACGGGGGCTGAGTCTCCCGAGGCCAGCCGGCGGTTGCGGGCCCGAGATACGGCGCCCTCGCGTTGCTTGGCCACCTCAGGGAGTGGGAGATGGGCTACGGAAGGGACCACAGGGATCAGGACGCCCCACTGCGTGGCTACTGCCAACCCCAGGTCGGAGACCTCGCCGAGAGATTCGAGTGCCTGGGCCAACGCGAGCAGCAGGAAGTCGGTGACGGTCAGCCCCCGGCCCGCAGCCTTCCCGGCTGAGACTGCTTCCAGCAACCCGTCGACGCGCAGGTCGCGCCCTACGGAGAAATGAGGCACGGTCCGCCACGACTCGCTCACAAGGGCGGCGGTCGCCTTCCGGTCGCCAGGGGCGGCGCCCGGCGGCGACGGCTGTGCCGTCTCGTGGCCAACGTGGCCTTGGCGGGCGGCGGCAATGCCCCCGTCCCCCTCGTTCCGGGCCTGGAGATCGCCGTTCCCGACTGGGACATCGGCCATGGCTCGGCGTTGACGTGGGCTCAGCCGGTGACGGCCATCGGCTTCGCGCCGAAGCCGCGCCGGCTCGTGGTCTTGACGGGATGGCTCCTCGTCCGCCCGTGGGGGCTGGAGCCCCGTGCCTGTGGGCTCGTGCCCGGTGCCCGCCGCCGGCTGTGACACGTGTTCGGTCGGGCCAGAACCCTCGGCCAGGCCAGAACCGTCACCCGGCTCGGTTTCGCCGTTGGCCAGCAAGTACGCCACAGTTGTACCGCCGGGCAACCGTGCCCCCGTTTCGACGAGATGGCGTGAGAGCCGCCCCGCCGTCGTACCGCTCAGCTCCACCGTCGACTTGTCCGTTTCGACCACGGCTACTGGCTCGCCCGCGGCGACCTCGTCTCCTGGTTGTTTGAGCCATTCGGTGAAGAGCACGTCCTCCATGGCCATCCCTGAGGCAGGGACAAAAATTTCTTCCATTAGATCCCCTGTTGGGCCGGGACCAAGCCGCCTTTCGCCCTCATCGGTCCCCTCGCACGACAACGTTACCGTGCTCCACCTGGTCCGAACGCAGCCAGCCGATCGTGTCGGAGATGGTCCAGCTGGCCAGTCGCCACGAGGCACGGTCGGAGTAGGCCGCGACGTGAGGCGACAGCACTGTGTTCTTGGCTTTCAGGATCGCGCTCGTCGCGGGCAGAGGCTCGGTGGGGAACACGTCAAGAGCAGCGCCCGCAAGGTGGCCACTGTCGAGCGCTTCTACCAGGGCGGCCTCGTCGACCAGGCCGCCTCGCGACACGTTGACGAAGAGCGACCCGGGGGCCATCGCGGCCATGAAGGTGGAGTCCACCATCCCGGCGGTCTCGGGGGTCAATGGGAGGTGGAGCGACACCACGTCGGACCGGCCCAGGAGTCTTTTAGCTCAGCGACTACTTCAACTCCCGGAGGGGCGGGTGGGTAGGCCGGGTCAAAGGCCAGGACCTGGCCGACCAGGCCCGACAGCATTTCTGCGGTGGCCCGTCCAATGCGCCCGATCCCGACCAGCCCGACCACCAGCTCGTCCAGCGGCTTCATTGGCTTCAGCACAGGCGAACCAGACCAGCCCTGGCGGACGAAAGCATCGAGGTCGCATATGCGACGCTGCAAAGCGAGCAGCATCGCCACCGCGTGCGAGGCCACTTCTCGGGTGCCATAGGCCGGCTGGTTGACCACAGTGATGCCCGACGCTTTAGCTGCCTCCAGGTCGATCGTGTCCACTCCGACCCCCGCTCGCCCGATGACGCGGACGCTCGGCGCAAACGCCTCGATGTGCGCTCGGCGGAGGGGGTGCAACGTGACCACGACACCCGATGCGTCGGCCGTCGCTTCCGGTAACTGTCTCGGATCCGACAAATCACAAAAACGTAGAACGGCCTCATCAAATTGTTCGACCAGGCGGTCCTCGTCGGCGAAAGCTCCGCTGGCCACGGCAATCACCGGCCGGTCCGGAGCAGTCACGGCGGGGGTGGGCCTGAATGACTCTTCAGTTTTCACGGTTTTCCCCTGATGTCTCAGCGAGGGCAACAGGCCGCACGAGATTCTCTGTTGCAGTGTACAACGTTGACAGTAGACGACCGCACGCCGTGGCGGCAAGGGCGCGGGCCATCAGAACATCTCCGGCAGCGCCGCTCGCGCTACCGGTCTGAGACTGGCCACGACCTCCTCGGGCACGGAGGCGTAGGGCCACCGGACGCGGGTGCCAACCGGGGCCCACCCGCCGATAGCGGCGAGGGTTTTGTCGAGGGCCGGGTTAGAAAAGCCCTGCGCCTTCAGCGGCGCGATATGGCGGTCAAAAAAGGCCATTATTCTTTCCCCCAAAGCGATTGCGCTTTCTGGGTCTCGGGTCATCTGTTGCTCCCATTCGAGGGCGCCACTTGGGCCCAAGCAGGCGACGTTGGAATACGACCCTGAGGCACCGGAACGCCACGCATGGGCCAACTCGTGCCCTGGCACGAATATGGCCAGCCCCGGCGCGGCGGCGTGCAGCCGCGAATAAAAGCCATTGTCCCGGGCGATTTTTACGCCGACCAGGCCAGGGAACTCCTTGGCCAGGGAGGCGAACTGCTCGGGGCCACAATGGGTCTTGGCGTGCGGTGGGTTGTAAAGGACGAGCGGCACCGGATCGGCGGCGGCCACCATGCGCTCGAGGGCGGCGTGCACCTCGTCCGGGCCGAGCGGTAGCCAGTCCGGGAGCACCACTTGAATAGCTGTGGGGCCGAGTTGGCGAGCGCGCCGGATGCGAGACAGGCAGAGTTGGCCGCTCATGTGGCTGGCGCCGATCTGGAACGGAGAGCCGACGCTCTTGCTCCGCGTTGCCACCAACTCGCTGAGGGCGTCAAATTCCGCTTCCTCCAGGGTGTGGAATTCGCCGGCCGTGCCACACGTATAGATGCCGGGCAGGCCGACGTTCAAGAGGACGTCGAGTTCCGCCTCGAGCAAATCGAAATCGATCTCGTCGTCCGGCCGCACCGGCAACAGCACTGTGCCCCACGTACCGTGGAGGGTCGGGCCGGCCAGAGGTGGTTCGGGCAGAGGAGCTTCGGGCTGGGGCGGTTCGGGTAGGGGCGGTTCGGGTAGAGGCGGCTGGGCCGAGGACGTACCATCCGCCGCAACGCCAGCCCGCGGTGCAGGCAGGTAGACCCCGCTCGTCGCCGGGGCGGCCGTCTGCCGTCCTGTCACTGCTATCCTCCCCTCCTCTCTTCGTCCTGATGTGCCGGTCCGGGCCTCGTAGAGCTCGCCGGGCCCGGATGAACCTTAGCTGATTGTTGACAGTTAGCGATGTCGGGTCGAAGGAGTGAATGACCGGCGCCCCAAAATGCGCGGCGTTCGCCGGCAGAGGGCGATTACCACCTTGGCGGGAGGCCGGAGCCCTGGTCCGAGCTAGGAGCGACGTCTGGAAGAGGTCCGGGGAGCGCCTTCCCGGTTGGCCTGGAGGAGGCGCTGATAGGTCCCCTCGATGTGGCCCTCAATAGTCTTAACGACCTGGGTGCGCTGACGGCGCCTGAGCACTTCCAGGAAGTCCTCGTGGTCCTTCAACCACGTCTTTGCGAAATCCGGGCGGAGAGCCCCCCGGTGTACGAGGTAGAGGAATATCTGAGACCGCAAGGAGAGCCAGGCCCGGTACAGGCGCTCGTGGTGGGCAGCCTGGTACAGCGCGTCGTGGAAGGCGACGTCGAGCCCCGCCACCTGCGAGCGCGTCGGAGGTTGCGGGAATTTGTCGAATTGTCGAAGCACAGCGGCCATTCGCTTGAAGTCATCCTCAGTGGCGTTGCGGCACAGCCATTCGCCGGCCAGGCGCTCGAGGGCCGTCCGCAGGCTATATATCTCGTCGACGGCGTCCAGGCCGAGCTCGGCCACCGTTACCCCGCGATGACGTTCGATGTTGACGAGCCCTTCTTGGGACAGCCGGACCAGCGCTTCGCGAACTGGCCCCGGCTCACATTCAAGTCAGTGGCCAGCTCCTCTTCGACAAGCCGCTGCCCGAGGTCGATCCGGCCGGCAAAAATCGCTTCCCTGATGGCGTCTGCCACTTCGTCCGCCAGGACGCGCCGACGCGCTGGCCCGAGGACGCTTCCGGCGGCGAGCAGATCTGTCACAGGCGACCTCTCAACGTGCGAGCTAGAGGAGATATTCTACATGCGCGCACCCACGCCGACAGTGCTTCCGGGACTACGAGGGACGGGGGCCGGCTCGCTCCTGGTACCGGCCCAGGCGACCTGCTAGGGCGGCCTTTCTGAGAACACTCGGTGTGAGCGGGCCGAACCCCTGTTTTCTTCCTTCTCGAAACTTTCTTTACTTGACTTCCCGCGCCGCCGTTACCAGGCCTTGCACGTGTTCACCAGTTCGCCTATGCCTTCGATAGTAGAAGTAACTGCCTGGCCTTCGTGGAGGAAGACCGGCGGCACGAGCGCCTGGCCGACCCCGCCGGGGGTTCCCGTGAAGATGAGGTCCCCGGGGTCAAGGGTGATTATCTGGCTGATGTATGCGACCACTTCGGCGGGTTTGAACAGCAGGTCCGACGTCCTGGAATCTTGCCGTACGACGCCGTCGACGGCGCACCGGATGGGCAGGTCGGGTTGGGCCCCGATTTCGTCGGTCGTGGTCATGGATGGCCCGACCGGGCTCGTGGACTCGCACGTCTTGCCCTGAAGCCATTGGGACGTACGGCCTTGCAGGTCGCGGGCGGAGATGTCGTTGCCGACGGTAAAGCCACCGATGGCGGCGGCCGCCTCCGCCTCGCTGGCATTGCGCACTTGTTGCCCAATAACGACGACCAGCTCGACCTCCCAATCGACCTTGCTTGAGATGGAAGGGAGCATGATCGGGTCACCATCTCCGATTAGGGAGCGAGCGTACTTGGCGAAAATCGTCGGGTATTCGGGCGGAGTAGCACCGGTCTCCTGGATGTGCTTCATGTAGTTCTGCCCGATGCAGAGCACTTTCGCGGGTCGCGGCACCAGCGTCTTTATGGCGACGGCGCTCTTTGGCACCGTCGCGGTCGGAGCAGCGTCACGGGCCGCCTCGACGCCACCCGGCATGGCCAATAAAGCCCCGACATCCGTCGCTCCAAGCACAGCGACCTCGTCGTCTTCCAGGCGAGCGGCGTGGGTGCGGCCCTCGTAACTTATGGTTGCCAAACGCACTTGATGGAACTCCTGCTTTCTCTAAACGCGGGTAAGGCTGTTGAAGGCAAAGCGCGGTACTTCTGTCTTTCGTCTTTCCTCGGCAGCTCAGTTGGCCCGTTTTCCTTGCGGCGGTTTCGCCAACCTCTGGGCCGAGCGTTTACCTTACCCGGTCCGGCGATGGGGCTATTTGGCCGCCGAGCTACTCCGTCCTGAAGCTGGCCCGCACCTCACCCAGCTGGTCGTTGGCAACGGTTATTTCGGCCCGGTCGACCACCCAGTAGGGCTGGACGACGGAGCCGAGCAGGACGATGTCGCCGGCGAGCAAAGGCGTCCCCCAGGCCACGCACCCGTTGGCCAACCAGGTCAACGCAGCCAGCGGGTCGCCCATGACCTCATCGCCCCGGCCGCTCCCGAACGGCTCATCGTCGACGAAGATGGTAGCGGTCGTGCTGCGCAGCCCGTGCGGGTCAAAGTCCGCCCGTTCCGGCCCAAGGACGCAGCTGTAGTGGAAAAAATCGTCGGCTATCAACGTCGGCACGTCGAGGGACAAGTAGTCCTCGTAGCGGTCCTCGACCACCTCGATGGCGGCCATACAGGCGGCCACCGACCGCGTTGCGTCGGCCAGCTCGTATGGGCCGGCTCGTCCAGGCAAGTCGACACCAAGGCGGACGGCCACCTCGCATTCAGCGCCGAGACGTCGGTTTCGGCGGATCACGAACTCATGGCCACCGCGCCACACGTTGGCCTGGAACATGCCGCCAGCGCAAGGGCCCGGTACGCCCAGGTACTGCTGCATGGTGGCCGTGGTACAGCCGATCTTCCAACCGGCCAGCCGGCCGAGCCCGCCGCGTTCGAGGAGGGCGTGGGCGCACCGCTGGACTGCGTAACCGGCCCACTCGTCGGGTGGGCGCACCGTTTCCGGGAGGCGGCCCAAAACCGAGCCGGACAATCGCGACGCGACTACCAGCGCCGCCGCAGTGGCCCGACCCGGACCTTGGCTGTGCTCGTCGCCGTTCACGCTCCGACGCCCTCTACCGGTGGCCAAGGCCGGCCGGTGGCCCAAGGACCACCAGCACGCCGGGCATCGTCACGCCCACACACCCGTCACGCCCACAGACCAGTCAACGCCCACACACCCGTCAACGCCCACAGACCCGTCAACGCCCACAGACCCGTCAACGCCCACAGACCCGTCAACGCCCACAGACATAGCACTGCATCCCGCGGGCGTCGGCCGCCCCTCGTAGCAGTCCGTCCTGGCCGCGGCTCACGGCGGTGACCCGTCCGAGTGCCCACGACGGCATTGTCTCCACCCGGTGCCCGTACGCACGTAAAGGCCCGACCGCGCCGGGACCAGCTCGCCGTTCGATCGCAAGGTGCTGTGGCCGGACGGCAGCGCGGGTAAAGAGCTCGGAAAGGCTTCGGTGTGGTGGTTCGGTGAGTCTATTGCCATCTGGAGGCCCATCCCGAAGTGAACGTGGGCGAGGAAGGCGTGCAACGCCCACTGGTCTTGCTGGTCGCCGCCCGGCGTACCAAGGGCGAGGTAGGGCTTCCCATCGCGAGCGACCACGGTGGGAGACAGTGTCGTCCGGGGGCGCTTTCCTGGCTCGAGCGAGCTGGCCAGACCTTCTTCGAGCCAGAACATCTGGCCGCGTGTCCCCAGGCAAAAGCCGAGCTCGGGGATGACTGGGGCACCCGTGAGCCACCCGCCGCTCGGAGTGGCGCTCACCATGTTGCCTTTTCGGTCGACCACGTCCAGGTGCACCGTGTCGCCTCGGAACTCAGGGTCGCCCCGGAAGTCAGGATCGCCCCGGGACTCAGGGTCGCCGCGGGACTCAGCGTCACCTCTGAGGGCCGGATCGCCCGTCCGTGTGGGCGCCAGAGCCCTCCCGGTAGCCGCCCCACCATCGGTCGCTGCCACGAGTTCAGGGAGCCGCGGCGGGCGGCCTTCGGGTGCGCCGGGGCGTAGCGCCGCCGACGAGTCCTCTGACACCAATTTGCGTCGGTCGTCGGCATAATCCTTTGACAACAACAGCTCTATCGGCACGTCGACGAAATTCGGGTCGCCATACCACGCTTCCCGATCAGCAAAAGCGAGCTTGGCGCACTCGGTCACGACGTGGACATATTCGGGACTGCCGAGGCCCATAGCCTTTAAGTCGAAACCTTCCAACAGGGTTAATTGCTGGAGGCAAACCGGCCCTGCCCCCACGGACCGGTTTTGAAAACCGTGTAATCGGCATAATTGGTGGCTAGCGGCGCCTCGTAGGTAGGCGCCCAGCTACCGAGATCTTCCTCGGCCAGCAGGCCGCGGTGACGTTCGCCGGAAGTGTCTAACCACGACTTTTCCTGGAACTTTATGAAACTTTCGGCCACCCAGCCGCGGTACCAGATATCGAGCGCCGCCTCTATCTGGCCCTCGCGACTTTGCGAACGCGCCTCGGCGTCCTCGACCAGGCGCTGGTAGGTGGCGGCCAGCACGCGGTTGTAGGCGAGCGCTTCGGGGCCGGCGGGCGGAAGGTAGACCGCGCCGCTGGTGGGCCACTCCTCCCGGAAAAGCCGCTCTAGGGAACTGATGGCGGAACTCGTCCGGGCCAACGTCGGGTAACCGTGGCCCGCATAACCAATGGCAAAACAGACCACATCGCGTAAATGGAGTGTCCCGAAGTCGCGCAGCATGGCCATCCAGCCCCCGAAGGCGCCAGGCACTACCGCCGCCAACGGCCCGGTGCCCGGGATAACGCGAAGGCCGAGGTCGTCCCGGTAGTACTTCAGTGTGGCCCGCTGGGGTGCAGGGCCTTGAGCGCAAAGGACCACCGGTCGGTCGCTCCCCGCGGGCCAGAGTATGGCCGGCAAATCGCCGCCCGGGCCGTTCATGTCCGGCTCGACTACCTGTAGCACGAAACCGGCTGCCACCGCGGCGTCGAAAGCATTCCCGCCCTGCTCGAGGACGGCCATTCCCGCCGCGGAAGCGAGCCAATGGGTCGAAGCTACAACTCCGAAGGTCCCGACTATCTCAGGGCGGGTAGTGAACTCCACCGGAGATAAATACCTCAGTGGTTGTCCCTGGGTACGTCGTCGCCCCTGGCCCCGAGCAGGAAGTCGAAATCGGCGCCGGCATCGGCCTGGAGCACGTGCTCGGTGTACAACCACGTGTAACCGGAGCGCGCCTTTGGTGCCGGTGGGCTCCACGCCGCCTTTCGGCGTTCGAGTTCCTCTTCCGAGACGTCGACATGGAGGGTGCGGGCAGGGACGTCCAACTCGATCATATCGCCTGTTTTAACCAGGGCCAGCGGGCCACCGATGGCAGCCTCAGGTGAAACATGCAGCACTACCGTCCCAAAACCCGTACCGCTCATCCGGCCGTCGCAAATCCGGACCATATCGGATACACCCTGCTTCAGAAGTTTGGCCGGGAGCGAGACGTTGGATACTTCCGGCATGCCGGGATATCCTTTCGGGCCGGAATAGCGGACCACAATGACGTCGCTGGCTGCCACGTCGAAATCGTCCTTATCGCAAACGGCGTGGTATGCCTCGGGCGAGTCGAAAACCAACGCCCGTCCCCGGTGCTTCATCAGCTCCGGGGAGGCGGCTGACTGCTTTATCACCGCGCCACCGGGGCACAGGTTGCCGCGCAGGACGGCGGTGCCGGTGCCCGGAGGTTGGAACGGTTCGTCGACGGTCCTTATCACGTCCCGGTCCCAGCATTTCGCCCCGGCCACGTTGTCCCCCACGCTCTGGCCGGTCACGGTGATCTGGCCAGTATTGAGCAGACCGGCTCCGACCAGTTCGTTCATCACGACCGGCAAGCCGCCGGCGTAGCAGAAATCCTCCATCAGGTGGCGGCCAGACGGCATCAGGTTTACGAGCGTCGGCACGGGGCGGGCGAGAGCGTCGAAGTCGTCGAGCGAGAGGCTCACGCCGAGCCGGCCGGCGACGGCTATGAGATGGATGACAGCGTTCGTCGAGCCGCCAATAGCCGCATTTACCCTTATGGCGTTCTCGAACGCGGCCCGAGCCATGATCTTTTCCGGCCGGAGGTCCTCCTTCACCAACGCCACAGCGCGCGCCCCGCCTCCTGGGCCACCTCGTAACGGCGGGAATCGACCGCGGGCCACGTGGCGGAACCAGGAAGCTGCATCCCGAGCGCCTCCGCCATGCAGGCCATGGTCGACGCGGTACCCATCGTCATGCAGTGGCCGTTGGAGCGTGACATGCAACCTTCCGCCTCCCGGAGCTGGTCTGCGGTAATGCGTCCCGCTTTGAGATCAGCTTCCAGTTTCCAGACGTGAGTACCCGAGCCGAGGTTTTGCCCCTGGAACTTCCCCGTCAGCATGGGCCCGCCAGTGACCATGATCGCCGGCAACCCGACACTGGCTGCCGCCATCAGCAGCCCGGGCGTCGTCTTGTCGCACCCGGACAACAACACCACCCCGTCCAGCGGGTTGGCCCGCATCAGTTCCTCGGCCTCCATGGCGAGGAGGTTGCGGTACAACATAGCCGTGGGTCGCATCAGGCTCTCGCCCGTCGCCAGCGCCGGGAACTCGAGCGGGAAGCCGCCCTCTTGCCAGACGCCCCGCTTCACGGCCTCGGCCACCCGGTGGAGGTGGGCGTTGCAGGGGGCCAGCTCCGACCACGTGGTGGCGATGCCTATTACCGGTCGCCCGTCGAAGACCTTGGCCCGAAACCCTGGTTGCGCATCCAGGAGCGATAGACCATCCCCATCCGGCCCTCGGCTCCGAACCAGGACTGACTGCGGCGCTCGTCGCTCATGAGAAAGCCAACTTTCGCCCGGCGCTGTCCACCTGGCCCTCGGCCACCAGCCAGGTCAGCGCTTCGAAGACCGCCTCCAGGGACGTATACCGCGGCCCGTAGGCGAGCGTCGCCACCGCTTTATCGATGCTCGCCGAAGGGCTCCGAGAAACGTGCTCCCAGGTGGCCTGGGCGTCGGGTGGATCCCAACCGGCCGCCCAACTCTCCCACGGTTGGAACGACAGGTGGGCCGACCGGCCGAACCACCCGGCCACATGCTCAGCAAAACCTCGCAGGGTGATGGCGTTTTCCGAGACCACGTGGAAGGCCTCCCCCGAGGCCTTGGACGGGTGGGCCAAGGCCCGCTCGAACGCTTGGGCTACGTCGTCGGCGTGGACGTGATGAACGGTCTCGAGCCCGAAGTGGGGGAGCGCGACCTCCTCCCCCTTGGCCAGCCGTTCGAAGACTTTGACGTTGAAGTTGCCCGCCGGGTTGACCGGGCGCCCCGGGCCGACGATGTGTCCCGGGTGGAGCACGGTGCACGGCAGGGCGCCCCGGTGGGCCTCGGTCAAAAGCAGCTCTTCGATGGCCGCTTTCTGAGTACCGTACTCACCGAACGGCCGGCGCACGGCGTCCTCGGTGACGGGCACCGTCACTGCCGTCCCGTGCACCCAGATAGTGCCGCAGTGCAGTAGGTAGCACTCGATAGGGACCAGAGCGTCTACGAGCTGGCGGGCCGACGGCACGGTGAAGCAAACGAGGTCTATCACCGCGTCGGGCTGGGAGTCAGCCACCCTTTTGCCGAAAACGCCGGCTTCGTCTTCGGCCTCACGGTCGACCTGCACCTCAGTGACTTGCCGCCACGCATGGTGCTCGAAGTAGGGGATACGAGTCCCGCGGCTCATAGCTATCACCTCGTGGCCGGCGGCGACCAGCCTGGGGACCAAATAACTACCGATGTGGCCGGTAGCGCCGACAACGACAACCCTCATGGGCCCGAAGGCTAGTACCTCTGCCCGGGTTGGGCTCAAGCTGCGGGGGGAAGGCATCTGCCCGTCGGTGCCACTGTGCGCAGCAATACCTGCACGCGGGGCACTCATCCGGGCCTGGTCGTGGCCATTTCGCCCCGTTCCGGGTGCACATCGTGGTTCTCGTCGCGAACGAACGCGTTCCTCGCTTCATATCGCAACAAGAACCAACCACTGCACCCGAAAACGGAAGTCGGTAGGCGCTACGCGCCGAAGTCGCATGCCCGCCAACCCGCTGTCCCCCACCCGCTGCCCGCCCGGCCCCTCGAGGCCCGCTCCTGGCTGGGCCCGCCTCCTGACCGGGCCTACTTCCTGGCGGCCTGCTCCTTGAGGCCTGGCTCCTTGCGGCCTGGCTCCTTGCGGCCCGGCTCCGGGGCACCGGCTCGCCGGGCACAGGCCGCCGGCCAGATGCGTGTTGTGCTCGCACCGGGCCTAGCAGGCTGGCACCCGGTTCGGGCACCCGGTTCGGGCACCCGGTTCGGGCACCCGGTTCGGGCACAGGCTTAGAGCGCGGCGCCCTGGTCCCCTCTCGACGCCGCCCCAGGCTCAGTGCCGCCCGCCTTCGCGTAAAGCTCGACAATCGTTCATCGGCTGAGGCGCCGTTTACGACGACCGTCAATGGTCCTGGCCGGGCCCCGTCGTTACTGTGGCGCTGAGCCTCGATTGTAATTTCCCATGCCAAAAACGACTAGCGGCAAACAACGAGTAGCCAAAAGAAAGAGGTTTCAGTGGTGAGATCTGGAAAATATACACTTGCGCTCCTCACATTGCTGGCTGGGACATCCCTTGCCGGAGTGATGCCGGCGACCCCGGCCAACGCGGCCACTTTGAACCGGACAGCTCAAAGCTCCGGCTCCGGGCCATACATATCGCCTTCTTCGGTTATGCCGCTTCCAACGCCTACACGCAAGCGGCCCTGGCTGGCGTCCAGTCCGTGGCGAAGAAGTACGGAGCAACGGTCCATTTCTACGACCCGAACATGAACGCCACCACGCAAGCCGCCCAGGTAGAGGACGCCGCCACTTCGGGGAGCTACAACGCGATGGTGGTTTACTCGGTAGCCGGAGAAACCGTGGTACCCGGCGTCAAGGAAGCGCTGGCCCGGCACATCAAGGTCGTCGCTGACTTCGTGCCCATCGGCAGCGACATCGACACGTACAAGAACCAGATCCCAGGCCTATCGGGCAGCGTCGTGGTGCCCATCGACGAGACTGGCACCGCGGCGGGAGATCTCATCGTGAAAGCGTGCGCTGGGCTCAACCCGTGCCGGGTGGTCTATATGCCTGGCGACAATACGCTGCCCCTGGAAATCGACCGCACCAATCACATGTTGGCCGTTATCAAATCTCACAAAAATGTCGACCTGGTGGGCACCATAGAGAGCGGTTACGCGTCGGGCACCGGTTACACCGCAGGAGAGAACGCCCTCACTGCTCATCCCAACCTCAACGTCATAGCGTCCAGCAATGACCAAGCTATTGTGGGCGTCGAGCTGGCGGTCAAGCAGCACGGGGACCTGGGCAAAATAAAGCTGATAGGCGGGGGCGGGACTTACCAGGCCATCGCCGGGATTAAGAGTGGCGACTGGTATGGGACCGTGAACTATTGCCCCACAAGTGAAGCCGCGCGGGCAACCCAGATCCTGATGGACGCCATGAAGGGGGTCGCCGTCGCCGACAGCCAGATCAATAGCTTGACGATCTGCGGCGCTCCGGTCGAGCTGACCAAAGGGAACGTCGGCAGTTATAAAGGTGAGTGGTCTGCCGGCTGAGACCGCTGGTTCGTGCGGTCTCACCGAGCCGCCCCTATCAATGAACTCAATCGCATGAACGCAATCAGATGAACGCAATCAGATCGGCGCCAATCAGAGGAACCCAATCAGATGGGCCCAATCAGAGGAACCCAATCAGATGAACCCAGCCAGAGGACATGCTCTATGAGTTGCCAGACGGCCAGGCATACGGCATGACAATGAGCGGCGAGCCCGCCCCCGCCCCCCGCCCCGCCGGAGTAGACCGGCCAGGCGGCAACGGGACCGGGGGCGGTTTGCCGTTCGTGCTCGAAGCCCGCTCGGTGAGCAAACGTTTCGGCGGTGTCACGGCGCTGAGTAGCGTCGACCTGGGCGTTCGGAGAGGCACGGTCCATGCTCTGGTCGGGGAGAACGGAGCCGGGAAATCGACCCTGGGCCGGATCTTTTCCGGAGCCGTCCTTCCCGACGCCGGCGACGTCATCTTCGAAGGCCGTCCGGTTCGCTTTGCCACTCCTCGTGACGCGCAACGGGCCGGCGTCGCCGCCGTTAGCCAGGAACTCACCCTGGTGCCCCAACTATCAGTGCTCGACAACGTGTTCCTCGGGGTCGAGGAGCGCCGGCTCGGCGTAGTGGCCAGAAGGGCTACCCGACGCCGCTTCGAGGAGTTGGTCGAAATCATGGGGCTGCGGCTCGATCCCGGCCAGCGGGTTGGGGACATGAGCGTGCCCGACCGTCAGAAGGTGGAGGTTTTACGAGCTCTGGCCCGGGGTGCCCGCCTGGTGGTCATGGACGAGCCGACAGCCGCACTGGCGGCGGAGGAGGTGGGCCAGTTCTTAGACCTGGTGCAGCGACTGGTGCGTTCGGGGACCACCATCATCTACGTGTCGCACGCCCTCGACGACGTGCTCGAGGTGGCGGACGAGGTTACGGTCATGCGCGATGGGAAGGTAGTCGGCACGGAGATCGCCGCTACGGAGACCACCGAAGGCCTGGCTACAGCGATGCTGGGACGGCCGCTCGACGTGAGCTTCCCGGTCCGTGCCGCTCCGCCCGTCGGTCGAGAGCCCATTTGCGAAGTGCGCGACTTGGCCCGCCACCCGATCTTTTCGGACGTCAACTTCTCGCTCCGGCCCGGCGAAATCGTCGGCCTGGCCGGCCTCATCGACAGCGGCGCCACCGCCGTCGCCCGGGTATTGGCGGGTGACCTTCGTCCTACAGCCGGTGAGATCATCATCGACGGCCAGGGCGTCCGGTTCGCCTCACCGTTCGCGGCTATCCAGCGCGGGGTGTCGCTCCTGCCGGAGAGCCGTCGGGACGAGGGCCTGTTCATGCGCCGTCCGGTCCGGGAAAACGTCACGGCTACGGACGCCGGCCAGGTGTCCCGGCTTGGCTTTGTCCAGCGCGCCCTAGAGCGGCGCCTCGTCCGCCAGCAGTTGGCCGGCTTCGACGTCCGAATGGCTTCAGTTGACGCCCCGGTCAACACCCTGTCCGGGGGCAACCAGCAGAAAGTCCTGTTCGGGAAGTGCGTTTTCATGCACCCGAAGCTGCTCGTCGCTTTGCAGCCGACCCGGGGGGTCGACGTCGGGGCCAAGGCGGCTATCTACCGGCTCCTCGTCGACCTGGCGGCGGCCGGTACCGGCGTCCTCCTCGTATCGCCCGAGATCGAGGAGATCTATGCCTTGGCCCATCGCATCCTGGTGCTCAGGCGGGGCCGAGTAGTGCTTGAGGTATCCCCGGACCAGATGAGCTATGAAGATCTCATGGCCTATGTCCTGGGGACGGCCCAGGACCCCGCAGGCTCACAGTCCGGGGCACTACCGCCAGGGGCCGCAGTCTGAGTATGGCGACCCCTCCCGCCGTCGCGCCTCCCTCGGTTGAGCTTCCCGCCCCGGAACGCCGGCCTTCTCGAGGTTTTGCGCTCGCCGCGTTGCGGTTCCACGAGTACGCCATCGTGGGCATCTGCATCGTGCTCTTCGTCGTCTTGTGCCTCCTGTCGGGCGCCTTTCTCACGACGACCAACCTCCTGAACATCCTCGACCAGAACGCTTCGATCGGTGTCATCGCCTTCGGCGAGACGATCGTCATCATCAGCGGCAACTTCGACCTGTCGGTCGGCTCGACCTACGCTCTGGCCGGCATAGTCGCGGTCATGCTCACCGGCAGCCTGGGCCCGGTGCTGGCATCCGTCATCGCCGTCCTGTGCGGTTCCGCCATCGGCGTGTTCAACGGGGGCCTCGTCGTCCTCGGCCGGGTGCACTCGTTCATTGCCACCCTGGCCAGCCAGTACATGATCTATGGCCTGGCCTTGGTGATCAGCGGCGGCTTGATCGTCCAGACCTTGGACCCGGGCTTCCTCGTCATCGGCCAGAACAACGGGCTCGGCGTGCGCTACGCGATCTGGGTCATGCTCGGCGTGGCCGTTGTCATCGGGCTGGTGCTTTCCCGTTCGGTTTTCGGCAAGTACGTGTACGCCGTCGGTGGTAACCGCGAAGCCGCCCGGCTGTCGGGCATCCGGGTGGGAGTGGTCGTCCTGGGCGCGTTCGTCATCAGCGGCACGCTGGCCGCGTTGGCCGGCATCATGGCGGCATCCCAGGTGGGCAGCGCCCAGGCTGATAGCGGGACCGGGCTCGAGCTGGCCGGGATCGCCAGCACCATCATCGGCGGGACCAGCATTTTCGGCGGCGAGGGGGCCATTTGGCGCACCGTCCTCGGCGTCCTCTTGCTGGCCATGATCGGCAACGGTTTCGACCTCCTCAGCCTCAACGCCACCTACCAGGAGATTGTCGAAGGCGGCCTCATCATCGTTGCCGTGGTGGCCGATGCGTGGGCCCGGAGCCGCCCGCTGCTGAGGTTCCATTGGAGGTGACTGCCACTCAAATGAACAGTCCTGACATGAAAGCGGGGGCCTACCGGGTCTCTGTCGATATCGGTGGGACCTTCACTGACTTCGTGGTCCAGGAAGCGGCCACCGGCGCCACCAGCACCGGCAAGGTGCTCAGCACGCCGACCGACCTGGCGCTGGCGGTCATCGACGGCCTGGGCCGCTTCGTGCCTGAAGAGGGCCAGCTCGACTTCCTGGTCCATGGGACCACCGCCGGGCTCAACGCGCTGATCGAGCGGCGTGGTGCCCGCGTGTTGCTGGTCACTACCGAAGGCTTCAGGGACATCTACACCATTGCCGGCAACGACCGCCGGGAGATATTCAACATCCGTTACCGCAAACCGGTGCCCCTCGTCCCCCCCGAGCGGGTAGTGGAGGTGCGCGAACGGCTCGGCGCCGACGGGGGCGTCGTCGTCCCGCTCGACCTTTCCTCGCTCGAGCCGGCCATTGCCGCGGCCCGGTCCGAAGCGGTCGACGCGGTGGCCATTTGCCTGTTGTTCTCCTACCTCAACCCGGAACATGAGCTGGCCGTCGAGGACTACCTGGGACAACGGCTCCCCGGGGTGCCGGTGACCTGCTCGTACCGCGTTTCGCGGGAGTGGCGGGAGTACGCCCGGACGTCGACCGCGGTCATGAACGCCTACGTGGCCCCCATCGTCACCCGCTACCTGACCACACTCATGGACAGCGTCGAAGGCGACTTGGCCCAGGATCTGCTGGTGATGCAGTCCAACGGCGGCATCATGACGGCTCGAGCGGCCCGCCAGCTTCCTGTCCAAACCTTGCTTTCTGGTCCCGTGGGCGGGGCCATCGGCGCCCAGGAGCTCGCCCGTGCACTCGGCCGGGACAACCTCATCTGCGTCGATATGGGCGGGACATCGTTCGACGTGAGCCTGGTGCTGGGCGGTGCCGCCTCGGTGTCGAACGAGACAGAAGTCGAGGGCCTGCCCTTGCAGATGTCGGTCGTCGATATCTACGGGGTCGGGGCGGGCGGGGGTTCGGTGGGGTGGACCGAGGCCGGCGCCATGAGAGTCGGCCCCAAAGCGCAGGCGCCGACCCCGGGCCGGCCTGTTACGGCCGCGGTGGGGCCGAGCCCACCGTCACCGACGCCAACTTGCTGCTCGGCCGGGTGGACGAGCGCCGCTTCGCCGGCGGCGGCATGACCCTTGACCTCGAGGCGGCTCGAAAGGCTATGGCCCGGTTGGCCGAGCAGCTGGGCATGGGGGCCCTGGACACCGCTCAGGGGATGGTCGACGTGGTCAACGCCAAGATGGCCGACGCCATCTCCACGGTCACGGTCCGGCGGGGCATCGACCCGAGGAGCTTCAGCCTGGTGGCTTTCGGCGGTGCCGGCCCGATGCACGCCGTGGCCCTCGCTCACCAGCTGGATATCGACGAGGTGATAGTGCCCGTCCAGCCCGGCACGTTCTCGGCGTGGGGCATGCTCCACACGGACTTCAGACGCGACGTCCGTCGCACCCTTTACCGGGAATTGGCCCCGCTGAGCGGAGAGGAACTCGACCAGGAGTACCGCGTGCTCGAAGAGGAGGGTTCTGCCTTTCTCAGGGCCGAGGGGCTCTCTGCCGACGCCATCTCGTTTGAACGGACGGCCGACCTCCGCTACGCCGGCCAGGAGTACGCCCTGACCGTACCGATCGAGCTCGTCGCCACCGGAACAGCCGGGCCGATCGACGTCGCCGCCGTCAGGGAGCATTTCGATGCTCTCTACCAGGAACGTTACGGCCACTCGAACCCACTCGCCCCGGCCGAGCTGGTCAAGATCGGTGTCGTCGCCACCGGGCGGGTATCTCGGCCACCGGCGGCGGCGCCGCATACTGATGCCCGCCACCAATGGGAGCACCGCCAGGTGCTCTTCGCGGGCGAAGGCCACGATTGCGTGATCGTGCCGCGGGAGCAGCTGGCGCCCGGCGACCAGGTGAAAGGAGGAGCGATCATCGAAGAAGCGACCTCTACCACGGTGGTGCCGCCCGGGTGGGCGGTCAGTGTGATCGAAGGAGGCCATCTGGTGGTCCGGAGGCAACAGCCATGACGGCAACGGTCGCCGCCAGCGTCGTGGCCGACCCGGTCACGACCGAAGTCATCCGCAACTTCATGTCTTCGTGCGCCGACGACATGAACGCGGCCCTGTTCCGCTCGGCCTATACCCCCGTTATCTACGAGGGCCGGGACTGCGCTGTGGCATTGCTCGACCGTGATGGAGAGCCGCTCGGGATGTCGACAGGCGTCCCCATTTTCCTGGGCAACCTCGAGGTGTGCGTGAAGCTCACGATGGAACGCTTCGGGCGGGAGTGGTTCGGGCCGGGCGACGTCGTCGCCATGAACGACCCCTACCTCCAGGGGACGCACCTTCATGACGTAACCATCTTCGGCCCCATCTTCCACCACGACCGGCTGGTTGGCTTCGCCGCTACCCGCGCCCACTGGCAGGACGTCGGAGGCCGGGACCCGGGCACAACGATGGGCTCTATCGAGGTCTTTCAGGAGGGGTTCCGGATGGGCCCGACCCGGGTGGTAAAGGCGTACGAACCACTGCCCGAATGGATGGACTTCCTGCAGCGAGCCAGCCGCTTCGGCTACGAGCTCATGGGCGATTTCAACGCCCAGGTGGCAGCCATCCGGACCGGGGAGGCCAGGCTGGTCCGCATGCTCGACCGGGTTGGGGTGGACGTGTTCGAGGCGGCCAAAGCCAACATTTTCCGTCAGGCCGAGGAGCTCGACCTCGCCGCCGTCCGGGACCTGCCGGACGGGCGTTATCACGCCGAGGGCTCCCTGGACGACGACGGCCAGGGGACCGGGCCGGTGCCGGTGGCCGTCACAGTGACCATCGAGGGCGACCACATGGTCGTCGACCTCGAGGGGACTTCGCCGGCCGTGCGGGGCCCCATCAACTGCGGCTACTCACAGACGGTGTCGGCGGTCCGCCTCGGTTACCGGGCGCTGGTCAACACCCATCTGCCTGTCACCGGCGGGACGTTCTCGGCCCTCGAGGTGAAGGTGCCCGAGGACTGCGTGTTCAACGCCAAGGAACCGGCCGCCTGCGAGTGGTACTTCACCGGGCTCGGGCTTCTCTGCGACCTGATGGTGACGGCCCTTGCCCCGGCCGTCGGCGACCAAGTGGTAGCGGCTCACTACGGCGATTCAATGGTCATCAACGTGAACGGTGTCGACCCCGCCCGGCGCCGGCCGCTATGGATCGTGGTCGAGCCCACGGCCGGCGGCTGGGGGCGCGGCCGGGGGCGGACGGCGAGAGTGCTCTCATCAACCTGACCAATGGGTCGTTCAAGAACCTCCCGGTCGAGGTGTACGAGAGCAAGTTCCCCGTCCGCATCGAGCGGTTCGGCCTGCGCACTGATAGCGGCGGGGCGGGACGTTACCGGGGCGGTTGCGGCGTCGTCCGTTCCTACCGTTTACTGAAAGACGCCCAGGTCTCGGTGTGGTTCGAACGCTCGGTCACCACGGCGTGGGGGCTGGCCGGCGGCAGCGCCGCCAAAGGGCCGGTGGTGACGGCGGACGGGCCAGCGGGCACATGGTCGGCGCTGAAGGCAAACTGCGTGAGCTTCCCGGCGGGGACCCTGGTAACGGTGGCGACGGGCGGGGGCGGCGGCTACGGGCCGGCCCAGCAACGCCTGCCCGCCGAGGTCCAGCGCGACGTAGCCCAGCGTTACGTGAGCGTCGAGGGGCGCGCGAGGGCTACGGCGTGGTGATCGAGCCGATCTCCCTCGAGGTCGACGAGACGGCGACTGCCGAATTGCGGTCCAAAACGAAAGAGGGGTAGTCAGGTCCGCACAGGTGGCAGAACTGCACTCAGGAGGGCCCACTGATGCCCTCGTTCCAGAGCCCTGCCGTCCCCCGATGGCCGTTCGTCTCGAGTGACGGGAAGGTCGCCGGGTTTGTGAGTAGCGCCCAGCGCCAAGCGCGGCGCGGCCCGATCGAGCAGGGGAAAGGCGAGTGCGTTTTCTCTGGTCCACTTGACGGCCGGCCGCAGCGCTTGGACTGCGGCGTGCCTAGTGCTCCACCGGTCCTCGACCGCAGTGGCCGCAGGCTGTTGCTCTGCCATGACCTCGATGAGATGTCCCGCATCTCCGTTGCCCGCCTTGACCAAAGCGGCGACGCTCCGGTCCCGCTCACCAACTTGGCCGGGTCGGTACAGCAGTTGCTCTGGGACGAGCCCGCCCACCGCATCCTGGCCCTGCTGGCCGAGCCGGGCGCCGACACGGCGTCGCTCACCTCGGGCCGGCGCAGCCCCCGCTGGGCCGCTGAACCGGAGGTCGACGAAGGACCGGTGGGCAGCCAAAAGGTGTGGTCCATCAGCCTGGCCACGGGGCGGCCGACAGAGCTGGGCCCCACCGACGCCTGCGTCTGGGAGCTGGCCCCCGCTCCTGATGGGTCGTTGGCCTGCGTGTGCTCGTCCGAGCCGGGGGAGGCAGCCTGGTACTCGTCGTTCATCGGCCGCTTCGAGCCGGCCACCGGTTCGCTGCGCCGGCTTTACTCTCCACGCTGGCAGGTGGCGAGCGTGACCGTTGACCAGGGCAGCGGCCGGGTGGCCTGTGCCGAGGGCTGGGCCAGTGACCGCGGCCTGGTCGCGGGCGTCGTCGTGGTGCTCAGCCCGGATGGGCGCGTCGAGCGGCGCATCGAGGATCTTCCGGCCGATGTGACCTGGCTTCAATGGGACAACCAAGGGAGGTTGTTCTTTGCCGGGTGGCACGACCTCGGGGTTGGGTGGGGCTACCTCGACCCTGACGGCGGGCGCCGGACCTACCACGAGAGGCAGTCAGGAGTGGTGGGCTCACCGTGGAGACCCTCGCTGGCCATCTCGGGGAACGGGCGAGTGGTGCTGGCGTGTCGTTCGGACGAGACGACCCCGACCGAGGTCGTGACCCTCGACGAGGGTGGAGGCCACGTCATCTGGGTCCCCGGCGCCGATGTCGACAGGCCCGAACTGTCCGTCACAGAAGGGGCTTGGGCGGGTGCGGACGGAGAAGAGGTGCACGGCCTCCTGCTCGTCCCGGCCGAAGGACTGACCACTCCGCCGGAGGGCAATGATGGAGCCCTCGTCGTCATAATCCACGGCGGCCCGACCATCTCCCACCATCACGCCTTCGACCTGGCCCGGGCTAATCGCCTGTTGGCCGAGGGGTTCTCCGTCCTGCTCCCCAACCCCCGGGGCAGCGTGGGCCGCGGGGCCACGTTGCTCAGGGCAACCTCGGTGACCCGGGCGGGACCGAGCTGGACGACGTAATAGCCGGGGCGCTGGGCTGCCGGTACCGGGCTCGTCCCGGCCGGGAAGCCGGCCGTCATGGGCTCGAGCTGGGGCGGCTACCTGTCTGCAGTCGCGGCGACTGCCAAAGCGGGCGAAATCTCTGCGGCCGTGGTCGGTGCCGGCATCTCCGACCTCGCCAGCTGCGGGAACACGTGCAACAACCCACCCTTCTACGACATTTTCCTTGGTGGCTTACCGACCACCGAACGGGTACTACGGCTCTGCATCGAGCGTTCCGCGGTCTACCTCGCCGCCGGCCCGGTAGCCCCCACTCTCATCCTTCACGGCGAGGACGACCGCTGCGTCCCGGTGTCGCAGGCGCACGAGCTGTTCAACGCCATGCGGGCCGTGGGCGGGGAGGTCGAGCTGGCTATCTACCCGCGTGAGGGGCACCAGCTGGGCGAGCCCGACCACCTGGCTGACTACTGGGCCAGGGCGGTCCGCTGGCTTTCAGCTCACCGGTCCAAAGCGTCGGCTTAGTCCTAGCCGTGTTCGCCCTGTTCGCCGTGTTCGCCGTGTCCGTCTGAAGTGGCCGGCCCAGTGCCGAGAGCAAAGCCGTTGGCCTTGACACTCTCGGCGTCAGGGCGGGCGCCGGCCAGTCGGGCGAGCTTCAGGCCGAGGTGGACGGCCAAACGGTCGTAGCCGTTATGGACATCGATGCCAGCCAGGCGCTGGGCTTTGTCGAGGCGGTAGTAGAGAGTCCCGCGGTGCAAGTGCAGGTGCTCAGCGGTGGCTTTGGCGTCGCCAGCCAGGTCGAGGTAGGCCTCGAGGGTGGCCACCACGGCCTCGTCGCCGCTTTTGAGCAGGGCCGCCACCCGGGGGTCGAGGGCCGACTCGACCGCCTCCCGGTTGGGAAGCTGAGCCAGGGCCCGGAACACGCCGAGGTCGCGCCAGCGCACCAGGTCCCCCATGGCCGGGATAGCGCTGGCCACCTTGGCGGTAAGGCGCGCCTGGCGGTAGGAGGACACGGCGCGGTGCGGTTCGGTCTGGGGGTCCCCGATTGTAGCGACGACTCTGGGGGCCGGGTCGGGGCCGTCGGCCAGCCGCCGGCAGAGCGCCTCACGGCCGGCGCGCGCCATGGTCTCGGCGAAAGTATCGTTGTCCACGCCACGGAGGCGGACGAGCAGGACGCCATGGTCGGAGCAAGCCAGCCGGAGCAAGGTCCCCGCCGGCGCTTCCCAGCCCACGTCCAGCAGCGCCTCTTCGATCTCGGCCAGGTTTTGGTCAGAAGAGGGCAGGGCTTGCACGACTACAACGGCGGTTGGTTCGTTTTCGCGGAGCAGCGACTGGTCTATGAGCTGGCTGGCGGCGGCGTCGCGAAGCTCCTCTGACGGCGAGAAGAGATGCGTCAGGGCCTGGACCACCAAGCGCTGGGCCAGGCGCTCTTCGTAGAGCATCAGAGCGGCGTGGTCTGCGGCCTTCTCGATCTCGGCGATCTGGCCTTCGTGGATCGACTCGTCGGTGTCGATCAACCAGAGGAAGCCGAGCAGCCGGTCCCGGTACCACGCCGGCGCGCAGACCCGGGCCAGGATGTCGAGCTCGGGGTGAGCGGGTATCCGCAAGGCGCGGTGCGACCCGAGGATCCCGAAGCTGCGGAACCAGCTCATCAACTCGGGCGCCGTAGCCCGGTGGAGGATCGAGTCGCGACGGACAGCGTCGATCGGGCCGACTTGGCGGGAGTAAACGACCGGCCGTTGCTCGTGGTCCTCGAGCAATGCTGCTGTGCCGACGCGAGCCGAGAGCTGGTCGACGAGCAACTGGAGATCTGAGGCCACTGGCGGTCTTCCTTCTAGGTCCCCCGGCCGTCAACTTCCCCGGCCCGATGGGTTAGTCGAATGTAGGCCACTAGCTATGCCGGCTGGGAGCACCTGACCTGGGCTGGCCCTACGTTATGGCCCCTAAGCTGCCCTTATGCATCGTGGCCTGTTCATCCCTCAGTTCGGCGAGCTGGCTGACCCCCGTTTGCTGGCCGACCTTGGACGGCGAGCCGAGCGTGCGCGTTGGGACGGGTTGTTCCTGTGGGACCACATCCAGTACCGTCCTCCGGCTGACCGGGTCCTCGACCCATGGATAGCTTTAGCCGCCATTGGAACGGCTACGGACCGCCTCCGCCTGGGGGCCATGGTGACGCCTTTGGCCCGCCGTCGGCCCTGGGTGCTTGCCCGTCAGCTGGCCGCGCTCGATCTGCTGACGAACGGACGGATGGTGCTCGGCGTGGGCCTCGGCCTCGACGACAGCGGCAAGGAGTTGTCCACTTTCGGCGAGGAGCTGGACGCCCGCGCCCGGGCTGAAATGCTCGACGAGGCGCTCGCCGTCGTTGTCGGGCTTCTTTCTGGCCAAACGGTGCACCACCGGGGCCCTCATTACCTCGTGGACGGGGCGACGTTCCTGCCCACGCCCGTCCAGTCCCCGCTTCCCATCTGGGTGGCGACGCGTTGGCCCAACCAGGCGCCGCTCCGGCGAGCGGTGCGGTACCAGGGCGTCTTCGCCATCGACGTCGCCACTCCGGGCGACGCCGGACAACTACGTCATCGAGCCGACGTGATGCGGAGCGAGTACGGCGCCACCGGCCCGTTCGATATTGTCTTGGCGCCCGAGCCGGGGTGGCCGGCGCAGGACTGGGCGCAAGCAGGGGTCACGTGGCTGTTGACGCCGTTCTCCCAATTCGAGGCGCGGGCGGCAGACGTGGCCACGGTCGTAGACGCCGGGCCAGAGAGTAACCACCCCCCAGGTGGCTTTGGGGCAACGGCCGGCTTTGGGGCAAGGGCCGGCTTTGGGGCAAGGGCCGGCAGTAGGCCAAGTCTGGGGCGAATTTCTGTGCTTGGGTCGAATAACATAGTGATAACAACAGTTTTTCGCCCCACTCCGCGCTTCTAGGGCCGAAAGGGCCCCGGGCGGGCAGCCGGGCACGGCTGCCGTCGGTCCGGCCGTTGCACCCACTGCGGCGAGTGGAACTGACTCCACGAGCTGGTCGCCAACCGCCCTGGCAGTATCCCGGCGGGAGGCGTGGTCCATCTGGCGGATCACAGGCCGACCGGGCCGGCCGACCTGGCCACCAGGCCGAGTGGCACGGGTACCGCCACTGGACGTTTGTGCAGGTCACCGACCTCGTCGACCGGCCGGCCAGTGAGCGCAGAAATGGCCAGCTGCAGCGCGGGCCCGCATGTCCGCCCCTGGCAGTAACCCATGCCGCAGCGGGTCAGGCTCCGGACTTCCCGAGCGCTCCGGGCCCCTTTTGCGACCACTTCTTCGACTCCCCCCCAGGTCGCCTGTTCGCACCGGCAGAACACCGTCGAGCGGTCGAGCCAGGAGGTCCACCCGGTACCGAGCGGGTACAGGACCTCGAGGGCCCGGGCGAAGGCGCGGCTTTTGCGCAGGTGGCGGGCCAGGCCCTCCTGGTCGGAAAGCGGGCGTTTGTCTGGCCGGCCGACGTAGGACGCGGCCGCGTGCCCAGCCACCTCACCCTCGAGCTCGGCGACGTCCGCCCCGGCGATCCCGGCTAATTCCCCGGCGACGAAGAGCCCCGGTGTGGTACTTGCCATGGTGCGGTCGGACGCGGTGCCTCCGGTCAGGTACCCCGCCCGCCTGAGGTCGCTGGCGCCCAGCTGGCGAGCCAACTCCAGGCGGGGGACGAACCCGTACGAAACGCATACCGCATCGACTTCGACCGTCTGCTCCGAGCCGGCGATAACGGCCCAGTCCGGCGCCAGGCGGGCCACGACGGCCCGTTCAACTTGGCCGCCGCCCTCGCAACGAACGACGGCCCGCCCAGTGAGGACGCGGACGCGGTGGCGGCCCAGGGCCAACCCGTAGCCGGCGGCCTCGGCCATTTTCCCTGGGTGGCTCACGAGGCCGGGCAGCGCCCGCCGGGCCGCCCATGGTGAGGCCGCGTCAACCAGGGTGACCTGCGCGCCCGACTCGGCGAGAGCCGTGGCGACCGGCAACAGGAACGGCCCGGTGCCGCCGACGACGACTCGCTGGCCTAAGGAGACGTGTTGGGACTTGAGCAATGCCTGGGCGGCGCCGGCGGTGACCACGCCGGGAAGCTCCCAGCCCGGGAAGGGGAGCGTGAGCTCGGAGGCGCCGGTAGCGAGGACCATTGCCCGGGCCCTAACCGCCGAACCAGGGCCGTCATCGAGGCGGATGGTGAAACCGGCCGGCTCTCGGGCCGCCGACCATACGGTGCGGCCGAGACGGAGTTCGACCAGGGGGTGGGCGGCGATGCCATGGAAGCGGGGCGGCAGGTGCGGGCCGGCCGGCGAGCCCTCTCCGCCATCGTCCACGAGCGGTTGGCGGAAGTACTGGCCACCGAGACGGGGGGTGGCGTCGACCAGGACGACCCGGGCGCCGCGGGCTGCTGCCGCCGCGGCTGCGCCCATGCCAGCCGGGCCCGCCCCGACCACGACAATGTCAACTTGACTTGGGCCCGCTAGATACGGGCCCATCGTTACTCCCGGGCCCGCCAAGTCCGGCCTCGTCACATCGACGACGTGAGGCTCGCCGACGGAGTTCGAGGAGTTGATTACGTCGCCGTCTCGTACCGTCCGCAGGCACGCTCGCACGGCCTTTTCGCCGTTGACGTCTACGAGACAGTCGAAGCAGGTGCCGATGCCGCAGAACAGCCCCCGGCGCTGGTCTCCGCCACGCGTCGTGCGCCACGCCCGCTCTCCGTTGGCGACTGAAGACCCCCGCGATGGTGGTGCCACGGGGAGCGGTCAGGTCGCGGTCGTTGAAACGAAAGTGGACGACGGGCGGGCCCGGCCTCTGTGTAGTGGGCACCCGAAGGCCAAAGCCCACTCTCATTGACTGGGCCGGTCTGGGACGGCCGCGGGGGCGTCGAACCGGTCCGGTGCAAACGGGGCGATGTCCAGTGCCGGCGGCTCACCGAGCACGAGGCTCTGGACCATCTCGGCCGTCACTTGAGCCAGCCCGACGCCGGCGCCCTCGTGGCCTGTGGCGTGTAACAGGCGGCCGACGCTCGAGTCGGGCCCGATGATGGGGAGCCGGTCCGGGGTAGCCGGGCGGAAGCCTACGTAGGCGCGCATGAGCCGGGCGCCGGCCAACGGGGGCACGACGGCAACGGCGCGACGAGCGATAGCGGCGACGACGTCCGGATCGAGCTCGTACGAAAACCCGACCGACTCCCGCGACGACCCGAGGAGCATGGTGCCGCCGGCCGTCTCCTCGATGACGGACGAGCACGCTCTTTCGGCGTCGGCCTGGTGGACCGAGCCCACGTAACTGGCCTCGAAGACCTTGCGCCGCACGAGCGGTGGGAGCGGCTCGGTCACGAGCACATGCCCCCTCCGGGGGGCGACAGGGATTTGAGCGCCGAGCCGGCCCGCCAGCTCTCCGGCCCAGGGCCCCGCCGCGTTCACGACCCATCTGCCGACAGCGACCTTGCCACCGGAAGTGACCAAGGCCGAGATATCCCCGTTGCTGTCCCGCTCGGCCCTGAGGACGTTCACTCCGGCAACGACGCGGCTCCCATGGCGGACAACATCGGAGACATGGCGTGCCACTGCCAACATCGGCTGGACCTGGCAGTCCTGTGGGTAGATGGCCCCGCCTTTCAGTTCCCTGGACAGCGCCGGCTCGAGCTGCTGAAGGTCTTCGCCGGCCACGAGTTCAACCATCACCCCTTGTGCCCTTTGGTCCTGGGCCAGCGACCGCAGTTCCTCGAGGCTCACCTCGTCGTGGGCGACTACGAGGCCGCCTTTTTCTTCGAACTCGAAGCCCTCGCCCTCCTTTTCAGCGAGCTGGCGCCACAGCCCGATGCCCCGGAGGGCCAGGGCCAGCTCGGGCCCAGGCAGTTTGTCGGACACGAGCAGGTCTCCTTCTCCGGAGGAGCTGGTCCCTGCCGCGGGGCCGGAACGGTCGATGACCGTGACATCCACGCCGACCGCCGCCAGCCCGGCGGCGACCGCGGTCCCGACGAGGCCCGCCCCTACGACGAGCACCTCTGCCGCCCTCGGAAGCGCGCTCGAAGTTACGGCACCCGGCTCCGGGGACTGTCCTTCAGGCGCCGCGTCCCAGTAGGAACCCGGCCGGGAAGGGGTCATCCGGGTCCAGGAGGTAGCTCGCCAGCCCGGTGACCCACGCGCGCCCGCGCACCGAGGGCACTACGGCGTCGAAGTCACCTACGACTGTGGTGTCGAGGAGCCTTCCGGCGAAACGAGTCCCGAGCACCGAGGCGTGGACATACTCCTGGTCCAGGGCGAGATCACCGCGGGCGTAGAGCTGGGCCATGCGGGCACAGGTCCCGGTGCCGCAGGGGGAGCGGTCTAACCAACCCGGGTGGATGGCTACTGCGGCCCGGCCCGAGACGGTCTCGTCGCCGGGCTCGGTGAACACGACGTGATGGCACGTGTCGATGAACTGCTGTTCGGGGTGGGCGAAGCTGAGCTGCTCGTTGACAGCGGCCATGATGTCGAGGCCGGTCCTCACGAGCTCGTCGTGTACCGCGGGCCGGACGGCCAGCCCCACTGACTTCGCCGGGAGCAGGGCGTAGAAATTACCGCCCCAGGCGAGGTCGAGGACCACTTCACCTAGCCCCGGCACGTCGACTGTGGCGTCGCGCAAATGGAGATAGGCCGGGACGTTACGGATCGTCACGCTTTTCGCCCGGCCACCGTCGACTTCGACGGTAGCCTCCACTACTCCGGCCGGGGTATCCAGTCGGATGACCGTGACCGGCTCTTTGACCGGGACCATGCCCGTCTCCACGAGCACAGTGGCGGTGCCGATCGTCCCGTGGCCACACATCGGCAGGCAGCCCGATACCTCGATGAACACCACGCCGACATCGGCGTCGGGCCGCGTCGACTGCTGGAGGACCGCCCCGGACATGGCGCTGTGGCCGCGAGGTTCGTGCATGAGAAGTGTGCGCAGGTCGTCTCGCTCGTTCATCATGTAGAGGCGCCGTTCGGCCATAGTCTGGCCGGGGAGCTCGCCCACTCCTGAGGTGACCACCCGCGTGGGCATCCCCTCCGTGTGGCTGTCGACGGCGGTGACCACCAGACGCGATCGCATCAGGCGACCGCCATATAGCGGCGGACCGTAGCCCGCACTTCCTCCGCGTCCGCAGCGGGCAAGGCCAAGCGGGGAAGGCGGACAGGCCCCCCGTACCACCCGGCCTCGTCCTGGGCCAGCTTGATGGCCTGGACGAAACGGGGGTCGGCGTCCCAGCGCAGGAGGGGCAGAAAGGCCAGGTAGCGCTCGATGGCCTCGGGCCAGCGCGCTGCGGCGGAAAGGTCGAATAGTTCTACGGATTGGCGGGGGAAGGGGTTGGCGAAACCGGCGATCCAGGCGGTGGCGCCCATGAACATGGCCTCGACGAAAGTGTCGTCGGAACCGCAGATGACGTCGAGGCGCGGCGCCGCCTGACGGATGGCGGCCACCCGGCGGACGTCCTGGGAGAACTCTTTCACGGCCACGACCTGCTCGATCTCGGCCAGTCGGGCTAAGAGGGCCGGCGTGAGGTCGACCCGGGTCGAGTACGGGTTGTTGTAGACGATTATCGCGAGCCCCACCCGGGCCACCTCACGGAAGTGAGCCAGGACCTCGTCGGCGGTGGGGGCGTGCGACGTGGGCGGCAGGCACATCACGGCCCGGCACCCCGACTGGCCGGCGTGCTCGGCCCACCGGCGGGCCTCAGCCGCGGATTTCCCAGATACACCCGGCACGATCTCTACCAACTTGCCGGCGCTGTCCATGGCCGACTTGACCACGGCACCGCGCTCGTCCTCTGTAAGGGCCTCGTACTCACCCAGCGAACCGTTAGGGACCAACCCGGCGACGCCGGCCTCGGCCAGGCGGGCGTAGTGAGCCTGACAGGCATCAAAATCCACCGAACCATCGGCCCGGAACAGCGTCGTCACTGCCACGTACACCCCACGGAACCGCGCCTGCCCAAACTCGCTCATTGCGCCCTTCGTCCTTTCGGCCCTAAACGGTCGCGGCACCTAAATGGTCTCGGGACCTAAGATCTGTTGGGACCTAACTCTCTTGGGAACAGTCAGGCTAGGGCTGGCTTTCACGTTTTAGCCAGAGACAGGCTTCCAAGCGACGCTATGGCTCTTGCGACATCTGTCCAGACGTTCCCCGGAAGATGCCCGCGCCGCGTCGAAGACGCGCCCGCAGACAGCATCATGGCCTCGAGGCGGGGGCCACGCTCGATTCCCGGCACACGAGCTCGGGATCGATTACTACACGTTCGCGCTGTTTGGGCGGTTCCTGGCGATTGGCCTCCGGACCGAGCTGGTCGACCAAGAGCTGGACGGCCGCCCGGCCCACCCTCTGAAAGTCCTGGCGGACGGTGGTAAGCGGGGGGATGAAGTAGGCGGACTCCGGCGTGTCGTCGAAGCCCACAACGGCGACATCTTCCGGTACCCGCCGGCCCCGTTCGTGAAGAGCCCGCAGCACGCCCAGTGCCATCTGGTCGTTGGCCACGAATATCGCCCGCGCGTCGGGGATCTGGGCTAACACCTGGCCGGCCTGGTACCCGGAACGAGCGGTCCAGTCACCCGACAGCGGAGGCGTCACGTCGGCCCCTGCATCCGCCAGTGCCGCCCGCCACCCGGCGGTGCGGCCGCGGGCCTCCAGCCATTCGGGCGGGCCCGCAACGTGGAAAACAGTGCCGTGGCCGGCGCGGAGAAGGTGCTCGGTGGCCAGCCTGGCCCCGGCCACCTGGTCCACCATCACTACGGACACGTCCGCCTCCGGATCACCTTCCACGGCCACCACCGGCGTACCCGTAGGCAGCGACGCCATGGCATCATGCGCGGATGTAAAGGGAGCGATCACCGCTAGGCCTTCCACCGACTGGCTCGTCAGCCTCCGCACGGCATCGCGGACGGACTGGCGGTCGATGGTAGGGACGGTTACGACAGATACGAAATAACCGTGCAGTTGCGCGGCAAGCTGGAACCCGTTAAGCGTCGACACCGGCCCGTAGCGGCTGGTGTCCATGGCCACGACGCCGAGGGTCTTCGACCGGCCACTAGCCAAGGCCCGGGCCGCGATGTTGGGCCGGTAGCCGAGCTGGTCGATGGCGGCGAGGACGCGCGCCCGGGTCAGATCTCCGACGCTCGGGTTGTCGTTGAGGACCCGGGAGACGGTCTGGTGGGAAACTCTGGCGAAACTGGCGACGTCAGCGATCGAGGGGGGCCGCTGGCCGTCCCCGTTGGCCTCGCGCCCTCGTGACCACCCATCGGGGGTGTGCGTACTAGCCGCCAACGCCAGTTCCCTTTCGGCCCGGCCTCTTCGGCCGGCGCCCGCAAAAAAAGGCCGCTGTCGAGGTCGGGACCCGGCCGAGGACGGGTGTGGGAACGCTAACATCCCGGCTGTCCACAGGGGCCACGGCTTGCATCATAGGGCCGGTGATGTTAGCGTTCCCAAAAAGAACGACTGGGTCTCACGACTCGAGGAGGACGAGGGGAGTTCCGTCGCCAGTGGCCGTGACCGGGAGGGAGGGGGATCCGCCCAAACCGGTGACCGGGCCAAGCTTTTTGGCCATTTATGACGCCGGCAAGAGGTGACCACGGAGGGGAGCGTTTCGTTGCGTTATGCCATTCCATGCGCACGAGATTGTGGTGCCCGACGCTGTGGGCCGTCCGGCCCGAGAATTGATTGGTGAACGTTCACATGTCGTCGATTGCAGGGGGGGAGAGGCCGTCGGGAGGACGTTCGGGCCCGGCGCAAGTCACAGTCGACCCGGGCCGCCCCATTGGGCGCCTCGACCGCGGCGTGTTCGGGGGCTTCGTCGAGCACCTTGGGCGTTGCATCTACGGTGGGCTGTTCGACGAGGGCTCCGCTCTGAGCGACGACCGGGGTTTTCGTCGTGACGTCCTGGACCTGTTGCGACCGCTCAAACTTTCCGTCCTGCGTTGGCCAGGTGGGAACTTCGTTTCGAACTACCACTGGGCTGATGGGGTGGGGCCACGGTCATCCCGGCCGGCCCGGCCCAACGTGGCCTGGGGAGGCGTAGAGAGCAATCGTTTCGGTACAGACGAGTTCCTGGCCTACTGCGCCGAGCTCGGCGTCACGCCGTACATCTGCCTCAACATGGGCACCGGTGACCTGGCCGAAGCGCTCGACTGGGTCGAGTACTGCAATTCCGCCGCCTCTACTTACTGGGCGCAACAGCGGCGGGAGAACGGGCACACGGAGCCTTATGGCGTCATTTATTGGGGCCTCGGAAATGAAATGTACGGGGACTGGCAAGTGGGCCAGCTCGCGGCGCCCGACTACGTCGCGCTCGGCTTCGCGGTGGGCCAAGGCCCTGCGCCGGGCCGACCCGCAAATAAAGCTGGTGAGTTGCGGGGAGAACGGCTGGAGCGACTGGGACAGGGCCGTGATAGACGGCCTGGTCGGCTTGGTCGACCTGCATTCGGTACATATTTATTCGGGTTCAGCTGACTATTGGACCAACGTGCTCAGCCCTCATCAAGCCGAGCGGGCCATTTCGTTTACGTCCACGTGGTTATCGTCTGCCGCTTTCAACCACCGTTTAAGTGCCATCCCCCGCATCGCCTACGACGAGTGGAACGTGTGGTACCGCACGGACGATGGGACGCTCTCGGAGCTCTACAACTTCGACGACGCCCTGGCGGTAGCCACGTACCTCAATATTTTCATCCGTCATTGCGACTGGGTGAAGATGGCCAACCTGGCCCAGATGGTCAACGTCATCGCGCCCATTATCACCAGTGCTGACGGAGCGGCCACCCAACCCATTTATTACCCGTTTTTGCTTCACTCCGAGGCCGCCCTCGACGAGGCGGTCGACGTAACGGTGGCGGCGCCCACGCTGGCCGTCCCTCCTGTGCCCGAGCCCGACCGCTGGCACCCGCGCTTGAGTGATCTGGGCCCGTTTGTCAGCCTCGATGCCGTAGCCACGACCGACACGGCCCGAAGCCGGCTGGCGGTGGCCATTGTCAACCGAGGGACCGAGAGTTCGTCGCCGACGGAGCTTCGCCTTCGCGACGCCTCATTCAGCGGTGAAGCTCGTCTCCGGACCTTGACTTCTGGCGGGATAGAGAGCGGCGGGGTCGTGCCCGGGTTGGCGCAGGTCCACCTGGAGGACGGTTCGGAACCGGCCAAGGGCGACCGGATGACCGTGGACCTCCCTCCCTGCTCCTTCACGGTCCTGGAAGTCCCCATCGAAATGAGCCCATGAGCAAGCTAGGCGTCTTCAAAGCAAAAGGCCTGTCGAGAAAGGGGGTGTCCAACAGCTCAAACGACAGCGCACGCGGTTTGTCCAGACCGTAACCGGTGCAAACGTTCCTCGAGCCAGCACTACAGAGCCAGCACTACAGAGCCAGCACTACAGAGATAGTTCCAATATGTCCCACGAGGATAGGAGTTCTTTGGGATGAGTTATAACGAAGGCAGCAGGCACCACGGGCGTCATGTGTTGCGCAGGAAATTGCTGTGCGGCGCTTCGGCCGCGGCTATGTCAGCATCAATCCTGGCCTTTGGCCCGGGGTTGGTGGCAGGGGCATCCGCAGCCACGGGCGGCTACAGCACCAACACCACGTCTTACTGCAAGTCGGGCGCGACCCCCATCACGTTCTGGGGTTGGGTACCTGGCATGTACCGAATGGTGGACGTGTTCAACCAGACCCACCCGAACATTTGCGTCAACTTCGTAACCAAGGTCGGCGGTTCGGGTGAGTACATCCCCCTCCTCAACGCTCTGAAGGCGCATTCCGGGGCACCCGACGTGGCCGAGATCGAGTTCGACGTCCTGCCCTCTTTTGAGGTCCTGCACTACGTCACGAACCTCGCCCCCTACGGGGCGGGCAAGTACGCCAAGGACTTCGTCTACTGGGCGTGGTCGGAGGTCAGCCAGAAGGGGGCCGTCTGGGCCATGCCCATGGACGGTGGGTCGATGGGCTTGCTGTTCGATAAAACGGCCTCAGCCAAGTATGGCATTAGTAGCCCCCCCACGACCTGGTCGCAGTACGCCGGGGACGCCCTCAAGGTGCACCAGGCCAACCCGAAGGTCTACTTCGGCGACTTCGCCGCCGGCGACGGCCAGTGGGTGCTGTCGCTCATGCAGCAAGCGGGAGCCTGGCCGTTCGTGTGGAACGGGGGCAGCAACGTGACCATCGACTTCACCGGTAAGGCGCAGTTGGCCTTTGCCAACTACTGGCAGAAGTTGATCAACGAGGGCGCCATCGCCCATGCCAACGACCCCTTTACCAGCAGCAGCCCGTTCTTTGAGGGCCTGAACAGCGGCCTGTACCTGACCTGGCCCACCTCGGCTTGGGGGCCCTCGTACTTTGCCAGCTACGTGACCAGCAAGTCAGCCGGCCACTGGGTCCAGGCTGCCCTGCCGGGCAGCTCGACTTCCTCTGGCAACTGGGGTGGCTCGACGTACCCGGTGTTCAGCCAGAGCCAGCACCCGGCGCAAGCGGCTGAGTTCGCCGAATGGCTGGCCGCCTCGCCTCAGTCCTGGAACCTCGCGGTCACTTCGCCGTCTTTGCTGTTCCCGACCTATAAGCCGGAACTAGGGGCCACGGCTGTGCAGAGCTTGACCATCCCGATGCTGGAGAAGGGATCACCGCTGTTCGCCAACCCGGCCAAGACAGCACCCAAGATCCCGGCCATCACCTGGCCTCCTTTCATGACCTACTACCTCAACAGCACTACTGCTTGGGCGGCCAAGTTCTTCGCCGGGACCCAGACGCTGCCGCAGTACCTCCGGCTGCTGCAGACGAACATGGTCAACTATGCGAAGCAGCAGGGCTTCTCGGTCAGCACGTAAAGACGGGTTCGGCCCGGCCCGCTTAGGACGAACACTAACCGGCCGGCCGTCCCTATAAACCAGGCCACGGTGGGGCGTAACGTCCCCACCGCCGGCCCCGGAAGGTAGCGTCTCTTAAAATACGGCGAGGGCGAAAGCTGGTAATCGCCCAGAGTCCAGCGCCTCGTCCTCACCCGGAGAGTGGGAGGGCAAAGTTGGCCCAGGTCGCTGTAGGCGGGGTCGAGCAACAGAGCGAGGTGCAGCCTGTGCGGCCGGAAACGTCGCCGCGCACTACCTTCAGGCGGAACCAAACCTTTCAGCGACGTCGCGACCGTCGAGGGCTGTGGTTCGTCCTCCCGTTCATCGTTGTATTTGTCATGTTCCTCGTGGTACCGCTTGCCTATGCCGTCTACACCAGTTTTTTCACCACGCGCCTGATCGGCGGGACGGTCTTCAGCGGGTTTGCCAACTACACGCAAGCCTTGACCTCTGGCGCCTTCTGGACCGGGATGGGCCGGACGATCTTGTTTGCCGCCATACAGGTACCCATAATGATCATCATCGCGGCTTTCTTCGCCACGATGTTCGACCTCGGGGTGTCCCGTTTCGGTGGCTTCTTCCGCACTGTGTTCTTCCTACCTTTCGCGGTCCCTGCCGTCGTAGCCACGTCGATGTGGGGCTCCATGCTGCAGACCAACGTCGGCGTCTTCCCGAAGATCTTCGCTGACCTCGGCCTTCCCAACCCCAACTTCTTCGGGCCGGGCCACCTGCTCGGGGTCATCGTGCTGATCGCCATCTGGGAGTGGACGGGCTTGACCATAATTATTCTTTACACGGCGCTCAGGTCTGTCCCGCGAGACGTCGTGGAATCGGCGGTCGTCGACGGCGCGAAACTAAGCCGCATCATCACTCGCATCAAGCTTCCGATAATACGACCGGCGATCATCCTGGTCGTCATAATCAACGTCATAGGGGCGCTGCAGTTGTTTACCGAGCCGTACCTCCTGGCCCCGATCGCCCCCAACATTTCGGCCAATTACACGCCGACCCTGTACATGTACAACGAGGCGTTCTCGGCCCAGTTCTACAACTTCGCCGCCGCCATAGCAGTAGTCCTGGCCTTGGTGATCATCATCATTTCAGGGCTGTTCTTGTTTTCCCAACGCCGGAAAGGAGCCGTGGTATGAGCACTGCCGCACTAACTAGGCCAGGCACGGCCCGGCGGTCCCAACGCAAACTCCGGCGGTCAGGCGACGTCGTCCCGCTGCGGTTGTACGGCATACGCCGGCGCACAGTGAACATCGTCACGCTGTTATGCGCCCTGTTCGCCGTGTTCACGCTCATCCCCATCTGGTGGATCTTCGTCTCTTCGACCAAAACCGTACCAAACCTCAATTCGACGTTCGCCTTTTGGTTCGCCCGCCCATTCGTGCTGTGGGACAACCTCAAGGACGTTTTTTCCAACAAGGAAGCCGGCTCGTTCTTACAGTGGATGGAGAACACCGCCATCTATGCCGCGGCGGGCGCGCTGGGGGCAACCGTGCTTTCGGCTATGGCCGGCTACGGTTTTGCCCGGTTCAACTTCCGAGGCCGTACCGCGTTGTTCCTGTTCGTAATGGCATCGTTGCTGATCCCGATCGCGGCCTTTGCCGTCCCCCTGTACCTCGTGTACGCGAAGGTCCACCTTGACAGCACCGCGCCAGGCATATTCATACCCTTCATGGTGAGCCCCGTCAGCGTCTATCTCATGCGTGTCTATGCGGGAGGGTCGGTGCCGCAGGAAATGCTGGACGCGGCCAGGATAGACGGCGCCGGCGAAGCCAAGATCTTTCTACGGGTGGCCGTCCCGCTCATGGTCCCGGCGCTGGTGACCGTTTTCATGCTCAACTTCGTGGCGGCGTGGAACAACTACTTCCTCCCCTTTATCGTCAACAACAGCGCCAGGCTCTACACCTTGACCCAGGGCCTGGCCATCTGGATGAACCACACCAATATCGCCGGCAGCAGCGAGGATTACACCGCCCTCACGATCACGGCCGGGATGATCACCATCACCCCGCTCATCCTCATGTTCCTCGTCCTTCAGCGCTACTGGCGCAGCGGGTTGCTCCTGGGCGGCATCACCGGATAGGTCAGGTCGAGGCTCGGACCACCAACCTACTCGGGACGGTACGAGTGCCGTGCTCGGGACGCCCCGCGATCGCCGAGAGGAGCGCTTCGGCGGCAGTCCGCCCTACTTCGTGCAAGTTCATGTCGACGGTAGTGAGCGGCGGTTGAGCCGCCTCGGCCATGACGGTCCAGTTGTCGAAACCTACCAGTGCAATGTCATCCGGCACGCGGGCGCCTGATTCACGAAGCGCGTCGGCCACCCCCCGGGCCACCTGGTCGCTACCGCAGAACACGGCGTCCGTGCCTGGTGCGGCGCGCAAAAGTATGCGGGCAGCCTGGCGGCCCCAAGTCTCGCTCCACTCACCGTACAGCACCTCCCCGCCGGCGAGCGATAAACCGGCCCCGGCCAAGGCTCGCTCGGCCCCGACAGCCCTCAGGCGAGCGGCCCGAAAGGAAGCCGGCCCCGTGATATGGCCAATTCGCGTCCGGCCCGTGGCCAGCAGGTGCTGGACCGCCAGTAGGCCGCCGCCTTCATCATCGGGGAGGACCGAAGCATCGTTGGGGTCGCCTGACTCGTTCATGGCATAGATCACCGGGACCGAGAGGTCGCGGCTGATAGGGGGTCGCGGGTCGCTCCTGCGCCCGGTGACGATGATCCCGTCGACCCGTCGTGCCAGTAGCGTTTTTAGATAGTGCTGTTCGCGGATAGAGTCGTCCCGCCCGTCGCAGAGCAGGACGGCGAGCTGTCCGGATTGCAACATGTCCTCGGCGCCCAGCAGGACGGGCATAGTAAATCGCCCGTAACTGTCGTTGGTGATCAGCCCGACCGTGTAGCTCCGGCCGGTCAAGAGGCTTCGAGCCAGTGCGTTCGATTGGAACCCGAGCGCCTCGGCGGCCTCGACGACCCGGGCTCGGGTGCTGCCCCTTACGCCCGGGCGCCCGTTTAAAGACTTGGAGACTGTGGCTATCGACACCTCGGCCAGTGCCGCCACGTCCGTAATGGTCGGGGTGGCCCGGCGCGCCGCGGGCGCAAGGTCCGAACTGTCTGGCTCTCTCCCGTTTTTGGTGGCCGTTCTGGTGGGGCCGCGCCTTAACGGCCCCGGGACGGTGGGCTGATGTCACTGTTACCCTTTCACGGCGCCAGAGACCAGACCGCGTACGTAGTAGCGCTGAAGTGCGACGTAGATGATTATGCACGGGATCATGGCGATTACCGCGCCGGCGACGAGCACCCCGTAATCGATCCCGCCGTAGGTGTCGCTCGACTCGACGTTTACCAGCGCCACGGGCAGCGTATATATGGCGTCGTTGGTGGTGAACGTAAGCGCGCCCAGGAACTCCGTCCACGAGAACAAGAAGGCGTAAAGCACCGTGGTCGCTATGCCGGGGATGATCAGGGGACGCAACACCCTGGTCAGGGTGGTCATGACCGAAGCACCGTCGACTTTGGCCGAGTCTGTCAGCTCGTTCGGCACTTGCCTGAAAGTGTTGCGCATCAGGTAGATCCCAAAAGGCAGGTTGAAAGCGGTGTAGAACACGACCAGGCCAGGGAGCGTGTTCAAAAGGTGGAAGGTTTTCAGTTCGAGGAACAAGGGGACAATGACGGCCTGGAAGGGGACCATGAACCCCAGCAGTACCAGCCCGAATATCATCCCGGAGCCATGGAAGCGGAAGCGCCCAAAACCGTAGCCGGCCAGCGTAGCGACGACGGCGGTGACGGCGGCTGTCGCTACGGCGACGATGAGGCTGTTCTCGACGTTGCGCAAGATGTGGTCGGTACTCAAGAGCTTGGTGTAATTAGCGAAGCTCAGGTGAGTCAGGTTCTTGGCCGAGGGCGGCGAGACGATGGCGCCCGACGCCTCGAACGAGCGGAGGAACTCCCAGACCAGCGGTACCACGAAGATGGCGGCGATCACGGCCCCGCAGACAAGGTAAATCGGCGTGCTCGGCCGCATCTTCGAACGCCTTACGGGAACCCGGGTGCCGACCGTTAGCTCAGACATCATCGCTCCGAAGGAACTTGAACTGCAGGAAGGTGATGAAGCCGACGACAGCGACCAGGACCACCGACATCGCACTGGCCGAGCCCACGTTGAATGACGTGTTGAAGGTCTCGTAGATCTGCATTACGACACTTTGCGTACTCGATCCTGGCCCCCCGTCCGTGATTATGAAGAACTGGTTGAAGGCCAATAGCGACCCGATGACCGAGATCACGAGACTGAGGGCGATGGAGCGCTTGAGCAGGGGGATCGTGATCATCCGCTCCTTTTCCCACCACGAGGCGCCGTCGACGGACGCCGATTCGTAGAGCTGCTCCAGGGATGCCCTGCATCCCGGCCATGAGGATCATCATGGTGAACCCCGAAGCGAACCAGACGACGAGCACGCAGATAGCTGTGGTGGCGAGGGCAGTATTGGCCAGCCAGGCAGTGTTGACGCTGGCAATGTGGAGCTTCGACAGGATGACGTTGACGGTGCCGAAGCCTGGCTGCAGCTCGACCTCCATGAGAAAGCTCAGCGTGCTGATGCCGACGATGAAGGGCAGGAAGAAGCAGGTCCGGAAGAACGTCGAACCAAAGCGGTTAGAGCGGGTAAAAACGGCGAGCAGGTAGCCGACCACAAGGATCGGTACGGTAACAATGGCCGTGTACTCGAGGGTGAAATAAATCGAATGGATAAAAGTCGAATTGTGGACCAGGGCGTCGTAATTGGCCCCGCCGACGTAGTGGTACGGCCCGACCAGTGGGTAGTTGGTGAAGGAGACAAACGCGCCGTAACCGAGCGGCCACAGGATGAAGACAGCCACGAAGGCGAGGGCGGGGGCGACGAGCGTGTAGCCGACTCGAGCTTCCCGACGTGAACGGGTGCGCCGCCGAGGGGGCCGTTGGGCGGGGACGACAGCGGGCGAGCCATCCCGAGAGGCTGGTGCCCGAGCTGTCGAAGCGACCATACCCATACCTCTCTCACCTCCAACCCGAGTAGTAAGCCTCGCTTGGGGCTGTTACGTCACCGATTAAATCATGGATAGAAAGCTGCGCCGCAGGGACTGCGCCGCGGGGCGGGCCGAACCAGTCCCGCGGCGCAGGTGGCCCTGTAACGGCCTTAGGTGTCGGCCGCGTTAAGTGTCGACTGGATACCGCTTTGCCCGATCTGGAGAGCCTGGTTGACGTTATCGCTATACACAGCTTCGTCGAACATCTTCAGCCAGGGGGCGCCCGGGTTGTTGAAGACCGCGTTGTACGCGAGCGTGTACTCGACCGACCCGTATTTCAAGGTGTTGAGGGCAACCGCGTCGAAAGGGTATTTGGCTGTGAACGCCGGCGTGACGATGTCGCTGCGCACAGGTGACTCCCCATCGGCAGCGTACTGGTCTTGTTGAGCTTTGGCCAGGAACCATTGCACGACCTCCCACGCGCCCGACGCGTTCTTCGCCCCTTCGGGGATCACGAAGTCGTCGCCCCCGTCGAAGGTGCTGCCGTGGCCGCCATTTTCGCTCGGCAGCGGGACGTCTGCGAAGTCAGCGGTGGACAGGCCCTCTTTCTCGAACGTGTTGAAGAACCCATAGTCGCCCGGCAATAGGCCTACGTTGCCTTTCCCGAAGTCCTCGCCCCAAGTGGTGCCATCCTGGGTCTGGTCCGCGGCCGGGGCCTCTTTGTTTTTCCAGATTCTGGGCGTAGACGCTGAGGAGGGATTTGAGCGGGGCGTTGCCCACGATGTTCGCCTTCTGGGTGCCGAGCGGGCCCGTAATGAGGTGTTGCCCGCTGGCCCAAATGTCGGGGAGCATAACGAAGCCAAGGCAGCCCTGGCAGTCGCCTGCGAACGAAAGACCGTATATGGGCTTGGATGGCGTGCTGAGCCTGCTTACGGCCGCCGCGTCGGACCCGATTTGAGCGAAGGTGGTCGGCGGGCTGGCGATGTGGGCCTCCTTGAAGAGGACCTTGTTGTACCAGAGCACCGACAAATCGGACAGGTAGGGCACGCCGAAGTACTGGTTGCCTATGGCGGCCAAGGCGAGGTGCCCCGGGCTCAGTTCACTCTTATAGGGGAGCGCGTTGACGTACTGCGTGAGGTTCATGAGCGCCCCTTGGTGCGAGAACTCGGGGACGTCGATGTCGTTCAACCCGACCAGGTCGGGCGGGTCACCGGCTCGGATGGCCGTTGCCAGCTGGCTCGTATCGTCGTTGGGCGAAGTTACGTGCATCACGATCTTCAGGTTTTTGTGCGTGGCGTTGAATTCCGGGATCAATTTGAGCGCCGCCGATTCGGTGGCGTCCCTGATCCAGAACGTAACGGTACCTGTGGCGTTGACCCCGAAGGTCGAGGCCGGGGCCTTGGCGCTCGCCTCGGCCGACGCGGCCGGGATCCCTGTCATGGACAGGGCCATCGCTGTACCCAGGAGCGGGACAGCAAACTTCAGACTCCTTTGCCTCACGGCGGACCACCCTCCCTTGCATGTTTGGACCACTAGAGATCTCCAGGCAATTGATGGAAAACCTTTTCGTGGATTTTTCGCGAATCGTACCCCCCGCGTGCCTGGGTGTCCAGTCGCCCTTGGGTTTTAGCGATGGTGACGAGCGCTAAGGGTGCTCGGGCAACCACACCCGCATGTCGCTTTCGTCCCGGTTAGCCCACGAAAAGTAAGGGACAGCGAGCAGTTCGGCCCGGTTGGTAGGACCTGTGCCGGGCCGCACGGGCTCAGTCCCGTCGCTCTCCCCGCGGGCGTCGTCGCCGTAGTACGGCCACTGCGAACGGTCTCGTTGGGCGCGGACCGTACCCTCGAACTTGAGCCCGACCACACTGTGCCCTTTGACCTGGGTCTCAGGAACGTCAACCAACTCGAGCCCGCTCGCCACCGAGACGCCCGCAACGCTCTGCGCCGTGGGGACGTCCAGGCCTTCCACGCAGTAGACGAGCGGCCCCCGGGCGAGCGCTACGCAGCCCCGCGGACTATCGATATCGGCGCTGGGCCGGACCACTCTGGGTTTCATTGGGAACTCGATCACGAGTTCGTCACCCGCGGACCACTCACGTTCGCAACGCAGGTACCCGTCCGCTCCGGGGGGGCTGCCCAGCGGCCGGCCGTTAATACTGGTATCGACGTCCTCGGCCCAAGCCGGGATGCGGGCCGCCAGCTCGCACGGACCGCCGGGCACGGTTACCGCCCTTAGTACCACGGTCCCGCCGAAGGGGTAGTCGGTCTCGACGTCGAACTCGAACGTCCCTTTCCCGCCCACCTCAGCCCGGGCTCGGCCCGACGCGTATTGGTGGACCTGGACGCCTCGGTCGCTCGTGGTGGCCACATAGTGTTCCAGGCTCGCCATTAGGCGCATACCGTTCGGTGGGCAACAGGCGCAGTAGTTCCACGGCGTACGGACCATTGGCTGGCGCACCTGGAGAGGGTTTACGTAAAAGAAGCTCTTGCCGTCGAGGCCGATTCCGGCCAAGAAACCGTTATACAGAGTCCGTTCCATCAGCTCGGCGAAGCGGGCCTCGCCCGTCAGGAGGAGCAGCCGCCAGTTCCACATGATCGAGGCGATAGCGGCGCAGCGTTCGCAATAGGCCCTGTCGGGTGGGAGCTCGAAGGGATCGCCGAACGCCTCGTCCCGGTGCCGCGACCCCACCCCACCGGTCAAGTAGGTCTTGGCCGAGACCATGTCCTCCCACTGGGAAAGGTTGGAGGTGAGCAGACGAGGCCGGCCTACCTCCGTGTACAGGTCGGCCCCGCCGGTCAGGAGGTACAGGCACCGCACGGCGTGGCCGCGGACCGCCTCCGCCTGTTCGAAGGGGATATCGTCCTGGAAGTAAGCGGGGCCAAAACCGTGCCAGCTGAGCGCCCGGTGGCCACGCCGCCCAAGGAGGTCGTCCGCCAACTCGAGGAACTGCTCGTCGCCTCCGGTCCGGTAGAGCTCGACCAGTGCGGTCTCGACCTCCGGATGCCCTTCTACGAGGCCCGCTTGTGATGACCGAAGGACGTCGACGAGCATGGTGCCGAAACGTTGGGCGGCGGGCCACAGGGCGGCCGGGCCGTCGGCCGTGCGGGCGTCAGCGACAGCGGCCTGGAACAAATGCCCGGCGCAGTACAGTTCATGGCCCATGGCGGGGTCACCAAAGCGGTGGCCCTTCTCGACGACCTGGACGTAAGAGTTGATGTAACCGTCTGGTTCTTGGGCCGCCTCGATCAGTTCGGCACTGTCCAGGAAGAACTTTTCCTGTTCGCGGTCGGGGCCATGAGCCCGTTCCCATGCGATCGCCTCGAGGACCTTATAGAGGTCAGAGTCCCGGAACACAGGAAGGCTGTACTCGCCGCTCGACCTCTGCGCCGCGACCCGCAGGTTCTCAATTGTCCCGCTGGCTTCGAGCATTTCGACCCCGTGGGGAATGGTGACTTCGCGGTTCTGGCGCTGGCGGTCGCCCCAGAACCCGCTCGTCAACCTCAACCCTGAACTAATGGGACGTAGCGCCAGCCGTTGCTTTGCCACCGGCATGACCGGGCCCACAGCCGGACGAACTCGCCCGTCCGACGGGAGTATTGTCCGGCTTGGCTGTAGAAAACCTTTACTAGAGATTTCTGCATGGTACCGGGGCGAGCGGTTTAGGTCAACGCCCGCGGTTCACTTTCGACATCCGGGCGCGACCCAGACTGGGCGGCCGAGATTGGGCGGCATGCACTTGGTAGCCTTCGCGCGTGGCCCTATCTGATGTCGCAAGTACAATTGCCGCCTGCCGGCTGGTGCCGGTGGTAGTGGTCCAGGAGGCCAAAGACGCTCTTCCACTGGCCGAGGCGCTGGACGCCGGCGGGTTGGGGTGCGCCGAGATCACCTTCCGCAGCGCGGCGGCGGTGGACGCCATAAAAGCGATGGCGGAAGACCGGCGTGTGCTCGTTGGCGCCGGCACCGTCCTGCGCCCGCAGCAACTAGAAGAGGCGGTGGCGGCTGGGGCCAAGTTCATCGTGACGCCTGGGTTCAGCCCGGAGATCGTGAGGCTGGCGCAAGAGGCGTCCGTACCGGTGTTCCCCGGCGTGGCGACGGCCACCGAGATCCAGATGGCACTGGACCAGGGCGTCGAAGTGGTCAAGTTTTTCCCCGCCGAGGCCATGGGCGGCGTGGCCACATTGAAGGCATTAGCCGGGCCGTTCCCAATGGTGCGTTTCATACCTACGGGCGGCGTAACGGCGGACAACTTGGCTCGATATCTCGAGTTGAAAACGGTCCTGGCCGTCGGCGGCAGCTGGATGGTGGCACCGGGCCTCTTGGCAGAGCGACGCTTTGACGAGGTGCGCCGGCTGGCCGCTGACGCGGTCGAGGTCGCCCGCCGCTTTGCCGTGCCGACGGCAGCAGTTGCGAGTACACACGGTTAGATGGCCCCGCTCGTAATCCGTCCTAAAGACCAGTGCCGTTTTGACGAAGTCTCGCTGGGCGAGATCATGCTGCGCCTTGACCCTGGCGACTCGCGGGTCCGCACGGCCCGGTCGTTCGCGGTGTGGGAGGGTGGGGGCGAGTACAACGTCGCCCGCGGCCTGCGCCGTTGTTTCGGGCAGCGGACGGCTGTAGCTACTGCCTTTGCAGACAACGACATTGGCCGCCTAATCGAGGATCTGGTCCTCCAGGGTGGGGTCGACACCTCGTTCGTCCGGTGGGCGCCTTACGACGGGATCGGCCGCAGCGTGCGCAACGGGCTCAACTTCACCGAACGCGGCTTCGGGGTGAGGGGCGCCGTGGGCGTCTCGGACCGAGGCCATACGGCCGCCAGCCAACTCCGCCGGGGGGACATCGAATGGGACTACCTGTTTGGTGACCTCGGGGTGCGCTGGTTCCACACGGGCGGGATATTTGCCGCTCTTTCGGACAGCACCCCGGACGTCATCGAAGAGGCGATGGCGGCGGCCAAGAGGAATGGGACCATCATCTCCTATGACCTCAATTACCGGCCCAGCCTGTGGAAGGCATTCGGCGGCCAGGCCCGAGCGCAGGAGGTCAACCGCCGATTGGCGCCGCAGGTCGACGTCATGCTGGGCAACGAAGAGGATTTCACGGCGTGCCTGGGGTTCGAGGTGCCCGGGACGGACCTGAACGCCCTTAGCCTGGACCCGGCCAACTTCAAAGCCATGATCGGGGAAGTTACGGCGCAGTTCCCCAACTTGGCTGTCATCGCCACGACGCTGCGGGCGGTGAAGTCGGCGACGATCAATGACTGGGGCGCGGTGGCGTGGTCGAAGGAAGGCTTCGTGGAAGCCACCCACCGTCCGGACCTGGCTATCCTCGACCGCGTCGGTGGCGGCGACAGTTTCGCTTCGGGCCTTATTTACGGCCTTATGGAAAAAGGCGACCTGGCCACCGCGGTCGAATACGGTGCCGCTCACGGCGCCCTGGTGATGACTACTCCCGGTGATACCTCGATGGCGTCCCTGGCTGAGGTGGAAAGCCTCGTAGCGGGGGCCAGCGCCCGCGTCCAGCGCTGACAGCGGACGCGCCTGCGCCGTCCAGCGCCGCGGCAGCCCGGCCGTCGCTGCGCCCTTTCTAAACCTCGAGGACGTACCGCTGCGCGGGGCTGAGCCGCTCGTAAGTCGCGGGCCGGAGGAAATTGCGAAATATCGTCTGCTGTTGTTTGTCCCGCCGGACATATGGGGCATGGAGGGCGCGGCGGGGCTGGTCGGTGCGGTTCACGGTACCCGCGTGCCACAGGTGGCTGTTGAAAATGACGGCCGTCCCGGCCGAGCCGAGCAAAAGGATCTCATCAGGGTGGGGTTGACTGGGGTCGTCCATATCGTCCTTCGGTAGACGGCCCCAGCGGTGAGACCCGGGCACAATCCGGGTGGCGCCATTTTCTGGCGTGAAGTCGTCCAATAACCAGATCGAGTTGACGATCTGGTAGTCGCCGGGTGGCACCGCAGAGGCCCAATCGACGTGGAGGGCCTGGTGTCCCTGCGCCGGGAGGGCAGCCCGACCGTTCAGCGAGAACAGCTTGAACTCCTGCCAACCGAGGACGTGGGCGGCCGCCGCCAGCTGGCGTGGATTGTTCCAACAGAGGTCGAAGAGAGGGTCCTTGTTGACCAGGTCGGCCAGACGGTCGGTGCCCTCCTCCTGGTGGGCCTCGAGGCCGGCCTGGTCGCCCTCTTCACTGATCAATTCGTCGAAACGCCGCACCAAAGCGGCCACCTGGCCTGCATCCAGTAGGCCTGGCATTGGAAGGTAGCCCTGATCGTCCAACATTTCCTGTTCGGCTCCCGTCAAGAGCGACGGGCTCGCGCCCAACGCAGTCAGAGCCGAACCAATCTCAAGACGAGACGTCCGCTTTCTCCTCCCGTACAACCTTCCTCGTCCAAAAGGCCCGCCTCAGGAGGCCTTCTCCTTGTACGTCCATAGGCTCCCTCGACGTCTCGGCAGCTCGAAGACGAAACCGTCGTTCGACAAAGCCGTCCCGGACAGTTCGCGGCGGTCACCAGTCTCCGCTTCCTGCAGCACGTACACCGCTTCGGGGCGAAGGCCTTTCAGCTTGACCGTGGCCCGCTCCTCGTCCGCACCGCTCAGGCGGATGGCCTGCACGAAACCTTCTGAGGCAGCTCGGCCGCTCAGGTCGGGAGGCCGGTTGAACTGCCATATAACCCACTCTTTGCCGCTACGCCCTGGTGGTGTCAACGCGTAGTAGTCGCCATCGAGAAGGAGTTCCGCTATCGAGCGCCAAACGCCTACCATTTTGCGGACCGTGCCGAAGTCGTTGTCACTCCGCTTTATGTCCACCGCCGGGGACATCATCGGCGCCAGCGCACAGTGAAAAGCAAAGCTGTCGCCCTCTTTGGCGTCCAGGCCCTCTTGGACAGCTTCAGCGATGTCCCAGGAAAGGCTGGTCTCCTTGAAATAGGGGAGCCACTCGAACATCGTGCGGTGGAAGTCGAGTTTTGTCGGGTGCTGGCCATAGCCCCAGTCGGTGTAATGAAGCGGGACCGACCGACGCATGGTCTCGAGGTCGTTCCGCCGGCCGCCCGAGGCGCAGGAATCGATCAGTAGGGCCGGGTGCCGCTCCAGCAACTGGTCCCAGAAGGCCAAATACCCCTGTACGTGAAGGTTTTCCGTCGCACCCTGGCGGTCCTCCGCGTCGTGCGCTCGCCAATAGTCGAGCGGAGGGAAGTTGAAGTCCTGCCGGTAGACACCGATGCCGTAGGAAGTGATCAACCCACTTATGTAATCGGTAAGCCAGGTCCGGCACGCCGGGTTGGACAAGTCGAGCAAGCCGGAGAGGGTACGGTGAGGCTTTTGCCCCTCATCGGCGTCGGTGCGGGGTTTGGCCAGGACCCAGTCGGGGTGGTCGACGGCCAACTCGGTCCCCGGGAAAACCCGTTCCGGCTCGAACCAGAGGAGGAAGTCGGCCCCGTGCTCGGCGGCACCCTCGCTTACCTTCGCCAACCCGTCCGGGAAGCGCTCTGGGTCGGTGTGCCAAGTACCGGTTATCGTCCAGTCGCGCTTGCCGTCTTTGTTGGTGCACGGGTACCAGCCCGCATCGATCCACCAAACGTCATAATCGACCCCCTCGGCGGCGAACCGGCGTTGGTACTCGAGCTGGTTGCTCTCGGTAGCGGCGGTAAATTCGACTCCTTCGTCAGTACCGGACACAGACAGCAATGGGCGGGCGGGCTGGCCGCTTGGACGAGGCATGACGTGGGCGCGGTACCAGCGCCGCCACAGGTTCGCGGCGTGGGCCGAATCGCCAGCCCAGCCCATAAGAGTGACGCGTGGTGTCCGGACCGTCTCGCCCGGTAGCAGCACCATATCAGTCTGCTCTTGACCAGCCTGGACGGAGATCCCTTGTCCGTCGCCGCTGAACCGGGCGTGCCACTGGCCGGGCCACCCGATGGCCATGGTCAGGCCGCCGCCTTCGAACAGGAGGCGGAAGTAAGGAAAGGCACCGTCACATGGCCGGCCGCCGTTGGGGCTGAGCTCCAAGGGGCCGCGGCCCTCCAGCCTCGTGGTCTCCCAGGTGTAGCCGTCATTGCTATAGAAGTCACCGTTGCTGTGGTACAGGGCGCCGTTCCGGCCCTGGAACGTGGCCTTGATGGCGGTCAGGTCGTGGACGCGAGGGGTCGGATGATCGGAGTAGTTAGTTAGCCACGCCGTCCACTCCACCACCGCGAAGTCGAGGTAACGCACCACCTCGATGCGCACGCCGAGGCCTGTCTCCGGGTCCCTTCCCTCGTAGGAGGTCTCTACGATGGTCGGCCCGAACCGGCGGAAACTTTGCCTCGGGGACCAGGCCGCGGGGATGGCCCGCACTGGCGCGCCGCCGTAGACAAAGCTCACCGGCAGGCTCGTTGCCTCCGTGAACAGGGGGTCGACCCAGGGCTCGAAACGCTCGCGATCCGCGGAGGAAGTGCTCTCTCCCTGCATTGTTGTGGCCATGGTTCCTTTCCCTTGTCTGGCCCGACTTGACCTACTGCTGAGGTAAAGCAGGGGGACAGGCCCAAGCGGGCCGTCCCCCTGCGACAACCTCGACCTACTTCAAGAAATTACTTCACACCAAGCGCTTTGTTCTCGTAGGCCGCTAACTTTGCCACTGCCACGGCATGTTGCGAGTTGTACGTCTGCATGATCGAGGCGGCATCGGAGTCATATTCCGACACCATCTTCGACAACGGGATGTACCCGTCAATGTACTCGAGGTACAGGCCATCGATGGTCTGGAACGAGTTCGCCGTCAGGCTGTCGAACAAGGCACCGGCACCGAAGGTCTCGGGGGCCAGTGCATCGTACTCGTTCAGGACCGACTGCAGCCCTGGCGGGGCCGTCGCCCCCTTGATGATAGGCAGTGCGCCACCGTCGCTACCGTCGACGATCTTGGAGTCCCAACCAGGCGTCGAGATGAACTGCAGCCAAGCCAAGGCGGCCTGATATTTCGCCGGGGTCATCGACTTGTCTGATTTCGGGGACGCAATCCCGAATTGGAATGACACTGCCGGGCCGCCATTGTCCTGCCATGTCTGCAGGCTGGTGGCGTATTGCGAGGTCCCGTTGTAGTTCTGGATCTCGAAGTAACCCACCGGGAACCGCTGCGATGCTGGCAGACCGGCAATCTGGTGCGGGATCGAGTACCCCTGAGTGAACACATAGGCTACCTGCTGCCCCAGGAACATCTGTACGCCGTCCGGCGTCGTTGACGACGTCACTTCGGGGACGTCGATGTCCTTGGGCGCCCAGGTATCTATGACGTCCTTCGCCGCCGCGAACCAGGCCGTCATCGCCGGGTTGGTAACGGGGTTCAGGACGTCACCGTCGTGGTAGTAGAAGTACGAGGGCCAGGCCGACGCGAGCGACACGGGCAGGTTGGCAATTTGACGTTCGCGCGCCAACCCCAGGTAGTTGGTCTGGAACAGGTGAGCGAACCAGTTGTAGATGACGGGCGTGAAAGATGCCCCCGCATATACGCCTTTTGAGCTCAACTTGGCGTCCAGCTGTTTGGAGTCTGCCTCTAACTGCAGCCACGACGTCGGGGGGGCGGTGATGCCGGCCTCTTTGAACAGGTTCTTGTTGTAATAAAAGCCGATGCCGCTCGAGTCCCCGTTCACCACGAATACGCCTGTGGTGCCTGGTGTATTGCCCGGCACGGTATCGATGCGCAGGGCGTAAGGGTCCATGGTGCTGATCCAGCTCGTATTCCCCGGGATAAATGGGTTGGGTCTCTCGAAGGCCGGGATCAGGTTTTGATATAGGCCGTTGGGCAGCGTGATGTTAACGTAGTAACCCGGGACACTGGAAACGTCCGGAAGCGAGCCGGCGGCGGCCTCCGAGATGTACCATTGGCCCGTACTTATCTCCGCACTCGCCGGCACGAACTTGATGGTTATGCCGGGGTACATCTTTTCGAACGCGGCGGCGGCCGAAGTCATCTCGGTGTCTGCCACTGAACCGGGTGGCAGCTTGACGCCGGGGAGTGGCGGGTTATAAGCGCTGGCGTACATGGTGATCGTCCCCTTGTACGTCAGGTTGGGTATTCCCGTAGTTGCCGCTTGGGCCGTGCTCGATAATGCCGCGCCCATCGTGCCGACGAGAGATGTGGCGCAGAGGACATAAACGCACGACTTCCGGGCCCGTCTGATACTAGTGCTGCTGGCTGTTGACTGAACATTCATTTGTTTCCCTCCCTTATCTTGGGCTCCCTGTATTGCCCTTCTATTGGGGTCTGTATTTGTTCGGTGCGTCCCGGTAACCGATTGCCGCTGCCGCCCGGTCTCGACAAACACGAGGGGAGGGTTGGAGATCGCCGTTCGCCGAAATATTCATTGGCTTCCCGTGCCTCGTCCGTCTCGGGGTTGTCCTCGCCCGGCCGCCAGCCGGATTGACCTGCAGTACCAAGAAAGTTACAGAGGGGACGGGCCGGGAGACCCGTCCCCTCTCGCATCGTGAAACTAACGCGTAGCCGACCAGAGGACGGTTACTTGAGGCCGAGCAGCTTGTTATAAAACTTGGCCGTGTTGGCCACCAGCAGGCTGTGGGTCGAGTTGAACTGCTGGATGATCTGGCCCGCGTCTTTGTCGTACTCTTGTACGGCCTTCTGCAGGGAGATGTAGCCATCGACGTACTCTAGGTACAGGCCGTCGATCGTATTGAACGAGGACGACGTGACGCTGTCGAACAACGCCATCGGGAAGTAGGCGTTGGACTCTGCGGCCAGGGCCTTATCGATGGGCTCGAGGGCCGGCGGAGCGGTGGCGCCCTTGATGATCGGGATGGCGTTACCCTCTTCGTTCACGATGGCCGAGTCCCACTTGGGGGACGAAATGAACTGGAGCCACGCCAACGCGGCCTGCGTCTTCGCCGGGGTCATCGTCCGATCGGACTTGTTCGACGCAACGGCGAACTGGAAAGCTGTCTCCGGCCCACCGTTGTCCTGCCACACCTGCAGGTTGGTGGCATAGGGCGAAGTCCCTTTGAACGCGTTCGGGCTATCGAGCTCGAAGTACCCGACCGGGAACTGCTGGGACTTGGGCAGGGCAGCCACCTGGTTGGGGATGGCGTAGCCGCTGCCAAACTCGTAGGCCACCTGCTGGCCTAGGAACATTTGCTGGCCGTTGGGGATCGTCGGCCCGGTGTTCTCGGGGACGTCCACGTCTTTGGGATCCCACGTAGCCATCAGTTCTTTGCCCAGTGGCCACCACGCTGTTAGCTCCGGGTTTTTGGCCGGGTTCAGCCAGTCGCCGTCGTTGGCGTAGAAGTAGGACTGGTAGCCTGCGCTCAGGTCCGACGGTATGTCGAAGATGAGCTTCATCTTGGCCGCCCCGAGGTAGTTCGCCTGGAAGTAGTGAGCGAACCAGTTGTAGATGACCGGGGAGAACGAAGCTCCGGCATAGACTCCTTTGGAGCCCAAACGGTTGACGATCTGGGTGGAGTCGGCCTGCAGCTGGTTCCACGTCGTTGGCGCAGAGGCAATGCCGGCCTCTTTAAACAGGTTCTTATTGTAGTAGAAGCCGATCCCGCCCCAGTCCCCGTTCACCACAAAATTGCCCGTCGTACCCGGCGTGTTGCCGGGAGCGCTATCTATATGCAAGGCGACCGGGTTCATCGTGGAGATCCAGCTCTTGTTGCCCGGGATGAAAGGGTTGGGCTTCTGGAAATCAGGCAGCAGGTCCTGGAATATCCCGAAGGGCAGGGTGACATTGACGTAATACCCCGGCACCTCATCAATATCGGGCAGAGACCCGGCGGCCGACTCCGAGATGTAATACTGGCCTGTCCCGATCTCGGCGCTACCGGCGACGAACTGGATCTTGATGTTCGGGTACATCTTTTCGAACGCTGCCGCGGCAGTCGCCATGGTGTTGTCGGTCAACGCGCCCGGCGCCACCTTCACACCCTTGATAGGCGGGTTGTAGCTGCCGGCGTACATGGTGAGCGTACCCGAATAGCTCAGCTTGGGTATCCCCTGAGCACTGGCGGCGGCGGCCGGGACCAAGGCGGTCAAGCTACCGGCCAAGACCGCCGCACACGCGGCGCTCGTCAGGGTCTTTCTCGCCCCTTGATGGGGACTGGATGATATTATTTTAGCTCTCATAATTTGAGCTGGTTCCTCCCTCATTTTCTTTTTGTCATGTTGCGTGGTTGTTACAGGGGTGGTCCGGGTCACAGTTTTACCGCGCCGCTGGCCATGCCAGAGATGAAGTATTTCAGGAAAATTACAAACAGGATGATCATCGGGATAGAGACGATCGTGTAAGCGGCAAACTGCAGGTTGACTACGTTGATGTCCGGTACCGACACGGGCTGCTGGAAATTGCCGATGGCCATAGCCGCCGTCGACTGTGGCACCCCGAGGACGAGGCTCGGGAAGACATAATCGCCCCAGAAGGCGGTTATGTTGAGGAGTCCAATAGCGATCATGATGGGGTAGGAGAGTGGTACGACAATGCGCCACAACATCTTCAAGTGACTGGCGCCGTCGACGCGCGCTGCTTCGAAAAGCTCTTCGGGGATCCCCCTTATGGACGATCGGAAGACGAAGATGGCCAAGGCCTGGCCACCGGCTATGTAAGGCAGGATGAGGGCCAGCGGGTTGTCCAGCAGGCCCATTCCCTTCACCTCGAGGAACAACGGTATCAGAGTGAGGAAACTGGGTATCAGCAGCAGCCCGAAGATGGCATAAAACAAGAAGCCGCTCCCGAAAAAGTCCATGCGGGCGAAGGCGTAAGCGCTGAGCATACCGAGGATGAGGATGCCGGCCACACTGGCCACCACGATCAGCGTGGTCCGCAGCAGGTCGCCGGCCAGGTAGTCCCAGGCCTGGGCGTAGAAGGTGCCAAACGGGTGGGCGATGGCGATGTTGAAAGGGTTCTCCTGCAGCTGGATACCGTTTTTCAACCCTGTCACGGCCATGAAATACATCGGGAACAGCGCCAGAATGCCGATGATGGTGAGGACCACGTAGTGAGGCACCCTGATCGCTATCTTGCGGTTGCGTCCGTGGTGGATGTTGCCTTCCTGACGGAAGGGGTCGACCGTGGCGTTGAGTGCTGTCATGCCACCTTCTTTCGGGTCTCGTTATCGGTACGGAGGAACCTCATCGTGACGACGGCGAGTACCAATGAGATCACAAAGAGTATGAAGGCAATCGCCAGGGCATAGCCCATCTGCGCGTATTCGAAGGCGTTTTCGTACATATAGAGGACCGGCGTCCAGGTGGTATTGTTCGGGCCGCCCTGAGTAAGAAGTAGGGGGACAAGAAGATTTTGTGAGATTCCAATGATGGAAAGGACCAGGACTACTTTCATCTGCCCTTTTATGAGCGGCAGCTCTATGTGGAGAGCCCGCCTCAACGACGAGACGCCGTCGACCCTGGCGGCGTCCAGGATCTCGTTCGGGATGCCTTGCAAACCGGCGTAGAAGACGAGCATGAAGAAGGCACCTACCCAGGGGAAACCCAAAACGATCATGGCACCGAGTGCGGTGTGTGGGTTGGCCAGCCATGCGGTCCCGAAGCGGCCCAGGCCGACGTCCTTGAAGATGATGTCTACTACTCCGCCGATCTCGTAGAAGTTGGACCACGTGAGGATCCCCACGATGCCGGGGAGACAGAGTGTCAGGCTGAAGGCCACCCGGAACCAGTATTGCGCTCTCTGATTGGGCAGGCGGTAAATCAGCAGGGCCACGACCAGGCTAGCTCCTATTCCGAGCGGTATGCCGATTATGCTCCACCAGAACAAATGCTCGAACGCGCCCAGAAAGACGCTGTCATGGAACAGTTGCTCAAAGTTCTTGAAGCCGACCCATACGGGGGCGGAGACGCCGTCCCAGGAGGTAAAGGCCCCCTCTAGGGCTCGCACGGCAGGCCAGTAACAAAAGGCGCCGATAAAGATAAATGTGGGAAGGAGGAAGGCCCACGCCTTGAGCGTCCGGCTCATCTTGCGTTGTCTGAGCCGTGAGCTTTGGGGCGTACTGAGATTTTGGCCGGCGGCGCGTTCGCCGGTCCTAACAGAAGGGCTACTGACTACGGTCACACTGTAATTCCGTTCTCGCTATCGGCACCTACGCTTGGAAAGAAGCGCCTGAAGGGATCTATGGGTACGGATGAGGCGTGCCTAACCGGCAAAGGCCAACTCGAGGGTGGTCTTCTGTCATCCGGAGGTTCCCCGTCCGCAATCGCTGGTGAGACCATTGACCAGCACCCCCTTGATGCTGCTGTTTATTGTCGACGGGGCCAGCATAACGCCGGGCCAGCCGGCAATCAATCAGGGGGGGAGGGCGCAGAGACGGCGTTGCTCCGCGCCGGTACGCGACGACGCAAAGCCTCATCGCGTAGCGTAGCGCAGGAGGTTGAGAGTCAACTGGTCGGCCACCGCAAGCGAGTTGAGGTGGTCGACCAGCTCGAACGTGCTCACGACGACGCGGCCCCGACCGTCGCGGAAGGTGGCAGCGAGCAGGCCGGAAGCGTACCCTCCGGGACGAGGGAACCCGATCGTGACGGCAAAGGCGGCGACGTCCTCGGCGTCTCCGTGCAACAGGTGACGAGGGAGGACCTGGTCGTAACGGCGCCATTTCATAAGGCCTGGCGTTTGCAACCCGGAGACGAAGCCAGCGTCTTTCGCGAAGCATTCTTTGTGGTACAGCCAGTCGTGGAACCGCGTGCACGATATCGACGGGGCGAACGGCAACGGGGCCGAGGTCTCTCCCGGCGCTATCAGCTCCCACGGCGCAAGCACAAGTGCGGTGGCCCCCCGGTCGACCGCGGCGGCGAGGTTGCGCCACTTGTCTTCGGACAGCTGGCCGGCATGCCCAACGACGATCAGGTCGAGGTCGCCGAGATCTTCTTGGCCGACTACTGCCTCAAGGCCGTGGGCCCTCAACCAGTCCAACTCAGCGTCAGTGACGCCCAGCGCGGCCGCCCGACCGCTAAATGCGAGAGGCTCGGGGCGTCGGATCACTTCGACGTCGAGGCGACCGGCGGCGGGCGCCGCGGCCCTCCCGAGGGAGGCGGCGCAGCGATAGACGCCTGGAGCCCCATCGAGCGTGATGCGCTCATCGAGCACCGGTAAGGCCAGGGGACCGCGGCCTGGCTCCACCGGGACTTCGATGGACCGTTCCCAACGCCAACCTTCGGGCCCGACAACGGCCAGGCTCGCTTCGTACCGGCCGGTCGGGAGCAGGTCCTCGTTGGCGAGAGACAGGTTGAGCTCTAGTTCACCGCCGGGGAAGGCGACCGCTGGCGTGGCCTCCAGGCACCAACGCAGGGGCCACCAACCCTCGGAGGTCACTTCCATGGCCAATGGTTTCCACCGCCGCCCGTAGGTCCACGGCCCCTCGCCCGTGAGCGCGTGGTCCAGCATGCCGGTCAGGTTGTAGCCGGCGATGTGGCCATTGGCGCGGATGAGGTCGAAAGTGGCCGAGCGGTGCAGGGACTGGTTGAGCTGGCTATCGACCAGAGCGTCCTCCGGGAAGCAGTAAAGGCGGTCCATCCCGTAGCGTTCCCAGTCCACCAAGAACTGGTCTGCCATAGACCGGATGTACGCCACATCAGGAGGCTCCGCCTCTTGCGCCTGCCCGTCATCACTGGCCGCGAGGCGGCGAGACGCTTCGGCTAGTGCCGTCACGGCGTCGAACAGGCTGCCGACGCCGTACTCGGAGAGGAAGACAGGCTTGTGCCCCACGCCCATCTCCTGCAGCAGGCGCTTGGCGTTGGCTGATTCGGGAAGGTGGGGGTATAGGTGCAGGTCGCCGGCACCTTCGACGAGGGCGCCACGGTCCGGGTCGCCCGCCCATCCAACCTGGACCGGAGCGGCGCTGGCGTGCTCCGAGCCCCATTCATGTTGCCAGGTAGTCTCCCCCGGGTTGGACACTGACCCGACGGCGAGGTCACCGTCCCAACGCCCGCTGCTGAGCAGGACGAGCCGGGTGTCGTCGAGCTCCCTCAGCCTCCTCAGGTAGGCGACAGCGTGGCGGAAAACGGGTCCCTCATAAGTTTCGTTTAGCAGTCCCCATATCACCACGCTCGGATGGTTGCGGTCGCGCCGGATCATCTCGTCGTTAGAGCGGTCAAAGTGTTCGGCCATCCGGGGCGAGTCCGCCAGCAACCACGCCGACCGCGCCTCTTCGTAAACCATCAACCCGAGCTCGTCGCAGAAGGTGAGCTGGTCCTCTCTTCCCACTCCAGCGATGAAACGGACCGTATTGAACCCGGCCGCCTTGGCATAAACCAGGTCCTGGCGTACCAGCGCAGCATCTTGCGGCACCGCCTGGCCAATGGGGTAATGGTTCCCTGTGTGGGTGGAACGGAGGTAGATGCGGCGCCCGTTCAACTCGAACCAGCCGTCTCGGACGCGCAACTCACGGAAGCCTGTGCGCACGCTTCTCTCGTCGACGGCGTCACCGTCGGCCTCGGGCTCCAGTCGCACGCGGACGAGGTAAAGGAACGGGTCGTCGATGTCCCAGGGCCTTATTTCGTCGGCTGACAAGTGCACCTCGAGCTGGACGGTCTGGGGCTGGCCCGGCGGGCCGACGGCTTCGACCCGCTGGACCGCCCGCGCCGCCTGGAAACCGGTGCTGTCTTCGGTCACAAGAACGCTTATGACCGACGGCGGCAGGGGCTCCGTTCCCACCGCCACGACAGCGTCGACGCTGATGACGCCTGTCGGCCGGTCTGACCGGACCACGACGTCGGTCAAGTGCACTATGGGCTCAACGTGGAGCACCACCTCACCGGTGATGCCGCCCACGTTGTACCCCCATCCTGGGCGGAACTCAGCCGGGAGCGCCTTGTTACTATGCGGCACTTCATCGAGGACTAATCCGTCGATCCGCTCGTGGGTCGGGTTTATGACTCGTACGGCGAGCAGGTTTTGCCGTCCCGCTTCGATGGACCGGGTGGCGTCAAGTTCAAAAGGCACGCCGTCACCTTCATGGGCGCCGATCTCCTCACCGTTCACCCAGACCCTGGCGGCATAGTCGACCGACTCGAAGCGCAACAGCGCCTGTTGGCCCGAGGGGATTTGCAGCGGCGGCAATTCGCACCAGTACCAGGCAATCCCGTGGTAATCCGGGAAGACCTGCTGGATTATGCCGGGTACCGGTGCGCTGACAGCATCAGGCGGCGCCGCGCTTTGCCAATTCGCGTCGAGGCCCTCGTTGGCGGGATCAGTAGACGACTTCCAGCCCACGGCTCGCCGGACTTGCACTTCAACCCCTTCAGCGGCGAATGCCGCAGTGAACCATGAAGCGGAAGCCAGGTAGTGCCTTGATGATTGTCCCCCTGGCCCTCGCTTCGACCAATGTAGTCAACTGTTAACGGAAACTTTACCTGGTGCTCTGTGGGCTGCGCAAGTGCTCTTCGGGGCTAAGCTCCAGATGCCGACGACTCGACCTTGTACTGGAATATGGCGGCGGCCGGTGCCTCGGGGAGGTCGACTTGCAGGCCGGACCGGGATAACGATTGCCCGGTGGCCAGCTGGGCGCCGGCACGGTCGAGGTTTTCGACCTGGTAGGTTGCCGCTGCCGACAATCCCTGGAGAAGGAAGCGCATAGTTCTGGCCCGGGCTTTGGGGCGGCGAAAGGCGAGGACGGTGCCCGTCCCTGCGTCGGGGCGGTTGAACTGGAGCGCCATCCAGGCGTCGTCCTTCAAGCTGAACTCCGTCAGCGGGTAAAAGTCGCTGTACAGCAGGTCGTCCTGGATGCGCTCGAAGTCGTTGTTCATGCTGATGAGCTCAGCCCAGTCTCTGTCGGTCGCGGTGCTCACGTCGACGGCGGACGTGTAGCAGGGGGCCAGCGAGCTGCGCATGACGTACTGGCTCGACCCCCAGGTGCCCCCGTTTGTAGCCTGTGGGCCGATACCTGTCCCGTAATAAGGCAGCCAGAAGGAGATACCGAACGTCTGGCTTTGGTTGCCGGTCGGCTCGAACTGGTAATCGCTGCGCAGAAGGGGGACGGCGCGGCGCATCGTCTCCAGGTCGTTGCGGCGGCCACCCGAGGCACAACTGTCGATCCACATGCCTGGGTGGCGGCCACGAAGCTCGTCCCAAAAGGCCAGGTGCCCCATGACGTGTTTCACCTGGGTCATCCCAGAGCGACCTGAAACGTCGGCGGCATTCCAATACGGGAGCGGGTCCATGTTGAAATCCTGGCGGAAGACGTTGAGCTCCTGGCCCGCGGCGGCCTGGTCCCGGATAATGCCGTCGAACCGCTCTAATACCCAGTTCCATGCATCGAGGTGGCCCAGGTCGAGGAGGTAACCTTCGTCCGCCCCGCCGCTCGGGGGCGCAATCAGCCAGTCGCGATGCCTCTTGTAAAGGTCGGTGCCCTGCATCACTCTTTCGGGTTCGCTCCAGAGCAGGGACTTCATGTCATGAGCGGACGCCTGGGTGAAAGTTGGCCTCAAGCCTTGTGGGAACCGATGCGGGTCGGGGAACCAGTCTCCCACGCCGTAATACCAGTTCTGGTCCGCCCCTTTTGGGATGGCGTACCAGCCCGCGTCTACCCACCAATGGGTATAAAAGCCGCCCCGGTCTCGAGTCGTGCCTCTGTCGGCGAAAGCGGCAATGGTCGAGACCTCTTGGGCCTGGTCGGGCAGCAGGCTGAGATTGCCTGTCGTTGGCATGATAGGTACCGGAAGCATCCCGCCAAAGCGAGGCAGGTTGAAGGCGACCATCCAGCGCCGCCATTTGTTCTGGGCCAAAGTCCAGCTGGCTGCCTCCCAGTCCATCAGCACGACCAGAGGCAGCCGGACCTCTTCGCCCGGCTCGAGGGTGGTGTCGAGCAGTTTGGCGTCGTTGATGTTGTCGTAGCCCTGTCGCTGTGGGTCGGCCGACGTCATGCCCGCCTTCAGGCCCAGGCCCCGCTTCTCGTCGAGGAGGAGCTGGGCTGTCCATTGCCCGGGCCAACCGACGGCCACAATTGTTCCTGCTCCGGCCCATGAAACATTGAAATAGGGCCATGTACCATTCGATGGCCGACCGCCGTCGGGATAAAGGAGGAAGGTTTTCGCGGCCCTTAGCGAACTCGTCCGGGGGGCGTAATCATCGGCGCGGTCCGCGCTCCCATTGAAATGGTGAAGCATATAAGCGGCCCGGCCGTCGGGGTTGAGGACGGTATCGGCAGCCAGTACCTCCTGGAGGCGCCTGGACCTCGCCTTCGAAGCATTGAGGAACGCGACGGTCCATTCTGTGGCTCCATATCCTGGGTACAACACCACTAGGGCTTGCACCCGAAGCTGACCATCAGGTTCGGTCCACGTTACCTGGTACGCGGTGCGACCATCCGAAGCGCTGATTTGTTGCTGCACGTGGGGCCACTGCCGGAGAAGCACAGCCGAAGGGCGCCTGTCGTAAGTGAAGCTAAAAGGCGGTCTGGCGACGAAACTTAATACCGCCGCTGGCGTGCCGGTGGCCGAACGCGCGCTCTCGGCTCGGGGTGCCGCCATCTGGTAAAGGGCGTTTTTTGAAGAAGCCAGAGCAGCGCCGAGGCCGGCGCCCAGTAACTTCAAAAAGCCCCTTCTGTCCATCCTCTATGGCAACCGACTGTAGCGGGGGGCTGAACTAGTCGAGCGTAGGTTGCCCGGGGCTCGTCCGGCAGAACTCGGCGTACCCCTCCGCGCGTGCGGGTTCAAACTCCAGCGCAGGTTCGACCCGGCTGAGCCGCTCGATGGGCGCATTTTGGATGACGTTTTCGCTGAAGAAATAGGACATCCCCCGCGTCCCGTACATACGGAACAGTTGAGCCGTCAGCTCTCGCTGTCGGCTCGTTCGGGACCGTTCGCACAGGTTCATGGCGAACATCCGTCGAGCCGAGCTCCCGCCGAAGGACGCGTGGAGGATCCGGTGGTCGAAGATCAAGATGTCACCGGGTACGACTGGCAAGGCAATGGCAGGGACGTCATCCGATGAAACCCCGTCGCTCGTGCCGTCCTCAGCCAGATCGGTAGTGCCGACCGGTAGGCAGCCACGGATTTCCTGGGCGTAGGTATCACCCAGGTGGTGGCTTCCCGGTATTACGCGAAGAGCCCCCGTGGTGGCCGCGAGCGGGTCGAGGTAGAAGGCGATCTTTATGTGGCGTACGATCGTTTTGGCTTCGTCGCCATCGGGGATATTGAAAACGTCGCGGTGCCAACCGGTATCGCCGGAGTAATAGTTACCGTCGCCTCCGTAATATACGATGTCTGGGCCGACGACCTCGTCGGTAACGGCTCGAAGGAGCGGGTGCTCGATAAGTTGAGCGAGCACTGGGCTGGCATTGAGGAAGGCGTCAGGGTAAATAGTCCGGTGGGAGCCATCATGGTCGATATCCGGGCGGCGCGACCAAATGGCATCGAATTCGTCGCTGATCCATCCGATATCGTCAGTGAGGAGGCCGGTCAGTTTCAGGTAACCGAAGGTCTCGAAGAACTTCCTTCTAGGTATCAATTACCGCCATCCCCCATCTGAATAGCCGTTCGTGCCCACCGGTAAACTGTTGACGACAAGCCTACCTGGCGGTGACAGGCCCTGCAAGGCGTCGTAGACGGCTCGAGGTCAGCCGGCGAGAGGGCAGTCGTTGTGGGCATAAGCGAGGCTGACGGCCAATGTCACGCCGGGGGAGCGAAGGCCACGGTGTTGTCGGGTGGGAAAGGGCAGTTCCAGGCGGACATCCCGTTGTCGACTGCGAGCACGTGGCCGTTGATGGCTTTGGACGGGCCCTCGACCAGAAAGGCCACCACTTCAGCTATCTCGTCCGGTTCGCTGACGCGGCGCATCGGTGACAGGTCCCTCCCTTGGACAGACGGCGAAGACGGCGGCGGCGCCCCTGGCGGGGCCGCCGCGATGTTCGTGTTCACGGCGCCTGGGGCTACTGCGTTGCAGCGGATCCCCAGGTGCCCGTACTCGACGCACACGTACCGGGTCAGCGCCTCGACACCGCCTTTGGCGGTGTCGTACGCGCCATTGCCGGGGAATGACCCCTGGGCGTGGATGGAAGACACGTTTACGATCGCTCCGCTGACGCCATTGCCGAGGAAAGAGCTCAGCGCTTCGCGGGTACCGAAAATCACCGCCCGCAGGTCGATGTCGAGCGTTTCGTCGATCACCTCAGGGGCCATGATGTGCAGCGGGGCGATACGGAGGATCCCGGCATTGTTCACCCACGCCCGGAGCTCCCCGGCGCCCTCGGCGGCTCGCCTGGCCTCAACTAGGACCTGGTTGTCCCGGATATCCCCAACCACAGCCACGCCCGACACCGCTTGGACCGCGTCTTCCAGGGCAGACTCCTCCCGGTCGACGCCCACGACGACCCACCCGGTTTTGGCCAGTCGCACCAGGATCGACCTCCCGATCCCATTGGCTGCCCCGGTCACGACGACCGAGCCTTGGCGTTGCTGTTCGGTTACCACGCAGTGCTCCCTCTCGATCTCTGATTGCAGACAGGCTGTCCGCTCGGCCACGACCCGCACATCAGCACGAAGTCAGAAGGGCCATTGTGCCTCGGTGACCAGAATTGTAATGGCCCTTCCTGGCGGGCGCCCGGGGAGCTACGATGTCCCGAAAGGGGAGGAGGCTCGGCTCGAATGAGAGGCAGGCTGTCGTGGGGGCGTTGGTGGGGACGCCGACAATAGGTCCTGCGTCTCGTCGCGTGCTGGCCGACGAGGTCGCGGACGCCATCAGGGACGCCATCTTCGCAGGCAGGATCGACCTCGGCCAGCGCTTGGTCGAAGAGGACTTGGCCTCCAATCTCAACGTAAGCCGCGGGCCGGTGCGCGAGGCTCTGGTCAAGTTGTCGCAAGAAGGCCTCGTGCACATGGAGCGCCACCGGGGGGCGAGCGTGGCCCAGCTGGGCCTGGACGAAGTCAACGAGATCTACAGCCTGCGCACTGCTTTGGAGCGGTTGGCGGCGGAGTGGCTCTGCCGAAACGCCACCGACGCCGACTTCAGGCGCATGGCCGAGGTGCTGAAGGACTTCGACAAGCTGCCCCGACCGCTCACCCGCTCGGCCGTCGCCAGCCTGGACGTTGCCTTTCACGATGCGGTCTACCAGGCCGCCCACCACGAGAGGCTATACCAGGCGTGGCTGGCTTTGCGCTCTCAGATTTTCCTGTACCTCGTGCACCGGGGCGCGCTCCGGGCCGACTTCGCCAGCTCGTGGCTGCAGGACCACGAGGATTACCTGGAAGTGCTGCTGCGCCGCAAGCGCACCTCCTCGGTGAAGATCGTCGAAGCCCACATCGAAGGGACCTACCGGCGGGTGCTGGCGGCCAACGCGGACGCGGCCGGCGTCCCCGACGGCGCCGTCAGGGCTCGAGGGCTGTCGGCTATCAGCTAGTCCAGCGAGACAATTACAGCGCCACAGGTAGCGATAAGAGCACCCGGGAATTCGCCTTCGAACTGTCCCACTGCAGGGCGGGGTCGACCAGGGATAGCGTGGGAAAGCGCTCAATAAGTGCCGTAAATGCGATCTCGCCCTCGACGCGAGCCAACGGCGCACCTATACAGAAGTGGGCGCCGAAACCGAACCCGATGTGCTTATTGGGGTCTCTGTCGATTTGGAAATCGTCGGGGTTATTGAAATACGCCGGGTCGCGGTTGGCCCCGTTTAGCATCTGGAACAACACGTCGCCCTCCTGTAGCTCGACGTCACCGAGCCGCGTGTTGTGCTTGAGGAGCCGCGGCTGGCGAGCCACGGGGCTCTCGTACCGGACCACCTCCTCTATGGCCGGGCGCAGAAGGGAGGGTTGCCTGACGAGGCGTTCCCAACGTGCCTCGTCGCTCAGCAACAAGGCCAGGCCATTGCCTACCAGCGACCTCGTCGTCTCATGGCCGGCTACCAGCAGCGTCTGGCAGGTGTTGATTACCTCGAGTTCGGTGAGGCCGTTGGCGCCCGACTCCGCCGTTACGAAGGCACTTAGTAAGTCATCACGCGGGTGCTTACGCCGCTCCTCGAGTGCTTCGGTCAAATACTGGCGAATCTCGACGATGGCGGCCTGGGCGGCGAGGAGCAGCTCCAAGGACGGCTTGTTGATGCCCTGAAAGCCGAGGAGCTGGTCTGCCCATCGCTGCAGGAGCGGTTGGTCACTGGCCGGGAGCCCCATCAGCCCGCTCAGGACCTGCACGGGCAGCGCCGAGGCCGAGATCCCCGATAGCTTCCATCCCCCCTTGCCGAGCACACTTGTCCAATAAGGCGCTGGTGGTCTCCGCGATTTGGGGCCTCAGGGCTTCGATCCGGCTCGGCGTGAACGCGCTTACCGTATGGCGGCGCAGGCGCGTGTGGTCTGGAGGGTCGGAGTGGAGAAGTCCTTTTGTCCGGTAATGCTGCTCGAAAACCGTGAGGCGTTGCCTGTCTGCTCCCGACAGATGGACCGCGGCCCGCCCCAGCCGTCCCTCGTTGGAGTAATCCCTGGTGTGCTTGAAGGTGGTCATGACGTCGTCGTAGCGAGTTATCAGCCACCCTCCTATCGAGTCGCTCCAATAGACCGGCGTTTCCTCACGCATTCGGGCCAAGGTGGTGTAAGGGTCGGCGACAAACTCGGGCGAGACAAGGTGACGCTCGAGCTCGTCGCGGCTGAGGGTAGTGCTCACGGTCCGTACCCGGTCACAAGAACTCTGCCTCGACGATGCCGAGCTCGCCGAAGTCGGCCCGCACAGTGTCGCCGGGCAGGGCGAAAAGATGACCCGTGCACGTACCGGTGCTGACTACCTCCCCGGCCGCGATGCCTCTGCCTTGTTCACGAAGCCAGTTGAGCAGCCATGTGAGGCTCGTCACCGGGTGGCCCATGGCGGCCTGGCCCACACCGGACTTGACGTAATAACCGTTGAGGTAAGCGTCCATGCCCGAACGGACCAGGTCGAGCTCCGACCAGTCTTTGCGCCTCGACCCCTCGACGAAAGCGGCCCCGCCTCCATTGTCGAAGCACGAGCCGAAGTAGCCACTTGCACCGTACCAGTCCTCGAAGACGGTGTCGCCGATCTCGAGCGCAGGGAACAGGGACTCTATACCAGCCCGCGCGTCCGCCTCTGTCCATGGTTTTTCGCGGGCCGGGAAGTCGACGCCGAGCTCGAACGCGAACTCGCATTCGCAATTGCGGTAGTTGATGAAGAGCTCGCTCCGCAACCTGGCCGGACTGGCAAAGACCCCGTGGCGGTAAATGCGCCCGGGCGATGGCCCGGGGACGTTTTCGGCGCGACGTATTTCCTCGGCTGCAGCGCCGATTTTCCAACCGCAGCCTTCCCAGCCGAGCCGCTCGTCGAGGGCGAGGACCACCCGGACTACCGATGTCCAGTCTCGGGTCCGAAGGCGTTCGGGGAGCGCCAGTGCGTGGCGGCCAATCCTGGCGTCGGCGATCAGCTCGACGACTTCGGCCAGTTCGGCTTCGTCGAGCGGGGTGTCCCGGCCCCAACGCGGCGCGCTCCCCGGAGGTGTCGACCCGTAAATGTCTCGGCCCAGGCTCGAAAGCCATGCAGGGCGTTCCTCGTGCAGCGCACTGTTCATCCGCCGCTCAACACCCCTCTTGCCTGAGCCAAAGCGAACACTTCAGTCAAGCGGACGGGCAATGGTCTGGGGCCGCAAGTAGTCCATGAATGTCTCCGGGCTGTTCACGCCGCCCCCGTAGCCGCTCAGGTTCACGCCTCCGTAAGGTAGGCCGTACGCGAATACGTTGTGCGCGTTGATCCAGCTGTTGCCGGCGACGAGCCGTTCGGCGACCCGCTCTGCTCGCTTCAAATCGGCGCTCCACACGCTGTTGGCTAGCCCGTAACGGGAACTGTTCACCGTTTGTACGACATCGTCCTCATCACGGAACGGGATTACATAAGCCACCGGCCCGAAGATCTCTTCTCGGGCACAGACGTTGCTCGCGTCTCCCGTGAGGAGGGCGGGTGACACGAAGTAACCGCCTTCGTGGCCTTGAGGCCGCAACTCACCCCCCTCGAGCAGCGCCGTAGCGCCAGTCGCGAGCCCCTTGTCGATGTAGCCGAGGACCCGACGACGCTGGCCCTCGCTCACCAACGGCCCCATGGTGGTGGCCGGGTCGGAGCCGACGCCGATACTGACCTCCCCCAGCACCTCCTTGGCCTCGGAGACCAGCTGGTCGAGGACGTCTTCGTGGACCACCCAGCGGGTGGCCGTGCAGCATACCTGGCCCGAATTGCCGGTTATGGCGTCAGCCAGCTTGCGTGCCGTGTCGGGAACGTCGACGTCGTTGAAGACTACCGCCGCGCCCTTGCCGCCGAGCTCGAGCTTGCACGGCACCAGGTTGCGAGCGGCCAGCGACGCTACCTCCCGGCCCACCTCCGGCGAGCCGGTGAACGACATGCGGCGGATACCCGTATGGGCGGCGAGGGAAGCTCCGGCCGTTTCGCCCAAACCGGGCACCACGTTGATGACGCCAGCGGGGATCCCCACTTGCTCGGCCAGGCGGCAGGCATAAAGAGTGGTGAGCGGGGTCAGCTCGGCGGGCTTGACGACAATGGTGTTGCCAGCGGCCAGAGAGGGGGCGGCGCCCCATGCGAACAACAGGAACGGGAAGTTCCAAGGGAAAATAAAGCCGGAGGGGCCGTACGGCACCTGGATCTGACGGGCGTCCATGTGGGGCAAGGGGAGGGGCTCGGACCGGCGCATGTGCACCGAAAGATCGGCAAAGTACCTGAAGGCCTGGACGGCGAAGGGGATGTCGAAGCCGATCGCACCTGTTACCGGCTTGCCCACGTCCAGGGACTCCAAGCTGCCGAGTAGGTCGACGTTGTCTTCTATGGCGTCCGCGTAACGATGAAGGAGGGTGGCCCGGTCGGCAGGGGCCAGTGCGGACCAATCGGGGAAGGCCCGGTTGGCCGCGGTCACGGCGTCGTCGATGTCAGCGCTCTCGCCTCCGGCCACCTCGGCCAACAAGGTCCCGTTGGCTGGGTCCAGGACCTCGATGACCTCCCCTCCATGGGCCGGTCGCCAGGCCCCGCCGATATAGAGCGGGACGGGGCCCTGGCCGAGGAACTTTTCCATCTCTGTCTGAATTGCGGTTGTGACCATCGCAGCTCTCCTTTGCGCGGTGTTTGGTCCTACCTGTTATCGTCCCACACTGGGCCAGGCCGTGGTCCCTGGCGAGTGCCGCTAAGGTCCGGTTGCCGACGGCGCACTTGCGGCCTGGGCGACGTCAGGGCAGCCACGAGACCCTCAGCTCCTCGAGTTCACGGGCATCTGGCTCGCCGAGGCAAAAATGGCTGCCCCAACCGAAAGCGATGTGCCGGTTGGGCGACCGTGTGATATCGAAGTGGCGCGGGTCACCGAGGGCGTCAGGGTCACGGTTGGCGGCGGCGAGATGAAGGACGACCGCCTGGCCCCCGGCAACGGTACGGTCTCCAATTTGCAACCCTCGCTCCGGTAACCGCGAAGCCGTCGCTATGGGCCCTTCGTAGCGTAGGAATCTCCTCGACCGTCGTAGACGCAAGTTCGGGTGACCGCTGGAGTTGCGCCAACGCCGATGGGTGGGTCAGCAAAAGGAATATCCCGTTGGCGATCAAGGCGGTCGTGGTACCGTGCCCCGCCGCGAGTATGAAGACGCAGAGGCCGAGGGCCTCGTCGTCAGTCAGTCGGCCCTCATCCCGGGCCGCCGCTAAGGCACTGATCCCGTCGCCCTCGGGCGAGCGAGCCCGCGCGCCCAGGAGCGCCGTGAAGTACGCCTCTGCCTCGGCCCGGGCTGCGTCCGCTCGTTCCACCACCAGGCGCATCGCCGGGTCGTCGGGCAGCGGGTTCATGATGCCCGCAAAACCGGCTATCTCGGCCGACCACCGATGGAAATGAGCCATATCCTCGAGCGGGACACCCAGGACGCCGCAGATGATCATCAGTGGCACGGGTAACGCAAATTCGCCCAGCAGGTCGAAGGCTTCCTTTTCACGGAGCAGGTTTATCTGCTGTTGTAACAGGTCTTTCACTTGCGGCAATTGTTGTTTGGCCGCCGCCGGAGAGAGGATGCTGCGGGCGACATCTCGCATGCGCGTGTGTTTCGGCGGGTCCGTAAACCCCAACCAGTTCGATACGTGCACTTCGAGCGAGCGATAGTCGGGCCGAGAGGCCTGCTGAATAGCCCGCATGTTGATGGCCGTTCGGCCATTTACCAGCTCAGGGGCACGTAGACATTCCTGGACAAGGTCAAACCTGGTTACTACCCAGGCTTCCAGTTCGGGGCTCCAATGGACGGGGTCGTGCTGACGCAGAAGGTCGAGCACTGGGTACGGATCCTCCAGCTGGAACCGGCACAGTTTTGTATAAGTGGGCGAGCCCAAAAGCTCGTCCAGGACGCTCGGAGGTGCGTGACCGATCATGGCGCCGCCAGCTGCTCGCTGGTCGAGCACGGAAAAAAAGGAAGTCCCTCAGGTGGCCTGGTCATGCGCGGCCGCTCGGTCCTGCCGTCATCCCGTTTGCTGGCGAGCGGCGGCGATCTTGGCCAGGTTGGCTGCGGACCCCCCCGCAATTAGCCCGGCGTCAGTGGCAACATTTACGACCTGGAACCCCCGCCCGGCCCAATAGAGCGCCTCGTCAGGGCCGTCAGCGTGGAAACCGGCGGTTCGGCCCGAGCGTTTGCAGGCCTCGAGGACTTGTTCGGCCAGTTCGCTCAGTAACGGGTTTTTCGACGTCGGCAACGGCGGCCCGCCGTGAGAGACCGAGAGGTCGTTCGGGCCGATGTAGGCGCCGTCGACCCCCGGGACTGACAGGATCTCGTCGATATGGTCGAGGCCTGAGCGGGTCTCGATCATGACGAAGCAGAAAACGAGCTCATTGGCTTTTGCCGGCGAGTAGTCGTCGATAACGAGCCTCGCTCGTACAGGCGCCCAGCTGCGCTCACCCTCAGGCGGGTAGTGCAGGGCTCCGACAATAGCGGCCGCCTCTTCGGCGGTGTCGACCATAGGGATGATCACGCCCTGGGCGCCGTAGTCGACTGCGTGCATGGCGACCGCAAAGTTGCTCTTCCACGGGATCCTGACGAAGGCGGGGACGTCGCGAGCGTTGATGACCTGGAGCAAGGGCATCAGCGACTCCACGGAGCCGACCTGACCGTGCTGCATGTCGACGCACATCCAGTCGTAACCGGACCGCGCCAGTACTTCGGTGGCGAACGGGGCGGGCATGATGGACCAGGCCCCGAAGGCGACCCCCTTGGCCTCGATCACGTCCCGCAGGCTCTTCACCGGCGCCACCCCTTTCCTCCTGTTCCACTGGTCCCGGCCACTCGGGCCGGCGTCAACAGTTGACCTTACCCCATCCTGGACGGAGCCAAGTTTTAGAGATCGGTGTGGGGGAGGTGGACAGCCGGTACCACCTCCTCGGCGAACAGCCGGACCGTCTCTTCGTCCTCGAAGTTGATCGACGCCAGGAAGTATTGAACGCCGGCGTCCGCCAAGGCCTGGTAGTGCCGTACTGCTTGGGTGGGCGTGGCGAATACGACCTCCTGATGGAGCGACGCATCGGGGATGCGGGCCGCGGCTCGCTTGCGCTCGAGGCTGATGTCGTCCTCCGCCAGGGTTAGCAACGGGGTGTAGTGAGTGCGCAGCACCGAGTCGTACGGGCGCCCGACGTCCTGGCAGTGGCGGCGGAGCGCCTCGTACTTGCGTTCTACGTCCGACACCTGGAACGCCGAGCCCGACCATTCATGGGGGGCGAAGTTGGATACGTCGGCCAGCCTCGCCACCTGGCGTAATGTCACCCGTTCGCCACCGCCGCCGATGAGCACAGGCACGTAGGGCTCCTGCACGGGGAGCTGCCTGACAGCCGCCTCTCGCACGCGAAAATGCTTGCCCTCGAAGGAAAAGCGCTCTCCGCGCCACAACCCTCTCACGATGGCAAGTGTCTCTTCGAGCGCTTCCTGGCGCTGCTTCAGCGGAGGGAAATCGACGCACATCTCGTTGAACTCAGGGACGTCGTCGCCCACTCCGAGGCCCAGTACGAGGCGGCCCTTGCTCACCGCGTCTACGTCCGATGCCTGCCGGGCCAAAAGAAATGGCGACCGGTAGTAGATGCAGCTCACCAACGAAATGAGCCTGATCTTTTCGGTGGCCATGGCCAGCATAATGAGCTGACCCCAACAATCCATGGAGCGGTTCGGGTGGTCGTTAGCCCAGTAGGCGTCGAAACCAAGGCTTTCCGCTCGTTGGGCGGCCTTTATAATGTCGGCCGGCTTACTGGCGAACGCGCCACAGATGGCGAACCTGAGCCGGCGAGCTCCTTCCGCTACCCATGGGTGTACTGGCCGGTTGGCATCAGTTGGCGTTTGCGCGTTCGCGTTCATTGCGCCGCGCCGGGAGCCAACGACCGCCGGTGAGCGGCGAAGGCCGACCTCATGGCGTCGGCCAAGAACTCGTAGTAGCCCGTTTCGGGCATAAGGGCGGTGAACATGGCCGAGCCATGCACATGGCCCAGGAACCGTCGTTGTGCCGTTACCACGCCGGCTTCCACGAGGCGCCGGGCGTAGGCCTCGGCCTCATCGCGGTGCGGGTCGAACTCCATGGTCACCACGAGGGCCGGCGCCAGCCCCTCGAGGTCGGGGGCGAAAAGCGGTGAAACATAAGGGCCTTCGGGTCCACTAAGCCGCCAACGTAGTACTCGCGCTGGGTACGCATCCCGGCCCGAGTCAGCAGGTACCCGTCACCGAACTCGTGCACAGAGGCTTGGCTCCCGGTGAGATCGGTCACTGCGATAGAAAGCACCTGTAACGCGATCTTGGGACCTCCGCGGTCCCGGGCCATCAGGGCCACGACCGCGGCCAGGTTGCCCCCTGCCGACTCGCCGCCGACCGAGATCGTCCCGGGTTCGCCACCAAGCGCCTCGGCGTGCTCAGCCGCCCAACAGAAGGCGGCGTAACAGTCTTCGGCGGGGACAGGAAAAGGGTGCTCCGGGGCCAGGCGGTACCCGACGGACACGACCAGAGCACCAGAGGCTACGCAGATTTCCCGGCACGCGGTGTCCGACCCTTCGATACTGCCAAGCCAGAACCCGCCCCCGTGCAGGTACACATGCACCGGGAAAGGCGCCTCGCCGGCGGGCCGGTAGCAACGGACCGAGATCTCGCCGCCATCCACGGGTACACGCAGGTCTTCAATGGCAGCCGGATCCGGCCCTGGCCGGTAGTACGCGTCACGAACTTGCTTTTGGAACTCGTTCGTGCGGGCCCGGGCCTCGCTTACGGGAACCTCGGGCCTGGGCCTGGTTTTGTCCCTGTCAAGGACAGCCTGAAGCCGCGGGTCTACGCCCATCGGACCTCACTCACTTTGGATGGGCCTAAGCGCCGGGTTCTTCACAGTAAACCCGTCTGGACCAGCACCTGACGGACGGCCGCGGTTTCGGCACCGTCGAGTGCCGCTTGGGGTACCGCCATGGCGTTGGTGGCGATGACCCCTCGCAGCATAAGGGCGGTCTTGAAACCGCCGAGCCCCGACGCGCTCCTACCCTTGCCCAGCTGGGCGCAACGGGTGATGGCGAAGAGTGTCATCAGCCGTTCCTGTTGGGTGCGGGCCTGGTCCCATTGGCCAGCCCGGCAAGACTCGTACAGGTCCACGAAGCCACGGGGGTCGACGTTCGCGAGGCCGGGCACAGAGCCACTCGCCCCGACCTGCATCGCGCAGTCGACGGTCAGCTCCGACCCCGTGAAGACAGCGAACTCCGGCAACGAACGGGCCCCGACTATCACCTCCCGCATGGCGGCGATATCACCGCTCGAGTCCTTCAGCCCATCGATCACGTGGTCGCCGGCCAGTGTCAGCAGCTCGCTCACGCCGAGCTTGGTGTGCACGGCCACGGGGATGTCATAGGCGAGGAGGGGCGCCCCGCAGGCGGCTTTCAGTGCTCGGAAGTGCCGCTCGACCTCGGGTGGCTCGGTTACCTGAGCGTAGAACGGCGCCGTCGCTACCAGGGCGTCGGCGCCCAGGCTCAGCCGGCCCGCATGCTCGATCATTCGGCTCGTCGTCATGTCGATCAGGCCGGCGAGCACGGGCACCTGGCCGGCGACGGTCTTCACGGCGACCTCCACTACGACGTCGCGCTGCCCGTCTTTGAGGTACGCCGTCTCACCGGACGAGCCGAGCATAAACACTCCGCTCACGCCTTCTTCGAGTAAGAAACCGATCAAGCGCTCGAGCGACAGGACGTCGACTTCGAGCTCTGAGGTGAACGGGGTGCAGACCGGAGGGATGATGCCAGTGATCCAGGGCTCCCCGGGCTGCTGCCGGGCCTGAGCCGTCGCCGTCGCCGCGTTTTCCATGTGGGGTTCGCTCCTTTTTGCGCCGCATGCTATCGGGCTGGGAAACTTGCCGTCAACAATCAACAATGCCGGGCCAGGCGCACACCCTGGATTTAGGGATTTATCGTTGTTTTCTGGACAGTTTAGACCGGACAAGTTTAGAAAGGTAAGGGGCACTGGTGACGAGCGGTCTCCGTAGCAGTCAGTGGTTCGGCCAGCGCGACCGTGACGGCATCATCCACCGCTCCGGGCTTTTGATGCAGGGCCTGCCCCGTGACGTGGCCGACGACCGCCCCGTAATCGGGATCGCCAACAGCTGGTCAGAACTGACCCCCTGCAACTCGCACCTCCGCGGCCTGGCGGAGTCGGTAAAGCGGGGCGTGTGGGAGGCGGGCGGGCTCCCGCTCGAGTTCCCCACCATCTCGCTCGGGGAGCAAATGATCCGGCCGACGGCAATGTTCCTCCGCAACCTGATGGCGATGGACATCGAGGAGACACTCCGGGCCAACCCCGTTGACGGTGTGGTGTTGCTCTCGGGGTGCGACAAGACGACGCCGGCCCAATTGATGGGCGCAGCCAGTGTCGACCTGCCGACGATCATGTTGACGGGCGGCCCTCAGCTGACTGCCCACTGCGGCAACGAGCAGCTTGGCTCCGGGACCGACCTGTGGCGTAAGAGCGAGCTGGCCCGGGCCGGCCAGATTTCGAGCGACGACCTGCTGGAGCTCGAGGGCTGCGCCGCCCGCAGCGTCGGGCACTGCATGTCGATGGGTACCGCTTCGACCATGGCCTGTATGGCCGAAGCGCTCGGTCTTCAGCTCCCGGGCGGGGCGGCCTATCCAGCAGTAGACGCCCGGCGCTACGCTTTGGCCCAGCGGACGGGCCGGCGGGCCGTACAACTGGTGCGCGAAAACCTCGCCATGTCGAAGGTACTAACGCGCGAAGCCTTCGAGAACGCGGTGCGGGTGTTGGCGGCTATCGGTGGTTCGACCAACGCCGTCATCCACCTGATCGCCATTGCCGGCCGGGCCGGCGTGCCCTTCGGCCTGGCCGACCTCGACAGGATTGCTCGGGATGTACCCACACTCGTCAACCTGAAGCCCTCGGGCGAATTTTTGATGGAGGACTTTGCCTACGCCGGTGGCGTACCGGCCGTCTTGTTCGAGCTGCTCTCTCTTCTCCACACCGACGCTCCGACCGTGTCGGGGCAGACGATCGGGGAGCACGCCCAGGAGGCCTCTGACCGCAAGGTAATCATGTCCCTGGGCTCGCCGCTGTTGCCGGCGGGGTCGGCCGGCCGTCCTTTTCGGCAATATTTGCCCCAGCGGGGCCGTCATCAAGCAAAGCGCCGCGAGCCCTTCGCTTCTGGCCCACCGTGGACGGGCGCTCGTTTTCGACTCCATCGACGACTACAACGCGTCGCGCGACGACGCCAACCTCCCTGTCGACGGCGACACTGTCCTCGTGGTGCGCAACGCCGGCCCCCGCGGTTACCCCGGCATGCCCGAGGTCGGCAACTTGCAATTGCCGCGGGTGCTGCTGGAGCGAGGGATCTACGACGTGGTGCGCATCTCCGACGCCCGCATGAGCGGGACGGCTTACGGGACGGTCGTGCTCCATGTGGCGCCTGAGGCAGCCGTCGGGGGGCCGCTGTCGCTATTGCGTTCGGGTGATTGGGTCACTCTCGACGTGCCGCGGCGTTCGCTCGATGTCGAGTTGAGCGGGGACGAGCTCGCGCAGAGGCGCTCAGAGCTGGGGCCCGGCCGGCGCCGGTTAGCCGAATGCCCGAGCGGGGCTACGCCCGGTTGTTCGTGGACCACGTACTCCAAGCCGACCGGGGGGTCGACTTCGATTTCCTCGTCGGCTCCAGCGGGCACGGCGTGCCCCGAGAGTCCCATTGAGGCCTCGTTCGGGCCGGGGGAGCGTGCCCCTTCTTACCGGTGTGGGTGGGATTTCGGGTGCAGCAACCCGAACTTGTTGCGTTCCAACGCAAAATCAGCGCTCAATCGCGACAGGAAGGGTTTAGTGCACCCGGAAACGGCCTTTGCTCCTGAAAAATATTCCGCCCCGGGCGCCCGGCGCGGTAAACGCCGTGCCCTTCTCAGGGCGCTGGTACGCCCAGCCCCTTGGCCCCAGGCCCCGACTGGACCAGGCCCGGGCTGAGGCGTTCGAGCCATTCGAGCGCGATGGCGGCCCGCCTCACCTTTTCACGGGCGATGGCTATCACGTCGTTGCGCAGGTGGAGCCCACTCGGGTAAAGCCCGCGGGAGTTGCGCAGCCCGAACTTGGCGTACATCGGCGCAGCGACGGTGACGAGGTCTCCGACCTCATGGCCTCTTACGATCCCGCCCGTGCCGTCGGGAGACTCGACATACAGGTCTATGGGCAGCTCGGACACCGAGCGCAACTCGGCTAGCTGCCAAAGAGTCATGTCGGAGGGAACGTTTATGGTCGAAGCGCCGAGGCGCTCGAGTTGGGCGAAAGTGGCCGGGTTGGTTGGTGCCATGAGCGCCGACACCTTCCAGACCGTCTCGGAGGGGAGCTCGCCTCGCCGCTGCGAGTCAGCCAGCACCTCGAGCAGCCCGCTGTCGGCGACGAGAAAACTGCGGATACCTTGCTCGGTCGCCCGCAGGACGTCCTCATAGGCGTAACGCAGCTGACGGGTGCCCCTGACCCGCCCGGCGAACCCCGGGCCGTCAGGTGAGCGTGACGATGCCCCGAGGTCCCATTCCTCGCGGGGCCCGACGAACAGGGACACCTCGATGCCACGGTCGGCGCCGATCTTGGCCATTTCCCGCAGTTCGGACTCGGAGAGGAGCATGGCACCGCTGCCTTGAGAGACCCGGTTCACCAGAAAGCCCAGCGAATCCGCCGTCTCGAAGACGGCGGCGAGCGCTTCTGGGCCCTCGACGCTAGGGATTTCGACCCGGAAATGGGCACCATCCGGGAACCGGTGCGGGCTGGGCGGAGGTGTGACCTCGGGTTGGGCCCCATCCGCAAGACGACTTCTGTGCTCTTGCGGGCCTTTGCCGGCGTTTCTTCGGTCATCGCGTACCTCCCTGGGCCTGGGCGCTGCGGAAAGCGCGGGCGCCGCCAACCGCCCGACAAAGGCTCGGGCGTCGAGTAGCTCACTGATCCTATCCTCGGGGGCCTCCGTCGCCCCGGGAGGGAGGCTCTATCTCTGGGGGGCGAGGTCCCTGTGGAGCGTCGTGGCTACTCAGGCGCTCAGGCTCTCAGGCTCTCATGCAGCCGTAACGCCTTCGTCTTCGACCAGGCGCCGCAGGTGTTCGAGACAGCGGGCCCGGGTGGGGCCGATGCTCCCGATCGGCATCTGCAGGAGCAGGGAAAGGTCCTTGTAACCCAGAGGTTCGTCGGCGACGAGCCGGGAGAGCAATTCTTGGCAGCGGGGCTTGAGCCCGTCCCAAGCGGCACGGAGCACCGCTTCGCGCTCTTCTGCTATTGCCCCGGTGTCGGGGTCTGGAAGATGCCAGTCCGGCAGGTTGGCCAACATTTGGTCGGCGCCGGTGTGGTACTTGGCGGCCCGCCTCAGGAGCTGAAGGCTCTCCCGCCGGGCGGTAGTGGCCAGCCAACCGCCGACCCTCTCGGGTTGCTCGATCCGGTGGATGTTCTCTATCAGCCGCAGCCAGGTCGTCTGCTGTAGCTCGGCCACGTCCGCCGGGGTGAGGCGGTAACGACGGCCGGTAGCTGCGATCATCACCCCAAAACGAGCGACGAGTTCTCCCCACGCGTGCGGGTTGCCGTCTTTTGCCTCCTCGACCACAGCCGGGATGGACGCTGTGCGCAGCCATGCCCTCGTCCCGCCGCCGCCGCGGCTCGATATGTCTCTTCCGCCCGCGGGGCCCTGTGTGCAGGGCCTAGCTCCGAGTCATTTCCGGAAATTCTCACAATTCCTCTTCCTTGAAGGCACTTGGCGGCGGTTGGTTTGGCCCTCGCCGGGCAGGTCGCGGGGACGTGTTGTACCCGCTGGTCGGTGTCTCGCTTACAAATCCTCAAACAAAGACGAGCCATCGGCTTCCTGGTTACGTGTAAGGCTGGAAAAGGGATTGCGGTTGGAATTGGCGGCTGCTCGTTCTTCGAGGTTCTACACGAGCGGGTGGCACACTCGGTTCAGACGTTTACTCCGCTCCGCCATACGTCCCGGTTGACGCGCTCGCCCTTTTTTGGGGAGCCACCAAAGCCATAGCTTCTCCAGCGGCGGGCGAGGGTAGTTCAACATGGCGCAAACCAGTCACTCGGCCGCATCAACGGGCACCTTGAGGAACTCCCCGTGACGCCTGGACGTTAGTCGGAGGCGAGCACGGCCCGGACGCGTGCGACCCGAGCTTCCAGGTCCCCGAGGAAGCTGTCCAATGCGGCCCGCTTGGCGTCCACCGTGTGGCGAAGCTGCTCGAGCAGCACCAGGCACTCGCGAGCCAACTCGGCCCGCTCTTCTGCCCCCGTGTGCTCATCGCGGTACACCGCCCTTATCTCCGCCAACCGGTCGTCGTTGCGCAATACAACAGCAATCTCGTCGAGGTTGAGGCCGAGGACCGCTTGCAGCTCCCGGATCCGGGCCACCCGGGCCAGGTCTGCCTCCGAGTACCGGCGCATGCCACCCGGGGTCCGGCCACAGGGTGTAATGAGGCCGAGTTCCTGGTAGTAGCGCAGCGCCCGCTCGGAGACGCCGGCCACCTGGGCGGCGGCCCCGATGCTGAGAAGCTCCTCACGGGCCGGTGCGGGAAGCGTTTCGCTAGGGACGCTCAACGGCTCGTCACCGGGAACGAAGGCTCGCCCGCCGCCTCTCGGTCCTTGGGCACCTCTGGGTCCTCGGACAGGCCAACCTCGGTCGCGCTCTCCGCGGCCCCTTCGGCCAGTTCTTCTGTCACCGGCTCGGCGGCGTGAACATAGCGCTTACCCCGTAGGGCACTGGCTACCACAGCAATAAGGCTAGCGCCGGCGGCGAAGTCGAACGCCAGGTGGAGGCCGTTCGAGAAGGGCGCCTCGATCAGCTTGGGGAAGAACGAGCGGCCCGTTATGTAGGCCACCTGGCTGGAAGTCAGGTGCTTCAGGGCGCCGGTCGGAGCCAACAGCTCTTGTACCGGGTTGTAACCGAGGAAAGCCGAGAACAGGCTCCCGATTGGCGGTTCATTGGCCACCAACCGCGCTGGCCCTGCGGGCACGCCGGCGGCGGTCAGCCCGTGGAACAGGTGGGAGGGCAGGTCGGCCGCCAGGCCCAACGTAACGATGGTGAAAAACAGGCCCATCGATAGCACGGTGGCCGAGTTTTGGAAGGTGTTCAGCATCCCGGCGCCTGCGCCCCGTTGGTTGGACGGGAGGCTGTTCATCACCGACGCCTGGTTGGGGGAGAAGAAAAGCCCCATCCCGACGGCGAACAGGAAAATAAGCAGCGCGAACCAGATGTAGTTGAAGTTCATCGGAAGCAGCTGGAGGAGTAGAAAGGTCGCCCCGCTCAGCGCCAACCCGCCGGTGGCCAGGCCGCGCGCACCTATGCGGTCCGACAGGATGCCGGAGATCGGCCCGACGATCAGGAACCCGACCGTAAGCGGGATCATGGCCAGGCCGGCCCACAGGGGCGTCTGGCTGAAGCTGTAACCGTGCTGGGGCAGCCAGATCCCTTGCAGCCAGATAATGAGCATGAACTGGAGCCCGCCGCGGCCGAGGGCGCCCAGCAAACCGGCCACATTGCCCGCGACGAAGGCGCGGATCCTGAACAAGCTCAGGTTGAACATGGGCTGGGGTTGCTTGGTCTCGATGAAAACGAATAAGCCGAGGATGGCGATCCCGCCGAAGATGGCCACCAGGACCCACGGGTTGGTCCAGCCGGTCGGGTGGCCGCCATATGGGAGCAGCGAGTACACAATGCCGGTCAACAAGGCGACGAGGCCAACGGCGAAGGTGGCGTTGCCCCGCCAGTCGATCTTCGCCGGCACGCGAACACCGTTGTCCTTCAGCATGAGATAGGCCCAGACCGTCCCGAAAAGTCCGAAGGGGACGGAGACCAGGAACACCAACCGCCACGCGACGGGACCGAGCACCCCGCCCAGGACCAGGCCGAGGAACGAGCCCGCAATGGCCGCGACCCCGTTTATCCCCATGGCCTTTCCTCTTTCGTCCGAGGGAAAGGCGTCGGTCAGGATGGCGGCCGAGTTGGCAAACAGGAACGCGCCGCCGACGCCCTGGCCTACCCGCATGATGATGATCCAGAGGGCTCCGGCCGAGCCTGTTAGCCATGTTGCGGATAAAAAGATCGAGAACACGGTGAAGACGGCAAACCCGAGGTTGTACATGCGGACCCGGCCAAACATGTCGCCCACCCGCCCCAGGCTGACCACCAACACCGCCGTCACGAGCAAAAAGCCCATAAAGACCCACAAGAAGTACGACGTATTGGAAGGCGTCAGGGGGTTGAGCTGGATACCTCTGAAAATGTCCGGCAGCGAGATGAGGAGGATGGACTGGTTGATGGTGACCATCAACACGCCCAGCGTGGTGTTGGACAGGGCTATCCACTTGTAGTGGAGGCCCCGCTTGTCAGGCACCGGCCGGGTCGTCTCTACAGTCGCGCTCGTGCGCATTCGGCCTCCTCCGTTCCCGTCACGGCACCGATCATATCAGCCCTTGACGTTAACGTCAGATTCGGGACATCGGGCGTCGGGGCGGCAGTCGATCCCGAAATGCGGTTCCGGGCGGGCTACGCCGGGAGGACTGACTCGATGGCCGAGACGACCTCGTCCGAGTCAGGTGTGACCTGCGGCCGGAACCGGGCCACGACCCGCCCGTCCGGCGAAACCAGGAACTTCTCGAAATTCCACTGGATGTCGCCCGCGTCGCCACTTGCGTCGGGGGTGGCCGTCAGTTGCTGGTACAAGGGGTGGCGCTCGCCCCCGTTCACGTCGACCTTCTCCGTCATCGGGAACGTCACGCCGTACGTCGTCGAGCAGAAGGTGGCGATCTCCTCCGGCGACCCCGGCTCCTGCTGGCCGAACTGGTTGCACGGCACGCCGAGCACCGTGAACCCTCGGTCCTTGTAGCGCTCGTGGACGCTTTCGAGGGTGGCGTACTGGGGGGTTAACCCGCAGCGGGAGGCCACGTTCACTATGAGGGCGGCCTTGCCCTGGATTTCGTCTAGGTCGAGCGGGCTGCCGTCGAGGGACGCTGGTACCACGTCATAAAGGGCCATGCTTAGGCCAACAGCACCCCGGGGCCGATATTCCTTGGGCGCGGCGGGACCCCTTGGAGTTCGGCCGGGCTCAGTCGCCCACGAAGGCGATGGTCTCTGGGCCGGCTGGCAGAGCGCAACAGCTGGCCCCGTTGCCGCCCGCCCGCAGGAGCTCGTCTCGTACCGTCGCCCCGATGTCGTCCGCTGGCGACAGGAAAGCCGTCTCTAACTCGCCGGCGCTCAGGCCATCGGTGTGAACGGCGACGCGCGCCTGGCCTAGTACTCGGGCCAGGACCTGGGCCTCCCACTGGTCCGGCACGGTCCGGCTGCGGCCGCAAAGAGAGGCCATCAAAGCCTGGGGAGACGGAGCTGAAGCCAGCAGCTGGCGGAACTCGCCGTGGTCAGGGAACCCGTCCCGGCACTCCGCGGCGACGACGATGAGGCCGCCCTCCCGGACAACCGTAGCCGCCGCCGACATCCCCTTCACCGCCTGGTACAGGTTTTGGTCCAGCGGGAAGCCGGCATTGGAGGTGACCACCACGTCGAAGCGATGGGGCACTTCCTGCATCGCCACCTCCCTCGCCACGGCCGTCGCGGCTCGGTGCATGGCGAAGAGCTCGCCGGCGAAGGCGGCCACCACCTCGTGGCGCCGGTTGAGCACGACGTCGCAGGCGAAGTGGACTCCTGTCGCCCGGGCAATGGCGCGAACGTCGTCATGGACCGGGTTGCCCTCGAGCACGGCCCACGTCGCCGACGGGCTGGCGATACGCCTGGCATCGTGGAGGGCAAGGGTGGTCTCCAGGCCCGCCAGACCGGGGGCCACGAGCTTGGCCCGCCGGAGAACCCGGCGAAGAAGTGGGGCTCGACGAACCCGGTCGTGACCCGCACGTCCGCCTCGACCCATTCCCGGTTGAGCTGGACCGGCACGTTGTCGCCCATGATGCCGAGGTCCACCAGCGTCCCGGAGTCGCGGGCGTCGTGGTTCACGACCCGGACCGACTCGAGCAGTTCCGGCCCGAACATGTCCTCCATCTCGGCCGCCGTATTGGCGCGGTGGGTGCCCGTGGCCACCAGCACAACCACGTTGTCGAGGTCGGTCCTGGTGGCGATGACCTCCAGCAGCGCGGAAAGCATCGGACGCCGGGGTTGAGGCCTCGTCCCGTCGCACACGGCAATGGCGACGGTGGCGCCGGGCGGCACCACACCACCCAGAGGTGGCCCGCTGACCGGCGTCCTCACCGCAGCCCGGATGGCCTCCAGTTCGTCGGCGGCCCGAGGCCGGTCTTCAGGGGAAATTACGAGCGTGCTCGGCGGCAGCTCGACGGTCAGCTGAGAACTGCCGTAGGGCAGGTCGACCAGCACGGAGCGCTCTGGCGTCTCGTCCTCACTTTGCTCGTAGGGCGGGTTAGATCGAGGTTTCCTTCAGTCGAGCTTCTCATAACCAGGCCAGGTCAGGAAGTCCACGAACTCGTCGGCCAACGCCACAGTGTCGAACAGCTCCGCCGCTTCCTTGGCCCGTCCATCGCCGAGACCGGCGGTAGCGAGTTCTTTCAGGAGTTGGTCCAGTTCCTCGGCTTCGACCCGGCGCACCAACTCGGGGCTCACAATCCTGCCGTCGCCGAGGACTACCTCGTTATGCCACCACTGCCAGATCTGCGCTCGGGCGATCTCGGCCGTGGCCACGTCCTCCATGAGGTTGAAGACGGCGACTGCCCCGGTCCCACGCAGCCAGGACTCGAGGTAGCGCAGGCTCACGGCGATATTGTTGCGGACGCCAGCCTCGGTGACCGCGCCGCCCGGCACAGCCACGTCGAGGAGCTCAGAGGCCTGCACGGCCACGTCTTCTCTGGACCGGGACAGCTGGTTGGCCTGCCCGTTGAACGCGGCATCGAAGACCTCTGTAGCCACGGGCACCAGGTCCGGGTGCGCGACCCAGGTGCCGTCGAAGCCAGCGCCTGCTTCCCGCCTCTTGTCGTCACGCACGGCGTTCATGGCCCGTTCATTGACTTCAGGGTCCCGGCGTGATGGCACGAAAGCCGCCATCCCGCCGATGGCGTGCGCACCTCGCCGGTGGCACGTTTTGACCAGAAGTTCGGTGTAGGCGTGCATGAACGGGACGGTCATGGTGACCTGCGCCCGGTCGGGGAGGACGAAGGTGGGGTCGTCGCGGAACTTCTTTATGATGCTGAACATGTAGTCCCAACGGCCGGCGTTGAGGGCGGTGGCGTAGGGACCGAGGGCGTGCAGCACCTCATCCATCTCGAACGCAGCCAGGATGGTCTCGATGAGGACGGTGGCCCTGATGCTCCCCGCCGGCAAGCCAAGGCGGCTCTCGGCGATCTCGAAGGCCGAACGCCACAACGCTGCTTCGTCGGCGTTCTCGAGCTTCGCCAGGTACAGGTATGGCCCCGACCCTCGTTCCAAAAGTTCGCCGCCATTGTTGGCCACGAAGGTGCCGAAATCGAAGAGGCTGGCAGAAACGGGCGTGCCATCGACGAGCACGTTGCGCTCGTCGAGGTGCCATCCCCTTGGCCGCACCAACAGGGTGGCCAGGTCCGAGCCGAGGCTGTAGTCCCTGCCGTCAGGCGAGCGATAGGACAGCCGCCTGCGGACAGCGTCGTAGACGTTTGCTTGTCCGTCGGCCATGTTGGACCACGTCGGCGTGTTGGCGTCTTCGAAGTCAGCCATGAACACGCGGGCGCCGGAATTGAGCGCGTTGATCATCATCTTGGCGTCAGTAGGGCCGGTGATTTCCACCCGCCTTTCGCGCAGATCTGCCGGCGCCGGCGGGACGTGCCATGCGCTGCTCCGGACCGGCGGCGAACCCTTGGGGAACTCTGGTCGGGCGCCCTGGGCCAGCTCGGCCTGTCGTTGCCGCCGGCGGTCGAGTAGTTGTTTTCGTCGGGGCCGAGCTCACCCTGAAGCTCGGCCACCAAGCCGGTTGCTTTCTTGTTTAACACCATCTCCCGGCGAGCGTTTTTTTCACCTCGTACTTCAATGTCTCCGGCCATTTTATAACTCCTCGCTCCTCAAAATGTCATAAGAGGTAATTCTGCGCGTTCGTCGGCGAATTATCACAGGAATTTGGCTATCATTCTCATGGTCAACAGCGGCCAGACAGAATTTGCGTCCACACCCAACACTCCTGTACGGTAAATTTGAAGAGAAATAGATTCTAACAGAGGGACATCAGGAGCAAAAAATGGCAGGCCGCCCTGGTACGACGAGGCTCTCGCAGCATGCCGCGGTCCTCGGCAGGGCTACTGACAAGGTGCCTCTGCCCCCTGACGCCCGAGCGGCCATCGAGCTTCTGGCCCCGTTCTTACCGCCAGACGCGCTCATTTGCGACCAGGTTGAGCTGGCGACGTACGAGTGCGACGGGCTCACTCAGTTCCGAGCCCGCCCTGCCTTCGCCGTCCTCGCCGGCTCGAGTGAAGACGTGCAGAGGGTGGTCGGGGTGTGCGCCGGGTTGCGGTTGCCGTTTGTGGCCCGGGGCTCGGGCACCGGCCTGTCAGGTGGGTCGGTCCCCCACGCGGAGGGCGCCCTTTTAGTGACCACCCGCATGCGCAGGGTGCTGGAGTTGCGCGCGGAGGACCGCAGGGCGGTGCTCGAACCGGGCGTCACCAACCTCGAGGTGAGCCGTGCGGCGCGGCCCTACGGCCTTTTCTACGCCCCAGACCCTTCCAGCCAGCAGGTTTGCTCAGTCGGTGGCAACGTGGCCGAAAACTCCGGCGGCGCTCACTGTCTCAAGCACGGCTTCACCACCAACCACGTGACCGGGCTTGAAGTGGTGACACCAGATGGCGCCGTCGTAGAACTGGGCGGGCTGGCCGGCGACTCCCCTGGCTACGACCTGGTTGGCACGTTCGTGGGTTCAGAGGGCACTCTGGGAGTGGCCACAAAGGTGACAGTCCGTCTCGTGCCGCTCCCCGAATCGGTCCAGACGCTTCTGGCCGGCTTCCCCGACATAGATAGCGCGGGTCGGGCCGTCTCCGCCATCATCTCCGCCGGTCTTATCCCCGCAGCCATCGAAATGATGGACGCTTTGGCGATATCCGCGGCCGAAACGGCGGTGAAGTGTGGGTACCCCGAAGGGGCCGGCGCGGTACTGATCGTCGAGCTAGATGGCCCGGCTCCCGACGTAAGAGAAGGTCTCGCCGACGTCGAGCGTCTGTGCGTGGACCACGGGGCGTTCGAGGTACGCGTTGCGGCTGACGACGTCGAGCGGGCGCGCATCTGGCGGGGCCGGAAGTCCGCCTTCGCCGCCATGGGCCGGCTGAGCCCGGCCTACATCGTGCAGGATGGCGTGGTGCCCAGGAGCGACCTGCCTGAGGTTCTCCATGAGATAGGCCGGCTTTCGGCCGAGGCCGGTATCAGGGTGGCCAACGTGTTCCACGCTGGCGACGGCAACCTTCACCCCCTGGTGCTCTACGACGACGCTGTAGAAGGCGAAGAGCAACGGGCCGAAGAACTGTCCACTGAGATCCTGGACCTCTGTATTGCCCACGGTGGCTCGATAACCGGTGAGCACGGGGTCGGCCTGCACAAACTGACGGCGATGACGAAAATGTTCACCGACGACGACCTCGAGAGCATGCTCCTGGTCCGCAGCGCCTTCGACCCGGAGGGGATTTGCAACCCGGGTAAGGCCGTCCCCACCCCGCGGCTCTGCGGCGAACCGCCCCGTCCGCGCCACGGCGCCCACCCGCTTGAGGAACAAGGCGTGGCAGAGTTGTTTTGATGCCTGTGTTGGAGGAATTGGGGCGAGCCTGCGGCGGCGCGGCGCGCCCGGCCGAGGATACCGATTCTGTGGACGGGGTTGCGCCCGAAATCGTGGTCAAGCCGCGCCAGACAGAGGAAGTGGCGCGTGCCCTGCAAGTCGCCGCCGTTTATGGGCTGAGAGTGGTGGCCCGGGGCGGGGGTACGAAGCTCGACTGGGGCAACCCTCCGGAGGGAGCCGAGCTGGTGCTGGACCTTTCTGAAATGAACGGGGTCATCGAGCATGTCAGTAACGACCTGGTGGCGCGGGCCCGGGCAGGGACGACGTTGGCGAGCCTGGCGGACGAGATCTCAAAGGCAGGGCAACACTTTCCCGTAGACGAGGTGGTCGCCGGCTCGACCATTGGAGGTGTCGTAGCCACCGGCCTCAGCGGCCCGGGTCGCTTCATGCACGGCGGCGTCCGTGACTTGGTCCTTGGCGCCACCCTGGTGCGGGCCGATGGGGTGGTCGTGCACACCGGGAGCAAAGTCGTAAAAAACGTTGCTGGTTACGATCTGGCCAAGCTTTTCACCGGTTCCTACGGGACACTCGGCATCCTCACGGAATTGACGCTAAAACTGAAGCCCATACCGTTGGCTCGTCGTTTCGTGGTCGCCTCGTACCGGGGCCCGTCCGAACTGGGCCGGTCACTCCCGGCCGTCCTGGCTTCGCCATCGGCGCCGACGGCCATCGAAGTCGAGCGGCCGAGCCCGGATGAGCCCCTCCAGCTTTCTGTGCTGATCGAGGGCCGCCCCGGTGGTGTCGAGCAGCGGAGCGTCGAGGTCGCCGGCGTGCTCAGTACGTCCGATATCCGTTCGCTGGCGCCAGCTGGGTGGGGTGACCTGCCCGGGCCGGTCACTCTGAAGCTCGCCGTGGTGCTTTCCGGCGTGGCGGCGCTAGTTGACCGAGCCAGTTCGTTGGCCCGGGACCACGCTCTGGACGCCAGGGTGGCCGGCTCGGCCGGCTCAGGAGTGCTGTATATGGGGCTCCCGGCCGAGGTGCCGGCCGAGGACCTGAAAAATGTGCTGGAGGATCTGCGAAGCGTTTGTGCCAGCTTTGGCGGACATGCCGTCTTGTTGCGAGCACCCGCCGCGCTCAAGGCGAGTGTCGACGTGTGGGGCCGGTCCCGGGCGTCGAGCTCATGCGCCGTGTGAAAGAAAACTTCGACCCCGGCCGCCGGCTGGCGGCAGGCCGCTTCGTCGGGGGTATCTGATGACTATTACTCCGCAGAGTGGCGTGGACGGCGAGCGCCGCGATCTGTCAGAAGTGCAGGAATTGCTCGACGATTGTGTGCATTGCGGGTTCTGTCTCCCCGCCTGCCCGACCTACTCCTTGTGGGGCCAGGAAATGGACTCCCCGCGGGGACGGATCTACCTAATGGGTGAGGTCCTATCGGGCTGCCCTATCGGGGGGGCGCCGCTGGAGCACTTCGACCGCTGCCTTTCGTGCATGGCATGTGTAAGCGCTTGCCCTTCAGGTGTCCGCTACGGCGAGATAATCGAGGCTGCCCGGGTCGAAATTGAGCGCACCGTGCAGCGTCCCCGAGCGGAGCGTTGGGCCCGCGCCGCCATTTTCGGCCTCTTCCCCTACCCGCGCCGGCTTCGGGTGGCGCGGGTAGCCCTGGCGGCGGCAGAAGCGTCCGGGCTCCGTGCTGTCCTGCAGCGGCCGGGAGTGTCGGCCCGCCTGCCCGCCCTGTTCCGGGTTATGGAGTCCGTGGCGCCGCCCGTATCGCGCATCGAGGTCCTGCCCGTCCGGTCGCCCAGCGCCGAGCCGCGGCGCGGGGTTGTAGGCCTGCTTACCGGCTGCGTGCAAAGCGTGTTCTTTTCACAAGTAAATTCGGCCACGGCCAGAGTGTTGGCCGCCGAGGGCTTCGAGGTCGTGGTCCCGCAGAGGCAGGGCTGCTGCGGAGCACTCTCCTGGCACACCGGCCGCAAGGCCGAAGCGGCCCGGTTCGCGAAGCAGACGGTGGATGCTTTCAAGTCCGAAGGCGTCGAGTACGTGGTCGTGAACGCAGCCGGGTGCGGGTCAGCCATGAAGGAGTACACCTCGCTCCTTGCGGGCCAGCGCGGCTACGAGGACGACGCCGCCTGGCTGGCCACCCACACTCGCGACCTGTCCGAACTGTTGGCCGCGGCCGGCGCGGGCGCCGCGTCACCCTGTCAGTATGAAAGTGGCCTACCACGATGCCTGCCACTTGGCCCACGCGCAAGGCATCCGCGCCCAGCCCAGAGCGCTGCTCCAGGAGATCCCGGGGTTGCAGGTATACGAGATCGGGGACGAGTTTTGCTGCGGCTCCGCCGGGATCTACAACCTGGTGGAGCCGGGTCCGGCCAGAGAACTCGGGGACCGCAAGGCGGCCGCCATCGTCGCCACTGACGCCGAGGTGGTGGTGAGCACCAATCCCGGGTGCCTAATGCAGGTCCAAAGTGCGCTCAGGCGCTCAGGTTCGGCAGTTAGGACCGCTCACTTGGCCGAGATCCTCGATATGTCAATAAGCGGCGAGGCCCCAGCCTCCCAGTAGGAGTCATCCTTAGTTGCGCTTGGCCAGCCACCGCAGTTGTTCCGCTTGGTGGAAGACCTGGCCTCCTTCATGGTCGTTGAACGGGTACTCCACGATCTCCTTGGCCCGCCGTAAGCGTTGTACGCGGCGTACACGGTCGACGGCGGACAGGTGTGGTCCATCAGGGCGACCGAGAAGAGCGCGGGCGCAGTAGCCCGCCGGACGAGCACCGCCCCATCGAAGTACGCCAGCGTGGCGAAGGCCCGTTCGACGTGGTCGCGGTGAATGCTCAAGTACCGGACGATTTCTGCGTAGGGGTCTTTTTCGACGATCTCGGTGGCACGGGGAAAGTCGCACAGGAACGGCACGTCGGGCATAACTGCCCACAGATCCGGGACAAGGGATGCCACCGCCAGAGTGATCCCGCCCCCTTGGCTGCCGCCCGCAACCGCAATTCTTTCTGCGTTGGCCCTCGCATGGTTGCGGATCATCTCGACGGCGAGCACGGCATCGGTGTAGACGCGGCGGTAGTAGTAATCGTGAGGGTCGAGTATGCCCCTCGTCATGAAACCCGGGGCGGCCGGGGCGGCCCCGGCCGGGTCGGCGGTGTCACCGGGGGTCCACGCCGACCCCTGGCCCCGCGTATCTACTCTCAGGCACCCGTAACCGGCGAGAACGAAAGTGTCTACTTCGTGCGGCAGGCTGCGGCCGCCGCCGTAGCCGATGAACTTTACGACGATCGGCAGCGGTGCCGAGACGCCTGCGGGTAGGTGCAACCACGCCCGGACCGGCTCCCCACCGAAGCCGGAAAAGGTGACATCGAAACAGTCGACCAGCGTCAGGCCGCAGTCCAAAGGCTCGAAAACCGGCGGCTTGGCGCTGGACCGGGCTTCGGCCAGGGTCGTCGCCCAGAAAGGCTCGAGGTCTCCCGGCTCCTCCAGATCTGGGGCGTATTTGACGAGTTGGTCGTGTGGCAAGTCGAACAGCGCCATCGTGCCTCCTTAGGGTTGGGAGCTACGGCCGGACCGCCAGTCTGTCAGGTTCAGACGTACGAGGCAGCCCGGCCATCAGCGTGGGTCTCAGCGCGGCGAGCGGCCGCCCCTTATTCTCCGCGGAGAGCGTAGGTACCAATGGAAAGCTCGCCAGGGGCGTCCGGCCGGAAGGTCATCGCGCCGATGAGCACCCGGTCGATGCGCACCTGCCCGTACAGAACGTCGAGGCGCACTATTTTTTGGCCGTCGGTGGCCGTCGTTTGCTCGATCGTGCCCCACGCCGAACCGCTCGACCAGAACCACCTCGTCGGGGTGGGCGCCGGGGCGAAGGTCATGGCACCCTGTCGGGCGTCGTAGTGGAACCCGGTCAACGCCGGGATGAGCCCCCAGCTGGCCATGGCCCGGGCATAATGGTGCCCGCACTCCGCCTCGTCGAACGGGTTACGCCTCGCTCCCGAGAACCTCTCCCGAGCGGCCGCCACTACGTCTGCGGCCAGTTCGGTCAGGCCCTCCTGGATGAGCCCGATGGCGTAAACGTACTCGAGCCCGGTCCACGTCTCGCACCAGTACGGCATCGGGTGTTCCGGGATGCCTTTGGGGTACGACAGGACAATGTGGCCCCGCTCACCTCTCACGGCGTAGGTCCGCATGTAGTTGGTCCAGTCCCCGAAGTCGGGGACGTAATTGAGGTTATGGATGCTCGACAGCGCCGTCCTCACATGGTCCGCCTCGAGGACGTGCGGAAGCCCGACCAGTTGGCCGTACGTGTCGCCCACGAGCTGGTCGATGACGCAGCCGTCGCCCACCTGGAACTCGGGGTCGGTGGCGTTCTCCGCCCCCATGTTGGTGTGCCGCAGCCGGGGAGAGATGCTGGAAAGATCACCCGGGGGGATTATCTTTTGCTGATAGTAACGGCCGTTGAACAGCACGGACTCCGTGGCGGCGGCGCCGCTCTCCAGGAGTTTTTGGCAAGTCGCAGCGAAGTCGGTGTCGTCCACGGCCTCGGCCATCTCTGCGGCGGCGGCCAATGCAGCCAGGTACCAGGATTGCACCTCCGGGTTGGGGCCGAAGTACTCGATGTCCATAGTGTTGTGCTGGACTCCCTCCGCCAGGCCGTCGCCGTCTGCGTCCCAACCGCCGCTCACCCACGCGAACTCGAGCGAGCGTCGGCAAGCCGGCCAAAGGCGCCTCAGCCATTCGTCATCGCCAGACAACCGCCACTCCCTGAACAGCTTCAGCACCGAGCCGAACTGGCCGTCGGCCGCCGCCAGCTTGTACTCCTGAGCTTTGTCCAGAGGAAGGAGGATGCGAAAACTCATGGCCCCGTCTGGCGCCGTGGCGTAGAGGTATTCGAGCTCGCGCATTTGCCTGGCCAGCGAACCGAACAAGAAGGGAGTGGCCAGGTCGTAATTCCAGACGTGGGTGCATGAACCGAGGCAGCTACCCGCGTCGTCGAGGCAGCCCTCCCAGCCCAGCGGGTGCCCATCGGCGTCTCGGAAAAATGTCTGGCTGCGCAAAGTGCTCAGGTTAAACAGGGCGGCCTCTTTTACCGCCGGGCTCAGGTCGCTTTCCCAGAACGCAGATACGAAACGCTCCGTGGCCTGGCAGAGCGCTGGTAGCTGGCCGACCTGGCTAGCGAGGACCTCCCAGGCGTCAGCAAAGCCTTGGGCGTAAAAGTTGCCTACCGTCTCCAGACCGGCGACGCCTCCTGGTCCCCGCGGCCCCCAGGCCCAAGCGTGACGGTTCGGGAAATGCCAGGCCAGGAGGAAAACCACTTCGGCTTTCCCTCGCGGCGCCAGGGAGCGTCTGGCACCGAGCGTACCGGCGATGGCAGATCCATACGTCGGCGCCGGGACGTCGTCCCCGGCCCCGAACGTCCCGGTCGTGGGCTCGCCGCTGTCGGCGAAGCCGCGCCACATTTCGAGGAGGCCCTGGTTCCATTTCCCGAGGCGCCAGCTCGGCCCCACCCACGCATCGTCCCCGAGCACCGCCGCGGCGAGCGTCCCGGCCGCCTCGCTTCCTGCCTCGACTGCTTGGTCGGACAGCAAGTAGCCGGTGACGCCGGCGCCCGAACGCGCCGCGGCCCGGGGACTGCTCGGTTGCCCCGCCATCCGCGCCCCATGACCGACCATCGCCTCGGCCGAGAACATAATGCTGCACTCGAGCGGCTCATCAGCGACCGACTCGACCACGACGCTGACGACGGCGATAGGGAGGCCGCTGACTTGTGGGTCACCCGGCGAGAAGGGGTTGAACACCTCGACGCTGGCCCGCACGGGGAAATGGGGTTCGGCCAGGGTCGCCCGGCCAAAGGGGTAGGTGGTCTCGAACTCGCACTCGGCGAAGCGGGGTAAACCGGCGAGTGGTGCTGGCGACCCTTGCGCGCCCTTCGACCTCCTCATCGAACAGGTCGCCCTCCAGTATTCGTGCCGTCGGCGCGCCTGTGGCCCCCCTCACCTGGCAGGCGAGGAACGTCAGCTGCGACTGCGTCCCCTTCGAGGGGTGGTTCTCCAATTCCCAGTCGCGGAACTGACCTCGACCGCCAAAGCCGACCGAGCCTGTACCGATACCTCCCACCGGCAGCGAGATCCGCACCCTGTCTGCCTCTCGGTAAGTGCGGGCTACGGGCCAGTTTGCGCGAGTGGTCCCGACTTCTGCCGTATCTACCACGCCAGCCTCCTTTGCTTGTCTGCGGAAATTTTGGGCCCAGTGTGCTGGCCTACCTGGCGACGCCTCGATAACCAATCCCTTCCATCAGCCTACGCTGCAGGAAAATGAAGGCGATCACGGCCGGCACACAGAGAAGGGTCATCCCGGCAAATATCGCCCCTATCTCGCCGCCCCCCAGCGCCGACTCCTGGTAGAAGAGCGCCAGCGGGGCCGTCATGCGGTTAGGGTCGGTGATGAAGAGGTTAGGCCAGAAAAAATCGTTCCAAATGTACTGACCCGTGATGATCATGACGGCGGAGATCGCCGGCCATGACATCGGGATCATCACGTGAAGGATGATCCGCAGGTGGCCGGCGCCATCGACGCGGGCGGCGTCGTCGAGGTCCACGGGGATCGTCCGGAACTGCTGGCGCAGCAGGAACACGCCCAGTACCTGGATCAGGGCCGGGACGATAAGGCTGGCCTGGGTATTGAGGAGGTGCAGGTACTTCACCACAACGAACTCAGGGACCGCCGCCACCTGTGTGGGTATGGTCAGCGCGGCCAGGAACATGGTGAAAATCAGTTCTCGCCCCCGGAACTCGATCCGGGCAAAAACGTATGCCGCCAGGATGCTGACCACTGCAGCGCCCACCACCACTGAGACCGTTACCAGCACAGAGTTCAAGATGTTGAGGAGGAACGGCGTGTTCGAGAAGAGGCTCCGGAAGCTGTCCAGCGTGGCCTGGGTCGGGAACCAGACCGGTGGCAGGTTGAACTGCTGGCTCGGCAGTTCGATGGACTGGACGACTACCCACGCCACGGGCAATAGCATGAGGACCCCGGCCAATATCAGGAGCAAAGAGATAAAGAACCTGGCGACGCGGCCTGACGACCAAAAACGCGTGCCCCCTTTGGTCCGCTCACGTCCGCCTAACGCAATGGTTGCAGCCACTCTTCACCTCTCCCTCGTTCCAGGTACTTTCGGAGCAGGAGCCCAGCCGCCTTGGGCTCAGACGCGTTCAAAGTGCACCCACCGCTTGGCGAGCAGGGCCATCACGACCAGGAAGCTTATTAATAGCAGTACGTTGATCAACGAAAGCACAGCGCTGTACCCGAATTGGTAGTTCTGAAATGCGTCCCGGTAGATATACAGCACGATCGTCTGGGTGGCGATCCCGGGCCCTCCGTTGGTGTCGATGAGCGGCCATGTGAAAATCTCGAATGCACCTATGAACGCCGTGACCGACGCCAAGAAGGTGGCCGGCGACAGCAACGGCAGGGTGACCCGCCTGAAACGGCCCCAGGTGCCGGCGCCGTCGATGGAGGCCGCCTCGTGGAGGTCGGCGGGGATGTTTTGCAGCCCGACCAGGAAGATAATGAATGTGAACCCGAGTGTCGCCCACACATCGATGATCACGAGCCCGGGGAGTGACCAGAAGCTCGACGCCAGCCAGTTTGGCGGGTTCAGGCCGATCTTTTCCAGGTAGTAATTAAACGGGCCGGTCTCCCCCGCCAGGTAGTAAGACCACATCAAGGCCACGACCCCGGCCGACATTAGGAAGGGCGCCACGATAGCCGTGCGGGCCCAGTACCGGACAGCCCGGGACCGCACGCTCGTGACGGCCAGAGCCAGCCCCAGGCCCAGGACGATGTGCACTGTGGTCGTCATTATGTCGAAGAGGAAGGAATTGAGCAGAGTGCGGCCGAGCTGGCTGTCGTGGGCCACGGCGCGAAAGTTTTGCAAGCCAACGAAGTGGGGCGCAGACACCAGGTCCCACTGCAAGAAAGAAATTATGACTATGCCGACCAGCGGGATACCTATGAAGGCCAGATACAGCAAGAGGGCGGGACTGAGGAGGAGCCAACCCGCAAACGGCTGCCGCCGGCCGACCTTGCCGCCCCACAAGCGTCGGAACGACGAAGTACGGGGCCCTTTGGCGCCGTAGCCAGAACCCGCCCCCGCCGGGCCGGCCGGCTCGCTCACCTTGTCCGCGCCGAACTCGTCCGCGCCGAACAGGCCGAGCGCCGTTTCGCGCTGTGCTTCTTCCTGTTCTCGCTCGGTCTCAGGGTACCCGTGGGGCGGGCTGCTGCTGGCCCGGGCCGCCGGGGCCCGGCCCCTGAGGGTTTGCATCACCCTCGGAGGCGCGGCCCAACCCGCTCCAGCCCGCTGAGCTCATACTTTCTGGGTCATGAGGGTGTTACAGGTGTCCTGCATCGTTTTCATGCCCTGCGCCGGGGTGGTGGACCCGGTCATGATCTGCTCCCATACAGTGCTGATCTCGTTTTCCACGGCCCCGGCATTAGGGACGCCCACGATCAGCGTTGAATAAGCGAGTTCCTTGGTGAAATAGTCTGTCCCCGGAGGCCACTCCTTGAGGAACGAAGGGTCGGTGGCTACCGAGTTCCTGATGGGCATGTCCCCTCCGAACGAAACCACCGGGCCCCTCTGGAACTCTTCCGAGATGGTCCACTTGATGAACTCCCACAGGGCCGGCTTGGCTTTGGACGTCTTGAACATGGGGAAGCCCCCGACGCCGACAGGAGTCGCCGGTTGCGTCTTCTGAGGCCACGGGATGATCTCGAACTGGCTGTTGATCTGGCTCTGGTGGAGGGGTAGGCCGCCGTTGTTGGGCCAGATCCCGGCACCGAACATGCCGAGCTTTTGACCAGCGGCCTCAGTAAATGCGTTATACGCACCGCCGGGCTCGTTCACCAGCTTCTTCTCGACCAGGCTCCTCACGAAAGTCGCCGCTTCGATGGCGGCCGGGTTGTCAGCCACGGATTTGGTCTGCGTCGCGTTCATGATGGCGCCCCCGTTGGTCAGGACCCATGGGTAAACGTCGGTGAAGGGCCCGGGATCGGCGTGCCGATGGCAAAACCGAACCGGTTGGGCGGGTCGGCGATCTTGGTGGCAGCGCTCTCGAACTCGTCCCACGTCCAGCCCGGGCTGGGTATCGGGATATTGAACTCCTTGAATACCGGCTTGTTGATCCACATCGACATGACGTTGTAACCGATCGGCAAGAAGAACGTATTACCTTTTATATTGTCGAGCTGGCGGAAATTCGCCAGCATGTGGGGGTTTAAGTCGGCATAGAACGAGTTGACGGCCGCTTTATCGGTGGCAATGTAACTGTCGAGCGGGTCCAGGACTCCTCGCTCCTCGAACAGCAGCATGCCCTCTGTGGCGATATACGCCGTGTCGAGCGGCTCGCCCCCGGCGAGCCGGGTCGAGACAGACTGGAACAGACCGACCCAGCTGTTGGCCGGGATGCCGATTATGGTGAGCTTTATCCCGAACTGCTTGGTGAAGCTGGCCAGGAATGCTTCGGCGTTCTTGGCTGCGGCGGCGGTGGCATACAAGGCGACCGTCACGACGTCATCGGCGACGGCGCCTCTCTCCGGCGCCAAGTGGACCAGTGGCCTCAGTTGGCGGTTGAGGGGCAATGACAAAGCGGCGGCAGTTGCCGCTGCTCCGGCCAGGAACTCCCGGCGCGAAACGCCGGCTGACAATATGTTCTTTTCCTTTTCCATGGGAACCTCCCCTTGTTAGTTGGCTGAGTATTTCGTGGAGCTCGTCAACTTCTCTGTTACGGTTTCGAGGCTTGCGCCGGGGTTTGTTGGTCAAGGCGCTCCAGGTCGACGTCCAGGAAGCGGCAGATGGCCGCCAGCTCGCCGGTCACGTCGCCCGGGACGGCGTGGATGTGGTTAGCGCCAAAGCGAGAGAGAAAAACCTCCACGGGAGCGTCCATGTGGGTAAATGCGTGAGGCCACACGTAAGTGCTCTGGCGCATGAGTGCCTCGTTGGTCTCGTCGTCGAAGGTTTCGAAGCGGCCCCGGGTAACCTGCATGCGGTAGGACCCGTCCTGGCGGCTGAGCCGCGCCAGTGTGATGTCCCCCGGAGCGGCCAGGTGATGCACAGCTGCCCCTCCGGCCGGGAAGTAGAACTCCTCCGGATAAAGATGTACCTTGGCCATGTTTTCGGCCGGGTCGTCGGAGCGAGCAGCAAACCAGGTGGCGTGCTGGCCGGAGTTCTCCAGATCCCAGATGCCCCTGTCGGCGAAGTAGTGGCGCACGTCTGCAAACAGGACCGGAGTGCCGGTCAGCTTGTGCATGAGCTGCATGGTGAGGGCGCCGTCCATGTCGTCCTCGGTGGCGCAGATGACCGGCGCCTTCGGGCCGTCCCAATCGTACGGGTCGTTCAAAAAGGCTTCGGCGATATCGGCCGTGGCGAAGTAGTTGGTGAGCTCGGGCTGCCCCTTTATCCCGCAAAAGTCGATATGCCCCTCGGCGATGATGTCCTTGACCGCGTAGTACGAGCGGACCTGGCGTTCCAATATCTCGGGCGTGAGGCGTTTGCCGTCGTAGTGTACGCCGGCCGAGCATTTCTCGAGCCACTCTCTCCCCGCGCCGGCGGCCGAGGCCGGCACCGCCTCCGAGCGGCGGACGACCTCCCACTGGTCGACTTCTTCGACATCGATACCAAAGCGGCGCATCCATTCGTCGGTCCGCCCCACGGCGGTGTACATACCCATCGAGCGTCCACCGATGCGAGCAAACGTAGCCCCTTCGAGAGAGCGGACGGCGTAGGCGGCCGCGACCAGGTGAGCGAAGGGGGTGGCGACGGCGGGGTCGGAGATGTCGCCCCATAACCGCTCGTGATGCCTCCCTATCTGGTCCAAGCTGCCTCCGGCCGCCAGCATCGACACCATGCCGGGATAGGTGGGGTCAATATTGGAGAAAAGTAGCAGAGGGCCGGTCGTGGCGCGAGCGGCATGGACCGAGAAGTGGGGGAAGGCCCAAACCGGGTAGTTGAACACAGTCAGGTCCGGACGAGCGGCAGCCAGTGCCCTCGCCTCCCGCACCGCCACGTCGTTGGAAGTGACAGGGACTGACCCGCGCACGACCTCGTACCCGGACGCCTCACAAGCGGCGACGATGCGTCCCTCCATATTGGCCACGAACTCGGCCAGGCCTTGATGGACAAAATCCCGGCCATCACTAAAGGTCAAAATCCCGACTCTCATGTTCCCCTCTCTTTTCTGGTGGCTTGGGCTTGGCACTCGCAGTCACACACTTCTGTCCTGGCCGCTCACCCCCTTTGCGCTACACGTGTGGTCCGGGCCTGGACGTTGACGGGTTCGACTCTGGGTACGACGGCCCTCATGGCCGGTCGGCGGGAAGAACTGGTTTGCGTCGCGGCGTCGCAACATGAACCGCGATGATGCAGTTCGAACGGGAAAACCTGGTGCTTGCGACGCTTGCGGCTACCCTCGAGCCGGCCCAGGAGCAGCGCCACGGCCGCATCGGCCATGGCCCGTACGGGCTGGCCCAACGTGGTGAGAGGAGGGTCAGTCAGCTCCGCCCAAGACGGGTCGTCTATTGAGACTAGGGCGACGTCGGCCGCCACCCTCAGCCCAGCCTCTTTTATGGCGTGCAGCGCTCCGACCGCCATGAGGTTGTTGGCTACGAGTAGTGCAGTGGCGCCTTGCGCCAATAGCTCTTCAGTGGCTCGGACGCCTCCCTCGAAGCGATAGTCCCCAAATGCTACGAGAGGCCCAAGGTGGGCGCCAGAGACGGCCTGGGTGTAGCCCGCTAACCGGTCGGCACCTGTTTCGATCCTTGTCGGGCCGCTTATGAAACCGATCTTCTTGTGCCCGCCCGTTATGAGATGTTGCGCGCCCATGCACGCGCCGTCCGCATTTGCAGATAGGACGGCGTCAGCACGCCGGTCGTTGACGGCCCGGTCGTAAGCAACTACGCACGTTCCGTGGTCGACCAGCTCGCTGATCTCCGGCGCGTCTGCGTCAGTGGGCGAAATGATAGCGCCAGCCACCCGCTCCGCGGCCAGCACGCCCAGATAGTCTCGCTGCTTAGCCGGATCCTCGTCGGTGTTGCACAGAAGGACGCGGTAACCCCGACCGTAAGCCGCGTCCTCGACGGCCCTCACCATCTGCGTGAAATGCGGGTTTTCGATGTCGGATATCACGACACCGATCATCTGCGCCTGCTGGCGCCGCAGGTTGCTGGCCGTCCGGTTGGGACGGTAGCCGAGCTCGTCGACCGCGCTAAGGACCACGTCGCGTTTCGCCTTCGTCACCGTGGCGCTCCCGTTCAGCACCCGCGACACAGTGGCCGGCGAGACGCCGGCGCGCTCAGCCACCTCCCGGATGCGCAACCTCGGTCGTATTGAAGGTGCCATAGCGAATTAGTTGTTCAAACCCCCTCACAAAACAGCGCCCGCGACACAGTGCCGATAGACAATTACAATCCCCTTAGATCAACCAGCCCCACAGTTGAGCCGGGCTCTGAGATCGGTTTCAGGAATCCATCTCAGAGATCGGTTTCAAACTGTCACCATAGGCCGAGAGGGGCGGAGCTGTCAACAGCCCTTCGAAGCTTTATCAGGCGTCTATGACTTCCAGGCGGACCCGCTTGTTGCCTTTGCCCTTCGACTCGGTTTTGAGCACCCGGATGCGCCCCACCTCGTCCGTCGAGCGAACGTGGGTCCCGCCGTCGGCCTGCTTGTCGAGGCCTACGATGTCGATCACCCTGATCTCGCTCACCGTCTCTGGGATCATGTTGACCTTGGTGCGGATGAGATCCTCGTCTGTGACCGCCGTCCCCCGCGGCAAGAAGTCGACTACGACGGGCCTCGCCGCGGCCAGCTCGGCGTTGACCAGGTCCTGTACCTTCGGGCCAAAACCCTCTGGGAGCGGGTCGAACTCGAAGTCCATCCGGGCGCTCAGCGGTTCCATGTTGCCGCCGGTGACGGCCTTGCCCCATTCCTTCCAGATCACGCCGCAAAGTACGTGAAGGGCGGTGTGGGTCCGCATGAGCGCGTGGCGCCGGTCCCAGTCGATTTCGCCCCGGACAATGTCCCCCGGGACGGGAAGTGCGCCTTCGCCACCCAGGGAATGCCAAAGGTGATCGCCCTCTTTGCGGACGTCGACCACCTCGACCCCCGCCAAGTTCCCGGTGTCGTGAGGTTGGCCGCCGCCGGTGGCGTAAAAGGCGGTGCGGTCCAGGTCCACCCGGCGCCCTTCGGCGTCCACGGAGGTCACCGTTGCTTCGAAGTCCCGCAAGTAGGCGTCAGTCAGGTAGAGCAGTTCGGTCGTCACGGCTCCATTGTTGCCGCCATGGTTACCCCCCAGTCGGCGAGCCGCCCACCGGAAGCCAAAAGCGCTCTCAGCCCGGGTGCGCCGTTGCATCCGGGTTGAGAGCTGTGAGGTAGTGAGGTACTGGGCGTTGGCCCCAATTATTAGGCGCTGGCGTTTTTCTGCAGGTCCCACGACACGGGCATTACCGGTTTCGACGTGCCCGTCTGAGAACTTATGGTCGTCGTGCTCGCTGTGGCGGTGACCGTGCTGGCCGTGTTCGTCAGCACCTGGACCGGGCCCGGGGTGACCAGCATGCCGTCGGTGTTGCCGGCCGAATCGACGTAGAAGCCGACGAGGTCGCCCCGGTCGTTCACGCCGTTGACCGTGGTGGTGCCGACGCCGTTGGGGTCAGAGACGGTGGTGAAGCCGGCCCGCTTGGTCCAGGTGAAGCCGAAGCTCTGGGCGCTGGAGCCCGAGCCGGTGGTGTAGACCCCTACGACCTCGCCGGAGTTGTTGAGCCCGAGGGCCTCGGTGGAGGCCGCCCCCGGGTAGGCGATGGCCTCAAGGCCGGCGTGGGAGGTAAGGAACGACTCCACCGGGCCCGAGGCCGGCGTGAAGAAGCCGGCCACCTGGCCGCCGTTGTTGATGGCGGCGTCGGTCACCGAGCTGGCCCCGGCGATGGTGGTGAAGGTGGCCTGGTTGTCCCGGATGTCGTACACGAAGCCGTGGGCGTTGCCATTGGCGTCGGCCTCGAAGCCGACGGCGATGTTGGCGTCGTTGACCCCGAGCAGCTGGGTCACCGGGGGGCTGGCCGCCGCGACGTCAGACGGCAAGGGCACGTTGACCTGGGTGAAGGTGCGCCCGTTGTCGAGCGAGTACCAGCCGTAGTTGGCGTCGGTGCCGGTGTTGGTGGGGGACTGGAAGCCAACTTCGCTCGAGCGGTTGTTGAGCCCGGTGACCTGGGTCTGGTTGGAGCCGGGGAAGTTCTCCACCCGGTAGTTGAGCTGGCCGTACCGGGGGAGCAGGTAGTAGCCCTTGTTGGGGTGCATGGCCACGCCCGAGCCGAAGTAGCCGGCGATGGTGCCCGAGTCGTTGATGCCGAGCAGCTGGTTGAAGGTGAGGTCGTTGCTGTTGTCCAGCGTCGTGAACGTGTAAGACGGGCTGCCCTGGGCGTGGGCCGGGCCGGCCGAGGCGATGGCGCCGCCGACGGTGGCGGCGGCCACGACCAAGGTGCCGAGGGCCCGGGCGGCGAAGCTGCCCCGGGCGGGAAGGGAGCGAAGGAGGTTCATGTCGGTTGTTGCCTTTCTTTGAGTAGATGGGACTAAGCGTTTGGATTTGCGGGGTTTTGGTGCGGCTGAGGGGTGGTGTGTTGCAGAGCCGAGTGGTGTCCCGGCGCCAAGGGGGGCTCAGGCGGAGGCGCCCGGTGCCCAGAAGTCCTCGGTGGCGAAATATTGCGAGGCGGTGATGGCCCCGTTGGTGCAGCTGCCGGCAGGAGGCAGTCCGCCGTAGGTGTCGAGGCGCTGGATGTAGTCGACCGACCCGAAGAGCCCGTCGCCGCGGTTTTTCACGGCTTTTACCAGCAGTTCGGGGATGGTGCCGGTCCGGTTGGCACTGGCCAATGGCATGCCCCAGACAGCGCTGCCGTCAACGGTGGAGACCCACTCTGGCCCGGCCGTGTACAGGACTGTGGGGCGGTTGCCGACGCCCATATCGGCGTCTGGCTCTTTGAAGGCCCAGCTGCCCCCTGAACAGGTGTAGACCTGCACGCCCTGAATGACGTGCAAGCTCACAAGCAGGTGGCTGCCGGACGGCACTTGCAGCGCAGTTGGCACGCCGGCCTGGCCTGGGGCAGCTACGAAGGGCTGGTTGCCATGCCCGGCGGCGAAGGCCGAAGCGGTGGGAGCGATGGCGCCGGCGGCGGCGAGGGCGGCCGCGACTAACCATTTGCGGGACATCATTGTCTCCTTTGGGGTGGTTTGGGGTGGGGCGGTTTGGGGTGGTCTGGTTGTGGGGTGTTGGTGTGGCGTTGCGCCACGAGCCATCTACACGTGGCCGAGGCGCCAGCGGTTCAACGGGGCTCGGGAGAAATTTGGAAAGTGTGCAAAAAGTGAGGCAAATCGAAGGAAAAACGTTCACTATGATCCGCGCCTTGTGAAATTGGCCGCAGCAGTACGGGCGAGGACGGTCTTGCCCAAAGGCTTAGACGACCGTCCGCGGAAAGGGCCCGGAGGGCCATTGGAGAGACCTCCCTGGCTGAAGCCGGCTCCGGTGAACCGTTGCGGCTCGGGGCACGTGTTGTCCTATACGAACGATCCCGAGAGGCATCACCCATGGCAAATAGCCACGACCGGCTACGTCCAGGCGGGGGCTCCCGGAGGCAGCACGGTGACAACTGAGCTGGCCACCTGGCTGCCGGCGGTCAAGCGCGGCCCGTGCCTGCCCGTCCGCCCCGCCAGCCGGGCTGGAACCGCGGGCGGCGTCGTGGATCTGGTACGCAGAAGAATAAGGAAACCGCCCGCGCAGGGGAGGGAGCGCTTGAGCTTACGGAGCCGGCGAGGTTCGTCGGAGGAGGCTGGTCGCCAAGAGGCGCTGATCACCGCGCTCTACTACGAGCATGGGCGAAGCCTCCTGGCTTACGCCACCCGCCTGACCAACGACCGCAACGAAGCTGAGGACGTAGTGCAGGAAACGCTCTTACGGGCCTGGAAGCACCCCGAAGTTCTCGTCAACGGCCAGGGCTCGGTGCGGGGATGGCTGCTCACGGTGGCTCGGAACATCGTTGTAGATAGAGCTCGGGCTCGTTCGGCCAGGCCGACCGAGGTCCGCGAACACCCGGCCAACCCCACGGTCGCTCCGGACAAGCCAGAGGACGTGGTGGAGAGCATGGCCGTCCTGGACGCCATCGATCAACTGTCGCCGGAGCATCGCAACGTCCTGGTAGAGCTCTACTGGCGAGGAAGCAGCGTGGCCGAGGCGGCACAGCGCCTCAGCGTGCCTCCCGGGACGGTCAAGTCACGGGCCTACTACGGTCTCCATTCCCTTCGTGGCATCATGGCATCGAGCGCGTCCGGTGAGAAGGAGTCGGCGTGATGAGCGAGCACCCTAACGACCTCCTCGGGCCGTTCAGTATCGATGCGCTCGACCCGGACGAGCAACGCCAGGTCAGTGAGCACCTGGCTGGTTGCCCCGGGTGCCGGGAGGAGCTCCACGAACTCGGGTCCCTCCGCTCTCGGCTCGAGCAGGTCCCGGCCGAAGCGTTCCTTGACGGACCGCCTGAAGGGGCAGACCTCCTACTGGCGCGCACCATCCGCCAGGCCCGGGCCGAGCGACGACGGCCGCCGGTGTGGACGGTCGCCGCCGCTGTCGTCTTGGTCCTGGTGGCCTTGGCCGGCGGCCTCCTCATCGGCCTCAACACGAGCGGTGGTCCCGCTCCTCTTGCTGTCCCCGCCGGCAGCACCAAGGTGGCGGCCAGCAACCCCGCCAACGGGGTCCACATGACGGTCGTTATCACCCCGGCCGGTGGCTGGGTGCGGCTCGAGGGTGCCTTCACAGGTGTCCCCGGCCATGCTCGCTGCTACCTGATGGTGGTCGACCGGGCTGGCCACCGGGTAATTGCCGGTAGCTGGTTGGCGCCGTACAAGTCGCCCGCCGGGGGCGAAAGGGTGAGCGGCTCCGCCCTGGTCCCGAGCGACGACGTGGCCGCCGTCCAGGTGGTCACCTTCGGCGGCCAGGTGCTCGACACGGCTCAGGTCTGAACGGGCCGGCGTCGGCTCGGCCGCCGCTCGAGTGCAAAGCCCAATTAGGCGCCAACTCGCCGGCGCTCGGCCGCCGCTCGCAATTCGCGTCGCAGTTCGTCAGGCTCGTGCTCGGCATTCAGAGCCTGCGTCACGATCTGCGCCGGCGCCGGCGGGGCCAACCCGTCGAGGGGGACGTCGAGATCCAGATTGGTGGGGAAGGCGTACCCTTCGGCGCAGGTGGCGACCACATTTTGAAGCCACGGTCCCGCTGCGCCGGCCCGCTTTCGGTGCAAGAGTGCCGGGTAGACGGCGTTAGTCAGCGCCTCGCGGTCGACCGATTCGGTTGGTCGTCCGAACGCAGAAGATATCTGGAACAAGTTGGCCATGCGCCGGATGTCCTGGGAACGGTTATGGCCGGCGGCGTGGAACAGGGCGGGGTTGAAAAAGACGGAATCGCCCTGAGCCAGCGGCAACTGCACATGGTGGTTTTCTCCGTACTCGCGAAATTCCGGCAGGCGCCAGGCGAGGTAGCCGGGCAGGTATTTTTGCGAATAAGGCACATAAAGCGTCGGCCCGCTGACCACGGGCATGTCGGTATGAGCGACGGCCCCCTGCAATGTGAGCACCGGCGACAACCGATGGACGTGCCCCGGGTAATTTTCGGCCTGTTCGTTGGACATGAAGCCGAGGTGGTAGTCGCGGTGCACCGCCTGGGCGACGGCGCCGGGGTTAACCAGGTTGACCTGCGACGTTATCTGGTAGCCCGGGCCAAGCCAAGCCTCAGAGACGAGGGCCAGTAAGTCGTTGGCGAAATAGTCGATGAACACGTTGGGGTCGCGCCAAGCGAGCTTGCTCAGTGAGTTCCACAGGCGGGTATTTGTACCCGGCTTGGCAAAATGATCACCCCGGCTGTTGCCCGCAGCCGTTTCCTTATTGATCAAATCAGTAAAGATCTCCGTCACCCGCTCTACGAGGGCGGGGTCGAAGGCCTGTTCGACCACGACCACGCCCGGGCCATCGAGGAGGGCACGGGCCAGCTCGGCTTGTACCGCTAGGCGGCCGTCCACCGTCTCGGCCTGCCCCCGCAGGTTGCCGGCCTCGTACACGAGGATGTTGCTGGCCACGGACCGGGCCGCCGGATAGTCGGCCAGGTCCGTGACCTGTTCGACGAGGACCCGGAAGTCGTCGAGGTCGCAGTCCTTTTCGCTGAGCCACATCGGGTCTTTGTCTGCGGGGACTGGTGCCACGGGAGAGCCCCCCTTGTCAGCGGCCGAGCAAAGAGCCGGGGTCAGGGGTCATTTCCTCGCGCACCAGGCTGGCCAAGTCGGCACAAGCTTGAGTGAACTGGCGCAGAGTGCGGCGAGTCGGCCCGTACGCGTCGATATCGGCGGCCGACAAAGCTTCTTCCTCGTAAGCTTTGCGGAACTCGGGGAACCGCCTGGTCAAGTCGTTGACGATCACCGGGCTCACCGGACGGTCGATCCGGGGCTCGACGGGGATGTCGCTGGCATTGATCCGCACTTGCCATGAATGAGGGGGCGAAATAACCACGTCGCCGCCTATTAGTTCGCTCCAGTGGAAGTGGTTGCGGAAGGCAGCCGAGAGCAGGCGAGTGCGATAGCCGCGTTCGGTAAAAATCTGGTACGCCTTCTTGAATACCGCCACTCCGGCCCACTCGAGGTGACCCGGGTCGGTCAGGATCCCCTCCTTGTCCGCCACCACCTTGAGCCAATCATCGAGGCGTCCGACCATGAGGGTGCAGACGGGCCCCATCGACAGAGTGTCTTTGCCTTCCGCCTCACGTCGGCGCAGGCCTCGCTCGACTGCTTCGGCCACCAAGACTGCCTGAGAAATGGTGAAACTTACCGTGGCATTAATACTGATGCCGGCGTAAGTGGCCTCCTCTATAGCCGGGAACCCGGCGGCGGTAGCGGGGATCTTTACGATCATGTTGTCAGCCAGGTTGTTGAAATGGACGGTCTGAGCCAAGATCGCCGCCGTGTCGCGGTAATAGCGGGGGTCGGTTTGAATCGAGAGGCGTCCATTTCGTCCTTTGGCCTGTTGGAAAATGGGGAGTAGCAGCCGGGCCGCGCTTTCTGAGACTTCCTCGACCAGCAACCAGCTCACATCGTCCTCGGTGGCCGTCGGGTTCTGCTCGACGAGCGCGGTTAGCCGGGGATGCCACCGGGAGAACTCCTGGCGCACGACGGTCAAGGCGATCACAGGGTTGCAAGTGGCGCCGACGGCGCCGTTTTCGATGGCGTAGGCGAGCTCGGCTTCAGACGCCGAGTCGTTCCACAGGCACGTCGGCGTGGTTTGAGTCATTTGGTACAGCGGGCTTTTCCACTGGTCGGGTTTGCTGGCTAGAGCCATTTTCGTCTCCTCTCCGGGCGGGGCGCTATGGCGTCCGCCGCGACGTCCCAGCGGGTCCGGCCATGTTCGTGGTGCAGGCGATGTTTATGGTTCATGGTAGGTGCCCCATGTTCCGAGAGATCACAGCCGCTCCCGCGGTGACGAGCTCAACGGACCGCCTTCCGCCATCGTCGCCCAGGACCGCGGAGCAAAGGCCGCCGACGGATATCGCCGCATGGACCTCTCCGGTGTGATCGAAGACCGGCGCCCCCACGCATGTGATCCCTACGGTCACATCCTCATCGCTTATGGCATACCCGAGGTCCCTGGCCTCCTCGAGGAGGGCGACATTGCCTGCCTTGGTGGTGGGCGTTCGGGGCGTGAGCGGTTCGAGCTTTACCTCGGCGAAGTATTCGTCCCAGTACGTCCGGGGTTGGAAAGCGAGCAGCACCCGGGGGCCGGCGCCCAGGTGGAGGGGCAGTGACCCTCCCAGCTGCAGGGCCATGGAACGGATGCGCAGCCCTTCAACCCGTTCGATGCACACTGCCTCTCGACCGCGCTGGATAACCAGGTACACCGTCTCTTCGAGCCCCTTGTGGATCTCGTTCATCACGGGTGCGGCCGCGTCTCGCACATCGAACCGCAAAGCGACGAGCGAGCCCAGGCGGAACAGCTCGAGGCCGAGGCGGTAGGTGCCGGGCCGCGGCCCTTCCTCGACGTAGTCCAGCACGGCCAGGTCCTGGATGAGCCTGTACACCGTAGGCCGGGGCTCCCCGAGCAGGACGGCGAGGGCCGGCACGGTCGAACCGGGGTTGTCGGCCAGGAGCCTCAGCAGCCTCGCTGCTTTGCCCAGGACTTTGACCCGGGGATTGCCCATCCCTTGTGCATCCTAACGCGTCGGCTGGAGCTTTGTCCATATGATAGATAGACGTCCACAATGTAATAAGGCCGTACGCCGTTGCCGCTGGAGGACATCGGAGGGTAGGCGTCCTCTTGGCCCAAAAGGAGAGTAATTTACGCGCCGACGAACTATGACTAAATGGTTAAGGGCACCCGCGATTATCGCCCGGGTTATTGATATTGGAGATACACGTGCCGCAGCGCGGTGGCACTACAAGCACCAGGAGCAATTATAGGCGCCCACGCCGTGCAGCCTTTCGCTACCAGGGTATAACGTGTCGCCCCGGAGGCCGCCGGCTACGCGGGGCAACGAGAGGGAGCATGGCAGGAGTGCCAGCGCAGACGAAAGGCAGAAATCGTGGATTTGAACATCGGGGTCATAGGAACGGGAGACATCGGCACCGACCACAGCCGTCGATTGTCTGCGCACGTGGCTGGCGCCCGGGTGCAGGCCTTGTTCGACGTTGATGCCGACCGGGCTGCCAAGCTGGCGTCTGAGGTCGGGGCCATGACGCACAAAAGCGCTCACGACCTGATCGACGACCCCATGGTCGAGGCCGTCATTATCGCGGCGCCCAGCCCCGTCCACGCGGAGTTCACACTGGCGTGTATCGCGGCGCAAAAACCCGTTTTATGCGAGAAGCCCCTGGCGCCCACCCCTACGGAATGCCTGCAGGTAATGGAGGCAGAAATGGTCTGCGGCAGACGGTTGGTCCAGGTCGGGTTCATGCGCCGCTACGACGAGGGTTACGAGCGCCTGAAAAGGGCGGTCGACGACGGCAGCGTGGGCGACGTCCTTCTGGCCCATTGCATCCATCGCAATGCTCAATCGCCGACTTTGTTCAAGAGCGAAATGCTGCTGACGGACTCGGTCATCCACGAGATAGACATCGCCCGGTGGCTGTTGTCGGAGGAACTGGTGGCCGCGTCGGTGGTTGTCCCGAGGAAGAGCCCACTGGCGCCGGAAGGTCTTACCGACCCGCAGCTCGTACTGCTGGAGTCGTCGTCAGGGGCAATAGCGGCCGTCGAAATTTTCGTGAATTGCCAATACGGCTATGACGTTCGCTGCGAGTTGGTCGGCTCGTTGGGGACGGTTTCGCTCGAGCTGCCCTCGACCGGTTCACTTACGGTAGCAGGCACGCGGGCCCAAACGGTCCCCCGTGATTGGAAGGGTCGCTTTGGCCAGGCCTATCGAGACGAGCTCCAACGGTGGGTCAAGGGCGCCCGAGAAGGCCATATTTCGGCCGAGCTCGTTCGACGGCTACGCGGCCACGGCGGTGGCGGAAGCCTGCGTACGCTCGCTCCAGACGGGCGAAAGGGCACTGGTGACTATCTCGAACAGGCCCGAGCTCTACGTCCGGTCCTGAGCGCACACAACAGACCAGGCCAAGAAGCCGCGTGGCCGGGCCGAAAAGTCCCGGAGCGAAAAGTATCGGGCTAGCTCCGGTTCTTTGCCCTTGACTCGGTTCAGCACCTAATTTATATTGTGACTGGGCTGTCCAGGATATGGACAAGGCCAGTAGGAACGAGGTAGTGGACAGCTCGACAGTAGGGAGGATGCTGGGTAGTCCCGTGGAGCGCTCCTGGCGCCCGATAGCACGGGGCCACAACACGGAGTAGGATCAGCTCCGATCGGGCAAACCCGAGGAGCTATAGACACGGGAGGGGCCTTGCGCAGTAGCCTGCCGGAGTTGTTCCGCCGGGGGGTCATTTCGCGCCAGGAAGAGAGTCGGCACGCCATTCGCTCTTTCGGCTCCCCGGTGGTTGGTACTCAAAGTGTGCCCAGTTCCCAGAGCCCAAGTCAGTTAGTCGAAGTTCGGCCATGAAAACTGACCCCTGGTCTCTCGCCTGTCCTACGTCGCAAGTGGGCGGCGGGCAAATGCGGCATGGGAAAGGCCAGTGCATGTCAGGTGGCGGCGTTATGGCTGGCTTCGTAAATCAGCACACGAGGGGAAAGGAAAATTATGCCCAAATCTGACCTAGGTGAGCAGGACCCCCGTAAATGGGAGGTCACCCGCCGACGGTTCCTCCGCAACGCCGGCGCCGCTGCCGTAAGCATCCCGCTACTCGGTGGCCTCGTCGAAACACTTTCCGAAGTGCCGGCGGACGCCAGCGTCCGGGACAGGCAGAACCTCACGAAGCGGAACGACATATTGGCCGAGGGCGCAGTGTTCGCGTCGCACCCCACTTACACGTTCAACTTCGTCAACCACGTGACGACCAACCCGTTCTTCGTGCCTACCCAGTACGGGGCCGCAGATGCCTGCGCCCTGTTCGGGTGTAAGTACCAGTGGACCGGCTCCGCCACGTCAGACGTGGCTCAGATGGTAACTGCCATGAACACGGCCACAGCCGCCGGCGTAAATGGCATATCGGTCCCGGTCATCGACCCGACAGCCTTCGTCAAGCCGACCAATTCAGCCCTCGACGCCGGTATACCCGTGCTCGCTTACAATGCCAACCCTCCGTCGGCCACTGCGTCTGAAAACCACCAGCTCTGCTATATCGGCCAGGACCTGTTCCAAGCGGGCGTGGAAGCAGGGCAGCGGATCCTGCCGTTCGTGAGCAAGGGTGACCTGGTCGCTGGGCTCATCGCTACTCCTGGCTCCTTGAACATCCAGCCCCGGATCGATGGGGCATCCTCGGTGTTGAAGCCGGCCGGGATCGATTTCGTAGAACAAGCCACGGGTGCTCTGCTCAGCCAAGAAGCGACCGCTGTCGAGGCGTACTACCTCGGTCACAAGGACGTGAAGTTCATGTACGCCGTCGACGACGGGACGGGAGAAGCGGTCGCCACGACGATCACCAAGCACGGTATCGCGGGCAAGGTCCACGGGTCCGGTTGGGACATCGCTGTGCCGGAACTGAAGGCTGTTCAATCGGGGGCCCTTGCCTTCTCCATCGACCAGCAGGCCTACCTGCAGGGCTTCCTGCCGGTCATGTACCTGTTCCTGTTCACCATCACCGGCGGGCTCATGCGCCCGTCCGATACCGACACCGGCCTGTACTTCATCACCAAGGCCAACGTTGGACCCTACCTGGCCACGCCGTCCCGGGTCGAGGGCAGCACCACCGCCCAAAAGGTCCTGCCGAAGCCGACGACTTCCATCATCAAGGCCGACGCCGGCCTGTCCTAAAGGTTGATGCCGGCCCCTTGGTGGCTGAAATGCCCGTAAACGCTGAAAGGGAGGTATATCTCCTGATATGAGTAGTCCGACGCTTCAGGTACCGGAAGCGTCTGTTGGCGTCTCCCCGGCCCCGCCAACGGTGGGGCCGGGCGGCCAACGGCTCCGGCAACTGATAGAGCGCCGCGAGGCGGCGATCTCCCTCGTGGCGGTCCTCCTTTTCATTTACTTCGCGGTCAAATCGCCGGCCTTTATCTCCTACGCGAATTTCGTTACTATGAGTCAGTTCCTGGCCCCGATTGCGGTTATCGGCTGCGGCGAGGTCTTGCTGCTCACGTGTGGCGAGGTCGACCTGTCGCTCGGGACAGTGTTCATCGCCTTTCCCTTTATCGTCTATTTCCTGTGGGCGAACCATGGGTTCCCGATTGGGCTGGCGATGGCGGTCGGCATAATAGGGGCGGCCATTTTCGGCTTGATAAACGGGCTGATCACGACGATGTTCAGCGTGCCCTCATTCGTAACCACGCTCGGGACGTTGTTCGCCCTTGACGGCGCCATGCTCCTTCTTTCCAATGGCACTCAAGAGACGATGACGCTGAACGGTCCCGGCGGCAATATCCTCGGCAATTGGTCGTGGGCCGAAATCCTTTGGGCCGCGGGTGCGGTCCTTCTCCTCTACGTCGTGCTGCACCGGACCCGCTTCGGCAACCACACCACGGCTACGGGCGGGAACCTGCTGGGGGCGGCCGAAGCCGGGGTCCCCACCAAGCGGGTGAAGATTTGGTGCTTCATGCTCGCGGCCGCGCTGGCGGCCATGATCGGGGTCATCGACTCGGTGCGCATTACCACCCTGGACCCGGGCAACGACGGGACGCTCATAATGTTCTACGGCATCTCCGCTGCGGTGATCGGCGGCACCGCCCTGTCGGGGGGACGCGGCACCGTAGTCGGCGGGGCGCTCGGTGCCATCGTCCTGGCCTTTCTGTATGACGGCCTCAGCATCACCGGTGTCAGCGCCTACACCTTCCAGCTGGTGCTCGGGCTCGCCATCCTGGTAGCCATGATCGCCAACGTCCAGCTCCATCGAGCGGCCATGAGCCGCTTCGGCCGGAGGGTGAGATTATGAGCGACGGTTCCCCGGTCAACCCCGCCGGCGACGGTCAAGTTGCACCGGCGGGCGACCAAACTGGGGGCGAACCGGTCCTGCGCACCGAAGGCATTGCTAAAACCTTTGGCGCCGTGGTCGCCCTCCGCCGCATCGACCTCGAGCTGCGCCGGGGCGAGGTACTTGGGCTGGTGGGGGACAACGGTGCGGGCAAGAGCACCTTCGTTAAGATCGCTCACCGGATTCCACCGGCCGGACACCGGGCGGATCTTCCTCGAGGGCAAGGAGGTCCGGTTCAGATCCGTGAAGGAAGCGCGTGCTCACGGCATCGAGACGGTGTACCAGGATCTGGCCCTGATCCCACAGCTCCCCGTCTACTTAAACCTCTTTCTGAACCGCGAGCACACCGCGCTCGCCAATATTGGTTGGCTGTCGAAGCAGAAGATGCGCCGCCTGGCGAGGCAGTACCTCGACGAGATCAAGGTGAGCATCCCCAACATCGACGCAGAAGTCGAGAGCCTTTCCGGCGGCCAGCGCCAGGCCATCGCGGTGGCCAGGGCGACTCAACAGCAAGCGAAAATCCTCCTTCTGGACGAGCCTCTGGCGGCCATGGGGGCGAAGGAATCAGCCATGATAATCGACCTGGTCAAGGATCTTTCGCGAAACCGCAAAGAGACCATGATCATTATCGACCATAACCACACCCACCTTTTCGAGCTCTGCGACCGACTGGCTGTAATCCAGCACGGGACTATTACTTTCGACAAGCCCGTCAAGGACACCTCGATCGAAGAGCTGACGGACCTCATGGTCTCTTCATACCGTGCCCAGATCGTGGCCGGCCAAAGAGAACTCAGGGCGAGCTGAAAAAATAAAGCGCTGCCTTTCAGCCGCCGGCACACAGCGGCCGGTCCTCAGAGCACTGGTTGGGGTGCTGGTGGCGGGCCAGTTATCTAGTTCAGATGTTGTCGCTTTGGCGGGCGCGGCCCGTCGGCCGGTCCCAATTATCGTTAGAAAGACTCCGGCCAACCGGACGAGAGCATCGATCACTCAGTTAGCCGGAGGTGGCTATTCGGCTTATGCCGTCGGTAGGGACGGCGCCGTCTGGGCCTGGGGTGACAACCTCGAAGGTCAGCTCGCCAACAGCGCTATCGGCGCGGTCGGCGATGTCCCGACGCGGGTGAGTGGCCTACCCGAGGCCCGTGCCGTAGCCGCCTCTGCCAACAGCGCCTTCGCCCTTGCCGACGACGGTTCGGTTTGGGCCTGGGGCGACGATAGCCAAGGTGAACTTGGCAACGGGAGGGAGATCTTCATGAGCGCGATTCCCGTTCGCGTTGGGGGGCTAAGCCATATAGCCGAGATTGTGGCCGGTGAGTTTTCTGCTTTCGCTGTCGCGCGGAACGGGACCGTATGGGCTTGGGGCGACAATAGCGCCGGCCAGTTGGGCCAACATTTGTCGGTCGGTGATAGCGATGTCCCCGTCGAGGTGCCTGATTTGTGGGATGTGAAGGAGCTCGCCGCCGGGACCAGCACTGGTTATGCCCTCCGGCGCAATGGCACTGTTTGGGCTTGGGGGGACAACGCCTTCGGCGAACTTGCCCGTTCGACCCGCACGATAGGGAGCGAATTCCCGCTACGGATAGCACCGCTCCCGCCCGCGTCTGGCGATCGCCGCCGGGGCGGCGACAGGCTACGCCTTGCTCCGGGACGGCACAGTACGAGCCTGGGGCGACGGCTCCTTTGGAGACTTGGGGACCGGTGCGTGCCCGGGCCGCCAGTCTCCTACCAACTGCTCCGGTGCGCTCCGCCCGGCGCGGGTAGGTCGCCTGACCAACGTCCGTGCCATCGCGGCCGGTACATACACAGCCTATGCCCTCGGGACCAACGGCGCCGTCTGGTCCTGGGGGTACGGCGTCTACGGGCAGCTGGGCAACGGCACTAACCAGAGCTCGGACGTGCCCGTCCAGGTAAGCCGAGTTCACCACGTGGTTGCCATCGCCGTAGGCGGGAACGCGGCCTACGCCCTCGAAGGCAACGGCAGCGTATGGGCGTGGGGGTACGGAGCGTACGGGCAGCTCGGCAACGGGGGCGGTGCCAGTTCCGACGTGCCTTTACAGGTGCACGGCCTCGTTTCGCGAGGTTGACGGCGGACAAGAGGCCCGCAAGCACCTCATTTGCGGTCGCGACGGCGTGAGGGTGCGAGAGCCAGGGCGCAAGCGCCCAGGTCGCAACAATCGCAACAAACGGCGTACGCACCCGGTTGGGTCATAGCCGGGTGAGATTAGCTACTGTGCGGTAAGGCCCACCGGTGATCAACGCCATGGAGGAGGTGGTGGGGTCGATGGCTCCAAGCGACAGCGCCGAACCTCAAGCGATCCTATCGCCGCTAACTGAGGCCGCGCTGTTCCTCGTGCTGACCATAGACGAGGGCTACGAAGACGACGTGCGTGACCTATTGGCGGACGTTTCCGGGCTGGTCCGTTCCGTCGGTTTTCGCAGCCCGCCGGGCGGGCTCGCCTGTGTCGTGGGCCTCGGCTCGCTGTTGTGGGACCGCCTTTTCGGCCCGCCCCGCCCGATAGGCCTGCACCCCTTCGCCCAGCTGAACGGGCCGCGGCACACGGCGGTGGCCACGCCCGGTGACCTGTTGTTCCACATCCGGGCGCACCGCTTTGACTTTTGCTTTGAGTTGGCTGAACGATTAATGGACCGTTTGGCCGGCTTTGGCCACGTGGTCGACGAGGTCCACGGGTTCAAGTTCTTCGACGAGCGCGACCTGCTCGGTTTCGTCGATGGGACCGAGAACCCCGGCGGGGCGGCGGCCGTGGCGGCCGCCCTGACCGAAGACGAAGACCCCGTCTTCGCGGGTGGGAGTTATGTCATCGTCCAGAAGTACGTCCACGACCTGGCCAGTTGGGACTCGCTGAGCGTCGAGGAGCAGGGGCGAGTCATAGGACGCTCCAAACTCGAGGACATCGAAATGGCCGACGACGTGAAGCCATCGAATTCGCACGTGGCCCTCAATACGATCATCGATGACAACGGCGTGCAGCACCAGATCCTGCGTTTCAATATGCCCTTTGGCAGTATAGGAGCAGGGGAGTTCGGGACTTATTACATCGCTTACGCCCGGAACCCCGATGTAATCGAGCAAATGTTGACGAATATGTTCATCGGCAACCCACCTGGGAATACGGACCGCATCCTCGACTTCTCTACCGCACTGACCGGCATCCTGTTCTTCGTGCCTACTGCGAGCTTCCTGGACGACCCTCCGGCACGAGTTACGTACAGCCAGGGGGAGGGCGCGTCTCAGACTGACGGGCCAGCGGCGCAGGCAAGCCAGGAGGACGGGTCGCTCGGGATCGGTAGCCTGAAAGGATCTATGAAATGAACCACCTATTGCGCTCACATGCGCCCATATCCGACGCGGGCTGGAAGCTCCTTGACGACGAGGCCCGTCAGCGCTCGGTGCCGGCGCTCGCCGCCCGCAAGCTGGTGGACTTCTCCGGCCCGCACGGCTGGGAGTACTCGGCGACGAACCTCGGTCATGCCAAAGCGCTGGGGATCGCACCCGGCGAGGGGGACGGAGTCATCGGGTTCCAGCGAGTCGTGCTGCCTCTGGTCGAGGTCCGAGCCGACTTCGAATTGTCGCGCGAGCAACTCCGCGATGCTGACCGGGGTGCCGATGACACGGACCTAACCCCGCTCGACCAGGCCGCTCACCAAATGGCGGTAACGGAAAATGTTGCCGTCTTCCATGGTTGGCAGGACATCATCACCGGCGTTGCCGAGGCGTCGCCCTACGGGGAGGTGCGGCTGGGCGAGTCTACGAGCGGGTACCCGCGCCAAGTGGCCAATGCCATCGACTGGCTCCTGGGGAGCGGCGTTAGTGGCCCGTACGGGCTCGCCTTGGGCCGCGACCAGTACCGGAGGGTCATCGAGACAACCGAGCATGGCGGTTACCCGCTGCTCGACCACCTGGCCAAGATCCTGGGAGGGCCGATCGTGTGGGCGCCCGGGGTAGACGGGGCGGTGGTAGTAAGCCTCCGGGGCGGCGATTTCATCTTTGACTCAGGGGAAGACCTGTCGATCGGTTACGACTCTCACGACAGCGAAGTGGTACGGTTGTACCTCGAGGAAAGCTTCAGCTTCCACGTGGCTACGCCCGAGGCCGCGGTGGCACTGCAACCCTGAGGGGAGCGGCCCCGGCCGGCGGTGCACGACCTCGAGGCTCTCCGAGGACTGACCAATAATGGGCCAAATAGCTTGTGGTCCTTGACATTACGCCCACGGCCGAACACAGTTTGTTGACGGTACCCGGGGGTTTGTCGCGGCCAATTTTTGTGTCGCGGTACCAGAGAACCCGCCGGTACGGGTCATCCACGAAACGAAGGAGAAAGATGATACGCCTGAAATCCCGAACTACGTCTGTCGCGTGTGGGCTGGCCTTGGCCGCTGGCGCAGTCACCTTTTGGGCGGGGCCGAGCTTTGCTAGCACCCCCCATCCAGGCTCCTGGGGCAGCGGAGCCACACTCTACGTGGCCAAGACGTCCGGTGCAGTGCCCTCCGGTCCCGGGGCCAATGGCCCATGGCCCAACGCAGCTAAGGCCAGTGGCTGTGTGAACGCCACCTATACGACCATTGGCGCGGCGGTCGCGGCGGCTAGTGCGGGCGACACAATCGCAGTCTGCCCCGGTGTGTACACCGAGGACGTCGTCGTGCCGGCAGGCAAGCAGTTGACGATCGAAGGTATCGGCGTCCCCATCATCGATGCCGTCAACCAGGACAACGGCATTCAGGTCTTGGCCTCGGGCACCACGATCGAAGGTCTCACAGTCGCTTATGCCACCGGTGAGGGCATCCTGTTGGGTTCGCTACCTGGCCAGGGCGGCACGGTTAGCCGGGTCACGGTCAGGGACAACACGGTCATCGACAACGACCGGGGCAACCCCACGGGTGCCTCGCTTTCAAGTTCAAGTTACGCCGAATGCGCGGCAGCCCAAGGGGTGCCGGGTGACTGCGGAGAGGGCATTCACCTTCTATCGGCCGACGACTCCGTCGTCGCCGGCAACTATGTGACCGGTGACAGCGGCGGCATCTTGCTCTCGGACGAGAACGGGCCGACGGACGGCAACCTGATCGAGTCGAACGACGTGATCGGGAACACGTACGACTGCGGCATCACGGTGGCCGGCCACCATCTCGGCACGACTACGAATGGCACGACGTGGTCCCCGGTGCTCCCGAGCGTCGGCGGCATCTTCCACAACACCATCCGGGACAACCGGGTCGATGACAATGGCGTGCTCGCTCAAGGCGGTGGGATATTGCTGGCCACGCCCGTGCCCGGAGGGGCCGTGTACAACAACATGCTGGAGGGCAATACCGCCAGCGGCAATGGCCTGGCCGGGATAACGGTACACAGCCACTCCGTGGGCGAGGACCTCAACGGCAACGTCTTGCGGGATAACGTCATCGGCACGAACGACCTCGACGGCGACTCGGACTTCGGTGGCAACACTCCGCCCGCGATCGACTCCTCGACCACGGGCATCCTCGTGGCCACCTCGGCCAGCCCGATCAGCATTACCATCGTCGGCAACCGGATTGCTAATGACGTCTACGGCATCTGGGTGACGCCGAGCGTCACGGCCACCACGACGCCGCCCGCGAACACGTTTGTGGGCGTCACCACGACTCTATTTACAGCCCCGTAGCGTTGGGCCGCTGATAAGGACGGAGGGCCTGCTGGCCTGCTTGCCGCAGGACCAGCTCGTCTGGCTCTTCTTGGTGCAACGAGCCCTCGCCCCTAAGGATCTCAGGGGCGAGGGCGTTCCAAGCGACCGCTGGCCTCATCGACGTCGCATCATCACTAAATGCAGTGCGGGTAACCGATGCAAGGTATCGGCGGGAGGTGGAGGCGAGTACTCGCCGTAGAAGGCGATCGCGTACGGTGACTCGCTCGCCGGGACCTGCACCTGGAGGCCGCTGACGGTCGACCCCTCGCCACCGAAAACAAACCACGACCTGAACTCGGTGCCACCGAACTTGCTATGAGGCCCGAGGAACTGGAGGGCGTCGATGTCGACGCCGGTAGCCGTCGACACCGAGGTGCTCGGCGGCGTCCAGGCAGACGAGGGGCCGACCGAGCTGATCGGGGTACCGGGCAAAACCTTGTCGTTTGTGAGTGAGAACGCCCACGTCGTGACCGATGTTGGGCCGCCGCTCCCACATGAGGTGGACACCACGCAGACGGGCAGGTACCACGCCCCGGCGCTGAACGACGTACCCGAGCTCGGCGCCCTGAAGTCGGCCGTGGCCGTATTGACGAGGGCAGAGTTGATGTCCCAGAACATGAACTCGTAAACCGTACCCAGCGTCCCGGGGGGCACGGATGGTTGGTACACGTACTCCGGCGCCGTCAAGGTGAGCGAGGACCCGGCCGCAACCGGCACCGTCCCGGACAACCCCCCAGCCACAGTAGCCCCGGACGGGAAAACGTTGGAACTGATTGTCATAATGGCGGATGGCGGACTGGCCCCGGCTATCGACGGTAATGCAGCGATAAAGGCGGTGCCCATTATCACGCCGAGAGCAAACTTCCTCAGTACCGAACTCCTTCGGCGCTGGCGCCTCGTTATCTTTCTCGCCGGGCTGCGACGAACGCGGCCCGGAACCTCCTCCTGATCATTTCGTTTCTCCTTTCGAGCTTTCGCGTCGGTTCCGGTTATTGACGCACAAAGCCGAAAGGAGTTACGCCGCCGGGTTGGCTGTAACCGGCGGACCCCGAAAAACGTCTAAGGAGGAGAGGTACTCAAAGTACTCAAGCCCCGCCGCACCTATAAAGGGTGGCAACCCGGTTCAGCGCCGTCAGGCCGCCGGCGAGATGAGGGTTTTTACGAAGGCGTTCCCGCCCTCGATTAGGGCCTTTCCCAGACGGCGGCCCACCTCGCCGCCGAGCACTCCCCCGACGACGGCGCCCACTACCGGCCCAACGAAGGGGATCGGTACGAAGGAGCCGAACAGACGAGCTCCCGACATGGCCCCTGCGAAGGTCCCGGCAGTGCCGGCGGCCTGCTTGGCCCTGCTTTCGATATCCTCGTCCACGTCCTACCTCCTGCGGTTCAGGACCCAAGTCTACCCCGGCACCGGGGGACATCAGCCCGCAAACTTGGGCGGTCCCGTCTACGCTGCCTCCCGTGCCCGTCGAAGCTCTATTGTCCGACGGTCAAGCCAGGCGGCTGGCGATCTCCGCTCAGGGCCTGGCCAGCCCGAGGCCAACTGGTCGGAGCCGACCCGGGGCTGAACAATTACGCCGGCTTATGAACCAGGTGGGGACCATCCAGCTGGACGCGGTGAACGTGCTCGAACGCACTCAGTTCCTGGTCCCGTTCAGCCGGTTGGGCCACTACGACCCGGCCGCCCTGCGGGCAATGAGCGGCCCCGGTGGTCAGTGGTTCGAATACTGGGGCCATGCCGCCTCTTTGCTACCGGTGGAGCGGCAGCCCCTGTTCCGATGGCGCATGGAACGGTCGCGCCAGGACATGCTCGACAACGCCGGGGCCCGGGAACGCCGTCGGGCGTGGCGGGCCGCCCACGCCCAATACATAGCGGCAATATTGTCGGAAGTCACCGACCGTGGCCCCCTGGCGGCCTCGCAGCTGTCCGAACCTCGGCGGCGCACGGGAGAGTGGTGGGACCGACGCAGCCTGGGCCGGGTCGCGCTCGAGCTCCTTTTCGGCGACGGTGTCCTCGCCGCCTGGAGGGCCCCCAATTTCGAGCGGGTATATGACTTGACCGAAAGGGTCGTACCGGCGGAGGTGCTCGCACTATCTACCCCGACGCCCGAGGAAGCCCAACGCGAGTTGGTCGCGCTCGCGGCTGCTTGTTTGGGAGTCGCAACTGTGGGCGACCTGGCCGATTATTTCTGGTTGCGCGTCCCTGCAGCACGGCCGCGCGTAAGCGAACTCGTCGAGGATGGCAGACTGTCAAAAGTCTCAGTGGAAGGCTGGTCGCAGCCCGCCTACGTGTTGGCTGACAGCGCGTCGACGGTCCGCCGCCGGCGGGACGCGTGCCTGATTTCTCCCTTCGATTCACTGATCTGGACGCGGGCGCGCACCGAGCGGCTTTTCCATTTCCATTACCGTATCGAGATTTACGTCCCCGGTCCTGACCGTACTCACGGTTATTACGTGATGCCGTTGTTGCTGGGCGACGAACTGGTCGCCCGTTTCGACCTGAAGGCCGACCGCAAAGGAAGTGCTCTGCTCGTGGTGGGCGCCTTTGCCGAACCCGGTAAAGATGACGGTGCCGTGGCCGAAGCGGCCCGGGCCGAGCTTCACCGGTTGCGCCAGTGGCTGGGCCTTGAGCAGCTGGTCGTCAGCGAGAAAGGGGACCTCGCCCCGTATTTATGAGGGCGACACGCCATTTCTGCTGTTCAGTTTTAGCGGGTTGTCCCCGTCGTCGACGAATAGAACGCCTCGGTCGCCTGGGGCGATCGTCACCCCGAAGAGGTCACCGGCCTGCGGGACCAGCACCTTGTCGTCTCGCCCTCAGCGTCAAATCCACTGGTCGGGCCGGGAGGCAAAGTATTGTCGGCCCAAGTGACCAGCGGCGCGGTGTTGGACCTGGGCAGCAGTTCGTTCCAATTATTGGTCTGCGAAAAGGGCCTCTATCAAAGCTTGCGCCCGGTGTTGAAGCGTCAGTCCCTGCTCGACTTGGGCCTCGAGGTGGGCGCCACCGGCCGGATTTCGACTCGGCGGCTAAAGGCGTCCACGGTGGCGGCGAAGCGCCTACGTCGAACGCTCGAGCGGGCCAATCCCGACGTCGTGGTCACCCTGGCTACCGCCGCCCTTCGAGACGCCGCCAATGGGCCCGAGGTAGTGGCGTCCCTGGAGCACGCCCTGGCCATGCCGGTCCACGTGCTCGACGGGGCAGAGGAGGCGCGGCTTTGCTTTGTCGGTCAGAGAGGAGCCGTGTATGTCGGAGACAGCCCGACGGTGGGGGTCGACGTTGGCGGGGGGAGCTTCGAACTGGCCGTCGGGAACTGCTACGACATCTATTTGGCCACCAGCGCACCCCTCGGCGCTACGCGGCTCAGAGGCGAACTGGGTGGGCGAGAGTACCTCGACCGTGAAGTGCGCAAAGAGGTCCGAGAACGTGTACGTGAGGCGTTGGTTCCCGTCGGCCAGCGGCTGAGGAAATACCCGCGGGTGGCGGCGAGGACAATAATCAGTGGCGGGACGGCCCGCGCTCTTGCCCGCCTGGCTATCGCCAAAACGCACAGTTACTCCACGGCCTCCGCCTGGGCCGTGAACCAGGTGGAGTTGGCCGCAGCTCAGGTGGCCGAACTGGCCGACATGCTTGCTCACCTCGATCTAAGTCGCCGGTTGAAGTTGCCGGGAATGCCCGCCCGCCGTGCTCCGGTGTTGCCCTTGGGGGCGTGCGTCCTGCAAGCCATTGCTGAGGAAATTGGTACCGAACACTTCGTGGTGAGCGAATGGGGGCTCCGTGAGGGGGCCTTGCTCGACGCCTTTTCCAGTGGCCCCCAGAGCGTTTGGCTGGACGAGGAGGCCGGGTAGCTGCCCTGGGGCCGCCTTTTGTTGGGCTACACGCGCACGACCACACCGGCGGCGCTTTTCCACCCCCGGGCCATGGCGGCGGTGCCGAATATGGTGGCGAAATGGCCCGACGCGGTAAGGGCGATGGCTCCACCGCTGCCGTTATAGCGAGAGACGGCGTCCAAAGCGCTGTTCAGGGCTTGGTCCAGTCCAACCCCGGAACGCATGGCCCAATCGACACGATGGGCGAAGCCGGCCAGGATGAACGCCTCTCCGGTGCCCGTGGCCGATACCGCAGCCGTGGTGTCGTCCGCCCACGTCCCTGCACCGATTATGGGGCTGTCGCCCACCCGGCCCGGAGCTTGACCTGGCCGCCCTCCTGTTGATGTAGCCGCAGCCACGTGGCCCCCGGCATCGAGAGCGACGGCACCAACGGTGCCGTGACCGCCATGCTCCCCGGCGTGTTGCCGGGCTCTCGGGTTACCAGGCACCGGGTTACCAGGCACCGGCGCCCCCGGGGGCGGGAGCGAAGCCATCGAGGGCAAGCCGGCCGCTCGAGCCAGCTGATCGGCGCCCTCTGCCGCCAGTAATAAGGGGTGCCATGCGGTACCGGCGCCCGTGGCGCCCGTGGCGCCCGTGGCGGCCTGGTTGACCACCGCCAGTGCCGCTTTTATCGGGTTGGCCGGCCAGGTGGCCGCGCACACCGCCCCCGCCGCCCCAGTGGCGCCGTCCATGACGCTGGCGTCGGTCTCCATCCGGCCCTCGGTGGTTGGCGAAGAGCCGCGGCCAGCGTTAAACAGGCCGCTGTCTTCCAGGGAGGCCACCGCCTCGACGACCGCCAGTAGCGCGGCTCCTCCTCCCTCGAGGACGGCCCAGCCGGAAGCCAACGCGCCTCGGAGACCGTCCTCTAGGCGACCTCTGGTCCCTTCGATGGCGAGACGTTCGAAGGTGCCGGCGCCACCATGGACGACCAAGGCCGGGCCGGTGAGGTCCCCTTCATCGTGGACGAACTGTGGCGACGACGGCGTCATGGGGGGACAGTCTGGTCGAGCCTGCATAACCCACTCCACCCCGACCGGGCCGTCCTGCGTGTTTCCTCCCCTCCAGTGCCACTGCTGCTACGGTGCGGTTACGGTGCGTCCCGGTGGCCCGGTCGGAGAGCAATGACAGTCGAACACGGCGCCGCGGCTGGCCTGTTGCGCGCGGCTCAGCCCGGCGGCTCGCAGCCGGTTGCGGGCGGCACCGGCGCCGGAGTGGGTACCGCCGATGCTGGCCACCCTCACCGACCGCTACTTCTCCGACCCGGCCTGGATTTTCGAGCGCAAGCTAGACGGGGAAAGGTGCTTGGCGTCACGCCGCAGCGGCGAAGTGCTCCTGGAGTCGAGGAGCCAGCAACACCTGAACAACACGTACCCCGAGATCGTCGACGCCTTGGCCGAGCCAAGTGCACCCGACGTCCTCGTGGACGGGGAAGTCGTGGCCTTCGACGGGAGCCGGACCAGCTTCGAGCGGCTGCAACAGCGATTGGGCATCACCAACCGGGAGGAAGCGCGGCGCAGCCCGGTCGCCGTCTTCTACTACATCTTCGACCTCCTCTACTTCGACGGTTACGACACGACTGCCCTTGGCCTGCGGGATCGCAAGACCTTGTTGAGGGGGGCGCTGACCTACCGGGGCCCGCTGCGGTTCACGCCGCACCGGAACACAACCGGAGAGCAGTACTTCCAGTTCGCGTGCGCCCATGGCTGGGAGGGGCTCGTGGCCAAGCGGGCCGACTCGCGGTATGTATCGGCTCGTTCGCCGGACTGGCTCAAGTTCAAGTGCTCGTTCGGGCAAGAATTTGTGATTGGTGGGTTTACCGAGCCGGCTGGCAGCCGGGTGGGGCTGGGCGCCCTCCTGGTCGGTTATTACGACGGTGGTGACCTCGTTTACGCCGGCAAGGTCGGTACCGGCTTTTCCACTGCCACCCTGTTGAGCCTGCGCCAGCAGCTGGACGTACTCGAGACGGACAGGTCGCCGTTCACGCGAGGCCGCATTGCGGAGCGGGGCGCGCATTGGGTGCGCCCGGGACTGGTGGCCCAGGTGGTGTTCAGCGAGTGGACCACTGACGGCAAGCTGCGCCACCCGCGTTTCGAGGGGCTTCGGACCGACAAGGCCCCCACCGAAGTCCAGCGCGAACGCCCTGACCACCGCGGCCACGGTTAAGCGCCCTCGCTGCGCCGGGCGGTCCTGAGCGCTGGAACAGGGCGTCCCCGTAGACTGTTTAGTCCCTATGGGGATCCTTAGTGGAGTTAGGAGTGCTCTGGTTTGCAATGTAGGAACTGCGGTGACGTGGTCGACCCTCGTCGCGTAGAGCTGGGTTATGACTACTGCCTGAAAGAGGAATGTCAACAGCGCTGTTTGAGGCGCGTCCAACTGGCTGCGGTTGGAGTCAATAAGGCGGCGGACTACTACATGAAGGCGGAGGAGGTACTGCCACCGCGACCGCCGGCGCCCGAAGGGGCGGCAGACCGCACGGCGCTACCGACGGAGGCAGACGAGTTGGCCGCGGTCCCGTCCCCTGCGCCAAGCCGGCGGTCAAAAACGGAACGCGGCTGAAGACGACGCTCGAACGGCTGCAAGATATGGAACGGGCGCTGGACGACGCGCTCGACCGTAGTTACGAACGTTTCAGTCATGGCAACATCACCGCCAGCGAGATGCACCAGGAGCGTGACCGGCTCGTGGATGCCTTCAACCAGCAGGTTAAGAGGGAGAACATCCGTTACCGCTCGATGTTGCGCGGGCCGGCGAACCGAGCCGGTTGACGTCAGGGTCGCCCGCGCCGGCGGAACCCGCGTGCTCACGTCCTTGAACGTCCAACTGGTCCCATTAGCCCTATGAACAGGCGGTGGTTGTCGCCTCTGGCCCAGATTTCGTACGGGGTCTTTGCCTGGGGAGTTATGGGGATTGTCGGCATCCCGTGCTGGCTCCTGGTCCTCGGTTTGCCCAAGTTGTCCTGGCGGTGGCGAGTGACGTGGGCCGCCGTTCACACGCTTTCGATCAGCCTTCGGATCCCGATAAGGGTTACCGGGGAGCGGCCGGCGCCAGGACAGCCCGGTGTGATCGTCGCCAACCACGAGAGCATCATGGACTCGTTTGCCATTTTTGGGGCCTTCACAGACCCGGTCGTGTTCGTGGGCGGCGGCGACCTCGCCACCCACCCCATCACGGGCCCCTTCCTGCGCCGCCTCGGAGCCGCGTTCGTGCGCGTCGACGAGGGTTTGGACCGCTCGTCGGTCCGGGCCGTACTGGCCGAGCTGGGTGACGTGGCCCGAGCCGGCGCCCAGTTGGTCTTTTTCCCCGAAGGAGGGCTCAGCCCTGAGCCTGGTCTGCGCCGCTTCCAGTTGGGGGCATTCGTGGTGGCGGGTGAGGTCGGCTGCCCCGTCGTCCCCGTGGCTGTCCTCGGCACCCGCAAACTGCTTGCCCCCGGGGCGCGCTTGCCCCGGCGCTCTCAGATAGAGGTGCGTTTTGGTGGTGCCCTGAAGCCGGAGGGGCCCGGTTGGCGGGCGGCTCATAATGTGGCCCGCCAGGCCCGGGCAGAAATTGAGGTTTTACTGGCTCAGAGCCCCTAAGACGCCGGCCAGGCCCTCGAAGTCCACCGTCCTCCCCTCGCCGAGGGGCTGGATGCAGACGTGGTCCGCGCCGGCGTCGAAATGGGCCTGGACACGCTTAGCCACCGTCTCCGCATCGCCCCAGGGCACGAGCGCATCGACGAGGCGGTCACTACCGCCACCGTCAAAGTCGCTTTCTTCAAATCCGAGCCGCCGGAAGTTGGAAAGGTAATTCGACAGCGTGAGGTAGGTGGCCAAGTAATCCCGGGCGATGTGCCGCGCTTGGGCGCTGTCTGCGTTTACTACGACGGCCTGTTCAGGGCCAAGCACAGGGGTCGGCCCGAGGATGCGGCGGGCGGTCGAGGTGTGCTCCGGCGTGACCAGGTAAGGGTGGGCACCGGCGGATCGGTCGCGGGCCAACGCCAGCATGGACGGCCCGAGCGCGGCCAGCACGCGGGTCGGCGGCGCACTACCGTCGGCGGCCCGGTCGAGGTCGTCGAGGAAGGTCCGCATCTTCGCTACTGGCCGTTGGTACTCGTGCCCCAGCGCCTGCACCGAGGGCGCATGGGCGACGCCTAGACCGAGCACGAAGCGTCCCGGGTGAGCCCGGTCGATGGCCGCAGCTCGCTCGTTCAACTCGTCGGGGCCCCATGCCCAGATACTGGCGATCCCGGTCGCGACCACGAGGTGCTCAGTCGCCTCGAGCATTGCGGCCCGCTCGTCCAACGCCTTCGGGCTGGGATTGCCTCCGCCGACCCAAAGCGCGCTTACCCCGAGCTGTTCGGCTCGCCGGGCCACGTCCCCGGCACCTGATGACCCGCCCGTCGCCAGGCCAGGCACCCAGAGGCCAACTTTTCCGAGGTGTTCACGCAGGGCTACCGCTGGCCCGCTCCAGTTCACCACGTCCCGTTCACCATGCTTGGGTAAACGTTGGGCGGGCGTCGATCTTCCCTCCGGCGATGAAGGTTTGGCTGGCGTCGATCTTTCTTCCGGCGACAAAGGATGGGCTGGCGTCGATCTTCCCTCCGGCGACAAAGGATGGGCTGGCGTCGATCTTCCCTCCGGCGACAAAGGATGGGCTGGCGTCGATCTTCTCCGCCGCGCCTTCGGCCTCCTTCCGCTTCCCTCGCGGTGGACGGCGGTCCTCGGCTCTGCGGCGCTCGAGCCGGCGTCCCACGGCGAGGTCTTCGACTGCTCGCACGGCGGCCGGCCCGTCATCGACCCAGGTTGTGACCCCCCTCAGCCCGGAACTGGCCGCAGTGAACGCAGCCTGGCCCCCAACGATTATCGGAACCACCGGGTCAACCACCCGGATGGCGGTGACTGCATCCTGGGCTGGGCCAATCGAGCCGCTGACCGTGATGCCGATGCCGACCGCGACTAGGCGTGGTGCTCGTTCGGCGGCGGCAGCGAAGGCTTCGGGGGGCGCGTTGGCCCCGAGTTCGAGGACGGAAAAGCCGGCCATACGGACAAGGTCGGCCGCAATGGACACGGGCAGGCCATGTAGCTCACCGAGTGGAGCGCCGAACACGACCACCCCGCTGCTGCGACCGGGCCGCCGGCAGGCGGCGCCGAGGCGGGCCACGATGCGGCTGGCGACAGCGGTAGCGACGTACTGGTCGGCCACGGAGATCTCGCCGCCGTCCCAGCGCGCTCCGATCGACGCCAGAGCGTTGCTCAGCATGTCGACGTAGCAAAAAGTGGCAGAGTGGCCCGCGGCCAGCGCCGATTGGACTACTCGCCAAGATGCCGCTTCGTCGCCGGACAGAAGGCAACGGGAGAGGCGTTCGGCCCAGTCAGCCCGAGGGCTCGGCCTGTCCGCCGGTAGCAAGGGTTGGTGACCGGCTCGGGCCTCGATTAGTTCGTCAACCGCCGCCCTGGTAACGCGCCAGGTGGTCCCCTCGCGTTCTGCGGCCAACCGGCCTTGGCGAACATAGCGGTAGGCGGTCATGTAGTGAACGCTGAGGCGCCGGGCAGCCTGTTTCAAATTGAGGTCATCGCCGACAAGCTCCGGCGGCGACGGGGCCGTGCTGGCGTTACGTTCGGTCATCCTGGGGAGCAACCTACTGGGCGGGTCTTAGCCGCCGGCTGATCTGTCCCGCTCTGTTCCGCCGTGTGAGCCTTTAGCACTCAAAGCCGCCTCCACTTCGCTAACGAGAACGCCGCCAGTACCTTGCATGACTGCCCTCCAGTCGTATACGAGGAACTCGGTGCCCATAAGGCGCAGTTGGTTACGCCGGGCGTCGTCGCGGCGCTTTTGCTCCGGGCTCGAGTGGTAGGCGTAGCCGTCGACCTCCACGAAAACGCGGTGCTCGAGTTCGATGTCCAGTCGGTAATGCCCGTTATCGATCGCCGTTTCGCAGTTGACGACCTTTATGCCGGCGTCGGCCAACAAGCGCAGGGCGCGGCTTTCGAGGACGCTCGGAGACGGGGCACCGACGAACCTGCGGCGGTCCAGGTGGGCGATGAGCCGTGCCGGTCCTCGACGTCCCGGCCGCTTTTGCCGGCCCGCCTCGGCCAGGAGGCTCTCGACGCTTAGCAGTCGTTTGGCTAAGGCGGCGTCGATGGCGTGGTCCAGGGCGTTCCGGTTGATGCTTCCGGCCAGGTCGACGAAGGTGCGCAGCGGGTTGGTCGTAGGGATGCCGTTCTTTACCGAGATCGACCTCGCCGGCAGGTCGCGGCTGCGGTGCACGACAACGGGGTACAGGTCGTCACCGCGGTCGGGACCGTGGGAAACCGTCTTGGGCCGGTCGTTGCTTGCCATCGCCGCCAATGTCGCGTGGCGTCGGTGGGCCACTGAGACGACGGGAGGCGTGGGTGCGTCGTCCAGCAAGCCCCAGACCCAAGCGGCTGAAGCGTGAGACGCCACCCCCCCGGTGAGGAGGCAGGCGGCCATGAGCCGGCGGTTGGGTGACTCCAAATAGCTGGGCAGGGCGTAAAGTCCGGAGGCCCTTCGCAGCCACCGGCCCTGGGCGAGTGCGGCCCGGAGCTGCGCCTCTGTGACGCCTTGCTCTATGAGCTGTGTCCTGGTGGCGAGCCCAACCTGGTCACGGAAGAGCGAGCGCTCAGCGGCGAGGACCTCTGATGGGCTGCGCGATCTTTGATTGGGCACTTCTTATAGTATTTCACTGCCTATGTATGATTTTCAATGGTGCCCCGCAAATCGGGCGGGGGCTGAGACCTGGGAGGCTCAAACTGGGGCGAATTTCTACGCTTGGGTCGAAAAACATAGTGATAACGACAGTTATTCGGCCCAGTCCCGGCCGGACGGGCTTGCGGGGGGCGAGCAGGGGTGGAGGCGTGCACGGGTGGGGGCGAGCACGGGTGGAGGCGAGCACGGGTGGAGGCGAGCAGGGGTGGAGGCGAGCAGTGGCGGAGGCGAGCAGGGGTGGGGACCAGCGGGGGTGGGGTCGGTGGACGCATGGCGGGGCTAAGCCCCGAGGCTCAAGACTGGGGCGAATTTCTACGCTTGGGTCGAAAAACATAGTGATAACGACAGTTATTCGCCCCAGTCCCGGCCGGACGGGCTTTCGGGGGCGCGCACGGGTGGGGGCGAGCAGCCGGGGGGGGCGCCGGCCGCGTGGCGAGGGGTCGTGGCGGCGTGCCCGGCCCGCAGGGGCGACGCAAACTGGCGGGCGAGCTGGTCAGGCCGTACTGGCGATGTCCTGCGGGCGCACGGGCACTCGTGTCAGGGCAAGGCCCGTGGCCGCCCGAACAGCGGCGACGATGGCCGGCGTCGAGGAAATGGTGGGCGCCTCGCCCACCCCTCGCAAACCGTACGGGGCACGCGGGTCCGCCAGCTCGAGGATGTCCACATGCATCGGCGGCATGTCCAGGATGGTCGGGATGAGGTAGTCCGTGAAGGAGGGGTTGCGCACTCGCCCGCCGTCTACCTGGATTTCCTCCATGAGGGCCAGGCCGAGCCCTTGGGCCGTGCCTCCGTGGATCTGCCCGAGGACGGCGATGGGGTTGATGGCCTTCCCCACGTCCTGAGCGGTAACCATCTCAACCACCCTGACCAGCCCTAGTTCCACGTCGACGTCGACGACGGCCCGGTGGGCCGCGAACGAGTACTGCACATGGGCGTTGCCCTGCCCCGTCGCGGGATCGAGCGGCTCAGTGGGCCGGTGGCGCCACTCGACGGTGCGCTCGATCGGGTTGTCAGCCAAGACGGCGGCGACATCCAGGGTGGCGCCGGAGCGGCTGACGACCGCCTCGTCTGCGAGCGAGAGCTCCGACGGCTCCGTGCCGAGCAAAACCGCCGCCCGGCTGAACAGCTCTTCGCGGACCTCGCGGCACGCGGCCCTGACCGCCCCACCGGTCATATACGTCTGCCGAGAGGCGGAGGACGACCCCGAGCTGCCCACCCGGGTGTCCGCGGTTTCGACTACGACCTGCTCCACCCCGAGCTCGGTCCGCACCACCTGGGCCTGAACAGTGACCAGCCCTTGGCCCAGCTCGCACGCCGCGCTGTGTACCGACGCGATCGGGCGCCCCCCAGCACAGGTCAAGGTGACCCGGGCGGTCGAGTAGTCGTCAAAGCCTTCCGAGTAACCGACGTTCTTGAACCCGACTGCGTAGCCCACACCTCGGCGCACGCCCTCGCCGTGAGTGGTATTGGATACCCCGCCCGGAAACAGCGCGGCCGGCGCGGCCCCCGCAGCCGCGGCCGGAACCACGGCCCGGCCCGATGCCGAGGGTGCCGGACAGGCCTGGACCTGGAGCGGGGCCGGCAACGGTGCAGCCTGCACACGGCGCAACAGCTCCGCCACCGGAGCGGGTTGGTCCACCACCTGGCCCGTGGGCATCACGCTCCCCCGCGTCATGGCGTTGCGGGCCCGTAGTTGGACCGGATCGAGACCGACCGCGGCCGCCAGCTTGTCCATCTGGGACTCATAGGCAAAGCAGGCCTGGACGGCGCCAAACCCACGCATCGCCCCGCACGGAGGGTTGTTGGTGTACAGCGCCCAGGCGTCGATGGACACATTGGGGACCTCGTAAGGCCCGGCTCCCAGCGTGCCTGCGTTACCGACGACAGCACTCGAACTAGACATATAGGCGCCGCCGTCGAGGATTATCTCGGCCCTCAGGAAGATGAGGCGGCCCTGCCGGTCGGCCCCGTGCGTGTAGCGAAGCCGGGCCGGGTGGCGGTGCACGTGACCAAAGAACGATTCCTGGCGTGAGTACACCATTTTCACCGGCCGTCCCGTCCGCAACGCCAGCAGGCAAAGGTGGATCTGCATGGACAGGTCCTCCCGGGCCCCGAAGGCCCCGCCGACACCCGACAGGGTGAGGCGGACTTTCTCCGCCGGTAACCCCAACGACGCCGCCACCTGGCTCTGGTCCACGTGCAGCCATTGCGTGGCAATGTAAAGGTCGACGCCGCCGTCCTCCGCCGGGATAGCCATCCCCGACTCAGGCCCGAGGAAAGCCTGGTCCTGCATCCCCACCTCGTACTCCCCGCTGACGACCACGTCTGCTGTGGCCGATGGGTCGCCACGCCGGACCCGCACGTGGCGGACGACGTTGCCCCCGGGGTGCACCTGGTCGCAGCCGGGTTGGAGGGCCAGGACGGCGTCGGTGACGGGCACCAGCGGCTCGTAACGGACCACTACGGCTGCCGCGGCCCGCCGGGCTGCCTCGGGGTCGTCGGCCGCCACGACGGCTACAGGTTCGCCCTGATAGCGCACCTCGTCTACGGCCAGGACGGGCTGGTCCGCCACTTCCAGGCCGTAGTTCTTCTGGCCGGGGACGTCCTCGTGGGTCAGCACGCAACGCACCCCCGGGATCCGCAGGGCGTCCGAGACGTCCACCGAAGCGATCAGCGCCCGTGGGTGAGGGCTCCTCACCGTGGCCCCCCAGATCATCCCCTCCGCCCAAAGGTCCGACGAGAAGGCAAAGTCGCCCTTCACCTTGAGCGCGCCATCGGGCCGGCGGGCGCTGGAGCCCACTACGCCAGTCAGCCCACTTCGCTGCCGTGGCGGCCCGACCACAGTGCTCATCGGGCACCCTCCCTGGACGCAGCGAGCCGCACGGCGTCGAGGATCTGCTCGTAACCCGTACAACGGCACAGGTTGCCGGCCAGTGCCTCGCGGATCTCGGCGTCTGTCGGGCGGCCATCGCGACGCAAAAGGTCGTGGGTGGCCATGATCAGCCCGGGGGTACAAAACCCGCATTGAACGGCGCCCGCCTCCAGGAAGGACTCCTGCACAGGGTCGAGCTCGTCGCCGCCACCCCCGCCGAGGCCCTCCACCGTCACGACCTCGCTGCCGTCGGCCTGCCCCGCTCCCACCAGGCAGGCGCAGACCAGCGCGCCATCCAGGAGCACACTGCAAGAGCCGCACTCGCCCTGTTCGCACGCGTTCTTGGCCCCCCACAGGCCGAACCGCTCCCGCAGGACGAAGAGAAGGCTCTCTCCTTCCCATACGTCGTCCGCCACGCAGGGGCGCGAGTTGACCGTGAGCTGCAGCCTCATCGTCAGCCCGTGCGGTAGTCAGTCCACGCCCAGGACAGGCAGCGACACGCCATTACCGCCAGAGAGTGCCGGCGGTAGGCCGCGGTGCCGCGCACATCGTCGATGGGGTCGGCGGCGCCCGAGACAAGTTCGGAGAAATGGTCCACGACATTCGGGGGGAGAGGGCGGGGTGCCTCCCACAAACCGCCCGCGGTCAGCTCGCCCTCCAGGAACTCCTCGGCCGCCACGGCCCGCAGGGGCGTCGGCGCAGCGGAGCCGATGCCCGTCCCCACTCGCCGCAGCTCAGGGTCGAGGGCGAGGGCGAAAGACGTCACTGCGATCACCATCGCATTGCGGGTGCCAACCTTCGAGAACTGCTGCGGCCCCGGGGCCGGGCGCACGACGAAGGCGGAAATGAGCTCGTCCGGGCCCAGCACGTTGCGTTTGGGCCCCACGAAGAACTCCTCTACCGGGACCCGGCGACTTCCCCGTACCGAGGCCACCTCCACCGCCGCGCCGGAGGCGAGGAGCGGCGGGTGGGCGTCACCGGCTGGCGAGGCAGAACCGAGGTTGCCACCTACCGTCCCCCGGTTGCGGATCTGCGGCGACCCCACCGTCCGGGAGGCGATGGCCAAGCCGGGCAAAAGGGGGCCGAGTTCGTCGATGACCCGCCTGTAACTGACGCCGGCGCCCACCCGTAGGGCGCCGTTGTCCCTTCCCCACTCTTTCAGTTCAGGGACCTTCGATAAGTCGAGCAGCGCGCTCGGCCGGCGACGGTCGAAGTTGATGTCGACCATCAGGTCGGTCCCACCCGCGATGGGGACCGCTTCGGGGTACTCGGCCTTGACTGCCAGCGCGTCGGACCAGGAACGAGGGGCGAGGAAGTCCACCTCGGGCGCTAAACCGGCTCGACGCTACGAGCCACGCAGCGCGCCGCCGTCATTCGACAACGACGCCTTTTTGGGCCGTGATCCGGGTGTACATCTCAGGCCGGCGGTACCTGTCGAAATCGAAGATGGTCGTGGTATAGCGCTGGCACCAATCGAGGTCGCACGTGGCAACGACCACCTCGTCGCCGGCGGTGAAAGCCTGGGCCACCACCTGGCCAGAAGGAGCGATGATGCAGCTCTGCGCGATCGCGTCGACACCGTCTTCCACTCCGCCTTTGGCCGCCGCCACCACCCAGGTCCCGTTCTGATAGGCGCCAGCCTGCATGACCAGTTGGTTGTGAAAAGCGCCGAGGATGTCCTGAGAGGGGTCAGGGGGGTAATGCACGGGCGTGTTGTAGCCGCAGCAGATGAGTTCCACGCCTTGCAAGCCCATCACCCGATAGGTCTCGGGCCAGCGCCTGTCGTTGCAGATCATCATCCCGACCCGGGCGCCGAAGGCCGGCCACACTCCGAACGGTTCGGGGCCAGGCTCGAAGTAGCGACGCTCGAGGTGCTGGAAGCGACGCCACGGTTCGTGGTCTTCGTGGCCCGGGATGTGGACCTTCCGGAAGACAGCGATGGGTGAACCGTCCCGGTCGACCAGGATCTGGCTGTTGTAGTGGTGGCCGTCGGGCGTGAGTTCTGCGTAGCCGAGGCAGAAACCCACGCCAAAGTGGGCGGCCTCGTCGAAAAGCGGCTTAGTAGCTGGGCCGGGCATCTCCGTCTCGAACCAGCCGTCCACGACCTCGGCGTCTTCTTCCCAGTAGCGCGGGAAAAACGTGGTCAGGGCCAGCTCGGGGAACACCACCAGCTCGGCTCGCCGGTGGTGGGCTGTGCGCAACAGCGCGATCAGCCGCTCTACGACCGAGGCGCGGCTCTCATCCCGACCGACAGGCCCGAGCTGCCCGGCAGCGACGGTTAGCTCTCTTGTCACCCGACCGGCCCGAGTGTCTCGACGGGCCTACGGGTGTGGGCCCGCTTGGTCGGGCGGGCGACCGTCGCAGTCACGACTCCACCATTACCCCTGGTTATGCGGCCTGTCAACACACGTTCACCCAGTTCAACGGACGTGAAGCCTTCCTCTGCCAGCTGTTCAGACCGTTGGCCTCCGCCTGGGCGCGGGCGGCCACCACCCGCCCCGCCGGACAAAAGTGCGCGCTTGCTCCCGTTGACCGACCTCGTTATTTGCATTCGGCCCCAACCCCACCGCCGGCTGTTCGCCACGATGCGTGAATTCCTTGTTTCGCAGCCTGGTTGGGGGTGGCAGCCTGACCAGTGGGGATCCAGCGGATCTAGTAACGTCCGACGGAAGTCACGCCGGGGCCGGCCCGGGCGTGGGGGAGAACAGTGACGCTGCCGGCAACGCCGCTGAGAGGTCGATCACCAGCTCGGGCTGCCCGAACGCAGCCGCTGCAGCCTGGCGACGGTGCTCCGTGTGAGGAGCACGAGGACAAGAAAGGGAAAGGCAAAGATGGGGAGAGATGACTCTGACCTGACCGGGAGGTCGCGCAGGCGCGGCTGGCTTCGGTCCACTGCGACACTGTCCGCGGTCGTCTTGACCACGGGCATGGCGGTAGTAACCGGCACCTCGCCGAGCTGGGCGGCGACGCGCTGGGCTCGCTCCGAGCGCCACGAAGTCACAATTCCTGGCGTGCGAAGTCACTGATACCGGCGGGATCAACGACCGCTCCTTCAACGCCTCCGCCTACAAGGGCTTGCAGGCTGCGGTGGCCGTCGACCACAACATCGTGCCCAAGTTCCTCTCCTCGACCTCGACGAGCGACTACACGCCGAACATCAACGACTTCCTCAGCGAGCACTGCGGCATCATCATCACCGTTGGTTACGACATGGCCGATGCCACCCAGACCGCGGCCAAGGCGAACCCGAGCGTGCACTTCGCCATCGTTGACTGCCCGGGCGGAACGGCGGCGGGTTGCCCCGGCTTCAGCTCCTCCGAGAAGACCCTGCCGAACATCGACAACCTCGCCTATGAGACGAATGAGGACGCTTTCCTCGGCGGCTACCTCGCCGCCGCGATGGCCAAGTCGAACTCCATAGCCCCTGGCGGCGCGGTGGGCGAGTTCGGCGGCCAGAACATCCCGACCGTCACCATCTACATGGACGGCTGGGTCGCTGGCGTCCGCTACTACGACCAGCTGAACCACAAGTCCGTGAAGGTGTTTGGGTGGTACCCGACGTCCAAGGGCCGGACGGCCGACAACTACACCGGCAACGGGCTGTTCACCAACAACTTCACCGATGACGGCCTCGGCAAGACCGACACCCAGAGCCTCATCGGCGAGGGCGCGAGCGTGATCTTCTCTGTGGCCGGCGGCGTCGGCCTTGGGGCTGTGGCGGCCATCCAGTCGGCTGACTCCACCACCCCCGGCTCGGTCGCCATGGAGTGGGTCGACACCGACGGTTGCGTCTCGGACCCGAGCGGCTGCAAGTACTTCATCACGAGTGTCGAGAAGGGCATCGCCCCCTCGGTCGAGACCGCGGTGCTGGCGGCGGCCCGCGGCACGTTCAAGGGGGGTTTCTACACCGGCAACCTCAGCAACGGCGGCGCCGCCCTGGCTCCGTACCACGACTTCGCCGGAAAGGTCCCGGCCAGCCTGACGTCGAAGCTCAACACCATCAAGGCAGGCATCGAGAGCGGCAAGATCTCCGTGAACCCGTGCAGCTACCCAGCGTCAGCGGCCACGCCGTCCACCTCTCTCTCCTCCGTCTGCTCGGGGTGACGAACCACCTCAGCTGATGCGGAGCCGGTAGTGGGCCCGACTGCCGCCAGCTGACGAGCGGGCCCGCTATAGCTCTGGTGACGTGATGGAACCGGGCGGGTCGGCGACCTGCCCGGTTCCTCGTGTGAAGCCAGGAGGCGCCCGATGAAGCTCGAACTCATCGACATCACCAAGCGCTTCGGCGAGCTCGTCGCGAACGACGAGGTAACCCTGACCGTCGAGGAGGGCGAGATCCACGGCCTCCTCGGCGAGAACGGGGCCGGCAAGACGACGCTGATGAACGTGCTCTTCGGCATGGTGCGGCCCGATAGCGGGGAGATCCGCATCGGCGGCGAAACGGTCTCGATCTCTAGCCCGGGCGACGCCGTGCGCGCCGGGATCGGCATGGTCCACCAGCATTTCATGTTGGTGCCGGTGTTCACGGTGGCTGAGAACGTCGTGCTCGGGTTCGAACCGACGAAGGGCAAGGTCTTCTACGACCGCCGCAAAGCCGACGCAAATATCCGCCGCTTGTCGGGGGAGTACGGCCTCGAGGTGGACCCGGACGCGGTCGTCGAGGACCTTCCGGTTGGTGTCCAGCAACGAGTGGAAGATCCTGAAAGCGCTCGAGCGCGACGCCCATGTGCTCATCCTCGACGAGCCGACGGCGGTGCTGACGCCGCAGGAGACCGAGGCTCTCTTTCGCATCATGCGCTCACTTGCGGCGACTGGGCGCTCGATCCTGTTCATCAGCCACAAGCTCAAGGAGGTGCGGGAGATCGCTGACCGGGTGACGGTGATGCGGCTCGGAAAGGTCGTCGGCACCACTACGCCCACCGAGTCGAGCGAACAGGAGCTCGCCGCGATGATGGTCGGTCGGTCCGTCGAGCTCACGGTGGCGAAGGGCCCGCGGTCCCCGGCGAAGTCATGCTCCAGGTGAGTGGCCTCACCGTCGCTGACGACCGCGATCTCATCGCCGTGGACGGCGTCGACCTCGAGGTGCGCGCCGGTGAGATCGTGGCCCTGGCCGGCGTGCAGGGGAACGGCCAGACGGAGCTGGTAGAGGCGATAACCGGCCTGCGCCACACCGTGCGGGGCAGCATCGCCGTCGCCGGTAAGGATCTAACCCACGCCACGCCCCGGCAGCGTCTGCACGCCGGCGTGGCTCACGTGCCCGAGGACCGGCATAAGGACGCCCTCGTGCTGCCCATGCGGGTGGCGGACAACCTGGTGCTCGACATGTACGGAGATCGCCCGTACGCCGGCTGGGCGTCGCGGAACCTCGGAGCGGTCAAGGAGAACGCGGAAAAGAGGGTCAGGGAGTTCGACATCCGCACCCGCTCGGTCGACGATCCCGTCTCGTCGCTATCAGGCGGCAACCAACAAAAGGTCGTGCTGGGCCGTGAGTTCGGCCGGCCGCTCAAGTTGGTTGTGGCGTCGCAGCCGACCCGTGGCCTCGACGTCGGCTCGATCGAGTACGTGCACCAGCGGATCGTCGCCGAGCGTGACGAGGGTACGGCGGTCCTCATCGTCTCATCCGAGCTCGACGAGGTCCTCGCCCTCGGCGATCGCATCGCCGTCATGTACAGGGGCCGGATCATGGGCGTCGTCGACCCGAGTGTCGGTCGGGAGCGGATCGGCCTAATGATGGCCGGCGTCCCCGCCGACGCCGCGCCAGCCGGCGCCAGGTTCACGGCTTCCGGGACCGTCGACGCGGAAAGCGCGGGTTCATGAGCAGCGACACGGGGACCGTTGACCTCGATCAGCCGGACGCGTCCCCGGAGCCGGAAGAGCCGGGCCAGCCGGCCCGGCCGGACTGGCGTTCGCGGGCCGTAGACCTCCTGCGCCGGCTCGGTGAGGCGAACGCTTTAGTGGTCACCGTCTGCGCCATCTTTGCAGGGCTTGTCTTCGGGGCGCTATTGATCATTTGCACCTCTCCGGCAGTGCTGCAGGCGTGGGGGCACGTCGGGAGCAACCCGGGACACGCCTTCGCCGAGAGCTGGTCGACCGTCGCCGCGGCCTACTCGGCGCTGTTCGAGGGCTCGATCTTCAATCCTCACGCGCAGGGTCTCGCGCAAGCTTTCAACCCGATTTCGGAGACCCTCGTCGCCGCCACCCCTCTCATCCTCGCCGGGCTCGGGGTGGGGCTCGGGTTCTCGACGGGAGTGTTCAACATTGGTGGCCAGGGGCAGCTGATCGCCGGCGCCGTGGCCGCACTCTGGGTAGGCACGGAGATCAAGGCGCCGATCGGCATCCACATCCCGCTCGTGATCCTCGCCGGCGCCGTGGGTGGGGCCGTGGCCGGTTTCATCCCGGGCATCCTCAAGGCCACGACCGGCGCCCACGAGGTCATCACGACCATCATGCTCAACTACATTTTCCTCGACCTGCTTGACTGGCTGCTCACCGTCGCCCCCCTCCAACAGCCGGGGCAGTCAAACGCGATCTCGAAGACGATGCCCACCACGGCGCGGATGCCCCACCTGTTCGGTAGCACGCTACGGGTCAACGTTTCTTTGATCCTGGCTCTGGTGATGGCGCTCGTCATCTGGTGGCTGATGCGCAGGAGCCGGCTGGGTTTCTCTTTCAGGGTGATCGGGCTGAACCCGGACGCGGGCAAGACGGCGGGCATGGATTCGCGGCTCATCACCGTCCTCGTGCTTACTGTTTCCGGGGCACTCGTCGGCATGGCCGGCATGGCGACGCTTTCTGGCACGGACTTTTTCCTCTCGACGGGCTACGGCGGTGAGACCGGGTTCAACGCGATCACGGTCGCGCTCCTGGGCCGGAACAGCCCCGGTGGTATCGTCCTCGGCTCGTTACTTTTCGCCGCGCTCATCTCTGGCGGGCGCAACATGCAGGCGGTGACCGGTATCCCGATCGACCTGACGACGGTGATCCAGGCCGTGATCGTCTTCATGGTGGCCACGCCAGCGCTGGTGCGCCAAGTGTTCCGGTTGCGTGAGGTGCGGGGAGGTCAAACCCGCATCGCGAGCAAGGGGTGGACGGCGTGAGCGCGATCACCGTCACCCCGGGAGGCCTGGCCCCCGTCGACGCCCGATTGGTGCCCGCCAGTCGCCGGCAGGGCATGGGGATCTTCCTCGTGCTGCTGGCAGTCATCATGTTCTGGGCCTTCGGCGTCAAGGTCGACGGCAACCTCCACGCCACCTTCATCCTCACGGAGTCGCCCGCTGTCAACGTCCCGCCCATCACAATGGACGTGCGGTGGGTATCGATCAGCCTGGCGATCGTCTGCGCGGGCCTCGGTGTACTGCTCTTCACATGGCCCCGGAGCCGCGGCACCTACGCGATCTTCACGCTCGGGACCATCCTGTTCCTGTGGTCGTTCCTCACCTGGGCGGCGCGCGGGGGAACGCTCAACTTCGTCAGCGTGCTCGCCGGCACGCTGATAGGCGCGACTCCGCTCATCTACGGGTCGCTGTCGGGCATCATGTGCGAGCGCTCCGGTGTGATCAACGTCGCCATCGAGGGCCAGTTCCTCGCGGGCGCCTTCCTGGGGGCGATGATCGCGTCTTGGTCCGGCGACCTGTGGCTCGGTGTGCTGTCCGGCGCCGGTGCCGGTGCGCTCTTCGGCTGGCTGCTCGCTTTCCTAGCCCTCCGCTACGGCGCCGACCAAATCATCATCGGCGTGGTGATAGACGCGTTTGCCCTTGGGCTCACCAACTACCTGCTGTATGAGGTGCTCACGCCCTACCAGGGAACCCTTAACACCGGCATCACCTTCTCCTCCTGGCGAATACCGCTGCTTTCGAAGATCCCGATCGTGGGCCCGGTCCTCTTCGACCAGAACTTCTTCATCTACCTTGCCGGAGTCCTCCTCGTCGGCGTCAACGTCGGCCTGTTCAGGACCCGCTGGGGCCTGCGGGTACGCTCCGTCGGGGAACACCCTCGGGCGGCGGAGACGGTTGGGCTGAACGTCATCCGGACCCGGTATTCCAACGTGATCCTCGGCGGCGTCCTCGCCGGCATCGGCGGCGCCTGGTTCACCATCGGCTCGACCGGTGAGTTCACTACCGACATGACTTCCGGGCTCGGCTTCGTGGCGCTGGCGGCGATGATCTTCGGGCGCTGGCGGCCCTACGGCGCGCTCGGAGCCGCGCTCCTGTTCGGCTTTGCAGAGTCCCTGCAGAGCGTGCTGGGGGTGCTGAACGTCGGGATTCCGGCGCCCTTCCTGTCTATGGCGCCGTATGTGATCACGATTGCCGTCGTCTCGGGCCTGGTGGGGCGGGTGCGCCCGCCGGCGGCCGATGGGGTCCCCTACAGTCGGGAGTAAGGGCCAGTGAATTCTCGGGCCGCGGCCCCCGGCCCCGCCTGGGCCTAATTGTCCTGATACTTGGCGGGCAACCGGGCCACCGGCAACCGGGCCCCCGGCAACCGGCCCGCCGGCAACCGGGCCGGCCGGCAACCGGCCCGCCGTCAACCGGCCCGCCGTCAACCGGTCAGCGGGCGCGCCCACCCAGAGCTGGGCGCGCCAGAGTCGCGATAAGAGAGGCTGGCGCGCCCAGACGCCTAAATTGCGCCCAAATCGGGGCGTGAGTAGGGCCGGGCAGCGCATGGCTTGACAACCCGACCGTGGGGATGCCGGTCGCGTGAGCGCCCGCTCATAGACGCTCGAGGTGCTACGGCGGGACGGCTGCTTCCCCCGGCCGTCAAGTCCATTTGCGGGCGCCGGCGACTTCCACCACGCGGGCAGCCGCGGCCAGCCCCGCCCGCAGCGAGTCTTCCGGCGCGTCGCCCCAGAGTCGCCGAGCAAGGAAAGTCCCGGTGAAGGCGTCGCCCGCACCGGTCGTGTCTTCGACGGCGACGGGGTCGGCCGGGCAGTGCAGTAGGCCCACCTCGGGCCAGAAAACAAGGCGCCCTCCGGTCCGAGCGTGAGGGCAACCTCGCGGTAATGACGTCTCAAGGCGGCCACCACGTCTGGCGCGGCCTCTTCGCCTGTCAACACGCGCCCTTCCTGGAGATTGGCGCAACACCAATCGAGGCCGTCGGTCCACTCGAGGAATGCGGCTTCTCCGACAGACGCCAGCGGACCGGCCGAGGATGGGTCTACCGAGCGAGTCATACCGGCCGCGGCGGCGAGCCCGAGCGCCGCCTGCGCGGCGGGGCGTGTCGCCTCGTCGAGCAGCTCGTAGCCCGAGAGGTGAAGGTACCGCCCGGGGCTGAACAAATCGGGCGCCAGCGCCTTCGGGCCCAGGCGGAGGTTGGCACCGCGATCGGTGAACATGGACCGCTCACCGGTCCCGTCGACCAGGGCCACCACCACCCCTGTACGTTCGCCAGCGAGGACGTCGAGGCGTAGCTCCACCCCGGTGGCGGCCAGCGCCCGGACGGCGGCGCGGCCCACTTCGTCGTCACCGATGGCCGCCACCAAGTGAACCCGCGCCCCGGCGGCGGCGAAGGCAACCGCCTGGTTCGTGGCCGAGCCTCCGGGAGCAGTAATGATCCGAGACGCCGTGTCGCTCCCGGCGTTGAAAGGGCCTACAGGACGCACGACGATGTCGACCATTACGTCCCCGACGACGACGACCTCCCGGGGCCGGGCATCAGGGGGCCGGGCCTCAGGGGAGTGGGTCTCGGGAGACTGGCCCTCAGAGGAGTGGGCCTCGGGGGACCAGGCCTCACGGGACCAGGCCTCACGGGACTGGCCCTCGGACGGTTGGGGCGGCGGCGCCACGCCGCGGTGAGTGTAGTGTCCAGGGCGTGCCGGCTGGAACAAGTGACGTGCCCGCGGACGGGCCCGATGAAGTTTCCGAAGGGCCCGCTCCCAGCCGATCAAAGCCCGATTGGCCCGGCTCCGCCGGGCCGCGCGAGAGGCCGCCGCCCGAGCCTATGCACCGTACTCGGGGCTGCGAGTCGGGGCCGCCGGCCTGTGTGACGACGGCCGCATAGTTACCGGTTGCAACGTGGAGAATGCCTCATACGGCCTCACCCTTTGCGCCGAGTGCGGCCTCGTCTCGGCCCTGGTTGCCGCGGGTTGCCAGAGCGTGACCGCGGTCAGCATCACGGCCCCAGATGGGCGCCCACTCACGCCGTGCGGGCGGTGTCGCCAGTTACTGATGGAGCACGGTGGCCCGGGACTACTCCTGGACGCCGGCCCAGGCGCTCCGTCCCAGCGGTTGGAGCACCTCCTCCCGGACGCGTTCGACGCCGACGAACTGGCGAAGCGCCGGGCATGAGCATCCCGCCAACCGGCTTTGACGCTGTTGACTTGGTCCGGACCAAACGCGACGGCGTCGAGCTCTCGAATGACCAGTTCAGTTGGCTGATGGACGCCTACGTGGCCGGTGCCATTCCCGACGAACAGATCGCAGCCTGGCTGATGGCCGTGTACCTGAACGGGATGTCCGCCCGGGAGACGTCAGCCCTTACGGCCGCCATGGTCGGCAGCGGGGAGGTCATGGACCTGTCGGGGTTGTCCCGTCCTACGGTCGACAAGCACTCGACCGGTGGGGTAGGCGACAAGGTTTCTCTTGTCCTCGTGCCACTATTGGCTTCGCTCGGCGCCGCCGTTCCCCAGCTGTCGGGGCGCGGGCTCGGCCACACGGGTGGGACTCTCGACAAACTGGAGGCGATTCCCGGGTGGCGCTCTGAGCTCACTGCTGACGAGGTGTTGGCCCAGCTCGGGTCGGTGGGCTGCGTAATCTCTGCCGCCGGCGCCTCACTCGCCCCCGCTGACCGCAAGCTCTATGCCCTCAGGGACGTCACCGCCACCGTCGAATCGATCCCCCTTATTGCCTCGTCGATCATGTCGAAAAAAATCGCCGAGGGCACCTCCGCGCTTGTGCTGGACGTCAAGGTGGGGTCGGGGGCGTTCATGGCGGGACGCGACCGCGCTTCCGAGCTGGCGAGGGCAATGGTCCAGATCGGCACCGACCACGGGATGAAGGTGGCTGCATTGTTGACGTCAATGGACGTGCCGCTCGGCCGGGCCGTCGGGAACGCGCTGGAGGTGGCTGAAGCAGTCGACATCTTGCAGGGGCAGGGGCCAGAGGATGTCGTTGAGATCACGCTCGCCCTGGCGCGGATGATGGTCGAACTCGCCGGTCTTGATGCTGACCCGGTGCGGGCACTCGAGGACGGGTCGGCGCTCGCCACCTGGAGGGCGTTGGTCCGGGCCCAGGGGGGCGACCCGGATGTGCCACTGCCGGTGGCGCCCGTGATCGAGCCCGTATTGGCCGAGCGAAGTGGGTTCCTCGGCCGCCTTGATGCTCGTGATGTGGGGGTGGCTGCCTGGCGCCTCGGCGCGGGCCGGGCGAGAAAAGAGGACCCAGTCAGCGCCACCGCCGGGGTGCGCTGTCTCGTGAAGCCGGGCGAGCCCGTCCGAGCCGGACAGCCGGTCCTGGAGCTTCACACCGACGACGCCAGTCGCCTCGGGCGGGCCAAGGAAGCCCTCGAGGGAGGGCTCGAGATCGTCGCCGAAGCGTACCAAGCCGTCCCGGCGGCGCGAGTGCTCGAACGGATCGGCTGAAGACGCCCAGAACAGCGACGGCCTGACCGCCCGGACAAAACTGGTCTGCAGCCTCAGAAATATCCCGCTCGAGCCACCCCCTAGCCGGCCATGACGTCCCCTTTTTGGGTAGTGAGCCGACCGTGGCTTGGTCCCTTGCCCTCCTCACCTAAACTGGGGCGAATAACTGTCGTTATCACTATGTTTTTCGACCCAAGCACAGAAATTCGCCCCAGAGTGAGCAAATTCGCCGCCCACTCCGGCCCACCCTGTCCGCCCGCCCCGTCGGGCCGTCAATGTTGGCCGCTGGCCCTCGTCGGCCCGAACTCGAACGCAGGATTACCTCTCATGAGGCCACGTTGACGGTTCTGAGGTCGCGTTGACGGCGCCAGCGGGGAACCGCCCAACTTTGCAAGACGCTGCCCCCAGCCTGGAGCAGATCCGCCGGGCGCCCAAGGTGCTGCTCCACGACCATCTCGATGGCGGCCTGCGGCCCACCACCGTCATCGAACTGGCCGACGCCATTGGCTACAAGGACCTTCCCACCACCGACCCGGCCGCGCTGGCCCGCTGGTTCGTGACCGAGGCGCCGCAGCCCAACCTCGTCCGCTACCTCGAAGGCTTCAAACATACGGTCGCAGTGATGCAGACGCCCGAGGCGTTGGAGCGAGTGGCCCGGGAATGCGTCGAGGACCTCGCCGAAGACGGGGTCATTTACGCGGAGGTGCGTTTCGCTCCCGAGCTGCACACAGAAGGCGGCCTTCACCTCGAGCCCGTCGTGGAGGCTGTCCTAGCCGGTTTTGCCGCCGGCATGGAGCAGGCTCGTGCTGACGGCCAGCCCATAGTGGTGCGGGCGCTGCTCACGGCCATGCGCACAGCCGCCCGCTCCCTGGAGATCGCCGAGCTGGCCGTGCGGTACAGGGACGCCGGCGTCGCCGGCTTTGACGTGGCTGGGCCAGAGGCGGGGTACCCCCCGACCCTTCACCTCGAGGCGTTTACCCTCGTCCAGCGGGAGAACTTCCACGCCACGGTGCACGCCGGCGAGGCCTTCGGCCTGCCCTCCATTTGGCAGGCGCTGCAGTGGTGCGGGGCCGAGCGACTGGGCCATGGAGTACGGATCGTGGACGACATCACGCTCAAGGGCGACGGCGGGGTCGCGCTCGGCCGCCTGGCCAGTTACGTCCGGGACCTCAGGGTCCCCCTCGAGCTCTGTCCTACGTCGAACGTGCACACCGGTGCGGTGGCGAGCCTCGGCGAGCACCCCATCGGCCTACTCAGACGGCTCGGGTTCCGAGTCACGATCAACACCGACAACCGGCTCATGAGCGGGGTCACGCTCTCTTCTGAGATGGCCCGCTGCGCCGAAGTGTTCGGTTGGGGCTGGGCCGACCTGCGGTGGCTTTCGATCAACGCCATGAAGAGCTCCTTCTTCGAGTTCGACGAGCGGCTGGCGCTGATCAACGGGGTGATCAAGCCCGGCTACGACGCCCTGGCGGCCGAAGCGGCCTTCCGGGTGTCCAGCCCAGGCCGGAGCGTCCTCTAAGCCCTTACGACCAGGGCGAGCTGGCCTGCGGGAGCACTAACATAGGCTGGCCGTGAGCCATCCCGAGCTGCTCGACCGCCACCGGAAGGTCCTGCCCTCGTGGCTGTCGCTCTACTACGAGGAGCCGATCGAGCTCGTCTCGGGCAAGGGCTGCGTGGTGACCGACGCCGAGGGCCGCGACTACCTGGACTTCTTCGGCGGCATCCTGACCACTATGACCGGCCACGCCGTGCCCGAGGTGGTCGAGGCCATCAGGGAGCAGGCCGGTCGCCTCCTCCACACCTCGACGCTCTATTTGATCCGGCCCATGGTTGAGCTGGCCGAGAAAATATCTGAACTGTCGACCATCCCCGACGCCAAGGTCTTCTTCGTCAACTCGGGGACCGAGGCAATCGAGGCGGCGCTCCTTTTTTGCTGCCAGTCGCGTGGTTCAAACCAGGTACTGGCCCTTCGCAACAGCTACCACGGCCGCTCCTTTGCAGCCATGTCCGTAACCGGCAACCGGTCCTGGTTGGCATCGAGCCTCAGCCCGCTGCGGGTCAGTTACCTCCATAACGGCGACCGGTTGCGGGGCCCGTTCGTCAACCTGGGGGACGACGAGTTCAATGCGGCCTGCGCCGCGGACCTGCGCCAGGTCATCGAGACGACCACGGCGGGGGACGTGGCCTGCCTGATCGCCGAACCAATCCAGGGCGTGGGGGGCTTCGTGGTCCCCCCGGACGGTTTCTTCGCCTCCTTGAAACAGGTGCTCGACGAGTACGGCATTCAGTTCGTGTCAGACGAAGTGCAGACGGGCTGGGGGCGGACGGGAGACCACTTCTGGGGTTTCCAGGCCCACGGGGTCACTCCCGACCTGCTGGTCTTCGCCAAGGGCCTGGGCAACGGGGTGGCCATCGCCGGGGTGGCCGGCCGCCCCGACCTGGTCGACTCCGTCCAGACCAACTCCATCTCCACCTTCGGCGGCAACCCCCTGGCCACGGCGGCCGCGCTGGCCAACCTCGACTACCTCCTGTCGCATGATCTCCAGGCCAACGCCAAGGTGGTCGGGTCTTTCCTCCTGGAAGGCCTGCATGGGCTGGAGGCTGGCTCCGGCATCATCGGGCAAGTGCGGGGCAAAGGCCTGATGATCGGGGTCGAACTCGTGCAACCCGGCACTACTACGCCGGCACCAAAGGCCGCCGCCCGGGTGCTCGAGGAGGCTCGGGCGCGTGGTTTGCTGGTCGGCAAGGGTGGTCTGTACGGCAACGTCTTGCGCATCGCCCCGCCGCTATCAGTGGACCACCAGCAGGCCGAGGAAGCTCTGGCCATCCTCGCCCACGCCTTTGAGGCGGTCGAGCGAGAGGCGAACACCTAGCCACTGACCTCGTCGTGAGACCGACCTCGTCGTGAGACCAGGCCCGAGAAAGTTACTCGTTTAGTTCCTTATCTCCTTAGCTCTTTAGCTAAGAACGAAAACTCAGGCCCCTGGCAAACTACCTTCGGGGGCCTCGAGACGACAGAACTCGAGACGACAGAACTTCAGACGACAGAACTCGAGAAGACAGAAGAGGAGGGCCTGTGCCCGAGATCGTGCGAGCAGCGCTAATCCAGAGCCGCTGGGCCGGCGACAAGGAGTCGATGATCAAGGCCAACATCGAACTGGCCCGCGAAGCGGCCGCCCAGGGCGCCCAGGTGGCATGCTTCCAGGAGCTCTTCTATGGCCCCTACTTCTGCCAGGTCCAGGAGCCCGAGTACTTCTCGCTGGCCGAGCCCGTCCAGGGAGGGCCGACGTTCGAGCAGATGAGCGCGCTGGCTCGCGAGCTCGGCATGGTGCTGGTGGTGCCGATCTTCGAGGAGGAACAGCCGGGCGTCTACTACAACACCGCGTTCGTGGTTGATGCGGACGGCTCCTACCTCGGCAAGTACCGCAAGACTCATATCCCTCAGCTCCACGGTTTCTGGGAGAAGTACTACTTTCGCCCGGGGAACCTTGGCTACCCGGTGTTCCAGACCGCGGTCGGGACCGTCGGGGTCTACATCTGCTACGACCGTCACTTCCCGGAAGGGTGGCGCGCTCTCGGGCTGGCCGGCGCCCGCCTCGTCTTCAACCCCTCGGCCACCAGCCGCTCCTTGTCTCAATACCTCTGGCGGCTCGAGCAGCCGGCGGCGGCGGTGGCCAACGAGTACTTCATCGGCGCCATCAACCGGGTCGGCGTCGAGCCCCTGGGTGACGACGACTTCTACGGGAGCTCCTACTTCGTCGACCCCGCGGCCAGCTGCTCGGGGAAGCGGCCCGCGACGACGACAGCGCCATCGTGGTGCGCGACCTCGACATGGACATGCTGGTAGAGGTGCGCCAGACGTGGGCCTTCTACCGGGACCGCAATCCTGCGGCCTACGGCTCGCTGGTGGCGCCCTGATCTCGCCCGGACCAAACGCCAGACCGAAAAGACCGGCCGAAAGGAGCACTCCATGCGCTTGGTGATCAGCGGGGGCACTGTGGTCAACGCCACCGGGACCGAGACGGCAGACGTCCTGGTGGAGGACGAGCGCATCGTGGCCCTGGCCGCGCCTGGCTCGGCGCCGCTGGCGGCCTTCGCTGAGGGCGCGGAGCACATCGATGCCAGCGGCCGGCTCGTTGTCCCGGGGGCGGTCGATGTCCATACGCACATGGAGATGCCGTTCGGTGGCACTCAGTCGGCCGACACCTTCGAGACTGGCACCCGGGCGGCGGCCTGGGGCGGCACCACCACGATCATTGACTTCGCCATCCAGCGCAAAGGCGAGGCTCTGCGCTCCGGGCTCGACGCTTGGCAGGCCAAAGCCGAGGGGAACTGCGCCATCGACTATGGCTTCCACATGATCGTCTCGGACGTGAACGACCAGTCCTGCAAGGAGATGGATGTGCTCGTCGGCGAGGGGGTGACGAGCTTCAAGCTGTTCATGGCCTACCCGGGCGTGTTCTATTCGACCGACGGCGACATTCTTCGGGCCATGCAGCAGGCGCGGGCCAGCGGAGCCACGGTGATGATGCACGCCGAGAACGGCATCGCCATCGACGTCCTCGTCTCTCAGGCGCTCTCCCGGGGCGAAACGGCTCCTCGCTTCCACGGCCTGACCCGTCCTGACCTGCTCGAAGCGGAGGCGACGAGGCGCACCATCGCCTTGGCCAAAGTGGCCGGCGCCCCCGTCTACATCGTGCACTTGTCGACCACCGGCGCCCTGGAGGCGGTGGCCGAGGCCCGTTCGGAGGGTCAGAACGCCTTCGCCGAAACGTGTCCGCAGTACCTGTTCCTGTCCTCCGCCGACCTCGCTCGGGAAGGCTTCGAAGGAGCGAAATACGTCTGCTCGCCGCCCCTTCGCGCCCCTGAACACCAGGCCAACCTCTGGCGGGGCCTGCGCGCCGACGACCTTTCGATCGTCTCGACCGACCACTGCCCCTTCTGTTTCAAGGAGCAGAAAGAGCTCGGGCGGGGCGATTTCTCCAAGATCCCGAACGGCATCCCGGGCGTCGAGCACCGCGTGGACCTCACTTACCAGGGCGTGGTGGCCGGCGAGCTCAGCCTGCCCCGGTGGGTAGAGGTCAACGCCACCACCCCGGCCCGCATGTTCGGCCTGTACCCGAGGAAAGGGGTGCTGGCGCCCGGTGCCGACGCCGACATCGTCATTTACGACGCGGCGGCGAGCCAGACGATCTCCTCGGCCACGCACCATATGGACGTTGACTACTCGGCTTACGAGGGCAAAGCCATCACGGGTCGGGTCGAAACCGTGCTATCCCGGGGCCGGCTCGTCATCTACGGAGGAAGTTACGTAGGGGAAAAGGGGCACGGCCAGTTCCTGCCCCGGGGGAGGAACGAGTACCTGGTCTGACCGGCAGTTCCTCGCTGTCCAGCATGTCCAACGCACCCAAAGGAGTGCTATGAAATTCGGCGTCGTCCTCCAGACCGACCCGCCCGCGCGCCGCGTGATCGAGCTAGCGAAACTGTCCGAGCAGCTCGGTTTTGACTACGTGTGGACCTTCGATTCGCCGGTCCTTTGGCAGGAGCCGTTTGTCATCTACTCCGGCATCCTGGCGGAAACGAGCTCGGTCATGGTGGGGCCGATGGTGACCAACCCGCTGTCGCGCAGCTGGGCCGTGACGGCCTCGATGTTCGCCACGCTGAACGATATGTACGGCAACCGCACCGTATGCGGCATCGGCCGGGGGGACTCGGCGGTGCGGGTCACCGGCGGCAAACCGGCCAGTCTCGCCACTCTCGACAAGGCCATGGGGGTCATCAAGGATCTGGCTGAGGGCCGGCCCGCCCAGCTCGGGCACGCGACGGTCACCATCCCCTGGGTGCACGACGGGCAGCTCGAGGTGCTGATGGCCGCTTACGGGCCGGGCCCTCGAACTGGCCGGCCAACGCGCCGACGGGCTCATCCTCCAGCTCGCCGACCCGTTCATCATCCGGTGGGCGGTAGGCGTGGCCCGGAGCGCCGCCGAGGCCGTCGGCCGCGACCCGGCCGAGTTGAAAGTGTGCGTGGCTGCCCCCGCCTACGTGGGCGACGACCTGCATAGCCAGCGCGAGCAGTTGCGCTGGTTCGGCGGCATGGTCGGCAACCACGTCGCCGACATCGTCGACCGTTACGGTGCCGAGGCGGGCGCCGTGCCGGAGGCATTGACCGCCTACATCTCCGGCCGGAAAGGGTACGACTACAGCCACCACGGTAAACCCGACAACCCCACGACCGACTTCGTGCCGGACGACGTCGTCGACCGTTTCTGTGTGCTCGGCCCGGCCCCCGCCCACCTGGCCCGCATGAAGGAGCTCGAGGCCATCGGGGTGGACCAGTTCGCCATCTACCTCATGCACGACCAGAAAGAGGAGACGCTCCGCGCCTACTCGACTGAGGTGCTGCCGGCGCTCGCCTGACGGTGGCGTCCGGGCACTAGTGTCGCCGGGCGTGGCCTCCTTATCCGGCCCGAACAGCGTCGAGGCCTTTGCCGTCGCCGAAAAGGCGGCCGCCGAATTGTCCCGCCGCACCGGAGCCGCGCCCCAGGTCGCGGTCGTCCTTGGTTCGGGATGGCGGACCGCCGCGGACGCACTCGGGGTAGCCGATGTCGAGCTCCCGGTGGGCGAGGTCCCCGGTTTTTCAGCGCAGAGCGTGCCCGGTCACGAGGGGGCACTCCGTTCATTGCGGGTCGGCGGGGCCCAGGTACTGGTGCTGCTCGGCCGGTCTCACCTGTACGAGGGCCTCTCCCCGGCTGAGGTAGTGCACCCCGTCCGCACGGCCGTGATCGCCGGAGCGGACGTGGTCGTGCTCACCAACGCGGCGGGCGCCATCGAGCCGGCTTTCCGGCCCGGGCAAGTGGTGCTGATCCGGGACCACATCAACCTGACCGGGGCGTCGCCCCTCACCGGTGATGAACCTCCGGCGGGCTACCAGTCACGGTTCGTGGACATGACTGACGCCTACTCTTCTCGAATGCGAGAGCTGGCCCGCTCCGTCGACGGGAGCTTGCGCGAGGGCGTCTACGCCGCCCTCCGGGGCCCCCACTACGAGACCCCGGCGGAGATAGCCATGCTGCGGACCGCTGGCGCGGACCTCGTCGGCATGTCAACCGCGCTCGAAGCCATCGCCGCCCGTCACCTCGGGGCCGAGGTGCTCGGTCTCTCGTTGGTGACCAACCTGGCCACCGGGGTTTCGCCAGAGCCGCTCGACCATGCCGAGGTTCTGGCCGCCGGCGCCGCTGCCGCCCCCCGGATGGGGCAGCTGCTCTTGTCCCTGGTACCACGGCTCGCGGGCTCACCGACCGGCCCTCCCGCATGAGCACCTCAGCCTCCCGAGTGGTGCCGAGCGACCTCGGGGCCGAGGTCGACGAGTGGATGGCGGAGGATCCTGACCCGGGCACCCGAGCTGAATTGGCGGCACTCCTGGAAGCGGGCGACGAGGCCGGTTTGCGGGACCGCTTCGAGCACCCGCTCAGCTTCGGTACGGCCGGGTTGCGGGGCCCGATCGGAGCCGGCCCAGCCCGCATGAACCGGGTGGTCGTCCGAAAGACCACTGCCGGCCTGGCCCAGTTCATCCACGACGAGCCGGGCCAAATCGCCCCGAGCCTCGTCGTCGGCCACGACGCCAGGCACCGCTCCGCCGACTTCGCCGACGACGCCGCCCGGGTGGCCGCAGCCGGCGGCGTCCGGGCCCTCCGGTTCAGGACCGCCCTGCCCACCCCGGTCACGGCGTTTGCCGTCCGCCACCTCGGGGCGGCGGCGGGGGTGATGGTCACGGCCAGCCACAACCCGGCCCCGGACAACGGCTACAAGGTCTACCTCGGCGACGGCGCCCAGGTCATCCCGCCCTACGACGCCGAGATCGCGGCCAGGGCGGCGACGGCCCCCGTGCCCAACGAAGCGGCCCTTTCGTTGGATTTCGCCGACCTTCTGTGCGACATCGACGAAGCCGAGCTGCTCGCCGCTTACCGCCGGCGCGGTCCTTGCCGTAGTCGACCCTGCTGGGCCTCGCCGCCTCCGCATTCTGTACAGCCCCCTGCACGGGGTAGGCGGTGCCGTCCTGCCCCGGCTCCTGGAGGAGGGGGGGTTCGACCCGCCAGCCCTGGTGGCCGCGCAGGCCGCTCCCGACCCGGACTTCCCGACGGCGCCGTTCCCCAACCCGGAGGAGCCCGGCGTGCTCGACCCCGCCCTGGCCGACGCTGAACGTGGCTCTGCTGAGCTGGTGCTCGTCAACGACCCGGACGCCGACCGTCTCGCCGTGGCCGTGCCCGGGCGGCCGGGCCAGGGGTTTCGCGTGCTCTCGGGCGACGAACTGGGTGTGCTCATCGCCGATCACCTCATCGCGGCGACGACCGGGGCCGACCGGTTGGTCGCTACCACGGTGGTCTCCTCCTCCATGCTCTCGGCACTGGCCAGTTGGGCCGGCGTCGCCTACGTGGAAACGCTCACCGGGTTCAAGTGGATAGCGCGGGCGGCCCGGCTCCGGCCCGGCCACCGCCTCCTGTTCGGTTACGAGGAGGCCCTCGGGTACGCCGTTAGCGACGCCGTCGCCGACAAAGACGGCCTTTCCGCTGCCGTCGTGGTGGCCGAGATGGCCGCCCGGGCCAAGCAAGAGGGGCGCTCGCTCCTGGACCGGCTGGAAGCGCTCGAGTCGGTGCTCGGCGTCCACTCCACCACCCAGTGGTCACTGCGGCTAACCGGCAGCGATGCCCCTCAGCGCATGAGTGCCCTCATGGCGCAATGGCGAGCGGCGCCGCCAGCGCGCTTGGCCGGCCTGGAGGTGACCGAGGTGCGCGACCTGGCTGCCGGCGAGGACGGGCTGCCTCCCTCGGACGTCCTCGTCCTGCGGCTGGGGGGCGCTGGCCGCGTCGTGTTGCGGCCGAGCGGCACCGAGCCCAAGCTCAAGGTGTACTTCGAGGCCACCACCGGCCCGACCCCGGCGCAGGCGCTGCCGGCGGCCCGCCAGGCCGCCCGAGCCCGCCTGGAGGAGATGCGGAACGACGTCGCCGGCCGGCTGACCGCCTCGCCCCGGCACCCCGAAGGGTGACGAGCGCCACTTCCTCTGCCGAGCGGGGCCTGCGTCTGAGCCCGGCGGTCGAGGCCGCTCAGCAGGCGGGGACGCCGATAGTCGCCCTCGAATCGACCATAATCGCGCACGGCCTGCCCCGGCCCCGGAACCTCGGCGTGGCCCGGGAGCTGGAGGCCGTCGTGCGGGGGGAGGGGGCCTGCCCGGCCACCATCGCGGTCCTCGACGGTGTCGCCCATATCGGCCTTGATAAGGACCAGCTCGTGCGGGTGGCGGACGACCCGAGCCTGCGCAAGCTGGGCCAGCGCGACCTCCCCGTCGCTCAGGCGCTCGGAGCGAGCGGGGCCACCACCGTGTCGGCCACGGCCTGGTTGGCCGCGGCGGCCGGGATCAAGGTCTTCGCCACCGGCGGGCTGGGCGGCGTGCACCGGGGCTTCGCCGAGTCCTTCGACGAGTCGGCCGACCTGGCCGTCTTGAGCCGCACCCCTATAACGGTGGTGTCGGCCGGGGTGAAATCGATCCTCGACGTCGCCGCCACCCTCGAACGGCTCGAGACTCTGAGCGTAACGGTGGTCGGTTTCGCCACGACGTCCTTCCCCGGCTTCTACCTGCACAGTTCCGGCCACCCGCTCGACTGGGCGGTCACCACGCCGGCGGAGGTGGCCGCGATCATGCGCCGCCAGGAGGCGCTCGGCCTTGGTAGCGCCTTGCTCATCGCCAACCCTGTCCCCGCGGCCGAACAACTCGACCCCGAGCTGCACGACCGGGCCCTGGCCGAGGCGCTGGCGGCGGCCGCACGGGACGGCATCCGGGGGCCGCGCTTGACGCCTTATCTCCTCTCGGCCTTGGTGCGGCTCACTGACGGCGCGGCGCTGGAGGCGAACCTGGCGGCGGTAAAGGGGAACGCCCGCCTCGGGGCGCAGATCGCGGTCGCTTACGAGCGTTGAGTAGCGGCGGCACCGCTCCTCTGCCTGGTCGCCGTTAGCTCCCGTGGGCGCAAAGGTGCCGCCGGCGGGATCTGGGCGCGCCAGGGCCCGTACCACAGACGCTGGCGCGCCCGGGCAGCTAAAGCGTCCCGAAAAGGCGGTCCCCGAAGTCGCCCAGGCCGGGGACGATGTAGGCGTACTCGTTGAGCCCGTCGTCGATCGAAGCGGTCACGATGTCGACGCCGGGGTGGAGGCGCTGGAGGCGCTGGATCCCCTCGGGAGCGGACACCACGGAGAGCAGCGTGATCTGTGGGGCGCCCGCCTTTTCGAGCGCGTCGCAAGCCGCCGAAGCGGAGGCGCCCGTCGCCAGCATGGGGTCGAGCAGCAGGGCCGCCCGCCCTTCGAGCGGGGGGAGTTTCGAGTAGTACAGCGACGGTTCGAAGGTGGCGTGGTCGCGTTCGAGGCCGACGTAACCGACCGTCACTTCGGGGAAGAGCTCGGTCACCGCCTCGAGCATCCCGAGCCCGGCCCGCAAGACCGGTACGGCCACCAGGGGCTGGTCCAGCCGGGACCCGGTTGTCCGGGCCAATGGCGTATCGACTTCAACCACGGCCGTCGGGATGGCCCTGGTGGCCTCCAGGCAGAGGACCAGCGCCAACCGCTTCGCTAACAGCCGGAAAAGGGGCGGTGGAGTGGCTTGGTCGCGAAGGGCCGTGAGCATGGACTTGGCCAGCGGGTGGTCAACGACCTGAACGCCCAACTTTCTCCTCCCAAATCGCGTGGCCCAAATCGCGTGGCCCAAATCGTCGTGGGCCCGGTGCGGTCGGCCAATGCTAATGCGACCGGCGCTTAGCTGCGGAGGCTCAGACGCCGACCGGGTGCCAGACGGTCTTGATCTCGACGAAAGAGAGCATTCGAGCCGGGGTCGGCTCGGCCGACCAGTCCGGTTCAGAGCCTTGGCGGCGCAGCACCCGCTTGACGTTGTCTGCGGCGGCTTCTTCCAGCTCGACGACCAGCTCCGGTGGTACCCCGGCCAGGTCGAGGGCGTCGACGTCACGGTGGGCGGCCAACACCGGGGCGAGCTCGGCGGTCCGGCCGGTGAGGATGTTCACGACGCCGCCCGGGAGGTCCGAGGTGGCGAGCACCTCGGCGAAGTCGAGCGCCGGGAGCGGACGGTCCTCGCTGGCTACGACCACGGTCGTATTGCCGGTGGTGATGACGGGGGCGATCACGCTCACCAGGCCCAGGAGCGAGGATCCCTGTGGCGCCAGAACTCCGACGACTCCCGTAGGTTCGGGGATGGAGAAGTCGAAATAGGGCCCGCTACCGGGTTGGCCGACCCCGCCACCTGGGCGAACTTGTCGGACCAGCCGGCGTACCAGACCAGCCGGTCCACCGCCAGGCCCACCGTGGCCGAGGCGGCCTCCCGGTTCAACCCCTCTCCCACCACGAGGTCTTCCACGAACTGGGCGTGACGCCCTTCGAGCATCTCGGCCGCGCGGTACAGGACCTGACCGCGCAGGTAGGCGGTGGCCCCGGACCAGCCCGGCAGGGCCTTCCGGGCCGCCACCACTGCGTCACGCAGGTCTTTACGCGAGGCGAGGGCGGCGTTGGCCAGAGGCCTCCCGTCGGGGCTGGCCACGACGTACGACCGGCCCGACTCCGAGCGGGGGAAAGCGCCGCCGAGATAGAGCTTGTACGTTTTGCGGACGGCCACCCGGCCGCCCGGGACCGGCTCCTCGGGCATCGCTAAGCCCCCTCGAGGTAGGCAGCCAGGCCCTGGCGGCCGCCCTCCCGCCCGAAACCCGACTCCCGGTACCCGCCGAACGGGCTGGCCGGGTCGAACCGGTTGAACGTATTGGCCCACACCACCCCGGCCCGCAGCCGGGAAGCCATGTGGAGGATGCGGCTCCCCTTTTCGGTCCATACCCCGGCGGACAGTCCGTAGGTGGTGTTGTTCGCCTTCTCCACTGCCTCTTCGGGGGTCCGGAAGGTGAGTACCGACAGCACCGGCCCGAAGATTTCCTCGCGGGCGATCCGGTGCGCCGGCGCGACGCCGGTGAACAGGGTGGGTGGGAACCAGTACCCGCGCTCCGGCAGCGGGCACGAGGGCGACCAGCGCTGAGCCCCCTCGGCCTCGCCGGACGCCGCCAGCTCGCGGATTTTCTCCAGCTGCTGGGGAGAGTTGATGGCGCCGATGTCGGTGTTTTTGTCCAGCGGGTCGCCGAGGCGCAGCGTCTCGAGCCGCCGTTGCAGCGCTTCGACCACGCCTTCGGCCACCGGCTCCTGGACGAGCAGGCGGGAACCGGCGCAGCAGACGTGGCCCTGGTTGAAGAAAATGCCGTTCACGATGCCCTCGACGGCCTGCGACAAGGGGGCGTCGTCGAACACGATGTTGGCCGCCTTACCCCCAAGCTCGAGCGTCAAGTGCTTGGTCGTACCGGCCAGAGTGCGCTGGATTTGCTTGCCGACTTCGGTCGAGCCGGTGAAGGCGACCTTGTCCACCCCCGGGTGGGCAACGAGGGCGGCACCAGTTTCTCCCGCGCCGGTGACGATGTTGACCACCCCGGGGGGCAGCTCTGCCTGTTGGAGGATTTCGGCCAGGAGAAGGGCCGAAAGCGGCGTCGTTTCCGCCGGTTTGAGCACGCAGGTGTTGCCCGTGGCCAGTGCCGGGGCTAGTTTCCAGGCCGCCATCAGGAGCGGGAAGTTCCAGGGGATGACCTGCCCAGCGACCCCGAGCGGCTTCGGGTGGGCCCGAACCCGGCGTAGGCCAGCTTGTCTGCCCAACCGGCGTGATAGAAGAAATGCGCCGCCGCCAGCGGGATGTCTACATCCCGCGATTCCTTGATGGGCTTGCCGTTGTCGAGGCTTTCCAGGACGGCCAACTCGCGCGCCCGCTCCTGAATGAGGCGGGCCACCCGGAATATGTACTTGGCCCGCTCCTGGCCCGGCATCGGCCCCCAGACTTGCTCGTAGGCGCGCCGAGCCGCCTGGACGGCCCGGTCGACGTCGGCCGGCCCGGCCATGCTGACCTCAGCCAAGACCTCCTGTGATGACGGGCTCTCGGTCTTGAAGTGGCCGCCGTCGAGCGGGTCGACGAACTCGCCGTCGATGAACAACCCGTACGACGGCCTCAGGTTGACGATGGCCCGGGACTCGGGGGCCGGAGCGTAAGGAAAGCGGGGGGTGGCCATGGTGGCTCGGCGCTACTCTACGCTGAAGTCCTGGGACCCGGCGTAGGCCCCGTAGCGCTGCTTCGACCGCTGCATCAACAGGTCGTTCAGGAGGCTGGAGGCACCGATGCGGAACCGGGCCGGCTCCAGCCATGCGTCGCCCGCTACCTCGTTGACGACGACCAGGTACCTGATGGCGTCCTTGGTGGTGCGAATGCCGCCGGCCACCTTTACCCCGACCATGTTCCCTGAGGCGTCGGCGAAGTCGCGGACCGCCTCCAGCATCACCAAGGCGACGGGGAGGGTGGCGGCCGGGCTGACCTTGCCGGTAGACGTCTTTATGAAATCGGCCCCCCCGATCATGGCGATCCAGCTGGCCCACCGGACATTGTCGTACGTGGCCAGCTCGCCCGTTTCGAGGATCACCTTCAGGTCGGCCCCGCCGCAGGCCTCCTTCACCGCTCTGACTTCTTCCAGCACCACGCCATAGTGACCGGAGAGAAAGGCGCCGCGGTCGATCACCATGTCCACTTCGTCGGCCCCCGAAGCCACCGCATCGCCCACGTCCGCCAGCTTCACGGCCAGGGAAGCCCGGCCGGAAGGAAAGGCAGTAGCCACGGAGGCCACCTTTACCGGGCCGTGGCCGAGCGTCGCTCTGGCTACGGGCACGAGGTCGGGGTAGACGCAAACGGCCGCGACCGGCGGGATGGCGGGGTCCGCGGGGTCGGGGCGGACCGCCTTGCCGCACAAGGACCGTACCTTTCCGGCGGTGTCGGCCCCCTCCAAAGTGGTGAGGTCGATCATCGAGATGGCCGTGTCGATGGCCCACAGCTTGGCGGTGGTCTTGATCGAGCGTGTGGCCAAACTGGCCGCCCTGGCGTCTGCCCCGACCTGGTCGACGCCCGGCAGGCCGTGAAGGAAACGTCGTAGCGACGTCTCCGACCGGGCCAGATCGGCCAGGTCCGAGCCTATTTCCCTCGGCTCGACTGCGCCGCCCTCGGCCGAGGGGCGGCCCCTCTCGACGACGGCTACCTGCTCAGTGGTCCGGGCGCTCATCTGCACCGGCCCAATGTACGTCTAAGCGGGGCCATCAACTTTCCAGTGGAGGTGGGCGCCTTTCCCGCTTGCGAGTGGAACGCAGCTGCTTGGCCCGCAGGCGCCGTTCCCGGGAGCCCAGAGTGGGCACCGTCGGGCGCCGCGGGCGCTCGACCCGGAGTGCCTCGTCCAGGCGCGCCGCCAGGCGTTCGAGGGCGATCTGACGGTTGCGGGCCTGGGAGCGCTCGTCGCTCACCACCACCCGCAGCGTCGGGCCCAGGCGTTCGAGAAGCAGGGCGCGCTGTCGTGGCGTCAGAGCGCTCGAATTGGCTATGTCGAAGACGAGCTCGGCCCGGGTATTTGCGGTATTGGCGTGCTGACCACCTGGCCCTCCGCTGGAGCTGAACCGCCATTCCAGCTCGCCCGAGGGGATGACCAGCCGCCGCCGACCGACTCTGACGCCGTCGTCGGGGTTGGCCAGGCTGGGACTGCTCATCTCGTCCGTTCGTGGAGAACGCAAACCATTGCCACCCATTGTCCCATGCCAGGAGGCGGTGACCTGGCGTATCGAAGCCGACTGCGCCTCGAAGACAACGCCTGATTGCCGCGCCGTTCGCCACCCCTCCTCGGGCGACCAAAGGCTTTTGGGCCGGGCCGGTTGCGTAGGCTGAGGCGCAATGAAGAAAGAAGCCATACCCGACCTCGAGGAGGCGCACCGGCTCCTGCAGCCGGTTTACTCATGCTTGCGACGGGCCGAACGGGCGGTGCACGAAGAAGATGCGTTGCACACGAGTGAGGCGGATGGCATACGCACTGTGATGGACCGCCTGGACAGTGCAAAGGGGCAGCTGGAGGAACTCCTCCGTCCGGGTAGCCCTTGACGTTTTCCTGACCACTACGCGGCAACCAAATGGGCCGCGTTTGGACCGCGACGGTGACAGTAGCATCACACCAATGCACTACGAGGACGATCAAGCCGAAATTCACCGCGTGGTGGTCGGGCCGCTCGACAACAACGTTTTTGTGCTGCGCTGCAAGCAGACCGGCGAAGCCGTGATGATCGACGCCGCCAACGAGCACGAGAAACTGCTGGAGCTGTGCCGGGGCCTCGGCGTCACCAAAGTGGTCGAGACACACGGCCATTGGGACCACATCCAGGCCGTCCCGGAGGTGCGTGAGGCGGGCTACGAGGTCGGGGTCACTGCCGCCGATTCGGCCATGCTCCCTTCGTACGATTTCGTGTTGGAAGACGAGACTGTTCTCAAAGTGGGGCGGCTGCAGCTGCACGCTCTCGCCACGCCGGGGCACACTCCCGGGTCGATGTCTTTTCACGTGCAGGGGTCGCCGGTCCTTTTCAGTGGCGACACCCTGTTCCCTGGCGGGCCGGGTGCGACGAAGTTCCCCGGCGGGGACTTCCCCACCATCATCACGTCGATAGAGGAAAGGATATTCGGTCGTTTCCCGGCCGAGACCATAGTGATGCCAGGGCACGGCGCCGACACGACGGTAGGGGCTGAGTCGCCCCATCTCCAGGAGTGGGTCGACCGGGGCTGGTAACGAGCGGGCGGGAGTCGGCGGGTTGAGGCCCGTGCCGGCCGGTCAGGCGACGCTCGGCCCCGGAGGACCGACGGGTCAGGCCACGCGTAGCCCCTTTTTGGCTAGATAGCCGGTCCACTGATCAGCAGTACGATCGTCGGCAATGGGTGGCGCCCTCGTTGGTGATGCTGCGGCTTTTGACCGCGGTCCCATAGGCCAAGACGAGGCGGCGGCCATGTTGTCCGTGGCCATCGAGGAGGCTCGCCTCGGCCTGGACGAAGGGGGGATACCGATAGGCGCCGCTCTGTTCGACAGGTCGGGGGCGCTGCTCGGACGGGGCCACAACCGCCGGGTCCAGGATGGCGACGCGTCCACCCACGCTGAGACGAGCGCCTTCCGCAACGCCGGCCGCCGCCGCAATTACCGGAGCACCGTCATGGCGACGACGCTTTCTCCGTGCTGGTACTGCAGCGGCTTGGTGCGCCAGTTCGGCATTGGCGCCGTGGTGATCGGCGAGTCGACGAACTTCACCGGCGGCCACGAATGGCTGGCCGGCCTCGGCGTAGAAATTGTGTTGCTGGACAACCCGGAATGCACCCAGCTGCTCGGTAATTTCATCTCCCGCCACCCCGACCTCTGGGACGAGGACATCGGTCTCTAGCTCCGCTGGCTGCCGGCTATGTTGCAGACGTGGGAATTGACTTCCGCCCCGATGCTTTTGCCGGCCGGCAAGTGGTGGTGACCGGCGGGACCAGCGGGATCGGCGCCGCTGTGGCCCGAGGCCTGGCCGAGGCCGGGGCGCAAGTCACGGCGGCCGGGTTGCGCAGCGCCGAGACGCCCGCCGATGTGGCCCGAGTGGTCGAAGTGGCCGAGTTCGACGTCACGGTAGGCCCGGAAATAGAGGCGCTTTTCGGTTCGCGCCAGCGGCTCGACGTGCTGGTCAACTGTGCCGGGGTGATCCGCCGCGGCGATGAGTACGAAATGGATGTTTTCCGCCGTGTCCTCGAAGTGAACCTGGTCGGCACCATGCGGTGCTGTCTCGCCGCCCGCCAACTCCTCGCTGCATCACACGGTTCTATCGTCAATGTGGCGTCCATGACCAGTTTCTTCGCCTCGCCTCACGCGCCTGGCTACGGGGCCAGCAAAGCGGCCATAGTCCAATTAACCAAGTCCCTGGCGGCTTCTTTCGCCCCCGACATCAGGGTAAACGCCGTCGCCCCGGGGTGGATCCGCACCGACCTGACGGGCCCGTTGCAAACCGATCCCGAAGCCGACCATCAGATCGTCGCTCGCACCCCAGCCCAGCGCTGGGGCGAACCGGCCGACTTAGTGGGGCCGGTCGTGTTCCTGGCTTCCCGCGCCGCGGCTTTCGTGACCGGTGCGGTGCTCCCGGTGGACGGGGGCTACTCCTCTGTATGACGGCCGGTCCCCGTGACTGAGCGGCGGCCTACACCTGACGAGCTGGCCGCCGCGGCAGGTAGCACTGTCCCAGACATCATCGGCCCTTCGTTGCGGGCCCTGTTCTGTGGCATAAACCCGGGCTTGTGGTCGGGCGCCGTCCTCCACCATTTCGCGCGTCCGGGGAACCGTTTTTGGAAAGCCCTGGCCGCGTCTGGGTTTACCGAGACCGTGCTTTCTCCTGATGATGAACCTCAGCTGCTCGACGTCGGCATCGGCGTCACCAACCTCGTGCGCACGGCGACCCGGTCGGCGGCCGAGATCACCCCCGACCAGTTGCGCCGGGGCGTGGCCAACCTGGAGCGGAAGGTCAAGCGTTGGCGCCCCCAGTCCGTGGCGGTGCTCGGCCTCCAGGCCTACAGGACGGGTTTTGACCGTCCTGGGGCGACGATCGGTCGCCAGCCCGACTGGGTCAGCGGGGCCCAGCTGTGGGTGCTCCCGAACCCGAGTGGCATACAGGCCCACTATCCCTTTGGACGGCTCGTCGCCGAGCTCGAGAACCTGCGGGCTGCGGTCGGCGGATGAGGCGCAACGGCGGTCTCTAAAGCCATCGCTGCGGCCTCGGCCGCGGCCGTCGCCAGTTCCACTGGCACCCTTCCCCCGTGCAGCAGGCCGTCCGCGTGGGCGAGCCAGCTGGTGTTGTCTGCGATGGCGGCGACCGCCTCGTCGCCTCCGAGCCGAGCCACGTACCGGGCCGCGATCCAGCCCAAACGGCCGTTGCCTTCCTCCCGGATCATGTCGGCCGCCTGCTCCGCCAGCCGCGCGCCGATGGCCAGGATGGCCATCTGGCGGGTGAAGCGCCGTAGCGAGATCTGCTGGGCGTCGCCGGTTGCGCTGGCGATATCGGCCATCCTCCGGCTCAGCGCAGCACACTGGGCCACCAGATAGTCGCCCAGCGGTCCCAATGGCCCGGCCGCGGCTGAAAGGGCGCGCCGTTCCAGGTCGCTCAGGAACCCGGTGGCGGCGCCGTGGACGATGGCCCGCAGGACGTCGAGTGCGATCACGTTGGACGAGCCCTCCCAAATGGCATGGACGTAGACGTCCCGCAAGAGGCGCGGTTCAGGCCAGTCCTCGATAAAGCCGTCGCCGCCCCTCACCTCCATAGCCTCGGTCGCGGTGACACGGGCGCCGCTCGGTCAGATGGGCCTTGCATACCGGGGTCAACAGCCGCAGGGCCTCATCCGCCTCGCGGTCGCCGCCGTCGGCCGAGTCGAGCAACTCGCTGAGGCCCACCAGGGCAGTGAGGGACGCCGTACTATCGACCACCAGCTCCGCCAGCGTGTCACGCATCAGCGGGTGGGTGTCGAGGCGAGCGCCGAACGCAGTTCGGCGCGAAGCGTGCGGTCAGGGCCTCGAAAGTATGGCGCCGCATGGCCCCTGCCGTTGCCGCGGCAATGAGGACCCGCGTCAGCTGGACCATGTCCATCATCTGGCGCATCCCCCGCCCCAGGTCTCCCACTGGCCACGCAATGGCGCCGAGCAACCCCACCTCACCTGATGGCATGGCCCGGGTGCCGAACTTGTCCTTCAGGCGGTGGATGACAAAGGCGTTCCGGGAGCCGTCCTCCAGGAGGCGTGGCATCAAGAACAGCCCCAGGCCGCCCACGCCAGAGCCAGCTCCCTCGGGCCTGGCCGTCACCAGTACGAGGTCCGAGTGAGGGCAGCTGGCGAACCACTTCTCGCCATGGAGACGCCAGACGCCATCGTCGCCCCGCACGGCCGTCGTTTCGTTGGCGCCCACATCCGAGCCGCCGGACTTCTCCGTCAGGAACATGGCCGATCGCAGGTGCGACCCGTCGTCGGCGGCGATGCGGGGGACGAAGCGGCGCGCCAGCTCGGGGTCGTTTCGCTCCAGGCACCTGGCCATAGCGTCCATCATCCCGATAGGGCAGCCGGTTATCGATTGGTCCGACTGCAAGAACAGGTAGAGGAGTGCCGATATCAGCGCCCGCGGGCGCCCGGCCGGGCAGGCCTCGCCAACCCGGGACGTATGCGCCCCGCACGACACCGGACCGGAGGACGGTGTTTTCGATTTCCGTGTATGCCGGGTGGAACTCGATCTCGTCGACGCGGCTCCCCCGGCGGTCGTACTGCCGTAGCGCCGGAGGGTTGCGGTCGGCGGTGCGGACGAGGGGCTCAATTTTCTGGGGGACCAGTCGCCCTGCCTCGGCCAGCGCCGCCCGTGCCACCGGCCAGACGGCTTCCCCGACGGACCGGCGTACCAGCCACCCGAGGTGCGGGTCGGGGGTGTACCAGTCCTCTTCGTCGAGCGGGGGGATGAAACGCGAACCGGGGTCGGAGTTCGGTAGCACGGGGCCACTGTAGGGCGGGGCAGGGCTGACCACCCCGGCTCGAGACCTCGTCCCCTACCAGGAAAGCACCGTTTTGCCGGGGCCACCCTGGTCGAAGGCCCGCCACGCTTGGGCCGCGTCCTCGATGGCGTAGTTGGCAGTTATCAATGGTTTTATGGAAATGTCCCTCAAACTTACGTCGTAGAGCATCTCCTGCAAGTCAGGAAGAGGGAACATCCAGGCGCCCCGAACGTCCAGTTGTTTCTGGATTATCGTGGCCTGCAGGTCGACGACATTGTCCGCGTCGCCAAAACCCACCAGCACCACCCGTCCGCCGATGGCGGCGGCACCCAGAGCCAGTAGCCGGCCTCCGGCTGAGCCCGAAGCCTCGATCACGACCGTCGCCCCCCATCCGCCAGCGGCGGCCCAGACCTGATCGAGCACGTCGTCAGAGGCGGGGTCGCAGACGGAGGAAACCCCTAATTCACTTGCGAAAACGCGGCGCGGTTCAGCCGGGTCAACCCCAACGACGCGGGCTCCCGACCGCACGGCGAAATAGGCCGCCGCCATCCCCACCGGGCCAAGCCCGACGACGGCCACGCTGTCCCCCAAACCGAAAGACGCCCGGCGAAGGGCGAGGTAGCCGGTACCGGCACCGCAGGTATAGTAAGCCGCCTCGTCAAAATCGACGTTGGGGGGCAACATAACGCAGTCCCGGCTGCGGACGACCATGTAATCCTGCATGGCGCCGGGGCGGTCCAAACCGTAGATGCCCCATTTGTTCTGGCATTTCATGTCGAAACCACGCCGGCAGGGGACACAGTCGCCACAGCCACCAATATGATGTACGGCCACCCGGTCACCTCTACTCAAGCCGGTTACCAACGGGCCAACCTTTGCCACGATGCCGGCGGCTTCGTGACCCGGGACGACGTCCGGGTCGGTGGCCAAGCCGAACACCGCGCCGCGCCTCAACTCCGGCGCCGGTCGGTAGTGCATATGCAGGTCACTACCGCAAAGGCCAGCCGACTTCAACTCAATGAGCACTTCGCCCGGGCCGGGCTCGGGGACGTCGACGTCTCTAACCTCCACTTGGCTCCCGCCGGGAAGGAAAACGGCTCGCATAATGTACAGCTCCCGTTCATCGTGTACCGGCCACTATTTATGCCGGTACCACCTGGACCTTGACCTCACCCGGGGCTGGCGGTTGGCTTAACACGGTTTCAACCTCGGCCAAATCGACGGTCCGGGTGATAAGTGGCCCGAGCTCCAGACAACCTGACGCCGCTATTTCCACGGCGCGTCCATGGGTGAGTGGGTTGAGGAACGAGCCGATAACCTGCAACTCGCGGGCGAAAAGGTCGAACGGCTTTATGGGAAGTGCCATCGAGCTAGGGGCGGCGCCGACGACGATGACCTTCCCGGCTTTCCGGACTACTTTCATGGCCTGCTGGAACGTCGCCTCGGCCCCGGCGGCTTCGAACGCGACGTCGACCCCACCGGGCGCCATCCCGTGTGGGCCGCTGATAGCCTCGTTGACGTCGACCCTCAAAGGGTCGACGGTGGCCGCCGCCCCGAGCGATTCGGCCAGCGCCCGGCGCTGTTGCTGGCGCGTAACCAGGACGACGCGGGCGCCGGCCACCCGGGCCAGTTGGGCTAAAAGTTGTCCTATGACGCCGCCGCCCAGTACCGCCACTTTGTCGCCCGGTTGGACCATGGCGTGGTCCATGGCCCGTAAACAACAGGCCAGCGGCTCGCAGATGGCCCCATAACCGGGGGGAAGATCGGCCGGCAATTCGTAGGCCTGGCGCTCGGGGACGCTGACCTGCTCGGCTAACCCACCGTCCCGGTCTACCCCGATGGCGTGGAGGTCAATGCAGTGGGCGACGAGGCCCATCCGGCAGTAGCGGCACTTAAGGCAGGCGATATTGGGGTCGACCGCCACGCGTGTCCCTATGGCCATCACGGCGCCGGGGCCCTTCCCACCACCACGCCCTCGAACTCGTGGCCGAGGGTGACCGGAGGGGAGGCCGGGTACTCCCCGCTTATTATGTGGCGGTCGCTCCCGCAAATGCCTGCCACTGCCACCTTGATGACGACTTCGCCGGGTGCCGCCACTGGCGCGGCAACTGGCTGCACGCTGACGGACCCTATTTTCTCCAGTCTTAGCGCACGCATCACCGAAACTTTATCCGCCGCCATCATCCGGGGCGGCTGGCGGCTACGAAGAGCGTATGGAAGCACAGCGCCAAGCTAGGTAGTAGCAATCGCAAGCGTCGTCCCGACGAGCAGAGACGGAGGCGCGAGTGGCTGCTCCGGTCGGAAGAAAGGGCACTTATGGCACGAGGTTTGTTCCAGCGCGGCCAAGAACCGGCAAGTGCGGTCCCCGCCTCCAGCGAGGCTCCACCGGGGCCGCCGAAAGCCGAGCCCGGGCCGGCCCGGTCGGGCTTGTCCCGGCGCGCCTTTCTGGTCAGGAGCTCGCTAGCGGCCGGAACGGCCGCCGTTATCGGCTCCGTTCCCGGGATAGGCGGGATCCTCACGACTGCAGAAGCCGACTCCCCAGAGGTCGAAGGCGGCGCTGGACCGGCCGCCGGCGCGGGAGCCGAACTCGGGCCGGCCGTAAGCCAGCCCATAGTTGCGCACGTCGTCGACGTAGGCACCGGCGAGATCAACTTCTACCAAGGGACGGCCCAGGTAGTCGCTCGCAACCCGGGCCTGGCCCAGGCCATCGCCCGTCTCGCAGTACCGCGGACCTGAAGCCTCGACCTCGCAGGCTTCCGGCCCACCCTCACGGCCAAGAACCCAGCCCCAACCTACACAGAGGTGATGACATGTCCTCCCACCGCGAAGCCCCTCAGATTTCCAAGGATCCTACTGCCGATTCGACCGACCTCTACGCCTTCATAAGCCCGGACGCGCCGGGAACCGTCACCATCATCGCCAACTACATCCCGCTAGAAGCCCCTGACGGAGGGCCAATTTCTTCGAGTTCTCGGACGACGTCCTATATGCGGTAAATATTGATAACAACGGCGATGGCCGGCCCGACATCGTCTACGAGTTCGCTTTCGAAACCGTCAACCAAATCCCGTCGTCCTTCCTGTACAACGATGGGCCCATTACGGCCTTGAGCGGCTCGGGCGCAGCCAACTGGAACCGTCGTCAGACCTACACACTCAAACGGGTCGACTACGCCAACCGCTGGCCGGAGGAGGCTAGGCGAGTGGTCCTGGGGGCGGGCTTGCCCGTACCCCCGTGCAATATAGGCCCCCTCTCGACGCCGAATTACGACGCTCTGGCGTCTGCCGCCGTGGTCGAGGCCGCCGCCGGCGGGTACACGGCAAAGGCGTTTGCCGGCCAACGGGCGGACGGGTTTTACGTCGACCTCGGCGCCGTCTTCGACCTGGGCGACCTGCGACCGTTCGAAGAGGCGCACGCCATGTTTGGCTTGAGCGGGACCGGGTTGATGAAGGCGATGCCCGGGGTCAATTCGCTGGCGAGTTCGAATGTGCACTCCCTCGCCCTCCAGGTCCCGGTCGGCCAGCTCACTCGAAACCGGAGCACGCCGGCCAGTGCCACCGACCCGGCTGCCGTCATCGGCGTGTGGACAGCGGCCTACCGCCAGAAGGTCGTGATCAGGGACGACGACGGCAACGCTATGCATAGCGGCCCCTGGGCCCAGGTATCGCGGCTCGGCAACCCACTCATCAACGAACTGCTCATCGGTATCGGCGAAAAGGACTACTGGAACACACAACTACCCTTCGGCGACAAGAAGTTCCTGGCCAACTACACCAACCCGCTGCTGGCCCAGTTGATCCCCGTCCTGTACCCGGGGGTGTTCCCCAATTTGGCCAAGTACAACACCGTAAAGGGATCTTACGCCACTAACGCAAATGGCCCCGACCGCGCCGATTTAGTGGCTGTACTGCTCACGGGCATACCTTCGTCGGTCGTGCCGAGTGCGCCGACGTATTCGGGGACCGGGGTGCCCGCGGACGAGCTCCGCCTCAACGTCGCCGTCCCCGCCAACAACGCTAAGCCCTCCAATCTCGGGGTACTGGGCGGCGACGTGGCCGGGTTCCCGAACGGTCGGCGCGTCTTTGACGATGTGGCCACGATTGAGCTGATCGCTGTGGCCGGCGCCACCCTCGGCCTGGTGGACAAGCAGTTCACCCCCGACGCCGCCGCCAAGCCGGGGACCAATGTCTCCTTCGGGTTGACCAGTTCGGCTACCGACACCACCGCAAAGGGCTCGGTCGATTTCGTTGCGACCTTCCCCTACCTGGGTACCCCATGGTCCGGGATGTGGACACCGCTCGTGACGCCGAATGCGTTCCTCACCAACCCGGGATCGTAACGTGAGTGAAACGACCGTCGCTCGTTCCGGTCCAGGCAGCGTCCTGATCGACATCGGGGGGAGCCGGGGAGCGGCCATAGTTTTCACCAGTCGTGAACTGTCTGGGGCGGAGATCGAGATCCGCGCCGCAGGGTCGGCCTGGGAGGGGGCTCACGTCGGTGTCCTGGAACGACAGGTCGCTGGTCGCTCCTGCTGGGCGGCCGTCTTCGGCCCGCTGTGGGAGGGTGAGTACGAAACGCGCCTGAAGGGCCGGCCCTTGACGGAGGTCCTCGCCTTCAGCGTCGAAGGCGGCAAGGTGACTTCCGCCCACTGGCCCGCCTGACAGCCGGGCCCGGCCTCGCCCCGGCACACCCTGGGGCTGGAAGGCCGGGCCCGGTATCCTCTGTCATCCGCCGAGGCCGAACGGGCAGAACCGCAGCAGTAATGGAGCTTGACTGGCAGAGCGTCAACGACACGGTGCTGGTCGTCGGCATCGCGCGTGTGGCAGGAACCGGCCTTGGCCGAGGCGTACCGCCGCCATGGTGGCAGCGTTTATGCGCTCGCCAGGCGGGTAACCCAAGACCCGGCGCAAGCAGAGGAGGTCACGCAGGACGTGTTCCTGCGCCTCTGGGAGCAGCCCGAGCGGTTCGACCCGAGCCGCGGCGCGCTGCGCTCTTACCTTCTCGTCCAAACGCACCGGCGCGCCATCGACCGCGTCCGCCAGGACGTGGCTCGCCGGCAGCGCCAAGAACGCGAAGCACGGCTCACGCCCCAACGCGCTCCCAACGTCGAAGAAGACGTCAACGATCTCGCTATGGCAGAAAGGGTCAGAGGAGCTTTCTCTGCGCTCGAGCCCAACGAGCGCCAGGCGATCCAGCTCGCCTACTTCGGCGGCCACACGTACCGAGAGGTGGCGCGCATGCTCGAGCAGCCCGAGGGGACCGTGAAGAGCCGGATCCGCTCGGGCCTGCGCCGCATGCAACGTGAGCTCGTGGCGTCGGGCGAGGGGAGCGAGGAGGACGTGCGGTGAACCACGACGAAGCTCGAGAGCTCCTCGGCGCTTACGCCCTTGACGCCATACCTCCGGACGAGGCACTGGCGGTCTCCGAGCATATTGCTGACTGCCCCATTTGCCAGGAAGAACTGAGTGACTACCGCAAAGTGGCGGCCGGGTTGGCGCCCCTCGCTACGGTCCCCCCGCCAGAGATATGGGACCGCATCGCCAGCGAGTTGGGCACCGCCCCTGAGCCGCTCCGCTTGGTGCGCTCGACGGCCCCACGACGTGCTGCCCGAACGACATGGGCGCTGAGGGCAGCGGCGGCAGTGGCGGCCATCGCGCTTGCGGTCCTCGGATGGCAGGTTTCTCATCTCAATGGGCGGATCGGGCAGCTGCAGACAGCGATGTCCAAATCCGGCATAGCGCAGGCCGCCAGCGCGGCTGCGCTCGAGCCGAGCAGCCGGAGATTGGAGCTGACGTCGCCATCCGGTTCGGCAACCGCCGATGTCGTCATCAGCGAGGCCGGCCAGGGTTACGTCGTCACCTCGACCCTTCCTGCTCTGCGGGCGAGCCGGACGTACCAGCTCTGGGGCCTCTCACGCCCGGGAGCGGCACCGGTGTCGCTCGGCCTGCTTGGTCAAGTGCCGTCACCGGCGGCTTTTCGCGTCGATCATCGGGTGCGGGAACTGGCCATAAGCGCGGAACCATTGGGTGGGACGGTCGCCCCGACTACCCCCGTCCTCGTGGAGGGGAGCGTCTAAGGTGCCCGGTGGAGGGGCTTACCTTCCTGGTTCGCAAGTACGCCGAGACCAAATCGCGGAGGATATTGGTGACGAGAGAAGGGCTGGCGGAGCACCTCGGGTGGCTCTACGACCCCGCGATTTGGGCTCGCGAGGCGAGCAACGCCGGGATGCGCTACATCGTCGTCACAACGAAGCACCACGACGGTTTTTGCCTGTGGGATTCCCAGTACACGGAGTACAAAGCCACCAGGGCCCCCGCCGGGAGGGACTTACTGGCGCCTATGGTCGAAGCGTTCCGGGGCGAAGGGTTGCGGGTCGGTTTCTACCATTCGCTCCTCGACTGGCACCACCCGAAGTTCCCCGTGGACGGGCTCCATCCCCAGCGTGACGATGAGGAGTTCAAGGCGGGCAACTCGGGGCGCGACATCGCCAAATATCGTGACTACCTCCACGCTCAAGTGCGCGAGTTACGTACCAATTACGGAAAAATCGACTACCTCTTTTTCGATTTCTCCTATCCCTATGAGCAGCGCCCGCAAATCTGGGGCAATAAGGGGCGCCAGGACTGGGGCTCCGAGGAGCTGCTGGCGATGGCGCGCCACCTCCAGCCAGACATCGTCGTCAACGACCGGCTCGACCTTCCTTATTCGTCCATAATCGGGCTGAAGGCGGGCCTCAAGCGAGCGCGGGTGCGGGCTCCGGTTCTGTCGGCGGCCTCGAGGCCCGGTCCAGGGAAAGGCCGTATAGCTGGCAGTAACGAGCGCTGCTCGTCAACAACTGGGCGTGAGCCCCGACCGCCCAGGACGAACCGTCAGCCACAAGGGCCCGGCGGGCGCGCCGGGCTGAACCAAACCTGTGGGCGATCACGATCAGGCTGCCGCCTCTGGCCCGGAAAGCCGCCTCTGCGCGTGCTTCTGCGCCGCTGTCCAGATGGCACGTCGCCTCATCGAGGACCACGATCGATGCGGGGGAAAGCCAGGCCCGGGCCAAGGCGACGGATTGACGCTCGCCCGCAGAGAGCGGCTGTCCTCCAGCCGGCAACGTGGCTTCAAGCCCACCGAGCCGCTGCACGGTGGCACCTAGCTCGAAGGCCGTGATCGCCTGCTCGACCTCCTCCGGTGCGGCCGAAGGGTTGAGATAGGTGAGGTTTTCGTGAACGGTGCCGGCAAACAAGTACGCCTGTTGGGGGATGACAGCGATGGCCCGGTGAAGTTCTGCCGGTGCCCAGTCCGCCAGGGGACGGCCGTTGAGGGTGATACTTCCCTCTGAAGGGGTCAATGCCGCCGCCAGTAGCAGGGCCAAGGTCGATTTGCCGCCACCACTCGGGCCGACGATGGCGAGATGGTCGCCGCCTGGGACAACGAGGTCGAGGTCCTGTACGACATCTGCGGCTCCGGCGCCGTAGCGGAACCGAAGCCCGTGTGTTTCTAAAGCCAAAGCAGGGATATTCTCCCGTCCGCCAGTAGGCGCGGCCGTGGCCGGGGGCTCCGTCGGGTGCTCCTGTCCAGCTGTCTCCGCGATCCGGCTACTAAGGACTCCGAGCTGTACGAGCCAACTGCCCCCACTATGGACCATCGCCCGCAATGCCGGTGCGAGAGCCGTCGTTATATAGGTGACCGCGCCCACGGCTGCGCCCACGCTGAGCCGCCCCGAAGGCACGAGAAGGGCCGCCATCCCAACGACGACGAGAAGCGGCAGTTGCCCGCCTAGCGCGACCACAAGGCCCGGGCCGTGTTGGCTTCGGCTACGGCAGAAGACGCCGCCGCTGATGATTCGGCGGCCGAAACTAAACGGGTCGTAGCCCATTCTCCGGCGCCGTGTGCGGTCACGTCCCGCATGCCAGCGAACACGGCCGCCGCTTGTTCGGCCAATTGCTCATCGGCGATGGCGACGGCTCGCTGGCGGGCCGCCAGCCGGCGCACGACCTTGACATAAAGCGCGATAGACAGGAGGACGAGCGGAGCCACGGCGGCCGCCACGATCGGCGATAGCACGGCCAGCCCGATTACGGCCGCCACGATGGGCATGACCAACTGTCTGAGGCTGCGCGACAGGGCGGCTAGAAGGTTGCGGACTACTTCGACTTGTTCGACGCCGCGAGCCACGCTCCGCCCGCCCGAAGCGCTCAATGTCATCTCTGGCCCCAGGGCGCCGACGGCCACCGTTGTCACCAGGTTGTTGCGGGCCCCTTCAACGACCAGGGCACACCAAGGGTAAAGCCGGCACGTGGCGAAAGCGGCCAGGCCGAACAGAGGGACCAAGGCTCCCAGGCAAGCCAGCCCCACGGTCGGCCGGCCGATGAGAAAACCGTGGTTTAAAGCGGCCGCGACGAGCAGGCCAGACAGCAACGCGGGCAGGCTGCCCACGGCGGACCAGAACAGCACGAGCGCTAGCGCTCGCTTGTTCAGGGCCAAGTTCTGCCGTAGAAGGCGCCATCCGGTAACGGTGCTCACGCTGGGACAACCTCCTCAATCAAAGCGGGGGTAATGGCGGCCAGGTACTCAGCGTCGCGGGACAGGTCCTCGTGAGGGCCGTAGCCCCGGACACGACCTTCTTCTAACCAGAGCACCATGTCAGCGCGCGCCGCCGTAGTGACCCGTTGTGTAACGGTCAGCCTGGTCCGGCCTTTGGTGGCGTCCTCGACGGCGGTTATCACCTCGAGCTCGGTAGCCATGTCGAGGCTGCTGGTGGCGTCGTCGAAGACCAGGACGCGAGCCGGGCGGGCCAGGGCCTGCGCGATCCCAAGACGTTGCAGTTCCCCCCCGGAAAGGGGAGCCCGTTCGAGGGGCGTGTCGTACCCACCCGGGAGCCGTCGAATGAACTCGTCCGCGTGAGCGGCCCGGGCCGCCGCGGTTGTGCGTGCGCGACGGGCGCCGGCGGTCGCGTCTTGGGCCGCCATCCCGAGGGAGATGAGCTCGGCGACGGTGGCGCCCAGGCGGGCGGGGCGGTCGAACGCGTAGGCCACCGCCTCGTGAAGCTCGGCGGTGTCGAGCGAGCCGACGGGTGTACGGTCGACCAACACCTGCCCCTCGTCAGCCCGGACGAGCCCGCCGAGCAAGCCGGCGAGCGTCGATTTCCCGGACCCGGACCGGCCCACCACAGCCACGTGGGCGCCGGCTGGCACTGTCACTGTGACGTCGTCGAGGATGCTGTGACCCTCACGACGGACGGTGACGTTGTCGAGACGGATCTCACCCTTCCCCTCCGGCGGCAAGGTTGTTTTCGCCGCCGTTGCGGCGCGTGGTCCCTGGGCCGCCAGCACCTCGCCTACGCGTGCCAAGCCGACTCGAGCCTGGACCACTCCTGTGAGGGCGTCGAGACTGTCGAAACCGGCCATAGCCAGGGCGACATAACCGGCCGCGGCCAAGAGCTGGCCTGGCTCCAACCGCCCGGCTGAGACTCCGAGCCCGGCCACGGCCAGCACCAATATTTCGGCCGTCGATAACAATAAAGCCGTCTGCCAGCTCACCCGGCGTTGGCTGGACCAGAGGCCGCGACCCACCGTCGTCAGCTCAGGCAGAGGAGCCGTCACCCGGGCCACTTCCCGGGCCTGAGTGCCGCTTACTTGAATGGTCCTGATCCCGCTGTGAGCATCCAGCAGCCTGGTGGCGATCTCGGACTGCAGCTTCCGGTAGCGGGCGGTCAGGCTGCCGGCGTCGACCACGAAGCGGCGCACGACCACGACAACTACGGGGACGGCCACCACGAATGTCACGGTCAGGCGCCAGTCAATGAGCGAGAGGGCCACCAGGGCACCGATCGATGTAGCGACGGACACGGCCACCGTGACCGCTGTAGGCAGGATCGTCGCGGGCGTGGAAGTGTCCAACGTCAAGCGGGAGGTGAGGTCGCCGGCAGAGAACAACGAGCCAGCCGAGGGGCCCAACCCGATGACGTGAGTAATGAAGCGGTCCCGAAGGGACAGGAGCGATTTGGCCGTGTACGTGCCGGTGGCGAAGGTCCCGATAGCCCCGAAGAGGGCCCCAACCGCCACCACGACCGCTAGCCAGGTCAGTGACCGGCCGGCCGAGTGGCCCCGGGAAATTGCATCGACAGCGTCTCCGACGGCCGCGGGCTGGAGCAATGCGGCCGCGCCCGTGCCTATGGCGGCCATACATATGACCGCGGTGCGGCCGGGTGCGGCCCAAAGGACGCCAGCTATTGGCCTGACCCTCCCATCGACGGTAGATGTGGCCATCCAAGACTCCTCACGAATGAAGGCAATTACTAATGAAGCCAATTACGAATGGACGGGGTGCAGTCCAGGGGGGGTAACATTTGTTGTACCTGCCACTCGGAAAAGCTGGGCGAGTTATCGGTCGCCTGGGTGAGGGGAACAGGGACAAAAAAGGGTGCCGGACGGTGTGAGCCGGGAACGGTCCACACCGTCCGGATTTGGTTGGTCGCTCGGTTGATCAGACCAAAACGTCGGTGATCGAGCAGGTGCGACCACAGGTGAAGAGACAGGTGAAGGCGCATTCCAGAAGCCCAGCCTCAGTCAGTTCGTCGAGGCCAATGGCTTGCGTCTCCGGCAGGCTCTGCAGGTCAGCAATGTCAGTGGTGATCACGGTTAGTTCACCTCCTTTCTAATAGCTCATAGGGTGGATAGGGATCTCGTTGGGCGTGCCGGGTGGGCCTGTTGGCAAAAGCGGAGCACCCGGTCGATGACGAGCTTGTCGCCGGCTACCAGTCGTCGGGTCGTGGCCTTCCCCCGGGATCTCAAGGAACTGGGTGCTCGGGTGGCCCAGACCCACCAGGCGCTGATGAAGAAGTCGGGATTGGCCAATAGGGACCACGTCGTCATCACTGCCGTGAACAAGCAGCACGGGGGCCTCAATTTCTCCGCAACGCTCGAACACGTCTCGGGCCTTGCCGTCCACCAGGGGGACGCTCAGGCCGCCGAGCCGGTCGATAAGCCTTCGGGTGGCTTCACCTGCCTCCGGGTAGAGCCGGGGGCCAGAGAGGAACGGCGCCAGGGCCACACAAGCGCCCCATAGGAACGGGTCGGCGGCGATCGCCAGCAAGGCCAGGAAACCCCCGTAGCTGCTGCCGAGGACGATCGGCCGGGCCGCCGAGCTGGCTCGGTCGGAGCGCACGGCGCGGGCGATGGCCAGGATATCGTCGAGATCCGGGCCTCCCCAGGCGTGGCGAATGGCCAGGGCATGGGCGACGCCGTACTGCGTGCTGCCGCGCTGGTTTGGAGCGACCACTGCTATGCCGTTAGCGGCCAGCGCATGCAACAGAGGGTTGAAGCCGAGCCGCCAGGCGTTGAGCGGGCCGCCGTGCAGCGCGATGACGACCTGGTCGGCCAGGTAAGGCTGGCCGTAGATGACGGCCTCGACCGGGCCGGCGGCGCCCGAGAACACGACAGTGCGGGCGAAGTTCTGCTCGGGCGCCCCGGACGGACTGGTGCCAACCTTTGCCATCGACCAGCCCGAGCCAGACCGTCGCAGGGTGGCGATGGTAGCCGGCTGATAGGGAGTGCTGTACACGAGGTGGGCGCGAGACCGGTCCAAGATGCCGCCCCCGACCACGACTCCAGGCGGGGCCTGCACGCCCGCGCTTTGTGAGGATTTCCAGTCGTAGACCGAAAGCTGTGAAATAGCGCCGATTTCGTGGGCGAGGAGGAGCGCTTGGCCTTTCGTGTCTAGGGCCACGAGACGGGTCTCGTGGCCGGCCCGGTGCAGCGGGGCAGGGAACCCCACTGGCCCGTCATCGGGTCGGCCCATACCCAGCCGGACCTCTCCGGTTAGGTCGGTGCTAATAACGAGGACCCCGGTCTCGGGGTTGTACGCGAGGAGCCGGTCGTTGCTGGCCTCGGACAGCGACAGGACTGTTTCGCAGGACCCAGTGGCGAGGTCGACGGCAACACCGTTGCAAGGGCGACCGTCCGCACTCAGCTCGCCTCCGAGGCGACGTCCTTGGCGGTCCAGCCAGGTACCGCCCGTGAAGATCCCGGGCGTAACGGCCAAGGGCTTGAGCGCGCCGTCGTCCCGAAGTTCCCAAATTGTCGATTGACCATCGTCGCCGTGGCTGACGACGACGGCCAGGGTGGAACCCGGCCCGGACACCCCTAACTGGGGGCGGTGCCTTTCACCCGCCCTGCCGGTGGGCTGGTTACGCAGCCCACCGGGCATTGGGACGAGGCGAAACCCGGCCAGTTGGGCCGTCACGAGCCGGCGGACCGGCGGAGCGGCTCTCCCGACGGTGACCAGGTCAATGTGTTGGCCGCCGTCGTGGTGATGACAGGTCAAGACCCGCCCTTGCGAAATGGGCAACAGTTGGCTGTGGAGCCCGAGCGAAGGGACATCGACCGTGGTGCGACCGATCGGACCAGCCGGGCCTAACTTCGAAATTTCCAGCCCGAGGCTCCCGCTCTGTGGCACGACCGTACAAACTGCAGACCGGCCGTCTTGGCTGAACCGCCAAGAGACGCGGGTCGCGTGCTCTGACGGGGGCCGGTTACCGGGCGGCCGGTTATCGGGGGGCCGGTTATCGGGGGGCTGGTTATCGGGGGGCTGGGCCACGGTCCTCCATCCATAGCCGAGCGCCCCCGTGCCGGAGCCGCAGAAAGAACGACAGCACGCCCGATAGGCCCACATTGAAATCAGGCGTGCGAACGCCTGTCTGGTCCCCGAAGGTACACCGGCCGTCCTGGACGACCCTGCGGTCATACAGGACCGAAGCCAGATCAGCGGCCCACAGCCGGTAGCGACTGTCTTCAAGAACCTCGGCCGCGTCAAGGAGAAAGTCGCCGTTCCCGGCCAGGCCGTGGCAGTACGCCACCCCGGACCGCCATTTCGTGGCCATCACCGTGCGAGCTGCACCCTCGATCACAGGGAGGAGGGATTCGTCCCGGCTCACCTTCCACCATCTGAGCAGGAACGACCCGATGCCGGAGGCGCCGTTGCACCAATACGGGAGGAAGGCCGGCGGCCGGCCGGGACCTTCTCCCCAACCGATCAGCTCGTCCCGGGGGACGGCGGACTTCACCAGCGAGGTGGCCGCGCCGGACACCAGGTCGCGATAATCATCTCGAGCGGTAGCGGTCGCCATGGCGAGCAGGAAGGTGGCAATACCGGCGGTGCCGTGGGCAAAACCGTAAAACGCCCGGCCGGCGAAACTGGACGGGAACCCGGACGGGGCTCGCCACGCAACTGAGCCATCTGAAATGCGCTCCACGTCTCGCAGCAACGAGTCCGCGCACCGGCCGGCGGCCGCGAGTAGCCGGCTGTCGCCCGTCGCTCGGTACAGGTGGAGCAGCGTCAGACCTAGACCGGCCCGGCCATGGGTTACATCGGGGCTCGGCCACTCCGGCGGGAGCCGGAGCGCCATTTCTACTGCTGTCCCCACCATTTGGTCATCGCCTAACGCCCGGCCCGCGTCGCACAGGCTCCACGCCGGCCCGGCTGCGCCGAAATGGATTCCTACCGGTGCGAAAGGCACCGAGTTGACGCGAGCTGCCAGCCAGGCGGCGGCGTCGTCGACGAGTTCCAAAACGCGCTGGTCCCCGCTACACCGCCAGGATTGCACCAAAGCGCCGATGACGCCAGCCACCCCATGCTGGACGTTGCGGGGGTCGGTCGTCAGCGCCGAATTCCGTTGCCGCCCAAAACCGGTCGCTTTCTGGCCGGGCCGATGACCGGATGGCGGCCAAGGCGTCCTTGATGGCGTGGTCACACGTCGGTCCGGCTAGCGGCCGAAGGTCGCGAGAGGGTGGCCTCCTCCAACTGGTGGCGAGACGGCCGCCGCCCGCAGCGGCCTCGTTCTTCGAGCTTTTTCAACATAATGCCGGCCGCCGCGGCGGAGAGGCGTCGGCTGGCGTCCGGGTCGGTCAGCGCCAGGATCAGACGATGGACACGTTGGGGCACCAGTCGGCCCGCGGCTGAGACCCGAGCCAGGCGGCAACAGGATGTAATGACCGGGCTAGAGGGCTGTCCGGGTCAATGAAGGGATCCTCGCCAGTGAAAAGAAAGCACAGTACGGCGCCGAGCGCGAAGCTGTCGTCGCTCAGGCATGGTGGCAACCCGGCCTCCTGTTCGGGACTTCCATAAGCGGGGGTCAAACTGCGGTGCCCGGGGTCATTATCCGAGTGGTACTCGTCCACGCCGCTCAGCGGTACGGCCAGTTCCAGGTCGATCAACCTCAGTTCGCCGTCCGGCTGAACGATCAGGTTGTTCGGGGTAAAATCCCGGATCGCGACCGCGTGCTGGTGTACAACGGTCAGCACCGCGGTCACTTTCTGGGCGATACCGATCACGTCTTTGGCGGCCGGGATTTCTTCCCTCCACGCGGCGGCGTTCCAGGCCCGCAGCGTCTCGCCCTGCAGCGCCTCCTCGGCGAGAAAACCGTCGCCTCCCTGCTGGAAAAAGGCCACCAGCCGGGGGGTAACTCCGGTTGATTGCAGTAGCTCGAGCACGTGTGCTTCGTTGGCCAACAGGTGCCGAGCGTCCAGGCCGCGCTCGTCGCCGCCCACGTGCGCTCGGGCCTGTTTGACAACGACATCCTTGCCGTCTTGGCCGTCAATGGCCCGGAACACGCCGCCTTTGTTGGCGTACCGGAGCGCCTCGCGCACGACGAAGCGATTGTCGAGCAGGACCTTGGCCGCCTTCTCGCCCGGGTTCCCGGGCGAACCGGGCAACGGCGGCCGCGCCCACTCGGGCGGAGCAAAGTGGGCTGCCCGCAGGTCCTCGACCAACTCGCCATCCGGGCTGGTAATGGCGGGGACCAAGTCGCCGTCGTTGGAGATATACGCTCGGCCCCGGAATGCCCCGTAACGATAGTGGACGAGGCCGCCCGGCCGGTACGGACGGTCAGACAGTATTGCCGGGCCCGGTAAACCCGTGGTGGCACGGTCAAGCGCTGCCATCAAGGCGACGGCGTGGTCGTCGTCCAGCGGGTAAACGGTAATGAACTTGCCGGAGGAAGGTCGGGGGCAGTGGTTGCTGTTGAGGGTGGCCAGCTCGGCGCTCGTCGACGCCACTTTGAACGGCGCTTCGGCTTCGATCAAGAGGGGGACGGTCCGGCTGAGCACCTCGTGAGCACTGGTGAGAGTAGCTGAGAGGTGGAGCTTCCACCCCTGGTCTCGTTGCGGGACGTCGGGCGTGACGTACGTCCACGCCCCCCGGCTGCTGACACGCCATTCGGACCGACCTGCAGCGGCCAGCCGCTCTGCCACAAAATCTCCGTAGCGAGCCCTGGCCATCGCCGTCTCAACAGGCATGGGTTACAGTGCCCGGACCGGCCGCCCCAGATACATAAAGTTGAGCCGGGCCAACTTCGCTCGCTTAGTCATCGGGCTGTAGCGGGGACGCCAGATTTTTAGGCGGATCCCATTATAAAGGCGGTTTCTCCACCCCTATCCTGAGGCATATGCTGGCAGCGCGACTGGCCAATTTGCCAGTCGAACAGTCAAACGCCGCAAAACTCCGTCGAGACAAGGAATGTACATTGTTATGTAATCGTCTGGCACGCAACCTCGTGGTCCCACCTCACCTCGAAGCGAATGGTGGAAGAACATCCCCAACTTTGCGTGCCGCTTTTGTCGCCCAGCTGCTGTACTCAGCTGGAGCGCTCGCCGACCTAGAGTGAAGGTCGGCCAATCCACGTAACTCGATTCGAGGGACCACGCACCGTAAGTGACCATGCAAGCTGACACGATGCTCGCCGTGGTGAAGACATCGCCAGGCAAAGGGCACATTGAGGTGAAGGAAGTGCCGGTGCCCCACCCAGGCGCCGGGGAAATAAGGGTAGCGGTGAGGGCGGCGGGTATTTGTGGGACGGACCTCCATATCGAGGACGACGAGTTCCCGACGGCGCCACCGGTAGTGCTCGGTCACGAGGTCTCGGGCATCGTCGACGAGATTGGCCCGGGCGTTGCCACCGACTGGCGCGGTCGACGCGTTGCCCTCGAGACCTACGCCAGCACCTGTGGGGCTTGCGGGCATTGTCGGACGGGTAGCAATAATTTGTGCTCCGGTCGTCGCTCGATCGGCAGTCAAGTAAATGGGGGGTTCGCCAGCTTCGTCGTGGTCCCGGCCGGGAACGCCCATCTCGTGCACGCACCGGTTAGTGTCCCGGCCGGTGCGCTATACGAACCGCTTGCGTGTGCCGCCCACTCGCTCTGTGATCCGTCCATTGCTTCCCCTGGCGACGAAGCGCTCGTAGTTGGCCCAGGCCCAATAGGTCTGCTTGCGGCCCAAATCCTCCGAGCGGAGGGCGCCGCCGTGACCGTGGTTGGTGCCGAGCGCGACACGTTGCGTTTGAAGGCCGCGGAGGAGCTCGGCTTTGTCTCCATGACGGCTGATCGTGCCGAGTCAGCTATGCCGGAGGGCGGCTTCCAGGTGGTGGCCGAATGCAGTGGCTCCGAAGCGGGGGTGGGGTTGGGATTGCGAGCGGCACGTAAGGGCGGTCGGTTCGTCCAAATCGGGTTGTCCGGGCACGCAATAAAGATGGAACTAGACACGGTTTGCTACAAAGAGCTCCAGCTCACCTCGGGGAACGCCAGTACGCCCGAGTCGTGGGAGCGCGCGTGCCGCCTGGTAGCTGGTGGTTCTGTCGTCCTTGATCGACTTGTAAGCGCAACCTTGCCCCTCACACAGTGGCACGAGGCGTTTGCACGGGCGCGATCCGGCGATTGTATAAAGCTGACTCTCAGTCCTACCGTCGAGCGGGGTGATGTAGAGCCATCGGAGGACAAATGATCTCAGTCACGAACCTATTGTGCAACTATCGCCTTAGTGGCGCCGTACTGGGCGACAAAAGGCCGGCATTCTCGTGGGCAGTTGAGGGCCCCCGTGGAGGTGCGCGAGTCAAATGGGACTGTTCAGACAGTGGCATAAACGTGTCTCTTCGGTTGCCCGAAGGGACCGACGCGGCGGTGACCGTCCCCACTTTTACCGGGGGCAGCTTGCCCCCAGGTTTTCGCCCGTGCCTAGACGGAGGTTACGCCACTGGCGAGGTCCGTGGCGCGTGGGAGTGGTCGTCAGACAAGGTCGTCCAGGCCCGACAGCAGGCTTGACTGGCGAAATGCCCACAACTAGTCTGCCGCCCGGGCCAGAGCGGCTTCGTAAATGTCGGCCAGGCGGTCCCAGCGTTTATTGGCTTCTTCGTCGATCTCCCGCCGGCTCGCGCTCTCGTCGAACCACGCCACGGTTTCCTTGATGCCCTCCGCAAAAGGCACCGTCGCCTTGTAGCCCGGGACCAGCCGCCGCACCTTGGAGTTGTCAAAGACGGCGCTGTGCGACTTATCGCCCCATAGGCCCTCTTCCCCTTCCGGGTTGGACGCGAAGAGCGCCGCAGTCGGGACATGAAGGATACGAGGCTCGACGCCCGCGGCGGCTCCAACCAACGAATAGATCTCGGTTCCAGGTCAGGCTCTCGTCCGACGTGATATGGAAGTCTTCACCAATCGCGGCCGGCTGCCCGAACAAGCCGATGAGGCCCTTGGCGAAGTCGCTGTTGTGGGTGATAGTCCAGATGCTCGTCCCATCGCCAGGGACGATGACCCGCGCCCGCCGCCTCATCCGGTCGATGATGGTATAAGGCTTGGCCCAACTCCCTATTGCGACGGGCACGTGGGAAGGGCCGTACGTGTGGGAGGGCCTGACCACGGTGGCCGGAAAGCCGGTTTCCCTCCAGGCCCGGTGCACGACGCCCTCGCACGCGATCTTGTCACGGGCGTACTGCCAGTAGGGGTTGACCGTGGGCGTCGCCTCGGTGATCATCCAGGAGGAGGGCGGTTTCTCGTAAACCGAAGCAGAACTGATGAAAATGTACTGGCCCACCCTGGGAAAGATCCTCACGTCCTGCTCGACGTGCTTAGGGTGGTACCCCACCCACTGGACGACGACGTCCCAGTCATGTCCCGCCGCTACTGACCTGACTTGGCGTTCAGCGGAAGCGTCGCCTCGAAGGAGGCGTTCGGGGCCCACGGCGGCGGGCAGTTTTGACAGACCCCGGTTCAACAACCAAAGGTCGTGACCCGCCGCCACGGTTGCCGCGGCGCAGGCCGTGCTGATGAGGCCCGTTCCTCCAATGAAAAGGACACGCATCTGGGGCTCCTTTCCTCGACGTCCCGGTCATCCTAATGACCGTGTCCGTGCGGTAATCCTTGGGTGGTGGCAACCCCAGCCCAGCCAGACTGAACATTACGACCGTTTTCCGGCGGTATTGGGCGGCGCAGCCGGGCCAGGCGGGAGCGCTTCGACAGGTTCGGCAGTCGTCGTCATCGGGGATTTGGGCGACGGCCGCCCCTCACCCGAGGATGGCCTTGACCCGGCCAATGGCTACGCCTAGGTCCCGGTCGCCCTGGCAGTCCAGCGGAGGAGCGGTGGGGTCGCGAACGTAGAGCTTCAGGGCGCCGTCGGTGCTGGTCCGCACCTGGCATGCCGGCGGGCCGGCCGGGTCAGGGGCCAGTTCCCAACCGTCTTCGCTTTGGGTAACGCACCAGGTCCCGCCCGCTTCTCCCACAACGACGAAGTGGACCGAAGTCCCGGGACTGCGCCGTACCCCGTCAAGTGCCCGTGGTAACGCGTGGGCCGCTGTGCTGAGCGCGGGTCGCATGAAACGGGCGTCGAGCGGCGGCCGACCGGTGGCTTCACGCAACTGGTACTGGTGGACGAAGCGCTCCATGTACTCCCGGGCCATGTCGAACCAGACAGGTGCAGGTTTGTCCCCCGTGGCCCACCCGACAGGGCCACCTTCAGCCTCCCAGTCCAATGTAGTGACGTAGTCGATGTAGCTTTGCCCGGCCAGCGCAACGAGCTCAGTTAGGATGGCCGGGCTTAGCCGGCTCGCCGCGTCTACCCATTCTTGATTGAAGGAATTCAACCACCTGCCTGGATCCTCTCCCGGTTTGCTCGACGTCTTCCAGCTGTCCCGACGGACCGAGACGTTGGCCAGGTCCACCCCCAGGAGGTGGCACACCACGGCGTGGACTGACCAACCGGGGCAAGACGTTGGGGCCCCCCAGTCGTCGGCATTTCAGATCCTCTAAGAGAGCCAGCAGCTCCGAGTACAAGGCGGGCAGTAGCGCCATCGTGTCCACACGCACCAAGACCATAGAGCGATATTGGCAGTCCTCTCGTCCCGCCGGGCGCGAACGCGAGTAGCGCTCCACCCAGGCGTCCGGCGGCGACGGCGACGACAAAGGTCGCTCGGGGACTGGTTTGGTGCAAAACTGGCGTTAATGGCCAGTGACCTGGACGCCGATCCGAGGGCGGCGATGGAGCTGTGCCGCTCAGCACATGCGCGCTTGGTTGCCAGGGCCGAGAGCCTGACAGACGACCAGGCCCGCTCGGCGAGCCGGCTACCGGGGTGGTCTGTTGGCCATGTCCTCACCCACCTTGCTCGCAATGCGGACGGCCACACGCGCCGCCTCGAGGGGGCGCTCCGAGGCCAAGACGTGCCCCGGTACCAGCCGGGCCAACGTGACGGTGACATCGCCTCCGGCGCGGGCCGGCCGGCGGGCGAGATCGTTTCCGACCTGCGCGCTGCGCAGGTTGCGCTCGAAGCCGTATGGGGGCGAAGCGCGGCGGCCGGCTGGCCCAACCGGCAGTTTCTCGGGGATGACCACTGGCAGACCACCGGCAGCCCGGCCCGACGACTACGAGAGGTAGAAATCCATCATGTGGACCTGGGTCTCGGTTACGAACCCTCCGACTGGCCAGAGGATTACGTAACGTGGGAGCTGCCCATGGTCCTGGCTACGGTGCCCAACCGGACTCGGGGGGCCGAAGATGCTCGAGACCTCGTGGCGTGGGTCATCGGACGCGGCCCTGCGCCCACGCGCGTCCAGCTTCACCCCTGGTAGGCGGCTCCAGCTAGGCGACCTTTCGGCTCACAGCACGAGCACCGGTGGCGCAGTTCGAACTCGAAAACGAGACGCTGACCACGGTTGGGGTTGCGTTGGGACCTCTCCAGTAGCAACCCGACGGCCGCTCGGGCCATGGCCCCGGCCGGTCGGGCGAAGCTAGAGAGCGGCGGCCGCGTGAGCTCGGCCCATGGCGCGTCCTCGAGCGACATGAGAGCTACGTCGCTCGGCACCCTAAGCCGCGCCTCTTTGAGGTACTGGAGAGCGCCGACCGCCGTACGGCTGTTGGCTACCAGGAGCGCCGTGGCACCCTCTTTAATGAGCTCCGCCGCCGCTTCGCGACCTCCTTCCTCCCGAAAACCGCGGCGAGTGATCACAGCGCTGAGGCGATTGGCAACGATTGCGCTCTCGTAGCCGGAGATAAATTGGGCTTCGGTCCTGCTATTCGGTTGACCGCCTATGAAACCGATCCTGCGGTGCCCGCCGGCGATGAAGTGCTCGGTACTCAGGCGGGCGCCTTCCACGGTTGCCCCCAAGACGACATGAGCACGCCGGTCCGCCACAACGCGGCCCAGAGCGACGACGCGGGCACCGTTGTCGAGCAGCTCGCTGATCTCTGGGGCGTTGGCGTCGGCTGGCGAGATAATAACCCCGCCCACACGTTCGGCCAGGAGCGCACCGAGGTACTCACGTTGCTTGACGGGGCTTTCATCGCTGTTACAGAGAAGGGTCAGGTAGCCCTTTAGGTAAGCGCCATCCTGGATCGTGCGCACCATCTGGGCGAAATACGGGTCCACCACGTCCGGCACAACCACGCCGACCATCTCGACCTGCTGCCGTCGCATGTTGGCGGCAATTCTGTTGCGACGGTAGCCCGCCTCGTCGATGGCGGCCAAGACCCGGTCTCGCTTGGCCGCCCTAACATGAGCCGACCCATTGAGAACTCTGGACACGGTGGCCGGGGACACCCCGGCGCGGGCGGCCACATCTCGGAGCCGAGAGGGGGGATGGGCGCGGTCAGCCAATGCCGCAGCGGCGGGGCGCTCACCGTGAGACACCGGCGAAACCCAGGCCTTCCATGAGTTGGCGCTGGACAAAGGCGAAGAACACGACAACTGGGATGACAAGAATTGACAAGCCGGCGAAGATGGCGCCAACTGGACCGCTCAAGTAAGCATTTTGCAGCGTCACGAGGCCAAGCGGTGCGACCATTCGGGTAGGGCTGGTGATGTAGAGGTTAGGCCAAAAGAAGTCGTTCCAGATGTACTGCGCCGTTATGATCGCGGCGGCGCTGATCGCCGGCCACGATAAGGGTACGACGACCAGGCGAAGGATTTGTAGCTCACCTGCGCCTTCAATGCGTGCGGCCTCCTCCAGTTCGCGGGGGATCGTCTTGAAGTGTTCGCGGAGGAGAAAAATACCAAATACCTGGATGAGCGCCGGGACCACCAGGCTCAGTCGTGAGTTGAGCAAGCCCAAGTACCTGATCTCGACGAACTCAGGCACCGCTGCGATTTGTACCGGGAGCATCAAACCCGACAGCAGGGCGACGAACAAGACGTCCCGGCCCCAAAACTCGAGGCGGGCGAAGGCATAAGCCGCGAGGACGCTGACCAGTGTCGAGCCGACGACGACCGCCGCCGTGACACCAACACTGTTGGCCAGTTGCAGCAGAAAAGGGATTAAATCGAACAGTTGCCTGTAGCTGGCCAGCGTCCAGTGAGTCGTGAACCAAACGGGAGGGAGGTTGAACTGCATGCTGGAAGGAAGGAAGGAATTGACCAGCACCCACAGTTCCGGGAGCAGCATCACGCAGCCACCGACGACGAGGGCGCCCGAGACGAGCCAGCGGCGCGCCCGCCCGGCGAGCTCTCGGCCCGAGGGTGGCTTGGCCCGGCAAACGGAGTGTGCTAGACGCGTTCATAGTGGACCCAACGACGGGCTATCCCGAGCCCGAGGGCGACCAGAGCGACGAGGACCACCAGGTTTACAATCGATATGGCTGCCCCGTAACCCAGCTGAAGGTTCCTGAAGGAAACCCGGAAGATGTACACCATGATGGTGAGGGTGGCGTTACCCGGCCCGCCGTTGGTAATCACGTACGGCCACGTAAAGATTTCGAAGGCGCCTATGAACGCGGTGACCGAGGCTACGAGGGTCGCCGGCGACAGCATGGGGAACGTAACGTAACGAAAACGTTGAAACGGGCCCACTCCATCGATGGCGGCCGCTTCGTAAAGTACCGACGGGATCGTCTGGAGGCCAACGAGGAAGATAATGAAGGTGATCCCCACTGTTTGCCACAGGTCCACCCCGACGAGGCTCGGAAGCGCCCAAGTACCGGAAGCAAGCCAGTCCGGTGGGCTCGTGCCCAGCCGCTCGAGGTAATAGTTCAGAGGGCCCGTGCTGCCTGAGAGGATGTAACTCCACATGACGGCGACAGCGCCCGCCGACATCAAGAACGGTACGACAAATGCGGTGCGGGCCCAGTACCGCACAACCCTGGAACTCACGCTTGTGACGGCAATGGCGAGGGTCATCCCGACAACTATGTGGAGCGACGTCGTCATAATGTCGAAAATCAAGCTGTTGAACAGAGCCTGACCCAACTGCGGGTCATGGACGAGCATACGAAAGTTGGACAAACCGGCGAATTTCGGCGGCGTCAACAGATCCCACTGAAGGAACGAGAAGACGACGATCCCTGCCATCGGGATAGCGATGAAGGCGAGGAACAGAACGGTGGCAGGGGTGACGAGCAGGTACGCCTTGAGGGCGCGTTCCCGGCGCACTCGCAGAGTGAGCCGGCGCCGGAAGCGACCCCCGGCGCTGGGCGCATCGAGCTGCCCACGGTCGACAACGCCCCGATGTTCACCGCCGCGCCACCCTGGTGACCGGCGGGCGCGCTCTTTGACCGGCTGAGCAGGGCCAATACTCAGTGTAGCTAGAACCTCCTCTGCCCCACTCGAGTCGTGGGCGGGCCGGGCCGTGCTAACGCGGCGCATTCAACTGACGTTCAGCTCGCCGTTCGCTTTGTTCTCCAGTTGCGCCAACCCAGCCGAAGGCGATATTGCCCCCGACAGGATTTGCTGCCACGTAGAGTCGATGTCGGCCTCTACGGCCGAGGCATTCGTGACACCGACGACCGGAGTGGCGTAACTGAGCGCGGCAGTAAAGTACTCTGCCCCCGGAGGCAGGGTCTTCAGGAACGACTGGCTGTTGGCAATCGACATACGCATTGGCATCCCGCCCTCGATCGGGACGGCCTCGTTGGCTTGGAAGGCCTCCGAAATCGAGTACTTGACGAACTCCCACGCTTCGTCCTTGCTGTTCGAGGCGGCGAGGACCGGAAAAGCGGCCAGGCCGACCGGGGAACCCTGCTGAACTTTCTTCGGCCAGGGGACTATAGCGAGCTCGCTTCCCCCGCCGTTCTCTACGTAATAGTTCCAGGGCCAGATGCCCGCCCCCATCATGGCGAGATGTCCCTGGCCGAGGGCGCTGAACTGGTTGAAGGTGCCCCCAGGCGAAGGAGCGAGCTTCTTTGCCACCAGGCTTCGCAGCGAAGGTGCAAGCTTCTACTGCCGCCGGGTTGTTGATCACACAGCTGGTCCAACTGTTATTAAGGACAGTGCCACCATTGGTGAAAACCCAGGGCTCGATGCCCTGGAACACATCGATGGTCAGGTTCATCCCCCAATTTTGCGGAGGCTTCGTCAGGGCCGTCGCCGCGGCAAGAAAGTCGTCCCACGTCCAGTCAGGGGCCGGCTCGGCCACGTTGCCGGCTTTAAAGGTGGCACGGTTGTACCAGATCCCCATCGTGTTGTAGCCCCACGGGATGTAGTAGGTGTGCCCGCCGATCTGAGCGTGCTGGCGGAACTCGCTGAGCGTCCGGGGGTTGACGTCGGCGTAAAAAGCGTTGATCGCCGCTTTGTCCTGCGCAATGTAGCTGTCTAGCGGCGCCAGCACACCCTTGCTGGCGAATAGCCGGAAGCCCTCCGTGGCCAGGTTCATCGTGTCTATCTGGACCCCTCCGATGAGCCGGGTCTCGATTTGCTCGAAGAAGTCGACCCACGTTGGCACGTTGATAAATAGGGGCGTGGTCGTGATGCCGGTCTGCCCCTGGAACGCCTTGAACGCCTTCAGGGCAACGGCATTGGAAGCCGCGTCCCCGAGGATAGCCACAGTTAGTTTACCTGTGCTCTTGGTGTTCCTCACCAGGGACGGGCCTGTCTTCTGGGCCAGGACCGCCCGGCTAGCAGAGGCACCGCCCCGGACGCGGCCCCAAGCACCGCAGCGGCTTTCAGGCCCCCTGTCATGAGCGATCGCCGTGAGATCTTCGTGTCAAGGTACTTTTCCATATTGATTTCCCCTTCTCGCTATTGCATGGATTGTGTTTCTGAGGCGGGGTCAACACTCCCCGCGTACCAACGAGCGATGAGGCCTACGTGCGAGACGAGCCCGGAATTTTATGCTCTGCCTACGAGCGGAGCGCTCTCGTCAACGAATTGACTTGGTCGGCCAACGCACGCTGAGAGATTTGTGCGAAGGGCGCTATATAGTCGAAGGCGTGGTACGTTTCGGCGTAGAGGTGTAACTCAACAGAGACATTGGCGGTTAATAGGGCCATCGTGTACTCGAGGGCTTCATCACGCAAAGGGTCGAACTCCGCGACCGCGAGCATCGCCGGAGGAAGGCCCTCTAACGATTCGGCCAGCGCGGGAGCGGCGTACGACGCAGGGTAGTCCGAGGTCGGTCCGGGGAGATAGTACTCCCACATGATTCGGTTACTGATGGAGTCCCATAATGGAGTGTTTGTAAAGCGCGCCATCGACGCCGTTCGTAGTCGTGAGTCAAGCGTCGGGAAGAGGAGCAGCTGGAGCACGAGGGTGGGCCTCTTCTCGTCCCGGGCGCGGTGGGCAACTGAGGCGGCCAACCCGCCTCCAGAACTGATGCCGCCGACCGCCACCCTCTGCTCGTCGACCCCCAGCCTGTGCCCCTCTTCGGCAATCCAGCAAAGAGCGCGGTAGCAGTCATCAAGAGCCGCCGGGAACGGGTGCTCTGGGGCCAAGCGGTAGTCCGGGCTGACGACGACGCAATTGACTTTGGAAGCAAAGTGAATGCAGCGCGGCTCTTCGTTGTCAAGGTTGCCGAGCACATAGCCGCCCCCGTGCAAAAAAAGCAGTGCGCCAAGGGGGCCTACCCGGGAGACAGGCGTATAAGTGCGCACCGCAAGATCGTTACTTCCCTCGGCCCAGGAAGAACGTGCTCCTCGACTAGGACGTCTGGATCTGGCGAGAGCTCCGCTCGTGCCCGCAGCTTCTCTGCCATTGCTTCTGCTTCTATGCGGCGTGCCTCGGCCACATTTTCGAAGGGGATCTTGACGTTGAAAGGGAGCACGGCGGCAAGTTCGGCGTCGTAGGCATATTCCAGGCTTTGGCCCGATAGCTGGAAACTGGAAAGGTCACGGACCAGATCCCCCGCCTCGGCTGACATGCCCTGGAAGTTAGCGCCAGGCGCTGGGCACTTCAACCGCCGAGCGTTGATTGTTGCGCCTTAGTTACCCACCATTTGGTGGTCCCGCATGACGGTCATAGTCAGGCCCCTGAGAGAGCTGCCAGAGAGCCAACGCCATCCGGGCACGAAAGGCGCCGTCCGGCGTGTCTACGGCGTAACCGACGATGGAACTGATGTTGGCAATGCGGGCAGCAACCGAGGTGTGATGAAGGTAAAGCTCGGCCGCTGTCCGCCGGAGCGACCCCGCGCGGCAGAACGCGTCCAACGTGTGGATGTGTTCTCCACTCGGGTCGGTGCCGGCGACCTTGGCGATGGCGACCACGTCGGGGAGGCCGGAAAGGCCGGCGTGGGGAAAATGAGCCAAGGCCAGCATGGGCCCGAGGTCTTCGGCCAGCACCACGGGGGGACGCTTGAGCCCGGGTAGGTTGAGTGTAAAGCGAAGGGCAGACCGGGCCGCGGCCCAGGAAACCGGGGCCATTAGGGGGCCGACCAGAGGTCCTACGCCGGCGCGAATTGTCGGCGGAACCTCCTTCGGTACCTCTTCAGCCGTCGTTATAGCCGCAAACACGTCCCCGACCTTCGCGAGCTGGACTACCTCTCCGGTGGCGCGGATCTGTGAGGCTAAACCATCGAGGGCCAAGTTCACGCCGCCGGGTTGGGTTTCGCGGCAGACCACCGCAAAGGCACGGACAGCTCGTGCTTCGGTGAGCCCGAGTACCTTCGCGCACCGGCAGCGGTCAACATCGGAGACTTGTTCGCTCAACAGGAGCTCCACCGCCCCGAAGTCAGTGGCGTAGGAGGACGAGCCGTACATCCGGTCCAAGATGATGGCCGCCGCCGCCGCCATTCGTTCGGCGACGATCGCGTCTAGCGGGCCGGCGCCGCCGGCTCGTTCGAGCCACACCTCAGCGCCACTGCCATCATCGACCTTTACGACGGTGCTTTTGGGTGGTACGGCCCCTACGGGCACGCTGCGGCCGTCGCAATTCATCGAAATGAGCACCCCACGCAGGGGGTCGTGGACTCCGGCGGTGCATTCCGCAAGCCCGGCCGCGGCTCGTACCAAGGCGCCGATGTCGGCCCGATGGGCGACGAGCTGGTCGAAGGCAGCGATGACGCGCACCGCGGCTTCAGCCTCGGCGTCAATGCCCGACAGGCGAAGTAGGAGCCCGTGCATGTCATCACCCCCAGTCATTTCCCACAGTAGCGAAGTCGTGGGCTCGTTGCCCTCAGCCTTGACGCCGCCGGCAGCCCTTTTGCGCCGCAGTCCGTGGGCGAGGGCGCTGCGCCCCGCCCCGAACCGGTTCAGTGAGGCTACGAACGGGAGAGGTTGTCAGCTGCCTCCGAGCGCCTTTAGGACCAAATCCGCCGTTTCCGGGCCGAGATCCTCGACCCGCATGATGCCCTGTACGTTCGCCACTGGCACCCAGGGCAACCAGTGACGCGTGAGACCGCGACCGCGAGGGATGGCCAGTGCGAGTGGACGGGATCATCGTGCCCGGGGGGCCAGACCGACCCGAGGCCTCCGATCGGCCGGACAATCCCGGTGCCCGCCGTGTACGCCTGGACGCCTTCGACCGACCCGATGGACACGTCTGTAGTACCGGACCATGAGGCCGGCGCCAATGCTGCTGTTCGCCACCTGTTGGGCACCGGTCGCAGGCGGGTTGGCCACATGACGGGGCCTCAGCAGTTCCGCGCCGTAGAGCTGCGAGCGGCCGGCGCAATAAGGGCGCTTCAAGAGGAGGGCCTGGAGCTCGCCCCACCTGGCGTACTTTGTGGCGACTGGAGCGAGGCCTGGGGCAGACAGGCCGCCGCCATCCTGGCTCGTAGCTGTCCCGAACTCGGTGGATATGGATCTCCACGAAGTCGGCCGCACGGCCGCTCAGCGCTTGCTCGAAGCCATTAACGGGCACGGCTCTCACGGCGTCGAGTTTTTGCCCTGCCGCTTGTTGCCCCGGGAATCGACGGATCTGACCGCCGCGTCCATCGTTCAGTCGTCGAAGATGTCTTTGGCGCCCGCGGCTTTTGTACGCGCCGTTTACAATAGTCGCTCAAGTCGGTCGGCCCGGCCAGCACAAAGCGAGCAACATCACAAGGAGCAGCGATGACATCAACTGTCCCAGACGACTCCCGCCAATCGCGGTGGCGTGGTGTCTTCGCAATTCTTTGCACTCCGTTCACTTCGGAAGGCCATCTTGACCTAGCCAGCCTGGAGCGCGAGATCCAGTTCTGTCTCGAGGCACAGACGCACGGCCTTGTTGCCCTCGTTAATGCCTCCGAGTACTGGACGCTTTCAGACGAGGAGCGGGCCTCGTAGCCGACCTGACGATGAAGCAGGTGGCGGGAGCCGTCCCGGTAATCATCGGCGTCAGCTCGGGATCTGCTGACTGCTCAAGGAACTTCGCTCGGCACGCACAAGATCGCGGTGCCGACGGAGTCATCGCTATGCCGCCGACGGGGCGGCCCACGAACGAGCTCGAGAGTTACCGTTATTACGAAAAGCTCGCTTCGGCACTCGAGGTACCCATGTTCATACAGAACCACGACCCGCCGCTCGGGACCCGGATGTCACCTGCGCTGGTCTCACGCATAGTCCGCGAGGTCCCCCATGCTGACTGGATCAAAGAGGAGACACTCCCAGCGGGCCACGCGATCTCGACGGAGATAGCCTCGGCCGGAGCGAAGTTGCAGGGCGTCATGGGCGGCATTGCTGGCCGGTACCTGTTCGATGAATATGCCCGCGGGGCATGCGGTACCATGCCAGCTTGCGAGTCAGTAGATGTTCATGTCTTGGTCTGGAACTCACTGACGGGCGGCGACCATCACACGGCGCGCGAGTACTTCGGGAGGCTGCTGCCCCTCCTCAACTACGAAGCAATTTCTCAAGGTGTATACAAAGCGGTCCTCCGATGGAGAGGCGTGATCGTTTCCGACTACGTACGGACCACCCTGTCCAACCCGCTAGACGAGTACGACCGACGCGAACTGGCAGCGATACTTCGCTCCCTCCAAGACCTGTACGTCGTCGCTCCTCTCCGCGAAGACCTTATCCGTTCTGACCTGGGAGTCCTGGCGTGATAGTGACCGACTTGAAGACGGCGAGGGCCTACCTAGGCTGGATCGGGACGGGCAGAAAATGACAGTGGACCACCCTTACGAGGCCACGAGCGGTCTACCCGTTCCTTTCGTCCCTGGTGCCGTGCCGGTTATGGCCATCTTGAGGCGTCTGCAAGTTAGCAGCGCCATCGCGGTAGCCAAAGCGGTTCACGAAGCCGGCGTCTCAGTGCTCGAAGTAACCATCGACAGCCCTGCTCCTTTCGAGCTCATTTCCGCGCTCCGGCGCGATATCCCAGACGTCGTGGTCGGTGTCGGCACGGTCCTCGACACACAGCAAGTTGCCCTTGCGGCTGACGCCGGGGCCAGCTTCGTCGTCAGCCCCAACGTGGATGAAGAAGTCATTACGGCGTGTGTCGAAAGAGGCGTGCCGGTCGTCCCTGGAGCTGCGACAGCATCGGAGGTGGTCCGGGCCTGGAAGGCAGGAGCGGCGGCCGTGAAACTTTTTCCGGCGGCGGCGTTGGGGACGGCTACGGTAAAGGCATTGCGTGAGCCTTTGCCGTTTGTGCCCCTCGTGGCGGTCGGCGGCATAGACGGCTCGAACGCTCGACAATTCCTTGATGCGGGCGCAGTGGCTGTGGGTCTCGGCGGTTGGCTGAGTTGCCGAGGGGATGCTGCAGCCGCACTCGGTCGTGCCCGTCAGCTCGTATCTGCGCTCGCCTCTGACCTGGACGCTAGCAGTTGAGCCAAAATAATCTCGATAATCTCGATGTCGTGACGGCTGGGGAGCCGCTTGTCGCACTGGTTTCTCGCCCACGCGGAGCCTCCCTTGTGGATGCGCAGAGCTTTAGCCTTCATGTCGTCGGCGCAGAGTCGAACGTCGCGGTAGGGCTGGCCCGATTGGGTCACCGCGTGTGTTTCGTCGGTAGAGTCGGTCGCGACCCGTTCGGAGCGCTGATACGACGGCGGCTGAGTGTCGAGGGAGTCGATGTTTCGTGCCTGACGGACGACGACCGCCCAACTGGTCTCCTCTTCAGAAACCTCCGCAATTTCCCGGCGCCTGAGGTCCTCTACCGCCGGGCCGGCTCGGCGGGTTCATCCCTAGAGGTGGGCGACGCGTTACCCGCGCTCAAACGGCTGCTGCCCGGCGGCCTCGTTTTATTGTCCGGCGTGACGGCCGCGGTTTGCCCCCAGGCGGCAGGCGGAATCGCAAGCGCTGCCCACGCCAATGGCCTGCGTCTCGTACTGGACCTCAACTATCGGGCCCGGCTCTGGTCGCCGTCCAGCTCCGTCGCCGGCCTCGGTTCCCTCCTGAAATATGCCTTTCTAGTCGTAGGGACCGCAGAAGAGGCCCGACTGCTCACATTACTGCCCGACGTCGATGCTGCGGCCATATCGCTGATGAGTTCAGGACCGGAGATGGTGGTTCTTCGCGAAGAAAAGGTTCGTGCCGGTTTTTACCGCAGAGACGGTGCTGGCCCGGTGATAGTCACTGGTCACGAGGTACCGGTAGTGGATGCCGTGGGGGCCGGAGACGCCTTCTTGGCCGGGCTGCTATCGGGCTTGCTGGACTCTGACTTTACGGACCCCGAGCGAGCTCTCGTGCGAGCCCACCAGTGCGGCGCAGCGATCGTAGGTGCAGTTGGCGATGTAGAGGCTGCGCTACGAAGAGAAGAGCTGGGTAACACCTGGAGCGCCGAACCACTCCGGTGAATGACCGGGTTCATCTGCTTCGCCCTATCGACGCTGGCGTGCAGCCTTACGAGGCGTCGAGGACGCCACCACAGCAATATACAACAGAGGTGTTCGCGGATGGCTCGCGTACTCCCAACTGGCGCCAATGGCGACATCGGGCGTCGGCTAGTTCCCCACTCGAGTGCTATTTCGCTTAGAATACGCGGTCGTCGTTTTTGAGCAAGAGCCCTCGAACGGGAATTAATAGAGCTTACATTTATCGTCGGGTAACGAGCTCGCTGAAATACGCCGTAAGCCCAACGCCCGGGGGAGCCGCGTAGTTGGCTGCCCTATCCCTAACATGAGATGGCTCTACCTGGACGATGGGTGCGCCCATGCGCTTAGCGGGGGAGGAGAGGGCTGCACAACAGACCCAAACAGTCTTCGGAGGCCTCCAGGAGACCCGAGCCCCTTAGACGCGCCCTTGAGGCACTTCGACGCTCCGCGCGTCGCGCCAGTTAAAGCAGGAAGGGCCCTGCCTTCAGTTGGGACAAGTTGGCACTTGTCGATGACTAAGCCGGAGTGCTAGTTTGCCGGGGGGCTATGCAGTCAGCCCCGGCCTCAGGGCCTGGCGCGTTGCTCGACCCACCTTTGGTGCGCTCGACGTCCCTAGCTCGTCTGGCCATTAGTGCGTCATACGAGGAGGCGACCGCGATGAGCGCTAGTAGAGGTCTCAGCCCAGATGGCAATGGGTCTGTTATGGCGGCTGACGGCGGGGCCGGGGCGGGCACAGGTCGCGTTGTCGACCTAAGCCAGGAGCTGCACATCGCGGCCGAGGCACGAAGTTATAAGACTTTGCCTGAGGCCGAAGACGGCCGTCGTGCTACTGTTCCCGTTTCTTCGGGCGCCAGCCGGTGCGTTCCGTCCCGATTGGGCAGGGCGGACCTGACGGGCCTTTATGCCAGGTCTTCAACATGGCTACCTGACGGGTCGGTCGATTACAACTACGCGTCGGCCCGTCTCATGTGCAGCACTGATGGGATGGCGCTCGTCCGGGTGACCGGGGAGATCGACCACTGCACGGCGCCCAAGCTTTCGGCCGCCGTCAATGAGGCCCTCAGCGAAGGTGCCTGCTCAATTTTTATCGACCTCGCCCAGGTCACCTTCTTCAGCGCCGCAGGAGCCATGGCGCTGCTTGCCTGCAGGCGGCATTGTCAACGCCGAGGTGCGGAGTTCGTGCTCCTCCGGCCGTCGCTTCCCGCGCAGAAGATCCTGACGTTTACGGACCTTCTGAGGCCCCTGATAGACCTGAGGGAGCGGCGCCGGCCCGGCGACGGGCCGCGCTCTTGGTGATCGAACGGTCATCCAGTTTTCCCGGCCTCGAAGGCAACATCGAGCATCGGCAGTGCAACGTCACATTCGGGTGTCCTTCTGGCCGCTTTAGTCTTCATCCGAGTACGGGACGGGGTGGTTGTCGCCTAGCTCGACAAAGCGTTCGTTGAGGGCATGGGCGATGACGTCATGTTGTGGGCGGCGGGCCGGAGGGCGCATAACTAAAAGGCCTCGACCTCCAAAGGGCGCCAGATGCCGCCCAGTTCGAAATGCCGCCGGTAGGGCGGGCCGCGGGTAAGGCCCGCTTCCTGGCGCGCTTGGTCCAGGGCTTCGCCTCCCACCCCAGCAGCCGGGACCACGCCCCGGGCCCGGCAGGAGGCCTCGGCGGGGAACGGGGTCATATCGTCGCCATAGGCCGGGCAACAACCTGGCCAAACCTGGGGCCTGCGGCCCTGCCGGCGCCCGGCAGGGCGGCCCTAACCACGGTCCTTACCCTCAGGCGACGCAGGCAATAGGACCGACCAGGGCCATTGCCCACTCTCACGTCATGCTGGGGCTGTCGGGTTCCAACGGAGGGGCCTTCGATGTCGAAGGCATCACCACACAGGTACTGCAGCCACCTTCCGCGGTGGAGGGTGGGGGCAAGTCTTGAACACGCGTCGACGATGGCGTACCGTTTTGGCCAGGTCAGGGATGGAGGAGCGGGTTACAAAATGAGCGGTACCGAACCGCCGGCGGAGGGTGAGGAAGCGTCCGCAACCGACCCGTCGATCGGTCTCCCGGAAGTGGCCCGGTCTTTGCTTGCGGATGGCAGCGTGGACGCAACGCTGGCCCGGATAGTCGCCGCCGCCGTCAGCACCATTGACGGGTGCGACTCGGCCGGGGTCTTCGTGGTCCAAGGCGGCTATGTCACCGCCCCCGCTGCTGCTGGCGCCCTGGCTGCTCAGCTGGATGTCCTTCAACGCGAGTTGAACGAAGGGCCGTGCCTGGACGCCATAGCCCAGGCGGCCCCGGTCTATGCCCAGGACCTTGCCGAGGCCAGCCCATGGCCTGCCTTCGCCCGGGCCGCGGTCGAGGCCGGAGTACGCAGCTCGCTCTCGGTACACGTGGCGGCCGGCGACACGCCAGGTGCGCTTAACTGCTACGCCGCCTACCCGCGGGCCTTTGGGGCCACCGACCGAGCCAAAGCTGTCATGCTGGCCGTCCTGGCCGGCCTGGCGCTGTCGGCCGCCGAAGCCCGCCACGCCGAGGATGCCCGGGTCGCCAACCTGGAGGCCGCCCTCATTAGCCGGAACTTGATCGGCCAGGCTCAAGGCATCTTGATGGAGCGCGAACGCATCACTGCCGACCAAGCCTTCGACATCCTGCGGCGGGCGTCCCAGCACCTCAACGTCAAACTTCGAGATGTCGCCCAGCGCCTTGTCGACACCGGGGAGGGCCCCACCTCAGCACCGCCCGCGGGCCCGGCAACGACGTAGGACGCGCTAGCGGCAAGAGATCTCGAAGCGCACCGTCCCGGCCCGGGCGTCAGGTTTCGATGCGCAGGTAGTGGTCGAGGCCGCAGTGTCGGCCTCCAGGACCTCGCGGACTCGGTTTAGCAACTCGGTGAGATGTCCTCGATCTTCAAGCTGGTCAGAGCCGAGTCGGTCACCGACAGCAAGCCCTCCAGCCGCGCCCCGAAAGATCAGCGACGCTCACCATGACGAGTGATGCTACCGGCGTGCGTCCTGAGCACCTATGGCCGGGCCCTCCAACGATACCCGTCAGGAGCTTCGGTGAACACAGGTGCCCACCCATCGCCATTTCGTTGGGCCAAATCATTCCCGGCGAAATTCAGCCCCGATTTGGTTCAGGTCAACGCTTGCCGGGCCGGCTGCGGGAAAGCATTATGGATGGCTTGCAGCCTTTAAGTCATATTGATAGGTTGCCTAGCTGCATGACAGCTTCGCTCGATGTTTCGCCTCCCACCCGGGCTGCTCTTTTTGAGCAGGTCGCTTCGCAGCTCGAGGACCTGATCCTGGCGGGAAAGGTGGCGGTTGGTACGAAGCTGCCGCCCGAGGGAGCGCTAGCGGCTCAGTTCGGCGTCAGTCGTCCCGTGGTGAGGGAAGCCCTGGCGCAACTACGCGACCGGGGCCTGACGGAGACCGTTAATGGAAGTGGGACGTACGTTCGGCAGCCCGACGGCGAGCATCTGACTGAAGTTCTACTGCGCCACCTCCGCTTCGGTGAGCTGGCCGCGCCCCAAGTAGTGGAGAGCCTCTACGAGGCGCGTATAGCGGTCGAAGTCATGGCCGCCCGTCTCGCCGCCCATCGCGTGCTCGATGGCGACCTGCGCTTAATCTCGGCGCGCTTCGAAGAGATGAAGACGGCCCGTCACGACCCGGCTGCTTGGATCGCGGCCGACATGGGCTTCCACCTGGCTGTCGTCGACGCTGCGCACAATCCCTTCCTCAGAGCCTTCCTCATGCCAATGACCAGGATCATCGAGCAGAGTATGTCGGAAAGCTGGCGCGACCCGAAGGCAGTGCGGGCCGGGCTGCTGGCCCATCAAGCGATCTGGGATGCCATTGTCGGCCACGACGAGGAACGAGCCGCACAGGCGATGCTCGACCATCTGAAGGACTCGAGGGCTCGCCTATCGTCGGCCCTTGTCCTACTGGATACGACAAGGGCTGGAGCGACCGTGAGCGAAGGCGAGGACAGGCGGTGAAGGTCGTCGACGTGCAGGCCGCGGTCGTAGACGGTGCCTGGCGCAACTGGGTTTTTGTCCTGCTCCAGAGCGACGAAGGCTTGACCGGGTTCGGAGAATGCACCTTGGAAGGCCGTGAGCAGGCGGTAGTTGGCGTCATCCAGGACTTCCGGCGTCATCTTGTGGGCGAGCCGGCTGCCAACATTCGCCGGCTGTGCCGCCAGGTCACGCGGGGTGGGTACTGGGAAAGCGGGCCCGTCATCAGCTCAGGCGTCGGGGGTATCGAGATTGCGCTTTGGGACTTGCTCGGTAAGAGCCTGGGAGTGCGCGTCGTCGGGCTCTTGGGCGGCACGGTGCGAGACCGGATCCCGGTGTACTCGAACGCCTGGTACTTCGGCGCAGACACGGCGGAAGAGTTCGCGGAATGCGCCCGGAGGACCGTAGCCCTCGGGTACCGGGGCCTCAAGTTCGACCCGTTCGGGCTGGCCGATTTCAGCATCGACGACAAGGAACTCGGCCGCTCTATCGAGCGGGTCGAGGCGGTGCGCGAGGCCGTGAGCGGGGATGTGTCGCTGATGATCGAAGGCCACGGTCGCTTCGGCGTGGAGTCGGCGCTCAGGGTGGCCAAGCGCCTGGGACCGCTAGACATACGCTTCTTCGAAGAACCCACTCCGGCGGGCGATGACGACGCCATTGGCCGGGTAGCGCGCGCCTCCATGGTGCCGATCGCCGCAGGGGAGCGCGCCTACGACTTACGGGCCTGCCAACGGCTGATCGCCGCAGGCGTCTCGGTGCTGCAGCCCGACGTAATCCACCTCGGGGGTATCAGCAAGATGCTCGCAGCTGCCGAGATATGCGAGGCCGCGTCGGTGTCTTTTGCCCCTCACAACGCGTCAGGACCTGTTGCCACCGCGGCTACGTTGCAAGTGGCGTCTATCGCACCGACACTCCTTCTGCAAGAGATGTTCGCACCGCTCGACACGGAGTGGAAGCACCGCGTGGCCCTTCCTGCCATCGAGATCGCTGACGGGCACGTCGCACTTCCACCGGGGCCAGGGCTGGGCGTCACGCTTGACGCCGCCGAAATGGCCCTCCATCCCTATGAAGAGCGGGACCTGGATTTTTTCGGGGTCGGCTCGGTCCTCTCCCGGCCCGTTCGTGATGGGGCTTTTCCGCGGGGAGACGGGCGAAAGTGAGCACCTCTTTCATCACCAGCGAGGTGATCGGGGTCAACGGTGGCAGGCGCTTGTAGAGAGCAAGCGCAATTGTCTGCCTGTCCAGCGACAATTTTTCCGGTGCGTCAGAGTCCCAGCGTGTTGCTGCCCGCGGGCGGCAACGGGTGGGACGGCTAATTCTGATGAGCGAACTTCTCTATGCGTCACTCGCCGGGAAGGTCGTCCTCGTTACTGGCGGTGGCCGCGGTATCGGCCGCGCTATAGCCGTGGCTTTCGGTGAGCAGGGGTCGCAGGTAATCGTCAATGACAGGGAACCGGAGACCGTGGGGGAAACCGTTGACGCGATCAAAGAGTCGGCTGGTCGGGCTGAAGTCTCGATCGCGGACGTGGGCGAGCGCGCCACGGTCGAAGCTATGGTCGCGGGTATCGTCGAACGCCATGGCCGGCTCGACGTCCTTGTCAACAATGCCGGTATAAATCCTGTCGTCCCATTGCTGGAGGCTGGCCAGGACACTTGGGAACAGGCGCAGCGGGTGAACGAGTGGGCGCTCTTTCACTGCGGCCAGCCCGCCGGGCGCCAAATGGCGAGCCAAGGGGGTGGCTCCATAGTCGTGATCGGGTCGCCAGCTGTCGTGGACGCCTATGCCGGGCAGTCCCTCTATTGCGCCGCAAAAGCGGGGCTGCACATGCTCGCCATGAGCATGGCCTGGGAGTGGGGGCCACTGGGGATCAGGACAAACGTCGTCCAGCCGGGATGGATCGAAACAGAACTGAACCGTGAGTACCTTTGGTCAGCTCCTGACCTCCGCGAGCGGGTTGTCAACGTAATACCTCTGCGGCGCACGGGTTCACCTGCAAACGTCGCCGCTGCCGCGCTTTGGCTCTGTTCGGACGATGCATCGTATGTCAACGGAGCCACTATCGCGGTCGATGGGGGGCTCTTGGCCGGGAGGCCGAAGACGTAAGAAAGGAGGTACCACGGAAAGGGTTATTCCGGTCGCAGCCGAGGACATGTCGTTATTCGGCGCGCATTTCGCTACTGACCTGAGAGGGATCGCCGAGAAGGCGGCTGCCACTTGTGGCAATGCCAGCTGACCAAACGAAAACAATAGGACTTGCTAGCGTGTTTCCATTGCAAACAGCAAGGGGAGGAAGTAGATGAAAAAGACATATCACCGCACCCTAGGCGTCGTCGTAGCGGCGGCCGCGGCCGGCCTCGGTCTGGCCATGCCCGCCGGTACCGCCAGCGCTGCCACAGCATCCAAACCAACGATCTATTGGCTCGAACAGGGCGCGGGCAATCCCTACTGGACAGCTCAGCACATGGCCGCAGCCACAGCTGGTCAGCGACTGGGCTTCAATTTCAAGGCCTTCGGCGTTGCGAACGAAACCGCTACCGACCAGGCCTCGATGCTCAAGGAGCTCGCCGATCAAAAGCCATCATTGATTATGGTCAACGCGCTGGACCCATCGACCCTCGTGCCGTCGATCAAATACTCCCTGAGCAAGGGCGTCCCTGTGCTCTCGCTGTACTCCGACATACCCCAGGCCACGGCGAGCATATTGTTCGATGAGGACCGTACGGGGCAGCTCGCCGCCGAAGAGGCGGCCAGCTTCCTGAAACACCGTTATGGGAAGCTCACAGGTACTATCGCCGTGCTGGGCGGGGTCCAGGGCCAACCGACGAGTGACAACAGAGCGAACGGCTTTACAGACTATGTTAAAGCCCACATGCCCGGCGTGAAGGTTGTCGCCTTCCAGCCTACGAACTGGGAAGCTTCCGAGGCCTCCTCGGCAATGGAGGACTGGCTCACGAAGTACCCGAACCTGTCGATGGTGTACGGGCTGAGTGACACCCTCACCGTCCCGGCGGCAGAGATTGCGCAACGAGAGAACCGTCTTTGCCTCAATCAACCAGGCAAAAACTGGACGTCAAACCCAAGTTGCATCATCTTTGTCTCGGTCGATGGCTTCTTCCTTAACGACGACGTCAATGGCACGTTGTTCTCTGATGAAATGTACTCGCCTCAATGGTCCGGCTATGTAATGGCTGAGGACGCGGCGAGGATCGCCAACCACGAGTCATACTCGAAGACGGATTTGCTGGACTCCATGTTGGTTACAAACGCGAACGCGGCATGCGCTCTGAATATGCAGAATGATATGGCCGACCACACGTCGACATTCGATTTCACCGCAGGCCCGACGCTCCAAGACGTGGCAACGCATTTCGGCTGTAAGGCTGTATTACCGGCCACGTAACCAGTAGTTGGAGGGATAATCATGCGCGAAGGGCCCTCCCTGGCACCGCGTGCCTCGGAGGGCCTTAGCAGGTCTAGCAATGTAAGGAAAAGAGGGGAGGTCCGGTACCTCTGAGCGATGGGATCGATAATGGTGCGGCCGTGAGGCAAGCCCCGCCCCGTGGATTTGGGGTACGGGATGTTCGTGGTTGGCTCCTTTCCCGAGAGCGGTGGGACGCCTGGTGCCTGCTGGTCGCGACCCTGCTCTTGCTGGCGTTCTTCGCCCTGGTGGAGCCGAAGTGGCTGAGCGGAGATACGTTTCAGCTCTTGGTGGCGCAGTATGCTCCGCTGGCGTTGATTTCAATGGCCATGACGTTCTCCATCATCGCCGGTCACATTGACCTCTCGCCGGGGTCGATGGTCGGCTTCACCGGCGTCGTCGTCGGCCTCGTCTTTACCTGGACCGGGAATATCTGGTTGGCCCTTCTTGCCGGTCTCGGGGTTGCTGTGTGCGTGGGGCTTTTGCAGAGCGTGTTAGTTGCTGGCCTGGGTATCAACGCCGTTTTAGTGACTTTGGGTACGTATATCTGGGCGCGAGGCTTAGCTGACGCAGCTAATAATGGCGTGCCAATAACGGTCGGCGGCGGGATTTCGAAGGTAGTGAACGCGAGTTGGGCAGGGTTCACATTGACGGCGCCGGTGGTCGTGGCCGCTTATCTCGGCGGTGCATACCTGCTCAGGAGGACGAGGTTCGGCCGTTATTCTTACGCGATGGGCGGTGGTCAGGTGTTCGCCCGGCGAGCGGGGATCAACGTTGCCGCGTACACGACGAAGATATTCTTGTTGATGTCCCTGATGATCGCGGCGGCGACCTTCATTACGGTGGGCCAAATTGCCTCGGCTGACGCCTCGGCCGGTACCAACCTGGAGCTCGACGCAATCGTCGCTGTGGTGATCGGCGGCAGTAGCTTAGCTGGTGGGACGGGAAGTGTAGGCCGTACCGCCTTGGGCGTCGCTTTCATCTGCATCCTGAACAGTGGCCTTACCAATCTCGGCCTCGCCGCGGCTGCCTTCGAACTTTACTCTGGGGTGGCGTTCATTTGTGTGCTCAGTTTGCAGGTACTGATAAGGCGGAGCGTTTCGGGCGAGAACGGCACCGCCGAGCCGTCGCTCGAACCGAGCCTGGCATGATGGGGGCTTGGTGCCGTTCTCCTCAGGACACGGGACATTAAGTGGGCGCGTTCATGGACATCTATGAGAAGGAGTATTCCAAATATGAGCTCATGCGCCGCGTCGGCAGCCTCGCTCAAGTCGGTGGCGTGCAGCTGCTTTCGTACGAGGAGGGCCACGGGCGAGGGGTTCGAGGCCTGGAGATCCGCACCGGGAGCGGCTTCCGATTCGTGGTCCTGCCTGACCGGGGTTTCGATGTGGGGTTCGCCGAGTACCAGGGTGTGGGCCTCTGCTGGCTCCCACCAAAACTGCTGGCCGGGCCCTGGTACTACGAGGGCGACGCGGATGGGACTAATTGGCTTCGGGTGGGGCTGGGCGGTCTCTTCAACACGGCCGGCTTGGTGTCGATAGGGACGCCGGAAGAGATCGACACCAGGCAGTTCGGGTTCACGCAACGCATAACAGCGCGATACGGGACGCACGACCGCATTGCGGTGACTCCCGCGAGCCGCTTCACCTTTGGCGAGGAATGGGAGGGAGACCGGTGCCTGGTGTGGGCGGAGGGCCTGGTCCGGCAGGACATCGCCTACGGGGAGAACCTGTCGGTGACGCGGCGGTACGAGTCAGAACTCGGGGCCAACTTCTTCCGCATGGTCGACGTCGTGACCAACGAAGGGTGGTTCCCGACCGTTCACCAGCGGCTGTACCACTTCAATGCCGGCTTTCCATTGGTCAACGACGGCAGCCAGGTGTTGGCTGCAGTAACAGAAGAGCCCGCTCCGATGCACTTCTCCACGGGAGAGTCGGCCGCCGCGGAGCAAATCGACCATCCAGTGTGGCGCACCGTCACCGCACCACAACCCGGCTTTACCCATGAGGGCTACGTCGTGGGTATGGAGCCCGATGAGCGAGGCTTCGTCAGTGTCGGGATCGTGAACCGGCAGCTGCGCCCCGACGTGGGAGGCCTCGGTGTGTACCTCCGCTACGACGCGTCCACGTTGCCGGTCTATATCGCCTGGCGTATGATGCGAGAGGGCTTGTACACGTTGGGGATGGAGCCGGCCACGAACCCCTTTGGTAATCCGAAGGATCTGGTGGAGCAGGGCGTCCCGGTGGTGATCGAGCCGGGGGAGCAACGCCGTTATGAGCTCGAGTACGGCATCCTTGCGGGTGGCGACGCCATCGAGAGATTTGAGTCGACCTTGGCGAAGCGTGGTACGGCAAACCGTGCCTGAAGAACGCGGCGCGCCCGCCTTGGAATTGCTCCGGATATCGAAGCATTTCTCGGGGACGGACGCGGCTCGTGGACGTTACTATCGAGATCAAGCGTCCGATGATCTACGGGATCGTTGGCCAGAACGGTGCCGGGAAGTCCACCCTTCTGAAGATACTTGGCGGCGACTATCAGCCCTCGAGCGGCGAGATCCGCTTGGCGGGTACGAAGGTCGAGATCTCTAACCAGCGCCGTGCGCTGGCACTCGGGATAGGCCTCGTTTACCAGGAGTTGAGCCTCCTGCCCAACCTGTCCGTGGCGCACAATATCGTGTTGGGGCAAGAGCCGATGAGCGGCATGCGGGTCGACGAGCGCCGGCTCCTGGCTGATGCCGGCCTCGCCCTCGCCCGTGTCCACGCGCAGTCGATCCCACTGAGCCGCAAGGTTGGAGACCTGACCCTCTCGCAACGGCAGCTGGTCGAGATCGCAAAAGTGCTGACCCTTCGGCAACCTCGCGTGCTCATCTTCGATGAACCGACGGCTGCCCTTGGCCAGGCCGATGTCCTGAACCTGTTCGAAGTTATGGAACGTCTACGGGACCAGGGTGTGACGATACTGTTCGTCAGTCATCGTTACCGCGAAGTGCTGAGTATTTGCGAGCAGGTCACCGTCCTGCGCAACGGACGCGTCATCGCCAGAACGACTTGCAAAGAGACGAGCCTGGAGCAACTCGTCGAGCTGACCGTTGGCCAGAAGACAGAAACAATGTTCAAGCGTGGGCCCCGGAACACCGCGGTCGGTGAAGTGGTCCTGGAGGTGGACGATTTCCATGTCGGCGCCCGGGTGCGAGGCGTGGCCATGAAGCTCCGGCGAGGCGAGATCGTGGGCCTGTGTGGCTTGCTCGGCTCAGGCCAGAACGAACTCGCCCGTGCTCTCGGGGGGGACGCGGCAGACGTCAGAGGGAGGCTTACCGTCAAGGGCGAAGAGGTCCGGCTGCACTCCCCCCGCCAGGCGCTCAGGCTCGGGACCGCTATCATCTCAGAAAGCCGTCAGGACGAGGGGTTGTTCCCTGATTTGCGCGTCTCGTCAAATATAAGCATTGCGTCGCTGTCGCGCCTTCTTTGGTCACGTATGGTCCGGCTTCTGAGTCGCCGTAAAGAGAAGCGCCTGACCAGGGAGGCTGCCGCCGCGGTCCACCTCTCCGAGGGGGCGCTCGAACGGCTGGTGAGCTTGCTGTCCGGGGGTAACCAACAAAAAGCATTACTGGCGCGTTGGATGATGCACCGCTGCGACGTCCTTATCATGATCGAGCCAACGCGGGGGGTGGATGTCGGGGCGAGACTGGAGATATACCGCCAGATAGAGCGCCTCGCCCACGGCGGTACAGGCGTGATAGTCGTATCTACGGACGTACCTGAAGTGATGAGCCTGGCGGACAGGATGCTTACCTTGTACAAGGGCCGTGTCACCGCAGAGCTTGACCCCCTGACCGTCACCGAGCGTGAGGTCCAGCTCGCGATGCAGGGCGCCTTGAGCCAGTCGGTCGCCAACGAGCCGCAAGGGACGTACTCGTGACCTCTTTGCCGGCCTCGCTCGTCTCGAAGGCGCGCAAGCGTGCTCACGTAAACCGTCAAGGGCGCGGATCTTGCCCAGAGCCTGGGCATCATCGTTGTCGCCGCGGTCCTACTGTTGGTGTTCGCTGAGACGGCAAGCTCCTTCCTGACCGCCGGGAACGTCAGGAATATCCTGATCCAGACCTCGGTCCTCGGGGTAGTCGCGGTCGGCGAAACGATGGTAATGCTAACCGGCGGGATTGACTTGTCCGTGGGGGCGATCGCCTTCGTGGGCGAAGTGCTGACCGCGGACCTCACTACCCCGTTGGCTTCTGGGGCGGCCGGGCAATCGGTCTCAGGCGTGGGTGCTCATTCTTGGGAGTTCGCTTTGCTTGTCGCCCTTCTCGTGACAGGCAGCCTAGGACTGCTGAATGGTTTCCTAGTCGCCGTTGTGCGCATCCCGGCCATCCTGGCGACGCTGGCGTCTTTACTCTTGGCCACCGGGATCGGAGAACTGGTGCTCAACCTTCGCTACTTGATGGTCTCCACGCCCATCTTTAGCCAGCTGTACACCAGGAACCTGATCTTCAACCTGCCAGGCATGGTGGTCATCATGTTTGGGTTTTATGTGGTTTTCGCCTTCGTGATGCAGAAGACGCAGTACGGACGAAACGTCTATGCCATCGGTGGCAATCCGAAAGCCGCTCGGCTGAGCGGACTACCGGTGGTCCGGACCACAGTTGCCGTTTATACGCTAACGGGGGTCATCTGCGGCGTGGCTGGGTTCCTCACAGTGTGCCAGTTGGGCATGGTGAGCTCGAACGATTTACAGACCCTCAATTTCCAGACGATCATCGCAGTCCTCCTGGGTGGTCTAAGTATCTCCCGGGGCGGTGTCGGACGATTCGAGCGCACGCTGGTGGGTGTGGTGATTTTCGGGATGTTGACCAACTATCAGACGATCAAGGGGGTTGACCCGTCCTTTCAGCAAGCTCTCCTGGGCGGGCTATTGATTGCGGCAATCGTGGCTGATCGTTTGATCCGGGGCCGTCCCCAGTAACGCTTCGGGCCGCTCAGGACGGGCGCCTGGTCGTTATGAAGGGTAAGAAGGGACGAAAGGAGAAGCACATGAACAAGGCAATAATCGCTAAACCGGATGAGCGGAAATCCTTTTATGAAGAGGCTGGGTACCTGATCGCGCCCGAACTGCTGGAACCCTCAGAGGTCGATGAGTTGCGCTTGGCGCTAGGCCAGGTGCTGGCGGAGGCCGAGGGTTTGCAAGCCAGTAACGGCAAATTCGCGCTATCGGCCCCCGCGGAAGGCACCGGCCGACGGTACGTCAAGAGAGTCTTTGATCCCATAGCCAGGCACGACACGTTTAAGAAGTTGGTCTCGCACCCGGGCGTACTGGACGTAGTCGAGGAACTGATCGGTCCCGACATCACCCTTCAACAGACGAAGCTCAACTTGAAACCGCCTGCGGAGGATGCCCGGTTTGAGTGGCACCAGGACTACCCCTTCTTCCCGCATACCAATTTTGACTTGGTTGCCGTAATGGTGTTCCTGGATGACACAGACGAAACCAACGGATGTTTGCGCGTCATTCCCGGTAGCCACAGGCTCGGACCGCTCGAGCACGATTTCTCTGCAGACGGCCAGGCGTACGGCACTGAGGTTAGAGACAAGAGCCTTTTTGCAGATGAGTCCGGCTGGGTGAGCCTGGTAGTGCCCGCCGGCAGTGTCGCTCTTCACCACTCCTGCACGCTTCACAGCTCGGGAGCCAATCACTCCGACCGTCCCCGTAGCTCTCTGATATTCGAGTACCGGGCCACGGACGCGCGACAGATAGCTGGTGCGACAGACCCGATCGGGTGGGGAACGCAGGTCCGCGGAACAGACAAAGGAACGGTCCGCATGGTGCAAGGTACGTTCCATATTCCGGGAAAGGTGCACTGGATAGGTGTCAATACTCTTATGAGGCGCTGACTCCAATACCCGGCACAGACTGAACGGGACCGCTGACAAGGAGAGTGCTCGGGTTAGCGATCCCGAGCATCTCACGGCCGTTCACTGGGCAGCTAGAAGTCAAAGTCGTACCAGGATGCCGTCAGATCGCAGGCGCCGGGGTAAGGGGGGCGCCAGGTACTGGGACTACCGGTGGCCCGGTAACCGGCCAGCCGGCGGAGGTCCACAGAAGGGGCCGCACCTGTATCCACGGGTCGCCGTTGTCCCACGCGTCGTAGTAGTGGTAGTCGATGAGGTCCCCACCGCTGCTCTCATAGACCGAGGGCGATCCTGGCCCGATCATCCCCTCGTCACTGCCGAGCAGCTCCATGCCGCCGCCGGCGGTCATCAGCGTCCCGTTGGGGTCGACGTACGGTCCCGTTATCTGTGCCGACCGTCCCACGATGACCTCGTAGGAGCTGCCGATCCCCTTACAGCAGACGCCGCTGGAGACGAACAGGTAGTAGTAGTCGCCGTGCGCTACAAGGTAAGCGCCCTCCTCCGGGTCGGGAGCCGTGGTCTGGGAGACAGAAAACAGCTTGGGCGGCGATATCGGCATTCCCGTGGCGGGGTTCAGCTGGAGAAGCTTTATCCCACCCCAGAACGACCCGAACACGAGCCACTTCGAGCCGTGCGCACCCGACGCAAGCCCAGGGTCAATGGCGTTGTAATCGTCAGCCGCGTTTGACGAGAAGACCTCGCCCTTATCAGTCCAGTGGTATCGAGGGCTGGCCGGGTCCAGCGTCGGGTTAGTGGCCAAAGCGATCAGGGAAGTGTTCGAACCGTATGTCGACGCCGCGTAATAGAGGTGGTAAATGCCCGAGAAGTAGGAGATGTCAGGAGACCAAAGGTTCGGGACGGCCCCGCCGAGCTTGGGCCCGATCCAGGACGGGATGTCCTCGAACACTGAACCGACCAACCGCCAACTGGTTAGGTTGGTGGACTCGCGAATTTGGATGTTCCCGCCGTCGACCACGCTCTCGGGGTCACCGGTAGAGAACAGGTACCACATCTTGCCTTGTCTCGTCATGCTCGGATCATGGACGAACACGTAACTCGGTAAGGGGACTGTTTTGGCCGGTTCCGGAGAAGCGTGGGCGGCCGGGGCGACACTGACGAGTGCAACCAACGCCATACCGAGTAGCCCAGCCAAGAACCCAGCTAGATGGCAGGCCGGGGCCAGGGGACCGGCGCCGCCTGCGCGAGCGGGCCAGAGATTGTGAGCGCCCATATTGCTCCCTTGCGAGATGACTCGGTCCTATTGTGGCAAAAGCGGACGACCAAAAGCCTCTTGAAGTGGCGGCCCGGTGGCCCCACGCCGACCAACGATACCGCTCACGTGGCAAGCAGTCGGAACTTCCGGTCTGGGAAGCGGCGCCACGCCTCGTCGAGACGACCCGGGCCCAGGTACGCGGGCGCGTCGCTTGTCCGTACGTCGAGGCGACGCGGACCGTCGTCCCGCCGTTGAAGCCGTCCTCGGCAATACAGTGAGACCCAACCGAGTAAACTATCCATCGAACGCCGAGATAGTGGTCGGTCATGTGCAAGAACCTCGCGCTTGATGTTGTCGATGTCAACGACGAGCCGCAGCGTTCGCTGATGACTGAAAATGGGCTGCCATAAAGAAGCCGCCTTGCGGGACGTAAGCTCCGGTTTCACATGGCCAAAGAGAGAGCCTAGAGAACGCGTGACAAGCCCGGGAAGGTGATGAATGTGACGAACCGCCTCGACGAGACGATAGCTGTAGTGACGGGCGCCGCATCAGGTATTGGACTTCGGACGTGCGAATTGTTCCTCGATCAAGGTATGACTGTCGTGGGAGTCGATCGAAGCAATGTTCCCGGTGAGATGGCGGGGCGCCGCCGGTTCTTAGAAATAACAGCAGACGTCTCCGACGCCGCAGAGGTGGCCTCGGCGAGCGAACGTGTTCGGGAGTTGCTCGGTCGCTGTGATGTCCTTATCAACTGCGCAGGAGTGCTCATCAACGGGACAGTCACAGAGACGACAGAGGAAGAGTGGGACCGGACCATGGCAGTGAACCTTCGAGGTGCGTGGCTGACCTCAAGAGCTCTAATACCTCTGATCGCCTCGTCCGGAGGGGGCGCCGTTGTGAGTGTTGCCGCCGGGGCCGGGTTGCGACCGCTCCCGGGACTAGCCGCGTACGCCGCCTCCAAAGCTGCTCTCATTTCCCTGGCGCGCTCTATAGCGATCGAATACGAGCCAGTAGGCATTCGAAGCAATTGCGTTTGCCCCGGACCAACCAACACCCCCATGTTCGTCAACGACGAGCTGAACCTCCGGGCACGCGATTTGAACGGGGGAGTATGGGCGAGGACCCTGGCCCAACCTCAGGAAATCGCAAATGCAATCCTGCTCCTCAGCTCGCCGGAAATGAGTACGTTAACTGGAGCGACATTGGCGATCGACAGTGGTCGCGTGCTGCACTGAAGGCTTGCTGGTCGGGCGCCCCAATCGCTTTGGTGTCGATGCGACCGGGCTAACGTGGCCGAACGAGCGCAACGTGGCAAGACATCAAGCCAAGCCATCTGCGTGGCTTGCAACCTCGATCACCCCGTTGCAGAGATGGTCGATGACCGAGGATCCCAACTTGGTCGCCCGCTCGAGCTCGACCGTGTCCGTCCACCAGTACGAGCGATCACCCTCAGGCTGCCGAATGAATCGATCCTCGCTGCGTCCGGCATTTCTTCACGACGACGACGACTGCGTCAGCGGGAGCGTCCCCCACCGCCTGGCCGTGCTCGAGTATTCCAAGCGATCGTGACGCCGGACCGAACTACGCCTTGAGCGCCTCCGGGTGGTAGATCGAACGCGCTCCACAATTTCCAGGGGTCCTTGCGGTCGGCCGAGCCAAGATTGGCGTGCCTTCCGCTGAGATGACACCGTCGGCATTTTCCGCGAATATTGCGGTAACGCATTTCGCGCAACAAGTTCTGTTTAGCCCTCTCTGGGGGCCGCCCCACAGTGCAGGTCCCGCCGCGGGCGAATCGCTGCGACGGCCAGAAAGAGAGCCACCAGCGTCGTTAACCCTCCGAGGAGGGCCGTCGGCCGTGGCCCGTACCTGGTGAGGATCAAGCCGCCGGCAAGAGAACCTCCGGCAATGCCGGCGTTGAACGAAGCGGAGGCCCATGCGGAGGCGATGTCCGTGCTCGCCGGGGCGACCTCAAGGAAGCGGTTTTGGTTGCTGACGTCGTAGGCGCCGAGAGCGGCGCAGGCAGCAGCAGTGAGCGCGATCGCCGCTGGTAGTACTCGACCTGCGATGTAGAGGGCGATCAGAGCCGGCGCCATCACGGCCACCGGGACGAGGGCCGCGACGCCTGGTCGCCGACGGGACAGGAAAGACCCCGCGAAAACCCCTCCCACCATGGCTCCCCCGGTGACGAGGAGCACGGCGGCCAGGTTGTGGAGGGCGAGGCCGGCGACCTTTGTGAGGAACGGGCTTATGTACGTGTAAATGCAAAAGAACCCGCATACGGCCAAGGCGGTCGTCACTATGGCGAGGCGGTAGCGGCGACGGTCGGGTGCCGATCCGGTCCCCGCGTGGGTCTCTGACGGGTGGTAGTTGGGCAGGGCCAACGCGATCGGGGCCGATACGACGGCCCCAATAACGCCCACTCCTAGGAACGCCGCCCGCCAGCCAGCCACCTGCCCAAGCCAGGTTCCGGCCGGGACGCCGATGACGACGGCCAGAGAGCCGCCGCCCAGGATCCAGCCCACGGCCCGGCTCGTCATCTCGGCCGGGAACAGGCTGGCGGCGGTCGGGATCACCAAAGACCAGAAAAGGGCTTGCCCGAGCGCGGTCACGACCCGCACGCCCATCAGCCAGTCGTACCCCGGGGCGGCGGCGGCGGCGAGCGAGGTGACGACGAGGACGGCCATGACGGCACAGATCGTGGTCTTCCGGGGCAGGCCCTTGGTGAGGTGAGCGAGCGGAGCGGAAAGGGCGACGTTTATGGCCGCGTAAACGGTCACAAGCCGGCCCGTTGCCTCCAGCGATACGTGCAGGTCGTGCGAGATAGGCTGCAGGAGGCCTACAGGGAGGGTCTCGGTCGTCACGTAGGCGAAGGCGGCGGCGCTCAAGGCGACGAGAGCTGCCATGGCGGCCACCGGGTCGCGATTGTGTAAGACGATCTCGGGCGCGCCGCGGCCGTCTTGATGGGTCACGGAGTTCCGTTGGGGGCGATCTTCATCCCCGCCGTAGCCATCAGTAACCGCCGTGCTGCCCACGATCTCGAACGGCGAGGCCCGCCGTGAGGCCGATGGTTGCTACCGCTGCCAGAGCGGCGAGCGGGGGCGCGGTCCCCACGCCGGCTTCAACCCGAACGGTGACGCAGAGGAGCGGTAGGACGCGCCACCTGCGCCGCGAGGAGCCACCGGTCATAGCCGCGCCAAAGCCTAGTTTATCGGCCCTACCATGCCCTTTGTCGGGGGGGGGGGGGGGTGCGCCCCGTGGGATTTGAACCCACAACCTGCGGATTAAGAGTCCGTTGCTCTGCCGTTGAGCTAGAGGCGCCTTCAGGCTATCGGCGCACCAGGGCAGCCCCGGGCCTGCCCACGGACTAAGCGTGTACTACCAACAGCCACCCAAATAAGGTAGCCGACCAGACCCGCCAGCGGTTCGGCAGGGTCAACTGCTCACATCGACACCCGGGGTGCGATTGAGATCGCGCTTTGCGGCAACACACGAGCGCCCAGAAGTGGCAGCTGGGACACCCGCAGCAGGTCCCAAGCGGCACCCGAAAAGACGGAGGCGCTACTGGTCCCGCTGTCCCCGTCGGGGCCTACCAGCCCCGACGGGGACAGACTTCATCACCTCAAGGGCGGCTGCGGCAACTGGTCCTGATGAGGGACAGTTTGGCTGGCGCCGGGGAAGCTGGGTAGCGGGAGCGTCGACGTGTAAGCGGCGAGCGTCGCCGGCCCACTGGTGTCGGGCAAGACAGGAGGCTCGTGGAACCGAGGGCCGAACCGGAAGGCGGTGGTGAGGTCCCCGAGGGTCTGGCGACGGTATTGGCTTATGTTGGTCGCCTGGACCCCGGTAAACACCTCGAGGAACCGCAAGATCGACGTGTGGTCGAACCGGTCGTGTATTACGCGGCCGCCGGTCGTCCAGGGTGAGACGATGAGGCAAGGGACCCGGAACCCGGGGCCAACGGGCAAGCCGTTCCCGGGCGTCCCGCCCGGCGAGGTCTTGGTCACGAACTCGTCGGGCGTCCCCGCGGGCGGCGTGGGCGGAGGCACGTGGTCGAAAAGGCCGTCGTTTTCGTCGTAGCTCAGAATGAACACGGTCTTGGCCCAGACATCAGGGTTGGCTGCGATGGCGTCGATCTTGCTGGCTACGAAGGCGGCGCCGTTGGCCGGGAGATAGGCCGGGTGCTCGCTGTCGGTGCTTGTCGGGAATATCCAGCTCACCGTTGGAAGCTGGTCGTTGATGGCGTCGTACTCGAACTTGCCCTCAGGGTAAACGACCATTGCGTTTTGATAGAGCGGGGAAGACGTGGGTGCCTGTTGGTACTGCTTGAAATATTCGAGGACGTTCGTGCCATAGTTGTCGGATTGCTGGTAACAACGCCAGCTGACGCCGGCCGCGGTGAGTTGCTCGGGATAAGTCGTCCACGTGTAGGTCCCATTGGTGACGTTGTTGTCAAGGGCGGGGCCGCCATTTTCTCCGTTCGGGTCGAGGGTCCCGGTTATCCACATATATCGGTTCGGATGCGTAGGCCCGAGCACGGAGCAAAAGTAGTTATCGCAGAGGGTGAAGGCATCCGCCAGCGCCCATTGGAAAGGAATGTCGGCTCGGACGTAATAGCCCATTGTGAAAGGCCCGTTGCTCCCGTCGGCGGCCAGGTGCGCCGGCAACCAATTGTCCATTTTCCCGCCGTCCCAGGCTGAGTGCTGAACGAACCACGCATGACTTGTCGACGGGATGGCTTGGGCGCCCGTCGACATGGTGTCCAGGTGGTAGGGGAGCAGGTAGCCGTCCGGGTTTTGCGTGTCGGGCTGATAAAAGACGCTGCGCCCGGTGCTCAGGGTTAAAGCGGTGGGGTCGTCAAAGCCACCCACGCCGACCCGGGTCCCGAAATAGTGGTCGAACGAGCGGTTCTCCTGCATCAGGATAACCACGTGCTCAATGTCCTGGATCCGCCCATTAGTAGGGGGCGGTTGAGCCAAGGCTTTTGCTACGTTCGGCGGCAGGATATTCGACGCCCAGGCCGCCCCGCCGAGAGCGGCAGCGCCCCCCAAGAAGCGTCTCCGACTGAACCGCGGCCCGCTCGGATTACTCGAGTCGTTGTGTCCCATGACCTCTTCCTCCTCAAGTTGTCGCGTGCGGTGATATTGCCCGACCAACCTGAAGCGCCCCCAACCGAAAGGTGACTTCGACGTGTACTGCAGGCAAACAATTGGAGCGCGATCCGGTGTGGCTCAGAGGAAAAGGCTGGGAGGACGGCGCCACGAGTGGAGATTGCAGGCTGGCACCGTTCGCGGCGGGCGGCAGCTCGCCGCGGCTAGTGTCTGAGTGCGCTGAGTGTCCCGAACCTTGGCACGGCGGACGTCCCTCCCGTGACCTCAGTGCCGATGTCCGCTCGGGCTTTGTGGGGGGCCACACGGTTCGTAGGCGGCGAGCGGGACCTTGCTTGCAAGCCCGAACACAGCCAAGGCCTCCGTCCAGCACCCGAAGCGGCCGCACGCACGGCGAAGGCGGCCGCGCATGGTGAGTGGGCGAGGATCGCGTAACCGACGTCAGGATCGTCTTCGTACGTCGCCCGCCGGCGGCGAGAGGTCAGACTGTATCTGGTCGCGCCGTAGGCGTCTCTGGAATGTGTGGGCTACCCGGTTGGTTCTGATGTACGAGGTGGCCAAGCGAAGAGGGGCTATTTAGGCCCGTATGGTGCCCTCAACCGTAAGATTTCTCCAGGAAGGTGTTAAGACCGACGTGCGAAGTGGATGCTTGGGATTGGGGTGACCGAGGGGACTCGAACCCCCGACCTCCAGGGCCACAACCTGGCGCTCTAACCAACTGAGCTACGGCCACCATGAGCTTCTCAGTTTGACACAAGCGCAGGCCAGCGGGACAACAAACTTAGCGGTGCACTCCCACCAGCCGATGGGATGTGGATGGTCCGGAAGGATGAAATGGGCGTTCAAGGGCGGAGCCACACACAGGACGAGGATCCCGTCAGGCTCTATCTGGACAGCATTGGCAAATACCCCCTGCTGACCCAGGAACAGGAGCTGACACTGTCAAAGGCCATCGAGGAAGGACACGAGGCCAAAGACGAGCTGGCCCGCGAAGCGGTGAAGGGTGCGAGGAAGCAGGTTCTCTTAGCGGCGGCGCGCCGTGGCGACGCTGCAAGTGAGCAGTTCGTCAACGCCAACTTACGTTTGGTCGTTTCGATCGCCAAAAGGTACCAGTCCACCGACCTACCTCTGTTGGACCTCATCCAGGAGGGCAACCTGGGGCTGATGCACGCCGTGACCAAGTTCGACTGGCGGAGGGGCTTCAAGTTTTCGACGTACGCCACTTGGTGGATCAAGCAAGCCATAAGTCGCGGCATCGACAACACCGCCCGTACCATCCGGCTCCCGGTTCATGCCGGCGACCAAGTCCGTCGGCTGTTCCGGACTAAGCATCAGCTCGAGGGGCAGATTGGCCGCACGCCCACCATCGCTGAGCTGGCAGAAGCGCTTGGGGTCAACCGGCAGCAGGTGGCCGAGTTACTGCGGCACGGCAGCGAGACGGTTAGCCTCGACGCCAAAGTGGGCCCTGACGGCGAGAGCGAGCTCGGAGCAATGGTGACCGACGCGACGACGCCATCGCCCTTTGACGTAGTCACCGCCGCAATGCTGGGGGATGAGGTGGCCAAGCTTCTTTCGCTCCTCGACGAACGGGAGCGGCAGATCCTTCAGCTGCGTTACGGCCTCGACCAGGGGGAACCCCGGACCCTAGAGGAAGTTGGCGTTACCCTTCAGCTGACCCGCGAGAGGATCCGCCAGATCGAGCGGTCGGCGCTCTCCAAACTCCGCCACCCATCTGCCAAGAACGACAGCCGGGAACTGCTGGCCAGCTAGGTCAGGTCGCGTCGTCAGGTGGCCACCGGGCGACCGCGCTTGATTCCAGCTCTACCGCGTGTTGCCTACACTTCGGACCAGCGCCTTAAGAGACCAGCTCGGGCGCCCGCTCCGCTACGGTCGAAGGGGAGCCCCCGTAGCTCAGTGGATTAGAGCGGCCGCCTTCTAAGCGGCGGGTCGCAGGTTCGAACCCTGCCGGGGGCGCCCCCTGAGCAGGACTTTTCTAGTCGGCGAGGGTTAGCCGGTCGAAAGTGTGTGCAAAAAAGTCTGCAGTGGCGGACGCCTACGAACGCATACGAACTCGTGCGGACTCAGGACGTCTCGCGCCGCAGGGCCGAACCGGACGTCACCGGTACGAGCAGTGGCGACGGGCTGCCAGCACCTCAAGACGCGTAGGTACCCATCGACCTGTGCCGTCCGAGAGTGCCCTAGGACTTGACCGGTTGCCTTCGGACCGAGGTCGGCGGAGGAACGGCGGTGGCGAACGAAGGCCGTAGGCTGTTGCCCGAGATCCACTTAATCACGCCAGCCGGGCGGGGCAAGCGTTTGACGCTGCGGTCGGCGGCGTAGCGGTCCATCCGTCTTCTTTTGCCGCCAAGGAACATCGGGCCTTAGGTGCGCTCGCCGACGCAGACGTCAACTGCTCGGGACGTGCGGGGCGCCAACGGCATTTCGGCGAGCTTGCCTCCCTTGCGCAGGACTTCGGCACCCGGTGGCTGGGCGCGTAGCTGAGGTCCTAGATATTCCTGCCGAGCGTCTCAAAGATGCGCACGCCATCGAGTGCTAATAGCGAGGCGAGGGCGTGGTCGCGGCCGAACAGCTCGGGGGTGCGGCCCTCCACACCGTGAACAGTGTCAGGTGCCCGTCGTGGCACCCAGGTGGCGAACACCCTCAGGTCCGTGGGTAGTTGGCCCGGGTCACAGCCGCAGTAACCGGCCAAGAACCCGGCGATGGCGGCACGTTCGTCCTGGGCGCCAGCGTCGGCAGCAAAGACGACCTCAGTCCCGGTGCTGCTGGGGATGGCTTTGCTCGCAGAGACCGCTGAGCCGAGCTGGCCCTAGCCTGACCGGCACGATAGTTCTGACGTCGGCAGAATAGTACCGATGTCGGTAAGATCATCCCGAAATGGCGAATGACGAACATGGACTTAGGAAGGCCCCTAACAGTCGTCTCGCCCACCGTAGACGCCGATGTCCTGACGGTACTGGCTAGTGCCGAAGCAGAGTTCACCGGCAGGCAAGTCCACCGGGTAGCCGGCCGCCACTCGGAAAAGGGCGTCCGCAACTCCCTGCACCGGCTTGTCGGGCAAGGCGTTGTCAACGCGAGGCGCGCCGGTAAGGCTGACCTCTACTCTCTCAACAGGCGTCACTTGGCCGCGCCGTACATCGTCGCGCTGGCCGGACTGCGCCACGAGCTTTTAGAGCGCATCAGAGGTGAGCTTGCTGGCTGGCAAGAGGCGCCCATCTTCGCGGCGCTGTTCGGCTCGGCGGCCACCGGCCGCATGCGGCCCGACAGCGACATCGATTTGTTGGTCGTGAGGCCCAAGAGCGTGGACATCGAGGGCGCAGAGTGGCGCCGTCAGCTCGAAAGCCTGAGCACGGCAGTGACCGCTTGGACAGGGAACGACACCCGTCTGCTCGAACTGGACGAGGACGAGGTCCGGCGGGGCCTGGAGGGCGGCGAGCGCGTACTGGCCGATATCCGGGACGATGGCGTCGTCCTCTATGGACGAGCGGCCTACCTCGGCCCGGCGCCGCGCGGGAGACGTACAGGCCGTGGCTGAGACGAAGCCTTGCACCGCGTCGACGCGTGCGGGCCGGATGGCCAAGGCCCGTCAGTTCCTCGTTGCCGCCGAGACTATCGCCACGGTCATCGACGACCAAGAAATCGCAGATGCCTTCGTGACCCTTTGCGTCCATGCCGGCGTCGCCGCGGCCGATGTCATTTGCTGTGCCAGGCTGGGTGTGTACCACTCGGGTGAGAACCACAACGAAGCTGTCGCGCTCCTCGCCTCGGTTGACAAGTCCGCTGCCAGGCAGCTCAAGGCGCTCCTCGACATGAAGACCAGGTCCGGGTACAGCCCGGTCCTCACATCAGCTGCCGACCAGAAGAGGGCAGGTCGCTCCGCCGCTGCGCTCGTTGCTGCTGCCTCTTCATTCTAAGGGCGGGTACAAAACGACGCTTGCACCGATGTCCGTATGTGCCGATATGCGTGGGACGGGCCGACCAAAAGCACGTTATTACGGACTGGTTTTCGGGCGCACGTTCTGGTCCGGCTTGTCTTGCAAGAGAAATCTATGCTTTGTTCCCGAACCGTCTAATTGTGTGATGGGGTATCCACCAAGGCGTTACGGGCAAGCCCTAACGTCAAGAAGTCCGATGGGCTGGCTCACGAACCGTCTGCCGGCCAAGAACTGGCTTGGCTTGTTATCGAGGTGCCAGCCCCGTCGGGCCTTCTCGTGGCGTGGCTGGTAAGAGGCGCGAGCGCCATTGTCCTGAAATTAGATGTGCCCGCCGCGTACCAACTTCCCCAAAGGACCAAAGGAGTTTTGGATGGTTGTGACGATCGGTATCGACCCTCACAAGGGCTCGCACACCGCGGTAGCAGTGGACGAGCACGAGGCGACGGTCGGCCAGTTGCGGGTGCGCTCAGGGCCGGACCAGCTGGCGCGCCTTTGCGAATGAGCTCAGGCGTGGCCATTGCGCACCTGGGGCGTAGAGAACGCCTCGGGGCTTGGCTACCTCCTCTCCCAGCAGCTCGTCGACACCGGCGAGAGAGTGGTGGACGTGCCGCCCAAGCTGGCCGCCCGGGCGCGCCTGCTCGACAAGGGCGACGCCAACAAGAACGACCCCAACGACGCCCGCTCCGTCGCTGTGGCCGCCCTGCGGGCAAAGCGCTTGTCGGAGGTGGCAAAAGAGGACCACGCGGCGGTGATGAGGCTGTGGGCACGGCGGCGCAAGGACCTCACCAGCGCCCGCACCCGGGTGGCCAACCGCCTCCACGCCGTCATCTTGGAGCTCGTCCCCGGTGGTTACGCCGGTGAGATCTACGCCGCCAAGGTAGAGCGCCTGGTCGAGGCGTTCGAACCGGCCGGTGCCGTCGCCGCTGCCCGCAAGGAGCTGGCCGAGGAACTGTTGGGGGACCTGCACCGGCTTGATGGCCAGCTAGCCGAGCTCAAGGACCGCTTGGCTGCCGTCGTGGCGGCATCGGGGACCACCACGACCAAGATCTTAGGCGTCGGGCCGGTAGTGGCCGCCATCACCGTCGGCCTCACCCGCGACGTGCGCCGCTTCGCCGACAAGGACCATTTTGCTGCTTACAACGGCTCCGCCCCGATCGAGGTCTCCTCGGGCGAAAAGAAGATCTACCGCTTGTCGATGAGGGGCAGCCGCCAGCTGAACCACGCCCTCCACATGGCCGCGGTCACCCAGGCGCGCCACCGCCACAGTAAAGGGCGAGCTTATTACGACAAGAAAGTCGCCCAGGGCAAGACCCGCAAAGAGGCCATGAGGGCGCTCAAACGCCGCATCAGCGATGCCCTCTATGCCGCCATGGTGGCCGACGCCCGACGAGCTGAAAAAGAGCACGGCTCAGGTGGCCCGGGAGGGCAAACGGGGAACGGCTCAGTAGCCTGCGCGGCCGGCTCTCACCCCGCAGAACCGGCTCTTCGGCCAAGCCACTCCCGGGCCAAACCCAAGGCTAGGACTTCCCGGCAAGCTACGCGCTCCCTCCGCCTACGAGAAACTCAGAAAAAAATCTCGAAAGCATCTTGACATCTGGCACAAAGAGGACTCGATATGGCCGGATTCTCCTTACACAACTTGATGTTTTGCCGTCACGCATAAACGTAGATCTGCGGCCTTTGAGTGGGGCCGGGCCGACCGGGGCACTGCCAGGGTAGGCGGCCGCGGGCACTGCACTCTTGGCCTCCCGAGCCCTCCTGCGGTGGGGTCTTCATGTGACCGCATACCCAGGTTTGCCTCGTCCCTCGTGGTCCTGGTAGCGGACGAGCCCTTCTCACCTCGCAATGTTGCCACCGTTCCGGGAGTGGTGGCGCCGACAAGGGACCATAGAGAGCAGGCCGGATTGGAGAGCAGGCCCGGGCCCGGGCACCGGCCGCAACCCATCTCTCATGCTCGTCGTTGTGACGACCTCGGTGATCGCTGTGGCGCCAGCTACATGCGGACGATGCGCTGAGGGGCGAACCGTGATGTTCCCAGTTTGCCCACTCCCCGTCAACGCCCTTGGGGAGCCGCCCGAGCCGGCGTAAAGTGAGCCCCCGGGACAATCTTCACAGGGAGGCCCCCATGGCAAGAGTCGTCCATTTCGAGATAACCGCCGACGATGTCGAGCGCGCCCGTAAGTTCTACGAGATCTTCGGTTGGGAGATAACGACCTCAGGCATGCCCGGGGTGGACTACTGGCTGGCCCACACCGGCGAGGAAGGCATGGGGATAAACGGCGCGATCATGCCTCGGGCGTACAACCCTCAACCCGTGATCAACTGGGTCGGTGTCGGCGACCTGGACGACATGATCGACCAGGTCAAGGTGGCGGGTGGAGAGATCGTCGGCGAGAGACAAACCGTGCCCGGAATTGGCGACACCATCTACGCCAAGGACACCGAGGGCAACACCTTCGGCATGATCCAGCCTCTCCCTGGTTCCGCGATGCAGCCATAGCCGCGAAGCGCGCGCCCACCGAAGGCGTCGCCCTTCAGCCGGGTCAACTGCTTTGCGGACGTGCGTGAGGAGCTCTACGACCGCCTCGTGACAGCAGTCGAAAAGACGTCGTCATGACCACCAGCATGGACGACCCCCGCCCGGGCTACCCAGCCCGCCCCTTGATGGACGAGTGCTCAGCCGCCGTCCTCGACGAGGCTGTCTTCAACCTCACCGTCCTGCGCTCGCTTATGCTCGTCGGCGACGCTGGGGCAGAGCTCCATGTCTTGGCGAGCCTTCGTGGCCAGATCGAGGCCAGGCTCTCCGAAGCCCTTGTCGCGGCTCGTGACCAACTGGTCCCATGGTCGGTGATCGGCGCCCAGCTGGGACTAAATGCCCGCGATGCTCGGCACATCTACGGGGCCCTGCAAAGTCCAGCACGGGACTGACATTTGCGGCCGGAGGTCCGTGGGTGGCGTCCGCACAAAAAGCGGCTAACATTGCCCACGGATCACCGGCATATCCCGGATTTACTCACCCGGATCACCGGGATAACCGGTCGATCTGTACGGGCTCGCCAGTGTGAAAACCTCGCCGTCGCGCTCGGTCGAAGTCTCGTCCGTGGAGGTAGCGCCCAACCAGCGCCAGGCGAAAATCGCCGCCAGAGGTCCCTCGCTGAGGCCTGCCGCATCCCCGGGTACGGGGGACTTGTGGCACCGACAGTTGAGAAAGACGCCGTTGGCTGCCTCTACAGCGTGAGGACAATCAGCTACTGGCCGACCAGCCGGTGTGCGCGACTGGGTAATACTGCGACTGGCGGCACCGGCGTGGAGCACCACGGAGGAGCCTCTGGCCGAGGGCCGGCCGCCTGGGTCCCCGTAGGGGGAGGTGTGCCGTCTCTGCTTTCTCACAGGTTGACCGAGCCGAGGACCCCGGCCGGCTGGTCACCATACTGTCGGAGTCTGCCGTCGGCCTGGCTGCCATGAAGCACTACATGGCGGCCGCCCACAAGCTCAGGAACCCAAATGCCCCCGTGCTCGACCTGGGTTGTGGCGCCGGCCATGACCTGACGGTGTTGGAAAGTTTCGGGCTTGGGGCAGTCGGGGTCGACCCCAGCTCGGTCATGGTGGGCGTAGCGGCAGGACGCTGCCAGGCGCCAGTAGTGAGAGCGGCCGGCGAGCGGTTGCCGTTCGCCAAGGGAGCCTTCGCCGGGTGCTGGGTCGAGCGGGTCCTCATGCACGTGAGCGACCCAGCCATCTTGATCGGTGAGGTCGTGCGTTGCCTGCAACCGGGCGCCTTGTTGACCATCTTCGAACCCGACTGGTCCAGCCTGTGCGTCAATGGGTCCACGGTCCCGACCGAGTGGGTAAGTGCTGCTGTAAACCCGGCGGTCGGCGCGGCCATCGGCCACCTGCTCGCTTGGGCAAACTGCACGGTACTCGACCGCGTCGAGGAGCGGTCTTGGTGGACTTATGACGATTTTGTCCGCCTTACCACCTTGGAACGGTCCCTTGACCGGGCCGTTGCGAGCGGCCAGGCGTCGCGGGGAAGCCGACGCGTGGATAGCCGAGCTCCGTCGACGACAAGCGATAGGCGACTTCTGTGCTGAGGTGACCAAGGTCCTGTGGGTAGCCACCACGCCGCCCTGATGAGTGCTGACGTGCCGGTCTCACTGTTCGGCACTTAGCCTTGCCACCGTGGTGGAGAGCGGCCTTCGGCAGGTATTGGGGGACCTCTGGTTGGGGATCCCTCGTCTAATGTGTGCCCAATATCGCTCGCGAACGTCGGCCGCTGCGAGAGTAATACGCGCGTCTGTACTGGCTTGTAGCAGCTAAATTGGCGTAGGCCGACTGGAGATTACCGTCGATATGGTCGGGTTCTGGTTGTAGAACAAGGCTTTTTGATCCACACCGAAGTGAATGTTATGCGCTCACCAACATTCGACGGCGACCTCGTCGAGAGGGACCTGATACTTACGACAACCTGACTCTACAGATATCAACGGAGCATTGGCCGGTCACCAATTCCGCGGACGCCAGAGCCAGCGAATGGCGTCGGGGAGAAAGAACGTCGGGAAGCCCATCGACGTGAGGGCCGGGGGGTCGAACATTAACTTAAATTAGGTGGCGGTCGAGCTAATTTCAGACGTCTGGACACTTGACGACAGGTCAATGGAATTTCCTTCTAAAAGTTATGGTGCAAATCCACTACTCTCAGAGGCCCGTCACGTAGCCTTGGGGCGTGAGGACCGGCGCTGCTGAGCAAGAGGAGCTGTTCGAGCCGCCGGTGGCGCCGGGTAGGCGGATAAGCAAGAACCTCTACTTGTTCAGCGCTGGGAGCAAGCGGGCGGTTTTCTTCGGCACAACTGCCATCTATACCTACGACGAGGCTGACGAGGGGTCCGAGGCTGCTTGCATAGCTACATTGTCTCAGGCGGGGCTCGCCAAAGACGTTGAGATCGCTTCAGCTTTCGGCGTCCACCGCAACACCGTCGGGCGGATGGCACGCCGCTTGGGTCGAGAGGGCATGGCGGCCCTGGCTTCCAGCAGGCGAGGGCCGTTATCGCGTCGATGCTTTAGGTTCGCCGAGGAGGCGGTGCGCACGGCAGAACGACGGTTACGCAACCGGGAGCCTCTCGACTTTTCCTTATTTCATAATACATAATTGGCACACGCATCCTTCAAGCAAATACCTCCGGTCTGTGCACACGTTGACAGAAGGGCCATCACTGCTGGGATTTCCGCAGTCGGCGCGTACGAGTGCTGCCCTGAGCTCAGCGCGACCAGCCCGGCGTCAGGCCATCCCGAGCTGTCGGCCCCAAGGTCCCGGTTGTTGCAGCTCCCACCCCCGGACGAACGGGGAAATCGTGGTCGGCGCGCCCCGCGAAGCGAGGAGGATACCTGAAGTGCCCGCCGGCATCGTGCCGCGAGTTCGCGGGGACCGGGAGCGCCCGCCTCGTGGCGGCGTCCCCGGTACAGGTGCCGAGAGATGACCGGTGCCGTACGGGCTACGCCGAAGGCAAGGCTGGTATCCGCCAGGACGGTCCCGCCTCCTGGCCTGACGGGCGCTTGGGCCCAGTTGGAAGGGCCTCAAACACAACCGAGGCCTTCGACGTCCTGGTCGGCAACGACGCCGTGCGGACCCCCCTCGACGCCATCTTCGGCCCCGGGCCAGTAGCCCCAAGGCCAACCTCGGGGGCGAAGATCCGGTCAAAAGGCCCATAGATGCCCGACGGAGGCCGGTCACCGAGTGGTCGCCCGAATCGGTGGCTACTCGAGCTGGTCCGGTCGTTCGGCGCGTTGGGAGTCGCGCAGCGCGCATAGCTCGGGCAGAGCCTCACGGTCCTTGGGGCGGTTGGCCGACTGCTTAGAGGCGATTATGTCGTCGAGGGCAGCAATGTGGACGACGACGCGATCTGGGCCGTAGGTGGCGACGACGGCTCGGGGAAGCAGGTCCTCGTAGCTAAGCCGGGTCCCGTCGGCGCTGGGTATCTCGACGAGCACGTCGAGATAGCCCGCGTCGGTGCACCAGGTGGAAATCTCCATCCTGCTCAAGGTGAGGGCGTCGATCTGTACAGGGAGGGACCGGGCCTCCTCGTCGGAGAGCCCGTCGACGAGGAGGTAGGCGTGAAGCTCTCGAAGTGCCGCTGCAGTTGCTTTGAGGTTGGCGGTCGTTCGGCGGACGACGGTGTCCGCGTCGGCGGTCAAGCGCTCGGCGCCGTGGGCAGTGGCGGCAACTCCCCCGACGAGCAGGTAATCGACATGGTGGCGGTCGAGCGCTTCAACAATACGACCGACGTCGAGTGGTCTGGGCCCGCTCACCCCTCAGACGTGTGCGCAGCCCGCTCGCGAGCTAGTTCCTCGAGGAACGCCAGCACCTTCTCCTTGGAGTCGAGCCGCGTGCCGTCCGAGGTGATCGACACGTCATCGGTGCTGCGCGGCCGGGCGTACTTGTCGACCCGTTCTTGCAGCTCCTCGATGGACTTGACGGGCATAGCCACGCTCTCAGCGTACTGGGCGGGGGCGCATCGCTTGTCTACGGGTCCCCGGCTTGTCCGCCTACTCAGCGTCGGATCGTGCGGGGATCGCCAATAGGGTTCACCCCCGCACGATAACCCAAGGCGTTCCCCGCCGCCCGCCGTCGCTTTACCAGGGTTTGACAAAGCCCGTGTGTGCGAAGCTGCCGCCAAAACGGCCGTTTGGGGCGCACCATTGGCGGGCCCTCTCCCGCGGGAGGAGAGGCTGGCCGGACGGACGGGTTCAGGCCGGTACCGCTAGAGCCGTCCGCCCTGGGGCTAGCGGCCCTCTCGCAGCTGTAGCCGGTTGCCGTCTGGGTCCAGGAACTGCGCGACGTAGCCCCAGGGGAACTCGAGCACGTCGGTGACGAACTCGACGCCGCGCGACTCAGCTCCTCGACCGTCTTGCGGCAATCGTCGGTAACGAACGTGACCGACGGCGGCGGGCTACCCAGCGCCGGCTGAGCCTCCCCCGCGGTCCCGGGCCAGAGCACGAGTTGAAACTCATCGCCCTTGACGCCGACGGTCAGAAACCGCGGCCCGTCGGGAGTCGGGTTCTCAACCCGCTTCTCCATGCCAAGGACGTTCGTGTAAAACTCCAGCGCCCTGTCCTGGTCGCTGACGAGCACGCTCATGTAGAAGACTTTTTCGAGCACTACTGCCTCCGTTTGTCATGGTCACTTACCCCCTATGACAAGAGACGAGCAGTGAATGTGACGGCCGGCGACCGTGCAATCGACGAGTTCGAGCGCCGCCCCGCCAAACCACCCGTGCACGCGCCGCGCTCCGTGACGAGGTCCGTGCGTGATTGCGAGCGAGGTGGAAACCACCGGGCTCAACGAGTCGTCGCAACCGGGCTCAGTGATAGGTCTGGGGTGGTAAGGCTGGCCGTGCTTGTAGGTGACCCCCAGGGCCAACAGCAGCGTCTCAATGGCACAGCGCCCGCCCCGGCTCTCGGCCGTGAATATGGCCCCGTTGTCGGTCAACAACGACGCCGGCAGCCCAACTTCTGTAGCTGCGGCCTCGAAAGTTGCCACCACGTCGGCGGCCTTGGTGGTGAGGGAAGCCCGCGAGGCGACCAGCAGCCGGGAGTGGTCGTCGATCATGTTGAGGACCTCGACGTCGGTGCCGTCGGAGAGCGACCAGTGGGTGGTGTCGGCCTGCCAGCACTCCTTGGACAGCTCGGCACGCAGGACCACTTGGGCCGCTTGTGCGGCTGGGGCACGATAAAGCCTCGACGCTTCAGCATCCTCCAGATCGAAGACGCAGACGGGACCACGGCCTTTCGGAGCCGGTGGCGGAGCTGCAAGTGGTACTGGATGGTGTGGGCACCGGCGTCGAGGCCCTGTTCGGCCAGCGACTTGCGCAGCCCCACGATCTCGTGCTCCATGGCCGCCGGTACCCGGGAGGGCGAAGACGTGGGCCGTCGCGAGCCAGGCACGAAGGCTGCCTCGCCCAGCGCTCGGTGCCGGGCAACAGCTCATACAGCCAGCTCCTCGAGGCCCCGTGGCCCGGGCCACCTCAGCGACCGGGCGGTGCTCCAGTACGACGGCGTTGACCAAGTAACCAGCGAGCTCCATGCGCACACCCCTCTATGGTCGTGTCCGCGATGTCTCGCGACAGGTGTCCGATATGTGTTGATATCAGACACCACCCATTGGTGGACCGTCGTGGCCCGTGCATGGGGTGAAGCTGTTCGCCTTCTTTCGGCGAGGTGGGACCGAAGGGTGGTGGTGTCACAATGGACCTGCCTGGGACCCACCGGGTGGTTGACGAATACCGCTGCTGTCACCCTCTAAGCACGGGTGCTGGCATGGCCCGCTGGCACAGGCTGCTCAGGCAAACCCAATTCCTGGCGCAGGTACTCAACTGCCCTCGGACGCCCGATGGAGGCCGATCAGAGCCCGATGATGTGTGCAGATCTGTGTGCAGTTTGCGCCGGTCCTATCGGTCCGTGGCGCGGTGAAAGTCCTGGTCGAGGTGGCTGGGACGACAGCGATGAACGTGTGCGGACTCGGTGCCGACATCTTCTAAGCGGCGGGTCGCAGGTTCGAACCCTGCCGGGGGCGCCCGCCCGGAAAGCCCAATGAAGTCAAGGGTTTTTCGAGCGGCCCGAATGGGCGTGCACCGTACGTGCTCTAGAGCCTCTCGTAATTACGCCACTGGAACCTTCGGCGCTCCTCGTTAGACTTCGGCCCCATGGCCAGGCCCCGGCACCCCCGAGTGCGCCAGCACCAGTGGTTGCGGGCCGAGCTCCGCTACTCCTGGGAGCACCGGGCCGAGATCGTCCTCGCCAGGCGGGCCAATGGCGAGGCGCCGGGCCGGGACCGGGTGTGTGCCGCTGTTAGCGTTCGTTTGTGGCCCTGGCCCCGCCACGTGGCCACCAGGCACCCGGAGTTCGACCCGGCCGGCTGAGGCGCCTTCCATCGCCGGGAGCAGCGAGGTAGGTTCTGGGGTACAATTCCTCTGGATGGAGATCCTGCCCTCGGCGCTGAAGCATGGCTTCACTAAGAGGGACATCACCCATGCCGCTGCTAACGCCATGGTTATCGACTGGGTCGAGGACGGCCTGCTGTTCATCGGCGTCGACCCCACCGGGCACCACTGCTTGAGGTCATCGCTCGCGAGACCGACGCCGGCCTGGAGGTCTTTCACCCCATGACCTGCCGGAAGGTGTACCAGGAAAGGTACTTACGCTAATGAGGGACACAACTACGCTCGACGACAAACTGGCCCGCCTAACAATCACCGAGATCGACGCCATGACCGACGAAGAAGTGGCGGCGGTTATGGGGGCCACTCCCGAGGACCTGGCCCGCACCCCGGCTTCGCACTGGTCTTGGCGGGCGTCGGCTAAGGCCGCCACCGACGAGTACGCCGAGAAGGTCATCGCCGAGAGCAGGCCGGTCCCGCCCGAGCGGGCTGCGCAGTTGCGCCAGCTGGCCCGGGGTGGGCGTCCGCCCTTGGGCCAGGGCGAGTCGGTCCAGGTCCGGGCCCGGCTGCCTCGCGACCTCGCGGCGTTGCTGGACGCGGCGGTGGCCAGGACCGGCCGGAGCCGCTCGGAGATCATGCGTGACGCTCTCGAGGAGCACCTCGGGCGCTGGGCGGCTGAGGTGAGTGCCCAGGAGGGCAAGGCCGTAGTGGTCGACTTGATGGCAGCGCTGGACGCGAGCTTGGCCCATGCCAAGGCGGCGGCGGCCGAGCGGGCAAGCGGGCAGCCGGCCCGGCCCAAGAGGGTGTCAGGGTGACCCGAGCTCGTGAGGCCCCTGGGTGCTCGAGCGCCTCCACCAGGACGACGGGCGCTAACCGGCGACGGCAGCCGAGACCTAGGAGCCTGTCAGGGGGTGGGGCCCCTCAACGGGCGGGGCCGGTCCCGGATCCGCAAGCCCCCCATGCGTAGGCCCCTCGCTCGGCGGGAAGCCCAGCCCGGGGGCTGAACACAGGAGGTGCCATCGGGACACCTCTCGCTGCGACGGGTTGACCCCGGGCTGGCTGCCCCACCATAGGGGGTGGGGTCCCTAAATTTTCCGGGCCGGCTCGAAAATGCAAAGGCCCCCGGGGCTTAGGCCCCCGGCATCGTATGAGTCAGGGGTTGACTCATACAGTGGACCCCCGTGGCAGCAAGGGCCCCCCCTCGAGCTCAGCCCCCCTGGAGCTCAGCCCCCCAGGCAGACAACGCACCCGTTATCCGGCGCCATTCGGGTGTGGCCCCATTCGAAAAGTTGAGGCCGCCCCAAGGTTTAGAGCACCTTGCCGCTGGCCCCCCAGTCGCATGAGCCCCCCGGCTTGCACGCCCCGTTATCTGCCGCCCCCCGGAGCAAGGCGCGGAAAGCTCAACGGCCCCGACGGCTGAGCCCCACCGCAAACTGGCCCCCCGACCTCAAGGTCCCCGCAGCTGAGCGCCCCCACCAAAACCGGGCCACAGCGATGAGCCCCCGGCGGTGAAGCCCCCGAAAGCGTCAGCCCCCCGGCCGCCGAACCCCCCGAGGTCGAATGGTCCCCCGAGCCCCAGAGCGGCCTCGAGCACCGGGCGACAACGGCCCCGGGCACAGGGACGGGGCATTCGGCCGTACCCCCTGCCGCCCCTGCCGCCCCCGACGCCCCGGCTCCCCGCCCCCTCACTGCTCAGCACCTGAGCCCAGCGGCGCCAGGCCTGGGGTTGGCACGGTTTGACGCCGGTGGCCGGCGGACAGGCGCACGCGAAAGTCACAGGCGCCCCTTGCGTCACGGCCCTCGCTCCTCCACGCTGCGGGCTCGGCACCGAGCGCCGCGGGCACCACAGCGCTCGGCCGACAGCTCGGGCTCGGCCGGCTCAGCCGGCTCAGCCGGCCCGAACGGTGTCCCTTCAGGGAGTTCGGCGGGCGGACATCAGCATGAGTCGCGGGATGGTGTCCGCATTGGGGAACCCGCCCGTCTCCACTAGGACCTGCCTGGGCGGCGTGGGCTCCATCATGTCCTCAATGAGCAACCCGGCTTCACCCATCGCGTGCACATACCTGCTGAGCGGTCGGTGGGCGAACTCGAAGTAGACCCCGGGCGCGACCTCGTCGATCGCGACATCGTCTCGCAAGTAAGCGCCGACCCTCCAATAGCTTTCGCCTGAGGCCTCGTCCTCTACCCAGCCGCTTCCCGGCGCTTGAAGAAGAGGGTGAGTCAACAACAACAAGAACCGCCCACCCGGCACCAGTACGCGCGCGATTTCACTAATGGCCGGCTCGAACGGGTCCAGATGCTCGAGCGCGAGGCATACCAGTACGGCATCGAAGGCTGCGGTCATACATGGGAGGTGTTCCGCCCGTGCCTGGACAAAGCGCGGCGAACCGCCCCGCTCGAGCGCGGCGCGAACCTGTGACAGAGCGGGGTCAATCCCCACTACGTCCGCCCCGAGCCGTGCGACGCGCCGAGCGACTTGTCCCTCACCGCACCCCACGTCCAAGACGCGCTGCGCCCCGCTCAGGCTGTGTTCTACTAAGGGAAGGACTTGCTGTTCATATTCGACATCGGCCGCTTCGGTAAATGCCTGTTGCCACCACTCCGAGTGTCGCTCCCAAAGTGAGCTGCGCTGCATCACGTCGAGGCTAACGCCCGCCCGGCCATGGGTGATAACTAATGAGCCCAGGCTCCATCGTCGTCCCGGACGCCTCACTCCTGAGCGGGTCTCGGTTCAAGAAGGTTGGTTGATGCGGGGTTGGGAGCCTCAAGCTGTCGACCGGCCGCCGGGCTGCGAAACCATGAACATCCCCATCGCCGGCGTGCCCACCAGGGTACTTGCCGCTTCGGCACGGGCCCGGCGGACCTCGGTGCTCGACGTCAATGGCAAAGCCCATGAACTCGACAACCTCTACGTCGTCGACACCAGCTTCTTCCCGAGCATCGGCGCGGTGAACCCTGCCCTGATGGCCATTGCCAACGCCATCCGGGCCGGCGAGCACCTCGCTGAGCGCATGGGGTGAGCACTACGAGCACGAACGGCGCCGCCCGTCACCGGGTAGTGATCGTTGGCCGAGGTTTCGGTGGCCTGCCGGCGGCCCGGTTGCTCGCCCGTAAAAACGTCGACGTGATAGTGGTCGACCGGCGACAAACACGCCGGGTACAGAGCCTGCAGCACCGTCCTCGCTGAGCTGGCCAACAGCCCCTCTCAGCGCATCCGCCGGCGCTCTCGCCGGTGCATACCGGCGGCGGAAACTGGAGACAACGGACGGCCAAACGGGTCGATGAACAGTGCACATGGCCCGGTGGTGGCGGGCACGGTGCCGTCAAGGAGCTTGATACTGTAGCTGAGCGCGTCGCCATCCAGGTGGGGGTCTTGGATCACCACGACGGCGTCCTCGGGGAGCCTGTCGCCCGGCTCCGCGAAGGAAAGGACCGCGTTCGGGGGGTTCTGAGCGAAGCTGTTGTCCCCATCTCCCCACACGTCCACGAATTGGCGCGTCGACATGTGCCCGACCTCTCGCTTCGGGCGGTCGGAGAAGTACAGCGTAGACGGTGAGAGGCCCTGTAACTTGATGGTCTGGCCGTCGCTCGTCATGCTGGCCGCGGTCTGAACGAACAGCGCTTCCATGTCCTCAAGTTGTTGCTCGGTTACGTGGCTCATGATGTCTCCTTCTTCGGTCTTCGAGGCTCCGCGGTACGCTGAACCCCGCTTTTGGGGTATCCGTTCATCGTCCACTGTGCTCCCCTGGCGCGTCGTCTGCCTCACCCCGACCGGGCGATTCTGTGCTTCCGATTGCGCCAAGGGTCGGGCTTATGCGGCCCGGACGCGTCGGTTGCGCACGAGGATAAGCAGGCTGACAACGAGCGTCCACGCCGGGCAGAGCAGAACTAGCCACAAACTAAGGCTGATCACTAGCAGCAAGGTCAGTGCAACGAGGAACGACATCGTCGCCAGCCAGCGTGGCATCAACCCTGTGCGCCACCAGATTATGCCGAGTGAGATCATGAAAACACCTGCCATACGCACGGCGTAGAGATTGCTGATCTGCAGCATGACTTCTCGACCGAAATAGGCGATCTGCTCTTCGGAACTTTGGATTGTAGCAAGCTTGGCGCTGGCGAGCGTTGCTCCGGCGACTCCGCAAGAGACGAACACCATCGCCAAGAACAAAAGGCCGCTACCGAGAAAGACGGTCGAGAAGAACCGGTCTTCGAACTGTCCCAAAAGGTCGCGGATAACTCCGATGGACCACAGGAAGGCGATGCCCGCGAAGGGTATCAGGCCGAGCGCGACGCCGATCCTTACTGAGTCCTTGTGGGCCCAGCTCGTCCCCACGATCGCTTTTCCCGGTAATGAAGTCCGGAGCAACACGATGCTTGCACAGAACAGCGCGGCGAACAGGATCCCGGCTATGGCGGCAGCCCGCGGTGTCGTGAGCTGCTGAAGGTCTGCCCTCGGAGCAGTTTTGTCCATGGTCAACCACGCCCCGCGGCCAATAACTCGGCACTAGCCCACATGCATCTTCCCTCAATCGCAGCACGGTTGTACCTGTTTTCCTCACTGCTTTGTCCCGGGTCGACCCAAAGTCCCCGGTCGAGACGCCGGTGCCGCGCCAACAGCTGTTGAGCGCGAGCCATTTCAGAGACGATTTGGTGCCAGGCGGTTGGTGAGCTCTCCATTTTCGTGGTGGCCTCTTGCGGTCGCCCCTTGGAGGGTGACCTCGCTCATAGCTAAGGCTCACCATAACCAATTGCAGCGACCTACTTGGCTCGATAGCTTCCGCCAGTCGAGAAACCTTCACTCTCGGCTTTTGGAGGCGCTATTTCTGCCACTCGTACAGAGTGATCTCTTTGCAGGTTAACGTTGTCTTGCCGGCCTTTACCGTCTCGTTTACTTCCGACTTCATGCAGGTGCTTCCGACTTCGTGCAGGTGCTTCCGACCTTGTGTTTACTACTCGATGCGAACGCCGTCCCGCCAGTGAGGCAGAGGCTACCGCTTGCGATGCCAAGTGCCAAGATGGCGGCAACCAATCGGTTTGCGACCGGTTTCTTCATTATCGTTCCTTTCGTAAATATCTCGAGGAAACCGGACCTTCCCGTGTCTCTACGTCTGGGTCACCGGATATATCGCGCTTATGCGTCTCTATTGGCGAGGTGCGTTGTCCATGCGACCTCATATCGAGAATATAAGGACGTTGCCGCCTAATTGGCTTCACCCGTCTGGTGTGAAACCCGCTAGGACGGCACGGGGCAAAACCTGCACGGAGTTAGGAGAAGCGTGAGTAGGCAAAGCGCCAGGGAGGTGGTTTGCTAGATTGAAGCGGCACGGGACGGGACGCCAAACTTCATATCAACGCGCCCCGGTTGCTGCAACGGGTAGCGGAGGCTGGTCAAGTGGCCGACCGACCAGTAATTCACCCCGCCTGGGGGAGACGGGAAGGCTGTACCCGTGGTGTGATCAAGGGCGGTATGTCCGTGTGCGACGGACCAAAAAGGAGAAGCGGCGGCGGGCCCGGTGGCGACGCGGCGCGAGCCTGGAAGAGCGAAGGCGAGCGGGAATGGCGAGGAGTGCGCTCGGTGAACCACGATAGGCGGTGTCGAAGCTGACTTTTCAGTGCTAGCCGCGCCCACCGACGGGATACGGGCGTCTTGCCCGGAGAACGCCTGACGTGCCACGCTGGACGGACCGGAGCCAGCGGGGGAGCCTCGCCCGACCACGTCGGGCGGTGGAGGCTGAACAACTTGGGGAGCCTCGCTGGCCAGTGGTGATAGTGCTGATCGTGGCCATGGCGATCCCTCTGCTGATGCCCGACGAGCTGATCCCAGGTTCACGGTGGATAACGCCGAGCATCATTTTCGTGCTACTCATGGCCATGCTGGTCCTTGACCCGGGACGTAGAGACCGTCGCTCGTCGGAGTTGCACTGGCTCCGCCTCGGCCTCCTCCTAGTGCTCGTGGTGGGAACGTCTTATGCCACCGTCACACTGACCCGTTCGCCGACCTGATGGCCCCGCTCGAGCAGCCTGGCCAAGGCAAAGGAGCAAAGGCCGCGCTCGAGCAAGCGCAAGCCGGCGACGAAGCGCACGGGCTGAACAGAGAGCAGCGGGCGCGCCGACCGCCGTGTCTGCATTCTTACGATCGAGCGCCCCATTACCAAGTTGGGGCCGATCCCTCCCTGGCCGTCGGCGTGGGCTCCGTCCACCTGCGAGTAGGCGTAGTCGACGCCGGTGAGGTCGCGCGTTCTGCCGTACCCGATGGGTCGGCCCGCTTGCCCGGCCCGGAGATCGATGGAAAGGTGTGGTTCGGGTCGCCTGCTGGGAGTGCCTTGTGGAGAGCCGAGCGATAGTTCGAGCAGATGTAGAGATTGCTTCCGGCCGGATCGGTAGCTTAGTCCGGCGGACTCCTGTGGCCCGCGTCACCTGGGACAGCTCGGACCAGTCGAGAGAGGTCTGGTTCAAGCTCGAGCACCTTCAGCACACTGGGTCCTTCAAGGCCCGCGGCGCGCTTAACCGCGTGCTGGGTGCAGCCGAGCTAGGCCAGATCGGTCCCGCTGGAGTGGTGGCTGCCTCAGGCGGGAACGCAGGCCTAGCCTTCGCGTACGCTGCCGGTCAGGCCCGGACCACATCTCGGATCTTCGTACCTGTGAGTGCCCCTGCGTTCAAGGTGAACAAGCTGAAGGCGCTGGGCGCCGAGGTAGTGCAAGTCGGCAACCGGTATCACGACGCCTACGAGGCCATGATGGTCGATGCCCAACGGACAGGGGCGCTTATTGGCCACGCCTACGACCAGCCAGAGGTGTGCGCCGGCCAGGGAACAGTCGGCTTGGAGCTTGTCGAGCAGATCCCCGAGCCGCTTGATGTGGTCGTGCTCGCCGTCGGTGGCGGCGGGCTCATGGCCGGAGTGGCCGCTGCCATGGAGGGGACAGTTCGCGTCGTAGCGGTAGAGCCCGAGGACTGCCCCACCCTCAACGCCGCCCTCGCCGCCGGACGGCCCGTAGACGTCGCCGTCGGCGGTGTGGCCGCCGACTCGCTCGGCGCCACCCGAATCGGGACGATCGCCTGGGAGGTCGCCGTGCGAACCCAAGTCGGCTCGGTGACGGTCACGGACGAGGACATAGTCCGAAGCCGGCGCCGGCTCTGGGACGATTACCGATTGGTGGTCGAGCATGGGGCAGCCACAGCCGTAGCTGCCCTGTGGTCAGGTCGCTACGTACCGGAAGAGGGGGCCAGGGTCGCCGTCATCCTGTGCGGGGCCAATACCTCACCCGGCGATCTCGTTGCCGAGTGGCAGTCCGAAGGCAGCTCCAGCAATACCTGAGGATCTTGGCTCGCACTCGGCGTTCGAACCGAGCCTGGCCCACACGTTGACGTGCCAAAGGAAACTTTGGCGGCGGCATCGCTGAGACCAGTCTGGCCCGACGTATGACCCTGACAGGACTTCTTCAAGCTTGGCGCCGATGTTGTCGGCTACGGCGGGGATTACCGAGTTGTGGCTGGCCCGCCAGGTTGAACCCGGGCGGCGTCCGGAACAGAAAAGGGATAGTCCAAGTGAGGATCCCATTGCCGAAGTGGCTGCTTGCCGGGCACGGCCAAGGCTCGGACCACCCGTTGATTTTCACCGGTCGATCCCCGCACTCCCGCTCCAGGTCGCCTGGATGGCGCCAGGGGTGCGGATTACCCAGCCGGACTGATTGGCGACAAGGAGCGGGAGGCAGTGTTGCCGTCTACCACTGGGAAGCTAAAATCCAAGCTAGACGCCGCATGTTTCGGGCTGGCCGACTCCAGCGGGTCATGGGCACGCCCCTCCGGGCAAATCCCCCGCCGGATAACCGTTAAAGAAAAGGCTGTAACACTTCGTGCAAAAACGCCAATTACTTTGACTAGCCACGGCGACCTCCTGGTCGAGGCCACGCGGTGGAAAACTCGACTAGCGATTAGCGAGCTCGAGGCCAGGCTTATGTGAGTGATGTCTCCCGGTAAGCGAGTCGCCTATCGCGCAGCACGCAACCGTCCGGTGGGCAATGCGAGGGCAGCCTCGAGACGCTCTCGACGCGGCCGAAAAAGGTACCGTCGGACCCGTTGTCCCTAGATGTCGAGCCCCAGGTTCGGGAGGACATTGGCGGTGCGCGCCAAAGTGCGGTAGTGTGGTCATTGAGGGCACCACCACGCAACCGCATCACTGAACTGCACTTCCGCATCACTGAACCGCAATTGCCTGCAATCCCTCCGGCTCATCAGAGCTACCGGCCATGACTGCCAAGTTGACTCAGGCCACGAGAGGAGTGGATAGCAATGGCAACAGGAACCGTCAAATGGTTCAGCGGCGAGAAGGGCTTCGGGTTCATCACTCAAGATGATGGTGGCCCGGATGTCTTCGTGCACTTCAGCGCCATCGCCGGGGACGGGTTTCGTAACCTCGACGAAGGCCAGAAAGTCGGCTACGAGACCACCCAAGGCCCCAAAGGCGTCCAGGCCGCCAACGTGCGGCCCGTCGACTGACGAGCCGTCCCGACCGATAGAAGCGACGCAAGCGGTTGCCGTGGCACTAAGACTGCCACGGCAATCCTTGCACGTCAGTGCAGGCGACGATGCCGGGAGGCTGGCAGAGCCGCTCCCGTGCATGAGCATTTCGACCTCGTTCGCTGCTGGGCCGGCCTACTGACCGACGATGCCCGTGCGGGAGCTGTCGGCCAAGCAGCAGCTCACCGCCACTGAGGTGGGCCGCTCAAAGCTTTCCGAGGCCAACCCGCCGACGGAGACATCGGCGTGGAGATAAAACTCACTTTGTGGGGCACCATAGACGGGTTCCCTCTGATCATGAACGGACGGGGCGTAGACGACCAATAAGCATATGAGGACGTCGGTCAACGACCAGACGGGGTCAAAGGGCATCCACCAGATGGCGCTGATCACGCTGATCGCGCTAACGACAATGCCAAACCAACGAGAAGGTTGGGAGCGTCCGGTCGAACCCAATGGATATCCTCAATTCTGGCGTTTTCGGTCTGCCTTTGGTTCGCGCTGAGACACTTTTAGTTGGGGTTGCTTCGGGCTCTGGTCGGGTGCCGCTAGTTCCGCGGACCTTCGACAGCGGCGCCCCCTAATCGCTGTCGTAGTCACGATGACTTCGTGCGAGGGCACTGGTCCCGACCAGCGGGCTAGCCTGTTCGTCGAGCGCTGCCCCTGCCCCTCCTTGGAACTCGGGCTAGGAGGCTTGCTAATAGTGTCCAACAGACTGTTCTCACCCTTCAGGCGGGGCCTGGCCATAGACCTCGGGACTGCAAATACGCTTGTCTACTTGCCGGGGCGCGGGATCGTTGTCGACGAGCCGTCGGTAGTGGCGATCGACGTTCGCGACGGTCGGTCCATGGCGGTGGGCTTGGAGGCCAAGCGGATGATCGGCCGTACCCCGGCCCACATCCAAGCGGTCCGACCGCTCAGGGAAGGCGTCATCGCCAACTTCGAGATCTGCGAGAAGATGCTCGCCTACTTCGTCCGCCGTGCCCACCCCGGCCGGCTGTCCAAGCCGGAGATAGTGATATGCGTACCCGCGGGCGTGACGGGCGTCGAGAAACGGGCGGTGGTTGATGCAGCAGAAGCGGCGGGCGCCCGCCAGGTCTCGATGATCGAGGAGCCGATGGCGGCCGCCATCGGCGCTGGCTTGCCCGTGCAAGAGGCAACGGGCAATATGATCGTCGACGTTGGTGGCGGCACTACCGAGGTGGCAGTCATCTCGATGGGCGGCATAGTCGCGAGCCAGTCCGTACGCATCGCCGGTGACGAGCTCGACAAATCGATCATCCAGTTCATAAAAAAGGAGTACAACCTGGCCCTGGGGGAGCGCACTGCCGAGGAGATCAAGATCGTGCTCGGCTCTGCCTGCCCGCTCCTGGAGGAGGTCAGCGCTGAGATCCGGGGCCGGGACCTCATCACCGGCCTGCCCAAGACCATCGTGATTAGGACTGAAGAGGTCCGAGAGGCGATAGCGGAGCCGCTCTCGGCGATAGTGGACGCCGTCCGGGCAACCCTCGACAAGACGCCTCCTGAGCTGGCGGCCGACATCATGGGACAGGGGATCGTGCTCACCGGGGGTGGGGCTCTGCTGCACGGCCTGGACGCTCTTGTGGCTGCCGAGACAGGAATGCTAGTCGTGATCGCCGACAACCCCTTGCAGTCGGTGGCGTTCGGCGCTGGTCGATGTCTCGAGCATCTCCCGGTCCTGCGAGACGTGCTGACGACCAGCCCGCGCTGAGCCGTGCCAATGGGACCCGGCTGATAGCTGTGAGGCCTTTTTAGAAAGTGGTTTGGGCTCCCTCATTTATGACAATGACTGCGGGGCAAATCTCGCCGTCTTCCCTCGACGCGGTGCTTCTCCATGGCGGGAGCCGCTTTCGGTACCCCGGCGACCGAGTAATTCATCTCTCCTCGTTGAGAGCAAAAGCAAGCTTGTCTCTAAGTATCCCCGGCAGTGGCATGATCTATGTCCGTAATGGCGCAATCCCCGTCCGACCCGTCAGCGCGCTCAACAATCCTGCCGGATTGCGGGTGAGTTCAACACCACTGATACGATGACCTGGCTCACCAGATGGTGGAAGCCTTCATCGCCGGCAGAGGTGCCTAGGACGCCTCTCTGAGCGGGCAAAAGTCCCACCTTGCTCGGCTGCGAAAGGGTTGTGTGATAGGAGTTTTGGCCGGGGGGCGGGAACCCATCGCAGTTTTGCATGCATAGCGGTAAAACTCCCTACCAATGCGGCTCCTCCGTCGAAATATGCGCGTTGCGAGGCCAATCGGGGCGACTTTGTGCGGAGTTTTACCCGGGCCGGCTGAGAAGCTAAATAGGCGCCCGGCGCGGCGGACCGGGGTGAGTTAGCGCCAGGTTCGTCCGGCGGGGCGGGTGCCGGCCGGCCGCATTCAGGTGGGACTAAACCCTATTGCCCGCCGGCCACCGGTTGACGAGCCGACCATTCGTCGAGCAAGCGGACCGCCTCGTCGTGCGAGGTGGGGACCCTCGTCGAGACGAAGCTCGAGCAGGTAAGCGAGAGCGCGGCCCGCTACCGGGCCGCCAGGGAGGTGTCAAGTTCACTCCGCCCGACCAGGCGACCGACGAGGGAGCAGGACCGCCTCACACGGTGAGCACAACACCCAATCTGTTTGGAAGAACAGCGTGGGGTCAGCGGGAAGCTCGCACCGACAGCGCCCGCAGAGTCGTTGTGGTAGCTCCGGCGGCGACGCCGCTGGCTCGGTGCTGGTCGCCGCGTCCCGTGCGACTGTCACGCCCGCGCCCTCCGGCCCGGTCCTCGGGGGTGCACGTCAGGCTCTTCACTGGGAGAAATACGGGCACCGTAATCTGAGTGTGCGAGTCTCATCCCGAGACCCCCGATCTCCCTCCGGTAGCGGAGGGTCAATAGCTCAAGGTGAACTAAAACCAACGCTACCGGGTCGAAAGTAGCAATTGGGCAAGGAACTTTAATCCAGACGCCCGGCGGTACCGACCAGTCCGACTGCGTTGCACCTATCACCGCTCCATGGTCGTAATGACAACCGGGACAGTGCGTAATCGTCCAAGTAACGTGCCTGAGGCCGTCAAGCCCAAAATCGCGTCACACGGCTGGGAATAAGCGACCCCGGAGGGGCGCGGCCAGATTAGTGAGCAGCCCGGCGGGCGATCGCCAGTAGCGCCTCCGTGACCCGCTGGCGCGTGAGGTCAGACACTTCCCACGCCCCAACTCGGCGGCTGGTGTTACCGCCAGCCCCTCGCCACATGTCGCCTTCGTAGACTTGGACCTTCCGTCCTTCGACATCGGCTTCGAGCAGAAGGTAGGGGTAGCGGTCCAGCCGGGGCTCTCCAACTATCTCGCCCTTGAGCGACATCCACAATGCTACACGTGGGCTCCTGAAACGCGCCTCACCGCCCGGGTGTTCCTCGACCAGTCCGTCGCCACCCAATTGACGGAGCCGTTCGAGCACGGCGTCCATGGCTGGTCGCACTTCTGTCTCGCAGGCCGTAGCGAAGTCGTCCAAAAACTTTCTTCCGGCATCCAGCCGATCGGCGCTGACCTCGGCCGCGCTGCGGTCCCGCTGCGCCACCGCCGCCAATATCGGGCCGAAGCCTGCCAACGGGTCGCTGGCTGTGGACAATCCTGTACCTTCAGCCACGCCGGCTGGCCGAACCGGGCTAGCAACCGTCGAGTTTGCTGATGGAGTTCCCATGAGAAACCCCTCCGATCTGGCTCCTTGTCTGCGGGCAAGTGCCCGAACGTACGCAAGAGCCTTCTAGAAGTGTACTGCAGTTTCATTTCTAGTGGTGCTGCCGCGCGAAGGAGACCCGGGATGGGCGCGGGGGTCGGGATAGCACCGGGCGGCGGCCCTGTAAGGATACGTTCTAGAAATACATTGCTAGTAATAACTGGCGGGAGTATGGTGGGTGGTAGACGTTCGATGTGAGGTGATCACAGAAAGGAGGGCGAAATGATGGCACAGGCTTCGCCCACTAAGGTCGGTCCACCTGGGTGAAACGGGCCCGGGAGGAGCGACGTCGAGTCGTGCCGCTCGGGTCAGGCTCACCCGTCATCAGTACCGGTCCCTCGAATACAACGGCCTGATGTCCGGGGTGCATCCAAAGTGCACCCTTGAGACGAGGAGGTCCCCCCCACGAGAGCGGAACCGGGCACGATGACGGGTCCACGGGTCAAGGTTGAGCGGATTAAGGGCGACTTTTCGAGGTCGTCCTTAAGCCGGTTGTTTTCCCGGCTCCTGGAACGTCGGTCCTAAAAGAGATCGAGGGTTGCCAATAGTATCTCCGCTCACAACAAGTCTGTCGGTCACCTCCAGGCACCGGTAATCGTCGGGCGCTCTGGAGCGCCTCGGGCCCTACTGCTGGAGGGGCGAACGGAACGATGTACACGGGGCAATGGGCGCGACGAACGAGCTGGCTGGTGAGGGCGGCGTCGAAGAGCCCTACTATCTCGCTGTCGGTTGGACTACCGATAACGATCATGCGGGCATGGCGCTCGTTGGCGTATTCGGCGATGCTGCGCCCGGCGCCTCCGTGGTCACTAACGACGTTCAAGAGGTGGCCGTCTGCGGTGGCCCCGCCCGATCTGAGACGGTCGACGGCGTTGGCCACGAGGGCGCTGCCCCCGTCCGCGCTCTCGCTACTGACGACAAGCTCCTCGATGACGTCGGTCTCCACCACATGGACGACATCGATTGGGCAGTCGAGGAGCGTGGAGAACTCGATGGCGGCATCGCAGATCGCCGATGCATGCGCGGTGGCGTCGATCGCAGCCACAATGGGTGAAACGGAGCCGGTCAAGTCCAGCCCGGCTGCCGGTGCCGCCGAGGTGTACCCGTCGAGCACAGGTTCTGACGAGGTACTCGACGCCGGGGAGGGAATTGGCACGACCGATTCGCTCTGGGTGCGCTCGGCGTGGACCAATGCTGAGTGCCCTCTGCTCAGCACGGCGATTGCCCCTACGACAGTGGCGGCGCCCAGATAGAACGGGACATGGACGTTGAATTCGACGGCCAGCCTGCTGGCCACGTACGGAGCGAGACCGCCGCCGATAAAACGGACAAAACCGTAAGCGGCAGACGCCACCGGTTTGTCGACCGGGCTTACCAGCATGACTGCTTGGGTGGTCAGGGTATTGTTGAGCCCCACGAATGCGCCGGAAACGATCACGGCCACGATCAGGGTGACCTTCGACGAAGTGAACGCGGCGATGACCACGAGGTCGACGGCCAGCAGCGCCAGGTTGATGTAAAGAGTCCGAGGGGTGCCCAGTCGGGCCTGGGCGCGGGGAGAGACGAACACGGCGAAGATGGCGACAAGCACGCCCCAACACGTGAACACGTAGCCGAGCTGGTGGATGCCCAGATGCATCGCGAACGGCGTGAAAGCGAGGAGGGTGAAGAACCCCCAGTTGTAGCCCAGGGCCGTGAGGCTCATGATCGCCAAGCCCTGATGGCGCAAAGCCTTGATTGGTTCGAGGATGGACATGCGCCGGGCCGGCCGCGGGGTGGGCTCGACGAAAAGCATGGTAGCGACAAGCGAGATCGACATGAGCACGGAGACCCCGAAGAACGGGCCTCGCCAGCTGATCCCGCCCAGCTCTCCACCGACGAGCGGGCCCAGAGCGATTCCCACCCCGAGAGCGGTCTCGTAGAGGATGATGGCCCCTGAGAACCCGCCGGACGCGGCCCCAATGATGACCGCTAGCGACGTGGCGATAAATAGCGCGTTGCCCAGCCCCCAGCCTGCCCGCCAGCCGATGATCCCGCCAATGGTGTTCGAAGAGCCGGCCAGCGCGCTGAACGCCACGATCAGGATTAGGCCCAAAACCAGGGTCCGCTTGCCGCCGATCCGGCTCGACACCCACCCGGTCACCAGCATCGCCACCGCGGTGACAACCAGATAGCTGGTGAACAACAGCTCGACCGAGCTCGGTGACGCCCCGAGCTGTTTGGACAGCGCCGGCAGGATCGGGTCCACCAGGCCGATGCCCATGAACGACACCACACAGGCAAAAGCGACCGCCCACACCCCCTTGGGCTGACGGAACGGGCTCACCCTCATTGCCGCGCCCTTCACCGCTTCGGCCCCGATCTCCGGGCTTGTGGCCGGGTTGGCTCCCGGTCTTGGTCGTCCAGCGCACGCAGATGCTCCAAGGCGGGGATGGCCGCAGCTAACAGGGCTGCCTCATTCGCCGGGAGCTTGTCGATCAGATCCACGAACGCCTCAGCACTAGCCCGCCGGCGAGACCGAATCACCTGGGCCCCGGAGTCGGTGATCATCACCAGCGACACCCGGCCGTCGGCCGGATCGGCCCGCCGCTCGACCAGACCGGACCGCTCCAGCCCGCTCACCAACACCGTCATGGACGGTTGGGTCACTCCCTCCACCACCGCCAGGTCAGTGATCCGGCGCGGCCCGGTCCGTTCCAAAGTGGACAGCGTCGACAACGACGTCAAGCTCAACTCCCGAGGCACCCGTCGCACCGCCCCGATCACCAGCCCGTACAGAGCGAGACCCACCCGGACCTGCTCACGTTGACCTTCTCGCTTAGAACTCCCGGCTCGCCTCACCCACAACAGTATAGTTCTTCTATATTTTGTCGTCTATGTATTTCTGGTCTGCCCATCCACCCCGTTCTGGGCGCGCAGGTGCTGCGCTCGTCGGAACCGGTCGAGAAGGAGTCCTCGGAGCACGGCGCCGGTACTCCCGGGGTTCGTGGTCATCTTCTCCTCGGAATGGGATGACCTCACCCAGACCCTCCCAGCGGGGCGGGAAGATGGGAGCAAGTGGTGAGAGGACGGCCTGTCGTAACGGCGAGTGCTCAACTACGACCTACCCCCGGCGGGTCCGTGGCGCCAGCTCCGGGGCGGCGTTTTGGGCCGAAAGCTAGCCGTTGCGCGTGGGCGGCCCTTCACTTCACTGCTTTGCTGGTCACGGAGGGAGAAGTAGGTCGCAGGCGTTTGGCGGGCCAGCAGGATTGCGGTGGCGCCCGTCATTGGTCTGCCCGCGGGCGGCCAAGTCTGCCCTTATCGGCGGGCGAGGCGGCGTCCGCTTTCATTGTTTATTGGGGTGTAGTTTATCTCGAAGTGGTGATAGAGGGTGGACTCGTCGGCCTGGGACAGTTCCTCGCCGTGCATCTCGATCTCCGGGGCGGACTTCACCTGGTCTTTGGTCGCCGTCACCTGCAGGTCGTCTGGCCCGATCTGGAGCCCGGCCAGCGGCACGAAGGTCAAGTGACGGCCGATGAACCCTTCCTTGACGGTGCCAAACTGGGGCTCGTCGGTCTCCACGTCAACGTAGACGTCTTGCAACTTTCCGATCTTTTCGCCATTGCGGTCGAGCAGCATCTTGCCGTGCCATTCGGCGACATTCCATTTGGCCTGAGCCGGATCGTCGGTCATGTGGACCTCCTCTTTCCCAACGTTCTAGTACACCGGTCGACTTCCTGGGCCTGCGTCCACCTCACGAGCGACCCGGCTATCAGTAGTTATTGTCATCCGGCGCCGCCGGCAAACCGCCAGGCTAATGCCCCCCTCGGGCTAGTCGGACGGGGACCTGGCGCTCTGGCCGCCGGCCAACACCTCCCGAGTTGCCCGAGCCGGACGCCCCCAGGGACCTGGTAGCCGTCGGTCTGGGGTCTGCCGTCCTACTCAGGCGTTGAGCAACCAATGACCAGGCCTCGGGTCCGTTCGCGTCGGACTTTGGTCCGCATCGGTCAGGCGACGAGTAGGTGCCAAAGGTGCACAGCGTTGCACTTCGGTGAAAGGTTGCCCCAAGGGATGTAAACCCGTCGTACGCTAGTAATTCCAGGGTCGATGGCTGGACTTGGTGGGCTACGTGTTCGAGTTGGTGCGGACCAAATAGCTCTTCATAAAAGGTTTGAACCGGGACGCTAGAAATTGTCGGCTACTTCTCGTGCGGCGTCTTTCGGGACGAACTCGCACGTCCCGTCGTGACGCGCTGGCTTGGTGCACATCTGCCCAGTACGGAGGTCCGTCTGGCCGCACAGGTGGGCGGCCGCCATCTGAGTATCGACGCCGCTATTGTGCACGTCCTTGCGGCCGTCGGGCTCTTCGGGCATGGTGTTTTCTGGGACGAGCTGCACGGTACCTCCTTGGTCGAGCGCGGTGGGGACGTCAAGGCCGCCACGGGTGAGGAGTTGGCGCCCCTTCGCTTTTCGGTGGTGAACTTGCTTGCCCTTGTTGCCCTGGCCGGCCCCTTTTGCACAGCAAAGGCGGACGAGCAGAGGGGGGGCAGCTGCCATAAGGCTGAGCAGCGCCAGTGCATGACACAATCAGGAGCGTCCGACCTGGCCTGGTGGCGACCTCTTCACCTACATACCCAGGAGTGAGAAATGTCAACCCCCCAGGTGCGTTCTCTGGTCGAGCTTCAGCCGGTAGCTGTTTCCTTCAGGGACATCGACGGCCAATGACTATGCCTAGAAGTCGCCCCTATCGGGAAAGGAGTAAGAGCTGCTGTCCTAAACTGGTTTACTCGACCTATGAACCTTCCTCAGGCCCAACGTCCCGGTCATAGCGTTCAACCCCTCTCAGACGAGCACTTGCGGGTTATGGGCTCGATCGTGACGGCGCTCGGCCAGCTCGACCTCGCCTTGCTCAAGACAGTCCGCGACCTGGTCCCGGGCGCGGACGGGCCGAGCGTCGAGGCACTGCTGGCCGGTGACACCACGCCACAGTTGGCGGCCAAGTTCGATCGTCTAGTGAAGCAGCATCATCCGGACGAGCCGATATGTGCTCAGGTCGTCAGCTGGTGCTTGGCCGTCAACCAGGTCTGGGGGCGTTGGAACGAGGAAATCCATGCATCGTGGAGGGGCGACCAACCAGACGATTCGCTAAAAAGAGTCCGCTATACAAAGACGGCATATCGGGGCGGCCTGCCGGTGGAGCAGACGAGCCTTGACGACCTGCGCCGAATTGCGGACGATGTTGCGGCCCGAATGGCCGAATTGACAGGCTTGGGAACGAAGCTAGGCCTCCGCGGCGACCAAGACGCGTAGAACCTGGTTTTCGACCTGAGAAGTGGTAACGTACGGCGCGCTTTGCGACCCCGAGCCGCCGATGCTGTCGCCTTGAGCTCGTCACGCCGACCGTCGAGTGGCTCTTCTAATTGCGTCTACCTCGTTGGTCGTTACGACGACAGTCAGCTAGTTCGGTGGTTCACCCTGGCCGGGTCGTTGGAACAGTCGTACCGAGTCGTTCTTCCCACCATTGGACTGGCACTAATCGCAGTGCGAGTTCCAAGGTGGAGCGGTCGAGTTCTTCTGCGAGTTGGGCGATGACAACGATCCGGTCTGCGAGCCACTCGCCACCGAGCTCACTCTCAATCTCGACCGCCGGACTGCTGCGAGCCCTCCTCTGTCGCCGCATGTCACTCGGCGGATATTTAGCGTCGAAGAGGCCTGCGATCCAAGCTACGTCGCCTCCAAGCTCCACGTGCCGGTCAATAACTTCGGCATAGACCTCAGAGCCGAGCATCACTCCCGCCCATCGGCCCAGCACTTCGTCGGTGTGCTCGGCTAGGAAGGCGACCTCGGACTGCAGGGAACCAGAACGGTCGTCGTCGTCGACAATGTCACGGACAGCCGCGGCAAGGCGCGGGGTGTCTTGTACGACTCGACGGCCGGCGTCGACAGATTCTCGTTGATTTGCCTCCTTGGTCAGCAAGCCGGCGACCTCCAGGACCGCGGACCAGATCATCCGGGCGTTCCGTACCAGCTCGAACATGACATATTGGGCGAGGACCGTCCAGCGTCGACGCCTCCTTCGTTCGATGACTTCGTTGACGACCGCGACGGACAGAATCACCACGATCACGCTCCCGACAAGGCTTGCGAGCAACGCGTGACGTACCCAGAAGCTGCCGATTAACAGAATCTGATGACCCCGCCGACAAGGACCGCCAGGGCGAGCACCGCCATTATTCGCGATTGCCAAATGTACGAGTCGACAGGCCGCTTACGTCGGGGGGCCGTTGTCATGTGGGCTCGTTAGCTGTTCAGTCGCAGTCTGGCTGGCAAATCTCAGCCCGCCGTAGGAGGGCCCAGGGGCCGCGTCTCGCTCCACTCGAGGACGATCTGGCGTTCCGCGATATACCAAGTGCGGTCGACCTTGGTGAACGTATCGAGGTAGCGCAGCCACGCCACCATCATCATGCGGCGGCCGTCTTCGGTGAACACGTGGTGTGCGATGGTGTAGCTGTCCCCGGTCGCCCGGTCCCCGTCCATGCTGACAGTACTTTGGCCGTTGAAGTGCATCGTCGCCTCGTACCGGCTTAAGTCCTCGAAGACTGGCGTTAGCGCCTCCCGACCTTCGAGCACGTAGCTCGGTTCGCTGCCGGGCCCGTCCATGTGCACTACGAAGCGAGTGTCGGTCGTGAACAACGCCTTTTGCCCTTCTGCGTCCCGAGTGTCGGCGCAGTGGGCATAAGCGTCGAACAGCTCGCGAATGGCCAGCCGGTCCGCGGCCTCCTGCGGTGAAAGCGTCGAGTGCGATGCCATTGCGACAGTTCCTCCTCTTTGACAGGTGTATAATATTGACAAGTGTATAAAAGCAGGTATCGTGGGCGAGTGCAAGTGCCGTTGACCCTCGGGTCGGCTGGGCCGGAGCAGCGCGGTGTGCCCGGTCGGGTTTGCGGTTCGCGGGCAAGGCATGGTGGCTAACCGCACTGACCCCCGTGTCGAACGAACGGCCCATGCGTGTAAAGAGGCGATCGTCGAGCTCGCCTCGGAGCAGCCCATCTCACGCATTACAGTCGCCGACCTGGCCGAACGAGCGAACGTTACTAGAGCAACCTTCTACAACCACTATGGCAGCCCCTTGGAGCTGCTACTCGATGTACTACTCGCCGACCTGGAGCGCGCCCACCGTCACGAGGCGGGACGTCGGGCTGAGGGTGGACTGTCGGCAGTGGAGATGCTGCGCCTTTCGATCATCGACGTCGCCGATCACATTGAACGCTTCAAGGCCGTCTACAGCCAGGCCGTGCACGATCCGGCCGACGGAGGCGTGTACGACGCCCTGGTGCGCCACTTCACCCACTATGCCCTGGCATTTATCGCTCGGTGTACCCACCCCGGTCTTCCTGGCGCCAATCATCGGGTCATCGCCCAGTTCGTCGCGCACGGGTTCGCCGGGTCCATCAAGGCATGGCTCAGCGACAACTCCGTGACGAAAGGCGACCTGGTCGACGCTGCCGTCGCTTGTGCACCGGTCTGGTGGAGCTGACCGCGGGAAACCCCCACTATATGGCCGCCCTTTGCCTGTGGCTCTCTCTGCAGGCCAAACAATTGCTCCCTGGCCGCGCCACCACGCCGGGTGAGAGACTCCAACTATCCGTTTCAGCGTCAAATTGCAAGTTCGGGCTGACGAAATCTGGATCGGATGGTCTGGTAGGCGCGCGCACGATATCCCCGTCGCCACGTGACCGGCCATGGCATTAACCAGGCGCGATGGCCAACTTTCCTAACTCGTCCCAAAGAGCGGAGGCGACGTCAGGCACCGCAGTCTCAGCCTCGCTTAGGTGGTTGAGGGTGCCATGGTCCACCAAATGACGGCAAAGCGCCAGCCGGGCAGGGGCCAGCCGCTCGTGAGCTTCCCACCCCCCGGGCCAGTGCCGAAGCAGCCCTGTGACGTGGAGGATATAGGCCAGGGTGCCGTACGGACCGCCAAGGTGTTCCCGCTCAGGGAGCCGGTCGGCGATGAAGGGGAACCGGCGGAACGCATCGTGCAAGCCGTCCCAGGTGGGGTCGTAAGAGCCGAAGGCCACCCGCGGTATGCCATAGGTGCCGATGATGGTGGCAGCGCACATGAACCAGGGCTCGTAGGTGGTGTAGAGCGTGTAGCCTTTGTAGCTAGTGAACGGCGAGCCCGCGGGGAGTTTTGCCAACGCGTTCATCTCCGCGTGCGCCATCGGGGCCCGGGTCAATGGGCCTGGGCCCCGGGGGGGTCCATCATCCGGTTTTGACCGGATGCGACAACGGCGCCTTCGGAGATGGTTATAACGGCGCCGACTCCAGCCGAGCCCGCTCGCCACGATGCCCAGGCGGTGGCGAAGGCTCGCTGCACGGACATTTATGTGCAGCGTGGCCCAAAACTCGTTTGCTCGGACGAGGAAAACCGAGGGACCAGTCCCGTTTGATATGACTGGAGGATGCTCGACGTCCTCGTCACCGGTGGCACTGTCTACGACGGCTCGGGAGCAACGGGCCGGCAAGCCGATATCGGGGTGCGTGGCGATCAGGTCGCCGTGATCGGCGACCTGGCCGGCGAGACTGCGGCCGGCGAGGTCATCGAGGCGGCTGGCATGGCGGTGGCCCCAGGTTTTATCAACCCGCTCAGCCATTCCTACTTCAGCATCCTCAGCGACCCACGCTCGCTCGGCGAGCTCTTGCAGGGGGTGACAACTCAGGTCTTCGGGGAGGGCGACTCGATGGCACCTTTTAATGGCGAGCTGCGTGTTGCGCTCGGGAAGCGCCTCGCCGCTCTCGGCCTCGACGTCTCTTGGGAGCGGCTCTCGGAGTTCCTCGCCCTGCTCGAGCGGCGGGGGACGTCCCAGAACGTGTGCTCCTTCGTCGGGGCGACGACGGTGCGCGAGCACGTCGTCGGCTCCGGCCAGCGCCCCGTCAGCGAGCGCGGAGCCTCGAGGAGATGCGCCGCCTGGTCGACGAGGAGATGGCCGACGGCGCTCTCGGCGTCGGCTCCGCGCTCATCTACCCTCCAGGCAACTACGCCTGGACGGAGGAGCTGGTCGAGCTGTGCCGCGTCGCCGCCGCGCATGGCGGCAGCTACATCTCGCACCTGCGTAGCGAAGGCGACCGGCTGCTCGAGGCGCTCGGCGAGCTGCTCGAGATCAGTCAGCGCGCCGGTTTGCCGGCGGAGGTCTTCCATCTGAAGACGATCGGGCGGGACAACTGGCCACGTCTCGACCGCGCCATCGAGCTCATCGACCAGGCGCGCGCGGCCGGCGCGGCGGTTACCGCCGACGCCTACCCTTACCTCGCGGGCGAGACCAGCTTGCAAGTGTGCTTCCCGCCCTACGTGCACGACGGCGGCTACGAGGCGCTGCGCCGGCGCTTAGCCGATCCGGCCGGTCGCTCGGCGGCCAAGGACGCCATGGTCACGCCCGACGACCGCTGGGAGAACATGTACCTGGCCTGCGGTGGCCCCGACGGGATCCTTGTGCTGCACGCCACCGGCCCGTACCGCCATCTCGCTGGCAAACGCCTCAGCGAGGTGGCCGCCGAGCTCGGCACCGACGCCCCCGAAGCGGTGGCCCGCCTGGTCGAGTCGGCCCCGTCGGCTCGGGAGGGCGTCGTCTGCGCTTTCTTCATGATGACCGAGGAGAACGTGGAAAAGGTGATGCGCCTCGGCTGGGTCTCGCTTGGGTCCGACGCCCGTTCGGGGGCCGCCGAGCCCCCACGGTCTTACGAGCCGACCCATCCCCGCGCCTACGGCTGTTTTGCCCGTTTTCTCGGCCACTACGTGCGCGAGCGCGGCGTCTGCAGCCTCTCTGAGGCGGTGCGCCGGCTGAGCGCCCTGCCGGCAGCCAACCTCGGGTTGTCGGGCCGGGGACGGCTGGCCGAGGGGTGCTTCGCCGACGTGGTCGTGTTCGACCCCGACGCGATAGCCGACCGGGCGACTTACGAGGACCCCCACCAGTACGCCACCGGGGTGCGCGCCGTGCTCGTCAACGGGTCCATCGCGGTGCGCGACGGCGAGGCCACCGGCCGCCTCGCCGGCCGCCACTTGCGACGCAACCGCGTGGGCTGACGCTCTCCCGGTGCGCGCTCGGCGAACGCGAACGGGCCAGCGCTGACGCAGCCGTACCAGTGATGGCGCGACTCGGAGCCAAGGACCTAGAGACGTTCGACACGCTCCTCGGTGCAGGGGTCGCGTGCGTCACACTGCTGTAGGGAAGGACGCCGTCCCGGCTACGAGGTACTAACCGCGGCCTCAGTGATGACTTTGGCCACGGTCCAGGGTTGGGTGACCATGGAAAGGTGCCCAGCGGTCACATAAGTTATCTGCGAATGCGCGCGTTGGGCCATGAACGTCAGCTCGGCGGGGGGAATCGCTTGGTCCTCCCGCCCGATTACCGCCCAGGACGGGATTGACGCCCAACCGGGGGTGCCAGACGGAGTGGTGAACGCGTCCAAAGCTAGAGGGCGTTGGACTGCAGCGAGCACGGCCGCCTGGGCTGGCGGAACGAAGGTGGCGAAACAGGCGGCAAACCCGGCGTAGTCAGTCCCCGGTGGGACCTTCAAGTACAGATCGTAGTCGCCGGCCGGCTGCGATGGGTCGACGCCAAAGTTGAAGACATTGCTCAGGTTGCCTCCCCCCGCGAGACAGGAACCAGGCTTCGCGAATGTCAATTGTTCGAGGGTTTCGCCCGCCGCCGGCTCGAAGGCATCGACGTAAACCAGCGCCCTCACGTTAGGGTCTTCCGTAGCCGCGTTGGTTATGACCGCACCGCCGTAAGAGTGCCCAACCAGCACGACGGGGCCTGAAATGGTCTTCAGGTAGCTGGCCAAGTACGCCGAGTCCGTCGTGAGCCCGCGCAATGGGTTCGGGGGTGCGTCAACCGTGTAACCCTCCCGCTGCAGAATGGGTATGACGTTGTCCCAACTGGACGCATCCGCCCAAGCCCCGTGGACTAAAACGATGGTCGGCTTCGGCCCCCCCTCGCTGGTAGGTCCTGCACCGGGCGAAGTGGACTGCGCGTCCGCAAGTGGGGCCGCTGCTACCAGGGCTCCGACGGCGATGGCCATACTGACCGCCGTCCGGTGAAATCTTTGAGCCGCCTGACTATGCAGTGCCATTAAAGGTTCCTTTCTCAAAAAGACCAGTGGTTGGATGACGTACTTGCGCAGATTGGGTTCCTCTGACTCCGTGGGGAGCCCACCGCAGTGGTAAAGCGACTCGGGAGCAATAGCCACAAACGACCGATCGCTTAGTAAACGGCCGAATTAAGTTTGTGACCTCCCCCACTTTGGGGGCATCACGCAATCGAGTGATTTTTCCTTGCCCTCATGGCGGAGCGAATGCGCGTCTTTGTCGAGGAGACTGGCGAGTTGACCCAAGCCGCGGGCCTCACAGGACGTCCTCGAATCACCGAGTCAGGCTCTGAGCACGGCCCCAGCCAGCACGACTGCGGCTAAATCCGAGAATCACGTGCTCATGCGATGCGACAGCCTGCGATGTCGCTCTAGCATGCCCCCAAGGTGACCACCGGTAGTTGACCAGCGGTAGTCGAGGACGGGCTGATGGCTAATCGTATTCATCGAAGCGGCAGCAAGGCGCATGACGTTCAAGAACCTCTGACCCGCCGGCCCGACGGGGAGGCGCTTGTCGGGGAAGACGGTCGGCCACGCTGCCCGTGGGCTGGTGCTAGTGGAACCGCTCTCGCCCGCTACCACGACAAGGTCTGGGGCACCAAAACCCGGGCCGAGCCCGACCTGTTCGAAGCGCTGACCTTGGGCGTCTTCGAAGTAGGTCTCAGTTGGACGATCGTGTTCAACAAGCGGGACTCCTTCCGCCAGGCCTTCCACGACTTTGACGTTGATGGGGTTGCCGCCATGACGGATAGGGACGTGAATCAACTTCTCCAAAATCCGGCGATTATTCGCAACCGGGCAAAGATCGAGGCAACGGTCGCCAATGCGAAGGCAATGAGATCGACGTCACCTAGCCTGGCTGCGCTGGTGGCGGCCCACTCGGTCACTCGCTCGCAGTCGCCACGAAGCATTACTGAGCTCCCAAAAACCACGCCTGAGGCAACAGCGCTGGCGGCACAACTTAAGAGCAAAGGATACAGGTTTGTGGGGCCGACGAGCGTGTACGCGTTTATGCAAAACGTTGGCGCGGTGAACGACCACTTACGGGGGTGCTTCAGGGCTGTGGACTACAACGCCGGGGCACACGCAGCCCGGCTGGTCAGGTAGAGGTCGCCTCCGGTCCACCCGAGCGCGCCCGAACTATCGATCGTGATACGACGGGCGAACTGAGCTGGGAGCTTCAGCATTCTCGTTTTGCAACTCAAAGAGTTTGGATAAGGCCACCGTCGATTTTGAAGTCCACCCCAGTGATGTTGCCGGCTCGGTCGCTGGCCAGAAAGACAATGAGGTCTGCGACCTCCTGCGGCGTGGTGAACCGGCGGGTGGCGGCGTCGTGTACCGCGGCCTGCTGGTAGTCGCCGGACGCCCCTCCGAGCTTGCCGGCCAGGGTGGAGCCGACACCCTGCTCGCCGAGCCACAGGTCTGTCGCAACCGGCCCGGGGCTAACGGTGTTGATGCGAACGCCGTGCGGCCCAACCTCCTTCGAGAGGGCTTTGGAGAAGTTGACCAGGGCGGCCTTGGCCGCGCTGTAATCGATGACGAGGGGATCGGGAAGCGAGGCATTGACCGAGGCGGTGCTCACTATGACGCCCTGGCCCGCTGCGACCATCGGCCCAGCACAGCGCGGGCGGTGCGGACCGCGGCCATGAGGGTCAGGTTCAGCGAGTAGGACCACTGCTCATCCGTCACGGATGCGAACCCGCCGACGCGTGGGGTTACAGCCCCCGCATTATTGACCAGAACTTCGACCGGTCCTCCCTCCAGGGCGGCGGCGACAAGCCGGCTCGGCCCAGTCTCAGACGAGAGGTCCACCCGAACTGCAGTGGCCTGTCGTCGGGAGACCAGTTCCTCAAACTCGTCCGACGTTTCACACGATCCCCAACAACGTGGACGCCCTCAGTCGCAAGTGTGCGGGCCACCGCCAGGCCGATCCCTTTGCTCGCTCCAGTAACAATTGCTCGTTTGCCAGCTAGTCCAAGGTCCATTGCGTCGTCGTTCCCCGTGAGTGCTCTGGCCCCGTAACTTGGGGCTGTGCCCGTGGTGACTGTAGTGCACAGACAGGATCTGGGACGTTACGAGATCCTCTGCGACGACCAGGTGGTGGGTTTAATCGTGTATGAGATGCGTGGCGCCGACATGGCTTTCATGCACACCGAGATCGTCCCTGAGTTCGCCGGCCGCGGCTTGGGTAGGCAGTTGGTCCGCGGCGCGCTGGACGATGTGGGCTCCCACCATGGCACTGTGCTCCCGTATTGCTCGTTCGTGCGGTCGTTCATCGCCCGGGACGGGCGCTATTTGCACCTGGTGCCGGACGGGTCACGCCGCACCTTTGGACTACCAGGCAACGACGACGGCGCGTAGTGACAGTTGAGCTGAGCCGGGTTGGCTGCCTCGGTACCCGGCCTACGTTGTGGTTTGTCCGCACCGATCCTCGGCGGCGAGGAGTACCACCGCGCCATCGACGCTCCCCGGCGATGCTAGGGGCCAGCACATAACCCCGGTCGCGCCGCGACAAGGCTTGAACGCTACAGGCGACCGGGCCGCGGGCTTCACGGTTTTGGGGCGAATTTTCACTGTTGGGTCGGAAAACATGTTGATAACGACAGTTTTTCGACCCAGTCCGTCCATCCGGGGCGACGTTGGGCGACGTTGGGCGACGTTTACGTCAGCGAGCACGCGCTCTCTGTCGGACCGGCCGGCCAGCTGCCCGCCTCCGGACCGGGCCGGCCAGCTGCCCGCCTCCGGTCCCTTACGTTCCACGCTTGGATTGGAAGGCTTCATGACGGCGCTCGACCGCCGTTCGGCGGACGGTAATCCCATGGCGGCTCCTGAACTGACGAGCCATCATGGTGGAGTGAACTCGGCCCGGACCACCACGTACTTCCGTGACGCAAGTGAGCCTGTCCTCCCGCGCCGGCGGGCCGCCCGGCTGAAAGTGCTGGATGCTCTGGCCGCCCAGTTCCAGCCTGGGCAGAAGTACCCGGAAGCGACCGTCAACGCAGTTCTCTACCGCTTCCACCCCGACTTCTGTGCTCTGCGGCGCTACCTGGTCGAGGAGGGCTTCATGGACCGGGACGGCGGGTTATATTGGCGAGCCGGCGGCACGTTCGACGTCGATTGATCCTTCGGACTGCCTCACCGCCGTACTGAAAGAGGGTTGGCCGGCACGAGGAAGGCGGGTCGGCCTCAGAAGATGAACGGCACCAGCATCTTGGTCGACCGCTTGTACTCGGGGTAGGTGTCGGGGAAGAGCCCCGTCATGAGACGCTCTTCCATAAAGGCGCTATAGATAAAGTACCCGCCGAGCAAAACGGCCGCCACGAGCCAATACGGGCTGATGGCGATGGCAGTACCGATCATGGCGAGCAGTAAGCCCGAGTAGATCGGGTGGCGGATGCTGTGGTACGGGCCCGTGGTCACTAACTCCGGGTCGTCCTTCTGGGACATCGGCATTCCCCAATTGCGGCCCAGGTAGCGCCGGGCCCAGATGGCAAGGCCTAACCCGAGTAAGAAGAGAGCCAGGCCGATGCCTTGCAACCACGGGTTGCCAGTAGTCCCGTGCCCTCCAAAAGCCCGGCTGCGAACGACAAGGAGAAGAACGAGAAGGATACCGACCCGGACGCCGACGAAGCCGGCCGACCTTGAATGGCCCGCCTTCACGCCGACGGAGGCCGCCAGCCAATAGATCCAGAACGCAGCCCAACAGACCAGGATCACAATGTCGATTACGTGCATAATATGGTTGACACTCATTGTACGACGCTTGAGCAAGGCACTCAGTCCGCGTAGCGCCCGCCCCTCCTCGGGCAGCGCGCGCACTGTTCCTGGTCATTCGATTGCCGCCAGGCCCTTCGCTGTTAGCAGGTAAGCGGCGCCAGAGTAGTCGTCGTCAGTGGCCAATTTCACTACGGAGTCAGCCACCCGGTCCGGGGTGAGGGTGAAGCCGGACCGTTCCACGAACGCGTCCGGCGTCAAGCCGGCGCGCTCCGCGTAGGCGGCCACGCCCGTCCGGCCGAGGACGGTGGCGTTGGTGAGTTGCGGAAGAAGCGAGACGAACCGAAGGCCGAGCGAGCCCCGGGCCGCTTCCGAACCGGCGTAAGAGCTGAGGAGCTTAATCGTCGCTTTCGCTCCCGCGTACCCGCCGCTTAGCGGTGACCCCGCGGACGGCGGCGCCACTGGAAAAGCTGACGACCACGCCTCCCTCGGTCATCGGGGCGCTGAGCGCCTCTCGAAGGAAATTGAAGACCTGCTGGACGTCTACGTCCCAGTTCCGGCTGAAGTCCTGCCACGTCTGCTGCTGCAACGGGGCCATGACTGGTGTGGCGCCGGCGTTGAGCACCACCGTTTGGGGCCGGTACTGCTCGAAAAGACGGCGCGGCAGCGACGTATCGGTGGCATCTGCCACCTCGGCGGTAAACAATCCACCCAGTTCCTCCTGCAGTTCGTCTAATGCGCCAGCGCTTCGAGCGACGCCGACCACGTGAGCTCCACGAGCGGCCAATGCGACGGACGTGGCCCGTCCGAAGCCGCGGCTGGTCCCGGTGACGATGGCTGTCGAACCTGATAGTTCTCGGACTGACATTTTGTTCGAACCTCCCGATTAATGGTTGAGTTGTTATCTGGCTCCTGTGCCGACAGGCACTGAGATTTCTTCGTGTGAGGTGGCGACGGCCCTGGCCATCTCCGAACGCCGGACCAATAAGAACGTCACCGGGACGGCGGCCAGACCGGTCAAACCGCAGACCCAGAGTGCCCATTGGAACCCGCCCGTCAGTGCCGGCCCCGCTGGGTAACCCCGCGAGACGAGATGGTGAAAATGCGAGGCCGCCACTGATGAAGCGACCGCCACACCGATTGCCCCGCCGAGCTGTTGAGAGGTATTGAGCAGGCCGGATGCGATGCCGGCGTCATTTTCGCCGATCCCGGCCAGGGAGCCGATCGACACCGGGATAAAGGCAAAGGCGGTGCCTGTACCGACGACAAACAATGGGCCAGCCAGGTCTTGCCAGAAGCGCCCGCTAGTCGGGATGCGCGTCGCCCACAGTATTCCTCCACCGATGAGGACCATGCCAAAGGCCATGACGACCTTGGCCGACGCCTTTGTGACCAGCATCTGAGAAAGGCCGGCGAAGGCGACCGACGTGAGCGACGCCATCAGCCACGCCAGGCCGGTCTTCAGGGCGGAGTAGCCAAGCACCTGTTGCATGTACAAGGTGCCCACGAAAATAAAGGCGAAGAAGCTGGCGCCGAGCAGGAACCCAACCGCATTGGAGCCAGCCACAGTCCTGATGCGGAAAAGGCGTAAGGGTAGCAGCGGCGCCTCGACCCTCGTCTCGAGGACCAAGAAGGCGACCAGAAGAGCAACCGCCGTCGCCAACATGGCCACGGTCCGGGTGGCCCCCCATCCGACCTGGGGTGCTTCCGATATCGCGTAGACGAAGACCACGAGGGATCCGGTCACTGACACCGCCCCGAACGGGTCATATCGCCGACGCTCGGAGTAGAGGCGGCTCTCGGGCACCACACGAGGGGCCAGTACGAGCGCCGCGGCACCAATAGGGACGTTCAGGAAGAATATGTACTGCCACCCGGCGTACCGGGTTAGGAGGCCTCCCGCCAGCACCCCGACGGTCGCCCCAGTGGCGCCTATGGCGCCCCAGATCCCGAGCGCCTTGTTGCGGTCGGCCCCCTCGCTGAACATGTTCATAACGATCGACAGCGCCGCCGGCAGCACCAGTGCCGCCCCGAAGCCCTGAGCGCCACGCATGAGGATCAGGAACGTGTCGGTGGTGGCCAGGCCGCAGGCGAGCGAGGCCCCGGTGAATATAGCCAGTCCCGCCATTAGCAGGCGCCGGCGGCCGAGCAGGTCTGCAGCGCGGCCGCCCAGAAGCAGGAACCCGCCGAACGTGAGGCCGTAGGCGGTCACCACCCATTGCAGGTCCGACTCGGCGAAGTGGAGCTTTCGGCCGATGGTCGGGAGGGCGACGTTGACGATGGCCAGGTCGATTATCGTCATAAAGAAGGCCACGGCCAGCAGGGCAAAAGCCCGCCAACGACGGGTAGCGGCCAACTCTGCCCGGCGAGCCGAAGCGACGCGCTGAACCTGTTCGCCGGCGGCCGGCCGACTGTCGTATTCCCGCTGGCCCAAAACTTTTCTAGAGTGGCGGGTGGTTTCGTACTCGTTGTCGCCCAGGGTCATGCTGCGCCTCCTCGTCTCTGTCGGTTGCGACGAGAGTTTGAACACCGACCGGTCTCGAGATTCAGCGATGAATTTGGGCCGCAGTCGGTGTTGATATAAGAGGACGAGACTCAGGAGGCACGGTGACAATATGACGGCTACCACCCTCGGCCGGGCCAAGCGGGGAGACCAGGACGCGTTCAGGGAATTGGTCGACCCGTACCGGCGCCAGCTCCTCGTGCACTGTTACCGGATCCTCGGGTCGTTCCAAGGCGCCGAGGACGTACTTCAGGAGGTCCTGTTGTCGGCGTGGCGCGCACTCGACGATTTCGATGGCCGCTCGTTCCGGGCGTGGCTGTACCGGATTGCGACCAACCGCTGCCTCAATTACCTCAGAGACGGTGCTCGCCGGCCAAGCGTGGCCAATTTCTCCGAGCAAGGGGCGGTCCGTACTGACGAGCCTTGGTGGCTCGAGCCGTACCCCGATGTGTTGCTCGACGACGCCGCCCTCAGCCCCGAAGGGCGTTACGAGGTGCGGGAATCGATCGCTCTTTCTTTTGTGGCCGGGCTGCAGAAGTTGCCCCCCCAACAACGGGCTGCGCTCGTGCTCCGGGACGTACTCGGGTTTTCCGCCACTGAGACGGCCGAGATCCTCGGCTCGACCACGGCGTCGGTCAACAGCGCGTTACAGAGGGCCCGGGCTGGCTTCCGGCCCGAACGTGATCGTGAGAAGGTGCCGGTGCCGCGCTCCGCGGACGAAGCAGAGGCCGTGCGTCTTTTCGTCGACGCCTTCGAAAGCGGTGACCTTCACCGCATGGTTGGCCTTTTGACCGACGACGCCCGGCTGACGATGCCACCCGACCCGGTTGGGTACGAGGGGCCGCAGGCGATTGTCGAGTTCCTCCGGCTACGAGGGATATGGGAGCACGGCCTCAGACTGGTCGCTACTCGGGCCAACTGCCAGCCCGCCTTCGGGTATTACCTGCCGGACCCGCACGCCCCCATCTGGCGAGCGAACGGCCTGATCGTGGTCACGCTACGCGAGCGCCGGGTCTCGGCCATAACCCGCTTCGGTGACACAGGGCTATTGGCCCGGTTCGGGCTCCCGCGTACGCTACCTGACACTTAGCCCGCCAGACCCACGATAGACATTGGACTGCTCCGAGTAGGGCTACAGACCGGTCTGCGCGCTTATGCGGCCCGATTTGGCCGCGGCTGCCAGAGCTTCGTAGTCCTTCTCGTTCTGGTCGGCATACCGGGCGGAAAAGTCGGCGATGGCGGCATCGAACGTCTCGCCTTTCCCCAGGTATGAGGCGATGGCTATCCGGTCCCCCCAGCGGGCGTGCGCCCGGGCCAGGGTTGCCCCGCAGATGCGGGCGTAAAGCACGGCTCCGGGCACCAAGAGCTGCTCCGCCTCTGCACCGCCTTTCCAGTCGTGGAGCTGGCGGATGTAATAGTCGTGGCTCAAGCCGTCGAGCCCCGTTATCTGTTGCCAACCGAGGAAGATGTCAGTGGCTGCCTGCATAAGCCGTTGTCCGGCGACAACCCGCTGACCGTGGTGGGCGTAGACGCTGCGGCCGACGTAGCGCTCGAGGACCGATGCCTGAGCCTCCTTCAGCTGAAGGACCAAGGGGTCGGCCTCGTCCCGGCCGGTCAGTAACAGGATGTAACAGCGCGTCCCGACACTCCCGACCCCGACCACCTTGCGGGCGGCGTGGACGTACCGGAACTCCTCGAGCGGATGGTGCTCGACACCGAGGGTTTTCCGGTAGGAAGCGAGTGACCGCTTGATGAGGTCTGCTGTCTGGTCCCACTCGGCGCCCATAACGCCGAGGTCTTCGATCGGGACGATGAGCGGCGGCTCGGCCACGATCCGAAGCCCTTCGCCACCGCGGGCCACCCGGCGAGTAAAGACCCGTAGGCTGTCACGCGCACGCGCCTTGGCGACGTACCCCCGTACAGCGCGGGCTTCTTTCTTGCTCAATTGCTCCCGGCGCACCTCTTCGGCCACGTCGTCCAGCAGTTGGCCCGCCTCGAGGTGCTGGTACCAGGCTTGCAGCGTGCCGAAAGCGGCCGCTTCGCGTATTCGCTCGCGGTAGGAGCGGACGCAAGCCATCACGATGTCTCGCCGATCGCTTCGTGAGAACCCTCGGTAACGGCCCATGACCTCGAAGCTGGCCGCGAGGCGTTTTACGTCCCATTCCCACGGCCCGGGGAGAGTCTCGTCGAAGTCGTTGATGTCGAAGATCAGCTTGCGTTCAGGGGTGCCGAACAGGCCGAAGTTGGACAAATGAGCGTCGCCGCAAAGTTGCACCGTGACCCCGGAGCGGGGGGTGGCGGCGAGGTCGTCGGCCATGAGCAAAGCAGCGCCGCGATAAAAGGTAAACGGCGAGACGAGCATGCGACCGTAACGGATCGGCAGCAGGTCGGGCACCCTGGTGGCGGCCTGTTCCTCCAGGAGCGCGACCGGATCCGGCCGGTCCGCCGCAGTCGCAAAGTGGGCATGGCCCCGCCGCGGGGCAGCGTCGCGGGCGGCCATCCCCCGGGCCTCCCTTTCGGCTACCGAGAGGCGTTGTCGCCGCCACGATGACGCGAATGGTCGTCGGGGTCTTCGCTCCGAGGTCGGGGTGCTCTTTTGCGGCATAAGCAGCCATTTTGGCAGGTGGTGACCTCGGCCGGGTAAGGACTGCTCCGTACCCAGGTCCGTTATTCAGCCGTGCCACCTTCTAATGCCGCCGCGGGCACGGCCCTCATCGGTCAGGAGGGGGCGGAGGGAGGACGAAGATGCAGAAGGGATGGCCCGAAAGGTCGGCGTAGACCCGCGTCGGCTCTAACTCGTCGTCGGCGCGGTCGACGAGCAGGCGGGCGCCGAGGCCGAGGGCGCGCTGGTGCTGGGCGTCGAGGTCAGCCACGCTGGTGACGACCAGGTCCAGATGGAGCTGTTGAGCGACCCCATCGAGTGGCCAGGTCGGTTCCAAAAGATGGCTAACTTGCTGGAACGCCATGCGGGGAATGCCGTCGCCGTCACACAGGACCAGCCAGTCCTGGCCCCTCTCGTCGACCTCACCAGCCGGGGGAGGCTCGTCGCCCGCCCGGTAGGTGTAGCCGAGCAGCAGCCGGTAGAACTCGGCCAGCTTGCGGGCGTCGGTCGTATCGAGGACGACTTGGCGCAGGCCCGGGTACGGCCCAACGTTTTCAGCAGTCATACTGGCCATTATCCACGTGTCAGGGGTGGTTTATTGGCCTACAGATGCCTACTCGCCCGTCTTGAGCCCGTCGAGGAGTGGCGGCGAGCCGATTCGCTGCCCTTCTGGGTGCACCGGGGCGTTCTCGTCGCGCTAGCCCCCACTTTTTGCGAGCAAGCGCAACAGGAACCGCCCGCTGCACCTAGAAAACCTGGCTTGCAGGTGCCGAGGCCGGCGGCTGTCTTGCATGTGGGCGCCGGCCAGACCGGGAACTAGTCAGTCGTGCTAACGGTATGGTGCCCGAACGGCCGGGACCGGCGCAGGAACGACACAAAGCGGGCCGTCTGGTTGGTGATGACGGCGTCGACGCCCGCCCGGACGACCCGTCTCATGGCGGACGGACGGTCCACGGTCCATACAGACACCCCGATCCCGGCGGCGTGCATGCGCTCCACGGCGTCGGGCTCGACCAGGCGCCAATATGGGTTGAACCACTGCGGTCTTGTTTGGGCCAGTAATTCAGAAGTGGGCATTTTCCGTTTATCCCAGCTGAGGGCGATGCGGGCTGACTTCGACAGCTGGCGCAAGCGCACGAGTGCCCCGGTGTGGCCGGCGAACACGCACCGGTCGAGGGCACTTGCCCTGGTGGCCACGCCGAAGGCAGCCTCCAGTACCTCGACGCTGGGCACGTCGACCATTACGGGCAGCTGGACGGCGCTGAACACCTCGGCGAGGCGGGGGATGCGATAGCCCTGACGGCGGATGGCCGCGACCTCCCCCCACGGCACGGCGTGAATTGGTTTGGGCACTCCCCACGGTGACCTCAGGGTTTTATCGTGAAGGACGACGACGTGGCCGTCGCTCGTGAGCCGGCAATCCAGCTCGACCATGTCGGCGCCGAGAGAAGCCGCGCTTTTGAACGCCTCGAGGGTGTTCTCCCAGTGGTTGACCGGGTCCCCTCGGTGGGCAATCGTGACGGTCACTAGCGCACCTTCTGTCCCGTCTCGAGAAGACCTGCGCCCTCGAAGGTATAAGCCAAGGACCCGTATGCTAGATCGCTTCGAGGACGCATGTACCGCACTTCTGTGCTCTCGTGGCCAGCCCGGCCCTAGCGCATATGGGCCAGCCGCTCGGCTTGGCCGAGCAACGCGTAGCCCTGGATAGTGAGACCGGCGGCCTGCGCGGGGGGAATAGCTCTCCCTCGGGCCCAGCAGTTCGCTCAGGACCGCGCCCTCGTGGGCGTAATCGTCCTTCAGTCCAAGCAGGGCCATCAAGGTCGGCCGCGTGTCAGTCTCGCTCGCCCACGTATTATCGACTCCGAGGTTCCGGACGCCGGGGCCCACAAAGGCCATCCAGGACCGGTTTATGTCCGGCGAAATGTCGCCGTGGTTCCAGACTTCGGTGTCATAGCTCTCGCAGTTTGGCGTAGAACAGGTACTCCCGCTCGTATACAGGTAAAAGTCGGGATTGGCGAACATGGCCAACGTCGGCGTCCGAGCCGGGTCGGCCGTGATCATGTGCAATATATTGAGCTCGGTCGGGTCGGCGAGATAGTTGGCCAATTGCACCGTCTGGCCCGAGTACGGGTCTAGAGCTGTGACCTTGGCGAGGGCGCGTTCGAACGTCCTTACCGTTGGGTCGTTTGCAGACGGCTGATTTGGCAGGTAGATAAAGGGAGCCGAATCGGCATGCACCCGGAACGGCGTCGTGACGCTGTCTTCGGTCGCGAGCAGGCCTTGCAGGTTGGCGTCGACCTCGCCGAGCTGACTGTACGAACATGTGACCACGACGCCGTTGCAATTGCTCGGCGTGGGGGCGGACCCGACGTAGTGGTCGTTCTCGTCCTCACCGAATACGAACAACGTGTTGGCCGGAGTGATCCCGTTCGCCTGCAGGTCGGTGAAAAACGTGGCAAAAGCCTGGTTGTAGGCGCTGAGTTGGGCCTCGTAAGCCGGTTCTCCAGGGCCCATGCCGTTGCCGGTCTGGGCGTTGTCGTGGAGATCGGTCAGGTAGGTGTACGTGACCGGGACGCCGTGCAACTGCATGTCGAGCGTGTAAGCCAGGGCATTGGTCGCCTGCATGCTGTCGTACCCCGGGAAGCCCTGGACGCCATTACTGTCGGTAATTACCTGGCCGTTGAGGTTGGTCACGGGGCCGCTCGGGCTCAGTTCGGAGTCGAGGTACTTGGCCCCGAACACGGCCTGGTAACCGACGTAGCCGCCTGGCTCGTCAGGGAGGAGATCGGGTACGGGTCTCGGGTTGTCCGCGCAGAAAGCGTTCCCTTTGGCGCAGTGCACCGAGAGCCCCTGGAACTCGGTCTCAGTCGGGTAGTCCGGGTTGGCGGCGTCGGCCGCTTCCTCGGAGTTCTTACCGAAAACGACGGGTACGTCGGGTTCGGCGTTTTCGAGGTCCAGGTCAGCCAGGGCCACCTCGCCTACGTTGCAGCCCGCCCGCGTGAAAGGCACCCACGGTGCCGGTGTGTTCTGACCCTGGGCGTCCAGGATGTTGAAGTCGCTGTCGGTCCCAAGTCCACTGGCAGTAAGCCACGTTTCTTCTCCCTTCGACGTGGGTCGGAAAAGCTGGACGTTAGGCCGGTCACCTTAACTCCGGACGGCGCCTGGTAGACATCCGCGTGAACAGCGATCGACAGCTTGGGACCGGAGCGCCTTGACCCCCGGGTGGATCTCGGGAGATAGTGTTATAAGATGCCAGCGATCATACGCGGTCGGGGGTCTAGTGCGTGCTGCACGGTAATCGTCCGCACCCCCGGCACCACGACGTGAGTTGGGCGGGCCCTGGAGTTCGAAGCTCGAGTCGAGGGGCGGCGATCAGTGATCGATTTTGGTAGAGCTTGGGGTGCTAGTAGTAGGTTACCCGGGGTGACGGCTTGTCGCGATAAGAGACGACGTTGGCCGGCGCCGACCGGTAGCGGTCCACTTCGTTCGTTTGTGGCCGCGCTGGCCGTATTTGCGGTCGTTTTCCTTCTGGCTGCCACCACCATAAGGGTCGAGCCGCCATGGGTGGCGGACGCCTTTGCAGAGGAGAACGGCGTCGGTTTAATGCCACCAATGGGCTGGAGCAGTTGGAGCTTCCTCCGCCACGACCCTACGGAGGCGAAAGTCGAAGCCCAAGCGAAGGCTCTGGTGACGAGCGGTTTGGCCAAAGTCGGCTATCGCTACGTAAACCTGGACGATTTTTGGTACATATGCCCGGGCAGTCGGGGGCCGAAGGTCGACCGGTACGGCCGGTGGGTACCGAACCCCGTGACGTTCCCTCCAGGGCCGTCAGGCCAGAACGGGATCCAGATGGTGGCCCATTACGTGCACGCCCTGGGACTTCATTTCGGGTTGTACGTGACCCCGGGCATCTCCAAGCAGGCCGTGGCCGAAGACACGCCCATTCTAGGCCGGAATGGCCGGCTAACGGGCTACAGTGCCGGCCAGATTGCCGAGCGGTCCATAGCCGAGCGCAACTACAACTGTGGCGGCATGGTCGCCATCAATTACAAGGCGCCGGGCGCTCAGGACTTCCTCGACTCGTGGGCGGACGAGTTCGCCGCCTGGGGTGTCGACTACCTGAAACTCGACGGCGTCGGCAGTTTTGACATACCTGATGTCAAAGCCTGGTCAGAGGCTTTGCGCCAGACCGGCCGGCCGATCCATCTCGAACTTTCCAACAGCCTCAACCTTAATTACGCCTCGACGTGGGCGCAGTACTCGAATGGCTGGCGCACCGGGAACGACATCGAATGCTATTCGTGCGAGAGCGGCGGTTCGAGTTACCCACTGACTGACTATTCCAGCGTCGAGACACGCTTCGACGAGGTGGCGGCGTGGCGTCCCTATGGCAAGCCGGGAGCGTTCAACGACTACGACTCGATAGAGGTCGGCAACGGCGGCAACGACGGGTTGAGCGTGCCCGAACGGGAGACGCAACTCAGCCTGTGGGCGCTGGCTTCGTCACCGCTGATCCTGGGGACCGACCTGACCCACCTGGACCCGACTGATTTGGACTTGCTCGAAAATACCGCTGTAATTGCGGTTGACCAGGACGCTGTTGACGCTTCGCGAGTGGCAGAGACCCCTACGTCGCAGATCTTCGCCAAAAAAGAGAAGAGCGGAGACGTAATTGTGGGCCTGTTCAACACAGGGGGACGGACCGAGGCAGTTGGTACCAGCGTGGCCGCTCTCGGTTTGGCCCCCTCCAGGGAGTACCAGGTGGGCAACCTATGGTCGAACGGGACCTTTATGACTGCCGGCCCGATCGAGGCGAGCGTGGCCTCGCACGGGGTCATGCTTCTCCGCGTGAGTGCCCTCCGAAGCGGTGAGGACAAATAGAGGTGCCAGGCGCGAATTCCGAGTGGGCGTGACAGAGTGGCACACGAGTGCGTACTGGCCGTCGACATCGGGACCCAGAGCACCCGGGCCGCGCTCGTCGATTGCACCGGCCGGATCCTGAGTACGGCGGCGTCGCCCATCGAGCTGTTCACGCCCAGGCCTGGCTGGGCCGAACAAGAGCCCGAACAGTGGTGGTCCACGACCGTCAACAACATTGCCGCCGTCGTCGAACGCAACCCGGCGATGCGCGTTGCCGCCGTCGGGGTCGGGGCGCAGATGCACGGCGTGGTCGCCCTCGACGCCAACAACGAGGTGATCGGCCGGCGGGCCGCCATCTGGAGCGACAAGCGTTGCCTCGACGACGTCCGGCAGTTCGAGCGACGTCCGGACGCCGACGCACTGGCGACGCTGGCCGGCAACAGACCTCTACCGGCCTGGGCCGGTTTCAAAATGGCGTGGCTGCGCCGGAACGAGCCCGAGGCTTATGCGAAGGCAGCCCGGTTGCTCATCGTCAAAGACGCGGTCAACCTGCGCCTGTGCGGCGAGGCGGCCACGGACCCGTCCGAGGCCTCGGGGTCGTTCCTCTGTGACGCCTCCACCGGCCAGTGGTCGGAGGAGTTGCTGAACGCCCTCGGCGTGGAAAGGTCGAAGGTCCCCGAGATCGTTGACTCCTCCGCGGTCATCGGTCGGGTGGGGCGGGAAGTGGCGGCCAGTACCGGGCTCCTGGCGGGGACGCCGGTCGTCGCCGGGAGCGGCGACATGATGTGCCAGCTCTTGGCTTGCGGGCTCACGAGCCCCGGCAGAGTAGCTCTCGTGGCCGGCACCGCTTCGATTGTGGCAAGAGCGACGGAAGCGCCTTCGCCCGACCGGCGGGTGATGAACCTTCGCTCGGCTAGCGGCAACTGGGCCCAGTTCGGCATCGCCGACGCGGCCGGCGTCTCTTTGCGATGGTTCATGGACCAGTTGGGCGGCGAGGCCGAGGAACGAGGGCGAACGGCCGACGCTTTCGACCGGCTAACCAAAGAGGCGGCAGGCGTGGAGCCGGGCTCCGACGGGCTCCTTTTCTTCCCCTACCTGCTTGGCGAGCGCACCCTCGGCCACGAGCAGTCCAGGGCGTCGTTCATCGGCGCCACAATGGGCCACCAGCGGGCTCACTTTGCCCGGGCCGTGCTCGAAGGTATAACGCTCGAGGACCGCAGGTCTCTAGAGTGCGTGTGCCCCGACGGCTTTGACGGCCCGGTGCGCTGCACAGGGGGAGGCGCGACCAGCAGTTTGTGGAACCAGATCAGAGCGGACATATTCAGCCACCCAGTCCAGACGTTGACGGCCACAGAAGGCGGGCTCCAGGGGGCCGCCATCCTGGCCGGCGTAGGCGCAGGCTGGTATGCAGATGCCGCCGCCGGCGCCGAAGAGGTCGTACGCGCCGCCGAGACGTGGTGGCCGGACGCGGAGCGGGTGGGCGCGTACGAGGGCGCCTTCCGTACTTTCTGCGCCGTCCACGACGTCCTTGGCGACGAATGGGGGCGCTGGGACGAAGGCTCTCCAGGTTGAACGAGCCGCCGCGGGGCCTCGTCGTCGACATGGACGGCGTCCTCTACCGGGGCGATCGCTCGATGCCCGGGCTGCGCGAGTTCTTTTCGCTCATCAGTGACCACCCCTTCGTGCTGCTGACCAATAACTCAACCGTCAGCGCGCTCGATTGTGCGGCCAAGTTGGGCCGGATGGGAGTCAATGTGCCGCCGTCGGCCATCTTGACGGTGACCGACGCCACGGCACGCTACCTGGTCGGGGCCGGCTTCACGGGGAGCCGTGCCCTCGTGCTCGGCAGCACGGTACTGAAAGAGGCGGTGGCGCAAGTGGGCGTCGAGCTAGCGGTAGAAGGCCGCGGGGCCGACGTCGTCGTCATGGGCCTCGACCGCACCTTTACTTATGCGGCCCTGTCCGAGGTGGTCCGCCTGGTCAGTGGGGGAGCGGCTCTGGTGGCGACGAGCCTGGACCCAGTGCTACTGACCGAAGACGGCGCCATCCCGGGCACGGGGGCGCTAGTGGCCGCCGTTCGAGCCTGTGTGGAGGTGGCACCCGTGTGCGTCGGCAAGCCGAACCCGGCCATGTTCGAGACGGCCGCTTCCCTGCTCGGCGTGGGGCCAGCGAACAGCCTGGTCATAGGGGACAACCTCGCTTCGGATATTGCCGGCGGAGCCGCCGCCGGCGCCCGCACGGCGCTTTTGCTGTCTGGGGTTACGTGCCTCGACGAGGTCACTGCTGAAGTAAAGCCTGATTTCGTGTTCCCCGGGTTGCCCGAGCTTTCTGCCTTCCTCAGCGAGTTCTGGCCTCGGCCAGTCCTGGGAGACTAGTGAACTAGCCCCTTGAGCCGGCAAGCGGCGTCTTCGGGGTCGACGGGGTTGAACATTACGCCTGAGCCGAGCTCTCCCGAGGCGACGTAACGGGCCACCCCTTTGTCCCGCCTGGTGGGGGCGACGTGGAAATGCAAATGGGCCGTGGGCCAGACGCCGCCGTCGGTGGGCCGCTGGTGGCACCAGAGCATGTAAGGCATCGGTTCCGAGAAGAGCGCGTCCAGCGCCGTTAGGGACTGTTTCAATACGTCGACCAGACCTGCGAAGCTGGGGCGGGCTTCGGTGAGGTCGCCCAAATGTTGGTCCGGGGCAATGAGAAGCTCGTAGGGGTATGAAGGTGCCCAGACAGTCCAGGCCTGCCACCCTTTCGAGGACGCCAACACTCGGCAGGCATGAGATGTCCCCGGCGCCCCCTTGCCGTCAAGCTCGTCGCAGATGGCGCAGGACGGTTCGTTTAGTTCCAAGAGAGGCACTGGTGGCACATAGTTGAACGAGTAAATCTGGCCGTGCGGATGAGAGATAGTGGCCCCGACGTCACTGCCCCGGTTCTCGAACACAAGGACGTAGTCGACATCTGGCCTGGCCCCGAGGGCTTCGGTCCGTTCAGCCCACAAGGAGACCACTAGGCCCAACTGGTGCGGGCTCAACGAGCCCAGGCTCTGAGTGTGTTCAGGCGAGAAGAGCACCACCTCGCACCGGTCATCAGGCAAGGGTGGCCAGCGGTTTTTGAACCATCTCACCTCGTACTCCTCGGGCGCCTCGAGGCCGCCCGGGCAGAACGGGCAGGAATCGGCGCTGGGGAGATTGGGCCGGTCTTGCCTGCCCCGGGCGACGACCACTCGCGCCTTGCTGAGCGGGTCTCGCCTGCTATCGGCCTCTTGAGGAGCTGCGGGTCGGACCGGCATGCGCTTACCGCTGGTGGCGCCAGCCTCCTGGCGTGCCCGAGCCGTGTGGATCGAAGGTTTCAAAACACCACATGTTAGCGCAATATCTACTACAATCCGTCTGGCAATGGGCGTCAGCCGCAATGCCGGTCGTATTGGTCCCCGACAGCAATGCCGGCTTGCACAGAGCCATAACGGATGACAATTATTTGGGTACCGCGGTGGCCGGGGAGGAGGGCAGCATGCTGGCTCTTTTGAGGCGGAAACAGATCCTGGAACACCTCCAGGCCAAGGGTGGCGTTCGGCTGACCGAGTTGAGTGAGGCCTTGTCTGTCTCGGAGATGACGATCCGGCGAGACCTGGATGCCCTACAAAAAGATGGCCTGATCGAGCGGGTCCACGGCGGGGCAGTGCTCGCTCAGTACGGGACGGACGAGCCCGGCTTCGAGAAAAAAGTGCAGCGGGAGCAGGAGGAAAAAGCCGCAATCGCCGAAAGGGCAGCCGCACTGGTGAAGCCCGGCTCCGCCGTGGCGCTATCGGCCGGCACCACCACCTGCGCGCTGGCCACCCGGCTGTCGGCGGGTGAAGTCCTGACCGTAGTGACGAACTCGATGAACGTGTGGAACGAGCTGCAGCGCTCAGGCAGCAAAGGCACCACCGTGATCCTCACCGGGGGGGAGTTCCGTACCCCCTCGGACGCCCTGGTAGGGCCGACCGCCGACGCCTCGATCAGGTCTCTCTACTTCGACGTCTTGTTCCTGGGCGTCCACGGGCTCGACCCGGTGGCCGGGCTCACGACCCCAAACATCTCCGAGGCGGAGACGAACAGGACCTTCATCGCTCGCTGCCGGCGCCTCGTAGTGGTGGCGGACCATACCAAGTGGCGTACCACCGCACTTTGTACCATGGCGGACCTTTCGGACGTCGACACGCTCGTTACCGACGACGGGCTTCCGGAGGAGGCCAGGCGGCAGCTGAGGAGCCAGATCGGGGAGGTCATTATTGCGCCGCGGCGGGTGCCCGACGTGACCCGCGTTGCCGTTTCTGATAGTTTCTGATAGGACTCGTAACATCCAGGGGGCCGCTGGAGGAGCGGCACCGGGGGAGGGGCCAGTGTGAGGGCAAGGCCAACTGGGGGAGTGCCGTGGCGTTAGCTACTGGTGTCGTCCCTGCTGACAGCGAGGAGTTCGTCAAGGACAGGGGCCCCCAAGCGGGGGCGCGACGTTCGGGGCTCAGGAGTTTCGGCCGGGCATTTCCGTTCATAGCGCCGAGCATGATCGGGGTCCTCCTGTTCTTGGCCCTGCCCGTGGTCTGGGTGATCGTGCTCAGTTTCCTCAATTACAACCTTGCCTCCCCCGCCAGTTGGGCTGGCATCCAGAACTACATCAGCATGTTCCGTTTCGACGGGGCCGCCCATTCGCTCGGGGTCACGGCGTACTACGTGCTCTTGAACATCCCGGCGCAGACAATTCTGGCCCTCGGGCTGGCCGTAATGCTGAACCGAAAGCGTGTCGGGACCGGGCTCTACCGTATCCTCTTCGTCGCTCCCTACCTGTCCACCCCGGTGGCGATGGGCATCATCTGGTACTGGGTTTTCGACCCAAAGCTCGGCGCCGTTAACCATTTCCTTGGCCTGTTCGGCATCCAGGGCCCGATTGGCTGTCGTCGACTAGCTGGGCTATGCCAGTAGTGGCCGGGGTAAACATCTGGCAGTTCCTTGGGTTCAACATGCTGTTCTTCCTGGCCGGTCTGCAGGCCATACCTCGGAGCCTGTACGAGGCGGCAGAAATAGACGGGGCCAGCAAATGGAGGCAGTTCTGGCGGATAAGCCTGCCACTACTCAACGCCACCCTGCTCTTCGTCTTGATAACGGACGTCATCGGTTCGTTCCAGGTTTTCGACACCCTTTATGTCCTGACCCAGGGCGGCCCGGGTGACTCGACCAAGGTCATGAGCTTATCGATCTACGACATCGGCTTTACGGACTACAGGCTGGGGGAGGCGGCGGCGCTGTCCGTCCTGCTGTTCGGGGTCATCCTCATCTTCAGTGTCGGCCAGTTCATCTTCTTCAAGAGACGCACCACCTACGACTATTCGTCATGACCACTATCGCCATCAGGCAACCCCAAACTAGTTCCACGGCCAAGAGGCCGACCGGAGCCCGAGCCATCCTCCACGTCGGCAAGTTGACCGCTTTCTACGTCGTGTTGACGGGCTTTGCGGCCGTCTTCATGGTGCCGTACATCTTGGCATTGTTCGGTTCACTTAAGCCGGCCAACCAGATCCTGACCCAGGCTCCCTGGGCGATCCCTCATCACCTGGAGTGGTCCAACTACTCCAACACCCTTTTCCAACAGGATTTCATCCGCTACCTGGGCAATACCGCACTGGTGACGGTGATATTGACGGTTGGACAGGTCTTCTTCAGCGTCATCGCGGCTTACGCCTTTGCTCGGATGAGGTTCCCCGGCCGGGACGTGATTTTCTGGTTTTACCTGGTGACGCTCATGATCCCCAACATTGTAACTATCATCCCCCTCTATACGATCGTGCGTTCTTTGCACCTGCTCGACACATATTGGGCGATATTCCTCCCTTATGTTTTCGGGACCCCTTATACGATCTTCTTGATCAGACAGTTCTTTTTGAACATTCCTCAGGAGATCGTCGACGCCTCGAAGATGGACGGGTGCAGCGAAATAGGGACTTTATGGAAGATCATTGTCCCGCTGTCCCGTCCAGTCATCATCACGGCGACGATCATTGCCTTCGTGTTCAGTTGGAACAACTTCTTGTGGCCGCTCATAGTAACCAACCCTACGCACTATGTATTGACGACCGGGATAGCCAATTTCCAATCGAGTTTTGGCGACGACTGGAACCTGGTCCTCGCCAGTGCCATGATTACTCTGCTCCCGCTTATCTTGATCTTCACCGTGTTCCAACGTCATATCATACGATCTATCCAGCTGACCCAGGGTCATTGACGCCCCAAATTTGAGCGTTTGGCGGGGACACAATAGTGGCCACCGGCCACCGCCACCCGAGAGGGAGCGCAAATACAAGGAAAGGGAGGAAAGATCCAATGAAGCATAAGCGGCTATTGCCGCTAATAGTGGCCACAGCTACGGCCGCCAGTTCTATGGGCTTAGTGGCTGCAATGGACGGTACCGCCAGTGCGAGCGGGGCTGTACACCTTACCTATACCCTCTGGGACCCCAACGAGGAGGTCGGGTACAAGCAGTCGATTGCCGTCTTCGAGAAGAGCCATCCCAATATCTCCGTTACAGTCGAGCAGATCCCCTACGCGGCCTATCAGACCAAACTTCAGGAGGAGTTCGCCTCCGGGAGCGGGCCCGACATCTTCTGGATCAACACACCTTGGCTGTCGACGTGGATCAAAGACGGCTTTCTCGTAAACCTGGCGCCGGACATCAAGAAGGCCAACATCAGTCTGTCGCAGTACATCCCGTCGCTGGTCGCTCTGCACGAGTACAAGGGCGCTATTTACGGGCTGCCCAAGGACTGGGACACGATCGGCATTTATTACAACGAAAACTACATGGCTGCGCACCATTTGACGCCGCCCAGCAACTGGACCTGGAACCCGGCCAACGGTGGCAGCTTCCTCAAGTTCCTGGAGGAGGCGACTACTGACACCAGCGGTAACAACGCGACGTCCCCGAACTTCAACCCCAACAAGGTGGCCACGTACGGGATGGAAATGGACAACGCCTTCCAGACCGGTTTCGGGAGCTTCTGGCAGATGGACGGGTGTCACGTGATCCCGGCCGCGTGGGCCTCGTCGACCAGCTTCAACACCCCGGCCTGTGACCAGACCACCCAGTTCATCAACAACCTTATGTACAAGTACCACGTGCTCGTGCCCGGGTCCGAACTCGGCTCCAACGGTGAGAGCCCCAGTGGCCAGGACCTCAACCTGTTCGCCGCCGGCAAGATCGCCATGTACCTTGAAGGCGACTGGAACACGGACCCGGCGTGGAAGGCGATCGGGACCAAGTTCAAGATCGGCGTCGTTCCTCTGCCGGCCGGTCCTGATGGGCGCTGGAGCGTGTTCAACGGCCTGATCGACGGCATCAACGTCCACACGCCTCACTTCCAAGCAGACGTGGGAGCTCGAGCAATGGCTCGGCTCTGCCGCGTCCCAGAAGATCATGGGTTCGGGGGGTTACATCTGGCCCGCCATCCCGACGCTCGACAAATACTTCACCTCCGCGTGGGCGGCCAAGGGTATCCCCATGGCGCCCTTCGCCGAGGAATCTCTGGGTCATGTCGTGGATTGGCCCAACACGCCGGGCATGAACCAGGCGCTGACGGACATGGGCACGGCCATGGGCCCGATCTGGTTGGGGCCCGAAACGCTGTCCAAGACGACGTCGCTGCTCAGCACGGCGTACGCGGATGCCAACCACGACCTGTCGGCGGCCGGCGCCTAGCGCCTGACGCCGGCCGAGCTTGTCTAGCAAGCCCGGCCCTATGCGGTGACGAACTACCGCCCCCAGTTTCAGGGAAGCTACCCTGACTGGGGGCGGTTCGTTTTTGCCGTGCTAGCGTTTTATTTCTCGGCCCGGGAGGAGCGCGTCTCGTGGAGCAGCTTTTGTCCGCCCCGTGCGGTGACATGGTGGCTCGTTACGAATTAGACGAGGCCACCGGGCACGTGCGGCTGAGGTTTTTGCCGGCGGGGTTGGAGCCCCGAGGCGGACTACATGACGCGGGCCCGGGCGACGACGCAGAGCCCGGTTTTTCTCACGAATCGATCGTCCAGCTGTCGGTGGTGGGCGACACCGCCGGGGGAGAAAGGTCCCAGGGCCACACGCTGCGCAACAGCTCCTCGACCCGAGCGCTGCGACTGGTCGGCCATCGGGTGGCCGAGAGCGAAGGCACTGCCGTTGTGACCGTCGACATGGTGGCGGAAGGGCGGTTGGCCGCGTCTCACACCCTCCGCTGGCGGGAAGGTACTGAAACAGTGGAAGTGGACGTGGTGGTCACCAATATCTCCGACGCCCCACTTACCCTCCAACTCCTGACGAGTTTTTGCCTGGCGGGGGTTGGGCCGCCGTCGCCAGACGATCCTGCTGGCCGCTTCCTTGTGCACCGCCTGCGCAGTGGCTGGTCGAGCGAGGCCCGCTTGGTCAGCCAGCCCTTCGAGGAGCTGCACCTGGAGCGGGCGTGGTCCGACCACGCCGTGAACGTCGAGCGGTTTGGTCAGGTCGGGACCATGCCCGTGAGGCGCTTTGCCCCGTGCGCCGGGATCGAAGACCGGGTGACGGGCGTTACCTGGGCCGCTCAGCTCGCCTGGGCCGGGTCGTGGCAGATGGAGCTCTTCGGGCGGGGCGGCCAGGTCTCGCTGTCCGGCGGCCTGGCTGACGGGGACTTCGGTCATTGGCGCAAAACTCTGGCGCCCGGCGAGAGCTTTACCACGCCTCCCGCCTGGCTGACAGTGGTCCTGGGCGACTTCGACACGTGCGCGCAGCGGTTGGTGGGCATGCAGGAACGGACCGGCGTGGGGCTCCGCCGCCAGGCCGGGGCCGGGCCGAGCTCCGGTGAGGCTGTCGTCGCCCGCTCGGGCCGGCTAGAAGACCTGGCCCCGGAGGCCAACGAGTGGTGCACCACTTGGGGCCGGCCCAGCCACGAGAAGGTGGTGGCGATAGCCGATCGCCTGGCCGGGTCCGGCGTCAAGTACCTCGTGATCGACGCCGGTTGGTACGAATCGGCCTCCGGGAGGTGGATCGACGCCCATGGTGACTGGGTCGTCGACCGGGCCGCTTTCCCAGAAGGACTGGCCGCTACGGCTAAGGCAGTGCGCCAACGCGGCCTGGTGCCCGGGCTGTGGGTGGAGCTGGAAACGTGCGGCTCGGCTTCGACGGCGTTCTCTCTCACCGACCACCTCTTGAAGCGCGACGGCGTGCCAATTACGGCCGGAGTACGGCGGTTTTGGGACTTCCAGGACCCCTTTGTCACCGATTACCTGTCCGAAAGGGTCGTCCGTTTGCTCGAGGATTCCGAGATGGGTTACCTGAAGGTCGACTACAACGAGACCCTGGGGGTGGGCTGCGACGGGGCCGAGTCGGCCGGCGAAGGGCTCCGCCGCCAGGTGGCGGCGGCCCTCGACTTTCTGGCCCAGTTGCGGCGGCGCATGCCTGACCTCGTGATCGAGAACTGCGCCTCGGGAGGTCATCGGCTCGAGCCGTCGCTCATGGCTCAGTCTGACCTCGGCTCGTTCTCGGACGCATTCGAGTGCCCGGAGTTACCGGTCATCGCCGCCAATGCCAACCGGCTGCTGCCTGCCAAACGCTCGCTGGTTTGGGTTGTCTTGCACCGGTCTGACACCGAGGCCGAGTCGATTTACAAGCTTTCGTCGGGCCTCTTGGGCCGGCCGTGCTTGTCGGGTGATCTGACCGAGCTGGACGAAAGGCAGTGGGATCTGGTCAATGACACGTTGGCCCTGTACAAAAAGTCCGGTCCTGCCTTCACAAATGGGCGCTGGCGCCGCTTCGGGCCTCGAGTCGCTCGGTACAGCGCGCCGACTGGTTGGCAAGCGATGTTGCGGACGGCGCACGACGGGCGGGGCGCCCTGGCCGTGTTCCACGCTTTCGGCGGCCCGCGGAACCACCCGTGCGCCTGGACCTGCCGGGGCCAGGGCCCTGGGTGGTCGACTCCGCCATTGCCAGCCATAGCCGACCCTTCGTGGAGGCCGGTGACACTGTGGTTTGGGAACCAGCGCCCTTCACCGCGGCCGCGGCCTGGCTGCGGCCGACTGGAGAGGCAGCCCAGTAGCTTTCGTGGCGCCGGCCGGGCGAGGTGAGGTCTCGGCCGGAGCGGAACGGACCTCGAGTTCGAAGCGAAAACTGTCCCCTCTGTAGTGGGCGACGAAATGCTCGAACACGGTCCCGTCGCTCGAGCGAGTGATGCTGTCCACCCGTAGGCCCGGCGCTCCCTTGGGCACCTTTAGGTGGCCGGCGTCCTCACGGGACAACGGGACGGCTTCGATGGCGCGGTGGCCACTGGCCGGGCGTAACCCGTAGGAGCCACGCAGCACCTGGTACAAGGACCGGTCTGTCATGTCGAGGTCCACGAACCCCGGCAGCAACCTGGCCGGCATGAACGCCCGGACGACCTGGACAGGTCGGCTATCGACGCTGCGGGCCCGGTCGAAGCGGACGATCTCCTCTCCGACCCCGATCTCGAGCAACCGGGCCACGTCCACAGTGGCGGGCTCGGCGGCCAGCTTCAGGATCCGGCTCTGGACGACGTGCCCGGCTCGTGTCATCGACTCGTAGAACCCGAGGTTGTCCTGGATGAAGCTGGTGTCCAGTTTGCGCCCGGTTACGAACGTCCCCTTACCCTTGACCTTGAGCACCAGCCCGTCGTTTTCGAGCTCGGCCAGCGCCTGGCGCACGACGGTGCGGCTGACGGAGTACCGGGAGCACAGCTCCGCCTCCGACGGCAGGAGGCTGCCCTCGGTGCCGTTGTCCTCCATCTCCTTCAGCAGAATACGCTTGAGCTGCAGGTAGTAGGGCTCGAACGACCGGAAGTCAATCGTTGTGTACGTGGTCTCGGTCACGGGCAACTCTGGCTCAGTGGATGTGGGCTCAACGGATCTGGGTTATGGATATCGAGCGGATGATGTGCTTCTGGGTCTCGGTGACCACGTAGGCAGGTGTGAGGTTATCATAACAGGATCACAGCATGCGAGGATAACAAGTTGGCCTGGTCGATCAAGTATTAGTGTGGGTAGCGTCCGGAGGGCTCGGCCCGACGGGTACAGGAAAGACGGTTCGGCCAGAAGTTGGACCGGGCATTTTCGGCCGGCCCCAGTGCGAGAGGACCTGCGATGGCACAAGTGGTGTTGACCGGCGGTAGTGGGAAGCTGGGGCGAGCCTGCCTGTCCGAGCTGCTCGAGCATGGGTACTCAGTTACGAACGTAGATCTCGGTCCGGCCCGCCGACGACCCTTGCCCCTTTGTGCGAGCCGACCTCGCTGACATGGGCCAGACCATGGAGGTGTTGCATCAGGTCGACGACCGCCACCGCGGTGTGGACGCTGTAGTCCACCTCGCAGCGGTGCCGGCCCCGGGGTGGGCCCGGGGTCGGAGTTGTTCCGCAACAACACCGTCAGCACTTATAACGTCTTCGCTTCGGCGAGGCATTTCGGCATCCGCAGCGTCGTGTCGGCGTCCAGCGAAACCGTCCTGGGCCTCCCGTTCAATGTCCCGCCGCCCTACGTACCCGTCGACGAGGAGTACCCGCCGCGGCCCGAATCGTCGTACGCGTTGTCGAAAACGATGGGCGAGGAGATGGCGCGGCATTTCTGTCGCTGGGAACCTGAGATGAAAATAGCCAGCCTTCGTTTCTCCAACGTGATGCTTGTAGACGACTACGCCGCCTTTCCTGCCTTCGACGACAACCCCGCCCAGCGGAAGTGGAACCTCTGGTCCTACATAGACGCCAGGGATGCCGCTCAAGCCGTGCGCAAGGCGCTCGAGGCCCCGTTCAAGGGTGCGGAGGTCTTTATAATCGCCAGCCCGGACACAGTGATGAGTAAGCCGATAACCGAGCTCGTCGGGCAGTTCTTTCCGGACGTCCCCTGGCGTCGGGACAACGTGGGCCCGCTCGATTCGATGTTCTCGATCAAAAAGGCGCGCCGCCTACTCGGGTACGACCCCAAGTACACGTGGAGGTCCGAGATAAGTGGGGCCTAGCGCCGCCGTGACGGGAGCACCTTTGCCACCGGCCTATCATGACGGGATGTCAAGCTCACCACGGCCGTTCGCCGTCACGCTCGACTTCGACAGTGGGTCGCTGGCCCCGTCCAGGGAAGTGGTCCGGAAGCTGAGCGACATGGCTCGCTTCTTCGAAGACCAGGAGTCGGTCGAGAGGCTACTGCGCTCCGGCGACGACCCCGTCATATACGAGAGCCACCACGCGGACGTGCCTGAACGCCCCGGGAACCTCGCTTTTCTGACGACGACGATCGCCCCGGGTACCGTGGGCACCGAGTTCTATATGACGAGGGGCCACCACCACGTGCAGGATTCGGGAGAGGTGTACCTCGGCATGTCGGGCGAGGGGCTCATGGTCATGGAGTCGCGCGATGGTGAGTTGGTGTGCGAGGCGCTGGCTCCGTCACTATCGGTGTACGTGCCGCCGGGTTGGGCGCACCGGACCGTCAATACGGGACCGGCGCCGCTCGTCTTTTTTGCCGCTTACTTCGCCGGCGCCGGGCACGACTACAGCATGGTCGAAAACCAGGGTTTCTCCCGGCGCGTCCACCGAGGTCCTTCCGGCCCCGAGCTTCGGCCGCCCGTTCTCGCCGGAAAGCCTGCAGGATCACAGTGACGACGATGAGGCCAGAGCTGGTTATTGGCGGCTCGACGGTGGCCGCCGACGGCGCCCATGAAGCGCTGGCGGTGACCAACCCGGCTGACCAAGAGGTCGTCGGTTTCGCGCCTGTCGCCGACGCTGGCCTGGTGGACAAGGCGGTGAACTTAGCGGCAGAAGCCTTCCCTCAGTGGTCGACGACGCCGGCGCCGGAGCGTTCTCGCCGGCTCGTAGCCATTGCTTCCTGGGTCAGAGACAACGGGGACCGCTTGGCCCGGACGCTCACGCTCGAGCAGGGCAAGCCCCTCAGCGAAGCGCGTTCGGAGGTAGACGCGGCCGCCCAGGCGTTCGACTACTACGCCGCGGAGGCCGTCCGGGTGTACGGGGAAATCATCCCGACCGGGTCCCGGACGCTGCGCAGCCTGGTCGTCCGCCAGCCGATCGGCGTGGTCGCCGCCATTACGACGTGGAACTACCCCCTTGGGCTGATGGCCTGGAAGCTGGCCCCCGCGCTGGCCGCAGGCTGCACAGTAGTAGCCAAGCCGGCTGAGGAAACGCCGCTGGCGGTGCTCGATATGGTTGCCGGCGCGGCGGCGTCCGGCCTGCCTCCTGGCGTGCTCAACTCGGTCAACGGGGAAGGGGCCACCGTCGGTACACGGTTGGTCGGCCATCCTCTGGTTTCAAAGGTGAGTTTTACGGGTGGCACCGCCACGGGGAAGCGGATCCTGGAACTGGCGGCCAAGGACGTAAAGCGGGTCACGTTGGAGCTTGGGGGCCACTCCCCAATGATCGTGAGCGCGGACGCCCCGATGGACAAGGCCGTGGCGGACGCGGTCAAGCGGTCGTTCCGCAACGCCGGGCAGTTATGTAACTCGGTCAACCGGATCTTCGTCGATCGCACCGTCCTGGACGAGTTCGTGGCCAAATTTGCCCCGGCAGCGGCGAAGTTGGCGGTGGGGGCCGGGTTGGACGACCCCGATGTCGGGCCCCTGTCCAATGAACGGGGCCGGGCACGCGTCGAGGAGCAGGTAGACGATGCTCGCCGGCGGGGGGCCGATGTGCTCGTCGGCGGCCGGCGACCAGCAGATCCGGGTCTTTCCCGAGGTTTTTACTACCTCCCGACCGTCGTGGTCGGTGGGGACAACATGGCGATGCTGTGCCAGGAGACCTTCGGCCCCGTCGCCCCTGTCGTGGTCGTCGACGACCTGGACGACGCCATTGAGCGGGCCAACTCGCTCGAATACGGCCTTGTCTGCTACTTGTACACCCGCGATCTGCGGACCGGCTTGCTTGGAGCCGAGCGGCTCGAGTTCGGCACGGTCAACGTCAACAATGTCGGCGGGGGCGAGGTTGCCTTCCCGTATAGCGGCTGGAAGCAGAGCGGGCTCGGCATCGAGCTTTCACACCAGGGCCTCGAGGACTACCTCCACACCAAGCACGTCAGGATCGAAGCCGGGTACTGAGGTCCCTGCGATCACTGTCAAGCGGCGTGGGAGGGTCTTGTCATGATAGGATATCAAGCTCGTACGACCAGGGCACGGCTCAGCCCGACGTCACAGCCACATCGTAACAGTTACAACCGCGTCGAGGAGGTTGACCATGAACTACCGCAAGTTGGGGAAGACCGGTCTGCAAGTGTCGGAGCTTGGCTACGGTGCCTGGGGCATCGGGAAAAACATGTGGATTGGGGCGGACGACGAAGAGTCGTTACGTGCGCTCCGCCGGGCAATTGAGGAGGGCGTCAACTTCCTTGATACTGCCTTGGGTTATGGGGACGGGCATAGCGAGCGGTTGGTGGGCCAGGTGGCCCGGGAAGCGAACGGCACCGTACACGTGGCGACGAAAATCCCGCCCAAGAACATGGTCTGGCCCGCTCCGAAAGGAGTCGCGGCAAACGATGCTTACCCTGCAGACTGGATCGTGGAGTGCACCGAGCGCAGCCTTTCGAACCTGGGGTTGGAGACCATCGACGTCCAGCAGTTCCACGTTTGGTCGGACGAGTGGGTGGGCCAAGGGGATTGGCTGGAGGGGATAGAAAGGCTCCGTTCAGAAGGAAAGATCAGATTTTTCGGCATCTCCAACAATGACCACCAACCTTCCAACGCGATAAAGCTCGTCAATTCTGGCCACGTCGACACGGTGCAAGTCATTTACAACATTTTCGACCAGAGCCCGGAGGACCAACTTTTCCCAGCCGTGAAAACAGCCGACGTGGGTGTCATAGTAAGGGTGCCTTTTGACGAAGGGGCGCTCACCGGAAGGGTCAACCCGGCGACCACCTTCCCTGATGGCGACTTCCGCAATAGGTATTTCGGTGGCGACCGGAAGGAGCAAGTCTGGGAACACGTCCAGGCTATCGCCAAGGACCTCGGGACCCCAATCGACCGGCTCCCGGAAATTGCCCTTCGGTACTGCCTTTCTCAGCCCGCGGTCTCGACGGTTATCCCTGGCATGCGGTCGGTCCGCAACGTAGACGCCAACGTGGCCGCGGCTGCGCTGGGGCCGCTGTCCCCTGAAGAGGTCGAGATCCTCCACCATCACCGCTGGGTGAGAAGCTTCTATTCTGCGTAGGGCGCTGCACCGAAAAGGCCGTAGTGCGTCCGGAATTGGGCCGCCGCCTGGGCCGGAAAGCTAGGTAACAGGCGCTCAGTCAACGATTGGGGCCAGCGGAATGCCGTTGTCCCTGCAGAAGTTCACGTACTTGGCCAGCTTGGTCTCAGCCGTCTCTGTAAAAGCCGTCTCGCCATTGGCACCGATGTACTCGATCGGGCCGTGAATGGAGAACAACGTCACCATTTCTTCTTGCCCTGCGTTCACAAGTGTGTGGATATCGCCGGGCGGCTCGAACACATAGGTCCCGGGCCGGGCCACCCAGTCACGCTCGAGGTAGCGCCATTCTCCTTTTATGACCCAGGCTTCCACGGCGGCCAGGTGCCTGTGAAGGTTTATGGTCCCACGTTTGGTAACTCGGAGCAGGTTCGTCCATCTGCCCTCCTTGGGGCAGATGCGGAGCGGCCTGAAGAAGACTCCCTCCGCCTGGGGGACCCAGGGGATCGTTTCGGGGTCCCGGAGCTGGTCGTCCACGGACCGCAACTCGGCGGGGACAATTACCTCTTCGATGTCCATAGGTCCTTACGCTACACCTGTGGGCGCGAATGTGTGCGTACTTGCTAGAACATGTGAGAGCTTGCTAGGGTCCCGGTCGCCCCGGACGATAGGGTCCCAAGCTGGAGCCCAGGGCTAATAGGTTGGAGAGGAGCGGAAGGACACTCGTGGAACTCAACTTGAAGGGACGGGTCGGGTTGGTCAATGCGGCCAGCCGGGGACTGGGGCGGGCGATAGCTGAGGCACTCGCGGCGGAGGGTGTTCGGCTGGTCATATCGTCCCGCCAGCAGGAGGCGGTCGCGCAGACTGCGGCTGAAATTGTCGCCAAATATGGGGCAGAAGTCGTACCGGTGGCTGCTGACGTCTCTCAGGCTGAAGCGGCGGGGCTGCTGGTCGATACCGCCATCCAGCATTTTGGCCAACTTGACATCCTGGTCAATAACAGCGGTGGTCCCCCGGGAGGCTTATTCGACGATTTCGACGACGCCGCCTGGCAAAAAGCGTTCGAGCTCCTGTTGCTGAACGTCGTCCGCATGGTCCGCGCCTCGGTGCCCCATCTTCGTTCGAGCGCTCATGGGCGCATCGTAAACGTGGCCTCAACTTCGGTGCGCCAGCCGATCAAGGGGCTCATACTGTCCAACAGCTTGCGCGCCGGGGTGGTGGCGTTGGCTAAAACGATCTCCGACGAGCTGGCCCCGGACCAGATCACAGTCAACACGGTGCTGCCGGGGCGCATCCTGACTGACCGCCTGCGGGAAGCTCTATCTACCGCGCGGCTCGCGAGGCCGGGATCCCGGTCGACGACCTGGCCCGGGCCGAGGTGGCCAAGGAGATCCCCTTAGGACGGGTGGGTGAAGCCCACGAAATGGCCAGCCTGGTGGCCTTCCTTTGCTCCGACGCCGCCTCTTACATCACCGGCCAGCTCATCGCGGTGGACGGCGGCCAGGTGCGTGGCATTTTCTGAGGCAAAGAGGCCCAGGTCGGGGAGGCGGGCAGGTTAGACCTCGCCTCTGCGTTATTTGCCGATGGCCTGGTGGACCCAGCTCACGGCGCTAGATCCCTCCCCGACGGCGGCCGCCACTCTTTTCATGGAGCCCAGGCGGACGTCGCCGGCGGCGAACACTGCCGGCACGCTGGTTTCGTAAGGGAAAGGACTGCGGCCGAGGACCTCGAACATGTGATGGACCGCCTCCGCGGGCAGAGCGGTGCCGGTGTACACGAAGCCGGACCCGTCTCGCTCGACGCCGTCCAGCCACCCTGTAGACGGCACCGCACCAATGAAACAAAACAACCCCTGACAACTGAACTGGTTGCTGGTCCCGTCGGCGTGGTTGGCGACGGTTATCGACTCGAGGCGCTTTGTGCCGCCTACGGCCACCACTTCGCTCGATGGGTAGACCTCGATCCGCGGGTGTGACTGGACCCGGTCGACCAGGTATTGAGACATCTTCTTGGCGAGGTCGTCGCCGCGGACGATCAGTCGGACAAGGCTCCCCTTCGTGGCCATGAACAGCGCGGCCTGACCGGCCGAGTTGGCCCCACCGATGACAGCCACTTCCGAGTCGCGGCACGCGCGCGCCTCTAGCTCGGTGGCGGCGTAGTAGATACCCGCGCCCTCGAACTCCGACCACCGGTCGAGCTGGAGCTTGCCATAGCGAGCGCCACTGGCCACGATCACGGCGTGGGCCGGTACCTCTGCTCCTGTCGAGAGAGTGACCACCAGCTGGCCATCGACGTTGTTCAGCGCGCACGCCTCGCACGGGCTGTTGAGTGTGGCCCCGAACTTCACCGCTTGTAACTGGGCTTTTGCCATCAACTCCAAGCCCGATATGCCTCTCGGGAAGCCGAGATAGTTCTCGATGCGGGTGGTCCCTCCCGCTTGGCCACCCGGGACCCGTGCCTCCACCAGGATGGTGTCGAGGCCCTCGGAGGCGCCGTACACCGCAGCGGCCAGGCCTGCCGGGCCGCCACCCACTACGACCAGGTCGAAAACCCGACCGGGCACCTCGCGGTAGATCAGCCCGAGCTGCTCGGCGAGGCTCCCTGGCGTGGCCTTGCGGAGCACCTTCGTCGGGGTCACCACCACGGGCAGGTCCTCGGTCGACGCGTGGAGCAGCTGGCGCAAAGATTGACCTTCGTCCGATTCGACGTCGACCCACTCGTGGGGCAGCCTCTGGCGCGCGGCCCAATTGCGCAGTGCCAAGGTCGCCGCCGACAGCTCTTCGCCGAGGATCTCGACGCTGCGGGCTGCTTCCCCATGCCGGAGTATCTCCCGTCGCCCCATGAAGGCGCTGAGGATGACGTCGGACAGCTCCGCATCGTCCGCCATAAGCCGGTGAAAGGCCGAGCGGGGGATCCGGTAGAGGCGGGCTGCGGTCGCCGTTCGGACCGTGAGGTAGGCGAGTTGCCCGGTCAGCATGTTGAGCTCACCCGTGAACTGCCCGGGCCCGATCTTGACTACCACCGCTTCGGGCAAACCAGCCGCCGCTTCCCTTACGACCTCGACCTCTCCCGAACCGACGGCGAAGAAGTCGTAGTCGCCGTCACCCGCCCGGTAGAGCACCTGGCCGGCCTGGAAATCGGCCGGTTCGGCCACGGCTCTGAGCCGCTCGATCTGGGGCTCGGTCAGGACGGGGAAAGGGTTGTTTTCTGCTGGCAACCCCGTCCCCTGGGGCTCATCGGTGCTCATCGGACCATTATGGTCGTCTGTTACAACACCACCCACGTGGTGCGTACGGGCTGACCGTCGTCGGGCGTCCAGCGCAAGCTGATCGGTCCCGACCCGACCGGGTAGGCCTCGAATCGTCCCCACTCGTCGCAGCGGACCGACAGTTCGTTTTGGCCGGGGCCGGCGTCGCCTTGGCGGAAATCGACCCGGCCGGGAACACCCGGCTCTACCTGGCCTATGACCCGGTAGCGGCCCGACGCGTCCGGGCTGGCTTCGACGGTGATGGCGTATGGAGGGGCCTCGAAGCGGAGGAGTACTTCCTCCTTGCCGCCGCGAACGGCGCCGGCGAGCTCGCGTGAATCCGCGATCAAGGCGGCCAACTCGGCATCTGGGTCTCGCCACGAGAGGAGATCCAGAGTGAACTCGGTAACAGAGGACGGCGGAGGGTCGAACTTCGCCACCGCCTGCCGCAGCTCGGCGAGCAGGTTTTCATCTTCTTCGGGCCCCGAGAACTGGTCGTCCCCGGTGCCGCCCTTTCCTGGGCCGGTCACGTACATCATGGCGAGCTCAGCAGGTCGTCAGGGTGCGCCTTAGTCGAGATGCTGAGGCGCAGTTTCTGCAGGCAGCGGGCTCGGGTAGGGCCAATACTGCCCACCGGCATATTCAGGGCGGCGCCGACCTCCTGGTACGAAGGGGGTGGGTCGGTGGCCAGTACCCGCAGCAATTTCCGGCACCGCTCCGAGATGTGGTGCAGCGCGGCCCAGAGCTCGGCGTCGCGTTCACGGGCGAGCACACCTTCTCCGGGGCTGGGGCCGACGTCGGCCACCTCGGGGACGGCCTCGAGCGAGACGCCCTGGCGGCCCCGCCGGCGTATGTGGGCCAGGCATTCGTTGCGCGCAGTGGTGGCCAGCCATGACCCGACCGCATCTGGGTCCCGGATGCGGTCGAGGTGCTCCACCAGCCGTAGCCACGTTGTCTGCACCACGTCCGAAGCATCGTCGCCGCTCAAGCGGTAGGACCGGGCGATCGACCACACCAGAGACTGGTAACGCTCGACCAGAGTGGCCGCCAAGCCGACTGGTCGCCTCGCAGCGGCGCGTCGGACCAAAGCACCGGGAGCGCCGTCCATGGCGTGAGTATAGCCAGGCACTTCAGCGGCGACCGTCATGGCACGTACCAGCCGAGATCCTGGACCCGACGGCCGCCGCCGAGGTCCCTCAACTTGGCCAGCACCCCGCCCCGGTCGAGGTTGAGGTTCGTTTGGAGGATCTCAGCTACTTTGCCGCTGACATGAGGGGCCGAAAAGGACGTCCCGCTCCAGACAGCCTCGCCCTTGAACTGCTCGACTTTGTCGTGGGTCGGACGAATCTTGAAAAGGCTTGGCCTCGAACGAGCTGGCGACGTCAACGCCTTGCGTGCGCACAGGTCGACCCAGTCGACCGAGACTGCTGAAGGATGCCGGCGCCGGGTCTTCCTGTCCCACCGCGCCCCGACACTGATCGTCCAGTCATCGGCAGCGGGCCAGACCTTACGCGAATCTCCCAGGTTGCCGGCGGCGGCGACCACTATCGGTGCTCGGCCCCACGCCCTGGCCCTTCGCGGCCGCCTCGAGGGCGCTCAAACCCATCAGCTTTTGGTCGCGCCTGGTGGTGGTGCCGAGGGACAGGTTGACCACTCTGTGCCCCGCTGGCCAGAACAAGCGACAGTTGGTACCCCAGGTACCACTCGTCGGTGACACCATCCGTGTCGAGTGCCCGGTAGGACGTCACGATGGCGTTCTGCGCCGCCTGACGCACCATGCCGGCGATAAACGAACCATGCCCCTGCGGGCCCGAGAGATTGGCGTTGGGCTGTCGTAGTCCCAGGGTTCCTCTTCAGACGGCCAGGTCTCGACGTTCCGTGCAGCACTGGGTTCCTTTGGTACCCACGCGGGAGCCCAGTGTCCACTACGGCCACGTACACTCCGGTGCCGTCGCCCCGAGATGGGTTTTTTCGTTCCCTTTGAGCGAGTGGGGGTCGCCGTACGGGTCCATGCCCCACAACTCCAAACCGAACAGCACGTGGTTCGGCGTGACCTCGAACTCTTCGTGACCGTGGTCTTCGAACCGGCACAAGATATCTTCGAGCGGTTCGTCGCTGTGGACGTGATAAGCGGGCTGCGGCTGGCAGCGGGCTCGGCAGCTCGGTGGCCTTGCCCCTCAACTTGGGCGGGCGTGGTCCTCGACGTCGGCGGTAAGGCAGGCCGAACTGGTCGGCCGCCCGTTCAAAGGCGTCAACCTGGCCCGCTTCGTTCCTGACGAGCACTTCGCCGGTCGGTAATAGTGGTGCGGGACGGCGCATCTCGGCCGAATCGTCGGTCAGGGCGTTCGTCGGGTGGACGAGTATGTCTTGCCGCTCCTTGAGCAGTTGGCGGGCCCGAGCATGGCTCCTGGATGCCTCGCCGTTAGCCATATGAGCCTCCTGTGGTAAAAGTCACATTTTTTTCACGGGTGCTAACGGGAGTGGGGGGGCTCCCTGGAAATACGACTTCCGTCTATCATCTCGCACAACGCCGTTCCAGTTACGCGAGGTACTCGATGGCCCTCAGCCCACGGCGGAGCTGTCGAACGTGCCGCTGCGACTGGCCACCGAGGATCCAGACCTGGCCGAGCGGCTGGCTATAGAGGCACGTAATCGCGCCGTCGAGGACGGGCTTGCCGGCGGCTGAGTCGACCGCCCTTCGGGTCCTCGGGGTGGCGGCCCGGTCCCGTCAGCGTATCCCCGAAGCCGTTGGTTCATTTGCGGGCGTCCGTCGAGGCGGCGGAACGGGCGAATGACGCCAACCTCGCGGCCGAAGCCCGGCTCAGCTTGGCCGGGGCGCTGGTACTGGCGGGGAGAGGCGAGGAAGCAATGGCCACTCTCGACGGCGCCGCGGCCTCCGGTGCAACCGCAGTCGCTGTCGAATCACAGCGGGCGATGGTGCTAGCCATGCTCGGCCGCTACGAGGAGGCTTTGAAAGCGTACCGTCAGGTGATCCCCGGTCTACGCAGGATAGGGGACCGCGTCCGCGAAGGGCAGAGCGCTGAACAACCGTGGCCTGCTCCACATGTACAACGGGCGGTTTGCGTTGGCCGAAGCCGACCTGGCCCGAGCCGAGCGCCTCATGCTCGAGATCGGCAACCCCACCGAAGCGGCTCGCTACTGCCATAACCGGGGGTCAGCGGCTGCTCGCAAGGGCGACTTACCGGCGGCGCTGGCTCTTTTCGAGGAGGCCGACCGGCGGTGCCGCGAAGTCGGTGTCGACCCTGGCGCCCGTGCTCTTAGCCGGGCATAGCGCCCTGGTAGCTGCAGGCCTGTTCCGAGACAGCCGCTTGGTCGTGGAGGAGGCTATCGGCCAGCTCAGGGACGGTGGCAACCAGCAGGACTTGGCCGAGGGCCTGGTGCTGCTGGCGGACATCGCCCTCCTCGGTGGGGATCCGGAAGCGTCCAGCGCGGCCGCCGAGGAGGCGGCGACACTGTTCGAGGCGCAGGACCGCAGTGGCTGGCAGGCCCTGGCCGAGGCGGCCATCGCACGCGCCGGGCTAGCTCGGGGGCCCAGGAAGATGACCGTGGCCCCCTCGCTGCACTTGCCACTGACGCCGCCGGACGGCTGGACCGAATGGGCTTCTCGGACCGGGCCACGATGGCTCACGCGGTAGCCGGCCTGCTGTGGCTCGCCGCTGGGGACCTCGACGCCGGGACCGCCGAGTTGGACCGGGCCGGGGCCGGCCGCCGGCGGGGAACGGCCGCCGGGCGGCTGGCGGCCTGGGAAGCAGAAGGCGTAGCCCGTCTGGCCCGGGGAGACCGGCGCGGGGCCATGGTCGCAATGCGCCGCGCGTTGGCAGTTGTCAGTGACCAGCAGGCCAATTTGGCCGCAACGGAGCTCAGAGCCAACATCGCCTCCCACGCCGGGGACGCCGCCCGGCAGGGGCTGCGCCTCGCCCTCGAGACGCGGCGGCCGAGCTGCATCTTGCAGTGGATGGAACGCCACCGGGCCAACAGCCTCCAACCGTTGCCTGTACGTCCCCCCCGTGATGACGTCCTGGCTGCCCACCTTGCCGAGCTGCGCCGGCTGGCCCAGGACATCACGGCCTGTGCCAGCAGCGGTGATGACCCGGCCCCTCTCCTCGCCCGACAGTCGGAGGTGGAGCGTCAGGCTCGTGAACGAGCGTGGCAGGGCGGCGGCGTTCGGCCGGCTGACAGGCGCGTCAACGGCGCTGTGAGGGAGCCAGTGGGTGGTCCGGTCGGGGGCCCAGTGCGCGATGCCGTCGGCGGCGGGACCAGCCCGGCCAAATTGGCCGATTTGTTTGCTGCGCTGGGCCCAGCCGCCCTCGTCGAGTTTGCCGATATCGACGGCCGGCTGCATGCTCTGGTCGCCGTCGGCGGCCGGTGCTACCACCGGCCCGTAGCTGGCATTGCCGAGGTGCGCAGTGAGCTGGGCCATGCGAGGCTGGCGTTGCGCCGACTGGCGTACAGCGGAACTGACTCCGCGATCGGTGCGGGCGCCGAGGCGCAGCTGGCCCGGGCGGTCCACCGCCTCGACCAGATGTTGATGGTGCCCATCGCCCGGTTCTTTGGCTCGCGACCCGTAGTGGTCGTGCCCACAGGCGAGTTGCACGCCACCCCATGGGCGGCGCTGCCTACGCTCGCAGGCCGGCCCATCTCAGTGGCGCCGTCCGCCCGGCTGTGGCTCCGGGCTACGACCTCGACCTCGACCTCGACCTCGACCTCGACCTCGGCTTCGACCTCGACCTCGGCTTCGACCTCGACCTCGACGAAAGTGGCAGCCCAGCCCCTCGCCGTCCCTCGCCGGCGGGACCGGGGCCAGGCACGGCACGGTTGTCGTCGCCGGGCCAGGGTTGGCCGGCGCCGAGAGGGAGGCAGCCTTGATCGCGTCGCTGCACCAATCGGCGGAACTGTTGACCGGGCCTCGAGCCGTGGCCTCCGCCGTGCTCACCGCCCTGGAAGGGGCCGGCATAGCTCACGTGGCCGCCCACGCATCCTTTCGGGCCGACAACGGCCTATGGTCGAGCCTCCAGCTGGCCGACGGGGTGCTGACCGTCTACGAGCTGGAGCAACTGCGCCGCCCACCCGAGGTGGTGGTGCTGTCGGCTTGCCAGTCCGGCTTGTCTGCGGTCCGCCCCGGCGACGAGGTGATGGGGCTGGTGGCCGCCCTCCTCACCCTCGGGACCAGGTCTGTCGTCGCATCTGTGGTGCCAGTCGAGGACCGGGCCAGCGAGGAGTTGATGGTGGCCCTCCACCAGCGCCTTCTTGCCGGCGAGCCGCCGGCCGCGGCTCTGGCTGGGGCGCAGGCATCCACCGCCGGCACGGTGAGCCTGTCATATGCCTGTTTCGGAGCGGGCTGAGCGGGGTGAAGTGGGCGCTGGGCGAGTGGTGAACGACCGGCCGCAAAGGAGCACCTGGCGTCGGTGAGAGACGTCACAGACCAGGTCGTCCGCCGGCAGCACTCAGGTGGTCTGGGCGAGGTCTGTTTTTGTATCGATGTCCAGCGGGTTGCCTGCGCAAGGGACCTCGACGACGAGGTCCGGGCGGGCACGCATCAGGGACCGGGCCCTTCGTCCCCGGTCGTTGGCACCAGATCCCATACCGCCCGGGCCAGCTTGACCGGGTTCCGGCGGAGCCCCTCGTAGGTGGCGACCGCGATTTGGCCTTCGGCCGCGGCCACCGATCGCCACGCCTCCGGCCCGATGAGCGGCTGGTCCCCGAGGCCAACGACGAGCACGCTGAAGCCGGCCGACCTGGCCGCGGAGACGGCCGCGTGTAGAGAAGTGGCCAGCCCGTCTCGCCAACGCCGGTTCTCGACCACCGTCACCCCGTCCGGGAGCACGGCAGTCAAGTCGGCCGCCCCGGTCACGACGAAGGTCTCCCCCAGCCGCGCCGCCAGCACGTTCTCGACAGCCCATAGGACCAGTGGCCGCCCGCGCCAGGGAGCGACCAGTTTTCCGCCTGGTCGGCCCGCGTCGTAACGGCTGCCCGCACCGGCGCACAGCAGTGCCGCGGCAACCCCAACCCCAGGGACAGGAACGGGGCTTTCTGTGGTGCGGGACGACAGCTGAGGGCCCTCCATCAATGCACAACGCTAACTGGGAAAGTCAGGACCACTGCCCCAATGGGACGGCCTCGTCTCCGACCCCGGGACCGGCTCGCCTCCCGCCCGAGACGGCCTCGCATCCTGCGCGGGATGGGCTCGTCTCCCGCCCGGGACGGCGCCGGGGGCCGTGTACCATGAGGCGTAAGGGAACGGTGGCCCGTGTAGCTACTTTTTCCTTGGCTGGTATTGCAACTTCGAAGGAATGAGGTAATTGCCATGGGCGCCATGTGGGACCCTATCGACCCGGGGTTCCGGGCCGACCCCTACCCGGCCTACCGGGCGTTGCTCGAAGAAGCCCCCCTCTTCGAGAGCCCATATGGCCTTCTCGTGGTGTCCCGGTACGAGGACATAATGACCGTCCTGCGCAGCCCGAACACCAGCAACGACTTCCGCAGGTCGCCCCGCTTCGCCCCGGCCGTCGAGGACGACGAAGACGTTACCCCATCGTTCCTTTTCCTCGACCCGCCGGACCACACCCGCCTACGGGGCTTGGTCAGCCGGGCCTTTACCCCGCGCCGGGTCGAGCAGCTGCGGCCTCGCGCTCAACAGATTGCCGATGAGGTTTTCGACCAGGCCGCCCTGACGGGGAGGATGGAGGTCGTCAATGACCTCGCCTTTCCGTTGCCAGTGCTCATGATCTGCGAGATGCTGGGCGTCCCGGCGGAGGACGTCGACGAGTTCAAAGAGTGGTCTGCGGCCACGGCAAGGGGGCTCGACCCCAGTTTCACATGGCCGCCCGGGCTTCTCGAACGCTTCCAGGAATTGAGGAGGCGGGCCATGGATTACTTCGGCAGGCTGATCGCCCGGCGCCGGGAGGAGCCCCAGGACGACCTCCTGTCCGCTCTCCTCGAGGCCGAGGAACAAGGCGACCGCCTCACTGAAGCCGAGGTGTGGAGCACGTTGAACCTGCTGCTCATAGCCGGCCACGAGACAACCGTCAACCTGATCGCCAACGGCGTGCTGGCCTTCGCCCGGCACCCCGACCAGTACGCACGGGTGCACGAAGACCCGGCTCTCGTCCGCACCGCCGTGGAAGAGGTCCTCCGGTACGACCCACCCGTCCACATGATGGGCCGATTGCCTGTCGAAGACGTCGACATTTCTTGCGGGACCATCCCGGCTTGGTCGGAGCTGGTCATGTTGCCCGCGGCCGCTGGCCGAGACAGCGCCCAGTTCAGTCACCCGGACGCCTTCGACGTCACCCGGGCCGACAACCGGCACCTCGGCTTCGGGTTCGGCATACACCACTGCCTGGGTGCACCGCTGGCACGTCTGGAAGCTCAAGTGGCCCTCGGCACGCTGGCCCGCCGTTTCAGCTCGGTGGAACTGGTCACTGACCCACCTCCGTACAAGGACAACATCACGCTGCGGGGGGTGGCCTCGCTGGAAGTGAAGCTCGCCAGTTGAGCGCACTGTTGGGGGAATGTCGCCACGATAAGCGGCTTTGTGCCCATTGAGGGGAGTGCGGATACGCGACGAAAGGAGATGGCGGTCCGCAGTCCTCGCTCTCCGAGTCGTGGTGCGTCGAAAAATGCAAAAAGCGACCCTGCCCTGCGTCGTGGCCGCGGCTGCGGTTGGCACCGGGGAGCCCTGGTGGCCTCAACCCGGGCCAGTTAGCGACGTCTGGAGGATTAGTCGACGGCGCCGGCAGCCGGCACGAGGTGCTGCTGTTGTTGGCCCAAGCCATCGATCTCGAGCGTCATGGTGTCACCTGGAGCCAGATAGGGGAACCGCCCGGACGCAGCTACACCCTGCGGGGTGCCCGTGTTTATGATGTCGCCGGGTTCGAGGACGAGGAATTGTGACAGGTGCCAGACCAGGTAATTGACGGAAAATATCATGTCGGAGCTATTCGAGTCCTGCCTGGGTTCGCCGTTTACAAAAGAACGCAAGGAAAGCTTCTGCGGGTCGGCGACTTCAGCCGCGGGGACCAGCCACGGCCCGAGCGGGTTGAACGTCTCGCAGCATTTCCCCTTTGACCACTGTCCGCCCGAGAGTTCTATTTGAAATTCGCGTTCGGAGACATCGTTGGAAATTGTGTAGCCGGCGATGTAGTTGGGCGAGTCGTCAATAGAGTCGAGGTAGCGGCACCGGGACCCGATTACAACCGCCAGTTCCACTTCCCAATCCGTCCGGGTGCTGCCCCGCGGTATGAACACGTCGTCGAACGGGCCAACCACGGTATTGGGGTGCTTGAAAAACATAATCGGGTATTCAGGCGCCGCCGCGCCGGTTTCTGCGGCATGGGCCGCATAATTCTGCCCGATGCAAATCACCGCGGTCGGTCGGGCCACGGGTGGCCCGACCCTCAACCCCTCGATGGAGAGCTGTGCCAGCTCGCCCGCTGTCCAGTGCCTGCATGGCGAGGCCGACTCCGCCGCTGGCGAAAAACGAGCCGTCTAAGTCTCCGGTGCCAACGACGGGCGACAAGTTGTAAGCCCAGCCGGAGCGGTCCTGGATTACCGGGACCTCCTGGCCCGGGTCCCCCACCCGGAGAAATCGTACGGTGTCGTTCCCCGCGTTGCTGGTTGTCTGCGCCGTGGTCATTTCCGTACGTTAGCTCCTGGAAGCCATCACCGTTCCCAGCCGGCGGGCGCGCTCCTGGCCGTCCCGGGTGTCGCACCCTGGGGCCGAGCTGCGCCGAATGCCTCGCCTCGGACGATGCCGTCGTTTCGTTCGCCTGACGCAGTCGCCAGGCTCGGAGGAGCCCGTTCGGACAAGCAGCGTATGGCCTAGCGTTGGCATGAAGGTAAAGGAGGAGCCGGTTGTTATCACCCGTGTCGGACCGCCCTGGCGGTAGTCCTGCTGAGCGGCGGGCTCGATTCCGCCACCGTGCTGGCCATCGCCAGGTCAGAGGGTTATCGGACGTACGCGCTCAGCTTTCGCTACGGGCAGCGGCACGACGTGGAAATAGCTGCCGCTCGCAAAGTAGCTGAGTCCATGAACGTGGCCCGGCACGTGGTGCTCGACATCGACCTTCGCGCTTTTGGCGGTTCGGCTCTAACCAGTGACATCGACGTCCCCCATCACGACAGCGTTGATGACCTCGGGCCCGGCATACCCGTTACATACGTGCCCGCCCGCAACACGGTCTTCTTGTCGTTTGCTCTCGCGTGGGCTGAGACGCTGGGGTCGAGCGACATATTCATCGGCGTGAACGCCATCGATTACAGCGGGTACCCCGATTGCCGGCCTGAGTACCTGGCTGCTTTCGAGAAGATGGCAAACCTGGCCACCAAAGCGGGTGTGGAAGGTCACCAAAACCTTCGGCTGCGCGCGCCTTTGTCGGAATTGACCAAGGCGCAGATCATCCAACGTGGCCTCGCTCTCGGGGTGGATTATTCCCTCACTCATAGTTGCTACGACCCCGGAGCGGACGGACGGCCCTGTGGCACCTGTGACGCTTGCCTGTTGCGCCGCAAGGGCTTCGCGGAGGCGGGGGCCGAAGACCCGGCCCTCACCCCGTAGAGCTTGGGCAACCGCGAAGGACCAGACCAGACCAGCACCACCGTAGATTTGCCCAGCGCCGCTAAGGTAAGGCGGCAAGGCAGGCCGGTGCTGAGCGGCGCCGGGCCTCGTCTCGATTGGCCGGAACGACGACAAACTTCGAGGGAGGATGACGCCATGGAGGTCCGGGGGCGTGCGGTTCATTTTGGTGTGCAGTTGCAGGCGCAGGCGACGAGCTGGGCAGACTACGCGGCGGCGGTAAAGGCGGTGGAGGAACTTGGTTATGGCTCCGTGTGGACTTTCGACCACCTTCTGCCGTTCAACGGCGCCGACGACCGGCCGGCGTTCGAGACGTTGACCACGCTTGGTGCGATGGCGCTCCTCACGAGCCGCGTTCGGATCGGTGTCCTGGTGAACGGCGTCCTTTACCGCGAACCGGCCGTACTCGCCAAAGCTTCGGCGCAGGTGGATGAGATGAGCTCTGGCCGGCTCGATTTCTCGCTCGGGGCGGCCTGGGCGGAGCGGGAGTTCCGCGCCTATGGGATGCCGTTCCCGCCTATTGCTGATCGCTACGCCCGTGTCGACGAGGCCCTGCAGATCGTCAAGGCGTTGTGGGGGCAGCCACGGACCACGTTCAAGGGGCGCTACTACCAGATCGACGACGCTCCCTGCGAGCCCAAACCGGTCCAGTCGCCTCGCCCGCCGATCACGATTGGTGGGTCAGGGACCGGGTCGCTGCGGCTGGCGGCTCGGCACGCTGACCGACTTAACGTGCAGGGTACCCCGGCGAAGTGCGCCCGGGATTTCGAGCGGCTCGAGCAAATTTGTGGCCAAATCGGACGCGATTTCAACGAGATCGAGCTATCGGTGCACCCTTCGGTAGCAGTAGCGCCCACTCGCGCCGAAGCGGAGGCGATGGCCAGGCAGGCGACGGCGGCCAATTCGGTTGATTTCGACGCCGTCCGGGGCAACTGGTTGCTAGGGGAGCCGGGGGATGTTGCCGCCGGAATACGCGGCTACCTGGACGTTGGCATCAACCATTTCGTGTTCGCGGTCGGCCACCCATTCGACCTGGCCCCACTGCGGTTGCTCCAGGAACAGGTGTTTACCGCCCTTGGGTGAGATGTACTAGGCCCGGTTCTACCCCGAGTTTGCCGGCCAGGCTTTCACCGGCCCCTCTACCGAAAGCGTCACCGGGCTGCCGTCGCCTAGAGGCGATGTGCCGGTGAGCCTGGCATGAAGGAGCGGGCGCTCGCCCTTGACGGCGGTCGCCAGTTCGACGGTGACCAGCATGTCGTGGCCAAAATAGCGACATTCGACGACCCGGCCGTGCAGGCCTCCGGCGCCATTTCTGGCACGCAGCTCGAGTTGTTCGGGCCGCACCAACACCATTACTTCTTGCGCCTCGGCGAGGGGCGGACCACTAGCGCCGATAGTCAACGTCCCGAGCGGGGTGACGGCCGCCCCCGCTCGCACCGTCCCCTCCAGCAGGTTGGCATCGCCCACGAAGCTGGCCAACGCCGGGTCCAGCGGGTCGGTATAAAGCTCTTCAGGGCTGGAGCACTGTACGACCCGGCCGCCCCGTAGCACCGCCACCCGGTCGGCCAGGGACAGGGCCTCGTCCTGGTCGTGGGTCACCAGTACGGCTGTCGTGCCCGTCTCCGACAGCACCCGCGCCACGTCCGCCCGCACGCCGGCCCGCAAAGCGGCGTCGAGCGACGAGAAGGGCTCGTCCAGCAGGACCAGGCTGGGTTGACCGGCGAGCGCCCTGGCCAGGGCCACCCGTTGCTGCATCCCGCCCGACAGCTGATGGGGGTAGCGCCGGCCTTCTCCCGATAGCCCCACCAGCTCGAGCAGCTCCGCGACGCGCCCGCTCTTGCGCTCTCGGCGCGAGAGCCCGAAGCCCACGTTGCCGCTGGCGTTCAAATGGGGGAAAAGGGCGCCGTCCTGGGGCACGTAGCCCACCCGCCGCGCCTCGGGCGGGAGGTGGGTGCGGCCATCTTCGACCAAATCCTCCCCGAGCGTCACCGTGCCGGCGTCTGCGCGTTCGAAACCGGCGAGTAGGCGCAGGAGTGTCGTCTTGCCGCTGCCTGACGGCCCGAGAACGGCCGTAAGCGAGCCCTCTGGGACCTCCAGGTCGAGGCCGTCGAGGACGCAACGGGCACCGAAGGACTTCCGTAGCCCGGAGACGACAACACGCGTCATAGACCCAGTGTCCCCTATGTGGCCTGCAAAGATCTGGCCGGCAGGCGGTCGAACCAGCGGCCCAGCAAGTAGGTGGGCACGACCGCCACCGCCAGCATGGTGGCGGCGAACGGGGCGGCGGCGCCATAGGAGAAATCGTTGGTATAAGCCCAGAACTGCGTGGCCAGTGTCTGCACTCCCGTCGGCACGAGGATCAAGGTAGCGGTTAGCTCGGTCACTGCCGTCAGGAAGACCAGGAAGAACGCCGCCAGCAACCCTGGCAGCACGAGCGGCAGCGTAACCCTGACCATGACTGCTGGTGGTCTTTGGCCGAGCGAACGGGCCACTTCTTCCAGCGATATTGGCACCCGGGCCACCGACGCCCGGACGGCAATCAGCGCGAGGGGGAAGAACATCACCACGTACGCCGCCACCAGCAAGTAGCCGCTTTGGTAGACGACGTTCGCATAACGGACGGCGAAGAAGACTAGTGCCAGAGCGATGACCAGGCCGGGCAAGGCCTGGACGAGGAGGCAGGTGCGCTCGAGCACGGTGGCCAGGCGGCCCCGGTGGCGCACGGCCAAGATGGCCACAGGCAGGGCGGCCAGGGTGGCAACGGCGGCGGCGCAGCCACTGTACAGAGCGGTATGCCAGGCGGCGCTGCCGAGCGAACTGGCAGCCGGGAGCGTGGTGCGTTGGCTCGAGGCCATCCAGTGCCAGATGGCCCACAGCGGCACCCCCAGCGCCAGCACCACCAGCACCAGCATCGACAGCACCACGGGGGCGGTGGCCGGCCCCAGCCGAGCCCGGGTAACCACCCGGGCGCGGGGCTGCGGACGTCCTCTTTGCCCGTGCGCCAGCATGGCTTCACCCCCGAGCACCATCAGGCCGAGCACGACCAGGACCAGGCTAAGGGCCGACGCGGCGGGGGTGTTGAAGCCGACCTCGAACTCGGCGAAGATCTCGGTCGTAAAGGTCTGGTAGCGGAGGATCTCGAAGGCCCCGTACTCGGCCAGCAGGTAGAGCCATACCAGCAGGCAGCCCCCGAGCAGCGCCAGGCGGGCGTTGCGCAGGCTGACGGACCAGAAGGTCTGGAAGCGGCCCCGGCCGAGGCTCCGGGCGACCTCCTCCTGAGCGGGGTCCGCGCTCCTGAAGCTGGCCGCCACAGGAAGGTATACCAGCGGGTAGAGGCCGAGCGTCAGCACCAACGCCGCGCCCCACAGGCCGTGGAGGGACGGCGCCAGCGACGTCCAGCCCCAGGCGATCACGAAATCCGGGACCGCCACGGGCAGCACGATGAGGGCGGACAGCAGGCGTCGGGCCGGGAGGTTGGTCCGCTCCGTGGCGAAGGCGGCGGCCGTGCCGATGCAGGCACTGGCGGCCGTGACGACGGCGCACAGCGAAACGGTGTTCCAGAGCAAGACAGCCGTCAGGCGGCGGAAGAGGAGGTCCGAGAGCTCCGACCAGCCGACCTGGGCGGCCTGGACCAACATGAACGCCAGGGGCAGGAGCATGGCGCCGGCCACCACGGCGCCGATGCAGATGAGGGCTATGGGGGCGGGGCGGTGTTCGGGCGCCTCAGTGGGTGGGCTCAGGCCCCCTGTGGTGGTTGTGCCGCCCGTACGCTCGTGCCCCCTGTACCCCCCATGACCCCCGTGCCCCCCGTGCCGGCCGGGCCACCCGTGCCGGCGGGGCCGGGCGACGGGGCCGTGGTCGCCGCCAAGTTATGCCGCCTGCGGGCCAAACAGGCCCGGGCCAATGGGCGTACCGTCATTAGAGGGCCGGTTCTTGGTGCGGCCGGGCGTTCTTGTCGCGTTCCAATGCAGAAAAGGCGCTCGATCGCGACGAGAGCGCCGTCCTGCACCCAAAAGGACGACGTGAGGGCTGTACACGGGCAAAAACCGCCGAAATGCGGCTTCGGCCCCGGCCCCGGCCCCGCCCCGGCCCCGGCCCGGTCCCGGTCCCGGCCCCGCCCCGCGCACGACGGCCGGCGTCCAGTCGTGCCCCCGCCACCAGCGACAGGTTGGTTCATAACAGTTGGGCCTCGTGGAGCAGCGCCACCGCTGTCGCCCCGTCCCCGAGCTCCGCGATTGTGAGGGGTGTCGGCTGCAGCTGGCTGAACGGTGTCAATGGTTGGGCGGTCACCACCCCCGACCCCAGCGGGTACTCATAGGACTGCGAGTGGGCGATGATCTCCTGTCCCGCTTTTGACACCAAGAAGGCCAGGAACCGCTGCGCGTCCGCCTTGTTGTGGCTCGACTGCAGCACCCCGGCGCCCGACACGTCTATGACGTAGCCGGGGTCACGAGGAGCGAAGTAGGCGATCTTGGAGTGCATGCTGGAACTGCCGATCTCGTAGCGCAGCCTGTACCAGTAATAGTGATTGATAATGCCAATGGCCACCTGGCCGTTGTTCACGGCGGCCGTGAGCGTCTCGTTGTCAGGGTAGGTATGGCTAGCGGCGTTCTTTTTCAGGCCGTCGAGCCAGCGCAAAGCCTCGGCCTGGCCGTACGAATGGACGACCGACGTGATGATGGGCTGGAAATCGGTCTCGCTCGGGGCCAGCCCGAGCTTGCCCGACCACTTGGGGTTGGCTAAGTCGAGCACCGAAGTGGGCAACTGGCCGGCGGACAGGAGCTTGGTGTTGTAAATGATGACGCTTACGCGGGCCGACACACCCACCCAGTGCCCGGTAGGTGAGTTGTAGCGGGAAGGGACCTTGGCCAGTGTGCGGGAAGGGACAGCCGCCAGTAGGTTCTTTGTCTGCAGGAACTGGAGCGCCTGCGAGTTCTCGGTGTAGATGACATCGGCGGGGGAGCTCTGGCCCTCTTCTACGATCTGGTTGGCCAAGACGTCTTCGTCCCCGTTGCGGACCTCGACCTTGATGCCAGTCGCCTTTTCGAACGCGGCCACCAAAGAGTCCGTGGTCTCGGGGTGCTGACCGTTGTAGAGGGTGATGGACTCGGCACTGGGTGCGCCGGCTGCCTTACCCCCGCAACCAGCCAGCATCAGGCATGCGGCGGCGACGATGGCTGCGATCGGCCAGCGCCACCCGGAGTGGGCTCGAACACCTTTAGTTGTCAGCACAGCCTGCCTCTATGTTGTAGGCATCCCTAAGAAAAAATTGTAGGCGTACCTTACTCTCGCCGCAAGAGGGGCCATAACCCGTCGCCGACCCCTCGTTGAGGGCGCTTCACTGGATGGCCCCGAGCGAGATGCCCTCGACGATCTGGCGCTGCGCCACGATGGCGACGAGCAGGATCGGCACGATGGCGATCAGGGCCGCCGACATGATTAGGTCGTAGTTGGTGCTGAACTGCGTCTGGAACACGGAAAGCCCCTGCGAGACCACGTCCATGCTGGTGGTGTTCACGACGATCAGCGGGAACAGGAAGTTGTTCCAGTTCATCAAGAAGGCGATGATCGCCAGCGCGGCGATCACCGGTCGGGCCAGCGGCGAGTAGACCTTGTAGAAGATGCGCCACTCGGAGGCGCCGTCGATGCGGGCCGCCTCCCCGAGCTCCGGAGGAACACCGAAGAAAAACTGACGGAACAGGAACGTCCCGAGAGCAAAGGCGATGTTCGGGATGATCAAGCCTTCGTAAGTGTTGAGCCAATGGAACGTGGCCAATATCTGGACCACCGGCACGATGATCGTGGTAAACGGGACCAGCAACCCGCACAGCAAGATGTAAAAAAGCACCTGCTTCCCGGGGAAGTCGAACATGGCAAATGCGTAACCTGCCATCATGGCGGTGAATATCTGACCCGTCGTGGCACAGACGGCGAAGATCACGCTGTTCAAGTACCAGCGGCCAAATGGGGCTGAGTTCCACGCCTTTACAATGTTGCTCCACTCGAACTGGCTCGGCCACAGGGAGGCCCGCAGATCGAGGATTTGCCCGTTGGGCTTGAGTGCGGTGCCCAGCATCCAGATGAGCGGGAAGATGACGACCGCCACCGCGATTGCGATCAGAAAATAAAAGAAGACCCGGTTGGCGAGCCGGCGGCTACGCGTCACGGCGCGAACCTCGCCCGATAGTGGCGACAAAGACAACCGTGATTACTAGAGAGATGAGGAACAGGATGGTGGAGAGGGCATCGGCTTGCCCGGTATTGAACTCCTGGAAACCCTTGGTGAATATCTCGTAAACGATGGGCGTAGTCGCCCCGTTGGGCCCGCCGGCAGTGAGCACGTAGATCTGCGTGAAAGTCTGCAGGCCCGTTAACGTCGTTATGAGCAAGATCACGGCGGTGGCGCGCCGCAACAATGGCCAACGGATGTAAAGGAAACGCCGCCATGGGCCAGCCCCATCTACGCTGGCCGCCTCCAGGAGGTCGACGGGCAGGCTTTTCAAGGCGGCGAGGTACAAGATGACGTTCTCGCCGAAAAACTGCCAGACGCCGAAGGTCAGGACCATGATCAGCGCCAAGGAGGGTGACGACGTGAAATCGGCTTGATGAAGCCCGACCGCCTCGAGGATGCGGTTTATAAACCCAAACTGCGGTGCGAACAGGTTGGCCCAGATCAGCGCGGTGGCCACAATCGGCACGACGAGAGGGATAATAAAAGGGGCGCGGAGGCGGTCTATGCCGGGAAGCTTCATGTTGAGCAAGAGCGACACGGCCAGGCCGAAACCCATGGCCAGTAGAACGAAAGCGATGGTGTAAATCGCGGTCACTTCCAACGCCTGCGTCCCGCCTTGGGCCAGCCCGTTGCTGTAGTTTTGCAACCCAACGAAGTTGAGCTTGGTTTGGAAGATATTGGTACCGCCGCCGTAGAAGCTGCGGTGGATGGCGATGCCCAGGGGGACAAGGGAGAAAAGCGCCGTCAGCCCGACCGCGGGGGCTACGAACAAGTACGGGAGGACCCGCGGTTGTTGTACCGGGCGAGAGCGTGGGGCCCGGGCTGCCGGCCTAACCCACCGTCCCCTCCCGGGAAGCCGAGAGGCGGGCGCAGGTGTTGCGCCCGCCTCTCCACGGCGTGTGGTTGAGACTCCGAGCACTAGCCGTTCTGGGCGAGCGCCTGGTCTACCTCATGAGCGGCAGTCGAAAGGGCCTGGGCCGGCGTGACCTTCCCCGCGATGGCGTCATTTATTTCTGTGTACAGGAACGAGGAAGCCGTGTACCACTGAGGGTTGAGGGGACGCAACTGGCCGTACTTCAGGTTGTTGGCGAACACGCTGTAGTACTTGTTGGACTCAGCTTGCTTCAGTACCGGTTGACTGATCTGGGCTGAGCTGGACGGCAGGCCGCCATCCTGTGACGTCAGGTAGGCACCCTCGGCCGGTGAAGCCAAGAACCTGATGAAGGCCAAGCCGGCTGCGTCTTCGGCCGGCGTCGTCTTCAGCAAAGCGTCGACGCCAATGCCGACGTTCGTCGACGGTCCCTTACCACCCGAGGGATAGGGCGCCACCCCGTAGTCGAGGTTCTTCGGGCACCTCGCCCTCGAGCCACGGCCCGTCGGTGATCATTGCCACTGCGTTGGAAGCGAAGGCCGTGGGGCCGTCGAAGTTCCCGTCGGCTGCGTAGCTCGTCGCCGGGGCCACTTTCTGCGTGCGTACCATGTTGACCCACGTCGACAGGGCCTTGATGCCGGCCGAGCTATCGAAGGTGGCCTTCGTCTGGTTGGAGTTGAGCAGGCTGCCACCGTCACCCCATAGGACCGGTTCCCAGTCGTACGAAATCCATTCCGCGTCCCCGGTGGGCACGTAGAAGCCATATCGGTGGGCGGAGGCGTCGGTCAGCTTGGCTGCGTCGGCCGCTAGTTGTGTCCAGGTGGTCGGCGGGGAGGTTATGCCGGCCTGCGCGAAGTCGGTCTTGTTGTAGAACAGGGCAATGTCGCCCACTCCTCCCAGGGCCATGCCCAGCTGCTGGCCGCGGTAGAACAACGAGTCCCGGATGCCCGGGTATAGCTGGTTGGTGAGGCCCGGGAGCTTGCCAGTCAGGGGGACGAGCTTGCCGCTCTCCTCGACAATGGGCAGGTCATAGGGCTGCTGGTCCGTGTACACCGTCGGGTAGGTGTTGGTCTTCAAGGCGGCGATGACTTTGGGGAAGTACGTGTCTGAGGTCGAGATGTACTGGCCATTGGCCACGTACTGAGGGTAAGCCTTGTGAAAGGCGCTGTCGAGGGTGGCGATCTCGGCGGGCTTGAACCCGCTCGTCCAGTACGTGAACGAAGTGGGCGAAGAAGCGCCGGCGGCGGTGGCCGACGCACCGATCCCGATCGCGGGCCCGGCGGCGAGCAAAGCCACTGCCGCAGCTCCGAACGTGACTCGTCGTCTCTGGTGCACTGATATTCCTCCTATATCGATCGGATTACTTGCATTTACCTTAACATGCTGTGACATATGATGTCCCGGCGCGACGGCCCTCGGTGGGCGCCCACCTGGACAGCATTAGGCGGCACCAGCGGGCGCGCTGGCCAGGGGAGGGCACGACATAGTGGGGCAGGCTCGAGTACAAGCCTGTCGAGCCGGGCACTCGCTGAGCAGCGGCGGGAGGAAGGCATACGCAGCCCGAAGCTCGCCATCCTCCAGCGTGTCCCAAAAAGCACCCAGGTCACGCCAGCACGGAGCGGCGAGCGACCCGCCTTCGTGCTTGACCGACTCGGCGGCGCAGAGGTTGGCAAAGCGCATGGCCTGCTCCAGCCGCCATCCGGCCAGAGACGCGTAGATGAAGCCGGCATCAAAAACATCCCCGGCGCCGGTGGTATCCCGGGCCTCGACCGCCAGGGCCGGCACGCGCCGGCCGGTCCTGGTCGAGGGGTCGATGGCGAAACAACCCGAACTGGCGTCCTTCACCACGACTAGGCGCCCACTGGTCGCCAGAGCCGCTGCGGCCTGTTCGGCGTCGTCCGTACCCGTGCAGGCGCGGGCCTCTGCCGCGTTGGGCATGAACACGTCGATTTCGGCCAACCTGTCGGCCAACCCGGACGAGCTGAGCTGTTCGACGTCCGACCCGACATCGGCAAAGACGAGCGGGGTGAACCGGTGCAGCTCCGCCAGCCAACGAGTGCTGGTGGTGGCCAGCGACACGACGAAAGCGTCCGCCCGGTACTCGTCAGGCAGAAGGGCGCCCACGTCTACTGGGGGCGCCGCTTCGTAGGTTACGAGGCTGCGTTCTCGACCGTTGGCGATCGAGGTCGTGACCGGTGTGGTCCAGTCGGGGGAATCGCACCGATAGCGAGAGGTCGATGCCCTCGTACTGGAGCGCGGACCAGAGGTACTGGCCGAAAGTGTCCTCAGCAAATATTGACGAAAGCCCGACGTCCAGCCCTAGACGGGCGAGAGCGACGGCCACATTGGCCACGCCGCCGGGCGAAATGCCCAGGTGGGTTGCCCGCACCTCTGAACCTGGTCGCGGCGGGACGGGTAGCCCGGAATAGACCACGTCGAAAAAGACCGTCCCGAAGACATGTACGCGGCGCTTCGGTTTCGGGCCGGAGCACTGGCCTAAACCGAGCTCGCACGCTTCCCGCCCGTCGCACGGTCGCTCCGACGCCGTTGGCCCGCTGAACGGGCCTTGGGTGGTCGTCCCCGCAACGGTCATGTCCCGATGCTATATGAAAGGTTGCCGTTATCTCCTTCGGGGGGGTGCCGTGGTGATGGGCGTGGAGATGGGAGAACCCTCCGAGTTGCACAGTTCGTCCAGCTGCAGCAGGTACTTCTCGGCCGCCGTCGTATCGCGCCGGCTGAGTGCGCAGCTCGAAGGCCCTGGTGTCTGAAAGGACGTGACCACCCACAGCGTCCGCGTCTTTGTCGACCATTTTGTGCAATGTGCCTAAGCCGCCTCGATGGTCGTACGCCAATTGCATAACTGCGCCGACAGTGTTGCAAAAAGTGCCCATAGCCTTGGCGGTACTGCTCTTATCGAGATCGCCTACAAAGGCGTAGATGCCGACGGCGAGGGCGCCGGCGAGCACCACGAGCACAAACCCGCCGGCGACCCGAGGCCGAGCCCTTCGGCTCGGCTGTGGATCGCCGCGATTATCGGGCGTTGCGGCGATGGGGTCGCCAGTCTCGCGGTTCTCCGCCACGACCTCAGGATACGCCCGGCTCGGGAATGTCCCGCTCAGGGGCCGCGCAGCGCGCAGCCGCCGTCTACCAGCAGGGGTGAGCCCGTCATGTAAGAAGCCATCGGACTACACAGGAAGGCAAAGGCGTCGGCCACGCTCTCCGGGCGCTGAGGTTCACCCAGAGCAATCGCATCTTGCGCCCGGCGTCGGTATTCAGGGTCCTCGTCCCATTGCCGGCGAGCCATTCCCGCCGAGACGATCCCCGGCAAAACCGCGTTTGCCCTTATGCCATACGGCGCCAGCTCTTTGGCGAAACTCCGCATCAACGAGTACATGGCCGCTTTGCTGGCACAATAAGGGCCGATTTCCGGCCACGGGTAATCCTGCACCCACGAGCTGGTGAAAATGAGGTGACCGGGGACCGCTGCCTTTCGCCAGCGCCTGGCCGCGGCCTGGGCCAAGACGAACGCGCCCCGGACGTTCACCCGAAATAGGTCGTCGAAGCCCTCGAGCGGATAGTCGAGGATCGGGTAACTGCCAACTACGCCGGCGTGGCAACAGACCGTCGTTGGGTATCGGTCGAAGCGTGCACGGACGGTGTCAAGGAGCTCGTCGACTTCGGCGCTGACGCTGACATCGGCCTGGAATTGCCAAACACCTTTTGGCCTCTCCTCAATGTGACCCGCGTAGCTGTCCACTATGTCAACGGAAACCACTGTGGCCCCGCAATTTGCCAGCCCGGCGCAGATGTAGTCGCCCAGCGCCCCGGCCCCGCCGCTAATAAGTACGAGTTGGCTCGAAAGATCGATTTCTCTCACCGCCGGAATACGTTAGCGCTCATCACTCAGCGCCTTCGTCCCTCCCGTCGTTGCGTAGCTGGCCAGCGGCACTTCTAGAAGGTTGGCCACTTCCCTGCTGGCGCGAACGACCGCTTCGAGGTCGATCCCCGTTGCCACCCCCATTTCTTCGAACATATTTACGAGATCCTCCAGGGCAACATTCCCGTGGTTGCCGCTCCCTTCCGGGAGCCGGATCCCGCCTCCGATCCCGGACAGCGCCCCCTCGAACGTCCTCACACCCGCTTCCATGGCGGCCAAGGCGTTGGCCAGGGCCATCCCGTTGGTGTTGTGGAGATGGAGGCCCAGCTTCATCGAGGGGAACTCCTCGATGAGACGGCGGCTCAAGTCGTACACGCGCCGCGGTCCATCAAGCCCGGCGCTGGTGGCGATGTAGTACTCGTCGACCCCGGCCTGGTCTAACGACGAAACGATCCGGACCACTCGGTCGCCCGGGATTTCGCCTTCGTAGGGGCAAAACAAGGCCATGCCGACGGCGACGACAACGTGTGCGCCGCGGTGCGCGCGGTGCCGGCTATCTCTTCGATCAGTTCGAGGTTGCGTTCGATCGAGACGTTCTGGTTTTTCTGGTTGTAGGTCTCGCTGGCGGTGACAAGCCCCAGGACCTCGCCGATACCGCTCGTCATCGCCCGCTCCATCCCCCGCCGGTTCGCGACCAGCGCACGGAACCGGTAACCGTCGCCCGGTGGTAGCCCGCTCACGACGGCCTCGGCATCTGCCAGCTGCGGCACTACGTCGGGCCGCACGAAGGAGGTGACCTCTATTCTTTTTAGCCCCACGGCGAGGAGCCGGTGCACGATCTCCAACTTCAGTTGGGTGGGGTAGACCTTTGGCAGGCTCTGGAGCCCGTCGCGCAGCGTGACGTCCACGATCTCTACCTCGTCAGGGAACTGCACTCTCACTGCCTCCAGTCACGGCATCCGACAACCTAACAGTAGGCCCAGGTGCGCCTTTCCGGCGCTTGACACCTTCGGTAGGGGCTCCTACCGTTGGACCTGTTTCGTGCGACGCTTATGTGAACGCGACGAGGAGGGGCAGGTGGAAAAGCTGCGACTTGACATGATCAGGGCCAAATCTGGGGCCGCCGCCTGTCATCGCCCGAACTTCTCCCGGGGCCGGGGCGAGGTCGACTTCAGGTGAGCGTGCGGTCCGTTTTCCACACCGGTTTCGTCGTCTCTGACCTGGATGCGAGCTTGCGCTTTTACTGCGAGGGGCTCGGCCTGGTATTACGTCACCGCCAGGTTCAGCACAACCCCTATACGGCGGCCCTCGTCGGCTACCCGGATGCAGCGATCGAGATCGCACAGCTCAAGTTCCCAGAGGGCGAGCCGCCACCCTCCGGGCATGTACTCGAAGCTCATTTCCTACGACCACCCCCAGAGCGCCCCCGCCGACCTCGAACGCAGCACGCTCGGCTCCGGGCACCTTGCCTTCGTGGTGGATGACATATTCAGGACCGCCGAAGTCCTTCTACGGCTCGGGGCGCGCTTTATAAACTCGCCGGTGCGCATAACCGAAGGGATCAATGCCGGAGGGTGGGCAGCTTACCTGCACGACCCCGACGGCGTGACGCTCGAGCTTCTCCAGCCCAGGAAAAACGCTGACGAGGAAGTGAAATAGCGTGGCCGAAAATGACATTGACGAGCTCGCGGGACGGACTGCGGTCGTCACTGGCGGCGGCCAAGGCATTGGTGCCGCCATCGCCCGGTCCCTCGCTGCCGCCGGCGTCCACGTGGTCCTCAACGGCCGCCACGCAGAGACTTTGAACGAAGTATGCAAGGACATCGCCAACGTAGGCGGTACCGCTCTGGCCTGTGCCGGTAGCGTTACGGACCCGAGATACCTCGAACAGCTCATGATGTTGGCCGCCGGCGAGCGAGGCGCCATCGACATCCTGGTCAATAATGCCGGGATTGCCGGCCCGACCGCTCCACTGGCTGAAGTGACATTGGCGCAGTGGCAAGAGACTCTGGCCGTCAACCTCACCGGGGTCTTCTTGGCTTGCCAGGCCGCGCTTCCTTACCTCCGGGCGAGCGAGCACGGGCGCATCGTCTGCATCGGGTCGGTCACGGGGAAGCGACCGCTGCCAAACCGCACTCCGTATGCCGCATCCAAGCTGGGGCTGGTCGGGTTGGTGAGGACTCTCGCGACCGAACTTGGGCCGGATCGCATAACGGTAAACGTCGTTTCACCGTGGTTGGTCGACAATGCCCGCCTAGCCAACGTGCTGGCATCGATGGCGGCGGAGCAGCGCCTCAGCCCGGAGCAGCTACGTAGGGATATGGAGGCCGGCACCGCGCTTCGCCGCTCTGTAAGAGAAGATGAAGTGGCTGCTACCGTGCGGTTCCTGTGCTCGGACGGGGCCGAGAGCCTGACGGGCCAGGATCTCAACGTGAGTGCGGGCGCAGTGATGTACTGATGGCGGACCGCCTCCACATTGGCCTGGTCGGCTGCGGCGGGATGGGCCGCTATCGCCTCCGCGCCTACGCTGCCCTCCGGACGGTCGGCCTCGACCGGGTCCTGTCCGGGGCCGAGTTGCGCCAGGAACTGGGGGGGTTCCAGCTTTCTGGTGCGGCAGAACGCTTTTCGGGCCCACCGGCACGGCGTACGACCGGCCTTTTCCCGAAGTCGACGCGGCCACCATCGGTATCGAGCTCCCGGCTGCGCAATTACGCGCTGGGCAGGAGGTTGGGGCGCGGTGACCAGTACGAATGAGGCCCTGTTGCTGCCGCCGTTCAAACAATCCGCGTTAGTCGTAGAGGACCTCGATGCGGCGGTACGGCGATGGAGCGACGAACTCGGCATCGGCCCGTGGACGGCCTACCGCCTCGAGCCGCCGAGGTTGAAGGAAATGTACTACCGCGGCGCGGAGGTAACGTTCTCGCTCCGGCACGCCCTCGCCTGGCAGGGCGAGCTGCAGTTCGAGCTCGTCCAGCCGCTCGATGGCCCGAGCATATGGGCCGACCACCTGGCTGTGCACGGACCGGGGATGCACCACATCGGGAAATACGTGAGCGACCACGCCGGCGCCGTCGCCGCTGCGCTCGAGGCTGGCTTCGAGCCGCTCCAGAGCCGCGCGGCTTCGGCGTCGAGGGAGACGGGGCCTTCGCCTACTTCGAGCCACCCGGGACTTCACTGGTCATCGAGCTGATCCAGGCTCCGAGGGTGCGGATAGAGCCCGAGTTCGTCTACCCCTCACCTCCTCGAGGACCGGCGGGTTGATTTCGGCTCTGGCCCTTGGCCGAGACCAGGCCCTCCGATAACCACGAAAGGGAACCGGATATGCGGATCGAGGCGCCGCCGGCTCGAGCCTTATGACGAGCTCACGTCGTCCGTCCTCGCTCTCCGCAGTGCACCCAAGGGCCGTTAGCAGGGTGGTACAAGCTGTCCTTTCACGGGGTGACCGGGGGCGTTAGTGGCTGCAACCGCGACGCGAATCGTGTTCCCTCAGCCCCATCGAGTCGAGCTCGATCAGATCGAGGTCGGACCTCGACGACCTGGGGCCGTATGAAGTCGTCGTCCAGGCCAGGCGTAGCGTTATCAGCCCGGGCACTGAGCTCGCTCATTACCGCGGTGACAATCTCTCGGGCGTCCTCGGCCACGCCGCCCGCCGCAGCTGGCCGTTCTTTCCAGGTTACGCAATGGTTGGCACAGTTATATCCGCCGGCGCAGACGCCGGTCTGGTCGGGGGCGCTGAGGTGATCTCTCACACGCCGCATCAATCTGTTGTTCGCTTCGACTGTCGGGAGCGGGTTTGCGTTCCCCTCCCTCTGGGGCTCAGCCTGGAGGTGGCGCCGTTCGCCCGGCTGGCCCAGGTTGGCGGAGTGAGCCTACAAGTCGCCGACGCCCGCCCCGGCGATGCCGTGGCCGTCATCGGCCTCGGCCCCGTTGGCAATTTGGTGGCGCAGTTGGCTAGCGCCTCCGGTTACCACGTCCTAGGGATCGAGCGCTCGGCCGCCCGTCGCCGTGTCGCTACCGCGACAGGACTTAAAAGCGTCATTTCCCCTGAGGAAGCGGGCGCAGCCCAAGTAGTGCCAGGGGCGAGGCTCGTGTTGGAGTGCTCCGGGAGCCCGGCCGCGGTTGTGCTCGCGACGGAGCTATGCAGCCCCCACGGACAGGTCATGACGGTGGGAGCCCCATGGCGGGCGGAACCTGAAGTGGCAGCCAGTTTGGTCCTTGGCCGGGTGTTCGAGCGGTTCCTATCGCTTCGCAGCGGGTGGGAATGGCAAGTGCCGCATTACGGCGACCGTTCTGTGGCGGCGTGCACCGTCTGGGTACTCGACCGGCTGGCCGACCGCTCGGTTGAGACGGCCCCACTTGCGAGCGGAACTGTCCCTCCCGAGGCGGCCGGCTCCGCCTACCAGTTGCTGGCCGACGACCCGGAGCACCATATGACTTTCCTGCTCGACTGGGAGGCGGGCCAAGCCTAACCGCCAAATGGTGCAGCTTTCCGTCCATCATTAAGCCGGCGACCCGCGGCCGGATGTGACACGCAGGCCGTTTCGTGCGTAACGTGCCCTCAACACCAGGGAAACGTCAATAGGGAGATGAAATGGAGATCGCATCGGTGGAAGTGCTCCAGGTCTGCTCCGAGGTTTCGGGCGCGCATACTGTTGTCCGGCTGGCGACGGACACCGGCCTGTCAGGCATCGGACAATCGGGCGCGTGGGGCTACCCGGACGCGGTTGCCGCCGTCATCGCCGACCTGAAGCCAGTGCTGCTCGGCTCAGACCCTTTCCGGACGGAGCACCTCGGGAACGCGATGGTCCGCGCCCGGCCCTTCCGTGGCAACCTGGTGTCGTCGGCCGTGTCAGCGGTCGACAACGCGCTCTGGGATATCAAAGGCAAGGCCCTCCAGGTGCCGGTGTGGGAGCTGCTCGGCGGTCGGTCCCGTGACAAGGTACGGCTCCATGCTTTGATCGGCGGGTCGGGTCCCGACGAGGTGGCCACATCGGTCCGCTGGGCGCTGGGCGAAGGCTACACCGCGGTAAAGTTCGACCCCTTGGTCGCCGGTTATCAAGATCTAGCTATGCCGAAGCTCGTCGCTTCGGCCCGCGACATGGCCGCCGCCGCCCGAGAAGCCGGAGGCGATGACCTCGACATCATCTTTGAACTGCACCGCAAGCTCGACCCGGCCAAGGGCGTCGTTGTGGCCAACGCACTGGCCAGCTTCAAGCCGTTGTTCATCGAAGACCCTATCCAGATCGACTCGATCGCGTCTCAAGCCGAGGTGTGCAAACGGATCAACGCGCCGACGGCCATCGGCGAACGTTTGAGCTCCATCTGGGAATACCGGGAACTGTTGTCCCATGGAGTCGCCATCCACGTCCGACCCGACGTAGGCCTTTCCGGTGGGCTGTCGCAATCGCGGAAAATCGCGACCCTGGCCGAGGCGTACTATTGCGGGGTAATCCCCCATAATTTCCTCGGCCCAGGGCTGAGCGCCCCGACCCTTCAACTATGCGTCGCAATACCCAACCTCATCACTATGGAGTACGCCCCGCGAGACGAAGACAAGGGGCCCAGCTCGGCTGCGTTTAGTTCGAGCCTGGTGCGCACGGGTGGGTACTTCGAAGTCCCGCAAAGCCCGGGCAACGGCGTCGAACTGGCCGAGAATTATGCCGCTGTTGCCCCGCCAAAGGAAAAACCCGTGGTCCTGGAGGATCTATTACGGGATGATGGATCCGTTATCGGCGGGGTTATCTGAGGTGGGGGGACGGTGAAGGTCCTTCTGGTCGGTGGTTCCGGGATGGTCGGGACGTTTATCACCCCGTACTTGAAGGAGCACCACTCGCTGCGGGTCCTCGACCTGCAAGCGCCTATTGCAGAGGGCGTCGAGTACGTCGAAGGGTCGATGACGGATCCCGAGATCCTCGAGGTGGCCCTCGAGGGATGCGACAGTTTTATCAACTTGGTAATGATGCGGCCCCAGGGCGGCGCCTCGACAGACCAATCGCTCCCACTCATCATTTCCAACTACGAGGTCAACACGCTCGGCCTGCACCTGCTCCTCTACATCGCGCACGGGCTTGGCATTCGCCGCGGCGTGCACACGAGCACGATGAGCGTCCACTACCGCGGGCGCACGTGGTACGGCCAGGAAGAAGACGTCCCCCTCGACACGCCGAGCGTCTACGGCCTGACGAAGTCGCTGGGCGAAGTGATCTGCGCTTATTTCGCCCGTTGGTTCGACATGAACCTAATTGCCCTTCGCATCACCGGGCCGCGTCCGCGTGCAAGGTACCTGGAGGAACGCCGAAACCGCCCGGCCGGCTTCGAGCAGACGCGGGCCCTGACGGAGCCGGTCCTATTTTCGCCACCGACGAGGAAGACCTGGCCACAGCGTACCTTGCGGCCCTCGAAGCGGTCCAGGTCGGTCACGGCCGGTACGAGGCCGTCTTTATTGCCGGCGACGAGGACGAGGCCAACCATAACTTGTCCAAGGCCCGGCGCCTGCTGGGCTGGGAACCAAGGTCGCAGCGCCACCTCGAATGAGCCGCGGAGGCCCTATGCCAACGGGCGGGTAACTTCCTAATCGCCTCTATTCTCATTTGCCCGGAAGATCGACTTCAGGGTCCCACCGAGGATCATCCGGAGGTCGTCTTCGGTCAGGAACGAGCAGTGCGACCTGACGACCTCGAGCGACTGACGGTAGGTGCAGTACAGCTTCGAGGCCGGGAAGTCCGAGCCCCAGCACAGTCGCTGCGGACCGAAGACCTCAAAGAGGCGTTGGAAAATTGTGGTCGCCTCGGGCCAGGGGTAGTCCCAACCCTTGGCCGACGCGTAATGAAAGCCGGACACTTTCACGTAGATGTTGTCCACTTCCATCGACGCCGCCACGTCCGCCAGGGCGTCGGAGTAGGGGGCTGTGCCGCTGCCGCCCGCCGCCAGCGCCGTTGCAGTGCGAAGCCCGGCCAGGTGGTGGCAGAGCACCGGGACGGACGGGTGGCGCCGGGCTATAGCGCGGAGGTCGGCTTGCCAGGGTGGCCCCGCGGCGAAGCTGACAAACAGACCTCGTTGCTCGGCCACAGTGAAGACAGCTTCCGCCTCGTCGCTCGCCAACCAGCCGTCGTTTACCTCCCGTACATAGTGGGTGAACCCGGCCAAAGCGTAATTGTCGGCGAGGGCGCGCAACCGGTCAGCGGCCCCCGGCCGGTGATAGGTCGCGCTCCAGGTGCAATCCAGGTCGGCCACAATACGGAACCTGCCCGGGTGGCGCTCGCTGGCGAACGCTATATAAGCGACATTGTCCGGGTTGTTGTCAATCCTTGCGCAGACTATGGCTGCCTCGCTCACGCGGTTGAGGTCCATCTCGTAGAGGAGCTGGTCGATGGTGCCACGAGAGTCCTCGTCCGGGACCAGCGGCGAGTACGGCCACCGCCGCCAGGCGTGACAGTGGCTGTCGATGATGTCGAGGCTATCCGTCATGTTGGTTATAACCTCATGATAACCCGGGACAACTCAGCAGTGACATCCAATGGTGACCGCGAGGCTCCGGAGGAATTAAGACCGCGATAAGGAGGCCAATGGTGGGTAGTACGGAGTTTCAGGGAACTTCCGCGATTGTCGTCGGTGGTGGCTCCGGTATCGGAGCGGCAACAGCACTACAGTTGGCGGAACTTGGATTTGTCGTGGCGATTTTTGACATCAATGCCTCTGCCGCGGCCGCCATCGCTGCCCAAGTGCTTCCTCCGCAGCAGTGTGAAGTTTATAAGGTCGATGTTAGCCAGGAGGACCAGCTTGAGGCAGCTGTCTCGGCGGTGGCGAGCCGGACGGGCGCAATTAATTTCCTGGTCAACTGTGCTGCGAGTTTTATCGCGGCCGGCCGGGACGCCACCCGGGCGGATTGGGACCAGGTCCTCGGCGTCAACGTCAGAGGGTGTGCCTCGTCAGTCAGTACGGTCAGCCGCTATATGCCGACGGGGTCGGCAATTGTCAATGTGAGCAGCATTTCGGCTCACATTGCCCAACCAAATCGCTGGACGTATAACGCCACGAAAGCAGCTATTGTTGAAATTACAAAGTGCCAAGCACTCGACTTGGCCTCGCTTGGGATCCGCGTCAACGTGGTTAGCCCCGGGTGGATATGGACGCCAGAGGTGGCCAAGGCGGCCGGCGGTGATCGTGATCGCTGGGAGCCCCTCTGGGGTAACTACCACATGCTCGGGCGCCTGGGCGAACCGAACGAGGTTGCGAGCGCGATAACCTTCCTGCTGAGCACAGCGGCCAGCTTTATAACTGCGACGGAACTGATGGTGGACGGTGGCTACTTGGCCTTGAGCGCCGAGGGCAGCGGCGATGACTCAAGGTTCGCATCGAGCCGGTAGGCCAACCCTGGCTCGGCGGTTGAAGCTCGCACCACGAACTCTGTGGCCAGCGTCTCTTGAAGCTCGCCTTCACTGCCGCCGAAAGACCCCAGGAGGACCTCAGTGGCTCGCGCTGCGACCCGGTACATAGGGACATGGACGGCCGTGAGCGCGGGATGGACGTATTTGACCAGGGGCGAGTCTTCCACGGTGACGACCGATACGTCATTGGGGAGCTGATGCCCAGTGGCCTGCACGGCTTGCAGGCACCCGAAGGCCATGAGCTCGTTGAGCACGAACAGCGCCGACGGGCGGCGCTTGCTACCCATCACCTCCTCGCCGATGCGGTACCCGGACTCGAAGGTCCAGTCCCCGGACCACCGCTGGGGCTGCCCAGGCAACCCCGCTTCCACCATGGCCCGTCGCATACCGGCTTCACGTTCGCGGACCATGGGGTGCGTGTGTTCGGGCACCGTCACCAGCGCCACGTCGGCATGCCCCAGTTGGATCAGGTGCTGCGTGGCGGCGTAGGCGCCGCCTTCCTCGTCCGCTCGTACCCACGCCACTCCGGGTACGTGGCTCGACCTTCCGATGACCACAGCTGGAGTGTTGGTGCCGCCGAGGATCTCGCTGAGGACCTCATCACCAATGAGGTAGTCGACGAGCAGGCCATCCACTCGACCGCTCAATAGCAGAGCGCGAGACCTGCGCACGTCGGCGAAGTCCGCGTGCAGCACGAAGGAACCGCCGGCGTCAGCGGTGTCACAGATTCCGTGCCACACGCTGTTGCGGAACGCATCGACCAGCGCCTGGGCCTCGCTCCGGGCACTCCTGTGGATCAGGTAACCGATGGCGCCGGAGCGGGCCGACCTGAGGGCGCTGGCGGCGGCGTGGGGCTGGTAACCAAGGTGCTCTATAACGGCTCGGACCCGAGCCCTCGTTTCGGGGAGCACGCGGTCGCTCCCGCGAACCACCAGCGACACCGTGTTGTGCGAGACGCCTGCAACCCGGGCGACGTCTCGCAGCGTCGTGCGCCCGGTTGAGAACCCTTGCACTCCTTTGGCCTTTTCTGTAACACCCTTGCGGACGACCATATCGCGCTTACCACTCTCCGCCGCCCGCACCTCTCCGATACGACGCGGCCTCTCGCTTGACAACTCGACGGATCAGCCTTAGTGTAGGCACTAAGTTGGATGATCGTTCATATCATAATTACATTTGACCACGTCAAGGGGCATGTGAACGATACTACAAAATAGCCGCAGCGGGTTCGCGTTAGTGCCCGCTGCTGGACCACAAGGGAGGGGTATTGGCATGAACCGCAGGCAATTTCTTAAGTACTCCGCGGCCGCCGCCGGGCTGGCCGCCGCCGCTCCGATTTTGGGCTCGTCTGAAGCGTTGGCGAGCGCCCGCCGCGCCAGCTCCAGTACGAGCGCGTCGCTCTCGCTCCTGCTCGACCACACTTCGCTCGAGGTGACGAGGTTTCAGCACGTAGTCAACCAGTTCGAAAAGGCCAACCCTGGTATAACCGTCTCGGTCGAGAACATCGCCGATGCATCGGCGTTTTATACCAAAGTCAACACCGAGGGCGTGGGCCACACGCTGCCCGACGTCTGGTATGTGAGGACCTTCGACGTCGCCTACGACGCCCTTAAGGGCTGGACAGAGCCTCTCAACGGCTATATCGCCAAGACGTCCGGGTTTGACCTCAACGACTTCTTCCCCGCGCTCCGCAGCCAGATCGCTTATGAGGGGAAGATTTATACGCTCCCCTGGAACCTGTCGGACATGATTGTGTTCATAAACAAGACGATGTTCCAGAAGGCGGGCGTCGCCATCCCCAGCCCGGACTGGAGCTGGGACGACTTTGCCAGTACGGCTTCCAAACTCACCTCGAACCTGTCCAGCCACCAGTATTCGGGTGACGTCACCAACCTCCTGGGGGATGGTTATTGGGTGCTCGAGGGCGTGCTCGCCGGCAACGACGGGGCTCTTCTGTCCCCCGACTTCAAGCAAGCGACGACCACCGCGCCCGCCAATGTAGAGCTGCTCGACTTCTTTGTTGGCCTGCACAAAAAGGGCTACATGCCCACACCGGGGACGTACCCGACAGGAGTGGACCCCTTCGTCGCCGGCCTCGAAGCCATGGCAGCCAACGGTTCGTGGGTAATTGCGACATACCCGGCCGAGATAGCCAAAGCCTTCGAGTGGGAGATCTTGCCTTTGCCCAAGGGGTCTTCTGGTAAGAGGGGGACCGGGGTGGCCGGAGGAGGCTTCGGCGTGTCGTCAACTTCGAAGAACAAAGACGCCGCTTTCATGCTCGCTGATTGGCTTACCAACACATCGTCGGAGAACTACGTCGTCTCCACCTACCTCGACAGCCTCCCGGCGCGACAATCGGCCATGCCCACTTTCCTCCGGACCGCCTCAGACGTGAAGTACGCCCCCGGTGGAGTGGCCAACGTCGAGGACGAGAGCAAGACTGCACTGCCGATTGCGTACCCACCCTACGTAATCCCGCTCGACACCGCCCTAACCAACCGCATCCCCCCCATCTTTACTGGGTCGACTGTGACCAAGCAGTTAGACGCTCTGGCCAGTGACATAAATACGATGATCAAGCAATACTACGGATAGACGACCTCGCCGAGGGATTGTGCTTTACCGTGGCCACTTCCTTCCCGGTGCGCACCTCCCTCTAATGAACGTTGCCGAGCGCGGAACGTGCCGGGTCGTATAGCAGAAAGGCGAGTGTCGGATGGCGAAGCTCTCGAAGATGCAGCGACGGGAGGAACGCGAAGGCTACCTGTGGGTTTCCCCGTGGTTCATTGGCTTCTTGGCTTTCACCTTCCTGCCTTTCCTGGCTTCGTTCGCCCTCGGGTTCACCGATTGGAACGGCGTGGGGACGCCGAAGTTCGTTGGTTTTTCCAACTATATCCAGCTCTTTACCGCCGATCCGCTCTTCTGGCAGTCGCTAAAGGTGACGCTGATATTTGCCGTGCTCTACCTGCCGTTGAGCCTGGTGCTCGGTTTCGGGCTGGCGCTGCTCATGAACCAGCCCCTTCCCGGGATGCGCTTTTTCCGCACTCTCTATTACGCGCCCAGCGTGCTGTCCGGAGTGGCGGTGGCCGTGTTGTGGGGCTTCATCTTCAACCAGAACTTCGGGGTAATGAACTGGCTCCTCCACTTTTTGGGTATCCAACCCATCCCTTGGCTCGAGAGCAGCTTCTGGGTCCTTCCGGCTTTCGTCATAATGCAGCTCTGGGGCGTCGGTGGCAGTATGCTCATTTACTTGGCCGGGATCCAGGGGGTCCCAACGGAGCTCTACGATGCCGCACTGGTCGATGGGGCGAGCTGGGCCAAGCGGTTACGCCATATCACTATTCCGATGACTTCGCCGACCATCCTGTTCAACCTGATCCTCGGCCTCATCGGGACATTCCAGATTTTTACCCAGGCCTACATCATCACGCAGGGAGGTCCCAACTACGGGAGCTATTTCTATGCTCTCAACCTTTACGACACCGCCTTTCAGGCCCTTAGGCTCGGTTACGCATCGGCAATGGCGACAGTGCTGTTCGTGATCATTGCCCTGGCGTCGGTGGCGGTGTTCCGGTGGTCGCGAACGTGGGTCTACTATGCCGGCGGCCGGGGAGCGTTGGCATGACTTCGGTTGTAGACGTCCCCAGGGCAGCGCCAGGGGCCGGCCGGGCCAGTGGTCGAGTTATCGCCAGGCAAGCTCGTGCCAGCAGGCGGCTCCGTTCGAGGCGTCGCAGCGCGCTCACCAGGGCCGTAGGGACCTACGTGCTGTTGGCCGCGGGCGGCGTCATACTGCTTATTCCCTTTGCCTGGCTCATCAGCACGAGCCTGAAGCCGCCTACCGAGGTGTACTCGTTCCCCATCGTGTGGGTACCGCGCCCGGCTATGTGGGACAATTACGTGCAAGTCTTTCAGCAGTCTCCGTTCGCCCGTTACCTTCTCAACACGGGCATCATTACCTCAATTGGAGTGATCGCCAGCTTGTGTGGCAGTTCGCTCGCAGCTTATGCCTTCGCACGCATCGAGTTCCGGGGCAAAAGGGTCATGTTCGGCGTCATGCTGGCTACCTTGATGGTGCCCATCTGGACCGTGCTCATACCGACCTACATCTTCTTCGAAAAGATCGGCTGGTTGAACACCTACCTCCCGATCCTGGTCCCCGCCTTCTTCGCGACGCCGTTCAATACTTTCTTGCTGCGGCAGTTTTTCCTCACCATCCCGGTCGAAATGGAGGAGGCCGCCCGCGTCGATGGCGCCAGCCGCTGGTACACGTTTGTGCGCATCATTCTGCCCCTGGCTCGGCCCGCACTACTAATAGTTTCGATCTTTGCCTTCTTTTACTACTGGAACGAGTTCCTGCTCCCACTCCTTTATATCCAGTCGCAGGATCTATTGCCTGTGTCGGTGGGCGTAAGCAATTTTGTGGCGTCGCAGCAGGTGAACTTCCCGCTCGAGATGGCTGCCTCCGCCATAGCGATAGCGCCGCCTTTGATTTTGTTCTTCGTATTTCAGCGCTGGTTCATCCAGGGTATCGTCATATCTGGTGTCAAAGGTTAGGGAGGACCGTTTTCTAATGTCGTCGATGACCGCGTGCCTGGAGGAGCTCGGGGTGAAGGACTCGCTCCTATCGGAGGAGCAGTGCCAGTTCCTGGACGTATACGGCTACTTGATATTGCCCGGAGCACTCGACGCCCCCACCGTCACCGCCCTCCGGGCACGCTTCGACGATCTGGTGGCGTCAGAGGGCGATCTCGCCGGGAGCGAGGTGAGCCAGGAAGAGGGTTCGGACCGGCTCGCCAACCTGGTGGACAAGGACCCGCTCTTCGACAACTGCTGGACCTACCCGCCGCAACTGGCGGCGGTGAGCCACGTGTTCGCCGGTCACGACTTCAAGCTTCACTCGGTCAACGGCCGCTCGGCGCACCCCGGGTACGGGCTGCAGGCGCTCCATACAGATTGGCACGAAGGGGTCCAGCCCGGCGACTACCAGGTGTGCAATTCGATCTGGATGCTCGACGCCTTCACGGAGGAAAACGGGGCCACCCGAGTGGTGCCGGGCTCACACCGCTGGGGACGCACCCCAAAACAAGCGATGGCCGATCCACGCGACCACCACCCAGATGAGGTATTACTGTTAGGCGACGCAGGCACATGTGGCATCTTCAACTCGCATGTGTGGCACGGAGGCACGGCCAACCGCTCGACGGGCCGCGCCGGGCCCTGCACGGCGCCTTCGTACGCCGCGAACACACCCAGCAGACCGTCCAGCGCGATTATCTGCAACCGGTGACGGTTAACCGCTTGACCGCCTCCCAACGGTTCCTGCTCGACGTTTGACCAGCCCGTAGCGGGCGACTCAAAAGCAAGGAGGACGATCGTCTTGTCTCAACCACTTGATGTGGGCGTCTATTACTTCCCGCAGTACCACTCGGACCCGCGCAACGACCGCTGGCACGGGCGGGGGTGGACCGAGTGGGAACTGCTCCGTCGCGCCGAGCCACGCTTCCCCGGACATCGCCAACCGAAGGTGCCGGCGTGGGGTTACTTCGACGAGTCGGACCCGAAGGCGGCCGCCCGCACCATCAAGGCAGCCACCTCGCATGGCATCGACTTCTTCATTTTCGACTGGTACTTCTATGAGGACGGCCCATTCCTGAATGGGTGCCTCGACCGGGGCTTTCTCGGGGCCGAAAACGCGGCGGACTTTCGCTTCGCGCTCATGTGGGCCAACCACCCATGGCGCAATATCTTCCCGGCCAAGCGGTCTCAGGACCAGACGATCTTGGAACAGGGCGCAATGTCGCCAGCGGGCTTCAGCCTGGCAACAGATCACGTCATCAACCGCTACCTTCGTCTTCCCAACTACTACCGCCTCGCCGGGCGCCCCTATTTCTCCTTCTTCGACCTGGCCACGCTGATCGCGGGGCTTGGAGGGATCGATACGGCGGCGGCCGAGCTCGAGCAGTTCCGCGACAGCGCTCGGCGGGCGGGTGTCGGCGAGCTTCACATTAACGGCGTGCTCTGGGGCTTGCCTGACGCCGACGAGGTGTCCGACCAGCCTGAGCAGCGCAGCGCCAGCGCTGCAGTGGTCGACCGGCTCGGGCTCGACTCGGTGACTTCTTATAACTGGATGCAGTACACGCCGATGCCCGAACTCGCCACCGACTACGGCCCGTACTCCGAGGCCGCGGCGGCTGGCTGGAAGCGGTTCGTGGACAGCTACTCGGTGCCGTACTTGCCGAATGTCTCGATGGGTTGGGATTCCTCGCCTCGCACGGTGCAGTCTGACGAGTTCCTCCCCCTCGGGTACCCGTACACTCCTGTCTTGGTCGCCAACACACCGGATCTTTTTGGCCGAGCAATTGGGTGGTGCCGGGATTTTGTCCAAAGCGGCGTCACGTTGCCAGTGCTCACGCTCAACGCCTGGAACGAGTGGACGGAAGGAAGCTATCTCGAGCCCGATGAAACCACCGGCATGGCTTACCTCGAGGCGCTCCAGCGGGCGCTCCGCTGACCACCTGACATCCCGTCGCTGATGACTGTCATTTAGGGAGACGCCGGGGGCCCGGGGTCGCTCGGGTGCTTGGCCAGAGGAGTGACATCGACCTCCAGCCACGGGTAGAGCGGCAGGGAGCAGAGCGCCTCATGTAACTCGGTGGCATCGTCAGCGCACCATACCCCAACATTGGCCCACCGCCCGGGGACCCGCCAGAGCCTGTAGATCGTCCCTTTGGCGGCAAGCTCCTTGGCTCGGGCCGCCTCGGCCGCGATGAGCTCGGCCTTCCGGCCCGGGTCCGTGTCAGGAGGTAGCTGGACCTCGATTTCAACCAGGAAGTCCATCACCGACCCCCTAAACCTTTTCGGCTCTCTGGCCGGACGGGTGAACGGAAAATGCGTTCTTTATCACTGCACGGCCTCAATCGAAATGGTACTTCTGGAGGACGTTCTCATCGACCTCGACTCCGAGGCCCGGGGCGCGGGGGACAGTAATCCAGCCGTCGACTTGCCGGAACGGTTGGCCGACGAGCTCGTCTTGCATCGGGTTCGGGATCGGTTTCATCTCGAACACCAAACAACGCGGCGTAGAGGCGGACAGAGCTAGGCTCGCCGCCGTTATTACGGCACTGCTCCAGGCGTGGGCGTTGAACCAGACGTCTGCGTTTTCCACGAGTTGTATGATCTTGAGCGCCCCGGTGATGCCTTCGGCTCGCCCCGGGTCGCAGCCGACCACGTCTACCACTCCGCTGTTGATGACCCGGGTAAAGCCTCGCGTCGTCCACTCCCGCTCTCCCGTGCCGATCATACATTTGGCGTGCTCCCGCAAGCTCAGGAAACCGGCTGTGTCGGTGGGCTCCATTGGCTCTTCTATCCAGTAAAGCCCGTACTCCTCAAAACTGTTCGTCCGTTTGATCGCCTCGGCCCGCGTCCAAACGAGCGATTGGCCTCTGTCCATTATCAGCAACGCGTCGGCCGATGGCCTCTCGCAGCAGCCGCACGAACGTCACGTCCCGCTCGAGCTCATAACCGAGGCGAGCCTGCCCTCGTTTGCCCATGCCGACCTTGACACCGCGGTACTTCTCGTCCTGCACGTAGCGGCCGTGCTTTTCCGCTTCGTCCTCGAGCCTCTCGTCGAACGCGTGCGTGCTCGCGATCACCGGGAGCCGGTCACGGAAGGCGCCACCTATCAAGTTGACGACGGGCAGGCCGAGCACCTTGCCCTTCAGGTCCCACAGGGCGATGTCGATAGCGCTTATGGCGAACGAGGCTGGCCCTCCCTCATACCCGTACCACCAGGACTGCTGGTGCAATTTGCGCCAGAGGGAGATGTTCTCCATGGGGTCGGCACCAATAAGCGATTGGCCCATCGTTTCGACGATCCGGGCCGTAGCCCGGGTCGACTCGGGGAACTGGGTGATCGCTTCTCCCCACCCAGTCGTCCCGTCACCCGCTTCGACCGCACAGAACGTGAGGTAGCGAGTGTTGCCGGAGTCGTTGGGCTCGGGGTAGCTGACGCTCCAGGGAGTCACTTTTTTGATCTTCATGTCGTCCGTCCGTCCGTCCCGGTCGGTTGGGAGCACCGCGACCTTCACGTCTCCACTACACAGATCGGTGCCCCGACGGCCACCTCATCTTCGGGCGAGACGAGCTGTTCAACGAGTGTACCGGCTACCGGGGAGGGGACCTCGGTCGTGATCTTGTCCGTTTCTACGGCTATTAAGGGCGTCCCGACATCGACTTGCGAGCCCACGCCGCACAGCCACTCGGTGACCAGTGCCACCTGGGTCGTGTCCCCCAGCCTGGGCAGCTTTACCTGGTGGCGCACGTCGTCACTCTCCGCTGGCGCCGGCCCGGGCCAGCATCTGGGCATCGGTCGGGTAGGGGCTGGCCACCACCCGCTCTAAGGTGGCCTCCAGCGCAGCCCCCTCTTCGGCGCGGACCTGCTCCAGCCGGTCCTCGTCCAATATCCCTTCGGAGACCAGCTTTTCTCCAAACAGCTTCACCGGATCTCGCTTGAGCCACCTGTCCAACTCCCCTTCGGGGCGGTACGTCGCCTTATCCGAACGGGAATGACCGGCGTAACGGTAGGTTTTTGCCTCGATCAAGGTGGGCCCGTCGCCCGCCCGAGCCCGGGCGACCGCGCCACTTACGGCAGCCTCTACGGCGTCAACATCCTGGCCGTCTACGACCTCGCTCGGTATGGCGTAGGCAGTGGCCCTGATGGCGATGTCAGCCACTGGTGTCGTCCGGTCGATGCGGGTGTACTCCCCGTACTGGTTGTTCTCGCAAATAAAGACGACAGGCAATTTCCAGATGGCAGCCAAATTGAGCCCCTCATGGAAGGCGCCGATGTTCGCCGCCCCGTCACCGAACATCGATATGGCCACGGCACCAGTGCCAAGCACTTGCGCCGTCAAGGCGGCCCCCGCCGCGACCGGGATGCCCGCCCCGACGATCGCCATCGTCGGTAGAAGGCCGACCGAGGGGTCGCTCAGGTGCATCGACCCTCCGAGGCCACCCATACAGCCGATCTGTCGCCCGAGGATCTCTCCCAGTACGGCATCGGGCGTCGCGCCGAGAGCGAGGGCCATGCCGTGGCCGCGGTAAGTACAGGCGACAGAGTCGGTCGGTTGCGTGACTGCCGCCACTCCTACACATACGGCCTCCTGGCCCTGCGAGGTGTGCGTCGTCCCGGGTATAAGACCCTCGCCGAATAGTTCGAGCACGCGGTCTTCGATCAGCCGGATCTCGATCATGCGCCTGAGACGTTCCACTCGGCTTGACTGAAGCGCGGCACGGCGCTGCAAAGACAGCCCGCTGTCGACGGTGCGGGCGCTCACAGTGCACCCTCCCACCACGGGCTCGGGCTGGAACCCGTCTTCAAGAGGGCTGAAACTTGCTCGCCCACGTAATCGGGCCCGGGCAGGTAACGCTGCTCGAGGACTGTGCCGTAGGGGACGTGGACGTCAGGGGCGGTAACCCTGAGCGGCGGGGCGTTGAGGTCGCCGTAACACTGCGAGGCGACGTAGGACACGATGTCGCTTCCCCACCCCCCTGTGAACTGATTTTCTTCGACCGTGACCAGCTTTCCTGTCTTGGCCACCGAAGCCGCGACTAAATCCCGGTCCCAAGGCTGGATGGTCCGCAGGTCGATGACCTCGCCAGACCATTCCGACGACTGTGCCGCATCCAAAGCGCCGATTACCGTTTGGCCCAGGGCGACGATGGTCACGTCCGAACCTTCTTTGACCACTTCGCCTTTGCCCAATTGGGCGATGGCGTCCTCGTTGGGCTCGAACTCTTCTCTGCGCCCGTAAAGCGATCGAGGCTCGAGCACCACTACCGGGTCGTCATCGCGTATCGCCGCCTTCGTCAAGCCATAGGCTGAGCGCGCGCCCGAAGCGACTGCCACCTTCAAGCCCGGGGTGCCCAGCAACCACCGCTCGAGCGTCTGGGAGTGTTGGCAACCGAACCCGAGCCCGGCGCCTACCGACGCCCGCAGCGTCAATGGCGCTTTCAATTTGCCGCCCGACAGGAAATGCATCGTGGCGGCTTCGGTCACCAGTTGGTCAAGGGCCACACCGAGGAACTCGACGAACATTATTTCTACGATCGGCCGCAACCCGGTCACGGCCGCTCCGACTGCACAGCCCACGAAACCCATCTCCGAGATCGGAGTGTCGCGGACTCGCACGGGGCCGAAGCGCGCCAGTAAACCCTCGGATGTCTTGAACGGCCCTTCTGCTTGGGCAATGTCCTCCCCGAACATCACCACTCGGTTGTCACGTTCCATTTCTTCGGCGATCGCGAGGGCGATCGCCTGGTTCATCCGCAGCCTTGCCACTACGCTTGCTCTTCCTTTCGCTCCGGGCCTTTTCTGTCCGGGCCGGGTGACTCCACGCCGGCACCAAAAGCGCCAGCTCTCTCCAGTTCAGCAAACCGCTCCGTCTCGACCCCCAATAATTCGCCTAGCACCTGCCCGGTGTGCTCGCCCAGCAGCGGGCCACGCTTGTCGACCGGCCTGAAGTCGCCGACCCGGGCTAAGCCGCCCAGTTGACGGACCGTCCCGAGCTTCGGGTGCTCGGTCTCGACGATCATCCGGCGCTCGGCCACTAGGGGGTCGGCGAGCGCCTGGGCGACATCGTTCACCGGCCCGCAGGGCACGCCGGCACTCGTGAGCATCTCCGTCCACTGGGAGGTCGTGCGTTGGCGGAAGCAGTCGTCGAGCTCTGGGAGCAACGTTGCCGCGTGCCTCTTGCGTAGCGCGAAGCTCTTGTAGCGGGGGTCGCTGGCAAGGTCGACACGGCCGAGCACGTCTAGGAGGCGCGCCCAAAATTTCTCCTTGGCACAGGCTACGGTAACCCAGCCGTCGCTGGTCTGGAAGCTCTGGAACGGGATAAGTGACGGGTGGGCCGAGTTGCTGGTCCTGGCGGGCAAGTAGCCTGTGGTGAGGTGCCAGGTGCCGACATAGCTCAGCATCCCGATCGCCGTGTCGAAAAGAGCGAGGTCGCATTCAGTCCCTCGCCCGGTGCGACGGGCCGCGTGCACGCCGGCCACCATCGCTACTGCCGCTGCCAGCCCGGTCGAGTAGTCGACGAGGGAAAGGCCGGCCTTTTCGGGCGCGCCGTCGGGCTCTCCAGTGAGGGACATCCATCCGGCCCGGGCCTTGCATGACATAGTCGTAACCGGGCGCCTGCTGTTCACTGCTGGCCATTCCGTAAGAGGTCAGAAAACAACAGACGACCTTTTCGTTGACAAGCGAGAGGTCCTGGTAACGAAGGCCAAGTTTGGCCGGCACATCTCCACGGACGTTGGCGAACACTACGTCAGAGCACGCCACCAACCCCTCGAAGACCGTACGGACCGGCGGCGTTGTCGAGGTCGAGCAAGACGCTCCGCTTGCCCCGGTTGAAGGTCTCGAAAAAGAGGCTCGAGCCTTCCCTGGCGTAAGGCGGCACGGACCGTCCCACGTCGCCTCCGCTGGCTCGGGTCCTCGATCTTGATGACTTCGGCCCCCAGGTCGACCAGTTGCGACGTGGCGAACGGCCCGGCGCCGTACTGCTCAAGGGCCAGCACGCGGATATCGTTCAGCGCGAACTCCTGAGGAACCGCCGAAGGGCCACCTACGCGCACGACGCTTCACCTTAGCCTGCCAGCGCGTTAGCGTCTACAAGGACCATTATCTCGGCGCCCGGCGATGTAGCCCTGCTAATACATGAGAAAACCGCCGCTCACGTTGATAGTCGCCCCTGAGATGTAACGAGCGTGGGTGCTAGCCAGGAATACCACCACACCGGCGATGTCGTCAGGCTCACCTACGTAACCTAAGGGCGTCTCCTTGGTCATCCGGTCATACACGGCCGGGTCAAGGTCAGTGAGCAACATGGGAGTGTTGATCTGGCCGGGCGACACGGCGTTGACGGTTATCCCCCTCGGTCCGTAGGTCCGAGCCAACCCACGCGTCATCGAGACGATCCCACCCTTGGATGCCGCATACACAACCGACCCTCCAAACCCACCCGTCCACCATCCCTGCGACGAGAACAGGATGATCCGGCCGCCTGGCCCTTGGCCATTTCACTGGCCACAGCCCGGCACAAGAAGAAGGTAGCCTTCAAGTTGGTGTCGAGCTGAAAGTCCCAGTCGTCCTCGGTGACGGCGTTGATGTCGTTACGCCGGCGCAGCACGGCCGCCGCGTGCGCTAATGCGTAGACTCCACCGAGCTCGGTAACGGCCCGTTCGACGACGGCTGGATGACTAGCGAGGTCGGTCAGGTCGACAACGAGGCTCGTGTGACCCTTGCCGGGACATTCGGCGAGGACCGCGTCTAGCCGGGACTGGTCCACATCGATGGCCAGTACCCTCGCTCCCGCGGTGGCGAAAGCCTTAGCAATGGCGCGACCGATGCCTCCCGCCGCACCGGTGATGATCACACCGCGGTCCTCCAACCCCGCACCAACACTCCAGGTCCCCTCAGCCATACCCCTCCCATCAGCAGGCACACCTTCCGGACGGCGGCGTGCCGCGGCCTTGCGCTGCTCGAAATTCCGCGGTTCGCTCGTTCGCGCTCCTGGAGCCGCAATCGATTCCAAACCTACCGCCGCTCGGGATTGGCAGTCAAGTGGCGGCCGGACCACCTTTGACAAACCCTTCTGGCATCGAGGACACGAGCAAGCGGCGAGGGCTATCATAGTTTCGCCCGCCGCTTCCTCCTGCTATAACAGAGTGGCGGGGGTCGCGCTCTTGCGAGCTTCGACCAAATCAGAGCGACCACGTCCCTGAGGGAGGGAGCGGTAATGGCAAAGCTTCGTCTGGGGGTGATCGGTGCCGGGTCCTGGGCTATCGCGTCCCACTTGCCGAATTTCGCGAAACGCAGCGACGACGTCGAATTCGTCGCCGTGGCGCGAAAGGGCCCGGAATTGCTCGAGAAGGTGAAGGCCGATTGGGGGTTCCAGGTTGCCAGTGAGGACTACCGGGATGTCATCGATGCGGGCATAGACATTTGCTTGATCGCCAGCCCGACGTCGCTCCATTACGAGCACGCAAAGGCGGCCATGGAAGCCGGTGCCCACGTGCTCGTCGAGAAACCCTTCACGGTCCGACCTGACGATGCCTGGGAACTGGTGGAGACTTCAGACCGTCTGGGGCGACATGTTGTCATCTCTTTTGGTTGGAACTACCGTCCCATGGTCCGCGATGCTAAAGGCCTCATGGAGTCCCAAGGCATTGGCGAGATCGAACAACTCATGCTGCACATGGCCTCGACGACACGCGAACTGCTCTTGGTGACTGGCGCCTACCCGGCCGCGGCACCGGAGTTGGCCCCCGATCCTGCCACCTGGACCGACCCTGCCTTCTCCGGGGGCGGTTATGGTCAGGCACAGCTGAGCCACACGCTCGGCCTGGCGCTCTGGTTGACCGGCCTGGAGGGGGAAGCGGCGTTCGCCTTTATGTCATCTCCTCACGGCGCTCCCGTCGAGTTACACGATGCGACCGCCCTCCGGTTCACCAACGGCGCCATCGGGACCATGGCCGGTGGGTCGGCCCACCTCAATGCCGGTGGGAACAAGCACCAAGTCGAGCTGAGGGTTATCGGAGACGAGGGGCAGTTCCATATTGACCTCGAGCGCGAGATCATTTGGTTGTTCCGAGCACCCAATGAGGATGTGCGGCCCGAACTCGCGCCTGACGCTGGCGCCTATGATTGCGACGGGCCTCCGAACACGTTGATCGACCTGGCCCTGGGGCGCGAGGCACAAAACTGCTCGCCGGCGTGGCTTGGTGCCCGCACCGTCGATATTCTCGACGCTTGTTACCGAAGCGCAAATTCCGGCGCTGTAGCCTCCATCGAGCTCCGTGGGTGACCTGTACCGCTACTACTGTCCGTCAGTTCTCGTCTAGGCAAAGGGTTCAGCGCTGAGGGAATGTTAACTGGGAGAGGGGTGCAGCGTTATGGAAAGGCTCTGTTTTACTTTTGATACCCGCGAGGGCACGGCCGAGGAGTACAAGCGCCGGCACGATGAGATCTGGCCTGAACTCGTCGCTGATATCAAAGCCGCCGGGATGTCGAATTATAGCCTTTTTCGGGAGGGCAATCGCGTCATCGGCTATGTCGAATGCGAGCCTGACGTTGCTTCGGCGTTCGCCAAGCTCGCTCAATCGGAGGCCAATGCCCGCTGGAGCGAGTGGTTCACTGACGTCATCGTCGCCCTGACCGATGACCACGGCGAGCTCTTTAGCTTGCAAGAGGTCTGGCACCTGGATTGATGATGCTATTTCCGCGTAACCTCGCGCCCATTAGAGCGGCGGTTGGTCGTCGCCCAGGCGGAGAGTAAAGAGAGGAAGGCGAGTGTCAGAGACGGAGCTCGAGTATTCAAAGGTATTAGGTCGGCGGGTGCGCACCGGGCCCTGGAGCGAACAAGTGGTTTCTACCTACCGGCGGATCCTCGAGTCTATCGACGAGGGCCGCTGGAGCGCGGCCGCGAAACTGGCCAACTATTTCGGCGAGGAAGCGGAAGTGTGTTTCGCCATCTACCGCCAGTGGATCCCGGACCTGCGCGCTCACCTGCTGTCGCGAGGTGCCTCCATCGAGGAAGTTGACCGGGCTGATAAAGCGATCATCGACAAGCTTCGCCTGCCGGACGGGGCACCCTTTGACCGCTACGAACAATGGGACAGTTTCAGGGCCAAGGTCGAACTACTGGTGGAGTCATTGCACAAAGAGCGTGGTGCGGAAGCAAAAACCTGTCTCGACGACGCCAAGGAGACATGGCGTCGGTTGCATGACCGTGACGTCGACCATAGCTACGGCCTGATGGACGAGATCGTGACGCGGTTTGGCGAAGCGGAGATCGGCGCCATGTGGGACCGTGTCCTCCTGCCCCTTTTCGCTTGGCGTTACGCGAAGTTTGATATATCCAAACACGAATGGCCCGAGGCGCTGGAGAACCTCATGCTGGTGGCTATAGAAGCCATGCGCGGTCACCTGGTCGGGCCGAGCGTACCGGCGACATGGAGCTCGAGGAATTCGACGACCGCTTCGTGTTGCGTTTCGACCCCTGCGGCTCGGGTCAGCGGACCGTGCGCGGTGATTGGATCGAGGGCACGCCACCCCGGATGAGGCCGCCGTACAACTGGAGGGCGAGTGAGGAGCCTCACCCGTGGAACCACTTCCAAAAGGGGGTCTGCCATTACTGCACCCATTGCATCCGCCTGATGGAGGAACTGCCGATAGACAGGTTCGGGTACCCGCTCCGGGTAATCACCCCGCCGACCTACCCGGACACCAGGCGCGACCCGGACGCGCGTCAGCGTTGCCAATGGACCATGTACAAGGACCCCACGGCCGTCCCTGAGGAAGCCTATCGCTTGAGCGGGAGGACGAAGAGCGGGAAGTTCGGGTCGGAGTCGGTTGGTGCGCCACCACTGCCAGAGGTGGTTAGCGGGTTGCCTGGGGCAGGATGAGGTGCTCGTCGCCGAATTAGCCCGTGTTGGCGACCCATTGAGGATAGTCGAGCGGCCCGTCCCGGACCCCGGTGAAAAGGAGGTCCTCGTCCGTGTCGAGGCCTGTGGCGTATGCGGCTCAGACGTGTTCCTGCAAAAGGGCGGGTTTGCCGGTGGACCAATGCCTATCGTCCCGGGCCACGAGGCCGCCGGTGTCGTAGAGAAGGTTGGGCCGCTGGCCACGGGGGTGACCGTCGGTGAACAGGTGGCCCTTTATTACATCGACGCTCCCGCGGATTCTCCCTACGCTCGAAAGGGCCACCCCAACGTCGGCCCGGGTGTACATCGGATGGGGGTCGACGTTGATGGTGCGTTCGCTGAGTTCGTCGTCCGGCCCGTCGAGACGCTTATCACGCCGCCCGCACCGGTCGACCCGGTGGTACTGGCGGTCTTGACTGATGCGGTGGCAACGCCGTATCACGCGCTCTGGCGGATAGCGAAGATCCAGCCAGGCGAGACGCTGCTCGTGCTGGGCGTTGGGGGTATCGGTTCCAATGCCATTCAGTTGGGGCGGCACTTCGGAGCTAGAGTCATCGCTGTAGGCCGTTCGCCGAACAAGCTGGCGCTCGCTCGGCGTTTGGGTGCCGACGTGGTCTTGTCTGATGGCCCTGAAATAGCGGAACAGATTTCCGCTGCCACGGACAGGGTCGGGCCGACGTGGTCCTGCAGTGTGCCGGTTCTGGGCGCCTCGACGCGCTGGCTATCACGGTCGCCGGCTGGCTGGGCCGCGTCGTGTTCGTGGGGACGTCGACAGAGTTTTTCGAGGCCAAGGCCTCGAGCTTTGTCTGGCGAGAGCTCTCCGTGCTCGGCTCGCGCGGCTTTGTAGCAGACGACATACGAGAGGTTATAGACCTGTACCTGGAAGGAGCGATCGAGGTCGAGCACCTCATCGAGCACCAACGACCTTTGCGTGAGGCCAACGAAGCCCTTGAAGACCTGAAGAGTGGCCGGGTCCTCAGGACGGTTTTGCGACCATGAACCCGCCCAACGAAGATGCTGGCGGGACGAGGGCTGACTCATTAGAGCCCTCGGGCCATCCTGTCAGGTCGATCTCGGGCTCGAGGACACCCCCGGTCGTCTTCCTCGAGTGGTCCCAGGAGATCGGGAAGCGAGTGCGTCGAGGGCCGTGGGTAGATCAAGCCGTGTCGACTACGCGGAAGATCGAAGAGGCCATGGCCGCGGGGCAGTGGGAACTCGCCGCCCAGCTCGTCGACTACTGGATGGAAGAGGCCAAGGTCGTTTACGTGATCTACACCGTCTGGACCGAGGGATTTGAGGCCTGGCTTCTAGCCCATGGAGTCCCACAGGAACAGCTGAAGTCGGAGAGCGAAAAGCTAGCGCGGCTCCTCTCCTTCCCGGACGGAGAAATTTACAACCCCGGGCCACGCTGGGAGCAGCTAGCGGCTAAAGCGGGCGTCCTGGCCAACCTCTTGCGCGCGTTCCAGTTCACTCAGGCCGAAGCCGGGGCTCGGCTCAATGACCTCCGCGAGTCCTGGCGTCAGCTCCACGACCGGGGAGCGGACATGATGGCGGGCCTGTTGAGCTTCGTCGCTACTCAGTTCGGCGAGCCGGCCATCGAGGATTGCTACCGCTTCGTGCTGGAGCCCTACCTGCAGGAACGTTACCAGCCCTTCGACCTTCGCGAGCAGTCCTACGAGCAGACGATTTACCGGAACCTCTACCTCACGTTCGAGGCAATGCGCGGCCACCTTTGCGGGCCAGAGCGAACGGGCGACCTCGAGTTCGAGGAACACTACGACCGTTGGGTTATCCGGTTTGACCCTTGCGGCTCGGGCAATCGCAGCCTGCGGGGCGACGTAGTCGAGAGGACCGGCTCTCGTGCAGAACCACCGTACAACTTCGGTGTGACCAAAGCGCGGTACGACTGGGCGTGGAACGAAGAGGGGATCTGCTATTACTGCGCACATTGCTGTTTCGCATTAGAGCGCTGGCCCGCTGAGCAATGGGGTCACCCGCTGCGCGTTATCGACTCGCCCCGCTACCCAAGCGAGACAGAGGGCCCTAATCCGGCAAAGTGCTCCTGGACGATCTACAAGTCTATTGATGCCATCCCCGAGGATGCTTACGTACGGATCGGGATGCGGAAACCCAATTCCCCACAGGGTGACGCCGCCCGACATAACCCTTAGTCAATGAGAAAGCCACCGTTTATGTCAGTGACCTCGCCGGTGATGTAGCCGCATGGGACGAGCAAAGGTAGGTGACAAGGGCAGCGACTTTCACGAGGGCCTCGGAGACCGATCGTTCTTGGTCCTTCGAAAGGGCGGGACTCGAGCATAATGAAGCCCGAGAAACCAAGAATAATCATACTCGCTCCCTATTGGGACTTCTGGGAGCACACTATTGGCACCGCGGTGAGGGGCGACCGCGCCGCGCAAGCCCAACGCGTCGGCGAGGTACTAAGCGACGAATACAACGTCGCTTACGTCGGCCAGCTGACTGCCCCGGATGCTGCGTCAGCTGTTGGCCGAAGGCTGGCCGGAGGCCCCCTCATTGACGCAATATTGGTCCTCTCGTCCTTTGCGGTCCCGCCAAGGACGAGCACCGCTTTGCTGGACCAGTTGCCGGAAGTACCGATAGTAATTTGGGCCATCTACGACTCGGATATGCAGGTAAGCCCCTCGTTCGGCCACGGCGGGGTCACAAGCCATGGCGCCACGGTAGGCGCTCCCATGCTCGCTAGTGCCTTGTTGCGGACGCCTCGTCAGGTCGACGTCCTGCTTGGCCGGACGGACGACGAGTCAGCGATTAACCGGGTTCGGGAACGGCTCCGGGTTGCTGCGGTCGCGTCAAGATTGAGGCGGGCCAGGATCGGTACCGTAGGGTCGCCGCTCGAAGGCTTCGACCATGTGGTTACGCCCCCGGCGCAATTGCGGCGAGACCTTGGCCTGAGCACGGTCGAGATCACACCCGGCGAATTTCGCGACGAGTTCTTGGCCACACGACCGGATGGCGTGAAAGAGAGAGCGCGGGAATTGACTTCGCAATACCGGCTGAGCACGGTGCGGACAGCTGACCTGCACCGAGCAACCCAGGCAGTCCTTGCGCTGGAAGCGATATGTCAACGGCACCAGCTCGACGCCGGGGCGATGAACTGCCACGTGCGGGAGATCCGGCTTGGAGACGAGGTCGGGATAGCACCCTGTTTCGCACTTGGCTGCCTGACTTCGAGCGGTATCCCCTGGTCCTGCACCGGCGATGTCCTCACTGCCATAGCGATGTGCGTCACGTCCAAGCTCGGAGGTCCAACCCTCTACCACGAGCTAGAGGTGCTCGACTACGAGACGGGTGAGTTCGTTATCGCGAACACTGGCGAGCACGACCGCAGATGGTGGCCCGAACACGAACTTCCCCCACTCCACTGCAACCTCTGGTTTAAGGGTCCGAACCAGCGATGCAGCCTTTGCGTGAAGGCGACATTACCGTCCGGGCCAGCCACGCTGGTTGCGTTCGTGCAGGGCGGGCCCGGTGGCTACCGCCTGGTAACGGCCCGAGCCGAGGTGACCGGGAGAGCTTTACCCGGCACCGGCACCACAAACGGGGCCCTCCGGTTTTCCGCCGACCCCGTCGGGTCATGGGAGCGCTGGGTCGGCGCCGGTGCCGGTCACCACAGCTGCCTCACCAACGCCGACCGAAGACAGGAGCTCCGCCATCTCGCCCGGCTCCTGGCCCTGGACCTCGTCGAGATCTGCTAGTACACGAAAGGAAAGAGATGCAATGAGTGACCTGCCGTTCGTCGATACCCACGTCCATTATTACGATTTGAAAGACGAGAACCTGTACTACGCGTGGCTGCAGCCCGAGTTTGTTCACCCCATCATCGGCGACATTGATGCGATCAAAGCGCAGCGCTATGACGCCGATGCCTATATCGCCGAGACGCGTTTCTCTAACGTGGCAAAGTGCGTTCATATCCAGGCCGCGCTCGGGATCAAGGATCCCGTGAAAGAGACAAAGTGGCTGGAGGGAATGGCTCGCCGGACGGGTTTCCCCCACGCCATCATCGCGCACAGCGACCTGACCAGCCCCGACGTAGAAGCCGAACTCGACCGTCACGTCGCCGCCAGTTCGCGCATGCGAGGGGTGCGGGATTTCGGACAGGGTGACTACCTGGTCGACGCTGCTTGGCGCCGGGGCTGTGCCGTGTTGGGGCGACACAACATGTTGTTGGGGCTCGACACCGTCTGGGAAAACATGGCCGAGGCCAAGGACCTGGCTGCAGAAGTCCCTGATTTGAAGATCATTGTGGACCATGCTGGCTTTCCCCGGTCGCGCACCGATGAGTACTTTGCGAATTGGTCAGCAGCAATGTCAGATCTTGGCGAAGCCGACAATGTCTACTGCAAGATCTCGGGCCTCGGCATGTGCGACCCGAAGTGGACGACCGAAAGCATCCGCCCGTGGTTCTTGCAGTGCATAGACGCCTTTGGGGTCGACCGTTGCGTCCTCGGCACGAACTGGCCCGTCGACCGCCTATTCAGCTCTTATGACGTCGTCGTCAGCGCTTATGCCGAGATCATCCGGGGGTTCAGCCCCGACGAACAAAAAGCCCTTTTTTACCAGAACGCCGAAGATCTCTACCGCATCTAAAGCGGGTTCCCGAAGCCTCTTTAAGCCACAGTGCCGACTGTCACCTGGTTCCTCGACTCCCGGGGCGAGGCGCAACTGCCTGCGACGGTGAACCCGGTCGGCAGTGTTACAGTTCTCGGCGCCAAGCCGGCCATTCCTTCGAGCAAAAGCTCGGCGGCAACCTCCCCCATGAGCCTGGGGTCGCGTGAAATGGTGGCCAGGGGAGGCTCGAGGAACTCCGAGAGGGCAACCGCGTCGCAGGTAACGAGGGAAAGGTCCCGCGGGACCCGGGTGCGGTTCCTCCGAATGGCCCGCAGTACGCCGACCAGGACCTGATTACCCCCAGCAATGATCGCAGTTGGAGGCTTCATCGCCCCGAGCATGGCTTCTGTGGCTCCTTCCCCATGTCCCGCGCTGAACAGGCCGTTGCGGATCAGTGTCGCGACGCCCGGCGCCCGCCTGGCGAACCTACGCATGGCGACGGCGCGCTCGCGCGCCGGACGGACGCGCACGTCCCCGTTGACCAGGCCAATGCGTCGGTGGCCCATCTCCACCAGGGTGGCCATCGCCATCTCCACCCCCGTGGCGTGGTCCGACAATACGGCCGAGCTGCCCTGGAATTTCGCTGGATCTCGGTCGACTAGCACGGTAGGCACCCCGGTCTTCTCGATGGCATGCGCGGCGTCGTCACTCGACTCGTCGATCAGCGACAGGAGGAGGCCATCAACGCGACGCTGGCGGAAGAGGCGCACGTGAGCTCGTTCGACCAGCGAGTCCTCGGCGTTGGCCAGGAGCACCGTATAGTCGGCCGCCCGAAGGCGGGTTTCCGCTCCAAGGGCGATCTCTGCAAACAGTGGGTTGGATATGTTGCCTACAAGGAACCCGACCGTCATAGTCGCCCCTCTCCGTAGGCTTTGGGCCAAGAGGTCCGGCTCGTACCCAAGCACCGCAACGGCATCCAACACGCGGTTGCGCATGACCGCGCTCACATCCGGGTGACCGGACAGCGTGCGTGAAACCGACGAAAGAGCCACCCCAGCACGGTCGGCCACTTGCTGCATGCCGACCCGGCTGGATGGAGCCCCGCGTATGCGGTCCCCATCGCCACGTAGGCGGACCGCGCCCCGACCAGAGCTCATGGGCGCACTCGATAGCGCTCGATGTAGTCGTCGTCCAACGTCCACCCGAGCCCCGGCGCATCATCCAGTACGAGTTGCCCATCGACCAGAGGTGGCCTGTTAGCTATGAGGTTCCACCAGAAAGGGTCGCGGTCCGGGTGGAAACACTCGGCCACTGTGCCGTGGGGCTGGCTGGCGATAAGGTGGGTCGCAACCTGCGGCTCTTCGTGGTGGCCCATCCGCACGTCGTAAGTCAGCGCCACGGCGGCTGCCCTCCGCCACGGCGTGGGCCCGCCGGACCACGATGCGTCGAAGTTGCAAATATCTATCGCTCCCGCTTCCATGAGATCCCGGCAGCCCGACGGGGAGTACTCGCTTTGACCGGCGCACACCGGGATCCCGCCGAGGGCGCGCACATCTCGTAGGCTTCGACGGTCGTTCTGCCATCTGACGGGCTCCTCGAACCAGGCGATGTCGAGATCCGCTATACGCTGGCAAAGCTCGACGGCCTCCTGAAGGGTGTAACCCTGGTTGGCATCGATGGCGACCAGGAAATCGGGGCCGCCCGCCTCTCGAACTTGGGCCACTCGCTCGGCGTCCACCGCCGGGCTGGCGCCGCCCACCTTGAACTTGACCCCTGCGAGCCCCAACTCCTTGTAGCTTGCTATCTCATCGCGGACCGGCCCCAGCGGTTCGCCATAGTAACCACCAATCGCGATCAACGGGACACGGTCCCGAAAGCCGCCCCATAGACGCCAGAGCGGTTGGCCGAGTGCCTTGCCGACTGCATCCCAGATTGCGGTATCAAGTGCAGCGAGCGCAACGAGGCCGATGCGGCGGTCCCTTAAGATGTCAAACGTTACCGGAAGGGCCACATCCCAGCAGCGTTCGGTCGCCATCGCGTCATACCCAACTATTACCGGGGCAATCTCCTCGTGCACGATTCGGTCGATCTCGAGTAAAGAGGCATCCTCGTCCCCCACATAGGCCTCGCCAACGACCCCATCCGCCGTGCGAACCCGGGTGATCAGTGTCGCCCGCCGCGACATATGGTAATGGCTTCCTCGAAATTCTCGCACCAGTGGGGCCACAACTGGTACTGTTTCGATCTCGGTTATTTCGAGCTGCGCACCCGACTTAGTCGGCCTTACAGGGCCGGCTATTATACTGCTGCCCAAAAGTTTTTCCTTCCCCGTTCTAGCAGAAATTCACAAGTTCAACAACGAAAAGCGCTTTGGCGAACTGGTGTCGTTTCCGAAATAATACCAGAACGCTTAGCCGCCCTCCAGGTCTGCGGGATGTCAGGTGACCTGGTCCAGAGCTTCAGAGGCGCGAGGACCAACCAAGTCGCCGGGTACCGTCCCCGACTCCGGACCGGGGCGGTCGTGGCGGGCACGCATCCAGTACGGCATTTTCAGGCCTTGGCCGGATAGAGCCTGGCGAAGGTTGGCCAGGATCACTGCGACCAGGAGCACAATGCCTGTAACCACATCCTGGAAGAAGGACGAGACGTTCATGAGCGTGAGGCCGTCGAGGATTGTCTGCGTTATCAGGACCCCGAGCAGCGTGCCAATGATGCTCGCCTCTCCACCACTCAGTGCGGCACCGCCGAGGATTACGGCCGTGATCGACTGCAAGTTGAGCTGTCCCGTATAGCTGGCGCTACCGGCAGCGCCGAGGGAGGACTGAATAAGTGCGCCGACGCCGGCGGCAAGGCCCGAAATGGCGAAGACGATTACGAGGTTGCGGCGCACGGGGATGCCGGCGAGACGCGCCGCTTGAGGATTGCCACCAATAGCGTAGAGCGATCGGCCGAAAACCGTATATCGCAATACAAGAATAGCGAGGGCCGATAGCGTCAGCAGGATGAGGACCGGCGTGGGGATGAACCAAACCTGGCTCCGCCCGTACACTGTCCATTCGCTCAAGGAGAAGTTGATCGTCTGGCTGTCCGTGTAAACGTACGCCGCCCCGCTAAAAATCAAATAGGTCCCGAGAGTCGCAATAAAGGCGTTGACTTTCATAACGGCGACAAAAAGACCGTTGCAGATACCGATCCCCAGCGCTACACCAAGAGTGGCGAAGGTCGCCACAACTGGGTTCCCGCCGTTTGCGAGCATAGTTGCGCCAATGCAACTGGCAAAGGCAAGGACGGCACCGTTGGAGAGGTCGAAACCGCCTGCAAGTATCACCAACGTCTGGCCGACCGAGAGCACGCCGAGGACTGAAAGATAAATAAAGATCGTCTTGATGTTGGCTGACGAGTCGAAGTCCGGCGCATAAGCGCTGAAGTAGGCGACCAACGCCACCAGTACTACCACGAGGGCAAGTTCCTGGAACCGCGTTAACCTTCGGAACCGGCTTCGCTGAGCTGAATCGCCTCTCAGTGGCGCCTTCTCCTCACGCGTGACGCCCGCGCCTTCGGTCGTGGTCACGTCACACCTCCTCCTGCTGCGATGGTCAAGACCTCTTCTGCCGAGGTCTTCGAGCCGTCCAGTTCGGCGACTAGGGACCCGCGTCTGATAACCCCGACCTGGTCTGCGAGCGACACGACCTCAGGCAAGTCGCCCGAGACGAGAAGCACCGCTACGCCAGTTGCCGCAAGTTCGCGTATGAACCGGTGGATCTCGCTCTTGGCTCGGACATCGACACCGCGGGTGGGGTCCGTGAGCACGAGGAGCCGGACCGTCCTAGCGAGCCACCGGGACACGACCACTTTCTGCTGATTGCCGCCGCTCAGCGACACCAGGGGCTGACCAGCACTTCCTTTGATCCGCAGTCGGTCGATGACCTTAGACGCCAAGCTGGCTTCTTTCCGCAACCGCAGGACCCCGAGCGTGCTGAGGTCGCGCAAAGAGGGATAGGTCAGGTTTTCACGTACACCACGGCGCGGCACAATGCCTTCGAGCTTTCGGTCAGAGGGGACAAAGCCGATGCCCACTGCCATAGCCTGCGCCGGGCTGTGCAGGCGAACAGGATGTCCGCCGAGCACTATGGCCCCTTCGTAATCCGGCTCGAGCCCGTACAGGGCACGAGCAACACGCTCTTGTCCCGCACCCACCAGGCCGTAAAGTGCATATATTTGTCCGCGACGTAAGTCGAGATCGACACCCCGGACAACGTTGCTGACGGTCAGGCCCCGCACGGAACATAAAACTTCACCTATGACTCTACGGCTGTCGGACCGGCCGAGCTCGACGTTCCCACCGACCATGTCACGCACAAGCTCGTCGTGGCTGGTCGCCGCCACCTCCTTGGTCGATACTCGACGACCATCGCGCAGTACCGTGACCCGGTCAGCGACCGAGAAGATCTCGTCGAGGTGGTGCGATATGTAGATCACCGCCACCCCGTTGGAGCGCACCCGCTTGATGAGCTCGAACAACAGCTGGACCTCAAGGCCCGTCAGGCTGGACGTCGGTTCATCCATGATGACGAGCCGGGAGTTGCGGCTAACGGCACGCAGGATCTCAACCAGCTGCCGCTCGCTCGGGGAAAGCGAGTCCATCCGCCGGCCGGTGTCTATGGGTACGCCCACCGCTTGCACTTGAGCCCGTGCACGGGCTCGTAGCTCGTCCCAATTGACAATTCCCGGGGGGCGCCTCGGCAGATGGCCTAACCAAAGGTTCTCAGCTACCGAGAGGGCCCCGACGTAGCTCAGCTCTTGTTGGATCATAGAGATCCCGGCCCGCTCAGCGTCGAGCGGCGAGCGGAAGGTAGCCCGTGCCTCGCCCAACCGTATGCTCCCACCCTCAGGTTGGAGGTCGCCACAAAGGATCTTCATAAGCGTCGACTTGCCCGCCCCGTTTTCCCCCACCAGAGCGTGCACCTCGCCGGACCGCACAGATAGGTCGACGCTGTGGAGCACCTCGACCCCGGAGAAAGACTTCGAGATCCCATTCATCTCGAGATATGCCGTAGTGAGGGTTTGCCCAACCACGAAGGTCTCCCGCTCCTGTCTAGGCCCTCTTGTAACTTAGCGCTTTTGGCCCCTCCTCGCGCCATCTCACCGTATCGGCGGCGATTGTCTTTGCCGTCACCGCGACAACCGGGTCATCGACGACGCGAGGAAGACCGAAGTCTGCCGCTACACCGCTTTTTTGGGTGAGGTGCTGAACTCCAGCGACCCTGGCGGGGACTTGACCGCAACAGTATCCTTGCCCGGGTAGTACTGGCTTATGTCGGCCTGGTCCAGGAAGACGCGTGGCACGAACACATAAGGCGTTATTGATTTACCCGCCCGCATGTCAGCGATCAACTCGAAAATGAACTTCCCGTAGAACTCGGGGAAGTAGCCAGTGTCGCCGATCCAGTGCGGGTCGCTCTTTATTTCTTCTATACCCACGGCGTCGCAGCCTTGCGCTCCGACGATTGTGGAGGGCTCTCGACCGGCAACCTGGATGGCCCGTAGACCACCTTGCGCGCTTTCGTCGTTGATCGCGACAAGGATAATGTGGTCGGATGTCGGGATCCTGGGCAGGATACTGGCCATTACGGTCTGGCTGTCAGAAGTCGTGCCGTCACCGTTCTGTTCGATGATCTGGCTCGTCGGGATCCCTGGGAACTCCTTGGCGATCCCGTCTTGCATACCGTTCATCCGCAATTGAGGGATCGCCCCAGCGGCCGGCAGGCTCAGGAGCACTTCAGTGGTCTGGGAGGGTTTCCATCCGTGCGCCTTGGCGTATTGGCCGAGCTGCTGGCCCGTCACCTCGCCGTCAGCGTAGTTGCTGGCGCCGAAAAAGATCGCCCCAGGCTGAGGGATGTCGATCGAGATCGTTTTGGTGATGCCCGCCTTCTTGAAGATCTGAGCGATTTCCGGTGCGATCTTCGAGTCGACTTGGAATTCGACCGCGACGTTCACTTTGTCGTCAGCCAGGACCGAAGCGTTGCTAAGCGCCGTGGCGTCGTCGTAGTTGTTGTTCAAAGAAATGAGTTTGTCGCCGGCTCGCTTGGCATATTCCGTCATACTGTTTTGGACGTTGATCTGGAACGGCGCGGTCGTTGCCTCATTGGCGAACCCGACCGTGAAAGCTGAAGATGTTGATGCGGCTGCTCGTGTTGTCCCGCTGGCCGTGGCCGGTGCTGCGTAGGCCAGCGGTAGGGCGAGAGCGACACCAGCCGATGCGGCGGCAACTACTCCTTTATAGCGTCGATGCATGGGTCCTCCTCTGATCCGAGCGCGGGTCATAAGCCGACGGTGACGTCCGAACCGGTTGTCACTAAGCTGAAACGCTCGCCCAACTAGACAACGGCTTCAACCCCCTTGATGTTGGCAACGATACCAGTTTCTCGTCGGGCACTGCAAACGATACCGGAACGTTGCGGGGCTACGGTAGCGGCACGGCTGCACGTTGTCCAGTCGGCGGCGACGGGCCAACATGTCAAAGGAGCACCGCCGCATGCTTCGACGAAGCCTGCCGGCGGTGGCCTTGACCAACCCCGTGCCCATGGACAAGAATGGAACCGATACCAGCAAATGACTGCTCGTGCTGGAGGTCACAACACTGCGTTTCGTCTCCTGGCCGGCTGTGAAAACGCGCCGTTTATGCATTGTGCCTTCATGAAGCAGGCAGTTCGCGCGCAACGGCGCCGCCTCCTGATCGCCTCGACTCGGCCACTTTCGACGACGGGCGGTCTCCGTCGCTTGGTACGGCAGCCCAGCACATGACGCCGGAGTTCGGGGTAGCCCCGGCGGCACCCTCCAGCGACGAGCCCACGCCTCCCCGCGCAGTGGCGGTGGTGGTTGGTGGCTCCCGCGGGATCGGGCTCGCCATCGGGACCGTGCTCGGCCGGTCTGGTCTTCGAGTCGTACTCGCCAGCCGCTCTACCCAGGACCTCGCCCGGGCCGCCGACGATCTCCGGTCACAGGGCGTGGAAGCGACGTGGGTGGCGGGGGACGTGTCGAGCCCGCATGGCGCCAGCGACCTTTCCAATTCAGTCATAAACGAGTACGGTCCGGCGCCGATGGTGCTCGTTTACGCGGCGGGCGTTTTCGGGCCCATCAGCGCGGTGGCGACCGCACCGATTGACCAGTGGGAATCGGTGATCCGCACCAACCTGCTCGGTGCCTTTTACATAACGCGGCTCTTCATTCCCGACATGCTCGCCGTTGGCTGGGGCCGCATAATATATGTTTCCTCGAAAGCAGCATTGGGAGGGCCGGGGGGCGGGACGAGCGCGTACGCGATCAGCAAGATCGGGCTCAACCGGCTGACGTCTGAAGTGGCCGCCGAAGTGGCCGGGACGGGCGTCACCGCCAATGCCATCCACCCTGGCGACGTCAAAACGGCCATGTGGTCAGACATAGATGAAAGCGCGCGGGGCGCGGGTGAGATCGGCCGGGCCATGCGGAGTTGGGCAGAGACGGTGGGCAAGACGGGTGGCGACCCGGTCATCCTGGCTGGCCATATGACGGCGTGGCTGGTCGGGCACCCGGAGGTAAACGGAGAGTTCCTGCTACCCGAACAATGGTACGTTTTGGGGGAGGGAGATAGGCTCTGAGATCGGTCTTCTCGCTATCTATTTTGCGACGCGAGGACGTTGTAAAGCTTAGGCCGGGCAAAAAGGCCGGTATCCCCCGTTGAACCAGAGTGGCAGTGATCCAGGAGGCTTGGGTTTGTCAATCGGCGAACGGACTAGCGGCAGCGGAGCGAGCGCCGCCCGGACGGGGCTTTTGACCGGGCGACGGGCGATCGTCACCGGGGCGTGGGGCGGGATCGGGTCGGCTATTGCCCGAGGGCTCTCGGAGGAGGGGGCGACCATTGCCGGCATCGGTCGTTCCTGCCCGCCTGAGGTCGCTCATCTGAAGAGCGCGGTGGTGGCGGACCTTTCGCGTCGTGACGAGTGTGGACGCGCTTTCGAGGAGGCCATCGGGCGCCTCGGTGGCCTCGACATCCTGGTGACGGCACACGGGCATGTGCACCCTCAGCCGTCGGCGCAGGTTGACACGGCCGACTGGGACCTGACCCTGGCGACGAACCTCGACTCGGTGTTCCAACTATCTCAATTGGCCTTCGGCGCGATGGAGCCGCACCATCGGGGGAAGATAATCCACATCGCGTCGATGTACTCTTTTTTTGGAGGGTTGCGGGTGGCGGCCTACGCGGCTAGCAAGGGAGCCGTGGGCCAGCTGACGAAAAGCCTGGCGCTGGAGTGGGCTCCTCTTGGTATTAACGTCAACGCCATCGCGCCCGGCTATGTGCGGACCCAGCTCAACCGCCATGTCTGGACCGACCCAGAACGCGCCGCTCAGGTGCTGGCGAGAATCCCCGCGGCCCGCTGGGGCGAGCCCGAGGACATGGTTGGCGCTACCGTGTTCCTGGCGTCGGGGCTGTCGGATTACGTCCATGGCGTTGTGCTCCCCGTCGACGGGGGGTACCTTGCCCGCTGACGGCGGGACCGCGGCGCACTTGGCGCCTGCTCGTCCCGCAATTCGTCTCGGCCTTGACAGCTTCTCTTTCCACCGGTGGTTCGGCGAAGTGAACCAATGGGAGCAGCCTGTGGAGGAGCGCTGGACCACCCATGACTTGTTAGCTCATGTAGCGACGCTTGGGGTCGAGGTGCTCTCGCTCCAGACGGTTCACCTCGACGCTCGCACAACGGCCGACCTTTCCGGTCTCCGCAACGAACTCGCGGCAGCTGGCGTCGAGTGCATCTTGGCCTGGGGCCACCGGAAGGGGCTCGAGGATGGCGGCAGCGAAGCGCAGCTACGCAACGCGCTGGCGGCTATAGAGGAGGCGTGGGTGCTTGGGTGCCGCGTGATGCGCGTCGTGTGCGGCGATCAGTACTCCTGGGCACCCGACCCCGAGGTGCGGGCGGAGCGGCTGGCCCGGCTGCGCCGGCCACTCGAGGCAATCGCGAGGCGGGCCGACCAACTCGATATTGTCGTCGCCGTCGAAAACCACGCTGACGCCACTGCGGCCGAGATCGCAAAACTGGTCAGCTCGATCGACTCGGACCACCTGGGGACCTGTTTTGACGTCGGCAACGCCGTCCGCGTCGGTGAGGACCCTCTCAAAGCCGCGGCCGCCACCCTTCCGTACTGCGTGATGAGCCACCTACGCGACGTGAGGGTCGAGGCCCTGTACCGAGGAGACCCCACCGGCTGGTGGCCCTGTGTGGCCCTGGGCGACGGCGACCTGCCGATAACCGACGTCCTAGACGTGCTGGCCGAGGCACCGCGCTCCAATGCGTGGCTGGTTGAGATCTCAAATGTGCTTCCCGGCTGCTTCGAGCCAGATCTGGTGGAAAGCGGGCTCGCGTACCTCCGGCATTGGCTTTCCGACCACTTGCCCGTGCAGGTGCGCTGAATGATGAAGGCCAGAGCGCGAGCCGCGCCGGTAGGCCCTTTCGAGAGGCGGCGCGCAGTTGAAATATTGCGAATTTCCAGGGGTCGATAGGCCACTGTCTCGGATAGTGCTCGGTACTGGTATCTTCAACGAGGACCGGCGGCCTGAAGCTTGGCCCCTCTTTGACCGCTACTTGTCAGCTGGTGGCACCACCCTCGATACCGCGGCCGTATACGGTGATGGGGCCAGCGAGCGTGTGGTCGGTGGCTGGCTGCACCATTCGGACTGCCGCAAGGATGTTGTCGTCGTAACAAAGGGAGGCCATCCAAGCCTCCCCGACTGGACCAACAGGCTTACTCCCGAGGACGTCGACCGCGATCTTGAGGAAAGCCTGGACAGGCTGAAGACCGATTACATCGATTTGTACATGCTTCATCGCGATGATGAACAGATCCCGGTGGGCAAGCTCGTCGACATGCTTTCGCGGTACGTAGCGAGCGGAAGAGTGAGGGCGGCGGCCGTCTCCAACTGGTCATGGCAACGAGTGGAAGAGGCCAACAATTATGCGTCCGAGTCGGGGGCCTCGCCCCTCATAGCTAATAGCGTCCATTATTCGCTGGCCACTCCGCACGGTGCGATGCTGCCAGGGACGGTCAGTTTGTGTGAGGACGACGCCGCTCTTTCGTCGTACCGCACCTCGCAGTTCCCTGTGCTGGCCTGGTCGTCCCAGGCAAAGGGCTTTTTCTCTGGCCGTTACTCACCGTCCGTACATGACGACGCGTACCTTGAAAGGGTTTACTACGACGAGGATAACTGGAAGCGGCTGGACCGGGTCACCCGCTTAGCGGCGGAGAGAGGGTGCACCACCTCGCAGTTGGCCCTGGCTTGGCTGCTAAATCAACCATTAGAAATCCTCGCCGTTATTGGTACTTCAAGCGGTGCGCACCTCGACGAGTGCCTCAGTGCGGTCGACGTGTCCTTGACACCGGCAGAGCTGGCGTGGCTTAACCTGGACCAAGCTGAACCGGAGTAGCACAGCACGCCACCATGAGCTGCCACTAGAAGCCGGCCAATCTACCGGGCTCGCTTTCGCTCGGCACTGCTGTGCTCGGCTGTAGCCGGCGCCCGCTACTCACAATATCCACGACAGAAGACTGGTCCCGAAGACGATGCCGCTGACTGACACCCCGACGGCAATGATCAGCACCCCTACCAAAGGCAGGGCCGATTTGGCCCCGGTCCGCAGGATCGGGTCCTTGGTGTGGTGCAGCGCCAATAGCGCCCCCAGCACGACCGCAGCAACCGGGACGAGCGTATAAGAGAGGGCACCCTGTGTGTTCATCTTTTCGCCCTTTCTTGGAATCGACTAACTGCTCCCAGGGCGCCTCTTGCGTGCGGGTCGTGACAAGGTCCAGCGCGGACGGGCCCGGACTGCCAACGAAACCCGCATGTCGTCGCACCTCCAATGTCCAGGCAAGTCGCCTAGACCCTCTCTTAATGGTACGGCGGTCGGCGCGGCCAGCTACTGGGCAATCAGTTAGCCGGCCATAAGGGGTGCTTATGGGATGTGGCTGTTCGCTCTTCGCCTCTGTTGTCGCCCCGCCGGCTCAATATCGAGCTTGAGTACATTTTCCGGATCTGACCGCAAGCGTTGGTCACAGCGGGTTAAATCGGCGTGCCGGGTATATTACGATCATGCCGCGCTTGCGCCGTCGGTGGCTGCACCCCGGCGAAGCCGTGGAGTGGCGAGCGGTAGCTAACCACGGCCCATGGAACCAGCGCCAGGTGGCCGGGCACCTGTTCGTTACAGACCAGCGCCTGGTGTTCCGGCCCCTATGGATCGAGATTATGACAGACGAGACCCCGTGGGAGGCGCCGCTTGCTGAAGTCGTCGTGAGCATCGGCCCGGGGCAGTGGGTGCCCCGCCTGCCCCTCGTGAGGAGGCTCGCCTTGCGCTACGACATCCAGGCCTCCGTGGAGAATGGCTCCGAGGAGCATTTCTTTGTGACCCATCTCGGCGAGCCGATCGAGCGTCTGGCTCACGGGAACGCGCCAGACCTCGGCCCATCGAGAGAGTTCGGCACGAGGTGGTAGACCCGGGACCTCGCATCACGAAGAGGACCTTTGGCCACGGCCGAGGTCACCCGGTCGCGAAGCTCGTTCGCTGTGGCTCGCTCGCCTGAACCTCGTAAATCGAACCCGTGCGCTCGCTGGCCGGGAGGGGGATACGCACCGGTACAGGTTCCATCCGGGGGACGGGCTTCGTGACCCCCCTCAGTTGATGCCGTTGGAGTTCCAGCCAGTCACTACCAAGTAGTGGCCAGGCATCCCCGGCAACGTACTCGATGAGGAACAGCCGCCGTGGGTTGCCGCTGAGGTTGGGTGCTGAGCCGTGAAGGAGCCTGACATGGTGGATAGTCACCGCCCCGGCGCCCGCTTCTAGGGGAACGCAGCTGGCCGGGTCTATGGCGGCCGGGTCGACAGAGCCGACGAAACGGCCGGATGCGTGATGGTCCAGGACCGGGCCGCGATGGCTGCCCGGGACCACCACCAAGCAACCGTTGTCGATGTTCATCTCGTCGATGACGACGCCGACAGCCAGGATGTCGTCGTTCGTGTGCGGGTAGAAGGCCCAGTCCTGGTGCCACTCAACGGGGCTGCCGACACCAGCTGACTTCATGTTCATCTTTGTGCTCTGATAGCGAATGTCAGGACCTATCAGCTGGGCCACGGTATCCAGGAGCCCCGGGTCGCGCATCACGGCGTCGTAGGCCTGGCTGTTCGAGGCGGGGTTCTTGATCCTGCGAACTCGGGGGTGGTCCCGACAGTGGCCTGGCTCGAGGTCGAACAAGTCGCCGTTCGCCTCCACAGTGCGGGAAGCCTCGACCCAGTCGTCGGCTACTTCACGAAGCACGGTGAGCTGTGCGCTGCTCAGGACTTGGTCAACGACCAGATATCCGTTGCGTCGGTAGTGTTCGATCCGTTCTCGTCTCAGCATGCTCTACTTGCCCTGTAAGCGGTCACACCTTGAGATGTTACGCCGCGAGCTCCGTGCTCGCCGCGGGCAAGGGGATCCGTCCCCGCGCTTGAAGAGATCGCACATATGTCTGATGACGTAGCGCCCAAACGGCAGGCAGTTGGCTCGACGGTCACGTGCGGACCTACCAGCGGTTGCGATGACGGGCATCATATCGTCTGCCACTATATGTGGGGTGTGCCTCAAGCTTAGAGTCAACCTTATATACTGGAGTCATGGCTGGCGCAGGACTGCGTGAACTGAAGAAGGCCCGCACCCGGCGGCTCATCGCCGACACCGCGGCCCGCCTATTTGCCGAGCAGGGGTACGAACACGTTGCGGTGACCGACGTGGCGCGCGCGGCCGAAGTGGCGGAGCAGACGGTCTACAACTACTTCCCAACCAAGGAGCAGTTGGTCATCGATCGCGAGCAACTGGTTCAAGACCGGATGTGCGATCTAATTCGTTCCCGCCCGTCGGGGACGACTGCGGCAGCTGCTGTTCGCGACTTCGTCTTGGAGTCGGTCGAGGGCATTCGCAGCATCCCGCGCAACCAGTGGCGCGGGGAGCTCGGCTACTTGGCCGCCATCAGCCCGGCCGTGCACCGCTTGGCGCTGGATATGACCGACCGGCTAGCCGCCGCCATGGCCGCCCCCATTGCCGAGACCGCTGAGGTTGCGCCGGAGATCGCCTGGCTCCAGGGGATGGCGCTGGCCGGTGTGTTCCAGGTCATCATCAGCGAGGCCGGCAATCGCACACGCAAGGGCCAGAGCCAGGCCAAGATCGCCAATGAGCTATACCCGATCATCGGCGAAATGGTGGATGAGCTCGACCGGTGGTTCCAAGTCTCCGAGTCGTCAACACGGTCTAGGCCGGACGGCCGTCGTCTTCGTCGCTGAACCAGGGGGAAGTGGGCACGCAGGCGAAGCTAACCGGTGTAAAGCGAGGGGATCTGGCGCTTCTCGGCCCCGGCGAAGAGCGTCGGGGCGCCCTTACGCCAGGCCGATCTGCTGCCTCTGAAGAGCGGAGTCCCAGAAGGCGGAGATGACGATGAGCTGGTCACCGGCCCACTTGCTGGTCTGGGCGAACTCGAGGTCGAACGCCTTTCCGGTCGGCGGGACGATGTTGCCGTCGGGCAGGGTCATCTCTCCCGTGAACGTCCCAGTGACGTTGGTGACCACGGTGATCCAGTCGTCGCCTCCGAACTGGACCGGGTACGGGGTGTGGACGCGGACGTCGGGGAACATCCGCACCAGCTGCTGCATCGCCGCGCCGTGGGATTCCAAGGGTTCTGTCGCACCGCGGATCATCGGCGACCGTGCGAAGTAATGATAGATATGCGTAAATGCCAGACTAGGCAGGTCGCTTTGGACTGTGCGACCGGACACGGTCTGGTGTTGAAGCATGACGACTGAAACGGGTCAGGTGACACATTAGTGACACGGAGATGTCTGGAGCGAGAATGACTCCACGTCCTGATGGTTCTATGAACTGGCCCAATTGCCCCGAGCGGGCGACGGGAATCGAACCCGCATGACCAGCTTGGAAGGCTGGAGCTCTACCATTGAGCTACGCCCGCATTTCCTGGGAGGCTAGCAGATCGAGCCACTCAGGCGTGTGCCGCAGCCGGCCCGAGGCTTGGGGTCAGCCCTGCTCAGTCTTCCAGTCCCGGAAAGCCACCATGAGCTTGACCCGGGCCTCAGCCGGCACGGCCGTCTCGTCCAGACGGCCGACCAGACGGATGGTCTCTCGCATTTGCTCGAGGTAGGCGGTGCACCCGTCGCAGTCGGTCAGGTGCGCCTCGAAGCGGGCACGCGTCTGCTCGTCGAGTGCGCCCTCTAGATAGTCCGTTACGAGTTCGACCATCTCTCGGCAAGAGAGCGGGGCAGGGCGGCGCCGCCGGCGAAATATCACAGTTGCCCCTCCGCTCGAGCACGCTGTTGGCCTTCGGTGAAATAGGACTCGACCCGCTGGCGGACCGCAGCACGGGCGCGGTGGAGAAGGACCCGTTGGTTGCCCGAAGTCAGCCCCAGCGCTTCGCATACCTCCGGCGCGTCGTAGCCATCGAGGTCTCGCAGAGCCATCACGGCCCTCTGAGCTTCGGGGAGGTCGTCGATGGCCCGTCGCACGACGGCGCGCGCCTCCGCCGTGAGCAGCTCTCCTTCGGGCAGCGCGGGCCATGCCGGGGGCAGGGCGCGCCATGCCCCTGCGTTCGGCTGGCCCGGAGCATTGAAGCGCTCGGGGTCTACCGTCGGGCCCCCAGCGAACGAAGCTGAAGAAAACGGGGTCACCCGGTGCTCCCGCTCCCCCCACGATTTGGCGATGTTGGTCACTATGCGCAACACCCACGTCCTCAGCCGTGAGCGGCCCTCGAACCCGTCGAGCCCCCGCAACGCCGCTATCCACGCCTCCTGGACCACGTCCTCGGCCAGCGCGTCCGTCGGGACGTAGCACCGCGCCAGTCGCAACATGCCCGGGGACCAGTCGTCGATGATCTGGGCAAAGGCCTGCTCGTCACCTTTGCGAAGCGCGGCTACCAGAGCGGCGTCCCACTCCTCGTCCGTTGCTGGCGGTGGCATCGCAAGCAATGTACCAAGGCAGTCCAGTTAGCGTGTTCGGGCTGGAGGATGGGCTCCTCGAGTGGCGGCGAGGAAATTTCTCCGCAGAAGTGTAACAAAACGCGAGCTGTGGAGACTGAGGACCAAGTCAAAGGTGTGCAGTTTGCAAGAAGGGCCGCATAGGGGGCTCGCCGGCGATGCGGGCCGTCGTGTCGGACGAGCGCGCCGTTGAGGGGCCTTGTCTTGCGTACGAAGTCCACATGTTTGAGGTCGTACTGTCTTACCTCTTGGACTTGGTGTAGCGGCACTCCTTGCCGGCAACGCGTGACAGACGGGCACCTCGTCCTCAGGTAAGGGGGCTATCGGAGGTCTCGTTCAATTTATTTGGAGAAGTATGTAACGGTTTGGTGGGACCGGGAGACAGTACTCCGGTTGGACGACTTGTCCCTCTCGAAACCCATGGAGGTCCGAAAAAACAAATGCGCACCCTAAACCGACCTGCCGCGCGCCTCTGGCCCGGCTTTGCCGTTTTCGGCGCCGTTGGTCTCCTCAGCACCCTCGGCGCCGGGGGTGCCAATGCGGCCGACAGCCAACCAACCGCATGGTCTAATTTCTCACCCGTAATTGGGCATGTCTACGTCGACGACAACACTGCCGGCACGAACACCATCGGTGCCTTCGACCGTCACATCGATGGCTCGCTTTCGCCCGTGCCCGGGTCTCCGTTCGCCGCCGGCGGCGCAGGGACCGGTGCGGGCATCGCCTCCCAGGGGGCGGTCCAGTTGAGCAGAGATGGCCGCTACCTGATCGCCGTCGACGCCGGTAGCAACCAGAATCTCGGTCCTTCAGATCGAACCGTTCGGCGGCGTGAGGCTCGTCCCCGGGGGCGTCGTTTCTTCCGGCGGTGTCGACCCCGTAAGTGTGGCGGTGCACGGCAACCTCGTGTACGTGGCCAACGCCGATGCCAGTGCACCGAACATAACCGGGTTCACGCTCAACTGGGGCGGCCAATTGCAGCCGCTGGCTGGCTCCACGGTCTCTTTCCCGGCCAACTCCCAACCGGGTGACGTGCTCTTCAACTCGACGGGTACCAACCTGGTCACTACCCTCGTCGGCTCGTCGACAATTGCCAGCTACAGCGTCGCACCCGACGGCCTCGTGAGCGCTGCGGCCGGTTCTCCGTTCCCTGCTCAGGGACTTGGGCCTTTCGGGAGCGAGTTCCGTCCTACCAACCCCCGCCAGCTCTTCGTATCAAATGCCCACAATACGGCCCCTGACAGCGGCACGGTCTCTGCCTTCGACGTCGCCTCCGGTGGGACGCTCTCGTCGATCGGGACTTCGCCGTTCGCCGACGACCAGATGGCACCTTGCTGGGTTGAGATCAGCCACGACGGTCGGTACCTGTTCACCGTGAACACCGCCTCTGGCACTGTCTCTCGCTACTCGATCGCTTACAACGGCGCTCTCACACTGTTAGGGAGCACGACCGTTGGTGCGATGGGCGGTGTGGGTGCAGTTGACGCCCGTCTCAGCCCGGACGGACGGACTCTGTATGTGGACGAAAGCAAGGCCGACGCAGTGGGTGCGTTCGGCGTGGAGGGTGGGAACCTGACCGAGCTGCCCGGCTCGCCCTTTTCCCTCCCCGCCGGGGCTACCCCTGCCGGTATGGTCGTCACCTGGTAGCCGTTCCTGACCCAACCCCAGGCCCAGGCCGGCATCACCCGGCCTGGGCCGGTGGGCGCACTAGTGGTTTGCGCCGTTGCCCGTTGTAAGGTTCCAGTCGTCGACGACGAGCCTCCAGCCGTGGCCCGGAGTTCTTCTGAGTACGGCGCCGCCCTCGCCCACCAGCCAGACCAGCGACCCGTCGACCGACCGGCCGGAGATGGCCCGGATCCCGAAAACGAGGGCCAGGTCGTCCGCAATTATTTCTCTCGTTACAGAAACCCGGATGGGCACCCTGGTCTCCATGAGTTCACCGAGAGCGGCACGCACTTCTTCGGTCCGGCGGGCACTCGTCCACGCGGCCAGGGCCAAGGCCGCCCCCGGCTCATATAGGGCAAGAGCTGCCTCGAGGTCGCCATCGCTGAGTGCCTCACCCACCAAGGTGAGCGCCTCCGCAGGCTTGTCAGCGATCGGCGGCTCGATCGGCTCGGGGTGCATCCGACGGGCTCCTCTCGGTCAAGGAAAGGGGTGGGGCCGTAATTACAAAGACCCCGGAAAGTAACCTGGGCGCACCCCATTAGTGCGCCCAGGCTACGTTTGCTTGTTTTGGATGAGTGCCAGGGACTACTGGGCGACTGGGATACCGACGGTACGAGCTTCAGCGACGAAACCGTCAGTGTTGCCTTTCGAATGGGTGTAGAAGCCGACGATGTCGCCGATATTGTTCACTCCGTTCACAACCGTGCTCCCGACGCCGTGCGGGTCGCTGATCGTCTTCAGGGTGCCATTAGCGTAAATGAACCCGAAGGTCTCCACCGCGCTGGGGATGGTGCTGGGGTGCGGGGGGAAATGCTGGGGCTGCCGATCAGCCCCAGCCTTTAGGAAAGTGGCGCGCTCGAAGACCAACACTGAGGGCGGCGAACGAACACGGCTTCGGGCGCGGGCGTAATCTGTCGGCGGCTCGTTGGGGGACTACCTTGCGGGCCAAGGGCAACCACGAATAGCGTCGACGCCTGTTCAGAGAGGGCACATAGGGCCGGAAAAGGGCATATAGAGTCTGGCGCCGACATTGAAGCCAGAGTAGGCGTCAACGCCGGCCCCGAGGAAGGAGCGCCGTGAGCCTGGAAGATAGCCGGAGAGCAGTTCGCACCGAGGGGGCACCAACACCGTTGGGCTCTTATTCGCAGGGAGTCGTCTCGGGTGGGTTGGTTTTCGTGTCGGGGCAGGTCCCGCTCGACCCCGTTACGCGGACGGTCCCCAAGGACTTTGCCGACCAGGTCCGGCGGGCGCTGGACAACGTAGCCGCCATTGCCGAGGCCGCCGGTGCCCGGTTGGCGGACGCCGTGCGCATTGGCGTCTTCCTGGCCAACCTTGACGACTTCAGCAAAATGGACGCCGTTTACCGGGAGTACTTCGAAGATCCCATGCCGGCTCGGACGACAGTGGGGGCGGGGATCCGAGGGTACGACGTCGAGATCGACGCGGTAATTGCGCTGAGAACAGCTCTGTGACAGCGGCTGCCCCAGACGCGCCTTCCGCCAGCCAGGCGCCTGGGGCGAACGCGCTCGAGGATATTGCCCTACCGGCGATGGTCCTCAAGCAGTCGGCACTCGAGAACAACATTGCCGTCATGGCGCAGTACGCGGCCGACCACGGGTTCGTCCTCGCCCCTCACGGCAAGACGACCATGGCGCCCCAGCTTTTCCGGCGCCAGCTCGACGCCGGCGCGTGGGGCATCACGGTCGCCAACATGGTCCAGGCCGGCATCGCTTACACGGCCGGTGCTGAGAGGGTCCTCGTAGCGAACGAGGTCGTCAGCCGGGCCGACGCAGTGGCCATCGCCGCCGCTCTGGCTGCCCCAACCCTGCCGGCGGCTACCACCCGGCCAGCGGGCGCACCACCATCTGGCCCCGGCGCCGCCGGGCGACGCCAGCTGTATTGCCTCGTAGACTCCGTTGCCGGGGTCGAGCTCCTCGACCGCAACCTGGGCCTCGCCGGCTTGGCAGACTATGTCGGGGTTTTGGTCGAGCTCGGAGTCACGGGCGGCCGCACCGGCGCCAGGAGCGAGGCTGAGGCGCTCGCCGTGGCCGCCGCCGTTGGGGCGAGCGTTCACCTCCGCCTCGTCGGGGTGGAAGGGTACGAGGGCCTGCTTGCTCCCGACCGTTCCCCCGAGGCGTTGGCGACGGTGGACGAGTACCTGGAGCGTTTGCGCCGCTTGACCGTACGGCTAGCCGAAGCGGGCGCCTTCGGGATGGACGGACCAGTGCTGGTTTCCGCCGGCGGCAGCCGGTTTTTTGACCGTGTGGCCGCCGTGCTCGGGGAAAAGGCGGAGTATGGAGGGCACGATATCTGCCTCGTCGTGCGTTCGGGTTGCTATCTCCTCCACGACCACGGCACTTACGAGCAGGCCTCGCCTCTAGCGGGGCCTGGCCACGATGGGCCTGGCCTCGTAGCAGCCCTCGAGGTTTGGGCCGATGTTCTCTCCGTGCCGGAACCCGGTCTTGTCATTGTCGGCCTGGGCAGGCGCGACGCCTCTTTTGACCTCGGGCTTCCCGTAACTGTCGCGGTAGCTCGGCGGGGGACGCCCGCCGTAGAGCCGTTCGCCGGTGTAGCCCTTTCCCAGCTTAATGACCAGCATGGCTACCTCCACCTGGCGAGCGGACAGGTGCCGCTCAACGTAGGCGACAAGGTCGGGTTCGGCATCTCCCACCCTTGTACAGCCATCGACAAATGGAGATCTCTCCTGGTCGTAAACGACGATTACGAGATCGTCGACCGGGTCGCCACTTTTTTTCATTGAGCCCGCTGGCCCAACCGGGAGCCCGCCGGATCCCGGCGCTTCAAAAATATTGATCAGGCTTGGCTAGCAGCGCGCAGGCTCTCGTAAATGCGCGCCGTTTCGGGGGCCGGCGCCGGCTGCGCCCCGCCGTCCGGTTGGGCTGATCAGGCGGGACCGGTGCGGCAGCAGCCTTGGTGGCGCCGGGGTCGGCGCGCGATGATCCTTCTGTGCGTACGACGCCGATCATCGGCGAGAAACCCTGGTTCGGCCCCCGTCGAGTGGGGTGGGGGCTGGCCCCCATCTCGTTGGAAGGGTGGGCACTGACCGCCCTGTTCGCGGTAATAACCGGGGCGGCCAAGCGGAAGGGGCTGGGGAGGCAACCTATGCAAGTGTTGCTGGGTTCCTTTTCCGTCATGGTGGCGTTGAAAGGAACGAGCCCCGGCGGGCCTCGCCGGCGCCGTCTCTTCGACCTCGAGCGAGGTCGGGGCTCGCCGACAGCCGAGCCCCAAGCCGGCTGATCGGTTTCTCCCGGGCTGCTGGGGACCTGCACATCGGCTAGTCCCACAGGGCGTCAATATTGACAGCCAGGCCAGTTGGCGCCGTCCCCGAAAGGACCGGAGGACGTTCGGGGGTCTTCTCGACCACATCGAGCGTGGCCAGCACGTCCTGGTCGATGAAGCGGCTAAGGACGGCATAGTTGTGCCGGTCGTCCTTGGCCCGGCGATGGTGCGGCATGCGCAAGGGGCTGTAAAGGTGAAGCTCGTCGCGTGCCCGGGTCACTGCCACGTAGAAAAGCCGACGCTCCTCTTCCAGGCTGTGGGCTGACCCGAGCGCCATATCGATCGGGATCGACCCATCGATCACCTGGGCGATGTGCACGATGGGCCATTCGAGCCCTTTGGCCGAGTGGACCGTAGAAATGACGACATAGTCCTCTTCGAGCGCCGGCGGCCCGGCCAGGTCTCCAGTGGCGGCAGGGGGGTCGAGGACCAGCTCGGCCAGCCAATTGGTTAGATCTGTGGCTGCCGCTGCCGCCCCCACGAGGCGCTCGAGGTCACCGAGGCGCACGGCCGCGTCCACGTAGCGGGCGAGCACGAGCGGGCGCACCGCGTCCAGCACCCCCTCGGCTCGCCGGCCGGGCGCGGTATTTGCCCGGGCCGCGGCCAGGGCGTGGAGGGTACTGGAAAGCGAATTGCGGGCTGGGGCAGGGGCGCGCGCCACCACCTCCGCCCACCGGTCCACGGGGTCTTCGCCCGAAGCCAGGACGATCTCCGTCAGCAAGCGGGCGCTCGATGGCCCCAGCCGGTCGGGCAAACGCAGCAACCGGTACCACGCCACTTCATCGTGCGAATTGTCGAGCAGGCGGGCGGCGCTGATGAAATCCTTGACGTGCGCCGCTTCCAAGAAGCGCAAACCTCCGTACTTGCGGTAGGGCACTTTGCGGACCGACAGTTCCACCTCGACCAGGTCGCTGTGGTGGGCGGCGCGCACCAGGACGGCCTGGTGGCGCAGCGCGGCGCCCGCCTCGTACGCCTCCAGGATGGCGTCAGCGATGGCCTTGGCCTCTGAAGGCGCGTCGTGGCAGCGCACCAGGCGAGGGACGGGGCCGTCAGTGCGGCTGCTGAACAGGAGCACCTTCGTCCCGTCCGCCCCGTCGCCGGCGGGCCGCAATGCGTTGGCTACGTCCAAAACCGGTTGGCGGGAGCGGAAGTTGTGCTCCAACCGGATGACCGACGCGCCCGGGTAGGCCAGGACGAGTTGGCGCAACTGCTCTGGAGCGGAACCGCGGAAACCATAGATCGCCTGGGCCTCGTCGCCGACGACGGTAAGGCCGCTGCCACCCGGCGACAGAGAGCGTACGATGTCGACCTGGAGGCCGTTCACGTCCTGGTACTCGTCGACCAGGACATAGTCGAACCGTTCCGCAAGGTGTTGGCCCCATCCTTCCTGGCTGACCAGCGCCCGCCAGTAGAGCAGCAGGTCGTCGAAGTCCAGCAGCGCAGCCTTGCGCTTGCGGGCGGTGAAGGCCCGGAAGAGGTCCGCCATGGCGCCGAGGTGGGGTTCGCACCAGGGGAACTCGAGCGGCACAACCTCCGAAAGGGCACGGCCGGTATTGACCGCCCGCGAGTAAATGTCGACCAGCGTGGCCGGACGGGGAAAGCGAGAGGTAGTGCCGGCCAGGTCGTGTTGGCCGCGCAAGAGGTCCATGAGGTCGCACGCCTCGGCCGGGTCGATCAGCGTGAAACCCTTTGGTAACCCGAGGTTTTCGGCGTAGGCGGCGATGTACCGGTGGGCCACAGCGTGGAACGTGCCGCCGCGAGGCCGCTGGTTGGTGTTGAGGCGGGCCAGGAAGGCAGCGCGGGCCAACATTTCATCTGCGGCCCGCCGGGTAAACGTCAGGAGCAGGATGCGTTCGGCCGGCGTCCCCCGCTCGAGCAGGCACGCCACCCGCGGAGTCAGGGCCCGGGTCTTGCCCGTCCCCGCTCCGGCTACGACCACGAGAGGCGTACGGCCGTGTGTAGCCACCGCCATCTGCGCTTCGTCGAGCCCCTCGTCCCAGCTCGCAACTTCGAACATACATTCGATGGTAGTACCACGGGGCGGAGCGTGGGCCTGGCGCCGGGCCAGACTTGGGGTGTGACCGGACTGGAAGGCACTGTGCAGCTACCGGCGCCGTGCCTGTTCGTCCTCGTCGGTCCGGGGGCGTCGGGCAAGTCGACATGGGCCGCCCACCACTTCCCGCCCGAGGCCGTCGTGTCTAGCGACCGCTTGCGCGCCGTGGTCGGCTCCGGCGAGGACGATATCAGCGCCAGTGATGATGCCTTCGAGTTGCTCGACGCCATTGTCGAGCGACGTCTCCGGCGGGGGCTGACCACGGTCATCGATACCCTGGGCCTCGACGGGCGCAAGCGCCAGCGCTGGCTGGAAGTTGCCAGGCAATGGCAGGTGCCCTGCGTGGCGGTCACTTTTGACGTCCCTCTGGCGGAATGTCGGGCTCGCAACCGCCAACGTCCGAAACCGGTCCCTGCTTCCGCTCTGGCCGCCCAGCTGCGTAGTTGGGCGATCGCCCGGGAACAGTTGCCTGCGGAGGGCTTTTATGCGGTTATGCCGGCGCTGCCGGTTCGCGTCGTGCCGAAGGCGTTCGCGTCAGCGCACGAAGCGGCCCGCCGTCAGGCCGAGCGGCCGACCGGGCTGCGCTTCGGCTTGCACGTCGGGTCTTTTGCGTTTTCCGGTGGTGCTTCGGCGACGCGAGAAGCCCTGCGGAAGATGGCCATATCGGCCGAAGTCGCCGGTTTTGACGCCATATACGTGATGGACCATTTCCGCCAGATCCCCCAGATCGGGCGCCCGTGGGAGGATTTTCTCGAAAGCTACACAACACTCGCATACCTGGCCGCCTGTACCGAGCGCGCCCGCTTGGGGGCGTTGGTCACTGGTGTCACCTACAGGAACTTGGCCCACCTGGGCAAGATAATTGCCACCCTCGACGTCTTGAGCGGCGGCAGGGCTGTTTGTGGGCTGGGCTTGGCCTGGCACCACGACGAACATGCGGCCTATGGCTGGGAGTTCCCGTCCACCGTCGACCGCTATGCATTGCTAGAGGATGCTCTGCGGCTCCTTCCCCTGCTGTGGGGCGCCGGGAGCCCGGCCTACGAAGGCGGCCGGGTTAGTGTGCCCGAGGCCATGTGCTACCCGCGGCCTCTTCAGGCCCACGTGCCCGTCGTGGTGGGCGGCGGTGGTGAGCGACGTACGCTGCGCCTGGCCGCCCGCTACGCTGACGCCGCAAACGTCATGGGCGACAAGGAAATCGTGGCCCGAAAGGCGGCGGTGCTCAGAGCCCACTGTGAGGCCGAAGGGCGCGCCCCGGGTCAGTCGAGCTGACGCACTTGTCGACAGTCCTGGTCGGCGCGGATGACCACCACGTGGCCGAGCTGGTGGAGGGGTCGCGGCCGGCGAGGCGGTGACCGCGCCCGCGCTGCGGCCGCCCTCAATGCCGGCACGGTCCATGACCATATCGGGCGCTGCCGGGAGCTGGCCGACGCCGGGGTGAGCGAGGTCGTGGTCCGCATGGTCGACCCGCTCGACCCAAGCGTTATGGAGCAGATGGCGTCAGTGATCTCGGCCTTCCGCTAGGACGCCGGCACACTGGAAAACCGGCCTGAAAAACCTGGCGAATTTCAGCGTTCGCCACGCCCGTTGGCGGATAGGGAGGCTGGCGCAGGGTGGCCCCGGCGCAGACCCGGGAGCTAGGGTGACCGCATGCGCTACCGGACATTAGGGGCCAGCGGCTGTTCTGTATCCGTCCTCGCCCTTGGGACCATGACATTCGGCTCAGAGACGGACGAAGCGGGCAGCCACGCCCAGTTGGACCGTTTCCTCGAGGCCGGCGGCACGTTGGTCGACACCGCCGACGTGTACAGCAAAACCGAGTCGGAATCGATCATCGGGCGGTGGCTGGCCAAGCAGTCACCCGAAGTCCTCGACCGCGTCGTCATCGCCACCAAGGGTCGGTTCCCTACCGGCAATGGCCCCAATGACGTGGGCCTGTCCAGACGACACCTAAGCCGGGCCATCGACGCCTCTTTACGCCGGCTCGGGGTGGAGTGCATCGACCTGTACCAGGTCCACGGGTTCGACCCTTTGACGCCCGTTGAAGAGACGCTGCGGGTGCTCGACGACGCCGTCCGGGCCGGCAAGGTCAACTACGTCGGCCTGTCCAACTTCGCCGGCTGGCAGGTGCAAAAAACGGTGGATGTGGCCAGCGCCCGCAACCTCAACTCGCCCGTCACATTGCAACCCCAGTACAACCTTTTGACCCGTGAGATCGAATGGGAGATCATCCCCATTTGCGAGGCGGAGGGTCTGGGCTTGCTCCCCTGGTCCCCCTTGGGGGGCGGCTGGCTGACCGGCAAGTACCACCGTGACGAGCCCCCGACGGGCGCCACTCGGTTAGGCGAAGACCCGAACCGGGGCGTCGAGGCGTACGAGCCCCGGAGCGCCCAGCAGCGGACCTGGGATGTCCTCGCTGCCGTAGAGAAGGTGGCCAGGGAAAAAGGATGTTCCATGGCCCAGGTGGCCCTCAGTTGGGTGCGGGACAGGCCGACGGTTAGCTCTGTCATTCTTGGGTGCCGCACCGTCGACCAGCTTGACGACGACCTCGGGGCGGCCGACCTCGACCTCGACGAACACGAGACCGCGGCACTGGACAAGGCCAGCGACCCGAACCCCGTGCAGTACCCCTACGGCCCGATGGCTCTACAGCAACGCAGCCGGAAGATCCAGGGCGGGCGGTAACCCGGCTGTGGCCGGGTTGCCACCGGCCTTCATTGGTGGCGCCACTAGTGCCGCCCAACTGATGGGGCCGAGCTGACCGCGCCGCCTGCCCCGGTCCTTATCCCGCCGAGGATCCCAATCGAATTGAGCGCGACGGCCTCCGGTGCGCTGGACGATGATATCAATTGGGAGGGCGTCGCTATCGAGGGCGATTTCTCCGGCCAGGTAGCTGAAGATCCGGTCATCAGCGGGTGCAGGTCGACCGGGGCCGTCTTCGTCGGGACCGAGTTCGTGCGGGCCAGGGTGGTCGACACAGTGTTCCAGCGCTGCGACCTTTCAGGTGCCAGTTTCGTACACGCGGCGTTCACCCGCGTCGAGTTCGTCGACTGCCGGTTGGCCGGCGCCGACCTCTCGGGCGCAAAGTTGGGCGACGTCAGCTTTCGCGAATGTCGCCTATCGGAGGCCAGTTTGCGCATGGCCTCCGGAGACCGGGTGCGGTTCGACAACTGCGACCTCAGCCGCGCCGACCTGTATAGTGCTCAGCTAGCCGGGGCTTACATTTTCAACTCCAACCTGACCGAGGCCCAAATATCAAAAGCGATTTTGACAGGCGCCCGGCTTCACGGGTCGAAGTTCGACGGCATCAAAGGGGCCGAAGCCCTGAGAGGGAGCACCATCGGCTCGGCTCAGGTCCTGCCGGTGGCCTTCCAGCTCCTCGCCGCCATGGGTATTGGCGTCGACGACGAGGCTGAGCCGGGGGCCGGCCCGACCTGATCAGCGTTTACTGCACGCCAGTAAGCTCAGGCATTTCCGCTAAGGCTGTCCTGCCGGGTTGGCCGGAGTGGTGAGCCTCATGCCGGCCGTTATCTTTTCCCGCTCATCGCGGCTCAGGCGCCAAACTGATTGGCGGCCCTGTACCGTCCAGTCCTCCGGCCCGCCCACGAGCGCAGTCTCCTCTTCCACTCCGACGACGGTAATAGCTGGGTCGTAAGGCACCAGGAACCGCTCGAGCCAGTCCGGTCCCCGAGCCGCGAACAGGTCGAAGTGAGGGATGACCCGCAGATGGGGGAGGAGCCCTAACCCGGGCGTGCCCTCTCTACCCGGCTCGCGCAACCTCGGGACCCACGCGGTCAGAGCCATGGCCCCGGCGCTGCACCCGGCTAGAGCGGCGCCTCCCCGCCAGGCGGCCATGATCGCCGTCCACACGGCGCTGTCTCGCAAGGTGGTCGCCAGGTAGCCGGGATCGCCGCCGGACAGATAGACCAACCCGGCCCCGGCGACCATGGCCGCCATGAGCGGGTCGTCGGCGTCGGCCCGGTCATTGACGGGCACGACCACCGGCTCGACTCCAAGGCGTTCCGCCTGGGCCATCCCAAGATGGTGCCACCGTTGTACCACCTCCGGCCCATCGGGGACGGCCGCGGTGGCCAGCTGGACATAGCAGGGCGGTCGTCCAGCCAGCAAACCCGCCTCTATTTCCGCCATTTGAGGCAGGTATTCCCCGGACCCGACCAAGGCCAGAGGGCCAGGCCCCGGCGTCGAAGTCAATGTGCCGTGCCGATATCGTCGAACGCCTGGTTCATTTCCCCGTCAGTGTCGCACACGTGGACATGAAAGGCCACCCCGGGGGGCCGCGTCACGGCGTTGCTGGCTGGTGCCCCGCCTCGGGCCGCCCCCGCTCGCCGACCAGGGGTGTATAAAAGTCCCCACTAACCCCAGCTTTAAGGCTTCGCTGTTTGCAAATGTTGACGCGTGTGTCGCGCTTGTCGCGAGCTTCGTCCGTTTTACGTGTAAGACTGCGAGCCGTATGCGTGGATTGGTTTGGCCGGTCCCAATCAATGCAAGTCGCACGCCTCTACCAGCTGTACGTAACCAGGGTTTTCGGCCGGGTACCACTTCCGCGCCACCAAAGGCCCGCCGGCGGCTTGCCAGCCCGCCATTGTCTGCCACTCGCCGGCATCCTCGACCCATTTGCCCGTCCCGACCGTCGTCACCGCTAAATGGTTTCGAGAAACGACGTATTGAAGGTTGAAGTGGTACTCGTTCTCGCCGTTGTACCGGCGGATGGCTTCTCGCCTGACCTCTGGGGGAGACAAAGGCGGGATCCGGCGCGGCGCCGTCTCCACCGGCTTCATCTTTTTGAGTGCCCGCTGGTGGTTTACCACTTTTAGTACCGAAGTAAGTTGGCTAGTAAGCCGGACCTGCTCTGCTTGGCGCCATGTTCGCCGCACCGGCCAGGCCCTGCTGGTAGACGGCTATGCCGGCGTCCACGTTGGCCTGCCAGTCCCACTGCTGCGCGGGGAAGGTTGAAGGATCTCTCTGAGCTATGCCGATCCCGGCAAATTGGGCGCCGAACAACGGCTGCAACGGGGCGGGGTTTTCCCCGACGTTATGCGGCACCGAGGTAGTGGCTGGTTCACGAGGGTCGGGGGCAGGGTTGAACTGTGTAAACGCGCTCTCGTGGCAGAAGAGCTTGTCTTCGACCGAAGCATTGGCGTGGTCCTGCCTGGAGACAAAAGCCTCGATGGCAGAGATGCTCGGGTTCGTCCCCGGTATGTCGATCCACCTCGGTTCGGAGCGGACGGGCTCGTCGAGGACACCCGGGATAATGGCGGACACGCTGAGACGCCCAAACCCGCCTTGGACCGTGGTGAAGTCGCCCTCCCACGGGTTGCTGCCCGTTGTCGCCCCGGAAGCCACGTCGTCCTCGTACGGGTACCACTGCCCGCACAGGGCGTCCGGGTTATGGCCGCAGCGGTCCCGGTACTCGCCCCGGGTGCTGAACGACCAGTCGAAAATGACGGGCGAGATGCTACGCGAGTACCCCTCGATGCTGGCCATCGCGCCCAGGCGCGGCATGGTCGGCGCGGCGGTGATGGGGAGGACGGCGTGCTCGACGGGGGAGGCAACTACCAGGTCGATGAGCGTGATGGCCTCGTCAGTCGTGGCCCCGGCGTTGTCTGTAGCCGCCAGCGTCGTTTTTCCTGTCCCGGCGACGGGGACGCGCAGGCTCCAGGTCTTGTTGCTCGTAATACGGGCAGAGGCGCCGCCGATGGTAACGACCGACGCCCCAGGGGAGGTGTCGACTCCCTTCACCGTCAAATAGCGGCTAGTTGGCGCGCTCTGGTCGGGGCCGGGCTGGGGTGAGAGGTAGCTGGCTGTCCGTAAGGGCAATGGTGGAACTGGCCAGCGGGCTCGTGATTTGGAGGCCGGTCGGCTTGACCGCAAGGTCCCAGGTCAGTCGCGGTGTTCCCAGCCCTTGATAGGTGGCAGCTCCCTGTGCTGCCGTTTGGCCCGGGTGGTAAGGGCCAACAAACCCGATCGGGATATCCCAGAGGTTGCTTGGCAACTTTATGCCGCACGCGGCCGCGGCGGCCCGGTGCGCGTACGTCAACGACATCAGGACGGCCACGTCACCGCTGGCGCGGTAACTCCCTGCCGGAGTCAGGCCGGACGAACCGGACACGGGCGCGGGGGATGGGCCGGGCTGCACCGTTTGCGTCCCCGCCCGGCCGGCGTTGAAAACGATGTCCAACCCCAGCGGCAAAGGAGTCGAAACCGCCTTGTAAATACCCGTGGCCGAAACGTCTGCGTGACAACCGTGTGGTATGTCCACCCGAGCAGAAAAGCTGTAATGCGCCGAGGCGCTTTTAACGGTGAGTGGCGCCCAAAAACAATTGCTGCCGGCCGCCGCGGCACGAACACAGCGGTATACGTCCGGGTTGTCCCAATAAGAACTCGGGCTATCTGGATTGGCGCTGATTGCCGCGCCGACTACGGCCATGGTGACCCTCAGGCTCTCCGAGGTCCGGCACCCGGGACAGTTCCCGGGGACGGCGTAAGAAAAGACGTACGAGATCGTGCCCGCCAGCGACGCCGGCCCCATGCCGGTAGTCGTGGTGACTGTAGCCGCTCCAGCCGGGCTCGCAACCGAGGCCAAGGTGGCCGCGACAACGAAGAGACAGACCAGGGCCGCGAGGCCTGAGCGCGGCCGCTGCCCCCGGGCGGCGCGATTGGCCAGGTCCGCCGTTTGTTCCAATCCTTGTCACCGTGAGATTTCCTACCCGACCGAGGGCCGAAGAGCCACTCGGCCTTGCCCTTCGCCCTGGAGGCCCCGTGGCGGCCCACCCTCCATAGTTGGGTGGGTGCCTTCAGGGTCGGCCTCATGCCAACACGGCGCCGCCGGCGATGTCCAGCGTGACCCCGCTGATCCACCCCGACTGGTCAGAAGCGAGGAAAAGGGCGGCCTGAGCGACGTCGTCCGGAGTGCCTAGGCGCTGAACCGGATGGGCCAGGCGAAGTTGCTCCTGGACCGCTCCGGGGATCTGCTCCTGGTTGCGTTCCGTAAGAATGGTCTCGGGGGCCAGGCAATTGGCCCGTACGCCGTGGGGGCCGGCCTGGATAGCTACCTGGCGGGTGAGCAGTTCGATGCCCGCTTTGGCTGCGGTGTAGGCGGCCGGGGACTGGACGGTAGGCCGGCGGGCGGCCGCCGACGACATAGTGATGATCGTGCCCCGGCCTCGCTGATTCATGCCGGGCAGGAACGCCTTTATTGTGAGGAAGGTTGACGTGAGGTTGGTGTCGACCGAGGCCTTCCATTCGGCCTCGGAAATGTCCTCCACCGGCCCGGGCCGCACGGTGCTGGCGCCGGCGTTGGCAACGAGCAGGTCCACCGGCCCCAGGCTTTCCTCCACCGCGGTGCGCATCGCCTCTACCTCCTCGTACCGGGTGAGGTCGGCCACCACGGATACGGCTCGGCGACCGGGCTGGTTGATTTCTGCGGCGACAGCCGCCGCCGCCGCCGCATTTCGCCCATGCACGGCCACGGCCGCGCCGTGAGCGGCAAAAACTCTGGCGATCGCCGCCCCGATACCGCGGGAGCTACCCGTCACGAGGGCCGTCCGGCCTCTCAGGTCAGTCATTTTCACCTCCGTGTGGTTGGCCTTCAGACCTTGATATCATTAGAGCTACAATATAAACATAGTAACACTAAGATTTGATCGTCAAGAGATTTAGAGTAAGGTGAGGATGTGGAGCAGGGACAGGGCCCCAGGGGCCGCCCTGATGTGCGACGAATGGCGAGAGGGCTGCGAGCAGAAGGCCAAAGGGCCATCGAGCTGTTGGCCACCGGCCCGGCCGGCTACGCCGTCAAGGCGCCATCTGCCACTGCGGCCGTGCCGGCCCGTGGGTCGCGGGACAAGAGGCGAACGGACCAGGCCATGCTCCAACGGGCCTCGTCACCCGCTTGAGCTGGCCCGCACCATCAGCGGCCCGTTTTTTTTTCACCAGTTGGCACGTCCTTGCGCCCCGACGACCTCCGAAAGTGATATCACTATCATGAGTTGAGACCGGCCAAGAGGCCGGTACCGGCTCGACCGGGGCCCGGCCAATGATGGTCGGCCACAAACCGGCTCCTATCAGACCGAAAATGAGGAGACGTCTCGCCGTGGCGGAACGTAAGAACGTACTGATCCGGATGGACTCGCTGGTCTACGAGGCGTTGGCGCGTTGGGCCAATGACGAGCTGCGGAGCACGACCGCACAGATAGAACTGCTCCTCCGCGAGTCGCTCCGCCAGGCCGGGCGGCTGCCCTCTAAGGCGGGGGCAATGCCAAGGCGGGGCCGGCCCCAGCGGGCGGTGAAAAAGGGGGCCTGAGGCCGCAACCCCCTCGGGGCCGTCACCGTTTAGCAGGTCAAGTTCGCCCTTCGACATACCGATCCCAAAAGCGTGCCTCCTGTGCCCGACCTGGGAGCCGCGCCCTCTGCCCGTCGTCATGCCGGGTTCTTTGGCCGCGCTTCGGTGCTCCCGGCCCTTTACGCGTTGCTGGGGCTGCTCCTCGTCGGGTACCTGATATACCTGCTGGCTCGGCCCGGCCACGAGTTCGTCCCGTGGCTGGACGGGTGGCTGCCCTGCGGGATCGAGGTGACGGCTAGCGTGATGTGCCTGACGTGGGGTTTTGTCGGGCACCGAGGGCCGAGGGACGGCCATCGTCTTGGGCGCCGCCCTGTTGTCCTGGAGCCTCGGCGATGTCGTCATCACGATCCAGTCGCTGGGGGGCGCCACCCCTCCCTCGCCGTCGCTGGCAGATGTCTTCTACCTGTGCTTTTACCCCCTCGCCTATACAGCGGTGATGCTGTTCATCCGCAGCGAGATCCGAGGGTTAACGGCCGCGAACTGGCTGGACGGCGTGATCGCCGGCCTGGGGGCAGCGGCGGTATGTGCGGCGTTCGCTTTCCACAGCATCTTGAGATCGAGCGGGAGGGACGTCCTCGGGACCGCGACGAACCTCGCCTACCCTATTGGTGACGTCCTCCTCCTGGGGCTCGTAGCCGGGGGCTTCGCTGTCCTGTCGGGCAAGAGCAAGGAGCGGTGGGCCCTCCTGGCGGCCGGCTTGTTCCTGAACGTGCTCGGTGACACTTCGAACCTGTTGCAGAACTCGATCGGGGCCTCCCGCTTCGGCACCATTTCGAACGCCATCGCCTGGCCCACCGCCGTCTTGATCATGTCCCTAGCAGTCTGGCTGCGCGACGATCGGGCTCAACTGTTCCTGCCGGAGCGACCACCCGGCTTCGTCCTCCCCAACTTGTCGGCCGCCGCCGCGCTCGTGATCCTCTTCGTGGCCAGCTTCCATTCCGTGGGCCGGGTGGCAATAGCCCTGGCCACCGCCACTCTGGCAGTAGTCGGGGTGCGGCTCGCCCTCTCCGTCCGGTTGATGCAGAGGCTGAGCGAGGAGCGCCGCCAGCAGTCGATGACCGACGAGCTCACCGGATTGCGCAACCGGCGTCATCTGTTCCGGGTGCTGGACGATTTCTTCGGCCAAAGCGAAGAACTCCAGCGACGCTCACAAACTGGCGTTCCTCTTCGTCGACCTCGACCACTTCAAGGAGATCAACGACTCGTTCGGCCACCCGGCTGGTGACGAGGTCCTCCGCCAGCTGGCGGCCAGGCTCTCGAACTCGTTGCGCGCCGACCTCATCGTGAGGATCGGGGGCGACGAGTTCGCGGTAGTCCTCATCGACGGGAGTGCCGCCTACGCCGAAGAGGTGGCGCAGCGGGTCACTGACTGCCTGAGCGAGCCTTTCGTCCTGGACGTGGTGAGCACGACCATCGGTGCGAGCATAGGTATCGCCATCGCCCCGACCGATGCCACTGATGCAGCGGGGCTGATGTGGTGCGCGGACGTCGCCATGTACAGGGCCAAGTTGGGAGGCACCCCGTTCGCCAGCTACCAGCAGAACCTTGATGAATGGGACCAGATGCGGCTGCTGGAGGAGTTCCGGGTCTCGCTTGACGAAGGCGGCCTCACGCTCCACTACCAGCCCCAGCTCGACCTGCGCAGCCGGGAGATCCTGGCCGTGGAGGCGCTGCTGCGCTGGGAGCACCCTCGGCTTGGACTGCTGGCGCCGGTCAAGTTCCTCCCGCTCGTCGAGGAGGCGGGGTTGATGGACGTTGTGACCCGGTGGGTTGTACGCCATGCCACCGAGCAGTGCGCGCGTTGGCGGGCCGAGGGCAAGCTTCTGACCGTGGCCGTCAACGTTTCACCCTCCAACCTGATCGAGCCCGGTTTCGTCGACCTCGTCCGGGGGGAGCTGGAGCGTCAGGGCCTCCCCGCTTACGCGCTCGTGCTGGAGATCACAGAGACCTCCGTCATCACGGATTTCGAGCGCTCGCGCCTAGTGATCGAGCAGCTGAGGGACTTTGGGGTAACCGTCTCGATCGACGACTTTGGCGCCGGCGTCACCTCTTTGGCCTACCTGAGCAGCCTGCCCGTCCGCGAACTCAAGCTCGACCGGTACTTCGTCTCTCGCCTCGCGGGCGGGGAAGGCGAGCGTGACCTGGATCTGCTCCGCTCGACCATCGAGCTCGGTCATGCAATGGGGCTCCGGATCGTGGCGGAGGGCATCGAGGACGAGGAGACGCTCGACCTGTTGGCCGCGCTCGGCTGCGATTTCGCTCAGGGGTACTGCATCTGCCGACCGAAGCCGGCCGAGAGCTCGCCCTCAGGGCAACTACCGTGACGAGCGCCGCGGCCGGTTGAGGGAACGGCTCACCCGAGCACTACCGGTCGGGACAGCGATGGTGTCTCCCGATGCGATCCGGGGCCGTGGTTAGTCTCTAGGTTCTGGACAAAGGAGGGCGAATGATTGGGCCCTGGAGTGATCGACCGTGCCGCCCAGCCCTACGTAGCCATCAAGGCGGCCGTGACGATGGACACCATTGGACAGGTCCTCCCCGGCTTGCACCCCGAAGTGCGCACCTGGTTGGACGGGGCGGGTGTGCCGATAGCGGGTGGTCCTTTCTTCAAGTACAACGTCATCGATATGGCCAGACACTTAGAGGTAGAGGTGGGCTTCCCCGTGGCGCGACCGCTCACCGGGGACGACCGTGTACTAGCCGGCGTTTTACCGGCGGGCCGCTATGCGACGCTGACGTTCACGGGTAGTCCAGACGGTCTGGTCGACGCGACGAAGGCCCTCCTGGAATGGGCCGACAGCGAAGGGCTCGACTGGGACGTGACGCAGACACCCGCCGGTGACAAGTGGGGCGCCAGGCTTGAAATCTACGAGCTGGACCCGCCCGACGACATGGCCGAGTGGACCACCGAACTCGCTTTTCGGCTCGCAGATAACTGAGCCCGTCCCCGTCTGATGACTGCGGCCAGCTTTAGTGGCCAAGGGATTTTCCACAGTCTTCAGTCGTCGTTAGACCACATCAGCGCCCCCAATTAATCGGCCCGCGGAACCGCCGCTTGCCCTCCTCCAATCGAGGTGTTTTCTGACCATCCAGCCCACAGGCATCAACCGAGTGGGTGGCGGTAGGCCAAGAGGTGCCCCCCCGGGACGGGTGCCAGTCTCGCTCGGGGAACCGCTCGAAGCCGGACGTCTCGTAAAGACGGTGAGCCGCTGTCATCCACGGCGTCGTGTGCAAGATGAGTGCCGACCGGCGAAGTTCTCTGGCCCGTCCGGTGCAAGCTTGTACAAGCGCCCGGCCTGCGCCATTCCGCTGCGCCGCAGGTTCGACGGCGAGCATACGGACGCCTGCTTCCCCGTTCTCGAGTAGTTGAGCCCACGGCGAGGAGGCGTCCGGGACGAAGGTGACGCAACCAATAAGCCCGGTGTCGTCGCTCGCCAGCGCCACCATTACCTCGGTCTTGCTGGCCCGGCTGGCTACGTCAGCCAGCTGTGCCGCGTACTCGTCCGAAAGGCGCGAGCCGGGTAAGGAGCGATAAGCGGCGACGACAAGCTGGCCGGCCCGCTCGAACTCAGGAGGCTGGACTGGACGTACTTCCACACCCGAGACCCTACGCGCCGGACATCTCCGAGCGCCCGACCGGCCCGACCGGCCCGACCGGTACGACCGCGGCCTGGCTGGCCGAGCAGGCTCTCAGCGGCAGCCTGGCCGTAGGCGGGACCGTGCTCCAGGAGGCCGACAACCCAGATCGTCCTTGACAATTCGGCCTTGACAATATGGTGGACATGAGCGAACCGACCGTGCCATTGATCCCAAGGCAAGTCCTGTACGGCAACCCGGAGCGAGCGGGGGCGGCGATCTCCCCCGACGGGGCAAGGCTCGGCTACCTGGCCCCGGCGGAGGGCGTTCTCAACGTCTGGATCGGTCCCCGGGACGGCAACGATTTCAAGCCCGTCACTCACGACCGGGACCGCGGTATTCGCTGGTGGGCGTGGGCGCACGACAACCGCCACCTGATTTACGTACAGGACCAAGGTGGCGACGAGAACTGGCGGCTTTACAACGTGGACCTGGAGTCGGGCGACATCGCCGATTTGACCCCGTTCGACGGCGTCCAGGCCCTTCCCGTCGGCTTGTCGAAGCGGCGGCCCAGCGAGGTTGTGGTCGCCGTCAATCGGGACAACCCATCGCTCCACGACCTCTATCTCGTCGACCTCCGCACCGGGGAGCTCGAGCTACTCGAGAGGAACCCGGGGTTCTACCCCTTGACGGGGCCGCCGTGGATCGTCGACGACGATTTCCGGATCGTGGGTGGGATGCGTTCGACGCCCGAGGGGACCACAGAGCTCTGCCTGAGGCCGGCAGTCTCGGGCTTAGGCGAGTGGCCGGTGCTCGAAACTTTTGATTTCGAGGATGTTCTCACCAGTGCCCCGGTCCACATCACGGCCGACGGCAAGGGCTTGTACCTACGTTCGTCCAAAACGGCCAACTCCACCCGGTTAGTGCTGGCCGACCTGGCCACAGGCGACCAGACGGTGGTCTTCGAGGACCCCATCTACGATGTGGCCCACGTAGAGCTCCACCCTGACAGCCGTGAGGCACAGCTCGTCCAAGTGCAGCGCGATCGTCTGGAGACCGTCGTCCTGGACCGTTCGCTGGAAGAGGACATTGCTGCCCTTCAAACCGTGGCGGCGGGTGACCTCCGCATTTCCAGCCGGGACCACGAGGACAGCTTCTGGACGGTCACATTTGTGACCGACGACGGCCCGGTAAAGACGTACCTCTACGACCGTCAATCCCGCTCCGCTCGGCTCCTCTTTGTGGACCGGCCCGAACTGGAGAACTACACGCTGGCGCCGATGGAGCCGTTCCGTTTCACCTCCCGCGACGGGCTGACCATCCACGGCTACCTCACCTTTCCCGTCGGAGCGCAGCGGGACGGGCTACCGACGGTCCTCCACGTGCATGGCGGTCCCTGGTCCCGGGACGTCTGGGGCTTCCAGCCTGACGTCCAGTGGCTGGCCAACCGCGGCTATTTGTGCGTCCAGGTGAACTTCCGGGGCTCGACCGGTTACGGAAAAGCCTTCGTCAACGCGGGTGACAAGGAATGGGGCGGCAAGATGCACAACGACCTGGCCGACGCCGTGCGCTGGGTTATCGAAAAGGGGTACACCGACCCGAAGCGGGTGGCCATTTACGGGGCTTCCTACGGTGGCTATGCCGCGCTGGTCGGAGCGACCTTCACCCCCGAACTGTTCTGCTGCGCGGTCGACATCTGCGGGCCGTCCAACCTGAAGACCCTCATCGAGACGGCTCCTCCCTACTGGGTGGCGGTGGCCCAGCAGTTCCGCTTGCGGGCTGGTGACCCCGAGACCGAGCCGGAGTTGGTCTGGTCGCGTTCACCGCTGTCAAAGGTGGACAACATCAAGATCCCGGTCCTTATTGGCCAGGGCGCCAACGACCCGCGGGTCAAACTAAGCGAGTCCGAACAGATTGTGGCGGCCATGCGGGACAAGGGGTTACCGTACGAGTACATCGTCTTCCCAGATGAGGGCCACGGCTTCGCTAAACCAGAAAACCGTTTGCGTTTCCAGGCTGTCGCCGAGCAGTTCTTGGCCCAGCACCTTGGCGGCCGAGCTGAGCCGTAACGGAGCGCGTAAAGGGCGGGGCACCGGCCGCGTGCTTCGCCTTCATGGCCCCGGGTTGGGAGGCTCGAGCCCAGCAGCGCGGCCTAAAGAGGCGCACGCGCGTAAGGCCGCGAGGACTGTCGGTGAGTTTTCAGAAATGCCGGCAGGCGCTCCCATTTCGTCCGGGGTGGGATTGGGGTCTGGATAGGTCGGTACCCCATGGGCGCGCATACAACGAGATACGGCGAGGAGCTTCTGCATCTCCTGGGGGCCGACCTGCGGGGGTGACGTAGTGGGCGAACCATAGAACTTCGCACAGACCCGTTGCGCGGCCTGGAACTTGGCTGAGGAAGCGTCCGTAGGCGTATAAATCATTCTGGACACTGACAGGTTAGTCGAGGGCCAGCAGCGACAGAAATACAGAAGTCGAACTTGCCTACATCCTGTACATTTCCACGATAATTTATCGGGCGGACGCCAAAATGCGTTTGGCGCGTCATTTAGGAGAAGACCGAGTCGATGGGCGGCCCACAGCAGAAGGCTGGCTCGGTCGAGCGGTCATTCTGAAGCTGTCCATCTCGGCCGGTGCCATTCGTCGTTACTGAGGAAGGCGCAACCGCCGAGACGGGTCTGGCGCGACGACCGAGACTGGGGGCACAATCGAGTGGTCCGGAAGGGAAGGAATTGTGCAGTACCTGCTTCTGATGTGTTTCGATGAGACCGCCGAGCAGCGGCCGGAAGACGACTGCCGCGTGCCGGGTGCGGGTGCTGACGCACTCGCCGCTTGGGTGCACGAGAGCGAGGCGCTAGGGGTGCGGCTCCTCAGCGGCGCCCGGCTCGATCTCGGCGTGGTCGCCAAGACCGTGCGCGATCGGGCGGGCGAGCTGCTCGTCACCGACGGTCCGTTCGCCGAGACCAAGGACCTGGTCGCCGGTTTCCAGGTCATCGAGTGCGCCAACTTGGACCAGGCGCTGGCAGTGGCCTCCAGCCACCCGAGTGCCCGCAGCGGCAAGGTTGAAGTCCACAGAGTGTTCAACGACGAGGTGGGGTGGTCGGAAGGCGATCGGTGAGCGCGCTGGAGAGCCCGATCGCTTAGCCGGGGAGGGAGGCCAGTCGACGGCGCAGGGCGATCAGAGGGCGATGGGCACGTGGCCGGGCACGGAAGCAGAACTGGTAACGACGCAGGTCCGCCTGGCAGCCGCAGACCGCTCGGCGTCGCGGTGGGACCTGGTTCCAGCTGGCGGTCCTCTGCTGGCCGGCGGGTGCTTCTTGGCTTTCGCACGGGGCGAAGCCGGGCCGGGCGCCGCGGGCGACAAGGGGTGGGCCGCCGCCGTCGCATGGCCGGTGCCGTCAGAGCCGCCCGGAGCAGGCAAGGCCCGCGGCGCAGGTCCGGTGCTGAGGGGCTCGGTGCTGAGGGGCTCGGGGCCGGGGCTCCCGCGCCACCCCGGAGACGTCCCCGAGCAGTCGGTAGTGTCGGGCACGGTCCCCGCCCCCTACAAGCCGGGGCTCCTGGCCCTTCGCGAAGGGCCACTGCTCGAAAAGGCCGTGCGTTCACTAGCCCGGCGGCCCCAAGTGCTCTTAGTCGATGCCACGGGCCACGATCACCCCCGCAGGGCTGGCCTCGCCGTTCATCTTGGCGCCCAGTTAGAGCTGCCCAGCGTTGGCGTTACACACCGCCCCTTGCTGGCCAGCGGGGACATGCCGGAGTTGACGCGGGGTGCTATCTCTCCCCTGTCGATCGACGGGTCCGTAGTGGCGTACTGGGTGTGCACTCGTAGCTCGGCTCGACCGGTCGTGGCCCACGCTGGCTGGCGGACGAGCCCCACGACGGCCGCCGCTTTGGTGCTGGCATGTTCGAGCGAGGCCGCTCGCACCCCCATCCCTCTAGTCGTAGCCCGCAGGGCGGCGCGCCAAGCGCGAGCGGTGGCAGAAGGTCGAGTACAGACCGGCCGAGAGGAACTGTCTTCTCAGTGACCAGTCATAGCCTTGGCCCACCAGGTCGGGTCGGGCCGGAACGGGTCGGCGGGCCGACCAGTGGCGTTGGTGTCGAAACGGTAAACCAGACCGGCACCTGGTTGGGCGCGGCGCTGCTCGTCGCTCCACCCCTCGGTGGCGGTGGTGACGTACAGCCGGTTGAGGTGCGGCCCGGCGAACGCGCAGGAGGTGCTTTGTGAGGCCGGTACCCGAAGCGTCTCACGCAGTACTCCGTCGGGGGAGTACCGGCGGACTTGGCCGCCTCCGTAAATCGCCACCCAAAGGTCGCCGTCGGCGTCGACTGTGAGACCGTCAGGCGTCCCCGTTCCTTCGTCTATGGTGACCAGCACTCGGGGGCCCGATAAAGCGCCGGTTTCCCCGTCGAAGTCGAACGCGTGGATGAGACGTGGGCCGCTGTCGGCCAGGTACATGGTGGTGCCGTCTGGGCTCCACCCCAATCCGTTGGAGATCGTCAGATCACGGAGCATGACTTCGACGCCGCCGTTGTGGTCCAGCCGGTAAAGCGTGCCTCCTCCAGGGCGAGAGTCGTCGGCTAGGGTCCCAGCCCAGAACCGGCCCTGCGGGTCGCAGGCGGCGTCATTCATGCGGTGGCCCAAGGGGGCCACCTCCGCCAGGGGGTTCAGGTAACCGCCGCGCGACAGATAGACGAACCCTCGACCGGCGGCTAGCAGCCAACCCTCGTCGTCGTAGACCGGTGCGACGGCGCCAACTTTGGCTGCCACCCAGTAATCCCGGATGAGGCTGACACCTCCGTCGTCGTCTATCCCGACCCGGAAGACCCGCTCGCCCAGGATGTCGAGCGCCAGCATCTCGCCGTGGTCGGCATGCCAGCGCAGGCCCTCGCCCAGCACCCTTTGCACTCGGGTGCAGGGTATGGCATCGCCTGTCATGGCCGTGCCTCACGGCGCCGGCCCCGGTCGGGCAGAATTATGACCTGCATGTCGCCAAGTATCGCACCGCGAGCCCAGCCAACGCCCGGCGGACGCCTGCTCTACGAGCCAGGGGCTTGGTGGCCCGCCTCGTGGACCATTCAGCGGTCGACAAAGAGGAGGTACGAGCAAGCCGCGCCAGTTCACCATCATGGCGCGGTGGCGAATCCGGCTATCGGGGGTTTCTACACTGAAGCAACGTGTTTTCGGTCCACGACACACGATGTCTGGGGCTCAGCAAAGATCTGGACCACGGTTCGGTAGTGGCTCCGTCAGTGATTTCAATGGAGTCAAGCCAGCACCTTTATCGCCTGTCGGGTCAACTTTTATGCGCGACATGGTCCAAACCCATTGACTGTCCGAAGCGTCGGGCATAGGTTTGACGCAGAGGTCTTCTCCAAAAATGTGGGTCTGACGACGCCAATTTTGATGACGCCGCCGAGGAACGGAGGATGTCAAAGAATTGCGGTGTCGTGTCAATCCTTGACCTGATCTCGGTGTAGAGCCGTCCGGCGCTTGCCTTAGTCGATACGAATCTTCGTTTCGGCTCCGCTCCGGTTCGTGGTTGGATAATTGTTTTCTGGCGTCGCGCGTCTGCGTGTTTTTGGCGGCATCAGTCGTATAGCGCGTCTGGCACTGATCGAGTACTCGGTTGCTGAGTTGGCGTCGAGGCTCGTCCGAGAAGGGAGCCCCATGGCAACAGACACGAGCGTCCGCCCGTTCCGCATCGATTTTCCAGAGGACGCGCTCGACGACATGCGCAGGCGCATAAGCGCAACGAGATGGCCCGAGCGCGAGACGGTGACCGATGACTCGCAGGGCGTGCCGCTCGCAACAATGCAGGAGCTGGCACACTACTGGGGCGAGAAGTACGACTGGCGCACGACAGAAGCCAAATTGAACGCGTTGCCTCAGTTCGTGACCGAGATCGACGGGCTTGACATTCATTTCATTCACATCCGTTCTCGCCACGAGGATGCGCTGCCGTTGATCATCACCCACGGGTGGCCTGGCTCGATCATCGAGCAGCTGAAAATCATCGAGCCGCTCAGCGATCCCACGGCGAATGGCGGCGGGCGCATCTGACGCGTTCCATCTGGTGATCCCGTCGCTGCCGGGCTATGGGTTCTCCGGCAAGCCGACCGCCACCGGCTGGGATCCCGTCCGCACCGCACGCGCCTGGGTGGTGCTGATGAAGCGCCTCGGGTACACCCGGTTTGTGGCCCAGGGCGGAGATTGGGGTGCGGCAGTCACGCAGGCGATGGGTGAACAGGCCGCTCCGGAATTGCTCGGCATTCACTCCAACATGCCGGGTACCGCTCCGCCCGATCTCGTCAAGGGCTTCGAGCGCGGCGACCCGCCGCCTTCGGATCTCTCAGGCGAGGAGCGACGCGCGTACGAGGAGCTGAGCAACTTCTATGCCAAGCACGTGGCCTACGCACTGTATCATGGCGACGCGGCCACAAACGCTGTACGGACTGGCGGACTCACCCGTCGACCTCGCGGCGTTCATGCTTGACCACGGCGATGGCACGGGCCAGCCTGGGCTCGTCAAACAGGTCCTTCAAGGCACCTACCAGAGCGACCTCACGACAGACGACCTCCTGGACAACATCACGCTCTACTGGTTGACGAACACCGGGGTTTCCTCGGCTCGTCTTTACTGGGAGAACAAGGCCGACTTTTTCGACGCCAAGCCCATCACCATCCCGTTCGCCATCAGCGTTTTTCCCGACGAGCTTTATCAAGCACCGCGGAGCTGGGCAGAGCGCGCCTACCCTAACAACCTCATCTATTTCAACCAGCTCGACCGGGGTGGGCACTTCGCGGCTTGGGAGCAGCCGGAGCTCTTCACATCGGAGCTCCGAGCCGCGTTCCGATCGCTCCGATAGTTTGCGGTGCAAGGCAGTGGGCAGGCAGCATGCGCCCGCACTCCCTACGCCCTACCCGTCAAGGACAAGTCAACGTCCTCAACCATCAGACACGACCGTCATGACGGCGAGGGCCATACCGGGACGACCGTTACACCCAGTGAGCCAGTACACCCAGAGAGCCAGTACACCCAGAGAAAAGGAGAAAGGGTCATGAGTATCATCGACGAGGCGCTGAAGGCTAATGCAACCATCGCCAACGACTTCGACCCCGCCCGTGACAAGCCGCCGGCGCCCAAGATCGCGATCGTCACTTGTGCGGATCCCCGGTTGAGCGACATCGAGCAGATGCTGGGTCTCGCCGAGGGTGATGTCGACATGATCAGGAACTTCGGCACCGTGATCGATGACGACGCCGTCCGGTCGCTTGTCCTCTCGACCCGGCTGCTGGGCACCCGAGAGATAATGATCATCAATCACACCGACTGCGGGATGCTGAGGTTCACCGACAGCGAGATGGAGGAGCGGCTCCGCAAGGAGACGGGACAGGCCCCGATCGCGCCGGCCAGGTTCTACAGCTTCACCGACGCCGAGCAGAACACCAAGGAGCAGGTTGAGAAGGCCAGGTCGCACCCATGGATCTCCGAGGACGTCCCAATTAGGGGGTTCGTCTATGACGTCAAGACCGGGCGGCTCAGCGAAGTGTTCCCGGACCAGGGGACCGCTGGTTAGTAGAACTGGTTAGTAAGTCCGTCACAGCTCTAGCGCGTGCTGTGCGAGGAATGGGGCAGAGCTGGAGCTCGGCGAGAGAGATGCCGCCACGCCGTCGTCAGCGGTTGCAAGGGTGATCGTCAGGAGCCCCGGGCCGAAGCGTCGGCATCCTGGTCCGGTCGCCAAAGCGCCATCTATGCAGTCGCAGACAGGCAGCCGTGCCAAAGGAGATGCCGACATGCCAAGCCAGGCCATGCAGCACTCGATCGACGCCCTCAGGGAACGGCGGAAGGCTAGCGCTAGCCTGGCCCCGCCGACGCTGAAAGAGCGCCGCGCCGCCTTCACCCCCGGGGACCGCCTCCATCCGGTGCCTGATGACGTGGTGGTGACGGAGGTGACCGCCGGTGGGGTGCCATCCCACTGGCTTACCGCTCCGGGGACCGACACCGGCCGGGTGCTCCTCTTCCTGCACGACGGAGGTTACGAGCTCGGGTCGGTTCGCAGCGACGGCGAGCTGGCCGCCCGGCTGGGACGGGCCAGCGGGATGCGGGTGCTGTTCCCTGAATATCGCCTAGCCCCCGAGCATCCCTTCCCCGCCGCCGTCGACGACGTCCTGGCCGCATGGCGCTGGCTCCGCACGGACCAGGACCTGAGCGCAGGGTCAATAGCGGTGGCCGGCGCCTCGGCCGGCGGCGGCCTCAGCGTGGCCCTGCTCGTAGCCACGCGTGACGCCGGGGAGGCACTGCCGGCGGCCGCCGTACTGATGTCCCCGACGGTGGATCTGACCAGCTCAGGGGCCTCGATGACCGAGCGCGTCGATCAGGACCCGATCTCCACCCCCGCCATGCTCCGTCAGTTCGCCTCCGACTACCTGGCCGGGGCTGACCCTAAGACGCCTCTGGCGTCGCCGCTGTTCGCCTCACTGTCCGGGCTCCCGCCGCTGCTTGTGCAGGTGGGCACGGCCGACCTGTTGCTCAGCGATTCCGAGCGCCTGGCCAGAGCAGCAACCGAAGCCGGGGTCGATGTCATCCTGGAGGTCGGCGAGGGCCTGCCCCACGTTTACCAGCTCTTGCTCGGCACCCCCGAGGCAGCCGAGGCCACCGAGCGGATCGGGGAGTTCCTGCGGGCCCGGGTTCGCTAAACCAGATAAGCCATTGACGGCAGGCTTCCCTAGGTGGCCGGTGTCAAATGACACCACTGTAAGCACAGATGAGCATCCAGTCCCTCCGTTTGGCGTGACCGAGCCTGCAGCTCCTTCGGCACCAAACACCCCCCTTTGAGGAGGGTGTGCGGTAGTTGGGGGTCGAACGCGCCCGATTTGGGTGCGGCGGCGGCGGTTTCTCGCTGTCAGGCGATGCCTGGAGCCGCCCAACTATTGGCAGTAGAACGGAGCCCGAGCGCGGCCAGGCGGGCCAGGTTCTGGGCCGCGGCCAACAAGTTGAAATCAGCACTGACTTTGCACTTGCCTCGCACTCGGCCTCCTGCCCCCGTGGCGCCGCCTGACCAGGTGGGCGAGTTTTCGCTCGACTTTGGGCCGGGTGGCGCGGTAGTCGGCGGCGAAAGCGGGGTCGGCGCAGCGCTCCCGCTGAGCCTGGATGAGCTCTTCGTGAGCAGAAATGGTAATGGTCCGCCCGTCTTTGGCCGTGGTGCAAGCTTCGCGCAGCGGGCAGGCCGCGGCAGGCCGGCCGGAAATGAGCGGCACCCGCCCCGCTCGGCGAAAGAGATATGGCGACGGTGTTGCCAGCCGGGCACGTGACCGTGCCTGCCTCTAAGTCGACGACGAAGCGGTCCTTGGCGAAAAGCCCTCCCAGGGCCGACGGAGGAGCCGTCTTCACCCGGGCGTCGATGCCATTTTGGTCGAAATAAGCCAACAGCCCACCCGCCCCATAAGCGGCGTCGCCGTAAACGGCGGGGACTGTGCTATTTACGTGGACTTCTTGTTCCTTGGCCTTGCGGGCGGCGAGCTTGGCTGCCCGCCGGGCGCCACGGACCGCTACCCGGGCAGCATGGGCCGCTGGTTTATTGGCTTTTTTATTGGCTCTTTTGCTCCTGGCGCCACCATCAGAGCGTTTGCCAGCGAACGCTGGCTGGCCCTTGCTGTCATGGGGAGGGCGCTTGGCCGCCTCACCTACGAGGTCTGCTACGAGGTCGGGGGCGGCGGCCGCGTCGCCCTCGTTGCCGGCAGTGACCTCGGTGGCGGTGATTATCTCGCTGTCGGGGTCGAGCGCGATGTGGCCCTTGTAACCGTCAAAGCCTCGGGCCGAGGTCTTGTGGCCGTGCCGGGCCTCAGGGTCCACGGTGGAGATGACGCGGTCATTGGCCACTTTGCGGGCGATGCGGAAACCGCCGTCGTCGGTAGCTTCGAGGTCCTGGCCGAGCACGCCGGCCAAGAGTTCCGCTGCCGCTGCAACCTCAGGGCCGAGCGGGCGGCCTTCGAGGAGGGCCAGGCAGGCGTGAGCGTCCCGGGCCCGGCTGGAGATGCGCTCGTCCCGGGCGGCGTGGTCGTCCCAGTCGATCTGGGGCTTGGCCGAGCTGGCATAGTCGTCGCCGCTTTTGATGACCGCCCGTAGCTCGGCCTCGAGCCCGGCATCGACGGCTTTTAGCAACCCCCGCATGGCCGAGCGCACAAGGGTGATGGTGTCCATGGTGGCCACAGCGTCGTACAGGGGCGTGGAGTCGAGCACCCGTCGCTCCCCGACGAGGCCGGCGGCTTTGGCCGCCTCCACGGTCACCTCGAAGATACGGCGGGGCTTTTTTGAGCCCTCCAACCGGGCCCGCATGTCTACCAGCACCGTGTGGGCAAAGCTCCCCCAGCCGCCCGTGCCGTAACCCCCCACGCCGGCCGCGTAACGCCAGCGGGCGTCGAAGGCGTAGTGTTCGACCGCTTCCCGGTCAGATAAGCCAGCCAGGCGCTGGAGGACCATCACGACCGCCACCACCGAAGGGGGCACAGAACGCCGTCCTTTGTCGGAGAACAAGTCGGCGAAGAACTCGTCTGGGAAGAGCTTGTCGCGCTCGTGGTGCAGCACCGAGTAGATAGAACCCTCGCCTAGCGCTTCGTCGCAGAAGCGGTCCAGGTCGTCAAGCAGGTTGCCCTGGCGTTCAGCGAGGCCGAGGCTCATAGCTCACCGGGGCGGGGATGGGGGAAGTACACGTCTGTAATTCTCGCGGACCGCCAAGGAAGGCCGCGAACTTCTAAGCCCATCGGCTACTTCCCCCCGTTGCGCTCCCCCAGGGGTGAGCGCTCCAAAAATGGCTCCCTCGTCGTGGTCCCAGCCAAATTCTCAGGCCGTTACTGGCGAACCCGAGCTCGCTGGCTCAAAGATGCGACCGGCCCGGAGTGGGACCCGAGAAAGACACCAGTCACCTAGGGCCGGCGCGTCGGCGAGCATGTCGGTGGCGTTGTCGAAGTTGGTACCGAGCTGGTCGACCACACGGGCGGCTGGGCCGAGCTTCGGCCATTGCATCTGAGTTCCTTGGCCATTGCACTGGTGGCTCAGGGGGGCAACACCGCGGTGTTATCACCCACCGGAGGGATCTGGTCCCGTACCAGGAAAGTAGACGGTAGTCCAACCAGCTCGGATGCTAAGCACCCGAAAGCCGGCTACGAGGGCGACGGTGACGACCACTGCCGTGTAGAAGGCGACATAGATGGTGGGCACCCAGAAGATCGCCGAGCCGCAGACGATCAAGCCCAAAAGCCAGGGGCCCGTCGCCACAATGGACACAGTCCTGCCGGTGAGCAGGTCGGTGGCGGCACTGCCCGTCGTGGCCGCAACCACGCCGATCAAAATGGCTGAGGGTCCTGGCGTGTGGTGGGCAACCGCCTTCTGGACACCTATGGTTGCCAACAACGCCAGGGCGATGGCCGCGACGGCGGTATCGAGGCCCTCAGCGGAGTGGCGCAGCTCAACCTGGCGGGCTCGGCCCTTCACGCTCTTGCTGCCAGCCGGGGAACGAGGAGTTCCATCCCGAGTTCGTTGACAAGGCAGCCGTGCTCATTGTGCGGCTGGCGAAGAACCACCCCTTACCGGATGGGAACAAACGGGGCGGCCTGGGTGGCATTGAGGGTGTTTATCGAGTCGAACCAATGGCACGCCCATTCGCCAATTAGGAGAGTGCTTCCTGAGGCATCGATTGAGAAAAGGCCGAGGTCGTCGTTGCTTGTGATGGCCGAGACTTTCAACGCTGTCATCTGCGGCCAATCCGTTGGAGTTTCGGTGAAAACGAAGGGCGAAAATAGGCATTGGGCCCGGTGAGTTCAGCGGGCTGGTGCCAGCCGCCGGGGGCCTGTGTGTACACGTCAACAACAGGTAGGTGGGGAGCGAACAGGCCACCGTCGGCCCTGGTCGACGACGAGAGTGGCGCCCGATAGGCCGACCTCGGTGCCGAAGCCGTCGCGTCCGAGGGGGCCAGATGTTCTCAGCTCACCGGTCTGGCGCCGATCTTTGGAGGTTTTGGCGAACACGTACGCTCGGCCAGCGTACGAAGCATGATGAGGCGCACCGACCACGAGTGTTGCCCCCGAAATGGCAAGGCCGCCCATGGAACCAAAGCCATCATTGGGCGTCGTGTCCGACCCCTTCAGAGATGCAGTCCGTACCCATCCGAGGGTCGTCTTGAGCGATCTTTCCAAGGCTCCGCCATACCGCGTCTGATCTGGGGTTTCTTTTTTGTCGGGGAGGGGGGACTTGAACCCCCGGCCTCCTGCTCCCAAAGCAGGTGCGCTACCAACTGCGCTACTCCCCGGCGATCAACCGCGTGGGCCGACCCAAAATCGTACCTCGCCGCTACTTAGACCGCTGACGTCGCAGTGGTCCCCCGGCCTCACACGGCATCGCGAGCGCTTTTTCGGGTGCAGTCTGAGCTTCCTTGTCGCGTTCGGGTGCAGTTATCGCACCCGATCTCGACGAAATCTCCCGTGCGCACCGAGATCGCCCAAAAGGCGCCGGGCGGCCTGCGTATCACTTTTGCTGTCGTTATCCGGGGCGAACCGCGGCGGGCCAACCGGTCGCTGTGTTACCAGAGACCATGCCGACAACAGCGCTGAAAGCAGCCGCCATATATCTCGTAAATGAAATTACGCCCCCGGTATTCTCCCGAAACCGGTCTCCTCCCGGCAGCGAACCGCGCGAACAGCCTGAGCCAGTCCATCCCATGACATGGCGTGACCCGCCAACCCGCGTCCGCGAGGTAGGCTCCGCATCTCATATGAAGGCCCAAGTGGCTCCACTGGAGGGCAACAAGGTCAAGCTCTCGATCGAAGTGGAAGAATCCGAGGTCGAAAAGGCCATCGACGAGACGTTCGCCAAGTTTGCCAAGGAGCTGCGGGTGCCCGGTTTCCGGCCGGGCAAGACGCCGCGGCCTGTGCTGGAGGCCAGGATCGGTAAGCCGGCCGTCCGCCAGCAGGCGCTAGAGGACAACATCCCGGTCTGGTACGACCGGGCAGTCCGAGACAAGGCCGTCGACATCATCGACCAGGCCGAGATCGAGGTCACCTCCGGGCGGGACGCCGGCCCGTTGGCGTTTGACGCCGTCGTCGATGTCAGGCCGCAGCTGAACCTCGTCGGTTACGAGTCCCTCAAGGTCACGCGTGCCGAATCCAGTGGTGACCGAGCAAGACATCCAGGCCCAGGTCGACCGGCTGAGGAGCAACTTCGCGGAGCTGGCGCCCGTCGAGCGGGAAGCTCAAAGCGGTGACAGCGTGGTGATCGACATGACGGCCACCCGCGACGACAAGCCCGTGGCCGGGATGTCCTACACGGACTACTCCGTCGAGCTCGGAGCGGGCAACGACCTGCCGGAGCTGGACGAACACCTCCCTGGGCACAAGGCGGGGGACACGGTCAACTTCGAGGCCCAGATCGGGGACAGCCCGGTGCAGGTAGAGGTAGTGGTGAAGCAGGTCCAGGAGAAGGTCCTGCCGGAGGCTACTGACGAGTGGGCGTCTGAAGCGTCCGAGTTTTCCACGTTGGCTGAGCTGCGTGAAGACATCGAGAAACGACTCACAGAGAGCAAGCGACTGCAGTCAGCGTTCGCTCTGCGGAACGGCACACTGGAGGCGTTGGTGGCTCTGGTCACCGAGGAGCCCCCGGCGGTCCTCGTGGACGCCGAGACGCGCCGCAGCGCCGAAGAGCTCGGCCGGCGGCTGGACAGCCAGGGCATACCGTTACAGCGCTACCTGGAGGCGCTGGGCCGTACAACAGAGGAGGTCATCGCCCAGTTACGAGAGCAGGCGATCCCTAATGTGAAGGGCGACCTGGCCCTGCGGGCGGTGGCGGAGGCGGTCGGCATCGAGCCCTCCGAGGCCGAGCTGGAGGACTTCATGGACCGGCTGGCCCAGCAGGCCGGGGTCCCACCGGCCACTTTCCGGGAACAGGTCGAGCGCAGAGGGCAGCGTCTCGCGGTACGCTCGGATCTGAAGAAGAGTAAGGCTTTCGACTGGCTAGTCGAACACGCCGAGGTAATCGACGAGGAGGGCAACCCGGTGGACCGGGCGCTGCTACAACGAGATAGCCAGGAGACAGCCGACAATGACCTACCTGGTCAGGTGGATTTTGCTGAGGAACCGGCGGGGAGCGAGCGTAGCGCTCGGCTCCACTGCCGGCGCCAGCGCCGGTATCGGGGCTGGCCCGGAGGGCGAGGCTGGAGGCACTGAGTGATGACTGTAGGCCCAGGTGGGACTGGCCACGCGACAACTGGAGGTGCCAGGTGAGAGTAGTGAGCCAGTACCACGTTCCTGGCATTTTCGAGCAGACCAACCGGGGCGAGAGAGGCTACGACCTGTTCTCGCGGATGCTCGAGGAGAACATAGTTTTCCTCGGGACCCCGATCGATGACTACGTAGCCAACGCGGTGTGCGCTCAGTTGCTGTACCTGGAGTACAAGAACCCCGATAAGGACATCAGCATCTACATCAACTCTCCCGGCGGCGACATCACGGCTTTGTTCGCGGTCTACGACACCATGAAGTTTGTGCGCAATGACATTTCGACGTTCTGTTACGGTCAAGCCGCTTCCGCTGCAGCCGTGATCCTCGCCGGGGGGACCAAGGGCAAGCGCTACGCCCTCCCGCACGCCCGCATCCTGCTCCACCAGCCGTACGGCGGCGCCGCCGGCCAAGCTGCTGACATCGAGATTCAGGCCAAGGAGATCGTCCGAATGCGAGACTTGCTCAATGAGATGATCGCTCTCGATACGGGGCAGACACTCGATAAAGTGGCATCAGATACAGATCGGGATTTCATCATGAGCGCTGCCGAGGCGCAAGCGTACGGCATTATTGACGAAGTGATCACGACCCGCGAGCTGGCCGGCGTCCCCCAGGCCGCCGGCGTAGCCTGAGCAGCGAGGAGCAGGAATGGCCAAGTTCGGCGAATCGAGCGAGCTTGTCAAATGCTCTTTTTGCGGAAAGTCCCAAAAGCAAGTCAAAAAGCTCATAGCCGGGCCGGGCGTTTATATATGCGACGAATGTATCGACCTCTGTAATGACATCATCGAGGAGGAGCTTTCTGAGCCGGCGGAAGTGCGCTTCGACGAGCTCCCCAAACCGACGGAGATATTCAATTTCCTCAACGACTATGTGATCGGCCAGGAGCGGGCCAAGAAGATCCTCTCGGTGGCTGTTTACAACCACTACAAGACGGGTGCAGGCCGGTGGCTATGCCGACGGGGACGTAGAGCTGCAGAAATCGAATATCTTGCTGCTGGGGCCGACTGGTTGCGGGAAGACGTTCCTGGCCCAGACGCTGGCCAAGATGCTCAATGTGCCTTTTGCTATCGCTGACGCGACTGCGCTCACCGAGGCCGGTTACGTGGGTGAAGATGTCGAGAACATCCTGTTAAAGCTCATCCAGGCGGCTGACTACGACATCAAAAAGGCCGAGACCGGCATCATTTACATCGACGAGATCGACAAGATAGCCCGCAAGAGCGAAAACCCCTCGATCACTCGTGACGTCTCAGGCGAAGGCGTGCAGCAGGCGCTGCTCAAGATCCTGGAAGGGACTACGGCTTCGGTGCCGCCTCAAGGCGGTCGCAAGCACCCGCATCAAGAGTTCATCCAGATCGACACCACCAACGTCCTTTTCATTTGTGGCGGTGCCTTTGCCGGGCTGGACAGGATCGTGCAGAGCCGTCTTGGTCGCCAGGGGATCGGTTTCCGGGCGGAGATCCGGCGGGCTCACGAGGCCGACGAGGACGAGCTGCTGGCCCACGTCCTGCCAGAAGACCTGTTGAAGTTCGGGCTCATCCCCGAGTTCGTCGGGCGCCTTCCCGTGATCGGGACTGTAGCCACGCTCGATAAGCAGGCTCTCATCCGCATCCTGACCGAGCCGAAAAACGCGCTGTTGAAGCAGTACCGGAAAGTTTTCGAGCTTGACAAGGTGGAGCTCGAGTTCAGTCCCGACGCCATGGAGGCCGTGGCTGAGCAAGCCATGCTGCGCGGTACCGGGGCACGGGGGCTCCGGGCCATCCTCGAAGAGGTGCTGCTGGAGGTTATGTACGACTTGCCGAGCCGTTCCGATATCGGCAAGTGCGTCATCGACCGATCGGTCGTACTCGAGCGGGTGGCGCCCACGCTTGTGCCTCGGACCGAGGCCGCTCAAAAAGAGCCGAGGGCTCGACGGGCGGCGAGCTGAGCCTCCCGGGCTAAGCCCGGCTTCGGATATAAACACCTCGTCCAACCGGCGGGACGCGGGCGGGGCCGGGGCCGCGTACACGGTGGTGGATGCCGTTTTCGGGTGCAGGCGGAGCTTCCTGTTGCGTTCGGGTGCAGTTAGCGCACGCGATCGCGACGAATTCGCCCGGGTGCACCGAGATCGCCCCAAAATGCGCCGCCCGCCGCCCGCCGGCCTCCGCCCGAGGCCGCCCGCCGCCCGCCGCCCGCCGCCCGAAGGCCTGCCCGCCGCCTGCCGCCCGCCGCCCGCCGCCCGAGGCCGCCGGGCACCGAGACCGCCCCACGATGGCCCTGGCCCACCTACGCGTCGCTCCGACGGCCGCCGCTACCCGGCGATCGCGGCGCTGACCCGGCCGCCAAAGGACAGTTTGGGCGTTTGGGCACTGTGGGCCACGTGCCTTGGGGGAACGGCAGCGGCGGCTAGGTCGTACGCCGTTGATAGATTGACGAAAATGAACTTAGGTGACGCATTGGCCTGGCTCGACAGCCACCAGGATCTCGAGCGCATTCTGGCGGACCGGCGCCTCCAAGCCCCAAACCCAGAGAGGATGCGGCGCCTCGCCCACCTGATCGGCGACCCGCAGCAATCTCAACCCGTCGTGCACATTACGGGCACAAATGGGAAAACCTCGACGGCGCGGGCGCTGAGCCAACTGTTTATTTCGATGGGCCTCTCGGTTGGTACTTTTACCAGCCCGCACCTCGAAAGCATAAACGAGCGGATTATGTTCAACCTCGAGCCTATCAGCGACGAAGATCTGGCGAATCTCCTGACAGATCTGGAGAACTTCGAACCGTTGATGGGGGAAGTCGGGCGGCCGACCTGGTTCGAGCTGCTAACTGCCGCCGCCTTTAGGTATTTCGCCGACCGTCCTGTCGACGTGGCGGTAATTGAAGTCGGTATGGGCGGCCGGTGGGACGCGACGAATATCGCGGATGGCGGCGTGTCCATAGTCACCAACGTGGCCCTGGACCACACCGAACTGCTGGGGCCGACCCGAGAGCACATCGCCCGGGAAAAGGCCGGTATCGTCAAACCCGGCGCCATCTTGGTGCTGGGCGAAACGGACCCTGAGCTATACGAGGTCTTCGAGTCGGAGGGGCCGGAGACGATCTGGCTGGCCGGCCGGGACTTCGCGGTCGAGTCCAACGCGGTTGCGGTCGGGGGCCGGTTGTTGGACCTGCGCACCCCGGCTGAACGCTACGAAGGCGTCTACCTCCACCTTCACGGTCGTTACCAGGCCGACAACTTCCTCGACGCCCTGGTGGGGGCGGAAGGGTTCTTCGGTGGACCGCTCGACCACGAAGTGGTGGCCGAAGCGGCCGCCACCGCCACCTCCCCGGGACGTCTCGAAGTGGTCGCCCAGCACCCGGTAGTGGTCCTGGACGGGGCCAAGAACGTCGCCGGTGCCAGGGCCTCAGCCGCCGCCATAAACGAGGAGTTCGGGACCGAGCGCTCCCGCGTCATGGTGGTCGGGATGCTCCGCGGAAAGGATCCCGTGGAGATGCTCTCGGCCCTCGACGCCCCCAGGGCCAGGCTGGTCGTGACCTGCCCTCCTCCATCGCCCAGGGCCCAATCGGCCGAAGAAGTGGCCGCGGCCGCCCGCTCGCTGGGCTGTCGCGCCGTGGCGGCCGGTTCAGTCGTCGAGGCGCTCGAGGTGGCGCTCGGTGAGGCCAAGGCCGATGAACTGGTCCTCGTAACCGGGTCGCTTTATGTGGTCGGTTCCGCCCGCGCGGTGCTCACCGGCCAGCCAGGCCTCGAACCAAGCGGCCGGCCCCGCTGAAATCACCGGAGGCCGGGCCGAGCTCCTTCGCCGAGCGCGCTATTCTCGCTCCCTGGTGAGCCAGCCATGAGCACAAACGCAGGCCAGACGGCGGAGATGACCCTGGTCATCCTCAAACCCGACGCGGTGGAAAGGGGCCTGGTCGGCGAGATCATAGGGCGCTTGGAGCGGCGTGGACTTCGCCTGGTGCGAACCGAGCTTCGCCAGATCGACAAAGAGACCGCGGCTACCCACTACCAGGAACACGCCAGCAAGTCTTTCTACGAAGGTCTCATCGACTACATCACGAGAAGCCCGGCCCTCGTCATAGCGGTAGGTGGGGTACCCGGCACCTGGCAGGTGGTGCGGCGCATGATTGGGGCCACCAACCCGGCCGATGCCGAACCCGGGAGCATCCGGGGCGACCTCGCCCTCACCACCGAGGAAAACCTCGTCCACGGCTCCGACAGCGTCGAATCGGCCCGTCGGGAGCTGGCCCTTTTCTTCCCCGACCTGTAGAGCATGGGGGCGCCGATTATGGCCCCGTGGGCGAGCGATTTGCGCAGGCTGTAGGGGGTAGGCTGCGTTGGCGCCCCCGACCCTGTCGCGTTAGCCTGGGTCCCGACCCGTGGCGCCCCAGGGAGGCACCCAACATCGTGCGCGACAGACTTTTTTCATCATTCAGGCGGGGTCTTGCGGTGGACCTCGGGACCGCCAACACCCTTGTCTACCTGCAGGGGCGTGGCATCGTCCTGAACGAGCCGTCCGTCGTGGCCATCGACGCCCGCGACGCTCGCCCCCTGGCGGTGGGCCTCGAGGCCAAGAGGATGATCGGCCGCACGCCCGCCCATATCCAGGCCGTCCGGCCGCTGCGCGACGGCGTCATCGCCAACTTCGAGATCTGCGAAAAGATGCTGGCGTACTTCATCCGCCGCGTCCACCCGAGCCGCTTGTCGAAGCCCGAGATGGTGATCTGTGTGCCGTCGGGGGTGACCGGGGTCGAGAAGCGGGCCGTAATGGATGCGGCCGAGGCGGCCGGTGCCCGGCAAGCGTGGATAATCGAGGAGCCCATGGCGGCGGCCATCGGTGCTGGCCTGCCCGTCCATGAACCGACAGGCAATATGGTGGTCGATATAGGCGGCGGGACGACGGAAGTGGCGGTGATCTCCATGGGGGGTATAGTCACCAGCCAGTCCGTACGGATCGCCGGCGACGAGCTCGACGAAGCGATAATCGCCTTCATCAAGAAGGAGTACAGCCTGGCCCTCGGGGAACGCACGGCGGAAGAGATCAAGATCGCGCTGGGTTCGGCCTGCCCGCTCCAGGACGAGGTGAGCGCCGAGATCCGGGGTCGAGACCTTATTTCGGGGCTGCCCAAGACCATCGTGACCACCACCGAGGAGATCCGTGAGGCCATTGAGGAGCCCGTCGCCGCCATCGTCGACGCGGTCAAGGTCACACTCGACAAGACGCCGCCCGAGCTGGCGGCGGACATCATGGAGCAGGGCATCGTGCTGACCGGAGGGGGCGCCCTCCTGCACGGGCTGGACGCCAGGTTGGCCGCCGAGACGGGTATGCCGATCGTTATCGCCGATAACCCCTTGCACTCGGTGGCGTTCGGGAGCGGCCAGTGCCTCGAGCAGCTCGGCGTCCTTTCCGACGTGCTCATGACCAGCTCCAGGTAGGCTTCGTCAGTAGTGGCTGCCCCCCGGCGCCCGCGCGGCCGGTTTTTGTTGCTGGTCCTAGTACTGCTGGGCGTGACCTTGATCACTTTGTCTGATCGGACTAGCACCCAGCACATCTTCAACAAGATGCGGTCGTATGCCGCCGACGTCGCCAACCCCTTTCAGTCGGGCGTCCATTCTGCGCTCCAACCCATAGGAAATTTCTTGTATGGGGCCGAGAACTACGGGTCTCTGCAGAAGGAATATAAGCAATTGAGCCAGGATCTGACCTCGGAGCAGAACCTGTACGTGCAGGCTGAGAGCGAACTGGAGCAGTCGCAAGCGGTGCTGGCCCAGGAACACTTGACTTACCTGGCGAAAATCCCGAGCGTGGCGGCCCAGGTCATAGATATCGGGAGTGCCAACTTCGAGCAGTCCATCGAGATAAACCGGGGCTCGACCGCTGGCCTCGTCCTGGGCCAACCCGTGATTGCGGCTGGCGGCCTGATCGGCAGCGTCACCTCGGTTTCGAGCCATTTGGCCACGGTCACCCTGGTCGACGACCCCAGTTTCACGGTGGGCGTACGGGTGGTAACTAGCGGGATCGTCGGCGCGGCGGCAGGTGAGGGTGCAGGGAACCTCCTGCAAGTGGAGAACGTCGACGTCGGGGCTCAGGTCAAGCGCGGCGATGCCCTCGTCACCAGCGGTCTCGAGGGAGAACACTTCCCGGCCGGCATCCCGGTTGGCAAAGTCGCTTCGGTGTACGCCCCTCCGGGAGGGCTGCAGCTCGAAATGTCGGCCAAGCCGTACGCCGACCTCGTGAACATGCAGTTCGTACGGGTCCTGCTCTGGTCGCCGCAAACGGGCTGAGTACCAAGGCCCTCCGCCGCCACGCCTCCGGCACCTCGCTGCCGATTTGGCTGACCTGGCTGGCCACCGACCAGACGGGGCCGGCCGTGGCACTAAAGTTGCGTCGGGTGCTGCGGTCATGAGGGGGCGTTTGGTAAGGACCGGCCTGAAGGTCTCGATCGTGTTGCTGCTCGGCATCCTCGTGCAGACGTCTTTCGGCGCGGACCTGCGGGTGAACAATATTGCGCCCGACTTCATGCTGCTCCTGGCCGTGTGCGCCGGGTACGTAGGGGGCCGGACGAAGGTGCGGTCGTAGGGTTTGCCGCGGGGCTGTTGAGCGACCTGTTCTTGCTGGACACGCCGTTTGGGTTGGCCGCCCTTGCGGCTTGCCTCGCCGGCTTCGCCTCCGGCTGGGCCAGGACCAACTTCTTGCGGCTCCGGTTGTGGCTCGTCCCGGCTATAGCCGCTGCCGGCACCGCGCTCGGCGTCGTGCTCTTCGTCGTCATCGGCTACCTCGTGGGCGAGGCCCAATTGATCGCCCCGGGAAAGAGATGGCTGGTCGAGGTGGTGGTGATCGAAGCCACGTACGCCGCCCTGTTCGCATTGCCGGCGGCGGGCCTGATGTACTGGGCGCTGGGAGCTCGTGGTAGCGCCCCTCAGGCACTGACGGCAAATGCTCCGACTTCCAGACCGAGCTTCGCCAGCGCACCGAGCCGCCGGCGCCGGCGCGTCCGGGCCAGGGTAGGGTGACCCGAATGGCTCAGCCGCCCCCTGGGCCCCCGTCCGAGCCCAACGCCCCGAAATACTCGCCCCGCCTGAGGGCGACGGCCGTCCTGGTCGTGGTGGTCTGCCTCTTCGCCGCCCTTTTCGGACGGCTCTGGTACCTGCAAGGCGTCGAGGCCAACACGGTGGCGGTGAAGTCGGTGGCGGGGCAGGGGATCGAGACCGTGTATATCCCGGCTCCCCGGGGAGAGATATTCGACCGCAACGGCGTGCTCCTCGCCGGCAACAAGATCGAGCAGGTAGTCACCGTCGCGCCCGGGGCGGAAACGGCCCACCCCGGCATCGTGGGAGAGCTGTCGGCCCTGCTCGGGGAGCCAACCTCCGGGGTCAAAGCGGCCATCAACAATGTCCAGTACAGCCCCTACCAGGATGTCCCGGTGAAAGTGGGCGTGAGCACCCCCGTCGCCCTGGCGATAGCCGAGAACCAGTCCCTCCTGCCCGGCGTAAGCGTTCAGGCCGAAGCCGTACGTTATTACCCGCAGGCGCAGCTGACGGCCAACATCGTCGGGTATGTCAGCACGATCACAGGCCCCGAGTACTCCCAGGTCAAGAACGAACAATGCGGAGCAGCCGTCCCCTGCTACCAGACGACGTCACTCATCGGCCAGGCGGGCGTGGAGTCGAGCTTCGAGGACTACCTGCGGGGCACCCCGGGGGTCGAAAAGGTGCAAGTCGACTCGCAGGGCCAGGTGCTCGGGCTGCTGAGCTACCGGCCCCCGGTCCCGGGCGACAACCTGGTCCTTTCCATCTCAGTTAATGACCAGCGAGCCGCCGTACAGGCGCTGAACGACTGGGTCTTGAAGGCGCGGGGGATGACGGATAGCGTGAGCGGCCAGTTTTTCCGCGCCCCGGCTGCCTCGATGGTGGTGGAAGACCCCCGCAACGGCCAGATCCTGGCCCTGGCCACCTACCCCGATTACAACCCCGACGATTTTCTCGGGGGCATCAGCGAGGCGAAGTGGAAGTACTACAACAACCCGACCAACAATTTCCCCCTCATCGACCGGGCCATCTCGACTGGGTACGCCCCGGGTTCGACCTGGAAGTTGATAACGGCCACTGCCATGCTCCGGTACGGGCTGCGGTCGCCGTACGCCTATTACGACGACGTCGGCACGTACTCGATCGGCGGGCAGACCTTCCATGACGACGATAACATCCCGCTCGGCCCGATCGACCTCTCGTCGGCTCTAACCGAGTCGAGCGACACGTACTTCTACAGCCTCGGTGGCCAGTTCTGGCAGACATACGACTCCGGCCACAACCTGAAAGGCCCCGACCCCCTCCAGACGGTTGCGTCCGAGTACGGCCTCGGCCACTACAGCGGCATCGGCCTGCCGGGCGAGGATCCCGGCATCGTCCCCGGCGCCCAGGTGGTGGCCAAAGAGCACTCGCAGTACCCGAAGGCCTATCCCGATGGCGTTTGGGAACCGGGCTTCGAAGTCCAAGAAGCGATCGGCGAGGGCCAGGACAGCGTGACCCCCCTCCAGCTTGCCGACGCCTACGGCGCCTTTGCCAATGGCGGCACCCTCTACGTGCCTGATATTGCGCTCGCGGTCGAGGCACCCGGACGGGCCGACAGGCCGAACGGCAGGATAATCAAGCTGTTCCACTCGCAAGTCAAGAACCATGTACCGCTCCCGACGGGCTATGAGCGCCAGGCCATGCTGCAGGGTCTCGAAGGGGTCACCGCCAACCCGGGGGGCACTGCCTACGATGCGTTCACGGGCTTCCCCCTGAGCCAGTACCCTATAGCGGCCAAGACGGGGACGGCCCAGGTCGACGACTATTGCGCCCCGTACACGACGTGCGCCCCAGGTGCACTCCAGTGGCCGGCGTACAAGCAAGACACCTCGGTGTTCACCAGCTTCGCTCCTGCCACCGCACCTCGCTTCGTCGTCGACGCCGTGTTCGAGCAGTCCGGTTACGGCGCGTCGGTGGCCGCCCCGGCGGTCGAGCAGGTGTACACGGACCTGTTCGGGTTGAACAAACCGGCCCAGCAGGGAAGTTGCCTGTCGCCCGGGTCGACTAGCACGTCCACCACGTCCACGACTTCGGCGTACGGTTCGAGCAGCTCGACGTCGAGCACCACGTCGACGGCGACATGCCCCACGACGACAACAACAACGACGGGCTACACATCCGGCGGGGCGACAGGCTGATGGCGCTCACCGCTCTCTCGTCCGCCTCGCCCAGCGCCACCGCCGCCGTCCCCCGTCGCCCCGTGGCGAGCCCGGCGTGGCGCCACGTAGACGTTTTACTGATCGTCGCCGCCGCCGCCCTGACGGCGATAGGGGTGCTGATGGTCTACTCCACGACGCGGGTCCCGCTGGAGGCGGCCGGGGGCAACCCCGAGGCCTACCTGACCAAGCAGGCGACGTACGCCGCGGTGGCCTTCGCGGCCTTCCTGGCCACGATCGCCTTTGACTACAAGCGGTACCTCACGTGGGCGCCGGTCCTTTACATCGGCAGCATCCTGCTCCTGTTGGCGACGTTGGCCATCGGGCGGACGACGCTCGGCGCCACCTCGTGGATCCAGGTCGGCAGCATCGAGGTCGAACCGGCCGAACTGGTGAAGGTCACGTTCATCATCTCGCTAGCAGCCCTGCTGGCCAGCCGGAAAGGCAACGTTACGGGCCGCGTCCTGGCACTTGTCCTCGCGCTCTCGGTCCTTCCCTTCCTGCTCATTTACAAGCAGGACGCCCTCGGCAGCGCCATGGTGCTGGCCGTCGTACTGATCGGCATGCTGTTGATGGCCGGGACCAAGGGCCGGCATATGGTCGTCCTTGCCCTGGTGGCCGTCGTTGCTATCGGCGGAGTGTTCGAGAGCGGTGTCCTGAAGCAGTACCAAAAGGACCGCCTCTTCACCTTCGTCGAGGCGCCAAGCGGCGTGACGACCAACAACGACGCCAGCAACCCTTACGCCGCCTCCATCGAGTACAACCTGGACCAGTCCAAGGCGGCTATCGCAGACGGGGGGATCAACGGCAAGGGCCTCTTCAAAGGGCCGCAGACCAACCTGTCGTACGTGCCCAACCAGGACACAGACTTCATCTTCACGGCCATGGCGGAACAGTTCGGCTTTGTCGGTTCTGCTTTGCTGCTGGCGCTGTTCGCCATCGTTGTGTGGAGATCCTGGCGAGCATCGCTCCTCTCACGCGACCTGGCCGGGACGCTCATCTGCGTGGGGGTGCTCAGCATGTTCATGTTCCAGGTCTTTGAGAACATGGGCATGACGATGGGTATCATGCCCGTCGCCGGCATCACACTGCCCTTTATGAGCTATGGCGGCTCGTCCATGGTCGTCGACTGGATCGCCATCGGCCTGGTCGTGAACGTACGCATGCGCCGGTTCGTGTAGATTCTGCGCTTGCGCCGGTCGCGCGCTGGTCGCGCCGGTCGTGCCGCTCGGCCCTGGCGTCGCGCGGCGTCGGCGCCGCCGTTCGCCCTGACCCGGCGCCACGAGTCGGCCCGGGTACTACGGCCTATTCCAGCCGGCCCGGCCGCTCCCCGGGCACGGCAGCCAGTCGAGGCGGCACCCAGTCAAGGCGGCACCCGCTCGGGACTGGGTTGAATAAGTGTCGTTATCACTATGTTATTCGACCCAAAAGCAAAAATTCGCCCCGGAGATCCGGCGAAAGGACCCCTTGCGCCGGCCTCGCAGTGACTGGTGGTCAGGCCACCAGTCAGTTTTCGACCGGGCCGCCGGTTTTCTGCGCCGCTTAGCTTACGCTTAGGTGCGTTTCAGCTACTCCCCAGGTTTGACGGTGCCCGGTCGCTACACTCGTTTATGAGATGACCTCGTTCGGGACAAGCGGCTCAGTTGCTCACGGAGCGATGGGCCGGCTGTGGTCCCGCTTTTGCAGAAGTCTTGCGAGAGTACAAGATACGCGGGGGGCTGCTGTGGCGAGCAGCTCGAGCAGGTCGGCCCGGCCTTCCCAGGAGACCTCGACGCAACCGGAGTTTTCACCTGAGGAGCGGCTGGGCTATGGCGTGGACCAGCAAGTTTGTTCAACGATAAGGCGTGACGGCGCGCGGTCGGGGTCCCGCTGCCCGACGGGGGATGCCATGAGGCGTCCTGATCGCGACGTGCGCACGGCGTGCTCCGGAGCGCGCCTGTTTGGAAGGGAAAGTTTCAATGTCGGAACCAGTGCTTGGCGAAGCAGGCAACGCCAGCTCCGAGCCGGCCGCGTTCGGCCGGGACGGGGAAGAGAAGCCTGCGTTGGACGACCGGCCACGCGATTGGGCCCCCGTAGGACCTGATAGCTCGCTGGGAGTAGCGGGCGGGCCCGATGGCAACGGGGCGCCGGATACCACAACAGACCATGATGGCCAGATGACCCAGGATGGACCGGCGACCCGAGTTTCACGTCGCCGCCGCCGCGGTTCGCGTGGGGGTCGGGGTCGGCACGCGGGCATGTCGGTGGTGAGGCTCGTCCGAAGACGAGCATGCTGAAGACGCCGCGGACGTGACCCAGGTGCTGACCGAGGGACCACCGGTGCCGCCGCCCCCGAAACCAAAGATCGGCGATACCCGGCCCGGCTCTCCCCCGGTGACCAAGCGCCGGGTGCGCCGCGACGCCACGGCCGGCGGCTCAGACATCCCGGTGGGCGGCCGCTCCTCGACTGGCGCCCGGGCCGACGAGCCCGGAGCGGAAGCGCCTGACGCTGGCACCACTGGCACGGGCACCGGCAGCGGCACCGAGTCGAGGGAACGGCGCCCGCGCCGCCGAAGAGGAGAGGCGGGCGACGGTCCCGAGCTGGAGGCCGGCACGACCGACGGGCTCATCGCTGGCGCCGCCGTCGCTGGTCGAGCCTCGAGCAGGGCAGCTAACGCGCCCGCAACGCCTGATGCCCCGGGCGCTGGTGCCAATAGTGGGCCGAGCACCGGGGGCGGCCAGTCTGCCGCCGGCCGGACCTCGGCCGACCGCGGGCCCGGCAGCGCCCCCCGCCGGGGAGGCGCGGACCGCCGCAGCCGTCCCCTGGGCCGGTACCTCATGGTCGTCCACGTGGGCCCCACCGCCACCCAGATCGCCGTCCTCGAGGGCCGCACCCTCATCGAGCACTACGTCTCGAGGCCCGCCGACGACTCCACCCAGATCGACGGCAACATCTACCTCGGCCGAGTCCAGAACGTGCTCCCCGGCATGGAAGCCGCCTTCGTCGACATCGGGACGCCGAAGAACGCGGTCCTCTACCGCGGCGACCTTCGCTTCGACGATGACGAGGTCGAGCGCCCGGCGGCGGACGACGCCGCCAAGCCGACCCGGGGGCGCCTGGGCGGGGCGGCCAGTGAGGCCAGGATCGAGCAGTTGCTCCGCACCGGTCAGAGCATCATCTGCCAGGTGACGAAGAACCCGATTGGGACCAAAGGGCCCGCCTGACCCAGGAAGTGTCCTTGCCCGGCCGATTCGTGGTCCTTATCCCGGACAGCGAGACGTACGGCATTTCCAAGCGCCTCGGCGACGACGAACGCCGGCGCCTGCGCAAGATCCTCGACGACATCCGGCCTGAGGGCCACGGCCTGATCGTGCGTACCGCCGCCGAAGGGGCCAGCGCCGACGAGCTGGGCCGCGACGTAGGGCGGCTGCTGCGCCAGTGGGAGCATGTACAGCAGCTGGCCAAGGCGTCACGGGCCCCTCAGCTTCTCTACCGGGAACCTGACCTGGCCGTCCGGGTCATCCGGGAAGAGTTCAACCGTGACTACCGGGGCGTAGTGATCGACGACCACAAGCTCTACGACGAGGTGAAGGACTACGTCACCAGCATCACCCCCGAGCTGGCCGACCGGGTCGAGCTGGTCGACCCGGCCGAGGAGCCGTTGCCTCTGTTCGAGCGGTTCCGGGTCCACGAGCAGGTGCACAAGGCCCTCGACCGCAAGGTCTGGCTGCCATCGGGGGGCTCGATCATCATCGAGCGCACGGAAGCGCTGACCGTCATCGACGTCAACACGGGCAAGAACGTCGGGTCCTCCAACCTCGAGGAGACCGTGTTCCGGAACAACCTGGAAGCGGCGGAAGAGATCGCCCGCCAGTTACGTCTGCGCGACATCGGCGGGATCATCGTCATCGATTTCATCGACATGGAGGTCATGGGTAACCGGGCGGACGTCATCCGTACCTTCAGGGAGGCACTCGCCCGGGACAAGACCCGTTCACAGGTTTTCGATATCTCGGAGCTCGGCCTGGTCGAAATGACGCGCAAACGCATCTCCGAAGGCCTTGTCGAGTCCTATTCCGAAACCTGCCCCACATGTGGCGGGCGGGGGATCGTCTTCGACGAGTCCCTCCTGTAAACCCGGGCCGCCGGCTATTCGACCTCATAAAGCGCGGTCAGCGTGCCCCGGGCGATGGTGTGGAAAGTCAGGTTGAAGCCGAGGATCGCCGGCGTGGCATCGGGTTGGATGCCGAGGTCGTTGGTGTCGAGGGCGTGCACAGCGAAAATGTAACGGTGCGGACGGTCGCCCTTGGGCGGGGCCGCGCCCATGTAGGCCTTGGTCCCGCCGTCGTTGCGCAGCATGAACGCCCCCGCCGGCAAACCCGCTCCGCCGGCGGCGCCGGCGCCTCGAGCGAGCTCCGTTACTTTGTTGCTGAGCCCCACCACGGCCCAGTGCCAAAAGCCGCTCGTCGTCGGGGCGTCGGGGTCGAAACAGGTGACGGCGAAGCCCGCAGTTTCGGCCGGGAACCCGGACCAGTGCAGTTCCGGGCTGAGGTTCTCGCCCCCTATCCAGTCGCTCGCGTAAGCCAGCGGCAGGGTGCCCCCTTCTTTGATGTCGTCACTGGTCACCGGGAAGCTCGGGACCTTCGGTAAAAGGTCGTAGGGGTTAGGGCTTTCGGGCCGTTCCAACGACAATGTCGCTACCTCCTCAGTCGGGCTCCTGCGGTCGGCTTTACAAAGACGCGGCGTGGGCGGGCACCGACCGCTCGGCCGGGCCCGTGTAGATCTGCGTCGGCCTTCCAATGCGGTTGGCCCCGGAGCTCGTCATTTCCAGCCAATGGGCCACCCACCCGGCCGTGCGGCCGACCACAAAAAGCGGGGTGAACATCTCGTCGGGGAAACCGATGGCGGTGTAGACGATCCCGGAGTAGAAATCGACGTTGGGGTAAAGCCGCCTGGAAATGAAGAAATCATCGGCCAGGGCCACTTCTTCCAAGCGCAGGGCGATGTCCAGAAGGGGGTCCTCGGGGGCCAGCTTCTCCACCAGGTCCAGCGCCACTTGGCGAATGACTTTCGCCCTGGCATCGGTCGTCTTGTACACCCGGTGCCCAAACCCCATCAGCCGGAACGGGTCGCTACGGTCCTTAGCCTTTTCGACGAAGTAGGACAGAGGCCGGCCGGAGTCCTTTATCTCTTTGAGCATTTTTATGACCGCCTCCGCTGCCCCCCCGTGCAGAGGGCCCCAGAGGGCATTTATGGCCGCGGACACACCGGCATAAAAACCGGCCCCAGAAGAGGCGACCATGCGCAGGGTCGCCGTGGAGCAGTTGAGTTCATGGTCGGCGTGGAGGACGAGCAGCGTGTCGAGTGCCCTCGCGGCCGCGTTGTCCGGCAGGTAATCACTCCCCGGGATGGTGAAGCACAGCTGCAACAAGTCCTCGGCATAATCCAGCGACCGGTTGCTCTTGGCCCGGGGCATGCCGCGCAGGGTCGAAAGCGCATAGCCGGCAAATATGGGCATCGCTGAAAGGAGCCTCACCCCCGCTTGCTCGAGTTGCTCGGGGTGGCCCGAGTTGCCGGCGGGGTTGGTGTAGGCGCTTAGCGCTTCAGTAGCGATGGCGAGCATGGCCATCGGGTGCATCGACTGCGGGAAGGAGTCGAACAGCCGCTCGAGCCCGACGTGGAGCACGAGCTTCGGGTCGCGCACCCTGGCGATGAACTGGTCGGCCTGCTCCGCGGTCGGAAGCTCCCCGTAGATGAGCAGGTAGGCCACCTCCAGGAAGGAGAACTTCGTAGCCAGCTGCTCGACCGGGTAACCGCGATAGTAAAGCCGGCCCGCCTCCCCGTCGACGAACGTGATGCCCGAGTGGTAGGCGGCCGTGTCCGCATAACCAGGGTCGAAAACGGAAAGGCCGTGCTGGGCCAGGCTGGACACGTCAACCGCGGTCCGCCCAAGTGTCGGCTGCTCGATTGGCAGTTCGATAGCTGCACCGCCGACGGTTAGGGTGGCGTCTGCCTGAGGCTTTTCCGGACCGGTCATATCAACGGCCCTCCTTTCACATATCTTTGCGCGTGTGGCGGACTTTGCCCGGGTGGCTCGCTTTCAAAGACCTCTTATCGCAGCCAGGACTGGGAACGCAAGCCGCGCTGGCGCCACCAGAACCAAACGTCGGCCCGGTGGTCAAACGTTTTTCGCCGAACGACAGCCGAAGGGAAGTTCCCGGCAACACCACAACTGGCCAGCCTACCGGCGCAATTAGTCGTTGGGCTCCAGCTACGATCGGCCACCACGAGGTGGGCTAGCCCAGGCCCCCGCCCTTTGCCGTTATACTTACCGTCCTGTGTATGCGGTGATCAAGACGGGTGGCAAGCAGGAGCGCGTCGAAGAGGGCCTGCGGTTGGCCGTTGAGTTGCTCGGCGTCACTGACGGCGACGAGGTCTCGTTCGCGCCCGTACTGCTGGTAGACGGCGGGACCGTGCTGGCCACGCCGGGCGAGCTGTCCGGCGCGCGGGTGACGGCGCGGGTAGTCGGCGAGGAGAAGGGCCCGAAGGTGCGGGGCTTCGTCTACAAGAACAAGAGCCGCCAGCGCCGGTCCTGGGGCCACCGTCAGCGCTATGACGTCATCGAAGTGACGGCGATCTCCAGGGAGGCTTGACAGATGTCCAAGACCAAAGGCGGCGGTAGTACCCGCAACGGGCGAGACAGCGCCGGCCAACGGTTGGGCGTGAAGGTGTTCGACGGCGGGGCCGTGAAGCCGGGCGCCATTATCGTGCGGCAGCGGGGCACTCGGTTCCATCCGGGCACCGGCGTCGGGCGGGGGAGGGACGACACACTCTTCGCCCTCCTCGAAGGGCACGTCCGCTTTGCCCACCGCAACGGCCGGCGGTTGGTGGACGTCCAGCCGGTGGCAGCCTCCAGCAACTGACCGGGCCTACGGGCACCGTCTCTTCCACGTAGTCCCCGAAGCCCCTCTACGCCGGCTTCGCACACTAGCTGGCCGGCAATGGCGTGGTTTAATGCGCCGAGGAGCCAGCTGTGTTCGTTGACGAGTGCCAAATCCATGTGAAGGCCGGTGACGGCGGCGCGGGGGTGGTTTCCTTCCGTCGGGAAGCGCACGTCGACCGGGGCGGTCCCGATGGGGGTGACGGGGGGAGAGGCGGCGATGTTTGGTTGGTGGCGGACCATAACGTCGCTTCGCTGCTTTCCTTCAAGGACCACCCGTACCGGGGCGCCACGTCTGGTGCTCACGGTCAGGGCAAAAAGAAGCACGGCCGCAACGGGGCCGACCTGGACGTCCCTGTCGCCCTGGGGACAGTTGTCCGCGACCTCGACGGCACTGTACTGGCAGACCTCAACGAGGCCGGCGCCCGCTGGCCGGCCGCTCGGGGCGGCCGGGGTGGGAGGGGGAACGCCCGGTTCCTGTCCAACCGCCGGCGGGCACCGAACTTCGCGGAACAGGGCGAGGTGGGCGAAGAGTCCTGGTACGACCTGGAGCTGAAGTTGATGGCCGACGTGGCGCTGGTCGGCTTCCCCAATTCGGGCAAATCAACTCTCATTTCCCGGATCTCAGCGGCGAAACCGAAGATCGCCAGCTATCCGTTCACCACGCTGGAGCCCCACTTGGGGGTGGTGCGCTTCGACGAGCACGAGTTCGTGGTGGCGGACATCCCCGGTCTCGTCGAGGGGGCCAGCGACGGCAAGGGCCTCGGGCACCGGTTCCTGCGCCACATCGAGAGGGCCAGGGTGCTGCTCGTCCTGGTAGATCTGGCTGAAGACGAGGGCCGGGCGCCCGGGGAGCAGGAAGCGGCGCTGCTGGCCGAATTGGAGCAGTACGAACCGGAGCTTGCCCGTCGGCCCCGCCTGGTGGTCGGCTCGAGAGCAGACATGGCCCCGGCTGACATGGCCACGGCTGACATGGCCACGGCTGACATAGGAAAGGCCAGTCCCGGAGGGTCCTCGGCCGCCTCGGGCCTACCCAAGATCTCGGCCGTGACCGGCCAGGGCATCCCCTGGCTGCTCGGCGAGCTCGCCCGCCTAGTGGACGAGGCCAGGGCCAGCTCAGCCGCGGCCCAGGCGGGTGGTCGTGCACCGGCCGGTCCCGTCCGGCGTGGTCGTGGAACGGGCCAAAGATGGCTCACTGTTAGTGAAGGGGCGCCAGGCGGAGCGGGCCGTGGCCCTCTCCGACCTGACCGACGCCGGGGCGCTGGCGTACGTCCAGGAGCGGCTGCACCGTCTAGGGGTGGACCGGGCCTTGGCCCGGGCCGGCGCCCGCCAGGGTGACCGGGTCCGGATCGGTCACTTCGAGTTCGACTGGGAGCCCGACTGATGCCCCCAGGCGCTGCCCGCACCGTCGTCGTCAAGGTCGGGACGTCCTCCATTACCGACGAACAAGGGCGGATCGTCGAACAGGCCATCGCCAAGCTCTGCGCTGAGGTGGCTGAGGTGCGCTCCGGAAGGGACCAGGTGGTGGTGGTGACGAGCGGCGCGGTGGCGGCCGGCCTCCCCGTCCTGGGCCTCTACCCGAGGCCGAGCGACCCCGCCGTCTTGCAGGCGGTCTCGGCTGTGGGCCAGAGCCGTTTGATGGGCCACTATGACCGTTCGTTGGCTGCCGCCGGCCTTGTCGGCGGCCAGGTCTTGCTGGCCCCGCTCGACTTCTGGGACCGGGCTCAGTACCTGCACGCTCGCGAGACGCTCGGGTTTATTGCTCGGCCTCGGGGTCGTCCCCGTCGTCAACGAAAACGACGCCGTAGCCGACGACGAGATCCGGTTCGGCGACAACGACCGTCTGGCTGCCCTGGTGGCCAACCTGCTGAAGGCCGACCTGTTGGTGCTCCTCACGGACGCGGCCGGCCTTTTCACGTCCGACCCTCGCCTGAGCGAAGAGGCGTCCCTGATCGAGGAGGTGCTGGAGGTCGACGAGGTGCTCTCCCTGGCCGGAGGGCCTGGTAGCCCTCGGGGCAGCGGGGGCATGGCCTCGAAACTGGCGGCGGCCAAGATCGCCGCGTGGTCGGGGGTCAGGGTGGTTATCGCCGCGGCTGACAGGCCCCGGGTGCTTCAAGACGCAGTAGCCGGGTCACCCGGCGTCGGCACCGTCGTCCGGCCCCGTTCCAGCCGCCTCCCCGCCCGGAAGCTCTGGATCGCCTTCGCGCTGGCCCCTGCGGGGACGGTGGTGGTGGACGCCGGGGCCAAGAAAGCCCTGGTCGAAAGGGGGGTCTCGTTGTTGCCGGCGGGCATACGGGATGTGCGGGGCGACTTTGCGCCCGAGGACGCCGTCGAAGTGGCTGGGCTCGATGGCGCTATCTTTGCCAAGGGCCTCGTCCGCCACAGTGCCAAGGCCCTCAGGGAGTGGGCCGGCTTACGCACTTCGGAGCTGCCGCCCGACGTCCCTCAAGAGGTCGTGCACCGAGACGACCTGGTCATCCTGCCTTAGAGGCTGAGCGGCTAGCACATTCCCCATGAGACGAGGACGGGGCTGGGTACGGCTTGACCGCACGCCGTCGTTGTGAACTCTCCCAGGTACGCCCAGGCCTGGCCCGGGACTTTGACGAAGATGGCTGTGGTGTTGAATTGGGCCAGCAAGGTGTCCCCGGCCGCCGTACCGCTTTCGGCCTGGGCTTGGTTCGACGGGACGAAGCGGGCTATAGCCCAGTAAGTGCCGATGGCCGGTTGCTCGGCGTAAAAGACGGAGCCGGACAGAGTGGACGCCACGTCGGCGACGCTTATAGCGACGCCGCCCGGGTGGGCCGGCCCACAGCGCTTCCATCACCTCTCCGAGGCCGGCCGGTGCAGCCACGTTGATGGCCGGGCTGGTTTTGGCGGCCGGGTTGACGTGCGGTCGAGTCGTAGTGCTGGTGGTTGGCGCCGGCGCGACCGAGGTGGTGGTAAGCCCGGCCGAACCAGCCCCCCGGGTGTAGACGCCGTTACCAGCTCCGGTTGACGCACTTGTCCCGGCAGTGGCAACGGTAGTCACGGCGCGCCCGCTCCCGCCCCCGCCCGTCGTGGCCGTCGTGGCCGCCGCGGCTTGGGTCGTCTTTGCCGGCCCACCGCCTCCGCCGCCGCCGCTCGTCATCAGGGGGACGGCGACGGCAGCGACCACTATCACGGCGCCAGCCACCGCGCCGCCGACGACTACGGAGCGGCGAGGCCGGCGCCGGCCGGGGCCGGCCACCTCATGGCTTGTATGGCGGGGCTTGTAACGGGCCACACTCGTATTTTCCCCCAGCCGGTGGCGCCTAACGCGGATCCCTTGCAGATCCGGGGCCAGACCGGGCCCTCGGCCGGCGGCTAAAGCCCTCAGACGGGCCGGCTCCGGCCGCTCTGGGCCTGCTTGGACACGGCCGGCCGCCGCCGGCCCTGCCGGCACCGTCCACCTCGGGCACGGCCTCGTCCGAAGCCGAGCCGGGCCATTTCCCCGCTTCTCCAGTTAGTGGCGCCTGCCGGATAAAACTCCGCACTTGCTCACTTGTTCACCCCGACGGGCCTAGCAACGCGCATATTTCGACGCGGCACCGCGCTGGTAGGGACTTTTATCCGCTATGCATGCAAAACTGCGATGGTTACCCGCCTGCCGGATAAAACTCCGCACTTGCTCACCCCGACGGGCCTAGCAACGCGCATATTTCGACGCGGCACCGCGCTGGTAGGGACTTTTATCCGCTTTTCGAATAAGATTGCTGTACGTGCAGGCTTTTGCACCCAAAACCGGGCCCGTTTAACAAACCCCCCGGGTCGTCTTGTCCGCTTTGGGCCGGGGCCGGGACCGTGCCGCCGCGGCCAGTGTAGGCCGTCCGGGACGGGCGTGACTGGTCCCGAGGTGAACAGGCCCATGTGATTCCAGGTGCTCGACGGTGCGTTTCAGGTCGTCGGCGAGCATGCCAGCGATATCACGGGAAAAGCCTTCTCTCACCACCACCCTGAGCACGGCTATGTCCTGCGCGTCGGGGGCGAGCGTGTAGGCCGGCACTATCCAGCCGCGTTCGCGCAAGTGGGCCGCAATGTCGAAGACGGTATAGGGCCGAGGACCGCGCCCGACTCCTTCTGCCAGACGCCAGCAGACGAGGGGTAATGTCCCCGGCCGGCTCAAGATCTCGAAACGGTCCATGGACTCGACCGCCTTGGCGAAGTACGACGCCGTCGCCTCGAGGCCCTGCATTATGTCGGTGTAGCCCTCCGTACCTAGGCGCAGGAAGTTGTAGTACTGAGCCAAGATCTGGCCTGAGCCCTTGGAGAAGTTCAAACTAAAGGTGGGCTGGTCCCCGCCCAGGTAATTGACGTGGAAAATGAGCTCGTCCGGCAAGTCCTCTTCGCTCCGCCAGACCACCCAGCCCACGCCCGGGTAGACGAGGCCGTACTTGTGACCGGAAGCGTTTATGGAATGAACGGTGGGGAGGCGAAAGTCCCACTCGAGTTCTGGCCGGGTAAACGGGGCGACGAAACCGCCACTGGCCGCGTCCACATGTAATGCCACGTCCCAGCCGTTCCGGGCGTTCAGCTCCACGAGAGCATCGTTTAGCTCGCTGATCGGCTCGAACTCGCCCGTGTACGTGCTGCCGAGGATGCCCACCACGCCGATCGTGTTCTCGTCCACCAGCGCCATGGCTTCATCGACACCCATTACATAACGATCAGGAGCGAGGCGGACAAAGCGGGGCTCGACGTCCCAATAGCGGGCGAATTTCTCCCAGCAAACCTGCACGTTGGCACCGAAGACGATATTCGGTGCGTCCGCGGGCTTCCCCTCACCTCGCCGGCGCGCCCGCCAGCGCCACTTGAGGGCCAGGGCGGCCAGGTGGATGGCCTCCGAAGACCCCACCGTGGCACAGCCCACGGCGTCGCCCTGCTCATGGGCGTGGAAGAGGCGGGCCACCATGTTGACGCAGCGGTTGTGGATTTCCGTCGTCTGGGGGTACTCGTCGGCATCGACGAAATTTCGGCCGAAAGATTCGGCCATCAATTGGTCCGCTTCGGGTTCCATCCAGGTCGTTACGAAGCTGGCCAGGTTGAGCGCCGGGTTGCCGTCCAGGTTGAGCTCGTCGTGGATGAGCTGGTAGGCCGACCGGGCGGGCATGCCGTGTTGCGGCATTTGGTAACGCGGTATGGGATCGCACAACTCGCGGGTCGCGTACATGGGCGCCAGCTCTGCAGTTTCCTCGTCGAGCTCGGATGATTTCAGCTTCCTGGCCAGCATGTCCCTGCTACCTCCTCGGGCTCGGCCGGGCAGACGGGGTTGGTGGCTGGTCACTGTTGGCCAGGCTCCCGTGAGCCCGTCGTACCAAACGACGGGTTGCACTGTCTAATAGGCGGTTCTAAATGGGGTCGCCGGGACGGGGGCGGAGGGCGCCGCCCCCGTCCCGGGTTTGCCCGCCAATTACCTTCGTCCCGGCTGGGCCGGACCGGTTGGGCAGGGGACTAAGACTGAGGCAGTTCTACGCAGGTGGCCTGGCAGGTGGCGAAGCGCCCGTCACGTACGTAACCGATGATGACGGTCTGGCCGATGTAGCGTTCACCGAGCACAGCCTGCAGCTCTCGCACGTCGCCAATTGGCTTGGAGTCCAGTGACACGATGACGTCGCGAGGCCGGAGGCCGGCCTGGCCGGCGGGGCTGGAGGCGACGACCGAGACGACTTCGACGCCTCGGGCGAACCCGGTTGCCCTTGCTACTGCGGGCGGCAGCGGGCGGGGCCCGCCGCCAATGCCCAGGTAGGCCCGCCGCACCCGGCGGCCAGCCGCCAGCGTGCCGATGATGGCCCGCGTCGACTGGTTGATCGGGACGGCCATGCCCAGACCCTGGCCCACCCAGGGCCGACCAAGGCAGTGTTGATCCCGATGACCTCGCCGGCACTGTTGGCCAGGGCGCCACCAGAGTTACCAGGGTGCAGGGCGGCGTCGGTCTGGATGACGTCGCCCAGCAACCTGCTCCCCGGGCCGGCCGAAGCCATGAGGCTCCGGCCGAGGGCGCTGACCACGCCGGCGCTGACGGAGCCTTCGAAACCGAGCGGGTTCCCGATGGCCACCACCAGCTGCCCGACCCGGAGGCGGCTGGCGTCGCCGAGAGTGGCAGGCTGGTAGCCGTTACCGGCGGCCCTCACGACGGCGAGGTCGCTCAGCCGGTCGGCTCCGACCACCTCGAAAGGGGCCTCGTCGCCGGTCGTGAAAGCGGCCGTGCCGCGGTTCGAACCTTGTACCACGTGCGCTGAGGTGACCAGAAGCCCATCGGCCGAAATGAGGACGGCCGAGCCGGCCCCAGCCGGGCGGTGCATCTGGTCCTCCACCTTCAGCGCGGCCACTGAGGGTAGGAGCTTCTCCGCCACCCAGGACACGCTCCGGGAATAGCTGTCGAGGAGGGCCCTGTCTAAATCGGCTTGGTCGCCGTCGGCAGGGTCGATGCCGGCGGGGTCGATGTCAGCGGGGTCGATGTCGGCGGGGTCGATGTCGGCTGCTGGGCCGAAGGCATCGAGCCGGCCCGCAGTTGTCAGGTCGTGCGCCGGTCCGGGCTCGTTAGGCCCGTCCGCCCGTCCGTTTGGTGCCGCCGCGTGCGGCCCGTCTGGGCCTGGAGGCACGTCGGGGGGCGCCGGCAAGGTGCCGGTGGCCATCACGCGCTCCCTTGTTCGGCGGTGCCACCCTGGTCGAACTGCACAGCCACGGCTAGCTCGTCGTTGCCTCTGACGACCAAAAGGTCGGCCGAGCCGGCGTCAGCCGCGGTGACGAGGGCGGCGGCCAGCTCCTCAACCGTCGTGACCGGCGTGCCCCCCACGGAAACGATCAGATCGCCCCGCCTGATGCCGGCCCGAGCCGCAGGCCCGGACTCTTCAATGGCGTGCACGAGCAGGCCGTCCCGGGGCGGCAGGCCTACGGCGTGGCGCAGCCGGCGAGCCACCTTCGGTGGGGCCAGGGCGACGCCCAGACGGACACGACGGGGCGATTCCCCTCGAGCCAGGGCGTCCACCCGGGCCTTTAGTTCTGATCCTGCCGGTAGTGCGAGGTAGAACCCCTCGCCCGGGCGGTGGGTGTTGATGCCTACCAGACGGCCGTCGCTGTCCACCACCGGACCTCCTGACGAGCCATGCGCAAGAGGCGCGCTGTGCTCGAGTGCCCCGCTGACGGTCCTGCCTTCGGGCCCCTGAACGAAAGGCCGAGCCCGGTAATGAAGCCGACGCCCGTGCGCAGGCTCCGCCCACCCGGGCGGCCCAGCCCGATGACCACCTCGCCCAGCTCGACGTCGCCCTCGGACCACGTCACGGCCGGAGCGCCGGCGGTGTCGACCGACAGGACAGCCAGGTCGCCATCGAGGTCAGCGCCGGCCACCGTGGCGGTGACCACCCTGCCATCGGCAAAGGTCACGGCGACGTCACCTCGGACGTTGTGAGCATTGGTCACGACCAGGCCATCCCCAACGACAACACCGCTGCCAGCCGGGCCTACGCCCACTACGGAAGCCTCTACCGCGCCAATCACGTCGGTAACAGCCTTCGAGAAATCTCCCAACGAACTCACGTTCTCTCCTCCTGCTGGATGTAACTTGTCACTTGCAAGTATGAAGTTACCCCATCAAAAGGCTGAAGCGGCGAAGACTCGTCAGACCCCTTTAGAGTCGGTATACGAGAGGATTGGTGATCAAGTGACCGACGTGGCCGGCAACTCGGCACTGGATGTGGCCATGGCCAGAGTGGGTGACCGCTGGACTTTGCTTGTGGTCGATGCTCTGCTCGACGGCCCGCGGAGGTTCACGGACCTCGAGGCGGCGGTGCCCGGTCTGGCCCCCAACGTCCTCTCGGCCCGCCTGCGCCGCTTGGAGCGCGAAGGCATCATCGTGGCCGACCGGTACTCGGACCGGCCGACCCGCTACGAGTACCGGGTCAGCGACCAGGGGAGAGAACTGGCGGGTGCCCTTCGGCTGCTGGCCCGCTGGGGCGCCCAAGCGACGGGGGGCGAGGTAGAGGGGCCGCGCCATCGTTCGTGTGGGACGATACTGGAGGCCCGTTGGTACTGCCCGACCTGCGAAAGGGTGACCGACCGGGCCGACGACGATATCGCCTGGCTCTAAGCGCCGGGCGCGGCGAAGGTTCGCAGCGCTGGAGACCGGGCGTCACCAACCGGGCTGTCAACTCGACCGGCCACCGATCGACCGGCCATCGATCGACCGGTCACCTCGAGGAGCGAGGTTCAGGCGACCGCCTCGGCCAGCAGCCTCACTTGGTCCAGCCGGCCCGAACCAGGCCCGAAGATGATCTCGTCGCAGCCACTCTCTCTGAAGCCCTCGACGTAGTTCTTCACCATTTCCGGGCTCGTGGCGATCCCAGCCGCAATCTGGTCGGCGAACGATCCCAGCCAGGCGTAATAACGCTTGACCGTGGCGATGGCCTCCTCGATGGCTTCGTCGCCGAGGGCGTAGTAGACGAGAGCTAATTTGCGTGGCCTGGCGGGCCGGCCGGCGTCTTTCCACGCCTGGTCAAACGCCGCTGCTCCCCTCACGAACATATCGGGGTTGCCGCCCCCCATGATCCAGCCGTCGACCAGGCCCGCCATGCGACGGAACGTCACCGGCCCGGTCGAGCCCAGGATCAGCGGAGGTCCACCCACGTTGACGGGCGCCGGCCCGATCGGCCCGTCTGTGCCGCGCTCTTCCCCTCTCCAGATGCGCCGCAACTCTTCCACCTGCTCGGCCAGTCGCTCGCTGCGTGCGTTGGTCGGGAGCCCGCTGGCCGTGAAGTCGTCGTCGCGGCCGCCGGTCCCGATCCCGAGTACCAGCCGGCCTGCCGAGAGGCGGTCGAGCGAAGCCGTCTGCTTGGCCAGCAGGGCCACGTTGGCATGGAGGGGGGCCAGTAGTACGGACGTCGTCAGCCGGACGCGCTCTGTCACCGCGGCTGCGGCGGAGAGGGCGATCAGGTCGTCGTAGTTTGGGTACACCAGACGGCCCACCGTGCCGAGGCTGGCAAAACCCGCCTCCTCTGACTGTTTGGCCCAGCTGACGAGGGTCTTCCCGTCGACGTCGACGACCTGCGTCGGCAGGCCGATGCCGATATCCATTCCCGGCGCCTCCTCCTTGCCCTCTACCCCGTTGTCTACCGGCCCGTCTTACTTGGCCCGTCTTACTTGGCCCGTCTTAGTTGGCCCGTCTTACCTATTGGGCTCTCTTGTTACCGGACACCCTTGCCTGTGCGGCAAGTTTTGGCTCCTTGCACTCATGCCCGTTAGCCCGAGCGTGAGCGCTAGGCATGCTAGCGGCGTAAGGCCACCGGACGAAGTTAGGCCGTACCTGCAGGGGCCAGCCGGTCCCGGCAGGGGCTAGCCCGTCCCCGCAGGGCCTAGCCCGTACCTGCAGGTAGAGTCTCCGGCAGCCCGAAGGCAGCAGAAATGTCGGGGTAATCGAACGCCGTTATGCGGAAAATACCGGCTGCCGAAATGTCCAGGACCTGAACGTGCAGGTAATGGAAAAGGCCATCGTCTTCGATCCTGTACATGGCGAGGGCCGGTTGGCCGTTGGCTGACGTTTCCACCATCCGGCGGGTACCGGGTCCCTGCCGGGAAAAAACGGCACCCGCGAAACGGAGGGTGGCGTCGCGCCCCAAAAACCATGTGAGGCTGGGCGGCATTTCCGTAAGGACGTCCTCCCGCAACAAGCCCACCAATGCCCTCGACGTTTGCGTCTTCAAACGCTGCCACGTAACTCTCGAGCAACTGCCGCAGCTGCGGGTCGGAGGGATCGAGCAGGTCGTCTTCCGTCGGGGCCGACTGGCCCAACTGGGCCCTGGCTCGCTGCAGCGCACTGTTGACCGCTGCCGTCGAGGTGTCGAGCAGCTCTGCCACTTCGGCGGCGCTCCACGCCAGCACCTCTCGTAAGAGCAGCACGGCTCGCTGCCGAGCGGGCAAATGTTGCAACGCGGCCACGAATGCGAGCCGCACGCTCTCCCTTCGGACGGCCAGGTTGGCGGGGTCGGCGGGCGATCCCAGCCAGACGTCCGGGAGGGGTTGCAACCAGGGGACTTCGGTGTGAGCAGGTCCGAGGGGTGGTTCATGGCTGGGCCGGCCGAGGTCCGAAGGCAGGGCGCGCGCCGGGCGGGACTCGAGCCAGTTGAGGCAGGCATTGGTGGCTATTTTGTACAGCCACGTCCGGAGTCCTCCCTTGGCCGGGTCGAACCTCCCATAGGCTCGCCAGGCCCTAAGCAGTGTCTCCTGCACCAGGTCCTCCGCCTCGCTGGCGGACCCCAACATGCGGTAGCAGTGCGCCAGCAGTTCCCGCCGGTACGGCTCGGTCGCGTGGCCAAAGTCCTCGTTCAGCTCTACCTGTGCCATGTTGTCCCCTCCAGCAATCTCGGGCCGCCGGCGCACCGCGTCGCTCAGACTCGCGCTCATCGGGCACCTACCGTTTCGCCAGGCGTACCCACCCCGGTTTCAACCATCGCAAGCGGGGCCGCCTCCCCGCTCCCTGCCTCCCCGGTCCCTGCCTCCCCGGTCCTCGCCGCGCCAGTCTGCGGCGCCCCGGTCCTTGCCGCCCCAAACCTGGCTGCCCGTTCTACGGCTGCCGCCGGTTGACCCCGGCTCGCCCTGGAGGGAGCCAAGGACCCTGCGAGCGCACCCAACAGCCCCAGGCCGGCGCAGGCCCAAAGGGCCGCCGAATACCCCCGGCTGAAGGCGGCGGCCGACGTATAGCCGCCGTGCTCGCTGAACACGGCAGCCGCAACGGCGATCCCAACCGTCCCGCCCAGTTGCCTCAGCGTGTTCAGCGCCCCCGAAGCTTTGCCCATCGCCCACCGGGGGACAGAACCGAGGACACAGTTTTGCGCCGCCGGCATGGCCATCGAAGTGCCGCAACCCGACACCACCATGGGGGCCACCATCGAAATATAGGCCAGGCCCGGCTTGGCGATAAGAGCCAGCCAAGCGAAGCCGAAAGCTTGCAGGGAAAGGCCGACGGCCAAAAGGACGCGCTCGCCCACCCGGTTTATGAGCGCGCCCGCCCTCGGCGCCACCACGAAGAGGGTGGCGGTCCATGGAGCCAGCCGTACCCCGGTCCCAAGTGGCCCGTAGTGGAGCGACGTTTGTAAGAACTGGGCCATGAAAAACGCGGCCCCAAAGATCGACCCGGCCTGCAAGAGGGTGGTCAGGTTGCCGGCCGAGAACCCCCGAGCCCGAAAGAACTGCACAGGCAGCATCGGCTCGCGGGCTCGCAGCTCCCACAATGCGAAAGCGGCCAAGCCCACTACCCCGCCGGCCAGGGCGCCAACGACTTCGGTGTTGCCCCAGCCGAGGTTGCTGGCGCGGACGAGGCCCCACGTGAGCCCGAGTGCGCCTGCCGTGACCATCACCAAGCCGCCGACGTCCAGTTTCGCCCTGGGGCCGAAGCTTTCGGGCACCCGCGCCCGTACCAGCGGGACGAGCACGATACCGATCGGGACGTTGAGCCAAAATATCCATTGCCACGAAAGCAGCTGGACCACCGCGCCGCCGACCAGCGGTCCGCCCAGGGTGGCCAGGCCGGTTATCCCGGCGAACAGGCCCAGCGCTCTAGCCCGGCTCTCCCCGGGAAAGGCCTCCCCGAGGAGGGCCAACGCCGCGGGCATCACCATGGCCGACCCGGCCCCCTGGACAGCGCGCGCCGTTACCAGCCATCCGATGCTCGGCACAACCGCACAAGCTGCAGATGCGGCGGTGAAAAGCACCAGCCCCGCCGCCATCAGCCGCCGCCGGCCTAGGCGGTCTCCGACCGCAGCCGCGGTCATCATCAGGACCGCGTAGCTGAGCGTGTAGGCGTTGACGGTCCATTCGAGCTCGCCGACGGGAGCGTGGAAGTGGGAACGCATCACGGCCAACGCGGTGGTCACTACCAGCATGTCCAGCATCACCATCAACGCCGCCGCCGACGTCAGCGCCAGCACCCAGCGCTGGTTCAGTGCGACGCGGCTTTGCCTTGACCCATGCTTGGCCCTCTTTTGGCTTGCCACTGTGCTCTCTTCCACAGCTGTGCGCTGGCTCATGCCGTCTCCTTCTCGTAGGGCTCCTTCTGGCATTGCGGCCGATCGAGCCAGACGTATATACAGACCGCATCGGCCGAATTCATCGGGCCGGTTGCGCCCCAGTAGGCCACGCAGGGCATATCGTGTGAACTGGTGCCAAGACCCCCCATAAGGGCGCTTACTATTGGGGTCGCCGAACCTCACCCATTGGGTGCGCGTGCCGTCGACCGGGCCGCCGAGAAATTGCGCCGCGCCAGACGACGCCTTCGGGCGAGCAGGCTACGAAGTTCAGACCCTGCGGCTGTCGACCCGCCCGGTCCTCTCGGATCTGGCCGGCTGGGGGCCAGACGCCGTCGCCCGTTACGCGGGCGATCTTCAGGAGGCGCTCGAGACTGCCGGCGTGGAGTTCTGCTCGCTCGGCCCGGCCAGGCGAGGCACCGCCCCAGACAGGATCATGGGCTTGGTGGACGTGATCGTGGGCCGAGAAGCGCTCAATTGCTCGGTGATGGTAGCGACGGTAGGCGCCAGCCTCGACCTGACGGGGGCCCGGGCCGCGGCCGAAGTGATGCTCCGACTGGCCTCAGAAACGAAGGAAGGCTTGGGCAACTTCAATTTCGCCGGCTCTGGCGTGTGTGGGGCCGGGGTCGCCGTTTTTCCCGGCCGCCTACCACGCCGGCCCGGCCAACTTGACCGTTGCCTTGCAGGGGGCCGGGATGGTGGCGGAAGCATTGCAAGGGGGAGCGGAGCTGGCCGATGTCACCCGGCGGACGAAGGAGACCCTGGCTGCACACGCGAGCCCGGTGGTAAAACTGGCCGAGGACCTGGCCTCCGACCTCGGGGTCTATTTCGGGGGGATCGACCTCTCGCCGGCGCCCGACGGCGACGACAGCATCGCGGCGGCGATGGAGCTGGCCGGGTTGGGGCCGTTCGGCGGACCTGGCACGCTCGCCCTGGCCGCTGCCATCACGCCTGCCCTCCAGGGCACGGGGCTGCCCACCTGTGGCTATTGCGGATTGATGCTGCCGGTAATGGAGGACGTCGTGCTGGCCCAGCGCTGGGCCGAGGGGCGTCTCGGGCTCGACCAACTACTTGCCTACTCGGCCGTGTGCGGCACCGGCTTGGACACTGTCCCCCTCCCGGGCGACTGTTCGGCTGACGAACTGGCCAACGTGATCTGCGATGTGGCCAGCCTGGCGGTGCGGTTGCGCAAACCGTTGTCCGCTCGGCTGCTCCCCGTCCCCGGTAAACGAGCGGGCGACGTTACCGACTTTTCCTCCCCTTACCTGGTCAACACGGTGATAAAATCGCTCCATTAGGCGAGGCCGGCCATTCGCTATAGTCCGCGGTAGGGCGCCTAGCGTGACGGCCTATAGCCAACCGCCCCCGGCGATATGGACTTTTCCCCGGTTCGTAACTTGATGGTTTTTCTGTGAAATAGGACGGCCCCTTCCCGGAATCTCAAGCGGGGCGCCCTGGGCGTAGATATCGGCGGCGGCCGGCTCCACGGGAAATCTCGAGAGGTGAATTATGGCCGAAGACAAAAGTGGACGGAAATACGACGTCGTAGTAATTGGTGCTGGTTCGACCGGAGAGAATGTGGCCGGCCGAGCAGCAAAAGGCGGGTTATCTGTAGTAGCCGTCGAGGTGGCGTTGGTTGGCGGAGACTGTTCTTACTGGGCCTGCATGCCGAGTAAATCGTTATTACGCCCGATGGAGGCGTGGAAGGAGGCCCGCCGTGTAGGAGGGGCGCGCCAGGCCGTGGCTCGTGGCCTTAATGTCCCGGCCGTGCTCGCGCGCCGCAATCATTTCACGAACGACTGGGACGACTCGAGCCAGGTCGAATGGCTGGAGGGTGCCCACGTCGAGCTGGTGCGGGGGCGGGCCCGCTTGGCTGGTGAGAAGCGAGTGGAAGTGGCCACCAGAGACGGTCCGGTGACGCTCATCGCCGCTCACGCAGTCGTCGTAGCGACCGGGTCCGAACCGGCCATCCCCTCGGTCCAGGGGCTGGTAGAAGCCAAGCCGTGGACAACGATGGATGCCACCAGCGTTTTGGAGGTGCCGCGCAGCCTGGTCGTGCTTGGAGGTGGCGTGAGCGGGTGCGAGCTGGCCCAAGCGTTCGCCAGCTTGGGGGCCCGAGTGACCCTCCTGGAGCCGTCCGAACGGTTGCTCTCCTCGGACGAGCCTTTTGCCGGCGAACTGGTGGCCGAGTCGATGAAGGCGGACGGCATCGACGTCCGCACCGGGGTGACCGTGAAGGAGGTCGTGCGTTCGCGGCGGGGCGCTGTCCGCGTCAGCTTCGACGGCGATGAGATCGGAGCCGCAGAGATGCTGGTGGCGACGGGCCGGAAGCCCGCCACCCACGCCCTCGGCCTGGAGACTGTTGGCTTGGAACCCGGCAGTTGGCTCGACGTCGACGACTCGATGGCGGTGCGCGGCGTCGACGGCGAGTGGTTGTACGGCGCCGGCGATGTGAACCGCCGGGCCCTGCTCACCCACCAGGGGAAGTACCAGGCGCGCGCCTGCGGCGACGCCATCGTGGCTCGGGCCAAGGGGGAGTTCGACCCGGCCCCGTGGGGCAAGTTCAGCGCCACCGCGGACCACAGGGCTGTGCCTCAAGTCATCTTCACAGACCCCGAGGTGGGGCGGGTCGGCCTCACTGAAGCCAAAGCCCTGGAGGAGGGCCTCAACATCCGGGTCGTCGATTACGCCATTGGCGACATAGCGGGTGCCGCGGTCTACGCCGACGGCTACCGGGGCCAGGCCCGGATGGTCGTCGACGAAGACCGCCACGTGGTGGTGGGGGCCACGTTTGTCGGCCCGGCCGTGGGTGAGCTGCTCCACTCAGCGACGATCGCGGTGGTGGGCGAAGTGCCTCTCGAGAGGCTGTGGCACGCCGTACCGTCCTACCCGACGATCAGCGAGATCTGGTTGCGGCTGTTAGAGGGTTACGGCCTCTAGGTCGTAGCTGGGCCGCACCTCTCCAGGTGGCGACGAGAAATCGGTTGGCGCGTCGGCTGGCGACCGTTAAGATAGCACTGTGTTATCCGTCGTCTTCATCGGCTGACCTCGGCGCCACCAGCGGGCGCCGCCCTCCGGGGCCGAGCCAAAAGCGATTGATCCTTATCCGCTTCCGCGCGAGGAGACGACAAAACAATGCACCCATTTGACGCAAGGGCTGTCGGGCCGGGGGCAGCGCCGGCGCCCGCAGCTCAGCCTCTCCCACTTGAAGTAACTGACATTACAAAAGTGTTCCGCACCAAGCGCCGGCGCCCTTTCTCGCGCCGCAAAACCGGCCCCCAGGGCAAGCGGGCGGCGCTCGATTCGGTCAGTTTCAAAGTGCCCGACGGGGAGATTTACGGGATCCTGGGGGCCAACGGATCAGGGAAATCCACATTGGTCCGGATCCTGTGCACCCTGCTCCTGCCGGACGGTGGGCACGTGCGTGTGTTCGGCCACGATGTGGTAAAAGAGCCGGGCGCCGTCCGGCCGTTGCTCAACCGTGTTTCGGCCGACCCATCGTTCTTCAAGCCGTTGTCAGCGTTAGAGAACCTGCTTTTCTTCGGCCGCGCCTACGGTCTCGAAGGTCCGGAAGTGCGGCGCAAAAGCAAAGAGATCCTGCTCCGCCTCGGTCTGGACGACGAACATATGCGCGAGCCGATGCTGCACCTTTCGAGGGGTCAGCAGCAAAAGGTGGCGGTGGCCCGGGCCTTCCTGTCCGCGCCCCGGCTCATGCTGCTGGACGAGCCCACCACCGGGCTCGACCCGCGCAGCAAGCGAGAGGTGCAGGCCTTCATAAGCGAGGTGCGCCGGGAAGCTCAGACCACGATCCTTCTGACGACGCATGACATGGACGAAGCCGAGCAACTTTGCGACCGCATCGGCTTCATTTCGGGAGGCAAGCTCGTCGCCGAAGGGACCCCGCTCGAACTGCGCAAGCAGGTGGCAGCGGGGCGTTCGCTAGAGGAAGTGGACATGGAGACTGTTTTCCTCGAACTGACGGGTCGCAGTATCGAAGAGGACGAGGACGAAGAAGACGAGGGCGAAACCGGGCCGGAGCCAAACCGGGACGGAGGAGGTGGCTGAGTCATGACAACCGCAGAGCTGGTACGGGCGCGGCCGCCGAGCCGGGTCGGCCTCGGGTGGGCTTTTTTCGAGCGGCAGACAAACCTTTGGAAGCGGTACTGGGCCTGGGAGCTGGTCTGGTTGGTCTATGGCGTCGTCAATACGCTCGCCATCACTTTCATCGCCAACGAGGCCGGCCGCACCGGGACCGTACCCAAGGAACAGGTGGCTCGCCTCACCATGTTCCTGCTGATCGGCACGCTCGTATGGGCTTACCTTTCGGCCATCCTCGACGACATGAGCCTTACCATCCAGTGGGAACGCTGGGAGGGGACCATCGAGCACACCTTGATGGCGCCAGTCCCCCGCGTGGTCGCACCTCATCGGCATGTCGGCCTTCGGTGTCATACACGCGCTCTTGCGGACGTTGCTGATCATGGTCTGCGCACTGCCGTTCTTCAATGTCCAATTGGCCGGGGCGAACTGGTTGACCGCGTCCGTCGTCATCGCCGTGGGCAGCGTTTCGCTGGTGGGCATCGGGATCCTGGCTGGCATCCTGCCGCTTCTGTACCCCGAGCGCGGCGAGCAAATGTCGTTCATGGTCCAGGCGCTCGTGCTGCTCGTCTCTGGCGTCTATTACAGCGTTGACGTGTTGCCGGGCTGGTTACAGGCTATTTCTGCCTTGTCACCCGCGACGTACTTTTTGAGAGGGATCCGGGACGCCCTGCTCAACGGCACGGACCTCAGCAACGAGGCTGGGCTCATAGGTATCCTCGCTCTTTTCGGCGTGGTGCTGGTGCCGGCGTCCCTGGTGGTGTTCGGTATCGCGGAGCGCTGGGCGAAAAAGACGGGCCGGTTGAAGCGTCAAGGCTAATCCTGGCTGCCACCCAAGACCTCTTCGCAGCAGGAGGTGGCCCATATACCACGGTTCAAGCCCACCGGTCTCTGACGAGTTCGGCACTTTCGACGAGCTTGCCAGCTCCAAGGAGTTTGGGCCGGGGGCCCGAGCGGGTATTTTCGCGGTATGGCTACGACAAAGCAAAAGGAAGCCGCCCGGCGGAACCTCGAAAAGGCCAGGTCGGTCCAGAGTGCGCGGGCGCACGGAGCCAAGATCCCCAAGGAGTCCCCGGGTCTCAGTACCGCTGACCAGGACCGGCTGGAGGATTCGGAATTTGCATTTCCCAGGCAGCGCAAGGAACCCCTCGTGGACGCCGGCCACGTGCGCAACGCCGTGGCCCGCTTCGACCAGGTAGAAGGGGTGGGCGACGCCGATCGTGACGAGGCTTGGCGGCGCATAAAGTCCGCTGCCCGCAAGTACGACGTCGAGATTTCGGCGGACAATTGGAGGGATCTGGCCCACGGCGGCAAGGCCCGCTAAGGGCCGGTGGCCTATTGAGAGCCAATTGGGACTTCTCCTGCCGCCCTGGCCTGCTGCCACGCCGCTGTTCGCGAACGGATATACGACGTGTAGTCGGCGCTCGTTTCCAGCGGCGGCGGCGAATGCGGCGACCCGGGCACGGGGAGGCGGGACACAAGTTGGGCCTGCACTTGAAGAAGGTGCGAAGGCAGGTCGGCCGATGGATTGCTCCCTCTGGCGACGGGGACCACTACTCCGCTAAGGGGGTCGTCGGTCCGGGGAGTGGCCAGCGTCAAAACCGCGCTGATATCCGGCGCAGCCTCGTCTCGGGCGCTGAGGGAGGGGAGGCCCCATCGGAGCTCCACCGTCTTCAAGGCCGAAGTGTGGTCAAAAGGCGTGCTGCCGGCGGGCACCCGGAATACGGTCCCGGCTTCGATGAGCGGAGAGACCAGCACCGTCGGGACCCGGACTCCGAAGCGTTTGAAATCGAAACCGAACTCGCCGGCCGAATTGTCCGGCGGAGTGGCGCCCGCCGGCGGCGGCACATGGTCATAGCACCCGCCGTGCTCGTCGTAAGTCACCACGAGGAGCGTGCTGGCCCATGCTGGCCCGGCTCGCAACGCGTAGTAAACGTCGTGGATGAGCTGTTCGCCCAGGGCGACGTCATAATTCGGGTGCTGGCTATTGCCGGTCGATTCCCAGCTCGGCTCCAGAAAACTGAAAGCCGCCAGCGAGCCCTGCGCGGCTGCCGCGGTGAAGTCGGAAAAAAGGCCGAAATGCGAGTCGTCATCGTTGGTGACGTCGGTGAAAGTTTGCCGGGTCAACGGCGGGCTGTCGTACCCATAGATCATCCAGCTGGTCCCGTGCGACCCGAGCAGCCCGAAAATGCTTGGCGAGGTGAACGTCTTCGTGTCGTCGCTCATATGCCCTTGGCTCGTCGCCGCGCACGCGAACGCCCTGTTGGGCAGCGTCTCCGTCGGGACCGAAGAGAACCACTGGTCGCACACCGCGAACCCCTTGGCGAGGCCGGAGAGGACCGGCAGGGTGGCGGGCGTGAACATATTCATGATCTCGCTGCTCACGGTCCCCGGCAGCACCGACCAGCTCGGGTCCTTGGTTTCCCATGCCAGCGCGGCCGCGTAGTTGGTGACGAAACCCGAATTGGTCGGCTGGCCCGTAGGCAGCTCGGTCCCGAACAGCTGCAAGTTGGTCGCCGTGTACCCTTCGCCGGGGTCCGCACCGGGCAGGTAGTAGAGGTTAGCGGTCGAGCTGGTGGCCTGGCTCACCAGGACCGGCTTGCCGACCTGGTCCGGGTTACTTTCTTGCCCTGTCAGGCCGTCGAACGGGACGCCGGTGGGGGAGACATTGCCTTCTGCTGAGTAGAGGAACCCGAGCATGTGATCGAAGGAACGGTTTTCCAACATGAGGACCACGATGTGTTCGATGGACTGAAGGGCGGCGGGCGGGGTAGGAGCCGTCACTCCTGGTTCACCTCCTGGCCGGGTTCACTGGACCGCAGGCGCGACGAAGGGTGAAAGATAGAGCCATGTCCGACGAAACCTCCCGAAAACCGCTAATCGGCAGCACCCGTCCCGACGCCCCGCCCCGGGAGCGCACAGGGGAAACCGACCCAGCCACTCCGGTAACTGTAACCGTTTATTTGCGCGGCACCGCGGCCGAGCCGGGCCACATGTCGAGGGAAGAATACGCCGCTGCCCACGGGGCCAGCGACGCGGACATCGAGGCCGTCACCCGCTTTGCCAACGAGCACGGTTTGACCGTGGGGGACGTGAACCGGGGCCGCCGGAGCATGGAACTCTCCGGCACCGCGGGGGCGATGAGCGCCGCCTTCGGGACCACGTTGGGCGATTACCGATCGATTACGGGCGTGAGGTTCCACGCCCCAGAAGGCGGGCTCAGCGTACCGGCCGAGCTCGACGGCGTCGTGACCGGCGTTTTCGGCCTGGACGAGCGGCCTCAGGCCCAGCCCCATTTTCGTCCCCGAAGCGAGTCGACGGTGCAGTACACGCCGCCCCAGGTGGCCGCCGCCTACGATTTTCCCACCGGCGTCACCGGTACTGGGCAATGCGCGGCGATTATCGAGCTTGGGGGCGGCTTTCGGGAAGCGGACCTGACTGCCTATTTCGACAGCCTGAACCTCCCCACACCCACCGTCGAAGCGGTGAGCGTCCTCAACGCCCAGAACCAGCCTGGAGACCCAAATGGGCCCGACGGCGAGGTAATGCTCGACATCGAGATCCTCGGCGGGGTGGCGCCCGGGGCAATCATCGCGGTCTACTTCACCCCCAACACGGACCAGGGTTTTATCGACGCGGTTACGATGGCCATCAACGACGCGACGCGGCGGCCGTCGGTAGTCTCGATCAGCTGGGGGAGCGCCGAGAGCACCTGGTCGGCCCAGGCGATGCAGCAGATGGAAGAGGCGTTTCAGGCCGCGGCGGCAATGGGCGTCACCGTGACCACGGCGGCCGGCGACAACGGCTCCAGCGACGGCGTAACAGACGGGATGTCTCACGTAGACTTCCCGGCGTCGGCGCCTCATGCGCTGGGCTGCGGCGGCACCCGGTTGTTGTTGAATAATGGCCAGATTTCCGCTGAGACGGTGTGGAACGACTCCCCCGGGAGCGACGCCGGAGGGGGAGGCATAAGCACCGTTTTCCCCGTCCCCGCCTACCAGCAGAACGCCGATATCCCGCCTTCGGCCAATGCCAACCACAATGTAGGGCGAGGCGTACCGGACGTTTGCGGCGATGCCGACCCGGACACGGGCTACGTCGTGCGAGTAGACGGCGAGACGATGACGGTGGGCGGTACGAGCGCAGTTGCCCCGCTGTGGGCGGGTTTGGTCGCCCTTCTCAACCAGTCTTTGCCGGAGCCGGTGGGTTTCCTGCAGCCGTTCCTGTACTCGCCCGCCGGCATCGCCGGGTTCCACGATATTACCGAGGGGACGAACGGCGCCTACTCGGCCCACGCGGGCTGGGACGCCTGTACTGGCCTGGGGTCGCCAAATGGAGCGGAGTTATTGGCGGGTTTGAAACAGGCTGCGCCCCCGGGCGCAAGTCCCCCGGCTGCCCCATCGTCTGAACCGGCTGCCCCATCGACTGAACCGGCCGCCGCATCGTCTGAACCGGCCGCCGCATCGACTGAACCGGCCGCCGCATCGACTGAACCGGCCGCCGCATCGTCTGAACCGGCCGCCGCATCGTCTGAACCGGCCGCACCGCCGCCTCCCGCCTAGCTCGACCCGGCCCGAGCGTCACCGCGACTTTCAGCCGCTCGGGCGCCCGGCGAGCTGGCACCCTTAGCAGTTTTGATCGAATTTCGAGCAAAACCTGCTACCCGCGACCCAGCGACAGACAAAAGTCAGTACAAGCGGCCTTCCTGACCCGTCGTGGTCTCCGAGCGGGATGCAATTCTCCCGGGACTGGGGCGAATAGTACGGACTGGGTCGAAAAACATAGTGATAACGACAGTTTTTCGACCCAGTGGGGCAACGCCTGGCCCCCGAGAGCCAACGCCTGGCCCGCGAGGGGCAACGCCAGGCCCCCGAGAGGCAACACCAGGCCCCCGAGAGCCAACGCCAGGCCCCCGAGAGCCAACGCCTGGCCCCCGGGACCCACAACGCCAGGCCCCCGAGCGGCCGCCAGGCCCTCGAGCGGCCGGAGACCGGGACACCGGCCACCGCGGGCGACAACGCGAAGCGGCTAGGGGATTTCGGCCAGCGCCTCCGCCAAAGGCTCGAACACCTCCGGGCGGTGAGGCACCGGCAAGACCACGATGGCCAGTCCGACGCCGGCTTCGCCCAGCTCGGCTGCGGTGGCGGCCGTCGCCTTCGGGTCATCTTCGTGGCGCACGTGGCTCGAAAGCAGGATCTCGCCTGGGTCGCGCCCGATATCGGCGCAGTGACGGTAGAGGACGTCGCGCTTGGCCTTGAAGTCGTCTACCGTCCCGCCGACGAAGTTCCAGTGCTGCGCGTACCGAGCGGCTGTGCGCAGGGTGCGCCGTTCCCCGCTACCGCCGATACAGATGGGAGGGTGGGGCTGCTGGACTGGTTTCGGGTTGCACCGGGCCTCAGTGAGCTGGAAGTACTTGCCACTAAAGTCCGTCGTCTCCTGCGAAAGCAGCCCGATGAGCACCTGGCATGCCTCCTCGAACCGGTCACTGCGTTCTCGGGGCGACCCCAGCTCGATCCCGTAGGCGCCGGACTCCTCCTCGTTCCAGCCGGCGCCAATCCCGAGCTCGAGCCGGCCGCCCGAGACAATGTCCAGGGCGGCCGCCATGTTCGCCAGCACGGCCGGGTGGCGGTAGTGGATGCCGGTTACGAGGGTGCCGAAGCGCAGCCGGCGTGTGGCCTGGGCCAGGGCGGTCAGCGTCACCCACGCCTCGAGGCACGGGCCGGTCGAGTCGCCCCGGATGGGGTAAAAGTGGTCGAAGTTCCAGGCCGACTCGAAGAGCTCTATGTCGTCGCCGGCCCGCCAGACGGCGAGCATGTCCTCCCAGGTGGTGTGCTGAGGGGCGGTCTTGAAGGCAAAGCGCATGGGGCCACGCTACCGCCGCCCTCCCCACCTCAGAGAATTGAAGGTCAGCTCTGAGAGCTGAAGGCGGCGTCGAAGGAGGCTTCGGGCGGGCTGATCTTGGACAACCGGCGGATGAGCTCGAGCGCCTCGGGCGCGCCGACCAGGCGCTCCATCCCGGCGTCCTCCCACTCGATCGAGATCGGGCCGTCGTAACCGATGGCGTTGAGCATGCGTACCACCGCCTCCCACGGCACGTCGCCGTGGCCAGTCGACACGAAGTCCCAGCCCCGCCTCGGGTCGCCCCAAGGCAGGTGCGAGCCGAGGCGGCCGTTGCGCCCGTTTAGCTGAAGCTTGGACTCCTTGCAATCGACGTGATAAATCCGGTCACGGAAATCCCACAGAAAACCTACCGGGTCAAGGTCTTGCCAGATGAAATGGCTCGGGTCGAAGTTGAGCCCGAACGCGGGTCGATGCCCGATAGCGTCCAGCGCAGCCACGGTTGTCCAGTAGTCATAAGCGATCTCGCTCGGGTGGACCTCATGGGCGAAGCGCACGCCCTCTTCGTCGAAAACGTCGAGGATAGGGTTGAAGCGCTCGGCGAAATCGGCGTAGCCCTTTTCCACCATCTGAACTGGCACCGGCGGGAACATGGCCACCAGGTGCCATATCGACGACCCCGTAAACCCGATCACCGTATTTACGCCCAGGCGTTTGGCCGCTCGGGCCGTGTTCTTCATCTCCTCTGCGGCGCGCTGGCGCACGCCTTCGGGGTTGCCGTCGCCCCAGACCCGGGCCGGCAGGATGTTCTTATGACGCTCGTCGATCGGGTTGTCACACACGGCTTGGCCGACCAGGTGGTTCGAAATGGCAAACACCTTGAGGTTATGACGGTCGAGTATCTCTAGGCGGCCCGCTACATAAGAGTCGTCGTTTACGGCTTTGTCGACATCGAAGTGGTCGCCCCAACAAGCGATCTCGAGCCCGTCGTAACCCCAGCTCTCCGCCAGTTTGCACATTTCCACGAAGGGCAGGTCCGCCCATTGGCCGGTGAAAAGAGTAATCGGTCGCTGCAATTTCGTCTCCTTTTCAGTTATGAAGCGTGTCCCCGGGTAATTATCAGCGGTCCCGGCTAGGCGGCGCCGACGGCCGTCCAGCGGGCGTCGTTGGCTGCGCTTTCTTCTACCGCGGCGAGTACGCGTTGCACTTGCACGCCGTCCTCGAAACTCGGTTGAGGGTCGGTGCCTTCGACGATGGCCTGGACGAAGTCCGCGATTTCATTGGTGAAGGTGTGGTCGTAGCCAAGCCCGTGCCCTGGTGGCCACCACGCCGGGATGTAGGGGTGGACCGGCTCGGTGGCCAGGATACGGTGGAAACCGCTCGTCCTGCTGTCCTCTTCACCGTCCAGGAACCACAGTTCGTTCATGGCCTCGAAGTCGAACGATACTGACCCTCGGGAGCCATTGAGCTCGATGCGCAGCGCGTTCTTTCGGCCCGTCGCCATCCGGGTCGCCTCGAAAGTGGCCAACGCCGGGCCGAGGTCCCCGTGCATCACTACGGCGTCGTCGACCGTAACTTCGCCCATGGTGGCGCCACCTTGGCCGCCGAGGGCGACGTTCGGGCCGGCCGGCAGGGGGCGCTCCTTTATAAACGTCCGGGTGCGGGCGCTGAGCGCACTGACCTTCTCACCAGTCAGGTACTGAGCCAGGTCAATGACGTGGGCGCCGATATCGCCGAGGGCGCCCGAACCGGCCCTTTCCCGACGCATGCGCCACGCCAGCGGCACAGCCGGGTCGACCAGCCAATCCTGCAGGTAGGCACCACGGACGTGGCGGAGCTGGCCCAGCCGGCCTTCGGCCACGAGTTGGCGGGCCAGGACCACCGCCGGCACCCGCCTGTAGTTGAACCCCACCATCGAACGATTCCCCGCCGCCTGCGCCGCCTGCGCCGCCTGGGCCATCGCTTCGGCTTCAGCCACCGAATTGGCCAGCGGCTTCTCGCACAGGACGTGCTTACCGGCCTCCAGGGCCGCTATTGCGACTGGCATGTGCGAATCACCGGGGGTGACGATATCGACGACGTCGATATCGTCCCTAGCCACGACTTCACGCCAATCAGTGGCCGTTTCGGCAAAACCAAAACGGGACGCGGCCGCTTCGAGCTGGGTTTGGTCTCGTCCGCAAATGACCGACAATACCGGGACGACACTTAAGTCGAAAGCTCTCCTTACCGCGTGCCACGCGTGCGTATGGACGGCACCCATAAAGCCGTAACCGATCATCGCCACCCGCAGCCGGTCGTCGTTGCCCGACATCTCAACCCCTCTCGTCTCGAGCCAAATGCGTGTGAACCGCCGTACAACTGCCCACGCTCAATCTGGGCGATCTTCGTTGGCGGCGCAATTTGTGATCGTACGCAGCCGGCCGCACCGGGCTCCAGTCCCAGCTTTGTCCCAGCCCCGGGCGAGGCTAGGTTGGGCTCGCCATCACCTGCTCCATCAACTGAAGGGAAGGGGTCGTGCACATCGTCAGGTACCGTCGGCCAGGGTCAAACCGGGACCTCGTCGGGTCGTTCGACGGCGAACGCGTGAGGGATGTCCCCGCTTCATCGCTGGCCGAGTTGTGGTCGTTCCGGCTCAGTACCCTTCGGCGCCTCGTCGACGAGGTCGGCGGTGATGGCTACCCGATCGAGGAAGTCGAGCTGCTCGCGCCGATCGATGGGCGTACGGAGGTCTGGGCGTGCGGCGTCACCTACGAGATTTCCCGCGAGGCCCGGGTCGAAGAGAGCGAACGGGCCAAGGACGCCTACGAGCTCGTCTACGACGCCGATCGCCCTGAACTGTTCTTCAAGTCTGCAGCCTGGCGGGTCGTGGCCGATGGTGGGGCCGTGGCCATCCGGTCGGACTCGACGCTAGACGTGCCGGAGCCCGAGGTGGCCCTGGTAATCAACCGGTTTGGCCAGATCGTGGGTTACACCGTCTGTGACGATGTGTCGTCGCGCTCCATCGAAGGCGAGAACCCGCTTTACCTGCCTCAGGCCAAGATCTATTTAGGCAGCTGCGCGCTCGGCCCCATGGTGCGCCCGGTGTGGGAGGTAGCGGACCCCTACGCCCTGCAGATCGAGCTCACGATCCGGCGCGCTGGCGCGGTGGCCTGGCACGGCACCGCCAGCACGGCCCAGCTGCACCGCAAGTACGAGGACCTCGTCCGCTACCTGATGCGAGCCGACGTCTACCCGGATGGTGTCGTCCTCTCGACGGGCACCTGCCTCGTGCCCCCGGCCCCGTTCAGCCTCGAAGCCGGCGACATCGTCGAGATCGGCGTCGACCAGATCGGCACGCTGACCACGGAGGTAGTGCGCGGCCTCGACGCCGCCATCGCCGCTAGCCCTGGGTTGGCGCCTGACCTCGCCGTCCGCGACACGCCCTGAACCAGTCGCCTCTCCCCTACGGTGCAAGCGTCGGAGGTTGGCAGGCCAGGCGGCTCGGGGCATCCAAAATTGAGGGCACCCTCGGACCACGTCAGCAGGGGTTTTCCCCGGGCCAAACCGGGTCGCGGCCGGAACGAGAAAAGTTGTCACCTGAATTAGTCGAGCTAACGCGCTAGGTGGAGAAGGCGCTACCGAGCGTTGTAACTATTAACTAGCGTCCGCTGTCGTGGAGTCGACTGTGCTGACCATAGATCTGGATGAGGCTCCGCCACCGCGCCAGGAATTGGACGCCTCGGTCGTGCACGCTGTCCTGGTCGCTGATCTAGCCATTGGTTATTCACCCCGGCACACCAAAGTCGACAGCGACCACGTCGCCGCCCTCGCCGATGTTGCGGACCGCCTTCCGCCCGTGGTCGTGGACGAGCGGTCTATGACCGTCATTGACGGCGTACACCGGCTGGAGGCGTACCGGGCCCTGGGCCGGAGCCACATACCCACCGTATTTTTCCAGGGCAGCGACATGGAAGCACTGGTCATGGCGATTCAGGCCAACATTCAGCACGGGAAACCTCTGAGCCGCACGGAGCGCCAAGACGCGGCTCGGGCGCTGCTAGTCCGCTGCCCGGACCGTTCCGACCGGTGGCTGGGGGACGTCTGCGGCGTCTCGCATACGACGGTCGGCGTGCTGCGCCGTTCCCTCAGCAACGCAGACGCCCAGGTCAGAACGGGGCGAGACGGTCGGCGCCGCCCGGTTGACCCCACTCCGGGCCAAGCCGCAGTCGCCCGGGTCATGGCCGAAAACCCAACCGCGAGCGTCCGCCAGGCTGCGGGCGCCGCCGGGGTGGCCCCGTCCACCGTCCAGAGGGTGGCGGCGGGGCTGGCCCGATCGGCCAAACCGCCCCTGGTGGGAGCCCTCGCCGTCAGGGAGCCGGCCCGGGCGCCGTCCGGGGCCCTGGTAGCCGACGGCGCTCGGCACCCTTCACCCGACGGCGGCGACGCCGTCACGTGGTTGGCCAGGACGGCCGTGAGCGTCGAGGACCTGCATGGGCATCTCGGCGGCCTGCCCCTTTCGAGGGTGTACCAGGTCGCGGACGAGTGCCGTAGACGGGCGAGCACCTGGGCGCAGATGGCCGACGCCCTGGAGGCACGCGTCCGCCGCGTGTTGGCCGGTAGGTAAGAGCTTCAATCTCGGCTCTGGGCGGCGTCGGCCCAACGACCGCAGCCTTGGCCCTGGCGGGCCCTCGCCAAGGTCCCATTGCTGGTCAGTGGCAAGAACGGGCAGGGTCAGAAGTTGAACGAGTAAGAGGCGCCGACGTACGGGCGTATGTGGCTCGGGAACTGGCTTAGAGAGGTGCTCAGGGACTGCCCGTACAGGATGGTGTCACTGCTCGGTACCGAGCTCAGCGGGAACGGTAGCGGCGCAAACTGAGGGGCGTAGGTGTGGATCGAAGGGGAGGGGGCCACGCCAATCGAAAAGGCCCGGTAATAGAGGTCGCGGGTCGAAATGTGCGTGTAGCCGATGCTGAGGCCGGGCTCGAACATCGAGACGGCAAACGCAGGGCCGGTAGGCGGCGACGACGGCGCGTTGAGCTGGAGGGCGTTCGGGGTGTCAGTGGGCGAGAGCGTCATGTTGCCTGGCCGCATCGAATCGAGCGGGTCGATGGAAGGTGCGAGCCCGATCGGGCCCGTCTGCAAGCCAAACCAGTTGAGGTCGCTCCGCAGCCCCGTGGCGCTCCCGAGCGAGAACGAGCCGCCTCCGATGCCTACCGGCGAAAAGACCTTCGCCTTGCCGCTCAAGTCGTACCCGGAGGCGTCGAACTTCCCTGTCCCGCTGAAGGTACCCAGGTGCAACGGCCCGATGCCGGCCCAGCCCTTGAGCGAGAGCGTCCCCGCTCCCCCCGTTGACAGCACGTCGAGTTCGAAACCGCCGATCGAGAGGCCAGGAACGCGAACGTCGCCCGTCAACGTGGCCTTACCAGAGAACTGGTCGAGCGTGCTGGCGCTGAACGGCGCCGCCGTGCGGCCACGGGCCTCGAGGTGGAGCCGGAAGTCGAACGGGAACTGCTTGAACTTCGCCTTGCCCGAGATCGATAGCGCGTCGGGCGCCCCGCCGCCGGGGGGAGCGGAGTCTTGGGCCTGAATTACCCCCGTCCCACCGGTGATGTGTAAAGCCGGGATGTCCACGCCCAGTTCCTGTACCTCGTGATCACCGGAAGGAAGCGGGAGCTGGGGCGGGTCGCTGACCCGGAATGGCCCGACGTCGGCGGACGGCGGTTTTACCGGCAAAGATGGCGAAGACGGGGACAGGGGGACGACCGGGCCCTGCCCCGGTTGGCCCTGTCGCCCGGTAGGGTCGTTGGCGGCGACAGGGTTGTCGCGGACGTAGCCGTAGAGGTTGGTCCCGTCGACGAGACCGGCCGGGTCGCAGCTCGTCCATCGGCCCAGCCACGGGGCGTAATAACGAGCCGACGCGTAATAAAAGCCGGTTTCGGTGTCGCGCTCTTTCCCGGTATAGCGGTAGCGCTTGAGGCTGACCTCGGCGGCCGACCGTCCACCCTGGAACGACGTGCTCCCGTACGGGAAATACTCCTCGTACGAGATGACGGCCGCGGTGGGGTCGAGCTCGAGCACGGCGCTGCCGATGAGGTTCGTCAGTTGGTACCTCGGCGCCGGGGTTATCGCCGCCGGGGGTGCCGATACGTCAATAGTTGTGGTCTCGACCAGGCACGCGCAATTACCTTCGGCGCCGATGTGCAACGTCTGGCGTTCGAGGGTGACCGCCCCGGTGGAGGAGTATTCACGGTAAACCTCATAAGGCCCGATATAAGCCCGTTCGCTGACGAGCGCACCGTTGGCGGCGCTATTGACCTTTTGCACGCGCCGGCCGGACTGGTCGTAAGCGTAGCTGGTCGTCGCGGGGCTCCCAGTGGACACCGCCTGGCTGGAGGTGACCTGGAGCATGTTCCTCCAGTCCCAGGCCATGGTGGGCAGCTGAGGCATGTTCGTCATGTTCCCGTTGGCGTCGTAGGTGTAGCTCTCCCTGGTTGCGCCCACCGTGGTCGAGGTCAAGTGGTTGTTCGCTGGCGGCGTCGTGGGCTCGTCGTAGGCATAAGTACGCGTCCAGCTACCTCGGGCGGCGGTGTGGGCCATGGACTGGAAGTTGCCCACCGCGTCGTACGTATAAGTTTCGGTGTAATTCTGCACCGCCTGCGTGTCAGTGGGCAGCGGGACGCACACCCGGGACGCGTCGTCCCAGGTGGGCTGGGGCTCCGCCGCGCTGCTGACTAGTTCGCGTCCTGTGGCCTGCACCAGGCGGTAGATGGCGTCGTAGATGTAGTCGCTATCAGGCGTTACGACCTGGTTGGAGAAAAAGATGGTCTGCTGGGCCGCGTCGCTGACGTGGGTGACGTTGCCGACCGCGTCATAAGTGTACGAAATGTCTTGGAGCGGGCTGGCCCCGGTCGGCCGCGTCGTTGCCACTTCGACAAGACGGAAGGTCTCCGGGTCGTACGTATACGTGGTTTCGGCCCCGTTCTCGTAATTCACCGCCTGGCGCTGGCCCTTGGCGTCGTAGGAGGCAGCCGTCACGAACGCCGTCGCCGTGGTCGCCCCTCTCACGTTTACGCTCACCCCGGCGAGAAAGCTGCGCTCGTTGTACGTAGTCGAACTGACGCTCATGTCAGGAGTGGTGACCGTCGTCGGCCGGCACAGCGCGTCGTACGTCATGGCGGTCGTGAAAACTTCACTTGACAGGGCCGGGTTTGCGCTCCAGTCGACGGTCGTGGTGGCTACAGAAAGCAATTGGCGGTTGGCTGATGTGACATTGCCGTCGAAATCTCGCTGCGCCGTAGTCGCCACACCGGCGTCGTCAAAACTCTGGTAAACGCTGCCCCTCAGATTGAGCGCAGAGGCGGTTGCCAACCCTTCGCCGTAGGTCGTCTTGGTGGCGACCCGTTGGCCGGCGGGGGCACCCGTGACCAGCACGGCCGTCGGCCGCCGGAGGGCGTCGTACTGCCAATCAATTCTAACGCCCCGCCCATCCCACGATGTCATGGGCTTTCCGTCTGCTGCTACTAGCAGCCATCGCGGGCCAGAATCGGTGCTGTTGTGGTGGATTTCGGTGCCTGACAGGCTGTAGTCCTGCGCAAGTACGCCCCGGTTGAGGGCGTCGGTAGTCGCTCGCACCCGGCCGTTTATGTCGAGCGTCAGGGTGGTCGTGTAGAGGCCCGCGGCGCCATTGTTGGCGGTCTGTCGGAACGGGCGGCCAAGCGGGTCGCGGTCCTGCACCGAGGGTGTGTTGGCCAAGGCTGCCGCTTTTGACGCTGCTGCCCTCGCCAGCGAGCCGAGCGTACCGCTCTGGCGCGTCGAGTACCACGTGCTCGTGATTACGTTGTCGACCTCATCAGAGGTGGTCACTTGCCAGGGGTCGAATTCTACGGTCCGGAACGTCCCATCGGGGTTATCGACGCGCACCACGCGACTGACCGGGTCATAGCGACTTATAGCCGTGACCCCCCAATGGACCAGGTCGGGCTCGTCGTCATAAACGGGGCTGCTGTCAAAGAATGGTTCGTAGGCCTTGACCGCATTGCCCTTATTGTCGTAAACGGTTTTGCCGCTCCCCACCCACCTGGTTTCTGTGGTGGCGAACTCGAGGTGGCCGGCCGCGTCGTAAACCAGCCCGCCGTCAGAGCTCCTGGCCGGGGCGGGTCCCGCTTCGGCCTGGGCTTTGGTCATCGCCGTACGCCCCAGTCCGTCCATATAGACGTACGTTTCGATCCAGGGGGTGCTTTTGTCCTGGTGGTAGACCCTGGCGCGAGTGTGGCCAAACCGGGACCGGGTGCTGGAGGTCGCGGGCGGCGTCGTTGGCCCACGCGCTGTAAGCCTTCAGGTCGTAGTCGTAGGTAGTGGTAGGGTCGTCGGTCGCCGAAGCCTCGTCGGTCGTAAGGTCGAGGTGGTCACCCTCGTCGCCCCCGCCGGCCGTTTCCTTGCCCATAACGGCTGCGGCCGTGACCTGGCCGAGAGCATCGAAGCGGGCCCCGGCCCGGTTCTGGTTGGCGTCTGTGACCAACCACGGTTGGAGGACCCTGTAATTGATTTGCGCGGTGGTCGGGTTCCCTACCGCGTCCGTCGTCCCCACTACGGCCGTGTCGTGTTCCCACGTCAGCGTGGTGGTACCCCCGAACGGGTCGACGTGGCCCTGAGGGAGGTAGAAATGTTGGCCGGCGTAAGTGGCGTCGGGGCTGGCCGGCTCGAGAGAATAGAAAACCCGGGCGGAAGGGCCCACAAATTACCGTCCGAATCGAGGTCGATAAAGCCGCCCGTTCCCGTCGCTAACGCGCTTACCGCCGCCGCGGTGGCCACCGCGGAGTACACGTCGCTGACCATGTCGGGCGTCAATGACAACTGATAATTCCGGTCGACCAGCGCCAGGGACTCGACCTGGCCAGTCGGCAACGGGCCGCTCAAGTCGTTGGCCCGGTACACGGTGCGGGCCCGGCCGGTCAACCTTTTCTGGGGGGTGGCCCCTGAACCGGTCGCACCAGAAGGTATTTCGGGCATTGCCGGGGCCTGGGCCGCCAGCGTGGCCACCTCGAATAAGCCCCCCTGGGTGCTGGGCGTGACCCCGGTCAACTCGTACGATCGAGTCTCGACGGGAACGCCGATGCGGTACCAATCGGCTTGGTTATCGACGTTGGCCACGTCGTGTTCGGTGTAAGTGACGAGCGTTGCTCCCTGCGCCGGGTAGCTGGGCGCGCGGCGAGGGTAACCGACGGCGGCGGACTTGGTAACCGCCCCGTAAGGGTCAGTTTCCAAAATGAGGTTATGGGCCACTCTCGGGTCGGCCGTGCCCCGCTCGTACTGGTGGGTAAGCGACTCGAGTTGAGAAGCGTAAACGCTGCCGTAACTCGGGCCTGAGGGTGGTTGCAGCAGTTGCACCGAATAACGGGCCTCGGTGACGGAGTACGGGTTGACGGAATTGGCCTGGCCGTCGAGGGCGTACACTTCGGCGCGGATCGTCTGGCCGCGCAGCGCTCGGCACGCCTCCCGCATTTCCTCGGGAGCCCCAAAGCCAGCGGTCCCAGCGCCGACAAACTCGGTACCGGCCAGGCCGAGGGCATCGGCGTCGCCGGCGAAAAACTCTTTAGCCAGTGCGGCCGCTATCTCCGCGCCATTTATGTAGGCGCCCGTGTTCACCCACGTGCGGGTCAAGACCGGTGGCAGGGTGAACTCGTCCCCGGTCGACCCGGGTGTGGCGGTGAACGTCCCCGTCCCCGAGGCGGACGGTACGAGGTCGGTGTCAGTTTGCTCCACCCGGGCAAAGCCGCGGAACTCTCTTTCGACATCGTCGAAATACCCGTGGTGGTAGCTGTAGGACGCCGATAGCTGGGCCCCCGTCACCACGTCGGTCACTTGGCGTTGCGCCACGACGTGCACCGGGAAAGCCAGACGAGTCAGCCAGGGCTGGCCGGCCAGTAAATCTTCCACGTAGTACCGGGTCGATGTGGCGTACGTGAGCGTCGTCTCCCCGCCCATGTTGTTGACCACAGAGGTGAGCAAATGTGGCTTGACCCCGCCCATGAGGTCCACGTACCGCAGCTGGCGCCCGCTGGCGCCGGGCAAAGGCGACGACCATACCAGACAGGTGGTGCCAGTGCCCAGCAAATCGATAGTGGTGACCGTGCTCACGTCCTCGGCCGCGGGGAAACTCTCGAGGACAGTGGGCGCCGTAAAACTGTTCCCCCACTGGCTGAACCAGATAGTCACTCCGTCGGCGCCCACGTAGACCACGTCAGCGCAGCCCGACCCGTCGATATCAGCCAGGTGGACCCGGCGAGCGTCGAACACGTCCGGCCCGTCGAACCAGGGGGCGCCGTCCATTACCACCTTGGGCCCGAAGCGGCCAAAACCGAGGTTGGGCCAATAACAAACTTCGCCGTTGCGGATCCTCACGAGGTCCGTCAGGCCGTCACCGGACATGTCGGCCAGGTAGACCGAAAAGTCGCCCTCGTCCAGCACCAGGGCGGGCCGGCGCTTTCGTCCCGCGTCGTGGCTACCCGCTCCGCCGGCCCGAAGCCGTCTTCGGCGAGCCACGCAAACCACGTAAAGGCGTCGTCTTCGGTGAGCAGGACGTCGGCCAGGCCGTCCCCGTTCAGGTCGACCAGCCGCACGTCCGGGCTGGCCCAGTCCAGCGCCGCCGTCGTCGGGAAAGCCTTGAACGGCAACCAACCCCCCGAGTCATCCCGGGCGAAGTAGCCGGGCATGGGGGGCGAAAAATCGACCGCGCACAGGTGGCCGTCGCCGTGGAGGTCCACCAGCTGGGGCGAGCGGCCCGAACCCGAGCCCAAGGGTTTGGTGGCCACCACCTCGAGCGGCTCGAACAAAGCCGTACGCGATGAGCCACTTGGCTCGTAGGCGCTGATATTGCGTTTGTAGTACCAGGCCCCGTCATCCTCTGCGAGCACTCCCGCCAGTCCCTCGCCGTCGAGGTCGCACCAGCGCCACCCGTTACCACTCCCGCCCGTCGGCAGGTTGGCGAGCGCGTCGGGGCCGGCCACTTCAACTTGGTCGTTGACCGATATCTGGGAATACCCGAGCTGGAGAGGCGGTAGCTGCTCGGTGGTATAGCCGGCGTTGGTGTTGCCGATGTAGCCCGTCTGCACGACCGAAGTGAGAAACGAACTTACAGGGAGCGCCGGATCTCCCGGGTCGTCAGTCGAGTAAGTCAGGTCGAGGGAACGGACGACAACGGCGCTGGCATCGAGCCCGTCGGGGAACAGATGGAACATAAGGAGGCGGCGGCACAAGCGGTACGTGCGTACTTCGAAACATGACCGGTACGTTGAGAAAGGGTCCGGCCGGCATGGCCAGGACGTTGACTCGGCCGGTGCCGGCTTTTGCTCGTCGTGCTCGCCGTAGTCCACCACGACCTCGAAGAACCATGCCGTTGGTTGCGCCGTGCTCGTGGCCGGGACATAGGGTGTCGTGTTCCCGTAGTACACCCGCTTCAGGTAGCGGTTGGCGCCGACGGTGCGACCTTGTTCGTGACCAGCGGAGGGCACATTGGCCGAGTCCTCCGTCTTGTACTCGAAAGAAATGGCGTTGCCCCGGTCGTCGTAGCTGAAATCGACCAACCACGTGAAAACGCGAGATGGGGCCGATGGGTCGGCCACCCGGCTGGTGGCATCCTGACCGAACAGGCTGGTGACGTTATCGCGGGAGATGGTGCGCCAGTGGACGTCACCCGTGGCGTTGTCCTGCCAGCGTTCGATACGGGCAAAGGCGGCTTCTGTTCGGGGCCGGTACTGCCGGATGGTGTATGTGCCGGTGGGATCCTGGCTGAGGGCTGGAGACCAGCCCTCGCCGTCAGGGACCAGGAGAGGGACCAGGTCCTCGGCGTCGGACAGGATGAACACGTCGGCGTCGTCGGCGTCTTGGTACAGGGGCAGGCCCAGCGAGGTCTTTCTGGTTATCGAAGCGGTCGCAAGCCGCCAGCCGAGGCCGAAAATACCGTTGCCGGCGCCCGAGTCGTAAGACAGGGCCAGCTTGGGGCCGAAGCCTTGCCGGCCGGAGGTGGCCGGGAACGGCACGCTCAGGTTCGCTGCCCCCGTAGCCAGCCCGACGGTGAGTTTCTCGTCGATCCCGCGTACGGCTCCGCCCCCTTTAGGGAGTGTGATACTGGGCAGTGCCGGTGCCTCAGGTGGGCCGGGCGCGCCCGCTTTATTGTCTGGCTCGCTCGAGTGCTGTGCCTGCGGCGCCGGGCGCGAAGGTTTTTGCTGGCCCGGCCCTGGCGGGCCAAAAAGGCTCCAGATGTCAGACATCGGAAAGGTGCGCCCTGTGCCCTAGAGCTGGGCGGTATAAGCGATGACCACGTAGACCTCTTTGGTGGGAGGACCAGTGCTCGTCAGCACCGTCCCATCCTGCGGGATTTCGAGCATCGCGCTGCCGTTCTTGATATTGGCAGAGGTCATCGTGGCGGGTACGGTGACGGCCGGGGCGACTGCCATTTGCTCCCCGTTGGCGGCGTAGACGCTGATCGAGGTCACTGACAGCGTGGCGTTTTGCACCATGTACGGGAAGTAATCGATCGTCAACGGGGCCGTGAAAGCCGCGCTCCCACCGGTCGTGAAGGCGTACCATTGCGTGGGGAAGTCGTGGCGCAGGCTGAGCAACAATGCCAGCGTCGGGTCCGGGCCGCCCCCGCCGGCGGCGGGGGGAAGGGTGGTGAGCGACTTGGTGGCTGCCGTCCCCAGCGCGGCGCCACCGTCGCGAGCCGTGTACCGTACGTGCAGGACCACGTCCGTGATGGTGGAATAATCGAACGCCGGTATGGACGGCAGTGATAAGGCCCACGTGCTTATGGCCCCATTTCCCTCGAAAGGCAAAAAGCGGTCGTCACGCAAATTGGTCTCGAACATCCCGCTGTCCGAGGTGGCGCCGCTCGTCACAATCGAGTCGACGGTGCCGTAATAGTCGACGAAACGAGCGTCGTCGCTGCCGCCCCTTGGGTAACTTCCGCCCGAAAGCTCCGAGGAAACCCGCACCGAACTGCTCTGCAAACTGAGGCTGCAGTTGACCGACGTGTAGGGCCCGACGACCGAAGGGACCGAAACCGCTACTGATTTGAGCCGTCGCATGTAGTGGCCGGGGCAGTCACGGTCATAGAGCCACTCGGGGATCGTCACCGTGCACGAGCCTGTTATCTTCAAATTGAGCAGCGCAGCGGGGTCGAGTTGACGGAGCGAAACGTGCCGGGTGAGCTCCAGCTCCCGAAGGTTGTACGTCAGGTAGTCCATATCAAGGCGCTTGATGTCGAGATAAAGCGCCTCCCCCGAGAGCAGCCCCTGGTGGCCGCTGTCCCAGTAGTTGGGCTGGATATACGTCGTCGAGTCAAGCTCGGGCCTCATTAGTTCCCACTTCGCTGTGGCTTCTGCTTTGCGGGCGGTGTCGAGAGCGAGCCGGTAGTACTGGTAGTAAAGCCCTGAAAGCTGGCCCTGCATCCACCCGTAGAGCTGTGCGTTGGTGAACTTTGTCTGCATGAACGCCAGCACGGCCTGGGCCTGGCCCACCTGCGATTTGGTGGTGGTGTACTCGGCCCCCGCCGCTTGTTCGGCGAGCAAAGAAGCCAGGATCTGGCGGCCCAGCTGGCTCAGCTCCCGGGCCGCCAGGTTGGCCTGCAAGAACCAATCGTCGGCGCGACGTTGGTAACCCGCCGTCCGGGCGGCCATTGAGCCCTGGTCCTGCTGCCAGGTCGCCAGCGCTCGGAGGATGTCGGCCGCAGAGTTGGCCGCTGCGGCCAACCAGTCGCCCCCCAGGATCTTGGAGTGGGCTCCGAGGCCCCAGTAATGCAGGTCGATCTCCAGCGAGGGGATCTGGGCCAAGACGGGCGCCGCACTAGCGGTGAGCTCGCTGGCCAGATGCTCGTCCCGCGCCGTCGGCATGTGCGTGTTGAGCTCGGCATCCTCGTTGGTGTTCAAGTACAGGTTGCCCGTGCCGCTGGCCCCCGACTGGTTGGCGGGCGATGCGCCCTGGGCCAAGGTCAGGTTCGGGTAGGGCAATGTCGTAATGGGGAGGTCGTACTGGGCGACCAGAGCCTGGTAGGCATCGCTGAAATTGGCTTCGGTGAGCACGGTGGTGTGGTCGACGGTGAAGGCGTCGGGCGCCACCGCCGAGTTCGGTGTCTGGCCGAGCTCGCGAAGGTAGAACGTGTAACGTTCGAAGGCTGAAGCCCGGCTGCGAAGGAGCGCTTCAGTAGCGGCCTGGGCTTGCTGCCAGCGCAGGTACCGGATGTTCTGCGTCAGCTGCTGCAGGGCGACCTCGTTGTTTTGGCGCAGGACGGCCAGCGTCTCGGCGTCCCCTTTTTCAATAGCCGCCAACAACCCGGCGCCGAGCGAGCGGACCTCGGCGCAAAGCTCGAGCGCTTTTTGGACCAGCACCGGCGCCCGGACCGGGCCCGTCGGTTGGTTCAGCCCGCTCACCACGCTGCCGATGTTGAGCCCCGCCGCCGCCGCGGCGACCAGCATCCCGGGATCTATAGGTGGGTCGAACAGCGGCATGAGCTGCACCTGGCCCTCGATGTTCTCGCAATTGCGGATCTTCGAGAGCCGGTCTTCTACCGTGTCCCAGTACGCCAGCAGCTGGGAATTGGCCGGCACGCTGAAATAGAGGGCCTGACCCGTCCCGAAGGGTGAACCGCTCCCATCGCCCCCATCGCTAGCGGTGGTGATGTTGAAGGGGAACTGCCCCTCGAGTGCGACCAGGGCGTCGCCGAGAGGGTCGAGCCCGTTTTTCAGGTCGTTGTAGCATTTGGCGGAGATCGACCCCACCTGGGGGACGGGTTGGGGGCGGGGCCCGAGCAAATTCGCCGCCAGCACGTAACACAACGTCGCCTCGGTGACGGTTTCGATGGTCATCTGCGAGAACAGGCTGTCGCCCCACGCGATGAGGTTGTCGAGGTACTTCATGACGACGTAGTACTGGAACGCGACCGGTCGCGACCGCGCCACCGCGAAGGGGTCGAAGGGCGTCGTGAGACTGACGTCGTAACTCGTGAGCAGGCCCTGGACCTCGCTCGACTGCTGGGAGCTGAGCTGGGAAGGCGGGGTGCTGAGCAGGGTGATCAGTTCATTGACGTCGACGCTCTCGGGGTTCTGGCGAAAATACAGGAACTTCCAGAAGCGGGCGGGTGCGGGTACGCTCGTATCCGTCGAGGTGGGGTCGAAAATGTAGTGGAACCACTTCTGTGCCTCGGTGAAACGCTGGTTTTGCGAAAGGTGGACGGCCACCGCCACCGGGATATGGTAAAGCAGCTCCCAATTGTAGTTGGCGTAAGGGAGGCTGTAATCGAGGTCGATCTGGGCCGGGAAGGAGTTGACGATCAAGTCCCCGGTGCCGACTGTGTACTCGCTCGAGAAAAAAGCGGTGCTGGTGCTGAGGAAATTGGGGTCGAGCATGGCGGCGACGGCATCCCCCGTGGCCGTGTTGAGCTGCTGGATCAACTGGCCTACGAGCGGGTGGAAGAAGTTCTCGAACGAGTAGACGTTGTAGTTGGTCCCCCATATATGCGCCGAGTTCCCGTTCAAGATAGCCCGGTCGTTGGCCTCGTGATAGCGGGTGGCGGAGGTGAGGTTCGCTGCCATTACAACCCCTCTTCGGGTGGGGCGACCCGGAGGAGCGCAGTCGGTGCGCTGCCTGTGATCGCGATTGGTTTCCCTTGGAAATCGACCGATACCCCGCCCCCGATGGCCAGGCGCAGGGTGCCGGAATTGACGGCGCTCTCGGCGGCCGAAGTGCTGACCACCGGGCCCACGGGCGCCACGGACAGCCCCGCTTGGGCCACCGGTTGAGCGAGGACCGTGGACGGGAGGTTGACGGCGGTGCCGTCGACGAGGACACTGGAAACGCCGAAGCCCGGGTAGTTGTTGAAGAACAGCGTTTCCTGGCTCTGGGTCACATAGAAGACGCGTTTGGCGTCGCCGAAGAAAAATGGCATCCCCCACTGGCTGCCGACATCTGGCTGGGCCAGTTCGACGCTCTGAGGGAGCGGCCCGGCCAGGATGTCCAGCTGGTTGAGCCCGCTCAGGTAAGCCCATCCGGAGGGGTCGTTGTCGCCCCCGTTTGACCCGTAATAGGCCCACAGTTGCTGGCCCCCGGTCCCGGTCTGGCTCGAGAAGAAGTTGACGTTGCTCGGCACCATCAGGGCCACGGGTTGGATGTCGCTCCACCGCACAGGGGCGCTGTGGGTGTTGTGCACCACGAAGCCGGCCGACTGGTCCCAGGACAGGCCAGCTGCGCCGGCCGCAGAACCCCAGACAGCCGTCGGGAGCGCGTCATCGGTGACCTGGACATAGAGCGACTCGTCTGCCGGCTCCGCGGCTGTCCAGGGCCGGATGAACAGCGTCGAGCGGTCGAACTGCCCCGGAGCGAACTGGGTGAGGACCAGAGGATTGGAGACATCCGAGGTCTTCACCGGTTGCCACTGGCCGTTGTAGTACTCGCTGAAATTGAGTACTACGGCCACCTGGTCGTTGGCTAGACCCGGGGAGGACGCCGCCATGGCATTGCTTACGGTAGTCAGGGTGGCAGTTGCGATTTGGGTCGAGTCCTGGGGCAGGTTGCTGCTGTTGGCCGACATGGACCCGGGCTGGTGGTGGACCTGCAACCAGAAGACCAGGAGGCGGTCGTTCCACACGTACGGGACCACGGGGTTGTCCTCGATCGGGAGGTTCACTTCCTCCCACGCCGTCCAGGCACCCCCCTGAAGGCAGCGGTAGTAGTACTTGCGGTGCGCCCCGCCTGTACGGGCGATTACGTGGGCCAGATCGTCAGCCGACCCTAGGGGCGGGGGCTGGTACCACAGGCCGCAGGGGTCGAGCTTGGCCACCAGTTCGAGATTGGACAGGTAGCCGAGATAGGCCGAAACGGCGTCGTCGTCAGTGATGTCGCTCTGGAGCAACTGCTTCATGGTGGTCTGGAAAAACGGGGACTGGTCGTCCCGGAGGCTTTCGTCGAGCCAGTTCTCGGGCCATAAGAACACCTCCCGGTTGGCCTGCCAGACCCGGTAACGCTTGCGCCAGTCCCACTGCGTGGCGTCGATGTCGGCCGGGTTGACCTCAGGTTCGAGGTTGCGCAAACAGCGTTCGATGAACAACTGGACGGCGGAAAGAGCCAGCCGAACGCGCGACGTCTGCATGCAGGGCTCCATTTCCACGTCCAGCAGGAAATAGTTGTACAAGTCGTCGGGCGTGGGCACCCGGTTGGGAGTAGTGGTAATACCGAGGGTGGCCAATATGTTCGGCCCGGACTGGACAAGTACGTAGCCGACGAGAGCGTCACGCTGCATTTCGCGGATCGCATCGTTGATTGGGTGCACCACGGTGAGCCAGTCAGGTTCGGCGTAACGTGAGCGCAGCGCGGACTGAAAATCGGCGACCACGGTCGAGCCGGGGTTGGTCGGCGGCGTCGGGTCATTCGTAGCCGCCTCGATCAACGTCGCCGCCGATAGGTGGGTGGCGCTCACGATCGTGAACGCAGCCTGGAGACGGAGCAGCCCGCCGAGCAGGTCAGTCACGGACGCCAGACTGGTGGCGCCGTTGAAAAGCCGGGGGAGCAGTGACTGCAAAGAGGCGCCGTCCCAACCCGTAAGCGTCATCAGTTCGGCCGTGCCGGTGGCGGGCGAGGCGGCGATGTCCTCCAGCGCCTGCAACAACCCGGGCGTTTGGCTGTTGGGGGCCGGGTAGGCGGACTTCAAGTTGGCGAAGGCCAGCAGGGCATCGAGCACGGACGTGACCGCCGCGAAATTCCCTGGAGGGGCCGGGGCGGCAACAGGGAGGGCACCCAGCCACGCCTGGCCCCCCACGGTGAGGCTGGGCATCGTGGCCAGGTAGGCCGTCTCGGGCGCAGTGACGGACAGGTCACCGGCCAGCGCCGTGGCTTTCAGGAAGCGGAGGAACGTGGTGCGCATGTACCCGACGAGGACGTCGGAGTAGAGGTTTGCAGCCGGGATGGGTTGCCAGCCCGTGCCGAGGCTTTCCCAACTGGCGGAAAACGTGGTGGTCAAGCCCTTCGCTGTTATCTGGACGGGCGTTAGGGCATTGGCCTGAAGAGATATGGCGCTCTGGTTGGCCCAGGTCGTCCCAGACTGGGTCATGGTCACCGCCCGCCCGTTTATGACCACCTCGACGGTGGCCCCGGGCCCGGCGGTAAAGGAAAGGTTGTAATTCCCGTCCTGGTTGGCCGAGATATAGCCGCTCCACCGGGCCGCGATCGAGGTGGCGCCTGACCCCGGGATGGGGAGCGGGTTGGCCGGGCCATAAGTGAGAGACGGCATCGCGCCGACCGTCTGGTCCGGCGGGGCCGAGACGTTATTGGTGAGGAAGTACTCGACGCTAAGCCCACCGTCGCCGATCCCGGTCAAGTCAGCCACCGCCGCCTCACCGGCTGCAGCCGGGCTGGTCGCCGGCATGACGGCGGCGACGCCGACGAGTGCCGGCGCAAAGCTCGGGTCGCAGCCCGCCGCCGTGGTGGCGCAGGCCATGGCCTGCTCCTGCTTGCGCAGGCTGCCGAGGACAGGCAGCAGCTGGTTGAGTAAGCCAGGCAGGGCAACGGTGGGGTCGGGAGTGGCGAGGTAGGTATTGAACAGGTCTTGCAGGTCGAGCGGTGGGTTGTTGTAGGTGGCGAAGAACGAGTCGACCGCCTGGGTGTTGACCGTCTGGAGGGCGGTGAGGCCGGCCAGAAGGATGGCGTTCCCAGCGGCCGCGGATTGCAGGGCGGAGGAGGTAGTTGCGTCCAGGTACCCGGCGAAGCTGAGGACCTTGTTCAAGTCGTCGTACGACAGACGTCCCCCGGCAGCCGTCAGCACAGCCTCGGGCAGGGTCGAGTAGGTGTACCCGAACGGCGTCGACGTCATGAACGTCTGGTTGAGCAAACCGAAGAACGTGCTTGCCGCCGTCGGCCCGAGCACCTGGGACATCAACGTTTCCGCCGCATCCGCGGTCACCGTCCCGCTGACGCTGAACTGGCTGTCGATGGCCACAAAAGCAGCCCGGAGAGCGCTGGCCAACCCGGTCACCACCGATGGGGGCGGGTCGGAGACGCCGCTCAAGTCGATGTCCCATAGCAAGTAGAGGGCCTGCACCGGGGCCAGGCCGGCCGCGCTCATGGATTGAACGCGGCGGACGAACTCGAGCAGCGAGGCCGATACCGGGGCCGTATCGTTGAGGACTGGCAGACTGAAGGGATCCAGGGCGGTGGCGGAAATTAGGCTCAAGAGCTCGAAGACGCTTATCTGGAGGGTGCGGGCCAGCCACGCCCGCTGGAAGATGGCCGTGAGCACGGCCAGGCTGAGCGGCGTGGTGGCGGTGTAACCGAGGCCGAGAGCGGGGTTGGTCGACTGCGGTGCACCGGTTATCAGGTTGAACTCCGCGCTGGTCAGGTTTAGCGCGGCACAGATGGCCGTTTGGTGGTCGAACATTAGCGGTGTGGGAGAACTGGTAAAGAACTCGCCGTGAATATCCGGCGCGAAAACGGGGTCGATGGCCAGGACGGTCGGGCTGAGGAACATCTGAGCGTAAAGCGAAGCGGTGCCGTTGGACCCGATGGGCGCCCAGCAGGTGAGCAACGAGGAGAGGTCGGACTGAAGGTCCAGTCCCAGCATATCGATGGCCAGATAGGCGAGGCCGATCCCTGGGAGCAATAAGAGGAAGTTGGCGTCCAGTTGCTGGAGCGCGGTACCAGACGACGAATTGCCGTTGAGCGCCGAAATCAAGGCATCCGTCTGCTGGATGCTCACTCCGAGCCTTTGCCACAAGCGGATAAACCGGAGCAAACGCACGCAGTCGGTTTGCGCCAGCGTACTTCCGTCCAGGTACTGGAGCTGCATCTGGGACGTGTCGCAGGGGGTACCGGCGACGTCGATGACGATTAGCCCGGCCAAAGTGGTATAGTTGGCCGACACCCACGCCGCCGGCCCCTCCGAACCGTAGTCCGTCATGTCGAGCCCGGCCGGTAGTTGCGCCTCGAACTGGGCGGCGGTGAGCGTCCCCGCATGCAGCGCCTCGAGAGTAGCGAAGGGGACGGCCAGGGCTTCCAACAAATTGATCAGAGTGCTGCCTGGGTTGATGAACTGGGTCTGGAGGATGCAGACGAGGTCGGCGTACGCGACACCAGTGCGGCGAGAGAACTCCTGCAAAGACGAGATGGTGGAAATAACGGACGCCGTCGATGTGGTCGATGGGAAGCCGTAGATTTGCGCCAGTGAGAGGGTGCTGTCGGTGAGCAACCGGTACTCGAGGCGGGACAGGCCCAGACGCTCGGACAGTACGTCTCGCCAGCCGTACGCGCTCGGGTTGGAGGCGTCCGGGGTCTCGAGGTCTTCAGTGGTGCGCAACGCTTCCATCAGGTTGTACAAACTGGTCTGGAAATAACCGATGTACTGCCGGAGGAGTGAGAGATCCCGGTAAAAGGGCAGCGGCGGTGGGAACCACTGCGACTTCAGGACCGAATAAGCATTTTCTGCCACCGTGTTGTTGTTATTTTGGGGGCTGGCAATTAGCTCCGCTGACGAGACCGTACCGTCGTCGTTGTAGCCCTGGAAATTGAGCAGTGACTCGCTATTGGGAGCGGCATTGCCGACAAAGTATTCGAGCGTCTCGTTTACCAGGTCTATATATGGCAACGCGATATTGGTGTTATCGCACGTAAGGGGCAAAGCACCAATATCCGGTCGGCGGGCGAGAAGAGCGCTCAGTGGGTTTTGGTAGCCCGCCGTAGGGGCCGTGTTGTCGATGTAGTCGAGCAGGTCGACAAGGTAGGCGGCCGGGCTCGTAATGGACTGACAATCGCAGCTTTGACAGTAGTCGAGGTCGCCGAAGAGATCCTCGAGGGTCGCTTGCGCGGCGGCGCCGGGTTGATTGGCGGGCGGGGTGCTGGGGAATGAGTCGACAATGCTGCTGAGGGCGCCCGTGCCGAGCGCGGGCGACTGCTTGGCGCCCAAGTAGGACATGGCCACGTGCATGGTGGCATTAGTTATCGATTGCGCCCGGGTGAATATCGACTCGGCTACGTCGGTGCCACCCAGGTTGGCCGAGTAGCTCTTCACGAAGTTGGGCTGGCCTAATTTGGTTATGGCGTAGGCCGAGGTGAGCCCGGCGCTGAGCAGGGCGCCCATAGAGGTGGTGTCGGGCGTGATCTGGTAAACGCGCTGGATGGCGGTGATCTGCTGGACCAGTTCAGGCGCAGCGGATGTACCGGTATTGGCAAGGTACTGCGATATCGGCTCGTCCCCGATATCGAAAGCGGCCTGGTGGGCCTGGAGAAAACTGCCGACCCCCGCCGACACCGCCGCCTGCCCCAAGCTGCCGCTGTCCGCCAGTTGGGCCACCGTAGCGGTAGGGAAGCTCAAACGGACTTGAGCGGCGAGAAAGTCTGCATAATTGGCTTTCTGCTCCGAAGCGGTCGCACCGGCGATCTCGGCCGGAGGGTCGACGTTGGCCAGGAGCGGTTGCCAGGCCGACGCCTGATAATAGCGTGAAGTTACGAGGTCTACGGGGGCCGTGAGGTTGCTGCGCTGAGCCTGGTAAAGAGCGGCCAACAAAGGAGCGTTGTTGGCCGTAAGGAAGGCCAGCTGGCCGAGGAGCTGGAGCTGGGCCGACGTGGTGGCCCCCAGGCTCTGTTCGACCTGGGTCCACAATGCGGTCGTATCGTGGGGGTTGTTGACCAGTACGTTGGCGAACTCCTGCTGCTGGGCCGTATTGCTACCTAGCACCACCTGGAGCAGTTGGCGTAGTGTGGATGGGCCGACGAGGGGGGTGGCGTCGAGAGCGCCGGCCGCGGCCACCTTCAAAAAGGCCTGGCGGGAAGTTGAGGTCTGCTCACCGAGACTGCTCGGGATGACCCCCTGATCGGCCGCCTGCTGCCAGATGCTCTCGACCAGATCCGGGTCGACTTTGTACAGGGCGTTGGCGCTCGTCGGGAGCCCGGCCCGGAATAGGGCGTAGTAACAACCAGGATTTATCGTGGTAGTCGAGCCGTTGGCGGTAGTGGACGGGGGCGTCGGGGTGCCGACGGCCGCGGGAGGTGCAGATGGCGTTGCCACCGGGGCCGGCGTCACCACCATGGCCGTAGGGCTGGTGGGGTTTGTTTCTGACCCGGTTGGCGCCGCGGGCGTCGTTGGCTCAGCGACGGGCGAAGCCAAGCTCGCTGCCGGCGGCCCCGGTTCGGCCCCGGGTTCGACCGCAGCTATGACGGGCTTGGTTGCGCTCCCGACGGGCGCCCCCGACCCGGTGGCGGACTTGGCCGGGATGACCAAAGGGTTCGGGCTTACCACAAGGGCGGCAGTCGCCGTCGGAGTGCCCGCTGTGGGAGTGCCCGGCTTCTCGGGCGCCTGGGTGCTGACAATGGTCCCGCTCGGGATGGTTGCGATCGCCCCTGTGGTGATGGGTGTCGTGGCTGGGGGAGGAGATGCCGGCGTCGGGGGAGGGGATAAGACGGCATCGGCAGCTTGGGCAAACTGGGCCGCCAGACTGGCCATCGCCACCGCCCGCGCGTCCCAGCCCGACTTGTTAGCCAGGTACGTGATGTCCTGACTCCCAGTGGACTCCTGGAGCTCAGCCAGGGACCCCGTGTACAAAGACGCCAGCCCGTTCGTGAGGGCCTCGTACTCGCTCGGGAGCGGGAAGCTAGAAGACAAGACGACATTGAGCACGACGGCAGTGGGGGCGTTGTATTGCACGACGGAACTGGCCGCGACCTCGCCGTTGAGGAGCACCTGAACCTGAAGATCGGGGCTCGTCTTGTGCCTGGCCGCCAGTGTGGCGGGCGAGATCCCAACTTCCAGCGTGAACTGGCCCTGGCTGCCGGCCTGGCCAGATGCCAGTACTACATCGCCGCCTACGTTTTGGTCGACCAGCTGAAGTGACAGCCCTCCAACAGCCACGCTTGCCGGGCTGCTGACTGTGCCAGTAACGACGTAGGTTACGGGCTCGGCCGTACTTGCGGGCGACGCCGTCAAGCCGTCGCCATCCGAAACCGCTATGGTCATGGTTGCGCTCGCTCCTCGTTCGGTTGGAGAAAGTGCGGCTCCTATACCCCGACGCGCACCTCAGTGCTGAAGTGCCCGTTTGTAGCTAACGCTTCGGCCATCCCCACGGAGACATGGCATCGGCGGTAAATCCCCATTTCTCGTTTTTCCGGTGTGCCTTGGCGCCCATACGTGGCGAAACCGGGCTCCTGCCTGGAAGAAGAGCCGGTCCTGGACGCCCGCGTCCGTTGGTCGCCACGCGTCGAGCTACCAGAGGAATGAGACCGAGGACCATGACCTCGAGGGCAAAACGGCTCTTAACATGAGACCTCCGAAGCCTCCGGCGAATTGCCCTTGAAATTGGCTGGCCAATCGCAGCCTAGGCGTGGTCTCTGCCTGCGTCAATAGGCGACCACAGCAACTTGCTGCGGTGACGGCGGGCCCTCTTGGCAGTGCGGAATAACGGAGAAGGCTTTAGCTGGTCTAGCCTTCGGCAGTGACACCGTCGGTACCGGGGACAGGGACTGGGCCGGTGCCGCCGTAACCAAAGGATGCGAGCTGAGCCTGAGACTCGAACGGCCAGAGGTTTCCTCCGTAGCTCACGTACGAAATGCCCGAGACGTCGAGTAGCACCCCGTTGGCCAGGCTGGCATTCTGCTGGTCGTTTGTGACCGCCCCTGCTACCACCTGTGCGGGATCGGTCGCCTCCAGCGTGACCAGGGCGGCCGCGCTCAGGATGCTGAAGGCGCGGCCGCCGGCGAAAATATAGTGGGTGCCCGCGGAGTCCACGATGGCCCCGTCGGCAGATGTCGCCAACGCGTCAGCTGCAGCCCCTTCGGCCTCGGCTGTCGACCCGACGGTTAGCTCTTCCAGGCTGGGGACGTCGACGACCAGCGCCTGATCGTAGCCGTCCCCCGTGGCATCGGCCGTGCTGGCAAAGGCATGGAGCTCTCCGTCGGTGCCGACCACATAGACGGTGTTCTTGCCGTTGAAAGGGGCCGTGGATAGCAAGGTCCCGGACCTGGGCCCGCCGCTCGGTACGCTGGACCCCGGGGGGGCGGTGACGACCACGGCGTGGTCCTCGTGCTGCAATGCGGCAAGGGCAGAGGCGCCTCTCACCGCGAAGGCGTGCCGCCGGCTAGGACGTAGTCGATGCCATCGAAGTTGACGATTGCTCCATTGGGGAAGGTCAAGCCGGCCCCAGGCGGGCTTACCTCGGTAGGGTAGGTGAACACGTCAAGGCTCGATGTTTCCGAGGTGGCACCATGAACTGTAACTGTGACGTGTACAGGCCCGGCTCCGGGAGGGGTGGTGGCCGTAATAGTGGTCGACGCTGCCACTTTGACGTTGGTCGCCTGTTGCGTACCAAAATCGACCACTTCTCCTTGAGCGAAACCAGTGCCGGCGATGGACACTCGAGTCCCGCCCTGGGCCGAGCCTGAAACTGGGCTCAAGGATGTTACCGCAGGGGCGTTGCTCTGGGCTGAGAAGTCTTTACGCTGCCCTAGAGAGAACGATGCAGTGCTCGGCTGACAGTTCAGCAGGCCACAAGAGAGCTGTTCGCCCGGGATGACCGTGCTCTTCTCACCGTCGGGGGCCACCACGTCGACCGCGCCGCTTAATACGCTCACTTCAAAGACTGGGTCGTCGGCGCACGTCACAGACAATTGGTCGAGACCGATGTCACCGCTTACGTTGACCCCGGGGAATATGTTGCCGAAATTACAGGCGATAACCGGCTGGCTCGTGTCCCCATTAATGGTGCACGTGCTCGCGGTGAGCACTGGGGCCTGACTGTATGACACGCTTACGGCCGGTCGCCAATGATGGAGCACAACCCACGCGCCAACCAAGAAGCCGATGGCAAGTAGGCACAAAGCGCCGTCTGTCAAGACGTTCCCAAGGGTCGGGCGCTGAGGCTCATTACCTTGCTTAATAGCACGCGCTAAAAGAGCCACGTCGGTTTCGGTGAAGACCACGTTGGCTGTCGACGCCGCTTTGTCCCTGACGTCGGGGCCGATTTCGTCAGCCAAGGTGCGCCCCTTGTGGGAGTACCCCACCTCCGGCCATTGCACCGAGCCTGGACACCTCGCCACTCAGGTGCCTCGCGTATCTGGCGAAGATGGGCTCAGATCGTGCCACTGATCCAGGCCACCTTGTTTGCATAAAGCTCGGTAAACCACATCTCTCCGTAAGGGCCTGCGGTTATCGAAGCGGGCACACTGTCAACGGTGGGCACTGAATACTGGGTGATGGCGCCAGTTGGACTGATCTTACCGATCCGGTCGTCGGCCGAGTCTGCGAACCACATGTCGCCATCAGGCCCGGCGGCGATGCCTCCGGTGTCGCCACCGCCGTACGGCAACTTGTACTGGGTGACGGCACCGTTGGGGGTGATCTTGCCGATCCTGTCCCCCGTGTACTCGGTGAACCACATATTCCCATCAGGCCCGGCGGCAATGGCGGAAGGGCCTCTACCACCAGGGGGTAGCGGGTACTCAGTTATGGCACCGCTGGAAGTGATCTGGCCGACCTTGTTCGCTTGGTACTCGGTGAACCACATATTGCCGTTCGGCCGGGAAATCCCGGCCGGGTCGCTGCCCGGCGTCGGTAACGGGTATTCGCTCACAGTGCCGCTGAGTGATCTGGCCGATCATGTTGACCTGGCCGGCACTGAACCAGGTGAACCACATTCCCATCAGGTCCGGCGGCAATATCCCGCGGGCCGCCGTTTGCTAATGGTAAGGAGTACTGCGTAATCGTCCCATTCGGACTGATCTTGCCGATCTTGTTTACGACCGAGTCGTCGGTGAACCACATGTCGCCGCCCGGCCCAGCCGCAATGCCACTCGGGTAGCTGTGCCGAGCCGGCAGGCGGTACTGCGTAATGTGGCCGGCTGGCGTGATCTTACCGATCCTGTTGGCCGGGGGTTCCGTAAACCATAGGCTGCCTCCGGGCTCTTCGGCGATTACGGTTGGCTGGCTGTGCGCGGACGGGAGCCTGTATTGCGTTATGGCGCCCGTCCTCGCGATGGGCGCGCAGTTGGCTGGCCCGCACGAGAGATCCTCTCCGGCACGGACCTTATGCTGCGTCCCGTTGGGGGCCATCACCTCGAGCCTGCCGCGGGAGACGACGACACCGAAGAACTGGCCAGGGTCGCAAATAGCCGTGAACACGCTCGGCGCCGATATCGAAACGCCGGCATCATCGCATGGGATTACATACTGGGGCGCTTTACTCACGGTGCAGTCGAGGAGACCCTGGTCCAGCGACAGTACCGCGCCGGCTGGAGCCCGAGTGACTACTTGGCCTGCCACGAGTTGTCCATTGACGGTCGAGACCGTGGCGTGGAGAGCACAGGCGCTCCCTCCCGCGAACTGCATTTCGGCGACGGCCGGGCTAGTTGCCGCCACGACCGACAATGCAGGCAACCCGGTTGAACTAACGGCTGTTTGTCCGGCGGATGAGGCGGCCGTGAGCATTGTGACCGTGCCGCCCCCGGCTTGGACGTACCGCCCGGACAGGGAATCGCCGGAGGCCACGGCACGAGGGGCAAGGTCCACCGCCATAAACATCAAGACGGCCGCTTCTCCGACGAGGACGATGAACACGCGCCGAGCGCGAGCTGCAATTGAGGTCATGGCGACGCGCTTCGGGTCGGCCCAGCGGTCCTCGGGCCGCAGCTGGAGCCCATGGGTTTGATGTGCTCAGTCACCCGAACCAACTCCCGACAGGACCCCCACACTGACAAGATGCAAGTTAACGTAACACAAAGAGCAAATTGGCCAGTCGAACGGCCGTCCGACCCCTCATGGCCCGCGATCAGGGCCCCGCAGAAGCCCTTGCTGTCTTCCCCTTGCCAATCACGTCGGTCAGCGCCGCCCTGGCGGGCGGGAACCGAACTCGCTACGGCGAAAGGCCTCCAAGTGTATGCGGCGCCGGACTAGTTACGGCGGGCGAGGGCGGAGGTAGGCTCTGCAGAAGTCGCGGCTGAGACCGCCACGCGCTCTGCGGCACCGTCAACCGGGAACAAGGAGCCAACTAATGGACGGCCCAGTCTGGATTTATTGGGAAGGCCCTCGCCCGGGCTACATCGACCTCTGTACCCGGACGGCCCAGAAGCACCACCCCGACCTGAGGGTGCTCAACCGGGAGGACTTTGAGGCGCTTCGCACCAGTGACCGCGCCGTGGACATCGACCGGCTGAGGGTGAACCACCGCTCCGATTACGTACGTTCCTACCTGCTCCTCAATTACGGCGGTGTCTACCTAGACGCGGATTGCGTGGTGCTGAAGCCTCTGAGGCTTCTGCTCGAGGCGGCGGAGAAGGTCGGGTTCTGCGGTTACCGTGAACCTGACGGCTACATGAGCTGCAACCTCATGGCCTCCCGGCCCCACGGCGCAGTTATAACCGACCATTACCGGCGCGTCGTCAGCGCAATTACGGCAGGCAATGACCTGGAATGGCTCGACTTGGCGTCTTGGCCCATGGACACGGCCGTCGAAAGCCATCCCGGTTCCGTGTGCCTGCTCCCGACCGACCTCGTGATGCCGTTGCCGTGGCGGGACAACGATCAGCTGTGCCGCCGGGGGTCGGACGAGGAACACGAGAAAATGTTCAGGCCGGAAGCTCTTTGTTACATGCTCTCCAACAACACCGTAGCGAGCCACCATTTTGCCCGCGGCCTGCGCTATCCCGACCCCGAGTTACTCTTGCGGGACCGGTCGTTCTTTGCATTCCTGGTACGGCGTGCCCTTGGTGAAGCCTCACCGCCTGCGTTCGATGTCCCCGCCCACCTGGGCGGTCACGAGGACATCACCCAGCTCGACGAAGGCGCCTTCGACTACTTGGTTGATCGGTATGGAGCCAAAACCATGGTCGATGTGGGCTGCGGGCCGGGAGGCATGCTCCACTACGCCCGCCTTCGTGGCCTGGTGGCCACGGGCGTGGACGGCGATGCCACCGTGGCGCGGGGCGTCCCGGGCGTAGTGGAGCATGACTACACCACAGGCCCCCTCGACCTGGGCCCCTTCGACCTGGCATGGTCCGTCGAGTTCGTCGAGCACGTCGAAGAGGCTCACGTCGACAATTTCATGGCCACTTTTCGTGGATGCCAGACCGTTTTCATCACCGCCGCCCAGCCCGGCCAGCCGGGTTATCACCACGTAAACTGCCAGGCGGCGGAGTACTGGGTCGAGCGGTTCCGCGGCCAGGGTTTCGTCCTTGACGACGAAGGCACTGACGGTGTGCGGGCCGCGTCAACGATGTGGAGCCGGTTTACCGAGAACACCGGGATGGTATTCCGCCGAGAGAGTTGACCCGCCGGGGGAGTTGACCCGCCGGGGGAGTTGACCCGCATTGGGCCGGTGTGCGACTACGGACAAAAGTCCCGGTTAACCCCTGGTAAAAGTGCCTCGTTGTGTGCATATTTGCACGCGAGCCCCGCGTTTGTATGGACTTTTGCCCGATTTCCGGGCAAAAGTGCTACTAGTCCTGAAGTCAGAAGGGCTTCCCGGACGGCGCCGGGCGGCGGCGGCCCCCGGCCCGCTACGGCTGCCGGGCTCCCCACGGTGAGCCAGGTCATCGTGGTATTCGAGCGCCAACTTGGCTGGCGTCGGTTGCACCGAGGCCACCGGCACTACCGCACCTGCTTGTATTGTTCCCAGTCCGCTCCCATCAGGGTTTCTATTTCCGAGATCGGGTGCGGGTGCCACCACGCATCACTGACATCCTTGCGGCTCGTGTTGCCTGAATGGACCATGGCCACATAAAAGGAAGGGTCCGCGAGCGCTCCGACCCGTTTGGCCGAGCCCTGCCAAAGGTACGTCGTGTCGATCCCGTAGCTGCTGTCTGGGAAGGAGCTTGCTTCCCACAAGCTGCGCCGGTAGCAGAAGGTGGCATCGGCGACCCAGGGCCGGCGCTGGAACGGGTACTCGTAACGCCACGCCTTGGCCGCCTGCAGGTCGCAAAAGAAGACCGCGCTCAGCCCCGAGACGTCGACGTCTTGCTTCAAGAACATCTCTACCTGATAACTGAGGCGCCAGGGCGCGCTCCAGTCGTCGTCGTCCCAATGGATGATCAGGTCCCCCTCGGCGTGCCTGCAGCCGATATTGCGTTTTGCACCGATCGTCTGTCGGTCGGGGAGCGGGACATAGCGGACCCGAGGGTGATCGGGGACGAGGTCGGCCACCCGGTCGGCGCCGTCGTCGACCACGACGAGCTCGGCCCGGGCGTAGTCCTGCTGCAGCCAGCAACGGATAGCCCGGGTGACAAATGGACGGCGGTCGTGCGTCGGCATTACGCAGGAAACCAGCGGCTCATCTGAGGGGGCGGAGGGGACAGGAATAGGTCGCGGCGGTGGGGAGGGCGAACCGACCCCGAGCGACGCCTTGGCGTCACCCCTCTCCTGTAGCCTCCTCTCCTCTGGCCTCCGTTTGTCTGGCCTCCTCTCCTCTGGCCTCCGTTTGTCTGGCCTCGTACGCCGCAATACGAGCAAGTGCCCGACAGCGAAAGCGCGCTCGACTTCCCCGTTACGAAGGAAGTCTCCGTACGGCGCGGCCGTGCCCCAATTAGCGAAGTTGGGAAAGGCTATGTACGCCCCGGGTAGGACTGTGCCCATGAGCTGCACGACGTCCTCGGCCAGGCCGGGATCCCCGGGCCCGGCGTTGACCACAAGGAGACAGATTTCCTGAGGGGCGGGGCCGGCGATGGGGCCGGCGACGGCGCTGTTGGGCACCACCTTCGATCCCGGGCGTCTCCAGCCGGTCGATGAGACAGAGTTCGATGCCGCGGGGAGCGAGCCGCCCGGTCCCGCCTGGAGCGCCTCGGGACGCCCGGCGGCAGCGGCCGCGCTGACCAGGACCTGGGTCGCTCTCGGATCTGGCACTCCTACTTGGACGACGGCTCCTGATTCGGACGTCGACAAAGAAAGCGCAGCCGTGAGCGCCAATAAAGCCGCTTCATCGTGGCTGAACTGCCCATCGGCCGCCTCTATTTGTCGCAGGACTTTTGCGATGGCCGGAACGGGAACGGTGCCCGTCTTTTGCAGGACCACCATTGATTCCACCCGCTGGACGGGCGCGTACGCACCGGTACTGAGCAGGTGGCTGACGAAGGACTGGACGCCGGAGAAATAGTCCGCATAATCGTGGAAGGCCACTAGGCCCCCGGGCACAAGATGGCTCTGGAATTGAGCAAAGTCGGCCGTGACCGACGCATAGTCGTGCAACCGGTCGATGACCAGGAAGCTGATCGGGGTATCCCACGCCACGTCAGCCGATTCGGCGACGACCAGGTGGACGACGTCGTTGAGCCCGGCCCATTCGACGTTGCGGGCGAGCCTGGCACGCGAGTCGTTGAGGCCGCTGACGTTCTTGCCCCGCTCGCCTTGGACCCCGTCGTGAGGGTCGACTGCGTACACCGCCGAGCCTGGGGAGAGTGCTTTGGCGACCGTCCCGACTACCACCGTCGCTCGTCCGCAATAGCTGCCGACCTCTACGATCGTGTGAGGAGCGGGCAGCTCCATCAGCGCTCTTGTCGCCGCAGCGCTCAATAGGTCCGCCTCCGCGGGCGACAGCCAGCCGTCGATCGCCTCGGCCCTCTTAATGAGGGGGAGGACCAACGGCAGCGGCCGGCAGTATGGTGACTCGAACGGGTCGCCGGGCCCAGTCGTGGGCGAGGGCAGATAACCCCCGAAGCTTTTGCGTACGTGCGCGCGTAGTGGGTCGGTGTACAGGCGGGGAACGGGATGGGCCCAAAAGACGTCCCGACGAGACATGGCCGCGCCTAGTTGGGCGACCGAGTACCTGGCCCGGTATTGCACGAGATCGTAGCTGCAAGGGTTCTTGATGACGGCGTGGCCGCTGAGGGCAACGAGTGAAGGCAAGATCACTTCTTCCGATGCCCAGATCTTTGTCTTCGTCAATATGTCCTGCAGCTCCCGGTCTGGCCAGAGGTGCACGAGATCCTGAGCCGCCAGGCGGGTAAACACCGTTGAGGGCCAGAAGGTCCACTGCGGGAACTTGGTCTCACCGTCCGGGAACCTCTTCAAGAACGGACGCCACAAATCTATCTCTTGCCAAGCAACTCGGGCCGGCCCAATTGTGGTGGTAGCGGGCTGGGCCCGCTCAGCGCTCACGAGACAGCCGGCGCCCGGATGGTCTTCGAGAAAAGCTCGCAAGTAGCCCGAGTAGCCGCGTCGGAGCGCGAGTTGGTCCGAGTCGACAACTGTAATGGTCTCGAAGTTGAAGTGGTCGAGGGCGTAGCGCATGGAGTCGATGGCGAAGTCGTGGAGCCGGCCCCACTTCATCGCTCGGGGTTGCGGGTGCACGAACACCTCTGGCCGGCCGTCCAAACCGAGCTGAGGGACGATGTTGCCGCCGCTGCCGTCGTAGACGAGCACAACGGACCCTGGGTCAAGGCATTGGAGATTGTCTACGAGGTCCTGCACGCAGTCGGGCGCCTCGTGGACAAGACAGGCAAAGACGTTCATGTGCCGAGTAGAAAGTGCCGACTCGGCCGCTCGGTGCGCCCGGGGGCCATGAACCGAGACTAAAGGGCTGGCGTCAACTCGGCGTCACGGGCGCGTCAAAAGCTCCGGCGAGCAATGGTTTCAAGCCCCGGCCCGGCGGCTCGAAGTGCGTACGTCGGTGACGAAATGGAAATGCAACGTTGACGCCGCCGTGACGGGCGCCGCCTAGCGTTGAGCGCTGCTGCCGGTAACGAGAACACAATGCCGCGCTCCAGGAGGCCAGATGTCAATCACGCCAACGTACCCCGGGGTTTATATCGAGGAGCTGCCCAGCTCATCGCACACGATCACGCCGGCGCCCACGTCTATAGCCGCCTTTGTCGGTTTTACGCACCCGCTGCAGACTCCCAGGACCAGTCCCCAGTCGACGCCAGCGAACGTGCTGTACAGCTTCGCCGACTACCAAAATTTCTACGGCGGTTTCTTCAGTTGCCCGGGGCTCCCGGACTACGTGGGCCAAGCGGTCTTCCAGTTCTTCCTGAACGGGGGCTCGCAGTGTTACGTGGTCGGGCTGACGAACCCGGTATTCCCGACCCCGACCGTGACGTTGGGTACGACCCCGGCGGTAACACTTAATGCGACCGTGCCTGTCGGAGACCCTACAACGGGGCTAACTGGTTTGGGTCTCCCGTTGCGGGTCGCGATCAGCAACATCCAAAGCGTCGCCACCAGCAATGACACCGCCGACATACAAATTACATACGGGCCGCCAGCCGCGCCGGGGCCCGGCCAGGCCCAAGTTGAGATCTACCGAAAGGTGCAGATCAGCCAGCTCCAGGCTGCACTGGCCAACTCATCGCTGGTCGCCTGGGGAAGCCCCGAAGTTTGGCCGCCGGCGTCCTCTCCTCCGGCGTCACTTTCGTACCCTTCCCCCGGCAGCCCGCCGGGTAGCAGCCCTCCCACCTACTCATTTACCTCCGCTCCTCCCAGCCCGCCCGTCTCCAGCTTCATCAACACCGAGCTCATAGCCGAAGCCTTCACCGATAACTACCCACTCGATAAGGTGCCGATCTTCAACCTGCTGGTGGTGCCCGGCATTTCTATTCCCTCCGTCATGGCCGAGGCGACCGCTTACGCAGAGCGAAAACGAGCCTTTTACATAGTGGACCCTCCGTCCACATGGTGGGTCGACTCCGCCGCCACGGGGAGCGACGCATCATCGCCGATCGACGGCCTATCGTTGCTCCCGGTTCCTGTAACACCTAACGGAGGGCTTTACTTTCCCTGGCTTTCGAGCACCGACCCGGTCACCGGTCTCGCCTCCACCGCCCCTCCGAGCGGCTTCGTGGCCGGCATGTTCGCCGCCGAGGACGCTAACCGGGGAGTCTGGAAAGCCCCGGCCGGCCTGGAGACGGCGCTCAACGGCACCACGGGCGTTGTTGCGACGGGCCTCATGAGCGATAGCCAACAAGGCGAGCTCAACCAATTGGGCATCAACTGCATCCGGCAGTTCCCCTCTCTCTCGCCGGTCATCTTTGGCGCGCGGACGCTTGCTTACCGGGACGAGGCGTTGCAAAACCAGTGGGGTTATGTGCCCGTCCGGCGCATGGCCCTTTTCCTCGAGCAGTCGCTTTATTCCAATCTCACCTGGGCCGTCTTCGAACCCAACGACACACCTCTCTGGAACGCCCTCACCCAAGAAGTAGGCGCCTTCATGCTCGGCTTGTTCCGGCAAGGGGCCTTCGTGGGGACTACGCCCAGCGAGGCGTTCCTCGTCCAATGTGACTCCACGACGACAACGCAAGCTGACATCGACAACGGCGTCGTCAATATCCTCGTGGGCTTTGCCCCGCTAAAGCCGGCGGAGTTCATCGTCGTGCAGATAACCCAGCTCGCCGGCCAGGCCTCGAGCTAAGGAGCCCAGTATGGCGTCTACCTCAGCCAACATTTTCCCGGTAAACCCGACCCGGTACGACCCCTATAAGTCCTACCGGTTCCTTGTGTACTTCACCACCTCGAGCCCCACCGTCCCGGTCGCCGCCGTCAGTAAGGTCACGGGGTTGAAGCGGTCATCTGACGTGATCGAGTACAAAGAGGGCGGTAATGCCATAATCCTGAAGGGCCTGGGTCGGACAAAGTACGAGCCCATTACGCTCGAGCGGGGCATAACCCAGGACAAGACCTTCGAAACGTGGGCCAACGCGGCCCAGTCGCTCGACCACGGCTCGGCCTCCACATCGCTGGCCAACCTTCGTCAGGAAATCAGCATCACGTTGCTCAACGAGGAGGCACAGCCCGTCCTGCGGTGGCTTATCCACCGCTGCTGGGTCTCCGAGTACCAGGCTCTGCCCGACCTGGACGCGGGCGCAAATGCCATCGCGATCGAGCACATCAAGCTGGAGAACGAGGGATGGGAGCGCGACACCTCCCTCACTGAACCCAAGGAGCAGTAATCGCGTGCTCCTGAACGACCTCGTGCTAGATGTGCGAGAGCCGACAGGCGAAGACGAAATGTTCGTCCTGGAGTCGGGGCTATCGCCGGTCAGGACGATGGTAGAGCTGGCCAACCGCGTGGCCTCCGTTAGCAACGGGGGTGCTGTGGATTGGGCCAGGGTGCCGGCGGCCCGGTTGGGCGCGGTCGCTTTCGCCATTAGACGAGCCTGGGTCGGCGAGAGGATAGTGAGCGAGGGGACCTGTCTCGCGCCGGGCTGCGGCCAGCGGTTCGACGTCACGCTGAGTATTTCTGCGTACCTGGCGCATCATCGGCCGCGACGGCCGCGGGGCGTTTCGCCCGCCGTCGAGGAGGGATGGTTCTCGCTCGGGGAGACCGTGGTCCGCTTCAGGGTGCCGACGGTGGGAGATGTGTTGTCTGTAATGGACGAGGAACGGCCGGAATTGGCCATTTCCGCCGTTTGCATCGACCCTCCCCGGGTGACAGCCCCCATAGCCAAACGGATCGACCGGGCGCTCGGTGCCCTTTCGCCCAGCCTGGACGGTGTCGTTGGGGGCGGCTGCCCCTCGTGTGGCACGCCGGTCCAGCTTTCTTTCGACCCCGTGGTGTTCACGCTTTCCGAACTACGGGACATATTCGTCGGGCTCTACGGGGAGACCCACGCACTGGCTTCTGCGTACGGGTGGGACGAGGACACCATCCTCCGGCTCCCCCGCGGCCGGAGGAGGCGTTATTGGAGGATGGTTGTCGAGGGGCCGTCGGCCGCATGAAAGCCGTCCCCCACTACCTCGCCCACGTAGTGGGTTCTTCGCCCCCTTCTGCCCGCGGCGTCTTGCGCCCGCCCCACTTCCCCTTCGGACCAGTCGGGCTTCCGTTATCGGACGGCGCTCAGGGCATTGACGACGTTGTTGGCACGGACAATCCCAGTCCGAACGAGCCCGGTCCGAACGAGCCCAATCGGAACCAGCCCGCGCCCGACGAGCCTGGCCCGTCCGCAGGGCCGAGGGCGATGAGGAGCCAAATAGAAAGAGAAACGGCGAGCCAGGGCCCGATCTCCGCGTCCCGCCCGGTCTCGAGATATTCGCCCTTCGATCAAGCGCCCGTGCCGGCGGTTTCGGCGCTGTCTGGCTCAGTCCGCCCGTCCGTTGGCCGTGACGATGGCGACGCTGTCCAGAGCCTCGTCAATCGCGTTCGCCGAGACCATTCCCTGCAAATCGAGGCCCCTGGTCTGCCCGCACCGCGACTGCCGACTGTCCCGGCGGCCGAAGTTCTTCAGCCTGTCCGTGCCGAGGGAGTCACCATGAACGTACCCACGGCGCTCACGGCGGTCGTAGGCGACAGCCGGTTCGAGCGGAGAAGGCTTGAGCCGAAAAGGGACGTCTACGGCGAGGGCGCCTCGCCGCCGGTAACGGCTCTCAGGTCGCGGGAACGCCCGGAGCCCGGGCCACAATTGCCCGGGCCGGTGGCACATCCGAAATTGACAGATCTGCACGAGGAAGTGGCGTCGGTGACAGGGTCGGGGCGCGACGAGCCCAACCGCGACCAGAGGTCATCCTCCGCAGGACCGCATCCTTCATCCGGAGATCCGCTCGAAGCGCTCTTGCCGGTACCCGGGTTTATATTCCCGTCCCAAACCGCGCCCGACCGGCCCCCGCACTCGGCCCTTTCCTTCGCCCAGACGGGACCTTCCCTCCCGCTACCAGGCCCTGTTCGCGTCACCATCGGCACCATTGAGGTCAACGTCGTGCCCGCACCGCCGCCGGCTCCGCTGCCGTTCCCGCCCGCCGTTTCCCCGGCCGTTCACCCGGCGCCGGCTAGGCATCGCACGGTCGTCGACGTGGCTCGTTCGGGCGCCGGACGCTGGTTCGGGACCGGACAGGGCTAGCCGCACTGCACCCATGACGCTCGACCTCTCCGCCATCACCGACTCGCTGCTCCACCTGGTGAGCTCGTCGTGGGCAGCGGCGCCCTTGTGGGCTGAACTGGACGCCGCGGAGGCCGCCGCCGGGAGCCCGTTGTCGCCGGTGCCGGCGTTCACGCCGACGTTCACCGGCTTCGCGCCTGACGTCCTCCCGAAGGAGGCGGGGCCTCAACTCAGCCTGTACCTGTACCACGTGGAGGCGGACAATGCCCGCGAAGCATTGTTCTGGCAGCCACAGATGGTCTCGAGCCTGGCCGGTCCCGGGCAACCGGTCGGGTTCCTCCCGACGGCACTCGACCTCTACTACCTCTTGTCGGCGTACTCGGCGGGCGATTATCACCAAGAACAGATGCTCATGAGCGTCGCCGTGCGCCTGTTCCACAACAACCCCGTTGTGAGGGGCGTCACTGGTTCGTCGTCATGGGAACTGACCCTCACCATGGAGCGTCGTTCCTACGACGAGATGAGCCGGCTCTGGCAGGCCACGACGAGCCCGCTGCGGCTCTCGGTCGTCTATCGCGCCGCCGTCGTTTTCCTCGACCAGGACGTGGCGCCGCCGGCGAACAAGGACACGTCTTCGTTCAACGTCGTAGTGGCGAACGCGGCGGGCCAGCTCCCGCTGGCCACCACCGCCCCAGGGGCGGCCCAGGCTTCCCCTCCGACTGCGCCGGGACCGGCTGTGCCCCTCGCTACCTTCCGTCAAGGGACCTACATCGGCCCCACCGGCGAGCAGGTCTCGTTCACCCAGGAGCCGGCGACGGTCGCCGCCGGTCAACAGGTCTGGCTCTTTGGCGCCAACTTGAGCGGCGCCAGCATCTCGCTCGTATCGGGTACCGGCGCCGAGACGGACATCACAGGCTGGGTCGTCGACTCGAGCTCGTCTCAGAGCCGAGTCGTACTGGAAGTCCCGTCGGGCCCAGGCTCGCCGCCTGGCTCGCTCCCGGCCGCAGGCCAGTACCAAGTTCAGGTGGGTACCAGCCGGGCGCCACTCGGCATCGCCCCGTGGGTCGACCCCGCTTCGGGGCCGACGGTCACTGGGACCGCGCTTACCCTGGCCGGCGCAGGTTTCGCCCCTGGCCAAGTCGAGATAGAGGTAGGGGCGACCCCAGTCCTGGCGAGCGATATCAGCATCGGGGCGGGCGGTTCCTCGCTTTCCTTCACGTATACGGCGCCGGCCGTCCCGCCCGGGACGGTATTGCCCATCAGCGTTCGTGTGGCAGGCGTCGAAGCCGACCCGGCTCTGTGGGTGAGAACGTGAGCCTGGCGGCGGAAGAACTGGCCACCGGGCTGACGCCCGCTGGAGGGAGCGAGGGCCCATTTCGCTCGGAGGATCCCGCCACGGCTTCCGAGCCGGCCCGGCCCGGCCCCGCCTGGCCGCCGGCCGGTCAGGTGCCGGCCTGGTTGGAAGAGGTGCGCCTGCGGGCCAGCCGCCGGGTGATGTGGCTCCGCCAACTGTGGTCGAGCCACCGCTACGAAGGGGAGCAGCTCCTGCCGATCAGCCACAGCGACGTGGACCGCGCCCTGCTCCCGGCGGCCGACCTGCGGGCGGCAGAAAGTTCGTTTTACCTCCAGGACGAAAGCGCGGCTGCGCTTTCCAGGGAACTGGGCACGCTCACCGGCACCCCGCCCGACTCTGCGTGGGAACAGCTGAGGGTCGTTTTTGACCTACAACCCCCGGAGCTTCATCTGCTTGCCCTCTGCTTGGCGGGAGCGGCGGATCCGGCCATGCGTCGGGTTTTCGGGTACTTGCTCGATTCGCCTGAACCTATGGGCCCCACACCAGCCCTGGCGGTGGCCCTCTTCGGGGACCGCCCGTTCTGGTGCCCGAGCCCGAGCTCGGCCCTAGTCCAGTGGCTCCTGGCCAGGCCACTGGACGACGGCCGGGATCCCTACAGCTCGTCGACGAACTGGGATGGCGACGCGTTGCTCCTGCCGCCCCTTCTCGGCCCGGGCCGTCGTGACCCCGCAGCAGACCGGACGGCCACGGACTGGTCCATCGGGGCTCTCGGGGTCGAAGTCGAGCCGCCCGTCGGCTTCCCGCTTCGTCCTGATGTCCTCGAGGAGATCGTGGGGTTCGTGCGCTCGTTGTCCAGTACCGACGCGCCGACGTTTGTCCCGATCGAGATCGAGGTGGTCGGGCCGCCTGGGTCAGGCCGGGCCTCCTTGGCGGCGCGCGCCGTTGCTGCCATTGGCCGGCCTTTTCGTGGCCTCATCTCGGTTGATGCCGAAGCGATAGTGCAACGCTCCGACCCAACCGGGGCGGTAGTGAGAGAGATTCGCCGAGCGCGCCTCGAAGGACGGGCACTCATATGGGAGCATGCCGAGGCTATCCCCGCCCCGTCTTGGCTCGCACATGCGCTCGCCCCGCTCACGTTCCTTTCGACTACTTCAGAGCTCGTTGCTCCTGCTCAGTTCGGTTCTGTCCGCCGGTCGTTCCGCCTCGGGCCCATTTCTCGCCGCGAACGGATGCAGCTGTGGTCGTCGTTTGCCTCGAGCCCCGCGCCGCCACCCGTCTCGGAATGGGACTTGCGGCCGGCAGAAATAGCGGTGGCCGCTCGAGTCAACCCCGCCGGCGAGGTCGCGGTGAGAGAAGTTTGCCGGCGTTTGCTGCTGGCGGGGACGCCCGAACTACTCACCCCGTTGTCACTTCCGCACGGCTGGGACGACCTGGTGATCTCGCCTCGTACTGAGCGCCACCTTCGCGAGCTGGAGTCCCAGGCTCGCAACCGGGGCGAGGTGCTCGACGATTGGGGTCTCGCCCGGCTGACTTCGATGGGACGCGGCGTCACTGCCCTTTTCGCCGGACCGAGCGGGACAGGCAAAACAATGGCGGCCCAGGTCCTAGCCCGCTCGCTCGGCCTCGAGCTTTGCCGTGTCGACCTGGCCGGGCTCGTAAGCAAGTACATCGGTGAGACCGAAAAGCACCTGAGGCACGTCTTTGACGCGTGCGAACGGCACCGATATTGCTGCTATTCGACGAGGCTGATGCGCTGTTCGGGAAACGGACCGAAGTCAATGACGCTCACGACCGCTACGCCAACATCGAAGTCGATTACGTCCTGCAGCGTATGGAGAGCTTCAATGGCGTGGCTGTCCTGGCCACCAACCGCAAGGGCGACCTCGACTCCGCCTTCGTCCGGCGGATCCAGTTCATCGTCGACTTCTCGCCTCCAACGCCCGCCGAGCGCGAGCGCCTGTGGCGCCTGGCCCTCGATAGCGCCGCCGAGCCCGACGGGAGGCGTCTGATCGGCCCCCTCGACTGGGGCAAGCTCGGGGCGCAGTTCGACCTCACGGGTGCGGGTATCAAGGCCGCGGCCCTGGCGGCGGCGTTCCTCGCCCGCGACGAAGGCAAGGGCATCGAGATGAGCCACGTCCTGGCCGCCACCCGCCGGGAGCTGGAGAAGCTGGGGAAGGTCATGCGAGGGCAGGAGGGCGCTCAGCAATGAGCCTGTCCACGCCTGAGCTGCCGACGCCTAGGTTGCCGACGCGTGAGTTGACGGTGGAACACCTCCGCCTGCAGGTGCAGGGGATCGACGAGGGTGCGGCCCGCCGGCTGGCCGAGCTGGTGGCCGAGGGCCTGGGCCCGGGCCTGATCCTTCCCGTGGGGCTCGAGTCACTGGCGACCCTCCACGTCGAGTTACCCGCACATCCGGGCGAAGAAACCGATGCGCTGAGCCGCCGGATCGTGGACGCCGTGGGCCGGGCGCTGGCGGCGGCGCCATCGCCCGCGGGCAGTGGAGGCAGCCTGGACAGCGAAGGTTACGTCCTGTGAGCGCCGAGCTGCTGAAGGGAGCGCTCGTCTCTTTTTCTCCGACGTTCCTGGTCCCTATCCCGAACGTAATCGTGTTCCAGTACAACCCGGAATCAATTACCCACACCTGGGCCCAGCCGCAGGCGGCGGCCCCCCCGACGACGTCGGGCACGACCGCACCGCAGACCAACAACCCGATGGCCGTGCAAGGCATGCCCGGCGAAACGTTCGCGTTCACGGTTGCGTTCGACGCCAACGACGAGATTGCCGACGGGAGCGCGCCCACGGCGGCCATTGCCGAGGTGAGCGGTGTGTACAGCCGGCTGGCGGCGTTGGAGCTGCTCCTTTACCCCGCCGGCGGGGGTACGTCCGGGCTTCTCGGAGCCGTTTCCTCAGCTCTGGCGTCGGCCTTGAGCGGAGGCTCGTCCGGTCCCACCACTACGGTCCCAGCCTCCACGCTGCCGGTCGTCCTTTTCATCTGGGGGCCCGGGCGTATCGTGCCGGTCCGGCTGACCGGGCTCACTATCACCGAGAAGTTATACAACTCGACGCTGAGCCCGACCCACGCCGAAGCACAACTTAGCCTGCGCGTCCTGACCCCGGCTGAGCTAGATGCGGACAGCTCCGACATCTTGAGCAGCCTCGGGAGCGTGGCATACAACTACACGCTTTCGCTACGTCAAGCCCTGGCCGTGGCCAACCTGGCCAACGCCGCCGAATCGATCATCGGGATGATCCCGCACTAAAGGAGGAGTCGTTGTTCACCGCCGGGAGCCGGTATTTCGGAGCAGCCACCTACACTTTCGACCTGCCTGGGGGCAGGACGGTGGCGGCCGTGTGCATCCCGGCCCCCCGGGCCAGTTCCATTGTCGGCTACTACCCCCACCAGGCCACCGAGCGTCTCGACCTTGTGGCTGTCAGATTTCTCAATGCACCCACTGGTTTCTGGCAGCTCTGTGACGCCAACAACTCCATGGTCGCCGGCGCGCTGGTGGCCCGACCGCTAATTGGGATCCCACCGAGCGCCCAACCATGAACGTGACTTTGGCATGAACGTGATTTTTGGCCTGAACGTGACTTTTGGCCTGAACGTGATTTTGGCATGAGCGTGAACGTCCAGCTGTCCGTCGGGGGTTCCGCGGTGCCGACGACCTTTTACCAGTCCGTCGAGGTCCTGGAGGTCGAAGAAAACTCGGACGGTCCTGACGTGCTGTTGCTTCGTATGCCGGTGGTGCGCACCTCGAGCGGAGACCTTCAGTACGTAGGCGACGGGACGTTCGAACCGTACACGCCGGTCAGCATGGTGGTAACCCCTGACGGCCAGAGTGCCCAGTGCGTCTTCGACGGTTACGTGCTGTCTTTTCAACTTCACCTCGACCGCACGTCCGGTTCATCCTCCCTCGACGTTGCCGCTCAGGACGCCTCGTGCCTGATGAACCTCGACGACAATGTCCAGGAGTGGGCCGGTCAGACGGACGGAGAGGTGGCCAACGCCATCTTTGCCAATTACGGGTTCAACGGTGCCGACGCCAACACTGATGATGATTCGCCTGTTCACGACCCGGACGCGCACAGTTTGTTCCAGCGGGGAACGGACCTCCAGTTCCTGCGCGGCCTAGCCCGCCGGGGCGGAAAGATCTGCCGGGTCGCCTGTACCGACACGCCCGGCGAGCGCACCGGTTATTTCGTCCAGCCTGCAGTAGATGGCCAGCCGGTTGCGACCATCTCGCTGGTTGACCCGACAACCTGGACCGTCGACTCCCTCGACTTCGCCTGGGACGTGATGCGGCCCAGCGAGGTCGGCTCCAGCCAAGTTGACCTCACCCAGTCCTCCGACGACGGGGTGGAATCTGACGCCAACTCGAGCGGCCTCACCCAGCTGGCTCCCCGCGACCTCCCCACCTATGCGGGTCGGGACTCAACCTTTATCCTCACGACGCCGGCGGATGTCCCGGAGCTGGACCAACGCACCGCGGCCGTGCTCACCGAGTCAGGGTTCTTCACCCGCTGCACGGGAGAGGCGGACGCCAATCGACTGGGGGCTGTGCTCCGGGTGGGGGACATAGTCACCATCGAGGGAGCGGGCAGCCTTCATTCTGGCAACTGGTTGGTGTGGAACGTACGCCACCAGTTCTCGCTCGATTCGTTCAAGATGAGCTTCACTCTCGTCCGCAACGGCATGGGCCGGCGCCAAGTGGCGGGTTGGCCAGCTCCCTGGCTGGGGCGATTGGGGGTGCGCTTTGATCACCGCCCAGGACCGTGTGCTGGAGGATCTCCTCGACCGCCTCCGTAACCGTTTTTACGGAAAGTACCGGGGCATTGTCACCGACGTCGACGCGTCGACATGCCGGATCAAGGCCAAGGTGCCGGCTGTGCTCGGTGACACGGACAGCGGCTGGTGCATGCCGTGCGTCCCTTATGCCGGGCCGCAAGTGGGCATCGCTTTCCTGCCGGAGATCGGCAGCGGGGTGTGGGTCGAGTTCGAGGGTGGGGATGTCTCATACCCGGTCTGGGTTGGGTGCTACTGGCGTGACGGCGAAGTGCCGTCGGACGTTGACGCAGCCGTCAAGGTCATCGTCACGAAAGCCCCGACCGAGCTGAAATTCGACGACGACCAGGGTTCGTTGACAATCACGGATCCCAACGGGAACTCCGTGACCCTGGACTCGTCGGGGATCACCCTGACTCGGGGGAGTGAAACGGTAGCCATAAGTGACTCGAGCGTCTCGGTCAACGACGGTGCACTGGAGGTGCAGTGAGCACGCTCCCGCGAGAAGACATCGCGTACCCTTTCCGTGTCGACTCGGCGTCCCAGCAAACGGCGCAGGCCGCCTACCCGGCGCACGTCGACCAGATGGTCCGCCAGCTCCTGCTCACCTCTCCGGGCGAACGAGTCGACCTCCCGCAGTTTGGCTGCGGGTTGCGGTCCCTCGTGTTCGCGCCGATAACCGACGCCCTCACGGCCACCGTGCAGCTGCGAGTGCTCCAGTCCCTTGGCCAGTGGCTCTCGGGCATCGTCACCCCAAACGAGGTGACCGTGCTTACGGCCGCCGAGTCGAGCGACCTGGCGCCCGGCACCCTGAAGGTCACCGTTGCCTACACGGTGGTGGAGACGCAGGTCCCGGCCTCGACCACGGTGATCCTTCAATGAGCTCGACCATGCCGCTGCTGGACCGGCGCCAGTACCTGCTCAGTTCGACGTCGTGGAACGGCATCGATTACGTCGAGGTGGCCAGCGCCGACCAAACGCTGTTGCGGGTCCATTTCCTGAACGTAGTCAGCGTGAGGGGCACGTTGGGGACGACGTATGCCTCGCCAGTGGCGAGCCCATTGCAGAGCGCAGGAGCTCCAGCTCCAGTAACGATCACCGGCGGCGAGGTGATCACCACCATCGAAGTGGAACCCGTGATCGACGGCCCCACGTCCTGGAGCGCAGATAGCGAAGGTCGCCCCATCCTCACCCTTCGTGTCGCCGCTCCCGGCGATTTCTCGACCTACCAGCTGACTGTCACGAGCGCCGTGCTCGACCCTTATTTCGCGACGGTGCCGTTTTCCTTCAAGGCCAACTGCCCGAGCGACTTCGATTGCCAACCGCCGCCTATTACTTGCCCTCCAGACCAGGCCATCGACGTCCAGATCGACTACTTGGCTAAGGACTTCAACAGTTTTCGCCAGGCCCTCTCGGAGTTCTCCACCCAGCGCTACCCCTCCTGGCTGGAACGCTCGGAAGCCGACGTCGGGATGGTGGTCATGGAGGTTCTGGCGGCCATGGCCGACGAGCTCAGCTACTACCAGGACCGGGTGGCCGGCGAGTCGCTATTGGGCACGGCGACTCAGCCACTTTCGCTGCTCCGACATGCGCGTTTGGTCGATTATGAGCCGGCCCCGGCGACGGTGGCCACGGCGTTGCTGCAACTGGAAGTGACCTTGGGGGCGACATCTATCACATCGCCGGTCCGCTGCCAGGCCCAGGGTGCCGACGGTGGTGTCGTCTACTTCGAGGTAGGCAACGGGCTGGCGAATGCGTCAGGTGGCGCCGCCACCATGTTCCCCGTCGACGCCCGCTGGAACCGCTACACGCCGAGCGGGGCGCTGAACCTGGTCCCGTACTGGTGGGACGAGAGCAATCAATGCCTGCCCCCTAGTTCCACCCAGCTGGACATAGTCGGCTGGGGGCTCGGTTTTTCGGCCGGGCAGCAACTTCTGATCGACACCGAGGGAACGACCAGCGCGGACCCGCCTACCCGAGAGGTCGTCACGATAAGCAAAACCGAAGAGATTCGGACCCGCTCTTTGCCGTCAACCTCACTCGGCTCACGATCGCGTCGGCAACGACCGCCGATCACGACCTCGCCCGCACCGCCTATGCAGGCAACCTCGTCCCGGCCACCCAAGGGTGGCAGATGACCGAGACCTTCTACATCCCGAACGGGGGCCCTGAGACGGGCGAGGGCGCGCCGGCGGTGGTCCGCCTGGGAGCGAACTGGCCCCTGACGACGTAGTCCTGGACTACCGCTACTCCCTCTCCGCGGCGCCCCTGGCCTGGATCCCGAGTACTCAGCAAGACGCTGATACACCGGTCACGGCGCTACCCGAGATCGTCCTAACTGAGGCGCCCGGTGGTCCGGCGCCGAGCTCCTGGGGTTGGGCCCGCTGGCTCCTCGACGCCGAGGCTACCGACAACGTCTTCACGTTGACGCCCGAGCAGTACTCGCCGGTGCTTACTGGTCCCTCGACGACCGGTTCTCCCGCGACGTGGTTCGATTACGACGGCGGGGGCGGGACCACAGTCCGCTTCGGGAACGGGACTTTTGGCACCCTGCCCGCGCCCGGGACCACGTTCCAGGTGACCTATCGCGTCGGTGGCGGGACCGGTGGCAATGTACCCGCGGACACGATCACCCAGGTCGTCCTGGACGGCAATGCCGGTCCCGTTACCGCCTGCACTAACCCGTTCGCGGCCTCCGGCGGCACCGATGCCGAAACCCCACAGCAGGTTCGCGACCGCGCCCCGGAAGCTTTCGGCGCCCAGCCGCTTCGTGTGGTGCGGCCGTCCGACTACGAGGCGGCGGCGCAGACGCTGACGTGGGTACAGCAAGCCGGTACGACGTTCAGATGGACGGGCAGCTGGCTCACGGCCCTGACCGCCGCCAACCCGGTGGCTACCGAGCAACCCACCGTTGACGAGGTTATCTCCCTGTCGCAACTTTTGAACCGGCAACGCCTTTCTGGCTACGAGAGCTATGTCTTGCCTCCGCGTTACGTCTCTGTCGACCTTCAAATCACCCTGTGCGCTGATCCCGCCTACTTCGCCGGCGACGTCGAGGCCGCTGTCCTCTCCGCCTTACGGCCAGGGGCTCTAGCCGGTGGGCCAGCAGCGGGGGGGCCAATAACGGGGGGGCCAATAACGGGTGGACCAGTGGGATTTTTCGATCATTCCCGGTGGGCTTTTGGTGACCCGCTGGAGTCCAGCGCGCTGTTGGCCGCGGTGCAATCGGTGACGGGAGTGGCGGGCGTTTCCCTCGTGCAATACCGCCAGCGAGGAGCCCAGGCCAACTGGGTACCACTGCCCGAGACGCTGACCGTGGCGCCAGATCAGATCCTGCGAGTCGACGATGACCCCAGTCGTCCCGAGGCGGGCTCACTGACGGTGCTAGTCGAGGGGGGGAAATGAGCGGCTCCCCTCCGGCGTCCCCGTCCGCTTCTCCGTGCCCATGCGAAGACTCACCGGGGCCGCAAGTGGTCTCTAATCGGGCCGGACTGCCCTCAATCTCCTACCGGGCCGACGATTTCACAGGCTTTCGACGGGCCTTGCTGCAGCCGCTGCCGGGTGAGCAATCACTCGGCCTATGGGCTCCAGCGCCAGGCGACCTGGGCCTGCAGATGCTGGAATGGTGGGCCTATCTGGGCGACATCCTCACCTTTTACAACGAACGGATCGCCAACGAAACATATCTCGGGACGGCGCAGCTAGCTTCCAGCGTCGCCGGCCTGGTCGACTTGATGGGCTACGTGCCCGCCCCGGGCCTGGCGGCCACAGGACAGGTGGCTGCTGTCCGCACCACAACCCGGCCCTCCGAGCCCCTCGTCATCCCGGCCGGCATGCAGATCTCCAGCACCGCAACCCCGGGCGCGCCCGCCCAAACCTTCGAGGTCTCGACGTCCGGGAGCTTCCCAGGACCATCTGACGTCATGGCTACGCTGCCGCCCAACCCCGCGTTGCCTGTGACATCCAGTAACAACCCGGAGTCGGTCCTCCTGGCCGGGAAGGTGACAGGCGTCAAAGCAGGCGACCGGCTCGTGCTGGTGGTAACCAACTGGAGCGGCAGCGACGACAACTGGTCGTTGGTGACCGTGCTCAGCGTTGACCCTCAGACCGACCCGGGAACGGGAGCCGTGAACACAAGTGTGACTTTCACGGGTTCAGCGTTATGGGGTACGACGGCTGCGCCCACGTCCTCCAGTGGCACAGCATCTATTGGTACCGGCGGGGGGAGCGTCGGATTTCCTTTCCTTGGCGTGCTGTCAGAGGAACGGGACGAACTGGAGTTCAGCGCCTCGCGGTGGTGGACGCGAGGGGAACAGCCTCAGCAGCCTCCTGTAGTGGCCCAGGCCGCGAGCTACCGTTTGTTGCGGCCCAATGCGGCGGCATCGCTTTGGAGCCTTGGCGGCTCCGGGGTGTCGCCGGCCGCCGCCGTCTCGGAAGACGGCACTTGTGTCAACCTCTCGGCCGCCGTGCCTTCGGTCCAGCCCGGCGACCTCGTCCTTTTTGACGGGGGATCGCAGGCGTCGTCTGTGCTCGTCAGCGTTCTAAAGGCGCACGAAGATTTGGGGACCGTCCCGTTCCCAGAACAAACGAGCCCGGCCACGCCGGACATAGTCGTCACTCACACGGTCCTCGAGGTCGCCACTCCGGATCCCACCACTGTCGCCGGCTACAGCAGCGAACCCACCGTCGTTGCCGTGAGGTATGCGTTCCGCGATGTCGGGACGATAATCGCTACCCCGGTCGGGACCTTGCCCACGCTGCCAGCGGTGGTAAGCGTGCCGCCGTCGTTCGAGTTGCAGCCCGGTACCAGCACGGCGCTACTCCAGGACGCGACCGGCACAGCCACCGCAGTAGGCGTGACCCCTGCCGGCGCGGGCGCCCTCACCCTCACGCCAGGACCGTCGACGCCTCCCAGTTTTTCCCCGCCTTTGGCCGTCCCGTTACGGCTGCTGTTCGACGTCCTGGACGTGTCCCGAGGCGTCACCGTACCGTCTGAGACCCTGGGTAGCGGCAACGCCGCCGTAGCCAATCAGAGCTTCACTCTTCAGAAGTCGCCTCTCACGTACGTGGCCAGCGGGGCCGGGTGGTCCAGCACGCTCCAGGTTTTTGTCGACGGCGTCCTCTGGGCCGAGGTGCCCAGCTTCTATCAACAGCCGCCCAACGCCCAGGTTTACGTGGTCGAACGAGCGCCGGACCTCACGACCACCGTGCGGTTCGGCGACGGGGTCAACGGCGCCCGGCTGACCTCGGGAACGGGGAACGTGCTCGCCACCTACCGCTACGGCTCGGGGTCAGCGAGCCCTCCGGCCGGGCGGCTGACAACGATCCTCAAGCAGCAGCCGAACCTGGCTTCGATCCAAAACCCGGTGGCTGTGTCCGGGGGCCGTGACCCGCAATCCCCCGCCGACGTGAAGACGAACGCGCCGGCCAGCGTGTTCACCTTCGGGCGAGCTGTTTCGGCCGATGACTACGAGGTAATTGCCAGTCAGGCGGCAGGGGTCACGCGGGCCAAGGCCTACTGGACTTTCGACGCCGACGAACAGCGCACCTTGGTCAAGATCTATGTCAACAATGACGCCGGGGGGGTGCTGACGGCCTCGCAAGCGCTGGCGGGATCGGACGACCCCAACCGACCTGTGTCCGTGGTCGCGGCCCAACCGATCTCCCTCAGCCTCTCCTGCACTCTCGTCGTTGCCGCCGACCAGGTCCTCGACGACGTCGTCGCCGCCGCCACCACGGCGGTCACTGACCCCGTGGCCGGTGCCTTCAGCCCATCGCAGATGGGCATCGGCCAGTGGCTGTACCGGAGCCAGGTAGAACAGGCTCTCTCGGTGGCGGGCGTAGCGGCCGTCCACCAGCTGGCAGTCACGTGGTCGGAGAGGTTCCTTCCACCGCTCCTGTTCATCATCCTCCGCGAACTCGAGGACATAGCCGAGCCGGGTGAGGGCGGGTTCTTCGAGTTGCCGTCGGCCAGCGTCAACATCACGGGGTTGCAAAGCGGTGGATGACTTCGACGGCTACGCCGCCTACTACTCGCAGCGCCTATGGGCCATGCTCCCCGAGGTCTACCGCACCGGCGACACCAGCCCCGACGGCAGCTCCGGGCCCCTCCAGGAACTCCTCAACCGGGTGGGAGGCCAGGTGGCCGTTGTCCGGCGCAGCCTGGACCGGCTGTGGGCAGACCAATCCATCGAAACCTGCGACGACTGGGTCGTGCCCTACATCGGCGCCTTGCTCGGCACGAACCTCGTGAACGGCCTGGATGCCCGCGGACAGCGCCTCGACGTGGCCAAGACCATCCACTACCGACGCCACAAAGGCACCCTGGCTGTACTCGAAGAACTCGCCCTCGACGTCACGGGATGGACTGCACACGTTGTCGAGGGTTTCCGCCGGCTTTCCCGCACGCGTCACGGCCTGGACCCGATGGTGCGCCCAGGGGCGTTCCCCGGGCTCGGCTCCGGGGCGGCGGCCCAACTCCTTCAGCAACAAGCGCTCGCCGGCCCGCTTACGGGCACCCTTGCGGGTGGCCTGGCCAACCTGCGTTCCGCGCACGGGGCCGCCTTGACCGGGTCGCCCTTCGACGAAAGCTTCCACATGGCTGACCTACGGGCGGGACAGGGCGCACTTGGGCATTTCGGCATCCCGAAGCTGCTTGTCTTCCTCTGGCGACTGACGAGCATCCAGGTCGTGGCCGGGACGCCAGTCCTCGTGGAAGGGTGTGACGGGCTTCAGTTCGCGTTCGACCCGACTGGACGCCGGGTCCCGCTGTTCCTGCCGGCACCGGGGCCCGAACCCGATAATTTTGCCGACACTTGGACGTCGGCCGCCGAGTGGCAGGTACCCGGCCCGATCACCAGCTCTCTGGCGTCTGCGCTCGCCGGCGTCGAGGGCTCGTACGCCCCGGCGGGAGCTCCGTACCCCTCGTCTCCCGATGCGGCGTCAGCCGTCGGCCCCGCACCGGGACCGTACGGGTACTCGGTCACCGGCGGGAAGGTCGCCAAAGTGTGGCCGGAAGTAGGGACATTCGCGCTGGCGGCCGCACCTGGGGACGCGTCCCTGACGGTCACCTACCAGTACGGCTTCGCCGGGCTTATTGGGGCCGGCCCGTACGACCGGCTTTTACTCAGCGACCCGCCCGAGACCGTGGGGACGGTGCTGACCGTCGGCGGCGGCACCGGTCTCGACACCGCCCTCACGGCGGCTGGGAGCGAGGGGAGCGTCGTCATTACTGACTCTTTGACCTACTCCAGCCTCGCCCCCGTGGGCTCGTCAGCGGTGCCCATAAGCGCGTTGGTGGTGATGGCGGGGAACGAATCGCCGCCCGTCCGGCCGGTCCTGCGCCCTCCGCCAGGGTGGGGACCGTGGGTGTTCACCGGGTCTACGGGGGCCGTGCTCACCCTGGACGGGTTGCTGGTATCCGGGTGCGACGTGGTGTTACGCGGTGCCTTCGACACGGTGCGGATCACAGCCTGCACCATGGACCCTGGTACAGCCAGCTCACCGTTTGGTGCCGGCTTGCCCTCCTCGCCCCCGGGTACTACGCCGCTGGCGACCTCCGTTGACGGGAGGCCTCTGGCGCCGACGACCATCTGGATCGAGGCTGACCCGTCGAGTGAACCCGGCAGCGGCGGTATCTGCCAACTCCTGATCGATCATTGCGTCCTCGGCCCGGTACGCACCCGTTATGGCGGTTCCGTCGAGACGCTCGCTATCAGCGACAGCATCGTGCAAGGTATCCCGACCACGACCGGGCCGACTACTCGACCGCCGATATATACGACCCCGCCCTGCTCAAGGCGGCCGTGCAGTCGGACGATGCGCTGGCGAAAACGCTGTTAGGGCCGCTGCTCACTGCGCTCGAGCCCTACACTGCCCCCCAGCCCGTCCCCGAAGCGGTCGTTGACGGGCTCAACAACCTGGTCAACGGCTCCAGTATCTACGACGGCGGCTTGTTCGCAGCCAGCTCGCTCAGCCTAGACATCATCGCTGCGGCTAACAACCCGTCGCTGTTCGACGGGGGCCTGAAGGCCTTAACCGGGCCCTCATAGACGAAGCCTTCCCTATCGCCCTGGGTGTAGCGGCGATCGCTGTCAACAACGCGTCGGTCGAGCTGACCCGGGTAACGGTGCTCGGTCGCACGGCGGTCCACCGGCTCCAGGCCAGTGACTCAGTCCTTGGCGACTTCAGCGCCGTCGACGACACCCAGGACGGCTGCGTCCGGTTCAGCGCCTACCCCGCCGGCAGCCGCGTCCCCCGCCAGTACGAGTCGGTGACTATCGCGGCCGGTGCGCCCCTTTCACCAGCACCGACTTCGGTGACTCTGGCTACGGGCAGCTCGTTGACAGCGCCGACCAGTCCATCATCCAAAGCCCGGGTGGGGGCACCATCAGTTCCGGCGCCAGCTCGGGGTCCGAAATGGGCGCGTTCTCATCCAACCTGGCGCCGATCAAGGAACAGGGGATCCTCATCAAGTACGCCGAGTACATGCCCCTCGGCCTGACACCCGTGATTGTCCATGTCACGTGAGCGACGCCCCAGACGGGGTGAGGGAGGAGCATCTTGAATGGGTAGCGACCGCGCACGTGTAAGTTTCGACCCCGCTCGCAAGTGGCGGGGACTGGTGGCACAGCAAGGCAGGGTTACGCTCGAAGCGGACTGGAACGAAGCCACCGCCATTGACGCAGAGCGGGACCGGTTGACGACGTTAGAGGTGGTCGGCCCGGTTGGCAGCCCGGACGGAGGATACGCCGTCACCGCCACCGTCCCGAGCCCTCAGAGCGGCGCCCGGGCATGCTGACGGTCGGCACAGGCACTCTCTACGTGGGCGGCCAGCGCCTCGACCTGGACGCCGCCGTCCAGCTCGACGGCAGCCCTCAACCCGAGTGGCTCGATCAGTCGACTGACTCTCTGTGGGTCGCGCCCGCGCCTGTCGAGGCCAGCCCGCCGCAGGCCAGCCCACCGCAAGCCAGCCCGCCCACCTCGCCCCCGAGTGCGACCAATGAGCTCGTCTACCTCCTGGCCGTCGAGCAGGAAGTATCGGCTCTCGAGGACCCCACCTTGGCGGACGTGGCCCTCGGGGGACCCGACACGATGCAGCGGGTCCGGATCGTGCAGCGCTTCGTGCGCTGGTCGACGGCATCTTCAGATTGCGCGGATGCGTGGGAAGAGGTGCAGGCGGCCTGGAAGACGATAGGGCTCAATCTCGACACCGGCACAATGCAGCTGGAGTCGACGGCGCGGCTGCAAGTCTCATTTGACCAGGTGGCACCGTCCACGGGCCCCTGTCAGCCGACCGCCAGTGGTGGCTTTCTTGGCCCGGAAAACCAGCTCATCAGGGTGCAGGTCAATAGCGTGGACCCGGAGACCGGAGCCCCGACCGTCGTCTGGGGGTTCGACGACGCCTCGTTTTTGTACCAACTAGAGTCCGCCGTCCCCAATGGCACGAGCGGCATGGTCTTCACCTTGGCCCAAAGCCCGGTCGACCAGTACCACTATCCCCAGGCTGGGCAGTCCGTGGAGTTGCTCCGCGACGTCGCCGGCCTGCCCCTGCCCGGAGAGGAGGGGCAGGCTCAGAGTACTAGTACGGCCTACATCGCGTCGGCGTCTGGTTTCGTCTCCGCCGTCACGTCGACGTACAACCCGAGCCAGATGAGCCTGGCCGTATCGGGGCAGCCGCCGAATGATTACCTCTCCATTTCGGCCACCCCGCAGCTCTACCTACGGGTGTGGCAGGACTCGGTGACGGCCCCCAATGGGACGACCGTCGACCTCGAGGGCGCCGGCGCCGTCACCGGCCTCAGTGTCACGCTTACGTCCAGCGAAGGGTTCCACCCTGGCGACTTCTGGCGCTTCGCCGTCCGGCCCAGCGTGGCCCAGCTGGTTTATCCAGCCCAGGTGGCCACCTCTCCTCAGGCCCCCGACGGAGCACGGGTATGGGCCTGCCCTGTCGCCTTTGTCAGCTGGCCCAGTGCCGGGAACCCGACGGTGACCTCCTGTGTGCCAGCCTTCAAGGACCTGGTAACTCTGACCGCTCGGAAGGGGGGCTGTTGCACACTCAACGTCTCGCCGGCCGACATCGAAGGTGGGACCACGCTTCAGTCGCTCCTGGCCCCTTTCGCCGGTCAAGGGCCCATCCGGGTCTGCTTCGACCCCGGGACCTACACGTTGTCCGGCCCTTTGATCCTCGGGACCGAGTACGACGACATCTCGCTCGAAGGCTGCTGTCCCGGCGTAGTTATCCAGGCGCCCGAAAACCCCGGTGTGCAGTTCGTGCTTGGGCTAGTGGTGATCGAGGGCGCCAGCGCGGTTTCGGTCCGAGGGATCCAGTTCGAGCTCCCGCTGGTACCGTTCCAGCCGGCCGAGGGGTCGTTCGCCGCGCTCACGACTGAGGGCGTTTCTTCCGCCAACCAGGCTCTGCTCGAACAGTTCAGCCAGGTCATGAACGTAGCTATCGGCATATCCGCCCAGGGCTCGCCCAACCTGGTGGTCGAGGACTGTACTTTCGACGTCAATCCCACCACTACGGCCAGCCTTTTCTCCGCTGGCATTTACGCCAGTGGGAGCATGGAAGGGCTGTCTATCACGGGCTGTACCTTCAACAACGAGTCGGCGCCGGCCAGCGTCCCGTTTTACGATCTGGTGGCCGGGAACCAGCCACCCACGCCATACCAGGTCACGTTCGGTTACCTCCAGGTCTCGATCACCGGGACAGTGGACGAGACCACGACGCTCGGTCAACTGCACAACGCCGCCATAGAAAACTGCCTGTTCCAGGGTTTGACTGTGGCGGCGATGGCCGTGGCCCAACTGGGCACGCTGCGGGTCGAGAACGATACCGTCCAGGACTGTTACGGGGGTTTCTGGCTCGTTTCCTTAGGTGCCGCCGCCCTGGGCTTGACGTTCGACCTGCTGCCAATCGGCGACAACCAGACCAGGGCCGACTTCGTCAACCTCAACATGACGGGGCTGGCGGACGGCGTTTTCCTTATTGCCTCGGCAATTGCACGGGTGCTTCCGTCGGTACCGCCGCTCGGTCTAATTATCTTCCCGCGGATAATTGCGGTGCCCGACCCAGTGCTGCTGTCCAACGCCGCCCTTAGCTTGCAAACCTTCCTCGGTCAGACGGTGGCCTTGCCGGAAGGGTCACCACCCTCGTCCGGCGCTGCACCAAGCCCAGCGCCCGCAGGGTCGCCGCCCTCCTCGGGACCGACCAGTGCCACAGGGACCAGTACCTACGGGACAGACGCCGGGGACGCCTGGCGTCGAGTCTGCCGCCGTCTTACAGGCGCCAATCATGGCCGCTCCTGCCGCCGGCGAAGCGACCGCACCCGCGTCAAGCGTGACCGAACCAATCGCTTCGGCCGTAGCCGAACCAAGGGCGGCGGCCGAGGAGCTCGCCGCACCGGCGGTGTCCGCACCGGCCGTGTCCGAGGCCGTGGCGCCCGAGACCGTGGCGCCCGAGACCGTGGCGCCCGAGACCGTGGCGCCCGAGACCGTGGCGCCCGAGACCGTGGCGCCCGAGACCGTGGCGCCCGAGACCGTGGCGCCCGAGACCGTGGCGCCCGAGACCGTGGCGTCGGCCACGCCCATCGCTTCCGAGTCGCTCGGGACCACCGCGCCCGTAACCTCCGAAGCGAGCACAACAGCGAGAAACGTCGCTTCAGAGGTGTTGTCCACATCCTCGTCTGTCCTCGGGTCGGAGACGATCAGGCCCATCGAGACCCTGACACCCACAGAACAGGCGACGGCGACGACACTGCAAAGTACGGCGCCGGCACTTCAGGGGATCCTGGGCACCATTATCGGCGTACCCATCTCTCCGATCATTGGCGTGACACCTCTGCCCTCGCCGCCAGCCGTGCCATTTCTTAGCGACACGGGCAGTGCGCTCACCTTGCGACTTGATATCGGTGATTGCCAGATCGACGCCGTCGTCGCAGAGTCGTGGTCGGGGGCCGGGCTTCTCGTCGCCGACCTGACCTCCAACCCGGGATCGGCACTGGTGCACGACAACCGCGTCCGTAACCGTTTCCCCCAAGGTCAAACAGCCCTGATAGCTGGTCTGGGAGAAGTTTCGGTCACGGGCAATATCGTGTCTAACGAAGTCGCCACCACAACTGTGGTGCTGGTCGCCCAAGCCAGCGCCCTCGCAACCGGGACCGGGAGCCTGGCGCTTCACCCGGGGACAACGACGTTGTCGTCAGCGCCAGTTGCCGTCGTCGGGAATGTCTTTATCGACCTCCCGGTGCTACCGGCGCGATCGGTCTCGAGCCTGCCTTCGTGGGACAGCCTCAACGCCGAAATTCTCTACTCTTAGGTCCTACTCCCAGGTGGCTTGCGGCGCCTACTGGACCGTCGTTGAGGTTTGGCCGGCGTCTGTAACTGTGATGGCGCCGGCCCACGCGCAAGAGCACTGGGAGGAATCGTCGAGGGCGGCGACGTTACCGACGCTGACCTCGGCCGCACCAGGTGTCCAAGGAGATAGGACCGGCAGGCAGGGCTGCGGGGTCAGGGCCCCACCAGCGGCCGTGGTCGCGGCCGCCACTTGCGGGTTCGAGGGCGACTGGCAGAGCCCGAAGGGTGGGACGTTGGACTGCTCGATGTCGGTCACGACCCCTGCAGCGGTGGTCGCCATGACCTGGGTGCCTGACGCGGCAAAAGTTGATGGCGTAGTGCCCATAGAGCATTGAAGGGTCGCTCCAGTGACGACTTGGGTGCCCATGAAGAATTACCCCGTCAAGACCGCCACCCCGACAGGGGGCCCGGTCGTCGCGGCTCGCCGGGCCTTTTGGGTGCTGGCATTTTTACAGACGCAGGCAGGAGCGCTTGTGTGGCCGGCGACGGTTCGATACCGAGTTCGCGGTCCAGGATTTGCCGGCAAATGTCGTATTGACGGATGGCCTCACCGGCGTTCCCCTCTTCCAGATAGGCAAAGATGAGCACCTGGTGGGCGCTCTCTCTCAGGGGTTCGCTTGAAACGGCCGCCAGGCCGGCCTCGATCGCTTGGTCGTACTGGCCCGTCGAAGCCAGCGTGTGGCAAAGCTTCTCGAGGGCGTGCAGACGGAGCTGGCGGTAGCGTTCCCGTTCGCTGACAACCCACTCGTCGTACCACCCGGGGAGAAGGTCGCCGGTGACGCTCAGGTCATCCACGCTCAGGTCCGCCGCCGCCACTTCGCCCCGCAAAACGCCGCGAGCTCTCCGGGCGTTCTCGCGCAGGTCCACGACGACCTCGGGGCTCAAGCGCAACATTTGGGGATCGGCTGTCACGAGGTAATGGCCGGACCGGTTTATCCGCCAGAGGGCGGTGCGGAGGCTGGCGCCCGCTCTTTCCTCGTCACAGTCCAACCAAAGGGCGGAGGCGACGTAGGTACGGGACGATGGCCGCGGCTGCAGTGCCAGGAAGGCCAGGACCCGCTGTGAACTAAGCGGCAGGACTACCTCGCCTTCAGGGCACTCGAGCTGGAAGCCCTGCAAGAGGTTGAGGCGGACAGCCCGGCCGGTGCGGAGAGGCGGCGCCTCCCGATCGATGACCACATCTGGAGCCAACACTGGGCACAAGTATCTGTGGCATCAAGTCACGGGACCATCACCGGTCCGTCACCGAGACGCATTGTCAGTACGTCTCTCCGCTTGCTGGTGCTGCAGACGGCGTAGTCCCGGCGGAGAATCGTCGTGCTCGCTTAAGGCGCACCCTGAAGAAAAAAGCGGAAAAATAGGAAATCGCGCTCCGGCCGGAGCGGGTTAGAGGCAGATTCTCCTCCCAATCTCCATCCGTCACACCGGCGCGCCACCCCGCTGCCGACGCAAGATGTTTTACGCAAAAGCCGGCTCTTTTCCGCTTCGCCTTGTCTCCGAGACCCAGGAGGCTCTTACGCAGCCCCATATAAGCTTGTCCCTAATCCGCGGTTTCGAACTCCACATCGAGGAGAGGACCGTGGCCGTACCTCGCAGTGCTCAACGGCTGATGGCCTTTGTCGCTCTGCAGGACAGGGTGGTGCAGCGGTTGCACGCCAGCGGGGTGCTCTGGAACGATGTGTCAGAGCAGCAGGCCAACTCTTGCCTGCGGTCGGCGTTGTGGCGCACGCCATCACCGTGCGGTGAGCGCCTGGTACTGGCGTCGGGCACGCACCTCTGGCTCAACCCCTCCGTCCAGGTTGATTTCCAGGACGTGGTGTCCCGCGCCGTGTCGATCGTCAACAATCAGGAAACCGGGTCAGAACCTCAGGAGCTGGTAGGCCAACTAGGCCTCTTTCGTTCGGATTTGTTGCCGGATTGGTACGAGGACTGGGTCCTCGTCGAGCAGGAGCGGTTTCGCCAGTTGCGCTTGCACGCCCTGGAGACGATCTGTGAGCTCCTCACGTCAGCCGGCCGTTATGCCCTTGCTCTCGAGGCGGGTCTCGCCGCGGTCGCCTGCGAGCCTCTGCGCGAGAGCGCCCAGCGCCAAGTAATCAGAGTGCACTTGATGGAAGGGAACCTTACTGAAGCGCTGCGCCAGTACAACCGTTACGCGCGGCTGCTGGCCGACCAGCTGGGAGCGTCTCCCTCCCCTCCACTCAGACGGCTGCTCGAAGACGCATTGGGACAGTCCGAATTGACCCTTCTTTGACGGCCCCGTGACGGTTGGCGGCTAAACCAGGGGGACGATGGTCCCGGCTCGGTCGACCTGGTCAACCCTGATAATCCGGGCGTGGCTCGACGAGTGGGGCGGACTCCGAGCGCGGTTAACCCAGGTGGACGAGGTCGACAACCCCGAGCGCGCGGTGGCAGTGGCCGACGACCCTGAAGCTGTGATCAACATCGTGCGAGACTGGCTTTCGAGTTTGCACGGACCGGGCGACATCAAGGGCGGGCGAAGGACGCGTCCGACTGGCCAAACTGGCCAATCGGACAGCTGACGCCAACCTGTAACTAGGTCTACGCCTCGGTGTTCGCCAGCGGGCTGTGCCGGGCCGAAGTTCCAGCGCGTCGCCGATTTCCGTCCAAATGCCTGCCCTCCGCCGGCACTCATCGGCGACCTCGTACATGCGAGAAAGGGGCAAGTTGCCCAAATGGACGCAAAGGTCATCGATTGTCACGGCTGTTCTCGCCAACCACGATGTGACACTGACCGACTCCGGGGGAGGTGGCGCCGGTCCCGGCCCTGCATCACTCGGGCTTGCGCCCGGCCAGGTCAGCTGCGCCCGTGAGGTGGTCGGCCGCGTCCCGGGTTTGTGCCGGCCGGCCACCCGTTGCACGGTGGAAGGAGCCACACCGGCGGCCACCGCGGCCTGTCGAACTGTGATGGAGGGGTTTTCCTGCATTACGGAAGCAACAGCCGCCCGTCCCGGCTTGGGGTCGACCGGTCGCATGCGCCCGTCCCGCCCCTTCCTCGTCCTGACGTCGGCGATGCTCAGTCCTTTCCGCATCGCTGCCACTGTTGTATGAGACAGCCCGCAGACCTCGCCCACCCACCGGTCCGAGCGGTCGGGGGAGTTGCGCAGGAGAACTCCTGCTGCCGCTCGGCGTTCCTCGCGGCTCAGGGGCTTACCGTGCTTTACGTTCGCCGCGATCGCGAGGACGAGCGCCTCCAACTGGTTGCCCGTGAAAAACAATGCCTGAATATGGCTACGGCCGACTCTACGGAACACCTCCAAACGGTGCATGCCGTCAATTACGGTCATCGTGCGCTCGTCCACGATTACTGGTGGTAAGTGGTCGACCACATCCATGAGGGCCGCCACGTGCCTAGTGTCCAGCTTCGTCTGCCTGGGCGAGTAGCCGGACGACAGGAGCGTCACCGGGACGAGCCTCGCGCTGGACAGCGCCAAACCTGGGCTGCCGCTATTCCAGCTCTCAGCGATACCCAAGGTCATTCGAAGCCTCCGTTTCCTTAGTCGGTCCAGTACCTCCAGTGCAGAACGGAAAAGTTGTACATCGCTCCTGTTCCCGAAACCTTCCCGGGGCGAGCCGCTCCCCCCGCGGCCAACGCAGATAGGTTTTCTCGGAAGGAATTTGCCCGCCACTTCTGGGGCAGTCGCGCCATCGTCTATGATCTCGCTGGTGAAGCCACTTGGTGCAGATGGGAGTCGCAGTGGCGTTGGTTGACTTTTTCGATTCCGTCAATGTCAACAACATCCCATCGGGCGCCGCGGTGGTGGCCGGCTACGTTGACGGCCGGTACGCCAACGTGGGGGCCATGCGGGCGCGTTTCCCGAACGCGGTCATAATCACCATCACGGTCTCGGGCCTACCCGATGTGAACGTCTGCGACTGCGAGGCAGGCAACCTGACGCCCGCCCAAGCGGCGCAGTGGGCCCACGGTGAGGTGATGGCCGGCCGGCGGCCGACCGTCTACTGCAGCGCCTCGACCCGCCCCGCGGTAGTGGCAGCATTGGCGCCCTACGGGCTCGAGCTCGAGCGTGACGTAGACAATTGGGTCGCCCACTACGACGGGGTGGCCCAGGTCCCGCCCGGTTCCGTAGCCAAGCAGTATGCAAGTACGGGCTACGACTCCAACGTCGCCCTGCCCAACTGGGGCGTGCTACCCCAGCCCACCCACCCGCAGATCGAGGAGATGAACATGGTTGCATGGGATCCCGTTACCGGCGGTTACTGGATGGTCGACCCTGACGGTGAGGTCTATGGCACCGCCGGCCCGGTAGCGGCGCCGTACCTGGGAGGGCTCAACAACCATCCTCAGTACAAAGCCGGCGGCAAGGCCCAAAACGGCCCGTGTGTTGGCATCGCGCCCTTCGGCCCGGGCGGCGAAGGCGGCTACGTCCTGGTCACCTTCGACGGCACACAACTTCACCACTATGACTTCCCGCGTGACGGGAGCCTGGCTAGCTGAGATCGGCCCCGGCCAAATAGCGGGAAAGCGCAGCGGCAACTCGGCAATACGTTTATCGACCCGCTGAACGCGTCGACCCATTGACGTCTATCAAACCTATTAAGTTTTCGGATATTTCTGGCGGCGGCCGAGGTTGCGGTCCCGGCTAGAATTGAGCTGCTGGGCGCTTTGGCCCAAAGTCGAAAGGGGTTTGAACTGCCATGACTGTGACGTCTCCGCCACCCGCGAGCGACCCGGGAGCATCGCAGCAGGCCAAGCCGATCGACCTGGTGCTGGAAGGAGGTGGCGTGAAGGGGATCGGGTTGGTAGGAGCGATCCTCGCGCTGGATAGCGCCGGGTACCAAGTGAGCCGGGTTGCCGGCACCAGCGCGGGCGCCATCGTTGCGTCCATTGTCGCTGCGCTCCAGGCCAACAGGCGCCCCCTGAGCGAGCTTCACGGTGTCCTCACTACCTGCGAATACCACAATTTCATGAGGAATGCCGGGCTCCGAGGCAAGCTCGGCGGGCTCGGCGCGGCCAGCGGCCTGATGCTGCACATGGGCCTTTACGACGGGGATTACCTAATCCAGTGGCTCGGAGAAGTACTGGCCGGTATCGGCGTTACCCACTTCAGCGACCTGCCTCTCGACGACCCCGGGGCTGACAAAAACTTGACTGCTTCGCAGTTATATACGCTCGTCGTCCATACGTCCGACATAACGCGCGGAAAGATAGTCCGCTTACCGTGGGACTACCCAGCTTACGGGTTCCAAGCCGGCAACCAGCGAGTAGTCGACGCGGTCAGAGCATCCATGGCGATCCCCTTCTTTTTCGAGCCGGTAAGGTTCAGAGCTCAGGCCGGCACCATCGGTGATCAGGACTGCGACGCCGGTGATGTCGTCTGGGTTGACGGCGGGATGCTGGACAATTACCCCCTCGACGTCTTCGACCGGACTGACGGTGCGCCGTCGCGCTGGCCAACCATCGGGATAAAGCTCTCGGCCCAGCAGACGGTCGTCAAGGGCACAGCAGGAGACGACAATGTGGCGGCTGAGACGATGTCCTGTTTGCGGACCTTACTCGACAACGCCGATCGTTATTACGTCGACAACACGAAACAGCCGTTCACCATCTTCGTGGACTCGGGGAATATATCGGCTACTGACTTCGCCCTTTCCACGGAGGCTCAACAGACGCTGTTCGAGAACGGCCAATCGGCTGCTCGGGCCTGGATTGCCCGGCAAACCAGTCCTCCGGAGCTGACTTCCCCAATGAGCGCCGTCCAAGTTGTTACGGACCAAGCGACCCCGGCTCAGGCGACCCCGGCCCAGGCGACCCCGGCCCAGGCGACCCCTGCTCTGGCCACCGCCGGACAGTAACGGGCCCGGCGGGGGAGGACCTCGCTCGACGAGGCTCCCTGACAAGCCTTGACTGCGCGGCGACATTCTGGGACCATTGCCACTCACACAGCTAGTTCCACAATTAGAGATAACTGCTCGTGTAAGGGGTGGTCGACGGTACCTGGGTGACCTTGGCAGTGTTCGGTCTAATGCGACGTATCAGGATGCTCGAGTAGATCTCACATTCCGGATGTCGTCCATTTTGGGGACCTGAGGTGCACTGCTGCCCCCAATAGGTTCTCAGGGCACCGGTCTATAACCCCAAATAAGTGTAATACGGGACGATCCGTAACCGAGAGGAGCTTCGCCATGTCGTCGTCCGAGTTGTCTGCGCAAACGCCAGGGGCAGTAGATCCTGGCTACACTACAACGGAATTTTGGCAGACCGTGTTCGTCAACGTTATCGCTTCGGGGGTCGCCGTTGGCTCCCTTTTTTCGAATAATTTCAACCTGGATGGCCTGAATGCCATCGTACCTTCGGTTGCAGTAGCAGCTGCTGCAGCTTCGCAAATCTTCTACAACCACTCTCGGGCCAAGGTCAAAGCGGCCGCTCAAAGTGCCACGGCTCAAGTCGAGTCGGCCAAGGTCCAATCCCAGGCCCAAGCGACGGCGCTCGTCGCTCTAAATCGAGCGGCGCCGACCGACGGAGTGGCCAACCCGGAACGCTCGATAACCATTAGTTTCAGCGATGCTCTGGGCAATGCTCTCGTCAAGCCCTCGACAATGTCGTAGTCAGGGTCAAGGACAATGGGCTTCGCGGCCCTGGTCCCGCCTCGACCTCGCGCTGGACGTTCGACTGGACAACTGGCCAGTCGAACAAGGCCCAACGTCCCGAACTAATCAAAGCTCCGGCTAATCGGCGAGGCGTGCCGTGCCGAACCGTGACAGTTGCAGTCCTGGGCGCCAAGTCGATCTGATCTCTGACTCCCCGCGGGGCTCTTTCGCGGGTCCGCTAAATCTGCTTCAGCCTCATGTATTTGGCAGGTATCGATCGTCTCCGTGAAAGCGCGGCCAGAAAAGGCCACGCAGCGAGGTCCCTTGGGCGGTGGCAGTCGAACTCAGCCCCGCCCTGGGCGGCCCTAACTGGAGGACAAGTTGCCCATGGCTCATTCCAGACAGTCCTCGTCCGTTGTCCCCGTCCGGTAGGCGGCCGTGTTAGCCGCTTCTGCCGACCGGGGGCCCTAAATTTATGACCTGTGGCCGGAGTTGTCCAATGTGTGTGCGCTGCCGTTGGCCGGTCTTTCGGTGGGTTATTCGCCTCGGGAGGTCAAGGTCGACGCCGGTCACGTCGCCGCCCTGATGGAGGTGGTCGACCACCTGCCCCCGGTGATCGTGGACCACCGCACCATGACCGTCATTGACGGCGTCCATCGCCTAGAGGCCTTCCGCAGGGCCGGTCGTAGCCACATCAAGGCGCTCATGTTCAACGGCGAGGGCCCTGAGGCAATGGCCCTCGCCATTCAGGCCAATGTAAAACACGGCAAGCCCCTCAGCCGAGGGGAGCGGAGATTTGCGGCGAGAAACCTGCTGTATGCGTTCCCGGAGCGTTCCGACCGCTGGGTAGGAGAAGTTTGCGGCCTGTCCCACACGACGGTCGCCCTGGTCCGCCGGGGCCTCAGCCTGAACGAGGCGCGCGTCCGGACGGGCCGGGACGGCCGGCGCCGGCCGGTTGACAAACTGGCCGGCCAAATGGCCGTCGCCCGGGCCATGGTGGAAAACCCGGCCACCTCGGTCCGCCAGATGGCGGGGGCGGCCGGTGTCGCTCCGTCAACTGTGCAACGAGCCCGCACCCGGCTTCGCGGCAAGGAGGCCCCGCCGCCGGTCTCAGCATCACTGGCCGTCCAGAACTTGTCGGATCCCCATGAATTCAGCAGAGCAAATATTGACCTTTCCCCTGGCGCTCAGCCGACCGAGCCCGGCGACTGGTTGTGCAGGACAGCTGTGGCCGTCGAGGATCTTGGTAATTACTTAGGGAACTTGCCGTTGTCACGTGTCTATGAGGTGGCCGACGAATGCCGCCGCAGGGCAAGCACTGGGCCCAGATCGCAGACGCTCTGGAGGGCCGGGCCCGCAACGGCCCCTGCAGCAACAGGAGGCCTTAGGGCGTCCTGTTCACGGCGGGGAACCGAGCCTTCAGCGCGGCAAGAGCCTCGTGGAAGGGGGCCTCGATATAACCGGCGTGGTCGTCTAGCCCGTGATGATGGGTCACCGTCCCCACAGGGTGATAGACGGCGGTATGGCGCACGTATTCGAGACCCCCTTCGACCAGCGTGACCAGGTAACGGCCGGCCTCCTCGTCCCGGGGCGCCCACTCGCCGCCAATGGCGACATAAATGGGCGAAGTGTGGGCAAAAATGGGGCGCCCCCATTCGTCGAGATGGTTGCCTCCGGCGCCCCGGCACCGGGCCGCCACCCAGGAGTGGCTGGGGATATGTACCGGTTCGCTCACGGCTAAACGGCTCCGCGGCCCCTCCGGATGGTCGGTCGAGGCGACCACGCGCCCTTGTACCACGATCTCGAGCGACGCCAGCGGGAAAATGCTCTCCGCCCACGCCTCGACCTGGACCGTCCCGGGGCCGCTCAGCTCGATGGTGTCGCCGATCCCGTGACCGTCGACGGCGAGCTGGATAATGGGGCCGCCGGAGAGGAAGGTCCGCCCAGCCCTGACGGCGGCACACCATGCCGGGTAAGAGAACTCCTCATCGAGGTGGGCATACGTGCGGTACAGGCCGACCGGGACGCCGCTGCTCATTTTGTCGGTCCCGCCTACCAGCGGGAGCTTGTAGCCCGCGTTCAGGTAGCGGTAATAGATCTCCGCCTTTGCGGGGATCCCAGGCGAGAGATTCGATGGCGTCGGTGCGGCCCGTGGTGGCCAGCACAGCGGGTTCGCCGTTGGGCGACGGGAAATGGGGGATGATGACCGTGCCGCCCTGGGCGTGAGCGCGATCGGCCCAATCGGCCAGTGTCGATTCCAGCGACCCGCCCAGCTCGCCCTCGTGGGGCCCGTCGGTGCACCAGGGCATCACCGGCTCTTTCAGGCCCCACAACGTGAGGTGGCCCAGTACATGCTGGCGGTTTTCCTGGCCCACGTAGGTGGCGAAACTCCCGTCGGGCGTAGTGCTCACCCGCCCGGTGAAATCCTCGGTGTTGGTAAATAGCGAGCCCCACTGCGACTGGAGGAGGTTGACCACGCGGAGGTCTTCGCACTGCTGTTCCAGGTGCGCACCCTGAGTAGAGAGAAAATGGACGTGCGAGTCTCCGGAGTACCAACCCGAGGCCGCCATATCCGTCCAGCGGGAGATCTGGAGCGTCAGTTCACGCTGGCCGGCCTCGATGCGGACGCGTTGGTGCAGTGGCGTGTACTCGAACCCTCTGGCCACGTCGACGAGCACGTCGCCTCGAGGAAGCCATCCCTGGCAAGTGCCGTCGATGTAAGCGTACGAGACGTCCCCCAAGCGGACATCGCCGCCGACGTCGATGTGCCAGGTCCCCATGTTGGAATTGATGTGGTTGTGGTGACCGTGCGGCTGGAACGGTACCCCCAGCGGGCTGCGGAAGTGCACACGGCAGGCGACCGGCCGCCCGGTGTCGGCGTCGAGGACGCGGACGTGGGCCCAGTTCCGTCCGGGGTCGGCCAGTTGTAGATGGGCTCGCCCGCTGGCCACCGGCTGTCCTGTTTCGAGTTCGGCCCAGCCGAACCTCCCGATCTCCTGGCCGTCCTGGTTGACCGTGACGGTGCCTGACGGCAGCGATGCCACCAGGACATAGGCACTACTTCCTGACTGGCGTCCCCATCCGGCAACGGCACTATCGTCCTCAACCGGCACCGGCTGTACGTAACTGGCCACGCCCCGGTCGAGCTCGACCTCGACATCAAGGTCGCTGCCATTGCCATCACCATCGATGCTGATCACCACAGGGCGGCCGGGAGTGCGCACGAACGGGGGTTCCTGCGCACGGCCGAGGGTAATCGCCCCGACGGCGAAGGGCTGGTCCCTCGGCACCAGTTCGACGGCTTCGAGCGTCAGTTCGGGGTGCGGGTTCGGCCAGGACCAAAGGTAGTACTCGAGCGCCGTCGCCTGAGTGGACTCGCACTGGCGAAATCCCGCCGTCGAGAACGGACCTTCCCGACGCGGGTAGAGACCGTCGTTGCTGTCGGGGACGGCCAGGTAGGGGAGCAGCCCCCATTCGGTCGGTACCACGCTGATCTCGAACCGCTGCCGGACCGGGACGGAGACCGTGCTCCCTCCGGCCAGCCGGAAGCGGTACTCCGCCACTGGACGACCGAGACCCTCGACCTCACTCGCTGGCGCCGCTAGTTGCCGGTGGGCGAAGATCACGTGGCGAGCCGGACGGCCGATGTCGATGCGCACCGGCATTCCGGCCGGCGCGATGCAACAACGTTCCGGATCTTCGGCCACCGTGAACGGCAAGCCGCGCCAGATCTGGTCGCCCAGGCGGGGGTCGCTCACGTTTAGCACCGCCTTACCTGCATTGCAGTAGGCGGACAGGTCGAGTGGCTCGTAGTCGGTCATGTCGACATATTTGCCGACCAGTCAAGTCCAGCGCCTAGCTGACCGTTAATAGGGCTCTGTGACCCGGAACGACAGGTGGCGTTCCCATCCCGTATTGGGTGCCGTCGTGTCCGGCGCCGCCATCCTGGCGCCGTTCGCCGTATCGGTGGCGACGGCGGCGGTAGCTGGGCGAACCCTGTCACGAGGACATGGCGAGGAAGAACACATCCTCTGGTGGGCGGTCGTACTGGCGTCGTCGACGGTCGCTTTTTTCGCGTCTGAACGGCTTTGCCGGCGGCTCCTGCCGTTGGCCGCGCTGTTGAGGATGACGATGCTGTTCCCCGACCAGGCGCCTAAACGGCTGAAAGTGGCATGGCGGGCAGGACTGACCAGAGACCTCGAACGCAGCTCGAAGGGCACCGGCGCCAGCAGTTCTGTGCCGGTCGCGGTGGCCGAAGAGATCCTGGCGCTGGCTGCTTCCATCAGCCGCCATGACCGCAGGACACGTGGCCACTCTGAACGAGTCCGGGCCTTCACGGACTTGATCGCCGACGAGTTGCACCTACCCACGGCTGACCGGGACCGGCTCCGCTGGTCCGCTCTGCTGCACGACGTCGGCAAACTTTCCGTGCACCCGCACATTTTGAACAAGTCGGGGAAGCCGACCGAAGAGGAGTGGGCCGAGATCCGCGACCACCCGCTGGAGGGCCGCCGGCTCGTCGCCCCCTTGTTGCCCTGGCTAGGCGAATGGGGCCTGGCCATCGAACAACACCACGAGAGCTTCGACGGGTCCGGCTACCCGTTCGGGCTCTCGGGGCACGACATTTCGCTCGGTGCTCGCATCGTCGCGGTAGCGGACGCGTTCGAGGTGATGACGGCTATCCGCTCCTATAAGAAGCCACTCAGCCCCGTGGCGGCGCGGGAGGAGTTGACCCGTTGCGCGGGCAACCAGTTCGACCCGGCTGTCGTGAGGGCCCTCCTGAGCGTGTCTATCGGTCGGCTCCGGTGGGTAGTCGGGCCGGTCTCGTGGGTAGCCGACGTCCCGCTCCTGGCCAGGTTCAGCGCGGCGGGCCACGCTTTGCTGACCACCACTCAGGTTGCTGCGGGCGCCGCTGCCGTGACGGCCGTGAGCGCCCTGGCCGTTCATGCGGCAGCCCCGCCTGGCACGCAAGTACTAGCCCCTAAGAGCGTTTTTGTGGCCGCTACCGGCCCGACCAGCACAACCCGTCCCTTGCTACCGACGCCGCCTCTCGTAACGGCGCCGAAGGAGACGACGGCTGTACCGGCAGATCCAACGTCCACCACCACGACTACCCTCGGTGGCGAACGGTCGAAGCGACCCGCCTTGAGCCACGGGAAACGCGCTCATGCGAAGCGAGGGAGGGTAACGAACGCGGGCCTCGTCGGCCCCAAAACACAACCAAACACAACCACTTTCGCGGCGGCGGCGGCGACGACGACGATCACGACGACGACGACGATCGGAGCTCGGGTCACGGCGACGCGGAGGCCGGCTACCACCGTCGGGCCAACCACGACAGTCCGCCCGTCGGCCCCGACTACGAAACTGGTCCCGGCGGTCAGTACAAGTCCGGTCGGGACTTCTAGCGCCGTAACGACCCATCCATATAGTTCGCCGACCAGGCCCACGACCTCGACGGCGCCGAGGACAGCGGCGACGACGACAACTCGTCCCCCCCTCCCCACGACGGCAATAGGACCGACAACGACGAGGGCCGCCGAACCAAGGGTGGCGCCGTCGCCCCCGTCGGTCACTTCGGCCCCGTCGGTCACTTCGGCCCCGTCGGTCACTTCGGTACCGACGGAGCCATCGGTAGCGACGGCCACGACTTCAACCCCGACAACTCAGGTTGGTCCCAGCGGTCTTACCCCCGCGCTTCCGAAGACCACCACCACGCGGCCGAGTAGTACAACGACGGCGAAAGTCAACGCCTCGACCACAACTCAAGCCCCGAGCACGACTCCCACCACACAACCGCCAACGACAACTACAGAAAAACCCACATCTACCACGGCAACACCGACTACGACCACCACCAGGGCCACCACTACGACAAGGGCCACGACCACCACCAGAGCCACCACCACCACGACACGAGCCACCACGACCACCTCGGCCGCCACCACCACGACCACGGCCGCCACGAGCACGACGGTCACTAACACGACCGCTTCAAGCACGACCACAGCGCCGACCACCGCTACGCCGACCACGGCGCCGCCGGCGTCAACGACAACTCAACCGCCCGCGACCACGACCTCCATGCCTACCGCGCCTACAACCACAGTCGACACTCTCTGCGTCCTTGACCTCTTGTGCATTTGAGGGGTCGGGCCCTTGTCTACCAGAGGTCCGTGGCCGGATTTCCGGCCGTGTTCGGCCGTAACGACCCCTGGCACTGCCCCCGAGCGGAGCGGCTAACTACTCGAGTGACCGCCGGCGCCAGGCTTCAATCAGGGCGCGGGCAATGCTCATCTCACCGGGCAGGCCGGGCAGGGCCAGGTGGGAGAACCACCCCGCCTCCGCTATTTCCTCCCCATCAGGCGTCAATTCCCCCGACGCGTACTGGGCGAAGAAACCGATCATCAACGAATGAGGGAACGGCCATGGTTGGCTCCCGAAGTAGCGCAGGTCAGTGATCTCGATGCTGACCTCCTCACGCACCTCGCGGTGCACGGCTTCCTCCAACGTTTCGCCGGGTTCCACGAAACCGGCCACACACGAGTACATGCCGTCTGGGAACCTGGCGTTCCTGGCCAGCACCACCTTCCCGTCGGCCCGTTCTACGAGGACTATTACGGCGGGGGCCAGGCGCGGGTGAACTGTCAGGCCGCATTTTGGGCACCGCCGGGCGCGTTCGTCGGGCATGGGCTCTGTGCCAATGGCGCAACGTCCGCAGAATTGGTGGCCCCGTCCCACGCCACTATCTGTACCGCTCGGCCGGCCATAGCCCAAACCGGCTCGTCCACTTCCGCCCATAATTGGCGAAGCCCGACAAAGCCGGCCTCAACGCCGGTTGCCGTCGCTGCTGTCCCTTCCGCCACCTCCTCCTCGACGGCGACGCAGGGCAGCCCGTCAAGGTGACCCAGAAAATGGCCTCGCCCGGGCAAGGGGGCTTCCTCAACCGCCACAAGGTCGCCGCGCACCCGGACCAGGAGGCAGCGGGCGCCGGGGCGAGCGCTGCTGTGAAAACCTGGCTCGAACATCCCGGCCGACCCTATTGCATAGGTGCCGAAGTGCGTGGCCGTTTCGCGCCCGGTCGGCCAACGGCGGCCTCAGTCCAAGGCCGGGCATACGAGTCGACGACGCTGATCAGGGTTTGGAGCCGTTGCCGGGCCCCGTTAACCGGTAGGCGCTCGTAGCCAAGAGGTGAGATTGCTGCTCGCCAGATGGCCCGACCGGCAGCAAACCCGGAGGCCCCACCCCGGCACGCAGCGGTCAGCGCACCGGGGAACCGGTCCGGGTTTATGCCAGAGGACAAGAGGACCCAGGGGCAGGGAGCCATGTCCGAAAGGCTCCGGCATTCGTCAGCTATCAGCTCGTCGTCGGACTGAGGTGAAGCCGGAAGTTCCGTCTTGTACACGTCAGGAGAAAAGTCGAGCAACTCGCGGTGCATCTCGGCCCATCCAGGGCCGTCCCCGAGCCGGGCGCGCTCCCGGCCAGTCTCGTCCAGTACTCCTTCCAGGAGGCCGAGCAGGCCCAGTTCCTGGCAGCGTTGAAGGAACATCTCGACCAGGCGCTGGCAGGCGGCGCGGGTGGCTTTGTCGGGTCGCCAAATCACGAGCAGTTTGAGGGCGACGCAGGAAATACGGACCACGTCATCGGGGCCAACCCGATCGTCGAGGTCGACGGCAGTCACGGGACCGCCGGTTTCTTGCACCAAACGGTCGACCGCCAGCACCAGCCCGCCCCGGACCGCGTGGTTCCCATCTGCGTTTAGGGCGCTTAGCACAGGGAGCCCGTAGTCGCGGTCCAGCAGCACACCCGAGGCGAGGTCACCGAGGTCCTCGAGGGCGGCGCGCTTGAAGCCCCGGAGCTCGGCGTCCTCGGCTGGTCGGGTCGCGGCCTCGCTGAGATAGGCGCGGAGAGACTCCCTTTGGTCGAGCGCCACCAGGGCGAAGCCACCTTTTGGCCGGGCCAAGGCCTGCATCAATTGGGCCGGCGTCGCCGGACGGGTGCGGCCGGGCTCGTCCTGGGCGTGGTCTAGTACCGGTGGAGCTGGCGCCGGCGGTTCGCGCCCCCGCCCTCGTGTCGCCCCGGCCTTCTTCGGGCCGGCTTCGGGGCTACCCGGACCACCAAGTCGGCCCGGTCCAGAACCGCCCCGATCCTGGTCGCATTGGCCTGGTCGACCTCGTGTACCCACCGCTTCGCCTCCGGCTCACTCCGGCCATGAGCGATATGGCGGGCCACCAGCCGGGACACCCTAACCTTCTCGTCCAGATCCAGGTACCACACCTCGTCGAGCAGCGGTCGGACCGCGTCCCACGACCAATCGCTTTCGAGGAGGTAGTTGCCTTCGGTCACCACCAGACGGGCCGAGGGCGGCACCGGGATGGCCGCGGCGATAGGCTCTTCGAGGTCCCGGCGAAAAGACGGGGCGTAGACCGTCTCGCTCAGCTGGCGCCGTAGCCGGGCCAGGAGCGCTACGTAACCTCCGACGTCGAACGTATCGGGCGCCCCTTTGCGCGCTGCTCGTCCCAGTCGTTGGAGCTCGACCTGGGCGAAATGGAAACCGTCCATCGGCACCAGGACGGCCTCGTCCCGGAGCCGCCGGACAAGCATGCCGGCGAGTGTGGACTTACCTGCGCCAGGCGGTCCCGTGATGCCGAGTATGGCTCGGGGCCGGCACCCAGCCAGCGCTCGGGCACGTACCGCTAGACTATCGAGGTCCCACACAGCCTCCTGGGCGCCGCTCACGAGGTGTGGGTCACCTGCCGGTGGAGGAGCTGTTGGTCGATGAGGTCGAGCACCAGGCCGTCCCGCGCCAGGTCAAATTTTCGAGCGAAAAGCTTGACCTCTCCTCCCGGCAGCGCCCCGGCTTGGCCCAGCGCGACAGTTCTCAAGCGGTCAATGTCGTGGCTCAGGAACACCCTGGGGTGTGGACCACCCGCCGTCCAATCTGTGAACCATAGGTTGGCGCGCGAGACATCCCCAGCCATGGGCGAGCTCATCGCCAAGCTGGGGACAAACAGTTCGTCGGGCGCCCACGTGCGCCGGAAGAAGCTGACCAGTTCGGGGCGGCGCCTGACTTGTTCGAGCAACCAGTGGGCCAAAGGTATGGAGATCACGAACTCGGCGGCGCCGTAAAACGGAGTTAAGCCTTCAGGGGGTCGTCTGTTCATCGGGATGGACACCCTCCGGGCGCCCGCAGGAGGATGCCAGTTTTTGACCCGGGACATCCCGCCGTCTTTGTCTCCTATGAAGGCGACGGGGATTTTGTCATGTGGTACAAAGGAAACGCCAAGGTTCGCGCCAAAAAACTCGACGATCTGCTCGACGGGTCGAAGCGGGTAGTCCTGGCCGGTCATTTTGACCAAATGAGAGCAGCCGAGGTCCAGGGACATCTCTATCCCGTTGAGCATGGCCTCGACGAGGCCCCAGGAGGCCCAACCGGACCGCGCCCGTGCGGTCAACGTGACAGTGCCATGCCTTGTCGCCAATTTGCCGAAGTCGGCCCACACCCCCTCGTCGGCCCGCACGTCGACGTGCACCAGCACCGGGTAGGGCGAAAGGGCCTCGACCAGCCTCGCGACCTGGTCAGGCGCCTTGTGTACCAATAGCACGAAGCAGACCCTCGGTTTCGCGCCCATCGCAGTCACTACCTACCCAAACGGAAGTTTGGTCAACACTCTTATCGCTTACTCCGTTCACCCCATAAAGCAGAATTGTCGGATGAAATCTTTCGACCTGAAGATCCGGTCCGTCGAGCCGTCTGATGTCACCGCCGTAGCTGGCCTGGTCCGCGAGCTCGCTGAATACGAGCGGGAGGCGGACCAGTGTGGGTTGACCGACGAGCAGCTGCATCACGCTCTATTCTGCTCACGGCCGGCTCTTTTTGGTCACGTAGCGGTCATCTCTGCCGAGGTCGTGGGTTGCGCGTTGTGGTACTTGAACTTCTCCACCTGGCGTGGAACACATGGCATATACATAGAGGATCTTTACGTTCGGCCGGAGCATCGTGGCAAAGGCGTCGGACGGGCCTTGTTAGGGGAGTTGGCCACGGAGTGCCGGCAACGAGGCTACGCCAGGCTTGAATGGGCGGTGCTCGACTGGAACGAGCCGGCTATCGGGTTCTATACCTCCATCGGGGCGGAGCCTCTCGACGACTGGAGGATGTTCCGCCTCACCGACGCCTCGCTGGCCAGGCTGGGGGCGACCCCTAGCTAGCTCGACCCCTAGGGTGAGCCGGTTGACGAGGACTCGCGGTATTGGTGGCCGTTGTCTGATACGTAGTCGGTCCACCCGGCTCCGTCCCAGTAGCGCAGTTGGTGGCGGCCGGAAGGGTCGACGGCCCACATGGGTGGAGGCAGGGCCGTTGGGTCGGGCGGGGCCGGCGGCGCGGGAGCGTCGGTGGCGTTTGTTGCCGGGGCGGTCTCAGGGGCCGTCCCCGCGTGGCCAACCGGAGTCGTCGCTGCCCCCGGCGCTGCGCTCGCCGCAGTTATCGGCGCCGCGGCGTCGACCTCCCCCAGTTTTTCCCGAAGCTCTTGTGCGGCCTCGGCGCTCTCACCGTTGAAAATCGCAACCGCGACGGCCAACTCGAGGCGCACCAGATCAGGCGGCGTGTCAGCGTACACGATGCCTGATGTCTTTTCGCGGTTGGACACCTGGATGGCGGTGCAAGGCTCGGAGGCGTCGTGGGTGATGCCGATGAGCTTGGAGAACAGCCACTCGCGTGTGTACTTGCCGCCCTGGAACACCACACGTTGGGTGGTAAAACTGATGTCACCGGTGTCGATAATGGTCGGTTTCTCCGCACCTTGCTCGTAGGTCCCAGCGGACTTGCCCACCCGGAAACGGATACCGTCCGCCACGGGAACCGAGAACCCGGCCGAACGACCGGCCCAGTGACCGGGTTCGCGCCGCGGCTCGAACAGCCCGCCGTTGGTGATGGCGTGGACGAGCCGTTCACCGGTTTTCAGCACGAGCGGCCATCCAGGGAACTCGCGACTACCGCCCTCGGCGATGCCGATCAGTTCAACGATGGTGGACCGGAGGTCCGCGTTGGCTCTGGCCGTGGCGGCAGCCTCCGTCTCAGCCCGGCGCTTCCGTCCGAACATCTGGGCTTTGACGTTCCGGGATCATGGCCCGAGCTACTTTCTAGCTTGCGGGACGAATTTTGTCGAGCAGGATGCCGACTTACCGCCAGACGTCACAACAATTCCGACGACCACGGTGAAACCGGCTGTCGCCCCGGAAATGGCGTACGGCACCGTGGCTTTCCCGAGCAGGTTAGCTTTGGCGTTCTTCACGTTCTTCGTTGTCTTATAACGGGCGGTGGTAGTCACTCCGGCCCGGGCGACCGTCGACACAATCACGTGCGTCGTCGAATATTGCTTTGGGGCCGCGTCGCTCATCGATGCTCGGCACGTCAACGGTGCGGCGGACGCGTCCGCGGCCAAGACGACCCCGCCCAGAGAGCTGCACGTAAAGCTCACTATGGCCACCAGGGCCCTACGAGGCCGCATCTGGTGCGATGAGACCTCCGCGACCTTCCGAAGAGGGGTTCCATAGGTACAACGCTAATCATTTCCTGGGTCGCTGAGAAGACCCCAAGCATGGCCTTAATGGGCCGCGTCCGCAGGGTGGTCGAGGTCGGGCCTACCGGGGAGCTGCTTCTCGGCCGCCACTTGCGTACGTGCCGTCAGCGTTGCGAGCACCAGGTGGGTGGCTTCTCGGTCCTCGCCCCTTGCTGTCAGTATCGTGTCACCCCGTGACTGCACGAAGCCGCTCAATTGTCGTCGTCGGTTCCATCAACGTCGACTACGTCATGAGGGTGCCGCGCCGGCCGATCCCGGGAGAGACCGTGACCGACGCCGTCCTCGAAATCCATGGCGGTGGTAAAGGCGCCAACCAGGCGGTGGCGATGGCCCGTTGCCAGGCGGGCGTCCAGATGATCGCCCGCGTGGGTCACGGTGCCACCGCTGAAGGACGCATCGCCGATTTGGCCGCAGAAGGGGTCGGCACGGCGCACGTGTCACCGACTGAAGGCGTCCAGACCGGAGCAGCTTTCATCAGCGTCACACCGGATGGCGAAAACTCGATCATTGCTGCGCCGGGTGCGAACGCCCTGCTGACAGCGGGAGATATCGACGCGGCGGCACCGGTCATCTCCGGCGCCGGTGTCCTCGTGACGCAGCTGGAGGTGCCGGTCGTCGCCGTCGCCAGGGCAGCCCAAGTGGCCGCATCTGGGGCCCTTGTGGTGCTGAACTATGCGCCTTACCGGCCGGCGCCGGCCGACCTCTTACTGCGGGTTGACCTGCTGATAGCCAATGAGAGCGAATCGGCGGGATTGACCGGCCAACCCGTTGACGGGATAGAGGGCGCGGTTCGCGCCGGGAAGTCGATCCTCGCCCGCGGCCCCCGGGCCGTCGTCGTCACCCTGGGCGCGCTTGGAGCTGTCGTCGTCACGGCCAACGAGGAAGAACACGTAGGCGCGCCCCACGTGGAGCCAGTAGACACCACCGGCGCCGGCGATGCCTTCGTCGGCGCCTTGGCGGCCCATCTGGCGGCCGGCGACCCTCTCGTCAGAGCGGTCAGGTCGGGCACCATAGCCGGTTCAGCGACCACGGAGCAGCGGGGCGCCAGCCCCGTTATCCCCCCGAGTGTGCGCCTGTCGCCCTGATGGCTTGAGCTTGCCGACATTAGTCAAAGGATTGCTCTTCCTAGAATGAGGAATATGGATAAGGGACCTGTTGCGCCCCCGCCACATATTTCTGCTTCCATTATGTGCGCAGATCTGAGTGCACTGGGCCATGAGGCCAAGAGGCTCGAGGATGCCGGTGTCGACTCCCTCCACGTCGACGTCATGGATGGGCATTTTGTCCCGAACCTGACTTTTGGCCCGGGACGGTAAGCGCCCTTCGCCGGGCCACCGAGCTTCCGCTCCACGTTCATATGATGGTCCGTAACCCCGCCGACCATGTGCGCGTCTTCGCGGAAGCGGGAGCGCAATCCTTCTACTTCCACCTCGAAACCGAACGGTACCCACTTCGGCTGGCCTCGGTGATCAGCGACTCCGGGATGACCGCAGGCGTGGCCATCAACCCGTTCACGCCTCTCGCCGCGGTGGTTGACTTGCCGTTGCTTCATTTCCTCGTGATGTCCGTGGAACCGGGCTTCGCCGGCCAGCGCTGGATTCCTCATACGGCTGCGCGTGTGCGTGAGCTCAGCGGTTCGCTCCCCGACGATGCACAGATTGCCGTGGACGGCAACGTAAGCGTGGACAATGCAGTACTGGCTTACGAAAACGGCGCATCGATGTTCGTATGCGGCACCTCCAGTATTTTCGCCAGCGACGACTACGCCACCACGGTCCACAAAATGCGGAGCCGATTGGAGGCAACTCGACGAGCCCTGGCGTCGCGCCGGGCTCTGAACGAGCAGTAGTGTGAGCCGCCCGCGTTCAGGTACGGCCTTGGGCGTTCGACGTCGGAGGGAGACGGCATACGTCCCGGCGCCCATCCCACTGGCCACCCGGTCCCACTAGCCACCCGGTCCCACTGGCCACCGGCTACGCGAGCTGCCCGAGCCAGGGCTGCTCCAGTTCGAAGAGCCGGTCCACCATTTGGCGGATTTGGTCGAGGGTAAGCAACGCCCCCGTCAGGGGGTCCAGTGCGACGGCCGCGTAGACGAGGGACCGGTCGCTGTCAAGAGCGGCTCGAACAACCAACCTCTGCACGTTGATTTGGACATTGTTGAGGGCCGCGCAGGCGGCCGGGAGAGTCCCGTACCTGATCGGCCGTAAGCCGAGGTCGTCCACCAGGCACGCCACTTCCACGCAACAATCGCCTGGGAGGTTCGACACCAACCCCTCGTTAGGGACGTTCCCATAGATGATCCGGCGCGTCCCAGTTGTAATGGAGTCGATGATGTAAGCGCCATATTCTTGAGACGCAGACAACCCCTGTTCCCGCGACTTCTCCAGAAATTCGTCGACGTTATGGTCGGGCGAATGTGCCGAACAGATTTCATAATAATCCCAACGGCGCGGCAGGTACTGGTTTATAACGTCTGGCCCTTCCGGAACCAGGACCAGTACTCACTGGCATGGTGGCTCGACTCAGTGTGGAAGTACCCGGTGAGAGCCATCAGCTCGGTCCGGACGCGCTCGCTCCCGCCGGCATAAAGCTCGTCCGACCCCACTCCCGTGGTCGAAACTCGAAGATGACGCTCGGTCATTACCTGGCGAATACGCGGTAGGAGGTCCTCCTCACCCCGACGAAAGGTAGTAAACCACGCAGTATGGTTGACACCGACCGAGTCAAAGGTGACTTCCTCGTAAGGGATATTGAGTTCGCCGGCCAGCATCTTGGAGGTGTGCTGGACGCTATGACAAAGGCCCACGGTCTTGACGCCGAGTTCCGAGGTGGCCCAGCAATTGATAGACATGGGGTTGGCATACTGGATCAAGAGGGCTCCGGGGCAGTACTGGCCAATGTCGGCCGCGATCTCTTTGAGAGCGGTCACCGAACGAAGACCTCGGAACACGCCGCCTGGGCCCAGAGTGTCGCCGACGGGCTGGTCGACACTGAATTGGCGCGGGACGTTTACGTCGTAGCCGTAGGCTTCGATCCCGCCGACCTGGAAGGTGCAGATGACAAAATCGGCGCCATCGAGCGCCTCCTTCCGGTCTCTCGGGACCTCCACCTTCGCCCCTAGCCCGTGCGTTTCGACCAGCCGCCGGGCACCGTCATAGGTGATGGCCACCCGACTGGCGTCAGGGTCGTAAAGGGATAGCTCGCTTTCTTGCAAGGCCTCGAAGCTGAGGATGTCGCGTATCAGAGTTAATGGGAATACGTACCCCCCTGCTCCGACGATAGTTATCTTGGGCATTTCGCGCCTCCTTGGCACTGAACAGAGTAGTTGTGTTGCTGTTTACATTGCTACTTGGGGCCTTAGGAACTCAACGCTGGTCGAGACCCACTCTTCTTCGAGTTGGACCGTCGCCTCGATTGTGCCCTCGAATGGGGGCCAATGCTCGATGATCACGCTTATATCGTTGCGACCTCGAGCTCGCAAGTCGTCAAGCAATTGGCCAAAGTCAACCCGCCCGGAGCCGGCCGGCCGCCCAACTACAGAGAACCCCATTCGCGTGTCCACCCGCTTGATGTCGTAGTCCTTGGCATGGAGCATGACGGTAAACGAGCCCAGATGGTCCACGAGCGTTTGCAGCGGCTCGGGCCGACCGACCGAGTTCGCCGTGTCCAGGCAGATCCCGACGTGAGGGTTTGAGATCCGCTGGGTCAACTGCGAGTACTGGAGGGCGCTGAACGCTTCGTTGTTCTCGAGGGCGAGAGTTACGTTGTGGTTCTCGAGTTCGCCAATTACAGCCCGAATGGCCGTCTCAGCGCTGGCGAGGTCACCTGCCGGCAACATGGCCCCTGAGACGACGGTGCGGAGGGATCGGCCCCAATTTGAGCGGCAATGTCGATGTAACGAACGAGGGCGTCGTGGTCAAGGCCGCGGGTACCAACTTCGAGCGCAAGCCCGTGGTGGCGGGCAGCCTCGGCCAAATGCCCGAGTTCGGCCTCCGTCAGTGCATGGAGGGGAAGGTTGTCGGCGATCTGTAAGACGCCGACTCCTAGGTCGGATGCTTTGGCCACCAGGTCGACGGCGCCGAGGGGGCGCGCCGGCTGGGGATAGCCGGGCACGCCGACGGACCAAGGGAGGCTCCAGGTCGAGATCCCGAGCTTCATCGTCTCCTCCGTCTATGGGTGGTCATCTCTTAAATGTCCTTTTGAGCGGCTTTGGTTGCTCACGGGTCATAGTCGCGTCGGGCAGCCTGAGGCCATCGAGGCATACGCGGCGCCCACGAGCTCGAGGTTCCGGCGCTGGGTGCGTGCACTGGTGATCGGCTCTCGCCTGCTGACCACGCAGTCAAGGAACTCTCGCACCTCGGCGCGGAATGTATCCCCTGATGGCACCGTCACTTCCCTCACGCCTTCGGTCGTGGTAACCCTGAGACCTTCCTGGCCGAGGACCTCAATGCTCCCGTAATCACCGTCGACCCGAAGGTGGTGCACCTCCGCACCGGTCAGAGTGGTGGGGTCGATCATGAAGAAGCTCTCAACCAAAGTACCGACGGCACCGCTCTCAAAGCCAAGCAGGACCGAGACCGTATCCTCCGTCTCCAGTTCGTGGAAGCGCTGGGGCGCTCGAAGGCAGCTGATGAAAACTATCTCCCCCAAGATCATCCGGAGCTTGGCGAAATCGTGGATGCCGCCCGACAACAGGATACCGCCGCCGGATTCCAGGCTCCTCAGGAACCAAGGGCGGTCGGTCAGGAACGATTCGCGCAGATAGCACTGGCGACTGGCCTGCACCAGAGCAGGCTGCCCAATTACCCCCTCAACCAGCAGGGCCTGGATCTGCAGGTTAAGCGCGCTGAAACACTCGTTCTCGGCGACCATCAATAACGTGGCGGCGCTGTCTGCCGCGGCCATCATCCGGTCGGCGTCGGCCAGCGCGGGGGCTAACGGCTTCTCGCACAGGACGTCCTTGCCCGCGGCGGTGGCGGCCAAGCAGACCTCGGCGTGAAGCTGGTGAGGTAAGCAGACGTCGACCATCGTGACGGCCGGGTCCGACAGTGGGCCTTCCGGGGTCGCCGCCGCTTTGGCCCCGGGTTGCAGCTTTGCTACTTCCGATGCACGGCTGGTGTTTAGGTCTACAGCCCAGACCAAACGGGCGCCTTCCGCGATAAAGGCTTCCGCATGCCTGCGCCCGGCCCAACCGCAGCCAACAACGGCCACACCTCCGGTCTCGCTCATAGTCCCGTCCCTTTCAGGAGCTTCCTGCACGCGAGCAAAAGGGCCATGGCATGGTCGGAGACTTCCTCGAGGCAGAAATCGGGAACGTTAGTGACGAGTACCTTTCGAGACATGAATTACTAGGCCAGCCGGGGCATCCGGAACTGCGACTTGGGGGCATACGGCGTCCGTCCGGGGGTCGCCGCGAAGCCCACTCCCAGGCAGGCGAACGAAGACCGGGAGCCGATATAGAAACCGCAGTCCCCCTGCCAGTTCTCAATGGAGACGTTCTCTCCGTAAAACGATACATTGTCGGCCTCGACCTGTATAGCGTTCAGGCCCGAATTGGTCACGCGGAGGTTGGATACCTGGATCATCGTGTTCGGTGCAGTGGCCTCTACCCAAATGCCGTGACCGGCGGGCGCCCCGCCCTCGCTGGGGGCTTGGGTGGTCACGTTCGCCATTTGGAGGGACGCAAAGCCTTGTTGCCCGGGCGAGTTCATGTGGATCCCAGTGACGCAGCCATCGAAGTCCGCGTTCATAAGGTGGACCTTGTGCGGGCGGCCGGCCGCCGAACCAGACATGCTGAGCCCCCTGTTGTAGTGCAACGCGAAGATATTGCTGAGGAAAGGATTGTCGCAGCGGTAAAGGATAATGGCTGTCCCGTTGGTGACCTGGTAAGCGGCGGGGCCAGTATTGACAGGGTGTGAATAGGGCCAAAAATGGACCTGGTCAATATAACTGGTGTCATAAGAACGGTCGACCAGGATCCCGTAATAGAGTGGTTGACCGAAGATGCGCCGGATGACCGCCTGGGCGGCGCCGTCCAGGTAAATGCCGGCGTAGGGGTTGTAAAGACAAATATCTTCGACGAGGGCGTTATTGCCGGTAATGTGCACCATGGGCTGGGCGGCCGCTGGTGCACCCGTGTCGTTTGGGTTGAAGACATTGAAGCCAAGTTTGCTGAGGGTTCCTCCACTGCCGGAAATGGTGACCGGGCTGAAGCCGGCACCCTCTTCAACATAGATCCAGGTGCCGGCGAAGACGTTGACCTGAGACCCCGGTGTGTTCCAGCCCGCTCCCTGTAGGGTCACCCCGGGCGGCACGGTGACGGTGGAAGTGACGTGGTATTTGCCGGCGGGTAAAAACGCCGTGTCACCCGTTGGTGCAGTAGACGGTGCGGCTGCGGCTATCGCCGCGCTTATGGCTGCGGTGTCGTCGGTCGTACCATTACCTGTCGCGCCGAAATCCCTGACATTGAAAAAAGGACTTGTACCTGGCATTTGTCTCCCTTTTTCTCATAGGTCCTGTCAGGTACCGCTGCGACCCACAACATCGTTGGCAGCCGAGCCGCCGCAGTCACCTGCCTACAACTTACGATCGTGCTTGCCTGTCTGTCAGATGCGGCGTCGCGCCTGGGCGACGGGTGGGCGTGGCGACGGGCCCCTCCGGCCCTGCCCGGGACCGCCTTCGCGCCCAGCAAGCGTCGTCCAGCAAGAAGGACCCCGAGCTGCGGTAGGCCCCATGCGGGCCGGGGCAGGGTTGGGGCGCGATACGGGGAGGCCTTCACCAAGCCCCCAGGCCCAGGCCGCGAGGCGACGTCTAGAAGGTGCCGTCCGCTCTGACCAGGCCTTTCGCGGAGCGAGCTGAGATTGGTGCATCAGGACGGGCGCAGGCGCATCAGTACTTTCAGGCCGGGCGAGGGGGCGTCCCAACGTCTCCGCACGCTCATAAGCACGGGTGACAGGCGAAGGAGGCACTTCGAGTGAAGAGCTGGGGCAGCGCCTTTGAGCGCAGAATTGCCTACGTCGTCGCAGCTATCGTGCTTGTAGCTATCGCTGGCTTCGGCCTCTACGACGTTTTGGGTAGACCAAACCCAGAGCCGCCCACGCCGGTCGGCGCGGCCACAAGCACCTCGATCCCCGCCGCAACTACGGGCTCGACCGCTGGGGCCGGCGCGACCCTACCGACCGTCGCGATGACGGTGAGCCGGCCACCCAAGCTAGTCTCCACCGCCGCTGCCGGCAGGAGCCGTTCGAAGGCGGCCGGCTCCCGGCCCGGTAGGCGTCCGGCAGTGCGGGCCTCGACGAAGCGGCACGGGGGACGTAAGTCGAGCGATTCGATGTCGAGACGCAAAACGAATAGCCCACTGCGCGAAACGACCACGGCGGGCGAAACGACCACGGCGGGCGAAACGACCACGGTGGGCGAAACGACCACGGGGCGCGAAACGACCACGGGGCGCGAAACGAGCACGGGGCGTGAAACGGCAACGACTGTCGCGACAGCCGGCCGGCACCATACCGCGCTCAAGTACACCACGACACGGCCTACGACTCCCACGTCTGCGCGCTACACCCCCCCGGCCTCGTTCCCGGGCGCCCCGACCAGGTCGAGGCCGAGCACGACCCGCCGCCGCCACATCAGCACCGTCTCCTCGTCGACGATGGCTACGCCGACGACGGCAGACCCGGCCCATCGAGCGAAGTTCGTTCCCACCAGCGACGCCTTGCCCTCAACGACGACCACAGCGGCCACGTCCGGGAGTACGACGCCCGTCAACCTGCCACGAGTCGCCAAATCAGATATGACCGGCGTCCGCCGGGTCACGACCAGCACAACACGGACGAGCCCCAGCACTACGAGGGGGGCCTGGACCAGTACGACTCGGCCCGAGGCAACCACCACGGTCAAGACGAGGACGAGACGGGCGACACCGACGACGACGGATGCCGACACGGCCACCAGGCCGCGCGTTACTGCCACGTCGCAGCCGCCGGTTGGCACGGCCACTAGCAGAGCGGCCCCAACGACGACCAACGTTCCGCCGCGATCGACGACAACCACGACTCGGCGGCCCGTCACCAGCACCTCGCGACCTGCGACGACGAAACCGACAACGTCCCGTACCACTTCTACGGTGCCACCCACCACCGGGCCGTCATCCACTACGACGACGAGCGAGCCGACCACTAGCACTACCGACCCAATCACCACGACCACCTCCGCCCCCACCACGACCACCTCGCGCCCGACGACGACGACCGGGGCAACCACCACGACCACCTCGCGCCCGACGACGACGACCGGGGCAACCACCACGACCACAAAGGCAACAACCACGACAACCAGGGCGACGACCACTACTACTAACCCAACGACCACCACGACAGCACCAACGACAAGCAGTACAGGTTCAACGGCGACTACCACACCGAGTACCACGACCACGGTTTACGTCACTGTCACGCTGGGTCTCGGCCTGTAGTGCGAGGTTCGCCACCCCGTCCGTATTTTTCTACGACCGGTGGCCCGGCCTGCAGGAGTTAGCACCCAAAGGATGTGCTTGGCGAACCGGCCAAATTGGGCCGGGCTCGGGAATACCGCTTTTGAATCGACCTTGAAGAACCCGCCGTAGTTCATTACCTTGGGAACGCGCTCCGTCCGCCCTAAGGGGAGTGGCTGGTGGACGGGCCCGGAGGTGGGTGTTGACGTCGAAGGCATTTCATTTGAGAAGGCTGGTGCAGTGAGCCCGCCAGGCCTGTCGGGCACGGCGACAGGCAACCGCTCTTATTTGTCTCTCAACACGGGATGGCTCTTCGGCGGGATTACGCACCCGGGAAGGAGGCCCCCAGCACTGCCACTTCGGGCTGGACGCCCGTCAACGTGCCGCACTGCGTAGCGCCGCTGTCCTGGCGCAACTGGGCCCCGGCAACGTGGCAGGACCAGTGGATTTACCGTCGGGCAATGGAACTGCCAGACGACATCACTGGCCAAGAAGTCTTCCTCGACTTCGAAGGGTCCATGACCTCGACGACGCCGTTTGTCAACGGGAGCGCCCTTCCTGAGACGAAGGGTGGTTATCTTCCTTTTACTTACAACGTAACCAGGTTGGTGCACGCCGGCAGTAACGAGCTCGCCGTTATTGTCGACGGCACCTGGCAGCCGGTCCCGCCCGATGGCAGACAGCCCGCACATGGGGGGAACCCGGCAGGGACGGTCGACTACCTGGAGCCCGCCGGCCTCTACCGCGACGTTGGGCTGCGGCTCGTCCCGAGCCCGGCCTACCTGGCTGACGTCTTCGTGAACCCGTCGGTACCGGCCGAGGGCCTAGCTACGGTAACCGTGGTAGTTGGAGTAAGCACGACGGCTGCTGTCGCCGGGTACCGTGTGAGCGTCACATTACGCGCCTGGGGCTCGGCTCTGGCCCTGGCGAGCGCGGAGTCGGACTTCTCGGCGTCGGCCGATGGGGAGGCACAAGTCACTATTTCGCTGGACAACCTCCCGGGGATCCTGCGCTGGAGCCTCAGTCAGTGCAACCTCTACTGTGTGGACGTCAAGCTGATCGGCGCCACTGGCGTGGTCGACATGTTGTCGACCCGGACCGGGTTCCGCCAAGCCGAGTTCAGGCCTGAGGGCTTTTTCCTGAATGGCGAGCGGGTGCTACTTTTTGGGCTCAACCGGCACCAACTGTTCCCCTTTGTGGGCATGGCCATGCCCGACCGGGTGCAGAGGCGAGACGCCGAGATCCTGAGCACCGAGCTCAACTGCAATGCCGTGCGCTGCTCCCACTACCCCCAGTCCAAGGCTTTCCTGGATGCCTGCGATGAGCTGGGTATGGTCGTCTGGCAAGAAACACCGGGCTGGGGTTACATCGGGGACGACAACTGGCAGGACTTATGGTTCGGCAACGTCTCCGCCATGGTGGCCCGCGACCGCAGCCGGCCTTCCGTCATTGTCTGGGGGGTCCAGCCGAACGAAACCAACCCGCCGGTGGCGCAGGCAACCCGGGCCAAAGGCTTGGCCCAAGCGGTCGACCCCGGGCGCCCGAGCTCCGGTAGCAATAGCCGGTACGAGTGGCAGGAATATGTGCAGGACGTCCTCGCCTATGATGATTACAACTTCCTTCCCCCAAATGGGAGTGGGCCGAACGTTGTGCCCAACCTTTCCCCGCCGGTACCGGGTAAGCCCTACCTGGTCAGCGAGAGCGTCGGTGCTATCGAGGGCGTTCACATCTTTCGGCGGGCGATAGGCCAAATCGACCAGCAAGCCCAGGCCAGGCTGCACGGGATGGCCCACAGCCAAGCGCGGAACCCCGCCCTCACCTACGCTGGTTTACTCGGCTGGTGCGCCTTTGACTACCCCTCCTTGATGGGGCCGGGGTGGGACGCCCTCAAAACTCCGGGTGTGGCCGACACGTTCCGGATCCTCAAGCCGGGTGCGGCTATCTACCAATCTCAGGTCGACCCACAGCAGCGGCCTGTTATCCAGCCCGCTTTCTACTGGGACTTCAGTGCGACGTCACCAGTAACCAGCCTGGGCGCCAACGCGTTGGTCTTTTCGAACTGTGAACGTCTCGAGATGTTCCTTGACGACGTGCCGATCGGTACCCTGGGGCCGGCTTCTGGGTTCAGTTACCTGCGTTGGCCGCCATTTTACCTGGACACTACTTTGGTGCCGGCTGGGACACAGCCGGATCTGCGCCTCGATGGGTACGTGGGGGACAAACTGGTGCTGTCCCGCAGCTTCGCAGGCGGCACGTCAGCCGACCATTTGTCCGTGCAGGCAGACGACGGCTTGATAATGGCGGACGGTTGCGATGCGACCCGCGTGTGGTTCTCGGCTGTGGACCGCTACGGCGCCCCGCGCCCGTACTTAACCGGCCCAGTCGAGGTGTCGTTGACGGGGCCAGGGGTACTCCTGGGTGATACGACATTCGATTTGGCCGCCACCGGGGGTGCCGGTGCCGTGTGGCTAAGGAGCGTAGTTGGCGCCACTGGGCAAGCCGTTATCCAAGTTAGGCACGGGACGCTGGGCCAGGCCCAGGCGGTCGTAGCGATTGCTGAAAAACTGGCGGGCGCAGACCGAGAGGGGGACATGTTCGTCCGCAACCCAATTACGGGAGAAGTGTGCTTGTGCGGCCCATCGGGGGCCGTAAACCTAGGCAACCAGTGGCCGGCCATCTTGGCCGCCTACACGGCCGCTGGGGCTCCGGTCCCTCTCGTGGATAGTGCCGAGCTCCAACAGCGCTTCTTGCACATAGCCTCCCATTGAGCCGATCGGTTGCGGATGCCCGACGGTATATGTCGCGGTAAACGAACAGGCAGTGCGTACCGGGAGGCAATTGTCCTGCCCGGAGCGATCAGCCCGGACGACATCTAAGAAAACTCCCGGTTTTCGGCGCGAATTGTCGATCCGGGCGCGCCAGCGTTTGTTTTCTCGACCCTAGCGCGCCCAGTCCTGTGCCGTGCCGTGCCGTGCCCTGCCGTGCCGAGCCGTGCCGAGCCGAGCCGAGGCGAGTCGAGCCGAGCCGAGCCGAGCCGTGCCCGGGGATCTGTCTGCGGCCTCGGGCGCAGAAGCAGGGCTGGCGTCAGCCCCCGGGCGATGTTATCGTTAGCAAAGGCACCAGGGCGCGCAAACTGCCCTTGTGCCGAGTGCGGACAAAACAAAAGGGGGCCTTCACAAATGGCCAAATTCGCGCTTTCCTTCTGGCGCTATTCAGTAGCCGCCGGCGCTGCATCGATGCTCTTGCTCTCGCCGCTGTCACCCCTGACCGGCGCGGCTTCGGCCGCCGCATCCCTTAGTGGCGTCGTCGCCCCACCGGCCGAGATCCTCTCGAACTACGAGCAAACCACCGGCCACACCCTTGACCGGGACTGCGGCTTTACGGCGCCGGTCCTGTCTCCTTACTTCACGCGCGGGAGTGCGCCCTCGGCCGGTATCTTCCAGGACCTCTGGTTGTTCTGCGACACGGTCGATTACAACGCATCCGGCACCGAAGTGGGGGCCATACTGGGCACGGACACGGCGGCTGAAGCGCCGTTGGTTGCGGGCGAAGTCCCTCAGGACCTGAGCGAGCTGTCCACGCCACCGGGCCGGACGGCCCTGCCCGGGGACAACGGGCCGCAACCCTTCTTGCCGGTACCGAGCGGGGTGGTCCTCCCCAGCACCACGTCGGCTTGTGTCGGCCCCAGCCCGTCGCCCAACGGCGTCTACGGGCCCGCCTCGCCGGGCGCCTATCCTGCGTCGTGGGTGACGGGGGCTGAACGCGAGCCCATCGGGCCGGGTGACAACCCGCTTGACGTCCTGGTCGTTTTCAATAACTACTGCGTCGATGGCTTTCCCGGCGTGAGCATCAACAACCTCTTTACCGACGAAGCCTTCGGGGTCGTCTCCTACAACCCCCTCACCAACCGGCTCGGCACACCGGTGTACGTCTTCACGACGACGGGCGGCCAGAACCTCCCCCGCCAGGAGCAGCTGGGCGACCCGGTCGTCTACGGCGGCTACCTGTACCTGTTCTCGTTCAACTGCGACTCGTCCGCCTTCGCCACCTGCCTTTCGGGGACCGTCTATATGGCCCGCGTGCCCGCCGTCGCTCCGCTGGTGGACGACCAGCAGGCCTACCAGTGGTGGACGGGCAGCGGCTGGTCCTCCAACTACGCGGATGCCGCCAACGCGGTGCCAGACGCGACCCCCTTCGGTATTTCGGTCGGCGACTACTCGAGCTCCGGCCACGGCATCGTCCTCATCGCCGAGTCCAACCTGGTCGGCGCGTTCCAGGTGTTCACGGCGCCGTCACCGACGGGGCCTTGGGAGCTGCTCCAGACCGGACAGGTGCCTAGCCCGACCAATTGCAGCGGGGGCGAGTTCGGCTGTTACGCCTTCATCGGGCACCCAGAACTCTCGACGCCCAGCGACCTCATGCTCTCCTACTTCGACCCCTACGGCCTCGGCCATCTGCACCTGGCCGCCTTCCCTTGGCAGTAATTCCGCCACGATCGGGGCGGGGCACGACCCTGATTAAGCCTCCGGCTCGAGCTGTTTTTCCTGGGTTGCTGAAGCGAAAAGCGTCGTCGTGGACGACGAGTGGATGGTTTGGTAACCGGTGGGCAGAGACGGTTTACGGGCCGGATTTGGGTGCAAAATCGTCGTTTGTGCGCGCCAGCGTCTCAAATCCGTACGCTGGCGCGCCCAACTCCCGGCTCCAGCCAGTCAGCCCGCGGGCGGAACTGAGCCGGGTGACGGCTCGGTGTACTCGTCATCCCCGGGCTGGAATGCCGGGGTATTGAGGACGAGGTACGTACCCGTCCCCTCTAACGAGTAACGGCATCCCCGGGGAATGACGAGCACCTCGTCAGCAGCCAGCGTCATCGGCTGACCGCCGTCAAGGACGAAAGCGAGAGCACCGCTGAGGACGTAGTAAACCCGGGTCGAGCGGCCCGAGGCCAGCTCCCGGTGCGGCCCGTCGAGCGAGACCCAGGTCATGCTTAGCGACGAGCTTCCCTCATCGGTCCGGGCCAACGGGCGGACCGTGGCGGAGTTGCTCGGCTCTTCGATTACCTCGGCGCTTTCCACGCTTGTCCTGTAAGCCCCCAAAGGGAAGCCCGGCTCGGTCATCGCCCGGCCCTGTCCTTCAGGGATCCGTAAGTGGTTGCGGCCGCATCTGCGACCTTCCAGTCCACGTCCACGATGACCTCGTCCAGGCCGGCGTCGCGCAGCCGGGGGAGGGATCGGGCGACGGCCTCGATGCGGGTGGCAGAGTCGATGACCCGAAAGGTGGTCCGAAAGCTATTCGGGACCTTGGCCCCAATCCGCATGCTCTCTCCTGTTTTTGTCGAGCCTCTCTTTTTTCTGATCGCTTTCAACCCGGCGAGTTCAGGTGATGCGAGCCAGGAACTGTTTGGTCCGCTGGTGCGCTGGCCGGACTAGGACCTCCTGCGGCGGGCCAGATTCGACGACCACGCCCTCGTCCATGAAAACGACGTAGTCGCTGACTTCTCGAGCGAAGGACATTTCGTGCGTTACGACCACCATGGTCATCCCTTCCTCCGCTAGGCGGCGCATCACATTCAGCACTTCCCCTACTATCTCGGGGTCGAGCGCCGAAGTGGGTTCGTCGAAGAGCATAAGCTTCGGCTCCATGGCTAGCGCACGCGCGATAGCGACTCGCTGCTGCTGGCCTCCCGAGAGCTGGGCCGGGTAGCTGTGCGCCTTCCCGCTCAAGCCGACCCAATCGAGGAGCCGGGACGCCCGCGCTTCGGCGATGGAGGCCGCCTCCCGCTTTACGTGGACCGGTGCCTCGACGATGTTCTGGAGCGCGGTCAGGTGTTTGAACAGGTTGAAACTCTGGAAGACCATGCCGATTTTGGTCCGCTGCGCCGCCAGCTCGTTGTGTCGCAATTCGACCAGCCTGCCGTTTTCCTCGCGCGCGCCCATCAATTGGCCGTCAACGTAGATCCGGCCACCGGTCGGCGTCTCGAGGCAATTGACGCAGCGCAAAAGCGTGCTTTTGCCCGACCCCGACGGGCCGATGAGGCAGAGCACCTCACCGACGGTGACGTCGAAGCTTATATCGTGCAGGACGGTCTGGTTCCCGAAGTTTTTTGAGAGGTGCTGGACGCGAAGGATCGTGTCATTTGCGGCCGCGGCGTTACTTGGCGCACGCCACGGTGCTCCGCCCTGGTCCGTCACTTCCGCTCCGCCCTGGTGTCCGTCACTTCCGCGCCGCCCTGGTGTCCGTCACTTCCGCGCCGCCCTGGTCCGTCACTTCCGCTCCGCCCTGGTCCGTCACTTCCGCTCCGTTCGGCCGTTGCGCCGATTGGCCGTCACCGGAACTGCGCCACCGGTTTGCCCAGCATCCCGGCGTCGACCTCAACGCCCAGGCCGGCCCGACCGGGACAAGTGCCCGTCCATGATGAGGCACGACCGGGTCGTGAGCAATGTGCTCGCTGACCTCTCCGCTCGGTAGGAAGGCGTCCAAGCGCCCGCTCACGGGCATGCTGGCGGCCACGTGGACGATCGCCGCGCTAACGATGTCGCCTCCGGCCGAGTCCTCGACCGAGGCGGCTACCCCGACGGACAGGCACAGGTCCCGTGCTTTACGCAAAGGCGTGATCCCCCCGAAGCGGGACAGCTTCAGGCGGGCGGCGTCGAGAGCCCCCTTCGACGGCGCCGAGCAACTCCTGGAAATCGCTCAGGCTCTCGTCGAGGACCATGGGTTTGCCCGCCTGACGGCGGACCTCCCCACATTCTCGAGTCGTAGCGCACGGCTGCTCGAGGTAGACATCGAGCGGCCGCAGATGCCCGGCCAGCCTGACCGCCTCGTGTTGGGTCAAGTGACCGTTGGCGTCCACAATGACGCGATCGACGTCGCCCAGCTTTTCGACGCAGGCGACGACGCGCCGGAGGTCGTCACGCCATCCGTCTCCCACCTTCAGCTGCAACAGTCGGTACCCGTCCTCCCGGATCTCGACCGCCCGCTCGGCCATTGTTGATGGGTCCCCGAGGCTAACGGCTTTGTAGAGGGCGACCTCTTCGCACCTGGTACCGCCGAGCAGTTCACTGACCTGCAGGCCGGTGGCCCGCCCGAAGAGGTCCCAGCACGCGATGTCCACCGCCGATTTGGCGTAGTTTTGCCCGACCAGCGCGGCGTCCATCCGCTCATGGACGAGCTCTACCTGCCGGGGGTCGCACCCGAGCACAGCTGGGGCCAGGAGCGGCATGGCTGCTTGGGTCGCCGCTGCGTGCCCGGGGGTGTAGGCCGGGCTGAAGGTACATTGCTCGCCCCAGCCCCATTCGCCACTGTCGGCTTCGACCCGGACGATGGTGCTTTCCTGCTCGCTGACTACCCGCCCGCCGGACATGGTGAACGGGCCCGGCGTTACGTTATAAGTCTGGTGGAAAACGTCAACTGCAACTATTTTCATCTGGCTTCATATAGGGGCTAGGTCTCTTGTGGGTGGCACGTGCGGCGCCATTTCGTCTGTACGCCCCCGCTATTGGGCCTGAAACGCCCGACGGTCCCCCACGAACATACGCCTGAGCGACTCGTTGATCAGGGCTAGCGGTGAGCTTGGCGGCGGTTTTGCGCTCGATCGGGCCAGATGACGCTCGAGGTAGTACTGACCGACTGAAAGAACGGTCGTTAGGACCAGGTACCAGATGCTCGCCACCACCAGCAGGGGGATCGTCTGGAAGGTGGTGTTGTATATGAGCTGTACCGAGTAGAGCAGCTCCGCCATCGAGATGACGCTGACCAGGCTGGTGCCCTTCAGCATGCTGATCGTCTGGTTGCCAGTCGGCGGGATGACCACCCGCATCGCCTGGCGTAGCACGATCCGCCTCATAGCCAGCCGTTTCGTCATGCCCAGCGCGAGGGACGCTTCCATCTGCCCAGGGTCGACCGAGAGGATGCCCGCCCTGATGATCTCGGACATGTACGCGCCCTCGTTGAGGCCCAGGGCGAGCACGGCGGCAACGAGCGGCGTCACCAGCCGGTTCACATCGGCGGACACGAAGCTCGGGCCAAAGGGGATGCCCAGCGAGACCCGGGGCACGAATGAGGCGATGTTGTACCAGAAGATGATCTGGACGAGGAGCGGCGTCCCTCGGAAGAACCAGATGTAAGTGCCCGCGGTGCCACTGATTAGAGCGCTGCGAGATTGCCGCATCAAGGCGACGACGGTGCCAATGACTATGCCAGCGGCCATTGCGATGGCCGTGAGGTAGATCGTCCGCGTGAGCCCCATGATGATGTTCGGGGCGGTCAGGTAGTGGGCCACGACGCCCCACTGGAGGCTCTTGGCCGTGACGACCAGGTGCACGAACATAGCCAAGAGCACGAGGATGACGATGCGAACTACCCACCGTCCCCCTGCTCGGGCTGCGCCCCTCGACCCGCTGCCATCCCCCCGGAGCGCTGGTCTCCGGGGGGATGGAGAAGCCCGTTCTTTTGCATCCTCGAGCAATGTCATGCGGACCGGCTACTTCCTCGAGGCTTGCCTGAAAGCCTCAGTTTGAAGGTTACTTGTAGTCGACCGCCCTCGTCAGCAGCCCGCCCGTGACGCCCCACTTCGACATCAGTTGCTTGTACGTACCCGTGGCGATGAGGTGGTTTACGGCTTGGGCGATCGGGGCGTCGAGCCCGATGCCTTTGCTGACGCCGACGCCTTCAGGTCCGGGCTGAAGGTTGAGCGGCTCCTGGGCGAACTCGTGACCGGTCTGGTGGATGAGCCAGCCGATGTCGTCGACCGACGTTGCGTAGAGCTCGGCGCGACCACTGCTGACGGCCAGCTCGGCGGCCGCGTCCGACGGGTATGTCTGGACGTTTATGGTCGACTTGCCGGCACTCTTGCAGGCCGGGTCGAGCCCGCTCAGTTGGCCGATAAACGCCGACGCGACGATCACGGCGACCGTGTCGCCGCACAGGTCCACGTTGGTTTTCACCGTCTTTACTGAGCTCCCAACTTTGGCGGCGAAGCCGGTGCCTACGTTGTACAGAGACACAATGTCAATAACCTTGGTCCTGGCGCCCGTCACGATGAAAGAAGTGAAGGACGTGTTGAAACGGCCGTTCTGAAGGCTTGGGATGAAGGTGTCGAATGAGCCCGAGGATGTCGGCTGCCATTTGAGCCCGAGGGTGGCCGCGACGGCCTGACCGAGATCGATCTCCCACCCCACTAATTTGCCGTTCGTCACATATTCATCCGGGGCAAAGTCGTTATAAGTGATGTCCAGGAGCCCGGCCTTCTTGACCGCCGCCGGCACCGTGGCGGCCAACCCGGGCTCTTCGGCGATGCTGACGCCGTCGACCACGGTCGTCGCAGGCATGGCCGCCGCCGGCGTCGAAGCGGCGGCGGTCCTGGCGGCGTCCGTGGCGGAGGCAATGGCGTTGCCTGTAAGCAGGACCGTGCTCGAGATCACCAGCGCACCGGTCAGTAATACGTGTTTTCTCGGGGTCGTCCCGCGGGCCCGTTTTATGGAAATGTTCATTTGGCATACCCCTCTTCTTTGGGTTTCGGTTCTCCCTTTCCCAGCCCTAAATGCAAGCGTCGGTGACGGCGCGGCGTTCCCTCTTACCGCTTTTCGTCGTAGTGGACCGGCGGTCGGCACCAAACCCCGGCCGCCAAACCTCGGACACCAAACCTCCGACACTTGCAGGCGGGCGACGGACGGCTCTGCATGGATCGGGGCGAATCTAGCAGGCTGCGAGGGTCGCGTTCGTAAAACGGGCAAGTGTTCGTAGATCGCACAAATCAACCGTCCGAGAACCGGTCGACCCGGAATGGCGCCAGGTCCAGGCCGGGTTGCCGCCCGAGGGCGAGGTCGGCGAGCACGCGTCCCATGAGCGGCCCCGCTGTAAGCCCCAGGTAGGGGAACAGCCCCGCCAGCACACGGGACATCCCTGGCAGGCGCCCGATGAAGGGGCGCTGGTCCGGCGTCCCGGTGCCCACTCCAGCCCAGGAGCGGATGACCAGGGCTTCGCGGAGGACGGGGGCAACGCGGAGAGCGACGGCGAGGTTGGAACGCAGCGACGATAAGTCGACCAGGGGGTACCCGGTTACAGGGTCAAGACGGGCCGGCCACCCTCCCCCGATCAGCAAGGACCCCGCTCGAGCCTGCTTCAGGGTCAGCGGGGCGCCGGCGTAATAGACGAGGTGCTCGATCAGAGGCTCGACCGGTTCAGTCACGGCAACTTGTACCGGTTCGAGCGATATTGGCACGGGAACGCCGAGCATCCCGGCCTGGCCCGACAGCTCCCGCCCCGACGCTAGAACCACTTGGTCGGCCACGAGATCGCCATTCTGGGTAAGAATATTTACGCTCCGACTAGACGGCTCGAGCCCTATCACTTTTACGCGGGCCAAAATCTCGGCGCCTTGCTGTTGGGCGCGGCGGGCGAAGGCAGGCGCCGCCAGCATCGGGTTCGCCTTGCCTTCTACCGGGCTGTACCCGGCGCCAATTATGGACTTCGCCACGTAAGGTGCGTGCTCGGTCACCTCGTGGCGGGAAAGCAGCTTCGAGGCGAGACCTCCTTCGTGTTCGATGGCCACCTTCTGCTCGACGGCTCGCATCTGCGCAACGTCGTCGACAAGGAGCAGCCCTCCGTTGGTCTTCACTTCGAGGTCGACACCGAGCTGCTCCGACAGTCCCGTCCACTGCCTGAGGGACTCGAGCACGAAGGCGAGCGCGGGGAGCCACTCCCTGGCCCATTTTGGCCCTCGTTCGTTGAACGAAACAGACTGGATCTGACCGTGCAGACTGCCGGCGTTCCGGCCCGAGGCTTCCGTCCCGATCTCATAACGCTCGAGGAGCGCCACCCGCACGCCGGCGCGAGCCAGGTGATAAGCGGTCGCGCTGCCCGTTATGCCGCCGCCGACCACAGCGACGTCGTAGGGCCCAGTCGGCAACCGCAGGTCTGTCCCACCGCCGACCAGGGCGACGTCGTAGGCCTTCGACTCGCGCATACCCGCTGGGTACACTAAGCGACAAGTAGCCCGCACGAAGGCACTTAGCAGAGGGGCACGGATGACAACTTCTACCTTTCGGGGCGCCTATACGGTTTGCGTGACGCCCTTCAGCGAAGACGGGTCCCGCATCGACACCGAAGCTCTGCGCCGGTTCCTCTCCTGGCAGCTAGCGGTCGGCGTACCGGGCGTCATCGTGCTCGGCACCACCGGAGAGTTCCTGACAGTCAGCGATGACGAGCGTGAGGAGCTCGTGGACGCGGCTGTGCGCCACGTGGCTGGCCGGGTGCCCGTGCTGGTCGGGACCATGAACGCCAACACTCCCCGAGCCGTGGCGTATAGCCGCCAGGCGGAGAAGCTCGGAGCAGATGGCCTAATGGTCCTGCCGCCGTATTACTACACGCCCACCGACGACGAGATCTTCGGCTACTACGGGGCCATTTGCTCGGCTGTCGACCTACCGATCATGCTCTACAACAACCCGGTCACCTCCAACGTCGATATGTCGGCCCGGCTCGTCGCCAGGCTGGCCAGGGCGTACGAGAACATCCGCTATATCAAGGAATCGAGCCAGGACATCGCCAGGGTGCGCGACGTGATCGAAGCCAGCGACGGGCTGGTAAACGTTTATGCCGGCGAACGTCCGGTGGACTCGTTCCTCCTCGGGGCCATCGGCTACGTCAACCCGTACGGTAACTACATACCTCGAGCCTCCAACCGGGTCTGGGAGCTCCTCGAAGAGGGCCGGCCGGACGATGCGCGCCGTATCCAGCGTTTGGTTGACGCCATGGACCACGTCATCGCCGAGGGGCACCCGACCTACGGGCACCAATGCTACTCGAAGCGGCTCGCCGCCCTGGCCGGCTACCCCGTGGGCGACGTCCGGCCCCCGCTCACCAAGTTCAGCGAACTCGGCGACGAAGGCGAGAGACGGGCGTTGCTGCTTACCGGGATCATGCACCAGTTGGACGACCTTGTCGGCGAGATCGACACCAAAACGGTCTCAGCCTGACCCGCCGCCAGGCTGGGGCAGCCGCTCGAAGCGGTTGATGTTGACGTCGAAGCCAGCGTCATTACCCGTCAGCTCCTGGCGACGGCGGGCAATGCGCCAACGGCCGCCTTCGCGCACTAAGCGGTCCTCGTACCGGCCCATCATTGTTGCGGTGGACCCGTCGGGCCGCTCGTGCCAGGCCATCACGTAGCTGGTCGCGCTGGCCTGCCGGCCGTCGTCTTCCAGCGTCACCGTAACATTGGACAGGTGATGGGAGGTCCTGGCCCAGCGCCACATGCGGGCCAGGTCGTGGCGCAGGCCATCTGAGCCGTGGCTCTGTAGGCCGGGGCCGGGCCCGTAGTCGACGACGCAGTCCTTGGTGAAGAGTTCGGCCAGTGCGTCGAGGTCCATCTTGTCCAGATGAGCGCAGTAGGCGAACAGCACCTCGGCTATGGCCTGCTTGTCGGCCAGCTGCTGGGCTACTGCCGTCATCATGGGCGAGATACTATGTTGCCCCTGTTCGTTAATCGAGCGCCTCGTTCGCATACCGGACGGGCCACACGGGGAAAGGAGGACTATGCAGCCGCTTGAAAAGGCGAGCCCCGGAGCTCCGAGTCTGCAGGAGCTGGACCGGAAGTATGCGTTCCATCCTTTCACGTCGATCCGCGACCACGAGGCCTCGGGGCCGCTCGTGATCGTCCGGGGCCAGGGCTGCCGCCTCACGGACAGCAATGGCAACGGTTACCTCGACGCCATGGCCGGCTTGTGGTGCGTCAACATCGGCTATGGGAACCTCGAGATGGCGGATGCCATCCGGGAGCAGGCGGCCCGCCTCTCGTATTACCACTCGTTCACGTCGATGGCGAACGACGTCTCCACATTGTTGGCCGAAAAACTGGTAACGTCCGCGCCGGTCCCGATGGCCCGGGTGTTCTTCGGAAATAGCGGCTCCGACGCCAACGACACGAACATCAAGTTGGTCTGGTACTACAACAACGTCCTCGGGCGGCCGGAGAAGAAGAAGATAATTTCTCGCACCCGCGGCTATCACGGAGTAACTCTGGTGACCGCCGGGTTAACCGGGCTGCAGAGCCTGCACAACGGCTTCGACGTCCCCCTGCCCATGATCCGTCACGTCCGTGCCCCCCACCGGCTTTGGGAAGCAGATCCGGGGATGAGCGACGCGGAGTTCGTGTCGGACCTCCAGCGCGAGCTGGAGGACCTTATCGTGGCCGAAGGGCCCGAAACTGTGGCCGCTTTTATTGCCGAGCCGGTCCAGGCGGCCGGCGGCGTCATCGTGCCGCCGCCAGGCTACTTCCAGGCCGTCGAAGAGGTCCTCCGCCGCTACGACGTACTGTTGATCGCGGACGAGGTCGTCTGCGGGTTCGGCCGTCTTGGCCGATGGTTCGGCACCGAGGTGTACGGCATGCACCCGGACCTAATAACGCTCGCAAAAGGGGTTACCTCGGCGTATGTCCCGATGTCGGCGAGCCTCGTGTCGGAGCGCGTTTGGGATGTACTTTCCCAGGGGAGCGAGCGTTACGGCGTGTTCGGCCACGGCTATACGTATACCGCCCACCCCTTGGCGGCGGCGGCCGCGCTCACGAACCTTGCCATTATCGAACGCGAAGGCCTGGTCGACCAGGCCGGTAAACGCGGCGCCTATCTTCGCGATCGCCTACACGAGAGTTTCGCCGACCACCCCCTCGTTGGTGAGGTTCGAGGCGAGGGACATATTGCCGCGGTCGAATTCGTCAAAAACCGTTCTCCGCTCGAGCGGTTCGACCCGTCGGTCCGTGTCGGCGCTCGCGTCGCGACGGCCAGCCGGCGCCACGGCGTCATAACCCGAGCCTTGCCCAACGCAGACACCATCGCCTTTTCCCCGCCTTTTATCGTTACCGAAGCCGAACTCGACGAGATGGTCGACGGCACCCGAAAAGCTCTGGACGACGTGGCTGCTGAGCTGGCGAGACAATAGAGACAAGAGGACAAGAAGGGCGTCCTGGTATGGGAGGGCTCCTCGGGCTGCTCGTTAATCCCGTTGCTGGTATGGGCGGGCGCGTCGGGCTGCACGGCACCGACGGCACCTCCCTGCTGGCCGAGGCCCGCCGTCGCGGGGCAGTTCCGGTGACGGGACCACGGACCAGCCGGGCCTTGCAGCGCATCACGGGGCGTGACCTCTCAGTCCTGGCTGCGCCCGGACCGATGGGGGCGGATATTGCTCCCGTATGTGGGCTCCCGACTATGGCGCTCGACCTCGAAATCGGGCCGGGAACCACCGCCGCCGACACCCAGCGGGCGGCCCGGGCGCTGGCCGACGCCGGGGTGGCATTGCTCCTCTTCGCCGGCGGGGACGGGACCGCCGGCGATATCGTACGCGCGGTCGGGGCGCGGGTCCCGCTCCTTGGCATCCCGAGCGGCGTGAAAATGCATTCTGGGGTGTTCGCACCGACCCCGGAGACGGCGGGGCAGTTGGCGTCCGAGTTCTTGGCCGGCGCCGACCGCCCCGTTGCAAAAGCCGATGTCGTCGATGCGGTCGACCTCGACGCCCGGCCGCTGTCGGTCGAGCTTTGCGGGCAGGCGTGCGTCCCGAGGCTCGGCCCGGCCGCATACCTGGGGCCAAGACATCGACGTTGCTGGCTTCGCCCGCTTTGCTCGACGCCCTTTGCCAAGCGGTCGCTCGAGAACTCGTCCCGGGCATTCTGTACCTATTCGGCCCCGGGTCGACGACGGGACGGATCCTGGAGGCCCTCGGTCTTCCCCACTCGCCCCTCGGTATCGATGCGGTGAAGGACGGCGCGCTGATCGGGGCGGACCTTGACGAGCGGACCATCGTCGAGCTGATGGACAAATCGGCCACCACAAGGCTTGTCCTCGGAGTTATCGGGGGCCAAGGCTTCCTTCTCGGTCGCGGTAACCAGCAACTCGGCCCTGCCGTCCTTTCTCGCCTCTCCCCGGAGGACCTGACGATCGTGGCCGCGGCCGACAAGCTCGTCGCCCTTCAGCCGCCACTGCTCCGGGTTGACATCGGCGATGAGGCGTGTTTCGCCTGGGCTACGGGCTACCGGCGGGTGCGCATCGGCCCGAGCCGTTTCATGATGATGCGGGTGTCCGCAGCAGCGTGAGCCCGCCGTCGAAAGCTCACCAACCTAAGAGTTGAATACGAGAAAGGGCGTACTTTGGCTCATCCCTACATGGCCAGCTCGGTGGCTGCGCTGCGCAAGGAAATGTTGGCTGAGACGCGAGCGACAACAATCGAAGAGCTCTTCGTGCAAATCCCACTTGAGCACCGGTTGCAGCGGCCGCTCCAGCTTCCCGAGCAACTCGCCTCTGAGGCGGTGTTGCGCCGGCACATCCATGAGCTGCTAGCCCAGAACACCTCCTGCGAGGAGGCGCTCAGTTTCCTGGGGGCCGGGTGCTACCGCCACCACGTCCCCGCCATTTGTGACGAAATCGTGGCCCGCCACGAGTGGTCAACCTCGGTGTGGGGGACCCCATCATCTGACTTCGGGCGTTTCCAAGCTTGGTTCGAGTACGCCAGCCAGCTCGGGGAGCTCCTCGACCTCGATTTCGTCGGGCTTCCCGTCTACAGCTGGGGGTGTGCCGCGGGCCACGCCCTGCGGATGGCATCTCGCCTGACCGGACGGACGACGGTGCTCATTCCTCGTGCGCTTGACCCCGAGCGCAGGGCGGTCATCGCAAACTATTGCGGGAACGGGCACATGGAGCGGCGCCTGGACGTGGGCACCGTGGGCTACCGCCACCTGGACGGGCGTCTCGACCTCGACGCCTTGGCTGCCCAGCTGAGCGATGAAGTCGCGGCCATCTACGTCGAAAACCCGAACTCTTTCGGTGTTATCGAGGACCAGGTGGAGGACGTCGCCGAGGCCGCCAGGCGCGTGGGAGCGGAGGTGGTCGTCGGCGTCGACCCGATATCGCTCGGTGTGCTGGCGCCGCCCGGTGAGCTCGGCGTCGGGCTCGCGGTCGGGACCACCCAGACCCTCGGCGTGCATATGAACGCCGGCGGCGGCGCCGGCGGCTTCATTGCCAGTCGCGACGAGGAACGTTATGCCAAGGAATACCCGACGCTACAGGTGAGCCTGTGCGGGACGACGGTCCCGGGCGAGCGAGGGTTCGGCATCTCCCTTTTCGAGCAGACCTCTTACGGGGCCCGAGAAGAAGGAAATGACTGGACGGGCAACTCCGTTTACCTGTGGGCGGTGGCCAACGCCGCGTTCATGGCTGCAATGGGGCCGCAAGGATTTGCGGACGTGGGCGCGTCCATACTTCAGCGCAGCCATTACGCAGCGGCTCGGCTCGCTTCAATCGGCGGCGTACAGGTCCGGTTCCCGAACGGCTTTTTCAAAGAAATCGTCGTCGATTTCAGCGGGACTGGCCGCAGGGTGCAAGAGGTGAACGAAGGGCTCCGCCGGCGAGGCATATTCGGCGGCTTTGACCTCTCAGCTTTTTTCCCGGAACTCGGGCAATGCGCGCTCTATTGCATAACGGAGCTCCACACTCAGCCCGACATCGACCGCCTGGCGGATGCCCTGGCTGAGGTGACCCGATGACGGCGAGGACGAAGCCACCGGCTCGTCGCTACCACGCGGCCGTGTGGAGCGAACCGCTCATTACGGAGCTCGGCCGTCCTGGCCGCCGGGGCGTCGTGCCTCCTGCGGTCGAACCGGGTATCGCGGAAATGGTGGGCAGCGCGGAGTCGCTCGTGCCTCCGGGGCCCGGCGACAGACGGCGCCGGCACTGCCGGAACTGAGCGAATGGGAAGTCCTCCGGCATTACCTGCGCCTGTCGCAACAGACCCTCGGCATGATCGGGGTGAGCCTTTTCGGGACGTGCACCATGAAGTACAACCCGGCCGTTTCCGAAGACCTGTCACGGCGCCCAGAGGTGCGCGAGGTGCACCCGCTGCAAGCGGAGGAAACTCTTCAGGGCGTGCTCGAGGTCATCTATCGCCTGGACCTGGCCCTGCGCGAGCTGTCAGGAATGGACCGCTTTGTCTTCCAGGCCGGCGGAGGCGCAGATGCGGCCTATCTTCAGGCTTGCCTCACTCGCGCCTACCACCAGGCCCGGGGAGAACTCTCCACCAGGGACGAGGTAGTCACGACCATCCAGGCTCACCCTTGTAATGCGGCCACCGCGGCCGCCGCTGGTTTCAAAGTCATAACCCTCCCGCTCGAGGAGAAAGGTTATGCCTCGTTGGCCGCCCTCGAGGCGGCGATCTCCGAGCGGACCGCGGCCTTGTTCGTCAACAACCCCGACGACATGGGTATCTACAACCCGGAGATCACCGACTGGGTGGACGCGGTTCATCGGGTGGGAGGGCTGTGTTTTTACGACCACGCCAACTTCAATGGTGTGATGGGCAAAATTCGCGCCGCCGAGCTCGGCTTCGACGCCTGCATGTTCATGCTGCACAAAACCTTTGGCGCTCCGAAGGGAGGCGGGGCCCAGCGGTGGGCGCGTACGGGTGCTCGGAACGCCTGGCCCCCTATTTGCCAGGCCCGCTCGTGATTTTCGAGGGGGGCCGGTACCGGCTGGCGGAACCGCCGGCGGGGATCGGGCGGGTCCGGGAGTTCCTCGGCAATTTCCCGCAGATCCTGAAGGCCTACGCCTGGGTCAGGGCCATGGGTGGGGAAGGTATCGACGAGGCCTCGGACCTCTCAGTGTTGGCCAGCAACTACATGGACGCCCGCCTGCTCAGGATCCACGGTGTCACCCGCTCCCATCCCGCGCTGCCGGGCCCCCGAATGGAGATGACCCGCTACAGCCTCGAGACGCTTACGCGGGAAACAGGCGTGACGGTAGTCGACGTCCAGAACCGGATGACCGATTTCGGGATCGACGCCATGTGGCTCAGCCACGAGCCGTGGGTGGTACCCGAGCCTTTCACGCCTGAGGTGGGTGAGACGTGGTCGAAGGAGGACGTCGACGAATGGGTGGACGTTTTCGAGCGCGTCTGTGGCGAGGCGTACGAAAACCCCGACATCGTCCGGTCTGCGCCCCACAACCAGGCGGTGCACCGTATCGACGCAAGCCATCTCGACCAGCCCAACGGATGGGCCACCACGTGGCGCGCCTACCGCGCCAAGCACGGCGCGCAGTGAGCGCGGAAATACTGTGCGGGTAAACAAGACGGGGGTCGCTTCGGCGCCCGCCGACACCACGATCGACTTCGAAGGCGAGACGATCCCAGCCCGCCGCGGCGAGACCATCGCCGCTGCCCTGGTCGCCGCGGGCCATTACGCCTTCCGCCGCACCGCCAAGACTGGTGATCGCGGGCTTTTTTGCGGCATGGGGGTCTGTAGCGAGTGCGCGGTGCAGATTGGCGCAGAGGCAGGTCGGCTGGCGTGCATGGAGAAGGTCGCCCCTGGCTTGTGCGTGGCGCGCAACCCGGCCGCGCGTCGGCTCGGGGCCGGCGCCCTCCCGGGCACAGTCCCGCCGGCTCCGCCCGAGGAAAATATCGACTGCGACCTATTGGTGGTCGGGGCCGGCCCGGCCGGCCTCCGAGCGGCGGTGGCAGCCGCGCGAGCCGGGGTGAAGGTGGCCGTGGTGGACGAGCGCCCAGAGGCTGGTGGTCAATTCCTGAAGCAGCCCGCGGGATCCCTCGAGATCGACGAACAGGCGCTCGACGAGCAGTACCGCCTCGGCCGGGTCCTTTTGCGTGAGGCGAGCGAGTCCGGCGTGGAATTGCTTTCAGGAGTGCGTGTATGGGGCGGCACTGGCCGGGGCGAGCTCTACGCCGCATCGATGTCGCACCGGTTCGTGCTTCGTTCCCGGGCGCTGGTGCTGGCGACGGGTGCCTTCGAGCGGGTGGTGCCGTTCCCGGGCTGGACGCTGCCCGGCGTGATCACGACCGGGGCGGCGCAAACGTTGCTCCGTTCCTACCTGGTGGCGGCCGGGGCGCGGGTGCTCGTGGCCGGGAACGGCCCGCTCAACATACAGGTGGCCGCAGAGCTGGCCGCGGCCGGGGTCAGCGTGGTGGCCGTAGCCGAGGCTGCCCCCCTGTTCCGGCCGCCCAACGCGCTCCACTTGGCCATGATGTCGGCCGCGGCCCCGCACGACGCGGGGCGGGGCTTCTCCTATTTGCACACACTGGCCCGAGCACGGGTCCCGGTCTTGTCGCGGAGCACGGTCGTGGCCGTGACGGGGAATGGTCGGGCAGAAGTGGCCACCGTGGCCCGGCTCGACCGCGAGGGCCGTCCGGAGCCCGGCCGGCCCGGGATTTCCAGGTGGACGCGGTGTGCCTTGGTTTCGGCTTTACCCCCTCGAGCGAACTGGCCCGCACCCTGGGATGTGCGCACCGGGTGGACGAGCAGACGGGAGCCCTCTGGGTCGTGCGTGACCGCAATGGGCGGACCTCGCTCGCAGGCATCTGGGTGGCGGGCGATGGCGGCGGGATCGGCGGTGCTCGAGTGGCCCAGGCTATAGGGACCTTGGCGGGGATCGATGCGGCGGATTTCCTGGGCCAGCCTCTTGGCCGCGACCTCCTCGGACAGCGCCGGGAGGTCGGCCGAGAGCTGTTGCGAAGCGAGCGGTTCCAGCGGTCGCTGTGGCGCCTCTACTCCGCCCCCCGGCTGGTCGACCAGCTGGCCACGGCGAGCACCGTGATCTGCCGGTGCGAGGAGGTCACGCTCGACCAGTTGACCGGCGCGGTCACGCCCTGGTTGGCGGCGGCGGGCTCGTTGAAACGGGTGACGAGGGCGGGGATGGGCAAGTGCCAGGGCCGGTACTGCTCACCCGCGCTGATGGCGCTTAGCGCCCGCCAGTCCGGCCTGCCCATTTCTCCCGTTTCAGGGTTTATCCCGCAGGCCCCCTTCACGCCGGTGCCGGTTTCGTCGATAGCGGTGTCGTCGACCGCGAGAGTAGAGAGCTGACCTGTCGAAGTTACCGGGGCAGTTCAGCGAATGTAAGCGGCACCGTTGATATCGAGCGTCGCCCCCGAAAGGTGGCGGCACAGCCCGCTCGAGACAAAGGCCACCAGATTGGCCACCTCCACGGGCGGGACCATTTCCCCGAGAGGGAGGATGGCCCGAACGGCGTCCTCACCCCCGCGGGTGGTGGCGGAGATGTTCGACATCCTGGTGTTCACGATGCCCGGTGCGATGACGTAAGCGAGCACGCCTTCCTTGGCGTGTGCCCGGGCCAGGGTTTGGGTCATGGCCTTGATGGCGGCCTTGGTCGAGGCGTACGCCGTCAGTTGCGGGATGGCCGAACCCTGCTGCGCCGACCAACTCGACAAGGAGACGAGGATCCCCCCACCGGCATCGCGGTAGTGGCGCACCGCCTCGCGCATGAGGTTGGCCGGCTCGACCACGTTTACCTGGAGGATCCTCGCCCAGGCGGCGTCCCACGTCGCATCGTCGGCATCGATCGGGGTTTCGGGCATGATGGCTGCGTTGTTGACCAGTACATCGATACGGCCTCGCCAAGCGACCGCCTCGGCCCACAGCCGGCGTCCCGCTCCGGGCTCGGCGAAGTCAGCGTTGAGGATCAGTTTGCGGTCCGGCGGGATGGCGGCCGTCGCCTCTTGCACACCGTCGGTGTCGCCTGCGTAATGGGCGATAAGGGACGCCCCCGCGTCTCCCAGGACAGCGGCGGTAGCGGCCCCGATACCGCTGGAAGCGCCAGTTAGCAGGATCGTCTTGTCCTTCAGATCGACCACGTCGGCTCCTTCAGCGGTCACGGTGCTTTCTGTGCCGTTACCATTGGCCCTCGTGGTGGCCGACGGCATTCCCAACACGCGTGCCTGTATGAGCCTCGTGACGGACGAGATGCGCATCGAGCGGCAGGTCTGACGGGGCCACGCTCGTTGACCACGCGGCGAAGAGGTCGAGGGAGCACGGTGGAACCGAGTGTAGGAGGGCAGCCGGCCCTGGGCACAGAGGACCGACCCGTGGCCATCGCCGGTGCGGGAAGCATCGGCGTAGCGTGGGCGATTGTTTTCGCCCGGGGCGGGCGACGGGTGGCGCTGTTCGAGCCGGCCAGTGAGCGCCGGCGGCTGGCCCGGGTGGAGCTCGAACGGCGGCTCGAAGCGCTCGACGACGCGGGGTTGGTAGACGAAAGCGTCGGCGATATCGCGGGCCGGGTCGAAGTCCATCCTCGACCTCGGTGACGCCGTTGGCCCGGCCTATTACGTACAGGAGTGTGCCCCGGAGGACCTCGGGGTAAAACAGGCGCTGTTCAAAGAGCTGGACCTCCATGCCCCGGGCGACGCCGTCCTCGCTTCGTCGTCCTCGGCGTTGCCTATCTCGAAAGTGGCGGGGGCCGTCGCCGGGGCTCACCGCTGCCTGGTCGCCCACCCGTGCAACCCGCCGTACCTCATCCCGGTCGTGGAGCTCGTGCCCGCGCCCTTTACCGACCCGTCGGCGGTGGACCGGGCGGAGGCGCTCCTCGGCTCGGTGGGCATGTCACCCGTCCGTGTCCGGCGGGAGGTCGAAGGGTTCGTCTTCAACCGCCTGCAGGCAGCGCTCCTCCGGGAGGCGTACTGTCTTGTCCGCGACGGCGTCGTCAACCCTGAAGACCTCGATCGCTTGGTGAGGGACGGCCCCGGCCGACGCTGGTCGCTCCTGGGACCGTTCGAAGCGGCTGAGCTCAATACGCGAGGCGGGGTCGACGCCCACGCTCGGTTGCTGGGGCCGGCGTACGCGCGGATGGGCGCCGAACGAGGCCAGTCCGACCCTTGGACCGACGACCTGGTGGCCAAGGTGTCCGCCGCGGTTCAGGCCCGCTTCCCGCGCCAGGCGTGGCCCGAGAATGTCGAATGGCGCGATCGCGCCCTCATGGCCATGGAGGCTTGCCGGCGGGCCAACCCCGTTTTCGATAGCCCGCCGACGAGCGGAGCGTAGCTACCCCATTGCGAATATCGTCGTCGAGGTGAATTACGCGTACCTCGACCCCCCGGGTACGGCTGCATTGAGCCGTCATTTGAACGAGTGAGGAGAGAAAATGCCTGACTGCCGCCAGCGGCTAGAGGAGCTTTGGCAACGAATGGGAGGGCTTGGCGCTGACCTGGTTTTCCTGGCTCCATCCGCCGACCTCGAGTACCTGACCGGGTTCAAGCGCCGGGTCCTCACGTTTGGCAACATCGAGTACGCCCATAGCTGGGTGACGGGCTGCTTCCTGGCTCCGGGCCGTGAGCCCGCCTTCGTGCTGCCCCGCATGGTGGTCGCATTTGACCTGCCCGAGGGGCTCAGCGGGGACGTCACGATAGTCAAAGAACTCGATGACGGGACGGCCATGTTCGAGCAGGTAGCTAAGAGGTACACGCCGGTCCGCACGCTGGCTGTCGGGGCGCGCGCCTGGAGCGACACGACGGTCAAACTGCTAGAGATCTTCGACGGCGCCAAGGTGATCAGTGCCGACCGTCTCCTCAACCCGATGCGCAGGGTCAAGTCCAAAGAAGAGCTCGAGACCATGACCAGGGCGTGCCGGCTCGTCGACGAGGTCATGGGGGAGGTGAGCCCGCATGTCGCGGCTGGCACCACCGAGCTCGAGCTGGCCCGTGACATCGATTTCGCTATGCGGGCCAAGGGGTCTTTGGTGCCGTCATTCGATACCGGCGTGTGGGGGATGGGACCGGCGAGCGGGCGGGACGCGACGGTCCGGATCTCCAGGTGGGACCATCCAACCGGGGCTGGCGATTTCCTTCGATTTCGGCTCGGTCGTGGACGGTTATTGCTCTGACTTCGGCCGGACCGTCCAGGTCGGGGCGCCGCCGAAGGACTTCCAGCGTGTCTACGACACCGTCATGGCAGCGCAGGCCGCCGGCATTCAAGCCGTCCGCCCCGGAGTGCCGGCGTCGTCAGTGCACGCTGCCACCCGCCAGGTCATCGTAGACGCGGGGCTGGGCGAGTGGTTCCGGCACCGGACGGGCCACTGCATCGGGCTCGACGTGCACGAAAAGCCGTTTATTTCCGAAGAGGACGAGACTCCGCTGCAGGCCGGCATGACGTTCACCATCGAGCCGTCGGTCTTCCGCCCCGGCCATTACGGCGCCCGCGTCGAGGACGTGATCGTGTGCGAGGAGGAAGGCGGCCGCAAGCTCAACGAGTACCCGACGGCGATGGTGGTAAATGAATAGTGCTGGCTGAATAGTGCTGGCTGAATAGTGCTGGCTGAATAGTGCTGGCGAACCTGCGCACGAGCCTGCGCCTCAATAACGACCTCCCCGTCTCTATTTTTGTCGACCTCGCCGTTCGCGCTGAACAAGCCGGGTTCGACCAGGTCTGGGTATCGCATGACCTGTTCCTGCGGTCTGCGCCAGTTCTGCTGGCGGCGGCCGCAACAAAGACGGAGAAAATACTCCTCGGGGTAGGCGTGCTCAACCCCTACTCGGCCCACCCCATCGAATTAGCTATGCACGCCGCCACTTTGCAGGAGCTTTCGGGCGGTCGCGCGTTACTCGGGCTCGCGGCGGGAGCGTCGGGTTTCCTCGAGCGGGCGGGGGTGACCCAAGAAAAGCCGTTACAGCGTACCCGGCAAGCGTTGTTGTCCTGCCGGGCGCTGCTTGACGGCATTTCGCCGGCCGACATCGAAGCCGCCGGGATATGGGGGCAGGGCGCATACTTGTCCCCGGCGCCTCGTCAACGGGTACCCATCTACCTCGGCGCCATGAGCCCGAGGATGCTCGCTCTCGCCGGCGAACTCGCAGACGGTGTGCTCGCCCTGCTGTTCCCGCCTGAGCATTACGCTGTCGCTCGCAGCTACGTCGTTCGGGGCCGAGCCAACGCCCACCGGGCGCCCCAGGCGGTTGACATACCGGCCTGCGTTTGGGTCTCGGTCGACGAAGACCGTGAGGTCGCCAAAAGGCCCTAGCAGACAAGCTCGTCTTTTATGGGCCGGAGCTGGCGCCGTACCTCCTCGAGCGAGCCGGGCTCAGCCGTGAGGACTTCATACCGGCGGCGACGGCGCTTCAAAAGGGTGAGGCAGCCCACGCCGCCCGTCTGATCACTCCAGCGATGCTCCGCCTTGGCATCGCGGGCACACCCGGTGATGTCGTAGAGAGGTGCGTGCCGCTCATCGAACAAGGCGTAACGCACCTGTCGTTCGGTCCTCCCCTCGGACCAGATCCCCTAGAAGCAGTAGAACTGCTCGGTCAGCAGGTCATCCCTCAACTGCGAGCCGCGGCCGTACTGGCCCAACCGCAGCGGGAATAATCACAAGTGAGGTCGCATGGAGCTTTGGGACCTTCGGGTCACTGTCGAATCGATTGAGGGCCGCTCGGTTTGCGGCCTCTCCGTGGGCGACTATTTCGAGCTCACCCACTCGAGCCACCTGACCATACCGGCGGGGCGGCATTTCTGTATTTACGCGCTCGCCGCCGCCCTGCCCATGCTCCCCGCTAGGCAACGGGCGCTGCAAGAAGACGACTGGCTGGAGCTCGAACCGCTCGTGTGCTGCCCCGACCCCTACGAACGCCTCGTGATGAGGATCGAGCGGCTACGGCGCGTTTCGCTCGAACCGGCGGAGTACATGTGAGCCCACCCCAGCGCGGTAACGGGAACAAGACTCGCGCTGGCCTTGCCTTCCAGTCGGACAAAAGACCGGCGGATTACGAGCGTTTGGCGGCAGGGGCGGAGTACTACGGCTTCGACGTTGTCAGTGTCTACGGGGACCTGTATTTCCAGCCCCCGCTCCCGGCCTTGCTGGCCATGGCCCGGGCCACGTCGACCATAGTGCTGGGGCCAGCCTGCCTTAGCCCCTACCTGCTGCACCCGGTCGAAATCGCCGGGCAGGTCGCCACCCTTGACGCCGCCAGTAGCGGCCGAGCGTTCCTGGGCCTGGCCCGCGGCGGTTGGCTTGGCGAGCTGCGGCTCGACCAGCGCAACGCGCCGCAGGCGGTGGCCGAGGCCGCTGCCATCGTCGTCGCTCTACTAAAGGGAGATCGGAGCGGCGTGGCCGGCGAAAGGTTTTTCCTACCGGCTGGGGCAGCTCTCCGCCAACGGCCAGTTCGAGCCTCGCTCCCACTGCTCATAGGTACTTGGGGGCCGCGGTTGGCCGGCATCGCGGGCGAGGTCGCCGACGAGGTGAAGATAGGCGGGACAGCCAATCCGGAGATGGTGCCGCTCATGCGCCAGTGGGTTGGCCACGGGCAAAGGACCGACGGCCGCTCGAAAAACTCGGTGGGCATAATTGCCGGAGCGGTAACCGTCGTCGATGAGGACGGGCTGCTCGCACGGGCCGGGCGCGGCGCGAAGTCGTCATGTACCTTGACGTCGTCGGGGCTCTCGACCGTACCTTCGAGATGCCGTCCGACGTACTTCAGCAGATCCGCCACGAACTGAGAGCATCAGGGGTGGACGCCGCTTCGAAGCTCGTCCCCGACGCGGTCCTCCAACGGTTCGCCTTCGCCGGCACGCCCGGTGCTGTGGCCGAGCAGGCGGTGAACGTGCTTCGGGCCGGGGCCGACCGTATCGATTTCGGGACCCCGCACGGGATAACCGACGACGGTGGCCTCGAACTACTGGGGGCCCGCGTCTTGCCCGCCGTCCGGGAAGCATTCGGCAGCTGAGGCACCAAACAGGGACGTCTTCTACAGCTCCGTGGGCCAGGCGCGTAACCGGCTCGGAGCTCGTCGACGCGGTCGAGGTCAGACCGGTCGCCGAGGCGATCGTAACGGAGCAATGCGAACGGGACGTTGCCGTTGCGCCAGATCCAGTCATGGAACTCGCGCAGGGAAAACGAAGATCCCTCTTCGGTTCGTGCGTCAGCCAGTAGCCGCAGGAGCTGCAACTTGCCGATCGTGTACGAGAGCCCCTGGGCGGGAGTGGCGGCAAAGAAGGCCGCTTCGGACCTCGCCGTGCCCCGGTCCATAGGCACTCGGCGCTCGAGCAGTGCGCCCGCATCTTCGACGCTGAGTTGCCCGAGGGCGAGGCCCACGTCGATCTCGACCCGCAGCGCCCGAAGGCGCATGAAATTGTAGATAATGCGCCGGCTCGCCGGTGCAGCGTCGAACAGGCCCGCTTGGGTGAGCATTTCCTCGTTGTAAAAGGCGATGCCTTCATTAGGACAGGAGTCGTAAAAGTGCCGGCGCGCCGAGCGCGGGTGGCGCCAAGCAAGTGCGAGCTGTTGGAAGTGGGCGCCTTCGTGGACGATCCCCGCACGCGGGTCAGCCGCATTGGCCCGGTAGAAGTACGGCAGCGCCGGCGACGGGACGGGCACATAACTGAACCCGTCCTGGTCGAGCCGGTCGGGGCCGGTCAGGTCGTCGGTCACTCCCAGCCAACGGAGGGGCTCGAGGTAGGCAGGCAAAGGGGCGTTCAGGTAGTGGCAGAGCGAGGTCGGCTGGGTCAAGAGGTCGTGCGCTTCGTAGTAGCGGCGGACTTCACCCTCTGCCAAGGCCTCAGCCCGGGCCTGGTCAGCCGCGCCGGCGGGCATGGGAGGCCACGAGGCGTCAGGTACCCGGTGCTGCTCGAACAGCTCGAAGCCGACGGCGCGGTCCCATTCCTGACGGCCGGCGGCCAGAATCTCAGGCGGGCTCAGGGGGAGCAGCGCCACTTCATACAGGTAGCGGGCAAAGACCACCTTCGCCGACGCCTCCGAGGGGATGGGCCGACCGACGGGCGTGGGCCAGCCACTGCAGCGTACGAGCTGAGCTCGGCGGCAGCCTCCTTTCCGACCGCCAGGAGCCGGCTGCTCCACTCGCCGCTTATGAAGGGGGCGAGCTCGGCCAGGCTGGCCTCGAGGTCGGCGCCGGCACTCGGAGCCACCTGGTTCGCCACCTCGGCGAGCTCGAGCGCCAGGGTCTCGGCGGCGTTTTGCCTGGCGGCGGCCAAGGTCGCTCCGAAGGACTCGAGACGTACGAGCAGCTCTGCGCACCGGCGTTCGTCGATCGGGGGCGGTGGCAGCAGGAGGTCGAAGACGGTGCCGATCGTCTGGTCGAGGTAAAACCACGGGTCCTGTCGCCAGGCCGCCAGGTAGTCGAGCTCGAACCGGGCCCGGGCGATGGCCGAGCCGATCAGACGCAGGTCAACCTCGTCGGCCCGATCAACCCCGTGGGCCCGATCAACCCCGTGGGCCCGATCAACCCCGTGGACATGGCCGGTGGCCTCAGCTAGGAGCGCGCTGTGCTCAGCTTCGAAGCCTTCAATTCGGCGCCGGTAACCGGCAATATCTGCAGTGGACCAGGCCGGACGCCAACCCGCCGGCCGGCTGAGCCTCGGCAGGTCGTCTCTCGTGCGGGGCGCCTCCATCGCCCTCCACTCCCAGAACCGACGGTCCAGGTCGACGATCTTTTCCTGGAAGCTCATCGCAGCGCCACCCGGTGGGGCTCGCTGCGAAGGCAGAGGGACTGCCAACCGGGCTCGATTTCTACCGCGGGCGGGTCCTCGGTCCGGCAGCGGTCGATGGCTTCGGGGCAGCGAGGATGGAACCGGCACCCCGAGGGAGGACGGGCGGGGTCGGGCACGTCCCCGGTGAGCTCGGAGGGCAATGAGCCTCCCGCCCCCGGTTTCGGGATCGCACCGATCAGGCCGCGGGTGTAGGGGTGCGCCGGCTCGGACCAGACGTGTTCGGTGACGCCGCTTTCGACAACGCGTCCCAAGTACATCACGACCGTGATGTCCGCGATCTTCCGGACGATCGACAAGTCGTGCGAGATGAACACCATCCCGAGGCCGGTCTCAGCCACGATCCCGGCCAAGAGGTTGGCCACCTGGGCTTGGGCTGAGGCGTCCAGGGAGCTGATCGGTTCGTCCGCCACGATGCAGCTCGGCGCAGACGCCAGCACGCGGGCGATGGCTATGCGCTGGCACTGGCCCCCGGAGAACTCGTGCGGGAAGCGGTGGGCGACGGCGCCCGACAGGCCGACTCTCTCGAGCAGCGCGGTCACCTCCGCGGCTGCCGCGCCGTCGTTGAGCTTGGCCCCGGTGCCGAGCCTGATGGCGTCAGCGATCTGACGGCCGACCCGCCTCCTCGGGTTGAGCGACGAGTAAGGGTCCTGGAAGACCATTTGCAACGAGCGGAACTTGGCCGGCCGGGAGCCTCGCCAGAGCGCTTCGACGCGTTCGCCCCGGTAACGGACGTCTCCCGCGCTCGGGCGGAGGAGCCCGACGGCGGCCCGCCCGAGCGTCGACTTGCCGCAGCCAGACTCGCCCACGAGCCCAACGATCTCGCCCGTACCCACGGTCAGCGAGGCCCCGATTACGGCCCGCACAGGCGGGTGGCCCCGCCGAGAGTAGGAGACGTCGAGACCGTCGAGCTCCAGGAGGGGCGCCTGGCCGGTTGTACTTGTTGGCGCGCTGCGAGCGCCGCGGGCGAGGTCCCCGTTTGCCGCCGAGCTCATGACTGTTTCACTGGCGCCTGCGCCAGCGCAGCCGGCTGCTCGGCCAGCGGGTCGACGTCGCACGCCAGCCGCCGGCCGTCAACCAAAGCCCGCAGCGTGGGCACGGTGGTGCGACAGCGCTCCACAGCCCATTCGCAGCGAGGATGGAAAGCGCAGCCGCTCGGCATGGCGTCGAGGCTTGGAGGCGCGCCCTGGATAGGCACCATTGCCGCCCCCGCGGCCGCCGCCCCCGGCAGCGATTTCATCAACCCGTGCGTGTAGGGGTGCCGGGGCCCTCCCAGGACGTCAGGCGTGACCCCGTACTCCGCCACCCGGCCGCCATAAAGCACACAGATCCGGTCCGCGATGCTGGACATGACGCCGAGGTCGTGGGTGATGATCATGACTGACACGCCGCGTTCGCGCCGCAGCCGGTCCAAGAGCCGCAGGATCCCGGCCTGGACCGTCACGTCCAGAGCTGTCGTCGGCTCATCAGCGATGAGCAGGCGCGGCTCGCACGCCAGAGCCATGGCTATGGCGATCCGCTGGCGCATGCCGCCCGAAAACTGGTGGGGGTGGGCATAAAGCGCCCCTTCGGGGTCCGGGATCCGTACTGCCGAAAGCATCTCGACGGCGCGCTCTCGAGCTTGCTCCTTCGAGAACCCGAGGTGGGCGCGGACGTGTTCGGTCATCTGGACATCGATCCGGAGTAGTGGATGGAGCGCCGTGGCGGGGTCCTGTGACACAAGCGCCACCTCTTTACCCCGGACCGCACGGAGCTGGCGACGGTTCAGCCCCAGCAATTCTCGGCCGTCGAAACTGACGCTCCCACCGGTCCGGGCGCCGACCGGCAAGAGGCCCAGCAAGGACAAGGCGGTGAGAGTCTTCCCCGAACCACTTTCCCCGGCGATCCCGAGGATTTCGCCTTTGCCGATCGAGAACGAAATACCGTCCACTGCCCGTCGGATCCCCCGCGAGGTGCGCAGGGCCACAGTGAGGTTCTCGACCTCGAGCAGAGGCTCTCCACCGCCGACTTGGTCGCCCACGTGACCGGTCATTTGCGGATCATCTTCGCCGTCCGAGGGTCGAGCATGTCACGCAATGCGTCCCCAACGAAGTTGAACGCCAGCACCACAGTAAGGATGGCCAGCCCGGGAAAAAGCCCGATCCACCAACTATTAAAGTTCTGGACGCCCTCGGAGACCATCGACCCCCACTCCGCGGTCGGCGGCTGGCCCCGAGGCCAAGGAACGAAAGACCCGACAGTAAGAGGACGGCGTTGCCGATATCTAGAGCCGCGAGCACGAATATCGGACCCGCAATGTTTGGGCGCAGCTCGACCCACATTGTGCGCCAACCCGATGAGCCGAGAAGCCGGGCGGAGGTGACGTATTCAGAAGAACGAGCGCCGAGCACCAGACCTCTCGAGAGCCGCGAATAAGAGGGCCAGGAAACGACGATTACCGCCAGCACGGCATTGCGCAGCTGGGCGCCGAGCGCAGCGGCGACGGCCATGGCCAGGATGATGCCGGGGAAGGCGAACACGACGTCCGCAATACGCATGATGACCGAGTCCACTATCCCCGAGAAAAAACCGGCGATGGCCCCGAGTGCCGAGCCGATCATCATGGCCACCGCGACGAGCAGGGCGGCTAACGGTAGTGAGAGCCGAGCCCCGTAAAGGACGCGGCTGAACACGTCTCGCCCGAGCTCGTCAGTACCGAACAGGTAGATGTGGGACGGCGCCGCATTGAGCGGCGCGAACTGCAGGTTGGGCGGGTACGGCGCCAGCTCGGGAGCAAAAATGGCGACCAGGACCCAGGCCACGATGATCCCGATACCTATAATCGCCAGCGGTTGGCGCCAGGGTGGGCGCAGCGCCGCCCGGTCCTTACGGGTGAGGCTGTCCTCGCCTGCGCCCAACTGGGCCGGGAGGACCTCGTCGTCCAGGGGGAGGGCGCCGGTGGCGCTCACCGGAGCTCGATCCTTGGGTCGAGGATACTGTAGAGCAGGTCGACCAACAGGTTGATCACGATATAGACGATCGCCACCACGATGCTCACACCCATGATGGCCGGGAGGTCGAGGTTCGTCGCGCTTATGTAGGCGTACTCGCCGATCCCGGGCCAGGAAAAGATGCTCTCTACCAGGACAGTCCCCGAGAGCAGGCTGCCGAAGGCGAGGCCCGCGACCGTCGCGATAGGCAGAAGCGCCGGCCGCATGACGTGGCGCCGGATAACCGTCCATTCCGAGAGGCCCTTAGCCCTCGCCGCCCGCACGTAGTCGTTGTTGATGACCTCGAGCACCGAGGCCCGAGTGAAGCGGAACATCACCCCCACAGTGAACAAACCGAGGACCACGCCTGGAAGAACCAGGTGGTCGAGCGCGTTAGCGAACAACGACCACTGGCCGTGCAGTAATGCGTCGACAGTGTACAAACCCGTGATGGTGGCCGGCGGCGTGAGCCCGGGGCTTAGCCGGCCACCAGATGGCAGCCAACCAAGGCGGAAGAAGAATATGTAGAAAGCGAAAAGTGCCACCCAGAATGTCGGCATCGACACGCCCAGGAGGCTGAACACCCTAAGCCCGCTATCGACCGGGCGACCTCGGCGCACAGCGGCGAACACTCCCAGCGTGACGCCGACCACAATCGAAATGATGATCGCAAAAAGGGCCAACTCGATCGTCGCCGGGAAGTACTGCCTGAGGTCAGAAGCCACAGGCATGTGGCTGTGCTCCGAAATCCCGAGGTTCCCGTGGAGGAGTTTCCACAAATAAATGAGGTACTGGTCGACAATGGGCTTGTCGAGGCCGTACTCATGGTAAAAGGCCTTTACGATGGCAGGGTCCCCGAGGGCGCCCTGGCCCAGGTTGGCGGCGGCGGGGTCAGCCGGGATGAGGTGGGTCAGGATGAAGGCGACGAGGGTGACGCCGATGACGAGGACCACGCCAATCCCCAGGCGCCGGGCCAAGAAGCGGCCGAGCCCGGCGGGGGTGACCCGCCGGGCTCTAGTTACCTTTGTGCGTTGTACGGCGACAGCTGTCAATAGTTGGGACGGGTTAGCTGAGGTTGCGTATGTCGACGAGCCAGAGGCCGTTCGCCTGGAGGTCTTTGATGTTCTTGGTCCCGACGATCACCTCAGCCGGCTGGATAAGCGGGATGAAAGGCCCGTACTTGTTGAGCGCGTTCTGGAATTTCTCGAACACCGCCTGGCGGGCCGAGACACCCGTGGTAGCTTCGGCTTGCTTCGCGATGGCGACCACCGCTGGAGCATCTGCCGCAGCGTCAGAGGACGACCAGCCCGCCCGTAGCCCGACCAGGTTGCCCGGGGCGAACACCAGGTAATCCTGGGGGTCGGGGTAGTCGGGCCCCAGTACCAGAGCCCGAGGGCTTCGGTTCCAGCGCGGTAGGACGCCAGGCCGACCTGGAGCGACTCCGGCTGAAGTGTCACGTTGATCCCGATCTGGTCGAGGTACTGCTCGACGCGGGCGGCGGCGTCGTCAAACGAGAGACCGTTTACCGTAATGCCAGTTGGGTACGTGAGCTTGAGCGAAGGGTGCCCCAGGCCCGACTTCGCCAGCCATGACTTGGCTTGGGCGAGGTCGTATTTGGCGTCCGCGCTGCCCGGCAAGGACCCGAGCAGGACCGTGGGTATGACGCCAGGCGACTGAACTGCTCCGGCGCCTGCCAGGGTCAGCATCCCTGCATAGTCGACCCCATAGCGCAGAGCCTCCTGGAAGTCGTGATTAGACGAGATCTTCGAGACTTTGGGGTTGTCGTTGGCGAAGATGAACATGACGTTGGGCGACGGCCCGGCATGGACCTGCACGTTGGTCATGCCTTTGGCTTGGCTCGGGTCGAGGTCGATGGCGATCTCGTTCACGCCCCGTTGGACGTCGAGGCGCTCGATGGCTGCGGTAGCAGTGTTCCTGATGACGATCTGCGACCAGGCTGGCTTTGGTCCCCAGTAGTTCGGGTTAGCCTGGAGCACCACTTGCGAAGTGGTGCTGAAAGACTTCATCACGTACGGGCCGGAGCCGGCCGAGTTGTTGTCGAGCCAGTTTTCAGCGGTGTCCTTGGTCGAGGCGTTAGCAGCATCAGTGCCACCGTGGGCCTCAACGACCTTCATATTGAGGATGCCGCAGGCCGGGTTGGGCAGTATGTACGGGATAGCCGGGTTGGGCGTGCTCGACGTCATGACGACGGTCTCTGGCCCGTCCGTTGTGATTGTCTCCCCGGCCAGCATGAAGGCGGGGTTGCCTTTCAAATTGATCATCCGGGTGAGCGACCATGCCACGTCAGCCGAGGTCACGGAGGTGCCGTCTGAGAACTTGGCCGCCGGGTTGAGGTGGAAGACGTACTTCCGGCCACCGTCGAGGGTTTGGTACGAAGTGGCCAACTGCGGCACAACGGTTTGGAAACCGCCATTAGCGTACGTGAGCAAGGTGTCGTACATGGCGTTGTCGATCAGGTTCCCGGTCTGTTCGTACACGTGGCCGGGGTCGGCGGTCACCAGTACGAACGAGTTGTCGATGATCAGTGTCCGCCCCGAGTTGCTAGAGGCCGATGCCGGCACTGCGGCCATGGCGGCAAATATGAGCGCCGACGTCGAAATGACGACGCCGAGTGCTCCAGCAGCTTGTTTTTTCAAAATCTCCTCCTGGTCCGAATCTAAGGATTCTGATCGAGCGGTGGAGCCGACGCAACGCGCCTCGTCAACTTTCCTGGACGGGCGGAGCTCCGCAGCCTGCGGTTGGCCGCTTCCAGCCCGGTACCCGGACTGTGCGCTAGGTCAGACAATCCCCGGCGTTCCGTACACACGAGTCACGGGCTCATGCGCTACACTGCTCTCGTCCAGCACGTCAGTACCCGCGACGGGCAACGACCAGGGAAATTCGACTCCGGCGACGGCTCCGGAACCAAGTTCGACGGTCCCAGAACCGTGTCGGCTACCCCGAGGCCGTAGTGGTGGCAAGATGCCCGGCGTGCCGACGGCGAAGGCACGAGCCACCCGGTGTTCGGTGCTCACAAGCAGAAGTCCAGGTCATGTACTCCGGGGAAGCGAGAGGCGGTAGTGGTGCCATCTCGTCAGTGGCCAACCCCGAGGTACCGGGCTGCGGCTACGGCATAGATTTTTGCCGCTCGGAGCAGGCTGGCGACCGGGAGAGACTCGTTTGGCTGATGCGCCCGCGACAGGTAGCCCGGTCCAAATGCCGCAATTGTCGGTATGCCGCTCGTCAGCTGAAAGTAGGTTGCGTCTGTCGACCCCGGGAAGGCCCCAATGGGCGGCACTTCGTGAAGGACAACTCGAGCGGCGTCCTGAAGGACGACGACGACCGGGTTGTCCGAAGGCAACTCTGTTGCGGGGAGCCACTTCTCAAATTTCAGCTCAGCTTCCAACCTCGGGTCGTCCTTCATCGCTATCGCCAGGAACGCCTCCAGGTCGTGCTGGAAATTGTCTCTGGACATGTAGGGCAAAGTTCGAACATCGCAAGCGAACTCGGCTAGGCCCGGGTTTACCCCATAAGCAATGCCGGCGTTCGCCATAACCCCAATGTTGACGGTGGGCCCGTTTGGGACCAAAGGGTGTGGCCTGTAACGTAGGTGGGCCTTGAGCTCTCGGTCCATGCGATCGATAAGACGTGCCATCGCCACTGTAGCGTTCACCGTTTGCAACTGGTCTGAGATGCTCGAGTGCGCTGGCGTTCCCCGGACTACCACTCGGAACATGGCGATCCCTCTCGACAGAACGTCAATCGACTCCCACTCCCGGGCAATACCACAGGGTTCTCCAATGATGGCCGCGTCGGCCCGCAATTTGCCGGTCTCAGCCAACCACCGGGAGCCGAGAACTGACCCCGCCTCTTCGTCTGCGGTCAGCACCAACACCAGTGTCCCTCGGGCTCCAACCGATCGAAGCGCCCCGGCGGCGTAGACCATCGCAGCAACCGCCCCTTTCATATCTCCCGACCCGAGACCATATAGTTCACCGTCGTCAATGACCGGCGAATAAGGGTCGTGCTGCCACTCGGAAAAGGCACCGGAGGGCTTTGTGTCGAGGTGGCCTGAGAGCACGAGGCGGGGAGCCCCTGTTGTCCCTGGCACAGATGCGATCAGGTTGGGCCGCTCGGCACTGAGGCCGACAATCTCGACATCTTTGATACCCAGTTCGCTCAGCGCGGACTGCGTCACGGCGGCAGCGGCGCGTTCATCACCGGGCGGGTTCGGGCTCGGCGTGGCGATCAGCTCGCGAGCAAACGCGATAAGGCCGCTTCCCGGTCGTCGAGCCAGGAGAGCATGGACCGCTCCTGGCCGCCGAGCGCCGCCGTATTCACGAGCGGTCCGCGCCGGCACCAGTGGACAAACAGTTGCCGAACCGCACAACAGAGAACCGGATGGCAAATCGGGTCTCATTTGGGCTCGGCTAAGTCTCTCGCGATTGCCGCCACAAACGTGGTGGTCCTGGCCAGCGGGTCTGTGATGGCCTTGCCGACCACGACGAAAATAGCCCCTGCTCCGATCGCTGCCGATGCATCCTCTGGCCTCGAGATGCGTCCTTCCGCGACGGTCGGGATGCCTCTACGCACCAGATCCCGGACCAGGGCAAGGTCAGGCGCCGGCCGCAACTCTGAACCGGCGGTGTACCCCGATAGCGTCGTCCCTACAACATCAGCGCCCGCAGCGAAAGCGGCCTTGCCTTCTTGGATAGCTTGACACATCGGCGAGGATGGGCACGTCGATCATGCGTTTTACGAGCTCCACGTGACTCGACAGACCGCCACGTCTTAGCTCCTCAGTTGCCTCAATAGCCACCATATCCGCCCCGGCAGCTGCGAGTTCGATAGCGTCTTCTAGGCCTGGGGTTATAGCCGGACGACCATCGGTCAGCGCCGTTCGCTCTGGCCACGCCTTTTTCAACCCGATCACCGGTATGCCGACTGAGTCTTTTGCTGCCTTCACGGCCTCGACACCTTCGACCCTCACACCTGCAGCCCCGCCCCGCTGAGCGCACCGGCACAAGGCGACGATACTTCGAAGGTCCGAAAGCGGGTGCCCAGGTGGGGCCTGACAAGAGACGACCAACCCCCGGCCCAGCCGCTCGATAACAGTAGCGCGAGGCGCCACCGATCTAACGGTGGGGATATCAGCCTTCGTCATCTAGCCCCATCGTGGTCCCGGTGTCCCGCACTTAGGGTCTCCTGTAATCAATCAACCGCAGGCCCACCATTTGAGGAATCCTGGCGTGGTCGAAGCGTGACTTGGTAGCTGTAGCGGTCGGCCCGGTATAAAGCTTCCGCTCGCTCGATAGCTCGACCTCGGGTGTCATAAGCAGTTCGTTCAACAATGAAGGCGGGCGAGAAGGAAGGAACGCGCAGAAGTTCCGCTTCGTCCACCTCCAAGACCGTGGCTCTAATAGTTTGGTCGGCTCGGTCCAACCTGACGCGGAACCTCTCCACCAGCACCTCGTAGAGCGATCCTGTCAGGTCCAGTTCCAAGAGGCCTGGAGCCAGGTATGCGGCAATGTGGCACCTCTCGAGGCACATCGGCTCCCCGTCAGCCGTTCGCACCCTTGCGATGTGGTACACCTTCTCCGTCGGGCTCAGTGACAATGCTTGTCCCCATCGTGCCCCCGCGGACGTCTCTTCGAGCTTGAGTACCCGCGATCCCGGCGCCATACCGCGGCTGCGCATATCGTCGGAAAACGAGGTTAGCTCGAGGGACTTTGTGATCTGCCGCTCACTCACGAACGTGCCCGCCCCCTGGATCCGGTAGACGCGGTGCTCATGCTCCAGGCTGTCCAGCACACGTCGGACCGTTAGACGGCTCACCGCCAGTTCCTCGGCCAGTGCGCGCTCGGTTGGCAGCTTGGCGTGTGGTCCTTCGTCCTCGACCAGGCGTAGCACGTGGTCGCGCACCTGGTCGGCTTTCCTCTGAGCCACGGCTTCGTCAACCTCCTACGACGGGTCGGCGTACTGCCTTTGGGCTGCCCACAGACCTTACCACGGATCACGTGGTACGTGTATTGGACCACTGCCATAGCCCGTCGAGGCCTCTACCTGCAACAAGACCGGCGTAGCGATTGGGCTGCGGCTTGACAGCTAGCGGCAGATTGGTGTATACATATCCTCGAGTCACAGTCGGCGAAGGACTGAGGGCGTTTTCCGTGTTTCAGGCTGGTGATAGGTTCATGGCTTCATCTGTCGACCGTTAATCCGAGGATTGTGGACGACGTCGTGGGACAACAGGGGGGTGACGCTGCGGGCATTGGCCGAGCGTTTGGGTGACTCGGCGGCCTGGCTTTCGGCGCGTTTTCGCAGAGGCCGACGACCTGGGTGGGAACCAGTTACTCGCTTATTACTCGGGAGGATTTATTTATTGACCCAATACCACTCATTTGCTGTTATCTCGTTATGCAATAGCGGTTGGTCGACCTGGCTTCCAACGCAAAATGAAGGCCAATATAAAATGAAAGTGGGGAGGAGAAATGGAGCAGAGTTCTAAAGAAGGAGGCGTCAGGGCTACACCTTCCTTGTCTAGGCGTCAATTCCTGGGCGTCGGCGGGGCAATTGCTGCCTCCGGCACGGTCGCGCTTCGCGGTGGTGGCCTATCCAAGCTCTTGAGCGGGCCGCTGGCGCGAGCCAGCAGCACCAAGGCCGCCCCCATAACGTTCTGGGACATGGAATGGGGTGCGGCGGCCTACAACATCGAAGGCGCAGCCCTGGCCAAGCAGTACAATGCAGCTAACCCGAACAACCCGGCGGTGACGTACCAGGCGGTGACATGGGACAACGTCTACGAGAAATTCGCCTCCGCCATCGCGTCGAAGACTAACCCGGACTGTAGCTCGGGTTCAGGCTACCAGGCCTTCCAATTCAGCCAACAGGGTGTGATCCAACCCCTCGATGATCTGGTGGCGATGTTCGAAAAAGACGGGATAGCCGCCGATTTCCATCCGGGCCTACTCGAAGTAATGCGCTACAAGGGCCACTACGTCGCCATCCCATGGGAGATAGACATTCGAGTGCTGTACTACCGGAAGAGCCTCTTGTCGCAGGTCGGTGGCACCGCCCCCACGACCTGGGACGAATTGCTCAGCCTGGGGAAGGCATTGAAGAAAAAGGGCATATTCCTGTACAACACCGGCGGCAACCCGTCTTTCAACGGTTGGCAGGATATCGTGCCGTTCATGCTCGGTAACGGGGGCGGTTTCTTCAACGCAAAGGGAGAACCCGATGCCCTGCAGGACGCGAATATGGAAGCGGTCGAGTTCTTGCTACAGCTGTCAAAGGACGGGTACATCGATCCCGAGTCCATCGACTTCGACCAGACGGAGTTCCAGGCCGCGTTTGGCTCCGGCAAGGTCGCCTTCTGCTACGGCGGCCCGAAATTCGGTGCCGACTACTCGCCGAGTGTGGCCGCCGACCTTGTCTGTACATCACCCCTGAAGTCCCCGAGCGGCCAGACGGGCACGATCTATTGGGTCAACAACCTCATGGCCTACAAGGGGTCGTATGATCTTCAGGGGATGTACGACTGGTACGTGGCCTACGAGACGCTGATGAAGGCTTACTGGGCGAAGGGGCTGGTGACAGGCCTCCCCGTCAGGAAGTCTTTCGGTAGCATCCCTTCAGTGGCCAACAACCCCCAGATCTCAATACCGTTGAAGGAATGGCTGCCGGTAGCCAAGACGACAGCCGCTCTAGGAAGCTCGCTCAGCCCGGGCCTCAATGCCCTAGAAGGGAGCAACGGCCTAGCCGTGATGACCCAGCAGATAATCCGTGGGAGCGATTCGGCCAAGTCGATCCTGTCGACACTCCAGCCCGCCATCGAACAAGCTATGTCTACATAGCTGCAGCCTGTTCGCAATGGTTCGCATCACCACCGGCGGCGGGCAAATACTGTTCGAGGGCGGTGGTGGTGCGGCTGCCGCGCCGAACCGACAGCAAGCTCGAGCACTCCGTGGCCGGCACGGATAGGAGGACTTCGTGCAGGTAGCAACAGTAACGACGGGCATCCCGGCCGAGGGGGAGAGAGCCCGCACCCCGCGCTTGGCCGTTCGCGGCGGAAGATGCACCGTGACACCATCCCCATCAGAGCTCTCGCCACCCCTTCGGTCCTGGTGCTCGGCCTCATCGGCGCTTACCCCTTGGTTTACGCCATCTGGCAGAGCCTTCGCAACGGGACTTTGACCTCCTCGGGCTCGTTCGTGGGCCTATCGAACTACAGTGCGGTCCTCTCCAGCAGCAACTTCTGGAGCTGTTTCAAGTTCACGGTGATCTTCACGCTGGCAGCCGTCATCGGGAGCTATGTCGTGGGTTTGGCACTGGCACTCGCGTTTCAAGCGGGCTTTCCAGCTGCAGGCATCATCAAACCATTGCTCTTGCTGCCGTGGGTGGTGCCTGTAGTGGTCTCGATGACCAGTTGGGGCTGGCTGATCGGTACTCCACAGGGTCTGGGCGACCAAGTGACTCACGCTCTCGGCCTGGGTGACGTTGGCTTCTTGGCCACGCCGACGTTAGCGATCATCTCAGTGTGCACCGTTAAGATATGGGAGAGTTTCCCGTTCATGTTCTTGGTGCTCAGCGTGGGGCTCGACACGGTCGACCCCGCTCTGTACGAGGCGGCCCGGGTGGACGGCGCCAGCTGGTGGTCCTCGGTCCGTCACATCAGTCTGCCCATGCTTCGCACCATAAGTGTCATGTCGTGGATATTGATGGCGATTTTTTCGGTAAATGACTTCTCTACGATATGGCTGCTAACCGGAGGAGGACCGTTGGGCGCCACCCAGAGCCTGGTTGTGTACTCCTACCAACTCGTGTTCCAGGAGTTCGAGACGGGACAGGGCGTCGCCGTGGCAATATTCGCGACGTTGGCAACTGCGCTCCTGGCGATCGTACTGTTCCGCTTCATCAACGCGGCCAATACGAGGCGCAGAAGGATGGTGGTCCGGTGAGCAGCAAAGTGAGTAGTCCCGCGTTGTCACGCCCACCGCAGCTCACTTATCGCAGCGCAGTGCGCCCGCCACGCCGCAAACGCCATCGGGCTGAATGGGTACGCCTGGCTCTCATCAGCGTCTTCGTCGTCCTCGCGCTCGTCCCCATCGTCGTCATAATTATCAATTCCTTCCTCCCTCCTGCCGCGCTAACTAGCGGGGGGCTAACGCTATTGCACGGTTTTACGGACGCTAACTACCGGTACATCTTCGACCAGACAACGGTGTTGCTGTACTTGCGTAACAGCCTGATCCTGGCTTGCGCGACTGCCGCTCTTACGATTGTTATCGGCGCACCCGGTGCGTACGCTCTGGCCCGTGGAGTAGGACGGGACCTGTCCAGTTACTCGCTCGGCCTGTTCCTGTACCAAGCTCTGCCAACCATCGTCTTCGTGATACCGCTGTTCTTGCTTTTCGTGCCGCTCCACCTCGACAACACGTTGCAGGGATTGGTGATCGTCTATACGGCCGGGAGCTTGCCGTTCGGGATCTGGATGTTGAAGGCCAACTTCGAGGCCATACCATTCGTAATTGAAGAAGCGGCACGGATCGATGGCTGCTCCTTGGTCGGCGCCTTTCGTCGGGTGGTCCTCCCAAACGCGGGGCCGGCTCTCCTATCGGTGGCGATATTCAGTTTTCTCCTCAGCTGGAACGACTACCTCGTAGCCGATGTGATGTTACGGTCCAACTCAGTTCTCACCTTGCCTATCGGGTTAGAGACGTTTTTCCAGGAGTACTCGACCGAATGGGGAGCAGTAATGGCAATGGCAGTGATCATGCTCTTGCCGCCAGTGCTGCTGTTCGTGGCCGCGTCCAAGTACTTCCGCTTCGGCGGCATTGGCGGCGCGACGGTAGGTTAGCGCGCCAACGACACCAGAAGGATGTGAGATCGATGACGACGAACCAGGTAGTGGCGTCAGTGCTGGGGTACGGTGGGTCACGGGCACCGGAGTTAGATGAGCTCCCGGTCCCCGGTGACCTCCCCCACGTGCCGGGGCTGCCCGACCCCCTCCGGATGCTGGATGGATCGGTTGTGTACGACCGTGGGGGTTGGTGGTCAAGGCGTAGGCCTGAGCTGTTACGGCTGTTCCAGCAATACGAATATGGTGTCATGTTGCCACCTCCGGCCAATTTGCAGTGGGTGGTCGTGTACCGGAACGACGAGGCACTCGGTGGGAAGGCGACAATTCGCGAATTTCTGGTCAGATGTTCCCGGCCGACACTGGAGTTCCGTCTTCTCCTCATCACACCGAACTTCCTTAGCGGCGTCCTGCCGTGCCTGCTCGGTCTCAACTTCGCCGGCAACCACGCGGTCATGGACGATCCCGGCATCGCGCTGACTACCGCCTGGGTCAATGAGGGGTTCAGTGAGCAGCGCGGGTACGCGACTTGGCAGGACCGGGGCCGAGAGAGCGACGCCTGGGACTTGCTCCAATGCGTAGAGCGGGGGTACTGCGTGGCCACCGCCTTCTATGGCGAGATCGTGCCGGACCGAGTCGACCTGGCCGAGGAACGGCTCACAGCCGTAATCAGCGAATTGGGCCCGTCAAGAGCGGGGACGGCGAGAGAAGGCAACGACGTGAGTGGGCTTGGCCTGCGAGCGTGGGCGCTCAGCCGAGCCTTCGACGTACTGGTGCACGAGCCCCGTATTTCCCCATCCCGCATCGGCGTGTTCGGTCATTCTCGCAATGGGATGGCGGCAATGGTCGCCGGCGTGTTCGACGAACGATTTGCGCTCATCATTCCTCACCACGCGGGGAATGGTGCTACCGCGCCCTGCCGGCTGCCACCGCACCTAACTGAACCCGGGCCGACGGGCAAACCGACTGTCGAGACGGTGGAGTTTGCGTCTCGGACGTTCCCGCATTGGTGGTGCCCTAACTTTCAGTACTTCGGTGATCACGTCGACCAACTGCCGTTTGACCAGCATTGCTTCATAGCCTTATGCGCCCCGCGGCCAATTCTGGTCCCGGCGGCAACCGAGGATGTGTGGGCCAACCCGTACGGGCAGTTCGAGATGGTCAAAGCGGCCGACGGAGTTTACAGGCTGGTGGCAGGCGACGGACTTGGCGACGTCGCCGCTCCAACTGTCGGGCAGGTGCTGACGGGCCGGTTAGGCTACTTTATCCGGGAAGGAAGGCACCGGGTCACCACGCAGGATTGGACGGCGTGGCTCGACTACGCGGACATATGGTTGTGATTAGACGGGGCGCTCGCCAATCTCACGAAGCTTGGCGCCATGGATGGGGTAGGGCTCAGGCTTGTCCCGCCAGCGCTCCGAACTCTCGACCACCCTGAGCAGCTCAATAACGTCGAGCTCGGTGGTCTGGGCTGCCCCGCCGCCCAAGTCCACCAGCAGTTTGCCCTTCAGGAAGGCGCGGTCATAACGCTTGCCCCATCTGGCGTAACGTACGTGGTCCCCGAGGGTGAGCTCCCAGGGACCGAAGTAGCACCACCTGTCGCCGGGCACGTCTCGTATGGCCAGGTAACCGCCGCCTCCCTGCCAGACCACCCGGCGGAACACCGTCTCGTCGACGACGAACAAGTTTCTTTCTGGGACCTCGCCCCAGAGCTGGCCGACTCCTGAGGAGTAGCGCTGACGCTTCTCCTTTACGTCGAGGGTGATCGAACGGCCCCGGAACGTGAACGAGAAATCGAGCTGAGCGAGGCTCGCAGTACGGTCCTGGAGATCGCCGATGCGACGATCCGCGGCAAGAGCCTGGAATACTTGACGCTCGACTGCACGCGCGGCAGCTAGGTCGACCTCCCAATCCGAAGTCTGCCGGGCCCGTGCCATGGCCCCAGGCTACGCCGCGACGCCCCTCTGCCCCAAGAAGCCTGTGGAGCCGTAGGACGGGCGCCCAAACGACGAGTTTCCGGCGCTCACAGGAGCTAGTCGGCCACGGTCTGCCGTTAGTGCGACAGCCCAACGGAGAGCAAATACGGGCCGACCCACGAGTAAGGACCGTAATCGGAATAAGTGTAATTGGGAGCGAGGGCGATCTCGAGATCGGTCACGTATAGGCCCACATAAGGTAGGTCGGTTTGCAGCCGCCGCACGAGGTTCGAATAAATTAGGAACCGGGCCGATGCATCTGTCGTCCTCACCCCTTCCGAGATGAGCCTGTCAACGGCTTGGGGCGCATAGTCGGCTAAATTAAATTGACCCGGGGCGAGGTTCTGGCTGCCCAGGAAGTCGTCATAATTGCTGGGGTCAGGGCTGAAGCACCCGTTATAGCTGGCGTACGTGGTTGCCCGTTTGGCGTCGGGGCCAGTCTCGATGTTTAAGTACCCGTCATACGACGCGTCGACCTTCAATTGGACGTGTATGCCTACGGCGTCGAGTTCAGCGACGATCACCTGGTCGACGTTCTCATCGCTGCTGTAGGTATCACCCAGTAGGGTGGCGTCGGTCCCGTGTGGGTAAGGGGAACCGGCCAGTTCCTGCCTCGCCTTGCTCGGGCTGTACCTGTACAAGGGAAGGGAATTGAGGAGCGAGGTCACTTGCGCCGAGGATGCCAGGGTCTCGAGTTGGGCCGGTGGGATCATCGTATATATTGGCTCGGCATACCCACCGAGTGCCGTAATGATCGCGCTGCGGTTCACAGCGTACGCCGCCGCCCGTCGGACATACACGTTGTTCCACGGAGGAGTCTGGGTATTGAAACTCAAAAACCCGTTGCTGCAGCTGAGAGTGGCGATGAGCTTGGCCCCTGACGTCGAGACGAAGGTGGTGGGGTTGTCGACAGACGGTACGATACCAACTTCGCCGGCCCGGAACGCCAGGGCCTCGCTGGTCGTGTTGGCAAAAAATTTGTAGGAAGCTTGATCGATCGGAACAGCCGCCCCCCACCAGTTTGGGTTGGGCACAAGGACAGCTCCAGCTGTCGGGTCAAAGCTCTTGATCTCGTAGGGCCCAGTTCCAATGGGAAGGTTCGAGGCCGTCCCGAAGGCCGTTTTATTGGGCTCCGCCGTCCTGGCGTCGAATACCTCTGAGTACACTTGCCCTGCCCAGTACTTCCAAGCGGCGTCGGGCTGTGTCAACTCGACCTTAACGGCGTACGGACCTTGCGCGGCAACGCTCTTGACATAAGGGAACCCAAACGCATCCTGGGAGCCCGGTCTCCGGGCCGCGTCCCAGGAGTAGACCACGTCCGTTGACGTCAAAGGGTCACCGTTCGAGAACTTGATAGTGCGCCGCAACTCGTAAATGTAGGTCTTAGCGTTGGGCTGTTCCATCGACACGGCGAGGTTAGGCCGGAGCTTACCTTGGGGCGTTAAGGTCATTAGTGTGTCCTCGACGTTGCTCGTCACCCAGTTCGCATAAAGGTTCTTGGTCTCGTCGAGCGTAGGCTCGGGGAAATCCAATCCGAGCGTCATTGTTGCGATCCTCGCCTCCGGGCCGGCGTTCCCGGCCACCCCGAGGCCGGTGGCAGAGCTGGCGCCGGCCCAACTAAGGAGAGCTGAGATGACGGCGGCGGTAGCGGGTACGTACTTCTTCATTGCGGGGTTCCTCACTTGCTGTCTTCTTCCCTATTTTTTGGCCCTAGCGGTACGCGTGCAGCGGCTGGCCGAGCAACGACTCGTCGACTTGTACGCCAAGTCCTGGCCCCGGCGCCACGCTACCCCACCCGTTTTTGGAGCTCGGCTGGTGGCCGGCCACATGTTCGAGGGTCCAGTCGTTCATGAATGAGGCCGCGTAGAACGCCTCGGCCGAAGTGCTGCCGGCCAACTGACTGACCGCCGCTGTGGTCAAATCGCCGCCCCAGGTGTCTTCGATAGTCAGGCGGAGCCCCAGAGTTTCAGCCAGATCGCGGATCGAGCGGGCGCCTGCCAACCCCCCGACCCTGCTGATCTTGAGGTTGATAGCCTCCATCACGCCCGCTTGGTGGCAGCGGAGCAGCGACGCCACGTCGGTGATCACCTCGTCGAGCACGAACGGCATCGACGTGCGGTCGCGCAGTACCATGCACTCTTCAATCGTCGGGCACGGCTGTTCGAGGCGGACGCGGGGCAGGTCCTCGAGCATCCGGACGGCAAGGGTGGCGTCCTGGAGGCGCCAACCGCCGTTGGCGTCGGCGACGATAACGTCCTCGTCGCTGGTTGCATCGACCACAGCTAGCACCCGCTCGGCGTCGTCGGCCGGGACGCCACCTATCTTCAGTTGGAAGCGATGGATCCCTCCCGCCCGAGCCCGCTCGGTAAACTCCGCCATTTCCTCCGGGCGCCCGAGCGGTACGGCTATATAGAGAGGGAACCGCTCTTGGCGCAAACCGCCGAGCAATACATGGCAAGGCACGTCAACGATCTTCCCGAGCAGGTCCCAACAGGCCACCTCGAGCACGCTCTTGGCATAGCCGTGACCTCGTAGCGCCGAGCCCATCGCCGCGCCGACCGATGCCAAGCTCGCCACGTCGACGCCCACCACGGCCGGCCCGAGCTCCTCGAGAGCGGCGATCACGCCACCGGCGAAGCCGGGAAGATAAGTGCTGCCAAGCGGGCAGACCTCGGCGTACCCGGTCTCGCCGGTCTTGGCGGTCACGGCGACAACCACGCTGGGCAGCGTCGAGACTTCGCGGCCCTGCGACATGACGTAAGTGCCGTGGGCGTAACTGAGGTCGTAGGAGAAAACTCGCACTGCTTCCAGGAGGCTGCCCTCGTCGCTCTCGATCACTCAGTCTCCTTCCCGCGCTAGACCGCCCCGCTGTTACGGACTTGTAAAATGATTATATAGCGACGATGGTTATCGCTCTACTGTGTCAAGGTCTCATGGGTCACCCCAGGTGCCTGGTGACGACCTTCGGATGTTTGGCGTTTCCTTATTGCTGAGGATGTTTTTGGAGAGATAGGTCCGCCTGCACCACTTGAACGGCTGGCGCCCTCGGCCGCGCGGTGACGGTAGGTGGCCGTGTTGACAGCTCCCCACTTGTTCGATAACTTCCCATCTACAAAGACCCGACGTGCCGGGTCCTCAACGCAAAAAGGGAGCTGCAATGAGTTCTGTCCGGAGTTCTGACCGGGCTCCGTCCGCCCGCCTCACGTCGCGTGCCCGCCCCCTCGCGCGCTGGCGCGCCGCGTGCGCGGCGTCGCTTCTGTCGCTAGCGTCGGTCGCAGCTGTGGGCTGGGGCGGTCAGGCCGGCGCCGCCGCCAGCGTGCGCCCAGCCGGCCTGCCGAGCACCCTGACGTGGGGCCTCAATTCGACGCCGCGGACACTGTTCGGCCCGAGCGACTACGCGTCCGAGGGCGAGCTGGTCATGACTCTCATCCAGGGCCAGATGCTCACATATGGAGCACAAGAACAGCTAGAGCCGGCCATTCTGTCGTCGTGGAAGACGGTGAGCCCGCTCGAGTACCAGTACACCGTGCGGCCCGGCGTAAAGTTCTCTGATGGCAACCCGGTGACCGCCGCCGATATCGCCTACACGCTCAATTTGCAGCTCAACCCGAAACTCGCTTCACAAGAGGGCGGCTTGTTCGTCAACGTGAAGTCGATCACTTATGCAGGCGACGTCGTCACTATCCACCTGTCTCACCCTGATGCCCTCGTCCGTCAGCTCCCGGCCACCATCTGCGGCCTCGTCTACGAGCAGTCTTCAGTGGAGAAGAACCTCCTCGATTACGGCACGCCGCAGGTCCTCCCCATTGGCGCGGGGCCGTACAAAGTGTCGCAATACGTGCCGGACAGCCAGATCGTCCTCGTGCGCAACCCGTATTACTACGGGCCTAAGCCACATTTCTCGTCCATCGTGTTCAAGATCATCCCCAACTCGAACACGATGCTGCTGGCCCTTAAGACGGGTGAGATCAACGGGACCTTCTTGTACGACAACACGCAGCTGAAAGAGTTCGAGCAGTTCGCCAGCCTGGAGCACTACCCCGGCTTGATATGGCAGGGCCTCACGCTGGACATGACCCAAAAGCCCTTCTCTGACGTCCACGTGCGCGAGGCGCTCTACCTTGCCACCAACCGTGCGCTTATAACCGAAGCCACGGGGGCGGGTGTCGCAGAGGTCTCGTCCACTGTCAACGAACCCGGCATTTACGCGGGCGCCTTATCCGCCTCGGAAGTCAGCCGCCTCTACGGGCAAATAGCGACGTACCCGTACGACATCGCCAAAGCCAAGCAGCAAATGGCGATGTCGTCCGTCCCCAAAGGCTTCTCGACGACGCTGAACGTCCCCGAGGACGACCCTACTGACAGCCTCACGGCCCAGATCCTGAAGACCGAGTGGGCACAGATCGGGGTGCAGCTTGGTATCCGGCTAATGCCGGGCGGCCCCCGGTTCCAAATCATATTGAACCACGGCCCGGACCTCGGGGTTCAGATTATCGGCAATGTGCCCGATGCGCTTGACCCGGTCGAGATGCCGTGGGAGTACTTCTCGAGCCAGCAAGCCGCGGTCAACGGCAATAACTCCTCCAACTTGAGAGCCCCGGCCATAAACTCGCTGATCAACCAGGCCCAAGCCGCCGCCGCTCCTGCAGCGTCAGCGAAGTACTCGATCGAGGCCGAGATCGCGGCGTCCAAATACGTGCCGATCATCCCCCTTTCGTGGGTCGACGGCGTGGTCGCTCTTCAGAAAGGCTGGGCCCTGCCCGGTCTGCAGGCCTTCACCCCCGCTACGTACTGGACCGAGGACATCAAGGGTTGAGGAGCGGGAGGTAGCCCTGGCTCGGAGACTCAGCCCGGAATGAGCGAGCAGACCGCGGTGTCAGCACCGGCGAAGATTGCCGGTTTTCGCCATCATTCGCTTCTCGCTTACGCACTGCGGCGAGTGCTGCTCCTCATCCCGCTCGTCTTCGTATTGTCGGTAGTCGTGTTCCTGTTGGCCCAGCTCGTCCCCGGGGGCCCGGTGGCGGCCCTGATCGGGGGCCACGCCACCAACACGGCTACCGTCGACGCCCTCAGAGCTCGGTACCACCTGAACGAAAGCTTGTTCAGCCAGTACATAGCCTGGGCCGACCAGGTGCTTCATGGCAACTTGGGCCAGTCGATCTTCACCAGTCAGCCAGTGGCGAGCGAGATCTGGTCCCGCCTGCCCGTCTCGCTCACGCTAAACGTCGTCGGCCTTTTTATTGCCCTTCTCATCGGGATCCCGCTTGGCTCGGCCGCAGCCGCCCACCGCGGCCGGTCGCTTGACCGGGTCGGTGTCGCCACGGGCATCTTCTTCTCTAGCGCACCCAATTTTGTCACGGCTATCGCCCTCGTGTACCTGTTGGCTATCCGTTTCACGATCTTCCCCCTCGAGGGCCTTGGCAACGGCATCGGGAGCGAGGCCTACCACTTGATCCTGCCGTGCTTTGTCATGTCGCTGGCTTCGCTTGGTTTCATCACCAAGATCACTCGCGCGTCAATGCTCGAACAGCGCTCGACCGATTACGTGGCGTTCGCCCGGGCAAGGGGGGTCCCGCGTCGCCGCGTGTATACGAGCTACATCTTCCGGAACGCGATGATCCCGATCCTCACGGCGTCCGGGCTGATCATCGCCACCAGCCTCACGGCCACGGTCTTCGTGGAAGACGTTTTCGGCATACCAGGGCTCGGTGGCCTCCTGGTAACATCGGCTGACAACACCGACATCCCTGTAATACAAGGCCTCGTTTTGTTCGTCGCCGTTTGGGTCGTGCTCGCCAACCTCATCATTGACCTTTGCTATGTCGCTGTGGATCCCAGGGTGAGCTTTGGAGCCAAGAAATCGTGAGCACGAACGCCTTCCGTAGGGCCAGCCGGCCACCTCGACAATTGATAAGTTCGGCACCTTCCCGATGACGGTGATTTCTCCTGCTGTTACGGTGTCGTTCCGGCGACGGAAGATGGTGCCTCTAGGCATCGCCCTTTGCATCCTGTTTGTCCTCATCGTGATCGGTGCGGCTGTCCTCGGCCCCCACTTTGTCGGTAAAGATGCCAGCGCATTGAACCCGCTTGATCAAGGCAGCCCGCCCTCCGCGGGGCACTGGCTCGGCACTGATGACCTTGGCCGTGATGTGTTGGCGCGCCTGGTGGCCGGGAGCGGGGCGGCGCTGATCGGCCCCTCGGTCATTGCCCTGAGCGGGTTCATCGTGTCGGCGCTGGTGGGCATCCCAGCGGGTTACCTGGGCGGGTTCGTAGACACCGTGACAATGCGAGTCGTCGACTTCATGTTCGCCTTGCCGGCGCTTTTGCTCACCATCGTCATCGTCACTGTGGTGCAAGGCGGCTACTGGGTGGCCGTTCTGGTAATTGCCCTTTTCAATGTGCAGGGGGACCTGCGTCTGGTGCGGGGGACCACTTTGGAGCAACGCCCGCTGGCATACGTCGAGGCCGGGCAGGTGGCCGGTTTTTCCAGTGCCCGGATCATGTACCGTCACATCGCCCGCAATATCTTGCCCATCCTGCTGGCCGATTTTGCCGTCGACTTCGCCGGGGCGCTCGTCGCCCTCGCCGGGCTCGCCTTTCTCGGCCTCGGTGCGCCACCTGGGACCCCTGACTGGGGCACGATGCTCACCGAAGGGCAGACGATCCTGTTTGAGAACCCGTTCGCGGCGCTGGGCCCCGGCCTGGCCATCGTCATTCTCGCCGTCGCCGTCAACCTGATCGGTGATTGGCTGTACGAAAGGCGTTCGGTCGCCGCCGAACGGCGTTGATGTGGTTGGGGCCAACGGTGCAGTGGTAGCACGGGACGAAGTGAGCGAACGCCATGAGGCCGGGGTTGGCGGCGCTCCTGTCGGCCCGCCCAGCACGGGGCTACTCCTGGTACGAAACCTGCGCATCGAGCACCGTTCCCGCGATACCGGGAAGACCTCGGCCATCCTCACGGGCGTCGACATGGAAGTGGGCGCCGGAGAAACAGTCGGGATCGTCGGCGAGTCCGGTTCGGGCAAGTCGATGCTGGCCAAAGGGGTATTGCGGCTTCTACCCCGCAATGTCTTTGCCAGCGGGCGTGTCCTTTTCAATGGGGAGGACGTGTTCGCGTTAGGGGGCCGGCGAATGGACAGCCTGCGGGGAGGCGGCATGACGATCCTGTACCAGGACCCGTTCACCATGCTCAACCCGCTGCTCACTTGCGGCGACCACGTTGCGGAAGGCCTTCCAGGGGGGAATGCCCGTCGCCACCGCCACGGCCGGTTGCGAGCCGAAGCGGTACGGCGCCTGGCCGAAGTGGGAATCGACAACCCCGATGTCGTCGAGCGCTACCCGTTCCAGCTCTCAGGCGGGATGCGCCAACGCGTCGCCATCGCCGCCGCACTGGCCCGCGACCCCGCCCTGCTTATCGCTGACGAGCCGTCGACGGCGCTCGACGTGACGACCCAGGCCGAGGTGCTGGCGCTGTTGGCTTCCGTGCAAAACAAGCGCGGCATGGGGCTTGTGCTCATAACCCATGACCTCAGAGTGGCTTTTTCGGTATGTTCGCGGGTCTACGTCCTTTATGCCGGATCGGTCCTGGAGACGGCGCCGGCGGCCGAGCTCGAAGCGCAGCCCTTGCACCCGTACACTCTCGGGCTGCTCGGCTCTGACCCCCCTGTGCACCACCGCGTTTTCCCCTTGCCCGTCATCGAAGGTTCGGTGCCCCTGCCCGACAGCGTTGCCGGTCAATGCGCATTCGCAGCACGCTGCAAGTGGTGCGCGCCCTCCTGCACGGCTGGGCGCCCCGAGCTGGCGCCTGTCGCTCCGGGCCGAGCTTCAGCGTGCGCGCGCATCGACGAGTTACGCAGTGATCTCGCCATGGAAGCGGCCGCTTTCCACGGCCGTGAGGGCGTTGTCCTCGCTCCCGAGCCGAACGCTGCCGACGCCATCTTGCGGGTCGTCAGTCTGCGCAAAGTCTTTGCTAACCGTGGCGGTCGCCCGACGGAAGCTCTGCGTGGTGTCAACCTCGAGATAGGCCGGGGAGAGAGCGTCGGCCTGGTAGGCGAATCGGGATCGGGTAAGACGACTTTGGCCCGCTGCGTTGTCGGGTTGGAGTCGGTCACCGCGGGGTCGGTTTATGTTGAAGGGGTCAAACCCGGCGACCGGTCATCGCTTCACCGTCGTGTGCAGATGGTCTTCCAGGACCCGTATTCCTCGCTCGACCCGCGTCAGCCCGTGGGCTCTGCGATCGCTGAGGTATTGCGGGTCAACGGGTGCGGACGGCGCCGCGTCAGCGAGCGCGTCGCAGAGCTATTTATCGAAGTGGGCCTGCCCGAGACCTACCAGCGCCGTCTGCCTTCAACCTTGTCCGGTGGCGAGCGTCAGCGAGTGGCCATCGCACGCGCCCTGGCCGTCAACCCTTCGCTGGTCGTTTGTGACGAGCCTGTTTCTGCCCTTGACGTGTCTGTCCAGGCCCAGGTGCTCAACCTGTTCGCCCGCTTGCGGGAGCGGCTCGGGCTCAGTTACCTGTTCATCACCCATGACCTCGCCGTCGTGCGGCAAGTGGTCGACCGCGTGTACGTCTGCCTGCGCGGCGAGATCGTCGAGCACGGCCCGGTAGACAGCGTGCTCGACAACCCCCAGCACGAGTACACCAAACGGCTCATCGAGTCGATCCCTGGCCAGGCGGACGCCCACCACGAGAGGATGGTCCATGGATAAGTCAGAAACGTTGTGGTACTCCCAGCCCGCCGGTCGTTGGTTGGAAGCGCTACCCGTTGGGAACGGGCGGCTCGGCGCCATGATGCACGGGCGGGTCCACAAAGAGGTGGTCCAACTCAACGAAGAGACTCTCTGGACGCGGCCGATCGGCCCCCGCGAGAACCCGCTCGCCCTCGGCCGGCTCCACGCGGTGCGCCAGGCGTTGCTCGACGGGGACGGGCGAAGGGCGCACTTCCTGGCCGAGCTGGGCTCGTTCGGCCTCCCCCGCTCGCAGGCCGCGTACCAGACCCTCGGTCACCTGACACTGCTGCGTTTCGGCCATCACGAGGAATGGGCGCGGGACTACCGCCGCAGTCTGGACCTCCGCGACGGGGTGGCCCGGCTTAGCTACAAGCTGGAGAATGTCGAGCACAGACGGGAACTTTTCGCCAGCGCCCCGGACCAGGTTATAGTCGTGCGGCTCGAGTCGATCCCTAATGCTCCGATCGACCTCGGAGTGGAGCTATGGCGGCGCTTCGACGGGCGCTGCCAAGCCGTAGGCCCCAACGAGCTCGAGTTCCGCGGCCGTTGTGGAGCAAATGGCACAAGTTTTGTGGCGAGATGCCGCGTACTGGTCGAAGACGGCACCTCGACTGCCGTCGGTGACCACCTCCACGTAACCGGGGCCGGGGCCGTTACCGTGATCCTCGCCGTCGAAAGCGACTATTCGGGGCCCTCCGGGCTGAAAATAGGCGCCGAGGGCCAGGATTTGGCCGAGCGGGCCGTTGGTACTCTCGACCGGGCCAGCGCGATGGGTTGGGAAAACTTGCTTGGTCGCCACCTGGCTGACCATCGTGAGGTCGTGGGCGGCTTTCAGGCCGAGCTGGGGCCGACGCTCCCAGATCTCGAAGATCTTCCTACCGACGTCCGTTTGTCCCGGATCCATCAAGGCGGTGACGACCTCGGCCTGCTCCAGCTCTACACAGCCTTCGGCCGCTACCTTTTGGCCGGCAGCAGCCGTCCGGGTACGCTGCCGGCGAACCTGCAGGGGATCTGGAACGAGTCCTTCATGCCGGCGTGGGACTCGAAGTTCACGATCAACATAAATGCGCAAATGAACTATTGGGGGGCTGAGACGGCGGCGCTCCCCGACGCCCATCTTCCGCTCTTCGACCTGCTCGACCGGATGCGCGACCACGGCTCACGCGTCGCCAGCGTCCACTACGGCTGTCGAGGTTTTGTCGCTCACCACAACACGGACGCCTGGGCGGACTGCGCCCCGCTTGACAACGTGAACTGCGGGCTATGGCCGCTTGGTGCGGCGTGGCTGGCGCTGCACCTCTGGGACCACTACGCATTCGACCCAGACGACGTTTTCCTGGCGGAGCGAGCGTGGCCGGTCATGATGGAAGCGGCCCGTTTCCTGCTCGACCTGGCCGTGCGCGACGAGCGCGGCCGGCTGATGCTCGGTCCCAGTCTTTCCCCGGAAAATGCATATAAAGATCCGTCCGGAGTGCGCATCGCGCTCACGATGAGCGCCACTGGCGATGTCGAGCTCGCCTCGGCACTCTTCGCTCGCTGCCTCGACGCCGCTGCCCTGCTCAACATCGACGACGAAATTTGTACCGAGCTCGAGGCGGCTCGGGCTGCATTGCCTCCGCTTCGGGCCGGCCGTTACGGCCAGCTGATGGAATGGCTCGAGGATTACGAGGAGTGGGAGCCGGGCCACCGTCATTACTCTCATTTGATCGCTCTTTACCCGGGCGACGCCATCTCGCCGAGGCGCACGCCGGGCCTGGCTAAAGCGGCCCGAGCGTCACTCGCCCGCCGGCTGGTTAATTTCCGCGGTGCAGGAGGTTGGAGCCGCGCCTGGGCGGCGGCACTATGGGCTCGCTTGGCTGAGGGTGACCTCGCCTACGAGCAGTTGGTTTACGTGCTCAGGGACCACACCGAACCCAACTTGATGGATAGCTCGCCGCCAGGGGGTACAAACCCGTTGTGGACCTTCCAGATCGACGGCAACCTGGGCGCGGTCGGTGCCTTTTGTGAGATTTTAGTGCAGTCCCATGATGGTGGCATCCAGCTTCTGCCTGCCCTTCCTTCAGCCTGGCCCAACGGTTCGGTCCGCGGCCTCCGCGCCCGCGGTGGGCATAGTGTGGACTTGTCCTGGCACCACGGTGATTTATCCCGGGCCAGGCTTAGGTCCAGGCGCGGCCGACCTTGCGTACTGCTCGACGCGGACCGCTTGGTCGTCGAACACGAAGGCCAGCCGGTGAAGAGCTATTTGTCACCGAGCGGCGAGCGTTGTTTTGCCACCGAAGCCGGTGCCAGTTATGACATTTCTTTGGCCCCCGGGGCGCAGCCCGGCGTGCTGGTTGAGCCACCGATAACGCTGCCCGCCTGGGGCCAACCAGTCCGCATCGGGTCGGAGCTCTGAACAATGCCGACTTTGACCGAAGATTACCGCGAGCTCGGTTATGAGCCGCTCCCCGAGCTGTTCCAGACCAATTTTGGTCCCGACGAAGTGGCGGCCAGGCGTTCGGCTGTTTTCGACCGCATCAGCGCTGACGATATCGCGCTCCTGCAAGGGGCGCCGGCACCCGCCACTTCTGAGTACTTCCGCCAGACCAATGATTTTTACTACCTGAGCGGAGTGGAAGTACCCCACGCCTACCTCCTGCTTGACGGGCGGACGCGGGCGACCACGCTGTACCTTCCTCATCGCGACGCAGGCCTGGAGAAAAGTGAGGGCCGTCGGCTCTGCGCAGAAGATGGCGGGGAAGCGGAGCGCCTTACCGGTATCGAGTCGGTCCAGGGCTATGAGGCCCTTTCGCTCGACCTCCAACGCCTCGTACTAAAGCGGGGGCCGCTTCGCTGCTACACGCCTCACAGCCCGGCCGAGCAGGCACGCGCGATGCGCGACCAGCTGCTGCGAGCCGCCGCGACGGCCGCCTCCGACCCGTGGGAGAGCGCTTCCACGCGGGAGGCGCGCTTCATGCAGCGCCTCCGGGAACGTTTCCCGATGATTGCCATCGCCGACCTATCGCCCCTTCTGGACCGGCTGAGGCTGGTGAAAAGCGAGCCCGAACTGCACCTTTTGCGTACCGCAGGGCGCCTGACCGCCTTAGCAGTAACGGAGGCCATGCGTTGCACCCGCCCGGGCGTCATGGAGTTCGAGCTGGCCGCGGTGGCGAACCTTTGCTTCACCGCCGGTGGGGCGCGAGGTGAGGGCTACCACGCCATCATCGCCGGCGGCAGGAACGCGTGGTTCGGCCACTACGGCCGTCTTGGTTCGGCGCTGCAAGAAGGCGACCTCGTGCTCATGGACTACGCCCCCGATGTCGCCTATTACACAAGCGATATCGGGCGCATGTGGCCCGTAAATGGCACATATACGCCGCTTCAGCGGGCCGTTTACGGCTTCATCGTCGATTACCACCGGGAGCTCCTTCGGCTGGTCCGCCCCGGGTCCCGACCCTCCGCCATCCTCGACGAGGCGGCAGCCACGATGCGCGATCGCGTAGAACAGCTGCCCGTTTTCCCGGCCTCGTACAAGGCGGGAGCGTTGGCGGCGCTGCAATGGACCGGCCATTTGTCCCACCCGGTGGGTATGTCCGTGCACGATGTGGGTGACTACACCAACGGTCCCCTAGAAGTAGGCATGGTGTTCTCGATCGACCCCATGCTGTGGGCGCACGAGGAGAAGGCCTACATCAGGTGTGAGGACACCGTCGTGGTCACCGATGGGGGAGCGGAAGTACTTACCGAAGATGCTCCTCTCGATCTGGACGACATCGAGCGGGCAATGACCAAGCCCAGTGAGCTGCTGCCCGTGCTGATGGCACGGCCGTCGTGGGGCACCGGGGCTCGATGAGCGGCACCGCTCCGACTGGGCCAGGCCATAAATCGCGTGGTGGGCGGCCCAAGGCCGGCATCGTCCTCGGTTCGGCGGACGTGGTCCACGCCCGGCCCCTCGCGTCGCAGCTGGCGCACGAGCTGATGAGTGCGATCCTGCAGGGCGCCTTCAAGCCAGGGGACATCCTTCCCTCCGAGGAAGCCTTGTGCGAACGGTTCGGGGTCAGCCGGCCTGTGGTCCGCGAAGCGGTCAAGACCCTCGCCAAGGTGGGAATGGTGCGGACTCGCCAGGGCCAGGGCTCTGTTCTGTTGAGCGAAGAGCACTGGAACGAGCTTGCCCCGGAACTGCTGGTGGCCCGGTGCGAGACGGGCACGGCCGACGAAGTGTTGGCCGAGGTGATCGAACTCCGGGCCGTACTAGAAGCCCGGGCGGCTGAAGTGGCGGCGAAACGCGTTGGCCCGGTCGACCTCGAGCGGATGCGCGCTCACCTGATCGCCATGAAAAACTTGGCCGACGAGCGCGAGCAGTACCTCTTCCACGACCTCCAGTTCCACCGTGAGGTCCTGCGCCTCGGCGGCAACCGGCTAGTAGTAAAGCTGTTCGACCTCCTCGAGCCCATGCTGCTCTCGGCTCGGCACATTGCCCTTGACCACCAGGAACTTCCTGCTGGTATGCTTCTCGGTATCGACGAGCACGAGGAGATCTTCGACGCGCTTGCTCGAGGTTCCCCCAAAGGGGCGCGTAAAGCCGTCGAGCGTCATTTGGAACGGGTCAAGGGCCGCGTCAGCGCCGACCTTTGACCGTCGGTCGACCTGGTGCAGTGCGTGGTTGAGTAGCATTGGGGGCTGCGACGAGCTGGTTGCCATCCAGCCCGACAGGAGGATACGAGATGGCCAAAGAAGACGCGCTCTTTGTCTACGTCGGTACCTACCCGAACCAGGTCAAAGCAAGGGCTGATTACGACATCGTAAAAGACCTTCACGCCGCCGGGGCCATCGGGCGTTACGACGCCGCCGTGGTAACCAAGGACGGGTCCGGCCGGGTTCACGTCAACAAGGACGAGATGACGACCCGGCATTTAGCTTGGGGTGGGGCGGCCGCTGGGGCCGTGGTGGGCATACTTTTCCCGCCGTCGATAATCGGCACTGCCATCGTGGGGGCGGCGGTCGGCGGGGTGACCGGGCACCTCTGGCGTGGTATGTCCCGGGCCGACTCTAAAGAATTCGGCGAGCTCATAGACGCCGGGGAGGCCGCCCTCGTGATCGTCGGGGAGTCGAGGATCGAAGAGGCGGTGGCCAAAGCTGAGCTAAAGGCGGACAAGCACGTCGCCAAGGAACTCGATGTGAGCGCCAAAGACGTCGACCAGGCTGTTCAAGACGCGGCCAAAGAGGTCAGCTAGGCGTACTGGGCCAGCGGTACTGGGCCAGCGGTACTGGGCCAGCGGTATTGGGCCAGCGGTATTGGGCCAGCGGTATTGGGCCAGCGGTATTGGGCCGCCAGAATGACCCACGTCGTTCACGCTTGGCGCTTTAGAAGGACATTGAGAATGCCCTGGTCGGAGTCTTTCGTTTGCGGGCCAGGCGAGCTGCCGCCACCATTCCCGTCCCCGCCGGCCGAGACGCCCTCCAGGCTGCGGTAAGCGCTGAGCTCGGTGCGGAGGCGGCGTTGGTACTGGTCGAGGGAGACCGCAACAATTATCAGTAGCCCAATAACTGGGAGCTGCCAGAAAGCCGGTACGTTCATCAGCACGAAGCCGTTTTCGAGCAAGGTGTAAATCAGAGCGCCGACCACTGTCCCCCAGATCCGACCCTCACCGCCCGTGAGAGGCGTGCCGCCAATTACAACTGCGGCGATGGCCACCAGGAGGTCGTTTGCCCCTGAGGTGCTCGAAGCCGTCGAAAAGTGGCACGCATTGATCATGCCGGCGAGCCCGGCCAGCAGCCCGGCCAGCCCGAACAGCATCAGTGTATGCAGCTTGAGGTTGACGCCAGAACGCCGGACGGCTTCACGACTTGCCCCGACGGCATACGTGTAGCGACCAAATCTAGTGTTCTTCGCGATCCACGAAAGCAATATCGCAATACCGGCCGCGAAAAAAACAATATATGGGATATTCCACACCTCGCCCGTACCAGCCGTTACCGAGGCGGGAGGGAGGTTTACGACGGGGACCCCATTGGACAGAAGGTCAGCAAAACCTAAGAACGCTCCGTACGTAGCCAGCGTAACGATGAGAGAGTTGATCCTCAGAAAGGCTACCAGGGCTCCGTTTAGGAGGCCACCCCCAAGGCCCACTGCTATTGATATCAATGTGCCGATTACCACAAGGTTCCACCCGGCGCTCCCGGCCGCGGCCGAAAAGCCGTTCCCGCCGTGATAGTTATTGGACATGTAGAGGGCGCCGGCGACGCCCCCGAGCCCGAGCATGGAGCCCACGGATATATCGATACTGCCGCCGATCATTACGAACGTCTCACCCAGGGAGAGGAGGATGAACACAGATGTCGATGCGAGGATATTGGTGAGCGAAAGAGCAGTGGTAAAGCCGGGGGCCGCCACGGCGAAGAGGATTATCAGGAAGACGAGAACGCCAACGCTGCTGAACCTAAGGGCAAACCCAACCATCATCTGTCGTTGCAGGGAAGGCGGCAGGGAAGTGTCTGGTTGGCCCGCCGTGGCCAGTGGGGCGGGGGGCTGCGTTACCTCAGCCATTAGTGACGGTCTTCGTGCCGACCATGTAAGACATGAGCTCTTCCTCCGAGGTCTGGCGGGGGTCGACCTCCCAGACAATCCTTCCCGCACGCATGACAATAAGTCGGGTGGCTCTGGCCATGATCTGTGGGATATTGTGTGTCACCATGATGACCAGTTTCCCCTGCTCCACCATATGATCGATAATCGTATTTACTGACGCGGTTTCGCGAGGCCCGAGAGCCGCGGTCGGCTCGTCTAACAGCACAATGGGGGCGTTGAAATGGACCGCTCTAGCCAAGGCAACCGCCTGACGTTGACCCCCGGACAAAGATCGCACCATCGAGGACACGTCTGGGATATTGATCCGGACCTGCTTCAGGGTCACTCTCGCCGCTGTCGCCATTTCGCGGTGCTTTAGAACACGTATACCGAACACACTTCTGGTGAGTTCCCTCCCGAGAAAAATGTTCCCGGTGACGTCGAGGGTTTCGGCCAGTGCGAGCTCCTGGTAAAGTGACTCCACACCTGCTCGTTTTGCGGCGATCGGTGAGGCAAATGTTACCTTCTTGTCGTCGAGCCAAATCGTCCCTGCGTCGGGAGTCAACACGCCAGACAGGATCTTCATGAGGGTTGACTTCCCTGCGCCATTATCGCCGACTACCCCGGTGAGGCCTTGCGAGAAGGTGGCTGTGGTGGGCTTGAGCGCGTGCACCCCGCCGTAAGACTTGGCGACATTTTCAAGCCGGAGCTGCCGTACCGTCTCAACCCCGCCGCCGTCGGCTTCGACAGGGCTGCCAACGTTGCCGTAAGTATTGTCGCCCTCTGGGTTACCTGTCACCCTCGCTCACTTCCCCTTTGATGAGTAAAGGACCATTGTCCTGACCAGGGGTTGTGGGGGCATCATGCCCCCGATTACTTTAGGGGCGACCCATCGTTTAGTTGGGCCACCTGCTTGGTGCTCGGGGGCTGATGGCACCCTTTCCGGAATTGTCACAATGGGCGCAGTATCCGGTTACCGTTGCTCGCTAAGGCTTTGAGGCGTAGACCCACTTCTCGATCGCAGGTGTGCTCACGTTTTGCGGAGTCACTTCCTGGGGAGGAAGTACGTTCAGAGCTTTGATGGAGCCCATATTGCCCTGCAGGTCATAGACGAGGTCCTGGACCGCACCAACACCCATATTGTAAGGGGCCTGGGCGATTAGCGCCTGGATGACTCCCGACCTGAGCAGAGTAACCTCTTGTGGCTCCGCGTCGATGGCTACGACCTTCACGCTACCAGTCCTGTGGGCGGCCTCGATGGCCGCACCGACGCCTTGTCCCGTGAACGAGTCGACGCCATAGATACCGCTCAGGCTTGGGTGCGCCTCCATCTCATCAGTTGCCATGCTGTCCGCCGTGGCGCGGTCGTCGAGGTCGTACTGCTCGGGGAGGACCTTGATGCCCGGGTAAGCGGATTTCATCGTTGCGATGAACGAACTCCCGCGTTGCTCGTCTCCCAAGGAGCCGGCCACCGAGTTGATAACAGCAACCGTGCCCTTCCCATGAAGAATGGTCCCCATCGCCTTGGCGGCAAGGTCCCCCAGCAAGATTTGCGAGCTCGTGAACGCAGCAACCTTGTCGGGGTTGCTGTTGAAGGTGCTGTCGGAGTTGACCAACACGATGGGGATGCCGGCCTTCTTCGCTGTCGCCATAACGATGGCGAAGCCCTCATCGGCATCGGGTGAGAGGATGATGCCACTCACTTTCTTCGCAATCTCGTCATTGAGGTACGAGACCTGAGTCGGCGCATCAAAGACAGCCGGCGCCTCCTCCACTAGGTGCACGCCGTACTTTGCTGCTTCGGCCAACGCGCCCTTCCAAATGGTCAGGAAGAACGGGTCAGCGTTATCGCCGTTAATCAAGGCAAACGTGTCGCCAGATACGCTGGCGGAGGCGACTTTCTGTGCGCTAGCGCTAGCTGGAGGGCTAGCTGCAATTGTGAGAGGGAGTGCAAGGCTGCCGGCCGCTAAGCTGGCAAGCATCTTACGCATGCATCGGCTCCTTTCGGCCCTTCTATAATTTAAGGTGAGGTGCCGTCCATCCGGTAGTACGGCACACAACACAGGTCGAGCGGTTAGGCGCTCTGTTTTTCAGGCCCCCTTTCTAACGCTTCCGTACGGACTATGTTAAGCGACCGGTGGCGGCGGATCCAGCGCGTTCCGTGGGATGGACCGGTGCCGCTGTTCTCTCACCGACCTGTCACCCCCGCCTTCCAGCCGGGGTCGCCTCGATGAGGTTGTCATCGATGAAGTCCCACTCGACCTCGTAACCCATCCCCGGTCCGCTCGGCAGCGTGACGTAGCCTTCGCCATCGATGGGGTCGCAGCTAGCCTGCAGGTAGGGAGGGCGAGCGTCATAGTCCAACCCTGGCGCCAGCAGTCCCTTCTCGTAGTACTCCGAAGTGTCCTCGGAGGTGGCGCCGAGGACCTGGAGATTGCCGAAGCCTGACATGTGTACCTCGCAGCGGACGCCGTACGCCTCGCAAACGACCGCGGTCTTGCGCGCTCCGGTCACGCCGCCGCGGTTGACGTCAATTCGGCTCATGTCCCCGGCACCCCGCAGGATCCATTCGGCGCGGGTGAAAACGCCTCCCGCAGCGATCTCTGGGGAAAGCACGGGTATGGACAGCTCACGGCAGAGGCGGACGTAGCTCTCCACCCGATATTCGGGCATCGGGTGCTCGTACCAGTAGTAATTCGCCCGCTCCAACTCCCGACCGACCCGCACGGCTTCCTCGAGGGACATATAGGTGCCCCAGGGGTCGTACATCAGCACGTAGTCCGCCCCCACCGCCTCGCGCACGAGGTGGATGGTCTCGATGTCGGCGGCAATGTTCGAGGGGCGCCCGGGTGTTGGCTGGCCGGTCTCCGGGTCCCAGAAGTAGTGCGGGTGGATCTTGTAGGCGATATATCCCTCGTCGCGACACTGCAGGGCGTGTTCGGCGTAGACCTCGGGCTTGCCGATGTTGGGGTATGTCGACGCGTACGCCTTGACTCGGTCACGCGCCCCGCCCAGCAGCTTGTAGACAGGCCGACCTGTAGCCTGGCCAGCCAGGTCCCACAGCGCGTTGTCGACTGCGCTGGCCACGTTCTCAGAAATGTTCGCCACCCACAGCCACTTCCAGACCATCTCCCGGTCGAAGGGGTCGCGGCCAAGGAGGAGATCCTTGATCCGGCCCAGGATGAGGCTCTGATCGACCACGCTAAGGCCTTCGGCATCTCCGTGGGCGCCCCCGCCGAAGTAGTTGCCAACGACGCCCTCGTCGGTTTGGATTTGCAGCACTGTCTGCTGCAGCTCGACCTTCGGCAGTAGCTGGGCGTGCCCGGCATCCCATCGGTCTGCGTATGTCCGGAACGTCTTTACGGTGACATCAGAAATCTTCATTTGGCTCCTTCAGGTCCGCAGGGTCAGTTAGAGTGTCTCTTTACCCTTGGGTCGCGCTTCGGCGGTGATCGAGCAGGTCGAGGATGGCCAGCAGGTCCAGCAGTTCATCTACCTCGGCTGAGAGCCTGTCGTCGAGGGGCGGGTGCGGCTGCCGGAGGTGCGCGGTCTTCACGACGCCACGACGAACCAACACGTGCTTTTGGACATACAGGAACGTCTCCATGCCGCGGTTGCTTAGGGTCATCAACGGCAGCGCCCGAGAGAAAATGGCAAGTGCCTGGCGGCGCTCTCCTGCCGCGTGCAGCGACTCGACGGCAAGAAAAATCTCGGGGTACGCCGGTCCCGGCATCGTCCCCACCGCCCCCCGCTGGAGCTCGTGCACGTAATCCAGACCTCCCGACCCGCCGATGATGACTCCGGGCGCACCTCCTAGCTCGCCAACGATCTCCGACATTTTCGGCGCAGGAGCGGGAGGCTCGACTTTGACGGCTGCGACTCTCGGCACTTCGCGAAGAAGGCGGGCGAGGAACCGCGGAGACATCTGAACGCCCGTGGTCTGCGGGGCATCCTGTACGACAAGCGGGAGGCCGCCGGCTTCGGCCACCGCCGCGACCGTCTCGAACAACTCCTCTTCTCCTACGCCTTCGAGGGTGCTCGGGCGGAGCATGGCTAGCTGTGCGCCCGCTCGGCGGACGCGCTGAAGGGCTTCGACGCCGCCCGCCACGCTCGTCATTGCGGCATTGCCGATTATGCCGAGACGGCCGGAAGCCGAGGCCACGGCCCGGGCCGTGGCTTGCTCTAGCTCCTGCTCCGCCAGACGGGGTGATTCGCTGCCGAAGCCGAATCCAACCCAACCAACCCCCGCGTCGACCAGGAACTCGATCTGCGCATCCAACTGAGCCAGGTCGACCGAGCCATCGTCGGCGAAGGGAGTCACGAGGATCGGGATCACGCTGCGCAAAGGGGGCAGCGCCGTCGCATCCAGTGACGCTCTCTGGCCGGCTGCCGCACCGTCGGTCATGTGCCACTCCTTGAGTTCGGGACCGGGGTTGCCGGTAGCCTCATCCGAACGCCTCCCAACCGCGGTCCCCGGTCCAGGAGGACGGCTGCACCAGCAGGACGCGTACGATCACATCGTCTAGTAAGTACCAATCGACTTCAGCGTGATGATATCCGTCCTCCCTGTCAGTACGAGCGGCCCAGGTTGAGCGACCACTAAGATCAAGCCGTGCCGCCGACCACCGAGCCGCTTGAAACAGAGTTGCGGCTCCGCCTTTTGAGTTTGGGTGCGGCGACCCTCGGTGAAAGTGGCGCCATTGCGACCATGCCGGGTGTTCGCGCCATGTGGCGAGGCGCTGTCGTCGCTGGGCCAGCTTTCACTGTCGAGCGCGCTCCGGGCGACAACCTGGCGATACACGTCGGCGTGGTTTCGGCGCCTAGCGGCTCGGTACTGACGGTGTCGGTACCTGGCCACCTTCAGCGCGGTTATTGGGGGAGGTACTGACTGTGGCAGCCCTATCGGCAGGAGTGGTTGGTCTCGTGATAGGCGGTACGGTCAGGGACATCGACGCCATCGAGCGACGTCAGTTCCCGGTGTTCGCCACCGGGACTGCACTGCCCGGCGCGGGCAACCAAGGCCCGGGTTCCGTCGGGAGGCCAGTCGAGTCAGCCATCTTCGAGAGGGGAGAGGCTCTCGCGCCATGACCCGGCGTGTTCTGGCCCAGCAACTCGACGCCGTGGCGTGGGAGCCGTTTGGCTGGTTGCCAAGGCGCGACACAGATGCGCTGGACGGTTCCCACACGTTGCACTTCGAATGGCAGGATCCGCACGCCAATTTGATATGCCACCGCACCGACGAAGTGCCCCACACGCCCGAAGGCCTCGTGTGCGAGATGTTTTTTCACCATCTCACCCACACCCAGACCCTGCTCGTTCTCAATTGCCGAGCCGTCATCGCCGTGGCCCCGGCGTCGTGTACATTCACGACTGCTGGCGACGTCGACGCCGTCTCCGCGTTTGCACTGCGTCCCCTTGACAGCCTGGTATTGCACCGGGGTACCTGGCATTGGGGCCCTTTCCCCGTCGATGCCGAGCAGGTCGACATGTTCAATGTCCAGGGAATCCGCTATGCCGAGGATAACGAATGCGCTCGGCTGGCAGACCTGGGTGAGACGGTGGAAGTGGTGCCTCCGCCGCTTGGGCCCTAACCGCCACTGGTGCGAAATTTCTCGCCATGGCGGTACTGGATGGCCTGCCTGGCGGGTACCACGCACGAGGACCCGTTCCCCGGAGACGATGTCGGCGAGATTGCCTCCTGGCGGGAGCGGCGGCGAGAGCGCTTCTTCGAGCTGCTCGGCTCGTTCCCTGAGCCCGTGCCACTTGATCCCGAGACGCTCGAAACCGTACAGAAAAACGGGTACCGCCTGGAAAGGGTCGTTTTCGACAGCGAAAAAATCATGTCCGTGCCCGCCTTCCTCCTCGTCCCAGACACCAGGAGCGAGCCGGGGCCAGCGGTGCTCGCCGTCCACGGGCACGGCCCCGGAAAGTCACATGTGTGCGGCCTGGTTGAGACCGCTCAGCCGAACGCGGATTACGCCCGCCAGCTCGTGCGCCGCGGGTACGTGGTGCTGGCTCCGGACTTGCGTTGCTTTGGGGAGCGGGTCGACGAAGGCCCAGCCGACCACTACGAGTGTGACACCAACCTGGTCCACGGCGTTATGGCCGGTGCGGCCCCGCTCGCTCAGAACCTCTGGGACATGGCCCGGGCCCTCGACCTGCTCGAACGTCACCCTCTCGTGGACCCGGACCGGCTCGGTGTGGTCGGGTTGTCGTACGGCGGCACCGTGGCTCTGTTCCTGGCCGCCTACGACAACCGCGTGGCGGCAGCCGTGGTGAGCGGGTACCTGTCATCGTGGGCAGCCTCGCACGCCATCCCCTTCAATATGTGTGGTTCACAGGTACTCCCCGGAGTACTGGGGCGGCTGGAGCACATCGACATCGCTGCGCTCGCAGCGCCCCGACCGATGCTCGTCGAAAGCGGTATTGACGACCCGATCTTCCCGGCGGACGTGGCGCGCCAAACCGTCGCCCAACTGCGGGTTGTGTACGCCGCGCTGGGCGCCGACGAGCACCTTTACCACGACGTGTTCGCCGGCGGCCATCAGTGGCACGGCGAGGTGGCGTACCCGTTCCTTGACCGTTTCTTGCACGCAGCGCGGCGTGGGGCCCCAGCCTGAGTATGGATGCCGTCGTACCTCAGCCGGCTGGCGGTCCGGTACCCGAGGCCCCGTCGACGATCCACCGCACCGCTCCTGAGAGGTGCTCGAGATAGCGTTGGTCCTCGTAGGCGGCGACGAAATGCCCAAGGACCGTATAGAAAGTGCGCATTGGGCCCCGTTCGATGCACCACGCGAGCGGGAGCAGAGCGCCCTCGGACAGCCCAGGACGGGCGCCTATCTGAGCTGACACCCGTTCCCGCTGTTCAGTAGAAAGGTGGCCCGGGTCGACCACGAGCAGCACTCTGGCGTCGGGGACGAGCTCGTCGAAGAGGTAGAGCTCTTCGAGGAAATTCCACGGAGACCACAGGTGCGCGGTCGCCGCGTGGGCAGGGCCCACAACTGAGATGGGGAGCTCTGTCGTCACCGGGTGGCCGGCGAACCGAGCGCCGAGCAGTTCACCAAACCGGGCCCAACCATAAGCCGAGTCGGTGGCCGAATGCAGCCCGAGGAGCCCCATATCCCCGGTCGCCAGGCGGGACTCAATAAGCTCACGCTGCTCGGGCGTCCAGGCGGTTTCGCCGATCGTGAACAAGACAAGCACTCGCGCCCGTACGAGGACCGCGGGGGTCAGTTCTTCAACGCGCTCGGCTGACCGGAACCCAAGAGCATGGACGGAGGCGATCTCCCGGCAGGCGCGGGCGGCCGAACCGAGCGACTGGTGCACGCCCGCCAGCTCGAGCGCTCCGCCGGCCCGCCGGTAGGGTGCGACGTCGCTCAAATACACGAGGTCGCTCAAGGAACTCTCGGGCTGTCCGGTGTCTCGGTGTACCGCAGCCACGTCATGGTCCCGCCCCAGCGAACAACGGCAGGTAGCCAGCATTCACTTCCAGCATCTCGGCCGTAAGCGCCTCGATCTCAGGGGGTTCGAGCGTGGCGTCGAGCAAGGGGTCCGCCGCCATGGCTTGGCGCAGCGCAGACCGGTCACCGTAGAGCGCGGCGTCGGCGGTGAGCCGCTGGACCAAGGCGTGGCGCGCGAGCACGGCGGCGAGGCCGGTCGGCAACGGCCCGATACCGACCGGGTGCAGTCCCTCCGCGTTGACAACGGCGGGGACTTCCACGACCGCGCACTCGGGTAGGTTCGGTATGAGGCCTCGGTTCGGCACGTTAACGACGAAGTGTTGAGCGCGGTCCTCGAGGACGGCTTGCATAACCTCTGCCACCACGATGCCTTCGTCCTCCGGCCCGTGGGGTAGGTCGGCGAGGCGGTGAGAGCCGCCCTCAGAGGACCAGCGCGCTGCCACTTCCTCCCAACCCTGCATGCGAGCCCGCTGCCGGTCCATGTTGTATATCCTTCGTCCATACCGCATGGCCAGGCCCTGGCGCCGACCCTCATAGGCCGCCTCGAGCCGCTGGAGCTGCGGGAAGAACTCAGTCCAATGGTTCCAGCAGTAGGGGATCACGCCAAAGGTGTCGATCGCCCATCCCACGACCTTGGTCTCATCCTTGGCCCGGACGAGGGGCATCGCGTCGCTGCCGTCACGGAGCTCTAAAGACAAGATGCCGGTGCAATGGTTGATCCCGCCCACCCGCATCGGGACCACGACGTCTTCGGGGTCAACACCGATCAGATCAGCCAGCCATGCGCGCTGAAAAGGCCATGGGGAACAAGAGCAAAGCGAAACCGAGCGCACGGGTGAGACCTCGGCCATGGCCATGGCGTTGGCGCTGGCGGGATTGGTGTAGTTGAACAACATGGCGTGGGGCGACACCTCCGCCAGGTCGCGCGCCACCGACGCCACGACGGGCAGGTTGCGCAGGGCACGGAATATCCCGCCGGGCCCGATCGAATCGGCGATGTGCATGAACACTCCGTGCTTGGCGGGGACCTCGATGTCGGATTCCCACGCCGTCATGCCCCCGACGGAGATGGCGACAATGGCAAAGCTGACGTCTCGCAGAGCCTGGCGCTGATTAGTTGTGGCCACTACAGAGAGTTTGCGGCCTTCGGCGGAGGCAAGTTCGGTGGCTAGCTCGGACATGACCTCGAGGCGGTCCGCATCTATGTCCATCAGCCGCAACTCGGCGTCCTCGAAGGCGTCAATCTCGAGCATCCTGCGCACAAGGCCGGGGACGAACATGCTGCTGCCACCGCCGATGACTGCAACGGTGACCATGGTCATAGAACACCTCCTGATGGGGGCCGACAGGATAAAGGCGGCCCAATTGCCCGCTTGGGCTCGATCACAACACCACGCAACGGTTCCACACCTCGGCGGGCAGTAGCCCGGCCGAGGCCCGGTCGAGGACGATTGTCGCCCGTTCGTGGCGGCGGAGCATTGTCGCCGGAAGTTCAGGGGTGACCATCTCGTCTCTGAGCAGACGGGTGATCACGGGCGCCTTGGCCTCGTGGGGCACGACCGAAATGATCTGACCGGCCCGCATGATCTCGTGCACGGACATGGTAACGGCCCGTTTTGGTACATCTTGCAACTGGGCGAACCAACCCTCGTGGACTTGCTCCGCGCGGCAGCGAGCGTCGAGCCCGACCTCGATATAGGGCTCCGCGGTCTCGAAATCGGCGGGGGGGTCGTTGAACGCGAGGTGCCCGTTTTCACCGATGCCGACTAGGGCGACGTCCACAGGCGCCGAGGCCACGAGCTGGCTGAGCTCCGCCAGCGAGGTGGGCGAGGAAGGGTCGACGAAGTGCATCGACAACGGGACCACGCTGGCTACCCGTTCGGTCAAATAACGACGGAAACTGGCCGGGTGATCGCCCGTGATCCCAACGTACTCGTCAAGGTGGAACCCGTCCACCCGGGCCCAGTCCACCGGGCGACGCACGAGACTGCGGACCGTCTCGAACTGCGACTGCCCGGTGGAGAGCAACAGCCGGGCGCGACCCCCCATCGCGAGCACATGGTTGAGGCTCGCCGCCACCTCCGCCGCGCCGTACTCACCGGCTGCGGCCGGGTTTTCACAGATGACGACCCGCATCGGGCGTTAGCCGGGGACCTTGTCGAACATTGATAGGCGCCGAGAGGAAAAACGGGGGAGGGTGCCGGACGCGGCCAGCAGGTCGTCAAGGAGCTCCGCCATAGTCGCCAGGGGGAGTGTGGCGGACGCCTGAGGGTCCATCATGATGGCCTGGTAAACGGCGTCGCGGTCGCCTGAAATGATGCCTGCGACGGCCAGTTCTTGGACAGTGAGGGACTGTTGCGTCAGACCGGCTGCTCCTCGTGGGAGCGGGCCCACTCGGGCCGGCGCCAGGCGCCCTCTGGTCACAAAGCACGGGACTTCGACGCACAGCCCGCTGGTCAGGTTGTCGATGAGGCTCTCGTTGAGTACGTTGGCCTGAAAGCTCCAGTCGCTGCCTGACTCGCGCGCTGCGATCAGTGCCGGGGCATATTCGTTGCTCACCGGCTTCAGCCACGAGTGGTCGCCCGCGCGCTCTTGGGCCAGCTGGGTGGCGAGAGGCACGGGCCGGCGGGTCAGGAACTCACCCACCGGGACACCCAGCCGTTCAATTTCCCCTGGCTTGTCAATGAAGAACGCCAGGTACTCAGAGACGTGTTTACTCGACTCGGTTACGAAATAGCCGATCCGCTTCATGAGCTCGAACCTGGCCCTATCCCTGACGTAGACCTCTTCCCGCTCGGCCGCACGGGCCAGGTCGGGATAGCAATCCTGGCCGTCGTAGGTCAGCGACAGCATCCACGCCAAGTGGTTGATACCGGCCGACCACCACTGAAGGGACAAACTCGGCACTTCGAGGTAGGAGGCGAGCGTCCTTACGGTGTAGTCCGCGCTATGGCACAAACCAACGGTCGGATAACCGACGGCTTTTCCCACCGCCGAAACGAGCATGCCCATCGGGTTCGTGTAATTGAGGAGCAGCCCCCCGGGAGCCACATCGGCACAAGTGCGGGCGATTTCTACCAGGGCAGGGACCGTCCGCAGGGCCCGTGATATCCCGGCCACACCGAGAGTATCGCCGACGGTGTAGCGCAGGCCATAGCGTCCCGTGACCTCAAAATCAACAATAGCCGCGGGACGCCCGCCAACCAAGATGGTGCAAATTATGTAGTCGGCATCGGCCACGCTGGAGCGGAGATCTGCGTGGGCTTGTACCACTCCAGGCGATTTGGCTTCCTGGCGCATCTGCTCGACTAGATCTCGTGCGGCTCCCAAGGCCTCGGCATTTATGTCGAACAGATGCAGCTCGCAGTCACGCGTCGCGGGCTGCTGTAACAGGTCGCTGACCAGGGTGCGTGTGAAGCTGACGCTCCCGGCGCCAACTATGGTAATGGCCGTCACGCCGCGGCAGTGACCTTTGCCTGGGCCACTTCAGCTCGTGGGGACGAGGTTGACGAGGACGACGCCTTCGTCCGGCTGAGTCGTCGGGCTGGGGTTGGCGTACGGGTTAGCCGCAGTTGGCCATCCAGTGGCGAACGCCGAGTCGTTCTCGTTCTGGGCCGTGGCTTCGGTGAGCGGGAGGAAAGGTACGTCCGCGAGCATCGGCACCTGCATCTGCTTTACTAGCGCTTCCTGTGCTGTCACACTGGTGGCCGAGGCCAAGCCGTTGATAAGAGAGTCTTCGTGCGGGGAGCTATAGCGCTCGAAATTGGAGGCCGCCGCCTGCCCGATAGGTGCGGAGTTGGCCGAGTAGAGCAGCCCGCGGAGGATGCCGAACGGACCGTCCAGGGTGATCTGGGGTGGTCCGCCGTACGCGAGCTGGAACTTGCCATCGGCGCGATCAGCACTGACAGCGGGAGTCGAGAGGTCCTCCTGGGTTATCTTTATGCCAATTTGGCTCATTTCCTGGCCAAAAATTTGACAGTCAGCCACTGCGTCGGAGTAGGCGCCGACAACGACGATGGTGAACGCAAGCTGCTGGCCCTTGGAGTTTTCGAAGATGCCACCACTACCTCGCTTGTACCCGGCCTTTTCCAGGGTGGAGATCGCCTTGGCCGGGTCGTACTTGTAGTTGTTGTACTTGGCGGCCAGCGTCGAATTGAACCACGCCTGCTGTTCGGGCAATAGCACCCCGGACTGGTTGGCTGGCGGGGCCTCGCCGCCTTCCCCGAGCTTGGACACGAGTTCCCTGTTGACGCCATAGGCCATGGCCTGACGTACGGCCAGATCGGACAAAAGCGGGTCCTTCAAGTTAATGTAGATGCCGTTCACGCCAACTGGTGGCGACCAGTCACGGTTGGCCTTATTACGCGCCATATAGAAGGTGTTGATGTCGGGGATGTACTGGCCGCCCCACTGGGCGCTGCCGTTGGCGAGCATCTCATTGGCCACGGAGTTGGTCAAGATGGCCGGGAGTTCGATCTTGTCGAACTTCGGTTTCCCGGGCTGCCAGTAGTTGGGGTTCTTCACGTACTCGATGTTCTGCGGGGTGCAGTGGCTAACCAGGTAAGGGCCGGTCCCGACGGGGTTGGCGTCCGCGAAGGTGAGGGGGTCCTTTACCGAACTCCAGATGGTCTCGGGCACGATGCCGACCTGGTCCGCTATGTAGTAGAACTCCGTCACGGCTGGAGCTTTGAATTTCATTACGACCTGGTCACCGGCTTGGGTCACGCTGATCAAGAGAGGGTCGATCGAGTTGAGGTCGAGTGAAGGGTTTTTCTTGATCAGGTTGAACGTGAACGCCACATCGCCCGCTGTCAGCGGTTGGCCGTTCGACCATTTCACACCCTGGCGGATCGTCCACGTCAGCTCGGTGGCGTTGTCCGACCACTTGTAGGAGGTAGCCAGCCAGGGCGTCATGTGCCCCGTCAGGGAGTCGACATAATAGAGCTCCTCATTGGTCGTCCCCAGCGAGAAGAAGTAAGTGTTCGGGTTGAAGGGGTTGAAGCTGCACGGCCACGTCTCGCCGTCAGCAGCGGAGATGGTGAGCGTACTGGTCGTCGCGGCGCTCACCGCGCTCGGAGAAGCGCTAATTGTTGGGAACCCGACAACCGCCCCGGCCAACGCCACGGCGGACAACCTGGCAGATTTCGATCTCAACTTGTACCCCCCTGCTACTTTCTCGGTTCTTTCATAACCGTGCCCGCGATCGGCGCCGGAACGGGTGTTACGAGCGTATTGCACCCCTCTCCATAGAAAATATAATACAGAGTGTTGGCGCAGCGTCAATAAGCTCCGACAACGCTGTAGGCGTTAGCGTCGCCACGCAGGGCAACGCTGGCGCGGCCATCGACACCGATCGGCACGGCCCCGGCCACGGTCACCCGCTTCATAACGCGGTGGATGTCCCCGTAGTCGTTGACGGCGTAGTGCTGGGTCGAGCGGTTGTCCCACATGGCTACGTCGCCGTCCGCCCAGCGCCACCGGACGGTGTTCTCCGGGGTCGGGATGCGGTCCTGCAACATTCCGATCACCGCCCGAGACTCGCGCCCCGAGAGGCCCACTACCCGCTGAGCAAAGCCACCCAGCATTAGTGCTCGTTCGCCGGTCTCGGGATGGACGCGCACAACCGGGTGCTCCGTCTCAAAGATCGTAGAGACGAACTCCTCCTCATGCAGGCGAGCGGCCTCGTCGGCGAACTCGACCGAAGAGGCGACGTCGGGTGCGTTGGTGTGAACGGAACGGAGCGTGTCGGCCAAGACCCGCAGGGGTTTTGGTAAGTGCTCGTAGGCGGCGACCGTGTTCGCCCAGATCGTGTCGCCGCCGCATGGAGGGATGATCACGCTGCGCAGGATGGAAAAGGTGGGCGGCCGGTCGGTAAAAGTGTTGTCGGTGTGCCAGCCATCGGCTCGTCCCCCGGCGAGCGAGTCCAGTTCCAGTACCTGAGGTTGACCGGGCTCATGAGACAGGGTGGGATGACCAGCAGTGATCTCCCCGAAGCGCGACGCGAAGCTGAGGTGTTGCTCGCCGCTCAAACGCTGGCGACGGAAAAAGATCACCCTGTGACGCAACACGGCCGCACGGATGCCCGCTATTACGTGGTCGCTGAGGTCCTCGCTCAGGTTTACACCGAGGACCACGGCCCCCGTGCGGATCGTCAATGGTGCGACCTCGACCGTTGTCGCTGCCTCGCGCTGCTGGTCCGCACCGTTGTGGGCCATCGCCATCTCCTCTCAGCCAGGCACCGGCGGCCGCCGTCGCCCCATGAGCTTCCACGGCTCCCCTTTGGAACTCTATCCTATAGAATATTTCGCGCTCGGAGAAGAAGCAGGTTGGCCTCAAGGCTGAGCGCGAAGGAAGGGGGTCATGGATAGTGGGCTGGATGTGCCGGCGAGGGGGCGGGGCTGACCTCGCGGCGCGGGCCTGGCCCGCACGACAAATCAGACGGTCGCCCGTGCCACTGATCGCAACTGGCATCACAGTGACGGTCCTTAGGAGTAGGTCCCGGTCCCAGGACTGTTGCGCGGCTACATCGCGGAGATGCCATGAGCTTCATCGCACGCCGGGTCGGGTTTTTCTTCGTCACGCTGTGGGCCGCGCTCACGTTCAACTTTTTCCTCCCTCGTCTCATGCCGGGCAACCCCGCCCTGGCCATGCTGAGCCGCTTCGAGTCGAGAGGCCATCTCGGCCCCCAGTCCCTTCACACCATCGAGATAGCGTTCGGCTTAAACCACCAACAAGGCCTTTTTCAGCAGTACTGGGCGTACCTCGGGAACTGTCTCACCGGCAACTTCGGCATCTCATATACGTTTTTCCCGGACTCCGTTAGCCACGAGATAGCGGAAGCACTGCCCTGGACGATCGGCCTGGTCGGCGTTACCACCGTGGTGACGTTTATATTCGGGACGATTATTGGGCTCGTCAGCGCCTGGTTCCGGGGAGGCAAGATGGACAGCAATTTCCCCCCGCTGTTCGTGATCTTGTCGGGCTTCCCCTACTTCTGGTTTGCCTTGCTCGCAATTTTGCTCTTCGGGGTGACGCTCAATTGGCTCCCGATCAGCGGCGGCTACAACACGACGCTAGTACCAGGGTTTGATAGCACATTTATCGCCAGCGTCCTGCGGCATTCGATCCTCCCCGCCATCACTATCGTCCTGACCTCGCTGGGTGGGTGGGCGCTTACAATGCGGAATAATACGATTACCGTGGTGGCCGAGGACTATGTGCGCATGGCGCGAGCCAAGGGTATACGGCAGTGGAAAATTATGTGGCACTACGCGGGCAGGAACACGATCATGCCCAATTTGACCGGGTTCGGAATAGCGCTCGGGTTCGTGGTCAGCGGAGCTGTGCTCGTAGAGTACGTTTTCAATTACCCTGGGCTCGGCTGGATGCTCCTGGACGCGGTATCCAACGAGGACTTCCCGCTCATGCAAGCGTTGTTCCTCTTGATCACCGTCGCGGTGCTGGTGGCCGTCTTGGCCGTCGACATTTTGACCGTCTTTCTGGACCCGCGCACACGGGACGGGGGTTAGCCGGCGTGGCCGTAATCGGCGCTACCCGCGAGCCCTCTGTTGGCGCAGAACCTGACGCCGTCGGTTCCTTACCCTCCCGGCGGCGACGACGGGGGCTGGCGCCGTCACTCCTGCATAACCGCAAAGCACTCGTTGGCGCCGGCCTTTTTCTTATTTTCACCGTGATGGCGGCAATCCCGGGCGTGATCGCCCCCTATAACCCGAGCGCCGAAATGTTCGACCCCGGGCTGCCGCCTTCGATGGCCCATCTGCTCGGGACAACGGCATACGGTCAAGATGTTTTTTCACAGCTGGTTTGGGGGGCGCGAGCGTCTTTAATTGTGGCCCTGGCCGTCGGCGCTTTGTCCACCCTACTGTCTGTAATGATCGGTGTCTCCGCCGCCTACCTCGGTGGTGTCTGGGACGGGGTGCTGTCGATCGTGATCGATGTGCTACTTGTCGTCCCGGCTTTCCCGCTCATCGTTGTCATTGCTGCGTACACGAGTGGCGCCAACTTGACGATGCTCATCCTGGTCCTGGTGCTTACCGGTTGGTCCTTCGGTGCTCGTCAGCTGCGGTCCCAGATGCTCTCGCTCAAGCGTCGTGAGTTCTTGGAGGCAGCCAAAGCCCGGGGAGAACGGCGTCTGTACATTGTGGTCTTCGAAGCCCTTCCGACCATGACCTCGTTGATCGTGGCCAGTTTTCTGACCGCGGCGCTCTACGCCGTCCTGGCTGCGGCCGGGTTGCAGTTCGTGGGGCTCGGCAACCCGTCCAGCCTGAGCTGGGGCACCATGCTGTACTGGGCACAGAACAGCGAAGCGCTTGATACGGGGATGCCCCTCTGGGCGCTCATGCCGGGAGTTTGTGTGGCGCTCCTTGGTGCGGCATTGGCGCTGCTCAATTACGCGTTCGATGAGCTGAGCAACCCGGCCCTCAGGCCAATCCGTCGGCGGAGCCGGAAGACTCGCCGTGGCTGAGGAAACTGTATTGTCAGTGCGCAACCTTACCGTCGAGTACTTGACGCAGGACGGTTCCGTACGAGCCGTAGACGCCGTCGACCTCGAGTTGCACGCCGGAGGTTTCCTGGGCATCGTTGGTGAGTCAGGTTCCGGCAAATCCACATTACTTTTCGCCATCGCCCAGCTTTTGAGCGCGCCGGCGGAAATTACCTCCGGCGAGGTGCGTTTCAACGGTACAGACCTTGTGACCCTCGGTGAAAGTCAACTACGCCATCTTCGGTGGCGAGAGTTCTCGGTGGTCATGCAGAGCGCCATGAACGCCCTGAACCCGGTCAGGTCCCTCGGAGCGCAGATGCGGGATGCTGGTGAAGAGCACGGCAAGATATCGTCGCAGGAGATCCGCAAGCGTTCGGGTGAGGTCTTGCGAATGGTCGGCATCGACCCGGTGCACTTGCGTAGTTACCCACATCAGCTGTCCGGAGGTATGCGCCAGCGGGCGATGATCGCAATGGCGCTGCTCTTCGAGCCGCAACTGGTCATAATGGACGAACCGACCTCGTCGCTCGACGTCGTTGCTCAAAGGTCCCTGATGATCCAGATCAAGCGCCTGCAGCAACGACTGGGCTTTGCCGTGCTCTTCGTCACTCACGACATGTCGTTGGTGGGCGGGGTCGGCGACGAGCTGGCGGTTATGTACGGAGGGAAGATCGTTGAGATTGGACCGACGCAGAGGGTTTTTTCCAAGCCGCTGCACCCGTACACGGCCGGGCTCCTCGAAGCTTTTCCATCGATCCAGGCCGTCCGCCGGCGGCTCACGGGCATCCCGGGCTCTCCACCTGACCTACGCCAGCGCATTGCTGGCTGTCGCTTCGCCAATCGGTGTCCGGACGCAGTGAACGATTGCACGCGAATTGACCCACCGGCAGAAGAGATCGATGGACGGCTCGTCCGTTGCATCCGAGTAGCAGAGCGAGCCAGCCGTGCCGGCTGAAGAAGAGCTATTGCGGGCGGAGTCGGTCACGAAGCACTTCGGTGTTGGTGCGCCCTGGTCGCGTCGTACGCTCCATGCAGTCGACAGTGTCTCCTTGACTATCGGCGCCGGCAAGATTGTCGCCCTCGTTGGGGAGAGCGGCAGCGGCAAGAGCACCATGGTGCGTTTATTTGCCATGCTTGCTCGCCCGACGGCGGGGGAAATTTATTTCGAAGGCCAGCCGCTGTCGAAGGTCCGCCGGCGGTCGGCGCAGCTCGCCTATCGCCGCAGAGTGCGAATTGTGTTCCAAGACCCCTTTAGTGTTTCCAACCCCGCCTACAGGATTTCGCACTCCTTGCTGCGCACGGCCCGGCTTCATCGCCCGGACATCCGGGCCGGCAACCGCCGGGCTGAAATCGAGCGGGCGCTTGATGAAGTTGGCCTGAGCCCGGCCTCGGAGATCATCGACCGTTTCCCATTTGAGTTATCGGGGGGCCAGCGCCAACGGGTCGGGTTCGCCGAGGCACTTCTCTCTCGTCCACGGCTGATCTTGGCGGACGAGCCAGTCTCAATGCTGGACGTCTCGATCCGCATCGGGTTGTTAAACCTGATGGGCGACCTGCGAGACCGGGAGGGAGTGTCGGTCCTATACGTCACCCATGATATTGCCAGTGCCTGGTACCTGGCCGACACGGTGGCTGTGATGTACGCCGGCAAATTGGTGGAGCATGGGCCGGCCGACCGGGTCTTACGAGCACCGCGCCACCCATATACTCAACTGCTACTGTCTGCTGTCCCCGATCCCCGCGTCGTGCTGGCATTGAGTGAAGAGGACGTTGGTGAGCCACCCCGGGTGATCGACCCAGACGAAGGTTGTCGCTTCCGGTGGCGTTGCCCATACGCACAAGACCGGTGCGCGGAGGCGACGCCGCCACTCGAGCCCGTCGAGGCCAGTCATCTCGTCGCTTGTTTTGTGGCTCCCGATGCAGCACCGAAAGCGTCTATCGTACCCTCCGAGGCCCAGTGAGACCGTTCGTAGTTTCGAAGAAACGGGAAGAGGCCAACGCCGGCCCCGCGCCTCGCTGGCGGCACCCCATCGGTCAAAGCTTTTACAGATGGTCGACGACGCTGTGCGAACCGGGTGGAGCGCCAACAGCCCGCGCCGTTAGCGTATCGTATGAGCTGTCCGTCGGCGATAAATAGAAGAGCTGCAAATGGCGATGTTGGCAAATCTTACCAAGGCCGAGGCGGTCTACCGAGAGACTAGGTGGCGAATTCTCACCGGCGCGCTCCCACCCGCCACCCCTGTAAACCAAGCTGAACTGGCGGCCGAGTTCCAGATGTCCCCCACACCGATACGGGAGGCGCTGCGCCGGCTCGAGAGTGAAGGTTTGGTTGTCTTTATCGCTCACACCATGGTGACGGTCTCACCCCTTGACCTGAAAGAACTCGACGATCTATACGTGATCCGCGTCGCTCTGGACCCTTTAGCGGGGCGCCTGGCCGCTGTGAACCGTACGGACGACGACGTGGCCAGGCTCAAAGATCTTCTTGACCCGCCGATTTCCAGCGACCCCAGGCACCGTTTCGAGCACAACCGAGAGTTTCATCGCACGGTGTTCAGCGCCTCGGGCAACCAACAGCTCACCCGCCACCTCGATCAGCTATGGGACCGGACCGAGCGGTACCGGATAGTGCTGGTGGCGAACGAGGTGGACGGCAGCTCCGATTACGTGCGTGGCCATTCCGACGAGGACCATCGGGCCATTGCCACGGCGGTGTTCAAGCGTGACGCCGACCGGGTCTCGGACTTGCTCACCGTCCATGTACAACGATCTCACGACTTGATCCGAGCCATGCTCGAGGCGGCAATTTGAACCTCGGGTTCTCGCCGCCCACACGGGGGTTGAAGAAAGGCTTTAACTCGCCGCCGCGGCGGCGGTCTCGAAGGTATCGACGATTATTGCGTTTCAAGGTGTGTCACTATCGGGTTATAACGCTCAGCGAAAGGAGAGGCACAGCGTGGCAGTTCGGTTTCGCACTGAGCAGCTGCAGTTCGAGCTGGTAGAGGGCTGGCAGCAGCGCCCTGAGGGTTGGTCCACCGACGACATCGCCGGCGTGTGCACGACCCCAGATGACGCGGTGATCCTGGATGCGCGCGGTGAACATCCGGTGACCGTCTATTCGTTGGATGGACAGTTGTTGACCTCGTGGGAAGAGGGAGAGTTCAGCCCGCGAAGTCATGGCGCCTTTATGTCAAGGGGTGGTGAACTTTACCTGGTGGACGATGGGCTGGGTCGCGTGGCGCGCTATTCACTGGACGGAAGGCTGCTTGGTACGATAGGGCCAGTTGGGGTCCAAAGCGACACGGGGTACGAGCCGGGCGTCGAAGGTTCGATCCTTCGCGGGGGACCGCCGTACAACAGGCCGACGAACCTCTCGGTAGGCCCGAGTGGCGACACTTACGTGTCAGACGGTTACGGCAACGCCCGAGTCCACCGGTTCGACCACTCGGGGGACTTGGTCAGCTCTTGGGGTCAACCGGGCTCCGGCCCAAGTCAGTTCCGGACCCCGCACGGGCTGTGGGCACACCGCGACGGGCGTATCTTCGTCGCCGACTGGGAGAACGACAGGATCCAGATTTTCACGCCAGAGGGTCAGTACATAACGGAGTGGGCCGACGTACGTCGAGGACATCTTCATAGACGATAGCGACGTCGTCTACGTGGCAGAACTGAGCTGGTTTCCTGGCGAGCGGTCCGGTCGGCTCGGGGTAACAAACGAGTACTTGCCGGCGCGCCTCAGTATCTATGATCTCGAGGGGAACGTGCTGCTGCGCTGGTCTGACGCTGATCCCACGAAACCGGGGTTTTTTACGTCGCCACACAGCGTGTGTGTAGATAGTGAGGGCGCGATCTACGTTGCAGAGGTGCCGAGTGTCTGGGCCATCGCACGAGGGTACGCTCCACCCGACGTCCACCGGCTCCAGAAATTCGCCCGCGTATAGGAGTTAGGCCTTCCGAGGGGGCTGCGATGACCGACGCCAATCAAACCGGTACGAACGTTATGCCGGTTGTGCCTTTAGGACGAACCTCGCTCGCCGTCAGCCGCTTCGTCCTCGGCTGCGCACCCCTGGCCGGTCTGTACGAGAAGGTCAGCGAGTCGCAGGCGGAGGGGACGCTCGTGGCGGCGTGGGCGGGCGGCGTGCGCGCCTTCGATACCGCCCCGCTGTACGGCGCCGGGATATCTGAGCGGCGGGTTGGGGCGTTCCTCTCGACTCGTCCGCGACATGAGTTCGTCGTGTCCACCAAGGTCGGTCGACTGCTAGGTGAGGAGTTGCCTGGGACCACGTCGGCCGCGGGCTTCGTCGGCACGCCAGGTGCCCGCTGGTTTCTTGACTACAGCGCTGACGGCGTGCGACGCTCGCTCGAGGAGAGCCTCGAACGCCTCGGGCTCGATCGCATTGACATCGCGCTTGTCCACGACCCCGACGATCACCTCGACGAGGCGCTCGCCGGCGCCTTCCCCGCCCTGGTCGAGCTGCGCGACCAGGGCGTCGTCGGTGCCGTCGGGGCCGGGATGAACAACTGCTCTCCGCTCGTGCGCATCGTCGAAGAGGCCGACGTCGACTGCATCCTCGTTGCCGGCCGCTACAACCTGCTCGACCAGGAGGCGGGGCGCGAACTCTTCCCTAAGTGTGCCAAGCGCGGTGTGGCGGTCCTCACCGCCGGCGTCTTCGGTTCCGAGATCCTCGTCAACCCGTCCCCGGCGGCACACTACCGCTACCAACCAGCAAGCCCCGAAATCCTCGAGCGCGTCCGACAAATCCGTGATGTATGCGCCGCGCACGGAGTTGCCATCGGTACTGCCGCCTTGCACCTCCCGCTGCGGCACCCAGCTGTAACAGCGGCGGTGGTCGGGGCGCGCCGCGACTCGGAAGTCGAGGCGGACCTGACCTACTTCGGCTCGGCGGTCCCTGACGAGCTCTACGAGGAGCTGGAGGCCGCCGAGCTGCTCGAGCCTTCGCCGTCGTAAGTGCCCCGTGACGCCGATCGTTTCATCAATCCGAGACGTTGGCTCGCAGCTTGGCGCTGGAGTTTGCCCTGCTGATTATCCCTTGGTCGCCCCGGCCAAGAGTCCCTTCACGAGCGTACGCTGCGCGAACAGGAAGACGAGCATTACTGGCGCGATCGTCAGCAACACCGCCAGGGCGACCTCGGGCCGGAGCACGGAAAGGTCCTGACCGCCTGCAGAAGGGTTGAAGGCCGGAGAGCTTGACAACAGGCTCTCCAGACCCACCGAAGCGGTGAACTGGTTCGTCTGGGGCAACATGACGAACGGCAGAAAGAAATTGTTCCAGTTGGCGACAAAGTTGAAGAACGCGACTAGACCGATCACGGGGGTGGCCAACGGCACGGCGACGTACCGGAATGTCTTCCACTCCGAGCATCCGTCTACACGTGCTGCGGCCATCAGGTCGCTCGGGATCGTTGTGCTGAAATATATATAGGACAGGTAGACGCCGAACGGGAAAAAGGCGAACGGCAAGATAACAGATAAAGCGTTGCCGATGAGGTGGACGTCGCTCATGCCCAGGAACAACGGGAGCACGACGGCATTGGACGGCACGAGCATGACAACAAGGGTGATGATAAGAAGCGCCTTGCGGCCGATGAACTTGGTGACGGCTAAACCGTAACCAGCCGGGATCGAGACGGCGACGGCAAGGACGACGGCAGCCCCGGAGTAAATGGCCGAATTACGGATCCAGACCAGGATGGCACCGCTCTCGAACTGGTACAGGTTATGCCAAGTCTTGGTGATCTGGGAGAAGGACCCGAAAGTGAGCGGCGACCAAGTTACTAGTTGGTTGTCCGTCTTGGTCGGGGCGAGCAGGAGCCAGACTACGGGGATTATGAAAAAGAGGGCCACGGTCACCAACGCCATGATGGCGACCGTCCTTACTACGACCCGGCGGGGGTCCTTGCTTCGCTCCCGGCGAGTGAGCGGGGCCGTCGCGGCGCCCTTGGGCTCCCCTCGCTCCGCCGCACCTGCCTGTGGCCGCGCGACGCCAATAGAGCTGGCCACGTCAGTTCCTCTCGAACAGACCCGAGCGAGTAACGATGATTGCCGCGCAGGCGAGTGCCAGGACGAGCAGGTCGATCGAAATGGCCGCCGCCCCGTTGAAATTCGACTGCTGGAACGCATAGTTGTAGGCAAGCTGCTGGGGCGACCAGCTGGGATTGACAAGGCCCTGGCTGGCTGCCCCGACCAACGTTGGCTCGACGAACAGCTGCGTACCTACGGCAATCGAAAGGATCACCATATAAGCGATCCACTTCTTGATCAGAGGGAGCTTGACCCGAATGGCGAGCTGCCAGGCATTGGCGCCATCCAGCCGGGCGGACTCTACCAGCTCGTGGGGGATGTTGTTGAGCGCTCCGTACATGACAAGTATCCAGCCACCGGCCCCAGTCCAGAACGCCATGATGGCGAAAACGACCGGGAGATGGCTCGGCGCGATGACCTTGACGAAGCTCCCGTAACCGAGGCCCTTCAGGAGCGGCGCGATCGGGCTGACCACCGGGTCCAGTACAAAGAGCCATAACACCACGCTGGCCGCACCGACGAGCGCTCCGGGAAGATAATAAATAAAACGCAGCGTCGTCGAAAAATGGCGGCTGGCACTATGTACGAGCAAGGCTAAGCCAAGTACGAGGACAACGGTGGCGACCAACCACACCGCCAAATACTCGCCGATGTTCTCGAACGCGGGGAGAAAGCGATAGTCCTTGCCTGTGCTTATGAAGTTGCTGAACCCGGCAAAACCGCCGGAAGGTTTTTTGAAGGCAAGTGAGAGCCCGTAAACAGTAGGGAGGACGCCGATGGCCAGAAGTAGGACGACGTAAACAGAGACAAAGGCGTAGCCCCCCAATGACCGCCGCAGCCGGGGGGCTACCCTCGGCGCACGCACGGGGACCGCGAGCGCCACTGGACGTCCTAGCTGTTCACGACCTGGTAACCGAACGTCCTCGCCTGGTCGCTCAAGGCTGTCTGCCACGCGCTCATCTCGGCGGTCATCGATTTCCCGCCGACCAGTGCCGGAACGACTGTTGAGGCCCAGATCGGCTCCGGGTTGAAGAGCGGGAAGCCGTACCCGGGCCAGATCTCATTCGACGCCGTCTCGAAAACGCTGCCGATGTCGCTGTTGGCGAAGAGGCCGCTGGAGTCGAGCGTCTTGACCCACAGCTTGGCGGCGTCGATGTTGGCCGGGTACGTCGGCGCCGTCTTCTGGTAGGCCGGTGCTGTCGTCAGCCAATACGCAGTCGCCGCGGCCAGCTTCTGGGTCGACGACGATGCATGCGAGGAAACCTCCCAGATGCCTCCGCCGATGTCGCCCGTGTCGTGGAAACTGCCCAGGCTCAGCGGGTCAGCGGCGCCCCAGCTGGCCTTGGCCGGGTGAAAGTCAGCTTCGAATATGTACTGGCCATACCAGGTGGCGCCAACCATCATCAACGTGTGGTCGGTCACGCCGTACTTCTTGGCATAGTCAGGGCTAGTAACCGACAAGGTGGACATAGATCCATCCTTGATCAGGGGGTCCAGCAGGCCGGCGATCTCCTTACACGGCGCCGCCGACATATTTATCTCGATCTTCATGCTGCCGACGAGGTCGTTCGTTGGGCAGCCGGTACCCCAGAAGTAAATGGCGTCGTCGTAACTATCGCCGATAGTGCCAATGACATAACCGGGGTGCTGCTTGGCCACCTCTTGGCCGATCGTCGCGTATTGCTGCCACGTCGTCGGGACGGCGTAGCCAAATTTCTTCATCAGCGGCGCGTTGTACCAAAGAACGTTGGCAGCGATATCGTTGCGCAGGCAATAGACGCTGCCCCCCGAGGAGCACACGTCCAGGGAGTTGTAGGCCCACTGGTTGATCTCTGACTGCGGGACGAGGCCGTGATTGAGCACGGCGGCGTAGTGGTACGTGGGCGAGTCGAGCCATCCGGCGTCAGGCGTAGAGGGGTCCCACATTAGCTCGGGCCACCCGCTTCCTTCCCGGTTGAAGAGGCCGATCTTGGTCTGAAGCGTGCTGCCGGCGTAGCCAAAGATGGTCGTAGTGACCTTGACGCAGGGGTGGGCTTTTTCATAGTCCTGGACCGCTGGCACGCGCGTTGCGTCAGTCATAACTGTAAGTGAGCCACAACTGCTACTCGAAGCCGGTCGAGCCGCGGCGGCGGCCTGCGACGTAAGCCCCGGCGAGGCGTTGGCGGTGCCACCGCTGAAAAGCAGTAGGCCCATTGTCAGGGCAGCCGTACCGGTGGCTATGGGCTGACGAAGTGCGCGACGGGCGCGCGGCGACATTTTCCCGGATCTCCTGAAGATGGAAATCACGTACTCCCCCTCTTTTCTATGTCGTTAGGTGCCGACAGTACTACTGTCGAGCAATTTCCTTATTAGGTCAGGTCATGAACTGGCTGAAGAACCCAGGCCGGGTTCCGTCGGGGCGTGCACAAGGCCCTGGGAGTCGACGATCGGGTCGCTTACTACCGGGTTCTCCATCACGAGCGACTCGTAGTAAGTGGTGTTCGGGATGACCATGCACAGGTGGATGTTCGCCATTCCGCCGCCGTGGACCTCAGCCCGGAGGCGGAACGAATCTGCCGTGTGCGCAATTCGGAGCGCCCCGGTAATCCCGCCTTTCAAACCTGCGCTCGCCCGGACGTAGGTCGCACAACCCGAGGCGATGAAATCGGCCGTGTTCATATGCGCACCATCCGCAGTCTCGGCCACGAGGAGTGGGACGTCCACGCGCTCGGCCAACCATTTGTAAGCAGTGACATTGAACTCCCGCATGGGCTCCTCGTACCAACGGTACCCGGCCTCGGCCAGCGCTCGGCCCAGGTAGACGGCGTCCGAAAGGTCGAAGCCGGCCGATCCGTCGTACATGAGGTCTACCGAGCCACCCACATGCTCCCGCAACGCCAGGGCAAGCTCGGCGTCGCGGCGTGCGTCCCCCCAAGCGTGCAGTTTGATCGCCCGGTAACCAATTTCAAGGCATTGGTCAGCTACGTCAAGGTATTCCTCGATCGTCGAGAAGGTCACAGTTGAGGCGTAGGCCGGGATTTCCGTCCGGAACCCGCCCAGCATTTCGTAAACGGGCACCCCGAGGGCCTTCCCAGCTAGGTCGTGGAGCGCGATGTCCACCAAGCCGAGGATGTAGATCGGGAACTCCTCGATCCGGTCGAGCTTCCCAGATTCGGTGCCACAACCACTCCCGGCGAAACGGGTCCTCTCCGATGAGCTCGTCCCGTAACCGCCGGTTTACGAGGTCTTCTAGGATCACGCCTCGGCGGGACTGCGCGATTCCCTCCACACCCTCGTCCGTGGAGATCCGGAATATGCCCCCTTCGAGGTCAGGCTCGGAGCCCGGTAGTCCGGCGCGCCATACAAAGGGCGGGGTCCGGCCGGGGATGCGGAACCGCTCGACTTCGACCCGAGATATTTTCACGAGCTCCCCCTCAGTGTATAGGTGGGCAATGACAGCTGCTCTTTGCCGACAATCCAATGGTCTTGTGGGGCTGACCCAGAACGGCCCCCAATTAAAATTGTCGGACCGTACGAGGGAGGCAGGCCCGGTATGGCTCGGCTCCGATGCCGGGGAACGGGTTCGCCGCCGGAAAGAGTTGATCGACAGCGGGGTCCTGAAAAGGCTCGGCTCCGACGTCGACAAACTTCACGACTGCCCATCCCCCTGCCCGGCATACGCTCCCCTTAGCATCCGATGCAACGGCGGCTCTATTTTTCAGCTGGCAGAATGGCGAAGTCCGGGTCACAGCAGCCCATCCTCCTACCATTCGCAACCTATGTCATAGCACATAGCCGTGCGGGCCACAAGACCCTGATAACATAGGGCCCGTGGAAGGGTCTCTCGTCCGCAACCCACTGCTAAGGCAGGCGGTGCACCCCGACCCGCGCACCCTCCCTCCGCCCAGGAGGTTGTCCGCGCCCGTAATCCAAAAATTCGTCGATGAAATCGTCAGCGGTTCGTTACCTCCCGGTAGCCCCTTACCGCCAGAAGCCGCGCTGTGCCAACACTTTGACGTGAGCCGGACAGTCATTCGGGAGGTCCTCAAGGTCCTCGAGCAGAAGGGACTTGTCCGGGTCCACAACGGCAAGGGCACCTGGACAACCGATACTGATAGCTGGAACCTCTTGGACCCGCTCGTGCTCGCGGCCCGGATGCAGCACGACCGCGAGCTCAGGTTCCTGCCGTACCTCATCACCGTTCGGATGGCCTTGGAGGGTGAGATGGCGGCTCAAGCCGCCGCTGTCGCGACCGAGGCCCAAATCCGCGACATGGGTGACATCGTGGCGCAACTGGCGCGCTCGATGGACGATATTGATCATTACGTACGCTTGGACTACGGCTTCCACAATGCCCTAATGCGGTCGTCTGGCAACGAGCTCGGGCGGGCGGTAGTCCTCGCCATTCTGGAGCCATCCCATGCTTATCCGAGGTACGGCACACCTAACCTGGAGCACGTACGCCAGTCTCAGCCAGGGCACAAGGCCATATTTGAAGCAGTCCGGCGCCGCGACTCGCGCACCGCTCGTCGCGCGGCACGCAACCACATCGCAGGCGGGATGGAGATCGTCCCGGGCAGCGCGGGCTAGCCTCCGTTGTCTCGCAAACCACAGCGCATGGGAGCTGTGACCCAGTTGAGGCCTGAGAAAGAGGCTGAGTACCGAAGCTTGCACGCGGCCGTTTGGCCGGGGGTCGTGGCAGTGTTGAAAGAAGCGAATATCAGTAATTATTCGATCTTCCTGTGTGACGGGATGTTGTTCAGCTATCTCGAGTACTGGGGCGATGATTATGCCGCCGACAGCGCGCTGATAGCGGCCGATGAAACTACCCAGGAGTGGTGGAAGCTTACAGGGCCTTGCCAGGTCGCTTTGCCCAGTGCCAGCGATGGTCAAAAGTGGGCTCCCGCGGAAGAGGTCTTTCACCTCGATTGACATTCGCGGAGCGGGAGCCAGTACTTTCGACCAAAGGAGGCACAATGGCGACTTACCGGCGCTCGCTCGAACGGGGAGTCGAGTACCTGAGCTCCTGGCTCGCTTACCGGCAGCCCTATGCAAACGTCACCGGTTACGCCGTGGCCATTTCCTGGCGCGGCGAACTGGTCCTCAACAAGGCGTTCGGCTACGCCGACCTACGAGGGCCAGTAGAGCTCACACCCGCGCACGTCTTTCGGGTCGCTTCACATTCGAAGACGTTCACGGCGGTGGCAGTGATGCAACTCACCGAGCGCGGACGTTTACGCCTGGACGACCCCGCCGCGGCCTTCCTCCCCTGGCTAAACGAGCACCACGACCGTCGTATGGGAGAGATTACGCTGCGCCAACTTCTTTCCCACGGCGCGGGCGTCACCCGCGACGGTCGCGACTGTGATTTCTGGCAACTCCAGCGGCCTTTCCTCGACGCTAGTCAACTGCGCGACGAGGTCCTCGCTGGCCCGCTCGTTACAGAACCGAACCTTGCCCTCAAATACTCCAATATCGGCTACAGCTTGCTCGGTATGGTCATTGAAAAGGTCAGCGGGCTCGACTACCACGACTATGTATTGGAACATATCGTTGGTCCTCTCGGCCTGACCTCGACCGGCCCAGAATGGGAAGAGCCCGGGGCCGCTCCCGCCGTTACAGGCCATACTCGCCGAGGCGCCGACGGCCAGCGGAGAGCGGTGCCTATGGTGAGCACGCGAGCCATGGCGGCTGCTACGGGGTTTTACTCAACCGCCGAGGACCTATGCCGTTATTTCACGGCCCACATGGTCGGTTCGAAGCAGTTGCTGAGCGACGCCTCCAAGCGGGAAATGCAACGCGTTCACTGGCACGTCCACGATCCCGGTTCCGAGCTGTTCCGGGACTATGGCCTGGGGTTGGACTTGGAGACGCTCGCTAACGGACGGCTGACGTTCGGCCACGGAGGTGGCTTCCCGGGACAGATCACTCGCTCGATGGCCGACCCCGCTTCGGGTTTGGTAGTGGTTGTGCTCACGAACTGCGCCGACGGGCCGGCGGCTGAGATTGCCCGCGGGATTTTCAAGGTGCTCGACTTCTTCGAGCACCACCCGGCCGCGCCCCGAGCGCGCTGGCGCGGATTAGAAGGGCGGTACGCCAACCTGTGGGGGGTGACCGACTTGGTCGGGGCCGGGGCAAACCTGGTCGTCACGTCCCCAGACACCTGGGAGCCATTCAAGCAGTGCCAAGAGCTCACACCGACGGCCAGCGGTTCCGGCCCGGCGAGCGCATGGCGGATCGCCGACGCCAGTAGCTTCGGGTCCGCCGGAGAACAGGTAACGTTCACCCTCGACAGCGGTTCCGTGGCCGAGATGCGCTTCGGGGGCATGTCGATGTGGCCCGAAACCCATTGGGCTGACGTCGAAAAACAGTTGGTCCCATGATTTTTCGGTGCCTTCTCGGGTCGTCGGCCGAGGCCGCCACAAGTGGTACCCGGGGCAGCGGGGGCGGAACTTGGTCTGGGCCTACAGGTGCAGCGCGAGCCGCAAGCCGTCGTCGACTTGGCGTACGGCGGAAGCCGTGAGGGCGCCGGACCGAGCGACTAGACGTTGGCGGTCGAGCGTTGCGAGCTGGGCCACGTTGACCACCGAAGGACGGTCGAGCCCGGCCATCCCCTTCGGCAACGCAACGTTGCCGGGCCTTTGCGCCAGCTTCACGTTGGAAGTGACGGCTACGACCATCACGGTGCTAAGGCGGGAGCGGTTGAACCGGTCGTCGGAGTATGGCCGAAGCGGGGGCGGACATGTTGGTGGCGCACGTCGGTCTCACGACCTCTGGCACCATCGGCGCCGCCGTCGCCTTGCCCTGGAAGAAGCAATGGAGCGCGTGTTGGGCATCGCCGCCGCGGGCCGGGGGGTGCGGTCGGACATTCTTGTCATCTGCCACGGGGGGCCGTTCGATGAGCCTGCCGCCGTGGGCACGGCGCCTGCGAACCTCCCCGGGATCCAGGGTTTCTTCGGCGCCTCCTCCATAGAACGGCTACCGACTGAACGGGCCGTCCAGTCACAAGTGGAGGAACTCAAGGGCCTGAAACTGTGCGTCCCGGGTTAGCAACCGACAACCTTCCCCCGCGCCGGGCGAAATTTCAATCCGGACAGGGCGCCGAGCTCCTGGCGCGTTAGCTGAAACTGGCCCGCCACTTCCGGGGTAGGTTACAAGTCTGCGTAAGCGTTGGCTGTCGCCGAGAGCGCTCTTGCTGCACGTTGGGGTGATAGCCGTCGCCTCTGGGTGCATTATTGCGGCCTGGTGGCAGGCGACGAGGCCCTGGGCGGGAACAGCCTCAGCTGGGTCTACTCCGTCGAGTGGCCCATCTTCGCGTTGATCGCGATTGCGGGGTGGTGGCAACTGCTCCACGAGGACCCCGACGCCTACAGAGCACGGAAAGGCCGTCCCCGCTACAGCCCGGAGACCGCGGCGGCAAACGCAGCTCCGCCGCCAAGCGGGGACGACGACATCGTCGATGCGTCCGTCGACCCTGTTACCGCCACATGGGCGAGGGTCATAGCGCTGGCTGAGGCGTTTGTGTCCTTGCTTGGCGTTATGGCCTTGTTCTCCGTGCCGGTGGACCGGCCGACTGGCTGGTTGCCCGGTCAAGGTCGGGTGGTCTACTTAGCTCATGCAACCTTCGGGCTTCTGCTGGCCCTGGCCTCCGTCGCATTAGTCATACGCGTGAGAGGGAGGTCTCGAATGTCGCACCTGGTCGCCTGGTTGGGCTTCGCTGGTGTCGCCGTCGCCGGGATTGGCGGGCTGCTTACGGCTGCGACATCGTTAGTGAGGTTCCTTGGCCTCGCGCTCGATGTTCATCGGGGCCGTGATGGCTGCGTTTGGCTACCGAGTGCCAACTTTGCTCGCCCGCTCGCGCCCCGCCGACGCCGTCTCCTCGGCTGAGGCGGCCGCGCATCCTGGTTGACCGGCAAGTCAACTGCCGGTGACGTTCGACGTCGGCGTAACGGTCGAGCTGCGCTGACGTGCCCGTCTCGGCCACCAGCGACGTTCGCTGGGTGTCGCATGATTCATGCGGCGCCAACTGGACGTCTTACTCAGGTTCACTGGCATGGCGCGGGTTCGGCGCCGCCCACGGCGTAATCTCGCGGGGACCGTCTCGTTGACCGGGGCCGGACGACGGCGTGTAACTCGCCGAGATGGGTTCGCTGCAGTCGCAGCAAGCCCATCGAAATAGATCGTGGCTTGCCGGTGGGCCATCGATTTCCAATTGGGAACATGGGGGAGAGGTTGGGCCAAGACGGCCCCGAAGACGATGATCTCGAACGCGGTGACATCGGGCCGAATGGTTCCGTCTTGGCGTCCTTGGCCCAGGATTTCTTCCAGCTTGTCGTGGACCTCGGAGCGGAGGGCGACGGTGCTCGGGTCGAGCGGTACAGGACCACCGTGCAAGGGGAGCACAAGCTCCGGACCATGCTCGATGGTCTCGTCGATGAACGTCCGGAGGCACTCGGTTGCCGTGCCCCCGCTATCGGCGGCACGCCGGGCGGCCTCGAGCACCATCTGGAAAGACCTGTGCGTGAGCGCTGATAGCAATTCGTCGCGCGACCGGTAACGCCGGTAGAGCGTGCCGACACCTACCCCGGCCTCAGCGGCGATCGTGGCGAGGGGCACTCCAGCACCCTCCCGCCGTATGGAAGCGGCAGCCGCGGCCAGGAGGCGGTCTCGGTTGGCTGCCGCATCGCGGCGCAGTTCGCCTCGCTGGGGGCGCTGCCCATCGGCGGCTCCGTCGGATTCAGCAGGGCCTAAGGCGCCAGCCCTTGACCTACTCACGGCCCTAGTATACTTTGAAGCGGACGAAATCCTCCGCTTCTTGGGCGAGCTTCGGAGGGGCTGCATCGAACACGAGGACTGGCCATGGACAAAGGACGGACGCTGACGTTTCAACGACAACAACATCGATGAGTTCAGGTCTGATCTGAGACAAGGACCTTTGTCCCGATGCCGACCGCATCCGCGCCCTATGGAACGCAGCGAAGGACTGTCCCGTCCGGAAAAGGAAAGGAGTAGACGATGACCGACTCAGCCACGCCTCTACCACCCTCGGTACCGCCTGATGACCCGCACCGACACCTCACCATCGCACGACCCGACGATGACGAGACGCTTCCGCATATCGGCCTAGTGGGGGACACCTACACGATCCTGGTGTCTGGAGACGACACGGCTGGCAAGTACACCCTCATCGACATGCACGTCCCGCCCGGCGGTGGCCCTCCTCCGCATCGTCACGACTTCGAGGAGATGTTCACGGTCCTAGAAGGCGAGGTAGAGCTTAACTTTCGTGACGACCACTTCGTGACGAAAGCGGGCGAGACAGTTAATGTTCCGGCCAACGCGCCACACGCCTTCAGAAACGCCTCTGGTCAAGCGGCTCGGCTGCTTTGCATGTGCACCCCACCGGGGCAGGAAGTGTTCTTTGGTGACGTAGGCGTGCCGGTGGCATCACGGACTGAACCGCCGCCTGCACTTGACGCGGATGCCCGAGCTGCGTTCATCGCCAGATCGAAAGCACTTGCGCCCGAGTTCCGAACGGAACTTCTTCTGCCGTAGAAGTCTGTCCATGGCCACTTTAAGTCCTCACCGCTCTCTAAGGCATCGACCAAGTCACGAGATGCGGTTCGCTCGAAGGCACGCCTCGACACCGAACCTGCGGTGCAACCGCTGCTCCTTGGGGCCAAAGAACCCGGTCGCGTCGGCCATCTGGATGACCTCGGGCCGGTCAACGTCGTAGCGGTCTCCTCCACTCACGACGGTCGCCGAGCCCTTGGCAAGCACGTTCTTCAGCCAGTCGGTGCGCTCACCGTAGGGGAGCGCTATGTAGACGGTGCCATCGTGGTCAACTGCGACAACAGGGGTCTTGTACGACTGCCCGGTCTTCCGGCCGACGTGACACACGACAGATGTGCCGGAGCCTTGCTTGCCGGCTGAACGTAGAGCGAGTGGGCGCGTGATCTTGGTCAGCTGGCGAAGGCCGCTCTGAATGGGTCCCTTCATCGCCACCATTATCATCGTCTGTACCCGAGCTGACTAGGCCGAACTGGCGCCTCCACCAGGGCCGGCCATTCTTCGGCCGCCTGGAAGATCATGTCCGCCTGGCGCAGCAAAACACGCCGCTGCTCGGCGGCAGTGGTCTGGGTCCGTGACGAATGCTACTTCTTCCCCATTAGACAGTTCGGCGCAAATTTGACCAGCCTCGAACGGCGATGACGAGGTTGGCGGCGAAGTTTCCCACCGCCTCCCTGCTAGCCGTCGTGGGTCTGTCTTGGTCGTGCTCTTTTCGGCCGACCAAGGGCTTCCGCGTCGTTTTCGACGGCCGGGGTTGCCCCGTCCGGGGCGAGCCAATGGTCGAGCACGGGGGCCGCGTCCGGGCCGAGCATCCTCGCCGCGTCGGCTTGTGCGCGGCGCCATGCGGTGCCCGCGCTGGTAAAGGCGGCTCGGCCGGCGTCGGTGATCGTCACCCACATCGCTCGTCCCGTGGCCGAGGTCTCGGTCACGGCGACCCAGCCTCGGTTCTGCATGAGCGCCAGGCTTCGGCTGATGGTGGACCGCTCCAGCATCAAGCTCGCGGACAGCGCTGTCGGCCTCACCGGGCCTGGCGCGCTGATGAGGCTGGCGAGGACCTCCATCTGGGGCTGGGTGAGCCCCACTGTCTGCAGAGCCTGCTCATAGAGGCGCGCCACAACCCGGTGCAGCCGGGCAACGCGCATGCCGAGGCAGGCGCCACCGACCTCCGCGGCAAGGTCATCCGCGATCGTGTGCTGCTCCATGCGCGTCCCGAATCTAGCTAGCCCAGGTGTTGCATCTACACCATGTTATCAGTAGTGTATCTACAACACATCTACCGATAGGGGGGCCGGAAACGTGGCCGACAGCAACAAGCACCCACAGCGAGACAAGGACGCGATCACCGTCGTGCCCTTCACCCTGCCGGGAGAGGTCATGGTTGGCGCGAGGCGGCCCCCACCGCTCGGCCCGTCGGGCGCAGATGTGCTGCCGAGCCGGGCATGAAGCCGAATCCGGGGCGGCTCATCGAGGTCAACGGTGTATCCCTGTATGTCGAGGAGCACGGCGCCGGTGCCCCCGTGTTGCTCATGCACGGTTGGCCCGATTCCGCTCGGCTCTGGAGCAAGCAGGTGCCGTTCCTGGTGAGCAAGGGTTTCCGGGTGATCACGCCGGACATGCGAGGGTTCGGCCGGTCCGGCCGCCCGCAGGAGATCGCCGCCTATCGGCTGCAGAACGTGGTAGCGGACGTGACCGGGCTGCTGGACGCCCTCGGCATCGACGCAGCACACGTCGTCGGCCATGACTGGGGTGCCGCGGTGGCGTGGCTTACAGCCACGCTCGCCCCCGACCGGGTGCGCAGGCTCGTGGTCATCTCGGTGCCGCACCCGCTCGCAGCAGTCACCCTGCGGCAGCACGAGATGGCCTGGTATCAGCCGTTCTTCCAGTTCGCCGGCGTCGCCGAGGCGACCATCAAGGCCGACGATTGGGCGTGGCTGCGGATGTTCAGCCGGGGTGACGGGGACACGGGCCAGTGGACCGAGGACCTGTCCCGGCCGGGCGCGCTGACCGCCTCGCTGAACTGGGCCCGGGCCAACCTGGCGCCTCGCCTGCCGGGCCCGCAGCCCAGCCTGCCGCCGGTCCAGGCGCCGGTGCTCGGCATCTGGTCGGACGCCGACCACTACCTCGACGGCGAGCGGATGCGGGCGTCAGCGGCCTGGGTGGCGGGGCCGTGGCGGTACGCGGAGATCGCTGGCGCCAGCCACTGGGTACCGCGGGACGCCCCCGGCCAGCTGAACACCCTGCTGCTCGACTGGCTGCGCTGACGGCCGCCCTCAACTCGGCGCGACGCGGCACGTACGGCACGACATGGCACGACACTCGGTGCGAACCGGCGCCTGCGTGACATTGGCCCGTTCCGAGGAGGGAACCGTGACGACGCCAGCACGAACGCCCGTTCACCTGCAGCTCCGCATCATCGACGGGCTGTCCATTCGCTTCACCGAAAGCGACGGTCGGAACAATGGTGCGCTCGTGCTGAGCCCGTGGCCGGAGAGCCTGTTCGCCTTCGAGCCGATTTGGGCGCGGCTGGACGATCATGGCCATCCGGCGGCGATAGACCTGCCGACGTTCTGCCATTCCGGGCGGCGCAATGACCTGCTGTCCCCGTCGGCGATGGGCGAGCCGCGTTGCCCGGCGCGCAGTCCCTACGCTTCTCCGACCGCGACCGGCGCTCGGTGGTGGTCGGCCGCGGCGACGCCCGCCGTAGACCGCGCCACGGCCGGCGCGTCCACAAGACAGTAGGCCAGGTGACAAAACCGGCGCCGACGCCGCCTCCCCGGTACCGGGGGCCCGGGCAGGGCGAGCCCGGCGGCCAATGCGGGCGAGATCGGCCGGGTTCTGGCTGGAGGCAGCAGTGCTGGTTCTGTTCCTCGCTGCGTCTGCCGCGCCGACCCCCTTGTATCGCGTCTACCAGGCCCGGTGGGGGTTCTCGGCGACCACGCTCACCGCTGTGTTCGCCGTCTACGTGTTGTTCCTCCTGATCACGGTGTTGATCTTCGGCTCCCTGTCCGACCATGTGGGACGCCGGCCGGTGATCATCGCCGCTCTGGCCGTGGATACGGCGGCGTGCATCCTGTTCCTGCTGGCGCATGGTGTCGGGGCGCTGTTCGCCGCCCGGGCGTTCCAGGGGGTAGCCGTGGGCTTGGCGGCCAGCGCGCTCGGCGCCGCGCTACTAGATCTGCGGCCGGCCGGGAGCCTGGCCCCGCTGGTGACGAGCAATGGGGGCACGGTGGGCCTGGCCCTCGGGGCGTTAGGGACCAGCGTGCTGGTCCAGTACGGACCGGTCCCGACGCACCTGGTGTGGTGGCTGCTGCTGGGTTCCTTCCTGGCCGCGATCCTTCTGACGGCGGCGACGCCCGAGCCGGGAACCGTGCGCCCCGGCGCCTTGGCCTCGCTGCGGCCGGACGTCAGCGTGCCGCGCTCGGTCCGGGGCACCTTCGCACGGGCCGCACCCTGCCTGGTAGCCGTGTGGGCGCTGGGCGGCTTCTACCTGTCGCTGGGGCCCTCGCTAGCAGCGCAGTTGTCAGGCTCAAACAACCTGGTCTGGGGCGGCGTCATCACCTTCTTGCTCACCGGCCTCGGCGCGGTGACCTCGTCCGCATTTCGCAACTCCGCCCCGGCCGCGGTAATGCTGGGCGGTTGCCTTGGGCTGCTGGGCGGCGCTGTGGTGACGGTCGCTGCGATCGTGTCCAGTACACCTGCGCTGCTGCTGCTCGGTGCCACGATAGCCGGCCTGGGCTTTGGGCCTGGCAACCTAGGCGCCTATCGCGTCATTATGGGCCGGGCTGTCTCCAGCGACCGGGCCGGGCTGATCGCAGCGATCTCCATCGTCAACTACCTCGCGTTCGGCCTCCCAGCCCTAATCGCTGGCATTGCAACCTCGCATTTTGGTCTGCACGCCACCGCACTGGTCTACGCCGTCGTGATCGCCGCGCTCGCCGTCGCGGCGACAGGAGGCTTGTTGTTCGAGGGTGATGCCCACACCGGCGCGCCCGGCGCCGTGGCGCCCCCGGCCGAACTGCCGCCGGGCCCGTGCACCGTGCCACCGTTCACGCCAGCAGCGCCCCAGGATTTCGAGCCAACGAAGACATCCAAGTGATCATCTTCAACAACCTGCCCCGCCTGGGCGCGCTCACCGCCTCGCTGAACTGGTACCGGGGGAACTTGCGGCCCAGCTGCTGGGCGCGGTGCCCGAACTTCCACCGGTGGCGCCCCAAGCTTGGCACCTGGTCCACCGATGGTCATTACCTGGACGGCGAGCGGGCCGGGTGCCTGTAACGGGAAATGCGGCCGGGCACGGGAGAAAGGTGAGGCACGGGTGGGGGTGGTGACGGCCGACCCGGCCCAAGGCCGGGCCCGGACGGCGGCGCGTCCTCTTGCTGCCGCCTGCGCGGGCCGTCCTGGACGGTCACAAGATGATGACACTCTTCCTTCGAACGGCCGGTCGGTGGCCCCGCTCAAGCGCCATCGGGCACCTCGGGGACGCCCGGGTCGGAATCTCTCAGGTCACTGGCGGCGGGATACCTTCGGCGCTAGCCGCCAGCACCGGATCCCAGCCGCAAACGACGCAGGCGTGGCGGACGGCAGATAGGCCGAAATCGAGCGCGGCGGCGTGAGGGTCGGGCATGCGCCGCGCGTCATCCCAGTCGAGGATGTACTCCTTGAGCTCGGCGTCCCAGTGGGCGGCGGACGGAGACACGGCGGCCGCCCCGTAGCCATCGGGCGCGGGGAACGCGAATGCGAAAAACGCGGGGCGAGGGTAGCGGGCGTCACCGGGCCACCACCCGACTTCGATCTGTTGGGCGTTGCCGGAGTTGCGCAAGATGAAGTCGTCTGACGGGGGCTCGACAGTGCGGCCAGAGAAGAGGCTGACGGCGAGGTCGAAGGTGCCCCACCAGGCGTTCACCGGGGTGGAGCGTCCCCGGTATGGGGCACGCAGCGCGGCCAGGACCAGTGCGGCTTGGGTTGCCGCCCGGAAGTAGGTGGTCACAGATGAGGCGTCGTAGGTGGCGTGCTCGTCATCTTGGTCGAGGGGGATAGTCCAGGCGACCTCTTGGGGTCGGGGGTCGATGTGCACCGGTCCAACCAGGTCAGCGATCGCGGCCAACACGTCGTGAGTGATATCGCAGACGGGCCGATTGGGGGTGAGTGGGATGCGCGTGGCACGCCCGCCGCTGTCTTCGACGATGGCCTCGTGCTGGCGTAGGTCGAGGCAAACGACGAGCGCGCCCGAGCGGTCCGGCGCCGGAAGCGGCATGGTTTCCCATCCTCTGGCTGTCAGTCGCAGCGCGGCGTGCTGAAGCTGGGGTTCCGGCGGAGCCAGGGCGACGGCGAGTTTGCCAAGTAGCTGGGTGTGAGCGTGGAGCGTGTCGCAAGTCGCCCTCCACGATTCGTAGGGCAGCGACGGCCAGTCCCCCGACATGGTGGTCACACTATCTAGCAGCAGAGGGATGCGGCCTTGTCGATGTGATGGTCACCGGCGGGTGCCCTCAGGGCAACCAGCAAAGGCCGGGCCCGGGCGGCCTCCAAGACGCGCCCCTCGAACCCAGACGGGGGGTCGGCCTCAGGGGCCAAGAGGGACAAGGTGCCGGCCACGGCCGCTAGGTCTTCCAGACGGGTCGCCCAAGTGACGCAAACAGCCACATGCCCCACCAGCGCGGTTTGTCCTGGCCCGCCAAGCCCGAGGGCCAGCCCGGCCGACCTTGGACCGAGGGGTTCGTGGGGGACCGCATTGGTTTTGCCGTTGGTGACCATCACCTACGTAATAGGCCGGTGGGTTACGGCTCTCGTGAGCGCTCCGTACGCACCCCAGTGGGCTGACGGAGGAAAGGCTCGCTTCGCTCTACGACGCTGGGGGGGTTCGGGGGCTAAAAGGAAATGCGGGCGAAGGTGATCCGGGAACTCATCGACGAAATCCGGATGCCCCGCTCTGAGCTCCTCCAGACCGGGACAGGCCAGAGGGGGCGCGATACTGGACGGGTTAGCGGGGACAACTCGGCTTGACTTAGCGTGATTCATTATTGTTTTCCACGGCGCCACCGGCCCTTCCGATCTTATGGCTGCACCGGTGGCCTGCCTTTCTCCAACGAGAGCTTCGACGTGGTGGTTGCCTACAACTCTCCTTGATCCACGTTTAGGACAATCCCGGGCGTAAGACGGCCGAGACTTCGATGCGTTCCGGCCGGCTCAGATTTCGCCTTGCGCACCCTACGTGATGGTCGAGGATGGACCATGACCCTTGTGCGGCGGATTCGACCTAATGAGGGAGCTGCTCTCCGCGACATGCGCCTGGCGGCACTCGCCGACACGCCGAGCGCCTTTGGCTCCACCTATGCTGGAGAAGCGTTACGGACTGCCGAGGACTGGGCCGACCGGGCCCGGGCGGGTTCGGCCGGCTTGGAAAGGGCAACGTTCTTCGCCGTGGCCGACGGTGGCATCGTGGGGCTAGTTGGGGGCTACAGGCCAGAGCCCACCTCATCTCGAGCAGAGCTGGTCTCCATGTGGACGCACCCTGCCGCCCGGCGGACCGGGGTCGGCCGGCTCCTTGTCGATGCGGTGCTCGATTGGGCAAGGACCTGCGGCGCGCTGGCAGTGGATCTGTGGGTGACCCGGGGAAACGTGGGCGCAGAGAACCTGTACCGAGCAATGGGTTTCGTTGATACCGGCGACCGCCAGCCACTGCCATCTGACCCATGCAAAGAGGAGGTACGGATGAGACTTGACTTGTAGCCGGCGCCGAAGAACGACCCTTCTGGTGCGCCATTATGAGCCGACCGCTCTAAGGGTGGGCCGGGTGCCATGGGTGCGCGAGGTCTAAACAGTTGCCGAATCGGTCGCGGCGTTCCACTGGAAGGGCACAGTTCGGGCACCGGTCTGCACGCGCGTTCTGCGCCGATACTCGAATCCAAGCGCCATGGGTCTCCAGTACGAGGACTTGCCACAGTTCGAGTTCACGGTCGTGGAAACCTCGGCGGGCGTGTACGGGCTAAATGCCGTCCGAGACGGCGGCGTAACCGGAGGTGGCAGCGGGACGGATCCGGATGAACTGCTCGACGAGTTTAAGCGGTCGGCACACAAGGTTGAGGACGACCTAGCCAAGCGAGAGCGAGACGCATAGCGCCAACTCGGTCGCGATCGTTGTCCTGGCAACTGGGAGTACTTTTGAGCGTTCTGATCGCCTGACCTGGGGTGCGGAATGCGCAGAGGCGAGTGGGTTAGCTAGCGGGCAGGGTTCCAAGCCTTGTGGACGAACTCCAGGCGGTTGCCGTCAAAGTCGGCGACGTTGGCGGCGTAGTAGCCGGGCGCGAAGTATGCCCGGTCGGCGGGCCCACCTTCGTCGGTGCCACCGGCTTTGATGGCGGCGGCGTACGCAGCATCCACAGCTTCGTTGTTGTCACAAACGAGGCCCAAGTAGAGCCCGGTCTCGCCAAGCTTGCGCTGACGGAGCCAGATGCTCGAACCAAGTCCCGTACCGGAGACGTACGCTTCGTCGCCCAGACCGTAGAGGTCGGGCACGCCCTCTGGGCCAGACGCAGCCTCGTAGTGGCCGAACAAGCCCCAGCCGAGCGGCTTTAGAGCCTCGGCGTAGAAGGCCAAGGACTTCTCGATGTCGGTGACAGAGATGTAGACGTGGTCAATCATTTTGGGTCCTCCGTCCATGCTGCAGCCGCCTGGGCAATGATTGTCGAGACGACATCTGGCACAGACACAGAGTGCCCGATCTGGAACACCCTCGCATTGACCGAGACCGGGCTCAGGGGAGCGCATGACGACGCCGATGCGCTCACGGACTAAGAATGGAACCCGCGCCAAACGATGGGGGATTTCGCCTCGCCCGACCTCCAGTGCCTTGGCCAAGGAGGCTCCTCCGACCGCTGGCGACGGATACTGGCGGCCATGGCCGCCGCCGCCCATTAGAGCGATCTGCAGGAAAGCCCAACAAGCGCTTCAGACCGAGACAGCATTTGTGATCTGTACAAATCTTTTTGTAGCGCTCTCTGGCGACGTATACCCGAACTGGGACCGTGGTCGGGAGCGTCGAGCAAACGGCCCCGTACACGCGGCGTCCCTCGACGTCACCGGAGCATGCGGCGTGCCGAATGCCGAATACGATCCGCCTGTCGCGCCGCGTGAGCCTTTCTCTGGCGGCTGCCGGGGGTGATTATGTGCGCGGGACGACAGCCGCTCGCGGCCTGGGTGCTAGCCGGAGTTGCCGCGTCCGGTACGGCATTTCGGGGACGGGTCGGTTACCCGACCCAGTCAACGACGTGGACGCAGGTTGTTCGTTGTGATACGGCGCTCGTCGACATCTGTTCGACCGCCAAGGTCGTTCGTGAAGTTCCCGTGCTCAACCCCGTACTGTGCCGAGCTGATCCACGAGCGCGGCCAGGCGCTGGTCGTAAAAAGCCGGGCGCAGCCTCCCGGCCTGGGAGAGTGTCGCCAGGCCATGAAGAGCGCTCCAGGCGACTTCGGTGAACGTCTCTACGTCACAGTCACGAGCTAACGGCGCCAGCGCCTCTCGTAGTTCGACAAAGCCCGCATGCAAGGGACCTGACAGAGTCGGATTGCGCAAACCTCAGATCGACCCTCAGGGCGAACATGGCCTCGTAGAGGGCAGGGTTCGCTCTCGCAAACTCCATATAGGCGCTGGCGACCGCTCGCGGCTCGGCCGCAGGCGAACCAGCCCCTTCGCGGGCGTTGTGCAATATGGCGGCAAGTTCGCTGAACCCCTCGAGGGCCACTGCGCTCACGATGGCGTCCTTCCCCTCGAAGTGGCTGTAGAGGACCGGCTGGCTGTATTCGATGCAGTCGGCCAATCGGCGGGTGGTCACCGACTCCCAGCCTTCGACCTCAGCCAGCTCGCGAGCGGCCTTGACGATGACCTGGCGCCGTTGGGCTCGCTCGCGCTCTCGCCGCTCCAGTCTGGTCACGCACTCACTGTAGCACTGCTAGAAGAACTAGCGGGATTGACAGCGACTGCTAGAATAGCTAGCATTGACAGAGGTACGAAGAGGTCCGTATCGGACAAGGAGCCAATACGCCTTGATCTGGCTTGCCCTCGCGAGCAGGGGTTGCGGGCGTGACGCAACAACCATCGGACAGGCCCTCGTGAACATCGGGGGCCTTGCATCCAAGAACCCAAAAGGAGAACCACCATGACTGACAGCGAAACTGATGGACGCACACTTGCGGCGCGTTACCTGCAGATGCTGAACGACCACGATCCCGACGCGGTCGATGGCTTTGTGGCTGTCGATTACATCAACCACAACGCGTTCGTGGAAGACGGGCGGGAAGCCAACCGCGCCTTCTGGTCGAGCTTCTTCACTGCGTTCCCAGACATCGAAGCAACGATGGACGATCAGGTGGTGGCCGGAGATCGCGTGGTCGGACGGTTCACCTACCGGGGCACCCACGATGGTCCCTTCTACGGTCTGCCTCCGACGGGGAACGCGATTGAGATGCGTTCCATTGACATCTGGCGGACGGAGAACGGCGAGTTCGTAGAGCACTGGGACGAGCTCAACTACCTCGAACTCTTCCAGCAGATCGGCGTGATCCCCGCCTTCAACCTCGGAAGCTCCTGAGAGCACGACGTGACCGCGCTCGGCCAGGCGCTGATCGTGGTGTCCGTGCTTGCCTCCGGGACCATCTACGGAACAGACGTGTTTCCGGCGATCGTCCTGCGTCCTGCGCTAGTCCTGGTCGGCGACCGGGCCGTCGTGCCCACCATGGGCCGGGTGCACGAATCTCGAGGACCGGAGGCTCCGCCAACCTCTCGGGTGACGGTGGCGACGCTTACGCCGTTGTCGGTGAGCACGTGGCGCCCCAGTGGCCGTCAACGATGCAGCTGCACGCAGGCCTACTGTTGACTTTTTCTCGCCGGTACCTTCATGCGAGGGGCGGGGCGTCGGCGAGCTGCGCTTCGGGGAGCATCGTGGCCAGGCCATCGAGCACTCGCTCCAAGCCCAAGTTGAACCCGTTCTCGAGGCGGTTGGGATCGTGGGGGGAGCGAGCGTCAAGGACGACACGAGAGAGGACTGGGTAGCGGCCGCTGTCGATCAGGCTTTGGACGTACGGGGTCTGGGCCCGCATCCATTCCTCTTGGCTGAGGCCGGAACGTCGGGCTGCCTCCTGCTCCGAGAGCTCTTCGAGGGCGCGACCACGGACGAAGGCGTCGAGCGTTTCGATCATCACGAGCATCTCGTCGATCCCGAGGCCCAGACCGTCGATCGCGCCGAGTACCTCTTCGTAGCGCCGAGCTGTGTTCGGTCCCAAATTGCGCCGGCCGCCGCGATGGACGGCCAACCAGGGGTGGCGCAGGGTCATCGCCCGCAGGCCGCAAGCGACGGAACGCAGGTCGGCACGCCACTCGCCGCGGATCTCGAAATGGAGATCGTTACCCATCACCGCGTCGACCATCAGGTCGATCAGCTCGTCCTTCCGGGTTACGTAGCGGTACAGCGATGCCGCTCCGACACCGAGCTCGACCGCCAGGGCCCGCATCGAGACCGCCTCAATTCCCTGAGCGTCGGCCAGTGCCACGGCGACGGCGGTGATCTCGTCGCGCGATAGCGAAGGGGCCGGACCCCGGCCGGCGCGCTCAGGACGTTCCCAGATGACTGCATGGCTCGAAGTCATTGCGAACAGTGTACTCAGTCTGTTACGATGAACAACTGCGAACGGCGTACTCAGTTAGGAGCCCAGATGAGAACCGATGCAGACGTTGGAGTGTTGGACCGAGCCGCCGGGCTGACGACGGCCGACGGTGGAGACGCGCCGCCAGCTGTCCGTAACCCCTTGCGGTGGTTCGTGTTCGCGGTCGTGATCGCCGCCAACATCATGGACCTCATGGACGCCACGATCGTCAACGTCGCCGGCCCATCGATCCGGGCCGCGCTCGGTGGCAGTGCGTCCACCCTGCAATGGCTGCCTGCCGGCTACACACTGGCGTTCGCCGTGTTGTTGATCACTGGCGCCCGTCTGGGCGACATGTTCGGCCGCCGGCGGCTCTTTCTGATCGGCTCCGCCGGCTTCACGCTGATGTCCGCAGCCTGCTCGGTGGCCCCCTCGATGGAAGTACTTATCGTCTTCCGTGTGCTGCAGGGCTCGTTCGGGGCGCTGATGATCCCCCAGGGTTTCGGGATGATCAAGGAGGTCTTCGACGAGAAGGAGATCACCAAGGTGTTCGGTGCCTTCGGGCCGGTGATGGGCCTCTCGATCCTGGCCGCGCCTATCCTGGCCGGTGCGCTGGTCGAGGCCAACTTGTGGGGGATCGGATGGCGGCTGGTGTTCTTGATCAACGTTCCGATTGGCATCGCGGCCTTGGCCGGGGCTATCCGGGTGCTACCGCACACCATCGCCCATCCAGGGATCCGCCTCGACATCGGCGGGATGGTACTGATCGGCGTCGCTCTGACCGCGATCATCTACCCGCTGATCCAGGGCCGCACCGATGGGTGGCCGGCCTGGACGTTTGTCTCATTTGTGGTCGGAGCGGTGCTGCTCGGCGTGTTCGTGTTGTGGGAGCGCCGCCTTCACGGCGATCCGCTGGTTGAGCCGGGGCTGCTCTCCAACCGCACCTACACGAGCGGCATCCTCGTGGCACTCGCCTTCTTCGGCGCGTTCGGCGGCCTGTTGCTGTGTGTCTCGCTGTTCGCCCAGCTCGGCGAGCACTTCTCGCCGGTCCACGCCGGGCTGACCCTGATGGCGATGGTGGTAGGCATGATCGTCGGGATGGGCGTCGGATTCGCACTCGTCGGACGGTTCGGCCGGCACTTGCTCCACAGCGGCATCGTGATCGTTGCAGCAGGAACGGTCGTGCTGGCTCTCACCGTGACCGGCGCCCGCTCGGCCTCGACGTTGGACCGTGCCCCCGGGCTTTTCCTCATCGGGCTTGGAGCCGGCTCGAGCATCGGCCAGCTGTTCGACTTCATCCTGGCCGGAGTGAGGATGAAAGAAGTCGGTTCCGCGTCCGGGGTGCTCGAAGCTGTCCAGCAGCTCTCCAGCGCGCTCGGCGTAGCCGTACTCGGGACGATCTTCTTTTCGGCGCTCGGGGGACATCTCCCGACCCACGCCCTGGCCATGACGGCGTGGGCGTGCCTGGTGCCGTTGGCGGCCACGTTCCTGCTCCTGTTCAAGCTGCCGATGCGCGCCCGGGAGCCACAACCCTGACAGAGAAGGGGACTGGACCTTAGCGGGATCAGCTGGGGTCGACCGCATCGAGGTGGGCACTTTGTCCGTGGAGGTCGAGGATGGCGAGGACCTCGACGGAGCTGCCGTCAGCCCGGATGGCGTGGGGCCTTAGACGGGTCCTCGGCGAACCCGGACGCCCAAGTCGAGCTTGAGCCAGGCTGGACCACACCGGCGTCATCTCTCTCGTCTATCAGTCGTCCCGACGTAGATTACTTCCGGCGCAAACGTGTTGCAGTCGCAGTTTCCTTTCAAGCGCTTATTACTCATAAAAAGGTGACTAAGTTTCGTGTGACCACATCTACAAATTTCGGAAAGGTTCATAGTATTAATTCTCCGTCTTGTGGTGGCTTTGGGTCGGCAAACGGGACCGCTTTTCGAAGTCAGGTCGACCAGGATCAGCTGGTTGTGGCGCAAGAAAATGGTCGCCGGCACGCACATCCTGTCCGAGGGCGTGCCGGCTTTCAGCACCTCGCTTTTCAACGCCGGAGTGTTGGATGCCGCCGGACAAACCTTTGTCTGGCTCATCATTTTCTTCTTCGCCTCGGCCGGTGCGAGCGCCGCCTTCCTAACGGGTAGCGAGATCTCCCGATCGAGATCCAGATCCGGCGTGAGGCCATCACGGTGTTCTTTAGCATCGCGCAGATCTTCGGCGCCTCGGCCCAGTGCTCTACGGCGCGCTGATCGACAAGGCACGAGCCCCACCGGGCTCGGGTACATCATCTTCGGCGTCGTCATGATGCTGGGCGCGCTCGTCGAAATCGCCATCTGGACCGAAGCCGAGGACAAGGCGCTGGAAGATGTCGCCCGGCCGCTCAGCCGAGGTCGCAGCGTAGCGACATACCCAAGTATGGGGTTACGCCGGACGACATCCAAATGCGGTCTCGAGATCGGGCGCTTTTATCACGTCGAAGCCGAAGTGACCTCCTTGGCTTCTACGAACGGGCCATCGGTCGCGGTATCGCCCCGTAACGATGCGGTGTGTCGGGCAGCCATAAACACCGAGCCATGAAGCGGGCTGCCGGGCAGCGCCTGGCACGAGACGATGATGCCGGAAAGTCCGGATAGAGCAGGACAACTTCTCACGCGATAGCCACAGACTGCACTCAGCGGCTACATACGCCGGCGAGGCCGGTCGTACAGACCGGGTGTTGTCCGCCGCGCTTCGACCGTCGAAAAGAGGGCCGGCCGAAATCACGGTCAGCGCGCCCAGCCGATCTCGCGCTTCGGCAGCTAGGTGCCTGTCCAGGCTGCCGTTACTGCCCGCGCACAGACCGCTGAGCGAAAGCCCCAAGTGGTCGTTCTCTGCGGATTCGGCCCTTTCGGCCTCGAGACCCGAGGCCTGTCGCGTGGTTGCCTACTTCCACTAAGCCAACCCTGCCTTTGCAGCGGCCTCCACTACGGCGACGTTCGATTTCGTAACGAATGTCGGACCAGTGTCTTGCTAGAGCAGGACGCCCCGAGTCGGCGGGCGTGCCGGATACCTTGGAAAATGGATAATTCCGAAGCCAATGCGAGCCTGTCGCACGCGGCAGGCTGCGGCACAGACTGGCCAGCTGAGTAGTCCCAAGCGCATTGAGCCACAGGCCCGAAAGCGAAGGTCCTTGGTAACGGACCCCCGGTTCGCCCATCACCGGGCGATCGAGTGGTAACCCAAGCGCGTAATTGTTGCTGCTCTTCCGTATCAATAAGCGAACCATACGCCGCTTATGAGCAGAACACAAGACTCGTCGACGGAAGATCCGAGAAGGGTTCTGAGGCGATGCGGGAGTTGTCCCGACGTTCAGTTGCCGGCGAACGGGGTCACTTAGCTCCACGCTCGGACCGAGGACCTCGACAAGATCGTCGCCGGCGGCGTCGATGTAGTGGTGTGTAACTTGGCGATCTGGCAGACCGACCTTGCCGCCACGGTGAGCGCAGTGCGCAATTCCTTCACTCTAGCTGCGGTTCTTGGCAGTGCGCCCGGTGGCCAGCAACAGATGCTCGGGCTTGCGCGCGCTTGCCAGGAAGCCCGAAGTCATTGTGGCTCACGAACTGTCCTTGGGTCTTGCCCCTCTCATCGTGCTTCGCCCGTACCAGAAGAGTGCAGACTGAGTTCGTCGTCCCCGTCAGTGTGTCGCTTGCCGCACCTGCGGTGGACAAGGGCCCAGTCAGCCGATGACACGGACACGTATCTCGGCTTCCGATGTGGACTGTGAACGAGATCGACCCAGTACGGAACGTTTCTACCTCGGCGGACTGCCTGAGTTGCTCCCACGGTTCCTGGGCGGAGCACGCATCGATGAGCCGCTCGAGTGTTTCTCATGAAGGCACGTCAGGTAGCCGCAAGACCGTGGCGCCGTAGTGAATCCGCCGACCCGCGCTGGCGACAGCTAGCTAGCTCGCATCTTCTCTTGTCCTATTGGCGTTTCATAGGGGGCTCCTTCATCCCTTGGGCAGTCGGGCTTGCCGATGTCCTCGGGTTGAAGGAGCCCTTTTGAAAGTCCTTCTAATCTGAAGCCGGCTACGGTATGACGGCTTCGAACGGGATGGCGTTAGACGGCGAGCCGGACAAGGTAAAGGTTTCCACCTGCAATGCAAATGGGTTGCTGCAGTACCCCGCCCAGACGGCTATGCCCAGTACCGCTGGTCCCGGGCCGCCCGTCGACACCAGCAAGGACGTGTTCGCCGCGGTCGACGTTTTGTCTGGTGTGAGGCAGTAGTCCCCGGTGCCGATGTTAGTCACGGAGACCCAGCCCACGAGGCCCTGCGGCGAGAAAACGGGTGACGGAAAGGCGGGTTGGACGTCACCGGCGTCCCGAGCCGTGCCTGGAGGGCCCTGCTGACCCGTCGCGCCCTGGATACCTGTCGCACCCTGAGGGCCAGCTGCTCCCGTGCGGCCCTGAGGGCCCTGCTCGGGGCGATGTGCCTCGCCGCCGTCGCGGTTGTCGGCGTGGCCGCAACGTGGGGCGCGAGCGAAGCTGGGCTCCTCGGGAGGGACCAGAGGCACTTTGGCTCGTCCGCCTCGTCCCCCAGTCCTACGCGGGGCCTCAAGGCGAGCTCTCCGCTCGTGCAGAGAACCTCCACAGGTACGGCGCAGGCCACTTATGCGGTCAGCACTTCCAGCTACGAACTGACGGTACGCTCGGACCGCCCGTCGTGGGTGAGGGTTGGCACGGCGACGGGGGCCCCGCAGTTCGCCGGCGTCGTCGCACCAGGCACCACCGAGCGCCTCACGGTACGGGGGCCGGTCCAAATCCAGATCGGTGCCGGCGGCACGACGGTCACCGTGTCGGCGGGCCGTTCGTCGGCAACCTTGACCCCTCCATCTGCACCGTACACGTACCAGCTGGTCCGCGAACCGACCGGCGCCCGGCTGTAGAGCGGCGCACTAGGAGCAACGCCGCCCACGATGCTCTAGACAAACAGATAGGCCCCCGGCTTGAGGCGCGCCCCATGACGAACCTTGGCGAGGGCCATCTCCGCAGCAAGCCGGGCGGCCAGGAGAGACCAGATAGCATTTGGAGGCCACAAAAGCCGTCCCGGGTCCTGGATCCAGAGTCCCTCGCCGACAGGTGCGCAGGGGAAAGTCAGCACGTGATGCTCGGGTGGGCCCTGGACTAACAGAACAGGTAAACCACTCTTCCAAGGCTGGCTCAGGACGCTCCATCGCGGCAGGCCATTGGCGCTCAGGGGTGAGCCGATGTCAGGAGCGGCCACAAGCCGTTCTCTGAGCTTTCTAGCCGCTCACAGGTTCTCAGGACTATGGCCCGCGTGCTTCAGGCGGTGACTGTCGAGGGTAAGCATGGCGCCCATTGCTTGAGGGCCACCGGAGGTCGCCTTGTAAGGGACCGGCAAGAAGCGCTCCCCTTGAGGGGGTGGAACGGATGAGTTACGAGGACAGTCCCGTCCTCGTCATAGCCCGTTGGTGCAGTTGACGGCTTCGTCCAACGCCCCATGGAGTCATTTTGGGGCTCCATGCAAGTGGAACTGCTCAACCGCAAGCGCTGGCGGACCAACGTGGAGCTCGCCATCGCCATCACCGACTACATCGAGCATTTCTACAATTCCGCTCGCCGGCACAGCTCGCTCGGCTACCTCACGCCGGACGAGTTCGAAGCCCTACACTCAAACAAAACCCAGGCCGCATTGTCATGAACGCGGTCCACCAAACGGGGTCAAGGCTAACTTGCTCGTCCGTCCGCTGGCTGGCCTGGCTGGCTGGCAGCCCCAACGGGGTTCCAACCCGTGCCTCCACCTTGAGAGGTAATCTGAGCCCCTACCACAGATTTGTAGGTACCTCTGACCTGTCATAACGTGACAGGCAGAGCCGCCTCAGGACACCACTTGCCACGTGGAAGTGACCCGAGAGTGACGCGGATTTGGCGCTCTGGCGGCAGTTCCTGATCCCCATCGGACGAGTCGTGGCGAACACGGGAATGGTTGGCTGCCGCTTCTGAACCGGAGTGACCTCAGAACTCCCGGAGCGTCCACGACACCCGTTGGGAACAGCTCGACGATCGCGTTCGGTGTCGCGTCACCAGCGCGAGTGTCGGCATACATCTCGCCGTAAGCCCCGGCTGCGATACGGTCGCTGCCAAGGAAAGGCGGCCGCCCTACCCTTAGCGGCCCCTGCCCCCGGACCAAGCCCGTGGTTATGTACGCGAGGCCGGTACGATCTGGCTCGTTGGCGGTGCCAGATTGCCTCGGGTAGTAGCAGGTCCATGGGCTGGGTGCTGGCACACCAAAACATAAGGTCGCTGTTGAGCGGTTTGGTCCAAGCTGGCTGAGAACACGAAGGGCCCGTGGACGACAGAAAAGGTGCCAGGCTTGGGACCACTCCGTAATCGCGCCAACGAACTTTCCAGACTGGAGGCGCTGGTCGGTTCAACGCGAGAAGGCGCCGGCGGCATCGTGGTGGTCGAAGGCGCTGCTGGGATAGGCAAGTCGCGGCTCCTGGCCGAGGTGGACGCCAAAGCTCGGGCGGCAGGACTTACCGTAGCCGCCGGGGGTGCTGACGAACTCGACCAGGCAACGGCGTGGGGGGTGCTGCTCGATGCCCTTCGCTCTACGATGCCGCCCGTGTTTTCATCCTCTGACTTGGTTTCCGTAGAAGGCCTCTACGACCGGAGGCTCGCCATGGCCGAACGAGTGCAGGCGGCCCTCGAGCGGGCCAGCACGTCACGCGGGATGCTGGTCGTGTTAGATGACATGCAATGGGCGGACCCCGCGTCATTGCTGGCGGTCGGGTGGTTGGCCCGCTCGCTGTTCTCGCACCCCGTCGGGTGGCTTCTGGCGCTCCGTCCCCTGCCCGTCAAGCCCGAGCTCGACGCCCTGGTGGGGCGGTTGGTTGAGGGGGGCGCGAGCCGGTTGCACCTCGGGCTCGGCCCTGAAGCCAGTGTGGCGCTGGCCAGGGATGCGGGGCTGAGCGGGACGGATGAAGACCTGGCAAAACACGTGGCGGTGGCCGATGGCAACCCTTTTTATATCCTCGCCCTCCTGAAGGCGGACGGAGGCAACGGGCCGTCTATCTCTGAACGTGCTGCGACCGGCGCCTTGCGCGGTGGGGTCCGAGAGGCGGTGGCCCAACACCTGCGCTCTTTGTCGGAGGGGGTGCGCCGGCTGCTGCAGGTTGCTTCGGTGCTTGGCGGGGAGTTTTCCGTGGCCGAGGTGGCCTCCATGATGGCCCAACCCGTCAGCCAGTTGCTTGGAGCGGTGGAAGAGGCGCTGCGGGCCGAGGTACTGACCGAAGTGCCCACCGGGTTGGCCTTCCGCCACGACCTTTTGCGCCAAGTGGTGTACGAAAGCCTGCCACCGTCGGTGCGCTCGGCCTTGCACCGCGAAGCGGCTGAAGCGCTCCGCAGGACCGGGGCAGCGACGGTGCGGGTTGCCGGTCAACTGGCCATCGGGGCCGCTCCAGGTGACGCCGAGGCGACAGCGACGATGCTCGAAGCGGTAGAGGAACTGGGGCCGTCGTCGCCTGGCGCCGCCGCCGACCTGGCTTTGCGTATGCTCGAACTAGCCGGGGACCAACACGAGCGCAGGGAGGCTATGGTCCTGGCTGCGGTGGACGTGCTCGGCCGGGCTGGGCGCCTCACCGAGGCCCGCGCCGTCGGCGAGCGTTACCTGTCCACTCACCGGCCGCCGGCGCCGGTGGAGGCAGACCTGCAGTTCCAGTTGAGGCAGAACTGGGTGTTCGACCGCCGCGACCCGTACCCGGCCCCGCTGCCCGAGCACGTTCTTTCCAACCTGGCCGTCAGGCCCGGGCTCGTCGCTGCCCTGACCGCGCTCGACGGTGTGCCCGAGGGGTTGGAATGGACTGGCACCGTCGACGATGATGGCCTGGACGTGGCCATGGAGAGCGTCGCCCGCAGCGGCGAGCCCGTCGAGTTTGCAACGGTTGCCGTCCTCCGTGTACAGCAGTCGCTCTCGCGTGGCTATATGGAGGAGGCGTTGGCGCGTGCCGAGTCCGCCTGGGACGAGGGACAGCGTCTGGATGGACCAGACGGTTCGGGCGTCCTCGAGGAGATGGTGATCAACGCGCTCGCCGCCAACGGCCGGCTGAGAGAGGCCCTGTCGTTGATGCGTGGGGCGCTCGACACCGCCCAGGAGGCGGGCCGGACTGGCTTGGTTTTCCGTTACCGGCGCCTGCGGGCCGCCATATTGCTGAGCCAGGGGGAGCTGGACGATGCGGGAGCCGAGGCCCGAGGGGTCATTGACCTGCCGGCGCAGTTCGGCTACCCACACCGAGTGGCCCTGCCCTTGTCGGTCATCGTCGAGTCGGCTTTACACCGGGGGGACACGGCCGAAGCGCGTTCGGCTTTCGCACGCTATGGCTCAGGCACCGAGAAGTTCTTTAGCGACGGTGCCGGGGTCGCGGGGGTTCTTCCCGGACCTCCAGTGGGCCGAGGCGCTGGTCGCCGATCCGCGAGGCGACACCGCGGCAGCAGCAGCGGCGCTGGCACCCATAGGCTCCGCAGCTCTACGCCGGGTTCTTCATCGCACTCACCATGCATCACCGTCTCGCCCAGTTGGTCCGTATCGCGCTGAGCGGCGGCGCAGAGAGCGAAGCTCGGCAGTTGGCGGCGATGGTTGACCTTCTCGCGGAGCGCAACCCCCATGTTGGATCCCTGGCGGCCGCGAGCCGCCACGCACAGGCGCTCATCGAGCACGAACCTGACTTGTTGGAAGAAGCAGTCAACTTGGCTGTGCGCAGCGAGGACCGCTTGTTAGAAGCCGCGGCACGCGAGGACCTGGCCGGGATGCTGGCGACGAGGTCGCTCGGGGCTCGGGCCGTCGAGCAACTTGAGGCCGCCTACGGCTTCTACGCCCCTGCCGGCGCCCAACGGGACACTGCCCGCGTCCGGGCCGCACTGCGCGCCCTTGGCGTGCACAAGCGCCAGAGCAGCGTGGCCAGGCCCCAGCACGGTTGGGCCAGCCTCAGCCGTTCGGAGCTGGCTGTCGTCGAGCTGGTTGCCCGGGGGCTCAGCAACCGCGCTGCCGCTAACGAGCTTTTCGTCTCGCCTGACACGGTCAACACTCACCTGCGCCGCGCCTTCACAAAGCTCGATATCCGCTCACACGTTGAGCTGGCGCGGCTCGCGGTCCAGCGCGACCTGGCGCCGTCCTAGGCCGCCAGGGGTGCCCACTTCAAAGATCACGTATCCAGGTGACAGACAAGGCCGGTGCGGTGAGCGAAACTGGTCAACATGCTTTTGTACGCACAAACATTCCAAATCGCTCCCCCACCCTAAGTCTCAGTGTTTACCGCCCAGTTCCTCCGCTTCCGGTCGCCACCGGGGGGAGAGGCGCGCCTGCTGGAGGCCCACAAAGCCACTGTCGAGTCCTGCCGGGCGTCGTACGTGGCCTTCCGGGCCGACTTCCTGGTGAAGCTGGAGGACGGTGACTGGCTCGACATCTCCTTCTGGGACAGTGCCGTCGATGGGGACGGTCAGACCGAGTACCCGCCGCTGGAAGCGAGAGCCGACTTTATTAGCCAGCTCGAGGGGCTTTTGGGCGACGAAAACGGCATGCTGGTAAATAGTTTCACCGACTCGTCCTTCGGGTGCGACTGAAAGCACCTGAGGGCCGGCCAGGGGCCTAGCCTGCGCAGGCATCGGGGCCATTGCGGGTAGCGGCGATAAGAGACAACCAGCAGGAACTCGCGTAGTCGCATGAAATCTGCATTACCAAAAGGAGGAGGAAAGATGCCCATTGTTGGGATCGACCTGATCGAAGGAAAATCAGAGGAGTATCGCGCTCAAGTCGGAGAAATTGCCTACCAGACCATGGTGGATGTTCTCAACTCGCCTGAGGGCGATCGTTTTCAAGTCATCACCGAACATCCCAAGAGCGCCCTGTCGTTTGATCGTGACTATCTGGGCGTCCATCGCACCGACGATTGTATCTTCTTCCAAAGCGCGCTCAATGCAGGACGATCTGTAGAGCTAAGGAACGTTTTATAAGGAACTTACGGACCAGCTCCGTAGGGAGTAAAGCTTCGCACGGAGGATGTGTTCATAAACCTCGTTGAGGTGCCAAAAGAGAATTGGTCATATGGAAACGAACTGGCCCAGTACGTCTCAGTTCTGACCGATCCCGAAGTATAAGAATCGATCAAACGAAAGGAGATGGGAATACAATGACAGCATTACAGACTGACGCCCAAGCCATAACGCTTCAGGACGTACCTTCTAGTTCCGAAGCAAAGCTGACCATTAGAGCGGCGCGAGCAGATCGTCCTTTTCGGCATAAATCGTCCTTACATCCAGAACCGCATCGACCCTGAAACGTTTTGAAAAACTGGCCGAAGCATACTACCAATACGACCACGATCCTTCCCTGCTCGCCGCTATCCTATTTGGCCACGGGGAGAACTTTTCAAGGGGGATCGACGTTGAGGGATTTCGGTCACTCGCCGGGACGGGTAAGCCTTGGATCGCGAGCACTGGGACAATAGACCCTCTGGCCAAGCGTGCTCCGCGCCTCACCAAGCCTTTGGTCGTGGTTACCCATGGCGATACCTGGAATATGGCCCATGAGCTCCATCTTGTTGCCGACGTCCGTATTGCTTCAGCCGACACCCGCTTCGGACAGGATGAGAATACACATGGGCGCTTTCCCGGAGGAGGAGCGACCATCCGGTTCCCGCGGGAAGTAGGTTGGGGGAATGCCATGCGCTACATCCTGACCGGGGATCACTGGAACGCCGACGAAGCATACCGTACGGGAGAAGTGCAGAAGGTAGCTCCAAATGCGAAGGAAGCGCTGGAGGAAGGGGTTCGAATCGCGTACAAGATCGCCGATTGCGGCCCGCTTGGCATCAAGACCTCATTGGCGTCTGCGCACCTGGCGATTGACCGCACGGAGCAAGAGGCATTGTCAAAGCTCGACGAGCAGTTTGGAGCCCTCTTCCACTCACAGGACTTTATCGAAGGCCGGAAGGCAGAGGCGGAAGGCCGAAAGCCGGTCTACCAGGGAAAATAAGCGCGAAACAGCATGCGACAGCGTTAACCTATCCATTCACACTTACCAGGACTTAGCGAATTCCTTCTGCTTCACATGGTCTCAATCCCATGGGCCTCGACGTGTGGACTAGGTTATGGGCCGCATTGAACAGCAAGGAAATACCAGCGATATGATATGCCCGGTCTGCGAAGTGCTCGATTATTTTTTAGCCGTCGCTCGTGACAATCGAAGTTACTCACACGTCGATCGGCTCGGGATCAAAGTTGTTCCCCTTGGTCTTGTGATCGGCGGCATCGGGCCCGGCTCTCGCTGGTGGCGGAGCGCCCCTGGGCAGTACAAGAACCGAGCCACGATTCCGATGACAGCTTCGACGACGACTCCAGCGTAGCTTAGCGAGGCTCACGCCCTACTGACCATGCGGGACCAAATGATGGAAGCACAAGTGTAAGGCGAGATAACCCTTAATCGCACGGAGAGCTGAAGTGAAACTACCTAGCAAGCCCTGCTTCGACTGCCTCGACGAGGCGATCGCCGTCGATCGCCCGGTCCTTCGACAAACGCCCACCGAGGCGGCGTTCTGGCTCATCGCCTACGTGTTCGCCGCCACCATGCTGGGGACGACGTTGCCCACTCCTCTGTACGTGATCTACCAGAGCCGGTGGCACTTTTCGTCCGCGGTAATTACCTTGATTTTCGCGGTCTACTCGGCAGGCGTACTAGCCGCGCTGGTATTCGCGGGCCGCGCCTCGGATCAACTCGGGCGGAGGCCGGTGCTCGGAGCGGCTCTCGCTCTCAGCACACTGAGCACCGTTGTGTTCATCACGGCGTCATCCGTCGGGTTGCTCTTCGTGGGCCGGGTCCTGTCCGGCTTGTCTGCCGGCCTCATGACCGGTACGGCAACCGCGGCGCTGACCGAGATGCTAGGCCCTGCAAAGCCGCGCCGGGCATCGATCGTCGCCACGGCGTCCTTATACGGTGGCCTCGGCCTCGGCCCGCTTATTGCCGGTCTGCTCGCACAATTTGCGCCGAACCCGACGGTGCTTGCGTTCGAGGTGTACTTGGTCTTGTTAGCGGTCGGGGCAGCTTGCAGTGGCTTCGGTACCCGAGACCGTTTCGCAACGTCAACGGCTGTCCCTTCGGTTCGTCGGCTTCGGCCTCCCAGACGCAGGAAGAGGCGAGTTCTTGGCGGCCGGAGTGGCGGGGTTCGCGGCCTTCAGCCTGTTCGGGATCTTCAACGCGCTAGTGCCATCGTTTCTCAGAGATGCTCTGCACGAGCACAATCACGCCGTTGCCGGCGCTGTGGTGTTCATGCTCTCCGGAGTCGCGGTGGTCACTCAGCTCGGCGTGGGCCACTTGGACTACCGCAAGGTGATCTCTTTCGGCCTCGCCCTCTACCCCTTGGTCCTAGCTCTTATCGTCGCCGGATTGTCGTTGGCTTCGATGGGTCTCTTTCTAGCGGCCGCCGGTTTGGGTGGGATCGCTATCGGCTGTGTCTTCATGGGCAGTCTTTCGACCGCTAACCGGCTGGCCCCGGCCGAGCGGAGAGGGCAGGTCATCTCCTTGTATTTCGTGCTGTGCTACTTAGGGTTCGCGGTCCCCGTCATCGGTGTCGGCATCTCCTCGGAGTACTTCGGCATCTTCCGATCGGTGCTTGTCTGTTCGATCGGTCTTGCACTTCTGTCGGTCCTTTCGTTGGCGGCCCTTCGAAGAGACCGAGTGGTGACGAGGGTGGGGAAGGGAGTCGACCGTGACCGCCTTCACCACCGCGAAGCCCACGTTGGCCACGCATAGGCTGGAGTGCCAGATGGACTTGAGCCGGATGGCGCTCGCCGCCGACCAGCAACCGGTCGCGGCCATGTCTGGGGGTCTCGAATAAGTACTCCGGCTCGTTCTGTCAGGAACATTTCCAAACGGTCATTTGACTAGTGATCGCAACTCGGCGATAAACGATCCTTACGTGTGGAACTCGAAAGAAGCACACGACCGATCTGCGAGGGTTTCAGTCGGCATCGCCGGCTGGCACTACCCACTCGGCGCTCTGGCCGGTGACATCCGCGATTAGGTCGAAATCACCGTCGTAGTGCAGGACCGGAATCCCGAGCTCCTCAGCTGCGGCGGCAACGAGAAGGTCGGGTATTTTCCGGCACCGTTGGCTGCGCTCGGCAAGGAGCCGCTGCACCTGGAGGGCTCGGCGAACGTGGGTTGCGGTCGTCTCGATTGGCTCGAAGGCGTCGAGAGCAACGACAAGGTGGTCCCATTGGGACGCGTTGCGGGCAGAGTAGCCGACCTCAAGGTCGCAGATCCTGGCGCGGGCGAGCTGGCCCCGCGCCGCAAGTGGTTCGACGACCTGGCGCACCTGAGGCTGGCCAATGCGGTTCAACACACTCGTGTCGACCAGGAAGGTCAGCGCCACGCTTCGGACCGGTCTGCGAGCTCCGCGTCGGCTAGCACATCAAGCGCACGCGCAACCCGTTGTTCGCGGTCACGGGTGGCGCGTCGCAGGGCCTGATTGACGGTGTCCTTGATGGTCGTTGTCCCCAGTTCCACTTGGGCGGCACCGAGCGCTTCTTCGTCCAGATCTACGAGGTGCTTCGCCATGGAATCAGTATATACGTCAGCCAGTCGATATATACGAGCGCCGTTGCTCGCGCCGCTGCGCGGACGTCACCAGGCCACTGGCCAGCTGGTCCTACTTCAGGCCGGCACCCCATCGTGCTCGTAGGCGGCACGACACTTCTCGTGGCGGTTGTGCCGACCGGTCACGGACGTCCTCCGCCCTGACGCATCCGCGGCTCCCGATCTAATGCTCGCTATTGTCGGGCCATGGGTGGAGAGGGGCCCGCTATTGAGCGCGAGATCCCTCGTCGTGGCGACGAGCTGGCGTTCATCCTGCAGAAAGAGCGGGAGGGCGCATCGGCACCGCTCTTGGAGACGCTGCTCGAGCTGCGCAGCGGTGACGGGCCGCAAGCCGTTCGGGACGCCGCTGACCGTCTCGTTCGCCAGGGCGCGCCCTGGGCGCTCGACCTGGCTCCGTTGGTCCGGAAACTGATCGAGGCCGCCGGCAACCAGCGTGAGCAGCGGCTCTTCCTATTCGGGTCGCTCAAGCCGGAGCCATTAGCGTTTGAGGATTTGGCGGCTCGAGAAGGTATGCGGCGCCGGCATGTCAATACGCTCGTCCGGCGCTCCGAGTCCGCGTGTCCGCCTAGCGCTCACGACCGCGCCAGCGCCGTTGCCCTGGCTCGTCTCGACGCTGCGTTCCCGTCTCGGGGCCGTGGCACCAGCCGAACAGGTGGCCGAGGAGCTCGACCGTCTCGGCGCCGGCGAGCCCACTGTGGCTCAGCTGGTCACGTGGCTAGCCGGGCCTTACCTGCCCCTCAGGCAGCAGCCGGGGTGGTTGGCGAGCACCCCTGCGCCCGTGGTCGCCCGCACGGTCGCTTACATCAACGAAGATCACGGAGTGCGCCGTTTGGCCGACCTGCAAGCCCAGCTGGCAGACGTCGGGATCAGTGCCGGCAATTTCCGGCCTTGGCTACAGGCAAACGGGGCGATGCCTGTGGAGGACCTGGCGGTGTCCGTAAAAGGGCCGCTGGCCGATGTCGTCGAGCGCATTCTCGATGCCTACGGTAAGGCCCGCACGCCCGAGCAGATAAGAGCCGACGTCGCCGGTGGGGGGCGGCCGGTGGACGCCGAAGCCGTGACGCGGGCGCTGGGCGACCGCCGTCGGTTCGCCCTGTCCGTGCGGGGCGAAGCGGGCCTGGCCTCGTGGGGGCAAGAAAGGGGCCGGCCGCTGAAGAAGGCGCACGGTAGGTCCCGGACGGGCCAGGACGAAGGCCGCACCGGGGCGGTCGGACCGCCCGAGCGGGACGGGGGGACCAGCGGGGAGCGGCTCTGGCTTTGGGTGCGGGTAGACGTTGAGGTGCTGCGGGGTTCCGAAGCGGCGGTACCGGTGGCCCTTGTCGAAGGCCTCGGTTTGGCGCCCTTTGCCCGGCGGACCTTCTCGAGCCGCTGGGGCCCAGTGACCCTGGCTTACGATGCCCCGCAGCCGAAGAGGGGGCCTGTGCGGGCCGTGGCCCTGGCCGCGGGCGCACGTCCCGACGACACGCTCCTGCTCGGCTTCAGCACCGGGGGCAACCTGGACGTCGAGGTCCGGCAGGGGACGGGCCATGTACCACAGCCCGATAAAGGTGCCGCGGAGGCGACAATTTTCGCAGAAAGCATTTAGCGGAGGCGCACGATGATTGACCAACCAAACTCTCTGGAAGAGGCGCTTCAAGCAGTCGAGCGCGAGGCAGACGCCGCCATCAAGGCAATCGGTTCAGCGTTGAACGCGGCGAGGAAGGCCAAAGCGGCCGCCGCGCACGGCCAGATCCGCGAGCTCCAGCAGTCCTTGGAAGCCACGGTCAACTTGGCCGACCAGGCCACCGCGGCGGCGCGGGACCTGCGCCAAGGGTGGCGCTTCGAGGTGGGCGAGTGGTTCTCTTCGGGCGATTACGCCAAGGAACTGCTGGCCGCCGCCACCGAAGCGGGGGTGCAGGCATTCGAGTCGGACGACCGCATCCTGTCTTACCCGGTGATAGTGCAGGTCTCCCCATCCGACACGACTGTGCTTATCGACAAGCAAAAGGACCGGCGGGTGCGGCCTTCTGTCGTGGCCCGCCACCTCGTGGCCCTTCAGCAAAAGCCGCCCAGGTTCAAAGCACGAGGCGTTTATCGAGACACTTGCCTCGGGTTACGACCTGGTGGTGGCCAGCAAGCGGCTCCGTCCTGGGGCCCGGCCAGGCTGGTCGACGTACACAAGGTGCTCACCCTGCTCCCGGGGGCGGCCCGTGACTATACCCGCCAGGAGTTCGCCCGCGATATTTACTTGCTCGACCAAAGCGCTGTACTCGACACGAAAGAGGGGCGGCGCATGAGCCTGCCGGCGAGCGCCCTGACGAGGAGCGGGGGTGTGCTCAAGACCGTCACCCGCAGCGGCCAGACCAAAATCTACGCGGGAGTGGCCTTCACGGAGCCAACGAAGTGATCCCCGTTGACGAATATGTTGCGTTCCTCGACCGAGAGTACGCGCATGGGTACTTGGAAGACGGAGGCGCAGCCATAAAGTTCGTGGTGCCCCCTGATGACGGGTCGGCCGCAGTTTTCATGGAAAGTTTTGCCGCCGCGGCGCAGAGTGCTCGCTTCGATGTGGCCAGAGTCGACGCGGTCGAGACGCGTGTCCATTTGCTCGAGGAAGTTTTCTTCGCCGTGGCCAGGCAGGTGGACTGGGACGGGCTCGCTGCCGTCGCTACTCGCTCAGCTCTCGCCGCCGCCGGCTATCCGGCGCCCGACGGCCGCGTGACCCTTGATGCCCTCGCTTCGCATTACGGCGTCGACCCCAGAGAACTGAAGCGCGACGTTGACCGCCAGCTCCAAGAACAGGTGCACCGGGACTACGCAATGGTCCAGGAGTTCCGCACCGCCATGCTGCGCCTTTGCCAGGCTCAGCTCCGCAGCGGCCAAGTGGTCGACGCCGAGCACACCGCCGTGTTGGACTGGCTGCGGGGCGACCTCCGCCAGATCTCGGCCCTCAAGTCGGCCCTAATTTTCCGGAAGATCGGCCGCCACAATGCTCGTCATTTGCTTTTCTCTCTCGCCCACTGGCTGGCGGTCAACAATCACGCCGGTCTGGCGCTGGTGCTGGATATCCGCCGGCTGGGTTTCGCCCGCCGCCCTGGTCCGGACGAGCGCTACGGCCACTATTACACCAGGAGTTCATTGCTGGACGCCTATGAGGTGCTCCGCCAGCTCGTCGACAACACTGACGAGATGACCAACTGCATTGTAGTGGTGGTGGCGTCGCCTGCTTTCCTGTCCGACTCGCCCCGCGGGCTCGATGCTTATCAGGCCCTCAAGCTCAGGATCTTCGACGAAGTCCGGGATGTCAACCGGGACAACCCCTTTTCGTCCCTCGTCAGGTTGGCGGCAGCATGAGCAACGACATCACAGTGGAGCGTCGGCGAGCCCTCGAAGCACTGCGGGCAGGAGTGCCCAATCGTGACGCGGTAGCCGTGCTGGGCAGCATGCAGCAGGGTGTCGAGGACCGTTTCAGCCAGCTCACCGCCGCCGTGCGGGCTCTGCCCGAGCTCGCCAGCACCCGGTGGGATGCTGGTGGGAGGGGGCTTTGGTTCCGGCAAGAGCCACGTGCTCGAGTACCTGGCGCACATAGCGCTGTCGGAGGGTTTCGTTGTCTCCAAGATAGTGATCTCCAAGGAGACACCGCTTTATGACCCCATAAGGGTCTACCGTTCAGCCATCGAGCAAGCCAAGGTGCCCGGCCGGCCCGGCTCGGCCATCGACGAGATAGCAACTGGCGTTGCAGGAAGACTCTCCCAGTTATGCCGAGCTCTACAGGTGGGCGCACCAGGATGACAGCCCGGTGGACGGCCGCTTCGCCGCCACACTTTTCCTGCATGACTACGGACGCGGGGACGAGGAGTTCACCGACAGGATCGTCCGGTTTTGGGCCGGCGACCCGTTGCCGGTCGCCGACCTGCGGCGGCGACTGAAGGAAGCGGGAGCATCGGCCACCTACCGGCTCGGGACCGTCAAAGAGCGCGACCTTTCCCGTCAGCGGTTCCGCTTCGTGTCCCGGCTGGCGCAGGCGGCCGGGTTTGCCGGGTGGGTCGTCCTCCTCGACGAGGCCGAGCTGATCGGCCGTTATGGCTCCTTGCAAAGAGCCAAGTCCTATGCCGAGCTGGCTGGTTGGGTACGCGGGGACCGGGATGACCCGGCGGCACCACTTTGCGCCGTTCTCACCACCGTCGACGACTTCGAGGCCCAGGTGCTCGTGGGCAAAAACGACAACGAGCTGATTGGCAAGCGCCTCCGGGCCAAGGGCACGGACGAGGACGAGTTGCTCGCCGCCCAGGCCGAGACCGGCATGCGGATCATCGAGAGGGAGCAGGTGCAGATCCAACCGCCCGGACGTGAGGAACTCGACCGCACCTACGCCCAGTTGAAGCAGATCCACGCCGAGGCCTACGGTTGGGAGCCACCGGACGTGCCGGGGCTGGAGCGCCTCCCGTCCAACCGGATGCGGCAGTACGTGCGGGCGTGGATAAACGAGTGGGATCTGCGGCGCCTGGACCCGAGCTATCGCCCTGAAATCAACGTGGGCGGCTTGGGCGTGGACCTGAGCGCCGACAGCGATCTCGAGGACGACCAGAGCGACTGAGAGCGCCCTTCAGGTGCGGACGCAAATGGGGCCCAGCCCTGCGGGAGTGGCGGGCTGGCCGCCACCGACGCGTCTGGGCCGCCCGTCGGGCTCGGACGGCCCGGCGGGACCTGAAGCGTGCTAGCCGACGAGATCGGCTCAGTGCTCTCGGCCAGAGGGGGGCTGACGGCATCGGAGCTAGCGTCGGTACTGGGCACCGCCGTCGAAGAGGTGTCGTTCGCCCTCTTTTCCAGTCACGGTAGGTTCCGGCGGGATACCGGCTCCCCGCCGCGGTGGTGGGCGGGTTCATCACCACGGCAGGCAACGGCTACCCGGAGCATTGCCGCTCGGCCGCTCCGGCGCCGCCCTTCGTCCTTGCTCGGGTTGTACTCATGGCAGGTGGACGCACTGGAGTCCTGGGAGAAAAACGGCGGCCGTGGCGTCATAGAGGCGGTAACCGGGACGGGCAAGACAATGGTGGGAGTGGCGGCAGCCCTCGACGAACTGGCCCGCCGAGGACAGGTCGTAGTCCTGGTCCCGGCCATTGAACTGCAACGGCAGTGGCTGGCCCAGCTAGAGGCCTACTTGCCTGCCCTCCGCTCGGGCGGCCAGATGGACGCCAGGGCATGCGGCAATCAGGCAAGACCGGGGGCGCCCTCGCCGGCGGCGTTGCGCCTCGCAGGCTCCATGGGCGCCGGCGCGGCAGACTCCCTCGTGAGCCACGACATCTTGGTGGCGGTCGTCAATAGCGCTCGGGCCAAGGACCTCCGGCCGATACGACAGGGAGGGCTCCTGGTGGCAGACGAGTGCCACCGGTACGGTAGCGCTGTCAACCGCTTGGCGCTCGACCCCCGTTTCGGGCGCCGGCTTGGTCTCAGCGCCACTTATGCCCGCGAAGACAACGGCAACCTGGCCTGGCTCGACCCGTACTTCGGCGGCACTTGTTTCCGCCTCGGCTACGAACGAGCAGTTGCAGACGGGATCGTCGCCCGGTTCAGTGTGGTCCTGCTCGGAGTGCAGTTCTCGTCCAGCGAACGGGCTGCTTACGAAGAACTGACGAAGCTGATGGGGGCCTTGCGCGCCCGTCTCGTGCGCGAGTGCGGTGTGCCGGAGGAGCCGTTCGACGTGTTCGTGCGGGCGGTGGCAGCACTGGCGGACAGTAGTGAGGCGGGCGCATGGCCGGCTCGGGAATACCGGCGGACGATGCTCCAACGGCGCCGCTTGCTCGCTGACACGCCGGTGAAAGACTCCGCACTACGCAAACTGGCGCCGGCGCTAAGAGGGGCGGATAGGGCTCTGGTCTTTACCCAGAGCATCGGTGCGGCGGAGCGGACGCGAGTCGTGCTGACCGGCTGCGGTCTCCGTGCTGCTGCTATGCACTCCGGCCTTTCCACCCGGGCGCGGGCCGAGGTCCTCGACCTCTTCGCCACAGGCGGCCTTGATGTGCTCGCTGCTCCCCGCGTGCTTGACGAGGGCGTAGACGTCCCCGCGGCGGACCTCGGCGTGATCATTGGCGCCAGCCGCTCGCGCCGCCAGATGGTCCAGCGCATGGGCAGGGTGCTGCGCAAAAAGGCCGACGGACGGCGTGCTCGGTTCGTAGTGGTGTTCGTCGAGGACACCGTCGAAGACCCGTCCTCAGGCGCTCATGAGACCTTCCTCGGAGAGGTGGTCAACGTTGCTGACGGCGTGTCGAGCTTCCGCACCGATTTCGCAACCGAAGGTCCCGGCGAATTGTTGGACGTCTTGCAGCCTTGATGCTCTGTGTCCGGCGCTCGCCACCTTGCCGGTCTCTCCGCCGATCGCTGAGAGGGCGGACATAGCGGACAGACTCCCCTCTCTGGGCTGGTCCGGTTACCGGGTCGTGGTGAAATCTTGGGAGCGAGGTGTGCAGACACTACGTGAGAAAGGTGGTGTGCCGAACAGACCCGAGCAGACACCAAACGCGACTTCGACCAAAATCTCCTGCGCCGCGGTGGGGCGGATCGCGTGTCGGAGGATCGACAGGCACTCGAGGTCCACGCCCCATCGTCGCCGAACGTCCCTGGTCCGAGCTTCGCCGCAGAGCTTGACTCGGCGATGCGACCGGGGCGACGACCGCTCTGATGTGACTGAAATTCATCGACGCTTTGTCGGAGAGCTTCCAGAGAGATCAGTTGCGCACAGCTGAAAGTGCTCTGCCCAACCTGTGAGGAAGTTCACAAGTCCGGCCTTGGCGGCGGGTCGCGCTCCTTCGTGTACCGCATGCCCGCCGTCGAGGGACCTCGGCTCAGCCCTTTTTGGCGGCAGCGCTCACGAGCTCATCGAGCATCCGGTCGAGAGCACCGAGCCCGACCGACAAGTGGCCCTCACCCACCTGGTCAACACCCGCCGGCTACACAGCTCCCTCGGTTACTTCAGCCCCGCCCACTACGAAACTCTCGCCCACCAAAACACCGACAACGACGCGGCATAATCAGCTCAACCAACCTGTCCGTGAAACCGGGTCAAGCCCACTCTCCCGTCTCTCTCACGAGTGTGCAGCGAAACGGCCGTGCTCGTAGAGGTGGAGCCGCGAGACGTGCCGTTCGCAAGCGTCCACAACATGCCAGCGCCCATCTCCGTGTCACCCATTGCTGCCGATACTAGAGCCACCGTACCAAAACGCGACGACGAGAAGGCTTTATGCGTCGCTTTCTCGAGCTGCCGCTCCGCCGGCCGAAATCAGGGCCTCGACTGCCGAAGCTAGCTGCTGGTGAGCATTTTCGACCTGCTCGTTGGTGCATATAGTGCTGTACACGTTGGGAAACAGCTCCTGAGCGATTTGCAGAGCCTGCCCTGACTGGCCGTTGTTAGCTAGATAGTGGAGATACTCGTAGTCTTGCCGGCCGGCCCTAATCAGCTTGAGGCGAACCGATGCGATGGGGATGGGGCTGGAGCCTTGAAGCGGCGGTCCGAAACCATCACCAAGGCCCGCGATGCCAGGATAGAACAGGGTGCCGTCGCCGTTTCCTCCTTTATACCATTGGCCACCCGGGTTCCACGCCGGCTGCAGGTTGTGGTCAGCCTCGTAGTACAGTTCGCCAGTCGCCTGGTAGATGAAGCAAAGCCAGCTCATCGCCCGATTTTGTGAGCCCGTGACATCGATGGCATAGCTTGGCCAGCCACTGTCGTCGGGACTGGTGGAAGAGCCGGGGCCGCAGCCGTAGCTGTTGCAGGAGGAGTACAGCCAAACCTCATTACCGGCTTTGGCTGCAACGAACTGGGCATATTTGTCGTGCTGATCGCCAGCATGCTGTGGATCGTCGGCCTTGCCGTCCATGTAGTTGATAACCGGTATGAGCAGGACAAGACCACCCGCACCGTTGATGGAAGGCGCTATGCCACACTGGTCAGACGTCTGGATGTCCATGGTCATTTGAACTCGCGCCAGAGGCCACTCGGTAAAGATCCCTTCTAGAGCAGGCCAACATGAGCTCGACCAACCAGGCGGGCACGTGAGCCCAGCGGGACCGGAGCCGAGGTATAGCTCGTCACAAACTGTGCTCAAGTACACAAACGGTTCGGCGCCGGTACCGAGAGGATTGACCAAGCTCAGCCAGGTGGCCAAGTTATTCGGATCGAATTCTAAAGTGGTCATCTGCGCGCTGGGAAGCGTAGTCTTACCACCGGTGCCGTCCAGGTAAGGCTCTAGGTGGCTCTCGAAGAACGGCTCTTTACCTGCAGTGGGGGTCTCAAGCCAGGCGTTCGCCAATGTGGTGCGGTGATCGAGGCCTATTGCGAGGAACAATTCGTTGATTTCCCAGCAGAGGTCCTCGGCAGCGGCAGCGGCCCAGCAGTTCGCTCCCCCGTTCAAGGTCGTGGCTAGTGTTCCTGAGTTCACAAAGAAAGAGCTGCGTAACGTCGCCGTGGCGGGCAAGGTAAAGGGGATGACGTGAAGGTCAAAGGGGACGTCGATCGTCCAGTCATTAGTGCTCACTTGCACAGCACCTTGGTAGTCCCCGCTCGGCGTGGCAGCTGGTACGAACACGTCCACCCAGATGACGCGGTTCTCGCCAGCGGGGACGTCAATGGGGAAGGCGCCCCGTTGTTCACCGTAGAAAGGATCTACGACGGGAATCAGAGGATCGGGCCACGGGCCGGCGCCAAGGGAGTCAGGGCCGGAAAGCTCTCCGGGATTTACGGTGTAGTAGGCCGAGCGGTACAAAGATACGTTTGTGGCAGCGATGCTTCCCGCCGTTCCAGTCAACGACCCAGGGCAGCTCGCAGTCATGCCGGTCAAGGCTGCGGTGCCCGCTGACACCACAATCTGGAATGACAAAAACTCGTTACCGCCTCCGATGAGCGTTGCGGAGGCTGGGCCGCTTATCGAAGCGGTTGGCGAGACCTTGTCGTTCGGCCCGACCACGACCACAGGGCCAGCAGCAGGAGAGCTGACAGCAAAGGCGGTGGCCGGGGCCAGCTGGTAGTAATTGGTGCCGTCGTACCAGCTGGGCCAAGCCGTGTAGTCCCCAGCGACGCCAAAGGTTTCGGTCTGGGCGTAGACCTGCTGCTCACCCGGTTGCAAGCTCACTGGCGCCGACGGCGGGAAGTCGACATTGGCCCCTGCCGAGGTGCGGGCGGCGGCCAGGAGGTAGGCGATGGCTACCGGGGACCCGCCGGTGTTCTTCACCGTAAAGGTGGCGGTGACTGGTGAGCCCACCGTGGGCGAGGGCGACAGGCTGAGCGCGCCTACCAAGGAGACCTGGCCGGGGGCGGCGGTGACAGCAAAGGCGGTGGCCGGGGCCAGCTGGTAGTAATTGGTGCCGTCGTACCAGCTGGGCCAGGCCGTGTAGTCCCCAGCGACGCCAAAGGTTTCGGTCTGGGCGTAGACCTGCTGCTCACCCGGTTGCAAGCTCACTGGCGCCGACGGCGGGAAGTCGACATTGGCCCCTGCCGAGGTGCGGGCGGCGGCCAGGAGGTAGGCGATGGCTACCGGGGACCCGCCGGTGTTCTTCACCGTAAAGGTGGCGGTGACTGGTGAGCCCACCGTGGGCGAGGGCGACAGGCTGAGCGCGCCTACCAAGGAGACCTGGCCGGAAGCCGTTGGCTCTGCCATATCCCACCTTCCGCAGAGGAAGTACGAGCTTTCATCAGGCTATCAATCGGCTGGCAAAGAGACATGCCCCCCGATGCTGATGCGCACCAAGAAGGCTTCTATCCGCATGGGCGCGACCTTGCTCGGGGAACTCTTTTCCGCCCAGTGGACCCGGTACCTGGCTCGGCTCCCTGCACTCGGACCGATTGGCGGAACTGCACGTGGCCACGGAAGCTCATAAAATCCCCGGAACTGGCTGTAGACAGCTTCAGGAGATTGACGGACCAGCAGGCTCGTCGGGCGTTGACTCTCCTCGCCCCTTCTGCTGGCGATGATCCCAAGGCGCGTTCTTTTCTTGAAGAAGCGGTTTACCGCTTTCCCAAAGCTCGTTGGCGGTATCGAGGCCTCGCGCGAGACTCTGGTCTCGATCGCGAATTCGATACCCTACTAAGCCCCGTCCTCGCGGAGGCTGACGCCGTCATCACAAGTCGGATTGTCGCGACCTGCGCTCCCATGACGCCCGAGCGAGCCTCGTGGCTAGACACTTACGCGATACGGTGCGCGCAGTTAAAAAATCCGCGACGAGGCGCTCCACGCAGTCACAGAACCTGTTGCAATATTCAGATCGCTCGCTGCAGAGCACCCCGATTTCTTACGGCCCTGACCTCGCCAGAGTGCTCAACCATTTGTCGAACCGCCTTCTGGGGTTAGGGCGGTGGGACGATGCGCTCACCGCGGTCGAGGAGACTGTCCGCATCCGTCGGCCTCTGGCCGAGGCTCGGCCCGAAACCTTTTGCCCCAAGCTTGCTGCGCGGCTCAATAACGAAGCCGCCGCATGGTGGACTTGGGGCGAGACGAGGAGGCGCTTATGGCCGTCGGAGAGGCCGTCGCCATTTACCGGTCTCTGGCAAATACAGAGCCCGACATCTTTGCCCCTCTCCTTGCCGGCGCGCTTCGTAATCTGGGTATGGTTCTGAGCATCCTCGGGCGGGAAGAGGAGGCCGACGACGCTCGAGTGGACTCTGTTCCATCTTCAAGGAACATTCTGCAACTCGCGCACAGCGTTGAGTCGTGTTCCTAAGCTGTGAATCACTTCACAAACTGGTCGGGGATGCTGAACGCGGCATCTTCTCGCCTCCCAGCTCCTGCGTGCTCTCCAGTAACTTCGGTTGGGTAGAGGGAGCCGGAGGTGTTTTAGGGATGCTGTCTGCCTACGCCCGGATCGGCACATCGGTGACGCGGCTGGACAAGTATGGGTTGCAACAATTGGGACGTTATTGCGCCTACGGTGACGGCGGTGGCGCGTAACTGTTGAAGGTGTCGTAGGCCAGTCGCAGTGATCCGTCGCCCTGTCGCTTCGACACGGCGATGTACTTTCCGGCGTCGATCTGAGGTTCGCCTCCGGGAGGTTCCATCGTCAGCCGATACCGTCCGACGTGGACGACTAGGTCGTCTTGGCCATCTACAACAATCGACTCGAATTCGAGAGCCGGAGCGCCCTCGTCCAGCGTCATCTGGAGGAACCCCTTGATCGCCGCTGCGCCCTCAAGGATCGGAACTCCAGGCGCAAGCACCTTCGCATCGGGGGCGTAGAACTCAACAAGCCTGTCGACATCCTGGTCCGAGAACGCCTTGCTAAAACCGTCGTTCAATGTCCGTACTTCATCGGTCAGCGACATTCGCGCTCCTCACTTTTGTTGAAGAGTTTGATCATCCAACGCCGTTGGTTTGCAGTCAAGGCGATTGCCTCTCAGGACGGGTGGACACGCGGCCAGCGTTGGCCTCGTGTTCTACGGCACCACCGAGAAGCCAGGCTGAGCATTGGGGTGGTGCCACGGGTGGTCCCGTCAGGAACATTCTGGAACTCGCGCACAACCATAAGAGACCTCCCAGCGTTTGATTTTTGTTCACAAGAACTATCTGCACCGCCGCCGTATCCAGTTGGGCAAGGCCGTCTAGAAGTGCTCTCGAAGCCAGTCGGCGATCAGCTTTGATGACGCTTCGGGCGCTTGCCAGACGGCGTAATGCCCCAAGTCGTCGGCCACCTTCAGTTCAACCAGCGGGGATGCGGTGACGAATGCCTGCCACGCCTTTTCTCGTGCTGGTCGGGCGGCGAGGGGCTGCCCGCAGGCGATCAGCAGCGTCGGCAGCTTGAGGCCTCGGCCTTGGGCCACGACGTCTTCTCCGTGGACGGCGATCACTAGGTCGGCTAACCGCCCGGGTGGTGTCGCGTCGCGCACCTCCCCGTCGACCTCTACGAACACCTCGCGCACGTAGGCCTCGAACGCGGGCGTGGCCTCGGCACCGACCATTTCAGCGAGCTGGCGGACCGCCGAGCCCCAGTCGGGGAACCGCGGCTCGTTCGACCGGAACCAGGCGGCCAGTTCATCACGGCCAGAAAGGACCGGCATCCCCCGTGCAACCATGTCTACACCCGTCATAAAGCCGCCATCGATCAGCACAATTGCCCGTAGCTCCGCCGGAAGGATAGTTCCACAGACTAGACGTCTTAGTCTTGGTAGGCGGAGTGCGAGGAGTGGCGTAGTCGCGGTGCCGGCCGCACGTCCGCGTACGGTAGAGCCCAGGGAGCTGGTGTATAACGACCACCGACTTCAACCTCTTTTGAAGGTGTAGGCACATATAGTTGTAAATGTCAAGCCTATAATTACGGGACTGAATTTAGGGCGCGTTCGACTAGGCGTTGTGGGGCGAGGTGCTTGTTCAGTTGTCGGGGGGAGGGTCGTCTAGGCGGCCCCTTCGGCTTGCAGCTCGGGGCTTTTGGCCATCTCCGCCAATTGCCCCTCGATCGGGCGGAGCCTCGCTTTGGCCAAGCTCTCCGAGCCCATGTAACGCTTGGCGACTGCCCACTCATCGTTTTGTTCAGCCAGTACGGCACCGACCAAGCGCACCACGGCGGCGCGGTTGGGGAAAATGCCCACTACGTCGGTCCGCCTACGGATTTCTTTGTTGAGGCGCTCTTGTGGGTTATTGCTCCTTATGGCGCTCCAGTGCTCGGGCGGAAAAGTGGAAAAGGCGAGCAGGTCGTCGGCGGCGTCCAACAGCATGGTGGCGGCGTCGTCGAACCGGCCGGTGAGCTGGTCTACGACCCGGGCGTGCTGGGCCCAGACGCTGTCGTGGTCGGGCTGCTCGAAGATAGTGCGCACCAACGTGGCCACCATGCCCTGAGAGGATTTGGGCACCCGGGTCAGTAATTCCTGGCGAAATGGGTGCGGCACCGTTGCCAGGCGGCCCCCCGGAGCACGGCGGCGATGGCGGTTTTTAGGCCCTTGTGGTCGTCGGAGACGACCAGGGCCACGCCGGAGAGGCCTCGGGCTACCAGGCTGCGCAAGAACGCCGTCCAGCCCGCCCCGTCCTCGGTGGTGATGACGTCAAAGCCGAGCGACTCCCGGCGCCCTTCGTTGTTGACCCCGGTGGCGACGACGACGGCGACGTTCACCACCCGGCCGCCCTCACGCACCTTTTGGGTCACGGCGTCGAGCCAGATATAGGTGTAAGGCCCGGCCTCGAGGGGGCGGGAGCGGAACGCTTCCACCGTGGCGTCGAGCTCTTTGGCCATGACGCTGACCTGGGACTTGGAGATCCCCTCGATCCCCATGGCTTTTACGATGTCGTCGACCCGACGGGTGGAGACGCCCTCTACATAGCACTGGCAGACCACCTGGGTGAGGGCCCTTTCGGCCCGCCGGCGGGGCTCCAACAGCCAGCCCGGGTAGTAGCTGCCCTCCCGCAACTTGGGCACGGCCAGGTCGACGGTGCAAGCCCGGGTGTCGAGGGCCCGGTGGCGGTAACCGTTGCGAGAGTTCACTCTCTCGGGGCTGCGCTCGCCGTAGCCGGCCCCGCACACGGCGTCGGCCTCGGCCGACATCAGCCGCTCGGCGAAGCTGACCACCATTTCGCGCAGCAGGTCAGGGTCGTCTTGCTCGAGGTGCTTGCGCAACCACTCGAGCGCGTCCAAGCTGTCAGTAGCCACCGCATCTTCTCCTCTCGGTTGTTGGAACTTCCTTGAGATTGATGCGGTGGTCGTCACGAGTGGTGGACCCCTGGCCTGTCAGGGCCTGCGAGTCACCGTCTTCGTACACCACTCGGCTGGACTCAAACCCGCGTACTGAGAGTCGCATTTCGCTCGCCACGCCTTAGTGGCGGTTCTCGGCTGCTCAATCAGCCGAGCATTTGCGCCACGGGCAGCATCAGGCGCCGGTCTCGGCTGCATGCCGACGCTTCCGGAGGAGCACTTCGGCAAGGTCTATGCGTGCCTCCAGTACAGGGACGAGGTCGGCGCCATCCATGAAGATGACCGGGGTCGCCCGGGAGTAGAGTTCGACGGTGCCAGCAGTGAAACCGTTCACCGAGATGAAGAGGCCAGAGGTGTGCTTCGCCTTCGATTCGACCTTCACCTTGAAGGGGTGGACGTCGGCAGGCTGCATAGGGCCATTCCACCAACGCGCCTCGAGCAGGTAGTCGTCAGTGTCGAACGTAAAGGCGCCGTCGCACTGTTCGTGTTGAAGGCTGTAGGCCGACGCGGGGGTCGAAGTCGTACAGCCCGAAGAGCCGGTTCAGAAACGGCTCGAACCCACGGCCCCGCTCGTGCGCGTCGGTCATCGCATGCATCGCGAAGAAGTCGTTGCGCAACTCGTCGAGGACTGTGTCATGCGATCGACGCGCCGCGGCTGCAATGTTGCGCTCCTCAAGCTCGCCTTGCAGCCGTTCGCGCTGTTCGGCGATCTCGCTGTACTGGCCGATGACCTTTACGACGGCCACGTGCGCGGCCTTCGCTTGCTGCACCTTCGCCGCACCGTCTTCGAGCGCGGCGAGCTTCGGAAACGTTGGGTCCGACTTGGAAAGAGCGACAAGCAGCTCGATCGCGACGGGTTGGTAGTGCGTCTCGTCGCTGGCTAGCAGCCCGACGAGCGAACTCGCTATCTGGCGCTTCGACAGGCCGAAATCGAGCCGGGCCGGCACGTCGTAGTGATCATGCAGCTGCCGGTAAAGGAACGCCTTCAGGTCGTTCCTGTACCAGTAGAAGGTGGCGAGAGCCTCGGTTAGCGCGTCTCACGCCGGTTCGCTGAGCTTCTTGGTCGCTCGAGCCGTGGCCACGAGGTACATGGTCGCACGTCTCCCACCCGTGCGAGAGCGCGTTGTGTGTAATTGCGGGCACCAGGGAAGGACGAGGTGTAGACCATCGCCACGGGATGTCTAGGCACGCTCGCACGGCTTCGCCGTTGCTTTCCACCCCATGCTCGTCGGGTCATGCATGAGTTAGCCCACCGGATAAAGACGACACCCTTCAACCCGGTGCAGCTTTGGGAGGACCGCCCGAGCCCAAGGAACATTGTCGGACTTGCGCCCAGCCGAAAGTGCTCTGCCCAACCTGTGAGGAAGTTCACAAGGACGCCGGATGCGGCGACCTCGCTGCGGAGCTCCAGCCAACCTGTTGGCTGGTCGAACGCAGATGTTTGTTGGAGGGGTAGGGAGAGAAAAGTGGTACTGACCGTCGTCATCGTCGCCGTAGGCGCAGCGTTTGGTGGTTACTTGCTGCGGCGGAGGCCGCCCTGGTGCCCAGCCATTGCCGTCCTGGCCTCGGCAGCTGTGTTGCTCCCAATGGCCGCGTCCAGCGCGGCCTCCGTAAGCCCTCATCACCACGCAAACGCCACCGCACGGCCCGAGGTCCTTGATGCCCGAGCGAGCCCGTGGGAGCTGCCGGCCAAGGGCGGCTGGACAACGGTCGTGGGCAAGGTCCGCTTCGCTTCGGCCTGCCACCTCGTTGCGCTCGACTGGCACCACAGTGAGCTGCCGTCGCGACGTTGCTCGGCGGGGAGCTTCAGCGAGAAGCTCTGGTTGGCGCCGAACAGGGGCCACGTCGCCGAAGCACAAGCCTTCGAGCTGGTGGCGTCTGGTAAGGGCACGGCCAAAGGGGAGTTCTTCGTCCGGCTAGCTCCAGCCCCAGCTGTAAGGGTGACCACGACGACCGTAGCCACGACGACTTCGGCGACAGCCACCGCTCCGGTAACCGGCGGGCTTACGACGGGGCCGGCCCCCGTCTTACCCGTCGGGCCGTCCCCTGTGACGCCGAGCGGGACAAGCACGACGACGGCGCCACCGGCAACGACCACTACGACCACGACCACGACCACAGCCCCGACGACGGCTACGACCACGAGCACTGGGGCATTGAACTTCACTTTGGCCTGGTCCTCTGGCTCACTGAATGACCTCGGGGGGCCGATCGCCGAGTCCTCACCGATGCTCGTCACTCTCGACAGCCAAGGGCCCGCGGTGGTGGTCGGCGACAGGACGGGTTACCTGTACGCGTACCATCTCTCAGACGGCTCACCCGTAGCTGGCTGGCCTGTTTACGACGGAGGAGTCCCGGTCGACTCGACCCCTTCGGCGGCCGCCCTAAACGGGAACAATTTGGACTCGGTGTTCGTGGGGGCCGGCAACGCCCAGTACCCCACGACCGGTGGATACGAGGCTTATGGGCCGGGGGGCAACCAATTGTGGCACACCACTGTGCAGAACCCTCCCACCGACAATAACCCTGCCGGCGGCGTGCAAGCCTCTCTCACTGTTGGTGACCTGCAAGGCGGTACGGACGTCTTCGCCGGTTCGTTGGGCCAGGAGGCCTATACGCTAACCGCCACGTCGGGCTCCGTGCTGGCCGGGTGGCCGTTTTTCACCGCTGACAGCGTCTTTTCGACAGCTGCCGTCGGCGACCTTTATGGCTCGGGCCAAGAAGAGCTCGTTGTGGGCGGCGCGTCCACCCAGGGCGTCGCATATGGGCTGCAGTACCAAAACGGCGGCCATGTGCGCGTCCTCGACGCCCAGGGCCAGCTCATCTACGACTATGACACCAACCAGGAAGTGGACTCCTCGCCAGCGGTCGGCCCGTTGCTGGCGGGAGGAGCCACGGGCATCGTCGTCGGCACGGGCTACTACTACGCTGGCGCCAGCGACACCGACAAGGTGGTCGCGTTCAACGCGCGCTTGGTGCCCGCCTGGTCCGAGACCCTCGATGGGTGCACAGAGTCAAGCCCGGCTTTGGTGGGCATAAACGGCCAACTGGACGTCGTCGAGGGCACTGACCGAGGCCCCGCCAACTGTGGGGGGACAAACGCGGGGTCGGTATGGGTGCTCGATGGGCAGGACGGCACACGGCTATGCCACACGCCCGTGGCCTCCCGCGTGATCGGCTCGGCCGTGGCTGCCGACCTGACCGGTGACGGCCAACCCGACCTGTTGGTCCCCACGATCCACGGTGTGGAGGTCCTCACTGCCACTTGCCAGGAGGTCACCGTGCTCGGCCCGACCTTGGGTTCCAGAACGCCCCCCTTGTCACCGACGACCCCAACGGCACGATCGGGATCACGATCGCCGGCTACAACGGCAACAACCAAGGCGTCATCCAGCACTACGAGATCCCCGGCTCGGACGGCGCTCTTGCAGTCGGTGCCGGATCGTGGCCCATGTTCCACCATGATACGTCCCTGAGCGGGGTGTTCTCCCCGCTGCCCGACTTGGGTACGGTCACCCCGATGGACGTCACGGCGCAGGCCGGCAACGCCCAAGTCTCGCTTTCTTGGACGGCACCCTCCGGTGGCGCGGGGCCGACGAGCGGGTACAACGTGTACGAGGGGACCGCTCCGGGGCACGAGTCGAGCACCCCTGTCAACGGGACCTCGTCCCTTACTAGCACCGCCTATACGGTCACCGGCCTCTCCGACGGGACCACCTATTACTTTGAGGTGACGGCCCTCAACTCGGCCGGCGAGGGCGCTCCGGTCCAGGCGTCGGCTACCCCGACGCTGCCCACCGCCACGTCCACGACCACCACGACGTGAAACGGCTTGGGTAGCCCAGAGGCTCCTCCACTTGGAACCACACGAGTTAGACCAAGGCGGATGGAGCCTTTCAGAGCAGAGCAAACCGCCTTGTCCCCCCTCGGCGCCGGTACTCCGGGAAGGTACCGTGAGGATGGTGCTTAGGGCTACGGAGTGGTAACCCTGTCGTCCGCCAGCTCAGTATCTAGCTTGAGTACGTTGCCGGGAGCGTGGAAAGCTTTACCGGGAGCCAGAGGGTCAGGGCCGTCTGAGCCAACGGGCTCGACCCCAACCACGAATGTACTGGCCGTCAAAAGGGGACGGCCAACCAGCGCTTAGTCGGCCACTGGTGTGGTCGTCGTCAGGCCAGTAAGCAAGTGCTCTACAGCCGCCGAAGTCATGCGCTCTTGTCACCCGGTAATGCTCGTCCGGAGCAAATCCGCCTGCTTACGATCATGACGTGAGCAAGGGCTGGCGCCACACGACGAGGCTGGCGAGGATGTCTGGCGCATCGTCAGATAAGGGAGACGCTTGCTCACCACGATAAACTACATGGTGTACGGCTTTGTCAGCCCTGGAGTGGCCCGGCCCCGTCTAGCTAGGTCTAGGCCCGGCGCGACCTGCAGATGTTAGGTCTAGGCCCGGCGCGACCTGCAGATGGACGTGACTTCTCAAGTGGACGTGTTCCGTCCTCAAGGAACATTCTTCGACTTGCGCCCAGCCGAAAGTGCTCTGCCCAACCTGTGATGAAGTTCACACGCTGTCCGGCGCGATGGCTGACTTGCGTCCTGAGTCATAGGTCGGGCAGCTGCTCGGGGCCTGTGCCTGGTCACCCACGTCGCGCCCGGGCTATACCGGGCTCCTCGGCTGCGGAGCGCCTTCTTATCGGACCTACTCGGGGTGGCCCGGCCCGGTGAAAACTACTGACCTGCGGGAGCGTGTTGGCGACCTACAGGTCGAGCACCCGCCGAAGACCTCGGTTCACGTCGTCCAAAAGGGCGACGGGGGCACTCCCCACATGCTCGGTCAGGTCCGTCTTGTTCAAAGTGACGACGGCGGTCACGTTGACCACCGAGTCTCGAGGAAGTCCGGTCGCTGCGGCCGGGAGGAAGACGTTACCCGGCATCGCCGCCAGGGCGGTGTTCGAGGTGAGGACCGCAGCGAGGATGGTGGCCAGGTGGCTCCTGTTGAAGGCGTCGGCCGAAACTACGAGCACCGGCCGTCGCTTGGCCGGGCGAGAGCCGACCTTGGCCGAGGTCGGCCCAGTAGATACTGCCCCGCTTGATTACCACTCGTCGGGGTCGTTGGCCAGCAACCGTCGTCCAACCTCAACCGCATCGGAGGTGGAACTGTCGACCTGTATCAGTCCACCGATGACTTGGTCGATCTGCTGGGTCAGCGACTCGCTGTCCAGTTCGTCGAGGTAACGAGCGGCGGCGCGAGAGAAGAACTCCGACCGGCTCATTCCCAAGCCCTTGGCCCGCTTCGACGCACGCTCGTACGTTTCATCAGGGACGGAGATGGCTGTCTTCATTTCCGCTAGTATAACCAGGTATAACCGCAGATACTGACGCGCCTAAGCTCAATGGTGCCGTCGTGGCTGGCCGCGAGGTCGGCGCGATCTAGGTGACAGGCGCTTGCTTAGGGAGGGAGAGAGGGGCCTGAACAACCGCCGCCGACGGCGCCCGTCCCTACAACGACTCGCAGTACGCACGGAGGGCTCTAGGAACATTCCTGAACTCGCGCCCAGCCGCAACAGATATACCCACCCTGTGATCACATTCACAAGCTCTCTCAAGAGGGGAGCGCAAGCTCGAGAGTGACGGATACTAGGCCGGGCAACTGACCGGTTCGGTTGGTGGCCACCGGGAAAGTGCGCGCCCGCGGCACGTTGGCTCCATTCCCCGAGGCACCCGCCATTATGGCTGCGTATTATGTGCGGTCAGCACATGGCCTCTGAGCAGCCATAACGGCTCCTCTCTGTCAAGAGGAAGTCGAAATTACCTTCTTAGGTAACGTCTTCGGCCTGCTCGAGGAAGTCTGCTGGGAGGATGAGATCGGAGTCAAGGACCTCGATGCCGACGAGACGGTCGTCCTTCCAGTCGAGGGCGATGAAGGCTTCGACGCCGGGGGGCGCCGGAGCCCGGAGGGTGGTGCGCCCGGGCGTGAGCGCTTCGCCGGTGAGCTCGAAGTAGACAGCATTGGCCTGGCGGTCGTAGGTGACGCGCACGGCACCAGTTTGGCGTAATGGTCGGCCACCAGTTGGCGGTAGAAAACATCGGACAGGCGGCGCTTCAAACAGCGCAGTGCTTCCTTGGTCGTCTTACCTTCGGTCCGCTTGCGCTCGTAATAGGCGCGACCTTCGCTGTTCGGGTTGCGGATCTGGACGACGGCCATGATGTGCAGGGCGTGGTTGACCCGGCGGTGGCCCGAGCGGGAGAGGCGGTGACGGACCTGTTCGCCTGACGGAACGTCGATCGGAGCGGTGCCGTTGTAGGTGGCGAAGTGGTCCTTGGTGGGGAAACGGCCCACGTCTCCCACCTCAGCTAAGACGCCCGGCCACGAGCGGGCCGACGCCATAGAGGTTGACCAGGCCTGTCCCGCTGGCATCGACCATGGCGGCGATGCGGTCCCGGGCTGCCTTTATCCTGCGGTCCAGCGAGCGGACATCACCCAGGTGCCGAAGAGCCAGGGCCTTGCGATCCCGGGAGACATCGTCTTTGGGCCGGACCAGTTCCAGCATCGCCGCAGCCATGGCGGCGCTCAACTCGCCGCCCGAGCCTCCGGGGGTGAGCTCGGTCAGCAAACGGTGCAGGCGGCAGATGGCCTGGGTGCGCGCGAGCAACGAGCTCCTCACGGCGGTCGCACGACAGTCACAGGCTCACCATGGCCCCGTCCGGCTGGAGGGCCTGGACACCGGCGGCGTTGAGGGCGGCGAGGCCAATAGAGACGGCGTCGTCCCGGTCGGTCTTGCGCCCGTGGCCCTCTGAGAAGACCCGTACCCGGGCGGCCAGTTTGGCCGGCACGTCGAGGACTACCTCACCGTTGGCCACCAAGCGTTGGGCCAGGAACCGCCCGGCCCCGTGGCAACCCTCGACGGCCCAATGGCGCTGCCGCCAGCGCCGAGCGAAGCGCATCATTTCCCGGTCGCCGGCGTGAGTATTGGCGAACTCGCCCTCCTCGACCGGACGGCGGCTCGCCGGATCGAGCACCACCAACGTGTGGTGGCCTTTGTGGGGGTCGACCGCTAGCAGTACTTCCTCATTGCCCATGTCTCTTCCTCCAGTAATGGTCGGTTAGAAGGCGAGGGCAGGGCAATGCAACTTGCGGCGGAGCAAACCTCTCTTGAGCCACTTCCTCACCGGGTGGGGGCCAGATGGGCGCAGGCCGTTCAAGAGCCAGAGCGCACACAGGCGGCGGCAGCCGATTATCGAGCGACACCATCTAGTCCCAACGCTCAAGGATCGCAGACCCTCAAGCTCCCAAGGTAGATCTAAACAAGTTGCCGAATATGAGCTTGTCAAGTCTTAAGGCCACCTAGCCGGAAAACCACGCATAAGGACCAGATCTGGACGCCAGCCGGAGGGCCATGGCTGCATTGCGGCTCTCTCTCCTGGGATCCAAATCATTGAAGCTGGTTTCTGCCTGAGAGTCGGTACTTTTGTCACGCTGGCTGGGCGACTGGCGACGACCGCCATGCTGTTGCAATACAGGGCTCGGTGCAAGCCGTAGGCCTCCTGCTCGCAATCGTCTTGCAACACGAAGAGATTGGGACCTTAACTTTCCGCGGCCCAAGTAACCAAGGCCCAAACGCGGTGCGGGAGCCACAGGGGGTCGTCGGGGAAGTGCTCGGCAAGTATTGCCGCATGCTCCTCGTCGAAGGTCTGTACGCCCTCGGCCGACAAGGAGGCCGCCACACCGGCGCTTGCTCTAATGCGGCCACGCCACGCCTCGTGCGTATAGGGCCCTCTATGTCGTAACTGAACGTTTCTATCCCAGTAAAACCGGCACCGGAGACATCGGCAGCCCACCGCGGGTACATGCCGTAACCGCCGGCGACCCGGTCAGCCGAGCCGGGTTGCGGCGATCAAGACCGTCTCGAAGTTCATGACGAACGAGCTTCCGTAGTCGTCGATCGTCGTCCCAATGGCGTCGAGTAGCCGGTGTCGAAGGTTCGGCTCGAGGGCGGCGTATTCGCTGTATGAGCGCAGCAGCTCGAGCCACTCATCCCGTTGGTAGTGCTGCGTCCACGAAAACCACTGCTCAGTCGCGGCACCGAAATCGGGGGCCGCCGTGATGGCGTCGAAGACCCCGGTGAGCCCGGACCTTACGTCGGTCGACCGGTTGGCGCCATAGCCCCGGAAGAGACGGTGCGTGCCGGGCGGCACCACCCTCGAATACACCTCCTCGAGCGCGTCGGCGAGATCGTCGGGGTGGGCGCCGCCGCTCCAGATCAGGCCGAGGATGCCGTCCGGTCGCAGGAGCGACGCCGCCTTGGCCGTGGCGGCAGGCATGTCTAGCCAGTGCCATGCCTGGGCGGAGGTCACTCGGTCAAAGCGGCGACCAGCAGCCTCCCACTCCTCGAAGGCGCCGATCTCCACGTCGATCCCATGGCTGTGGGCGATCTCCGCCATGCGGGGCGCGAGTTCTACCCCGAGCACCTTTGCACCCCGTTCAGCCATCGGCCTCGCAGCGATCCCGGTGCCACACCCCACATCGAGCAAGGCGAGACGGTTCCGGCCCGAGCAACGCATCGATCACGACGTCGGAGTACCTCGGCCGGCAGCGGTCATAGCCCTCGGCTTCCTCATCGAACAACCTCGAACGTTCGATCGCCCGACGCCTGTGTTTGTCCCCCGCAGTCACCGACACCATCCGGCCCCAGTACTCGTCAGTCGTCCGCGCTGACGCAGCCGGCGTCCCGTCCTTGCCTATAACCACCGTGTCGTCCTCTCGATCGAAGAAGGCCGGACGACGTTGGCCGCGCGAGAGCCCGACGCTAATCCACCCCAGTCAGCCCTCGCCAGACCACCACAAACGAGGCGGCCTGTCGTACCGCTACGCGGCCGCGTGGTAGGTCACTCCGCGTACTACTCGGCAGGCACGATCGGACTGTCTGGCCGTAGTTCCGTTGGCTTGTCCAGAAGGCGGAGGGCACTTGGGGTTCGGCTCCCGGTGCGCCGCGCCTTCCGTTGGAGCTCAGCCTCCTGCCCCCTCGGCGTCAGAACCTTCGCCTATTAGCCTTCTCGCCCCATGATGGCGCCGTAGTCCAAGTTCTCGTTGGCCCAGGTGATTCTCGAGTCGAGTATGCGAGCCAGGTCGTACCTGAACGGTACGAAGCCTCGGCTCCTATAGAACGCATCCGAGACGGGGTTTGCAGACGCCCAGCCGACGGAGCAGTACCGATTGCCGCGCTCCGAGGCCCATTGCAAGGCAGCAGCGAGCATAGCGGTGCCAACCCCACGTGCACGCAGGTTCTCGGTGACTACGTTCAGGCCGATCGTCGCCGTGTCGGGATAGGCAGCGTTGGGATGGATCTCCATGAGCCCAACCGGCGCTCCTGCCTCCCGGGCCACGAAGAGCTGGCGCGTGTCGTCAGCCAGGGTCTTGACCAGTTCATCCCTGATGGCAGGGACCGAGACGAAGCCAGCCTCTAGGACGGGCGAGCGGGCATGGAAGCGGGATAGCTCTATCCACAGCTCCACCATCGCCGGCGTGTCGCCCGGACCGGCGGGCTCCACCTGGCAGTCCTCGAAGTCAGGGAGGCCCGCTTCGATTGGGCGGACGCCCTTGATCTGGTCCATCCCGAAGCCCAGCTCAAAAAAGGCGCGGACCGGCTCCTCCGGGCGGGCAAGGACCGGGATCTGATGCTGGAGCTTCCCGTAACGGACCAGCCAACCGGCGGCCGCTTCGTACAGCGCCGGCAAGCATGATGCCGCTACTGGCGAAAAAGGTCGTGCGCAACCCGACTGCAAACGCGTACATCATCTCGTTGCACAACACGATGGATTAGACCTTGAACAACCTCGCCTGGGGAGGAACCGGAGGTGCGGGCTACTGGTACCGAGGTGATTACGAGTTCGGCCTTGACTTCCCGGTGCTGCTCGACGAATCGCACTAACGATCATTAGGAGCCGACCGACCGGATAGAAGATCATCCGCGAGGCCCTCGTGGCTCGTGTGGAGATCGCGCTCCGTGGCCAGCGGGCGTACGTGGCGCCGCTGTCGCGCGAGCGAGCCTCGGTCCCTTGGCGTCGGGTCGGAATAACGGCCGTCCGGTGGCGAGTGCTGGTCAGCTCGGTCGCCCCGTCTAAGGTGTTGGCCCTGTGGCAGGGCGAAGCTGGCCAGAGGACTGGGGCGAGCGAAGGGCGGGGCTCAACTGCCCAGGGTGCAGCGATGGGCGCCCTGACAAAGACGAGCGTGGCGTCCGGTACCAGTCTGTCGACCACGCGGACGCTTACCTCCAGCGGGTCACCCCCACGCCGGGCTATTCGACGGTGGTTTTCCGTGGCCGCCATGTCCCCGACCCCACAGAACTGGGGCCGGAGGAAACACTGGCTTTTTGGTCAGCGGTGGGCACCGCCGCGCGAGCAATTGAGGCCGTGTTCCGACCTTGCCACCTGAATTACCAGATCCTCGGCAACGCCATGCCTCACGTGCATGTCCATATCGTGCCGAGGTACCTCACCGACTCCGATCCGGGACGGCCCCTGTGCGACAGTACCTGGAACTCTGCCACTCCGGTCCCCCCGCAAGTGTTGCGCCGGCAGGTTGCTGCCCTCATGCGCGCCACTCACGGCTGACCCGTCGGCGGCGGGCGTGGCCCACGGTGCTGCCTCGCTCGTCTTCGCGGGGCGGATGTCCAACGTCTCGATGTTGCAGTGCACGCCAACCAACCGGCCACCTAATTAATGGAGCAAGCAGAGGCCCCCCGGCCGTCCAGAAACACGCGAATTATGCAAGCCGAGGAAAAGCCAGGAGTTACAACGGAAATCGGTGCAGAACGACGACTTGGCACTCTCTCTCAGTGGCCTGGGGGCGCCACCGTAATGGCACGCTGGCAGGGGCTAGCTGCTGACGTGCAAGTTCGGCCGGCGCGCTCAGCGCGGTCTCGGCTGGACCCCTTTTCGACTGTCGGAGCCTGGGCTCGCTTGGTCAAAGTTCGCTACGTCGACCACGTGGCGAAGACTGGATAGCCGGTCGGCTTCGTCGAAGTTGGATTGGACGACTTTTGCGCCGACAGCGCGGGCCACACCAAGCGAGGCAATGTTGCCCACATCGATGACGAGGTTCGCACGCTGGTGGTCGGTGTGGTCTCGCAGGAGGCCGAGGAGCAAGCGCACCGCTCTAGTGGCGTAACCGCGCCGGCGGTGGGGGGCGAAGACGTTGTACCCGACGTTGACCTCGTGTGGCCCGAGCCAGTCGCAGTCAGTGTCGTAATCTACCCATCCCACGATCGTGCCTCCGACCAGGATCACCGCCGTCGGTCGCGGCTGCCCCTCTCCGGCCCGAGCCAGCGCTCCCACTCGGGGTCGCGACCGGCTATCAGGACCTCCTCCTCACCCACGCGAGGAGGACGCAGGCTCACCATGCCGTCGGATAGGGGCCAAGAGACCGCTCCTCGTTTCTCCACGTCGCAACCCACTCTGCCACGATGCCGAGCGTCAGTTTTCGTTGACGCCAGGCTCTGCTACGCCAACTCTCGCGGCGCTGGGGTGGCGTCATCGCTCTCGTTCCCGAGGCTCCGGACAAAGTTCCGGATCTCCTCTTCAATTCCGTCGATCGACGGCTCGTCGCGGTCCTCGGTGTCCACAACCAGGGTCCGACAGCCGAGATCCATCGGCTCGGCCAGTGATTCCTGAAGCGCAATCACTGTCGGCAACAGCTCTCCTGAACTATCGGCGCGGAACGGATATCCCTGCAGTTTCGAGAGCCACCGAGTCGACGGCTTCAAGCACCGACAATGCACGCAGAACAGATGAGCCCTTGGCGCCAAGCGGCTGCGCGCGTCAGGCTCGCCCACTCCTGGGAAGAGCGCCATGTCGCCGATGACGCTGACGCCGAGGTCCAACAATGACTCGAGCGCTGGGTACCAGAGTCCCGGCCCCAGGGGGCGAGGCGAATATCATCGGCGCACGAGGAGAACAAGGCGGCCTCGCGAAGAACATCTTTGTCCACGAAGGGCAGCCGCAGGCGGTCTGACAGAACCCGGGCGAGCGTTGACTTCCCCGAACCGGGGGCACCGCTCATCAAAACAGCGATCGGTCGCACGACGACAGCCTTGTCGAGAGAGGCGCCACGGCATTGGTAAGCGGGTACGTTGCGCTCCTTTCACAAGCAACACCATTCCTGACGTGCAAGCCAGATTGTTCGTTATGGCAGCTCGGGAACTTCGGTGACTTGCCACCGCGAGCAGGGCATATCGAGAGGTCGGTGCGCAGCCACGTGGACCGGCAGGAGCGTCAGAACGCGCACTCAATTGAGGTCACGAGCCTCACGCCATGATGTCCGGCCGGCCAGAAACTTGTCTATGTTGCCGAGGAAGCCCGTGACCGCCGATGTCGGGCGGCCGGCACGGCCCAGGTCGAATGGCGGTCCGAGCGCGGAACGTCCAAATACGGCGCCGATCAACGCGCTCTGCGCGGCGCCCGTGTGCCGGACCAAATGCGCCTCCTTAACCGGAACGATCTGGCAAGCGCTGCGGAGTAACCTAACAAGAGTTGGCCAACTTAGATGCGCCGACGGCTGGCGTGCACCTTAGGCAAGTCTCACGCCGCCACGACGTGACGATGAGGCATGTGGGGAGCCTGTGGCAGCCTCGGTTGCTTTCAACACACGGTGTTTACCGTGTCGACATCGATGCCGAGACGGAGGGTCCGTCCGCGATGGTGCTCAAGATGGTGGGACGGTCGCGGAGTCTGACGGGCCGCCTCGAGAGGCGCGACTTTACGCCAGCAATGCATTGCCGTTGCAAGCCAACGGTCTTCGTGCGCCTCGCTTTTTTGGGTCGTCGGACTTTCCTGGCGGGCTCGTCGGCATCTGGCTCGAGCGCGTCTTGAGTAGCGAGACTATTCTGTGGTCGTTGTGCACGTCGCCCGCGTCGCCGAGCACCTCGGCCATTTCACCCGCTCTCCCTCGGAGCCTCTAATAAGTGCCGCTCGGACGGTGCCAGCCAGGAACTTGTGTGGCCGCCCTGACCTGTGTCACAGCGTGGCCCGGACGGACGCAGCGGCGTGAAGACAGGTATACGTTCGATTACCAACCTTTCATCTCGGATGTCGAACTCAGCGTGAGATGAGGCCCAGCGCCCCTGGCGACGCGAGAGCACATGGTTGACCATCTGCGCTTCGCCGAGAGGGTGAGAACCTCGCTTCCGGGCACCGCCGGAACGAGACGGTTCTCGAACCTTTGATTGTGGCGTAATTTGCCTTACGCCATCGCGCAGAATCGTCGGACATAATAAGATCACTTGATCCGGACATCGTGCGGCCGTGTCTGATTAATTTGGGCAACGACCATTGTGACGTAGTTGCCCTGGTCGCGCCAGTTTTGGGCGCCGGTCGTCGCCCGAAAAGGGGGGGTGACCGAGTGAGGCTGATGGCACTCAACGCAATTCCCCAGTCTTGCTCATGGAAATTCCCCAAGTGAGCCTCGCGGTGGGAGTTGTCAGCCCCCACTCATGTTGGGTGGTGCTAAGGGCGATGTGCAGCCTCTCTCAGCACCACGTCTGTGATCGTCAGCCCGGCTCCAGAGGTGACGTGTGAGCGGCTCGGACGGGGTGCCACCCCCTCCCGCCGGCGTCAAAGGGACGGCGGCGCCGTCGGCTCGCGTCAGCTCGCCTCTCGGAGAAGCGGAAATGGTCGGCCCCTAAAGGGGCCGCCTGTGTGTTCTCTTGGCGGTCCCTCACCTTTTGCGCCATTGTAAACGGCCTCGGTTGTGCGGCTCCCCGAACCGGGGTTCACGTTCTTCTGCGGAAGTGGCCGTTTTGGGCGCTCTCAGGTGAGTGATCGCCTGGGGCCTGTGCGGGCTCGTCCGGCTTTGGCTCCTGCGCTATGTCGAACTCGGTCGCAATTCGGGCTGGCGGGTGCCGAAGCTTCCAGGCCGCTTGCCTGCACACGTTCGAGCAGTAGCGGGCTCTGCGGCCGGTCGGTAGCTGCGTAAGAGGCATGTGGCAGTGCTCGCAACTGCCGAAGTGCCCGGGCCGGTCGGTGAAGAGCTGGTTGAGCTTGTCGGCGAGGTTATGAGCGTCGCTGCGTTTGAAGCTGGCGACGATAACCCTTCTGTCTCCCCGGGAAATAACAAGGTCCCATTGCTTCGGGGGGTTGCGAGAACTGCCGAGTTCGACGCTGGCCAGTAACGGACCCAAGCCCATTACGTTAGGAGGTTCAGTAACGAAAGTCAAGTGGTTTCGTCAGCAGGAAGGGGGTGAGAAGGTGAGTCAACGGTCAGGCACGGCGGCGAGGTCGGCCGCGCAGGTACATGGGCCGGCCGAGTTGATGTTCGTCCAAGATGGCCAGGTACTGGCGGACGACACTGGGGGCCATTTTGCACAGCAAGGGCAGCTCCTCGGGCGGGTGTTTGGCGGCTAAGAGCCGCACTCGTTCGAAGCCTTCGATATACCGGTCGACCGAATACTTGGTGTGCAAGGTGCGGCTGGCGATCTCGGGGGTGGTAAGGCCTTCGAGGTAGAGGCGGACGACGGCCGCCTTGTGCGTGGGCCAGGACCCCATGTCGGCCACGTAGCCGCGGATGGGCAGCACCTCGCCCGCTTTGCGCAACCGGATAACGGCGGCCGACACGCCGCCATCGGTGTAGCCGGTGACGAACGACAGGTCGAGCTCGGAGAGCACGCCGCCTTGGGCGTGAGCCTCGTGGGCCAGCCGGCGGATCCGGACATCTCGGCGCTCTAAGGCGCCCAGGCCGTCGCGCACCGCCTGGATGTCCTCTTCGGCGACCACGCTCAGGCGGACCGGCACCCAGTTTGGTCCGCGCCATGGTCTTGCCCTTGGCCGCTCGCTCGGTGGCGGCCGGGCCGTAGTAGACGAGCTGACCGGGCTCGAGCTGGTCGGCCCCGGTGAAGTAGTTGCGCACCACCTGGCAGGTGTCATCGACGATGGCGGTGACGATGACCTCGCCTTTGTCGTAGCCGTACTCGTGCAAGAACTTGTAGCGCAGCAGGCTGGGCAGCGTGCGGCCGGCCAGACGGCGGGGCAGCGACACTGTTCGGGCCGTGGGCGGCCTCACCGACGGCCCCCTTTTTTGGCCTGGCGGGCCCGGGCATCGAGCAGGTCGACCAGCCGGGGCGCGGCGGGGAACTCTCGTCGGGCTCGCTCGTAGATGGCGACGTACTCCGCGATCACCCGCGCCGACTTGCCGCTGGCAGCCCGGATCTCGGGGATCTTCGCCCCCCGGGCGTACAGCGCTGCGACCTGGCGGAAATCGGCCAAGTAGCGCTGGACCGCAACCTCGGAGTGCTTGGTCCGGGACTCGATCTCGGTGAACTGCAGGCCCCACAGGTACAGCTGGACCACCTGGGCCTTATGCGAAATACCGGGGCCAATGTCTCGGACCTGGCCCCGGGTCGGCACCGTAATGCCGTCGGCCCGGCACTCGGCCAGGTCCCGTTTGACTGTGGCCGTCGACGAGCACGTCAAGTAGGCCAGGTCCTCGACCGTTAACAGCCCGCCCTGCAGCTGGGCTTGGCGGGCCAGACGAGCCAGCCGCCCCCGGCGCATGGCGGCAAGGCCCTCGTGGTGCAAGGTGTGCTGGTCCTCAGGGGCAGCAAGCTCCAAAGCCACCTGGACCTTGCGACAAGCGATGATCGGCTTGCCGGGTGGCTCATCTGAGGCCACCGCCAAATAGCACAGCTCGCCCGGCCGCAACGCCATATGGCCGTACTCCCCAAAGTAGCGGGCCATCTGTTCGTAATGAGCACGAGCCAGCACCGGTGTGAGGTTGAAGTCCTCACAAATCCTGGCCACGATCGATGCTCCTAGGAATGTCAAGGGGTCATTTTCGGGCTTTCTGGTGTGGTCGTCGGCGGGGGTTGCGGCAAGACAGGGACGGGCCACGAAGGCAAGCTCTTAGTAGGCCAGCTGGCCCCCGTCGACGAGATCGGTGGGAAATGTGTTGGCGGCGGGCCGGCAGATCGTTCTAAGGACAAGCCATGGAGCTGTCAGCCGATTCGCGGGCCAGGCCCGCCGCCAGAGCGGGCGCCGGGTTAGACGGCGGCGGTCACGTAGGGGTACACCTGGCGGGCGATGTAGCGCTTGAGCACCCGGATGATCTCTTTCTTGGTGCGCCCTTCCTTGCTGCGCCGTTCGACGTAGTCGATGGTGCGCGGGTCGGCGCTCATGCGGGTGAGGGCTATGTGCCACAAGGCGGCGTTGGCTTGGCGGTTGCCGCCCGGGTTGAGCCGGTGGCGGACGACCTTGCCCGAGGAAGCCTCGATGGGGCTGACCCCGCACAGCCGGGCCCAGGCCGCCTCCGAACGCAGCCGGCCAGGGTTGTCCCCGGCGGCGACCAATAAAGCGGCGGCGCTGTCCTTGCCCACCCCGTACAGGCCGAGCAGCCCGGGGGCGGACTCGGCCAGGAAGCGGGCCAAGAGCTGGTCGAGCTGCTTGCGTTCGGCGTCGAGCTCGAGGACGCGCCGGCCAAGGGCCCGCAGCGCCGTCTTGGTGGCGTAGGTGACGGGGTCGCCGTCGGGGTTGGGCCGCATGGCGGCCACCTTCTTGGCGATCATTCGAGCCGAAAGCCCGTGCAGGGACTGGCGGATCTCCTCTGGGGCGGTGAACCCGAGGTGGCGGATCTGGTTCAGGGCCTTGATCTTGGTGTCCCGGGCCGAGCGTTTGGCCACCACCAGTGCCCGGATAGCTTCTACATTGCCGTCTTTGGTCTTGGCCGCCCCTAGCTGACGCTGGCCCTGGGCCGCCCGGGCCGCCTCGATGGCATCGACGGTGTCGTTCTTGCCTTTGCGCCGGCGCTCTTGGCGGTTGGGGCGGTCCACCTCGACCACCTCCACCCCCTCGGCGCGCAGGTGCCGGGCCAAGCTGGCCCCGTACGAGCTCGTGCCTTCCACCCCGACCTGGGCAACCGAGCCGAAGCCCGCCATCCATTTCAGCAACTGCTCGTTGCCTTTTACGGTCGTGGGGAACGACTCGACGCCCAGCAGGCCACCGACCTGGTCCACCACGGCAGCCACGTTCACTTCCAGGTGGGTGTCGACGCCACCAGTAACAGGGCGCGGGTTACCTACGATTGTCACGGCCATCCCTTCCTTTTCAAGTTCTGTTCGGGATGGCACCGCCGCCACGGTGCGGCAGGGTGGATCGTCCTGTTACAGCAGGGCGATCCGCCGCACGCCAACGACGGCACCACCACCTAGGACCTGGCCGACGACCTGCTCTCTCCACAAGCAGGCTGACCGTCAGCCAGTTATCAAAGCCAGACCTAGGCAAAGCTGACCGTAACCCCCACCAGACAACAAATGGTGGATACACGAAATCAGCTCTACCTACATCCTCCCTGCCGACTCGGCATCCTTGGCCGCCAGTCGGCCAGTTCCGTAAGCATCATCCATGACCCACCTCCCGGGGTCACATCATGGCCTACGAAGTACGGCTCATTTGATCTGAGAGATAATGTTCGGCGGGCTTCGGCATTGTGAGCCTCGAAGCGAGCGGCACCGCAATCTGCCTTGGCAGAGTTGGCGCCTCGAGCGACTGAGTCCTGGGCGGCCAAAGGCACTGCCCTTTAAACCCGGCGCCGCCAAGTCCGCCCGGCAATGACCCCAAGACCGCAGGGCGTTGCCGCGTAACATGACCCGGGTGGAAGATGGATCCGAGACCTGCATCGTGTTCCTGCTCGGCTACCCCGGTGTTGGGAAGCGGACCGTCGGGTCGCACCTGACCGAGCTTCTCGACGGCGTGCTGGTAGACAACGCGCTCATTCACTTACCTCTTCTCACACTGTTCAAGTGGGACGGGAAGTTCCCGATCCCGACGGAGATCTGGGATCGCGTCAGGCCTATCCGAGAGGCGGTCCTTGGGACCATCGAGGACTTAGCACCGAAGTCCAACAGTTACGTCTTCACGAACATGCTGAAGGACGATGAGGACGACGTCCGCCAGTACGACAGCGTCCGTTCGCTTGCCAAGCGTCGCGGCTCGTTGTTCTTGTCGGTGATGCTCGACTGCGAGGTCGAAGAGCAGGTGCGCCGTATTGACACCCCAGACCGCGTCGCCCGGCTCAAGGGCTCCGACCCCGAGGGGTACCGACGGCACAGGTACGAGACAAAACTCTTCCAGCCACCGCCCGAAGAGACAATACATATCGACACCGCAAAGATCGGCCCCCGAGAGAACGCGGCGACGATTTACGACGTCCTCCTCAGTAGAGGACTCCGGCGGCCTAGGGCGGAGTGAGGCCGTTCGCGAGACAGCTCCCGAGCCTCCGACTTCCCCGTCGGCCCACGTGTCGACAGCCGCTCGCCCTTGCCCATGCCGGTCAATGGCACCTTGGTAGCGGTACGGCCCGGTGACGGGGCGGAGGTGGGCGCTCTTCGAGATGGCCCCCCTTGGTCCGCCAAAGGCCTTGCCGCCAAGCTCGGTGTCACCACGACGAGCGTCAACAGCGCTCTATGTTCGAACCGGGACGTATTCCAGGGAGCAGGGGTCCCCGCCAACGTGGCGGCTGAGAGTCGGCGAGCGCTCAACGCAGCATTCAGCTGCGGCTCAAATGAGCGCAGCTCGCCGGGTGCGCCAGCCGGGCACAACAATTCCTATAGACCTTAGGTCTCTGTACTCCTGGCAGTCCGAGGCGCTAGATGGCTGGCGCTCCAACGATCGGAGAGGATCGTCGAGGCCGTGGCGGGAGCCGGTAAGACGCGCCTAGGGCTCGCCGCCGCTGACGAGGCGCTGAAGTGCGGAGCGAGTGGCAGTCATTGTGCCGACGCTCGAATTGGCACGACAGTGGCTTGACAACTTGCGGTCCAGACACCATCGTCGACGCCTCGGGTTTGTGGCCCGGTAAGGTCGTCACAGGACTCTCGGGCGTCGGGCCGTTCTGGGAGGCTGAGCCCGAGCACCAGGATTACCTCGAGCGCTACCCCAATGGTTATACCAGCCATTTCGTGTGGCCAGGGGTGGAAGTTTCCCCGCCGTGCTGGGACAGCATCTACTTAGTCTTGTCGCGGTGCCGGTGGTCCGGGATACTCGCGGACCCATACACCGCAAGGCGGAGCTTGAAGAACACGAAGTCCGGCGCAGTCCGCAACTTGTGGTCCACCTCCGGGTCGACAGACGCCAGTTCGGCCGTTGGTTCGGGTTCGACAAGACGTTCGATCAGGAACCCCGCTGACGAGATCGCCTCGGTCATGGCGGTCAGCGGCCGGCACCAAAAGGTTATTTCGTACGGCCGGCCACCCTTGCCCCATATATCAGTAACCTGCTTGACCTCGAAGTAGTTGTCGGTCGAAAATAGTTTCCAGTCCATCGCGGGGTGGTGCGTGGATAACACGACATACCCAGCCGGCCGGAGGACACGCCCGAACTCTGCCAAGACCGGGCCCCAATCCCGCACATAATGAAGCACGAGTGACGCCACCACCACGTCGATGGAGCTGTTGGCCACGAATTGCAGCGGCTCCTCCAGGTCGGCGACTGCAAGTTTGGCCCTACCGCCTACGCGCTGCTGCGCGATCCGGATCATCTCAGGGCTTACGTCGAACGCCGTAACCCGGGCGCCGTTGTCGAGCAGCCACTCGGTCAGCACACCAGTCCCGCAGCAGACGTCCAGCACTTGCTTGCCTCCCACGTCACTCAATAGCGCGATCGTCGCGGGGCGCTCGTAGTAAGAGTTGCAGACGCCCCCAGCCTCGTTAGCGCAGTAGTAGCCGCCATCGAGTCGTATTGCGCTGCTACTCGCTCGCTGTCACGCATCGTCCCGTTTTCCGTACACCGACGCCCAGTCCAGCCGTCCATCAACTGATGGTACGCTCCGGCGCACACCGCAAAAAGGCCTTGACGTCCTCCACGACCTGGTTGTACGTGTCGCGGAACGCCGGCTCGTTGACATGCCCGAGGTGCGGGAGCAGCACGACGTTTTCCAACGCTGTCAGCTCATGGCTGGCGGGCCGTCAACGAAACGTACCTGATGCGACAGCAATCTGGCTCGGCGGGGGGCGCGACCACGAAAGGTCGAGCCCTAGGTTGGCGAATATCGGCCCAGCGCGTCTTAAGAGCGCGGTCCTGAGCTCATTCCCTCACCGCGATCCTGTTGACCACGTTGGGGCCAGCGGCTCACGGCGACCACTATCCAGCGAGACGCTGAGCCGGTAACCGGCAAGGAGAAGCGGGACGCTATTGCGACCGGTAACGCTCCTGCGGTGGATGCCTGTCACACCCACGTGCTTACGATCGCGCCATGAGCAACGGTTGGCGCCCTCACGACGACGAGGCTGGCGGGGATGTCGAGCGCGTCGTCAAATCAGGCGACCTGTGCCAATCGCCGTCAACGACTTGGGCACGGCCTGCCAGCCCCTAAGGCGGCGCGACCCTCCGCCCAGCACGACTCACAAAGAAGACGACCACTATCCAAGTCGACCTGCTTCTGTCTTCAAGGAACATTCTGCAACTCGCGCCCACAGAAGGTAGCAATTCCCAAGCTGTGAACGCGCTCACAAGCCGGGACCGAGGCGCCACCCCGCATACTTGGGGCACGAGCCGTGCCAGACGCCAACCCGGCGTCCTGTCTTGGGGTAGATGCCCCGCTGGCGGGAGCGGCGAAGAGCTCCGCTCCTTAGCGGCTTCCGCGCCTCGAAGAATCCTCGATCAGCGTCGGGAGCGACATAGCAGACAAGCCGCCGTGGCTCCAGACCGGGTGTTCTGGATCGACTCCCGTTGGCGTCAGTGGGGGAGGGGAGAGGTGTTTTGCCGGTCTGGGCGCTGGTAGCCGTGGGCATGGGCAAAGCCCTTGGGATAGCCACATAACGATGCTATGCAGCACGACTCAGCTCCTCGTCCGCTAGGCGAAGGGGAAGATACTACCTGGCATGATGCTCGTCGGCACCATGCCGACTGGTATACTGAGTTATGTCTCGCAACCCCTTCCAGTACGGCTCGCCGGTCGGCTCGAAGCATTTCGCAGGCCGGGCAGAGGAGCTGAAGGCCCTAACCGCGCGAATGGCCGACGGGATCAACGTCGTCCTCGTGTCGCCTCGGCGCTATGGCAAGACGTCGTTGCTGCTCAGGGCCCAGGAGGAGCTGGGCCAGTTAGGCGCCGCCATGGTCCACGTTGACATCTTGCGGTGTGCCAGCTCCGCCGAACTTGCAACCACGCTGGCCGGGGAGGCGTTCCGCCTTCCTTCGGGCCGTTGGCATCGGGTCAAGAACACCGTTTCCGAGTTCGCGCACCGGCTTAAGGTGTCCCCGACCATCACCTTCAGTCCTGACGGTTCCCCGCAGTTCAGCTTCACCGGCGACCTGGCCCGCCGCGACGTCCACCAAGTCCTGGAGGACGTCTACGCGCTGCTGGCCGAGGAGACCGCTCGTCGCTCGGGGGTCCTGGTACTAGACGAGTTCCAGGCCATCACCGACCTCGATGAGCACCTTCCTGCGGTCTTGAAGGCTCTCTCGGACGCTTACGGAAGTGTCTCGCTCGTGCTGGCCGGGTCGCGACGGCACCTGATGGAGCGCTTAACCGGCTCGACCGGAGCGCCTCTGTACGGAATGGCCGAGCCGTTGGCCTTAGGCCCGGTCGCAACGGCTGACATGGCAGACTACCTGCGCCGGCGTGCTTCTGAAGCCGGCAAACCGATGACGGCCCATGTGGCCGGACGGGTCATCGATATCGCGGGCCCATCCCGAACGACATCCAACGCCTGGCCTACTCCGCCTATGAGGCGGCTGACAATGAGATCGGCGTCGATGAGGTCAACGAAGGCATGGAGGAAGTGGTCTTTCACGGTGATGCGACATACGCCGAGTCTTACGGGAGGTTCGCGCCGGGCCAGCGGCGCGTCCTGCGGGCCTTGGCCGCGCGCCCTCAAGCCGAGATTTTTTCTGCCCATTTCGCGAGGGATGTGCAACTCGCCAATGCGGCATCAGTGCGCAAGGCGGTCGACGCGCTGACGGTAGCCGAGGTGACTACCCGAGAGGGCGAGATTTGGAAAGTAGCCGACCCCTTTTTTCGCTACTGGCTGAACTGGATCCTTGGAATCTCAGAGGTTTCTCTTGGTACCACGGATCTTCAGTGAGTCCCGACCGTCCAACGCTTGGATCCGAACTGCTAGGCCCAGATTAGGCCCAGCGGGCGGGGCAGCCACCATCATGGGAAGACCACTCCCCACGTCGACCCGTTCCGTATTCAAGGAACATTGTGGGACTCGCGCCCACTCGTAACAGACCTTCCTACCCTGTGATGAGTTTCACAAGAACCCCCGCAAGCTCAGGAGAACTCGCTCCGTCTGCCCAGCAATGCACGTCCCCTCCAAATGGGGCACTTGATCCGATTTCCGTGGAGCTTGCGGTGGGAGGGCAGGTTCGCCGGGACCCGAGTTGAGGTCCTGGACGCGGGTCGCGATCGTCGTCTCGAACGGCCTGGTCTCCTGCAAGACTCTCCTCCGTGAGCCGCTCGGCGTACACGGTCAAAGTTCTTGGCGAGACGACGTGGTCGGCTTTCGCGGCGCTCGTCGAGCGCAATAACGGGATCTTCAGTGACTGTTGCTGCAGGGGTTTCCACCACCCAGAGCGTCGGCAAGGGCACCACGGCCGCCCTCAACCGCGAACGCAAGCTGAACCGCGTCCGTACAGAACCGCATATGCGGCGCTCGTCTTCGACAGAAGCGACTGCGTCGGTTGGTGTCAATTCGGCGGAGGATCAAGAATCGCGCCGCATACGTGCAGTGACGAAACAACACGCCGGGCTCGCGGATCGCGTGCTTCTACGTGGGCAAGTGACACCGGCGCTACGGGGGGGCTACTGCAGCCCTGGCTTTGTGCGCTCGACCTGATCGATGGCCTCGGTGGGGGCAGGGGTCAAGGGCCATCCGCAGCGCGGTTCGGTGCCTGCGGGTTTTTCTACAAAGGGGCGCTGTCAGCGTACGAGAAACTGGGGTTCGTTTAGGGACCGCAAGATCGGCAAGCACCGATGGCTCGTCACCAAAGGTGGTGGAGCTGTCGTCGTAGACGTCACCCCAAACCGCTCGAGAAGACCGCCGCTCACGACGCCACTGCGCTGGCTAACCGAGCTGCAGCTCGGGCGGCGAATAATTCGCGGATCAACGTTAACTGTGCCCAGTAGGGCGCATGACAGGTCGCTCGTAGTGGAGCAGTGCAGCGACGGTGGCGACGGTCGCGCCGTGGTTTCTGACCAGCGTTGCTCTCGCCAGGTATGAAACAGCCAGGGCTCCAGCGCGCGGAGTGTGAGCGGAGCCCGAGACGTAGAGCTGAACCGGGTGCTTCGCTGCCAAGGGCAGCACCTTCGCCCCGATCCGCGTGGTCCGTATCAGCTGGTCGGTACCTTTGGGGTTGAGCCCCTCGGCAGTTATATAGGATTGAGCCGGACGGCGATAGGAAGGAAAAGCACTAGCACCCGCTGACGTGTCCGTGCAGTGTTTATCGATGGACTTCCCCAGTCGGCTCGAAGCCGATCCTCTCGGCGAGTTGACGCGGCGTGCAACCACCGTAGGGAGTGTGATCTGCACTGCTTGAGGCTTCGTGTGTCGGTGCTGCGAAGGTCGGCCAACGTTCCAGGAACGCTCAAAGGCGCGGCATTCGGAGATCTCGTATGATTTCCAGCTGAACAGCCAGCGAAGGCCTGAGGCAACAAGACCGATGACCGGGTAAGACCATGTGAAGGGTTGCTTACGCATGCGTTCAAACAGATTGCGGGTGCCTGCATTATTGGCCGTGCCGGTCCTGATGGCCACCGTTGCCGCTTGCTCCAGTTCGCCTGCCAAGAGCAAGAGCGCGGCTACTACCACGTCTGTCCCAGCCGACGAGGTGCGGGCCAACGGGCCCCTCGTAGGCGACCCTGCTCTAGTCCCCGGCGAGCAGGCCTGTGTCCAGGCTGAAGATAACCGACCCTGGTACCCGACGATCGCCGCCTTCGAGGTCCACGACTCGGACCGCACGCACCTGTACGCGTGCGCGCACTTTCTAGGGTCAACGTCGTCATCGGACAACACCGTCTACGCCTACAGTTCGCAGCAAATCTATACGACCCCGTACAACATCGTCGAGCGCGGCCCAACGAGCTGTTCGTTTACGGAGGCGGCTACGGGGACAACCCAGCGGCGTCGGGTTCGTTCGTAGCCCGGGTCCAACCGGGCAGCTTTGACCAGGTGTGGCGGACCGTGCTGATCAACACCAATGTCACCCGGGAATGGAACTATCCCGGCGTGCTAAACGTGCTGTCTGACGGGAGCCTGGTCGTCATATTCGGTTACCATATTGCCAAAATTGACCCCGAGACGGGCGCCGTGCTCCAGGAGACCGCTCTTCCCACCGGTGGTTCCGCTCCGGCCAATACGTCGTACAACGGCTACGACGCGCTCCCCGACGGGACCATAATTGCCAAGACGGTAAACAGGGAACCTGGGTGCACCGAACAGGGCTTCTCGGCTTTCCTTGACTGCCCCAATCCCAGCCAGGTCCCGCCGTCGGTAATGGTGGCCATAAACCCATCGACGCTGCGAGTCATGGCGCAGGTCACCTTGCCCGAGATGATCGGTGGGAGGGTGACGACTACCACCTATGAAGGTCGCAACGAGATATATTTGCCCGGGGCCACCAAGCTCTACCGTTATACCTATCAAAACGGGGCGTTCGCCCCGGACCCAAGCTGGGGGCCGGTCTCCTACCTCAAGTCAGGCCAGACGGCGGCGTCCGCGGTGGCCGTCCTGGGCAACTACGTCGTCGGGATGACAAATGGAGGCGCTCCCACGCCCACGCCTATGAGCGTCTTTGCCGTCTCGCAAGCCAACTCCACACAGGTATCGAACATCCAGCCGTTCGCAGACAGCGGCTCGAAAAACAGCTTCATCCCCTCGATGGTCTCCGTGGACCCCGCCAACAACCGTGTTTACGTGATGGACGCTGGAGCAGGGAAGATCGCTGGCGTCAACCTACTCAGCGGAAAACTATCCGTGGCATGGACAGGGGACCAGAGGACCCTCAGCTTCACTTCACTGGTGGGGCCTGCGAATAATCGGGTGCTCATCGGCACCAACATTCCGGTAAAATTCTTCAAGCAGCTGAAGTCTTACAGCACAGAGCAGGTGGTATGGCGCAACGCCGCCACCGGCGCCACATTGGCAACTTCGAGTGTGTTCTCAAAGATGACCCCAGGCATACTCGTGACGCCGGGGTACGGGGGGATCCAGTACTTCCTCAGCTACGACGGGCACATCATCGCCCTGCAGGTCTCGCCTACCTCGTAGCCGCGACTTTGGCCCGGTGCCCAGAACGTAGCTCGCGCTACTAAAGCTGCGATGGCCCCTGGGGGTAGGACGCGCCGACGTTGGAGAAGGCTGGATGGAGCCTGGTGGTGTGTTAGTGGCCGGCGGGCCTGCTGGTGGCGGCCAGAGTGACGGTGCCGGCCACATAACTGATGGCGTAGTTGGCGCCCACCACCCTCACACAGCTGAATGGGTGGCTGCCCACCGGGGAGGCGCTGGTGGCTGCCAACGCAGCGTCGCGGTTAGACCACCCCGCAACTCGACCTTGTCGCGTCCTCAAGGAACATTGCGCAACTAGGGCCCAGCCGCAACAGATACACCCACCCTGTGATCACATTCACAAGCTCTCTCAAAAGGGGAGCGCAAGCTCGAGAGTGACGGATACTAGGCCGGGCAACTAGACCGGCTCGGTTAGTGGCCAGCAGGAAAGTGCGCGCCCGCGGCACGTTGGCTCCATTCCCCGAGGCACCCGCCATTATGGCTGCGTATTATGTGCGGTCAGCACATGGCCTCTGAGCAGCCCTGCCGATTATTTTGAGCTGCCCGTCCCCGAACAGCCTTTGGCTCCGGGCGCGGTATGAGATGTTCGGTGCGTCAGAGCGCCGATCCGATAGCGGGAGGCGTTACCTCCCTGAGTTCGACCCTCCCACAATCTGACATAACCGCTGGTGGGCGGCAGGTCGTCAACTAGGCCGGTCCCCCGACTGATTACCTCCGCCGACCGGAATGGTTATGAGCAGCGATCGCTGTCCGCCAGAACGCTCTGCCGTCGAGGATTTGTCATCCACATCGCTGTGCTGGCCACGACGAGCAAGTAGACGAAAGTGCTCAATAAGGCCAGTTTGTGGTCCCAGTTCACGGGGTTGCCCTCCATGTTCCTGTGGCGGGACAACGCCAGCGCCCACGTCGCCGCGTAGAGCACGGTTTCCCCGATGAGCACCGCAGCGAGGCGCAGGATTCGCGCCTTGCCGTGTACGGGTGCGCCTGCCTTTGCGGCGATCTCATCCCCCGGCACTGTCATCACGACACCTCCCTGGACCGATGGGTCCATCATACTCACGGTCACCGAGGACGGCAGATTTGTTCGGATTAAGTAAGTTCGCCGCTTGGGCGACCCTGGATGAGCACGAACTGGCGACAGAACATCCCATCTGGAATACGGTCGGCAGGACCCTGGCCCGTCCGGGTCGCGCCATAGCGACGGTTATGTAGGGCTTTGTTCTGAAGCGGAGACTCGAAAACCTCGTCATTATGGGCGTTTTGGCAAGCTGCGGTTATGTGACGCTGTTCTGTGCGCTGGAACTCCTGAGAAAGCATGGGATAACGGACGTCGCAAACGCGATAACCGTCTCGATATAAACGGATTCTTGTTGTAGGACCGGCACTTTTCGCCCATACCTACCGCAGCCTTCGGCCGCAACCAAAGGACCCGGGGCGCTGTTCAGCCATTCGGCGGCTAACGGCGGCCGAAGCCTGCGGGTATACGGCCCGCGCTCCATTGACCGGCTTTCTTGGCCCAAGACCGAGGCTGGCGCCGCGCTCAAACCGGCTGAGCGGAGTGGCCCCGGCCCTCGCTTTGCCGCGCCGCAACCCGATCGGATCGTCGTTCGAGGACGGAGATGGTCACGATGCTGGCCCACAGCACTAGAGAACATCCAGGCCTGAAGGAGAACTCGGCCTGGGGCTCGGGCTACAGGCGCGTCCCAATCTCAGAGGGCGGCATCGAGGAGGGCATCGACGGCGGCTCGGGATGAGCTGGCTATGGAGGGGTCCTGGTCCATCCAGGCGGCGGTGGTGCCGCCGTCGTAGATGATCAGGAGTTGACGGGCGAGCTCGGCGGGGTCGGAGGCTCCGGCTTGTTCGGCGAGGTCGACGAACAGGGCCCGCATCCAGGCGCGGTAGTCGCCGGCCGCTTGTGCGACGAGTCCACCTAGGGGCGCTTCGGCGAAGGCTGATACGAAGGCGCAGCCTCGGAAGCCGGGTTGGGCGAACATCTGGGCTTGGGCGTCGAATACGGCGAGGAGCCGCCGTCGAGGGTCGCGGTGCCGGTCGACTGAGGCCATCAGCTGGTCGGTGGTCCCGTTGTGCCGGGCCTCCAGGTAGGCCCGGACAAGGCCCTCCTTGTTGCCGAAGAGGTTGTAGAGCGTCGCCTTGGCGACCCCGGCATGCTCGATGACCCGCTCGATGCCGACGGACTGGACGCCCTCGGCATAGAACAGCTCGTCTGCCGCGGCGAGAAGACGTTCCCGCGCCGACGGCCTGTGAGCGTCGTCAGCTCCTTCCTCGGTCGCCAGCGGTGTCAGGTCGGACTCGATGTCTTTTGTCATGCTGCCTCACTGAACAGTTCGGTCTACTTCGTGTACACCGGGTTTACCCCACGGTTGGACCTCTTGTCTAGTTGCGAACGCTGTCTTCCGCCATTTACCAGCCGGTTTCATATCATGTACGCATGCCGGCGACACGTCAGGAGCCCCGCACGCCGGTTGTACCCAGGTAGAACGACCGGTATAGTGCTGCCACTAGGAGAGGAGCCGACATGACGGTTCAGACAGAAGCTGCGGCACCGGTCGCATTGGTCACCGGCGCCACCTCAGGCATCGGCCGGGCCGCGGCGCTGCGGCTCGGCAGCAACGGGTTCGCGGTCGTTGTGCACGGTCGGGACGCCGAGCTCGTCAAGGCCATCGAGGCCCAAGGGGGGCCCGCTTCGTCGCCGCCGACCTGAGCGACCCCACCGAGATCGACGACCTCGCAGCCCAGCTCGATACCGTCGAAGTGTTGGTAAACAACGCCGGGACCGCCTGGTTCGGATCGACCCCCGACCTCGACGTAGCCACCTACGACCGGCTCTTCGACGCCAACGTGCGTTCCGCCTACTTCCTAGTGGCCACGCTGGCCCCCAAGATGGCAGCTCGCGGCACCGGCAGCATCATCATCGTCGGCAGCATGGCCGGCCAAGTCGGCATGGCGGGCGGCGCCGCCTACAGCGCCACCAAGGCGGCATTGGCGTCGTTCACACGGTCGTGGGCCGCCGAGTACAGCCCGGCCGGCGTCCGGGTGAACACCATCGCTCCCGGCCCGGTCTACACGGCGGTGCAGCCCGCCGAGGAAACCCAGGCGCTCGGCACGACCACCATCTTCGGCCGGGCCGCACAAGCAGACGAGATCGCCGAAGTCATCGCCTTCCTGGCCTCACCGAAGGCCAGCTACGTCACCGGCGCCATCTACGCCGCCGACGGCGGCCGCACCGCCATCTGACGCCGGGAAAGGGACAAAGGCCATGGCCATCAGCATCTATGGAACCAGCTTCGAAGCCGCTGACGCCGCCGTGGTGGCGAACTTCTGGGCCGAGGTTCTCGGGCGTAGCGTCAACCCCGGCGCCACCAAAGAGTCCGCCTCGCTGGCCGCACGCGACGCCAGGAGGGACGGGGCCATGTCCGTGTTCGAGGATATCCACGCCGGTCGGGTGTTGGGGAGCTTGAGAGCGGTGGGGAAGCCTTCGTCGACGCCGAAGACATAGCGGCCGTGGTGGCGGCGACCCTCGCCGACCCGGAAACTCATGCGAGAGCCGAGTACGCCCCGACGGGACCGGAGGTCCTGACGGTGAGCGAGGCCGCCGACATCGTCGGCAGCGTGACCGGCCGACTAACCCGACACATCGACATCGACCGACGCTCCTGGGCCGATAGCGTTATCGCGTCGGCGGTGCCCGCCTAGTACGGCGAGATGCTCCAGCTCCTCACCGAGACCATGGCCTCCGGTCACGGTTCACGACCTAACGACGACGTCGAGAAGGTGACCCGGGGTCCATGCTCGACGCGGAATCTTCGGGCCACGAACCCGAAGGTGGCGGTCGTAGTAGTCATCGACACCGATTTGAACCAACGACCGCGCAAATTGGGAGACGTTGGGCGTCGGCGGGTTCTGCCCGGATCGCGGTCGGTGGCTGTCCGCGGGCCGGTTGGAGAACGTCGACCCAGGTCAGGAGGCACATTCGTCGTCCAGCCACAGTACGGCGCTCGCAGGCACCGTAACTGGGCCGGTAGTAGTTAACGCGTAAATCGGAGCGCTGCTTTGACGCACAGTTGCGTGGCGCAGGATGACTTTTCGGTATCTATGAAAGCAACGGTTGACCCTTCGGTGATCCGCGACGGAACGACGGGACTGTGCTCGTGCGTCCCATGGGGCCCTACAAATGGCTCGACGCAACCACAAGCTGGAGATGTCAGCCGACACCGGCCAAGCCCTTCTGGAGGTCGTCACCGTTCATCAGCGGGAGCAGTTCAACATCCGCCTGCAGCTCCCTGAAAAAGGGCTCCGCGAACCAGGGATTGCCGAGGCGTCCGGGAGGTCGAAGACGATGTAGGCCGTACGCTTGCCCTCGAAGGTCGTGAAGTTCATGGCCGTGATTCAGAAACTCGGTCTACTGCGGTTCCCGGCGACCAGATCTCTCGGTCTGCCGCCAGCGGCTACACGATGGCCGTGGTACCTGGCCAACAATGTAAAGGCCCAACTGTCCGAGCCCGACCAGACGAACTCGTTGTGGATGGAGTTCGCTGCCCTCGAGCGGTGCGGTGTGGACATGTAACCACGGGCGCATCAAAAACGCGATTGAGAACCTGGGCGGCCTCCTTGTCCCGCTCTTCTATACCAAGACCAAACCGAAGTGCACACGATGAAAGACGGATGTCATCCGATGCCACAGTGAACTTTGACGCCACTATGGTAACGGGGTTTGAAACCTGAAAGTCAATCAACAACGGTGAGGAAATCGAGATTGAGTTGCCGAACCCGGAATGGCACCGCAGTACTGAGGACCGATAGCGTCCCCAACCTGACCAGCGACGCGACGGTGCGGGCGCTCGGCTGGCACCGGGTAGACTAGTGGTCAGGGTGATCGGGCGAACCCTGTCGCTCCTCTTATTGCTATCTCGCAGCAGTTTCGGTTCGGTTCATCTTGGCCGTGTGATAAGGCTTTTGCACTTATTCGTGGCGGTTGCTCTTCGTGCGAGCCCTGTTCGACTGGTCCACTGGCCAGTTCGTTATGAATAACATTATGAAAAGCGGGGCGTTTACAGCCCGGCGAACGCTGGCTGGTGGTAACGAGACGGCACGTCGACTGGCGGCTGTCTTAGGCGGCCCGAAACATCACGCGCCAACCCGAAGCCCCGACCGGCCGCTTCCTCCACAGCGACGGTGCGTTGCGGCGGGTCGAAGACGGGCGCGGCCCCGGCCAGCCAGCTCACCAGAACGGAGCAGGCAATAGCCGGCCAGCAGGACGACGGCCTGGTGCTTAGGGTGGATAGTCTCAGCCCGCCCCGCGACGTCGTCAGGAAGGACGACCGGTCGCTCCGGGGCGTGCCCCGTTCCCGCTCTTTTGAACCTGCAGCGGTTCGAGTGCACCAGGCCATCTTCGATCGACACAGCATTACCAACTCCCAGAGGAGGGCGCGTGCGACTAAGCCCCCCTCGCTAGACGACGACACCCATCTCAATATCGGCTTTTGCCGTCACCAACGACGGCTCTCAAACGCCGTTGGGCATCACTCAGAAACGGCGCGGGACGCCAGTTCTCGGCGCGCCTTCTCGTGCAAGGTTGTCCCATAGACCAAATGGGCCATGGAAATGTGCGGCCGCCCGCTGCTTAGTGTCGGCTGCCGCGAACGAACGAGAGGAGGGTTTGGCGTGAAACGAATGGTGGTCGGGCCACTTGTGATCAGCTCCGCTTTGGTTTGCGGCACATTGCTTGGGGGTGGGTCGTCGTTTGCCGCTTCCGTCACGCCTGCAGGCGGCAAGATCGAGCTCTTTGCGACTCCTAGTGGCAATAGCGGCGGCGGGACTATCCTCATTACGGGCGCGATCGGAGACTACGGCAAGACCGAAAGTGTCAATAAGAACGGAACGCCGGACCCGAACGGTAACTACGGCAAGGCTGTGCTCCGTCACGGCACGATCGAAGTCAACCTGACAGCGTTTAACCAGAAGGAGAACAACCTCCCACAGACGATTTTCAATCTCAAGAGCTGCACGGCTAACGCCAGCGTGAGCACGCCGGTGCCCGTTGTTGACGGCACCGGTCTTTACGCCGGCATCTCCGGCACCCTTATACTATCGACGACTTTTGCGTTCTGGCCCGCGCCTGACGAGTGGCCCGAATGAGGGTCAGTGCTCTAAGAGCAACAACGCGCCTCCGCTCGCCCAATGTATATCTGTTACGGGCTCGGGGACGGTCAGTTTTAGCTGAGGCATTTACTAAGGGCACCCCGAGGCGTTCGTCAAGACGCCCCCGGGACCTTCTCCCGCACTTGCCATAGTTCCCGCTCCGCAGCCTGGACTTCTGGCTGGGCGCTTGCCACCCTGTCGAGGTCGTGGGCCGGTAGCGGTTGGCCTGTTTCCAAAGATTGTGCAAGGAACTGCTCATGAGCACGTACTGCCTAAGCGCCGGTGGGCATTCTCCAGCTTACCGCCCTCGTGGTCCGTCAGTTCTTTCTCCGACTTGGCCGGTGTAGCACTGAGGCCTTCCATGGCAACTGCACCTGGTATTACGGCGGCATCCCCTGATCCATCCACTGCTGGAAGACGAGAATCCGACCCTCCGACCAACCAGACCCCCAACCTGGGCGAGCCCACGGGGCGGCTTGCCAGTCGCACGGCATGATGGTCCTCGATCCCGGTTCGGAGACGAGCGGGAGGATTCTGTGTGGCGTAGGCCTTGACGGTGTCGTAGGAAGAGAGGTCGAAGCCAGCGGGAAGGCCGGTCCCGCTGTCAGGGCCTGAGGCGTGTTTCATTGCTTCGATGTCGGAGCTTCTGAAAAGAGGCCGGACGTCTGTTGCGAAGCTCCTCGCGACGAGAGCCTTGACACCGAAATTCAGAAAGAACTTCCCATTCGGCGAGAGGTCCCGCCACACCCGGAACTCGTCGTCGGACCTGCCGAGAGGGCGCGGGAGCGGCTTCACGACCACTACATCGCCGCGGATCTCGCCCACCTTGTCGAAGGCCAAGTCGTAGGCAAAGTCGATCGTGCCGACAATCCCGGGAGGCACCGGCGGTTCAAAGATACGAGTTGTGCAAAAGGTGCCATACTCGTGGTCCGACATCGTGCGCCCTCCGGGCCAAATCCTGGTGACGCAGGGGTCGTCAGCCGCAAGTGCGATTTCTTGATCACCGCCCACCCAGTACCAATGTCCTTGGCGTTCCTCGATCGTGCCGGAGATAGTCCGGGTCTGGGTGTGGCGGACAACGAGGATCTGAACAGGGACGGCCCCTGGCCATTCCGCAATCGTCGTAAAGGCCCACGTGTTCGGGTCGCCGGTCGGTTCCACCGGAGTGTCGGCGACCGAAATCTCCGTTGACGTGGAAACTACGCCGAGAATGTCCGGGTCGCCTGAAATTTGCGGGATTTGATCGGTCAGTGACCCGATGTGAACCTCGAAAGAGAACTTCGGACCGCTCACCGGAACATTTTACAGCCGTCAAATCGGATCTGTGTGCACATGGCCACGCGTGGCTTCCGCGGCCTTCACGCTGAGCTCGTAATTTTGGCCCGACCGATGATCGAGCACCTTTAGAGCGAACCGGCCCTGTTAGGCAACGGACGGCTCGACGCGTTCGGCGGCGAATTAGCACCCCCACTCCGGCGCGTGTTCTCCGGCCCGGTGACCTACGCCTCCCTGGTCTTCGAGCAGGCGGACTGGACGCCTTTTCCGGTCTCGCCGACCGGTTCTCAGGTCTGGAACTGGACTGCTACTGGCTTGCTCCGCCGAGTGACCTCGACCGACTGGGCTCTATTCGCGAGATTGGTGGCGGCTCTGAGACCATCTGGGACTACTGGCCCGAGGGCGGGGAGTGGAGCGACGATTACCAACTCGGGGATCTCCACGTGTCGATCAGTAGCTTGCTCGTCGCCACGATCGAGCAGTTCCTTGACGACGTCATCGTCCGTATAGACACTGACCCCGTCAAGCACATACGTTTGGCTGCCGTCCAACGTTGTCTTCCACTCAACGGGGCGGGATTGGTGAGGGCCTGGCGGTCACGGGCCGCTCTTTACCCAGGCCGGCTCGTGGACGCTGTGGTTGAGCAGTCGTTCGACTCAGAGGTGCTGAGGGGTTGGGCGGCCCGAGACGCTCTCGTAGAGAGGGGAGACGACCTGGCGGTCCATACCCTGTTGACACGAATTGAGTACGCCGTGTTCGGTGCGGTCTTGGCGCTTAATCACCTGTACCTGCCGAACCCGATGTTCAAATGGCAAAAGCATCTGATCGGTGAACTGGACGTGGTGCCAGAGCAGTTCGCACAGCGTCTTCAGTTCCTGGCGACGAGCAGGAGCCCTGACGCACTGACGGAAGCCGAGACCCTGATGGTGGACACCGTACAGCTCGTTAAGACGCGTACAGATGCTGACATTGCTTCGTTCTGTGAGGGCCTGTTAGGCCGCCGCCACGCCATCGACCCGCCGTCTACTGACAAAACAACCGCTTCCCCATAACTATTCTTAATGCGCTCGCCGAGGGGCGTCGACGTCTCAGACCGGTTATGCATCTCAGACGGTTCACACGTCAGCCGGTCGCGACTGTCCGTGGCCAGGACCGGTGTCTGCCGGGCCGACCCCGGAGCGTGGGCGTCTGTCCAGTAACTTCGCACCCAGCGCGCCGATTACTTACCGCCGCGCGGGCAGGTCGTCGAAGGACCGCGAGCGAGATTTTTGCGCTTACCGCCCGCACGCACAGCTCCGCTTTGGCTCGGCCGCCGTGCTTGAGCTCCAGCGTTCGGTGGCCGGGCGGTCAGGGAGCTTGCCGTGTGACGCTGGTGTGACCCCGGGTTGAGATGATCGTCGCAGACAGACGGTGAGGGAGCGTCGGTGCTCGGCGCCATCAGAGGAGGTCCGCTGTGGGGCTAACCAGGCTTATGCGCAGGGCAACGGTCGGTGCTACGGGAGCGGCAATGGCCGCGTTGCTGTTGCCGTCCGGGCTGCAAGCAGCGGCGTCAGGCGCCGCGGCACCGAAGCAGTTCATACCCACCGGTCACCAGCAGGTCTACACCGTGCCCAGCGGGGTGCAGATGGTGGGCGTGAACGTCGTCGGCGGCTTCGGCGGAGATAACGACCCGCAGGTGCCGTTGGGTTCGCAGGTCGCGTCCTATGGCGCGTCGCTCTTTGGTTATCTCGCCACCCGGCCGGGAGAGACGCTCTATGTCGAGGTCGGACAGAGCGGCAGGGCTGGCGGGAGCGCGACATTCGGAGGCGGCGGCGCGGCTGGGACACCCCCACCGGGGGTGCCTGACTGCAGCCTGAGCAATTCCGACAAGAGCGTGCCCTGCTCGGGCCCGTGGGCGGGGTCCGGAGGTGGTGCGAGCGACGTGCGCACCTGCTCGGAACTGGCGCCGAGCTGCCAGGGCGGAGGGACTTCCGCCGGTTCGCGGCTCATCGTTGCTGCGGGGGGCGGCGGCGGGGGAGGCACCGGCCTCAACGGCGACGGTGCCGGCTGCGATAACGGGGGGTACGTTGGTGGGGACGCGCAGAACCCACAACTTCCTTCAGCCGCCCCATCCGGCCCCGCGGTGATCGTCACCGAGCGAGGGACCGTCATCCCGGGTTTTGCCGGCGGGAACGTGAGCTCGGTGACGACGACTGATGGCTTAACGAACGCGGCCATGGGTCGGACGGCGCCGGGAGCCGGCGGCACACGGGCCGGCTGCACGGTCAACAAGACCTCCTACACCGGGAGCGTTGCGGGGAGTTCGGGTTCGGGCCCGGACGGCGGCGCGGGTGGCAACGCTGGTGGTCTCGGCCCCTGCTGTGGGGGTCAGCATGCGTTCGCTCCGGGCGCGGGTGGGGGTGGTGGTGGCGGCTACTTCGGTGGTGGCGGTGGCGCCACCGGAATGGGAACTTGCAGCCCGGCGCCCTGCGGCAACGGTGGCACCGGCGCGGGCGGCGCCGCCGGCTCGAGCTTCGTCTCCAAGGCGATCAAAGACCCGTTTTTCGGCTTCGGTTCGCCTGATGTGTTTATCGAGTTCCTGCCCGTGATCGAGGTCGACAGGCCAGCCGATGGCGCCGTCTACTCGCCTGGCCAGGTCGTGGACGCCGCTTGGTCTTGTGGGGATAGCGTTCCCGGTTACCTCGGGGTCTCGCACTGCACGGGTACTGACAACCCGGGGAGCCGGATCGACACCTCCCCGGGGAGGCACACCTTCACCGTCAAAGGTGACGCCGGAAGTAAGGGTGCAGCGCCGGAGACGCTGATCGTCAGCGTGACGTTTACCGTCAAGGCGGGCGGAGGTGACGGATAGCGACCGCTCCAAGCAGAGTCGACGTCGAACTCGCCGCGGCAGAGGTTGGCATGTGGTCACGATGTGATGTCACAATGGCAGCACCTCTGGCACAAGGTCACCCCGGCGGCAAGGTCGTGGTCACGGTCTAACGACCATCGACGTGACTAAATTGAACTAGGGCGAACCGAAGTGCCGGTCGGTGGCAGGCGCCAAACAGAAGGTGGCGCGTAATGCCGACGCGCCTTACTGTCGCGCGCGCGCCCGAGCGCTATTTACCGCGGGCTTTTCGACCACGTACATACCTAACGCGCGCACGTGATTACCCAAGCCACGGCGGGATATTCTGCACCCGGCCGCTCCGACGAGGATCCTGCCAACGAGGTGCCCGTTATCGCCGAATCGGAGCGCATCAGATTTGGTAAGTGGTCGGCCGTACGACATGATTATGTGCGGGGCAGGCTGAGCGCGGCGGCACCCCTAGGCGAGATCGGTACATCCCGTATCGTTCAAATCCCCTGTTCAACTAGTGCAACCGCGCGTTAATCATTGTGACTTAGGCCGCCTTGAGGGGACGGCCCTCGTAGGTCCAGCGGAACGGTGCCGCGCGGCGGTTGTAGTCCTTGATGAAGTCAATAATGCGCCGTGTCAGCTCGTCAACGGAGCTGAACTCGCCCCGGCGCAGCAACCGGCGCTCCAGGATGGAAAAGAACAGCTCGACCTGGTTCAGCCAGCTGGCGTGGGTGGGCGTGAAATGCAGGTGCACCCGAGGGTTGTACTCCAAGAGCTCGGCGACCTGGTCGGTCTGGTGGGCGCTCAAGTTGTCGACGATGCAATGAAGGTCCATCCCTTCTGGGGTCTGGTCCATCAGGTCCCACAAGAAAGTGACGAAGTTGTCCGAGCAAGTCGAGTCCGTCACCCAGCCGGCGACGTCGCCTGCGTGCACGTTCAGCCCGGCGAAGAGCACCACCGTGCCGTTGCGCTCGTACTCGAACTCCCTCCGTTCGGGGAAACCAGGCACGGCCGGCTTGGACGGGTTCACCCGGGCCTTGGCCTGGACAGAGGTCTTCTCGTCGACCGACCATACGACGGCGTTCTGGGGCGGGTTAAGGTAAAGCCCGCACACATCGGCCGCCTTTTCCCAAAAGTCAGGGTCGTGGCTCGTCATCCAGCTCTCGACCTGCCAAGGTTTCAGGTCGAGCGCCTTACAGATCCGCCAGCACTGGGACGCCGAGATGGGCACGCCGTGGGCGGCCATGGCCTGGGCCAGCGACTCCATCGTCCAGCGGGTGGCACCCTCGGGCGGGTCCTCGGTCACCGTCTTTACCAACAAAAGCACGTCGTCGTGGTCGTACACGCACGGCCGCCCCGGGCGCTCCTCGTCGCTGAGCCCAGCCAGGCCCAGCTCAGAATAACGCTTCCGCCACAACCCGACTTGGTTGTAGTGCAGTCCCACGACGTCGGCAATGTCCCGGTTGGAAGCACCGTCGGCCGCCATTAACACGATCCTCGCCCGCTTGGCGAACCGGGCCTGGATCGTCCCAGAGCGGGTCCAAGACTCCAACATGTCACGGTCACCACGGCGCAACTTCAACGGAGGTAGGTACATGGGGGCAAGTAAATCACATCAGTGTCATTTACACGTGGATCCACTAGTCGTGCCCTTAGGTTCGCGATCGTTCGTTTCCTGATCCCGAGGCTAAGTCGAACGATGGCTGGCGTGAGCAGGCGCTTCACCTTTGACCAGTCCGGCGGCAAGGGGTCGCGCCGAGCCAACTCGATCCGCGTGCCGTTCTCCTCTGCTGTGAAAGTGAACGTGTGCCGATGGGGGTCATTCTCAGGGGTGGCGATCGGCCCGCCTGTGGCGGTGAACTCGAATGTCGCCGGCCGGTCGTAGACAGTCACCTCGAGCTCAGAAGGCCAGTCCTTCCCGGCTTGGTGCCCCACGGCTCGATATCGAGCGCCGAACCCGCTTTGGTTAGGGTCAACCGGGGAGATCTGGACTCGGTTCGTAGTCCATTCCGAGTGCCTGCTGAAATCCGCGACGTAGTCGAAACACACCTCGGGAGCGAGCGGAACCGAGGTACTCACTTTCGAGTGTGCCGCCGTTGTGTCGGCCCAACTCCGCCCCTGAACTTCCGAAGATGGTATCTCGATTCCTAACGTCTACGCACCCAGGGATTTTCCACGGTCACTCAATCTTGGCGCAACTAGACCGCGCCGCTCTAGTGGGCTGCGGGGTCACGACCGGGCTCGGAGCGGTGTTCTTCACGGCCCGGGGCAAGCGTGGCGGTTGTCAGGTGTGCAGGCATCGGGCTCAACTGCGTACAGGGCGCATGCCTGGCCGGGGCGGCGTGTATACCTCTACGACCTCCTGCACGGCTGCCGAATCCGCGCGAAGGTCAACGCTGTCGAGCATTTCGCGCACAACGGCTGGCTTCGACTTAGCCCCTTTAGACCGAGTCCGCCCAGCGTGTGCAGCACGGAACCCGGCTTCGAAGTGCTGGTTGGGCGCCCCGCGGCCAGAGTCCTGGACCACCAAACCCTCGTCTATGGCCACTCCGTGCCCGTGTATAGCAGCGTCACAAGCGGTCGCTGACCCCTTTGTCCGACCTCGTCCCTTCACTTTTCTCCCGCCTTGGTGGCCAGATTTACGGAGGTGGGTCACCCTCAGTTTGGTCAGGACTGGGACCTGCACCGTGGTGGCTCGCCAAGCGGGCAACGCCACCGACGGTGCGGTCACGCCGCTGAGCTGGCGCTCCAGGGTATCTGGTTGATCGGGCCGCCCAGTATTGCCGCAACGCCGACAGGACTAAGGACATCGCGCTAAAGGAAGACGAAGGGCGGCGTGCGCGATCCGTGCGCGCACGTTGCGGCATCGCGTGGCGCTTACTGGCGCAAACTGGCAGCAAGTGTCCTGGCAGGAGACGTTCTTTTCTAAGCAGCCAGGTAGAGATTCCGCTCGATCTACGTTCGCATCATAGAAGTCGCCGTTCTAAATCCGGTCACATTTCCACGTAAAAGTCAAAGATCAAAGGTGGTGAACCGTTGGGTCCGCTCGCCGAGGTTTAACCCGAAGAAGTCCTCTGTGGGATTTCCAAATTTGCGGGGACCATAACGAGACTACGAAACGAGCGCAGCGACAGGGGCGTCCTATGGCAGTAGATTTTGCCATTTGGTTCCTCGATAGCCGACTAGTCCGGCTGCTCTTAACGTTTGTCCCGTCGACGCGACAGTGGGCCCAGCAGCTCCTGGAGGATGGTGATTACCGCACCACCAGCGATCCCGAACGCAATGCCGGATAAGAAGGATAGGTAAGTGCCCCGTTGGCTCGTACTGACGTTTACCGCGCTGACCCGGACGCCAGTGGTGGCGCTGAGGGTGGTGCTCCATTGCCAGCTGCTCGCTGTGGAAGCATTGGGCGCCACCTGCGACTGGACGGTGAAGTTCGCCGTGTCGCCAGTATTTGGCTCGAGGGTTCGGCTGATGCGCGTAACTTCCTGGCTAGGTACCTGCAGCGCAGCCACGCCCCTAGCAAACCCACTCGGCCAGAAGTCGATCTCCGGGGGCAACCAGGCACTCAGGTAGGCACCGTCCAGGCCGACAGGGCCACCCGAGTACCAGCACAGCTCGACCAGGAGGACACCCCTCCCGATCACCCAGGTCAGTGGGGGCTCGGACGGGTCGGTCTTAGCATAAAACAAAGGCGCCGTTCTTGCGACGGGTATGGCGAAGTTGAACGGAGGAGAGCCGGGCACCACAACGTATGGGGGGGTGCATACGTGTCCCTCACCGAGGTCCCCTACCGAGACCACCCAACGCTGGCGCGCCTCGTTACCCGGGCCCTCGAAATAGGGCACGTCTTCTTGCTCAATAGTCAACGTCGACCCACCGTCTGCTGTTCGTGCCAGGGTTTCCGTGACAGCCATGACACCGGTGGCGCGGATGTCCACTGACAGGTCTTCGGGCACGCTCGGGAACCCCTTCTCCTGAGGCAGCCACAGCGCGCCAAGCACCGACAGCGCTGCTACCACCAGGACCAAGACGATGACGAGCTCTATGTGCACTTGTTGCCAGTAAGGGTGCCGCTCAGTTCCTTGCTGGCTGTCTCCCGACGCGCCTCCTCCCGCAGCCGGTCCCCCCTCTGTTGCAGCCATGACCGAATAGTATTTTCTCCCCGCTGACCAGGCACCCAATCGCCTGGGGCGATGGTCCTTGGTCTCATTGTCGTCCATTTGGCTCCGAAAGGCATGACCGATGCGTCGACTACTCTTAGTCCCTCCATTCCGTGGACCCCGCAGTTCGATATCCACTACCGCCTGGTCGTCCGTACCGATGCAGCACGTGCCTACAGGGTGGTAGAGGTAAAGGTGTGCTGGGCTAGGGAGGAGAGGCCGGCGGTCGATCAATTCTCGTTTGATGGAAGCGAAAAAACTCTCGGCCACCGCGTTGTCCCAGCATTAACCGGCTAATCGTGGTCACTGCCGCGCCAAGGGGGCTCAAGGTCAATTTGCCTTTCGAGCTCGCTCGAGCCGACGTAGCTGCTCCTCATGGCGCCGCACCTTTTCGGAAAGCACCTCGACGGCAGTGCGCAGGTGCCGGACCTCGGCCAGGACACCAGAGAGGGTGCTCGGGTCGCGGCTACGTTGGCGGTGTTCTTCGACCACGGCCCTGAGAGTCTCGTCCCGGTACAAGGTTGCCCGGCTAACGCCGGTGTTCAGGGCAACCGCGGCGAATGCCGCGTGGCCGTTCCCGATCAAGTCCGCACAGGCCCGCTCCACTCGCGCCAAGGTCTTACACAGTCACGCCGAAGGGGTTCCGGACAGCAGGGCGTCGAGACGGGCGACCAAGCGCCGATGGCGGGCGCTTCATCGAGCCAGCCCCGTGCCTCGGCGTCAGCTGCCAAGGCTTCGGCGCCGAGGCGCTGCGCACCAAGCACCGAAATGCTGGCCGCGTCAGTGCGGAAATTCGGGCAGTGCTCACAGATGTTCACCTGTGGAACGCAAACGGTCATTACTTGACACCCCCTCCTTTGTTAATGGGGACGCCGCGGTGAGCGGCTCCGCCTGCCTGTTCGGCGCCGCGTGAGCGGCTCAGGCGCCCCGTCGCCTGCGCGTGTGCTCTCGTCGTCGAGCGGGATGCGGAGGCGAAGCTCCACCTGCCAGCCCTGGGCCCGCACGTCGTCAAGGACGAGACGGAGCAGTTGTTGGCGACCGCTGAAGTCCAGTCCATCTAGCCCGGCGAGGGCTCGCTCGGCGAAACCGGCGATCCGCTGCTTCAGGTTGTTCGCCTGGGAGAGCTGCGCCCGCCGAGCGACCAAGGTGTCGCGCTCTTCGTCCAGGTGCCGGCGACGGGCGTCGAGCTCGGCCGTCCGCCGCGCCATCTCCGACTGCTCGATCACGCCCGCCTGGTAGAGGTCGGCCAAGCGGCGGCGCTCAGCTTGTGCGCCGTCGCGGCGCCGCTCCAGCCGGGCCAACTGAGCAGCGAGCAGCTCGTCGTCGGGGACCGGGGCCTGAGCTGCCAGCGCGGCCTCGCCGGCACTGAGCAGCTCGGGACGGGCGAGCAGCTGGCGTACCTGGTCGAAGACGAAGTTGTCGAGCTCGTCGGCGCGGATACGCCGTTCGGGGCAGCGGCGGTCCTGCCCACCGGCACGCACCGGGTCGTGGTGCGGGCACAGGTAGTAACGGGCCATCCCGTAGTCGCGGTAGGCCCGGTGGGCAGCCAGCTTGACCCCGCCGTGGCCACAGCGCACGAGCCGCCGTAATAAAAAGGTGTCCGGCCCGGTGCGCCGCGGGCTGAAAATAGTATTGTCGTGGGCCGCTTTTTGGACAGCCTCGAAAGTGTCCTCGCCGATGATGGCGGGGACAGGGATCGCGACCCACTCCTCCCGGGGCCGCCGAGCCTGGTGGTTGCGCCCGATCGAGGGGTCGTAGCTCGTGTGGGTGCGGTTCCAGAACAACCGGCCCACGTACGCTTCGTTGCGCAGCAGGTGCCATATCGTCGCCAACGGCCACATTGGCTTCCCATCCGGTGAGGCGGTGCCCTCGCCGGCCAGGGCCAGGGCCAGGCCTCTGACGCTAGAACCACCCAAGAAGTCGGCAAAGACCCGCCCCACCACCGCCGCTTCTTGGTCGTGCACGACCAGGTGCGCTGGGCCTCGGCCCCGAGGCACGCGCCGGTAGCCATAGGGGACCTTGCGGGACAGCACTTCGCCGGCGCGGGCGCGATAGAGCTTGCCCCGCCGCTCCCGCTCGGCGAACTTCGCTTTTTCGTACTCGGCAATTACCCCTTGCACCTGCACGAGCAAGCGCGCCTCGGAGTCGGCGTTGCTCCAATCAGACGAGCACGTCGAAAGTCCGCAGACGAGTAAGGACCGCCCTCCGTCCCACGGGTGAGCCATAATCGGGCCGACAATCGGCCCGGGCGCCAGGAGCCCGATCAGCAAAACTGGGCGGCATGGTTCGATTCGGCATCGCTCTGTATCCGAAGGCGGAGGGTGCCACCTTCGACCACGACTACTACCGCGACAAACACGTCCCGCGCGCCCTGCAGATCTGGGACTGCCCGCTCAGCTACCAGAGCTTCACCCAGGTCTGCCCTGGTGCAGGTCGGCGCGGCGATCACCTAATAGATTGAAAAGAGAACGGAACCTCGGTGCAGGTCTTCATCGACAGCTCTGACCACCCGCACCCGCCCAGAGGGCGGCGCCCAACCCGTAGACGATCCTGACGCTTGGCCTCTGAATAGACAACACGGACACGGGTTGCGGATCATCAATAATCGGACTAGAAAAACACGTCACCAACAGACATAGAAGAGGAGGGCGGTTATGTCAGGACTTGAGCGAAAGCGGTTCGACAACCCCGATGACACACGTCCGTTCCAGGACAAGGGAAACGTGAAAATCGTCAACGTTGGCGACGGCGTCGTGGGTCTCGCCACGTTTGAGCCGGGCTGGAAGTGGTCCGATCATGTGAAACCCATCGCCGGCACCGACAGTTGCCAGGCAGCGCATCTGGGGTATGTGATCTCGGGTCGCCAGATCATCCACATGGACGACGGTGCCGAGCTGGAGATCGGCGCTGGCGACATCGTTTCGATCCCGGCCGGACACGACGGATGGACGGTCGGCAACGAGCCCTGTGTCGTGTTGGACTTCGCCGGGATGGCCAGCTACGCAAAACCGAGCTGACTAAGGGCTGCTACGCAAAGCGCTCTCACGGATTTCGACGCCGAATCGGCTTATATCAACACGATACACAACTTTCGAAAAAGCGCGTCGTCTCGCGCTGCATGAGCGCCGTTATTTCACGCGTGGCGACCATAGTTGCCATGCGAGAACCACGCTACGCGGGCGGCGTAACCATCGCCGGAGAAGCCGCTGCATTTGATGGCTGCCTCGACAGAGACGTCGAGGACGACCTTGCCGGGGGGATGAACGTTCGACTGGCCATCTGTCCAGTCGAACAAACGACCTGCGCGGTTTGGACGCAAGACGTGTGCAAATGCGTCTCGGGCATCGGAATGTGCGCGTTATCTGGTGCAGGAGTCGCGCGGTTGGGGTTAGCGCTGACGCCGCCACAGCAGACGTCGTCAAATGGCAGCGCGTGCTCCTTTAGAGGCCGCCGCCCTAACGCGAGCCTGCCCGAGGGCAGGGCCAGCGGGTGTTCGGCAGGCTCGTGCTAGCCCTCAACCGGCGCCGCCATTCGGTACTGGTCGACCGGTTACTTTCTCGTCCTTGGTCCGGTGGTCGACGTCGACCCGGGCCATTCGGCCGAATTGCGTACTGAGTGCCCGGGAACGAGAACGGCCTCGGGCTCGTTCCGCTGTACCCAAAGTTAGAGCTTATGTAACTGTTCAGGTGTCTGGGTTCAGTAACCGAGCCAACGTCGATAAGCGGCAATGAGGCGTGAGGTGGCCGGGTCGGCATGGACGTCGATGTCGAGCAGCGCCATGTCGTAACGACGGCTGCCGCGTTTGCAGGTGGCAATGAGCTCCCGGCGGTGGTCCCCGACTGAAACAGATAGCACTTCCACGTCTTCTCCTATAACCGTGCCGGGACAAGGGAAATTGGCGTCCTCGTCGAAGGCGTTCACGAACCCCTGTAGTTGTTCGTCCTCGTCGTAGGCGTCGACGGTGATCTCGTTGATGAGAGCATCGAGGCCGGGGTCGGCTTTGCGGGCTGGGCTCAAAGGGCCTCCTTGGGTGAGGGGCAGTGTTGGGTGCCTAAGGGGGAGAGAGGCCCGAGGGGGCAGCCACGGCTCGCCCTTGAACAGCTGGACCAGCACGTCGAGGCCTACGAGGCCGTGCTTGCGGGCGGTCTGGAGGTAGCTGCGGACAGCGCAGAAGGCTTTGGCCCCGGCCAGTGTCCTGAAGCAGCCGCTTATCTTGTCGTGCAATTTGGCCATCCTGAGGTCGCGCTCGCCTTGGTTATTGTCAAAGCTCACGGCCGGGTCGGACCAGTAGCGCTGCACTTCGTGGCGCTGGTCCCGGAACCGGCACAACAAGTTGAAGGCGTCCCGGTGGACGCTGCCCGCGCGGTGGCGGGCGGGCACGGCGCTAAAGCCTCGGTTGACCAACTTTGTGTAGCGGGAGCGGTAGGCCTTCAGCTGGCCGGCGCTGAGCTCACCATGTCCCTCAAAAAGTGCTTGCTCGACTGCATCTTTCACCTCTACCAGCAAGTCGGCCATCTCGTCGGCCCACTCCCGGTGGGCGACCGAGCCGGTGAGGGAGGCCAAGTCGCGGAGGAGGTGGGCGCAACAAAGGGCATGCTCTATGCCGTCGACCGACCAGTACGGCTTCCACCCGTCGGTGATGAGCACGCCCGAGAAGAAGGGCAGCACGGCCATATCGGCGAAGGCCTCTTTGCCTCTTTTCGGGTGGCAGTCGAGCAGGGTGAGCATAGCGGTGCAGGCGACGTGGAACCAATAGCGGGCGCCCGATACACGAGAGCCGGTCTCGTCGGCGTGCAGCACGTCGGCTGCGACGAGCTGAGCCCGCAGCTCGGCCAGGAAAGGCGACAGCCCCTCGGCCGCCTCGACGGCCAGGCCGGCCAACCAGCCCGTAGAGACAGGTGCCCCGCATACCTGAGAGAGCAGCTCGGCTGCCCTGGCGACCGGTATGTGCTGGCCCACCATCAAGTAGACGGCAACCGCCCGCACGATTGGCCCATAGCACGCCGGCCCTTTTGCCTCGGCGGGGAACGGCGCTTTCGTCGTCGCCCCACAGCTACAGCGCCGGGACTCGGCGCGGTGCTCGGTCACCTCTAGGTGCCTATCGGGCAAGTCGAACACCTGGCGCACTTCAGTGCCGGTCACCTCGGCCCCGCCCAGGCCTTGCCCGCAACGGGCGCAGCTCACCGGTGAGTGCACGACTGCCCGGTCGGGGCGGTCGACCTTTGCCAGCGCTGCCCCAGCCGCGCCAGGCTGTTTGCCAGGACGGCACTTTACGCGTTCGTTCAAGAACTTCTTGGCCTTTTCCCGGGCCAGGCGCCGCCGCTCAGCGCGTGAGAGCCGGTCTTCGGCCTGGTTGGCCCGTTCGCCCAGGGTGTCGGACGAGGGTGGCCTGCCGGAGTTAGAAGAATTACGGCCCATTTCGCGTTTCAGTTTTTCGAGCTCCGCCTCGAGTGCCTCTAATTTCGCCCTCAGTTCGGCGTTCTCCGGCCTCAGCTCGCCAACTTCGACCCGCAGCGCGGCGTTCTCCCCCTTGAGCTGCTCGACCTGTTCGGCAAGGCCCACGCCATAGTGTCTACCATTCCCCGCGTGCTCAGTGGTGGATAGCCGCGCTCCGCGCGTCCTACGGGTGAATAGTTACGAGCTTATTTGATCGCCTACCATTTCGATATTATCGAAAGAACGATAGACGAGGTCGATTTTGACTGAAAATAAACGGATGGCGCAGGAACTCGAAAAGACTCCAGCGGCTCGTTCTCTCGACTGTGACCCCCGGCCATGCGCTGACGCGGCAGCCAGCCCGGCCGAAGGCCACTTCGCTCAGCAACCTCTCCGTCGGCCTGGGCGTGCCCGACGAGGCCTGGCCGCCGTCGAGGAGGCGGCGGCGGCCTACCGCCGCCTGGCCGAGGCCAATCTCGTGGCGGGACTTAGGAAACTGAGGCTCACGTCGCTCGGTACCTCGCAGCCCAGCGCCCGTCTTGCGCAAGCTGGTCCTGTTGTGGGCTGATGGCCGCATCCGGTGAGACTGTACGGTCGGCGGCGTCGACGTCAGCGACAAGGAGCAGGTGCGCCGCGACTGGCGTATTGGTGCGCATGACTGCCGGCCAACCCGGCATCCTGAGCGGGCCGGCATGTCCGAGTGCCGTTATAGGTACCTGATAACTGTCCCTGGAATATCCTCTGTTCTTAAGCTAGGTGGTGCCGAAACAAAAGAAGGAGGCGCCTCGTTATGATCGAAGTGCTGGAGGCGATGCGAAAGCGCAGGATGCATAGGTATTTCGGCCCGTACCGCTGGGCGACGACACGCTCCAGACCCTCGCTTGGGCTGCGACCCGGGCGCCGGCCGGAGGCAACCAGCCGTCTCGTTACGTCCTCGTTGTCAAGAGCCCGCCCCTGGTAAAGACGCTCGTCGAGGTGACCCCGAGTTATATCGGCACCCTTCCCTCAGCGGTCATCGTCATCCTCACGGACGTGAGGAGTGCCGAAGAGCAGATGGGCAGACAAGGACGCGAGCAGCTGTCCAGGCTGGACGCAGGCGCCGCCGCCGAGAACATCGCGCTCGCGGCCGTGAGCCTTGGGCTCGGTTGTTACCTTTTCCGATGTTCTAACGAGGCCGCCCTTCGCGTCGTCTTAGAACTGCCACACACGGTGCGCGTCGACTGGTTAGCTGCGGTCGGGCACCCGGCCACAAAGCCTTCCCCTGCCCCGAAAGCCCCACGCCAGGTTGTCTATGTTGACAAGTGGGGTGGCGACGAGTGGGAGGCGAGAAGACCTTGACGGCAAAAGACCCGGCGGCGTTCCGGCGTGCGACGTTCCTCGTGACCGCAGCACGCGACGTGGTCGACGAACCGGCGATCTACGGTCCCTTCAGGATGATCGATGCGGTTGACCGGCTGATGGCAGGCACGTTCGACGACGATTTCCTGACGGAGATCAAGCCTGAACTGGAGCGAGAAAAGCAGAAAGTCATGTCGGACCGTGAAGGTTTCATTGCCTGGCTCGACACTCTTTCGGCTCGTTTCGCGACTGAGGCCAAACGGCGCAACCTCGAGGAAAAAACGAACCCGTGACGGCGGTTCGGGAACGGTGGGCCCATGACGCCCGCCCATCTGTGCCGGCATGTTCTCACAGTCGGCCGTCAAACCTGGATCTGGGCTCCCATAGCAGGGCAGTTCCATTACAGGGACGACAAAGCGTGCGGTACACCGTCCAAGCTAGCTCGCTCGCCGGCCGGTGTCGCCCCGCTGCTCATCGCCGGCGGCTATTCGGTGTTCGGGCTCCTGTGCGCGCTGGCGTTCCAGGCCGACCAGGTCCCGGCAGTCGTCACGAAGGGCTGGACGGGAGGGCAGTGCTGCCTGGCGCCGACCATCTATACGTTCTCCGCTTAAACAGGTCGTTACGGTGACGGCCGAGGACTTCATGGAGCTGGGTGTGGGGCGGGGCCTGCACTGGTCCGCCTTTTATGGGTTCACACCGGTAAAAGCGGGGGACACAGCGGTGCTGAAGAGCCCCGACGGCGCTTTTGACCGGGAGTTCGGGTGCCTCGAGTGCGCTGTCGGCCCGGCCCGGCTGCTCACGTTGGCGGGTAGCCCCCCTGGTCGACGTCACGTTGCAACACCCGTCGCTCATCGTGAGCGATCGAGAGTCTGCTTGGGCGGCGGCACACAGGTACATGCACTCTTCCGGTGGGATTGCCCCGGTTCTCCGGACATTTTGACTAGGCCGCCTGGGTAGCGGTGGGGTTGTAGGAGAGGCGGCGTTCGTACTCTACAGGGCTGAGGTACCTGAGGCTGGAACGCCGGCGTCTCAGGTTGTACCAGCCCTCTATCCAAAGGAGTGTCTCGGCGCGCAGCTCGGCGATGCTCCGCCAACTGCGGCCTTCTACCATCTCCAATTTGTAGGTCCCGAACCAAGCCTCAGCCACGCTGTTGTCCCAGCACTGAGCAGGGCGGGAAAGGCTTTGAGTCATATGGTGTTTTTCCAATAGCTGGTGGAACTCGTGGGACATATATTGACTGCCGCGATCGGAATGGAAAATGAGCCCCGGGCCTGGCCGACGCGTCGAGCAGGGCCACGCGCATGGCCTCACATACAAGAGAAGACTCCATATGGTCTGCCAATGCCCAGCCCACCACCCGGCGGCTGGCCAGGTCGATCACCGTGGCCATTCTGTGGAATTTGACTCTCAGTGTCTAGGCGGGCGGAACTGGACTGGGACGGGCGTAGTCGGCGTGGGCTTGGCACCGAGTTGTCGTGGTGTTGGTCCAGCCGGGCTGGGGGTGTCGGTGAGTTTGTCCAGAAGGGCATCGAGCGCGGCTTGGCCATCCTCGACCGCGGCCCGCTCGTCGTCCGTGAGGGGGATGGCGACGAGCATTTGTTGAAGGTTGTCCTTGGCCTCGAGCAGCTGTGCTTTTGTCGAGCCTTTCGGTATATAGAAGTCGCAGTGGGCGCAAGCCATCCGGTGCGGGCATTGCTCGAAGAAGGTGTAGCTGCACCAGCCGTGACCGAGGTCGTAATGCTGCCAGGGCTGGCCGCTGGCAGCACCGCCTGACGTGACGGCATCACGGTCCAGGAGGACTTCGATGGTGCGGAGGTTGCGGGCGAAGTAGCCGGCTTCGGTGTAGGCCTTGGAGAGCGTGATGGGGGCGATCTTGGCGTAATGCTGGGTCGTATTTGGGCTGCGGTGCCCGAGCCAGGCTTGGAGCTCGAACAACGTCATGGGTTCCTTTGCGTTGTAAAGCTGGCTGGCGATCGTGGACCGGGCGCGGTGGCTGGTGATCTTCCCCCGCACGTCGGCGCCCGGCACGCCGGCCTTGCGGCACAGGACGGGGATGACCGTGCGGTTGATGTAGTTGCGCGCTACGGCTTGAGCGCGCACGGCAAAGAGCAGGTCGACATGCTCGTTGGTCTTGCGGTCAACTGTGGGTGGCTGCAAGGGCCGCAGACGTTGCCAAGTTTCGATGGCCTGGCCGAGCATAGGGTCGACCGGTTTAGTGAAGGCGGTGCCGGTCTTGTGGACGGGGACATCGAGCAAGCAGACGGCTTCTTCGGCCAGTACGTCACGTGCATCGCTTGCGGTCGGCTGGCCGTCATGTAGCCAGCGCACGCAGCCGACGCGGAGACGGCTCACCTCGTCGCTGCGGAGGCCGCTGAACAACCAGGTGACCGTGATGGCACGGATCAGCTCTATCGGGTAGTAGGTGCCCGCTGAATTGCCCGGCAAGTCATCGGCGTCGAGGTTGAGCCCCGCCCACAGCAACTTGGCCCACATTTCGTCAGCGATCACGCGGGGGTCGGTGGCGATCAGGCAGGCCACGCTGCGCGGGACGGCAAGGCTCCGGGAGGGGTCGAACCGCCGAGGGAACCACTCCCATTCCTGGCAGTCACGAAAAAACATACGAGTTGCCATAAGGATGTGGGCCTTGGTGCGGGGGGAGACCGGTGCACCGGCCCGGTCGGCGCACAGGTCGTGGCGTTGCACGTAATCACCGACCGACATCCGGTCCACGGCCGCGACCCACGCCGCACATATCTGACGAGTCCATTGAGCGGGCTCGGTTACCTCGGGGTGCTCGGCTGCCAACCAGCGGCCGGCCTTGGCCATGATCGTGCGGGTGGTGCGCCGGACCCTCGGGGTGAGCGTGGAGGTCGCATGCCAGCGCTCGACCCACTTCACCCATTCCGGGTGGGCCCCTTCGATCACCGGTGCCGCGTTATGACCGGGGCGCGTGGGCGGGTCGCAGTAGCCGAGAGCGGCCACGGCACGTTGGAGCGCATATATGTGCGCCGCCTCGTGCTCGGTCGTTGCCGGGTGAGCACGGAGCTGAGCGAAGCTGTCGGTGGTGAAGTCCTCCGGCCGATGGCTGCCGTTCACTAGTGCGGCCTGGCTGAAGGCACCTCGCAGCTGGTGCTTGACATCAGGCGAAAGGCGATAGCCCCATTGGTCGAGGATGCCGGTGACCTGCTGCAGTGACCACCCCAAGGCCTCCTCGCCGAAGACCAAGCTGGCCAGGTGCCGTCGGTTGAACGTCCCGAGGTGCTGGAACGCGGTGAAGCCGCCCAGCAGGTAAGCGAGCGCGACCACGAACGGCCGCACGGTGGCTTCGGTCGGCAGTGGCCTGGCCACGGTGAAGTCATGGGCGCTGCGACCGCACAGGCTTGCCCAGTCCCATTCCCTCCAGGCCCAGTACGACCGGCCAGTGTCAACGCAGTTTTGCAAGATGACCGCCACCGCTTGTGCGCCGGCCCGCCGGAAGCGGGCGCCGTCGGGGTGGTGCAACGACGCTCGTGCCGTGTCAAGTGGCTCTACCAGACGGGCTATATGCCCCCACTGGACGGCCGTCCGCCGTGGGATGCCACGGGCACGGTTCCGCCGCAGGCCAACAGCGCCAATTGCCAAGATGGCAGCCGCTGCGCCCTCGAGCAGTTCCCCGCGCCGGTCCCAGCCTGGCTCGCTGCCTGGGAACCTCGGTGCCGAACTGACGCCTTCCTCGGCGCTGACGGCCACCCCAAGGTTCATGACCCGCCACCGTCAGGGGCCTCGGCGAGGGTCTGCACCCGCCAGGCGTGGATCTGGGCCATGGACGCGCTCAGCTTCGCCGACAGGTCTCTGCCGGAAAGATGGATGTACTGGAGCGTGGACTCCGTGCTGCGGTGCCCGGCGAATATAGCGATCTCGTGCAGTTCCCAGCCCGCTCTCGCCAGGTCGGTCAGGCACAGGTGCCGCGTCGTGTGAGTTGAGAACCGGGGGACCTCGGCGGTGAGCGAGACCCGTCGCACCACCTTCGACCAAGTCCACAACGTCAGCGGCTCGCTGTGGTTCCGACGCGACTCTGACAGGAACAGCGGTCCTCGGCCCGGCTGAAGGTGGCCCGGTGCTGCAGGTACTCAGAGAGCAAAACGCCAGTCGAGGCCGAGTACGGCACTACCCGTTCCCGCCGGGTCTTGGTCGTCTCCGCCCTGACCCGCAGGGTGCGATGGGCGGGGTCGACGTCGTCGGTCCGCAGCGAGCACAACTCCTCCCGTCGCAGCGCGGCGTCATAGCCCAAGGCGAGCATGACCCGGTTGCGGACCGGCTCTTGCCGGAACACGCCGAGGACGTCCAGCCACTGCTGGTCCGTTGGGATCCACGGCAATTTGACCATCCTCGGCACCAACGGCCGCTGATGGCCGCCGAACTGTCGTCCCGGGGTGTAGCGGCCCCGCCCGACAGGGTTGGAGTTGCGCACCCCTTCTTCGACGAGGAAGTCGTAGAACAGCCGGACCGCGACCAGACGTTGCTGGATGGTGGCGTTGGCCAGCCCCGCCCCCGAGCCGATAGAGACGACACTGGCACCACGGTGGCTTGGCCGGCTCGTAAGTTCTCGCACGAATACAGCCACATGCGCCCTGGTCGCGTCGACCGGGTCGACGCCGTCCCGTTCGCACACCTCGAGGTACTCGGCCAGCCCGCGAGCATAAGCATCGATCGTCCGTGGCGCCCGGCCCAGGTCGAGCCAGATCTGCAGCCATTCGGCCGCCTCCTCGTGCCGGGCCAAGACAGGCCACTTCTCCGGTGGGCTGGTAAAGCTCATCCCGATCTCCCTGATGGCGACGGGCCGCGGGTCGTCCGGGGCCATCGGGTCTCTCGCACAGCCAGGTTCGCTCGTCACTGGCCGCAGCCCCTATAGCGACGAGACGCGGCCGGGGCCGTGGTGGCCAACCGGGCGGCGACGTCGGCCCAGGTGTAGCCCTGTTCCCGGGCATCAGCCACGGTGCCGGGCAAGCGGCTCTGCGCCTCGGCGATCAAACTGGCCAAAGCCGCCAGGACGGCGCCAGCATCGCCTCGCTCCCCGCCCCGCATGACCACCAAAGAGGCGACGGCCTCTTCGACCAACACGCGGGCCTCCTCGTCGATATATGGGTGCGAACTCCGGTCACAATCCAGACGGTGGTACTCAAAAGGCGACCCCGTCAGCCCGCACGAGCACGGAGGGTCAACCGGCAAAGGTTCGTCACCCGGCCACCTTTGCGACGAACAGGAGCCCATGCCCTGAAACCTAAAGGTTTCAAGCTATCTAGTGGTGGATCCCTCAGAGGCGCTAGCAAAGCGTCCATGGCCTCACGGCAAGCCCGGTCCCGCAAGCGCCAGATCATGGCGGAAATCTCCAGACTCGACTTCTGCCTGCCCGGAAGTTTTGTTGAACGCACCACCCGCTGTGGCACCCCCTCCTGTCGCTGCCACACCGACCCCGAACACCGCCACGGTCCCTACCAGTCTTGGATCCGCAAAGTGGGCACCAAGACCGTCACCAGAAACTTCAGCGCGGCACAAGCCGAGCGCTACCGCTCCTGGTTCGACAACACTCGTCGGCTGCGCCAGCTAGTCGATGAGCTCGAAGCCCTCTCGATCCAAGTCGTCGCCGAAGCGGAAGGCTGGACCGACACTCCTTTTTAGAGGATCGGCTGGCTTGATTCCACGTAACTACCAGGTACGCCCAGCCTTCCCAGGTGCGGACGAATGTGATGTCGCCTGCCCATACGGTATGGATGGCCAGGTTCTCAGGCCCGAAGGCTCTGGCGAGCAGGTTCATGGCTCTCGCTTCGGGGTCGGCAATTGTAGTACGGCGCGTGCGACGGCGGCACCGCCCCATGAGGCTTGCTCTGACCATGAGCCGTGCCACTCGCTTTCTGCCGACATGGAGCCCTGAGCGGCCAGCTCGGCGTGCACCCTTGGCGCCCCGTAGGTCCCCTGGCTGGCCGAGTGGACGGCGCGGATCTTCTCGGTGAGCTCGGCGTCAGAGAGCGCTCTAGGCGAAAGTACGTGCTCGTGCCAGGCATAGAAGGCGGAACGGGACACTTGGAGCAGGTCGCACGCCTTGACGACGTTGCCACCCGCACGCTTCTCCGCCTCGATGAACTCCCGGCACCGGGTGGTCATCGGGTCCCCTTGGCGAAGAAACTTACAGCCCGGGCCAGGATGTCGCGCTCTTCGGTCACCTCCCGCAGCTGCTTGCGCAACTTGGCTATTTCCTGGGCTTCGGCGCTGGTGGTGCCGGGCCGCTGGCCGGCGTCCATTTCGGCTTGGTTGACCCAGCGCCTCACCGCGGTCTCGGTCAAGCCAAGTTCTCTTGCCACGCTGGCGACGTTCTTGCCCGGCTGGTGGCACAGGGCGACCACCTCAGCTTTGAACTCCGGGCTGAAGGCTCGGCGATGGCGCTTGGTCATCGTCTCCGATATTGGCATCTGAACATCCTTTCCGGGCGCAAGGCGCCCATCGTGGATGTCCGTCAAACCGGGTCAAGCCCAGCACAGCGGGCTCGGGGGAGGGTGGCTAGCATGTGGCCCTGTCGGGCGCCTAGCTCAGTTGCAAGAGTGTCGCCTTCACACGGCAAAAGTCGCGGGATCGAGGCCCGCAGCGACCACACGAAAAAATCTTTGGCGGATGAGCCAACCCTGACGTACGAACAGCTACTCGCTGAGCATGACGCGGTGCCTGCGCAGCGCAAGGCGTCTCGCCACACCCGTCAGCCGAGCAAGTGCTCTACTGCCAGGAGATAATGCGTGAAGCTGCCGAGTCAGGGGTGGGGACAGCTAAGCAAGCTCCAAAGGAGCGCCCTACGGGCTTAGACGAGTGGCTCGAGCGAGAACTGAAAAAGTTCCCACCGCTTTCCGACGAGCGGTGGGCGGCCATTTGACGCCGGGTACTCTCCCCTTAGCTCGCACGTTGTAGCCGATGATCGGCGCCGCGCCGTCGTTCTGCGGCGTCCACCTGAGTTGCCCGTTCCACACGACCGGGACGGCCAAGTTCGGGGCTACGGGGACGGTCAGGTTGGGGTTGCTCCAGCTTTGGGTGGTCCCGCCCGTCGGGTCGGTGCCGGCTAAGACTTGGTCGAGCCGGACGAACTTGGCCGCGAAGTCTCGGTAGAAATAGCTCGGCCCAGTCTTGGGCGTGTTCCCGCCCGCCCACTGGTGGTCGCTGTAGTTGACGAACAGCGGGTCGTAGTAGTCGCCGTCGGAATAAGTGCCGGGGGAATCGGCCACCTCCAGTTGGGCGGCATCGAAGTAGTGCACTTCGCTGGCGGCGCAGTTCGCCCAAGTGACCTGGAGGGTGCAGGTGGCCACCTGGCTCACATAGTTCGACAGTTCTTGTTCACCGAGCCCAGCAGGCGGGTCCCGGGCACATAGGGAGGCCCAACCGTGGTGGTGCTACCGGCGGCGTCTTCTGAGGCCCAGTAGGAGGGCAGCGCTGTGTAGTTGTTGTCGGCCTCGTCGGTGACATAGACCCAGTTGGCCCCGAGCGCAACCGCCGTCTGCATGACCGATGTGGCGTTGGCTGCGGGGACGTTGTAGACGATGTGGCCGATGTTGATGCCGTAACCGCTGTAGTTGGCCGGTGGGCTGGCCTGGTACGTGGCGTACAGCCCCTCGAAGACGACTATGCCATCGCAGACCGTAGGCGTGAGGTAACGGAGGGCCGGGGTGGTGCCCATGTTCAGGATCGATTTACCAGCGCCGTGGGTTGTCCGCACATAGTTGGTGAGCGACTGGGAGTACGAGACGTAGATGCTCGAAGACGGGCCGCAGTCGAAGAAAATGTTCAGCACACCGTAGAGGCTGAACCAAAGGTCGATGTTCGCCTCGACGGTGCTGAGGGTGTTAGCCCCGTAGTTCAGGTCTACGTAGCCCATGACCGTCCAGCCCGCGTTCTTGACATTGCTGATGGCCGTGGCATAGTTGCTGTCGACCGAGGTGCCCGGCCCATTGGAGGCATTGGCGATGACGTAGCTCGGCTTGAACCAGGGGGTGGAGCCCTCCAGGGTGGGCCAGAGGCCGACGGTCGGGTACTGATAGGCCGGCACCAGGAGCGACTGGCCCGTACCGGCGGGGAGGCCGAAGGTGGCTAAGGCCGCTTGCTGCGTGCAGGCAAAGGGGTGGGTCCAGCTCCCCATTAGTTGGGTCACCGACAGGCCCGACGCCGTACCGAGCAGGGTGCTCGAGGAGCTGTATAACGAAAGCGTTATAGAGGCGTTGCGGGCCGTCGCGGCCGGGCGCACGTAGGTGCTGCCCGACAGCCAGGTGGCGGCGTTGGCGATGGTCAGGGGGGCCGAGGTGACAGAAACGGTGCCGGCCGCCGTGGCCGTTGCCTTGCCGCTGTAGTTGTTGGTGGCCAGGTTCTGGCCCACTTGGTTCACGTGGACGCGGGCCTGGGAGGCAGAAAAGATGAGGGTCACATCACTGGTCCTGACCGGGCCACCGGACCCGTCACCGACCTTAGCACCCACCTACTGGTGATGGACTACACGTCTCGGAAAAGTCCCTGTCAGTAAGCATTTACAGCAGCGTTCACACTGCTGAGGTCGGAGGTTCGAGTCCTCAGAGGAGGTCGGTGCTGCAGGACAAGGGGAGGAAGTCGCCGCACTCTCGACTCCGCCCCAGTGGGGCGGCAATAACTCCAGTAGGTGGGACTCGACCCCACCCATTGCGTCATTTCTCCCAAAGACGGCTCGATTGGCCGACAGACGCCTCGTGTCCGCACCGGGAAGTCCGGCCGCCCACGCGGTCACCCCGAGAATGTGTCCACGAAGTTCTGCAGCATCCCGCTGTCCAGGCCCCACACAGCGTCTGGCGACCGGAAGAGTACACCCCAGCCGTGCCCGTAGCTATCGATGAAAAATGTGTCCACCTTGTGTACACGGATGCCGTCCTCCGTGACTTCGAACTCCCACCGCAGGCACGGCACCCCATCAAAAGACCCTTGCGTAAGGCTTACCGGGCTGTAGGTCGGGTCTGTCTCAAGGGCAGCTATCACGGGGGCAGCGCTGGCGGCTAGGGACTCGCTATCCACTGGATCTTCGTCCACTCGCATGAGCACCCCACCGCCCCCTGGCGGTTGGAATGTACTGTCTAGGTTCCCGCCACTCAATTGGAGATGGGTTACCACCCAGCCCGCGGGGTAGTCGATCGAGAAGTCGCGCCCGGGTAGAACTCGTACGACGGCGTGGTTGCCGGGGTTGACGACGGTGTGGTGGCCGGCGCTGGGGCGGTGGTAGCAACCGATGGCGGTACGCACGATATCGGCACCACTAGCTGGGGTGCCGCGGTCCAACCCTCGACTAATGGATCGACGGTCGCCGCGCTGACGACGAAGGCGAGGCCGTTAGCCTGGTCGGTGCCCAGGTCGACAAGCCGGACGACCGTGCCGCTGTCGTTCATCAGCGGCCGGCCGCTGTTGCCGGGGTTCACGGGCGCGTCCGTCTGGATCATCTGGGACCCGTTCCATGCCATCGATCGGGACCGTCCTCCCGAGGCCTGATACCGACCCACGGGTGACGGTCAGGGGCAAGTTGAGCGGGAAACCGATAGCCGTCACGTCCTCACCCAGGACCGGGGCTTCAGACGAGAAATGGAACTGGTAACCAGTGATCGGGTTGTCACTTCGGACGAGGGCCACGTCGCGGACCGGGTCGAAGCCGATGACCGTGCGGGTGCCGAGGATCGTGCCCTGCCGAGTGAGGGTGATGGACGACGCCCCGGCGACCACATGGTCCACGGTCACAACGAGCGTGGGGCTGATGAGGATACCCGCCCCTTCCTGGGATCCCGAACAAGTGGCCGTCTCGATCTGGATCACGCCGCTGTCGACCTTCGCTAGCAAGGATGGGAATGTCAGTGCCGGGGTCGTAGGTGCCGGGGTCGTAGGTGCCGGGTCGTAGGTGCCGGGATCGTAGGTGCAGGGGTCCTAGGTGCCGGCGTCGTGGTAGAGGTGGTGCCGCTGGCATTGGAGCCGCTGCCGCCGTGGCTGCCCCCGGCGATGGCGCCGACCACTATCGCCGCGCCCAGGCCGAGGCCAATAAAGGTGAAGACTCTTGCTTTGGCCATCTCAAACACACGCCTTGGCGGCGGCGAGGAGTTTGCGGGTGGTGCTCATTAGGTGTTCCCTTTCGGCTACGAGGAGCCGGCCCTTCGGCAACGAGGGCCTGGTAAAAGGACCGGTCCTCGAAACGGTTCTCGGCCCCTTCCGGTATTCCGCCGGTCACAAAGCAGACCAGGGCGGACCGTTTAGTGCCCAATGGTAAAGCCGCCCGAGAAGCGAGCCGTCAGACAGCCAGCCCGACGCGTACCACAGTTTGGCGCCAACGAGCAGCTTGCTCGCCGAGTACGCGAACTCGAGACAACCAACGACCGCTTGCCCAGGTAGGAGGGTTGGCGGGGTGCCGTTGCCGAAAGTGTGGCATCCGGTCAGCGCGTAGGTATTGGACATCTCTTCCGGGGCATAGCTCGTGCCGTAGTTGGCGAACGTCAGTGATGTGAGTAACGCGGTCCTGTTCTTGGTATCAGACGCCGCTCGCAACATTACTGGCCAAGTGCTGCCGATCGACCTTGGCCTTCTCATCAAAAATGTCTAGGAGCCTCAGCTTGAAGCTGGAGCCAAGGTACGCGACCGGTGTCTGAAGCGAGGTTATCGGCTGGCACGCTGCGTTCTCGCCGGCAGCGCTCTCCGGAGGCTGTCCAATCGCTCGAGCGGGCTCTTGGTGTGCTTGAGATTATGGCGCAGGCGGGCGGCGAGATCGGGGTATCCGAATTGTCCCGAGCCGCTGGTCTTCCTATGCCAACGACCCACCGGCTGGTAGCAACACTGGTTCAACGCGGGTACGTCCGCCAGCTGCCCTCCCGGCGATACGCTCTAGGCCCTCGTCTCATGTATCTGGGCGACGTCGCAAGTCAAATGTTACGAGTCTGGGCTCTTCCATTCCTAGAGGAGCTCGCGGACAGCGTGGGCGAGAGCGCAAACCTTGCCGTACTCGACCGCGACGAGGTTGTTTATATCGCTCAAGTGCCCTCCAAACACAAAATGCGGATGTTCACCGAGGTCGGTGGCCGGTTCGGTCCGCATGCGACAGGTGTCGGAAAAGCGTTGCTCTCGAGACTTAGTGACGACGAAGTGGTTGCGTTGCTTTCGCGAACCGGCATGCCGGCAATCACGTCGAACACGATTACCGACACATCGGCATTCATCGAACATCTCCGCCAGATCCGCGACCGCGGCTATGCGGTGGACAATGGGGAGCAAGAGCTTGGCGTGAGGTGCGTCGCAGTACCCTTAGCCGGTTCACCTGCGGGCGGAGCAATATCGATCTCGGGTCCCACGTCACGAGTTACCGACGAATCAGTACCTCGGATTGCGCGAACGCTCAAACGGGTCGCGGAGAGGGTCGGGAAGGACTTGGCAGTCGACTACTCCGCATAGTGATTTGGGGCGCCTGGGCCGACGGCCTTGAGAAGCTTGTCTGCCAACTCGAACGTGGTTCTGGAGCCCGCCCACGGCGACAGTAGGAAGATCTCCGCCGCAGACAGTTGAGGTTGGGGGTGCGGGCCTAAAATCCGTCCAAGTCGTCTACCAGCAGCTTTGCGAAGGTGGCGGGTTTGCGCCGGGACGATACCGCCAGCCACGATCTGGCGTCCTCCGCACCCTTGGCTACCTGGTTTTCTGCCGGTCCTTGACAGTGCTGGTCCGGTCCTCCGCTGGGGCCGACGAAACGGCGGCGCTGGAGGCGGTGGCGAGCCCAGCGACGAGGGAGGCCCCCCCTCTTCCTAAGAGACAGTTGACCTGATTGGCCGCCGCGGCAGCTAGAACCGAAGCTGGGGCTGCGTGCGCGTCCGGGGGTAGCTCGGTCACGACCCAACAGTGACATTGCGGTGGAACGCGGCCCGCCCGGTCGGCTCGCCCAGGTCCAATACGGCAAGGGTGGGGGAGCCGTCCCGACGAGCACCCGTCTCCGTCGTGACCAGCCATTCAAGCCTTGACGCATGGGCTCCGTCTCTTTCAGCACGCTGGAGCGGCTGTGGTGGTCGATAATCGTACGGGCTGTCCAAGGGACCATCCGGCACTTGGGTGGTGTGCCCGACCGGCGCCGGAGTTGGGCAAGGTCCGAGTCGTCCCGGGCCATAGGTCAACTTCGCAGTCTGACGTTAGCGTCTCTTCATCCTTTTACGGCTCCCGCCGTTAGGCCGGCGACAAAGCGGCGCTGAAGCAGTACGTACACGATTACCATTGGCACGCAGGCTATCGTTAGCGCCGCACAGACTGCTGGCCAATTCGTTGCGTACTGACCGACGATCGAGAACAGCGCGGGCTGCAAAGGCAATAAGCTCGAGTTCTGGAGGAGAGAGTTAGCAAATAGCAACTCGTTCCAGGTAGTCAACACCTGGAGGATGGCGACAGTTGCCACTCCCGGCCCGGCCAAGGGGAGCATGACGCGCCAGAAGATCTGAACCTCCCCGGCGCCGTCGATGCGGGCTGCGTCCGTTAGGTCCTGGGGCAGGCGTTCGAAGAAAACTCGCATGAGCAGCACGGCGAATGCGACGCTCGTCCCGGCGTAGAGGAGGATCAAACCGATCTGGGTGTTGATCAAGTGAAGGAACTTCAACTCGACAAATATCGGTATGAGAATGGCAGCCCCCGGCAAGAACAGGGTGCTGACAACGACCGAGAACAGAATTCCGCTGCCTCGGAACTTGAGCCGCCCAAACCCGTACCCCCCGAGCGTCGAAGCAATTAAGACGAAGACCAAGGTGGCGCCCGTTATGATCACGCTGTTTAGGAAGTACCCATAAATATGGAGTTGGGACCACACGTAGTCGTAAGCGCTGAAGGTAAGTTGCGACGGGATAAGGGGGCCGCCGAAGACTGTATTGCTACCCCGCAGTGATGTCAGCACCATCCAGAGCAAGGGGATGATGCAGAGGATCGCGATAGACGAGAGCAGCCCATAACCTACGACGCGCCAGAGCGGCGCAGGGAGGTTACGCACCTTTGCACTCTGCCGTCGTTGACCGCGACTACGGACGAGCGCAGTTGAAGCTTCGCCGCCGGCGTCAATGTAGATCTGCTCGACATTAACCGACATGCTGGGTCCTCTTACGGCTCGCGTACTTTCGCCACGTCTTCACTCTGGGCTCCTGCGTAGCCGGTACAACGTGAAGACGGCTGCGGCGGTAATTACGAACAGCACGAAACCGATAGCAGCTGAGTACCCAAATGCAGGCTCCGAGCCGGTGGCATTGCCGAACGACAGGTTGTACAGATAGGTCGAAAGCGACTGAGAGGCGTAGCCAGGGCCACCGCCAGTCATGGTGAAGATCACATCGAATATTTGCAACCCGCTTATGACGTTTAGGATCACCACCAACTCCGTGACGGGCCGAAGCAAGGGAACTGCTATCTCCCAGGCCTCACGGAACCTCCCGCAGCCGTCGACGCGCGCTGCCTCGTACAGCTCACGGTCGATGTTCTGTAAACCGGCATAAAATATGAGGAGGAAAAAACCGAAGGACTGCCACAGAGACACGACTATTACGACTGCCACGACCGTGTTCGCATCAGCCACCCATGGCCTGGTCAGGCCGTGCAACCCGAGGAAATTCAGGACACCATTTACGGGCCCAAAACTGGCCAGCGCAAGCTGCCACAGGATACCGGACACCGTCAACGAGATGATCGACGGGATAAAGTAGATCGTCCTAAAAACCAGGCTCCCCCGCCAGCCGATGTTCAATATCAGCGCAACGGCAAGCGGGAGGGTGGTCTGAAGGACCGTGCCCGCAACCGTATATACGGCCGTATTTCTTAGCGCCGTCCAGAAGATGGGGTCGTTCAGCAGCGTTCTGTAGTTCCCGAGGCCCACGAACTGGGCGGGACCGAACCCGGGTGAAGCTGTGAGGCTCAGGTAGACCGAGTGAACCAATGGGTAACCTACAAAGGTCCCGAACAGCACCACCGTAGGGAGGACGAAGATGATTCCGGGGCTCCGGAACAAGCTTCGCCCGTCGCGGTGGAAGGCTCGTGCCGCGATGCTCGGTCGCTTCGCCAGCGGCGGTCTGCTGGTAACGAGCATGGCCGGCCCGGATCAGATTTCGTGTCGGGCCTGCTTGACAGCGGCCTGGATGCTGGCAGCGGCCTGGGCCGGCGTCGCAGACCCATTGATAACGTCCACTGCCCCATTGCCGGCGGCATTTTCGGACCCTGGACCGAACAGGATGTGTGGGCACCCGTTGCCGTCCAAAAGGTACGACGTCATGGTCCTGACGATCGGGTTACTCACAAGGGGGGCCGCCGCCTTCGTCGATGGCATGCTGGCCGTGTTGTTCATGGTCTGCGCGTAGCGGGTGGGCTCATATAGCCAGCGAATAAAGGCGATAGTCTCCTCGACATAGGATGAGCGAGCGCTGAGGGACAATCCCGACCCGGCCTGATTGGGTGTCCAGTGGCGGGCACCGCTGGTCCAGGCTGGGTTCGGGAACACGCTGTACTTGTCGAGAAAATCTTTCGGTGCAGAAGTAAGCAGGTCAGCGGGCATCCAAGAGCCTTCCCAGTTCATAGCTGCTTTGCCGGTGTAGAAGAGTTCTTCCTCCTCCGGGGTTTGAGTACCCAGAGAACCCGGGTTCATCACGCCGGCGTCGAAGATCTGCTTCGTCTTCTCGAGTGCCTTGACGACTGGCGGTATGTTCCAGGTAGTGCTCTTCTGCGTCTGGCGGTCCAGCTCGATCACAAGCTCAGGGTTATTTGTGACCTGCGTTATGAGAGGTAGGAAGAAGTCGGCGACGCTAGCGCTGGGCGTGCCGTTGAAGGCACAGCAGATGAGCCCAGCTTTCTTCAGCGGTTCAACGGTCGCGACCAGGTCGTCCCAGGTTTCGGGTATGTCTATCTTGGCCTGTTTGAACAGGGCAGGATTGTAGAAGATGCCGAACGTTTGTGCTTCCCATCCGATGCCATACTGTTTGCCGTTCGCCGAGTACTCGGCATTCGTGGCGTCAAAAAACTGTGACAGGAAAGCTTCACCAAGTGCCTTCTTGAGATCGAGAGCGATCCCGGCGTTCCCGTAAGTAACTGCGAGGACACCCGGGGCGAAGATGTCAGGGATATCGCCGGCCGAAACCGCTGATTCCAGGGCCGGGGCGAAGCTATCGAATGTAATGATGCGGCTGTCTATCTTGACACTGGGATGGCTGGCCTCGTACTGGCTTATCAACTTCGGGAACTCAGTCGCGTCTTCGGTGTACCAGGTCCACATTCGCAGCGTCGCGGTCGCTTTGCCAAAGGCCTTTTTGGTGCTCATTGCGGACCGCAACCGGTGCCCGCCGGGGCCGAGGACGGAACCACCCGCGAGTAAGGCTCCGCCGGCGAGCCCCGCCCCAAGGAATTCGCGACGAGTCAGGTGGTGCTCGTCGCGGGCGGGGTCATCAAGGTTGTCGGGCATCTGTTGACTACTCATACCAACTTCCTCGTGTTTGCTACTGACATTGTCTTGTCCCATTCCGAGGTCCCTCCTCTAGTTGGTGTGCGATGTGAGACTGGAACGACTGGTGACAGCTGGGTCGCTGAGTGAGGCTGCCTTTGGCGCCACCTTTTGTTCTTGGACCGCTGAGCGTGATGAGGCGACCGCGATCGGCGGTCCGGATGCGTGGGCCCTCGGCCGAGCACCCCTCCGTGAGTCGGGGTCTCAGGCCGATTGCATGGTGCCGGCTCGTCATCCATGCCGAGGAAGACGCCCGCGCCCCAATATGCAGCACCCCCCACGGCTGTGGAATGTCCACTAACGGGTAGCTTGCCACAATCGTCGCTCAATATCCATATGTCTGGACATATGGATTACGCGCCGCGTTCACCAGTAAGTACTGGGTGCCACCGGGGCTGGTTCCGTGGCGCAAGGGGTCTCGCCCTTGTCTTCGGGACGTGACGGCCGTCCCGGCTGCGGTACCCAGATATCTGAGCTTCGCGGCAGGCTCCGTTAACGGCTCTCCGGCTTCGTGGCCACCGAAGCGAGCCGCGGGCACAGTCAGCGACTCGATGCGTCCCCTACCTCGAGCGGGGTGCCGTCGACGTCCACCACCAGGCTGGGTAACCGGGGCGCAAGGCGACACGACACGAGCGCCGTCAGTCTCAGCCAAGCCTAAGATGGAGCCAGGCTCGGGCGACCGGAGCCTAGATGAGCCAATACCTGCCCCTCTTCGCCCGGCGTCCACGAGTCGGGCTGGACGGGGAGGGAAAGGAGAAGACTTTTACGACTCCCGTTTGCCTTCGAAGTACGCGATGGTAAATCCTGGTGGCTCGTCTGGCCGCACCAGTTGAGCTATGACCAGGAACCCGAGCCGCTCCTGATATAGGCCGATGGCGCGGTCCAGAGAACTGACGGTCACGGCGATGTGGTAAACGGGGAGTGCTTGGGGGGCTCCGGGACTCCTCTCGGCACACCCAGGTCCTCGGAGACCCGGGGGCGTCATTTAGTCGGATAACCCCGGGGCCACCCAGACTGGCGAAGCGTGGCCTAGCCGGCGACTGGCACTGGTTGGGCGAGCCGGAGCGAAGCCTCGATCGCTTCGACTACCGCTGTGTTAGCTCTGGCATCGTCCAATCCCCACGCTAGCGGGTGGTCACCCCGGATTGCTTCCGCAAGATGCTCGACTTCTCTCCTGTACGGGTCGTCGAAGGGGAACACCTCGATCTTCGGCTCCCGCCCGTTGACGTAAACCTCGCCGTCTTGAAAAAGGACCAGCTTGGTGTACGTTTCCCTCCGGAAACCAGTGCCTGGTAGGCTCAGCCAGCCACCTGTTCCTTCCACTTCGACTTGAGCCATTGGGTTCCGAAAGTCGAAGCTTATGGCGAAGGGTGCCATCACCATCGCCTCGGCGAAACGCATGACGCCCGCTACCGAAGTATTAGTCGGCTGGCCCGGCCGCATGTGGCCAAATGCGAAGACGTCGGAGGGTTCTTGGCCCAGGATGCCCCGCGCCATGTTGGCCCGTAACAGACCATGTCCCAGATCATGCCGCCACCCGGTTCGGCTTTGAAACGGATGTTGTTCGTATCGGTAGGCAGGACGAAGGCGAAGACCACCTTGGCCAACCGGGGTTCGCCTACCGCCCCGTCGCGAACCAGCTCCATGGCACGCTGCCAGCGAGGAGTATGGCGGTACATGAAAGCCTCAAGCACGAGCCGTCGGCATTGGCCGGCCGCCTGCACTATGGCGTCGACTTCGGAAACGGAGATCGCCAGGGGCTTCTCGCACAGCACATGCTTGCCCGCTTGAAGGGCCCGTATGGTCCATTCGGCGTGCAGATGGTTCGGCAAGGAGATGTACACGGCATCTATTGACTCTTCTGCGAGCAAAGCTTCGTACGGGGAGAATGCTGCGCAGCCCCATCGCTGCGCCTCGTTGGCGGCCTTCTCAGGCGACCGGGATGCGATCCCGGCCAGTTGGCAACCCTCTGCGCCCAGCAGGCCCGGGATGAGGGAGCTATTTATGCCCGCTGTAGAGATGACCCCCCAGCGGACGGTATTGGTAGGCACATGAACTGTCTAGCAGGAACGGCAGCCGTCCGGGGTTGGAAGAAAAGGCGATCTTGGCAGACAAGGGCAGAGGACCAACCCGGTCTTCAGCGCCCACTAGCCGAGCACAGCCCGACATAAAACCTGAGGAACAGGAATAACCCGGAAAATGAAATCTCCTTGATGAAAGAGGCCAAGAACGAGCCGCCCCCGGCTGCGATCGAGGATCCTCCGAAGCGCGAGGAGCGGAGACGGTGACCGGCGCTGCTCGAGGGTTTTTGCAGGTCGACAGGCCACATCGACCTCAACAAGCCCATCTCGGGAATGAAGCGTTCTCCCTCAGATGGTCTTGTCCCCGGGCGTTCCAGCCACACTCTTGAGCACTAGCGGACGTCTGCCATGCACGTCCAGTCGCTATTGCAACGTTATCAGTCAGTCCGCCTGGACGGGGCTTCAGGCCCAATCTGGGTAAATTGCCTCACACCGGCTGAAACTACGTTACCCCGCTCTCAGGCGCATCTCGTCCATTACGGCCCCGACATTCACCTCTTTTGTCACCGCGGCTCTTGCCTGTTTGCCATTGCTGTCAACTGACGTCAAGTCCTCGCTATCAACAATCCCTTCTCCCGAAAGTTCGAAGCCATCTCGGGTGCCTCCTCGTTCCTATCGGGCTGGGGTTTTGATCGCATATAACGTCGGATATTGCAGCTTTGACTCCGCGAATTTAGCTTGCGCTTGAACACAGATCCGGCGCACGTAAAGGCCAAACTTCTGAGGCCCACACCGACGACCCAGCTGAGCCCATTCGATTTCCGGGAACGCCGACCACGTGGGTGAGGTGCGGGCGCCGCCTGACGCAGATGATCATTGTCCTGACGGCTGCGGGCCGAGGTGAAATCGTTGGCGGCCCTGGTTCATAGAGAGCAAGCTGGGGTCCGTGACAGACGTCCAAGATTTTCTTCTGGCCTACGACCAGCAGTTGCGCACTGACGCAGAGACCCTGAGCGCCATCGCCGTGACCCGCGTCGGCTCGCTTCGACTGGTGAGGTTGTCGAGAGCTCAAGGCTTCGTTACTTATCCGCACCCCGACGGCGCCGACGCGGAGAACGTGGCGGAGCTGGTTGGACTAGTCCTCGATCACTACCGTCAGGACCCCGAGGTCACCCAAGTTGAGTGGAAGACGCGGGGCCATGACCGGACCCCTGGGCTCCACAATGCACTGGTGGGCAACGGGTTCGAGCCTCAGGAGCAGGAGTCGATCATGATCGGGCGGGCGCAGCTGCTCGACGTCGACGTGGTCTTGCCCCTCGGCGTGACCCTGCGCCAAGTCAGGGTCGAAGCCGACGTCCGGGCCATGGCTGCGATGCAAGACACGGTCTTCAATAGCGCGATCGCTGACGAGACGGCTCAAGCGCTCCTGCGTCGTCTGGCCCTCGACGATGGGATGGAACTGTGGGTCGCCGAAGCCGAAGGACAGGTCGTCAGCGCGGGCAGGCTCGACCCCGTCGCAGGCACAGACTTCGCCGGGATCTGGGGTGGGGCCATTCTCGAAGCGTGGCGACGCCAAGGTATTTACCGGGCGCTTACCGCTGCACGGGCCCGGTCAGCCCTAGCAGCCGGAAAGACCCTCATCCACAGCGACTCCACCGAGTACTCACGTCCCATCCTCGAGCGGTATGGGTTTGTCAAGGTCTCCACTACGACCCCGTACCTGTGGCATCAGTCCGCTGCAAACTGACAAACCTGCCCCGCCAAGGCCCGCCAACGTCGTGGACAGGAGCGAGCTAGGTCCGGGCCGCACGCTAGGGGTCGGCACCGGGGTCCGGGGCGCTCATGGCTTGGGCCGTACTCTCCTCGTGGGGCGCGCGAGCCGAAGCCATCACACTTGTGGACACGCTGGTAGCCCGGCCGCCAAGCCCCCAGGATGCCGTCTTATGTGCGGTTCAAGAACGTCGTTCTCCTACGGGGAAAACTACAGATCGACGATTCTAGTGCAAAAGAACCCCGTGCGGCTTGAAGAAAATATGGCCCATAGCATGCATGCAGAAGACGACGCCATAATAACGGCCTTTTCGGGGAGTGAGGGCACACCGAACGGCACTTCTGGTCGGCACGGACCACGTGCCACTTGGGCGTAGCCTTGTGTGGCATAGCCTCAGTTCCATAAGCTTGAGCCCGTCAGCGGCAGATGAGGTCGCCCTTCGCATCGCTCGCTGTGAACGGATTGACCGAGCGCGAGATGAGGAAGGCCACCCCTGCGGCCGGATCGCGCAGCTGCAACCGGACCGCCGGAGTTCGCCTGAGCAGTTCCAGGTTCCGGAGGGCTGGGCAGGCAGCATCGGATCAACCAGGATCGTGTTCGTATCTTCCAACCCGAGCATCGGCGATGACGGGGCTATGCACGGGGCCGCGTCTGCGGAGGAATACCCGCGGCACTCATGGGATGACTCACGAATCGTCGATTTCATAACTCGACGTTTTGCGCCGGAGTACGGCTGGACCCGAGCTGACCGCTTCCGGTGCCAGGGCGGCACTTATGCTACGCAGGACATTGCCTTCTGGTCACGGGTTCGTAAGCGCGCCTGTGAGTTGGTGGACCTTGCGACACTTGAACGCGACTATGCCATGACCGAAGTTGTTCATTGCAAGTCACACAAAGAGATAGGCGTCAAAGCAGCTGCTCCTCACTCTTTGCCACTCATTTCGAAGCCGTCATGGAATTGTCGCAGGCGCCTTTGGTAGTCGTTCTGGGGGCCAAAGCGCGTAACCTGCTCCGTGTTCATGTTGGGCTCCGTAGCCGTTTCGCATCGAAAGCTACGGCCGGCATCGACGAAGAGGCGAACCTCGCCGTTCGGAGGATCGGGGGACGTCCCCGCCTAGTGGCCTACTTGTGGCACCCTACTGGTATGACAGCACCCAAGACCTTCATCTCTAGTTACCCGGGGCGGATCGCAGACCTTCGCGCCCTAGCCCGAGGCGACATGGCCGCGACCGAATTCAGCTGAAGCCACGAAGAGACGGGAGCAACAGAACAGGGAAGATGACCGCGAGCATAATAGGCGCCCCATAATCCGATCTTTTGCATGGCCCGGACAGTCCATAAGGGCACGTATGGAGCGCGGCCGGAGCCCTTCCGTAGCCGTTCCGGAAGCGCAGTGTGATTATCGGGCGCTCGACGAGTGCCGGAGTCGGGCGTGGACCTGTGAAACGACACGCGCTCCGCAGTTGACGTGACGATCACTCACGTCGCGGCAACAAACTGGTGCGCAGTGACTGGGTCTCTGCTGACAATGCGGAGCCGGACCCCGAAGCAAAGAAGGCGATGCCGGAGCTATCCCCGGATTTCAACACGCCTGTCGGCTGTACATCGACTACCTGCTCTGGGCCCAGGCGAACCTCGTGTGAGGAAGACCCCACCGACCGTGCGCCGGTCGTAGTGTGGCGCCCGCGCCAAGAGCGCTTGGGCTGTCTCGGAGACGGGCGAGCTACCGGAGGCCCACCTGGCCGCCGGGGGGCTTCCGCTTGCCTACAGGTCCCGGGACGGGCCGTACCTCGGTGCCGCGTCTCATGCTCGAGGACGCCCCCCGGTACCAACGCGGCCAATATGTTCGAGCGCCTCGAGGCGCCCGCCGCGTCGCCTCGCTTCTTGAGGGCGGGGCGCCGTAGGCGAACATTCGCTCCTCCCGCTCACCGGCGGCCCATCGAGCAGGCCTCGCCGAGCGCGTCGATCGCCGCAGCTGGTCCGAGATGGCCGGTGCCGAGCTCCCGGCCAAGCGCGTCACCTTGAACGTCGCGCCGGCGTTGCAGGCACGCCTCAATCTGGCGGCCGAGCTCCGGGACGTCTCGCCCCTGGCTTACGCCCTCGAGCCGCCCTAGGAGGGCCATCGCCGCGAACGTGGGGCTGGTCATGGTGGCCAACGAACTGGCCGACTTGAAAGGAGGGGTGGGGTGGGCACCACCTTGTCAGGGCACGAGGTAATGAACGTCGCGCTGGCGGGCCGGGCGAGCTAACTACGTGTGGAGGCATTGGCTCGCATTTCCCAGCAGGAGCTCGAGCTACTGAAGAGGGATGTCCCCTGGACGCTGGTGGCGAGCTGGGGCCCAGCTCAGGCTGGCCGAACCGGACCAGTCCGGGCTGGCCATCTCGGCCTGGTGCCGGCGAAGTCTCGTGGGGAACAGTCCGGGAACAGTGCGTCCGCATAGTTAGTCCCGTGCCACAACACCTGCAACGGGAACGGCCCTTGGCTCCAGCGAGAGTTGAACCTGAGCCGGCCACGCGAGGAGGAGGTCCCGGTTTTGCCAGCCCTCTACCCTAGCTGTCGCTTTAGCACCCGAGCCGAAGCTAAGCGCTGCGGGAGCAACCTACAAAAGGAGAAGCAATGTCCACGAAAACTCCCATAGCGAACTGGCTCCGCGGTTGGCTACGTGCCCCAGTACCTCCTACTGCCGTCCTCCCAGGCAGGCCAGGGCTACTGGCGGCTCCCGTGTCGGCATTGTCACCTCGGCGGCTGCGCAGAGGTGCCAGGGTGCTGGTCGGCGGTGTGGCGCTCGCACTGGGCGCGTCCGGCGGGTTGGTGGCCACAACTGTGGCGGCGGCATTCGCTGGGTCGGGCGCGCCGACCATCTCGAGCAATACCGGCGCACCCGATGGTGACTTCGTCGTCAGGGTCCCCAATATGGCGCTCCCCGCCTTCCCGGACGCGAATGTGACATACCCTAATGGGTCGATCGTCGAGTTCTCCGGGGCTAACTATGTGTTTGCGGGTGGTCACCCGTTCGCCGTCACAACCCCCCACGTGCTGTACGAGCTACAGGCTGTCGACGGGGCCAGGATCGTGCCGGCGGTGGCCGGCGCTGCGGTGCCGACCGCGGCCCCGCGGCCTGGCACTGTCATTACCACCTTTGCCATCAACGGCAACGCACCGCTCTACGTGGTCGGCACCGACGGCCAGCTACATGCTTTCTCGACTCTTAAACAGGCCCTCGGTGACGGTTACGACCCCTCGGTCGTGGTGAACGTGCCCACCCTCGGTGGCCTGACCGTTGGTGCTACGGCCGATGTCGATGGTAGCGCGGTCGAAGCCCTGTCGACTTCGGCCGACGGCGCCCTCGTCGACTCTTCCAACGCTTACTACGTCTTCGACGGGGACAGGGCCTTCCCTATCCCGACCCCGGTCGCGCTCTCGACCGTGGAGAAGAGCGACCCCGCGGATATCCTCAGCGGCACCGTCGGGGCGAGCCAGACAGGCGCCACGTTCACTACAGGGGCTCTGTTGACGGTCAACGGTATTATCTATGTGGGCGAGGCAGGCGACCTGTTCCCCTTCGCGACCCTCAAACAGTTCATCGCCGACGGGTACGGTGGCACGCCGTCGATCGTGTCGCCAAACCTCGGCGGTTTGACGGTTGTGACCAACTACACGGGTTCGTGAGCACCCCCGGGTGCATAACGAGATGGGCGGCCTGCGGGCCGCCCATATTCATTTTTGGGGGTTCATCGCGGTTGACCCTGCCTAGTCCGACAGCAAAAAACCAAGCTGCTCAGGCGACGAAGAAATCCATGTGCCGTCTCGCTCTATAACCGAAGTCAAGCGCACTCTGATCCCCAGCGTCTCAAGCTCTTCTGTCAGGCCGTCGACGCCATCAATGCTGCCATTCATGGGCGTCGCGACTTCGGGCGAGGACGGTGGGACGCTAACTGTGGGGCCGCTCTGTCTGTCGGCTCATCTCGATTATCAACCAGTCGTTACGGCCAATTCTCAGAGCTTCTCAGAGCCAGCTCGATCAGCTCGTATGGCAGCGACGAGGCACTCATCGGTAACGCATAGCACACTGCGTCGAAAAGCAGCCCCGTGGCTGCCGCAGACGCCACAGGAAAGGCTTGAGTTAGCGCCCTGTCGACGGCCGCAATGCCGGCTTCGGTGCGCTCTTTCTCCGCGACTTCGATAGCGGCTTGCTCGTCTTCGGCTGCGAGCCAAGAGCTGCCAGCCCGGATGCCACTTTCCTCTAACGCATTCTCTCGCAGCTTCGGCGTAAACGGCACAACTGGCACAGTAGGGCTGCGTGGCGACGATCTCTAAAAAGGCAGCGTTTCGTTTTGATCCCGTTTGATTTCGACCCGCTGTTAAAAAACTGCGATCGAGGTCAACCAGGGCCTTCAGCCATAAAAAATGGCTCCCCTGCGTGAAGTAAACGCCCGCCTCTTCGACGATGTCGCCGCCGTCATGGAGGGCAAGAGCGCAGTCGCCAGTTACGCCGAAGGGCTCTAGCCTCGGCTTTTCACGCCCGCACGCCACTTCAGCTGGAGCTATCCGCCAAAGTGGCCGTCCTGTAAGGGAAAATGGGATTGCTGAAGTCCCCTTGATCCCTCACAGGAAGGCACTTGATAAGTGAACAAGCGTAGCCCCCGCTGGGCCAAGATGAAAGTGTCTGCCGACGGTACTGGAGTGGCCTCCCATGCCGGCTGCGAGCTGCTCAGAGAACTGGCGGCGGCCTCTGGGTTGGTCGCTGCGTGGGACAAAGCGCTTATCGGCACCTACTCTGGCCTGCCCTTTCACTTCCCTGGCCAGGTGCTAGCCGACCTGGCCGTGTCGATCGCGGACGGCGCAACTTCTATATCGGGGATGCGGGCGTTACGGGACCAACCCAGCCTTTTCGGCCCGGTACCTTCTGGCCCCACCGCATGGAGGGTGCTGGACAAGGTCTCCGAGGAGCACCTCGGCTTGTTGCGGGCCGGGCGGGCCAAGGCGAGGGCGGCAGCCTGGGAGGCGGGGGCGGCGCCCGATCTTTCCCGGGAGCTTGGTGCTGGACTTCGACGCCACGATTGTCGTTGCCCATTCGGAGAAAGAAGGTGCCGCCCCGACTTGGAAGCACACTTTCGGTTTTCACCCGCTCTACTGTTTCTTGGACCGGCCCGATGTCTCCTCGGGCGAAGCGCTGGCCGGGCTGCTGCGGCCGGGCAACGCCGGTGCCAACACGGCCGAAGACCACATAGCGGTCCTCGACATGGCGATAGAGGGCCTGCCCGCGTATGCCCGCCCAGGCACCGAGGGCGGGCCGCGCCTGCTCGCCCGGGCCGACTCCGCTGGTGCTACGCACGAATTTGCTGCCGCCTGCCGGCAAAGAGGGGTCGGCTTCAGCTTCGGCTTCCCGGTGACCGAAGAGGTCAGGCTGGCAATTTCCCTTGTCCCCGAGGACATCTGGGAGCCGGCCATAGAAGCCGACGGCGAGGAAAGAGACGGCGCCTACCTGGCCGAGCTGACCCGTATGCTCGACCTCTCGGGCTGGCCGGAGGGCTCCCGGGTCATCGTACGGCGCGAGCACCCCCACCCCGGCGCCGCCCTCACCCTCTTCGAGGCCCAAGACGGCTGGCGTTATACCGCTTTCATCACCGACACCGGTAAGGCTTTGGTGCCCGGCGGGATCGCTGGCTTAGAGCTGCGGCACCGCCGCCACGCTCGGGTGGAGGACCGTATCCGTCAGTCAAAAGCCGCTGGCCTGGCGAACTTCCCCTGCTGGGGCCTCTCCGAGAACAAGGCGTGGATGGAGGCCGCACTCGCTGGCGCCGACCTCGTGTGCTGGTCCAAGCTGATCTGCTTCGCCGACGAGCCCGCCATCGCCCACTGTGAGATAGACGCCTTCCGCTACGCCATCTTGCACATGGCGGCCCGCATCACCCGTTCTGCGCGCTCGGTCCACCTGCGGCTCGACCGGGGTTGGGCATGGGCGAAGGTGCTGGCGAGAGCATTTTCACGTTTACGGGCTGCTTTTAGCTGAGGCCGACCGTACCTCCGACAGCTCCAGCTCGAGCTGCTCGCCCCTCCAACGCGCCGATAAACGCCCGGCTGCTCCTTGGACGGCAACCCGGAGGAGCCCACAGACGGGCGACGTCGGGGCGTCAGCCGGCTTTTGCCATGGATGGCGCCTCTGCTGTCGGTGAACTGCCCTCTTTAAGCCTCGATAACGATCCTGGTGTGGCCGTGCGAAAGAGTGAGGCTAGGGCGCTGTCGTCGTGGACTACTTGTAACGTCCATCTGCGTCTGGTGTGGTGCTGCAGCCGCTTTGCCGGTTGAGCGCCCCTGCGTGCCATGCGAGCGCTGGGGGCGATCGTAGGGCCGTCCGTTGTGGCGGCGCGGCCAGTTGCGAGATGGGGCGACGGCGGGTAAACAAGTGACCGAATGTGCAATCAGGGGTGCGGGCCGTCACCGGGGAGGTGGACAGTGAACAGAACCGGCTGGAGACGAGCGTCTGGGGCTGGTGCCGGGCGGCGGCGCTCGATATTGACGGTACGTCTACTCCGGTTGGCCGCTCGATACGGCTGGATACCGAGCATCCGATGCGCGCTCGATGCTGAGGGGCCGATACCATCCTCAAGTCTCTGCACCTGCTGGGAATGCTCACACATTGGGGGCAAGGTACGCGGCTCGACGCGCTTCTACATTGTGGACTCCAGTTCGAAAGCGGCGAGCTCGCCATCGCTGCGATAGCACCGGCCGACCATCTTCTGTCTCGAAGCCATTGCTCGGTAAATCCATTCATCGCCGGAGTCGGCAGAAGCAATCGGCTTCCTGAAAACGACGCTGAGCAGTGCGGCGAGGTGGCGTGATCGGATTGACCTTTCGTCCCTTCAATGTCATCCGGAGATGCCGACAACTCGCCCTCGACTGGGCGTGTCTCATGTCTGTACCCGACCTCACCGCGGAAGCGGGCTCCCGCAATCTCGGTGATGTCCAAGCGGGAAGGGACGCTGCCGTTGTATGTACCGCTCCACCATCGTGGGAAGTCCAGGGCACCCCCGGGTCCAGGGCCTTCGCTCTGCGCCTCGATAACAGCTCGTCCTGACAACGATGCTGCAGGCGCCTCGCGGCCCAATCGAAATCTGTCGGGCCGTCTCGCGCTCCAGTGCAGCAGCTCCGGGCTCGAAGTGGCCCACGAGTGTCACGAGTTCGTAGACGAACGCCGCGTGGTCAAGGTCGATCTGTTCCGTGCGTGCCGATCCTTCAAGTCCTTCTCGAGCTGCCATCACACGGTCGCACTATGAGCCGAAGAAGCTGCATGCCATCCTTCGTATGGTTGATGATGGAGGGCATTTCCCTCTCCCACACGTACCTGGACGCCAGGAGTGAGGGGCTCACGAGCACGACCGCGACCTTCGCGTCAGTTAGCTCTGCATTGATCTTGTCTTCCCAATCAGCTCCTATTTCGATCTGCGAGTCTGACCATGCAGAGATCAACCGCCATCGCTCCAGCGCCGCCAAGTGCTCCATCACTCGAGCGAGCCATGCGGCATCTTTGTGGCTGCAGCTAATGAATAACTTTGTTCGCGACATAACCGGCTCCTGCGCGTCTCGCCGTTCCGGAGCGTCAGGCGTAGATTAGCCTGCAGTTGACTGCCCCCGTCCGGAGTGACAAATCACCGGGGATGGCAGGAGTCGAAGGCGTTGCGTAGGGCGTCTGAGATCATCTCGGTACGCACGTGATCATCCTGCGCCCAACCCACCACCGGCCGGGATGCCAGGTGGATCACCGTGCCCGGATACGTCAGCCCTGCAATCGACGAGGTGATGTCGACCCCGCGCCTCATTTCGCCGGTTGTTGCCTGTTCGACAGGTATCAGGAGTACTTGAACGGTGGCGTCAAGAGCCTGACATAGTGAGATAGCGGTGACAAGCGGGCTATGGATCAACTGCTCCTGGGCCTCCGGCGATGACGGCGGCGCGGCTGTCACGAAGAACGAAGTCGTCGGGGGCCGGTGGTTGGAGATACGGGGGCAACGCTGTGTCGGAGCTTTGTCCGCTGCAATGGAGAGTGTCCGGGATGGGTGCGATACGCAATTCATGGCCGCAATAGCGACGCTCCATTGGTAAATTTGAAGACGGCTTCTTCATTGAGAGCAATGCCTATCCCACCGGTGCTGGGAATGGCTAACATGCCATCGGCCTCCAGATGCCAGGGCTCGTCAACAAGTTCATCAATGTAGGGAGATCCGTCCAGGTATTCCACCATGTCGCTGCCTGCTATTGCTGATACGAACTGCAAGTCCGAGGCGAGGCCGACCGCTGTGTTCCAACCATGCGGGATCACTCGAAGATTGTGCTCCTCCGCCATCCACCCGATCCTTCGTTGTTCGCTTAGGCCGCCGACTTTCGTCACGTCCGGCTGGACGATATCAAACGCTCGCCGCTCGATCCAGGCCGTGAAAGACTGCCGCCGGGTGAAGACTTCGCCACCAGATATCGGGACCGGAGATACTTTCCGCAGTTCCATATAGTCCACGAAGGCGTCGGGCCTCAGTGGCTCCTCGAACCATTTGACATCGTAGCCGGCGAGCATCTCGGCCGTGCGTCGAGCCCATTTGAAGTCTTGCGCCCATAGTCCATCGCTGGCCCCCGCATCCACCATAAGCGCCGCGTCAGGACCGACCGCGTCCCTGGCGGCGTCGACAATCGCCTCGTCTAGTCTCGTATTGGACCGACCAAATGGACCCCAACCGATCTTGAACGCCCGAAAGCCTTTTTCGGCTACGGCCCCCAGCGCTTCGCGCAGCTTGGCTGGCTCCTCGGCGAGTAAGGATGCGTAGGCGGTAACCCTGTCCCGCCAACGGCCACCCAGGAGACGGCCTATGGGCTGGTTGACAACCTGTCCGAAAACATCCCACAGCGCAATGTCGATCCCGCCGATCGTGTGAGTCACCGCTCCGCCACGGCCGAGCCAAAAGGTCGCCCGATGCAATTTCTCGGTGACCCGTTCCGGCTCGAGCGGGTTCTCCCCGATAACAAGGGGCCTGAGCACTTCCAACGAGGCCGCGCACCAGCGCTTCGCTCGTGAAAACGCTCCCGATCCCTACCACTCCCTCGTCGGTGTGCACCGCGATGAGCGTGTGGACGTCATCGTCCGGTCGAAGTTCATCGCTCCAACCGCCAGGGGGCGTGCCACCCCTTAGTCCGGCCGCTCGTACCTCTCTGATCTTCACGTGCCTGTTCCCTTCGTGTGGCCACGTCGCCGATGTCTCGGAACAGCTTCGAATAGCGCTGAACAGTGTCCTGGCTCGGAGTAGAGCAGCGGCACTTCTATCGTATTGCTCGTCGGCAGCACCTCTCGTCGCGGCTCACCGATTTCGACGGGCCGCGTGAAAGAGCGAAAGACGTTCATATTTTTGGAGCCGCAGCTGCGCTAGAGGCCTCTGTACTCACGACGTGGCTAGACTACACGGGCTTATGGGTCGATGTTGCATCGGAGGAGTCTCCGAGCTACTTAGAGGGGCATACGACTGCGAGGCCGGACAGACGTCCCGGGGGCGGGCCGATACGACGACGGGTACCTCCCACCCCGCTTGCTGCGGCCGAGAGCTTTCCAGAGGAGCTGGCCTTGTTTGACGTGGTTATCCGCGGTGGTCTGGTTATCGACGGGACCGGGGCTCCCCGTCAACGACGAGATGTTGGCATCGAGGGCGACCGCGTCACTGCCGTGGGGCATCTGACGTCCGCCGAAGCTGGCTTGGTGGTGGACGCGAGGGACAAGGTGGTAACGCCCGGATTCGTCGACCCGCACAGCCACAGCGACTGGACGCTACAAGCCAATCCCGGGGCTGAAAGCACAATACGCCAAGGTGTAACGACGGAGGTGGTCGGTAACTGCGGGATCTCTAATGCCCCTGTGAGCGACCATTCGGAGGCCATTGTCGCCGCCCGGCAACGCGCCTACGGCTACCCGAACCATCCCACCTGGCGCAGTTTCGCGGAATATCTCTCGGAGGTCTCGTCAGAGGGAACAGCTCAAAACCTCGCCTTTTTCGTCGGGCACAGCACAGTGCGAGCGGCGGCAGGAGTGGGGCCGAGGCCAGCCACCGATGATGAGCTGGCCACTATGATCGAGTACGTCTCGGAAGCTATGGATGCCGGGGCCATCGGCGTTTCTACCGGCCTCGAGTACAGTCACGGCCGCTTCGCCAAGACAAACGAGATTGCTTCGCTCGCCACGGCGGCGGCGCGACGCGGTGGGTATTATGCCAGCCACATCCGCAATCGCGACGCGCACCTTCTGGATGCAGCAGAAGAGTTTCTCGACATTCTGCGGTCGAGCGGCGCCGCGGGTCAAATCTCGCACTTAAACGTCCGTGAGGGCACAGGCGCCCCGCCAGAAGGCTGGTTCAGAGCTGTCGAAACGATGGCAGCGGCTCGCCAAGACGGCGTGGACGTGGAGGCTGACGCCACCCCCTTTCAGGAAGGGCTCGGCCTGATGATAGGCCTCCTGCCAGACTGGCTGTTACAGGAGGGCCTCGAGCCAGCCGCCGTTCGGTTGTCAGAGAGAGCTGTTCGTGAACGGTTACGTCAGGACTGCGATCGCTACTGGCGCTTCATCAGCAGGGGACAGTGGCAGCGCGTCCGCCTCCAGTCGAGCCCTCAGTTTCCGGACTGGGCCGGGCTTCGTTTCCCCGAAATTGCAGAGCTGGCCGGCAAGGACGAGTGGGACTGCTACTTCGACATACTCGCGGCGGCCGGCGGTGCCATGGGCGATCTTTGCATGGTAGGTGAGCTGTTCACTGAAGCGCACTTGGCGGATGTCATTTCCCACCCGCTCTTCAGCCTGGGCGTCGACTCGACGTCATCGTCGGTGCGGTCGCCCCTCGCAGATATCACTCCCAACCCGCTGCCGTACCGAGGTCATGTGGAGTACCTGGTGCATCATGTACGTGAAAGGCACACTCTGAGCCTGGAAGAGGCTGTTCACAAGATGTCAGGCCAGCCGGCCACTAGGTTCGGTCTGGAAGGACGCGGGTTCCTACGCAAAGGCAGTTACGCCGATGTCGTCGTGTTCGACTTCTCGGCGCTTGACAGCTCCTCGAGCTTCGAACACCCGGCTGCGTACCCGGACGGCATTGATGTTGTCATGGTAAACGGGCAGTTAGTCGTCGATCACGGCCAGCAAACTGTGGCCAGGCCCGGACGCGTCCCTCAGCCTTCGTTAGCAGCAGGGCGCCGCAGCGACCCTCTCAGAGGTTCCTGGGCACAAGCAGCCATTGCCGGCATTAGCGAAACCGCCTTTCCCATGGAAGTTACACGGTCGGCGCCGGCAAAGAAGCTATAACCACTTTGCCAAGAAGTCCACGATCTCGGCTCGCATCCCGTCCGTCTCGAGATGGCCGCAGGGGTAGCGAGATAGTCTCCACGCGTCTGCAGCCTTCATAGACGAGTGCACGGCCTGCAGCTCACGATCGATGATATCCAGCCCGTCGACGGGAGTAAGGGGGTCATATATACCAGCCAGGCCCAGGTGTGGCCGAGGTGCAATAAGTGCATTAATTTGTGATGTCGTGAAGTGGTTCAACAAATTGGGAACGTAATAATATACACCATGACGGTCCAGGCCACCTGATCGGATCAACGCCTCATATTCAGTGAGGCAGCAGATATCTACGCAAACCTCGATGTCCATAGACAGCGCCGAGACCCACCATGCCATTGTGCTGCCACTCGACAGCCCCAAGGTTCCGATTCGTGTCTGGTCCACCTCAGCCCTGGAGGATAGGTAGTCAAGAGCCTTGAGGCTGTCATAAACCATCATTCCCCATATGCCGGTTCCGATAAACCATACCTGTCCGGATGACCCCGCTCGTTCGGGCGAGTCGCCGCAGGTTAATCGGCCGAGCTTCTACCTCCAGTCCGGATTCTTCCGCGACGTGCGCCAGGTGTCTCTGCGCAGCAATCTCTCTTGGGGCTACGCTTGGTACCGAGAGCAGGTCGAGCAACAGCTGTTGGGCAAACTCAAACTCTTCGTCACAATACTTGATCAAAGCTCGGCGCTCGGCGTATTTTCCTCGGTCCTTGAGCGGGGCTCCGGCTGTCATTCTTTCGTTCCTCGGTCACTAACCACGATCTCTACTTGCTTTATACCCTCTCGCCTCATACGTCGGCAAACACTAAAGAAACGCCGGCTGTCGAAATGTGCGAACAGGGTTACTGGGACGGGTCCCTCAGCCATCGATGGCTTAGCATCCCTGTCATAAAACCAGCAGATTTCGGCGAAGTCCGTGTCTACCCCGTAGGATGATCCCTTTCGGAACCACGTAAAGCCCACGTCACCCGGCTTGACATCAACGGTTCCGTTCTCAAGCGGAGGAACGATACACTGTGGCAGAACGAGGGCGATCTCGCTGCCCGAGTATATCGCGTGGTGAGCATAGCCCTTGAGTGGTAATAAGTCCCAAATAGCTTGGCACGTTTGTGGACTTTCGTCCCACAGAAGGCGGGCTTCTGCACTAACCTCTTCATCCACAAAGCGTAAAACGATTTTGCGTTCCACCATTCAGGATCCCTCCACTATAACGTCTGGCCACTTTAGACCTGACCCCGTTACAACGCACACGGCATCCTCACCTTCCCGTGAAGGCTCTGCGACGATAGCAGCCTTCAACCATGCGGCTACCGGTGCCGCAGATGCCGGCTCGGCAAAGACACCTCTTGCTGCCAGCGTTGTCATCGCGTTGCGTATTTCCTGATCGGTGACGGCGACAGCCTCGCCGTCGGTGTCGCGAATCATCTGCAAGGCGTGTGGCCCGGTACTCGTATCATTAATCGAGGACGCGATGGTGTTCCCCCTCGCGACAGTCGGCACCGTCGCCGCCCCCGACCTGTATGCCCGGACGAGCGGAGCGGTCGCAGAGGACTGCACTCCCACCATCCTCGGAACGCGAGTCGTCATCCTGAGAGCAACCAGTTCGCGAAAACCCTTTCCAATCCCATAGATCGCGTCCGCCGCCACCTAGTGGAACGTACACCCGGTCAGGCACCCGCCCGAGTGCCCCCACAATCTCGAACGCGATGGTCTTGTACCCCTCGACCCCGAAGGGGGTGGCCGCTCCTGCTGGCGTAGCAGTCGTAGCGGGGAAAGCGCCCTTCGCAACGGCATCTGTCAGGAAGGCTTCGTGCTCTTCGCGTGGAGCTACGCGGACGAGAGCACCACAAGCCAATATCGCGTTGTGAATTAGGCGCGGCGTCGTCTCTGTTACGACCACGAGCGCTTCCATGTCCGCCAAAGCCGCATATAACGCCGCCGACAGCCCGGCATTGCCCGTGGTAGCAGAGATGATCTGCCTAAAACCAAGATCCTTGGCAATTGTCGTATTAACTGCATTGAAGCGGTCCTTGAACGAGCATGTAGGATTGACGCCTTCGTTCTTTATCATTACCCTATGGCCCGCCGCCTCAAGTTCGATAAGCGGAGAGCCGCCCTCGCCGGCCGTAATGCGACGAGTACTAGTGGTAGGCAGAAGTGGGGCGAAGTGCCAAATGTTCTCTGGCCGCGCCAGTAAGTCAATGGACGCGCCTTCGTAGTCGTAGTGGACTTCGAGCATCGATCCGCACGTGGGACAACCCGTCAGGTGCCCCAGAATCCTCAGACTCCCGCCCGCATCTCCAACACCGCAGCTGCATGGAGCTAGACGTCCGGTGGCTCACACTACCTCCAGGTTGCAATACGTTGGGATGCCATCCTTCACCACCATGATGGGGGGCTTTCGAACCTCCTCGGTTAGTGGGTCCTCCCGCAGAAGAACGAGGTCGGCGTGCTTACCCTTCGAGATTGTCCCGATCCTGTCCTGGAGTCCCAGAAGCCGAGCACCACCCAGAGTCCCAGCGTACAAGGCTGTGTATGGGTCCATACCCAGCTCAATAAGCAGCCCTATCTCCCACAGCACACCACCGTGAGGTACGAGGGGAACGCCAGCATCCGTGCTGGTGGCTATCGGCACATCAAGGGCAATTGCTCGCTGACACATCCGAAACAGGTCCGGTTTTACCGTCTCGATACGCTCGCGCGGTAATTAGCGATCAAGCCGCGGGCGTCCTGCCTGGTCTGCTGATCGCTAGGTGACAGCACCGGGACGAGGAACAGCCCTGCCTCGTGCATTCGAGCCAATAGTTCGTCATCCAAACCAAGCCCGTGCTCGATGCTCGCTACCCTCGCCACGATTGCTGCCTCAGCACCTCGCCTGGATATAGCTGGGGAAGTAGCGGACACTATTGAGCGAGCCGACGAGGGGAGAAGTGGTCTCAAAGCTGCGAAGGTTGCTGGCCTGTATCCGACGGCGTTTACGTGGCAGCCAGCGGTGGTGACATTCCACTACAAGATAATTATGTGGAGAAGTTGGGTTCATGGACTATTCGCGTGGTTCGTACGGATGGCCACTGTTAACCGCCGGGCGGAGGCCCGACCGCGCCGCTCGCCTTGTACTTAGCTTCGTGGCCTCTTGAGGAGCACGGCGGTCCTCCCTTCAGCCAAGGGGATCATCCAGACTGCCTCCCAGCCACGCTCGCCTTCCTCGTTGAGGGCGTGGACTGCGGCCGAGGAGCCGGGCGCGTGGGTGGCCGCCTCGAAGCTGGGGAGCTCTAGGATCAGGTACTCCCAGGGTAACTATTCACCCGTAGGACCGCGCGGAGCGCGGCTATCCACCACTGAGCCGCGGGGAATGGTAGACACTATGGCGTGGGCCTTGCCGAACAGGTCGAGCAGCTCAAGGGGGAGAACGCCGCGCTGCGGGTCGAAGTTGGCGAGCTGAGGCCGGAGAACGCCGAACTGAGGGCGAAATTAGAGGCACTCGAGGCGGAGCTCGAAAAACTGAAACGCGAAATGGGCCGTAATTCTTCTAACTCCGGCAGGCCACCCTCGTCCGACACCCTGGGCGAACGGGCCAACCAGGCCGAAGACCGGCTCTCACGCGCTGAGCGGCGGCGCCTGGCCCGGGAAAAGGCCAAGAAGTTCTTGAACGAACGCGTAAAGTGCCGTCCTGGCAAACAGCCTGGCGCGGCTGGGGCAGCGCTGGCAAAGGTCGACCGCCCCGACCGGGCAGTCGTGCACTCACCGGTGAGCTGCGCCCGTTGCGGGCAAGGCCTGGGCGGGGCCGAGGTGACCGGCACTGAAGTGCGCCAGGTGTTCGACTTGCCCGATAGGCACCTAGAGGTGACCGAGCACCGCGCCGAGTCCCGGCGCTGTAGCTGTGGGGCGACGACGAAAGCGCCGTTCCCCGCCGAGGCAAAAGGGCCGGCGTGCTATGGGCCAATCGTGCGGGCGGTTGCCGTCTACTTGATGGTGGGCCAGCACATACCGGTCGCCAGGGCAGCCGAGCTGCTCTCTCAGGTATGCGGGGCACCTGTCTCTACGGGCTGGTTGGCCGGCCTGGCCGTCGAGGCGGCCGAGGGGCTGTCGCCTTTCCTGGCCGAGCTGCGGGCTCAGCTCGTCGCAGCCGACGTGCTGCACGCCGACGAGACCGGCTCTCGTGTATCGGGCGCCCGCTATTGGTTCCACGTCGCCTGCACCGCTATGCTCACCCTGCTCGACTGCCACCCGAAAAGAGGCAAAGAGGCCTTCGCCGATATGGCCGTGCTGCCCTTCTTCTCGGGCGTGCTCATCACCGACGGGTGGAAGCCGTACTGGTCGGTCGACGGCATAGAGCATGCCCTTTGTTGCGCCCACCTCCTCCGCGACTTGGCCTCCCTCACCGGCTCGGTCGCCCACCGGGAGTGGGCCGACGAGATGGCCGACTTGCTGGTAGAGGTGAAAGATGCAGTCGAGCAAGCACTTTTTGAGGGACATGGTGAGCTCAGCGCCGGCCAGCTGAAGGCCTACCGCTCCCGCTACACAAAGTTGGTCAACCGAGGCTTTAGCGCCGTGCCCGCCCGCCACCGCGGGCAGCGTCCACCGGGACGCCTTCAACTTGTTGTGCCGGTTCCGGGACCAGCGCCACGAAGTGCAGCGCTACTGGTCCGACCCGGCCGTGAGCTTTGACAATAACCAAGGCGAGCGCGACCTCAGGATGGCCAAATTGCACGACAAGATAAGCGGCTGCTTCAGGACACTGGCCGGGGCCAAAGCCTTCTGCGCTGTCCGCAGCTACCTCCAGACCGCCCGCAAGCACGGCCTCGTAGGCCTCGACGTGCTGGTCCAGCTGTTCAAGGGCGAGCCGTGGCTGCCCCCTCGGGCCTCTCTCCCCCTTAGGCACCCAACACTGCCCCTCACCCAAGGAGGCCCTTTGAGCCCAGCCCGCAAAGCCGACCCCGGCCTCGATGCTCTCATCAACGAGATCACCGTCGACGCCTACGACGAGGACGAACAACTACAGGGGTTCGTGAACGCCTTCGACGAGGACGCCAATTTCCCTTGTCCCGGCACGGTTATAGGAGAAGACGTGGAAGTGCTATCTGTTTCAGTCGGGGACCACCGCCGGGAGCTCATTGCCACCTGCAAACGCGGCAGCCGTCGTTACGACATGGCGCTGCTCGACATCGACGTCCATGCCGACCCGGCCACCTCACGCCTCATTGCCGCTTATCGACGTTGGCTCGGTTACTGAACCCAGACACCTGAACAGTTACCTCCCAGGTTGTCATGCCCGGGCCGGTTCGCGAGTGCCGTTCACGAGCACGTCCAGGACCTCTCCAATTGTCCGTTCTCGCCCAATGGTCTCTGGTAGCGGGAGGTGGGCCTGGATCTGGTAGCGGTTGCGACGGCCGTCAGTGTCTTTGTCCTTGACCACGTAGCCGGCCGCGGCCAGGTCGGTGACGATGGCGTAGGCGCTGCGCTCGGTGATCCCCACCGTCGCCGCGATGTCGCGCAAGCGGGCCCCGGGGTCGTGGGCGATACAGACCAGGGCCCGGGCATGGTTGGTGAGGAAGCTCCACTCTTTCATCACCCGTCATCTTACAACAAAGTTCCAGAAATTTATTGCTAGTACCTGCGAACTAGAGTATTGTGATGGCAGACGTTCGAGGTGAAGACGGTCACAGACCGCCAGCTGTTCGAGCGTCGACCAAAGGATGCACCCATGTTGATGCCATTCGAACCGTACCTCGACCGCCGAGCCGAGGAGATTGTCAGCCAACGCCGGGCCCGCCCGGTCCCCGTCGATGCCTACCGTCGAGGCGACGAGCTGAAGGTCGACCTCGACCTGCCCGGCGCCGACCCCGGCTCCATCGAGTTGACCGTCGAGAACGACCTTCTAAGCGTGAAGGCGACGCGCACGGCCTTCTGGGACAAGACTGATGAAGTACAAGTGGAGGAGCGCGCCTACGGCCAGTTCGGCCGGCAGCTGTTCCTCGGCAAGAGCCTGGACCTTGACCACATTGGCGCCATCTACCACGACGGCGTGCTCACGGTCACTATCCCCGTGGCCGAGCAGGCCAAACCCCACAAGATCGAGGTCACCCACGTAGGAAGTGTGGCTCAGGCCGTCGAGGCCGCGTCGACCGCCATCAGAGCGGAGGGCGAAGTATCGCACAGCTCGCCCGTACTGGTTGGCCCGCCTGGCTGAAACGGGCCCGGGAGGGGAACACCCAAAGTGGTCACCGCTCGGGCCCACACCGACCGTCATCAGTGCCAGTCCCTCGACTAGACCGGCCCAATGTCCAGGCTGCGCCAAAGCGCACGCCTGAGACGAGGCGGTCCCCCCCGTGAGAGCGGACCGGGACGATGACGGGCCACACAGAAGCCCTAAAGGCCAAAAGGGCGACCCTTCAGGGTCGCCCTTTCGTCTGCACTTTGACCGGACCGAAGCGTGCGCGAGGCCGTCGAAAGAGTCGCGGTAGAGCCCGACCTGGCCAAGGCGACGCTCTACCAGCAGGCACGAACGAGGACACCAACGGGCTCTTCCGTCAATACATGCCCAAAGGGACAGACCTCTCCGTTTACACTGCCGAGGCCCTCGAAAGGATCGAGAGAAGCCACAACAGCCGTCCACGCAAGGCGCTTGGTTTTATGACGCCATCACCATCGGTAAGGGCCGCCAGCTCTGGGACAACGAACGAGAACGTCCCGTAGAAGCCTACGTTCTTGTTGTGGGCAGGCGAAATGAGGGCCAGGAGTTCTTCGTCCACCTGACGGCCTCGAGGTGCGGATTGCCAGGAGCCGTCCCAAGGGACCCGTTCGGCTTTCTCGTTCGCTTTTGTCGCGACGTTAGACAGCGGCCCTTGAGGCAAAGGCGAGCGCTGGACGTCGTGCCGGCGTCTGGCGGCGGCACGTACACAGGTAAGTCGGTAAGCATCCAGCTCGCCATCGGCACCAGTGACTACCTGCTCGACGCCGTCGGAGGTCACGCTCATGCTGTGCTGAGCCCGGGACTGCGCGGCGGCAAGTTCTCGCGAAAGCTGACCGCGGAGACGAGCGGCCGGGCCGTCTCCGGGTCGTGGAGCTGCTGAGGCGTGCGCCTGAAGTCCGGAAATGGTGCCGGCGGTCGGCAGCCGACTTCTCCTTGGGCGAGACCGGGAAGAGCCGCGTCTAGTCACCCGTCGCGGGTTTGACCTGGTTGAGGGCAACCCGTCCGCGACGGACTTTCTCGATGATTTCTCCAGCTGCCTTATGCCAGACGAACGGCCTCGGGTCTTCGTTCCAGCTCTTTGCCCGGGCGGTGAGGGCTGCGACGAGAGCACCGACGCTGGTGAACACGCCGCGCCGGAGCCGGCGCTCGGTCAAGTCGGCGAACCAACGCTCGACCAAGTTCAACCATGATGAACTAGTGGGCACGAAATGCAGGTGCCAGCGAGCCTGTTTTCGTTGTGCCAGCCAGGTTTCGACCTCTGGCCCGAGGTGGGCGGAGAGGTTGTCTAGCACCACGTGCACCGCCAAGCCTCGGGGCACGGCCCGGTCTACCTGCTTGAAAAAGGCGAGCACGTCGGCACTGGTGTGGCGCTTGCGGCAGTCGGTGATGACCTCGCCGGTGCGGATGTCCAGTGCCGCGAACAGGTCTACGGTGCCATGGCGCTTGTAGTCGTGGGTCATGGTGCCCGCCCGGCCTGGGCGCAGCGGCAGGGAGGGTTGGGTGCGGTCCAGGGCCTGGACCTGGGTCTTCTCATCGAAGCTGAAAACGGCCGCCCGCTTGGGCGGGTCCATGTAGAGCCCGACCACGTCGACCAGCTTGTCTTCGAAGCGGGGGTCAGTAGAGATCTTGAACCGGTCAACTTGCCATGGTTTCAGCTCGTGGTTGCGCCAGGTGCGGGCGATGGTGTCCTTGCCCACCCCGAGCCGTTCGGCCAGGGCGCGCGTCGACCAGTGCGTGGCACCGTCGGGCGGCAGCTCCTGCTGGGTCACCCTCACGATCTCGGCCACCGTGCCCTCGGGCAGCCACGAGGGCCTGCCCCTACCTTTGGCGATAACACCGACCCCGGCCACGCCTTTTTCCTCGAAGCGCCGCCGCCAGGCTCGTACGCTATCGGAGTCAACCCCCGAACGCCGGGCGACCTCCTCATTGGGAAGACCTTCGGACGCCCATATCAGCGCTCTCGCCTGGCGCACCGCCCGGTGCGGGAGCGAACCAGAGCGGGCGATCTTTTCCAGCTGGTACCGGTCGTCGCCCGACAGGGCCAAGGGCTCGACAATTGCAGGCATGCCCAATCATAGCCCAAGCTATTTCAGCGACGGAAGACTAGGGGGTTTCCGTAAACCTCCAGGGTCAACCACGCGTTCCGAGCCCTTGCCGGTTGCCGCCACCTCTCAAACTGACCTGGGTGGCGACGGCCGGCTTGCCCGAGAGGTAAAAGGGTGACGTTTAGCGAGGAGTCAGGTCCTCAGAGCCTTACCGCCAAGCGAGCCAGCTCTCCGAGTTTCGCCTCGGAGAGCGTGTGATTGTTGACGGCGGCTTCGTAGCTCTTTGTTCCTTGGAGCGTTGCGATCCCTTCATATGCCAAGTTCGTGCTGAAGCTTTTAGGCAAGGTCACACCTTTGGGTAAGGCGATGTGCGGCCACGCCGTCCATTTGTAGTAAATGGCTGTAACCCCGAGCCCTGAGTACGCCGAGTACGACACCTTAAAATGACTGGCTTTCTCCTCACTCACCACCTTCTCATTTTGCGCAGCGGCCGCTGCTTTGAGGCTCGCCTCGGTGACCGGTTTCGTGAAGACCTCGTAGCCGAGAACGACCACCCTCGAGGAAGGGCTCGTGGTGGTGGGAAACACCGTAAAGCTGGAATTCGTTGATGTAGCCGAGATGCCGAGGGCCTTGTCGACCACGAACGTGCTGGGGGTGAGGGTCGGAGCAGGCACGGTGTAGCCGACGATGCTCGACACCGAGGAGGGGCTCACTTTGTTGCAAATCGAACTTGCTGCATCTAGCGTGCCTGGAACTGCCTGGCGTGGCCGGCCGGGGCTGCTACTTGGGCCGCGCTGGGGATCGCGATGGCGACGGTGGCGGCGAAAGCGAACAACGACCGCGCCTGGTACCGGTGGAGACGAGCCCGCTGCTCGGGTGATAGGCGTGGTGCTGGTGCAGGAAATCGTGACATAGCGGGGTCCTAACCCTTCTAAGCGCTCATGGTACGGCTTGACGCAAGCCGGCCCGGCAGGCCGCCGCGGACCAGGTGCTCGGCGAATAGGGCATGCGCCCAGGTGGCGGCGGGGCATCGACTTGCTCCTCGAGTTCGGCGCCGGACCGGAAAGACCCTGTCTGCACCACCATCTGCGCTCTGCACCAGGTCACGACCGCGCCCTTAACAACGGCGACCAAGCCCAGCAACTTGTTGCCGACTCCATTGGGTTCCTCACCTCCCCGCAAACCTTTTCGCAAGTCTTTATGGCTCGTCGTTTACGGGATGAGGTAAAGCCTGTGGCGGTGGGCTCAACCACGGCGCGACCCAACAGCGTCGGAGTCCAGGATTGGCGCCTGCACGCTGTCGGTTGGGGCGGGTCGAAAGACGTGTATTGGCCGCGAGACAGGCACATTACGTTCCATGTTCCAGGTATAGACGTCGCGCCAGCCGGTGCCCCGCCAAGCCCTTTCCAGGTTCGTTGCTTCAACACCGGTGAAAAACGTAACCACCCGGGACGGAGTGCTCCCACGACGAACGCCATGGTCATTCCTCTCGCCTGCCGCGCCCCAGCTGCCGCCAGGGCGTTCCGGGCTCTGGCCGTCGCAGGTCAGGTAGGCCCGTCCGGCACGATGTGCGGTCCTGGGCCAACTCGTGTGGCCAGTCATCTCACGACCGGCTATGGGGTTCGCTGTACTCAGTCTTAGAAATGAACCCCTCAAATTCGACGTAAGACGACGGCGGCAACCCACTACTCCCGCCATGGAAGCTCCTGCCAAGTCGTTTCGGAAAAAGCAGGTACACGCGGCCTGGCCGGTCAGCATTTCTGTGCGCCGCTTAGGGATTACTTACCCGAGCTGGTCCATGTGCCCCACGTGCAACGGCCGGGCGGTCAAGGACCTGGCGGCGGCGCGTACCACTTCCTCGCGAGACGGGGCGTAGGCAACGACATGGACCCCGGGTCGTCCGCAGTAATGGTCAGTTGGCCCCGACTGGGTGGCTGCGATCTCCGGCAATCCTGGCGGCGGGATCGGACCGTCAAGCAGCACTTTAGTAGGGCGGCCGCTCTGTTGGCCTCCCTGACGTCGGTGTGACGGCCGAGGTTGCCAATTGGGGGGGACTTGTTGGCTAATTGTGAGGGTTCATTGATGGGGCTCTTCAACTGCCCTGATCTGTGTAACCCCTACTGCACCCGTGCGTCAACCAAATTACATGCGAGCCATGACCACCCACGAAAGGAACAAGAAAAATGAGCACCCGCAGGATAAGTAGGGCCACCGGTCGAGCTGTGGGTCAAAGGATGCATGGGCAGGCCTCGCGCACGACCTCAAAGGCCCTCGGGGACCCGACCGAAGATAGCGACAATTCCTACCCGCTCACCGAGGACGCATACGGGCGCAAAGGGCAGCCAACGAGGAAGTTTAGTGGTGTGAAACGGGCGCTTTCGGCAACCTTGTTGACTGCATTGGTGGCGAGCGGCTTTGCCGTCGGTGCGGCCGCCGGGCCCGCATATGCCTCCGGGGACTACAACAACTGGCCTGGCAACCCCGAGGTCAATTATGCGTACCAGGGGGCCCTGATAGGCCAAAACCTTCAGAAATTCTCCCCGACCCCGGTCCCCGGCCTGAGGACGGTGTTCGATAATGCGTGGAGCGCCAGTGAGGCCGCAGTTTGCAACACGTTAAAGGGTTACTTGTTGGACGCCCTTGGTTCTTTCGAAGAATGGACCTGTAGCCTGCCCTCGAACGGGGACCTGCGGGGTGGCCTCGCCGGGCCCGACGAGCTGGGCCTCAAGTACCAGGTTAATGGGATCTCCATCGGCTTGGACTACGAGAAAGACGGCGACTGGGCGAACATTAACGGGACGTTCGACGCCCAGCTCGCGATCACTTTGGGCGTGGCCAGCTCAATTAGCGGCTCGGTGGCCAGCTCCAGTTCGCTCTACGGCACTACGCCGGTCAGCATCAAGTCGTCACAGGTCAGCTTCTCGGACGCCGACTTCTCCTCCGCCAGTGTCCTTTTGCATATATTCGCCCCCAACGCCCTGCCGGAGGCTCAGAGCGAGCTCGATAGCACGGTGCTCAAAGGTGTGGCCTCCCTGCTGGGCCTGACTTCGGACGTGACAAGGATAAATAGCGACCTTCACACCGCAGCCAGTTGGATCGCCTCGCTCTACGTGCTCTCCAGGGACCCTGAGGCAACCGAGGTCTTCGGCCTCAGCCTCGGGGTGGACGCCCAGCACGTGATCTTCACCCTTGGCCGCGGTGGTTCACCCGAACCGCTACCCACCGGTTGCAACTACTACCCCGACGACAGCTACCCCGGCTACACCGAGGTCGACGCTATCTGCTCGCCGGACCAGCGGCGCGGGGTCACCCAGCTCCAGTTGGAAGAATACGCTCGGGGCAGTTGGAGAGACGACAACTGTGGGACGTCGCTCGCCGTCGTGTGACCCTGCGGACACCACCTTCGAGCCAGGTGCGCCGGGAGGGCCCGAAAATTCGTGGCTTGCCCCGCCCCCTTACGTCGACTGGAGCCCCAACAACGGGCCGGACTCCGGCTACGCGCCGCTCATGACGGATTACCCGTCCACACAGTGGGTGAGGCCCGGGGTACCGAGCGCTACGGTCCAAATGCGGGTATGCAGCACCAACAAATGGGGCCTCAACTGCGGCACGCCAGTCGCTGTCGCCCAGAACCAGCAGCTCGCCAGTACTGGCGGAGGTAGTGGAGGTGGCGGTGGCGGTGGCGGTGGCGGTGGCGGTGGCTACAGCCCACCTATGACGATCTACCAGCCTCCCGGCACCAAAAGGCATTGCGGGGAACCGGGGGTCTACTGCGCCGAGTAGGTTGCACGACCCGACCGACAAAGCGCCTCCAGAGCGTCCCACGCTCCTTGGGGGCGCTTTCGTCCGCCCGTTGATATATTCGAGCGCCTTGAGACGGTGTCATCGGGCCACGATCGCTTCGATCATGTTCGCCGCTACGAAGGGACTTGGATTGGTGCTCTTGTCGAAGACTGCGGCCTCACGGTTAATCGAGGTCTCAGGTTTCATGGCCTGAGCGAGGGCGTTGGCGTGGTGGTTGCACCCGGCGATGAGGCAGGACCGTGACGGCGAGCACTGGCCGCGGTGTGCATGTTGTTGTACGGCGTCGGCCCCAATACGGCAAAAACCTGCCGCACGGGGTGGCGGGGCGTCACGCCGTCATTCGGAGGTGGGTGGTCACAGTAGGGGTGGGTCGAGGATCTTGGAGCCCTTGCCTGAGACTTTTAGGCGCCGCTAGCCCTCCGCGAGCAACGTCGTCGCGACGAAAGCGAGGTCGCGCTTGGGCCAGGGGTGGCGTACATGTCGGGCGCACGCGGCGACCGATTCCAGGACGCGCTGGGGCGTGCCCTCGCCCTGCAGGGCCTTGGCGGCCTTGGCCGGGACCTTCGGCTTGGCGACTGCCGCCATCGGGGTACCCACCACAACCTCGTCAGCGACCAAGAAACCGAAGAACTGGTTCCAGGTCGCCCAAGCCCGGGCGATGCTCGCCGCGGCCGCCGAAGCGTCTGAGGCCGCCACGGCACAGGGAGCTTTTTGGCCGATGCACGACGTCCTGCTCGACCATCAGGCCAAGCTCGCGCCCGAGCACATGGTCCGTTATGCGGGCGAGCTCGGCCTCGATGTCGAGCGGTTCAAACGGGAACTGCGGGCGCACACCTCGAGCGACCGGGTTGCGGCTGACGTTGAGAGAGCTGACCTGAGTGGTGTAGCAGGTACGCCGGGCTTTTTCGTCAGCGGCCAGCGGCACAAGGGAGCCTATGACGTCGACACGCTGAGCCGTATAGTCCGGACCGCACGTGCACGGGCCGCCATTCGTCCGCCCCACCCGGCGCCGGCCCGGCAACCCCTTCTCGATCCCTGGCGACTAAACGAACATTGCTGACAGATGAGTACGGGCGCAACGGCGGTCCCAGCTCCGGTGCGACCCTCCCTCTCGTTATCTGCTGGTGCCCCTCCGGCCTGCTTGGCGGTTGGGAGCGTAGAACACTCGTCGCCGCAGAGGCTTCGGTTCGTACGCTCTGTCGGGACGCGAGATGATTCGACCCGGGTTACTCCTGATCGTCGACGACGTCGACGTCGTAGGGCCGTCGGCGAAGCTCATCAATTCTTGGATAGCCGATCGGTCTCTGGTAGGGCCGAGTTCTCCATCGCCTTTTTCATACGAGTCGAAGAAAACGATATGGAAGTACCGGCCGTCCTTGTCTCGATCCGGGCAGAGGACTCTCCGGCGCGCCTTGCGCTTGCCCTCGGTGGCTTGTGCCCACTCGTCGGCCACAGCCTGCATCTCGCCAGGTTTGGAGGTCCGGTACTCGATGATCTGGATGAAGGCCGAGGCTGTCCCCTTTCGGATCGCCAGACCGGCGTTGGCTGAGCTCCTGCTCCCTCAGGCATTGGCCTACATCGTCCGGTCATCCATGTCAACCGTCAGAGACGCCCCCACGCTGTTGACCTGCTCCACGGGGGAGGAGCCGTCGCACGAGCGGGGTTGCGCGTCATCGCTCCTGCTGTGCGTCCGGACCGCTTGGCAGCACAACGGTGTTCCTGCACGCCAGGCTCGCGCCAGGAGACTGGGCCGAAGTTCGGAGGGTTGCCGCCCTTACGCGTCAGGCCTGGACCGATCGGCAGGCCCTGGCGGAAATGCCCTTGGAGCTGCACCTTGACTTGCGGACGGTACGAGCCGACAATAAGTAAATGCGGGTCCTTGGGGCCCTTCGGGGACCCGCACGCTAGCTGGTTAAACAGGAGGAACCCCAATGTCACAACCGGCGCCCTATGGTCCGGAGGACTGGTCCAGCGTTGCGTGGCGCGTAGCCCTGGTGGACGAACTGCCGGACTACCAAATGCGCTATTTCGAAGGCTGGCTGGAGTGGCTCGCCGCCCGCAACCGGGTGAATGAGCGCCTCGACGAGGCGAAGGTCGCCGAGCTGGAACAGCTGCAGCAGCGCTAGCCAGCCGACCCAGTGTCCCCATCGGCGCCCGAGCTCTTTGACGCGGGCGGCGAGGTCCCTCCGGCGCGGGTAACGGCATGAGCACCGGTCTGTTACTCAGGTCCATAACCGGGCGGTCGGATGTCACCCCAACTTGGGTTGCCCAAGAAGGTCGTCACTCCGCGCCTGTGAGAGGCTTGGTGTAGCCACCAATTGATCTCACCGGTAGCAGATGAGCCGCGCCGGCGGATGGCCCACGGCGTGCTTAGGCGCTCTGGCACGGGCCTTGGCGCTGCCTCGCGCCCCTTCGCACCACTCGAAGCGCGGGTGTTGCCTAGGAGGCAATAGTGCGAGCGGGGGGCGTTCTGTCGGGCGGGCTGCCTGGTGTGAGCGGTCCTGCCCTCCATAAGCGACGGAGACTCGCAGATGCGGCCACGGGAAACCGCCTCGGCTGGCTGTTGGCCGTGTTGGGGGTCGAGGAGGAACTGCGCGGAAATTGGCGCGATGGAGAAGAGGATACGTGTGACTAGGGCGTTCGTATCCGAGCGATCGGCCATGACCGCTGCAGTCTCCTGGTTTACGCACCACCAAGAGCACCCGGAGGTCACAGTGCGGAGACCGCCGACAGTACCGCTGAGCTTAGCGACCTACCAAGGGTCCCCAACCCTGGCCAGACCGCTTCACGTTGACCTTGACCGCGAAGTTGGTACCGCACGCGGCTAAACAGGACGGCGCCGCCCAGCACCGCCAAAGCCAAAGCCAAGGCCCGCCGCCTGAGAGCCATTACCCCGAGGTAGCCCGGCGTGCGCTAGTCGCTGGCGCCGGCGCCGGCGCCGGCCAGCTCGACCGGCGGCGGCTCGAAGTGCTCCATGACCCGGAAGGTGACCTCGCCGTTGTCGGCGTCGACGATTATGGTGTCGCCGGCCCGGAACTCCTTCGACAGGATCCTCTCCGACAGGGGGTCCTCGACCATCCGCTGCAGTGCCCTGCGCAGCGGGCGGGCACCCATCGTCGGGTCGTAGCCCTTCTCGACGACCAGGTACTTGGCTGCTCTGGTGAGCTCAATGCTGATGCCCTGCGCCTCGAGCTGGCCACGGACCCGCTCCATCATCAGGTCGATGATCACCTTGACCTCGTCCTTGGAGAGCTCGTGGAACACGATCACGTCATCGATGCGGTTGAGGAACTCGGGCCGGAAGTGCTGCTTCAGCGCCTCGTTGACCTTGGTCCTCATGCTCTCGTGCGTGACGGCTTCGTCTGTTTTGGCGAAACCTACCGCCGTCTTCCGCAGGTCGGCGGTCCCCAGGTTGGAAGTCATGATGATGACCGTGTTCTTGAAGTCGACGGTGCGGCACTGCGCATCGGTAAGCCGGCCGTCCTCGAGGACTTGCAGCAAGGCGTTGAACACGTCGGGGTGGGCCTTTTCGACCTCGTCGAACAGCACCACCGAGAACGGCTTGCGCCGCACCGCCTCCGTCAGCTGGCCCCCTTCCTCGTAGCCGACGTAGCCCGGAGGCGAACCCACCAGCCGGCTCACGGTGTGCTTCTCCATGTACTCGGACATGTCCAGCTGGACCAGGGCCGACTCGTCGCCGAAGAGGAACTCGGCCAACGCCTTGGCCGTCTCGGTCTTGCCCACGCCCGAGGGGCCGAGGAAGATGAACGACCCGCTCGGGCGCCTGGGGTCCTTCAAGCCGGCCCGTGTGCGCCTTATCGCCTGCGATACGGCCTTCAGGGCGTCGTCCTGGCCGATGATCCGCTTGTGCAGCTCCTCCTCCATCCTCAGGAGCTTGGCCGTCTCCTCCTCAGTGAGTCTGTGGACCGGGATGCCCGTCCAGTTGGCCAGCACCTCGGCGATCACTTCCTCGTCGACCACATCGAACAGGTCGACCCCCTCGGCCCGCCACTCCTGTTCCTTGGACACCTTGCGCTGGAGGAGCTCCGCCTCCTTCTCGCGCAGGCGCTTGGCTTGCTCGAAGTCCTGCTTCTCGATGGCGAGGTCCTTGCCCTTGCGCACTTTGGCTATCTCGTCCTCGGTGGCGTTGTAATCGGGAGGACTGCTCATGCGGCGGATGCGTAGCCGGGCCCGGCTTCGTCGATGAGGTCGATCGCCTTGTCCGGCAGGTAGCGGTCCGCAATGTAGCGGTCGGCCAGGTTTGCCGCCGTCACGACGGCCTGGTCGGTGATGGTGACGCCGTGGTGGGCCTCGTAACGGTCCCGCAGGCCTTTGAGGATCTCGATGGTGTGGGCGACCGAGGGCTCCTCCACCTTGACCGGCTGGAACCGGCGCGCCAGGGCGGCGTCCTTCTCCAGGTGCTTGCGGTACTCGTCGAGGGTCGTGGCGCCGATCGTCTGCAGCTCACCGCGGGCTAGCAACGGCTTCAGTATCGACGCCGCGTCGATCGCCCCCTCCGCCGCCCCCGCCCCTACGAGGGTGTGCAGCTCGTCGATGAACAAGATGATGTCGCCCGCGGGCCGGATCTCCTTGACCACCTTCTTCAGGCGCTCTTCGAAATCACCCCGGTAGCGCGAGCCTGCCACGAGGGCGCCCAGGTCGAGGGTATAGAGCTGCTTGGCGACCAGGGTCTCGGGGACGTCGCCGGAGACGATGCGCTGTGAGAGGCCCTCGGCGACGGCGGTCTTGCCCACGCCCGGCTCTCCGATCAGGACCGGGTTGCTCTTGGTGCGCCGAGAGAGCACCTGCATGACGCGCTCGATCTCGCGCTCGCGCCCGATCACCGGGTCGAGCTTGCCCTCCCTTGCCAGCTGGGTGAGGTTGCGTCCGAACTGGTCCAGTACGGGGCTACCAGCCGGCACCTCCTGGCCCTTCGAGGTGGTCCCGGCGGCCGGCTTGTCCTGGCCGGTGGCCTGGTGACCGGACAGCAATTGGGTGACCCGCTGGCGCACCTGAGAGAGGTCGGCACCCAGGCTGACCAGTACTTGCGCCCCGGCGCCCTCGCCTTCCCGGGCCAGGCCCAGGAGCATGTGCTCCGTACCTATGTAATTGTGGCCGAGCTGGAGAGCTTCACGTAGCGAGAGCTCGAGCACCTTCTTGGCCCGGGGGTTAAGGGGGCTGGCCCGGTCGTGGACGTCCCTCCTCGCCCGGTCCTCTCCGCGACCTTTTCGCGCACCGCCTCGAGGCTGACCCCGAACGACCCGAGCGCCTTGGCGGCCACGCCCTCGCCCTCGCGGATGAGGCCGAGCAAGATGTGCTCGGTGCCAATGAAGTTGTGGTTCAGGAGGCGCGCCTCTTCTTGGGCCAGCACCAATACCCTTCGTGCTCGGTCGGTGAAGCGCTCAAACAATACTGACCGCCTCCTCAGCGGCTGCAAGGCTCCGCACCCGGAGCACCTTGAGCAGGCCAGGGCCACCTCGCCCGCTGACCGCTGCGTGGCTCTCGGTGCAAGTCATCCATGCCCTTTCTTTGGGGCTCCCGCAGCTCGAGCGTACCCCTCTTGCTGTTCCTCCCGGATCGCCACCAGCGCCTCGAGCCGGGCCCCGGCAGGCGCAATGACGGGCTCACCGGCCCGGGCCACGTGGGCCTCACCGTTCAGGGTGAAGTGGGGCGTCCGAAGGGCTCGTTCGCCCAACGAATGTGAGCGGCGGGAATGGACGACACGGCTGGGGTGCGCGAGCCTGAGGTCAAGACCGAGTGCACGAGGAGAGCGACATGGCGGCAGTGATGTGACGGACTGGCGGGGGCTCGGCGAAACGCTGAGCTTGGCGCTGCACCTCGCGACGCCCCCTATCGGCATCACCTTCGGCGCCCAGCGTCCCACAGGCGTCGCGAGCTTCGATGCCCCAATGAGCGAGCCCGCCGAAGACGGCCGTACTGGACGCGTTGCGGCGGGCTGTGTTTTTTGGCCGGGGAGCAGAGGCCACGTTCTCGACCGTCGCAGAGGACCACGGCAACTGCAGTGTCGGCCGGATGACGCATGGTCTCGCAACGCTCGCCGACGTCACGGACAACGGCGATGTCGCCGCGCTCGTCGGTTCGGGTTGGGTCAGCCCAGAAGCCGTCAGTCAAATACCTGTCATCACTGAGCGGCCGGGCGCCATCACTTACGGGCCGCTCAGCGAGACTCCCGACAACGTCGATCCCGATGTCGTCCTGCTGTGGATTAACGGTCGCCAGCTCATGGTGCTGTCCGACGCGATCCCGGGGCTACGGATCGAGGGCAAGCCACAATGCCACATCGTGGCGCTGGCTAAGCAAGACAAGGTCGCCGCGGCCAGCGTCGGGTGCGCCCTCTCCCGGGCGCGGACGGGCATGACCCCTGACCAGATGACCTGCACCATCCCGGCCGGTAACCTCGCCGACGTCGTTGCCGCGGTCACCGCGACGGCGGAGACCGACTCGGTCGTGGCCCGCCATGCCGCACAGGACGCTCGCCGCTTCTCATGAGGCCGGCACTCGCTCTCAGGTAACGGCTTGGGAAGAGGTCCTGATGCCTTGTCCTCCTCCCCTGGAGTCCTGCCCGGGGGCCGTCAAGGGAGGGCCAAGTCGCCAGGCGCGTTGGCCAAAGGCTTCGCCATGCTTGCGGGGTTGGCTGGGTCGCGCCCGCCGGTGGAGGCCTCTGCCATGTGAGCCAGGCCCGTCAGCTGAGAGGTCACGCTGAAGGGCAACCTGGTCGAGGTGGTCCACGGCCACGGACGACGTTCTCCGACAGCCGGGACGGCCGCTGGTCTGCGTGGGCCCAGTTCGCTTTCTGCCGGAGCGCGTCCCGCTCGTGGTTATGACTCGATGAAAATGCACTCGCCGGGGCACTCCTCGGCTGCTTCGGCAACGGCGTTCTCGAGGCCTTCCGCCACGACCGCCACGCCGGCTGTTCCACCAGGTTCGCTCTTCACATCGTCACCCTCTTTCACGTAGGCAAGACCGTCGTCGAGCAACGTGAAGACTGCCGGCGCGATCTCTTCACAGAGCCCATCACCCGTGCACAAGTCTTGATCGATCCAGACCTTCATGACGCTCCCTCTTGTCCTAGTTCGCTGTCCGGGTTGCCCAGAGGCCTACCGCACCGCCCAGAGGCCCCGGAGGCCCGGGTCCAATGTCCTCGGTAAGGCACGTAGGAACCCCGTAGGCCCCGGGACTTGAGCTGAACGGCGGTTACTTTTTGGCCGCCTCGTAGTACGGGTTGGTGCCCGATGCGTGATCGGTCACGTCGACGATGCGGACGATCTCAGGCACCGAGGCCTTGATGGCCACCTCGATGCCCTGGTTGAGGGTCACGGCGGCCATCCCGCAGCCGGCGCAGCCTCCGCTCAAGCGCAGGTAGGCAGCCCCGTCCTCCACGGCGACGAGGTCGGCGTGGCCTCCATGTGCGGCGATAGACGGGTTGACCTGGGCGTCGAGCACCTGTATGACCCTCTGGGCTACGTCCCCGCTCAGGTCCGGAGGCGGACCGGTCATGGTCGGGCTGGCCGGGGGCGCTAGGGGGCGGTTCGGGTTGCGGATGCTCATCCCGCCGGCCATGAGGTCCTGGTTGAGGTCGAGCACCGAGCCGACCATGTTCGGGGCGCTGGCGGCCGGCACCACGATGGTCAGCCCTTCCTGCACCCCGGTCCAAGCGTCGGGGCCGGCATCGCTGGCCGCCTGGAAGTACATGTCGTAGGTATAGGCGCCACCAATGGTCCCGCTGACCTCGACCCATAGGGCCAGGGACGCCGCATTGCCCTCATCGGCACGCAGCTCCAGCACCTTGGCCAGGGCCTTGTCCGTCAGGGTCAGGACCGGTGCCTTGGTGGGACCGTCGTCAGTCATTTTGTGCCTGTCCCGTCCCTGTCGTTTGGCGCATCCTAGAGGCGGTGCCCCGCCTTCTCCTCCTCCTGCCTACTGAGACCTACCGGGCCAAGGATTTCCTGGCCGCTGCCCGGCGCCTCGGCGTCGACGTCGTCGTCGGTTCCGAGCGGCGCCAGGCCATGGCCGACGCCATGGGCGACCGGGCCGTAGTCGTCCCCCTGGGCAAGGTCGACGCCGCGGTAAAGGTCATTGTTGCCCTCCATGACCGTCTGCCCCTCGACGCCGTGCTGGCCGTCGACGACCAGAGTGTGGCCGTAGCGGCAGCCGCCTCGGCCCGCTTGGGGCTGGCCCACAACCCGGTCGACGCCGTAGCCGCCACCCGCGACAAGGCCGCCATGCGGGCCCGTCTGGCCGCCGCTGCGGTGGCCCAACCGGACTACCGGGTCGTCGCCCCCGGCCAGAGCGTGGCCGCCGCCGCGTCCCAGGTCGGCTACCCGTGCGTGGTCAAGCCGGTGTCGCGTTCAGGGAGCCAAGGGGTCATCCGGGTAGATGACGACGTCCAGGCTGTGGCCGCAGTCGACCGCGTCCGGGCCATCGTCGGGCCCGTGGAGCCGGTCCTGGTCGAGGGCTTCGTGGCCGGGGCCGAAGTCGCCGTCGAGGGCCTCCTGGTGGCCGGGGCGCTCCAGGTGCTGGCCGTCTTCGACAAGCCCGACCCGCTCGACGGCCCGTTCTTCGAGGAGACCATCTATGTCACCCCCTCCCGCCAGCCGGCCCTGGTCCAGGCCGCGCTCGCCGCCACAGTGACCGCGGCGGCGGCCGCCCTGGGGTTGCGGGAAGGGCCGGTGCACGCCGAACTGCGCGTCGGCGCCGATGGCCGGCCCGTGGTCATCGAGGTGGCGGCCCGTTCCATCGGCGGCCTGTGCTCCCGGGCGTTGCGTTTCGGGGCCGGGGTAAGCCTGGAGGAGGTCATCGTGCGCCACGCCGTCGGCGCCGGGCTCGACGGGCTGGGGCGGGAGGCCCAGGCCTCGGGGGTGATGATGCTGCCCATCCGGGCCGCCGGGGTGCTCGAGCGGGTGTCCGGTCAGGCCGAGGCCATGGCCGTCGACGGGGTGGTAGGCCTTGAGATCAGCATCCCCGCCGGTCGAGCAGTGGTCCCTTTGCCCGAGGGTGACCGCTACCTGGGGTTCGTCTTCGCCCGAGGCCCGACGCCGGCGGGTGTCGAGCTCGCCCTGCGCCGGGCCGAGGCGGCCCTCGACGTCGTCGTCCGTCCCGGCTTGTAAACGGGGCGGCACAGGTCGGCCGGCCAGGTCCCGCAGCGTCCGCGACGTAGGCTCGGCCGGTGAAGGTCCTGGTGGTGTCCACCTACGAGCTGGGCCACCAACCGTTGTCCGTGGCGACTACTGCCGCCGCCCTGCTCGCCGCCGGCCACCAGGTGCGCTGCGCCGACTCGGCGGTGGGCACGCTCTCGGCCGAAGATGTCGACTGGGCCGAAGGGGTCGCCCTGTCAGTGCCGATGCATACCGCCATGCGCCTGGCCCTCCGGGTGGCCGGCACCGTGCGCGCCCGGCGGCCCGGCCTGCCCCTGTGCTTCTTCGGCCTGTATGCCGGGACAGCGAGGGGGCTGACGGTGACGTCGCCGAGCGACGCCGTCATCGCCGGGGAGTTCGAGGCCGGGGTAGTGGCTTGGGCCAGCGGCGGCGACCCTGGGCCCGCCGTCCAACTAGGCCGTTTTGAGCCCCGGGTGCCCGACCGTAGCTTGCTCCCCGAGCTGGGCCGCTACACCCACCTGGCCGTCGCCGGCGAGCTACGGCCCGTCGGTTCGGTGGCCGCCAGCCGAGGCTGCTCGCACCGCTGCCGGCATTGCCCGGTGCCGGTCGTCTACGACGGGCGGGTACGTCCGGTGGCCGAGGACGCCGTCCTGGCCGACGTCGACCAGTTGGTGGCCGCCGGGGCGCGCCATATCAGTTTCGCCGACCCCGACTTCCTCAACGCACCGCGCCATGCCCGCCGGGTCATGGCCGGGTTGCATGACCGCCACCCGGACCTGACCTTTGATGCCACCATCAAGGTCGAGCACCTCCTCCGTTACCCCGAGGTGCTCCCCGAGCTGGCCGAGGCCGGGTGTGCGTTCGTGGTCAGCGCCTTCGAGTCGGTCAGCGACCACATCTTGGGCATCCTGGCCAAGGGCCACACGGTGGCCGACATGTCCGAAGCAGTGACCGCCCTACGCTCGCACGGCATCGAGATCCGGCCGTCGTGGTTGCCGTTCACGCCGTGGACGACTGTGGACGACCTGGTGGGCCTGGTCGACTTCGTGGTGGCCCACGACCTCATCGCCAACGTCGACCCGGTGCAGTACAGCGTGCGCCTCCTCGTGCCCAGTGGTTCGCTGCTCTTGGCCGAGCCCGCCATGGCCCCGTACCTGGGCGCCTACGACCCGGCCCGCCTGGGTTGGGCCTGGCCCACCCCGACCCGGTCGTCGACCAACTCCAGGTGGAGATGGCAGGCCTGGTCGAGGCGCTAGTCGGCGAGGGCCCGGAGCGGACCTTTGATCAGGTCGACGCACTGGTCCGTTCGTACGCACCCAACGCACCGGAGCGCCCCGCCCGGGGGGCCGCTTCCGTCGGTCCTCGGGGCGAGCGAGCCCGCCTCACCGAGCCGTGGTTTTGCTGTTCGGAACCGACCGAGGCTCAACTCGCCCCGCTGGCCCCATTTGTCTGAGACACCGGGCGTTGTCGGTGCCGTTGAGCGGCAGGCTGCGATCGTGGGGTTCAGAGTTCGGCAACCGCCCGATACCCGGCGCAGTCCAGTGCCCCGAGCGCCCACAAGGTCCTGCGGGAGCTGAACCGCGCCGGACGCCGAAAGGTGCCGCCAGGCGCGCCGTTGGCGTTCGTGCCCAAGACGTGGCTCCCCTTTGTAGGGGTTGCCTGGGTAGCGGCGAAATTTCCGTTGTTTAGGGCTCCGTGTAGGCCCTCAATCTGCCCACTAGCAGCCGGTTGCCAGTCCGGTAGCGTCGGCCAGCCCCAAACAGGCACACGCACATGGTCCCGGAGGCGGCTATGCCCACGAGGTTCTTGTCTGAGGCTGAGCTCGTTCAGCTCCAAGATGACCTGGTCGGACCGCACCACCAGCGCGCACTTGAGCGCTAGCACGATGACGGGAAGCTGGAGCTGTCCCATGGTGGAGACGCTCTGAGAGGGCCCCATTCGATATCGACGTCCATCGTCCCTGTCAGTTCAACGGCCCACGATGGTGTCGTTCTGGCGCGCCACCGAGCTAGCGTCATGCGGTCAGGCTGACCAAGTGAAACCGAGACGTTGCAGTCTCGCACCGGTGGCAAACGGACCAACCGACACGCCGTCGTTTTCGATGAGCGTTTCCACCGCCCCAACGCCCGAGTCGTGCTGCTGGGTAGGTCGTGCTGCTAGGTAGGTGGGGTTCGTGCTGATCACGATGTCGAGCTCCCGAGAAGAGCACAAGACCGTCGCCGGCTTCACTGCTGAGGTTGCATTGGCGAGGTTCTTCACTGTGGTTGACCCCTATCACCAGAGCACCCGGACTGACATCATTGGAGAAACGAGGCACCACTCAACGGCTCGACCGAGCTCTAGAGCACACCCCGATCAACTTCGACCAAGGCGCACAGATGACAAGATTCGCGAGCGCGTCGCACACCGCCACGACGACCTCGATCCGACGCGGAGCCTGGGCTCGGCGGTCCACCGGGGTACTGCTCGCGGTGGGCGGCTGCGCGGCAATTCTCGTCGTCCTCCCGGCAACGGCGCAGGCACAGGTGTCTGGACGAATCTCCACTCCGCGCTCCGCAGCCTCGACCTTCTGTCAAAATAAGAACCTCTCGGTCTCAAAGGTCTCCTCGATCGTCGGCACAACGGTCTCGCTCTTTCAGGCTGTCCTCGAAAAAACAACGCTCGAGTGCATCTACTTCGGCAAGGTGGCGGCTACTGTCTCGCACCCGATCGACGAGGTCGTCATCTCGATGCAGCCGAGCATCCCGGCCGCCGAGCTCGCCACCCTGGCCGCGGCCGAAGCGAGAGTGGCGGCCCTGGCCCCCAAGGGCGTGAAGCTCATCTTCAATTCCCTGCCGTCCGTCGGCAAGACGGCGTTCAGCTGGACCTACTCGAAAGCGCTCAACGGCGGACAGCTCGTTGGCATCGCGGACAACAAGGGGACCACCGGCTACGGCGCAGTGGTGGGCGGCGCGGCGAAGACCTTCGGTGCCGCGGCGGGGCACGTACCCGTCCTTGAGCGCCTGCTTGCGCTCGACATCGCCGCCTGAGCACCGCGCCCGGGAATGGACAAGCACTGACCGCCTCTGCGGCCGGAAAACTGCTCGCGAAGCCAACTGTTTGCCTTATTGAATTACCGCTGCCGATGCCCCATGTCGCTGCCAGAACCGGGGCGCCAGAACGACGCGCAGTAGCAGTCTTTGCATGTTGTTGTCGCCGTGCCAGATTCGGCAGGGCTGCTCGGAGAATATGCAGAGGCGCACAACCTGAGCGCCTAATACCCGGGACCTTTTCCCAACAATTGGCGACTGACGCTCGGCGGGATTGCGCTGCGCGACATTGTCGCGCCGCGCAGCCGTCAATTTGCCCTGACCAGGAAGGTCGGGCCTTGGCCGCAGCCGGGACAGCGGAGGTTGAGGTCCAGCGAACCGACGGGTGGAGGAGGGCCACACCGGACATCCTCGACCAGCGCCACGGGCACCGCAGGAGCAGGAAGCCTTTTGACCGCCCGGAGGGACCCATAGCGACGGGCTCCCGGCCGAGGTCGCACGTTGCGAGGTTGGCGAAGATCGCGCGTATTGGTAGGCAATCGCCAAAGGACACCCTAGGTGAGCCAGCAGCAAGTGGCAGTTTCGGGGTCTCGCTGCAGTACGGTCGGTGCACCTCTCGCCCAGTCCCGGTCATGGTGAATGGTGCCGTCCGAGGGCGTAAGTAAGGGCTGAAGGGGCTCGATAGCAGGCACCGGGAGCCTTTTGATGGCGGCCTTCTCGGTCCTAGCGGGACCTTCCGGGCTATGGCCAGATGAGGCTTAGTTTTCCCTGTTAAACGAGGGTTTTCTGCTCTGCTGCGCGTATTACCTAAGTGGGCGGTTGCTGGCCGGGACGGCGACGGCGACTTCGTCGACGGCCGGGAAGGGGTGAGCGGGGTTGTAGTTGTTGGCCGTGCCCCAGGCGGCGGTCATATCGACCAGGACATGGTCCATCTCGTCCACGAACAGGCAACGCCAGCGCTGGCGGGGGTCGGCAGGGAGCGCCCCGCTGCTAGTTTGGCCGCCGGTCTGGTAGCCGAGCAGCATCGGCCTGCCCTCCTTCCAGCCAAGGGCGTGGGGGCATAAGAGCCGCCGGCGGCCGTGGTAGGCGACGTGCACCGGGCGGCGCTCCCGGAGGGCACCTTCCAAGACGGCCCAGATGTCCGGCAACTTGGCCGCGGTCATAGCTTCCCCGCGGCGTAGGCGCCCAGGCCGAAAAGCTGGTAGAGGCGCTGTTGCGTGGCGTCCATCTCGGTGGTCACCCGCCGGGCTCGGGGCCGGCCCCGCTCTCCTTGGTAGAGCAGTACCGTCTCTTCGATGCCGGCCAGCGTGCCGAGCAGTTCGCGCACGCTCATGTGCATGCCGGCCCGCTCTGCTTCTCTCACCATGAGGCGGGCGGCCATCAGGGCCAGCACGCAGTAAAAGGCATGGACGCGGATCTTCTGGTCGGTCCAGTGGTACATGGGCGAAAAGGAGACCACGTTGGGGTCCTTCATCTGACGGAAGTCGCCCTCGGCCGACTCCTGGGAGCGGTACTCGGCCACGATGGCCGCCGTCGGGGCCAGCTCGGTGCCTTGTCGCTGAACAGGGCCCGCTTGCCGAACAGCTCCTCTTCCAGGCGGGCCCGGCGGCTTGGCTCGTGCGGTAGCGCAGCCGAAGCTCGGGGGGCTCCTCGCCGGTGAGGGTGGCAGAGAGCACCCGGGACAGCCAGCGGGGCTTCAAGATATTGGCAACCTCGGCCTCGACGTTTTGTTTTTCCTTCCTCGTCTTGCCCCGGGCCAGACGGGCCTGGACCGCGCTGAGCTGGCCGCGGGCCTTGGCCAGGGTCTGGTCGAAGCCGGCGGACTGCTTTTCGTGCAGGACCTCGGAATGGGTCACCACGATGCGGCGGGCCTTGCCGAACACGGCCTTTTCGGCCTCGAAGGCGCTGAGGCCCGAGAAGCCTTCCACTGGCTGGTAGGTGGCTTTGGGCACGGCCAGCAGCTCTGGGTGGTCAGAGGGCGGGAGCGAGCCGACGAAATGGAACGGCAGGCCGTCCAATAGCTCGTAATTGTCGTCTGAGTTCTGCCCGGCGTCGAAGACGAGCGTGAGCTTGCCCACGTCGGCCGGGATGGCCCCGAAACGCCGGGCCAGTTCTCCCACCATCGCCGGGAACTGGGTGACGTCGGGGCGGTTGCCGGGGTAGGCGTGGGAGACCAAAGGGATGCCACCGTCGGTGGACACCACCAGGCCGAGGCCGACTAAACGCAAGTCGGAGCGCTTCTGTTTGGAGTGGCCCCGCTGGGCGATCGGGGCACGGTCGTTCGCCGAGGCGATCCAGGTGGCGAAGTTGGTCATGTCCAGCACGAGCCCGGACAGCTCGACGCCAAAAGCTTCGACCATGTGGGCGACGATGCGCCGCTCGGCCTCAGCCAACTGGTCTTCGCCGAGCAGGTCCATCGCCTCCCAGAACCGCCGGTGGTCGAGCGCCCCAGCCGCCAGGTGCACCCAGCGGTCGGCGGCGGTCTTGGCCCACCAGTCCGAAAAGGCGAGCTTGGAGCAGGGGTCGCAGGCCCTATTGAGCGCTGCCAGGGAGATATAGGTCCCCACCGACGCGCCCGCGTCCGCCCGTCGTGGCCCCACCACCTCGTCGATTATCTCGGCCACCTTCAGCCGCTCCAGGACCGACCACACCGCCGCTATGTCCCCGAAGGCCAAGTGGCGGGTACGGTCCGGTTCGCCCGGGCCGGTCTCGGCCAAACGGGCGACGATCTCTTCAGCGGGGCCGAGGTAGCGCTGCGAGACGATACGGGGCTTGCCGCCTACCCGGGCGGACTCGACCAGGTAGTAGTAAGTCTTGTTGCCTTGCCGTTTGCCGACGATCGATGCCACATTCTAGGTAATACACGACTAGCCAACGAATGGCAAGCATCTGAGCAGGACAAACGCGCTGGTAGTGGCCTATTTTTGAAAAATCTTCGCGGAGCGTGGCGCGGGCGCTAGATCAGCTAGCCCGGAAAGTCCCGCTAGCCGGTGCCGCGGGAGGCTCCTTGGAGCACGCCGATAACGGCCAGGCGCTTGAAATTGGCGACGGTGGCGGCGAGCAAGGCTTGCACATGGGTTTTGCGCCGGCCCCGGTAACGGGCTTTGCGCATACCGAGGTCCTGGAGGTGGTCGGTAGGGTCGACCATGCGGCGAGGTGCCAGCTTGCGATGGTCCTTTTCCGCATGGTCTCCCTCCGAACCCGCCGTGCCAGTTTCCCAGCAGCGGGCTCTCCGGTGATTGTCCGGTCACGAGACAGCTTGTCCGTGGATCAGGTCGTGGCAGTCGCCGCAGGCCACGAGGGACTTGCGGCGGCGCTTGGCCATGACCTGTGCCCAGTGGGGTGGTTGCTGGCCAAGCCGGTTGAGATCGGCGAGTTGGCGGACATGGTGAACTTCGATGTTGTCCGTTTGCCCGCAGAGCTCACATCTGCCCACCAGGAGCCGTCGAACCAGTTCCTTGGGTGGGTAGATCGGCCCGGTCATGAGGCGGTCGGTGATGATCGCCTTCTTCTGCCGCTTGAGGGGAATACCTCCGAACCTGGCCACCAGGGGTTGCTTGCCGACACGAGCGACGCTGGCTTCGAAGCACGTTCGAGGCCCATGCGATGTGTCGATCTGGGCCTTGTAGCGGGCCGCCATCTTCGACACCGACGAGCGGTGCTTGCTGGCCAGGGTCTTGAGCATGGAGGTCTCCATGACCCATCGCAGCCGGTGGAGTCGGAAAACATCACCGGCGAGCAAGTAGTACTGGGCGAGGCCCCGATACTCGGCCCCGAACTGGCCCACGATGTTGTAGTCAGACTCGCTGACCATCGTGGTTCGGTGGCCAGGCTTGCCGCCTGAGAGATAGGGGGCGCTCTTGGCCTTGATCACGGACGCAGGAACGTGCAGCACGATGGTCCCGTTGAGCGAACGGCGGTTGCGTCGATCACTCGGCGAGGGACGTCTCGTTCTGCGGTTGCTCGCTGCGACTCGGATCTCGTAGCCGAGGAACCTGGCCCGCTGGCTGCGGGCATGGGTGATCAAGGTTTTGGTAGGTGACAGCTCCAGCTTGAGTTCATCACGCAGGAACGCCGCCAAGCGCGCCTTGATCTCCTCGGCTTCGGCTTTCGGTCCGGCGAAGCCAAACAAGATGTCATCGGCGTATCGGCAATAGCGCAGCCTCCGATAGCCCGGATCGGAGGGATCCTGGCTGGGGAGACTGTGCAGCCGCTTGTAGAGCGACCGCACCTGAGCGACACGATCGCCCTTCTTGCGGGCTTGACCTATCGCCCATTTCACCTTGCGGTACTCCGGGTTGTAGGCCCGGAGCCGACCTCGGGTGTATTCCGGGATGAGAACCGTCTCGACGAAGACGTCCAGCTTGTGCAGGTAGATGTTGGACAGCACGGGCGAGGCAACCCCGCCTTGCGGAACGCCGCTGAGCGTGGCACCCCATGTCCAGTCCTCCAAATACCCGGCCTGGCACATGTTACGAACGAGTTGCAGGAACCGGTTGTCGTGGATCTTCTCACCGAGGATCTGGAGCAAGACCTGATGGTCGAAACTCCCGAAACAGTCTGCGAGATCGCCCTCGATAAACCATGTCGTCCCGGTCCAGGTGTTCGCCACCTCCCGCAAAGCGGTGTGGCAGCCCCGGCCGGGGCGAAAACCGTGGGAGTGGTCGGAGAACGTCGGCTCGTAATACGCCTCCAACAACAGGCGGACTACTTCGCCGACCAGCTTGTCCGACCAGGTCGGCAGGCCCAACGGGCGTAGTTTCCCCGACTTCTTGGGGATGTACACCCGCCGAACAGGGGCGAACCGGTAGCGCTCGTGGCGCATCGCATCGATGATGCGACCGATCCTCCCCATGGACATGCCGTCCACGGTCTCCTGCGTGGCCCCAGGGGTCATCGCCCCCTTGTTCGCGTAAATGCGACCATAGGCCAGCAGATACAACTGCGGGTTGGACATCTGTCGATACAGCTCATCAAGCGGCAGACCACGCCTGCCACGTTCACGTAGGACAGCCAACACCGCTTCGGCGCTCTGCATTACGCATACCTCACGGCAATCGAATGTCCGGTCACCTGGCCCCCTTCGCCCTGTGGACGGCTCTCCCGTCCTCCTTGGTCGGGCGTAACTCCGACGACTACTACGAGGCCTCCGTCGCCAATAGGACTCGCGTCCCGTAGGCGATCCCACGTTCGTCCCGGTTGCATGTAACAGCGTGAGGTAGGCGTCCCACTCATCTCCTTGAATGCCCTCACTGGGCATCGCTCCGTGCTCCGAAGGTTGCGACAGCGCAAGATCGATACCGTCGCAGAGCAAGGCGCCGGTTTCAGACGTCGTTCCGGCGGATGTGAACTTTCATCTTCTGGAGATTGGGCTTCAAGCAATCCAGCCTTCGCCATGTCACGCGGGTCCCCCACAGCACCGTTCCGAACGTCTAGGCACGACCTGTGATTTCCTGGCATGCTGTTGTCCCCTTTCCCTTTCGGGTCCAGGTCAGCCATCGGACCCAGGAACCTCCCTTCGAGTTCCTCCCGGCTCTGTCGGGGATACAACCAGGCGCCTCGTGGCGCACATCTTGCGTTCCACCTTGGCCCGCCGGCGCAACAATGCCCTCGTGGCCGGTTGGCCCTGGGCGGCCCGGGCCGCCTCGATGCGGCGGTGGTGCCGTCCGACCATGATGGTGCGGCCGCCTTTGCCGGCCGTGCAGCGCTCCCGTAGCGGGCAAATTTCACAGGTGCGAGCGTCGAACTAGAACATGGTGGCCGACCGGCCCTTGTGGTCATTGGCCGGCCGGGCGTCGGCGGTGGTGGCCCCGGCCGGGCAGGTGACGGTCCCGACCCCCAGGTCGATATTGAACTCGGTCTTGGGGAACCGGCCAGAGTTGCCGACGGGGGGGACCTTGGCCACCAGGGTGGTGCCCTGGTCCTCCACCGCTTGGCGCACGTCCCCGTCGGAATAGGCCATATCAGCCAAGAGGGTGGCAAATCTATGCCATCGGTCTCGGTGACTTTGGCCAACAGCGGGGCCGCCCCCTCCCCGTCGCCGGCGTTACCCGCCCGGACCTCGACGCCCAGCACCATCTCGGAGGCCTCGTCGATAATGACATCGAGCTTGTGGCCGTCAAAACGGCGCGACGCCGACTTACGACCGTGGCGCATCTCGGGGTCAGAGTGCGACACCACCCAGTCAGGGGCCACCCCTTCGCCGATAACGGGGCCGTCGGCGCTGGCCCGTACGTCTTGGAGGACCACCTGGGACAGCAACCCGGCTGCCTCGGCCACTTCTGGTTGGGCCAAGAGCTCTTTGTCGGCCGCAGCACTGCCCAACAGCGTGGCCGCCAGCTCCAGCAACTTGCCCAGGTGTTCTTTGCGGGCCGCGGCGCCCTGCCAGTCGATGTCGGGCTTGGCCCCCGCCAGCGCCAGCACTTTGGCGGCCAGGCCAATGTCGAGGTTGTTACCCAGGGCCCGGGCCAGCCGCTCCATCAGCTTGCGCACCACCTCATAGGTACTGGCCGCCGCCCCCGCCCCGTGCACGGGGGACGAGTCGATGACCGCCATCAACGGTTGCTTGAATATCCCCTTTTCCACCGCCCGCTCCAGGGTCTTTTGGAAGAGGGCGCCATCGGCGTCATGGGCCACCATCCGCGCCCGGATCAAGCTGAAGGTGGTGGCCCCGATCCCCTCGAACCAGTCGTCCACGCCTATGGCCGCCTTCCAGTCCGAGTCCACCCGGGTCCGCCGAGAGGTCTCCGGGTCCGAGGTGCGGTCGTGGGTGGCGCACAGCATGGCCCGCACCATCACCGACGGGGGGACCGAAGGGCGTCCTTTCCCTTCTGCGTACAGGTGGGCGAAGTCCTCGTCAGCGATGACCTCGTGGCCGTGGTCGGCTAGGCGCTCGTAGAATGAGCCCTTGGTCACCAAAAGTGCGTCTCATATGTCGAGTTTCTAACAGTGAACCTTGGGGGTGAACCCGTCCGAGCACCGCACCGCGCCTCCGGGAAGTGGAGAACAACAACGCTGTCATTCTCCCAAACCCGAGGTCAGACTAAGAGGATCCCCCCGACTTTCTGCTTGCTCACCTTAGGCAAGGCCCGGTTGGCCTGGCGGCCACCAATAGACGAGCCCGCAAACGTGCTGCTCCCCCTGAGCTGTAAGAGCACGACGCCCTTCGGGTTACGGGCGCAAACGGGTTGCAGTGTGACCAGTACTAATTACACACCGAACTAATTACACACTGAGCTCTGTCCCCCGCCAGCAGCCCCCGTTTTCGATGGCGGCACTTGGCATTTGCTGTGGCGCCACCAGGCGGGCGATCGCCGTACGGATCATGGTGCGGCGAAGCGCACCCATGCCATCCAGCGCTGTTTCGCCTCGTTCCACCTGACCGTCGCCCTGGGCGCCATGTTTCAGCGAGACCTCCTGGTTCAGGCCCCGCTCTGAGCAGGACGTAGCCAACCAGCCGAAAGGCTACGCTAAAAACTGGCTACGTCGGGTGGGTACGCGAAGAAGCCCCGACCAGAAATGACTTCTGACCAGGACTCTTTGGTTGGCTGGCTGGCGGGTTAGCGACAAAACCCACTTAGCCAGGGCCTTCTGGTACCCGGGCGGAAGCATTTCCCCAGCCTTAGCTTCGTTTTTCCCCACTTGTTGAGCGGTCCCGGCGCCGGTCGGGCGGGGGCGGGGCCGGGTCGGGCCAGCCCTCGGCCTGCGCCATGGCGATGACCGAGAGCTGCTCCAGCTCGGCCACCAGTTGGCGGAGACGGCGGGAGTTCTCGGCCCACGGCCGGTAACGCTCGAACTGGTCCTCGCTCAGGGCCCGGGTGAGGGTCTTGCCGGCCACCTTGCGGGTCCAGGCCCGGTAGGGGCCGTGGAGGCCAGCCGGGTCGTCGTGGCAGTGGCAACCCGGGCTGCTGCAGGTCCTTTGTGGCTCACCAGGCTCCCGGGCAGGCACGGCCCGATCTCGGACAGCTCGGCCAGGATCTCCCGGCGCCGCCGGGCTTCGTCGCTCATGTACGCCTCCGCTCGAGCATCCACCATCCTATTGCTACGAGTAGACATACTTGGAGCTAATGCCCGGAGGCAGCGCGCACCGCCCTGGCTATGTCCTGGCCGAACTGGGCCGCTTCGGCTCCCGCCAGGGCTGGGGGCCGGCCCCGCCGCTGGGCCCCGAGGTGGCCGAGGCCTTCGTAGTGGCCGGCCTGGCCGGGCGGGCCGCCTCGACCAAGGGCACCTACCGCTCCGTGCTGCGCTCGCTCGGGGACCCCTCGCTCCGGGCCCAGGCCGGCCCGGGGCCGCCACCCCGTTTAGCGCCTCACCGGCCAAAGCGCCTTATAGCACTGAAGAAAGAGCAGAGCTGTTCGCCCTGGCCGCCTCCCAACGCCAGGCGTGGCGGCGGACCTCGGCCCTAGCCGCTGTGCTGCTCGGCCTAGGCGCCGGGCTGCGAGCGGGCGAGCTGGCCGCCGCCACCGGTGACGACGTCATCGCCTCCCCCCGCGCCGTGGCCGTGCGGGTGGGCACCGGGGCCGGGCGCGTCGTGCCCGTCCGGGGCCTCTACGCCCCGGCCCTGGCCGATCTGGCCAAACACGCTGGGGCAGGCCACCTTTTCTGCCCCGGCGGGGCCGACCGGGCCTACAAGAACTTCGTCAACAACTTCTCTCACACCCTAGAGGCTGACCCGGCCGCCCCGAGGCTTTGTTCGGGGCGGGCCCGTTCCAGCTTCATCTGCGACCACTTAGCGGTGGGCACACCTTTGCGGGGGCTGCTTTATATGAGCGGCATTTCTGGGGTCGAGTCACTGCTGCGTTACACCCGCCACGTCCCCGAGGCGCCCCGGTCCAAGGCCGAGCTGAGAAAGAGGCTCCGCTGAGCCCAGGTCGGCCCGTCCCCGTGTTTGGCTCATTGCCCTTCGAGGAAGCCATTTCTTTTTGCACCGCCGTCATCGACAGTTCCGGGGTAGCAGGCAAATTAGAAAGCCGTCTCGTGAAGAACACAGGCCGCCCCCGGCAGATGAAAGTGCGCGCCATCCTGGTGGCGCTCTTGTTGCTGGCCATAGACGACCGCCCGCTGCATATAAAAGCGGCCACCAAGCTGTTGTTCTGCCTGTTGCCGGGCGCCTGGCAGGCCGAGCTCGGCATTACCGCTGAGGCCACGGGCCGCAAAGCGTTCCTGGCCCGTTACCGCCAAGCCCGGTACTTGTTCGGCTTGGTGCTGGCGGTGGTCGACCCCTCAGCCGAGCCCAAGGACAGAGTGCTCCCGGCGAAAGAACTGGCCGCCAGGCGCAAGAAATTGGGCGAGGCCGAGCTGGCGGCCCGGCAGGTGGCGTTGGAGGGGCTGGTGGCCGACCTGCTCGAGGCGTCGGTGAAAGTGTGCTCGGCCGACGAACTGGCTGGCTTTGACGGCTCGGTGGGCCTGGACGCCACCCCGGTGCCGCTGTGGTCGCGGGGGCCGTCGGTGCGTCGGGGGACCTGCGCCAGTGACCCCGACGGGGGGCTGGTACGTGCGAGAGGGCGACCACCGGGAGGGCACCGGGCCCGACGGCAAGGGCCACCCAAAGGTCTACTGGGCGTCAGAAGCCTCGATCGTGACGATGGGCCGGCCCGCAGGGACTGTCCCTTCCTTCCCCAACCTGGCCCTCGGCCTGTCCCTCGGCCGGCCCGGCCACGACCCCGGTGGCACCGGGGCCCGGCTCTTGGCCCAGGTGCGCTCCCGGGGCTGGCCCGCTGGCTTTTTGGGGCGCCGACCGGGGCTATACCCAGTGCCGGCCCGAGCACTTCCACCTGCCGGTGCGGGCGCTCGGTTATTCGCTGGTGATGGACTACAAGGCGGCCAGCTCGGCCGGCAGGCCAACACTCAGGGGGCAGTAATGGTCGACGGCTCCTTCTACTGCCCCGCCATGCCAGAAGACCTCATAACCGCCAGCACCGACAAGCGGGCCGGCAAGCTCGACGACGCTATGTACAAAGCCCGCACCGAGGCGCGCGTTGCCTGGCGCTTGGTGCACAAGCAAGGGCCCCACGCAGACGGCTACGAGCGCTTCGCCTGCCCGGCCCAGGGCCATCACCCCCACTTGTGCTGCCCGCTGCGGCCCGAGGCCACCCCTCGGGCGCTGGGCAAGGTGCCGGTGCTCTCCCCGCCAGCCGTGCCGCCCCAGGTCTGCACCCAGACGGCCGTCACCATCGCCCCCGACATCGGTGCCCGCCACCGCCAGGACCTGGCCTTTGGCAGTTAGGAATGGGCGGCCACCTACGCCGCTTACCGCAACACCATCGAGGGCTGGAACGGCTACGTGAAAGACACCGCCCACGGAGCCCTGGGCGAACCAGGGCGCCGGCGGGTGCGGGGCATCGCGGCCCAGAGCATCTTCGTAGCCTTGTTGCTAATGGCGGCCAACTTCAGGAAGATCGCCGCTTTTCGCCAACTCGTCGCCAACGCCACCACTGAAAAGCTGGCGGAGCGTGCCCGGCGCCGTCGCACCAGCCTGGCTGACTACCGGCCACCGCCCTAACAAGCTCCCTATCGCCGCGGCTGGACAGGGCCACCAGGCTGACCGCGCCCGGCTGTCACCCGGGCGCCCGAACATGGCCATAACGGTCCTATCTCCATGCGATACTGACCGTGGCAGCTCATGGTCAGCGGGTTTTGTCGCCATGAGTGGGTTAGTTCTGTCGCTAACCCCTGGCAGCCCCAACGGGGTTCGAACCCGTGTTTTCACCTTGAGAGGGTCACGTTTTTCAGCAAGATTCCCGCTGCTCAGGGGATGTCTTTGAGGGCGGTCGATGAGGGTTGTGCCAGCTACGTGCCAGATAGGGCGCGGCCCACTCTTTAAAGGCTGAGTTCGCGCTCGTCTGGCATTCTCATGTCGTGGCTCGGATGCAAGCTGTCTACTATCGGGACCCCGATGGCGAGGAGCCAGTCGACGCTTTCATCGAAACGCTGCCGCCGTCGGTACAGGTGGCCCTGGACGCCCAAATCGGCAGGCTCAACCTTTTGACGCACAGCGACCCTCCTCTGCCTTACCCGTATAGCAGCCAGGTGGTCGGCGAGTTACGAGAACTTCGTTGCCACTACGGTAACCGCCAGTTCCGCGTACTCTACCGAAGGTCGGAGTACCTGTTTGTTTTGCTTCACATCTTCGAGAAGCGAACACGAGCCGTGCAGGCGGCCGAAGTGGAACTTGCGGCGTCTCGCTGGGAGGATTTCAAGCGGCGGATGGATGAGCGCCCAAGACGCCCCCCTCGGGCCGCCGGCCACGATGCCCCCTGACCGCATCACGCCCATTAGCGTGGTTAGCGATTTTGATAACATGAGTCTCATGGGTTGGAAGAGCCCCGTCGGCACCCCCGTGGAGGAGGCCATCGCAAGACGGGCACGCTGTGATCCGGAGTACCGTGCTGAGCTGGAACGGACATGGCCATACGAGGAGATCGCCCGGCAAGTGATCCGCCTCCGGATGGACCATGGTCTGTCCCAACAGGCTTTAGCCGAGCGGGTTGGCACGACGAAATCAGCGATCTCGCGTCTTGAGTCTGGGCAGCATCCGTCTACCGTTGCGACCCTCAACAAGATCGCGTTAGCTTTCGGCACGCGCCTTGTGGTTTCTTTCGAGAAAGGCGATCCGCCTCTGCTCCGAAAGAGGGCTCGCCGGACCGCAACGGGATAGTCGTCCCGTAAACGTTCAGGTCCCGCGAGCAGGGTTGGGTGGTAGCCAGGGTCCGGCGGTGAAGAGTTGGTGGAGGACCCCGAGAAGGTTTTCGCCGTGCTTGGCTGCTGTTTGCAGGTAGGAGCGGATGGTGGCGAAGGCTTCGGCGCCATCGACGCTGTGAAAGCACCCGCTGATCTTGTCGTGCAACTTCACCATTCGCAGCGACCTTTCCGCCTGGTTGTTATCAAACGGGACCCGGGTGTCATCGAGGAGGCGAAGGATCTGATCGGCGTCGTTGCGCATGCGGGTAACGAGGTTCCAGGCTTTGCGTTGGGCATCGGTCCAGCCACCTGTGTGGCGGCGTCGGGGTGGGACGCCGGCGGGCAGGAGCGTGAAGGCGAAATCCAAGCTTTTGTGGTAGCGGCGGTGGATGCGGCGGGCGACCTTGGTCTCAACCGCCCCAAGGCCAGCGTCGGCGGCTCGTTCGGAGGCCTCCTTGGCATCGGCGAGCACGCCCGCCATCGGGACGGTCCAGGACGCGAACGTGGCGCTCTGGCCGACATCTTTCAAGTGGCGGAGCAGGTGAGCTCCGCATTGCGCGTGGGTGGCGTCCTCGAACAGATCGTAGGAGGCGTAGCCGTCGTGCACGACCGTGCCCGTGTAACAGGCCAGCACACCGATGTCTTCGAGGGCCTCTCGGCCCCGTTTGGGGTGCACTGCGATCAGGGTCAACAACCTAGAGGACAGGGTGTGCACCCAATGCTTGGTGGTGCGCACCCGGGTGCCGGTCTCATCGGCATGAACGACCGGTTCTTGTCCGAGGCGGTCCTTCAACTCGGTGATAAACGGGTCAAGACGACTGGCGGCTTCGGCCTGGACCTGGCACAGCCATCCGGTGGACACCGCCACGCCGAGCAGATCTTCGAGCAACTCGGCGGTGCGTTCGACCGGCAGGTGCTGGCGGTCCAACAAGTACACGGCAAGGGAGCGAACCTCGGGGCCCCAGCACACCGGCGCTTTGGCTTGGGGCGGAAAGGTGCCAACCGTTTCCGCCCCACAACTGCAGCGGCGGCGTTGCACCACGTAGTCGGTGACGATGGGACGTACCGGCGGGAGGTCGATCACCTGACGGCGGATCTCACCGACCGCCTCCGCCTGGGAAAGATCCGCCCCGCAGTCGCTGCACGACGACGGCACGATCGTTGGCATGATCACATCGGGTTCTCGCCGCTGAAGGTTCGCTCCTGGCGCGCCGGGCTGTTTGCCTTGTCGGCGCTTGGCCGCTCGGGCTTGGGCGCGCCGCTCCGCTCGGGACTGACGCGGCTCCACCGGATCAGTAGACGGCGGTTTGGACGAGGTGCTCGAATCCTTCTTCGCCTCCGCCGCCATGTGCGCGACGCGGTCACGCAAACCTTCGTTCTCAGCAATGAGCCGTTCGATTCCCGCCCGCAACGTTTGGATCTCGTCCCGCAATTGTTCAATAACCGCAAGGGCTTCTCGCAGCTGTTCCCGAAGCGACGGTGCACCCACGCCACCTGTTCTACCAGCCCTCGCACGCCCAGTGGTGGATTATCGCGCGCTCCGCGCGATCTAGACCTGAATGTTTACGTCGTCCCTTGGCCGCTCAGGCCAGCGGTTCGGTTCCAGTGCGTTCGCACGGAATTGAAGGTGTAGGTGGCCATCAGAAAACTTCCCCACTGACGGCCATCTGAAGAGGTGCTAATGGCGGTCGCGCTCCGTAGTCGTCAGGGGGACACGAAAACCCGTCAGGCGCCGAGCGCTGACTATGTACGTTCCTGTGGAATAGCTCGGGCGGATCGTGTCGTTTGCTGCTGGTGTCCGGCCAATACGCTCGACGAGCGTGGTCGTGCGACGTGAGATGCTGCGGGGTCTCGACCGGCTGAGCGCGACGACCGCGGTCCTGCAGCGCGCTCGCCTGGCTCATCCGCTGTGCGACATGTGGGAGGCCGCCGATGTGCAGTGGTGGTGGCGCCGGCCCCGGCCCACCGACGAACTGGCGCTCCCGGTCTGGTTCGACGAGGTCGGTGCCGCGGCGGCTGCAGGGTTGACGGCGTGGGGGGATACTTGGCAAGCAGACGTCTTCTCCGTGCCGTCGATCGTCTCCGTGGAGGACGTCTGGGCCGCGACGTTGGAAGCCCACGCCCGGCACCGCGACGGGGCGCTCCAGGTGCTCGTATTCGGGGACGACTCGCCGCTGGCGGGCCTCGCTATCCAGACTGAGTTCGCGATGACTGACGACTTGTCGGGCACTTCATGGATGGACGCCGACCAGCGCACACCGGTCTCGAAGGTCGACGGGTTCACCATCGTCGATCGGTTGACACGCGGCGGCGGTCCGCACCCGATGATCGCTCGCAATGGTGAACTGGTCGAGGCGCGGCTCCGACAGTGCTCGCTGTACGACCCGACGCTGGACCTCGCGGTCAAGGACGCCGAGGGCGGGGTCGCCGGCTACGCGTTGTTCTGGTTCGACCCTTTGACGCTCGTCGGTCTCGTCGAACCGATGCGCGTCGAGGACCAGTACCAGCGACGCGGCCTAGCCCGCATGTTGCTAACGAACGGCCTCGATCGGCTGGCACGCAAACGCGCACGTCGCTTGAAGGTCGGCTTCGAGACCGGCGCCGCCCGCAACCTCTACCTCGGCGCCGGCTTCGTTCAGACGTCTGTCGACCGGCTATTCGCACGACCAGGCCCGCATTAACTGTGCAGGCAATGCCACTGCTGGTCCGGCGCACATACGATCCGACTTCCGGAACTGCACGAGCCGCTCGTGCAGTTCCCGAACTGCAATGCCACTCCAATGGACGGCTATTTGTGTGGCCGCACGGGCGAATTCTCGAGACAGTCGCAACAACATGCACGATGAGATTGACGCTTAATCTACTCCGTTATTCGCTCGGAGCCATAACCCCGTCAGCTCAGCCAATGGCTCGACCGGAAGGAAGGCACCTGAGCGACGCCCGATTTCGTGCGGGCTCCCCGTGGGGCGCCTGCGCTCGGGAGGGATCGTTCTGCGCGGTTGAGATGACGAGGCCGGACGCTGGGGTACCAAGGCGGGCCAAGGCTCCAGCGCGCGATCCGCTGCGGCGGCGCCGGAACAGGAAAACGCCAGAGCGACTAGTGCGCCGGTGTCAGGCCAAGAGGATGGGGTCGCATCAACATCAGCTTTCAGGCCGGACCTTGGCCCGCCCTTCGCCGAGGTGAGCGTGTTCCGGCCCAGGCGGAGTAGGGACTGGAGCCTCACGGGCGTGAGGCCGTTGCCAGGGCCGTCGCTCTTCGACCATGCGACTCGCCTCGTCGCCGAGCACGGCGACGGACCACTGCCTCGTGGCGGGGAACCGCTGCCGGACGAACCGCCACCCGATCCATCAAAACTCCGCTTGGGACCTGGTGTGATGGACGGCATCGGCGCGGTCCGCGCCGGCCCGGGCGAGAGCCAGCCGGCCGTGGTCGCCGCGTCCGCCATTTTGGACCTGCTGCAGGCTGTACCGAGCACCAAGAAGGTGCATGCCGTGGCTGCTCGGATCGCCGAGGTCGAAGGCCCGTCGTCGTTTGACCAGCTGCTCGAGACGTTGAAGACCGGTGGGGCGAACCGTGCCCGCCTGGCCGAACTGTCACGGTGGCTGTGCACCCACGGCTCGCACCGCCAGCAGCTCAAGGCCGGCATCGCCATGCTCGGCGTCTCCGGCGCCCCTGACGACACTGCCCTGGTCAACACGCTCGGCCGCCTCGAGGAACTCACCCTCTACTCACTAGTTGCGCTATCCAACCTGCAACCGGAAAAAGCAGAGCAGGCCATCTTCGACCTGGCCCGCCAAGTCGAAGGCTGGGGCCGGATCCACGCGTTCTACCGCCTGGCCGGCACCAGCGACCCGACCATCAAAGCCTGGATGCTGCGCGGCGGGTACGTCAACGGCGTCATGGACGAAGAGGTCGCCTACATCGCCGCGTCCACAGGTGGCCTGGCCCAAGCCTTGGCCGGTGAAGTCGACGAGGCGCTCCTCGACTGGTCCGGCCGGCTCCTTGTCGCCTTGGCTATTGGAGGACCGGCCAAGGACATGTCCGACTACGCGGATGGCGCCACTGCCCTCGCCTCCTACCTCCGCGAAGTCGGGAACGTCTCAGCAACTTTGCAGCGGCTACAGCACCTCTACGACATCGAGCGCTACCTGACTGGCTGGGCCGTCGAGAACCCCCTCATCGACGACGGCACCCGCGAAGCCTTATCCGCCCAGGTCACAGAGATCCTCAACCGGCCCGACTGGTCCCCCCTCGTCGCGGGTGGGCTCGTCAGCACCTACATCGGCACTGTGAAGGACGTCCTGCGGCTCGCCCCGCGCTACGAGCTCGACCCGGTACCGGTCATCCTCGACTGGCTGCCGGCCGAACCCCACGACGCCTACCTGTGGCAGATTGTGCTCGCCGCCGCCACGGCTGACAACATCGACGAGCTCGTCGAACTGGCCGGCCGGGTACTGCCGTGGTCTGTCATCAAGACCGGCCCCGCCAAAGATTTCGGGCTTGGTCCCGTCTATCGAGCCGAGGCCTGCCTCGACCAGATCCTGCAACGGCTCAACAAGTTCCCCGGCCACGGCTGGGCAGCCATCGAGGTCGGCCTGACTTGCCGCGTCACCCGCAACCGGAACCTGGCCATAAGAGCGCTGGGGGAATGGCCCCGAGACACCTGGCCTGAAGGCGCCCAAGGTGGACTCCGCCGCCTACTCTTCCAGGAGCCCGATGACAAGGCCCGCCAGCGGGTCAAAGACCTACTCGGCCAGGCTGCTGATGAGCAAAACAAGTAGTCGGATCCGAGGGTGAAGCGCCGATTGCCGATTACCGGACCCCTTCTCAATGGTTGCGAGCTTTTGGGCTAGCGCCCGATCTGCTCGCACCCCGGAACTGCCGGGCGGTAGAGGCCAAGGCTAGCTATCTTCTCAGAGTGGACGTTCCGGACCGTCCGAGCGAGCGCCTCGTAGAGCAACGGCTGCGAAATCGCGCTATGGAGGCATTGGTTGCCCTAGCCGAGGGCGACGAGGGCGTTCGCAGCGTCGGCGTTACCGAGTACGTCAATGAGTTCTTTGACGTCATAGACGATGACATGCCGTGGCACTGGCGAGGATGGTCCTGCTTCACGCCGCTAGAAGTCGAGGCACTCGACCAGGTGCAGCGCTTGTTGAAGGCCGCTTGCGCGGCAACACCTCAGAAGCTCACCGACGCTGATTTCATCAGCTCGGGCTGGCCCACCAGACTTCAGCCTGCCGCCCGCGAGGCGCTGACGCTGATGAATGCGCGAGGTCGCTTCAGCGACGACAATGAAGAGGAGACACCGTCCGGCACATAGCGCCCCGCCTTGTTCAGCGGGCGGCTCGGCGTAGCGAATAGCGAAAGAGCTGGCGGCGGGAAGTCGTGCGAGCAGACGCATAACACGCAGTCTGGGCGACCTCGACCTCGTTTGCTAAGGCTCCCGTGCCTTGCCCGACGGATACGTGTGCGCTCGTGGGGGAATAGGGATCTGGCGCTTTGGGTTAGGAAGTGCCCGCCAGCGGGAAGTTTCTATCGGCCGCCACTCCGCAGATGGAGGCCGACCTTGAAGGCGCCAGTGAACTTCGTCCGAAAACCAATGCACCCAGACCGATCTTTAGATTGTGCCCTGCTCGCGTAGTGCGCTGTGTCCCAGCGCGAGGTTGATCGTAGCCACGCCCCGACGGACATCGAGGACGTGGTGCTCGCTATCGTGTATGCCCTGGCGCAACGCTGCACCAAGGCTGAGCCGGAAAGGTCCAAAGGAAATTGGCTCAGTACAGTGACCGTACCCGCCTCGTCAACGTTCGCTGATAGCAGGACGGCGCCCGCCCCATCGCTAATACGGCCTACGAGCATGGCGCGGGACCACTCGTGGCAATCGTCGGGATGGCGCGTAGGGTCGTCAATTGGTGGGGCAGGTGCGGCCGCTGTCGTCCCGTCGATGATCGTGGCGAACCAGTGGAGGGCGACAGCGAGATGGTGTGCGTACTCAAAGCCGCACCAGACCATGGGCGTCGGCCTTTGTCGCAGCAACGTGTCCGGGTACTGGGAGAGGAGGTATGCCCATTGGCCCGCCAAGTCTTTGTAGCGGCTAACGAGCTCTTCATTTTGGACCAAGCTGCCGTCAAAGCCACACTCGTCGCAGAACTCGGAGCGTTGGCCGTCGATTACACGGACGTCATATGCCACGAGTTGAGACTAGGGAAGCGGGGAGACGGAGCTAACCGGCGTTTTTTTGCCCTGGCTTTACCTGCTGCCATATGTTGCCGGCACCCTCCCCGGCCCAAATTGGTGGTCTGAACCGGGTACTTCATTTAGCCGGCGACGCGAGGGAGCCGCGGTGGACGCGCCCGACGTGAGCGTCCGATACGGCCGTCGTCGGCGACCGGTGTGAAGCCTGGCGGGCGTGGCCGGAAGTCCAGAGGCTCACGGCGCCGGCGTCGTGGCGGTGCGCTGTTGCCTGCCGGCGGTAGCCGGCGTGAGACCGGCAGCGCAACGCTGCGGGTTGAGCATCACATGTCCATCCCCAGGCCGGTGTCCGGCGCGCGCCACGGGCGGAGATGGCGAGCCTGCTCTCGCTGCAGTATGCGCCTGTAGGTCTGCCCGCGTTGAACCTCCTGTTCGTTCTCGATGGCCCGGCCGAGCTCGGCCAGACGACGAGGGACGTCGGGGTGTTTGGCCAAGAAGGCCTGGCGGGCCTGCTGGGCCTGCTCGAGCTCATCAGCCTGCCGTGTCAGTTGCGCCCGGGCCGCCTCCAGCTGGTTGGCGTATGGTTGGCCGTGCTGCTCCAAGACCTGCTTGGCCTGTTCGAAGCCAGCCGATGCCTCCCTCAGCTGGCGGCGGGCCTTGTGCTGGCCCCAGGGCCGAAGGTCCCCGGCCTGGAGGTCGTGTGAGGCTCGTTGGTAGCTGACGGTCGCTTCGTGAAGGTTACGGGCCGCCACCCCCGGAGTGGAATTTGCCCATCGGCCGGTGCCGGCGTGCAGGTCGGCGCTGTCCTGCTCGAGGGCACGCAGCTGCGTCCGCACTTGGTCGAGGTCGGCCGAGCGGTCTGGCGGGAGCGAACCCCGCAGCTCCTTACGCTCGTGGTACAGGCGGGCCAGGCGCTCCTCCGGTGACTGGTTGTGTGCCCAGCGCTGGCGGCGTTCCTGGCCCCAGGCCCAGGCCAGGCGGCGGGCGGCTTGGCGGATGTCCGGGGCGACCACGTGCACGTGGGTCTCGCCTCTGGCCCTAATCATGGTCACATAGGCCAGCTCCCGGCCGCCGCCGTCTTCCAGGGCATGGGTGACGTCCACCGTCTGGCCCTGCGAACGATGAGCAGTGACGCTGTACGCATGAGCGAGCTTGTCGGCCCCAATGTCGGCTGTGCCCATGTGCAGCTCGGCCCCTTCGGGTGTCACCGCCACTAACGAACCGGCGTCCGGGTCGACGGAGCTGACCACGGCCCGCTGCGAGGTCACCCAGGCGCCGCCCGGCCCGGGCGACAGGGTGACCACCCGGTCCCCGGCCCAGTAGCGCCTGCCTCCATCGGCCTCCAGCTCGGGCCGGAAAGATAGCCCAGCTCCTCCCACACCAGGCGGGCGGCCGCGTTGAGTCTCTCCACCGCGTCGCGGTGGTAGGCCACCAGGAGGGCGTCTTTGCCATCGACAATGTCGTAAGCCCAGGCCCGGACCATGTCCAACAGGGCCTGGCCCTGGGTAGGGGCGGGGTGGACCCGGCCGTTCAGTACCTACCAGGCCGCCGCCATGGGCACCTCCCCGGCGCGGAGCTGGTCGAGGGCGTGGCGTTCGGCCGGGTCCCGCTGGCGGACGTTCTCGGTGAGCGCAAAGACATGGCCGGGATGACGGGAGGCAAGCGCTTCGAGGCCACCCCCGGGCCCCACGGCGTCCAGCTGGCGGTAGTCGCCCACGATGATGGCCCGCGCCCCGGCAGCCGCTACTGCCCCGAGCAACTTGGCCATTTCGGCGTCGGGGGTCATACCGCCCTCGTCGACGATGAACACGTGGCGGGGGCTTACAGCTTGGCGCTGGTGCTCCAGGCGCCAGGTGAGCGAGGCCACCGTCCGGGAGCTGACACCGGCTCCCTCCTCCAGCGCTTTGGCCGCTTGGCCCGAGGTGGCGGCCCCGATGACGGTATAGCCGGCCGCTTCGAACCCCGCTCGCACCGCCGACAGAGTCGACGTCTTGCCGCTGCCGGCCACCCCGATCAACAAGTCAAGCGAGTGCCCGGAAGTAAGCAACTCCTTGGCCACTTCAGCCTGTCTCTCATTGAGACGGGCGCCGCGGCCCAGTTCGGTTTGCAGGACCGCATTTGTTGCCACCTCGGCGGGGACGGCCGGCGCACTCCGCTTGGCCAGGTGGTCGGCCAGCTCGGCCACCCGCCGCTCGTCTTCCAAGACACAAGCGGCTGACCATACCGGCCCGCGGGCAACGGCCACCGCCGGCAGGGCGACGGCCCGCTCGTCGGAAAGGACCCTCTGGACTGCGCTGTCCAACATTGAGACGGGCAGGCCGTGGAGGAGCGGCGCCACCGCCACCACCGTGTCCCGGAGGTCGAAAGTCTTATCGGCGGCCAAACGCCCGCCGGGGCTTAGTAGTTCCTCGGCCAGCTGGTCGACGATGTCAGGGCCGGGCGGTTCGTAGGCCCGCCCGGCCCGTTCCACGGCGACCGCCAGTTCGGCCACCGGGTGACCGGCCTCGGCCAGTTCGCCCCGCCACCGGGGCAAGAGGTCTTCGACCATAGTGTGCTCTTTTTTTGTCCCGGGTGGTGCGGGCGGCCATCGAGCGGGCGTGGTAGGAGGCATCCCGGCCCACAGCGGCGCCGATCTGGGCCGCGCGGGTGGCGTGGACATCGCAGGCCTCTTTGGGAATGCCGGATATAGCGAAACTGCCCAGGCGCCCCGAGGGGCCGGGGTCGGCCTCGATGCCGTACCCAAGCTCGACCGCTTTGGCCGCCGCCGCCAGGCGGCCGATAGCGGTGGCGGCGTGCAGGTGGTCGCGCAGCATCGCGGTGTCAAGTGCTTTCCAACCGCCCCTGGCGTCCCCCATGGCCACGACGTTGGCAACCAGCACGTGTTCTCTTAACTAAAAATCGCCCCGATTCTGGTGGAGAGAATGGTCACTCGGGCCTTTGTTTTCCTATCTACTTGCAGCCAAGCTTTCCTCGATGGGCCGAGCAGCTCTACGCTCAAGTTGGTCGAGCTTGTCTTCGGCGCCGGCCAGGCTGACTTTCAGACCCTCGACTTCGCCGAACCACTCCTCGTGCTTGGCTTCTGAGATCCGCGCGACGATGTTGTCGCGGATCTCGATGAGCCGGCGACGCTGCGACGGGTCGGGCCAGAGCAAGGCGCAGCGCACACATGCATGCTCGTGGATGCAGGCGGTCCCGAACGCTCTCCCGCAAGTGCCGACCGAAACCTTGCGCCTCTCGAAATGGCCGAAAAAGGCTTGCCATTCTTCTTCAGTTGGGCTGCGGTACTCGTCGCTTGGGCGAAGCGCGCGCCGGCGGGCCAAGAAGGCAAGGTGTGCCTGTAGCGCCTCGTCGGGGTAGACGGCCTTGTAGCCCATGGTGACGTTCAGGTCGTGGTGGCCGGCTATCACCTGGGCGATGTGAGGAGGCAGGCCGTTCATCACGGCATCGGTGATGAACATCCGCCTGAAGTCATGAGGCGCGAAGTGCACCGCTTTGCCGTCGGCCCCCACTAACCCAGTGCGGGCGACGGCGTCGTTGATCAGCGTGCTCACAAAAGGGATGTTGAACTCTTTGTGCTCTGGGCCGACCTTGTGCTGGAACAGCAATGGTGATGGTGGCAACCACACCCGCTCGTGGTAGTCCCAGGCTCGGACCATGCGCACCGCCCCGTCGGGGCCGCGCACCCGGCGGATGACCTCGCTCAGTACTTGGGCGAGCTCGGGGCTCACGACCAAGAGCCGCTCGGAGTCGGTCTTGGAGGGGGCGACTTGGAGGAGAGGGACGACCTCACCGGTAGTCGGGAGGCGGTACTTGACCAAGCTGTAATGGCTCAGCTCGATCAGCTCTTCGACCCGCAGGCCCGTGAAGCGCAGGACCTCTATGACCGCCCAGGCCCAAAATGCATGCTCTTCTTCTCGGTCGAGCAACTTCGCTTTGCCGCTGGCTTGGTCCCGCGCCCAGACGTTGCCTTCTATGCGGGGCCGCAACCGCGTCGAGCGGACCAGGCTCTGGCCGGCGGCACTGAAGGCTTCACCCGGCGGAACAGCCTGGCCTGCAGCCAATATGGCGGCTGCGTCCCTGCGCCATTGGTCAGTGCAGCGCGCGAGCTGGGGCAGTAGCGGCAAGCGCTCGCGGGTCCTGGCGTCCATGCGTGCCTTGCGCTGGCGGACGAACTTGCGCCGGCTGAGCTCGTGCTGGCGGATGGGGCATGGTGCCCCCCACGGCCCCCACCGTGCCGGGTCCTCCAAGGCCCATTCGGCCAGGTCGAGGTAAAAAGCCCGCACAGTGTAAAGGACATCAAGGTAGTTGAGCCTCTCGGCGCTGCCGCCAGAGGCGGCCCGGGGGACGACCTTTTTGGTCCGCAGGCGCCCTTTCCAGGCGCTGGCGACCTCGGGGGCGAGACTCAAGCTGGCGATGCCCGGGTAGTGGGCTTCGAGGTCGGACCAAAAGCACCCAACAAGTGAATAGCAAAGTGAGACCACGGTGCCGTAGTCGACCGACGGTTGGCGTTCTTTCAAGTAAGCAACGAACAGGCTGCGCACAGGCCCGCACGCAATCGGGTAACGGTCTACGAGCTCTTCGACGCTGAGCTGGCCCCTTCGTCGCAACGACCTCCACGCGGGGACTTCGGGCCGAAGATGCCCATCTCCCGGAACACCTTGAAAGTTGCGGGCCGAGAACGGGGGTCGGCTTTTAGGCGGTCTTCGGCGTCGAACAACTCCACCACGTCACCGACGGTGATATCTACGAGCCTGCCGCCTTTGGCGGCAATTATGACCGAGCAACGCAAAGATATGTGGCCTTCGTCGGCCGAGGCCAGCGCGGCGTCAGCCTCACAGGCCAGGTGCAGGCGCGCGAAGCCATCGCAGTCGCGGGCGCGGATTGTCTCAAAGCCGAGCCTGCGGCCCTTGCCACCCGTCAGCAGCCAAGAGATCGAGGGGCGGAGGACCCCTGTGCCGAGCAGGGCTTCTAGGGCAGCGGTCAGGTACTTGAGCCGGGCCCTGGCAAGGCCGTGGTGCTCGAGCCACTGCGCGGGGCCGGCGGCCCAGTCCCTGCCGCCGGCGTCGGCCCCGCTGGCTAGCCAACGCTCCTGCCAGGTATTGCCCGGCTGGCCCTCTAGCCAGTCGAGCAGGAGCTCGAGGCCCCCGCGCCTGACGTCGTAGTGCGAAGCGTCAAAGCCGTAGGAGCCGACCAGCTGGCGCACCTCGGGTCGAGAACATAGGGTTTCTGGCCAGGCCTCGGCGAGGGGGCGAGGTGGGAACTGCACCAACAACCTGGCTTTTAGCTGCGCGGGTAGGGGCCGTGCTGCCCGTTCGGGGGCACTGGTGCTGAGCAGCGCCGTCACCTGGTGGGCCTCGCGAACAGCACGCTGAGTGCCTCTTGGCTGTAACCCGGGGCCGGGGGTGGGTTGGGGAGCTCCGCGGCCCGGCCGACTTGGGCGGCGTGGTGGGCGAGCACGCGGCGGACCACGTCCTCCTGGCGGGGGGTCAGGTAGACCTGGCTCGTGGAGAGCTGGGCGTGGCCGAGCACCCACTGGACGTCGGTCAAGGGCAGCCCAGGGTCCTCGGCCATGCGATAGGCGGCGGTGTGGCGGAGGGCGTGGAGCGTGGCCGAGGTGCCCGCCAGGCGGTTGGCCCGCTGGACATGCGGTGCGCAGCTTGGTAATTGAGCGGGCGGAAGGGACGGCGAAGCGTCCACCACAGCGGCTGGCGCCGCCCTTTTGGCACGCGCCCCTCGACCTCGACCTGGTAAAGGCGAAGCCACACGAAAGCGTCGACTGAGGCTGGGAGCTCTTGGGCCTGCCTGCTCCCCTTGCGCACGACCGTTACCAACTGGCGGCCGGGGTCAACGCCTCCCTGGGTGGCCGCCAGCAGCTCGGAGGCCCTCGCGCCGGTCGAGACGTAGAAGGCGACGAGCGCCCGGTCCCGGTTCGAGGCCAAGCGGGCGAATATCCCGTTGAAAATTTCGTCGGGGACCGCCCGGGGCACCTTGGCCGGCACACGAGGCCGGTAAAGGCCGGACCGCTCGTGGCGGTAGGGTTCCATCGGGCCCTGGTGGGCGTTGGCCCGGCCTCCCCGCCGGGACCGGTCGAGGGGGAAGGGGTTCATGATCGGCCCGGTGCCGGCCTCACGGTGGAACTCGTAGAAACGGCGCAACACCGTCTCGCTGTGGCCCGCACCGAGGCGGCATAACGTTCGCTCCCCAAGGGGGAAGGTTGGTTGCCCTCTTCTGCCCGCCGGCGCCAATGGGGCCGGACCGGTTTCCCCTTGAGTTGCAACGACAGGCTGAATTCCCGGGCCTCGTCCCTGGTCGCCCGCTCCCAAAGGGCCCCGAGCGCCCAGAGGAAACGGAACCAGCGCAGCAGGTCCATCCCATAAGAGCGCAGGGTCGCCTCAGAACGCCCTGCTGCCAACAGGTCGGCGAAGAACATCGACACGGCCTCAACGGCAGCACCGTCCGGGCCTACCAGCCGGTAAGGCTCTATGGGGTCACCAGTGGCGACCAGCCGGCCCACCTGAGGCACCGCCGTCTTCGCCACCTCGAGGGGCCCAAGATGCGTTCCCATGGCTTGTGCTGTCTAGCAGACCGTAGGACAGAAGTGGTGGATTACCAGGGATTATATGAAACAAGTTAAGTCAATAGGTGGGTGTGCAATTGCGGGTCACCCTCTCGGCTAGTGCGGTGCTGGAAACCGGCTACGGCCCAACCGTCGGTCCCCACCCGCCGGCGAACGCCACCGGCTTGTACCCGCGCCACGGCGGCCCTTTCCTCCAGGAACTTGAGTGCCACCTCGACGGCCTCCCGATGGGCACCGGCCACCACCTCGGCCACCGGCTCACTGGCGAAGGCCCACAGCAGCGACACGCTCTTCGGCGCCGAAAAGGTCATATCGAAAGCCCGCACCGAGCGCTCCCGGTTGCCCACCAACAATTGCTCACCAGTCTCCGGGCGCCGTCCTTCGACCAGTGCCCGCAACTGCTCCGCCTCGACGACCCCCGACAACCCCAGCTCTTCTGCCCATTTCCCCGCCCACACCCCAGGCGACTCTCCCACCCCGGCGTAGTACTCGTCGATGCTCAACGCCACGGACGAGATCAGGTACTCGGCATCGGTCAACGCCGTTAACGTCAGCACTGCTTACCTCGACCACGGCAAAAATCCCTGAGCACCACACCAAGGAACGGCACCAAGACCCGAGCGCCAGCACTCTCTAGTTCAGGTGCCGGCACGACACCGCAACCCCGGTCAACGACCGCCCCTCGCTCGGCCCCAATAGGCCAACAGCGCACAGACACTTGCCAGCCCTCCGGGGTGGCAACCCTGGCGGCCGTCATGCGACGCCCAAGTCGAGTGTCCCCTGGCCGGGGATCTGCACGGCGGGGACGGCGAGCTGCGCGCCCGTCCGGGGGCGGTCAGCCGCCACGGGCACCGCAGCCTGCGCAGGCGGGAGCCCGCGTTCTTGGCCAGCCGGCTCCGAGGCCAAGGAGGGGAGTGCCATCGCCGGTTCCGCCCCATATGCCACGTCCGCACATGGTTTTTCCGCACCAGCGGCAGCCGTGTGTGGCTGGCCCCCGTCTGGCTCTTCCAACGGTGGGGGTGCCGGACGTGGCTCAACTACGCGTGGTCCGATCACCGTAAGGCCGGCGATTGTCCCCAGTACGTATACCGATAAGCCAAACCGGCCGGCCGGCCCCTTCTCGCGTTCCAAAGCCACCAAGCCGTGCTCGCGTAATACCCGCAGCGCTCTCGCCGCCGAGCCGGGGTCGACCTCGAGCAGTTCGGCTACTCGGCGCGCTCGAGGTACGGGCCACGAACCGGCCCTCCTCGGCGACGGCGTCAAGGGCGACCTCTTCCAAGGCCATCCAAGCCAACGGGCGCAAGCGCCGTCGAAGGGCTCGGGACTCGGCGGACAGTAAGACGGTGCTAACGGGCTCGGGCTGGTCCCGGTCAGCGTCGCGGGCGCGCACGGTCATGCCGCCACGGGCACCTGCTGGCGCGTCACACCCACGAGCTCAAGTTCGAGCAAGTAAGAACGGGCTCCGAAACGGTCGCCGGCGCCCGGGCTGCTCGACCACCACACCCGAGCGCCGCAGTACCTGCATCCGCCGCCCCACGGTGTCCTTGGATATCCCCATACGGCGGGCGATGTCCCGGTAGCTGGCGACGACAACCGTCCCGTCATGAGAATCGACCGCCCGGCTGGCCAGGTCCAGTAGTACGAGCAACGTGTCGGAGCCGTGCCGGTAGCCCAGGGCCAAGGCCCGGGCGTCCAACCGCAGCACGGCGGCGGACGGCTCAGCGCCCACGCTCAGCCCCGGCCGGCTCCAGACCGGCCAGGCGTTGCAGGGCAGCTTTGGGCACTCGCAGCCGCCGGCCGAACTCGACTACCGGCACGCCCCTCTCGCCGCCAGTGGCGCGCCAGACCCGGGCCAGCTCGTATACCTGGTTCCGGCCGATGCGCAGGATCTGTGCGGTTTCCTCCATGGTCAGGAAGTCCGGGGCATCGCCCAGGGTCATGAGACGTTCCTTTCGAGTAAGCAGCCATTGACGCAATTTTGACTTGCTCTTAGTATGGCTCCGGTCGAGCATGGTCACAACCATGTGGTCAGCTGGGGCTGTCACCTATTTGCGACAGGAGCGAGATGCCAAAGCGCAGGGAAAGAGAGGCGGGGACGACCTGGACCCCCAACCAGGTCGTCGCCGCCAACCTGGGCCGGCTACGCCAGCGCCGCGGGCTCACTCAGGCTGAAGCGGCCCGCCAGCTCTCAGCCGTGGCCGGGAGGGAGTGGACCGAGGCCATGGTGGCCCATGCCGAGCGCTCCGTCACGGGCAACCGCGTGCGGGAGTTCACCGCCGACGACCTCGTCACTATGGCCCGGGCCTTCGACGTCCCGGTCTTGTACTTCCTCACGCCACCACCAACCGGCGTGTTCGTCCAGGTCCCGGGTTCGCAGATCACCACCCTGACCATGCTCGAAGCAGTCCTGGGGCGCGTCGACAACCTCGCCGAGTGGGAAGCACTGCTCGACGAGTGGGACTTCGCCGACGACGAGAAACTGCCCTTCCCTCTCAGCCAGGAGCGGCGTCAGGCTCTGCGTGCCCTGGCCCGAGAGGTGGCGCTGGTGCGGGCCCAGCACGTGATCCGGCGCTACTTCAAGGGCGACCTCATGCAGCTACGGGAGACCCTGCGCTCGCTCGCCGACCTCGTCCTAAGCGTCGAGCAGCACGAAGCCCTGGCCGACCTCGACGAAGACGAGTACATACAACGGATCGAAGCCATGCGGCTCGATATCGAGAAAGGCCGCAGAATAGTTGAGGCCAGTAAGGAGCTCGACGCGCAAAGCCTTACTGCATTACGGCAGAATGAGCAGGGAACGCCCCACGACGAGGACACAACTGCATGACTCGCAACTCAACCTCCGCGCCGCGGAAGGACGCAAAGAGAGGCACATGGTTCTTCGTCGTGGACGTTGGCATAAAACCGGACGGTACCCGGAAACAAATGTACCGCCGCGGTTTCCGGACCAAAGCCGACGCTCAGCGGGAACTGGACAACCTTCGTCGCGACGGGCGGGAGGGGACTTTCGTTCCCCCGGTCCGCCAGAGGTTCGGCGATTTCCTGGTGGAAGACTGGCTCCCCACAGTCCAGCGAGAGCTCGCCCGCTCAACGTGGGAGGACTACGAACGCAAAGTCCGCAACCACGTCCTTCCACATCTCGGCCGCCTACCGATCCAGGCCCTCGACGCCATGGCGATCAATCGCTTTTACACACACCTACTCGAGCGTGGACGCCTTCTCGGCACGCAGTCCTCTGGGCTCAAGCCGAGAACTGTGCGATATATCCACACGATCATCCACGCCGCGCTCGACGATGCTGTTCGTTGGCGACGCATCACGCTGAACCCAGCCGACCAGGCCAACCCACCCTCAACCTCCGAGTCGAAGGCACCGGAGATGAAGGCTTGGACTCAGCAACAGCTTCTCCGTTTCCTGGCTCTCTGCGAAGGCGACCGCTATTACTACCCCTGGTTTTTCCTTGCTACCACGGGCTGCCGCCGGGGCGAAGCGCTAGGCCTTCGCTGGTACGACGTAAACCTGGACGAAGTGCCTGCCCACGCGTCGATCCGGCAGGAATGCATCCCGCTGACCAAGGCGAGCGGCAAGGGGCGGGAGGGTCGCATGGTCCCCCGGACCAAGGGCGATAAGGCTCGGGTGATCGAGCTAGACACCCAGACCAGAGCAGTCTTGATCGGCTGGAAGGCGATCCAGGACAAGGAGCGTCAGCTGGTCGGCGCCGGGTACGAGGACAACGGGCTAATATTCTGCCAACCCGACGGGAGGCCATATCACCCGGAGGCGTTCTCAAAAACCTTCGACCGTCGCCTTCGCCAGCAGAAATTTGTGGACTTACCGCGAATTCGTCTTCACGACCTGAGGCATACTTGGGCCACTCTCGCACTCGTTGCTGGGGTCGACATCAGGATGGTGTCCGAGAGGCTCGGCCATTCGAGCATCCTGATCACGTCTCAGACCTACCAGCACGTGAGGAAAGGGATGCAGGCGGGCGCGGCTCAGAAGGTGGCCGATCTGATTTTCGGCACGCCGACAGAACAGTGAACTACTGATCAGCCTTGAACAGCCGGACGAACGGTCGGGGACCAAAGATCATGGTTGCCACTTTATTGGCAGCGTCAGCTTGCTCCCCCGGATAGACGGGTCGTTCGAGCACTGCCCAGACTGTCGTTCCATCGGCGGAGATTGCCGTGCGCACCGGGTACCCGAGGAGCCGTCCAGCCCGACGGGCAGCTTTGCGCCAACGCTCGACATTGTCGACTTCGGTGACGTCGGCCATGACAATCCCCCGGTCCTCTAGGACGGGGGCAAGGTCATGAGCGAGGCGATCGACGACCTTGTGGTCGAACTTGGTCACCGTCATCCTGGGTCCTTTACTGAGTTGTGATCAATCCGTGATCACCGCCTGCACCTCGATGCATTTCAGTCTGGACAGCGAGGCTCTGACCTGCGGAAATGTCTCGAGGAGTGGCTCGGGGGGGAGGACTCGAACCCCCAATGACAGGGCCAGAACCTGTAGTGTTGCCGATTACACCACCCCCGAACGGGTAGACGCACATGCTAGCCGACGCGTGGCCGCCGTCCCCAACGCCCTTTCTGCGCAGACCCTACGACATGGCCGTGCTAGCCGGTCGCCTTGGCTTGGTCCTCGGCAATAGCTCGGTCGCGGGCGGCCAAGACTCGGGCGCGAGTACGTTGCCGCCCTAACAGGACGAGGGACTCGAATAACGGCGGGCCCACGGTGCGCCCGGTCACGGCCAGCCGAACCGGCGCCTGCGCTTTGCCGAGAGCACCAACTCCGGCGGCCGCGCCCGCCTCGACAGTGGCCTCCCGTATCCCGGCCGTGTCCCAGTCGCAGTCCTCGTAGCGAGCGGCAGCGCCTTCGAGCACGGCAACGAACGCCGGCTGCTGACGGCGAGCCTTGTCCCACTCAGACTGGTCGATCTTCACCTCCGGTAAATACAGGAAATCGACCGTCGAATAGACGTCGGAGAGGGTCCGGGCTCGTTCCTGGACGAGCGGGGCAATCGGCGCCCAACGCTCGTTGAGCCATTCGCTGGCTCGAGTAACAAGCTGATCGGGAGAAAACTTCCGCAAGTAAATGCCATTGACAGACGCTAATTTCTGCTGGTCGAAAAAGGCCGGCGACGACTTCACGTTTTCCAGCCGGAACTCCTCGATCAGCTCGTCCCGGCTGAGGATCTCGCGGTCTTCTCGGGGCGACCAGCCGAGCAGGGCCAGGTAATTGAACATGGCCTCCGGGAGGTAACCCTCTGCCCGGTAGTCCTCCAGGGCGACTTTGTCCCGCCGCTTGGACAGTTTTTGGCGGGACTCATTGACGAGCAGGGGCAGGTGGGCAAAAAGAGGCACTTCGCCGAGCCCGAGCGCGTTCCAAAGCAGGATGTACTTCGGCGTGTTTGACACGTGGTCCTCGCCCCGGATGACATGGCTCATGGCCATGTCGCCGTCGTCGACCACGTTCGCCAAAATGAACAGCGGCTGGCCGTTGGACTTACGGATGCTGAAATCCTCTATTGCGGAGTTCTCGTACACAACCTCACCGCGGACGATGTCGTGCCAAGAGGTGGTCCCGGTGTCGGGGGTGCGGAAGCGGAGCAGACGTCCGACGGACGGCTCCAGGCCGCGGTCCCGGCAATAACCGTCGTAGCCGGCCGGGCGGCCGGGAGCCTCGTTGCGCTCAGCCACTTGGTTGCCATCGCAGTCACACGCATAAACGACGTCCTTGGCCCACAGGTCTTGGATGGCAGCCTCGTAAAGCTCGCCCCGTTCCGATTGGAAGTACGGCCCCTCGTCCCAGTCGAGCCCGAGCCACAGCATGGCCCGCTCGATGCCTTCGGCATGCTCGGCCCGGTTACGCAAGCTGTCAGTGTCTTCGATCCGCAAGATGTAGGTCCCGCCTTGCTGGCGGACGAAGAGCCAGTTGAACAACGCCGTTCGAGCGCTGCCGACGTGAAAGTAGCCGGTCGGTGAGGGGGCCATGCGGGCCCGGACAGTGCTCACGAAAGCAAGTTAGCGCCTCTGGACTGGCGTCCTCGTCGGTATCCGCCCGGGCGCCGTCAGCGCTCGCTAGCGGACCGGGGTCACGCGGCTTTGTTCGTCGTGATGTTCCAGCCCGTCGGTACCGTCCCGGTTGCACCCGAGGCCGACGTGCTGGCCCCCGTCCCGAATGTGGCGGTGATCGACTGGAAACCTAGCGTGACCTGGACGGTGGCGGTGCTCTGTGCGTCCTGCAACTGGTAGCTCGAAATTACGGCGTTCTTGAAGGTGTACGTCAGGAAGGGCTCCTGTTTGCCATTGACCTGGCGTCGGAAAACGACCTCTACCGGGTCGAGCGCTGTCCCTGCCGCGACGTCACGGAACAACTCGGTTGACACGACGTCGATCGGCATCGTGGCGTTGACAACGGGGAGAGCGCTTTTGCCAGCCCCGGCGCCCGAGGCGCCAGTGCCGGCCCCTGATGTCGTCGCGGCCAGGGAAAAGGCCGACAGCTGTTCCGTTGTGGTGGTATTCGAACTGCTTAGCCCACTGTTGGCTGGCAACACCAGGTAAACCTGGTAGCCGCCTGAGCTTCCGGCCGCCAGGGGCCGCACTTGGGCGCCAGCCGGGCTAGCGGGAAGGATGGAGACAGCTCCACCGAAGAGCGCCAGCACGATAGCGCCGCGGGTCAACCCGGTCATGGTGCCCGCGATACGGGATGATGACATCCCCCATATTGGCACGACGCGGCGAAGACCTCGCTGTTTCCTTCTGCTCCTACCGGCGGGCCCCTGGGGGGATGCTGGGTTTAGCTGGCGAGCAGGTCGCGGGCATCACTGCCCGCCAGAGCCCGGCGCAGCTTGGTCAGCGCATCACGCTCGATGCGGCGGACCCGCTCAGCCGTGAGGTCCAGAAGCTCGCCCACCTCGCCCTGAGTCCGCGGCTCGCCGCGATCCAGGCCGTAGCGCAACGACAGCACTCGCCGCTCGTCTTCGGAGAGCCGGCTCAGGAAGTCCTCGATCTGGCCGGCCAGCAAAGCCTGCGCGACGGTCTCGAACGGCGACTGAGCCGAGTGGTTGACGACGAGATCGCCGAGACTGGTGTCCCCGTCCTCTCCCACGGCGGCGTCCAGGCTGACGGGGTCGCTGTCGTAGTGGAGCAGCTCGGCTAGGACGCTCTCCTCGATCTCGAGGGCCTCGGCCAGCTCGGCCAGGGTCGGGGGACGGCCGTGCTTGGCCTCCAGCTCGCCCTGCACCCGGCGGGCACGACGTATCTCGTCGCCCACGTGGGCAGGGATGCGGACCGTATGAGCCGTGTTTTCGATAGCCCGTCCGATCGATTGGCGAATCCACCAGGTCGCGTACGTCGAGAACTTGAAGCCCTTTCGCCAGTCGAACTTCTCGACGGCGTGGATCAGGCCGAGGTTGCCCTCCTGGATGAGGTCCGACAGCGGCAGCCCGGACCACTGGTACTTGCGGGCGACAGAAACAACCAGGCGGAGGTTGGAGTTGATGAACTGGGTGGTGGCGTCCTCGCCAGCCAGGACCGCCTTGCGGAGCTCCTTCTTGTGCTTGGACGTCAGGTCGGCACCGCTGTCCAGCTCCTCGCGGGCTGCCTGTGCGGCCTGGATGACCTGGCCGAGACGCATTTCGTCAGCCTTCGTGAGCAGAGGAAAGCTCCCAGCCTCGTCGAGATAGAGGCCGAGCAAGTCAGGTCCAGCGCCAATGGCGCCCCTAGCGGCAGTGCGACGGCTGAAATCATTCATTGTGATATTGGTAACGCCCCAGCTAGAAGGTTTGTTCCGTGTCGAACCGTTTTGTCACGCCAGCTTCGCGCAACTGGCGAAGTTCTACCCATTCGGCACTAGACCAACCCTGAGTTCGCCCTTTGCGCGCCTTGTGCAGGGCCGCCCAGACGAAGCTTACCTTTCTGCAGGTTATGAGCATAGTACAGGTTGTAAGGAAAGCCGTTCGATTAATCTCGGTCTGAAACCCCCGCCGAGGCGGGCATTGCTGGTCCCGCTGGAAGGACGAACCCGGCCCGCAACGCCACCAGGAACAAGCCGGCAGCCAGCGCCGCCGTCTCGGCTCGCAAGACGTTGGGCCCCAGGCCGATGTGACGACAAGTCGGTACGGTGGCGAGCTCCGTACCGCTCCAGCCGCCCTCCGGGCCCACCAGCACCGTCGGCGTGCTCAGGCTGAGTGGGGCGCCACCCGGGACCGCCAGGGCGACGTCGCCGCCGTCTGACCGGCCGACGTCTTGGACCAGGGCCGAGAACGCCACCGGCCCCTCAACGGACGGCATCCACACCCGCCGGCTCTGCATCGCCGCCTGCCGGGCCACCTCCTGCAGACGCTCGAGGTGGCGCCCGTCGCTGGCCGCCGCCCAGCGAGTGACGCAACGGTCCGTGACCACGACGACCAATCTGTCTACGCCGGCCTCGGTCAGTTTCTGGACGGCCCATTGGGGGTGCGCGCCCTTGGTGAGGGCGAAGCCGACCGTGATAGTCGGGACGGGCGCCGGCACCCACGTCGGGTCGGTCAACGGCTGCAGCGACCCGCCCAGCCATTCGCACAGCCTCGACCCACCGCGGCCATCTGAAACGGACACGACCTCGCCTGGCCGCAGGCGGAGCACGCGTGAGAAGTGATGGACATCTTTGTCCGAAAGGACCGGCCGGGCCAGGTCGTCCACGAAAGCGTGCGCCACCGCCCGGCGCATTTCCCCAGTTACTTGAACGCGCTACGGATGCGGGAGAAGAGACCCGCCTCGGGCGGCGTCACGTCCTCGCCCCGTTCGGCCGCGAAGCGGCGCAGCAGCTCCTCCTGGGTGGGCGTGAGCTCGGTCGGCGTCTCGACCACGACCGTGACGATCAAGTCCCCCCGCCCTCGGCGCTGGAGATGAGGGACGCCCCGGCCCCGCAGCCGGAATCTCATGGCCCGTCGGGCACCCGGGCGGCACCGTGAGCTCTTCTGGGCCGTCGAGGGTCTCCACCTTCAATTGGGCGCCTAGCGCGGCTTGGGCCGTCGTGGCCCGAAGGGCCGCCCGCAGGTCGAAGCCGTCCCGGTGGAGGCTTGGGTGTGGTCTAACCCTCAAGTGGAGGTAGAGATCTCCCGCAGGGCCTCCCCGCGGCCCGGCCGCGCCCCACCCGGTCAACCTCAAAGTGGAACCATCGTCCACTCCGGCGGGGACGTCGACGGTGTAGGTCTGCTCTTCCATCCGCCGGCCTTGACCTCGGCAATCAGGGCAAGGGGAGGGGATCTCCTCGCCCGTGCCGCCGCAGCGGGGGCACGGCGTTGAAGTGACCATCTGCCCCAGCAGCGATTGGCGTACTCGGCGCAGTTCCCCGAGCCCATTGCACGTCGAACAGGTGACTGAGATGGTCCCAGGGCGCGCCCCCGTCCCGGAGCAGGTCTCGCACGTCAGGGCTGTCCGTATAGAGACCTCTCGCTGCGTGCCTAGCACCGCCTCTGAGAACTCGACCTCGAGGCCTGCTTCGATGTTCTCGCCCCGTGGGGCGCCGAGCGCCCATTGTTCCGGGGGCTGAACGGGCCACCGCCGAAAAAGGCGTCGAATATGTCGCCGAGACCGCCGCCAGCGAACCCAGCACCGAAGGGGTCGGCGACCCGCTCGCCGTCCGGCCCGAACATGTCGTACTGGCGCCGGCGCTCAGGGTCCTTCAGCGTCTCATAGGCCCGGTTGACGAGCTTGAAGCGCTCCTCGTTCGCCTCGGCTTCAGCCGGGGTCCCGGCATGCCGGTCCGGGTGGAGCTCGCGGGCGAGCTTGCGGTACGCGCGCTTTATGTCGTCCTCGGTGGCGTTGCGGCCGACGCCGAGGAGGGCGTAATAGTCTTCCTCAGCCAAGGCTGGAACTCCTCTGCCTCTCTCTAGCCTGGGCGGCCCGGTTCCCGGACCCGTCGCCGACGTCTCGTAGCGCCTTGCTCAGTTTCTTCGATACCACGGCCACGGCCGCGAGCGTCTGGTCGTAATGCATTCTCGTCGGCCCCAGTACACCCACGGTACCGGCCCGCTCACCATCGACGTCGTAAGTGGCGACCACCACCGAGCAGTCGGCCAAAGGCACCAGCCCGTGCTCGGCCCCGATAGCCACCGTCAAGCCCCGGTCGAGGACGTCCTTTAGCAACGCGACCAGGACATACTGCTGCTCGAGGATGCCGAGCACCGCCCTGATGGTGCTCACCGCTTCGAAAGCAGTTGCCATCCGGGCCGCACCGCCTACGAAAACGTGACTGGACGGGCTATCTGGTTCGGAAGTTCGCAAGGCCTGGACCGCGGCCGTAGCCAGCGCATCGGCGGCTGGGTCGCCCGTCGCAGCCGGCCAGCCCGCTCTGTCCGGGGTGGCTCCCACCAGGAATGCAGCCGCGCTCGCCGAAGCCCGCTCGACCTGGGCGTCCGACAGCTCCTCGGAGAGTTCGAGTGGGCGCCGCTCGATGGCGGCACTGGCCAGGACGACTACGACCAACACCATACGGGGAGTGACCTTCACCAGCTGGAGCGAACGCACCTGGCCGGGCTCGGGCATCGCCGGCGCCACCACGACGGCGGCGTAGTCGGTCAGCTTGGACAGGAGGCCGCTGGTTTCGGCGAGCATCCCTTCGAGCTCGCCGTGGGTCCGGGCGAAGAACATCCGCACCAGCTCCGACTGCGACGGGCTGAGGACGGCCCGGGCCGGGAGCGAGTCGACAAAGTAGCGGTAACCCTTGTCCGTCGGTACCCGGCCGGCGCTGGCGTGGGGCTGGTACAGGTACCCCTCTTGCTCCAGGACGGCCATTTCGTTGCGCACCGTGGCCGGCGAAACGCCGAGCTCACCCAATTGCGCGACGTATGCCGAGCTGACCGGTTGGGCCGTTTGGATATGGCATTCCACGACAGCGCGAAGGATGGCAGATTTGCGATCGTCCAGCATCTCTGGCAATTAAGGTTACCCCAGCGCCGGAGCCCGGCTCGCGCCGCCGGGGCGTTCGGACGACGACCGGGGTGCCCAGGGTTTTGCCCCCGCCGGGTTAGCCTTGGTATTAACTCAGCCGGGCAACCGGCCTGTCTGACCCTTTGAAGGCGCGGTTGGCCTGCCGGCGAGAAAGATGACTAAAGTTGTCAGAATTCGTTACCCAACTGGAGGAAGAAGTGCCTGAGCAGCTCATAAGTCCCCACGGCGGGGTGCTGGTGGACCTCGTCGTGACACCCGAACGGGCCATGGAGCTGAAGGAGCAGTCCCGCACCTGGCCCTCTTGGGACCTGGCTCCCCGCCAGTTCTGCGACCTGGAGCTGCTTGGCAACGGCGGTTTCTCCCCTTTGCGAGGGTTCCTTGGAGAGGAAGATTACGAGGCCGTATGCGACCGGATGCGGCTGTCGGACGGCACGGTATGGCCCATCCCGGTCGTCCTCGATATCACGGAGGAAAAGGCGGCCGAGCTGGGCCCCGGCGCCAGCCTGGCCCTCCGGGACGTCGAAGGAGTGATGCTGGCCGCCCTCCATGTATCCGAGCTCTACCGGCCGGACCTGGCCCATGAGGTGAAGCGCGTGTACGGGAGCACGGACAAGGCGCACCCTGGGGTGGCGTTCGTGCTGGACAAGGTCAACCCGGTCTACGTTGCGGGCAAGTTGGAGATGGTCGCGCCGCCGGTCCATTACGACTACAAGGCGCTCCGCCTGTCCCCGGCCCAATTGCGGGCCCGTTTCTACGAGCTCGGGTGGGAGCGGGTGGTGGCTTTCCAGACCCGCAACCCGATGCACCGCGCCCACGTCGAGCTCGACGTTGCGCGCCGCCCGCCAGGTCGAGGCCAACCTGCTTGTCCACCCGTCGGTGGGCATGACCAAGCCGGGCGATGTCGACCACCACACCCGGGTGCGCTGCTATCAGGCGGTCCTGAAGGGCTATCCGCACGCCACAGCCACCCTTTCTCTGCTGCCGCTGGCGATGCGTATGGGCGGCCCGAGGGAGGCCGTTTGGCACGCCATCATCCGCAAGAACTACGGGGCCAGCCACTTCATAGTCGGCCGCGACCATGCCGGGCCGGGCAACGATTCGACCGGCCAGCCCTTCTACGGGTCCTACGACGCCCAGGCCCTGCTCAATGAGAGTGCCGGCGAGCTGGGCATCGGCGTGGTGCCTTTCCAGCAGATGGTCTACGTGGAGGACCGCGACGAGTACATGCCCGTCGACGAGGTGCCGTCCGGCTCCAGGGTCCTCGACATTTCGGGGACCGAGCTGCGCCGGCGCCTGGCGGAGGGGCGTGATATCCCGTCTTGGTTCACGTTCCCAGAGGTGGCCACCGAGTTGCGCCGCAGCTACCCGCCTCGGTCCTATCAGGGCTTCACCGTCTTTTTCACGGGCCTGTCCGGTGCGGGTAAGTCGACCATCGCCAGCATCCTGCTTACCAAGCTGCTGGAGGAGGGTGGCCGGCCGGTGACCCTCCTCGACGGTGACATCGTCCGCAAGCACCTTTCGTCAGAGCTCGGCTTCTCCAAAGAGCACCGGGATATAAACATCCGGCGCATCGGCTGGGTGGCTTCGGAGATCACCAAGAACGGCGGGATCGCGATATGTGCTCCGATCGCGCCCTATGAGGCGGTGCGTGCCGAGGTGCGAGCGATGGTGGAGCCGCTCGGCGGTTTCCTCCTCGTCCATGTCGCCACCCCGATCGAGGTCTGCGAGCAGCGCGACCGCAAGGGCCTGTACGCGAAGGCGCGGGCCGGCATCGTGAAGGAGTTCACCGGGGTCTCCGACCCGTACCAGGCACCGGGGCACGCCGAGGTCCGCATCGACACGACCAACTTGACCGCGGAGGCGGCCGCGCAGCACGTGATATTGCACCTGCAGACCGAGGGCTACCTGGGCCCGGCCTAGGCCAGCCTTGGCGACCCCGCCTATGCCCCTGCGAGGAGCGCGAGGAGCGCGAGGAGCCCCAGAGGCCGGGACTATGCTCTGGCCCGCCGGCAGGGCCCAGACGCGCGGTGGCCGGTGGTGAAGTTCGGCTTGGTGGGGACCGGTTATTGGGCGGGTCACGCTCACGCCGAGGCGCTGGCGAACGAGCCCACGATCGAGTTCGTCGGGGTCTGGGGGCGCCACTTTGAGCGCGCTACAGAATTAGCCGCCGCGCACGGCGTCCGTCCTTATGCCGACTACGACGCGCTCCTGGCCGACGTCGACGTGGTGGACTTTTCCCTGGACCCGGACGCGCAGGCTGAACTGGCCACGCGGGCGGCCGTGGCCGGGAAACATCTCCTGTTGGAGAAGCCAATTGCCACGTCCGTGGAGGCGGCCGTGCGCCTCGAGGCGGCCGCCGCCCGGTCCGGGGTTTGCTCGGTCGTGTTCTTCACCCGCCGCTTCGAACCCGCCCATCGCAAGTGGTTGGACGCCGTCCAGCAGCAAGGCGGTTGGCGGGGGGCGTGGTCTCTGTGGATTGCCGACGGCCTGGCCCCGGGGAGCCGTTTCGAGTCGTCGGTCTGGCGGCGAGAGAAAGGGCCGCTGTGGGATATCGGCCCTCACGCCCTGGCCGCCGTGTGGCCAGTACTGGGGCCGGTGACGGCTGTAAGCGCCGTCCGCGGCGACCATGACCTCGTCCACCTGGTGCTGGCGCATCAGAGCGGGGCCACGAGCACCGCTTCGCTTACCTTGACCGCTCCGAGCGAAGCGGCGTACAACGAGGTAACTTTTTGGGGAGCTTCGGGTCGGACTAGCCAACCGCCGAGCGCGGTGCCCTCCCGGGAATCGCTTAGAGTGGCCATCCGCGAACTGGTCGACTGCATTCAGCGGGGCGATTGCTCGCACCCGTGCGGCGTTTCATTTGGCCGTCAGGTAGTCGAGGTGTTGGCCCTCGCCGACAGGCATATCTCTCCACCGCACGGCGCCGGCATTTAGTTTTAGTTAGGGCCGCCGCCGGGCCCGTCGGGCGCGTCGCCCTACCGAGACCTCATCTGAGCCCCATGGTGGCTCGCAGCAGCTGGCGTTGCGAGATCACGAACAAGAAAGCAACGGGCGCGCTCACAATAATCACCGCCGCCGCCAGGAGGGTATAAGCGCTCTGGTTAGAACTGTAAAAGCTATATACGCCGCGCGAGACCGGGAACAAGTTTGGGCTGAACAGGAACACCACCGGCCCGATGATGTCGTTCCAGACGAGCAGCATTGAGTAAAGGAACGTTATGACAATTCCGGGCCAGGCGAGCGGGGTTATGAAGCGCACCATATAACGCATGTAGCTGGCCCCATCGATCCAAGCGGCCTCGTCCAGTTCGGTCGGGATGGAGTAGACAAAAGCGGTCAGCAGGATGACGCCCAAAGGCAGGCCCGGTTCAACGTGCAGCAGGATATAGCCCAGCCGGTTGTTGTATAGGCCAAGGTCGCGTGACTCGATGAAAAGAGGGATTATCGGGAGAGGTAGGCATAGCCCGATGACGAACGAAAGGAATATGGGTGACGACCACCGTACGAGCCGCCGGGCCACCGGGAAGGCGATCAGCAAGCTGAGGGCGGTTGACATCGCCGCGGCCGACAGCGAGTAGATGATCGTGTTCACAATCTCTGGGCCGAGGTCGCCCTGCTGCCACGCCGAGCCGAAGTTCCCCACGCTAGGGGGCACGGGTGGCACGAGCGGATGGGCCAGGAATTGCTGAGAAGATTCGAGCGAGATCATGACCACGTACAGCATCGGGACCAAGAACAACAGCGCGATCAGTATGCCAGTGGCCAGTCGCCGCATGCGCCGTGGGTTGCTCAACCGCATTCCTGCCTGCTGCCCCGTCATGCCAAGAGCCTGCGCTCGCGCGACCTGAGCAGGGCGGCCAGAGGGATAGCAACAGCCACAGCTACGACAAACAAGGCGATGGTGACGGCCGCGCCCAGCCCGAGGTCGGCCGTCTGCCCGAACGCCGTATTGAAAGCCAACATCCCGAGCGTGTTCGTCCCGAACTGGCCGTCGGTAAGGATATAAATGAGGTTGAAAGTGGTCAAAGAGCCTATGACCGCGAACAACACATTAACCGACACGGCCGGCGCCATTAGCGGCCACGTCACCCGGGTGAACCTCTGCCACGAGGTGACGCCGTCGAGCATGGCCGCCTCGTACACTGAGACCGGGATGGTCTTCAGGGCACCGATGTAAACCACCATGGTAAAACCCAGGTTTTGCCAGACCTGGACGGTAATGACCAAAGGCATGGCCCAACCATTCGACCCGAAGAACCCCGGGTGGAGGCCGAAGAGCCCGAAGAACGAGGCGGCTGGGCTCGAGAAAGGGTCGAACAGCAGTAGCCAAACAATTCCGATTACGGTTACCCCTAAGACGATGGGGAAAAAGGCCAGGATCCGTAGTGCCGAGCCGGTTTTGGTGTCGTCTACCAGCCGGTGCGCCAACGCCAACCCGATGACATTCTGGACCACAGTGACACCGACGACAAAAATCAGGGTATCGAGGATACTGGCGGTGAAACCAGGGCCCTGTGATGTGAACAGCTGCGTGTAGTTGGAGAGCCCGCTAAACGATGTTGGTGTGCCCGGACAGCCCGGAATAATTGGTGAACGAGATAACCAGGTTGGCCACCGTCGGGACGATGCCGAACACGATGAAAAAGGCCAGCCCGAGCCCGATGCCCGCCCACATCCATAGTCGTGACGGGAGCGAAAGCAGCCGTGCGCCAGCGGGCTTGCTCCGCCGCTCCAGTCTGGCCTTTGGTGGAGGTGTCCGGCCTACCGCTTCGTCCTCGGCGCTGCCAGGGCGCGCCCCTGGGGCGACGGTGCGCCGCCCTCGCGAGGCCCCGGCGAAAGGAGGCGCCCCCTCCTTGACCTTGGAGGCGCCTCCGTTCCTGGCCAAGCTTTACTACTTCTTCCAGCTCTTCTCGATGAGCTGAGCGGCCTTCTGCGGTGTGGTCGACCCCGAGATCACGTTCTCCTGCAGCAACGGGAACTCGGTCGCCGTGTCGTAATAGCCCTGAGTGGCAGTGAGGTTTGGGAACGCCGAGGTGTATTCGATCCCCTTACCCAACCACTGCCCGAGCACGCCGGCAGCAAAGTTCGAGTAAGTCCCGGTCGGCTCACTGGGCGAGATACCTGTCAAGTCCACATATTGTTCGTAGATCGGCTTGCTGGCGAAGAAGGCCAGGTATGCCAGCGCGGCAGGAATGTTCTGCGCCTTTTTGAGGACCTCGAAGTTCAAGTCGGGCTGAAGCTGAGGCTGGTTCTGGCTGGCGATGTTGCTACCCGGCAGCGGGAAGCTCCCCACCTGCAGCGATGGATTGGCCTGGTGGACAGTAGCCAGGTCCCAGGAGCCATCTACCAGGATGGCGCCCTTGTTGCTGGCGAAGTCCTGCGGCATGGCCTCCCACGAAGCCCCCGTGTAATTCGGTTCGAGGTACTTGCCGATCGCGGCTTCTTCCTGCTCGACCTGCACGAAATACGGGCTGGTCCACGTGGTCGCCCCAGTCTGCAGGTCGGTGTTGACGTTTTGGCCCGGCACATGTGGCAGCCAGAGCTCCTCCATCAGCGCGTTGGTGAAGAACTGCTGCACGTAGCCCGCCGCCCCCCCGCCGACTCCCAGCCACAACGGTTGGACGCCGTGGGATTTCAGAGCCTGGAGGACCGTCAGGAACTGGTTGTAAGTAGTCGGTACGCTCAAGTGGTACTTTGCGAAGTCGGCTTTATTGTAAAAGAGGACTCGTTGGTACTGGCCCGAGAGTACGCCGTATATTTGCCCCTTGTAGGTCTCCTGGGCGAGGGCCGTGGGCGAGAAGTCGTGTATCCACGGCTGGTTATTCAGGGGCAGGTAGGCGCCGCTCGACGCCCAGAACTCGGTCTGCGACATGGTGGTGCGGTTCGCATTGAGCGGGAGGGGCTGGACGGAGTTGACGTCGGTGACTATGTCCGCGCTGCCGGCATCGACCGACGTCTCGAGCAGCGTGGCATAGCCGGCCGTGTCGTTAGCTTCCGTCTGGAGCTGGACGGTTACCCCGGGGTACTTTTGCTCGAATTCCTTATCGATCTTGGTGAGAGCCATAACAGCTGGAGGGTTCACCCACGTTATGATCTTGAGTGTCCCGGAAATCTTGCTTGTTGCTGCCAACGCGGTACTGGGAATTGTGACACCAGCCGCCGTCAGCGCAGCTGCTCCTATGGCTGTCGCTCCCTTTATCCAGGAACGTGGTTTCTTGCCCTCATAATGTGACATCCTGATTACCTACCTTTCTTTTGGCCGCCGGCTGGTACCTGCTGGCCAGGCCCGGGCAGTCCCGCTCGACGCCGTAGCAGTTGTTGATTGGCAACAATGCTGAAACAAAATGGCAACATAGTGCGCCCCGCGGGCCACCTCGCATGTGCTCGGCCCCGTCTAGCGGCGCCAAGCTGCTCCTACCCCCTGCTGGTCCCGATTTCTAGCATCTCGTTTGTCATCATTGGCTTCGTTTGTAAACGAGCACCGATGGGATCGTACTGTTGGCTCGGCTGCCTGTCAATCCTCCCCGCCAGCCTATTTGAAACGCTCGTCGCCCTAGCAGTTAATATGGTCTAGACCGCGCTTCGTCGTGAGCTTGGGCCGCATCCCCCGCGCTCTGGCGAGGGCGCCTGCTGGCGCGGCTCACGAGGCGCCGCTGCGACGTCGGCGTAGGGGTTGGGCCGGACCCGGTCCGTGCCTGGTAGTTTGAACCGGCCGACAGGTTCCTCCAGGCCAAAAGGATGACTCAATGATTACAGAAGTGCCAGCCTGTACTGCTCGCAGCGAGGCCGTACTGCTCGCAGCGAGGCCGGTCGCCATGAGTGACGGTCGCCATGAGTGACGGTCGCCATGAGTGATCAGCCATCCCAAACACGAGAAGGGGCCGTCGCCCTGCCGAGCGTGGCTGACGCCGCGGACGCGGTGCTGGCGCCGGCTTTGGTGGCGGCGAACGCAGAAGCCGAAGCCGTCTCGGCCGTTGCCCGACGGGCGGCGGAGGCCGTCGTGGCGGGCCACCGAGTGTTCGCGGTGGGTGCGGGCCACGCACAGGCATTCGCTATGGAGCTTCACCATAGGGCGGGCGGTCTGCCCTGGGTGGTCGACATGAACCTGGAAGACCTGCGCACGGATAAACGGGATGCCGGGATGCAACTTGGCGACTCCCAGCCGGAGCGAGATCCGGCCAACGGCCCCCGTCTGCTCGACTATTACTCCGTGGTTGCTGGCGATGTCGTCTTGATCGCGTCCAACTCGGGGCGAAACGGAGCCATCGTCGAGTTGGCCCTGGAGTCCCGGCGTAGGGGCATATACACGGCGGCGTTCACTTCGCGTGCGCACTCGATGGCCGTCGCTTCGCGCCACGAGTCGGGGCGCCGATTGCTCGAGGTGACCGATGCGGTCGTGGACAACCATTGCCCGGTCGGCGACGCAACGGTCGACATTCCCGGTCTGGGAATGGCGTGCGCCGCATCTACCGTGTCGTTTGCACTGTTGGCGCAGATGTTCAATATGGCCGCGATCCGCTATTTGTTGGAGCACGAACAACCGGTCCGTGTCTACGTAAGTGCCAACGTGGGGTAGGTCCGTCACCGTGTCAGAGGGCGCCCTCGGCGGCGAGGCCCTCAGCTGCGAGGCTCCGGGCGACGAGGCTGTCGGTGACGAGGCCGTCGGTGACGAGGCTGTCGGCGACGAGGCTGTCGGTGACTGGGGCGGCCTGGTCGTCGACATCGGTGGGACCAAAGTGCTCGCTGCGCTCGTCCAGGACGGCGCAATCGTGGCTCGTACCCGGCTCGAGAGCCGAGGCCTTCCCGCCGAGGTGCTGGTTTCAGATGTCGCGCTGAGCGGCGCAGGAGATGGTGAAGCGCGAAGGCATATCCCTCCAGGGCGCCCTCGTCGCCGTCCCTGGCACAATTGACCGCAAGGCGGGAGTGGTGGTTAGTGCGGCCAACCTCCCCTTCGACGATTTCCCGTTGATCACGGCCCTGAGCCATGGGCTCGGCGACGTCGACGTAATCCTCGAGGACGACGCCAATTGCGGTGCCGTCGGCGAAGCTTCGGCGGGTACCGCAGGGACAATGCGCGACCTCGTCTACATCACATTGTCTACCGGGATCGGCATGGGGTCCGTCCTGGGAGGGGAACTCGTCGTCGGCGCCCATGGGTACGCCGGGGAGCTAGGCCATGTGACCGTCGTACCAGGCGGCCGCCTCTGCGGTTGCGGGTGCCGAGGTTGTCTCGAGGCGTACGCGTCTGGGCGGGCCATCGCCGCTATCGGGGCCGAGTTGCTCGCAGCCCATAGCGACACTCTCCTGGTTACAACGACCGCCGGTGCCAACGCGGTAACAGCGGAAGCGGTCGTTGCCGCCGCGGAGCGGGGAGACTCGGATTGCTTGCAAATTATCGATAATGCGAACGCATTTATCATCAGCGCTATCCGGATGGTGCAACTTGTCCTTGACCCAGAGTTGGTCGTCCTGGGTGGGGGGCTGATGACGAGCAAGTTCTTCAGCAACCGGCTACTCGCCACGCTTCCCGGTGAGCGTGGCCTCGCCGGGACAGGCCCAACGGTGAGACCGTCAGTTTTTGGCGATGACAGCGTGATTGTCGGAGGCATGCACCTTCTTTCTGCCGCACTAGGGAAGTCCTCGTCGTCCCAAGTCAGGGCGGCGCCATGACGCGCAGTGAGATCATCACCGACGCGTTCGTCGTCACCGGCGGTGTACTGGTGCCAGAGGGCTGGGTCCTCGTCGAAGACGGCTTTATCGGCGCCGTGGGCTCGAGTGAGCGCCGGCCGCCCCTGGCGGACGTCAAGACGAGTGCCGGGCGGGCCTTCGTGCTGCCGGGCTTCATCGACCTCCATGTCCATGGAGGAGGAGGCGGCAGTTTCGGCCCGGACGCCGCTTCGGTGCGTCAGGCCCTCGAGTTCCATCTGGCGGGTGGCACAACGTCGCTTCTGGCCGGCCTGAGCACATGCCCGCCGGCGGCCCTGCTCCAGTCTGTGAACCAACTGGCGAGCACTCCCGGTGAGCCGGGCACCACCTCACGCCTTCTGGGCGTGCACCTCGAAGGGCCTTTCATCTCGCTGGTAAGGAGGGGTGCGCACGACCCGCACCTGATCCGGCCGCCAGATCCAGGGGAGCTCGCAACCCTGCTCGAGGCCGCCCCGGGGCGGATCCGGTTGATGACCGCGGCCCCGGAATTGCCGGGCTTCGCCAACCTCGCCCGCGTGGCCCAAGCCGCCGGGGTCGTCGTAGGGGCCGGCCATACCGACGCTGACGGGGCGCAGCTCTGCGCCGCCATTCAGGCTGGTGCCCGGACACTCACACACACGTTCAACGCCATGCGCCCCATCCTTCATCGGGCGCCCGGGCCCATGGAGGCGATCGTGGACACAGCCGTCTTCTGCGAGCTCATTTGTGATGGTGTGCACGTCCACCCGACCTTTGTCCGCATGCTCCGAAGGCTGGTTGGGCAAAACCGGTTGGTCCTGGTGACTGACGCCAGCCGATGGGCGGGCGAGCCGGACGCCGAGTACGAGTCAAACACGCGCCAGGTGGAGGTACGCGATGGCGCTGTCTTTTTGCGGGGGACGGACACCCTTTCGGGCAGCACTCTCACCATGGCGGAGGCGGCCCGGCGCTATGCCCGCTTTACCGGCGCCGACTTTGTCGAGCTGGCTGCTGTGACCGCCACCAACGCCGCCCGGGTTTTGGGCGAGGACCATCGGGTGGGCCGAATCGAGCCGGGACTAAAGGCCGACCTCGTCTTGTTGGACGGCCAGGTTAATCGTCTCGGGGTCATGAGCGAGGGCCGATGGGCACGGAAACCGGGAGATGAAAATCGCCGTTTTACTCAGTCGGCGGGCCCAGCGCACAGGGATGAGCAATTCGGCGAGTGTGCCTGCGCAGACGTGGCCGGCGCGACCGACGAGGCTCAGCGGGCGCCGAACCGAGAAGTGGAGCCAGGATAATGACTTTGTCAGTGGGCGCAGCGAAAGCCGACATTACCGCGCCGGTAGGTTGCGTTATGGGCGGCTACGGAGCTCGTAAGGGACGGGCGGAAAGCATTGCCGCGCCATTGTATTGTCGCGCCTTTGTGTTCGACGACGGGGGTTCGAGGTTGGCCTTGGTCGTGTGCGACCTGGTCTTTGTAACTCACGACATCTCCAGCTTGGCCCGCCGGTTGGTGGCCGAAGAAATCGGGGTACCGCCTACTTGCTTGATGGTCACGGGGACGCACACCCATTCCGGGCCGGCGGGGTTGACGATGGGCATGGACCCGGTGTTCACAGAGACGGTGAGCCGTAAGATTGCGGGCTCGGTGCAAGAGGCCTGTCGCCAAGTCCAGCCTGCCTGGCTCAAGTACGCCGAGGTGCCACTCACGACGATCAGCCAGAACCGGCGGGACCCGGATGGTCCGATCGAGACGACGGCCCGTCTCGTGATGGCAGAATGTGCTGATAGCGCGCGGCCGCTGGCGACCATCGTTAATTACGCCTGCCATGCCACAGTGCTCGAGTACGACAACCTTGCCCTGTCGCCGGATTTCCCGGGACCCGTCGCTGAGACGGTGGAGGAGTGCGTTGGTGGCCAAGCAGCGTACCTACAGGGATGCGCCGGCAGCATCAACCCCGTGTGGATGCGGCACGACCACGACGAAGCCCGGCGTATCGGGAACATTTTGGGCTTCGCCACGGCGCGCACCGTTTTAGAAGGCCTCCCTGTCGGGCGGGGCGAGTGGTCCGTAAACCTCAGTCTGGCCGAGGATGTGACCAAGCCGCCTCCGGCCAACTGTCGAGTTGTCACCGACGGGCCCTTGGCCGGATCTTCGTTGACGGTGAGGCTCTCGCCTCGGACGCGACCATCGGCCGAGGAGTCACAGTCGGAACTTTCCGACCTCGAAGCGGAGCTCAGCCGCCAGAGCGACCCAGAGCGGCGAAAGGCACTGCTTGCCCGGAGAGCGGCCGTGCGGATGGAGTTGTACTACGGGGACCGCCCGTACCAGTACGCCGTTCGGAGCGACGCGGACAATGCGGACGGGACCGAGGCGGATTTAGTCGAAGTGCAGACGCTGCGCCTCGGAGCTGACACCGTAATCGTTGGCTTGCCGGGCGAGCCGTTCCTGGAGATCGGCGACGAGATCCGCCGGCGGAGCGGCATACCGAACGTGCTGGTGGCCGGGTACGCCAACGAGGCAATTGGCTATATCCCAGTGGCGGGCGAATTTCCTAGCAATGGTTACGAAGTGGGGTGCGCCCGTTTTACCCCCGATGCGGCTCAGTCACTTGTCGAGGGGGCATTGCGCTCGATCGCGGCAGCGAGCGTATGACCGCAACGCCACCCGGGGGAATTTCGAGAATTTCGTACGCGAGTACTTTCCGGTGCTGGTCCTCGTGGCCAAGCATGTCGCGTCTTTTGCAATGGGCGAGCCAGAGGCGGTACTGAGCCGGCGTCGGCTGCTCCAGGCTGCGGCCGCCGGGAGCCTGGCCCTCGCGGGCGGCGGGCTGCGCCTGAGGAATGACGGCGTGGCCCAGCCCGCGTCGACTGGTCGGGCCTGGCCGACAAGCTCACCGGCCGGCTGGTGCTCCCGAGCAATTCCGCCTATTCCTTTGACGTGCAACTGTACGACCCGCAGTTTGACGGCTCCCGACCGGCGGCCATTGCGCATTGTGCCAATGCCGATGACGTCGCCCGCTGCATAACCTTTGCCCGCAGCCATCATTTGCCGTTGGCGGCGCGGAGCGGCGGTCACAGCTACGCCGGCTACTCGACCACCACGGGGCTGGTTGTAGATGTGAGCCTCATGTCCCAGGTGTCAGTTGACGGCAACGTTGCCACCGTCGGTGCCGGTGCCCGCCTGATCGACATGTACTCCGGCCTGGCCCGGGAAGGCCGCTCCGTCCCCGCCGGGTCCTGCCCAACCGTCGGCATCGCCGGCCTCGCGCTCGGGGGTGGGATCGGGGTCATGGACAGGCTGCACGGCCTCACGTGCGACCACACGATGGGCCTTGAAGTAGTGACGGCCGCCGGAGAGGTCGTCCGCGCCGACCCGGGCACCAGCCCGGACCTGTACTGGGCCTGCCGGGGCGGAGGAGGGGGGAACTTCGGCATTGTGACCGAGTTCCGGTTCTCCACGTTCCCGACCACGGAGCTTTCGCTTTTCAGTGCCACGTGGCCCTGGTCGGCGGCCGCCGACCTGTTGCCGGCCTGGTTGGAATGGGCGCAGAACAGTCCCGACCCGCTGTGGTCCAACTGCGTGCTCGAAACAATACCGGGAGCGGTTACGCCAACGGTCCTGGTCGGTGGGGTATGGTCCGGAAGCCTGGCTGATGCCAGTGCCCAACTGCGAGCTCTGGCGAAGGTAGCCGGGCGGCCGCAGAGCCAGGTGGCCGGCGAGAACGGGTTCGCGGACGCCATGTACATCGAAGCTGGCTGCGCCGGCCTGTCTCAGGCTGCGTGCCACCTCGCCGGCAGGTACGCCGGAGGTACGTTGCCCCGGGTGCTGAGGATCTTGCGGTCAGACATATTGAACGAACCTCTGAGCGACAAAGGTGTAGCGGCGGTCGTCAGCGGCATCGCGCAACGCCACGAAGAGGGCGGTCCGGGGGACGTCATTTTTGACTCCTGGGGCGGCGCCATAAACCGCGTGGCGCCCGAAGCGACCGCTTTCGTGCACAGAAAGGCGATTGCCTCTGCCCAGTACGAGGCCGCCTTTTCGCCCGGCGTGGCACCCGGCCCTCTGCAGGCGGCCAAGAAATGGATGGACGGTTGGCACCGCTCCCTTCGGCCCTATGTGAGCGGCGAGGCATATCAGAATTACATCGACCCGGAACTCCCGGGTTGGCTGGACGCTTATTATGGTGCGAACCTCGCCCGCCTCGAGCAGGTAAAGGCCAAATGGGATCCCGACGATGTTTTGCATTTCGCCCAGGGCATACCTCTGCCTGCTCGGAGCTAGCGACGACCCCGCATAAACCACCACCCCGCACAAACCTCCGATATCCTTTGACCTGACTGAGTGGCGCTCTTACCGCAGCCGTGGTGTAGTGCAGCCTATGGGTGGAGAGTTGAGCCGGCGCCGGCTGCTCCGGGCCGGCGCCATGGGCGGCCTGGCCGCTTTTGCTGCGGCCTGCGGCGCCAGCCGGCACAACGGCGGTGGGACGACGTCATCTTCGAGCACCACCGAGCCGCCGACGACAGCGGCGACTACCAGCACGAGTTCAACCAATGCCGTCACCACAACGACAATCCCTGCCACCACCGTTACGACCGCCGCCACTAGCACCACCGCTGCCGTCCCTACGACGGTCGTCTCGGCGCCGACGGCGGCCGACTGGAATGCCTTGGCTGCCTCCCTCACCGGCCGGTTATCCAGGCCGGGCAACCCGACCTACCCGGTCGACCTGGAGCTCTACGACCCCGTTTACGACAACATCCGGCCGGCAGGCATTGCCTTCTGCGCTGACCCGAGCGACGTGGCCCGTTCGATCGCGTTTGCCCGAGCGCACGGGCTGCCCTTGGCGGCCCGAAGCGGCGGCCACAGTTATGCCGGGTACTCGACCACCCCTGGGTTGGTCATTGATGTGACCCTGATGTCCCAAGTGGGGGTTACAGGCAACACGGCCACCGTCGGCGCCGGCGCTCGCCTCATCGACATTTACTCCGCCCTCCCGCTGCAGGGCGTCTCCCTCCCGGGGGGCTCGTGCCCCTCGGTGGGAATAGCGGGCCTGTCGCTCGGGGGAGGGATCGGAGTGCTGGGCCGGCTACACGGGCTGACCTCCGACAACGTCGTGGGGCTAAAGGTCGTTACCGCCGACGGGACCACCGTCGACGCCAATGGCAGTACCAACGCGGATCTCTTTTGGGCCTGCCGGGGTGGGGGAGGGGGGAACTTCGGCGTCGTCACGATGTTTCAATTTTCGACGTTCCCCGTCACCCCGGTGGCTTTGTTCGGCCTGCGGTGGCCGTGGACTGCGGCGGCCACCGTACTGCCGGCTTGGCTCGAATGGTCGTCCTCCCAACCTGACCCCATGTGGTCCAATTGCCTTTTGACGGCCCAAGTAGGGGCCACCACACCCACGGTGCAGGTCGGCGGCGTCTGGGCGGGCAACGTGGCAGATGCGAGGGCTCGGGTCGCTGCCCTTATACAAACGGTCGGGCCCCCGACGAGCCAGGCGTACGGCCAGCATGACTACGAAGAAGCCATGTACATCGAGGCTGGTTGCCGCGGGCTGTCGCAGGCGGCCTGTCACCTGGCCGGCAAGTCCCCGGGCGGCACCCTTCCCCGGACGGTGACGCTGGCCAAGTCGGACATCCTCAACGGGCCGCTCGGTAATTCGGGGGTTCAGGCCGTGCTGGCCGGCATCGAGGAACGCCAAAGCCAGGGAGGTCCCGGCGCCGTCGCCTACGACTCATGGGGCGGGGCGATAAACCGGGTGCCGGCGAACGCCACTGCTTTCGTGCACAGGAAGGCGGTGGCGTCGGCGCAGTACGACGCCTCGTTTTCTGAAGGCGTTGCGTCCGGGACCCTGCAGCAGGCCCAGGCCTGGTTGAACAGTTGGTACGCTACGCTCCGACCGTTCGTGAGCGGGGAGGCGTACCAAAACTACATCGACCCGTATCTGCCCAACTGGCAGCAGGCGTACTACGGTGCGAACTTGGCCCGGCTCGAGCAAGTCAAGGCGAAATGGGACCCTGATGACGTTTTCCATTTCGCCCAGAGCATCCCTCTGCCGTGAGCGGTCCGTGTCTCGAGCGTAAAAAGGGTGGTTTTCGGTGCGCTCGGCTGAACTCGTTGCGCTTTCCCGCCGGTTTTGCACTCGATCGCGACAAGAACGGCAAATCGCGCCGAGAACTGCATATATCACAACGGCGGAGGCCCGACGCCCACCAGGCCGGAAGCCCGACGGCCGCCAGGCGCTAGGCCTCCGGGCGGCAGGCGGCAGGCGGCAGGCGGCCAGGCGGCCAGGCCCTGAGGCCTAATTCTCCAGCCGCAACGCCTGGATAAAGGCCTCTTGTGGGACCTCGACCCGGCCGATGTTCTTCATCCGCTTCTTGCCCTCTTTTTGCCTCTCGAGGAGCTTGCGTTTGCGGGTGATGTCGCCGCCGTAACACTTGGCCAGGACGTCTTTCCGTTTCGCCTTCACCGTCTCGCGGGCCACGATCTTGCCCCCCACAGCCGCCTGGATCGGGACATCGAAAAGCTGGCGCGGTATCAGCTCCCGCAATTTCTCCGTCATCCGCCGCCCGTACTCCATCACCTCCGAACGATGGATGATCGCGCTGAAGGCGTCCACGGGCACCCCGTTCAGCAGGATGTCTATTTTGACCAGCTCTCCCGGCGAGAACCCGGCCGGCTCGTAATCGAGGCTGGCATAGCCTTTGGTCCGGCTCTTCAGGGCGTCGAAAAAGTCCATGACCACTTCGGAAAGCGGCATCCGGTAGACGAGCTCGACCCGTTCGGGAGAAAGGTACTCCATGCGCACCATCTCGCCTCGCCGGCTCTGGCAGAGTTCCATCACCGTGCCCGTGTTATCCGAGGGCAACAGGATCGTCGCCAATATGAACGGCTCCTCGACCACCTGGATATTCTGCGCCGGCGGCATCTCGGCCGGGCTGTGCATGTGCAACTCGGAACCGTCGGTCAACTGGGCGATGTACTCGACGCTGGGGGCGGTGGCGATGAGGGTGAGGTTGAACTCGCGCTCCAGCCGCTCGCGGACGATGTCCATGTGGAGCAGCCCGAGGAAACCACAGCGAAAACCGAAGCCGAGGGCGACCGATGACTCCGGTTGGTAGGTGACCGACGAGTCGCTCAGCTGCAATTTCTCCAGGGCGGTCCGGAGATCCTCGAACTCGTCCCCGTCCACCGGGTAAAGCCCGCAGAAGACCATCGGTTTTGGCTCCTGGTACCCCTCCAGCGGCTTCTCCGCCGGGCGGGCGGCTTCGGTGACGGTCTCGCCGCTCCGGGCCTCACCGACGTCTTTTATGCCCGCGATCAAGTAGCCGACCTCGCCGGGCCCGAGGCTCTGGACCTCGGTCGGCGCCGGCAGGCGGACGCCCAGCTCTTCAACCTCGTGCACGCGCCCGGTCTGCATAAAGCGCAGCTTTTCCCGGGAGGAAAGCACACCGTTCACGACCCGGACCGAGCTGACCACCCCACGGTACTGGTCGTACAACGAGTCGAAGATGAGCGCCTGCAGCGGTGCCTCGGCGTCGCCTTTAGGGGGAGGGATGCGGTCGCAAATCGCGTCGAGCAACTCGGGCACCCCCTCCCCGGTCTTGGCCGAAACCCGCAATGTCTCAGAGGCGGGGATGCCGAGCACGGCCTCGATCTCGGCCGCGCAACGGTCCGGGTCGGCCGCCGGCAGGTCGATCTTGTTGAGGACGACGACGATCTCGAGGTCGTGCTCGAGGGCGAGGTAGGCGTGGGCCAGGGTCTGGGCCTCGATGCCCTGGGCCGCGTCTACCAGCAGGACCACCCCCTCGCAGGCAGCCAGGCTGCGGCTCACCTCATAGCCGAAATCAACGTGGCCCGGCGTGTCGATGAGGTGGACCGTGTAGCCCTTCCACTGGACGCGCACGTTCTGAGCCTTGATCGTAATGCCTCGCTCGCGCTCGATGTCCATCGAGTCGAGGTACTGGTCGCGCATCTCGCGGGGGTCGACGGCGCCTGTCAACTCGAGGATACGGTCGGACAGCGTTGACTTCCCGTGGTCGATGTGGGCCACGATGGACAGGTTGCGGATCTGGTCAGGGGTAAGTGTGCTCATCGGTTGCAGTTACCAGTTTGGCCCAAAAGGGGCTCAGGCCAGTGGCGTGCCCTCTTTCGAACCGGTGTGGCGGTGGGCGCGGCTTATAGGGGGGAAGGTGGCCCGATGACGCTCGGGGTGGCGGAGGCGCCCCCGTCACTCGGTCCCGAGCTGGTAAGGTGTGTGGCCCTGTGGCAAATATAAAGAGCCAGATAAAGCGTATCGGTACGAATGAGAAGCGCCGTCTCCGTAATAAGGCGGCCAAATCCGAGGTGAGGACGCGCATGAAGAGCGCCGTCCACGCCGCCGGAGCGGGGGAGGCTGCCGCGGCGGAGGATCTGCGCCTGGCCGTGAAACGGCTTGACAAGGCGGCGGCGCGGGGCATCATCCACCGCAACCAGGCGGCCAACCGCAAGTCGGCCCTGATGCGCCGGGTGGCAGAGCTAGCCGCCGTTACGGGCGCTGGCGGAGCCGTTCCCCAAGAGCCAGAAGAGCAAGAAGAGTAATCTGCGCCGGCCAGGCCGGCCCTTATCGGTCAAAGCCGCCCACGGCGGCCCGCCTGGCTTCCGTCCCCGCTTCGGCTGGCGGCCTAGCGTCTCGCCCGGCCAGGACCGCTACGAGCTACCTGGGGAGCACCCCTTGCGCTCCGCGAGATCCGGCAGAGGCGGGCCACCAGCACCTCGAGCACGACCTCCGGTTCCCAGTCGAGTTTGCCCTTGAGGACGAGTTCGGCGTCAGCCAGAGCAGTTACGGCGTCGCCGACGCCTCGTGGGCCCAGGCGACGGGCGGCGTCCAAGGCCTTGCGGGCCGGGAAAGTGCTCCGTCCCCGGGCGATCCCTAACGCTTCCGCGGCCTGGCTCTCTGAGCCGACGTCGGGCGATTGCACCCAGAGGATGTTGCCGACATGGCGGTGCAGTATGGCCAGTACGACCAGTGGGTGGCGAGCGCCGGCGTCCATCAGGCGGTGGAGCACCGTGAGCGCGACCTCCGGTTCACCCCTGTCGATGGCATCGGTGAGCTCCCACGGCGGTACCGAGCCGGGCCGGCCGAGATAAGGCTCGATCTCCTCCGGCCCTATCGTCGCCCCCTGGCCGTAGGCCACCTCGAGCGTGGTGAGCAGGGCGCCCAGGCGGGCCAAATCCTCGCCGAGGTGCGATTCGACCAGGGCGGCCGTCCCCGGAGCGAGTTTGAGCGGGGCGCGGGCCAGCCGTTCGCTGACCCAGTTATGGGCTTCCCGGCCACTCACGTCTGTGCTGATCACGGCCGTCCCGGGGAGAGCCTTGAAGGCATTGGCGAACTTGGCAGGGAGCGTGCCCCCGCCCCCGGCCACGACGAGCGTCGTCGTCGCCAGCGGCTCTTCCAGGTAGGAAAGGAGCGGCTGAAGCTGGTCCAGCGTGAAGCGGCCCGCCTCTCGCAGGACCACCACCCGGCGGTCGGAGAGGAACGGAGGGGTCCGGCACGCGCCGGCCACCGCGGCTACATCCAGGTCCTCGCCGGCGAAGTCTTCCAGCACCAGGGACCGGTCGGCCGTCCCTACCAGCTCGTTGACCAGGTCGGCCACTCGTTGCCCCAGTAGGGCGACATCCTCTCCAGTCACGAGCCAGGCCGCCGTATCGTGGGCAGGGGAACGCTTCGCCCCGCTGCCGCTCCGTTCACTTCGATTGTCACTCCGATTGGTCTCGCCTCGGGCGCTCCCGCCCGCGCCTCGGCGGGCTGATGGGCGGCCCGCCCCTCCACTCTCGTTCATTCCGCGGTCTCGCTCATTGCGCTTCCATAATGGCGGCCAGCATGTCCCGCACGCGGCACGTGCCCACGACGTCGTGCGCCCTCACCACCCGGCACCCGAGCGAGATACCGAGGGCGTGTGCTGCCGTCGTCGCGTCCCTGCGCTGGTTTATCTCGAGGCCGAGCCGGTCGCCCAGGAACCTCTTATTGGAGGCGGAGAGCAACACCGGGTAGCCGAGCCCGACCAGGGTGGCCGATGCTCTTAGTAACTCGACCGACTGCGCCGCGGTTTTGCCCAGGTCGAGCCCGGCGTCGACGAGTACCCGTTCGGCCGGGATGCCTGCGGCCAATGCCCACTTGGCCCGTTCGGCCAAGAAGGCGCAGACCTCGCCCACCAGGTCTCCGTAAATCGGCTCGGGGTCGGGGACGCGAGGCGCCAGCCGGATATGCGTAGCTACGACGCTGGCGCCGGCGGCCGCCGCCACTTCGAGGTACTTCGGGTCGCCAAAGCCGCTGATGTCGTTGCCGACGACGGCGCCGGCCGCGAAGGCTTCCGCTGCCACTGAGGCGCGCCACGTGTCCGCCGACACCGGCAGGTCGAAACGAGCGACGAGGCCCTGCACAGCCGGTATCAACCGGTCGAGTTCCTCAGCCTCGCTCACTTCCGGCCCCGGGCCGGCTTTCACAGCGCCGACATCGAGGACGTCGGCGCCCTCCGCCACCATCCGGTCGGCTGGCGCAAAAGGCGTCCCACTCCCAGGTCGCCCCTTTATCGAAGAACGAGTCGGGCGTCCGGTTGAGTATGCCCATGACGAGCGCCCGGCTGGCAATCTCGAAGCGACGGCGCCCAAGCTCGACTACGGGCGCTGTCGTTGTGGCCATAACGGGGAGGAACTCTATGCCGCTCCCTAGAACAGTCTTGACGTCAGAGCCTTGCGGTACTCAGCCACTTTCGGGTCGTCTCCCATGAGCTCGAGCAGGTCGAGGAACTCCTGACGGGCTGAGGGGTCGTCCTTCACCCGGTCCAGTAGTTCGTCGAGCTTGGCGTCGACGGCTCCATCAGCCGCAGCGGCCTCGTCGCCGACCCGCGCCTCCGCCTGCAAGTGCCGGACTTCGGGTGTCTCGGGCAGCCGCTGGAGGAGCTGGAGGGCCTCCCGCTTGCCTTCGTCGTCCCCCCGGTCGACCAGCACCGAAGAAAGGGAAATAATGACCTTTTCGTTGCCCGGCTCCAGGTCCAGCGCCTTGCGCAGCGAAGCTTCGTCACCCGCAGCGACCAGCAGATCCACTTCCGTCGGGGCCGGCGCGACCTCGGATAGCCAGGCCCGCACGGCCGCCTCGGGCTGGGCACCGATGAAACTGCTCACCACTCGCTTGTCACGAATGGCATAAACCGCCGGGATCGACTGCACCTGGAAACTGGCCGCCACCCGCATGTTCGCGTCCACGTCGACTTTGGTCAGGGCGACCTCGCCGTCTCTCTCGGCTACCAGTTTCTCCAGAATCGGCCCGAGCGTGCGGCACGGGCCGCACCACGAAGCCCACAGATCCACGATGACAGGCACCTGTGTCGAGCGTTCCAGGACCTCTTCCTCGAAGGTCGCGTCACTCACGTCTATAGCTACGGTCATTTCTCCTCCGGCGGCACACGCCTCAACGGCCCACTCTCTCAGGCCCGTAGGTATAGCGTCCAAAGGCATCGTGACATTCCCGGGGCCTCGACCAGACGAAATCCTCCTACCGTGGTCCAGAGGACTGTCCGTCTGGTCCCCCCGACCCATGGGAGCAACATGACTTTTGCGTCGATCAAGAGCTGGCCCAGCCTGGACCACCCTGCTCTCGTGCTTGGGCTGGAAGGCTGGGTGGACGCCGGTTATGCCGCCGCCACCGCCGTCAACGCGTTGCTCGAGTCGGCTCGCCATGAGGTGGTCGCCACCTTCGACTCCGACGCCCTGCTGGACCAGCGCTCGAGGCGTCCAGTACTGCGGGTCTCGCACGGGGTCCACGGCGGTCTGACCTGGCCTGAACTGCGGTTGCTGTCGGCCACCGACACCGGCGGGCGGAGCTTGCTCGTCCTGGCAGGCCCGGAACCCGACCTGCGTTGGCACGAGTGGAGCCAGGAAGTCGTGGCCCTCGGCCTTCGCCTTGGGGTGGAGCTCGTAGTCGGGCTCGGCGCCTTCCCCGCCCCCGCGCCGCATACGAGGTCGGTCCGCCTGGCCGCCACCGCCAGCAACGAAGAACTGGCCGGCCGCGTCGGCTTCCTGCCTGCCACCATGGAGGTCCCGGCCGGGGCGCAGGCCGTGCTCGAGGTGGCCTTCGGCGAGGCCGGGGTACCCTCTATCGGGGTCTGGGCGCGGGTCCCTCACTATGCCGCCGGTACCCCGTACCCCGAGGCATCTGCGGTCCTACTCGACAAGCTGGCCGACCTGACGGGTCTCAGCATCGACACCGAAGCGCTGCGGGACGCCGGCCGCAAGGCCAGGGACCAGATCCAAGCGCTGATCGAGGCCAGCGAGGAACATTCAGCCATGGTTCGCCAGCTCGAGCAGCAGCAGGACAACGAGCTGGGTCTGTCCGCCACCGAGTTCACCCATTTGCCTACAGGGGACGAGATCGCGGCCGAGCTCGAGAGGTTCCTCCGGGGCGAGACCCGTTAGGCCCGCGCTGACGCCGCTCAGATAACGATGTTCACGAGCTGGGGCGGGCGAGCGATTACCCGCCTCGGCGGGCGACCGTCGAGTTGAGCGGCCACCTTCGGGCTCCCCAGAGCGACGGCGACGACTTCTTCCTCGGTCGCCGTCGGCGAGACGCTGACCTTGTCCCGCAGCTTGCCGTTCACCTGCACCACCAGGGTCACCAAGTCGTCGGCCAACATGGCCGGGTCGGGGACCGGCCAGGGCTGGACGTGAACGCGAGCGCCCTCGCCGTGGCGGCGTTCCCATAACTCGGCGCTTATGTGGGGCGCCATCGGGGCCAGCAGCAGTAACAGCGCGTCGATAGACCCGTCCAGCGTCGTCCGTTGGGCTCCATCTGCTGATTGGGCGTAGCGGTACAGCAGGTTGGTGTGCTCCCGCAGCGCCGCCACCGCGGTGTTGTACGACCTGCGCTCGAAATCCCTGGTCACACGGTCGATCAAACGGTGGGTTGCTTTCGTGACCTCCGCGTCTGCCGGGCCCGCCTCTCTGTCGGTGCCGGCCGAGCCCTCGGCTTCTCCTGTGGCTAGCCGCCACACCCGGTCGAGGAAATGCCGGCAGCCTTCTATCACATCGTCGGTCTGGTCGGTCCAGTCGAAATCGTCCGCCGGCGGGCCCACAAACAAATGGAAAATGCGCAACGAGTCGGCCCCGACGCGGTCGAAGTACTTCTCCGGCGCGATCAGGTTGCCTTTGGACTTGGACATTTTCGTCCCGTCCATCCGGATCATGCCTTGGGCGAAATAGTGCTTGAACGGCTCCCTGACGTCCTTGGGCGCCAGTCCCAAATCGCCCAGAGCGCGGGTATAAAACCGTGCGTACAGCAAGTGCAAGATGGCGTGTTCGACCCCGCCGATGTACTGGTCGACCGGCATCCAGTGCTCAGCCGCCTTTTCGTCAATGGGTACCCCCGTTACCCACGGGTTGCAGAAGCGCAGGAAATACCAGGACGAATCCACGAACGTGTCCATGGTGTCGGTTTCTCGCTGAGCGGGCTGGCCGCAGCGCGGGCAAGTCGTCCACAGGAAATTCTCGTCCTTGCGCAACGGCGATTCGCCCGTAGGCAGAAATTGGACGTCGTCCGGCAACAGCACGGGCAAGTCGGTTTCGGGCACGGGGACGATGCCGTCATCGGGGCAATAAATTACGGGGATCGGGCAGCCCCAGTACCTTTGGCGCGACACCAACCAATCGCGCAGGCGGTACTGGATGGTGCGCTTACCGATCCGCTCTTTCTCCACCCACTCGATGGCTCTTTCCTTGGCTTCTGCGGTGTCGACAATTCCGTTTAGCCATTCGCTGTTTATCCTGGGGCCGTCACCAGTAAAGGCTTCGCCTTCCCAACCCGCGGGCGGCTGGACCGTGCGAATTATCGGCAGGCCGTATGCGGTGGCGAATTCCCAGTCCCTTTGGTCCTCGGCGGGGACGGCCATTATGGCGCCGGTCCCGTAACCCATGAGCACGTAGTCGGCCAGGTAGATCGGGACCTCTTTCCCGTTGAACGGGTTGACGGCGTAGGCGCCTGTGAATATGCCGCGTTTTTCGAACGATATCTCAGCCGATTGTCGTTCGATATCGGGTTGCTGACGGACGCGCTCGACGAACGCCTCCACTTCTTGGCGGCGCTCGGGCTGGGTGATCGAAGGGACCAAGGGGTGTTCGGGGGCGAGGACGACGAAGGTCATACCGAAGGCCGTGTCGGGCCTCGTGGTGAAGACCTCTATCTTCTCAGTCGAGCCGGCGACGGCCATCACGAATTGAGCACCCTCAGAGCGCCCGATCCAGTTGCGCTGCATCGTCTTGACCCGCTCTGGCCAATCCAGGTCCTGCAGTGCGGCGAGCAGTTCGTCCTGGTAGGCGGTAATGCGGAAGAACCACTGCTCGAGGTCCTTCTTTATCACCAGGTCACCGCTGCGCTCGCAGGTCCCGTCGGGCCGTACCTGTTCGTTGGCCAGGACCGTGTTGCACCCCGGGCACCAGTTGACAGGCGCCTTCTTCCGGTAGGCCAGGCCGGCCTCGAGCAAGCGCTCGAAGATGACCTGGTTGAACTTCATGTAGATGGGGTCGTGGCTACGTACGGTGCGCCGCCAGTCATAGACGGCCCCCAAACGGACCACCGAGCTGGCCAACTCGGCGATGCGGGCGTCCGTGAAGACCCTGGGGTGGATGCCGGACTTGATGGCGGCGTTCTCGGCCGGGAGCCCAAAGCTGTCGAAGCCGAACGGGGAGAGGACCGCGTACCCCTGCATCGTCCGCCAGCGGACGTTCACGTCGCCGAACGTGTAGTTGCGGACGTGGCCCTGGTGAGCCGGCCCGCTCGGGTAGGGGTACATGCACAGCAAGTAGACAGGTGGGCGGGGGTCGTCGTTGTCCACCTCGTAGGCGTGCTCGGTGCTCCAGCGGGCCTGCCAGAGGCTCTCGACCGCTTGGGCGTCGTAGGCATAGCTCATGGTCCCTACCAGGCTACTTGAGCTGCATCTGCGCCCTGCAGGGGTTTCCCGGCCCGGCCGTAGTGCCGGCCGCCGGCCGTCGGTCGCCCGCGGGGCGCAACGCAGGCCCGGCCGTCTGGCGCCACCCCGCCCCCCACGCTTCGCCGTTCCACTCCCGCCCCGGACGGCGTGCTCCTCGGGCCGGCCGGGGCTGTTGTACCTTGCCTGTTGTGGCTGACCGCTGTACCAACCTGACCATCGGGCTCGGTGACGACCGCTTCGAGGTCTTCGAGGGCGACGCTTTCACCTTTGGGCGTTCGCAGCGGACGAGCCTCTGTCTAGACCCCTCTGACCTGGGGATTTCCAGAGTTGCGGGTTCAGTCGAGGCGGACGCCGGCGTATGGTGGCTGGTCAACAAGAGCGGCGTCAGGCCGCTGGAAGTGGTCGACGACGTGGGCATCCGGACGGTCCTGCCGCCCGGGCGGCGTATGGCCCTGACCGCGCCCATAACCGTGGTCGTCGAGGGGGCCACCAGGCGCCACGCCATCACGGTGGACCTGCCCGAGAGCGCCCTCAACCGCCTGGGCGGGGGCGGGGTGCCAACCGCGCAGATCGAAGGTAACCCGACGCAAGCCGCCGCCGAGGTCTCCATCACGCCGGCCGACAAGCTGGCGTTGGTCGCCCTCTTCGCTGGTTACCTCGAGGCCTTCCCCAGGTACGACCCTCACCCCAAGAGCTATGCCGACGCCGCAGCCCGCCTGGACTGGCCGCGCACCACCCTGGTGAAGAGGGTTGAGTACCTGCGGACGCGTCTAACCAATGCTGGTGTGCCCAACCTGCTGGGGGAGAACGCCCTGCCGTACCTGGCCGAGTGGGCACTGGCCACCGGCTTGATCACCCGGGTCGACCTGGCCCTGCTTCCCCCTCGCTAGGGTCCCAGTAGCTTTTAGTGGACACAGCAGCTTTTAGTGGACACAGCAGGTTTTGGTGGACAAGGGCCGGCTCCCAATCGGCTCTGCTGGCCATGCGGCGCGGTAGTTTCGCCCATCTTGTGCGTACCTTTCTCTCCTCGCCCTCTCATTGACCCGGGCGGCCCACACCGGAGGGGGGTTTCCGGTGCAGCAAACCGTTCTCGTCGCGTTCGGAGGTAAAAACAGCCTCCAAACGCAACGGGAAGCAGTTGCTGCGCCGAGAAAACGGCTGGTTGTGAGGGTGATAGCACTATCCATGACAGACACGGCGCTCTACGTGTCCTTCGGACTGGCGACGTAGGCACGCCACTTCGCGCCGACGGCCCAGGGCTGTCGCCGGCACCGGCTCTGCTAGGCTCGGAGGAGGCTTCGGGGGCGTAGCTCAGTTGGTAGAGCGCTTGCATGGCATGCAAGAGGTTCGTGGGTTCGATTCCCATCGCCTCCACCAGAAGAGCCCAGCTCAGAGGGGGTAAGAGCAGGGCCGTGCGGTCTGTTGCGGGGTGGTGCAGTGCTCAACCGGTGCTGGTGCTATAGTGGTGCAGCACCACCTAGCACCAAAGAGGCCGGGCACCCGTTGGGAGGGCACCCGGCCGAAGGGCACACCGAGAAAGGAGATTGCCCTTATGACCGCACAGGTTACTGACCGCCGAGCGCGTGGCTCGGGTTCCATCAGCCAGGTCGGCCTCGACCGCTGGCGGGTGTTCGGCCCCCTTAGCCCCCCGGGCTCGCGGCGCTCTAGCGTCCGGGTCACCGGCACCCGCGAAGACGCCGAAGCCGCTCTGGCCGAGCTCCTGGCCCGAGCGCCAGCACCAGCACCAGCACCAGCACCAGGTACGGCCCCCGCCCGCCGTCCGCCCCGGCCCCGGGGCTCCGGTTCGATCAGTCAGATCGGCCCTGACAAGTGGCGGGTGTTCTACTCGCCCGACGACGCCCCCAAGATGTCGGCCCGGGTCACCGGCAGCCGCAACGACGCCCAGGCCGCGCTCAGCAAGCTCATCGCCGGCGCCAACGGCGGGGCCGGGCCGGGCGACACCGAAACGGTCGGCCGCTTCCTGGATCACTGGCTCAAGCAACGCTGGGACGACGTCACCCGGGGCGAGGCGCAGTGGAACACGGTCGACAACGACCGTTGGGCGGTCGAGCACGCCAAGCCGCTGTACTCCCGGCCCCTCCGCCAGTTGAGTGTGGCCGACGTCGAGCGCTGGCTCGCCGACCTGGCCGAGGGCGGGCTTGGGAAGTCCTCGCTGGTGCGTCTTCGCTCGGTGCTCGGCAAGATCCTTGACCGGGCGATCGCCCTGCACAAGGTCCCGACCAACGTGGCCCGCTTGGCCAAGCTCCCGGGAGTGAAGCCACCCGAGGAGGGCAAGTCGCTTGACGAGGCCCAAGTGGCCGCGCTGTTCAAGGCCTCGAAGGATTACCCGCTCGAGCACGCCTTCTTGGTGACGGGGTGGCAACTCGGCCTCCGCCCGGGCGAGCTCCTGGCCCTGGCGTGGCCCGATGTGTACCTCGGTGACGAGAACGGCGAGGGCGCCGAGGTCGTCGTCTACTGGAAACTCAGGCGGAGCTCGAAGAAGCGCGGGGGCGGGGTTTACCTCAGCCGTGTGCGAGGGGCAAAGGCGGGCTCGGAGCGGAGGATGGCCATACCGCCCGAGACTGTCGAGGCGTTGCGGGCGTGGCAGACCGAGCAGAAGGCCCAGCGGCTCAAAGCGGGCCCGGCGTGGAGCGACACGGAGGGGTTGGTGTTCACCACCGGGTGGGGAACGCTCATCGGGCCCTCGAACATGGACCGCAACCTCGCCGTCGTTTACAGCGCCGCGGGTCTGACGGAGCGGTGGTCGATGACCGACCTCGGCCGGCGCACGTCAGCCTCGGTACTGTCGGCTGGCGAGATGTCGAACCGGGAGATCGCCGACCAGTTCGGGCACAAGACGACCCGGATGCTCGACCAGCACTACCGCAAGCAGCTGCGGGCCAACGACCGCCACCTCAAGGTGTGGGAGCGGATCGGGCTGGGCCAGACCGTCCAGGGGGTGGGCCAGCATGGCTGATCCCACCCTGGCCGACGTGATGGCCCGCCTCGACCTGTTCGATCGCCAGTTCGAGGTGCTGGCCTTGGAGCTGCGGGCCTTACGAGCAGAGGAGACGGCCGGCTTCGCCGAGGTACGCGTCGACGTCTCCGCCCTCCGCCAGACGGTGCTCGACCTTGACAAGTCCATGCGTGAGCTGTGGACCGAGCACTGGGGTCACGGCCACCCGCACACACACGACGAGGACACGCCTAGTTAGCCTTTGACGGATGCCTGTTGCCGTCGCTCTGCTCTTGGTCGGCTTCGCCCTGACGTTCGCTGCTTCGCCTTTCGTGGCGGGCGTCGGGGTGTTGCTGATCGTGGGCACGGCGGCGCAGTCCTGGCTCCGTCGTCGCTAGCGTTGCAAGCGGATGGCTCGTCGCCGGGCGGGGAGGGGAAGCCTGCCCGGGGGCGGGCGGCAGGCCCGTAGAGGCCAAAGGTGTATTCCCTCCCGCACTTGAAAATCGGAGAAAACCATTGGTCGGGAGGCTCGCTGGCGCCGGCGCCAGTCGCATCTAAGGCGCCTACAAGCTCATCTCCTGGGCGGGAGCCGAGCGCCCCCACAACCATCCTCGGCGCCCGATGCCGTGACCGCTATCAGGCAAGCCCCATTTATTCCGGCTGTCCCCGGCCATCGGTGGTGGCGACAAACCCCCTATACAGGTGGGCCAGCTAGAGACGGCCAAGGCCCTCCTGGGCGCTTTTCGTGCAGTTCCCTGGGCACTGTCCCGAGGCCTTGACCAGCGCCTACCTAACAATCACCTAAATCGGGTGACCTGCCGTAGATAGTCATCTATCAGGCCAGGCGAACGCGAGAAGACGCTGTAACGGTAGGCCCGGCCGGGGTTCGCGAACTGTCCGGTTAGGTCCCGCACCCGCGACCACGCTGGAGGTTGCTCACAGATCCGGTGATGCCAGTCCGGTACGTCTCGGGCAACTTATACGTGCGAGGCAAAGTGAGTCCGGATCCTCGAACAGAAGGTTCGACGAAGAGGCGGGTTTCAGTAACGTCAGCTGTCGTTCTCCGATTTGGGAGGTTCGGTTGGGCCGACTCCCTGGTGCTCTACCTTGACCTCTTCCTCAATGACGAGGTACCTCCGCCAGACAGAACTAAGCTCTTCAGTGGTCAAAGCTGTCTGCGGTGGCCACCGCAGCGACCCATATGCCGGTGGGAAGATCGTGATCAAGTCGTCGTCAATTGGAGTCGGCTCGAACGCCACACCTTTGGGCTTAGTCGGGTTCAAGATCACCCAGCTGACGAAATCGCCTAGCGTTAGTGCTGTTGCAGATACGTTATCCAATGGGGCACCAGGTTGGCGCTGAGCACGAATAAACACTTGGTGTATGCTGAATTCGCTTTGATCTGACGACCGCACCCAACCGAGAACGACGACTGCATAGCGGGGTGGCTGATGCTGTTTCCACATCAGCTCGCGATCCACCGGACTTGTTACCACACCCTCTGCGGCCGGTTCCCAAACCATAACCTTGAGGCAGGCCCATGTAGCCAAGTCAACTTGAGCTGCAGGATCAAGCTGGACCGTGGCTCCTCCCATCATCGGAAGTAAGTACTCCTTTGCGGTCTCCTCGACTTGGCTCATCCACCCGTTATTACATTTGTTACACACGGCCTTGATCTTCAAGAAGGCCAGCGTCTGGGACGACCATTGCTTAACCTCGACACCGTGCGAGGTGTAGGTGACGGGTTTCGGCTTACCTGGCGGAGCCAGGCTTTGCTTGGTTAGCCATGAAGGGATGATGTCCTCTTGGGAATCCGCCGGCTCCCCGCAAAATATGCAGGGCTGATCCTCGGAGAGATCCCTTCCCCTGTACCTGCCTATGTCGAAAGTGCTGCTGTGGCTCACCTTTCGTCACCAAGTCCTTCTCCGAAGCGTTCCTCGCACGTTATCAACGGCACCCCGGACCGGGCTGTCGTCATGGTCGGTTACAGCACGTCGCGCAGCTCTCGGGCCGGACCCGTCCTTCGGGCGTCAATCCCTAGGCTGATCGAGCACCGAGCCGGTGCAGCGAGGTCCCAGCTAGTCGCCTTCGGGTTCGACTTCGGCGATCATCCGCCCGTGGACTACAGAACCTAGCGCGAGACGATCAGGTAATTCCCTACTCCCTCGATCAACGTTTTCCCCACCCGGGCCCAGCCGGCTTAGGGCCACAGACTAGGCCACCACCTGGGTGCCCGTGGGCGGCGTCGGAGGGTCGCTAGGCCCGAGCTCGATCACCGGGGCCTTCTCCAGCGTGACCAGCACGCTCAGCGGCCTGGGCTCGACGGTGGCCAACTCGCTGAAGGACTTGCCCCAGCAGATAGGCGGGTCGCTGTCCAACATCGGCAACATCGTGTCCCAGTCGGTGGGCAACGCCAGCGGGTGGCTGGTGGACAAGGCCTGGGACGCCCTGCGGGGCTTCGTCGCCGCCTTGGGCCGGGCCGCCACCACGGTCTTCAGGACCCTGTCGAACGTGGGTACCTGGGTGTTCAACGCCATGGGCGACGCCGGCAAGTGGCTGACCGAGAAGGCGTGGTCGGCCCTGCGCGGCCTGGTCAACACCTTCGGCACGGCCTGGAACACGGTCAAGGAAGGGGTCAAAGGGGTCGGCACCTGGGTCTTCAACGCGGTGGGCGACGCCAGCAGCTGGCTGAAAGCCAAGGGCGAGGGCGTCATGCGGGGCCTGTGGAACGGGATCTCCGGCCCCGGCAGGACGTTCTTCAACCGGGTGTTCAAGATCGGCTCGTGGGTGTGGGACGGGGTGGGCAACACCCTCGACTGGCTCGTGAACGCGGGCAAGAACGTGATAAAGGGCTTGTGGAACGGCATTAACTCGATGGGTAGCTGGCTCAGGCAGCAGCTGGGCAATATCGCCGGCCTGGTCAAAGGCTTCTTCGGCGGCTCCCCGGCCGAGGAAGGGCCGCTGGCCGGCAAGGGCGACTGGCAGTACACCGGCCAAGCCATGATGGAGCGCCTGGGCGCCGGCATGGCGTCCGAGGAAGGCTCCCTGGCCACGGTGGCCGAGCAGCTGGCGGCGGCCATCGTCTTAGCCCTCCAGCAGGTCGGGCTGGTCTTCGACACCGGCGAGCAGGTGACCGGCAACCTGGCCAAGGGCATGACCGTGGGCGAGGCCCAGGTGGCCGACGCCGCCCGGGCCTCGGCCAACGCGGCCACCGCGGCCTTGAAGACGGTGGGCACGGCCATTGCCGATCTCGGCAAGCAGGCCATGAAGGCTTTCGCCCAGGCCCTCAGCGACGGCTTCGCCGCCTCGGTCAAGTTCCTCCGGGGCCTGCCCGGCCAGGTGCGGGGGGCGACACCCCAGTTGGCCCCGACCCTGGCCGACATCGCCCGGGCGGCCATGCAGCTCATGGCCAACGCCTTCGTGGACGGCTTCGGCGCCATCAAAGGGGCGCTCCAGGCCGTGCCCACCCTCCTGCGCAGCGTGTTGCCGGCCAACATGCTGGTCCAGTCGGGCGTGGCCATCGTCAACGGGCTGGCCCAGGGCATCATGTCGGCCATCCCCGCCGCGGTGGCGGCAGCAAGGGCCCTGGCCGCGGCGGTCAACGCCGTCATGCCCCACTCCCCGGCCCGGGTGGGGCCGTTCCGCGACAACCCGCCCGACGCCTCCGGGGCGGCCGTGGCCAAGCTGTTCGCCAAGGGCCTGGAGTCCCAGGTCAACACCGTGGCCCGGGTGGCGGCCAGGGTGGCCCGGGCCGGCGGGGTGGACGCCCGGGGCATCACCACCAGCCGGCCGGCGGCGTGGGGCGACAACGGTGGCCAGGGCGGCGGCGACAACTACACCCTGAACCTGTACCCCCAGTCGGCCGACTCGACCGAAGTGGCCAACAGCTTCCGCCGTCTCGAAGCGATCGCAGGTGCCCATTGATAGATGACTATCTGGAGGCGGCGTGAGCGACCACCCCATGAGCGACCCGCCTATCCCGTGGCCGGCGCCCACCGGCACCGAGGTCGACCCCCAGACCGACGAGGGCCTCGGCACCTGGGACGACACCGAGGTCGCCTGGGACGACGACCGTTACGACTTCGAGGGCAACCCGCTCGCCTACCCGTGGGAGTTCAACTACCGCTCGGGCGACGGGACCCAGGAGGTCGTCCTGGACGTCATGGTCGGCGTCAGGGGCCGTTTCATGCCCACCGTGCAGCTGCTCCAGGACATCGTGCCCTTCCAGCCCGGCTGGCGGTACCGGGGCGCCCGCCACACCAACCGCCTCATCATCCTGCCCACCGTGCTCACCGGCATCTACGAGCGGCGCTCGGACCGCATCCGCAACGTGGCCCGGGCCCTGGACCCCATGCGGGGCATCGGCACCCTGGGCACCTTCTCCCGCTCCCACGGCTTCCGCGAGATCGACGCCGTGTACTCGGGCGGCCTCGACGCCGCCGACGAGGTGGTCCCGTGGGGCATCATCGCCCCGCTCCAGTTCGACTGCCCCGACCCCTACTGGCAGGACCGCCTGGAGCAGAGGGCCCAGGCCCAGATAGACCCGGCCGGCACGTGGATCAGCATCAACAACACCGGCGACGCCGAGTGCTGGCCGACCTGGAACTTCACCGGCGGCGGGGGCGGGCTCATCATGTGGCAGGCGTGGGCCGGCGAGGCCAACGCCCACCTGGCCGTGCTGAGTTTCAACGGCGACGTCGACGGGCTCGTCATCGACACCCGCCCCGAGCGCAAGACCGTTACCCGCCACGGGGCCAACGTCTTTTACCAGCTGGCACCGTTGTCCCGGCTGGCCCCCTTCCCGCCCGGCGAGAGCGTCTGGATCGTACAGACCCCCGAGCCGGCCAGCCTCCTCGTCACCTGGACGAGGCACTTCCTGGTGCCCTGATACATGACCGCCACCTACTCCCCGCCAACCAGCACCGGCGTCTGGGTCGTCCGCCACCGTCGCCTGGACCCGGCCACGGCCCGGGCCCAGGTGGTCGGCGAGCTCGACCACTACATGGAGGCCAAGTTCGTGCTGCGCTTCAACGACGTGGGCACCTGGACCATCCTGCTGCCCGGCGGCCACCCCGAGACCGAGGCGTTCCTGCGCGTCGACGACAGCTGGGACCGCCACGTCCACGAGATCGAGGTGCGCCTGTTCCACGAGCGCATCCACGAGGACTGGTACCGGTGCCAGGACGAGGGCAGCCGCATCGTGATCGACGGGCCCATCACCAGCGTCAAGCGCACCTTCGGCCCGACCGGCCACTTCGTGACCATCAGCGGGGTGGACGAGAACGCCTGGCTGGCGGGGCGGCTCTTGCTCCCCGAGGGCCCGCTGCTGCTGTACCCCAACGAGCGCACCGCCCCGCCGGTACCGCCGCCCCGGCCCGACGAGGAGCCCGAGGAGCCGCTGTGGGAAGGGCTCGCCCCCTGGGACGAGCTGCCCGCCACCGGGCGCTTCACCACGCCCCGGGTGACCACCGGCGGCACCGCCGCGGCCTTGCTGTGGAACAACATCTTCGCCCAGCTCGGCCCCACCGCGGACGAGCCGCGCCGGGCCGTGCCGCTCGAGCCCAACAGCCCGGTGGCCAACGCGCCCGTCGGCGACGGCGGCGGGGCTTACGAGCATTGGTTCCCCGGCGACGACGCCACCGTGTCGTGGCGGTACCCGAACCTGCTCGAAGCGTGCCAGGAGATGGCGGGCTACACCTTGACCATGCCGGAGGCCTGGCCGCTCGGCTTCTACCTCCGGGGCCGCCGCCTCTACCTGCGCTACCCGCGGGACACCCACGCCCGCTTCTCCGACGACATCGGCACCGTGGCCTCGTGGGAGTCGAGCTTCGTGGCCGACGAGGCCACGGTCACCTTGGTGGCCGGGCAAGGCGAAATGGAGGACCGCCAGTTCGCCGTGGCCAACGCCCGGGGCCGCCCCGCCCTCTACGACCAGCCCGCCATGCCGCCCATCTTCGACGACGTCGACTACCGCTGGCCCTGGACCGAGGACCTGAAGGACCGCCGCGACACCAACGACTGGCCCGCCCTGGTGCGCGCCGCCCTGGACGCCGCCCGCAAAGGCGTCGAGCGCCCCAGCCTGTCCATGGCCGTGGTCGACACCCCGGGGCAGACCTTCGGGGCCGACTACTTCGTAGGCGACGTGGCCGAAGCGTGGGCCGGCGGGGTCACGCTCCGAGAAGTAGTGCGGCAGGTAACCGTGACCCTCCGCGGCGGTGACGCCATCAGCGTCGAACCGCTCGTCGGCGAGGCCAAGGCCCTGTCCTCGCTCGGGGTGTTCGAGCGCCTCGGGCAACTGGAAACTGCGGTCCACCAATTGAACGCCAGCAAATAGGAGGCACCTTGCCCTACCCCGACGAGATCGACTACATCAGCACCGGGGAGCCGAACCTGCCGCTGGCCTACCCCGAGCCGCTCAACCACCTCTACGGCGCCCACAACCGCATCGTCACCTCGATCCGCGCCATCGAGGTCGCCCTGGGCCTGAACCCGCCCATGACGCTGGCCGAGCTGGCCGCCGCCTTCGGCGCCTTCGGCCCCAGCATCGCCGCCCTGGAGGCGACCATGGCCCAGCTCTCGGGCATGGCCACCGCCGCCTTCGAGGACATGGGCAACCTGGACGAGCGGGCATACCTGCTCGAGCTCCGCTTAGACCAGCTGGAGCAGGCGGGCCCGCCCCCGCCCACCATCACGTCGGTCCTGCCCAGCTCCGTGGCCGGCAGCGGCATGGCCCAGCTCACCATCACCGGCGCCGACTTCGTGGCCCCGGTCACCGTCCACGTCGGCGTCAACCCGGTCTCGGCCAACAACACCACCCTGGTCAGCTCGTCGGTCATCACTGCGTAGGCCCCGTCCGCCAACCCCCCCGCCACCTTCGACGTGACGGTGACCACCCCGTCCGGCTCGGCCACCCTTCCCGCCGCCTTCACCCGCACCTGATGCCCTACCCCACCGCCTTCTCCATCATCCCCCCGGGCCTGCCCGACACGTCGATGCGCGACGGCCTGCACCTGATGGCCCACAACAACATCGCCGCCGCCATCCCCTCCATCCAGCAGGTCATGGGCCTGAACCCGTCCATGACCCTGACCGACCTGGCCACGTTCGCCCGCCAGATCGACGACCTCACGGTCGGGGCCGCCTTCCTGGCCTGGCAATGGGACCAGATCGCCGCCGGCGTGGCCGACCTGACCCGCCGGTTCGACGCCCTGGAGCTGCGGGTGCGCCCGGCCTGGTTCGCCCGCTTCGGCCGCCGCTACAACCTGGTCTTCGACCGGGCCTACTCGTCCATCCCGGGAGGTGAGCTCCCGTGATAGTTGACTATCTGCGGGCCCGCCAGTGGGGGGGCAGCCCATGACGGTGACCGCCCCGCCCGCCCTGTGGGGCCAGCACGGCACCTACCCCGCCTCGGCCGACCGGGGCCTGCTCAACGCCCTGTGGCCGGGCGAGGGCGCTGGAGGCTTGCGCCGCGAGGGCCTGGACACCTCGGTGGTGCCGGGCACCCGGGACCTGCGCGTCTCGCCCGGGCGCGTCGCCATGCCCATGCGGGTCTTCGACGGCACCAGCTGGGTACTCACCGGCGGCACGCTGCTGTGCGCCTCGGACGGCTCCGAGATCGTCCACGTGCCCCCGCCGCCCCCGAGCTTCACCCAGCTGCGGGCCATCTTCGTCGTCCCCCACGGCCAGGGCATCGACGCCCAGCCCGCCGGGTGGAGCTCCAGGTCGTGAACGGCCCCGCCGCCCTGGTCGGCACCCCGCCCTGGGTCGACTACGCCGACTACCCGCCCAACGCCTACCCCATCGCCTGGTTCGACGACAACGGGGCGCCCACTCTGGACGGGGCTCAGCTCACGGTCAACGCCGGCCTCGGTGACCTCCAGATCGGCGCCGGCGACCTGGCCGGCGACGTCACCGGGCCGGCGGACGACAACCGGGTCGTCGGCCTCCAGGGCCGGCGGGTCGGGCCCGTCAACGGCACTGAGGCCGACCAGCCGCTGTTGTGGGTGCCAGGGCAGGGCTGGCTGCCCCAGCCCGTGGTCAAGGCCATCTTCGCCGGGCAAGGCATCACCATCGACGCCCACAACCCCTTCGTGACCATCTCGCTGTCGACGGTGGGCGGCAGCATCTTCGCCACCTGGGCCTACGCCACCGCCCCGATGTGGGGCATCGACCCCAACAACACCCAGACGGTGCTCGCTCTGTACGGCCTGTCCGGCGGCGCCTGGGTGGTGGGAGCGACCATGACGTGGCAGTTCGACGTGCAGAACGGGGCCTTCTGCGCCATCCGCCACGACGGCGGCTCGATCGTCAACGGCCGCTGCGACGCCATGACCGGCGCCATGCAGAACCGCTTGCACCACCTCAACCTGAACGCCCTCACCGGCCAGGCCTCAGACTGGAACTGCTACCTGACCCAGATGCGGATGAGCAGCCAGGTCGGCGGCTGGGTGACCATACCCATCGAGGCCAACTCGGGCGCTCCCGCCTGCACCCTAACGGCGGTGAGGGTCGGGTGAAGACGGCCCTGTGGCTCCAGGACGGCACCTACCCGGCGGCCGCCGACCGCCAGCTCATCACGGCCGTGTGGCCGGGCGGGGGACGGTCGGGCGCCCAGGTGGTCGGCATCGGCGGGCACTGGGTCGTCCACATCACGCCGGGCCGGGTGGCCGTGCCCCTGGCCGACGGCACCTGTGCCCTGTGCGCCTGGGACGCCGTGCAGGCGGCCGACATCCCGCCGCCGCCGGCGGGGCAGAACCGGGAGGACCGGCTCGTGGTCCAGGTCGACCCGGCCGCGGGCACGTTCGGCTTCGAGGTCGTGCCGGGGCCGCCCCACCCACCGGGCGACCCGGCCAACTGGGCGCCGTTGCCGCCCGACTCGGCCTCGCTGTCGAACTACACCGTGTGGTACACCGACGACGACGCCGGGACCATCAACTTCCCCGACAACGGCGGGCTGGGCAGCATGGTCGTGAGCGGCGGGCCGCTCAGCGGCGACGCCACCGGGCCGGCCCAGGCCAACCGGGTCACCCACCTGACCCAGTCCGGCGCCCCGCACACCCCCCGGGCCGTGCATGACTCGGACCCGGGCGACCTCTGGGCGCTGGTGTGGTCGAGCAGCTGGGAGGCGTTCGTGCCCCACTGGCTCACCAACCGGCTCATCCCCGGCGCCGGCATCGACATCAGCGGCACCGGCTTCGCCGACCCGGGCCAGGGGTGGGTGACCGTCTCGGCCCACGAAAGCCCGCCCAGCACCCAAGGCCACACGGCCTGGCTGGGCGGCAACGTAGCCCTGAACGACGACAACCATGTGCTGATCCTCCAGCACGGCCCGTTCGAGCCCGGGCGCTGGTTCGTCATGGCCAACGTCCACACCGCCCACCAGTTCATCGGCAACGGGCTCAACCTGTGGCTGCGGACCGAGTGGGGCGAGCTGGCCGGTACCCGGGCCCATGCCCTGTGGTCGGGCGTCAATATGACCACGCCCATCTACGGCCTCATCCAGGCCCCGGACTGGTGGCACCTCCAGCTCCTGGGCAACAACCCCGGCGGGGCATCGGGCAACTGCCAGGCGCTGGCCCAGGCCTACGGCCCCCCGGTCAATTCCGGCTTCGGCACCCCCACCCTGTCCGGGGCGACGAGCATCAGCGCGGTGAAGGTGGCATGACCCGCCTCCCCCCGCTGTGGCTCCAGGACGGCGCCTACCCCGCCGTCGCCGACCGCCAGCTGGCCACCGCCCTGTGGCCGCCGGGCGGCCACCTGACCGGGGACCCCCGCCACGGCCCGGCCTACCGCAGCGACGGCCTGGTGCCGGTGGCGGTGCCGGGCACGCTCGACTGGCAGGTCCCGCCGGGGCGGGCGGCGGTGCCCATGGGCGACGGCACCGTGGTGCTGTGCGCCACCGACGAGACGACGACGCTCCCGGCCGCACCCAGCGGCGACGGCATGCAGCGCCTGGACCAGGTCCTCCTGCGGGTCGGCGCCACCGGCTTCGACTTCGAGCTCAACCCCGGCCTCGAGGTCCCCGCGGGCTCTGAGGACATCCGCGGCCCGTTCCCGGCCAACGCCGTGGTGCTCGTCGAGGCCCGGGTCCGGTCGGCCACCCTCGACGACGCCGACATCGCCGTCTACGTGCCGGGCGGCCTCAGCGGGGGCGGCCCGCTCAACGGCGACGCCGTTGGCCCCCGGAGCGACGTGCGGGTCAACGGCATCCGCGGCTTCCCGCTGTGGGAGTTCATGGACAACCCCCAGGACTGGCAGGCCGTCACCTTCAAGACCGACTTCGGCCGCTGGGCCGGCGAAGCCCCCGTCATCGCCGTCTACCCAGGGCCGGGCATCGGCCTGAGCGCCAACGGCGGCGACGTCGTCGTGACCAAGACCGGCGGCGGGGGCCTGCGGGCCGAGTGGGCGATCATGGGCGGCGACACCAGCCTGACCGGCTGGCCCCTGGTGGCCACTATCCCGACGCTGCCGCCGGGGCTGTGGTTCGTGGCCGCCTCGTCGTACGTCAACTTCACCGCCGCGCAGCAGACCGGCGACCTGAGCGCCTGGCTCAGGAGCGACTGGCACAACATCGCCGGCGGGCGCTGGACCGTCTGGGGCAACCAGGCCGGCAACGGCCGCACCGTCGGGCTCACCGGCCTGTACCAGATAGGCGAAACCTGGAACTGCTACCTGCAAATGGTGGCGGCCGGGACGGCCATCGCCTTCGGCCCCAACAACGTCCCCATGACCACCCTGGTGGCCATCCAGTGCTCACCCTGACCAGAAAGGAAAACCATGACCGACACTCACCCCTCCAACCCACCCGACCCGGAGCCCGACGCACCCACCCCCCAACCCGACGCACCCGAGCCGGTCGATGGCGAGCACGCCGAGGGCGTCGGCCCCGACGAGCTCGAGGCCGAAGGCCGAGGACCCCGCCCCGTCGGACGACGAGCCCAGCTCGCCCGCCTGATGGCCCTCACCATCGTCAGCCGGGCGCAGTGGGGCGCCCGGTTCCCCATGAGCTCGAACCGCGTGGCCCTCAGCTCGAGGTGCTTCTTCGTGGCCCACTACCCGGCCGCCGCCGGGGCGGTCACCAACGAGGAGGCCACTATCCGCTCGATCGAGCAGCAGCACGCCAACCAGGGCTGGTCGGCCCGGCCGGGTTACAACTTCCTGATCGGGATGAGCGGCCGGATTTACGAGGGCTGCGGGCGCGACGTGCAGGGCGTCCACTGCCCGGGCCGCAACACCGACGGCTTCGGCGTGTGCTTCCTCCAGGGCGGCCACGCCCCCCGCATGGGCGTCCAGACGTTCTCGGACGCGGCCAAGGCCAGCGGCCGGGCGCTGTACGACCAGCTGTGCCAGCAGACCGGGCGCACGCTGACCATGGGCTGGCACGGCCTCTACCACCCGACCGCCTGCGCCGGCCCCGACATCATCGCCTGGGTCCGGGCCGGCATGCCCAGCGCTGCTCCAGCTCCACCACCCACGCCGGCGCCGCCGGCCCTACCACCGGAGGGAACCTTGTTCATCCGCAACCAAAACACCGTGTACCAACTGATCTACGACGGCCCCCGCTCCTACTGGCGCTCGATCCCGGCCGGGATGGTCCCGAACATCCCGGCGGCCTGGATCGTTGACGACCCCAACGGCTCCTGGCTCGGGCTGTGGCGGGTCGGCGCGGCGGCCTGAGCCCATGGACGTCGCCACCTTGGTGGCAGCCATGCCCGGCCTCACGACGGCTAAGGCCACCGAGTACCTCACACCCATGGAAGCGGCCATGGCTGAGTTCGGGATCACGTCCGAGCTCCGGTCGCGCATGTGGCTGGCGCAGGTAGGCCACGAGTCCCTGTCGCTCAGGTATTTCGAGGAGATCGCCAGCGGGGCGGCCTACGAAGGGCGCAAGGACCTGGGCAACACCCAGCCCGGCGACGGCGTGCGCTTCAAGGGCCGGGGCCCCATACAACTGACCGGGCGGGCCAACTACACCACCGCCGGCAATGCGCTGAAGCTCCCGCTGGTCACCAACCCGCCCATGGCCGCTGACCCCAAATACGCATTCCGTATTTCGGCCTGGTGGTGGGAGGCCCACGGGCTCAACCCCATCTCCGACGCCGCCGACGTGACCGCCGCCACCCGGCGCATCAACGGCGGCCTCAACGGCCTGGCCGACCGCCAGAGCCGCTACGACCGCGCCCGGGCGCTCGGCAAAGCCGTAATACCCGGCGCGCCCCCTGTCCCCCAAGCCCCACTACCACCGGAGGGAACCTTGTTCATCCGCAACAAAAACACCGTGTACCAACTGATCTTCGCCGGGCCGCAGAGCTACTGGCGGAGCATCCCGGCGGCGGCGGCCAGCTCCATCCCCGCCGCTTGGATCATCGACGACCCCAACGGCTCCTGGCTCGGGCTCTGGCGGGTCGGGGCCGCCGCCTAAATGGCCGAGGAACGTCTGGACTCGCTCGACCCCGGGCGGGGCCTGTGGGTCGACCTGGGCTGGCGAGCCATCCAGGTCTTCGTGGCCAGCATGCTCGTCGAGGTGTCGGGCACCGACTTCATCGGGGCGGCCAAGAACGTCAAGTTCTGGGAGGACGCCGTCGGGGCGGCCATCGTGGCCGTGCTCACCCAGCTCTTGGCTCTGGCCTCGTCCCGGGCCGGTATCCCCGCCCCCGTCATCGAGCGCGGGCCGGAGCCACCACACGAGCTCCCGATCGAGCTCCCCAGGTTGCCCAGTGTGCTGGTGACCGTGCTCATGGCCCCGCTCACCGCCCCGGTGACGCCGCTGACCATGCCCGACAGGGCCCCGGTGATCTGGCCCGGGAGCTTCTTCACCTCGGTGACCACGTTGTTGATGGCGGTGCCGATGGTGCCGGGCAGGCGCTCGAGGGCCGACAGGTCGGGCAGGATGGCGCCGGCCAGCCCAGCCATGGCCGACCCGATCTGCTCGGGCAGTTTCTTGAAGAAGTCGACCAGGTCCCCGCCGATCTTGCCGAGCTGGGACACGGCCCAGTTGAAGGCGTCCTCCAGCCAGCCCACCAGCAACTGGCCCAGGTCGCCCAGGGCGTTGATGACCTTGTCCGGGATGCCCCGGAAGAAGCCGAGCACGGCCTCGAAGGCGATGGAGAAGCCGTTGCCCATCTGGGTGATGGCGGTGTTGCCGAGCCGCAACAGCGTGCCGGCTATGTCCCCGATGGCGGCGACGACCCGGCCCGGGATGCCGCCGAACCAGCCGGTGACGGTGGCCCAGGCCGCCTCGGCACCCTTTTTCAGCTCCTTCAGGGCCTCGTTACCGGCGTCCCACAGCTTGCCCGGGATGCTCTTGACCAGGTCCCACACCTTGCCCGCCAGGCCCGAGAACCACGAGCTCACCGCCGTCCAGCCCGCCTCCACGCCCTTGCCCATCTCGTGCAGGGCGTTCTTGCCCGCGTCCCACAGCTTCTCGGCCAGGCTGCTGAGCAGGTCCCAGACCACTTGGGGCAGGCCGGAGAAGAACGGCTCACCGCCTCCCAGCCGGCCGTGACCCCCTCAAGCATGCGCCGCATGGCCTCCTGGGCCGCGTTCCACATCTTTTGCGCCAGTCCCTTGACCGCTTCCCACGCTTTGCCGGGCAGGCCGGAGAAGAAGTTGTAGACCGCGGCCCAGCCCGTGGTGACGCCTTCGAGCATGCGCTTGAGGGCGTCGGTGGCCACGTCCCACAGCTTCTGGGCCAGGTCCTGCACCGCGTCCCAGGCCTTCTGGGGCAGGCCGGTGAAGAACTTGTAGACGGCGTCCCAGCCCTGGGCGATGGCCTCGCCGAACCGTTTGAGGGCGGCCACCCCGACGTCCCACAGCTTCTTGGCCAGGCCGGCCAGGGCCTTGGGCACCCCGGCGATGAACTTGCCCACCGACTTGAGGGCGTCGAGGATGGTCTGGCCGATGTTCCCGAACCATCGGATGACGGTCTGGACGACCTCGATCACGTCGTCGAACGCCGGGATCAGGCCCGGGCTCCCGCCGATGATGGCCTTGACCAGTGACCAGACCATGTCGACGACCTTCTCGACGATCCCGAGCCAGCGGTCGAACAGGGGGGCAACGATTGTGAGCGCCTCGATCAGGACGCCCCCGATGATGGTGGCCAACCGCTCGAAGAAGCCGGTCACCAGCTCCAGGGCGACCAAGAAGCCGCCTACGAAGATGGCCGTCAGGTTCTCGATCAACCTGGCTACGGTCTTGAAGGCCTCGATCCAGGCCCCCACCAGGACGGTGGCGATCCGCTCCAGTACGCCGATGCCGTCGCGCAGCAGGCCGAACAGCAGTTCCATAGGCCGCATGACGGTCCTCAGCGCCTCGATGAACACGCCGCCCAGGATCTTGGCCACCTCCACCAGGCCCGGGATGACGCCGGGGCTGCCGCCGAACAGGGCCGTGACCAGGCCCACCAGCCAGCCCACCAGCTTGGAGATCCAGCCGATGACGATGGTGATGGGCGTTATCAGCAGGCGCAGCAGGTCGCCCAGCGGAGCAGGGACCCGACCAGGCGGGCGATGGGGGGCAGGATGGGCATGAGCGCCCCCAGCAGCACGCCCAACAGGGACGCCACCGAGGTGATGGCCGGCATCAGGGCCATCAGCAGGTCGCCCACCAGCTCGGCTAGCACTCCGACCAGCGGGGCCAGGGCGTCGGCCAGTATCTCGACCACCTTGACCACCACCTCGAACGGCCCCGCCAGCGCCTTCAGGATCGACAGCAATGGTGGCAGGAGGGAGTTCACGACCCGCATAAGCGGGGCTATCAACGGGGTGATGGCCCGGATGGCCAGGTCCAAGATGACCTCGACTAGGCGCAGGACCGGGGTGAGCAGCGGCGCCACCGCCTCGTACAGCTTGGCGACCATGTCGACCAGGAGGGTGATGAGGGGCATGACGGCGTCGAGCGCCCGGACCAGGAACTTGCCCACCGTCTCGATCAACTGGAGGAGCGGGGGCAAGAGGGGCTTGATGACCCGGGTCGGGAGCTCGCCCAGGATGCCCAGCAGCTGGGTCAACGGTTTCATGAGCGGGGCGATGACCCCGCCCAGTTGGGCGAGCACGGGGACGAAGGGCTTCAGCACCTCGTTCAGTGCCCCGGCCAGGACGGCCAGGAACTCGGCCAGCGGGGGCAACAGGGGCGTAAGGGCTGTCAGCAGGGCGCCTAAAACTGAGCCCAGCGTCCCCAGCAGCGGGGCCGCCGCCTTGACGACGGTGACCAAGCCGGCCCCGAGCCGCGGACGAACGGGGCCAGCGCCTGCACGATGTTGGTGATGGCGGGCAGGAGGGCCTTGGCCAGCTCGCTCACCAGGGGGCCGATCTCCTTGATGACGGCGAAGGCCGCCTTGCCCAGCTCCAGCATCGCCCGGCGCCCCTCGTCGGTGGACAGGGCCATGCCCAGGAAAACGGTCACCAGCGGGTTGACCTTCTTGAACAGGTCGCCCAGGATCGGTATGTTCTTCAGCCCCATGGTGGCCAGGGCGGCGCCCGCCCCCGCCGCCACCGGCCCGAACCCGGCCAGCTTGTCGGTGAGGTTTTCGACGATGGGCGAGCTCTGGTCGAGGCCCTTGACCCAGCCGGTCACCTTTTCGACGATGGTGACCAGCGGCCCGGTCAGGTCCTTCAGCTTGACCCGCAGGGCCTCGAGCACCCCGCCGAACGCCCCGCCCGGCTGGAGCGATTTGCTGAACACCGACACCAGCCCGTACAGGCCGGTCGGCTTGTCGCCGCCGTGGCCGATGAGCGGGGTGATCCCGTCCAGCAGGGCGTTGCCCACCGACAGCTTCATGTCGTCGAACAGGCGGGGGAAGCTGCGCAGCGTCTTGCCCGCCGTCTCCATGGCCGCTTCGTAGCTGCCGTAGATGCCCTCGCCCTTTTGCAGCACGGCGTTCAGGAAGGCCTGTTGCTTCTCCTGGGCGCTGAGCTCGGTGGTGGTCTTGCCCACCGAGTCGGCGTACGCCTTCAGGGCCTCATTGCCCTGGATGCCGAGGGTGCGGAACACGCTGAGGCTGGTGCTGCCGGTCTGGATGCCGTGGATCAGCTCGGAGAGCGTCTCGGACGAGTTCTGGCCGGTGTGGATGGCCAGGTCCTGGGCCACCCGGGCCAGGTCGGTCGCCTGGGCCAGGTCGAGGTTGCCCCGGACCAGGCTGCTGATGGCGTTCTGGGCGTCGCCCATGGTTATGCCCTGGTTGCGCACGGCCTGCACGGCGGCGTCGATCTGGGCCGTCGAGTAACCCGCCGTGGCGCCGATCTGGTACAGGGCGACGTTCATTTCCTCGGCCCGGGCGGCGGTGTGGAAGGCCGACACCCCGAAGGCCGTCACCGCCGCGCCCGCGGCCACGAAGGCCACCGAGCCGAGCTCGGCGATGCCCTGAAGGGTGTTGGTGATGGGCGACAGGGCGGACTTGATCGGGGACAGGGCTGAGCCCAGCCCGCCGACCGACTTTTCGAAGCCCTTCATGTCGCCCAGGATCTGGACGAGGATGGATGGCACTAGCGCCCTCTCCTCTTAGCCGCTTGCCGCTCCCGCCGGATCTCCTCGTTGGCCAGGTCGACCAGCGCCATGTACTCGTAGGGGTCCAGGGCGTACACGTCGGCGGGCATGCAGCGCCAGAACCGGCAGAACGCCGCTAGGGCTCGGAGCCTTCGTCGGGTAAAGGGTCGATGCCTTCGCCCTCGGCCGGGGGCCGGATGGGCTCGCCGAAGCTGGCCAGCGGGTCGATGGGCGGGGCTTCCTCCTCGGGGGCCTCGAAGCGGGCCGGGGTGTTCTCCGCCCGTTCCCACAGCTCGGACTTCTCCTGCTCGGGGTGGTCCCGGGCCAGTTTCAAGAAGATGGACACCTGGAACTGGTCGGCGTCGTCCAGGTCGCCCCAGCCCTTCATCGGTTTGCCCAGCATCTTGCCGATGAAGCGGGCCTCGCCCGGCGTCATGCCGATGCCGCCCACCACTTCGCGGCTGAGCACCAGCACCTCGGGGGCGGTTGATAGTCCTCTATCAACGTTGGTGGCTTCGGGCGCCCCGGCCTCGGTCGCCGCGTCCTGGGCCGCCTTGGCCTTGGGCGCCGTCACCGGACGCTCCAGGCGAAGCCGTCGATCATTTCCTGTACCTCCTGGTTGTAGTCGTTGGTCATGCCGGCCAGGCGGGCGCTCCAGACCGGCCACAGGTAGCGGCCTCCCCGCAGGAAGGGCCGCCCCCGTGGCCACCCGCCGAACTCGACTGCGCCGGCGTAGATAGCCCCCACGGCCAGCGTGGCCCCGAAGGGCTGGCGCCGGACCGATACGGAGCGCTGAAGGGTGCCGGGCGCCCGGCTCTGGTCGCCCCGGGACCGCATGAGCTGGCGGCCGATGGGGAAGCGGACCTGCCGGGCGGTGTCCTGGCAGATCCGCTCGGCCACGGTGGCCACCGCCGTTTGCAGGGCGCCGCCCGAGCTCGCCATCCGGCGCAGGTCGGCCTCGAGCTCCTTGTCGCCCTTGAAGTTGACCTTGATCGGCTCGTCGGCCATTTAGGCCGTTCCGGCGACCACCGCTGGTCGTGGGGTGGTGACGCGGGTGGACCGGCTGCGGGTGACGGTAGGCGCGGTCGTGCCGGTCGCCATGGCCCCGGGGGCTATGGTCCCCCTGGCGTGGGCAACCTGCCACTTGGCCCAGCTGGCGCCCTTGGACAGCCCTGCCGTCTCCACTTCGGCCCCGGGATCTTCTGGATGTTCCAGGCCGGCAGCGACACCGACCCCTCGGCCACGTCGCCCGAGGTGGCCCCGAAGGCGCCGGCGACGATCTTGCAGATCCCGGTGAGGACGGCCCCGCCCTCCTGGGCCGGGCCGATGGCGAAGGGCATTTCCTCGCCCCAGTGGTCGAAAAGCCACTCCGAGATGCCGTCCTGGGACGCGGCCCGGGTAGCGGCGGTGGTCTCGATGTCACCGTCGCCGTCGCCACCGTCGCCGCCACCACCACCCCCGCCGCCGCCGTTGACGGGGCCGGTGGTGCCGCCGCCCGAGGTCCAGTCCTGGTAGTAGGTCAGGTCGAGGGTCCAGGTGATGGGCCCGGGTAACTGGCGGACGTCGGCCGAGCACAGCGGGGTGACGTCGGTCATGGTCTGGTCGGGGGTGAGCTCGATCGAGCTGCACCAGCACTCCCAGTTCTCCTCGCCCAGTTGGAGCGGGACGTCCTGGGCTACGAAGACGTTAGTTGCGGCCATGGGTACTCTCCTTCGGTATTGACGACGACGCGGATGATGACCTGGCAGGTCAGGTACTCGATGGCGGCGAACGACATGGCCTGGGGGGAGGTCACGCGCTCGACGGCGAAGCCTGCCTTGTTGAGACGTCCGAGGGTGTAGCCGACGAGGCGTTCGAGCATCTCCACGCCGGCTTCGGGGGCGATGCGGCCGCCCACGCAGGTGACGGCGGGACGGGCCAGCATCTGGCACTTGCCCTGCTGCTCGAGCCAGGGCTCTGACCACAGCACGAGCAGGGCGGGCGGCACGATCGACTCCACCGCGGGGTTGACGTTGGCGTACTCGCCGTCGTCGAGCGCCGCCAGCAGGGCTTCGCGCAGCCCGCTGAGCCCGGCCAGCACGGAGGAGCCGATGCTAGGCAATGGCCCACTTCTGCTTGATGCCGGCGTCGATGAGGGCGGCGCGGTGGCGGTCGAACGGGTCGGGCGGGACCCGCAGGGTCCCGATGTCGGCGTAGCCGAGCAAGCGGAAGGCGGCGTCGGCTGACTTCCACCACTCCGCCGCCCGGTCTACGCAGACCATGTGGACCACGGCCCGCTGGTCCTCGGTGAGCTCGTCGAAGGCGGGCTCGCCGTAGAACCAGTCGACCTGGCCGTCGATCTCGGCCGTCGCTGCCCGCAGGCAGCGTTCCGCCAGGACGGCTTCCCTCTCATCGAAGCGCGCCTTGTGGAGCGCTTGGGCGAGGTCGGCCGCCTTGGCGTACACGGTTACTTGCTTTCGGAGCTGAACTGGCCGCTGGCGTTGCGGCCGGCGCTGCCGCCACCACCGCGGACGGCGGCGGTTGACACGGCGGCGGCGGGGGCCACGGTGCCGGGAGCGGCGCCGCGGGACATGATGGGCGAGGCGGCCGGTATGGCGATGTTGCCCGGGTCGCCGACTGCCTTCTCGATGGCGGCCGGCTCGACCACGGCCGGGAGCATCCGGGTCTCAGCCAGGATCACCAGCTTGTTCTGCAAGAAGAAGTCGATGTGGCTGTCGGTGATGAACACGTTGGTGACGTTGCGGTCGAACAGCGTCACGCCCCGGCGCAGGTCGCCCACGAACGCCGTGCCCGAGTCGACGGTGGGGCTGGTGACCGGGGTCAGGCCCCAGAAGCTCTGGCCCACCGTGGGCAACACGCCGGCGGCGACCATGACGGCCACGTCCATGGTGGCCCAGTCGCCTGCATTGCACAGCAGGGTGTTGGGCCGGTAGCCGTTCGCCTCCACCTGGGCCATGGCGATGCGGATAGCCGCCAGCAGGCTGGAGGCCCCGACGCCGGGGTTGGTGGTGCCGATGTCGGGGTTGGTGTTGATGGCGTTGGCGATGCCGTTCTCGACCGCCCACAGCAGGCCCTCGCGCAGGTACGTCTCGATGATCGCCCGCAGCCGGGGAAAGTCTTCCAGCGCCTGGCGGGTGATCGCCTTCCAGTGGGCGAAGGTCTTTAGGGCGGCCGACACCTCCTCGATGTCGAGGGGCATGGGCGGCTTCAACGTCCCTTCGGGCACCTCGGGGGCGGCCGCCGGGGGCTGGGGCCGGAAGTAGAAATACTCGATGGCGCCCACGCCGACCGGCTCCCGGTTGACCAGGTCGGTCAGGGCCCGGGGGAAGGTGGGCAGGGGCGGGGTGAACTGGTGGGTGCCGCCGAGGGGGCCGTCGCCGATCATTTCGGTGGTGATGGGGTCGCCTGGCGCCCCCCAGTTGCCCTGGCGTTCGAGCAGCCCGTAGGGCATGGTTACCCGGCCGCTGGCCCCGGCGCCGCCGTAGTCCTTGAACGCGTCGCTCTCCAGGAACGAGTCGCCCCAGGAGCGGACTTGCACTGTTGGGGCCGGGCGGCGGTCGAGCACGAAGCGGTGCCCACCACCGTCGCCGCCCTGGTGGTCGTCGGCGGCGACGGAGCCTTGGCGGAGCTTGGCCCACGCCCGGGTCGAGGCGAGCTGCTCGGTGGTCTGCTTCAGCTGCTCGTCGATAGCGGCGCACCGCTCCGACCAGCCCTTGATGGTTTCCTGCTCGGTGGCAGTTAGGTCACGGTCCTCTTTGGCGGCTTTCTCGGCCGTCTGCGTGGCCATGGCGGTGAGGTGGTCGCGTTCGTCGACCAGCTTTTGCGCGTAAGTAAGCACGGGCCCTCCAGGGGTCTCGGGACGGATAGTTCACGTCTCGGTGCCACGTCGAGTGGACCTGCCCTGTGCCCTGGCCCGTGCTGTCCTCTAAAGGGAGCGCGCTCCCTGGGGGCGAGGCCCGGCGGCCAACGCGGCAGCGGCCCGGCTTGGGGGCGGCCGGATGCTATGTCAGCGGTTACGCTATCGCACAGGGCGCTGGCCGGTCACGGATGACGGACAAATGGATTCCCGGCCAGCGCTCCGCGTCGAGCACCGGTCCAGTTCCTAGTTACTAGAAACTAGGGAGTGACTTGATAGGCAACTATCAGGACTGGCTGGCCGGCGCCGCGGGCAGGGGCCGAGTGAGGGGGCGGCCGGTGTAGAGCGGCTGGCCACCGTGGGTGACCGACGGCCCGAGCATGGGCGCCGCGGCGGCCGTCGAGCGTTGCAAGCCCGAGCTGAAGTAGATGGTGGCCACGTCGTCCCAGTGGGCCTGCACGAAGCCCAAGATGTCTTCGTCGCTGATGCCCGACTGGTCGACAGTCACGCCTCTGGGTAGGTCGGCGACGGGCACCAGGGCCGCCTTGGCGGCGATGGCGGGCTCGCTGGCCGCCATGCGCCCCATGATGGTGGGGCTGCCGCCGCCCCGCAGCACGTCCTCGCACAGGGCACTGGAGGCGGGGTTGTCGTGCTGGTGTATGTCGGCCTCCACTTGCATGCAGGCCCGCACCCGGCCCTGGAAGGTGCCGTCCATGGACAGCAGGTTGATGGTTTCGTAAGTCACGGCTGCCTTTCTTGGTTAGCCCTGCGCACGCTGGGGGCCCGGCTCAAGGCTCGGGCTCTGGCTCCGGCTCAGTGTCGCCGTCGGGTTCCGGCTCCGGCTCGGGTTCCGGCTCTGGCTCTGGCTCGGGCTCGGGCTCGGGCTCGACCGTAAGCGCGTCCTCCAGCGTGCTCTGCTGGCCCTGGGCGTCTTGCACCGAGACGCTGTAGCTCCCAGGCTCATTGGCGGCCAGGTTGACGGTGAGCGTTGTGGCCGTGCGCGCCGTGACCGTGGCCCACTGCATGTCCTGGCCAAAGCCGCCCGTGAAGGCGGTGGTGCGGTCGTCGAAGTTGGCCCCGGTTATCACCGCTCCCTCGATCACTTCGCCCGCGGGCACCGTGTCGGGGCTGATGCTCTCGATCGTGGGCGGCGGCTCGTCTGGCTCGGTGCCGGTGCCGCCGGCGTAGGAGATGCGTATGCCGTCAGTGACGGAGACGGCGGTGCGGGGCGGCTGGGCCACGGTGCCGGTGCCGTAGTGGATTTGTATGCCCTCAGTGACGCTGACGGCGGTGCGGGGCGGGGTAGCGGTGTCGGTCATGTCAGCCCCACAGCGGCGGTAGAGGGGACAGGTCGACGTCTGGCCGGGGGCCGAACCCGGCCATGACCCGCTCGACGACCGAGCTGTGGTCGTCGCGGACGGCCAGGACCTCGGCCCCGGTGTAGGCCGGCGAGCTGACCAGTGACACGTGGCCCAGGTGGGCGATGGTGATCTCGTCCACGCCGTCGTTGCCCTTGCGGATCTTCATGGGCCGGAAGGCCACGCTCATGTACGGCCACCAGCCCTCGTGGAGCTCCTGGAGCGTCCTGTCGCCCAGGTCGCTGGAGGCGATGTGGAACGTGCCCACCAGGCCGGGGTCGCCGTCGTCCCAGTCGGTGGCCCGGCCTACCCGCTTGTCGACCTCGTTGTGGTCGAGGCACAGGAAGATCTTCTGGCCGCGCTGCTGGAGGCTCTGGGCGAAAGCGCCTCGCAGCATGCGCTCGCCCCGGGGCGAGGGCACCAGGTAGGTGGTCTGGTTGTAGGGGACGCAGACGCCGATAACGTTGCGGGCCTCGAGCTCGACGGACCGCAACTCCATGGGCATCCGAGCCGTCGGGCTCAAGTCGGGCATGGGGTCACTCCTTTTAGGTGATGGGTAGGGCGGGCAGGTCTACGGGCACCGGCGGTGCCCCGGGTATCTCCTGGCCCATGTTCGAGGTGGGTTTGGGCGGCAAGTCCTCCCGCGCCCGGGCCTCCTCCTCGGTCAGGATGCCGGCGTCGATACCCGTCTTGTAGGTCTCGTAGCGGGTCTTGGTGTCGGCCCGCTCCAGGCCGGCGAACAGGATCTTGAACTCCTGGCCGCGGGGCACCTGGCTGTCCAGGCAGCTCTCGACCCGGCGGGCCCAGGGGAGCAGGGTGAACTGACGCAGCTCGATCATGCGGGACTCGACGTTGGCGTAGGTCGACGAGTCGCCCGGGATGCCTAGCACCCATGGGCTGAGCCCGAAGGCAAGGGCCATGTCCCGCAGGCTCCACTCCCGTTGCTTGTCCAGCTGGGTGTCGACCGGGCTGGTGGAGATGGCCTCGAAGTCGATGGTCGAGTTGAGCACGGCGATGTCGCGCTTGCCCCGGCCGTGGGCCTTGTACCACTGGGCCTTGATGTCCTGGGCCTGGGGCTCGGTCAGCCCGGGGGCGTTGACCTTCAGGTAACCGGCGGGGACGGCGGAGCGGAAGCTGGCGAAGGCGAAGCGGCGGATGGCCCACGCCAGCAACAGGTCGCCGGCGTGGCGGGTGAGCACGCCCTGGCCTTTGCCGCCGATGTAGGCCCGTAGCCGCGCAGGTGGATGATCTCGAGCTCGCCGAACTCCTGGTCCGACCCGGCCACGAAGTAGCGCTCGTCGTCGACGTCGACCTCCCAGTCCGACAGCAGCCACACCGGGGGCCGGGGCGTGCCCGAAGCGTCGCGGACGGGCACGTAGATGTAGGCGTTGCCGAACCACAGGGCGAGCGTGATCCAGCTGGCCCAGAACTCGACCGGCGACAGCCGCACCTCGGGCACGCGGCCCACGTCCGCCACCCGGTTGTCGAGGTGGGCGGCTTGGGGGTCCCTCACCCATTCCGGGTCAGGCAGGCGGTCCCAGTCCCGCATCAGGGGCCACGGCAGCCCGGCCAGGGTGTCACAGATGATGCTTGTGCAACGTGAAACAGCGGGCAGGGCGGACAGGTTCCAGAGCCGCCGCCGGCGCCGGGGATGGGGGAGCCGAGGGCGCCGGGCCAGGGGCCACCGTCGCCGTCGCCGCCTTGGCCCCACCACAGCCACGGCTGCTCGACCTCCCAGCCGTCAGGCGAGTTGTAGAGGACGTCCCGCCCTTCGGTGGCGTAGTGCAGGCGGCCGCCGAGCTGGCCCCGTTGGCGGCGGTCGACCTCAGCCTGGCGGACCATTGGCGCGAGGTCGAAGGCCGGCATGTGTCGTCTGGTCAGTCCGTCACGGCTGGGCCCACGGCGTAAGGCTAACCGCCCCGAGGGGGCTGATAGTTACCTATCAGGGCGGTTGTCCCGTTTCGGCGCTATCAAGATACGCGGTTCAGTAAATGGCCGGCACCACCTTCTCAGGAGCGGTGATGACGCCCCAGTAAGCCAGCGTGGCCGCCACCAACGGCGATATGTCCGTCTTGCCCCGCCGTTGCCAGGCCCACGCTTCGCCCACCCGCCGCTTGGTGGCACTGGTCACCGCGTCGGTCAGGCGGTAGTCACTGCGGTGCGAAATGCGGGCGTGTGCGGCGGCATCGTGGAAGTCGCCGCACGCTCGCACCAGCTCGATGAAGGGCACCTGCCTGACCTTGTTCCCGCCCAGCCCGTCGGCGGTGGCCCGCTCCAGGGCGGGGATGGCGGTGCCGGCCGGGGAGCCCCGGTCGATGGTGATGAGCGCCCCCCAGGTGTTGGCCACCTCGGCCGCCCGGACCACCAGCCGCTCCAGGTCCGAGCCTGCTTCGATCACCTCGAGGGCCACCACCGGTTCGTCCTTGACGGTGGCATTGCCCGCTACGACCAGGGCGCCGCGGTCCCGCTCCGGGGTGAAGTCCAGTCCCAGGGCCATTTCGCCCTCGGGCATGACGTCGTCGTTGCGGCATGCCGCCCAGGTGACGGCGTCGATGCCGGTGTGGGCGCTGGGGTCCATCCACACGTTGAGGTGCTCACGGAAGAACGTCTCGCGGTCCATGGTCAGGGCGCCATCGGACAGGGCCGACTCCAGCACGCCGCCCGGCAGGCCGAGGGAGGGGTTGGCCTCGGCCCATGCCTCCCGGTCGAACTGCTCAGCGTCGGCGTCGGCCGCGTACTCGATCCAGCACATGGTCGACGTCGGGTTGCTGGCCTCCAGCCGGCCCAGGTCGGTGTAGTGCCGCCACAGCCCGGAGCGGTAGTCGCCGGCGTTGGACAGCAACCAGATTTGGGCGTGCGGGCGGGCGGCCATGGCGGGCTGGATGGCGGAGACGACCCCCATGTCCTCATGGGCGTGGGCCTCGTCGATGATGGCCAGGTCGATCGACAGGGACCGGCCCGCCTTCTTGGACGACGGGGTCACGGGCATGTACCGGGAGCCGTTGTTCATGACCAGCATCTCCCGCCAGTTGGTGCGGTCGACCCGGGCCACCCGCTCGGCGAAGGGGGTCGACATGAGCAGGCTGACGTGCTCGTCCCACTTGGTCCGGGCCAGGCCCCGGTCCTGGGCCGTGTAGGCCACGGTCTGGCGGGGCGGGATCAGTTGGCGGGCAATGCGGGAGCAGACCAGGGTGGTCTTGCCGTTCTGGCGGGCCACGGCCACGCCCACTGTCCGGTAGTGCGGGATCTTGGTGACCGGGTCGTACTCGCCGGCCACGTCGGCGGTGTGGCACTGCCAGGGGAAGTAGGGCCAGCCCAGCATGGCGGCCACCTCCCGGTCGAGCTTGCCCCGGGTGGGGCGGCTCGGGTTGCGCGGGGTGCCCCAGCGGGGCTTAGAGCTCAGCGCTGGTGCGAGGGTCGAGCTCACGCGCTATGCGCTCCCAGGGGTCGTCGGGTTCCTCGTCGACGAGGTCCACGCCCTGGAGCTCCTCGACGCTCACGATCAGCGTGGAGCGTTCGAGCTTGGCCCCCAGCTCCAGCAGCCGGGCAATGACGCTGGGCGGCATGTGCTCCGGTTGCAGCTGGGTCAACGCTTGCACGGCCTTGGACAGGGCGGCCCGGCCCGCCTTGCGGTGGAGCTCGTGCATGGAGCGGATGGCCTCCAGCCGTTCCCGGTCGTCGATGCGGTGGCAGGCATCGGTTTTGCGGGCCTTTCTGCGGTCGGGGCAGGCGGGCCGTGGCCGGGGACGGGGAGCCGGGGCTCGGGAGGTGCAGGTCAGGCCGGGCCGGGCAGGTCCCGCTGCCACGAGTACAACCTCTTCGAGATCCGGCGGACAAAGATCCGCGCCCAGCAACAGCTTCCCCCTGGCAAGGTGACCATAGAGATCGAGACGAACCATCCTGATTTCGTGCCCCGCGGTCCACCGAACGTGACGATGAAGGTGAACGGCGAGCTCGTCGCCGAAGGCACGGCGCCGGTCACGTGCCTGATCGCATTCAGCGCCAACGAGTGCCTCGACATCGGCGTCGCCCTCGGCTCCCCGTGTCGCTGGACTTCTACGACAAAGCCCGATTCAGATGCAACGGCACGATCGAGCGGGTCGACGTCCGGTACACGGCCGCGAAATAGGCAACAAGAGCCTGACCGCACAGGCGCGGCGGCGATGAGTTGCAAAACCGCCGGCTCTGGGCAGGGAGGAGCCTCTGGATGACTAGCCGAACGCCTCCTGGCGCCGAGCCGGCCATCCCTCAAAGGACGGTGGCGACCTCAACGCGGTGTTGCGACTCGACGTGGGGGTGGGCGCCACAGAGATGATGTCCTTGCAGGATCTCTCGCCGGCCGAGCGACGGCGGCTCATCGCCATCGGTCTGCTCCGGGCCCTGATCGCCACGACGCTCCTGGTAGTTGCCTACTACCTCTTGCCGTTCAGCGACGTTTCCAAGGCAAAGTCCGTCGTGTTACTGGTGGTCGGCATGTTGGCGGTGATCCTAATCGTCATATGGGAAGTCCGAGCCATCCTCAAGGCAGCGCATCCTGGGGTCAAAGCGGTTGAGGCCCTCGCCATAACCGCCCCGCTATTTCTACTGCTGTTCGCGTCCGCCTACTACCTCATGGAGCAGGCCACGCCCGGCAGTTTCAGCCAATCCCTGTCGCGTACCGATGCCCTGTACTTCACCGTCACCACGTTCTCCACCGTCGGGTACGGCGACATCACGGCCAAGAGCGAAGGGGCTCGCGTGCTGGTCATCTTCCAAATGCTCGCCGACCTGATCCTCTTGGGTTTCGGCCTGAAAGTCATCTTTGGCGCTGTGCAGATGGGACGACAGCGCCAAACAAGCGGGCCAGCCGACAGCAGCTCAGCCCCGGCCAGCAGCATCTCAGCTGGACTCGACGAGCCTGATTTGGCGGCGGGCGAGACCGAGGTCCGATAACCCCATCGCCAGCCCGGGTGGTGGATACTGGCACGCTGCTCTTGGGGCGTGTCGCCGATCGTCTCCGTATGCCTCTCGCTGCGGCTTCGCGTGGGTCCCAGGCTGGTGGCTCCTTAGCCGACCGCCATAGCCGCCACGCTAGCGAGGCACTCATAATAGCGCCGCCCGGTAAACTCGACGAGGGCTCTTGTCAGCGCGTATTCGTTCTGCATTTAGTGATCCATTTGGAGAAAGCGCATATACGCGCCCATAACGACGTGAGAACTGATGCTCCGCTTGGCGGTTTGAGTGTTCCGGGTAATGGTGCGGAGAGGATAAACGAGGCTGCGAATGATCCGGTTTAGACGCTAGCGGTGACCTGTTGGGTTGCATGACGGCTCGCTCGTGGCCTCGACGAGGTTGGGACTCCCTGATTAGGCCCGGCGTGTAGCTCTTGGCCCGGACTGAAAGGTCCTTAGTAGCCGACGTCTCCCCGGCTGCCACGTGGCACATCGGCCTGGTGAGCGAGACGCAAAACCCAGGGCCAAAATCAACGGCTCATCCACCGGTCGAGGGAGGGGTTTTGGAACGGTCGGGGCATGGTGACCTGCTCGGGTACGCAAGGGTCTCGACGGGCGACCAACGGATAGATATGCAGCTCGACGCCTTGAAGGCAACAGGTTGCCAGCGAGTGTGGTCGGACACAGCCTCGAAGTCCCTTAACGAGCGTCCGGAGCTCGTTGAGGCTCTTCGAGCACTTGCGACCTGGCGGCACCCTCGTCGTGTGACGCTTAGACCCATTGGGCCGTTCGGTCCGGCACCTGATCGATCTTGTGGGAGAGCTTGGGCAGCGCGGCGTGGGTCTGCGGTCACTGCAGGAAGGGATCGAGACCACCACAGCCGGCGGTCGTGTCGTGTCCCACGTCTTTTCAGCACTCGACAGTTCGAACGCGAAGTCATCATCGAGCACTCGCGGGCTGGAGTGGCGGCTGCCCGGGCAAGACAAAGGGTTGGGGGCCGTCCGACTATAGTGACCCCTGCCAAACTGGTGACGGCCCCCCCTTTGACAGAAGGCCGGGAGCCGACACTGGAGGAGACGGCAGGTTATGGGCCTTAGTTGGTCTACCCTTGTGCGGCACCCGGCAGGGTTTGGTGCTTCAAATGAGCCTGCTGCTCCCTGCCGCTGATATCAATGGCGTTCCGGCCGCACCCACCGGGGTACCCCACCGATGGCCCGGCCAGTGGCCAAACAATCTGCGAGCGTCCGGCCTCGACGGTTCGTCCCGGGCCTCCCGACCGCCTGGTCACGCGGCATGCAGGAGGTCATCCGAGGGGTGCGGATTGGTATACCAACCCGCGTGGCGACCCTTTGTGCTAGTCGATCTCTGAAGAACAACAAGCACGTTTTGACATCGACAAGCGAGGCAGGGTTTGCGGAGGCGGCCCTCGCTACAGATGAAAGTAGCCGCTTTTGAGGTTTTGTATGACCGTATCGATCGGCTGAGCGCTCACCACGATCGATCCTCGGAATGGCGTGCCAATGGCGAAGAGGAGCGCCAGGCTTAGCCCCACAATGACGGGAAGGCCGCCGACCAGGAAGGCGGACCGCGTACCTCCGCGCAACGAGATGACGCTCGCGTTCACGATTAGGGCAATGCCGCTCACTGCCAGGGTGACCACATAGAGGCCCGGGAGCTCGTGCGAGGCGATGGCGAGGCGGGCCCGGCGATCGCTGGTCAGGGCGTCGAGAGAGGCGAGAAGCTCGGTGGAAGTCGGCGACCCTAGGACCGCCCGGTTGGCTTGGGCCCTGACGACGAGTTCCAGGGTGGCAAGGGCGTCATCGGTGGCGGGATTCTGGCCCTCCGCCGCATTTACGCCGTGCCATTCGTGAGCCCGCGTCGCTTGGAGGTACGCCTGCAGCGCCGCCTGAATGGGCGCCGAGTCGACCTTGAGGTTCGTCGAGGCCCAGGCCAGCCGGGACGCGTCGGCGGCCTCGGTGTTCACTGTCCCCTGGGCCGATACCAGGTACGTCGCTTCGTTGGCCAGAGTGAGCGCCATCGTCACAGCGAAAGCAGCCGCAATAGCGGTCATTATCGCACCCGCAATGGCGATGGCACTGTCGCGTTCGGCTTTGGGTACGAAGGCCAGTACCGCCCGCCTGCCACCGACCGCGACGAGCACGGCGAAACCCAAACAGCCCACGACGAGCGCCCATGTGGGCAGGGACGTCAGCCAGACCATGCGCCGATGCTAATGCTGCCTCCGGCAGGCCTTCGCCTAGTTGTCGTAAGCAGCGCCCCTCACGGGAGGCCGGCAATCTTGGGGGGCCATTCGCTGGGCCGGGCGTCGTTTGAGAGACTTCTGACCAATGAGAGCACTTCCCGTGCGACCCGAGCCGCTGTGGCTCGTCGATTTCCGTGAGCGCATCCTGGTGTCTTTATGGTTCATCCCGGCCATATTCGCGGCAGCTGCGATCGGCGCCGCCAACCTCACCATCTGGCTGGACTCAGTTGTAGCGGCGCCGGTCGGCTTCCGCCCGGACCTGGTGTCGGACCAGAGCGCCGCTTCGAACTTCGCTGGGGCTATCGCCGCCGCCACCCTGGCGTTTGTCGCGGTCGTGTTCGCCACCACCCTGGTGGCCATCCAGCTCGCAGCGAGCCAGTACTCACCGCGGACCGTGCGGATCTTCATCCGGTCCCGGGTCACGCGGGTTACCCTCGGGCTGTTCCTGGCCACGTTCGTTTTCGCCCTGATCACGCTCGTCGACAACCGCTCTTCGCTCCCGTCACCAAAACAGTTCGCCCCGATCGTGTCGGTCACGACGTTGCTGGCGCTGACCGTAGCCACCGTCTTCGGCTTCATCGCCTACCTCCATAGCGTCGTGCGGCTCATGCGTGTCCAGTACCTGCTCGAAGAAATTGCGACCGAAGGCCGGCAAGCCATCGAGAAGAACTTTCCACTGCCGTCCGCTTACCTCGACGTGGAGCCGCCTGCACCGGTCGCTTCACCCGGCCGGCTGTTTTACAGGGGGAAGACCGGGGTCCTGACGGCCACCGACCTGCACGGCCTTGTCGAGCTGTGCCGACAGAAGGACTGCTGGGTCGAGCTGACCGTGGGGGTCGGTGAGTACTTGGCTCACGGCACCCCTTTTGCCTGGGTGCACGGAGGGGCCGTCGACGCTGGCGAGGTCACGAAGTTCTTCCTCATACGTGGTGAGCGCACCTTTGTGCAAGACCCTGCCTTCGGTTTTCGGCAGCTCGTCGACGTTGCGGCACGGGCGCTTTCGCCCGCCGTCAACGACCCGACCACTGCGGTACAGGCGATCGACCGCATCGGTGACCTGCTCGCCGTTGTAGGTAACCGCCCCGACCCGACCGGCCTCCTGGTGGACTCAACTGGTGCCGTGAGGGTGAAGCGGGAGCTACGGGACTTTGAGGCCCTGGCCACACTGGCCTGCACTGAGATAATTCGTTACGGTGCCGACGCACCGCAGGTGGCCCGCCGGCTCACGGCGGTGTTCGACGACCTCGAGGTCACCCTCCCGCCGGACCGCCATGCCGCCATCGCCTGCCAACAAAGCCTTTTGGCTGCCGCAGTCAGCGGAGCCTTGCCTGCTCCCTTCGCCCCGGTCGCATCGGTAGCCGACCGGCAAGGCCTCGGCTGAACCGAGGGCCCGGTCAATAGGTCCCCGACCGTTGGGCCAGTTCTAGGACGCCAGCCGGTCCTGGTCGAGCACCACCGCCTGGGTAATTAACGGGTACCGGCAGTCTTGGCGCAAAAACGACGCTGAGGGTGGCTGGCAGCTGTAGTTCGTGTTGCTGAGAGGGTTCGGGCCGGCGGAGTAAGGCGTCGATTGGCGACACTTCTGCCCTAAAACCCGGGTTCGTACTGCTCCTAGTCAGGTTCTCCAGCAGGTCAACAATGCGAACCATACGCAATTCTTCTACGAACAACCTCCGCTGGTTAAGGCGCCAGGTGACAGGTCCACCCCGGGCGCTATTCATACCTCGGTCACGGAGGTAATAAAGAGGTGCGCTCTACGCGCCTGTCCTCAATGATTTCAGCCTTCTTCCGGGTCAACCGCCGCACTTGCCGTGGTCGGTATGTCGCTCGGCTGTTCCATGGGGATGCGCCGTGTGAAGAACAGCGACAGGACGGCGAGGAAGGCCAATACGGCCAGCGCGGCGCGCAGCGCCTCGATCCGTGCCTTGGAGTTCTCGTCGACGATGGCGGCCGACGTCTCGGGCGGCACGTCGGCCTTATCGAGGGCGACCTGGAGCTGATCGTCGGACATGAACGGGGCGCCCGCTGCTAACTGCGTTGTCGCCTGCGTCGTGACCTCCTTCGGCACCGCGGGGTTCTGCGCAATGCCGCTCAGGAACGCCGCCGTGAGGCTGGCAATGAGCACCGACCCGGCCAGGGCCGTGCCGAGCGAGGCGCCCAAGTTGGTGAAGGTGTTCTGGAGCCCGCCTACCTCGCTACTTTGCTCGTCCGGGACCGACGACACGGTCACGGCGCCTAGCTGGGAGGCGAGGGCGCCGATCCCGAGACCGGCCAGGAGCATCGGCCAGGTGGTTATCTCCGGGCCGGCGCCGGCGTCGAGGGCGGCCAGCAGCGAGACGATCCCGCCCAGAAGGGCCAGGAGGCCGACCTGTACGACGCGCCGGGGCGATGCTTTGGGCCAGACCCTGGGGACACCGGCGGCCGCGAGCAACAGCGTGGCCGACAATGGCAACAACCGGACCCCGGTCTGCAGGGCCGTCAGCCCGAGCGCCACCGAGAGGAACAGGGGCACGACAAAGAACAACCCCCCTTGGAGGAGGTACTGGAAGAAGAAGATCGTGAGGCCTCCCCGCAGCTGGCGGTTGTCGAGCATGGCGGGGTCCACCAACGGCTCGGCGCCCCGAGCGACCCGGCGGCGCTCCCAGGCCAGGAACCCGTACACGACGACCCCGCCGGCCAGTACCAGCCACACCGTGGCGGAGACCCCGAACAACGAGGGCGCTCCTGGCTTGGCCTGCACCCAGCCCCAGGCACTCGAGCGGAGCACGCCGAAAACGAACAGGCCCAGGCCGAGAGCGGAGAGCACGGTACCGACCAGGTCGAGGTGGGGGCGGTGCGTGGGCGGGGCGTCCGCCACCCTGCGGGCCAGCAGGAGTATGGCGGCCACGACCAAGACCTCGCCCACGAAGACCCATCGCCATGAGAGGTACGTGGTGACCAGGCCGCCGATCAGCGGCCCGGCCGCCACCGCTATCGCTCCCGCCGACATCACCAGGCCGAAGGCCCGGGGCCGCTCCGAGGGGGCGAAGTTGGAAGCGACCAGAGCGACGATGGCGGGCAGGATCAGTACGGCGCCCATGCCCTCCAGGAACGACCACCCGAAGATCAACACGCCGACGTTAGGGGCCAGTGATGTGGTCAATGAACCGCAGCCGTATATGACACAGCCGATAGAGAAAGCGCGGCGGCGGCCCACGATGCCCCCGATCTTGCCGCCGGTGATCATGAACATGGCCATCACCAGCGTGTAGAGGGTGATGGCCGTCTGCACGCCGGTAACGGTGGTGCCGAGGTCGCTGGCCACAGTGGCGATGGACACGTTCATCACCGAGCTGTCGAGCGCCATGAGGAACTGCCCGGCGGCCAGCGTGAGGAGGACGGTACCGGCCCCACGCTCTGCCCCGGCCGGGCTGCTCTCCACGTCGCCGACACTACTTTCCCGGTCGCAGACGCCGATAACCCCGGCCCCCTGGTCGTGCTCGCGGGAGGCCGGGCTTTAGATGCGTACCCGGGGGGTGCGCAGGCTCGAGGCCGCTCGGCGAGCAGGACCTGACTAGGTACCACGAGGGCCGAGCGGCGTTTCCGGCACACTTGGTGGATGGCGCAGACCTCGATCACCGCCGCGGGCGTGATCGACACCTTCTTGGTACTGCTGATCGGCATCGGCGCCAAGCTCGCGTTGGTCCCGTTCCTGGAGGTCACCGCCCCGCTTGACGCCGCGACCAAGCGACGGGTGGTGCGCAGGATGCTGGTCACGGCGGCGACGGTCGCCCTGGTGCTCATGGCCCTCGGCGAGCTGCTGCGGGCCTTTCTCCACTTCAGCGTGGGGGCATTGTCGATCGCCGGTGGCGTGATCTTGTTCGTCCTGGCAGTGGCCATGGTGCTCGGGCAGGACGGTGGCCACGGTCACCAACCAGAGGGGAAAACCCCGCTGGAGCTCGCTCAGTTCCCCTTAGCCGTGCCTTACCTGCTCAACCCGGTCGGCATCGTCGGCCTGGTGACGATCTCAGCCGAGCTGGACTCCGTGGCCGTGTTCGCCGTGGCGGTCGGCATCCTCGGGGTGGTCTTGTTGATCGACATAGTGGTGTTCCGCTGGGCGAACCAGGTCGGGGCCAAGCTGGACGAAGGCCGCATGCTGGTCACCGAGAAGGTCTTCGGCTTCCTCATCGCCGCCATCGGCGTCCAGCTTGTCCTCGACGGCCTCGAGTCGGCCGGGGTCATTGCGCACGTCGTGCACTGAACCGCAGAGCCCGGGGCCTAGGGTGCTCCGTCCGAGAAGTTGAGGACGGTCTTTATGTCGTCGGGCTGGCGGGTGTAGGCGTCAGCCCATCGGCCGATAGGCGCCTGGCGGGTGACGAGCCCCGCGAGCCACGCCGGGTCGGCCTGGGCCAGAGCCTCGGCGGCGAGCTCGTAGTGGTGCCGGTTGGCGTTGACCGAACCGAACAGGACAGAGTTCTGCAGGACCATGTTCCGGTTGAGGACGCCGGGGTCGACGGTGGACTCCGCCCCGGCGGCGGAAACGCCCGTGAGGCATATGACCCTCTGGCGCACGTGCTGCGGGGCTATGTCGAGCAGCATGCCGATGAAGCCCGTACATTCGATGACGACGTCCGCTTCGGCGGCTGCTTCACCAAGCTCACCGCGGGGGAAATAGGTCGCCCCGAGCCGGCGTACCATCTCCGGCTTGCGCCCTTCGGTGACCAGGTCGACGACGTAGGTGTCGTAGCCACGCTGAGCCGACAGCAGGGCGGCCAGCAACCCGATCGGCCCGGCGCCGGTAATGAGCACCTTCTGGGGTGCCCACGTCGACCTGCGGCCGATCTTTTCGATATGGTCCCAGGCCTTGGCGACGACGGTGGTCGGCTCGAGCAACACACCGAGGGCGCCGAGGGCGGGGTCCACCTTCACGAGGTACTCGGGGTGGATGCGGTACCGCTCGGAGGCATAGCCGTGGCGGGCCTTGATCCCCCGCTCGGTGTACATGCCGTTGGTGCACATGTCCCAGTCACCAGCGGCACAGGCCGGGCAGGGTACGGGGTCGCGCCGGCGTACGATCCCGACCACGAGGTCCCCGGCCATGAACCCCGTCTCGGGTGCGCTGTCGGACACGCGGCCCAGCGACTCGTGGCCGATGATCAGCCGTTCCTGTCCCGGAGGCGCCCACCCGTAGTCGCCATTGATGATCTCCAAGTCAGTGCCGCAGACACCGATCGCCTCGGTCTCGACCAGGATGGGCCCGTCGTCTTCGTCAGGTTCGGGCATGTCGGTGAGAGCGACAGAGCCGCGCTGGCCCGGTATGACAGTTATGGCGCGCATGGCCTCACGGTAACGAACGAAGTCAGCGAACCCGTAGTGTGCACCTCGGCACAGGCTCCTTGGTGCCCCTCGCCAGCGGCTCGAGATCAGGTGCTGCCTGCAGCGCGCGTCGTGTTGGGCCGGTCGCTCCATTTGAACGTGGGGTCAACCACAAAGCTGCGGGAGACAAAGGCGGCCGAGCCAGTTCGCACGGCCTGGCGGGGTTGCCCGTTGCGTACCCGAGCACCTCCGGGACGTGGCGGGCCGTGCCGATTATTGCGAGCGCATATGGGTCAGTCAACAACTTTGCCGGGTTGCAGCGCACCCCGCGTGCCATGTGTAGGGACCATTAGCGCGATGCCCGTTGGACTGTCCCGGCCCCACGTCCGGTACGAAGGCGTGCCAATACCGGCGTCTCAGCTCCTGGAGCGGGACTGCGACTCGACGCCCGAGCTTCTCGAAAAGGCACAGGGTCGTCCCGTCGGTTGTCCCGGACGCGACGGCGAAATTGGTCCGGCGTCCCCCGGCGGTCGCACGGAGGGGGAGCGGGCTCCGGGAAGAGCTTGCCTGACCCGCTCAGCCAAGTCGGTCATTTTTCCGCCTTGCGGCCGACGACCATCCGTAGGACCTCACCGACCGAGCCTATGTCCCCGTGGCGGCGCCGGATGATGTCGGCGATGACCCCCGTCCAGCCGGTCTGGTGGGAAGCGCCCAGCCCGGCGCCATTGTCGCCGTGAAAGTACTCGTTGAAGAAAATGTTGTCCTTCCACCTCGGGTCGGTCTGGAATCGTTCGGTACCACCAAAGGAGGGCCTGCGCCCGTCCGCGTTCACGAGGAAGATCGACGTGAGGCGCTTTCTCAGGTCATGGGCGATCTCGCCCAGCGTCAGCATCTGGCCCGAGCGGGTAGGGTACTCCATCTTGAACGAGTCCTCGAAGAAGCGTTGATAGCGCTCGAGGGCACCGATAACCAGGAAGTTGACGGGGAACCAAAGGGGGCCGCGCCAGTTGGAGTTGCCGCCGAACATAGCTGTCGTGGACTCGGCCGGCTCGTAATCGATCGTGGCCCGAATGCCTTCGACGTCCAGCTCATAGGGGTGCTCGAGGTGGTAGGCGGAAATCGCCCGCAGACCGTACGGTGCCAGGAACTCACGCTCGTCGAACAGCTTGGAGAACAGCCGCTCGAGGCGCTCTACGTTAACCACACCGAGGAGCAGGCGGCGCTCGCCCGGCTCCCCGTGCAGCAGCCCGCTGGCCGAGGCCTTGTCCAGGTCGTCGAGGCCCTGGTCGCGGAGGAGGCGGGGGAACTGTTTGGAGACGGTCAGGCTGTGCTGGATCATCTCCTCGTCGATGACAGCGGCCGCCAGCATGGGGATGATGCCCACCATCGAGCGCACTTTTATAGGCACGACGGCCCCATCAGGGGTGACGAGGCGGTCGTAGAACAGGCCGTCGACGTCGTCCCACATCCCCTGGGTGTCCATGGCGTCGCGGATGGCGGCGAAGTGCTCGATGAACTTGAGCACGAGGTCGCCCGTCGGCCGCTGACCGGTGCGGTTCAACACAGCAGCGATGCCAGTCATGGCGAGGGCATAAGAAGCCATCCAACCAGTGGCGTCCGACTGCTCCAGGGTGCCGCCGACGGGCAGGTGGGAGCGGTCGATCGGGCCGATGTTGTCCAAGCCGAGGAAGCCGCCCTCGAACAGGTTGCTGCCCGTCCTGTCTTCCAGGTTGACCCACCAGTTGAAGTTGACGAGGAACTTGTCGAAGATACGGCTGAGGAAGTCGAAGTCGCGGCCGCCGTCAATGGCGAAGACTTCGAGAGCGGCCCAGGCCTGCACGGGAGGGTTGATGTCGCCGAAGTCCCACTCGTAGGCGGGCAGGGCGCCGTTGGGGTGCTGGAACCATTCCCGGCATAGTAGGACCAGCTGGTACTTGGCGAACGCCGGGTCCACATGGGCCAATGCCACGCAGTGGAAGGCCATGTCCCAGGCCGCGAACCACGGGTACTCCCACTTGTCCGGCATCGACATGATGTCGAAGGCGTCGAAGTTCCGCCACCTGGAATTGCGCCCGTAACGCCGTGACGGCGGCGGCGCCGGTTGGGTGGGGTCCCCTTCTAGCCAGCGAGTCACGTCGTAGTAATAAAGCTGCTTGCTCCATAGCAGCCCCGAGAAGGCCTGGCGCATCACCATCGCCTCGTCGGCCGACGCCTCCTTCGGCGTCAGCTCGGCGTAGAACTCGTCGGCTTCGGCACGCCGTTTCGCCATAACGTTGTCGAAATCGCTGCCGAGGGCTGCCGACGCGGCCGGGCCGGTGCCCTTCGGGCGCAGGCGCAGGTGCAGCTCGGTCGTCGCGCCTGGTTGCACCGTCACCTGGTACCAAAAGGCGCACTTGGTGCCCCGGAGTCGGGGTTGACAGTACCGGCACCGGCTATCACGTGGTCGTTGATGCCGTCTTTCGGGTACGCCGGGCTCGCCGTCACGTTGTTGAGGCGTCGGTCGTTGGTCTCGTTCTCACAGAACAGCAGGGTTGGCGCCCCCCCGCCGGGAGCCGCCCGCCCGATCAGCTCGAGCTCGCCGAGGAAAGGATGGCGGATGCCAACGGCGGCAGGGCCGTTGGCTGACAGCTCCGGCTTGGGCGCGTCATAGTCCCATGACCAGGTGTTGCGGAACCAGGCCGAGGGCAGCAGGTGGAGCGTGTCGGCGTCAGGGCCGGCGTTGGTGACCTGGACCGACATTAAGATGTCGTGCGCGTCGGCCTTGGCGTAGTGGACCTCGACGACCCAGTAGCGGTCGTCGTCGAAGGCGCCCGTGTCGAGCAGCTCGTACTCCATATCCCACTTGCTCCGCCGGCTGTTTTCCTGGCGTAGGTCCTCGTAGGGAAAGGCGCGTTGAGGGTAGTGGTAGCGCCACCGGTTCCAGGCATGGCTCGGGAGAGCGTCGAGGTACCACCAGTAGTCCTTCACGTCCTCGCCGTGGTTGGCTTCCGCGCCTGTCAGCCCGTAGGGCCGCTCTTTCAAGATCGGGTCACGGCCGTTCCAAAGGGCCAAACCGAGGCAGAGGCGCTGCTCGACGTCGCAGAAACCGGCCAGGCCGTCCTCGCCCCAGCGGTACGCCCTCGATCGGGCGTGGTCATGGGGGAAGTACGTCCACGCCTCGCCGTCTGCGCTGTAGTCCTCCCGTACAGTCCCCCACTGGCGCTCGCTCACGTACGGGCCCCAGTGGTACCAGTCGCTCGCCTGGCGCAGCCCGTCCTCTAGCTTCCCAAACCCTTTGACCCGCTCAGATTCGGCACCCATGGCGTGCTCTCCTTTTCGCTGGCTGACTACATGCGGTCAAATGGTCAATTTACTGAGGGCGGGGCCCCCGGTCATCACCCGAATAGCGTGCTTGTGGGGCCAACGGTATGCCCGCACCGACACGGTCGGTCTCATCAATCTGGGTCATTAATCGCGGTCGTCGGTCAAATGTGGTGGCCGCTGCCACCTCTCGCCACAGTCGACCGCCGTGGCGGGGCCCGTGGTTGCCCTTCGTGCCGAGTTCCTCGGGATGAAGGACCTGTCGCGCACCATCCTGTACTACATGCGAGCCTTCGCCCAGGCGTGGCCCGAGATTGTCCAACAACTTGTTGGACAACTTTCGCAGGGTCATATCACCGTCCTGCCCAACAAGCTGGACGACCCGGACCGCCGCCGACGGTACGCAGAACAAAACATCGAGGACGGCTGGAGCCGCAACGTCCTCTCAACCAGATGATGAGCTAGCTCCATCGACGTCTGGGAGCGGCCCCGTCCAATTTCGCCTGTACCCCTGCCGCCGGGTGGGTCAGACCTCGTCCGGGAGATCAGCAAAGAGGCGTGCGACCTTGACCCCTCGGCTTACGGCACCGCCGTCGCGGAGCGCAAACTTGAAGACGCCCTCGTCAGCCACCTTCAGCGCTTCCTTCTCGAGCTCGGCGCCGGGTTCGCCTTCGTCGGCCGCCAGTACCGGCTCGAAGTTGGCGCCGAGGACTCGTCTGCCAGCCCCACTGATCGACGATCTCGCGCAGGTATGCGGACAAGTTCATATAGCGCAAGGGACCCGTTTACCTGATTCTTGATGTCGACGATTGATGCCGATGAAGCAGCGGCAAACCTACCGCTGATGCATCTACTCGGCGAATCCTCCAGATCGTATCGATCGCGGGCTCGTTAGGCGGTCCCGCGTCGATAATCTCGCAGGTCGACGGGCGGCCCGAGCTCTTGGTATGCAGGCGAAGTAGGGGCAGGTGTGGCGCTTGCCTGGGCGGCCTGCGATCAATTGGTCTCCGATGTCGATAAAGGCGTCGAGGCCCTTGGCGCCGCGATCATGGTCAATGGGGGGCTGATAGCGCTCGACGCTACCCCTAGGCTCCGCAGCCCGTCGGGACAGGCGATCCTCCTCGGGCTCAAGGTTGTCATTGTCGCTGCCATCTTCCGCACGATTATCGTGGATACGACCTTGGAAAGCGTGGCCGTGCTGGGGATGATCGTCGTTATCCGGATGGCGCTCAGCTTTTCACTTGAAGTCGAGATCGACGGGACCTGGCCGCGGAACCTTTGGCGTGCGAAGGCACAAAACGGGAGCCCTGCCCCCGAGGCTCCTAAATCGCCAGTCAGCGACGCCTATTTTACTTGGTTGCGAACGAAATGCACGGGCCTGGTCGGCGAGACACGCTTGGCTACGGCCTTTTGTCCCGGACGGGCCCTTTGTCCCCATCAGCACCCCCGTGGATCTTCCCTGCGGCCGTGACGGTCCTCGCGCCGGTCTGGCCCACGGTCGACACCGTGAGAGACCACTGCTGAGCTGCCGACGTCAGCAACGGTGCGAGCAACATGACGACCTACTGAAGTGCTTATCCTACGGCCCGATATGGTGAGCGCGTCATTCGGCCTCGGTCTCTGCTGCCGCTCGCACGCTAGGCGTGGGTTTGGCGTTGGGTTGCGCTCTCATCGGAGTACCCTTGCCTTTGCGGTTTGGAACTCTTCCTCGGTGATCGCCCCCGAGGCCTTCAATTCGGCTAGCTTGGCGAGCTCGTCGGCGCTGTCCTGAGGCCCGGCCGCCTCTTGAACATAGGCGCGGAACGCTTCGTCCTGTTGCTGGGCCTCGGTCGCAGCTCGCTCGTGCATGCTGCCACCGCGGGCGATCAAATAGACCAGCACTCCAAACAGGGGTACCAAGACGACGAATATGGTCCAGAGAGCTTTGGACCAGCCACTCATATCGCGACTCCGAAAAATATCGCCAAAGACAATGATCAATAGCCATATCCAGGCGAAAAACAGAAAGAACCACAACATGGTCCAAAAGACATCCAATAGCGGGTAGCTGTCGGCAAGCACCGTTCCCTCTCCTGTGGTCTGAGTTGGACCTATTCTGCCAGGCTCAACTGACCAACTGCGGTTTATGGCTACCTCATGATGCCCATGGCACTGGGCGAGGGTGGGGCTAGCAGCTGACGCTGGACCACGCCCAAAGGGTGGTTTGACCGGGACAGCCCATTGTAATTAAGCACAGCGCCTCCTCGGCCGTCAAACCCCCCCGCAAGGGGATTAGGGGTTCCCAGCGATCGTCACGCGGGTTGACTTTTATACGGACCGCTTTCATTATGGGCGGGTCCCCCAACTGGTAACCACCCTGTCGTCAGCATCGGTTTGATGGTCTGGCTGACCTCGTTGCCGGCCGGGTAGTTGGCGAGGGCCCAGGCGTGACCGCCGCACCTACCACGGCAGCCTTGGCCACCGGCGAGAGCCCAGGCGTGACCGCCGCTGCTACCACCGCGGTTTTTGCCACCGGTGCTCCGATGACCCCGACTCTTACAACCCGTGCTGGCCTTACTGGCATTTTCAGTCTTCTACGGTCGCAGTTGCTTTGTCGGCCTCGATCGAGGCGATGATGGCCTGAATGGGGATCCGCCCGTTGGCGATCAGCTGGCCGCCCGAACGCCGTGCCGCGGACGCGAACGGGGCGGCCCACAGGTTCTCCCAGATGAGCACCCCGGCCACGGTCCCCGGGTCCATAGCGGGGGCCAGGTGCTCGACGTCGTCTACGGCCAACAGTTCCGCCAGCTCGGCTTCGATCTGCTGCAACTCCACCAGTTCGCCGACGTCGGAGAGCTCGATGGCGTCGACGTTACCATCGGCGTCTTTGGTCAGGATCAGCGTATCGATGACGCGGATGGTTCCGGCGTCGACCAACTTTCGCAGCTCCGTGACCATCTCTCCAGTGAAGTTGCTCGCCCCCGCCGGGAACTCGACGACGACGTAGTCAACAGGGTCTAGCTCATCGAGGGATACATCGGTCATCATCAATCCGTTCTTCGGTCGAACTGACCGGCTTCGATCTGTGGGCAACTCACGCTAGCCGAACTAGGCCCCACCGCACCGATGAGCGGGTGCCTGCCTCGCCCTTGGGAGCGCGAGATCTCCCCAAGGCGCCCGAACAAAGCTCCTACTAGGTGGTGGCCTCTTCACGGTCGACCCCGGGACGCCCCGTGGCGATCGCCCTGACGCCCGCCCCCTATGACCGTTTGGCGCAGTCATCCTTGCGGGGTGATCCGCTGCTCGACCACTTCGCTCAGGATGTAGCCGTGCCGAACCGCGCTGACACCGGACTACAACGGGCGGGAATTCGGTCCGGACGAAGCTCATATTGGTTGCGCGCGGAGGCCTTGACAAGAATGGCTGCTATCACAACAACAATGGCTGCTGTCACAAGTTGCCGACGTACGACACGGGGACGGACGCATTCACCCTCACCGGGTGGCGCGCGAGAGCCGGGCATATGTGACCGTGCCCATGCCAGGCTAGAAGCCCAGGGATGAAATTCCGCTTCCCGGTTAGGCGAGACACGCTGGGCAAAGACGTCGTCGCTGGCTTGGTGCTCGGCGTGGAGAGCGTCCCTGACGGCCTTGCCGCTGGCCTGCTCGCCGGGGTCAACCCTCTTTCGGGCCTTTACGCATACCTGTTCGGCACGATTGGCGGTTCACTTTTCACCAGTTCGGCTTTCATGGCCGTGCAGGCCACCGGCGCCATGGCCATCGTGATCGCCGACGTCCCGGCGGTTCACTCGGCCCGCGATCCGGCGGGGGCATTGTTCACCCTTTCTGTGCTGACCGGCCTTGTGATGCTCGCGGCCGGTTTCCTGAGGCTCGGCTCGGTGATGCGGTTCGTGTCGAACGCCGTGATGGTGGGGTTCATCAGCGCTGTGGGCGTCAATATCATGCTCGGCCAGCTAGCCAACCTCACCGGGTACAAGGCGAAGGGGGCAAACCGTGTCATTCGCGCCGTCAACACTCTTGTCCATCCGGGCCAGCTCCACTGGCAGTCCGTCGCCATCGGGGCCTTGACCATCGCGCTGATACTGCTGCTCGAGCGCACCAAGCTGGGCGCGCTGGGACTGGTGCTCGCCGTCATCATTACCTCGGCGGGTGTAGCCGTCCTCGGATGGGGTGGCGTGGCTACTGTCAGCGAGCTCAGTGCCGTTCCCCGCTCGCTGCCGCTGCCCACGGCCCCGATGCTTCGGCTCGTCCCCTCGCTCCTGGTCCCGGCGCTGTCGCTTGCGTTTGTCGGACTAATCCAGGGAGCAGGCATTTCGGCCAACTTCCCCAACCCCGACGGCCGTTATCCCGATGTCTCCCGTGACTTCATCGGCCAGGGCGCGGCCAACATCATCGTGGGGATATTCCGGGGGATGCCGGTAGGCGGGTCCATGTCGGCCTCGGCGTTGAACAAGGCCGCTGGCGCCCGGTCGCGCCTGGCTCTCATGATCGCCAGCGTGGCGATGGCGGTGGTGATCCTCGCCTTCGCCGGCCTGGTCGGCCACATCGCCATGCCCGCCTTGGCCGGGCTGCTCATGTTGGTCGGCTACCGCACCATCAAGCCCGCCGATCTTCAGTCCGTGTGGAAGACAGGCACGGTGCAGAAAGCGGTGCTGCTGACCAGCTTCGCGCTCTACCATGGTCATCCCATTGCAGTACGCGGTGCTGGCCGGGGTGGGCCTGTCGGTGGTCCTCCACGTCGTGCGCCAGTCAAACCAGGTCACCATCAAGCGCTGGCGGCTCGACCCGGACGGGAACCTCGTCGAGACCGACCCGCCGGCTGCGCTACCGGCCAACGAGGTGGTCGTCCTCCAGCCGTACGGGAGCCTGTTCTTTGCCGCCGCGCCGGTGCTCGAATCACAGCTCCCGGTCCCCACTGGCGCCTCGAGCAACTCAGTGGTGATCCTCCGGTTGCGAGGGCGCACCGACCTCGGCACCACCTTCATGCAGATGCTGAGCCGCTACGGTGAAGGCCTGACGGCTATGGGGTGCAAGCTTGTGATCGTGTCGGCCAGTGAACGGATCCAAGAACAGCTCCGGGTGACCGGGGTCACCGACGTGATCGGCCCGGAGAACATCTACACAGGCGATGAGCGGGTGGGGGCTACCCTGAAACGCGCCTACGCGGACGCGACAGCATGGATAGAACAGAACCAGCGCGCCGCCGGGACCGATGCCCGGTGACGGCGAGGATGGCGTGAGGCTGTTGTCGGCCTAGTACCCGCTTCGTGCTCGTCGGCAGAAGTCGACCTTGTTCTCACCAGCCATCCCGCGGGACCACTACTGGAGTACCCGGCACCGGTTCTCCATAATGGCTCGGCTTGTGCAGCCCCAGCCGCTGGCCGCGGAAGTGAGCGGAGGGCGTGCGAAGTCGTTTATTAGTCCAACGACTTAGGACATGGTTCACGAACAGCCGGAATTTCACGTTCCGGGCATGCGCCTCCCCCGAGGACAACCGTGCCTCGTTGTCAGGCAACCGAACAACACCGAGACTCCTCCCTGGTGGCACGCAAGTGACGGTCAGAAAAGAGGCGGTTCTTCGTCGCCCTTCCTTCCGAGCCGCCAGAGGTTCCAAGGCCACGCCCCGTCGATCTCTACTTCCAACGAGAAACTAAGAACGATCCGGATGACGACGATCATCCCGAGCACGCCGACGCTCTCAACCGTCGGGTCCACGATGATCGTCCGGACGATGTCACCGACGATTAGCACCTCAAGGCCGAGAAGGATCGCCTGGGCCAGGCCCCGACGTAACCGCCGGTACCGGGCCATCGGTGTTCCGGCCTTCAACATCGACGCGGCGTACCCGACGATCGCCATCAGCCCTCCACCGACCATTATCGCCGCGCCGACGGCCTCTATGCCCTTGGCGACATCAGCGATGAGTTGCTCGTAGGTCACCGACGCCATCGTGGCACTTCCGCGTGCTCGAATGGTCGACCGTAGCCGCGTCGAGCAGGGAGATCACGCGTCAGGGAGCCACGGCCGATCGGATCGTTGGTTGTCTGCCGCTGATGCGCGCAAACCCAATGCCCCCCAAGAATGCGCCCTCTCCGGTCCGGCGAGTGGGTCCTTACGATCACCCGGCCTGCCGACGATCTCGCTGGCTCAACTCAGGCGCAGGGTATCGGCCCCCCAAAGGGAGGCCGCACTGGCCGATAGCGTGGGGTGGTCCGGGGGTAGATGGCAGGGAATAATCATGCTCGTGCGCTTTGTTTTTTCCAGGACCGAGAAGACTCTGCAAGCGGTATGTCACGGCGCCGGCGCGATCTGGGCGCGTCCCAGCGGGCAAGGACCCGTACCTCGGCAACGGGCGATGGTCGTCCGTGCCCATCGTTTCAATCTCGCCTTCGGGGGGATGACAGTAAGTGAAGTGTGGCCGGCGTCAACCGGTCGGTCGAAGACTTCGGCGGGACTATGTGGCGCTTCCTCAGGGCGCCATCGACGACCTAACGGCGGAGGTCGATGCACCACCCGAGCGTGCTCCGGGTCGTGGTCCTGGCGCCAGGCCGGCGGTACCCATGTCTCGGTGGTCACGATAGCCTTGGGCTCCGTCCATCGACTACCTCGCCTCGGTCGCAGATGCGCTCAGCTTGTCGTGACGGCGCCGGGCGGGGTCACGTACCAGCCTGTCGAACCTCGCCGTTCCGCGGCCGCGGCCACAAGTCGCTCCTTCCGGGTCACGATCGTGATAACAGGCGGCCCTGCGACCACGATGATGTTTGCCTGCATCATGGCGACCCGTAATAGCCGCGTCGGACGGCTATCTACAAGCCGGATGAGAAACCTCTCGCTTCACGAAAGTTTTTCGATCTAATAGACGAACACGCCGGCCAACAGAAACACACGGAAAAAGACGACCAGGACGGTCAAGAATCTCCATGGCATGTAGAATCAGCTACGCCGAGCGGAAGAGCGGCAGATACCACAGAACTTAGCGTTACGCCGCGGTCTGTCCCGAATACCTTTATGCGCCTATTGCGTGCAGACCAAACGCGTCAATAGAAACAGCCAAGAAGTTGGTTCGGAGGAGAGTGACCGGCTCGCAACAAGAGCTAGCAGAATCCCCCTCCACGGGGTCGCGTTGCACCCTTGCCGCGTTTCCATGGAACAGTGGATATCAGTACTTTGTCGATGTTATGCCAGTTGTTCAGGTGGTGTGGCGCCATTTGCTGGTGGCCGGCAGGGAGCGACGGCGGTGGCAGTCGGTCACTGCCGTGGCCGACGAGCTAGGGCTGACCATCTCGACAACGCATCGGTCGCTCGCCCACCCGATAGAGATCGGGGCTGTAGAGGTCGGCCCGATCGACGGGCTGCAAGTGCTCGACCCCGCCCGGCTGCTCGTGCTCCTGGCTGCCCAACGCCATCTGCAGCGGGACGTTTTCCGACGATGGCGGGTGGCGGCCCCTGCGGTGGAGGTCGAGGCGGCGGCTACCAGCAGACGGGTGGTGTTAGGTGGGTTCGGGGCGGTGGTCGCCCACGTGGGCGCGAACCGCATCGCTGACTATACCCGGGTGCTGTTCTACGGAGACCCGAAGTTGCGCCGCTTGCCCGCCGCGCCCGCAGGGGAGGGGACCGAGGTATGGGTGGCCGAGCCGGACGCCTGGCTGGGGTTGTACGGACGGGTGACCCCTCTCGCCCAGGCATACGCGGACCTGTTTTCGATGCCGGGCTGGCAGGCGGCCCGGTTCATCGACGAGCTCGACCCCAAGATGGTGGCTGCCAGTGACGAACCCGTTCTACTCGTCTGAGCAGGCCGAGCAGTCCAAGGCCGTCCTGGACGCCCTCCTGGCCGCGGTGCCCGACGCGATCCTGATCGGCGGGTGGGGACCTGGGCCAGGGTCGGTGGGGCCATGAGCCACGACGTGGACCTGATCGTCACCCGCGCTGAGCTGGCCGAGGTCGCTGCCATGGTGGACGAGCTGTCGCCGTCCCACCACCTGGCGGGGACCAAGTGGCGCGGCACCTGGCGGGGCGTCCATGTCGAACTGTACGCCGCCTACCAGTCCCGCCTGGGGGCCAACCTCCAGCTTCGCATCGAAGCGCTTGTCCCCTACGGCGAAACCGTCGAGGGCCAGCGGCTGCTCGGCGTGCCCGCCCACGTCGCCACGAAGGTCGCCGCCCTGCTCGACCGCCCCGACAGCCTCCCGGGCCGGAAGGACCGCCACGAGCTGCTCAACCTCCTCGCTCTCCCTGGCTCGGTGGGCGCGCCCGCGGTGATCAAGGCCGCTCTCGCGCCGAGGTTGCGGTTCTCATCGAGCGGACCTTCGTGCTCCTTTCCGGCCAATCCGATTTGACGCGTCAAGACCGCGCCCGTCTGCGGCAGATGGCTCAGCACTGGCAGCTAGTGGCCGGTCCCGGCCCCTCTGAGTGCTCCACCAATGCCCTCCGGGGACCGCGGCATCGACCTATGGCCCGCTGAGTAGTGACGAGCTCCTGTGATCACAACGTGATCACAAACGCGGCAGGATAGGCAGGTACCGAGGCTTCTGAAGCGGGACGGCTCTGTACCGAAAACCTCAGCTGAGCAGCCAGTTCGTGACGCAAAAGGTAGAGGCGAGGACTACCCAGACAAGAGTTCCGGTCCTCCTCGGGTTTGGCTACGATCGTGCAGACAGTTTGCTCAGGTTCATGCGTCTTGCTGACCATTTGCGGGGCCGCACAATGGTCAAACATACGTTCAGCAGCGAAATGTTGGCCTCTGGACGTAGCCAGCAACGTAGCCACTACCCCTTGATCCCGGCCCTGGCGACAGAAGGCGACACGAACGAGGAGCCCGGACCTAGCGAGACGACATGGACGATAAACCCCTTGCCGCGCACGGGTTTCTGGAACGAACGGAAGATGACGTTTGCCAACGCAAACGGTCCGAAAACACGACCTGGACGGTCAAGAATCTCCATGGCATGCAAGAGGTTCGTGGGTTCGATTCCCATCGCCTCCACCAAAACCAGAAAGTCCTGGTCAGAAGGCATTTCTGGTCAGTGCTTCTTCATGTACCAGCCCGACGTAGCCAGTTTTAGCGCAGCCTTTTGGGTCGTTCGCTACGTCCCGCTCAGGGCGGGGCCGAACCCGGGAGGCCTGGCTGAAGATGGCGCCAAGGGCGACGGTCAGGTGGAACGAGGCACAGCAGCGCTGGACGGCGTGGGTGCGCTTCCGGGACGGCTCACGGCGCAAAGTGGAGCGGGTCGAGAAGGCCGGCGCCGAGGCCGACTTCAACGAGCTCCTGGCCCTACGAGCCGCCGGCCTACCTGGTCGACCCACTTGAGCGAGCACCGAGCACACCCGCCGGTCGTGCCGTGTGGTGCCATCACGCACTTGGCATCGAAGCTGTCCTCGACCGATGCGACGGCTCAGGCGCGCTGCCCACTGGACAGAGCCCGGTCATGGTACGAGGCCGCCAGGAGGTCGCCGTTGCCGACCGGCGGTTGCACTCCAGCGCCGACCTGTCTGACCCGGCGAGCTGGTCCGAGTTCGTCGGCCAGGCCGTTGCCCTCCGCAAGGAGGCGCAGCGCCTCGTGATGGCGCGCATGACGATTGACCGGCTGCTGGCGCCGACGCGGCTCCACAAGGGTCAGAGTTAAGCCTGTAGCCGGGACGGGAACCGACAAAGGGTCGGGCCATTCACCATCACCGTTCTCGGTCGGCTAACGCGGTGAGTTTTGCGGCTCCGGACTTGAAAGCCGAACTGTCGATCCGCGGACGTGTAGCTCGGGATCCAACTCGATCGAAACAGGGTGCCTCTCCCTGGTATATCGGGCCAATAAGTCGATACCGGTACGCGCGATCTCCCAAACGGGCTGTGCGATACTCGTAACCGTGGGCCGGCTCACGCCGGTGAAAAACGTGTCATCGCAACCGGTCACCGCCAAATCCTTCGGAATGTCGCGCCCGAGGTCAATCGAGCCCTGGATTACTCCGAGCGCGATCAGGTCATTGGCGCAGACAACCGCGTTGACGTCTGGCCACCGGTTGGCAATGACCTTTGCCGCGTCGTAACCCCAGTCCATGCTGAAGTCACTCGTCAGCACCCTGGTCGGCGCCTCAGCGTCAATGACCCGACTGACCCGTTGAAACGCGAGCTGCCTCGCCCTGGCCGGCGACGCCGAGCTCTTCGCACCCACGAATGCAAAGGTGGTGCAGCCTTGCGCGGCCATATGGTCAACACACAGCTGTATGGTCTTCGTTGCGTCCGCGACGACCCGGTCCACGCTGGCAGTAGCAAAGCGGTCGATTTGCACGACCGGGATGACCTTCGAGGCGTCCTCAATTGTTGGACGGCTCTTTGTCCGATGAGTAGCGCTGATCAGCAGCCCATCGACGCGGCGGCTAATGAGCTCATGAATGCAATTCCGTTCCCAGTCGGGGTCGTTTTCCGCATTCATCAGCAGCATGCTTAGCCCCGCCGATCTAAGCGTGCGCTCGACGGCCTCGGCTAAGTTGGGGAAGAACGGGCTCATGATGTCCGGGACTACGAGGCCGATGCTCGAAGTCGACCCCAGGCTCAAAGCTCGCGCCACGGGGTCGGGGCGGTACCCTAGTAACTCCGCCGCCTCAGCGACGCGCCTGGCGATCTCCGGTCGAACCGCGCGCGCCCCGCTCGAGGCTCTCGACACCGACGCGACAGACAAACCAGCGGCCCGAGCGACGTCGCGGACGGTGACCTTCGGCCGGGGCAACGATCCCCGCGATTCCTCCTTGTCACTCATCGGAACATGACTTTACATCCTTGACAGCCATCACGGTCGCTGCTATGGTAACCGGTTACTGGAACTCAAGCGAAGGAGGTGGGGAGGGGAGCCCAATACATTCGCCTTTGTACTCCGGTCCGTATTCCATTTCTCAGATCTGCGCCATTATTTGGGGTGCGGCGCGAGGTTTCTTCCATACGTCGGCGCGCCACCAAAGCCTCGCAGGTGGTCCTCTAATTGGTACTCCTTAGGTAGTAGTGATCCGTACCTTGTTCGCTCTATTTTTGGCGTTCACGAACTACGGCCATTGCGGGGCTATTTATCGTTGGTTAGGCGCATCCGGCGCGTCACGCTCTCAATAGTCAGAACGAATAACAAAGGCGTCGACTTCAACGCGATTGCAGGTTCGACTAGTACAGAAAGGCATCTTGTCCACAGCGCCCAGCCTTACCCGCTCGACCCGCGTTTCTTCGTTCGAAAACGCCTGCGAAGAGGGCAAAGGCGTTCTTCGCCTCGCTCCCACCTGGGTACCTCGGTCCTTCTGCGTCCCCGGTCGACGGATCAAGCTCCACCCCGATGACTATTTCGCCCTGGGTGGTTTGCGAGGAGGGATTGACGAGCGGTGGCTATCGTCGACCGTCAAGGCTGACAATGGCCCGCTCACTGGTCCGGACGAGGGTTTGAGTCTCGTCGTCGGCCCGGATAGGCAGGCGCTGCCTTTTGACGAGGTCGTGGCCCACCTCGGGCCGGCTCTGATCGGAGACCGACTGTGGGACGCCTATGGAGGGTGGACGATGTACAGCAAGTTCTTCGACAATCAAGGACCGCTCCCGTTCCATGTCCACCATACGGATGCAATGGCCCAACTCGTCGGGCGAGCGGGGAAGCCAGAGTCGTACTACTTCCCCTTTCAAATGAACAACCACCTCGGGACGACACCGTGGTCTTTTTTCGGGCTGCTCCCAAGCGCCACTCCGGAGAATTTCAAGCAGTACCTGGTCGGCTTCGGCACAGAAGGCGAAGGTGCGAGACGCCGCTGCATACGGCTGCATTGCCGTCCAGGGCAGGGGCACACTCGGTCGTTGGACCGTGGAGACTCCCACGCTGATCCGCTTTGGCGAGCAGACAGCGGACGAGTACTTCGTTTCCGAGGACACGGCAAAGACCGGCGTTCTGATGAGGAACACCAGCGAGACGGAGCCGTTCGTCATGCTCAAGCACTTCGGTCCCGCAAACCCTGATGTCCCCATCCCCCTGAGCCAAGGAGCAAATCTGCCGTGACGAGTGAGGCCATTCGTTACCATTCGACGTACAGACGGACGCTGCTGGACATGCACATCCCGGACTGGGACCCCGAGTTCCTGGCGCAATACCGTCCTGAGGACCTAGCGGATCTCTATGCGTCGAACAACATCTCGGGGGTGCTCTTCTACTGCAAGTCACATCTCGGCCTCAACTACTGGCCAACTCCTGTAGGAGCCGTCCACCCTGCCGCCAAGGACCGAGACCTCGTTGGCGAGATGCTGGGAGCATTGCGCGCGCGCGGCATCGCTCCGGCTGCTTACCATAGCGTGATCTTCGACAATTGGGCAATGGAACAGAACCCTGAGTGGGCCCTAGTGCCGGCAACAATACTCAATGGTTCCGACTCGCACCTCCTCGGCCCCCGGTATGGGACGGCTTGCCCAAACCAGCCCGGTTACCGCGACTACGAAAAGGCCCAAATAACAGCGCTACTAGAGCGTTATGATTTTGATGCCCTGTGGATCGACATGGTCTTCTGGACCGGTCTGTGCCTCTGTAAACAATGCCGCCGTCGTTTCCAGGCCGATGAGGGTGCCGACATCCCGCTGGTGATCGACTGGGGATCGCCGGTCTGGGCGCGGTACCAGACGGCACGGGAGCGGTGGCTCGAGGAGTTCACGATCGCACTGATCGAAACCGCTCAGAAAGCCCGCCCCGGCATCGCGGTTACGCACAACTTGGCGCCGGGAACCTTCGGGTGGTTCACCGGTCAAAAGTTGCAATGGGGACGCCACGACACCTTCGTGGCCGGCGACTTGTACGGCGGGCGAGACGAACAACTGGTTATATCCAAGATCATGCTCCACCTGGGTCAGCAACAGCCGGCTGAGTTCATGACCTCTCGTTGTGACAACCTGCGCAGCCACACCGCTGTCAAGAGCGAGCACATGATGCTCGTGGAGGCACTGGCAACAACAGCTCACTCTTCTGCCTTCTTGTTCATTGATGCCATTGACCCGCGTGGCACGGTGAACTCGGGCGTTTACGAACGTATCGGCCGTGTCTACCAGGAAACGGCCCGCTACGAAGATTTTCTCGGCGGCTCGCCTGTGGAGGATGTGGCAGTCTACTACTCGGACGATTCGCGCGTATTCTTGGGGGACAATGGGGTCGGCTTGCAGGATGTCCCTTCGTGGAACAGGGACCTACCCCACCTGAAAGCTGTGACCGGAGCGGCCACGCTGTTGCAGCATCAGCACATCCCCTTTGGTGTGGTCACCCGCAACGACCTCAACCGTCTGGAGCAGTACCGCGCTCTGATGCTGCCGGACGTCATACGCATGGACGACGCTGAAGTGGCGGCCATCCGCTCGTACGTCCAGAGCGGAGGCTGCGTCTATGCCAGCGGGCGTACCTCGCTACTGGGCACCGATGGCACACAGCGGCCGGATTTCGGCCTGGCTGACGTATTTGGTGCCCATGCTGTCGAGGCCGAATACGGGACCGGCATCTACCTGCGCGCTGTGAGCCCGCCACTGCTCGACGCCATGGGCCCTGAAGAGTACTTCGGTTTCGGCTTCCAAGCCGCCGCCCGTAGTGGCCATGAAGTCAGCAGTCTCGGCATGCCGCGGCTCGGTGCCGAGTACGAAGGCACTGTTCTCGCCACCTTGAACGTGCCGTACGCCTACCCCTCACCCGGGAGCCGAAATGCGAGGGACTTCGCCAGCATCCATTCTTTCCCGCCGTGGACGGACCTCGAAAACCCGACCATCATCGAGAACACCTTCGGTAGCGGCAAGTCCGTCTACTGCGTGGTGCCCATCGAGACCGACCCGTCCGAAACGGGTAAGGGAACTCTCGCCGCCCTGATCCGTGGCCTCCTGGGTGGGCCGCCTACCCTCGCTTCGGACATCAACCCCGATATCTGGCTCGCGGCCTTTGACCAACCAGAGCATCACCGCGCGGTTGTAAGCGCTCTCTGCTATCGCGTTGACGCCCGACCACAGCCGTTCCCGCTCAACTTCACGTACCGGCTTCCGCCTCGCGCAACCTGCACGGCCGTACGCGTTGCGGTAACGGGAGAAGAGCTCCCATTCACCGTCGACGGCGCGGCCGTCAGTGTCGAGCTTACGGGCGTGGATTTGTTCGGGATGTACCTTCTCGAATATGACACAACCAACTGAGCCTCCCCCGCGACGTCGTTCCATTAAGTCCCCAACCAGACAATTGCCTACTAGAAAGGGTATTGATGCGAGATAACAGACAAACAACTACCGGGCGACGGGCTAGGCGCTCAGCATTGCGCGCTAGCCAGGTGCTCACCGCCGGCCTATTGGTCGGGGCGTTGGCAGGAGGTTCGGTCGAAGCTTCGGCCACCAACGTCCGGCCTAATGCGAAATCGATCACCATCACAGAACAAGACTGGTGGGGGACACAGCCCCAAAAAGGCGCCTTCGACTGGCTGTTCAAGACCTACGAGCAGTCGCACCCCGGCGTCACCATACAGCGCAACATCGTCCCGTCATCCGTCCTTCTCACCAAGTTCCTGGCCGAGGCCCAGACTAATACGCTGCCTGACATCGCCGTCCCCGACAACCCCTTCTTGCCCGAACTCGAGGCGACCGGCAAATTTATGTCGCTGAGCAACTGGCTAAACAAGTGGGGCCAGTGGGGAGACTACACCCCGGCCACAAAGGCCATCGTGACAGGCACGGACGGCAAAGTCTATGGGATCCAGATAGGTACGAACGACCTGTTGATCTTCTATAACAAAAAGATCTTCCAGGAAGCCGGCATAACCACGCTGCCCAAGACGTGGGACGAATTGTACGCCGACGGCCAGCAAATCATCCAGAAGGTAAAGGGCCTGACCTACGGGGCGATCAGCTTCGGCGGGACGAGCGGTTGCAGCGGCGGCTGGCAGTTTATGCCGTGGCTGCTGTCAGCGGGCTCGACGCTTTCGGTCCAGGGCATGACCGCCCCAGGGACCGTCCAGGCGCTGTCGTTCTGGGTCAAGATGCTGAATGGGGGCTTGGCCACTAAGAACGTCCTGTCACAGTGCCAGACGACTAGCCTGCCATTCATCGAGCAGGGCAAGGTGGCCATGGTCGAGGACGGTGACTGGGATCTCGCGACCTTGGTCAAAGACAAGGCTTCCCAGGTCGGCTTCTTCTCCTTCCCGGTCCCTACTGCGTCGGACTCTCCGAAGGTTCCGCTCGGTGGCGAGGTGTGGATGGTCCCCAAGACGAACTCAGCCTCTGAGCAGGCGGCTTGGAACTTCCTCGAGTGGTCGCAGCAGCCCAAGATTTTGAACGAATTCGACAACCAGATGGACTACCTCTCCCTGCGGAAGTCGGTGGCCGCTTTGCAGCAAAAGCAAACACCGGCGCTGGCTCCTTTTATTGCTGAGGAACTGAACGGGGGCGTAAGCCGCACACAGTATCTGGGTGCCAACGAGAACGCCTACTCAACCGACATGTCAACAGCCATCAGCCAGGCATTGTTGGGCGAGAACAGCGTTAAGGGTGCGTTGGCCAATGCCCAAAAAGCGCTCCAGCAGTCAATGAAGGCCGGAGGCTAGAAGGCTGGGACGTCCGTCGTAGCGGGCTTCGCAGGCTATTATCTAAGGGGTCGTTATAAAAGGGTCCGTAAGGGCCTCGGCGACAGCCGAGGCCCTTATGAATAGGTGGCTCCAGAGGAAGATGCGATCGTCAGTGAGTGTTCCCATTGCGCGTCGGAGGCGGCGGTCAAAGCTGACGCGGACCGGCGCCCTGCCCTTCTTGATCCCAGGGATCGTCTACGTATTGCTGATGTTTGGGTACCCGATCTACGACGTAGTCCGGATGGCGTTTTCCCAGGTCACCTTTGCCAATTTCACCACCGGGGCCTGGAAATGGATCGGGTTCGAAAACTTCCGCCAGTTGCCGAGCATCCCGGGCTGGTCGGAAATGATCCGCAACACAGGCGTTTTCCTCGTAGCCTCCATCGTGCCGCAGTTCGTGATCGGAGGACTGTTGGCCGTCGTCCTCCGGGAGGACTCTCGAATCCGTCGGATGGCTCGCAGCCTCGTGCTGTTGCCGTGGCTTTTCCCGGCAGTGGCTACAGCATCGGTCTTCCTGTGGATGTCCCAGTCGCCGGAGGGCCTGTTCGACTCGGTTTTCAGCGTGCTCCACCTGACAGGCAAGCCCCCCTACTTGCTGGACACCCCGAACGACGCGTTGGCTGTGATCATCCTTGTCAATATCTGGATCGGGATCCCCTTCAACTACCTCGTCATTCAGAGTGGCCTACAAGCGATTTCGCGTGACCTCCACGAGAGCGCCATGGTCGACGGCGCCTCCTGGTTCCAGGAACTTGTGCGCATCACCGTGCCGATGCTCCGGGAGACGCTTCTGACCGTGCTGATGATCGGGATAATTGGGACCGTGAACGTTTTCGCCTTCGTCTGGATCCTTACAATGGGCGGCCCGGCGAATGGCACGATGCTTCCCGGGCTTTTCGCTTACCAGCTTGCCTTCACGAACTTCCAGTACGGTGAGGGCGCCGCCGTCATACTCCTTATAGTCGGTGTGCTACTCATTGTTGCCGTTGCTTACGTGCTGTTCACGGGCCAACTCCGCCGGCAGCGACGGTCGGCATACCGACCACCTTCGGTCTCGGTGACGGGAGAAGTCAGGCAGACGCCGACAGTCCCCGTACAAGCACCGTCGCCCGTTTCTACGGTCAGGAGCTGATGGGCAATGAAAGTACTCCGATTAAGGCTAGGCCAATTGATCCTGTTACTCACCATGGTCGGCCTGCTGTTCCCGATCTATTGGTTGGTGCAGTCGTCGCTGAGCACGCAAAACGAACTGTTCCACACACCAAGCTATCTTTTCCCTCCTCATGTGAGCCTGGAAGGGTTCAGCCAAGCGCTTCCCGTAATCGGGCCGGACCTCGGCAACTCGGCGATTATCGCGCTGGGGACCGTCGTGCTCACCCTGTTCATCGCCGTGAGCACGGGCTATGGCCTGCTCCTTTCTCGGGTGGGTGCCGGCGGGGCACTCGTGCGGCTCCTCATCCTGATGGGCCTCGTCTTCCCGGCGATCATGTTCGTGATCCCGCTCTACCAGGTCTTCGACGTATTGCACTTGCTTAACTCGTACCTGGGTTTGATCCTCGCCGACAGCCTGTACGCGGTCCCCCTCGGCATCTTGATCATGTACACCTACATGCTTACCCTCCCTTCGTCCTTTTTTGACGCCGCTCGTGTTGACGGGGCGTCCCGGGTCCGAGTTCTCTGGTCGGTCGTCTTCCCGCTCTGTATCCCAGCGGTGGCGACTACCGCCATATTCGCTTTCCTTGCCGCGTGGGGTGACTACCTGTTTGCCGCCACTTTCACCAGCGGTGGGACTCTTTCCCCGGCGAGTACAGGCGTATACGCTCTGATCACAGCGAACGCTGCGGTCAGTTGGCCAGAAGTAATGGCGGCGAGCGTCGTGCTCGGCCTCCCGACCCTGATCGCCGTCATATTTGCTCAGCGCTACATCCGGACCGGTCTCAGTGCCGGAGGTGTAGTAGGCTAGACGGCGCCGGCGTTATGGGGCGCTTTGCCAATTTACGACGGCGCCGATCACGCTCGGCGCTTTGCCGTGGAATATGTCCCCATAAAAGCCTGGCATTTCGTCGTAGGCGATGCGGTGAGTTATTACGTCGCCCCAGGGCATGGCACCCGACGCTACGGCCTGTAACGAAGCCCGGCGGTACGCTCGGTAACCATCGTCGCACGGGAACACCATACGGAGGCGCCGGTGATGAGCTTCCAGGAACTCAAAGGAGACCGGGCCGTTGCCGTAGTTGCCCTGCCACACGAAGCAACCAAACGGCTTGCACATCCTGATCCCGGCGTCGATACACTCAGGGCGTCCCGTCGCTTCGAATACGAAATCAGCTCCACTTCCCCCGCTCCTCTGCGCTACTTCGTCGACTCGGTCAGCGGCTCCGCCGTCGTCGGTCGAAAACGTGGCGCCAGCGCCGAAAGTGGTGGCGAGCGAACGGCATTCATTTCTCGGGTCGAGCCCGATGACAACTGCTCCGCGCCGAACAGCTGCACTTACTACCCCCAGGCCGATCATGCCGAGGCCAATCACCACGACCGTTGCGCCGACGCCGACTCCGGCCATATCGACCCCCTTGAGGCCGACTGCAGGCATGACGAAGAGGGATGCCGTCTCTGCGGGCACCCCCTCGGGGACGATATCCGCCCCGTGGTCACCGGAGGGGTTCAAGACGGCTACTGATGAATGTGTCCCTGAGCGGCAGTTGAGTGAGGCACCAGTAGCCCTGAGCTGGAGACCGGCGTTCCGTCGGAAATATACCGTGTCTCCGACGGCGAAGCCCTTGACGTCCTGCCCCACTGCCGAGACGACTCCGGTCGCCATATAGCCCGTAACGAGGGGGAAGGTACCCCAATCGAGTTTGCCACCCAGGACGGCAAACTCTGTGCCAATACTCACTCCTGACCACAAGGTCCGGACCGCAATATCGTCCCGCCCCATTGGTGAGGTAACGACGTCGGCCAAGCGGAATGCTCCATCAGGCTCCGCAACCAGAGCTTTTCCGGTCAACCCCTTTTCATCAGCCAAGGCTCGTTTCCTCTCTCATTCGTCTGTCGCCGCTTTCCTTGTCGCAGCTATTTGAACCTCACCAATGCCTTTACGACCGCACCTTGCTCGGCAGCGGCAAAGACGTCGCCGATCTGGTCGAACGGGTACACACCCGTCACGAAGCGCTCCCGCGGTATGAGCCCCGATTCGAGCATTGTTACCACTCCCGGGAGCACGGCTCCTTCTCGCGGACGGGAGACAGTGAGAGCGGCCTCCCGTGGCGAGGCCATTACATCGAGGGGTACCGGTGCCTCAGGCGCACTGTAAATGATGAACCGGCCGCGGGGGCGAGCCCAGCGGTAGGCGGCGGCAATAGCGTCGGCCTTTCCTGAAGCCTCGAACACCACGTCTGCGCCACCGAGCTCACGGAACAACCCGTCCGCTTCTGGTCCAGCAATGGCCGTATCAGTCGCACCGAGGTCGCTGGCGAGCGCGGTACGGTCTCGCCGCCGGCCGATGCACACGACTCGCTCGGCTCCGAGCAACCGCGCATATGCCACAAGTGAGAGACCCGCGACGCCAGTGCCGCTCACACCGACCACGCGTCCGACCATTCCGCCGGCGTCGGCCGCGATGCTCCATGTCTCTGCCAAGCTAATGGCCAGGGCTATGTCTTCCGGAGAACGCTCCGGGCCGAACACGATGTGAGGGAACTTGTCGGCCGCCACTTTCCCCGGATAGTCCTCCTCCCAGGCCCTCACATCGCGGACCAGCCCTCGTTCGGCGAAACCCCCCCAGTACATCCGTACGGGCGAGTCGTCCCAGCCGTATGCGCTACACCGAGTAACCAGCTGTCCGGGCTCGAGGTAGCGGACGCGGCTGCCGACCGAAATTACTCGGCCGACACTCTCGTGCCCGAGGATACTCGGGTACGTAACCCCGGCCGCGAACGTACCTTCGCGCAACATGCGGTCAGTGCTGTTGCACACCCCGCAGACGACCATCTCCACCTGCGCGTCGTAGTCCCCTTCCTTTGGGTCCTTGATGTCGGAGATACCAGCTGACCCGGGCGCTTTCATCAATAGCGCTTTCACCCGTCTCCTCCCTTGTCCCGCCAGGCCAAGTTAGCTCCCCGTTCTCAGCCTGTCACTCGGGTACCCAGGCCGGAGACCACCGTAGAGTTCCTGGCGGGTGGGACGAACGCCGCCTTCAAGCGAGGATTGTTTTGACCAAGCGAAACCCCGTCTGGTCACGCCGGCCGCTCGAACACGATGATGGCATGGCCGTCGACGACACTCACCTTGGTCGTGGCGTAGCCGTCGCGGTACGACCACTGCAGCTCCGTGCCCAGCGGCTGTTGGTGAACCGCGACGGGAGCTTCGTCCAACCGGAGAGACACCTCCAAGTCAGAGACCGGGAACGGGTCGAGCACGAGGTCGATATCAGAAGCCAGCCGGCTCGGCACATAACTCAACAGGTGCACCGCTACGTGCCGCTCCGTCTGGACCACCGAAGTCTCAAGATGGACAGGGCCATCGCAGCGTAGGAGTGGTGCCGGCAGCAGCCGGTCGATGCACGCTTTTAGCAGTTCCCTGTATTCGACGTTGCCGTCATTTGCGATCGCCTCGAATAAAGGCATAGCCATGACAATCGCACGCCCATGCCTGAGGATGGCCCCGTGCCCGGACCTTCGAGCCGGAGGAGTGTACGAGTGCCCGCTGAAGTGCTCGTACGTCCGGTCGAAGTACGGTTCAATGATCTCAACCAGCACTTCCGTGCCGTCTAGAGCGGTCAGTAGTGAGCTCTCCCCCTCCACCCGGATATCGACATCTATCGCCGGCGAGATCATGTTGTTGTCCGCCAATCCCAGGAACGGGGTCGAAAACTCCGAGGCGCGCTCCCAGCGCACGCCGCACGTCGCCAACAGATCCTTTTCTGCCGCCCCCGGAGGCCGGGAAGCCGACAGAAGCAGGGACCCGCCGCGTTCTAGATAGGTGGCCAAACGAGCCGCAAGGTCCCGGGAAACCGGCGTCGTGGCCGGCAGCACTACGAGACGGTAATCGTCGAAATGCCTATTGAAGGGCAATATGTCGAACTGCTGACGGAGTTGTTGCAAGACGCGGACCGCCCCGATCACATCTGGACCGGGGTCGTCGCCGAGCTCGGGGTCGACAAGCAGAGCTAGATCGGCGACGTTCTCGCCCCCGGAAACAAAGGGTTCGCAGGCCTGGATATGTTCGTAAACAGATCCAACGAGCTGGTAGACCGAAGCCTTGGGGACAGCGTTGGGCGCCAGCAGGTCGCCCACGCAAGTCGTAAGACCATGCATGAGGATCTGGTTACATTCGTACTTCAACGCCGCACTCGGCTTGAGCGACGCCATGTCACCCCAGCTACGATGAAACCTCCCTGTCATCCCCAGCGTGGGCAACCCGAGGGCCCGAACGAACCGGGCCACATAAGGTAAGTAGTTGTAGCCCCAACCACCCGTGGGCAAGGCCTCGACCTCGGCGTGCCTGAGGTACCTTTGCTCTCCCCACAGACCGGCCTTAGGGCGCGCATTAAACCAAACGCCCGTCTGGGACTCTTTGACCAAAGCGGGCTCTATCAGATTTGAGAACCGCTCCATATAGCCGTGAGCGACCAACCTGGCGTACTTTTCCCGGTGCTCCGGGGAGGTGGGGTCGAGCTTGGCCCGTCGCATACCTTCGATGGCCCACCTGGAGGCGCTCACCTGGTCATAGCAAATATCAAGGAATATCCCGTCGACAGGAGCAAAACGGTCGAGCACTTCCTCTATCTGCTGCGCGACATAGTCCTGGTAAGGGCTCGACATGTCCATAACCTGCCAGGCCGCTTGAAAAGCACCCCCCAACGGGCGACGGACCTGCTTCAGCTCTGAGGTCAGCGCCACCCATTCCGGATGATGGTTTGCCGCGTACTCGTCCCAAAGGATGCTCAAGTAGATCGGCGCTCTTATGCTCGCGCTGTGCAGGGCCTCGACTTGCAGGCCCAGGAGATCGAGACCAGGAGCCAGGCCGGGATGACGTTCGGGCCGGTCAGTGTCGTAGTACAGCTGGCCATGATGGCATTTGGCAAATAACGTGACGCTGTCAACGTGAGCCTGCCGGAAGGTGCGTGCGAAAGTGTCGCCATCGAAATCGGCCCCGACGTTGGGTATATCCGGGCTGGTATGGAAGTCCAGGTGAATTGACCTCCGAGGGAAGCGGGTACGCCAGTCGTATGCTGGATCGGCTCTGGGTTTGTCAGCCAACTCGCCCACAGCCCGGGAAGCCGTCCTGTTGCCCGTAATTGTCCGTGGCCCCTCCCTACAAAGCCCTGCGATCACGTCGCGACGAGGTACCGATCTGGCGTCGACTTACCTTATGGCCGCTCTAGAGAGCAACCACACTTGCGCTATTGGTAACCGGTTACAAGTATGCAAGACGGTGCCGTGGCTGTCAAGGTCCAACCGAGACGAGTCGCCACAGAAAGTTCGCCGTGTCGCCGGTCTTTGGTGTTGGCTTGTTCCAGCCGCTGCGGGAATATCGCGAACGTCCCGTGGCTCACGTCGCGCTCGAGTCATTCGGTGGCCGGCAGGCCGAGCGGCGTGGCAGAGTTGACCATGAGAGTCTCACAATGAAGGTCAGAGGATGAGGGTGGGGCTTGCGGGAGGTGGCCTCATGGCGCACGTACATCTCCGCTGCCTCCAGTGCTCGCCGGCACCGAGGTCTAAGGGTGGCAGCACCCGCGTTGCTGCCCGCCGTGTCCGAGTTATGCAAGAACCAAGCCATCCCGGTTGGTACGACCATAGAGTGGCTGCTCGGCGCCTGTCGGCCCGACGTCATCGTGGTTGCCACGCCTACTGACACCCACGCCCGCCTAGTAGCAGAGGCCGCAGTGGCGATGTGCCACGCATTTTGCGAAAAGCCCCTTTGCAGCACCCCGCCCAAGCCGCTGGCGGCCTTTCCGGTGCCAAGAGGCGGGGGTAACGCTTCGGTAGGCCACCCGGTGGTTCTACTTCCCGGCCGACGCCCACATCGCTAAATTGGACAGGTCTGGCCACATCGGCTCGCCAGGCCTGCTCAAGTGCCAGCGTGTTTCGGGACCGGCCCCGGCGCTCGGCGCGAGTGGAAAGGTGAAGCGGAGCGTTCGGGCGCGTTGCTTTTGGATATAGGCGTGCACGATTTCGATTCCCTCCGTTGGTCTCGGCCCGGTGCACGGGTCTCTGCCGTGATGAGTAAGGACCTTGGACAGGCTGCAAGGGTCGTCCCAGCTCACGTACGCTTCGTGATGGAGCCGGCCGGCTGGCCTCGTTAACAGGTCCCAGCCTGTACCGGCCGGTCGGCTAGCCGATCGCGCAAGCTGTGCACGACCAAAAAGTGTGCCCAAGGGAATTGGCAAAGCCACGCTGACGTCGGGTACCTGGTAGCACTAAAGGTCTTGGCTAAGGATTGCTGCCGGTCTCGCTGCAGGCCAAAGGACCCTCGCAACGAGACGTTGCAGGCGCACTGCTAAAGGGCACCAGACTGGTTGACCTGTTGTCGTCGGGCGAACTCGGCCGTAGCGCGCACGCTACTACAGATTCGGCAGGTATGGATGGCCGGGAATGCATTTCCAGACGGACATAATCGCGCACTTTATAGTGGCGTGGTACTTTGGCAAACCCTCCACCGTGCCGCGCGTGCGCACTTCGCCGGTGGCGCCGACAGAGCCAGTTACGTCGCTCGCGGAAGATGGGCCCCGACTCGGCCAGATAGGTTGACCGTCTTGGCGCAGTGGCCGACGACGGTCGGGCCGGTGGGGCGCGCCCGGCGGTCACCGGGGCAGTGAGCGCGGCGACCGTGTTCGGCCGCAGGGACATGTGCATGAGTGACTGGAACGACGACGAGGGGCCAGCTCCCTCAAAGGCACAGTCGCCGAACTTATACCTGGGCATGCCCGGGTTGGACCAACCAAAAGACCCTGATCAGAAGGTACTTCTGGTCAGGGCTTCTTCATGTACCCACCCGGCGTAGCCAGTGTTAAGCGCCAGAACAAAGCCTCATCTGGCCACCCCCCGCCATGTGGCCGTTTCTGGGACGTTGTGAGCAGGATATGGTCCAGGCCGGTCGTCGACCGGCCTGCCCTTCTGGTGTGATGTTCCGGCCAAAGGCCGTGCTTGCGCAATCCGGGGAACCGCATTTCCTGGCAATTGCCTAACTGCAGTGGTTGAGCGATCGGGCTGATCAGCTCCGCTCTAGACGCCTCCAGGTCCTACGGCCGCCCTTCTCAATCGCCCAGCTCGTACAGCTGAGCAACCGGTACCCGGTGGTCCGGGCTCCTCCTTTGAGCCCCACGCTCTCACGTCTGGCTCCTTTCGGTTCCCATTCCACGGCGTGAACGCACCGTTTCACACCACTCCCACTTTTCCAAGTGTGTCGTAAAGTCGCGTGCGTCGCACCCGTCGGCGGGCCACGCTGCGGGGCTCGACGTCCACCGCCACCTGACCATCACCGCCGTGGACCGGCTCGTCGCCCGCCCCGGCGACTTCACCTATTGGGGGTTGGCTCTTCAGCCTCGGCACTGAGGCGTTCCACCTCGGCCTGCAGGCGCCGGACTTCGTCTTGGAGCTGCAGTACCCGTTTGATACCGGCGATGTTGAGCCCGCCGTCGATGAGGGCGGCGATCTCACGCAGGCGGGTCACGTCTTCGCCGCTGTAAAGGCGAGTGCCGCCGGCGCTGCGCCCAGGTTCGACTAGCCCCTCCCGCTCGTAAATGCGCAATGTCTGGGGGTGCAGGCCGGAAAGCTCGGCGGCCACCGAGATGGCGAACACACCGTGGTCCAGCTGTGGCCATTCCATCAAGGCCTTCGCCTCGGCTCGAACATGTCGGACAGCAACTGCGCCCATAGGGCCGCCCTCACATCTTCTGGTGTAACCGAGGTGGGCGCCCCAGGCCGGCTCGAACGGACGTGGGCCGGGCCAACAGAGAGCGCTGGCCCTGGTCCAATTACCGGCCCAGTACCAAGGAAAACGGGCGGGCCGCCGGCCGCCGGCGGCGGGGCAAAGACCTGTGCAGGCGCCGCCGGCGGGCTCCCGGCCGGTACCCGAGAGGTCTCGCTCATGGCCACGCGAGCCTGATCGCGGGCGCGGTCGTAGCGCTCACGCCTGGCGGGGTCGCCGAGCACCTCGTAAGCCTCGGTGATCTCCCGGAAACGGCGAGGGGCGTCGGGGTCACCCGGGTGGGCATCGGGGTGGGCGTCGTGGGCCAAGCGCCGGTAAGCACGGGCGACCTCATCCTGGCTGGCGCCCGGCAGCACCTCCAGCCGGAGGTAAAGCCCGTCACCATCAGCGTCTTGTTTGGATATCATTATCTGAGTTGTACCTTGCAGATCTATGCTGTAAATGGTTATCATAACACTTGCTCCCCAGTGCACAATGGGAACGGCCCTGGGGGCAGCAGTTATTTCTAGTGGGACCGAGGAAGGAGGACCATAAAGATGTTGATGCGGACCGACCCGTTCCGGGACCTCGACCGCCTGACCCAGCAAGTTTTCGGTACCGTTGGCCGCCCGAGCGCCATGCCGATCGACGCCTACCGCAAGGGCAACGCCTTCTATGTCCACTTCGACCTCCCTGGCGTCGACCCCGCCTCGATCGACCTCACTGTGGAGCAGAACGTGCTGGCCGTGAAGGCCGAGAGGCCCCCCATCGCCGCCGACGGGGCGGAGATGATCGTGAGCGAGCGGCCAGTGGGCACCTTCACCCGCCAGCTGTTCCTCGGCGAGACCCTCGACGCCGACCACATCCAGGCCGACTACAACGCCGGCGTGCTCACCCTCACCATCCCGATCACCGAAGCGGCCAAGCCCCGCAAGCTGGCCATCACCACCCACGAAGACGGTAAACAGCTCAGCGCCAGCGCGGTCACCTGACCCGCACCCAAGCGTTTGCAGCCTGCCGGGGGAGGGGCGGCCGGGCCTTCGGGTGCCCGTCCGGCCGCCCCCGGCGGGTGGGGGCTGAACTGGCTGGTGAGAGACGGCGCCTGGGCACGTTCTAGGTGAGCAGTACCTCCCGGACGGCCATGGGATGCTGCGCGCGGCCCCGAGCCGAAGCGGCTGGTAGCGAGAGGACGTGGGTTAGTTGGTGTAGGACGAAGGGGTGTTTGCCGTGAGCCCGCAAAAAAGGACAGCACGGTCAGAGGCTCGGCGACAGGGGCGCGGGATGTTCAGCGGTGCACAGCGGGCCGGGCTCGACGCCCGTCAGGCCGACCAAGACCGCACCCTGGTCGCAATGCACGCCCTCGAGGCGGCCCTGGGCACGGCGGCGCCTGGCCGTGAGCAGGACTGGCAGGAGTCAGTCCTTTCCGCTCTCGCCGCGCTGGACGAGGCCACCACCGAGGAGGCAGCCAACGCGAGCGTCCCGACAGCTTGCTGTCGGACATCGCCCGTACCCAGCCCCGGTTACGCAACCGGGCCGGGGCGCCGCCAGCACCGCCATTACGAGACGTTCGGAGTCGCGCCAGAATGGGCGAGCACTCAGGAGACGTCCGACTTCTCCGATGGCCGCCAGCGCCTGGGCTGGAAGTGGCCGGCTTGCGCCGCCAACGGGCCCGCGAGTCGGACCTCATTTACGAAGCGTACTTCGAGGCTTGCCGAGCCGACCTGGCGGCTCGAAGCTGGCGGCATCGGTCTGCCCACGAAGAAGAACAGCGAGACGTTCTGAGCCGGGGGCCACGACACCTGCGTTCGCGGGAGGCCCTCGTGGCCCCCCTGCCTGACCTCGCCATGGAGGGCGACCCAAGCCGGCACGGCGCAGGAACTATGCCCCTCGGCTGGTCGGGCGCTCTTACATAACCTCTCAATTTCATTTAAGGTTTTCTAAGGTTGACGTCCCAATATTTGTCCTAACGACGCAGCAATGCGGCGACCACAAGATAGGAGGCGATGGGACCTGGGCTCGGCGCTGGCGCGCGGCCTAGGCTCGCTAAGAGAAATAAGGAGGGCACGATGAAGCTAACTGACGGGTTAGGGGCACCTTTTCCGGCGAGGCTCACGGTGGGCCTCGGTCACTACAGCTCAAAGTGGTACCAAAGGGCGACGGTGGCGCGGCTGCTCAGCAGTACGCTGGTGGCCGGGACCGCAGTACTGGCGGGGCCCGGGCTGGCCCAGGCGGCCACCACGGCCAAGGCGGGGGCCACCACGAGCGATGCGATCAACGTGGCGGCGGTGGCGGCGGCCACCGACCCGGCCGTAGTAGACGTGAACACGGTAGTAGACGCCCTCGAGGGAGGCGGGAGCGGGGCCGGGACGGGCATGGTCGTCAGCCCCAGCTGGCCTGGTCGTGACCAACAACCACGTGGTGCAGGGGGCGGACGCGGTAACGGTCGTGGTCCCCGGCCACGGCAGCCACCCCGCCAGCGTCATAGGCACCGACCCCTCGGCTGACATCGCCGTGTTGAAGGTCTCCGGGCTCACTGGCCTGCCGACCGTCAAGTTCGGCGACTCGTCGACTGTGACCGTGGGGCTCCCGGTCGTAGCTATTGGCAACGCGCTCGGCCTGGGCGGCAGCCCGACGGTGACCCAGGGCATCATCTCAGCCATGGGCCGGACCATCACGGCATCGGACGAGACGGGTTCCAACCCCGAGACCCTCCACGGCCTGCTCCAGACCGACGCCCCTATCGCGCCGGGGAACTCGGGCGGGCCACTGGTCGACGCCGCCACCAAAGTCATCGGCATGGACACGGCGGCCGCTTCGGCCGGCACGGCGGGGGCGAGCCTCGGCTTCGCCATACCGGCCAACACGGTGCTGGCCATCGCGGGCGAGATCGAGGCCCACAAGGACCTCCCGGGCCTGGTCTACGGCCGCCAAGCCTTCCTCGGGGTCGAGGTGGTGGACAGCTCGGCGGCCGGCGGGGTGAACTTTGGCTTTGGGTTCGGCCTTAACCCCATAGCCTCCACGCCCAACGGCACCCCCGGGGTCGTCATTGCCGCCGTGGACCCGGGCAGCGCCGCCGCTACTGCCGGGCTGGTGAGCGGGGACGTCATCACCGCCGTCGACGGGCAGGCAACGGCCACCACTTCCGCCTTGTCCAAGGCCATCGAGGCCAAAAAGCCCGGCCAAATCGTGAGCCTCAAGCTCGCCACGCAGGCTGGCACCCAGACGGTCAAGGTACGCCTGGGCCAAGGCCCCCATCGATTAGCGGCCGCGCCCAAGGGGGGCACCTCCCCGGCCCTCGGTGTAATACGTGCGTTAACAAGATCCCTAGCCCCGCCAACACCCGGAGCTAGGGCCTAGCTGTGCCGCCGCGGGGTCGCCATGGTAAAAGCCGCAGGCTTGGTCCCGGGCCTCTCACCGGCTACATAATCCAGGCGCATAGGGCAGGCCGACAAAGCTGTCTCGAGGTCACCCCCACGACGACAACCAGCTCAGCGCCGCCTGGGGGGCGACGTCCGGGCGGGGGCTGTTAGCTTTACTGCCCCCGCCGGCGTTGCCCGGTAGGAGCTCTACCCCATTTAGCCGCCGCAATCGGGCGGCTTACAACGATTTCTCACCGACCCAGAAACTTCTTTAGCCCTGCTTAGCTTTCTTCCCAAAAGGCTCATAAGTACGAGAACCAGAAAAACGAAGTCATGACGAACGAGGTCACCACAGGTCCGCCGGGCTGTTCACTGCAGTGCGGGCCGCCCAGGAACGGACGGGAGAGTTCCAAATGCGGTCGCCCAATATTGCGCTTACGGCTCTTCGGCCTTACCCTGGCTTTGCCCCAAGAGGTACCGGGATGCGCGGCCGGCCCAGCGGGCCCGGGCGACGCCGAGCTGGGAGGCCAGAGTCCTGGTAGAGGGCACAGTCGCGCCGGGCGCCGGCCGGCCTTCGCGGATGGCGGCCCTGATGGCCGACTCGATGGAGCGTCGTCCTTCCACTGGTCCAGATTATTGCCCGTCGACTGGACCAGCCAAGTAGTCCAGTTGGCTAGCTCGGTCCCCTAAATGGGCGTGGGCGTGGGCACCACGCGCTTACTACGGCTCCCCGGTGCCCGTAGTCAGCATCGTCCTTAGGGGTGCTCAACGCAGGCCCCCGGTCAACACTATGAGGAGAAATGGCGCGCAGTTAATTCGGTTACTACTACTGGCAAACCTACTGGCGACGTCCAGGCCTCCCCAGCAGCGCTGGCGGTCGACCGGCGCCAGGCCGGGCGCGGGAGGCGCAAGAGCGCGCTCGCGAGGCCCCACGGCTCGACTATGACTACAGCCTCCGCCGGCGCCTGTCCCCCCCGCCGAGGGAGGGACCGGGCCTCGGGCTCTGAACCCGCCAAAATGCTACGCCCGGCGAGCGTAGGTGGGTCCCTCACACACTCAATAGCTGACTTACTTTGTTGCGAATGGGACCTCTTGGAGGGTCCCTGGTTCCACGCTCTTTGGGGTGCGAGCAGCAGTGCCAAAGGATTGAACACTTAGCTCGGCGTGTCGCAACGAGCTGTGCGTAGACCTCGGCCACCGTCCCGCGAGCGACCCGAGCTGGGAAACCAGAGTTCTGGTAGAGGGCGCCGTCGCGCCCGGCGCCAGCCGGCCTTCGCGGATGGCGGCTCGACCGCAATAACGACACTGCTCTCAAACAGAGGAAAACGCCCGGCCCAACGTGCGGCGGCGCATGGAGCTCGTCGGGGTCTACGGCCTCGTGACTGGCTCACGAGCCGCAAGGCCCGGCAGGGACGCCGCTTAACTAGGCGGGCCGAGGGATGTGGGCTAGAGCGCCGAACATCGCTCAGGTTCTCAGGTGGCTGTTGCCCGTATTTAAGGAACGGAGCCGACTATCTCGAAGAAGGGAGGTTTGCTAATGACCCGGCAAGAGATCGAGGACGCCCTATTCAGTGAGTTCATGGCGGCGGCCGCCTTTCGGGTGGAGCCGTCGCCGGCCAACAAGAGGTCGTGGGACGCAGCCCGCAAGATTGTGGACCGTCTGATCGAGGAAGTTGCTTAGAGACGAGATTTATTTCTCCGGAGTATTCGTCGTGCGCAGCCGAGAAACCCCGAAGTTTCAAGACGAATCGACGCGTATCGACGGGACTAAGTGCACGACCCGCGCCTAACAATATCACCTAATACGCGGCCGGACTACCGAGGCAGGACGAGAAGTTTCTGTGTTCCGTTCGCTCGGCCTGGGCGTCTTGTCCCTGGCCGAGCCGAACGCCGAGCCAGTTACGACAGCACCCACGTCGGTCGCGGCAGGCGGGCCGCCTGTCCCGTGGCAGGCTGGAGCCATGCAAATCGGCGCCGTCTACCCGCAGACCGAGCTTCGAGGAGACCCGACCGCGGTTGGGCGGATTGGGAGAGCGGTCGAGGACCTGGGCTTCGACCACCTGCTCGCCTATGACCACGTGCTCGGAGCCGTTCAGGCCGGTCGGGCACCTCACCTGACAGGCCCCTACACCGAGCGCGACCCGTTCCACGACCCCTTCGTGATGTTCGCCTATCTGGCCGGCATCACCGAACGGATCGGTTTCGCCACCGGGGTCCTGGTCCTCCCGCAGCGCCAGACCGCGCTCGTGGCCCGGCAAGCGGCCGATGTTGACCTCCTGTCTGGGGGCCGGCTCCGCCTCGGTGTCGGCGTTGGCTGGAACTACGTCGAGTACGAGGCCCTGGGGCAGGACTTCGGTACCCGCGGGGCCAGGCAGGAGGAGCAGATCGAGCTGCTCCGCCAATTGTTCACAGAACCTGTGGTCGACTTCTCGGGCCGCTTCGACCGGGTTGACAGAGCCTCACTCGTCCCGAAGCCGGCGCGGCCCATCCCGATCTGGCTTGGCGGATCTCACGAAGTGGCCTTCGCCCGGGCCGCCCGGCTCGCTGACGGCTTCATTTTTTTCGGCGGCGGCACCGACCACGCGGTGGACGCCTGGGATCAGCTGCGCGACCGGGTGGCCGGCCTCAACCGGTCGGTCGACGACTTCGGCGGGGACTATGTGGCACTTCCTCGGGGCGGCGTCGACGACCTAAAGGCCGAGGTCGATGCCTGGCGCGAGGCCGGCGGCACCCATGTCTCGGTGGTCACAACGGGGCTCGGCCTGGGCACCGTCGACGGCCACGTCGACTACCTCGGCTTGGTCGCAGACGCGCTCGGCTTGACGTGATGGCGCTGGGCCAAGTCAGGCCTCGATTTCTTCGACGACCCCCTCGGCTTCAGTCGTAGACATACAGTCCGAGCTCTTCTGCGTTCCCCTGACGTTCACCCGCAGTTCGGGCAGAGCCCCCTCTGCCTGGCTCGTTTAAGATTTTTCAGGTTTTCTGACTGCTGTTGAGATCCTATTAAGAAGCTCGCCGGCAGGATCACGTCATGGCTGACTTCCTCTCGGTGCTGGGCATCGTCGTGTTCGTGGTGGCGATGCTGGCCCTCATCAAGGCGTTCGAGCGCGTATGACCGTGTCACAGGGGATCCTGCTGGCCGTGTCCATCCTGGTCTTCATCTACCTGGGTGTAGCTCTCTTCAAGCCCGAGTGGTTCTGAATGGGTTTTTTCTGGACCATCGTCACGCTCGTCGTCGCCCTGGCGCTCGCCTGGCGCTACCTCGGCTCCTATATGGCGGCCGTCTTCGACGGCCGGGTCCACTTCCTCGGCTGGGCCGAGCGGCCGGTCTACTCCTTGCTCGGCACCAGCCCGGACAACGAACAGACCTGGCAGCGCTACGCCGGGTCGATGATCATCCTCTCTGGCGTCGCGATGGCGGCCACCTACCTGATCATCCGGATCCAGGGGTCGCTCCCGCTCAACCCCCAGCACCTCGGGGCGGTGACCCCGGCGCTCAGCTTCAACACCGCCGCCTCTTTCCTCACCAACACCAACTGGCAGAACTACGGCGGGGAGACAACGATGTCGTACTTCTCCCAGATCGGTGCGCTCACCTTCCAGCAGATCGTGAGCCCGGCGGTGGGCATCGCCGTGGCCATCGCCATGGTGCGGGGCTTCTCTCGGCGCAACTCGCCCACGATCGGGAACTTCTGGGTCGACATGACCCGGTGCATCTTCTACATCCTGGTACCGATAGCTTTCGTGGCCGGGATCATTTTCGTCGCTGAGGGCGGGGTCCAGACCCTGGCCGGCCCGGTCAGCATCCACAATGGGCTGAACGGGGTGGTGCAGACCATTGCCCGAGGCCCCATCGCCTTCATGGAGGCAATCAAGCAACTGGGCACCAACGGCGGTGGCTTTTTGAATGCCAACTCGGCCACGACCTTCGAGAACCCGACCGGCATCACCAACTGGCTTTCTATTTTTCTTCTCTTGTCGATCCCCTTTGCGCTCACCTATACCTTCGGCAAGATGGTGGGCAGCGTCCGCCATGGGGCGGCGCTGTTGGGGGCGATGGTGCTCATCTTCGGCACCTGGGTCGGGTACACGAGTTATGCCGAGCACCAGCCCAACCCGGCCGTGGCTGCGGCAGGCGTAGTGCAAACGACGGGCAACACCGAGGGCAAGGAGGTGCGCTTCGGCGACACGAGCACTGCCATTTTTGGAGTCGCCTCCACCAACACGTCGACTGGCTCTGCCGACGCCTCCTACGACTCCTTTACCCCCATCGGCGGCCTCGGGCTGATGAGCGGGATGATGCTGGGGGAGGTGACCCCAGGCGGCACGGGGAGCGGGCTGTACACGATCCTGATCTATGCCGTCATCGCCGTCTTCATCGGCGGGCTCATGATCGGCCGGACGCCAGAGTACCTGGGCAAGAAGATCCAGTCGAGGGAGGTGAAGCTGGCCGGGTTCGGCGCGCTGGTGATGCCGATTATCGTGCTCGTCTTCACGGGTATCGCGGTGTCCGTCCACGCCGGGAGGGCCGGCCCGCTAAACGCCGGGCCGCACGGCTTCAGCGAGATCCTTTACGCCCTCACCTCGCAGGGGAACAACAACGGCTCCGCCTTCGGCGGCCTCACGGGCGATACTGCGTTTTATAACATCGTGGGGGCTATCGATATGTTGATCGGCCGGTTCGGGATCATGATCCCTGCTCTGGCCCTAGGCGGCGCGCTGGCGGCCAAAAACGTGGTGCCCGTGTCGTTGGGCACCTTCCGCACCGATAACCCGCTCTTCATCGGCCTCACCATCGGTGTCATCATCATCATCGGTGGCCTTACGTTCTTCCCTGCCCTCGCCCTCGGGCCGATCGTCGAGGAGCTGAGCTACGGGAAGTTCTGGCCCATGGGCTTGATCGGGCCCGTTTTCCAACACCTGGTGAGCCTCGGGAGGTTCTTCTGATGGCCGAGCCCGAACCCAAGGATGGGGACGCCACGGCAGCCCAAAAAAGTGTTCAATTGAAAGAGCCTTCCGCCGGGGTGCCCGTTACCCCCCACGGCGTGGCCCAGGCCAGGAGCCTGTTCGACCGTCAGATCCTGCGTCAGGCGCTCATCGACTCGTTCAAGAAGCTCGACCCGCGGGTGCAGGTCAGGAACCCGGTTATGTTCGTCGTGCTCGTGGGCACGGTAGTGACGTTCATCGAGTCCATCTCCCATCCCAGTCTCTTTGACTGGAGCATCACGGTCTGGCTCTTCCTCACTGTGATCTTTGCCAACTTCGCCGAGGGGATGGCCGAAGGCCGGGGCAAGGCCCAAGCCGACACGCTCCGGCGGATGCGCTCGGAGACCGAGGCCCGTCGTCTGCGCCCTGACGGGGCGGAGGAACGTGTCCCCGCCTCGGCCCTCGGCAAGGGAGACATGGTGGTGGCCGAGGCCGGCGACGTCATCCCGTCGGACGGCGAGATCGTGGACGGTATCGCGTCGGTGGACGAGTCGGCCATCACCGGCGAATCGGCGCCGGTCATCCGTGAATCGGGCGGTGACCGTTCCGCTGTTACGGGCGGCACGAAGGTCCTGTCGGACCGCATCGTGGTCCGGATCACGGCAGAGCGCGGCCAGACGTTCCTAGACCGGATGATCGGCTTGGTCGAGGGGGCCAACCGGCAAAAGACGCCCAACGAAATTGCGCTCACGATCTTGCTCGCCGTCCTCACCATCGTGTTCCTGCCCGTAGTCGTCGTCTTGGAACCGTTCGGGATCTATGCCGGCGGGTCGGTGTCCGTCGTAATCCTGGTCTCGCTGCTGGTGTGCTTGATCCCCACTACGATCGGCGCACTACTGTCGGCCATTGGCATCGCCGGGATGGACCGGTTGGTGCAACGCAACGTGCTGGCCATGAGCGGGCGCGCCGTCGAAGCCGCCGGCGACGTCCAGACCCTGCTGCTCGACAAGACCGGCACGATCACGTTGGGCAACCGTCAGGCCTCCGCTTTCATCCCCGTCAAGGGCCACACCGAGCAGGAGCTGGCCGCAGCGGCCCAATTGGCGTCGTTGGCCGACGAGACGCCCGAAGGGCGTTCAATCGTGGTGCTCGCCAAAGACCGCTTCGGCATCCGGGAGCGCGACCTTGGGCCCAGCCCGACTTTCGTCCCGTTCTCGGCCACCACCCGCATGTCCGGTCTCGACCTCGACGGTCAGCAGATCCGCAAAGGTGCCGGCGAGTCCATAAAACGCTGGGTAACTGAAAAGGGGGGTACTGTCCCGAGCGACCTCGACCCGATCGTCGAAACCGTTTCCCGCTCGGGCGGGACACCCCTAGTGGTCGCCGACGGACAAGACGTCCTGGGCGTCATCGAACTGAAAGACGTCGTAAAGCAGGGTATCCGCGAGAAATTCGACCAGATGCGCCAAATGGGCATCCGCACCGTCATGATCACCGGCGACAACCCTCTTACCGCGGCGGCCATCGCCCAGGAAGCGGGCGTGGACGACTTCCTGGCTGAGGCCACTCCCGAAGCGAAGATGGACCTGATCAAGAGCGAGCAGGAGGGCGCGAAGCTGGTGGCGATGACCGGCGATGGGACCAACGACGCGCCGGCCCTGGCTCAGGCCGACGTCGGGGTAGCCATGAACACTGGTACGACGGCCGCCAAGGAGGCCGGCAACATGGTCGACCTCGACTCCAACCCGACCAAGCTCATCGACGTGGTCGAGATCGGCAAGCAATTGCTCATCACCAGAGGCTCGCTCACTACCTTCTCGATCGCCAACGACGTCGCCAAATACTTCGCCATCATCCCTGCGCTCTTCATCGTCACGTACCCACAGCTCAAGTCGCTCAACATTTTGCGCCTCCACAGCCCCCAGTCAGCGGTCCTCTCGGCCGTGATTTTCAACGCCCTCGTTATCGTGGCTCTCATCCCGTTGGCGCTGCGGGGGGTAAAGTTCCGCCCCGCGTCGTCGGCAGCCATCCTGCGCCGGAACGTATGGATTTACGGCGTGGGCGGGATCATCGCCCCCTTCATCTTCATAAAGCTCATCGACCTGTTCCTGGTCGCGGTCCACTGGTACTAGAGAGGCGAGTTCAATGATCCTCAACCTTCGTCGTTCCTTCGCCTTTGTGATCGTTGCCATCGCGCTCACCTTCGCCTACGCCTACCTCGGTACTGGGCTGGCACACGTCGCCTTCAAGAGCCAGGCCAACGGTTCGATCACCCCGAGCGGCTCGACGCTCATAGGGCAAAACTGGACGAGCCCGAGATGGTTCCACGGCCGCCCCGACGATGCCGGGCCTATGCGGCCGACCCCAAGAAGGACATCGCTGGAGGGGATAACCCCCTTATGGCTAATGGTGTCCCCGGGGAGTCGGGGGCTAGCAACCTCGGGCCGCGCTCGAGCGTCCTGCTCGATAACACCAGAGAACTCGTGCAATATTGGCACAGGCTCGGTGTCAACCCGACACCGGACCTGGTGACGACGTCGGGAAGTGGGTATGACCCGGACATCGCGCCCCAGGACGCCATCGTCCAGATCCCCATGGTGTCCAGAGCAACCGGAATTGGCCCCGCCGTGCTCCGGAAACTTATAGCCCGGGAAACTCATGGCGAGCAGCTTGGCTTTCTCGGGAGCAGCTACATCGTCGTACTTCAGCTGAACGAGGCATTGGCCAAACTTCGATAGCGCCCGCCGCGATATGGCGGGGGGCAACTATCGCGCCTCGACGACGACATGACCGGTTGCCGACCGTGTGCCGCGGGTCGAGCTTCACGCACGCTTCACCAATGGCACGGCGCAAGATGGTCGGGTCTATGACCGATGCGGCGAGCCCGGACTTTGGGCGGGATTGAGGCACCGAGTCAAGGGTGTGCTCCAAGAGTTACAGAGCGCTCTCTGGTTAAACACGGCCCGGGCGGCCGGCAGCTGAGCGTTCAGGAATTATTACCGACCAGACGCCAGATTTTGAGATCGCGTTTAGGGGCCGGAGCGACCATTCACTGACGCTGGCGTGTCGAGAAGCTCCCCCAACAATGGGGTCGAGACCGTCCGTCCCCGCTGCGGCCGCAAGCACACCGCCCCGCACGGTTCAAACGAGTGGGCTCAGTCCTCAGGCGGCTAGTCTCTTAGGTCAGGTGTGCCGGGAAGCCTGGTCGGCGATCGAGGAACCGCAACTATGACCAACTTCACGACCTCGGCGCTCTGTTACCGGTTAGAGGCTGGGCCCGGGGGCGGGAACGACGTCCGGCGTGACACCTTGGTTGCCTGGTGAGGCTCGTCCCCGTCCGGACGTCGTCGTGACGGACGGCCAACGCTTCAGCGAGGCAGGGGCGAGAGCCAGAGGGCAGAACGACCATAGGAAACTCCCCAGCTGGCGGTTGGAGGCCCTCAAGACGACCTTCTGGGTCATGCCGACCGTCCTGGTGGTCGTCGCCGGTCTCCTCTTCCTGGTGACCTTCGAGATCGATTGGGCGGCGTACCACCACCACCTCCATCTGCCCTTCTGGATCGAGTCCGGGAGCGCGGACGCCGCCCGCCAGGTGCTCATAGCCATCGCGGCAGCGGTGATCACCGTGGTCGGCGTCGTGTTCTCCATCACCATCCTCGCCCTCACCCTGGCATCACAGCAGTTCGGTCCCCGCATGATGCGCAACTTCGTCCGGGACGTCGGCAACCAGGTGACGCTGGCCACCTTCGTCGCCACCTTCGTTTACTCGGTACTGGCCCTGGTCTCGATCACCAGCATCCCGCACCAGCCCGACTTCGTACCCCACCTGTCGATCACCGTCGCCGAAGCCCTGCTGCTCGTCGACCTCGCCGTCCTCATCTATTTCATCCATCACATCGCCAAGTCGATCCAGTTGCCCGAGGTCATCGCCGGCATCGCCCGAGACCTGATGCGGGCCATTGACGCCGAGTTCCCGGCCCGGGAACCCGATGAGGAATTTCCGATGCTGACGGGCAAGGAGAAGTCGGTGCCCGAGCTGCTTAGGCTGCTGGACGAACGGGGCGGGACGGTCACGGCCGACTCGAGCGGCTACTTGCAGTTCGTCGGCTACGCCGACCTCGTTGCCATCGCGTCACGGACGGACGCTGTCATCCGGCTCGACCACCGGCCGGGGCACTTCGTCGTGGCCGGAGGGCCCCTGGCGACCGTATGGCCCCGCGGCGCCGCCGAACAGGTCAGGTTAGCCTTGGCGAAGGCACACGTGACCGGGCCCACCGGACGCTCATGCAGGATCCCGTCTTCGCCATCGATCAGCTCGTGGAGATCGCTATCAGGGCCCTGTCGCCAGCGGTAAACGATACGTTCACCGCACTTACGTGCATCGATTGGCTTTCTGCAGGGCTCAGCAGGCTGTCTGGCCGGACGCTCGTGGAAGCCGTCTACCGAGATGGCTTCGGCCGGGTACGGCTCATCGAGTCCGACCCGTCGTACGCAAAGATGGTCAATCGCGCCTTCGACAAGGTCCGCCAGGCGGCGCGAGGGATGCCCGCCGTGATCATCCGGCTGCTCCACGCCTTAGCGGTCGTCACGGAACAGACCACCTCCGCGGCACAGCGCCGTATCTTGCTGCGCCAAGCGGACATGGTGCTCCAGGCGGCCGAGGAATCAGTGAGCGAGGCAAACGACCTGGAGGACATTCGCGCCCGCTTCCGACGCTTACTCGCCTTGTCTGAGGAAGAAACCGAGGACGTGAGCCCTTGACCGCGGCCGACCGGTGAAGCGGGCACTTTGTCAATGTTCGTTTAGTCGTCAGTCATCGCCGAGGAGTTGCCGGGCCGGCGCCGCTGGGGCGGACGAATGGCGGCCCGCGCCCGTGCGGTCCGGACCGCACGGCTCAAGGTGTCGATGTCATAGGCGCCCGTTTGCCGCTGGCCGTCGACGAAAAAGCTCGGTGTGCCTGCTACCCCACTGAGGTCAGCACTCTCAACGTCAGCCGCAACCCGGTCGCTCCAGGTGTGAGCCCGCAGCTCCCGTGTGAACCGTTCGACGTCGAGGCCGAGCTGACCCGCGTAGCGGACGAGGTCCTCCGGCGCGAGCTTGGCCTGATGGCCGAGCAGGAGGTCGTGCATTGGCCAAAAGGCTCCTTGTGCCGCGGCTGCCTCGGACGCCTCGGCGGCCAGCTGGGCCCGGGGGTGCACATCGCTGAGAGGCAAGTGCCGCCACACGTAGCGGAGGTCCCCGAAGCCGGCCAGGAGCTCACGGACGACCGGTTCAGCTTGGCCGCAGTACGGGCACTCGAAGTCGCCATACTCTACGAGCGTTACTGGTGCGCCCGCCGGCCCCCGGACGTGGTCACGTCCAAGGTCGACGGGTTCGGCGAGGTCGACGATAACCTCCGACCTACCGAGAAGTGCCCGTGTTCGTAAAGGTTTCGGGAACCGGCCAGTGACGAAGACGACCAACCAGGTCGCCAGTGCGGACCAAAGGGCGGCCGTGAGCACGCCGATCTTGGCCTCTTCGAGCTGGGCCCCCTGAAGGCAAGCGCAGCGATCAACAACGGGACGGTGAACCCGATCCCGGCCAACGTCCCCCCACACAGGACAGACGCCCAGCCCACCGGCGGGCGGAGCCGCCCCCGCGTCAATTTGGGTACGAGGGCGGAGATGAACGTGACCCCAAAAGGCTTGCCGACGGCGTAGCCAACGAAAATGCCCAGGGTTACCGGTGAGGTGAAGGCGCGGGAAAGGAGCTCGGCGTCTACCGGGATACCGGCGTTGGCTAGGCCGAAGAGCGGCACGATCAAGTAACTGGTCCACGGGAGGTACAGCTGTTCCAACCTGACGTTGGGGGATAGTGCTGATCGCAGGCCGGCGCGCGCCGAGCGGGCCAGCTCTGGTGTCGGTTGTTCGCGGAACTCGATGAACAAGCTCGAGGCGCGCTCGAGGTCGGGGCGGGCCACCGGGGCGGCGTAGGCCACCAGGCCGGCACCGAGCCCGACCACAATGGGGTCAACCCCGGACTTTGACATGGCTATCCAGGCCGCGACGCCCAAAACGAAGTACACCAACCCATAGCGGACGCGCAGCCTCACCGCCACCAGCACGACCCCGAACAACCCGACACCAACCAGGAGCGGGACGACGTGCACGCTCTTGGTATACGCCGTGGCGATCACGACGACGCCGACTATGTCGTCCACGACGGTCACGGTGAGGACAAAGGCCCGCAACCGTTGCGGGACGCGGTGGCCAAGAAGGGCAAGCAAACCAAGCGCGAATGCCGTATCGGTCGACATCGCCAGCCCCCAGCCGTATGCCGACGGTCTCCCGGCGTTGATAGCCAAGTACAACCCGATGGCGGCGCACATCCCCCCGACGCCCGCCAGCACGGGGAGCACCGCCGCGTGCGTTCCCGGAACTCGCCGATGTCGATCTCCCGCCGCGCCTCCAGGCCGACGAGGAGGAAAAAGAAGCTCATCAGGCCGCTGTTGACCCAGGACCGCAGGTCCATGGACAGCACGAAATGCCCGAGCCGAAGCGAAAGCACAGTCCCCCAGACGTGCGCGTAAGAAGATAAGTCGATGTTCGCCCACACCAACGCGGCCAGGGCGGCCCCGAGCAGGAAGACGCCACCACCCGCTTCGGTGTTCAAGAACCGGCGCAATGGGGTATCGCGTGGTGACCACGGGGTGCGCCCGGCGCTCTCAGGTGGCTGTGGCTCGGCCAAATGTGCCCTGCGCCCATCCGCTCCCGTACTGTCTTGCTCGTCGGTCCGGTCGGGAGCCACCACTCAGCACGCTACGGCGTACTCCGTCATTTCTGCTGGCGGGGCTAGCCTCGGATTGCGGGCCCCAGAACGGGCGGTCCGCATCGAGGCGAGTTCCGGCTAAGAGGGCCCGGCGAGCACAAATACTGAGAAGATGCCGTTGGGAGGGACTGGTCCGGGGGCCGATGGCCGCCAACCGGCAATTGACCGAAACGAGGTTGCTATGAACCGCTTCCGGCGTCACCGAGATGTCGTCGCCCTCGCTGCGGCACTTGTCCTACCGCTCGGGATGGCCGCCATCTTGGTCCCTTTCCGGTCCAGTTTTGCTAACACGGCCTCCGCTCTCGTCCTCGTCGCCGTGATCGTGGCCGTCGCCGTCACCGGCAACCGCTTTACCGGGCTGGTGGCCACGGTCTCTGCCACCTTGTGGTTCGACCTGTTCCTAACCCGCCCCTATGGGAGGCTCGCCATTTCGCACCGCCCCGACATCGAAACGGCGGTGAGCCTGTTCGTTGTCGGGGTTATCGTGACCGAGCTCGCGGCGCGGAACCGGCACCACTATGAGGCGGCGGCAGAAGAATCGGACTATATCGCGCTCATTTACGGCCTGTCTGAGCTGGTGGCTTCAGGGGCACCGGCCAACAAAGTGGTCGAGCGGGCGCGGGGCGAGCTGATCGACTTGCTGAACCTCCGTGATTGTCGTTATGAACCGCGGTTGTCTGAACGTCGAGTCGGCGCGCCTCGACCACGACGGGAACGTTATCCACGTGGGGATGGTGTGGGGCGCCCACAACATGGGCCTGCCCAGTCCCGCGGTCGACCTGCTCGTCCAGGCTCGGGGCCAGGTCCTGGGCCGGTTCGTGCTCAGGCCGACCCCGGGCTACCCGGTCTCGCTCCACCGCCGAGTGGTAGCGGTGGCGATCGCCGACCAAGTCGGCGCCGCCCTCCGACCGCAGTTGCGTTCAGCGTGAGGCGGCCCTACGTTCCTCGTCGGGCCACTCTGTCCGATGTCGCCAGACGTCCTGGGCACTTTCTCGTCGTGCGGGCGGGCGGACCAGGTCAGCGAACCTCTTGCCACCGCGCGCGTAGGCCCTGAGGTTCAGTCCCGTACCGGCTCCAGTTCGAGGACGTCCAGGGTCTCGGGGTCGGCGAGCAACTCGATGGCGACCACCCGGCCGCCCCGAACAGTGAAACCGAATACCGCCAAGGGCCGGCGGCCGACCGACACCACGGCTCCGGCCAGACCGTCGACCAGAGTGAGCCTGGCGATTTTGGCCCGGCCTGAGAAGACCCGGGCGACGGCGTCGGGGCCGCGGACCTCCTCGCTCAGTGCCGGCGCCCCGGCGCTCGCTCTCTTCTTGGCCGCGTCGACGGTCACGGCGTCGGCACGGAGGACTACGCCGGGGTCGAGTAGGCGCAGCAATCCGGCGAAGTCGCCGTCGCGCGAAGCGGCCAGGAACGCAGCTACTACCTCACGTTGGGCGGCGGCGGGGGCGTTGGGGAAGGCCGGGTCCGACTGCACCCGCCGCCGGGCGCGGCTGGCCAGTTGCCGAGCGGCGACGGGCGTTCGCCCGACGATCGGGGCAATCTCCTCGAACGGGACTGCGAACATGTCGTGCAGCACGAAGGCAAGCCGTTCCGCCGGCGCCAGCGTGTCCAGTACCACCAGGAGCGCTACCCCAATCGAGTCGGCCAGCAAAGCCTCGTCCTCGGGGGAGGTCACGGCCACCGGGTTAGGTGTGGCGTCAGAAGAAACCTCCAGTGTCGGGGCGCGGGCGCGGAGCATGTCCAAGCAGACCCGGGCCACGACGGTCGTTAGCCAGCCGCCTAAGTTGTCAACGGCTTCGGCGTCGGTCCGGCTGAGCCGCAGCCACGCCTCTTGAACGGCGTCATCGGCCTCATGGCTCGACCCCAGCATCCGGAACGCGACCGCCCGGAGACGATCGCGGTGGGTCTCGAAGCGCTGGGCGAGCAGTTCACGGTCGTTCACGGTCACATCCTCTGGTTCGCTGTCGTCATACTCCTGACGAGACACACCGGGCCGATGTGACCCACAACTCTAGGAGTGAACATGAGCACCTCTTCCACCGAGGGGATCAAGATCGTGCTGCACCCAGTGTCCGACCTGGGGAAGGCCAAAGCGGTGTACACCGCCCTGCTTGGCATCGCGCCGCAAGCCGATGCGCCCTACTACGTGGGCTACGATGTCGCTGGCCAGCACATCGGGCTCGTACCGGGCGGCGGCCCGCAGGCCATGACCTCGCCGGTCGCGTACTGGCAAGTGCCGGACATCGAAGCGAAGCTGGCCGAGGTGACGGCCGCCGGTGCCACGGTGAAGGATCCAGCGCGCGATGTAGGGGGCGGTCGACTGGTGGCCACCTTTACCGATCTCGATGGCAACGTCCTCGGGCTGGTACAGGACACGTAAGTGAAGCGACCGCCGCCGGATGCCACGACGGCGGCTTCCTCTGACCTATGGAGAGGCATTAACCAATGGGCAAAAGGACGGTTACGCTGGCGGTGGCCGACAGCCACGACCTGATCCGGGTCTATGGCGCCCGCGAGAATAATCTCAAGGACGTCAACATCGAGATCCCGAAGCGCCGGCTGACGGTGTTCACTGGCGTGTCCGGCTCGGGCAAGAGCTCGCTGGTGTTCGACACGATCGCCGCCGAGTCCCAGCGCCTGGTCAATGAGACTTACAGCGCCTTCGTGCAGGGTTTCATGCCGACGCTGGCCCGGCCCGAGGTCGACATACTCGAAGGGCTGACGACCGCCATCATCGTCGACCAGGAGCGGCTGGGTACCGATATCCGCTCCACGGTCGGCACGGCCACCGACGCCAACGCGATGTTGCGGATCGTCTTCAGCCGGCTCGGTCAGCCGTACATCGGCCCGCCTAGTGCGTTCTCTTTCAACGTCCCCTCGGTGCGGGCGGGCGGTGCGATCACGGTCGATCGCGGTAACAGCAAGACGGTGCGGAAGACCTTCACCCGTGCCGGCGGCATGTGCCCACGGTGCGAAGGCATGGGATTCGTCACCGACATCGACTTGTCGGAGCTTTACGACGACAGCAAGTCACTGAACGCGGGTGCGCTTACCATCCCGGGCTACAAGCCGGGCGGCTGGAACTACCGGCTTTACAGCGCGTCGGGCTTCGTCGACCCTGACAAGCCGATCCGCAAGTACACCAAGACCGAGCAGCACGACTTCCTGTACCGCGAGCCGACCCGGATGAAAATCTCGGGGATCAACATGACCTACGAGGGGCTGGTCCCTCGCCTCCAGAAGTCGATGCTTTCCAAAGACAAGGAGGCGATGCAGCCGCACATCCGGGCGTTCGTGGAGCGGGCGGTCACCTTTACCGGCTGTCCCGAGTGCGGAGGCACCCGGCTCAGCGAGCCGGCTCGATCGTCGAAGATCAACGGGGTCAACATCGCCGCCGCCTGCGCGCTGGAGATCCGCGACCTCGCGGCGTGGGTGCAAGGTCTGGACGAACCGTCGGTCGCCCCGCTCCTGGCGGCGCTGCGGCTGACGCTCGGCTCGTTCGTCGAGGTTGGGCTGGGCTACCTCTCGCTCGACCGGCCGTCGAGCACCCTGTCGGGGGGCGAGGCCCAGCGCGTGAAGATGATCCGGCAGCTCGGTTCTTCGCTGACCGACGTGACCTACGTGTTCGACGAGCCGACGGTCGGGCTGCACCCGCACGACATCCAGCGGATGAACGACTTGCTGCTGCAGCTGCGGGACAAAGGCAACACGGTGCTCGTGGTGGAGCACAAGCCCGAGACGATCGCCATTGCCGACCACGTCGTTGACCTCGGCCCCGGCGCCGGCACGGCCGGTGGGGCGGTCTGCTTCGAGGGCACCGTCGAGGGGCTGCGGGCCAGCGGTACGCTAACCGGGCGGCACTTCGACGACCGCGCTTCACTAAAGGCGTCAGTGCGGGCGCCGTCGGGTGTACTGGAGGTGCGCGGGGCCTCCATGCACAACCTCCAAAACGTCGACGTCGACGTCCCCCTGGGCGTGCTGGTAGTGGTGACCGGGGTCGCTGGTTCGGGTAAAAGTTCACTGATCAGCGGCTCGGTGTCAGGACGGGACGGGGTCGTGTCGGTCGACCAGACCCCGATCCGCGGCTCGAGACGGAGCAACCCGGCGACGTACAGCGGGCTCCTCGACCCGATCCGCACGGCGTTCGCGAAGGCCAATGGCGTAAAGCCGGCGCTGTTCAGCGCTAACTCCGAGGGTGCCTGCCCGACCTGCAACGGCGCCGGCGTCACGTACACGGACCTGGCCATGATGGCCAGCGTCGCCACCACCTGCGAGGACTGCGGCGGGAAGCGGTTCGAAACGTCGGTACTGGAGTACCACCTTGTCGGCCGCGACATCAGCGAGGTGCTGGCAATGTCGGTGAGCGAAGCGCAGGAGTTCTTTGGCGCCGGCGAGGCGCGCACCCCGGCCGTGGAGATGGTCCTCGGCCGGCTGGCCGACGTCGGCCTCGGCTACCTCAGCCTCGGCCAACCGCTCACGACGCTGTCCGGCGGCGAGCGGCAACGGCTCAAACTGGCCACCCAGATGGCCGAGAAGGGCCGCGTCTATGTGCTCGACGAGCCGACCACCGGCCTCCACCTGGCCGACATCGAGCAGCTTCTCGGCCTGCTCGACCGGCTCGTCGACTCAGGCAAGTCCGTAGTGGTCATCGAGCACCACCAAGCGGTGGTGGCGCATGCCGACTGGGTCATCGACCTCGGCCCGGGCGCGGGTCACGACGGCGGCCGGGTGGTCTTCGGGGGCACGCCTGCGGACCTCGTCGCCGGCCGCTCGACCATTACCGGCGAGCACCTAGCGGCCTATGTGGGCACCTAAACGAGGGTCCTTCCGACTGCTGCGCCCGGCTCCCCCGGGGGTCTTTCCTAGGCCGTCATTTGGGCATTTTTGAAGCGATGCTCGAGGGCACGGGTTCTTCTCCGTCTACCTCCACCTCGACCAGGACCCAGTTCCTATTGGCCGGCATGACAATCTTGATTTGCTGGTCGGGATCCCGGTGGCCATGTGCAACCAGACCGGTGCTTTCAGGGACGCGGATCTCGCCGTTAGCAAGCACGACCAACTGGTGATTTGACGCTCCGGCAGTCCTCAGCATTCCCGAGGGACCGACGATCGGGTCATGGTGCCCCACGTCTCTGCCCTGCACCAATAGCACTTTTGCTCGAAAAAAAGACAAAAGTCCACCAGACGACGGGCGCCCGGTTAAAACATGTGTGTAGCAGCGCCGTTCGCGACGAGCAACCGCGCACTTTTAGACGCTGCCGGCTGATATCACCCTCGTCCGTGGCCGAGTGCGGGCGGCCTGGCTCCTTACTTCCCCGGCTGAATGGTGCCACTCGCTGTACAGGTTCCCGGGCGTGAACGTTCGAAATGCGCGGAGCCGTATTTCGCGCCAGCTGTTCTCATCCCCTCTTGTAATCGACGGGAAGCTTCACCGTCTTCTAACGCAAAGCAAGACCGTCGAACCCAGGAGGATTAAAAATGAACACCCGGCATCACGCCACAGCGGTGGTGTCTTTCGCCTCGGCTCTCGCTGTATTAGCTGGCATAGGAGCCGGTACAGCTGTGGCGGCCCCGGTCCTGAGACCCGCCATCACACCGACGCCCCTCAGCGCCTGCGGCCCGATCAACTCCCCGGGCAGCTACCAACTAACCGCCGATCCCCCGCCCCTGGCGGGAACTTGCTTCGTCATATCCGCACCTCACGTGACGCTCGACTTGGCTGGCCATACGGTGGCCGGTTTGGGCCTGGGGGCCGGCATCGCGATCACTCCGGCCGCCATCGACGCCAGCATTGAAAGTACGCTCCCGGGGGCGGCCATCGGCGGGTTTAGTACCGGCATTCGTGACAACGCCAACGATGCGGTCATATCTGGGCCCGGTCTACGTATTGTTGGCAATCTGGCCAACGGGGTATGGGTAGTCAACGCCATCGGGACTTCGGTGGACCAAGTAATCGTGAACGGGGACCACCACTACGGTGTGCACCTTCAGTTGAGCGCAGGGGTCAGCGTCAGCGGTGACATCGTCGACGGCAACGGCACGTACGGCGTCTGGGCCCAGACGAGTGAAGGCACCCGGATCCTGAACAACGATGTAGCTGGTAACCACGGTGCTGGGATTTACCTCGGCTGTAGTGGGACCGGCAATCTGCAAGACGCTAGTTGCGGCCGGCCGAGCGACAAATCGGTGATAAGCGAGAACACGATGGTCAGTAACGGCGACTACGGCATTGCCATTGCGCTCCAGAGCCTCGGCAACGTCGTGAGCATGAACCATGTGAGCGGCGACATCGCAAACGATCTTCAAGACGAGAACTTCCACTGCACGGGCCCGACGGGCACGAATTCATGGCCAGCCAACACCGGGACGCGCAACCAATCCCTGTCCCCGTCGTGTATCGGTTGAGTGCGCCACCGCGTGCCCATGCCTAAATCCCGGTCAGACAGCGCCGTCTGACCGGGATTTTGTAGTACTCACGGTTCTCAGCCCTGGGCGCCATAAATTGCGCACCCGTTTACCGTGAGCCGAGTTGGCGGGCCCAGACGATGACGTTGTCGAGGTAGTGCCCCGTTGAATAGTCGAACGGACCTCCGCACGTGACCAACGCCAGCTTTGGAGCTCCCGTCGTCACCCAGAGCGCACTGGGGAGTTGTGTTTTCAGCGTCGTCTGAGGCTTGGCGTCAACCACCCAGGTCGACACGCGACCGGCCGAGTCAGAAATCTTGACCAGCTGGCCCACCTTCATAGTCGCCAGGTAGTAGAGCGCGCCGGGGCCGGCGGCCGCCGAGTCAACGTGGCCGGCGATAAGGGCCACCCCGGGTTGGCCCGGTGCGGGGGCGTCCTCGCCGGCTGTGCGGCCCCCATCCGTCGCCATCCCGTCCCACCAGCCGACTTTGTGGGTGTCGGCTGGAATGCTCAGCGACGCCGCCCCGGGGGCGCCCAGAGCGCCCGTCGGGACGAGCGGGGCCCGGACATCGAGAGCGGGGATGATCAAAAAGGATCCCGACCTGTCGATTTCGGAAACGTGTGGCGTGCTTGGCCGGCTACCGGCGGGGCGAGGGCTCTTCAGAGGGCCCGGTCGCCCCGTCAGTCGAGGGGCCTCCGCTGTGGCCCGGGCGGAGTTGTTCGGCCTCCTGGCGGCCGCCCCGGGCAGGGCCGCCGGCCGGGGGACGGCTGGGTGGGGTGAGCCGAGAGCCATCAGCCCGGCCACCGCCGCCCCCGCGGCCAAGGCGGCGATGAAGGTTAGGCGCAGCCCGCCGCGAATGGCCCGGCGGGCGGCACGCTCGGCCGGTTCAGCCGGCATGGCCCGACCTCTGATGATTCCGTTGAAGGTCTCCAGTTCTTGCCCCGTCTTTTGGCGGCCACGGCGGACCAGCCCACTAACCTGCGGGCCCAGGCACTGGTCGCCGGGGCCGAGCTGGGCGCCGACCATGGTGAGGCCCGCCAGAAGCTCGGAATGGGCCGAGGAAGCTCTCGACCTTTTCGGCGCTCTGGGTAACGCCTACGGCCAAGCGCTGGCTCAGTGCGCTCTGGCATCGGCCCTGCAGAGCCGAGGCCATCTCGAGCGGGCGGCGCGGTTGCTGGAGACGTGCAGCGCCAGGTTCCGGGCCGAAGGTCGTAACGCCGACGTCGCCCGGGCGGCCTACGCGCTGGCGTTCGTCGCCACCCAGTGCGGGGACTACGACGGCGCCGAACGGGCCGCTCGCCGGGCCCTGTCAGGGTGGGAGACGGTCGGGAGCCCATGTGGTCGCGCCAAAGCGCTCTGGCTCCTGGCTAGCACGGCCCGCTACCGGGGTGAACTTTCAGTCGCCACGGCTCTCAGTGAGGAAAGCCTGCGGAGTTTTGCGGATATTTCTGACGCGTTGTCGGTCGTGCACGTCCGCCTCACAATGGCTGACGTGGCCCGTCTCGGCGGCGATAGCGAGCGGGCCGCCGACCTGTACGACCAGGCCCTGCCCGAACTGCAGCGGATCGGGGACCGCCGGTGCACGGCGTCGACCCTTAGAACATCGTGTCGATCGCAGGTCGTGAGGGCCAATTGGAGCGGGCTGCGCAGTTGTACACCGAGAGCATTGCCATGCGGCGCGACCTCGGCGACGAAGGCGGTCTGGCCGAGTGCCTGGAAGGCCTGGCCAGCACCTGCAGCGCCTCGGGGCGGCCGGAAGAAGCGGTCACCCTGTTTGGCGCCGCCCACGCCATCCGGGGCACGTTCGGCGTGGCGCCTCTGTCCGGAACGCACCGAGGCCGCGGCCCACCTCGACGCGCTGAGAGCGGAGCTCGACGCTGAGTCGTTCACGAGGGCGTGGGAAGCCGGCCTAAAGCTCAGGACCGACGAGGCGGTCGAACGGTCCTTACAGGTGGGCACTTCTCTACGTCCGAGCTGACGGCGGTAGGTCATCGGTTACGGGCGGGCATGGGATTGCGTTTTGGCCCCGTCCGGAACGAGCGCCAGTCCGTTTGGGCTCGGACAACAGGTCCAGGTACGGGCTCGGCCGGTTATACCGGCCCTTGGCGCTGGCGGACGCCCAGCTCAACTGGACCTGGCGACGCGCTCTGGTAACGCCCACGTGGAGTAGCCTCTCTTCCTCCGCCAGCTCTGCCTCGGTTTCGGCGAAGACCGACGGCATGGCCCCATCGCTCATACTCACCAGGAACACGAAGTCCCACTCGAGGCCTTTGGCCTTGTGCAGTGTCGACAAGGTCACGCCTTGATGGCGCGGTCCGTGCGTGCTCACCGCGAGCGCATTGACCTCGGCCAACAGGGCCTTGGCATTCATCCCGTCTGCTCCCGGGAGCGCCTCGACGAGCTCCAAAAGGGCCTGTTGTGACTCCCATCGGGCGCGTACGGCACCAAATCCGGCCGGCGGCCGGTCGGGGTTGAAACCGGCTCTGGTCAGCTGGGCGAGGAGCAATCCGACCCCGTGCCGGAGTGGTTCGGCCCGCGCCGCTCGGCCGAAAGGCACCAACACACCCCGGACTTCCTCCCGGTCGAAGAAGGTGACGTCTTCGGCCACCACGGCCGGTACGCCAGCGCGGGCAAAGGCCGCTTCAAAGCGGGCCTGGGTGGCGTTGTAGCGGTACAGCACCGCTATTTCAGAGGGCGGCGTGCCTCCGGATATGGCCCGCTTGGCGGCGGTGGCTACCGACGCGGCTTCAGTTTGTTCGTCGTCGAACTGCCCGAAAGTCGGCTTGGGGCCTCCCGATTTCGTTGCTTGCAGTGGCTTTGTACCCTGGCCACGGGCGAGCCGGTTGGCCCAGCCCAGGATCTGAGGGCTGGACCGGTAGTTGTAGCTGAGCTTGAACACCGCTGCTCCGGGGTAGCGCCGTACGAACCCGGTGAGGAACGTCGGGTCGGCCCCTTTCCACGAGTAGATCGCCTGGCGCGGGTCCCCGACGACGCAGATGTCCTGTCCGGAGCCCAGGATGGCATCGAGAAACCGTTGCTGGAGCGGGTCAGTGTCCTGGTACTCATCAACGGTGATGTGGGACCACCGGCGGCGGACGGGCTGAGCCACCTCGGGCCACTGCTCGATCAGGGAGCCGGCGATCTCGAGCAGGTCGGAGAAGTCGACCCGGCCCGCTGCCACTTTACGGTCAGTGAACCGTCGCCAGCACCGCATTATGTCGTCGGGGAGCATGTTGGGGTGGCGGCCGGCCAGGAGCGATGCGGCGGCGTAGTCGTCTACAGGGACCAGGCGATTTCTGGCCCACCCGACTTCGTCGAGTACCTCTCGCACCTCGGCGGTGTCAGGCTCGTAGCCGCTAACGTCCCGGAAGGAGTCGCGCCAAAGCCGCCATTCTTCTCGGTCACCGAGCACGTTGGGGGCTGGTTCGGGTCTCTTGGTCAGGGCCCAGTGCCCCTTGGCGACCCAGAGCGCGGCCGAATGGAAGGTGCGGGCGTCAGCGCCGTGCACGCCCATATCCCGCATGCGCTCGCCCAGTTCGGCCGCCGCTTTACGTGAATGAGTCACAGCCAGCGCGGTATTCGGGTCGACATCCCCAGTGGCCACCCCGTAGGCCAGGCGGTGAGTAACGGTCCGGGTCTTGCCGGTACCAGCCCCGGCGATGATGCACACTGGCCCGCGGGTCGCCATCGCCGCGGCCCGCTGCTCGTCGTCCAGGCCGGCTAGAAGGTCCATCGTGGTACCAGTGTGCCGCGCCCGTGTGACTGGCACGCCGACTGGGCACGCAAACTGGGCGAGAGCCCGGCTCGTTATTACACCAACAAGCGGGCGGCGCGCGGGTTTTCTCTTGTGGCCACTTCCAGGACGGACTGCGGCGCTCTGGCCGACTCACGGCGCCGGAACTTCTCGCATCGCACCGATATCACTCGGTCGGTCTTCAGGAAACTGTGGTGCCCGTCGCGCCACATACTTGCTGGCACTGCGACGTAGCCGTGCCGGGCGGTCTTGTCCTGGCTGGTGAACATGAGCACATCGGCATGTCGGCGCGACTTGGAAAGCACCAGACAGGGACGGTCCTTGCTCCCCCGTCTCTCTTCGAAAGGGACCGCCGCCCACCAGACCTCCCCCGAGGCGGGGGCCGGAACTCGTGCGATCGGCACCCGCCACCACCGTTCGGCGATCCGGTGGGCAGACAGCACGCCGACTACACCAGCGCTAAGGAGCCCGGACAGCAGCGGCCGGTTCGTCGCGTCCACCAGAACTATGTCCAGGCCGACCGCGACAACAGCCAGCACCAAGAACTCGATCACCGCTTGCCGTCCGACCGCTCGCAGCGGTTCGTGAAAACTGTGGTGGCGTCGCCAGACGACGGCGGCGCCAATGACGAGGACTAACCCGAGCAGTATGGCCAGCAGCGGCTGCAGGCGCCAGGTCCCAATGGCAGCAGCGGCGGCCACGGCCCCGGCGATGGCGCATCCAACCATGTCAGCGTCTACGCGCATGGGCGCAAATGTAGACGACGTGAAGCGTCACGGCTGTCGGTGCTACGACTTCGTCTTAGTCGTCAGTCAGCTCAGGAGGAACCGGCTTACGTGCACGGGTACATCGAATAAACCAGTAATTTCACAGTGGGCCCGGCGAAAGCCCCGGTCCTGGGGTCACCGTTGGGCCCCAAGGGCCTCTGGACTCAAGGGCTTCTCCGTCACCCGGCCACGGCGGCATGGTCACCCCAACGGCCACGAAGGACCGGGGCCCGACCGAACGAAACTGGAAATGGGTCCCGACCGGGATAGTTATGCAGTCCTCGGGCTCGAGCTCGACCATGTCCTCATAGTCCCCAATTCGGCGCCACATTTCTGCTTGCCCCGAAACGACATACCAGATCTCCTCGACGGTCCGGTGCCGGACGGCGACGGATGTCTGGCCGGCCGCCAGGGTAAAGTGCGCCAACCCGCCCCTCGAGAGGTCGAGGAGGACACGGACGTCCGAGCCATCCGGGGCCACAACGTCCGGCCTGGCCGGCACGTGTTTGGTTGCGAACACGCTGAATACCTCGGGTCTCATAACCTGGCCAACGCTCTCCGTCGCGGGTGAAGCGGCCGAGCGGCGACAGCTAATGGGTTAAGGGTGACGGCGGGTCAAGACGTCATACAAATCGGGCCGCCTGTCCCGGAACAAGCCCCAGCCGGCCCGGTCTGAGCGGGCTTGGGCGAGGTCGACTTCGGCGAAGATTGTCTCCTCTGTGTCCCTGCCGGCCTGGGCGAGAGGCCTGCCGTGATGGTCTATTACGAACGAGGACCCATAAAAAGTGAGCTGATCTTCTGTACCCACCCTGTTGGCGGCGGCGACGGGCACATGGTTACACACCGCGTGGCCCTCCATGGCCCGGCGCCACATGTCCGAAGTGTCGTTGCCGGCCTGGCTGCCGAGCTCATTGCCGATGGCCGTCGGGTAAAGGAGCAGGTCGGCGCCGAGTAACGCCATGGCCCGGGCTGCCTCGGGGAACCACTGGTCCCAACAGATCCCGACGCCGATACGGCCGTGCTGCGTTTCCCAGCTCCGAAAGCCCGTATCGCCGGGACTGAAATAGAACTTTTCTTCGTAACCGGGGCCGTCCGGGATATGGGACTTGCGGTAAGTACCGATGACCTCCCCGTCCTGGACCATAGCCAGCGAGTTGAAATAGACCGGCGGGACGTGCTCGAAAAACGACACCGGCACCACGGCACCAGTGCCGGCGGTCACCTTCCTTACTGCCTCGACGGCGAGGTTTTCCTCTAGAGAGGTGGCCCAGGCGAAGTACTGCTGGTCCTCGTACTGCGGGAAATACTGGCCCTCGAACAGTTCCGGGCACAACACTACGTGGGCGCCGTTACGCACGGCAGCCGACACCTGTTGGACCGTGCCCTCACAGTTGGTCGCCCGGTCCTCACCGAAAGCCCGCTGGATGACGGCCAGCACCAGCTTGGAGGCCACGGTCTTGAGCGTAGCCGGGGGCAGGAGTGCCTAAGCAGCAGCCCGAAGCGGGGGGCGGGCGTTGCTTGACGTACCCTCTCGGGTATGCCGGCCAGCCTCCTCACTTCGACGCCCGCGGGTGATGGGTTCCACACGCCGGGGGAGTTCGAGCCTCACGACCACTGTTTCATCATCTGGCCGGAACGTACGGACACCTGGCGGCTCGGCGGGAAGCCCGCGGCAGGAGGCCTTCGCTGCCGTCGCTGCGGCCATCTCGTCGAGCGAGCCCGTGACCATGCTGGCGTCGTCACACCAGTGGGAGCACGCCCGCTCCGTGCTTCCTCCGGAAGTCCGCGTGGTCGAAATGACGACGGACGACGCGTGGGCGCGCGATACCGGGCCGACGTTCGTGGTTGACCCGACGGGCGACGAACGCCGCGGGGTGGACTGGGAGTTCAATGCCTGGGGCGGGCTAGAAGGCGGGGTGTTCTTCCCTTGGGCCAATGACGACCTGGTGGCAGCCAAGATTTGCGAGCTTGATGGATCCCGGCGTTATCGCGCCCCGCTGGTCATGGAAGGCGGGGCCGTCCACGTCGATGGGGACGGGACGTGCCTCACGACCGCCGAATGCTTGCTCAACCCCGACCGCAACCCGGCCCTGTCGAAACAGGAGATCGAAGCTGACCTCCGTGGTTACCTGGGCGTAGAAAGGGTGGTCTGGCTCCCTTGGGGCATCCCTTTCGACGAGACGGGCGGCCACGTCGACAACCTGGTATGTTTTCTGGCCCCCGGACGGGTAATGCTGACTTGGACCGACGACCCGGCTGACCCGCTTCGGGAGGTGACTTACGAGGCCCGCCGCGCCCTCGAGTCCTCGGTCGACGCCCGGGGCCGCCCCTTCGAGGTCGTCCTTGTGCCTGCGCCGTCCGTGCGCCCAATGAGCCCAGAGGAAGCGTCCGGCGTCGACCGGTCGCTCACGGCCAAGCCCCGCTTGGGTGGTGACCCGTTGGCGGCCTCATATGTCAACTTCTACCTTGGCAATTCAGTGCTGGTCTGCCCTCAGCTCGACCCCCGCCACGACGACGCGGTCGCCGAATTGCTCGCCCGCGAGCTACCTGGGCGCCGGGTGGTTGGCGTCGCCCCTCGGGAAATCCTCCTCGGTGGAGGCGGGGTCCACTGCATTACGCGGCACGTGCCGGCGCTCAACGAACCGGTGCTCAACGAACCGGCGCCCGGCGAGAAGCCCACCGGCTCCCGCGAACAATGATGTTTGGTATTTGCGGGATATCAAAATCAGTGACATCGTGACCGAGGGAGCAATAGAAGATTTTTCCTTCTCCGTAACTGCGTTTCCAGGCCACGGGCATCACGCACCCCTTTGTCCAGGGAGCGTCCTCGGTGCCTCCAAATGTCGTTGTCGCCAGCACCAGGTTCGAGGGGTCCACGTGCATGTAATACTGCTCGGAATGCAGCTGGAAATCTTCTAGGCCCGCAATCACTGGATCGACGGCTTCAGCGCTCAGGAAATTGACCTGAAAGTCAATCTTTCCTCCCGGGTGGGCGACCCATTGACCACCGGTCATGAACTGGTACTGCGTCGCGTCCCGAAATGCGTCGCACAGCCCGCCGTGCCAACCGGTCAAACCGGTACCCGAAGAAATCGCCGACAAGAGCCCGTCCAGCTGCTCCGCCGTGATCTCGCCCATCGTCCAGCATTGCACGACGAGGTCGATGTCCTTCATGACCGCCGTGTCCGCGTAAATGCTGAGCGAGTCCGAGATCTCGACGGTGAAACCCGCCTCCTCGAGCGGGGGGACCATGCGGTCCGTCGTCTCGATGGGCTGATGACCGGCCCACCCGCCTCTCACAACCAAAGCCCTCGGTTGGTCTTCAGCCACAGCTCCTCCTATCGGTACCGACGGGCCAAGTTATCGGGGCGGGCGGCAGGAGCGCTACCTGATGTGGGCTGTGCCCCCGACGGCCGTGCCCGCCACCCCTGTGCCGCCGACTACGAGGGAAATGGCGTCCGCCGTCTCACGCACTGCCGCCGGGGTCGAGCTGTGCTCGTCCAGGTGCGGTGCCATCCGCGCCGCTGGCCCTGACAAACTGATGGCTGCGATCGGCTCATCGTGGCGGCCCCGGATGGCGGCAGCGATGCAAGCGACGTCTTGTTCGTGCTCTTGGTCGCAGAGGGCATAGCCCCGGGAACGTACCAGCTCCAGATCCACCATGAGCGCCTCCCGGCTCGTCAACGTACTAGGGGTGTAGCGCACCAGTGCGATCTGGGCGAAGAAACCGGCCAACTCCGGCTCGGGCAATCGGGCCAGCATGGCCTTACCGACGCCCGTGCAGTACGCCGGGGCCGTGGCCCCCACGCGCGAACGCATGAGACCGACGGCCTGGAAGCGCGGTACGAGCTTGTCGAGGTACACGATGCGGAACTCTTGGTCCAGGGTGGCCAAATGGACCGTCTCTTCGAACGTGTTGCGCAGCTCGACCAGGTAGGGCTCGGCCTCGAAACGGATATCGAGGGACCTCTCGAACGCGGCCGCGGCCCGGAGAGGCAGGAAACCCAGGCCGTAGCCTCGCCCTGTCATCTTCGCCCAGCCCCGCTCCACCAGGACGGAGACCAACCGGTGGACCGTAGTCTTTGGCAACCCGGTGCGGGCCACGAGGCCCGACAGCGACAGCGGGGTGCCTGCCTCGACGAGCGCTTCGAGCACGTACAAGCCCTTGGCGAACGTATTGTTCTGCGCCGCCCCTAAGCGGGCGAGGGCGGTTAAGCAGGGCGACGTCGGGCCGGGTGCGGTTTCGAGTGGGTTGTCAATGGGCCGCGCCCTTCCGGTCACTTGATGGCCCCGGCCGTGATGCCCTCTACGAAAAGGCGGTTCAGCATCACATAGAGCAGGATCATCGGCGCCGAAGCCAGTATCACGGCCGCGAACACCAGCCCGTAAGCGGTGGAATAGGTCCCGAAGAAACTGATTATGGCTACCGGGAGAGTGTAAAGGCTGTTTTTGGTCTCGAGGACGAGAGGCAGCAGGAAATCGTTCCAGACGAAGACCCCGTTCAAGATGGCAACCGTGGCGATGGCCGGACGGACGAGAGGCAGCTCGATGCTCCAGAACGTACGTAGGTGCGAGCAGCCGTCCAGGTAGGCGGCCTCCGCGATCTCGAAGGGCACTGTCCGGAAGAAGTTCACGAATATCAAGAACGAGAGCGGGATGGTGAGCGCGCAATAGGGCAGGATGATCGACCCGATCGTGCCCACCAGGCCGAGGTCGTGGACGAGCACAAACAGGGGGATCAAAATCACGACGCCCGGGACTACGAGGCCGGACAAAAAATAGGTCTGGAGAAGGCCCACCCGGCGTGACCCCAGCCGGACGACCGCGTACGCAGCCATCGCGCCCACGAGCCCGCTTACGAGTACGGAGCTAACCGTGACCAGGGCGCTGTTCACAAATGCGGGCAATAAGTCGCCCTGGTCCCATGCCTGGGTGTAGTTGGCGAAATAGAAGTGGGTCGGGAACGATGCCGGGGAGCTGAAAAACGAGGGCTCCGACTTGAAGGAGGCGAACAGCGTGATGAGGATCGGCCCGACGGCAAAAGCACTGTAAGCGATCAGGACCACCTGGGTAAGGACCCGCTTGGTGGTCCGGGCCCGCTCGGCCCGGTGCCGGTGAGAAGGCACACGGACTGGGTGGCTGACAGTGGGTGTCACAGCTCTACGATCCGCCGTCGGAAATACAGCTGCAGGAAGAACAGACCGATGCCCAGGATCACCATCACCCCGACAGCATTGGCCTCCGAGAAGCCCAGGTTGGCTGTCGAGCTGAAGAGGCCCGTACCAAAGGCAGTTCGATAGATGAGCGTCCCCACCACGTCTGTCGCTCCACCTGGGGCCCCCTCGATCCCCTCGAGGACATAAGTGACGGCAAAGCTCTGAAAGCACGTGACGAACGTGAGGATCGTTGTCACCACGATGGCCGGGCGGAGCAGCGGGAGGACCACGTAGCGGAGCCGCGTGAGGCCGACGGCGCCGTCAACTTCGGCGGCATCGAGCAACTGGTCCGGTATCGCCTTCAAACCCGCGCCGTAAATCACCATCGGGACGCCGCCCCATTGCCACCAGCTCACGATGATCACAGTCAGCAGTGCCAGACGAGGCGACGCCAGCCACTGTGGCTGGAAAAACCCCAGGCCGATCGCTTTGAGAGCCGGGTTTACCACTCCGATCTGGGGGTCGAGCATCACTGTCCATATGAACCCGGTGGCGACAAGAGACAGAATGGCCGGGAGGAAAATGAGCGTACGGTATACTTGGTAACCAGCCGGGCGCCGGTTGAGCAGGAGGGCAAGGCCGAGGCCGACCACGTTCGTGAGCACAAAGAACGCGCCGACCATTATGGCGTTGTGCTTGAGGGCGGCTAAGAACGACGGCGAGGTGACGACGAGCTTGAAATTGCTAAGCCCGTTGAAGGCGAAATGGTTTATGCCGTTCCAATTGCTGAAACTGAGCGGGAGGCTGCCGACGAAAGGGACGACGAACACGACACCGTAGAGCAACAGCGCGGGTAACAGGAACCGACCAGCCGGTAACTTCGTCCTACGACGATGCCGTCGATCGGCCAGGCCGGACGCTCCATCTTGAGCATCGCGGACAGGCATCGCGGTGGCTGTCATTATGTTGGTGGCCTTACTCGTCTGGAGCCGGCCGTCGCCAAGACGCCCGTGAGGCTCTCTTGGGCGCCCCAGCGACGGGACCGACTATCACCGTGGCAATGTCCGGGCGTCCCGGTTACCCGGCCCAGCGCTGTGGGCCGGCGTGACCCCGAGCCTCGAGCATCACTTGATCTGGGCCTGGCAGTCAGCGGCGAACTTCGCCGGCGTGATGCTGCCCAGGAGCATGTTGGAGATGTGGAGCAGGGAGTAGTTCCACATGTTTGAGAGCTGTGGGAACTGGAACCATTCGGCGGCATCGTTCGTGGACTGTTGGATGATCTCTTCCTGGATGGGCACGTTGGTGTGGGCGCCCTTTGTGTCCGGCAGCTCGATAGTCTCGGCCACCTGAGTCCCAATTTTCGGGGTCAGGAAGAAATTGAAAAACGCCAGCGCACCCGCCACCTGGGCGGGGTCCTTCACGTTGGAGTTCAGCCCGTAGAGGAAATCGATGCCGCTGTTGACGGTGCTCACGCCCCCGGCGGGGTGGGGGAAGGCAAAGAACCCGAGGTCCACAGCCGGGTTGATGTTCTTGAACCCGGTGTAATCGGCCGACCCCCCTTCGAACAACACCGACTTTCCTTCGGCGAAATCAGCCTTGCCGTTGACGTAGGCGGTGGAGGCCCAACCGGGTGCGAAGTATGGGACCAGGCTCTGCAGGTAAGTGGTGGCGGCCACAAAGTCCGGGTCCGTGAGCTTTGCTTTGCCCTCTGCGATGTTTGAGACGCCGGCCGGGCCATGGACGCTGGTCATGAAGCCGGTCCAAAAGAAGGTCGGGATGATCCCGTCCTGGGATGGCATGCCCAGGGCCGAGGCCGTGTTCTTGCTCTGTATCGTTTTACACAGCTTTGCGAATTGTTCCCAAGTCTGAGGTATGCCCAGTTTGTACTTGGCGAACACCGGCTTCCAGTAGTAGATCCCGGTCGTGTACTCTCCCAGCAGCGGCAGCCCGTAGATCTTGTTGCCTACGGACATGAAAGCCGTGGCTGAGGGGAGAAGTGCGGCCAGATTGATCTTCCCAGTCAGGTCATGCAAGTGGCCGGCCTGGGCGATTTGGTTATAAGTACCTCCGGCGCTCATGCCGAAAATGTTCGGGGCGCTGTCCGCTGCCAGAGCGGACGTAAGCAAGGTGGGATAGCTCGGGCCCGGTTTGGGTACGACCTGTATCTTCACCGTTGGGTATTGGCGCTCGAACTCGCTGACGAGCGCGGTCACCTGCTGGACCCACTCCGGGTGGTTTGTCCACATCGTGAGAGTGGCCGGTGCGAGCTGCTCTCGTACCCGCGTGATACCGGGCAAGGCCCGGGCCGCCGCTGCGGCGGGGCTCGAAAGGAGCAGACCTGCGCCCGCCGCCGTGGCGGCGCCGGCCAGGAACTCGCGTCGCGAAAGAGTCATTGTTTTTCACCTCGGTGTTTGCGATTGGCAGCGCAACGGCGCTGCTCGAGCCAATGGGGCGTGCGTAAGCGTCGTGCGGCCAGATTGTCCTCCCCTTTCCAGGTGTCCCGGAGCTTGGAACACCTGGTTCACTACCGCGACGGAAGATAACAACTCGACAGTCGGATTGTCAAGTGTCAACGACTGTGTGGCCAGACGGGCCAGCTGTCGAACATCACCGCCTACGTCAGGCCCGCTGCGCTTGGATCTGGCCCGCTCCGCTTTAAGATCTTCGGCCGCTTCGTTTTAGATCTCGGGCGCTCCGGCTCTCGAGCCCTCCGCGTATTGGTCGGCCTCAGCGCTTCCGGCCTGCACCAAAGGCGTCAGCGGTGCCTACCGAGGGCGGTTCAGCGCTCGTCTGCGTCGAGCAGGCTGACCTCGTCCTCGGAGAGTTTCACATCGACAGCCGCGGCATTGTCGATCGCCGAGCCCGGCCGGCTGGCGCCCGGGATGGGGATCACATGGTCGCCCTTCGCCAGTATCCAGGCCAGGACCACCTGATGTACCGAAGCCCCGTGGTCGGCGGCTACGCGACCGAAGGCAGGGTGTTGCTGTCGTAGCCTTTCGGCGTTGCCGATCCCGCCGAAGGGGCTCCAGGGCAGGAAGGCGATGCCCAGCTCCCCGCAATAGCGCAGCTCGTCCTCGCTCGAGCGATAGGCGGGAGAGAACTGGTTCTGGACGCTCACCAGGTTGCCATCACCAAGCACCGAGCGGGCCAGGTCTATCTGCTCGATGTTGGCGTTCGAGATCCCCACCATGCGGACTTTGCCGGCGTCGAGCAGTTCCTTGAACACGGCCACGGCAACCTCGTAAGGGACTCTTGGGTCGGGGCGGTGGTACTGGTAGAGGTCTATCGTCTCGACGCCAAGGCGCTGAAGGGAGGCATCAGCGGCGCGCCGGAGGTAGTCGGGGTCACTGTTCACCGTCCAGCTGCCGTCACCGGGGCGGAGATGGCCGCCCTTGGTCGCCATCAGTACCGACCCTCGGTCGCCTCCCCAGGACGCAAGCGCCTTCGCCACCAGGCGCTCGCCGTGCCCGGTGTCGTCGCCGCCCACGCTGTACGCGTCCGCAGTATCGATGAGCGTCATCCCGGCGTCGAGGGCGGCGTGAATGGTCTCGATGGAGCGGGCTTCGTCGGGGCGCCCTTCGAGCGACATCGGCATCTCGCCGAGCCCGATAGCCCCGACTTGCCTCGTCCCGATCCGGCGCTGCTCCATCAACGTCCTCCTGTCTACGAAGTCCTGGGTCAGCCGCGCCTGCACGAAGTGGTGCGCGTCGCGACCGACAGTCACCTTAGTGAACCAGCGGCCGCAGTCTCCCTGAGCGTCACGTACCCGGGGTACCAGGGCGGCGGGCTTGAACCGGTATTTGCCACCGGTCTCAAGCGCCACCGGTCTAAGGCGCCACCGGTCTAAGGCGCCAGCGCGGGTAGGAGTGTTAGGTGACCCCAGGTGACCGCATCGTCCGTCTCGAATGGGCATCAATGGTTGGCCAGCGACCGCGGCCGGCTGGGGCGGAACGCACGGTTGTCCCCTCACGGGGACCGGGTGGAGGTGCCGCTCTGCCGCTTGACGACTGAAGACGGGCTCGTGGGGGTGGGGCCGGCGCGGCTCGAGGCCGGCGTCGCCTACGAAGCCCTGGGGCTGCCGGTGCCCAGGTTGTTCGGTGACAGCGGGACCGAGGACGACTGGTTATCGCTCGACTACCCGTTGTGGGACCTGGCCGCCCGGCGAGAGGGGCTCCCCGTATACCAACTGCTGCTTCGTCGCTGCGCTGCGCCGCGCGACGTGGACGACGTAAGCGACGTGAGCGGGCCGCTGCTCGTCGACTGCTATGACACTTCTTTTTACTTCGAAGAGCCTGAGGCGACGACGCCGGAACCCGAGGCGCTGGCCGAGCGGGCGGCCGCCAGTTACGAGCGCGGGCATCGCGCCTTTAAGGTCAAAGTCGGCCGGGGCGCTCGGTGGATGCTCCCAGCGCCGGGCCTCGAGCGCGACGTCGCCGTGATGGAGGCGGTGCGGGAAGCAATCGGGCCCGCGAGCGCCTTGTTCGCCGATGCGAACGATGGGTACACACTAAACGGCGCGAAGGAGTTCCTGGCCCGGACGGCCAGCCTTGGCGTCGGTTGGCTCGAAGAGCCGTTCCACGAAGACGCCGTGCTCCTAAAGGCGCTCCGGGACTGGATGGCGGCTGAAGGGGTCGACATCTTGCTGACAGACGGCGAGAGCGCCACTGGCCAAAATGCGTACAGGCTGGCCGCCGAGGGGCTTCTCGACGTCATCCAGTGCGACATTCTGGCCCTCGGCTTCACCCGGTGGCTCGACCTGGGCCAGGCTCTGGACGTCATCGGCGTGGCCAGCGCCCCGCACCACTTCGGGCGGTACCTCGGCAACTACGTTTCGGGGCACCTGGCCGGCGCGGTAAGCGGGTTGAAGTACATCGAGTGGGACGAGGCCACCGTACCGGGGTTGGCCATGCCCGGTTACCATTTCAGTGACGGCCGGCTCAGCCTGTCAGACCAACCCGGTTTCGGTATCGAGCTGGACGAGGAAGTGTTCGCTCGAGCCCTGAAGTCGACAGGCTTCGACCTGCGGGTGGTGGGTACCTAATCCGCTAACGAGCCCGCGGTTGGGGGTCCCGGCGGTTGAGCCGTCACATGGGCCACCGGCCTGTCCGAGTGACTGGCCTGCGCCCGTCCAAGGCGTCTACGGCGGTCGTCTACGCTCGGCGCAGGAGGTTGGTGTGGAACCTGTACCTGAAGATTGGGAACGCGCCGCAGCGGTCGCCGCTCATCCCGACGACCTCGAGTACGGCCTGGCCAGCGCCGTGGCTCGTTTTACCGGGCAGGGCAAGCAGGTTTCCTATGTGATGGTGACGAGCGGGGAGGCGGGCATCGACGGCTTGCCGCCCGAGCAAGGCGGTCATTTGCGTGAAGACGAGGAGCGCCGGAGCGCAGCGGTGGTGGGCGTCGACCGAGTGGAGTTCCTCGGTCACCCTGACGGCTCAGTCGAGTATGGGCTCGGATTGCGGAGGGACCTGGCCGACGCCTTGCGCCGCTTGCGTCCCCAGGTGGTCTTCGGCCTCAACTTCGACCTCACCTGGGGCGAGGGAGGCGGGGTCAACCATGCTGACCATCGGGCCGTGGGCCTGGCCGTGCTGGACGCCAGCAGGGACGCAGCTAATCGCTGGATGTTCCCCGAGTTGGGCGAGCCGTGGAAAGGCGTCGAGGCGGTTTACATCTCCGGAGGGGACTCGCAGGCCACCCACTACGTTGATGTGACCGACACGCTGGCGCTCGGCATTTCGTCGTTGAAGGAGCACCGGGCATACATAGAAGGGCTCGGGACTGAGTTCGACCCGGACAGTTTCCTCAGGGACAATGCAGGCTATGGGGGCATGGCTGCCGGTTGTGATTACGCCGTCTTACTCCGCCGTTACCAGGTGTGACCGTGTGCGGGCCGGCGGCAAAGCCCTGGGGAAGGTCCTGAGCGACCAGTATGGGCCTTATGGGCTCGCACCGGGGGCGCGGGGGTTTGATGCCGTGCCGCTTTGGGGCGAATACTAGTGGTTGGGTCGAAAAACATAGTGATAACGACAGTTTTTAGACCCAGTTTGTCGGGAGTGCGGCGTTTGGCGGTCCCCTAACGCTCGCAGCCACCTTCCCGGTCAGGCCGCACATAGGCGCGATGGCGTTCCTCCAGGCCTTTGTACGCGTAAGGGTCGGTGCCGGCCACCAGGACAATGTCCCGGTCGTCGACCATCGCCATATGCTCACCCTCCCTCGGCGGCCGCCAGGGGAGGAGCGACTGCGCGCTCATGTAGTGGTTCACTACGGCGCGGCGCAGGCTCCCAGGTGCGGAGTTCGGCAAGGACCGGTGCAGCAGGTAGCCATTGAAGATAACGGCCGAACCGGCCGCCACTTCGACCGGCACGGAGTCTTCATCGCGATAAGGGATCCGGTATGCCTCGGTCGTGCAATCGAACCGGTTGTCATCTATCTGACGTTCGGGGTAAATGACCCCGGCCTGGTGAGAACCGGGTAGTACCCACAGGCAACCGTTGCTCACGGTGGCGTCGTCGAGAGCGATCCAGACCGCCGTCAGCGACCGGTCACGGGTGGGTATGAAGTACTCGTCCTGGTGCCAGGCCTGGCCCGGTTTGCCTTCCGCTTTCACGAACATCATCGACTGCATCGCTTTCACGTCCGCGCCGATGACCTGGACCAGGTTTGCCACTGCTCGAGGGTGCGAAATGAGGTCGAGCATGATGGGGGACAGCTTGTGGGGGAAGTGGATACAAAGAAATTCCCGCAGCACCTCCATATCCGACATATCCGGAACGGCGCCGTTGGTCGACTGAAAGAACTCGTTCCGGCAGATGTGGGTCGTCTCGGCCCTGAGGACGGCCAGTCCCTCCGGGCTGAGGAAGTCCTCTATCAAAGCGAACCCGTCCCGCCGGTAGCCGTCCAGGTCGACAGAGGCGAGAGGGCGGCCTGCCTCACTGCTGAAAACCTGGACCGGCTCGGTCAATTGCTGCTCGGTAGTCACAACACCTCCCCGGAGGCTGGTACTGTCGTTCACTGCAAGCTACCTTCCACGTCGCCCTGGCTTGCCGGCCGGGTAGCGTGAGCCGGTACACCCCTTCGTCTGGTTGGCTTCATCTGGTTGGACACGGCCTGAGCCAGCTTGCTACACAGGTCAGCAGTAAGCGCAAAAGGAAGGGCGGCGGGCCGGACGTGATTTCCTTCGAACAGCGGACGTTGTGGTCAAGGCCAGGTTGGGCCCAGGGCCGCGTATCCTGTGACGTCGTCGCACCTCTTGAAAGCGATCACCATGGACAAGCAATTCGCGGCTGGGCCGCAGACACAAAGCGGGGGCGGTAATGGCTCCCGCCCCTCCGGTACAGCGACAAGCACCCTCGGTCGGGACGAAGTGGGCAGGGGCGAGCCCGGGCCAGGGACTGTCCTGGTGGAGCCGCCGGTCACAGAGCGGCCCGGTGTGCCGAAGCTGACCGGCCTCCCTCCGCTGGGGTCGTCGGACGGGGCACCAGACAAGCCGGTCATCGCCGTGATGGGCTGCGTGGTGCAGGACATCGTCGTGAAGCCAAACGGGCCTCTGGTGGCCAACGGCAGCACCATGTCCCGGATCGCGTTCGCTCCCGGTGGCTTCGGGCCAAACGTCGCCTGGACGGCGGCTCTCGAGGGGGCCGCAGTGCGCTTCGTTGGCCACGCAGGCGCTGACACGGTGGGCGCCGCCCTGACAGGCAGCCTCCGAGAGGCGGGGATCGACGTCGCCGTGACCCATAGGGGGACTACCTGCTGCGTTCTGGTGCTCGTCGAGTGGGACGGGCAGCGGACGATGGCCTATGACACGTCTAGCTTCTGCCTTTCGGCCGCCGACGTGACCGAGCAGCAGCTGGCCGGGGTGTCGTTGTTGCACCTGTACGAGAACATGTTCGACGACATCACCGCTGACGGGGCCTGGAGAGCGGTCGAGCTGGTGCGCAGCAATGGCGGGCTGGTCAGTCTTGATGTTGGCAACATCGCCCGGGTCGACCTGGTGGGCCGGGACGAGTTCCTAGAGCGGGTGGAAAAGATCTGCCCTGAGGTCCTGTTCGCCAACGAGGAGGAAGCAGCCGCCCTCTGGCCCGAAGGCGAGGTGAGCGCCCCCGGTCTGGTGGTGGTCAAGCACGGCCCCCAGCCGAGCGTGGTGTACGCCCCCGACGGGGAAGAGCTGGTCACCGTGCACGTCCCGCCTGTCCCTGATGTGGTCGACACTACGGGCGCCGGCGATGCCATGGCCGGCGGCTTCTTGGCCGCGTGGGCTTCGGGGTGCAGCCTCGACGAGGCGGTGCGGGCAGGGCACCGCACCGCTGGCGCAGTAGTCAGCCAGTTCGGGGCGCAGTTGCCGCCAGACTGGGTGCCTTCTCGACCCGTGCGGCTCTCGGCCACCTGACAGCGGGCCCACCTGACAGCGGACCCACCTGAGAGCGAACCCATCTGACGGCGAACAAGGCTTCAGCCCGGCCGGTGCCGACCCGCCGGGACGGCCAGGGCATGAGCCCGTAGGGTTGTGTGATGATTTACAAGCGCGCAATTTCGACGTGGTTGGCTGCCGCTCTGGCGTCAACGGGGCTGACGTTGGCGGCCACGACGGCCCCGGCGACAGCGGCGGGGGTGGTCGGGGTGAGCGCCGGCCCCGGCCAACTTCTTAGCGCCTCGCTTTCTGCGGCGGGAGGCGAAACCGGGGTCGATTGGGTAGGCACGAGCCACGCTTCAGGAACGTCGGTGACTTTGACCACCAAAGCCGGACGGCACGACGGCCTCCAGTCGATAAATTTCCGGATTGGCGCCAAGCAGGGGCTGGTGTCGATCGTCCTGGTCGGCACCAACGTCTATATCGAGGGCAATCCTTTCGGTTTGGAGCAGTACCTGGGTTTTTCGACCACCGCGGCGCAGAAGGAGACGGGGCACTGGATGTCCATCGCCGAACCTGACGCCACTCTGGTGACGATATTCGAGACCGTCGCAGCCGGCTTGACCGTCTCTACCACCGTGTCGGAGCTGGACATGTCCGGCCCCCTCAGCGAGACGGCGGCGAAAACAGTGGCAGGCCAGCACGTGGTCGGCATCCGGGGTACCACTCTCCCCACGAGCGAAGCGCCATCGACCCCGCAGCTCCTTTATGTGAAGTCAACGGGCGAGCACCTCCCCGTTGAGGCGGTGCAGATCTTCAAGAGCGAGACCAGCTCTGAAACCCTTGGCCCCTGGGGCCAGGCCCCGGCCGCGCACGTACCGCCCGGAGCCGTGCCATTTCAAGTCAGCTGGCTATCTGGGCATTGAAATAGCCGCAGGCCGCGGCCGTCGAGCCGAGCGCGCCATTTTGTAACATTTTGTCGCGCTCATTGCAGACAATGCTCCCAAGCTCTCCGGCCGCCTCGGGTAGGCGGACCTGCCTGGCGGTCAGGGGCGAGAACCGGCTCTGCGTCGCAGCAGGTCTACCAGGTCCGAGCCGCTCGTCCCCTCGAACCACTGAGTGTGGCCTAAGAAGTACGTCTCGTAGGAAAGGTCGGCGTTAGGAGCGGAACCCACGACGTCCGCGAAATACTCGACCTCGGAGAGGGCGAACTCCAGGTGGGCCACGGGTAGCACTTCGGCTAGCGCCGCCAGTTCCTCCTGGCCTAGGTAGCGCGCCGCCTCGTACCCATCGAGCAACGCACTGACGGCGTCGAGATCCGCCTCGACGTGCCCTGTTCGCGCCAAGTCGAGCCAGCTCACCGTCGAGCGCTCCAGCGCCGTGGCCAGGTCGTGAACTGCGAACGTCCGGTTGGCCAGGCCCAAGTCGAACACGGCTGTCACCTCGGCCGCGGGGTCGCTCGAAGCCCAGGTCAGGTTGGAGGGGTGCCAGTCCCCGTGCCCCCATTGCGGCGGTAAGGCCCGGGCCAGAGGAGCGGCCCGGCGGATGGCAGGCAAGAGGTAGCGGGCCATGTCGTCAGCCCACGCCCGCCGGTCCAGGTAGTGGGCCAGTCCGGGGCGCTGGCTGAGGAGGCGGCCAACTTTCCCGACCGGGTCGCTGGCCGTGATCACTTCGCAGGAACTGATGAGCGGGGCGAACGGCCTCGCCGGCTGGTCGAAGGAAGCGGCCGAGCGGTGCAACCGGGCCAAGGCGGCGCCGGCCGCCCTGGCATGGCCGAGGCTGGCGAACGGCGTCCACGACATGGCGTCGCGATAAAGGTCAAGGCCGGGTGCCGCTTCATGCACCTCGTACACCCACTCGCCCAGCGCCAGCGTGCTCGCGTCGGCCGTTGTCCGCAGTACGGCCGGGACAGCCAGGCCATGGCACCGGAGATGGCGGGCGAAGGCGTGCTCGGCGCCGAGCTGAGCGGGACTGCGGACCCGGCGGCTATGCCGCTTTATGAATACGGTCGTGGTGCCCCAACGGACCAGGGCCGCCGAAGACATGGGCCGAGGGCTGGACCAGGTTATGACGGCTTCCCCCTCAGGAGGCTCAGCCGGCGATGGCTGGCCCGGAGGGCACGGGTAATGGAAAAGGACGGCCCGGGCCTCGTCGTCGGTGAGCGGGCGCCAATCTGGGGCGACGAGCTCGCCGCCCATCCCGTGGGCCAACGGTCCCGCCGTCATCGCAACTGTGCCTGAGACCGGGGAGCGGCCAGGAGGCCAACCACCAGGGTGGCCGCGCCAGCCACAGCGAACGACAGTATCGAGGCGGACATCCAGCTGGCGACGGTGAAGCCGACTCGGTGCGCCACCCAGCTCCAGGCCGAGACCCACCAGGACACGTAGCCCGGGTTGATCAGCTGGTACGTGACGAAGCCCGCCGCCCACGCCAACAACATCGGCCAACGCGAGCGCGCCTGACCAGAAAGGTCCCACCGGCGGCCCGACAACACATAGAAGTCCACGATGAGCACGGCGGAGAGGGGCACGAACACCGAGCCGATGAGGACGAGAAAGTTCTCATAGTCATCAATATTGAGGAACAGAGCGCCGGCGGTGGCGAGAGCCGTAATGACGGCCGCCAGTAGCCGGCGGTCCCATAGCGGGCGCAGGTTTTGGGTGGAAACTGCAGTCGAATAGACGTTGGCGAAGGATTGGTCGAGCTCGCGAGCGGCCAGAATGGCGAACCCTATCGTCCCCGCCGGTAAGGCAATAAAGGCGGCGTAGATGTCGGCGGGGTTGTGGGCCACCGTGACGAGAGCCAGCAGGCCGATCAGGTAACAGAGGACCTGGGTAAAGCTGTAACCGAGCAAAGTCCTGGTGAAAGCGGCCTTTTCAGTCCGCGAGTGACGCGAGTAGTCGGCGACCATCGGTGCGAACGATATGGCCGCGGCCACCACTGTGTCGGTGGCAGCCCAATAGCCCGACCAGCTGCCATGGGTAAATGCCGGCAGAGGGTGACGGACCAGTTCGATGAAAAGATAGCCAAGGACGATTACGACCGCCGCCGTGACGTAGCGCCGCAGTGTGCGGATGAACCCGAGCGGATGGACCGCGAGCACCCCCGTTATGGCCCCCGCGATAAGTATGTAAGCCCAGCGCGGCAGCGCGGGCGCCACGACGTGGGCGGCGGTGGAAATGGTGACGAGCTCGAACACGCCCCACCCCAGGCACTGCAAAATGTTGAGCAGCGTGGGCAAGTACGAAAGTTTGGCCCCGAACAGCCCGCGCAACAGCACCATCGCCGGGGCACCAGTGCGGGTACCCATTACCCCCGCCAACGCCACTGGGATGGTGCCCAGCACCGTCCCCACCACAATGGCGGTGAGCCCAGCGGCTAGCGACAGTTCCGGCGTCCCGGGGCCGTTCGGTTGTAACACGAAAATGGCCCCGGTAAAACCGAGCAGGCTTACCCCCAGATTGCCCCACAGCCCAAGCTGGTCGAGGAAGCTGAGCGCCTTGGGGACAGGGTCGGCCAGGTTGTGGCCGACTTCTGCGCGGCGGCTGACCTCCACCAGGGTGAACTCCCCCGCGACGACACGAGGTGAACCCGTAACTACAACCTCTGTCACGTTCTCTCCCTTCGCCGGCATTACCCGGTCAGGTTCAAACGGTCGGTGGCGTGCGGCCTGAGCCGAAGCCACCCTCTCAGCCCGGTTAACCCGAGCTCCCGTGTGGTTAGCGTGACAATCATACCCGCTAACCGAGGGCAGCGGGCCTCGCCGGAGCCGGCACCAGACGCACGCGGCCGGCTCGACCGCGCTACCATCTCCCCGGGAGCGATCGACCCGGCGCCGACCTCGTGTTGCCGCTACAGGCTGGACGGGCCGTCGGGCGGTCTTGACGAACTCCGGGGAGGGTAAGTGACCAATGTGAAATGGGCTCGGCGGATTTTGGTTCTCGGTGCCCTGGTCCCGCTCAGCAGCGCGATCGTTACCAGCACCCCGGCCAGCGCGGCCACCGCCGTTTCGGCCAGCAGTGGCTCGAACGCGGTCAATATCGCAGACGAGTACGGGGAACCATGGAACTGCCAGTTCAACCCGTTCAACGCCTCGGACGAGTTCGACTCGTTCGGGCCGGTTTACGAGGAACTGGTCTACCAGAATTCTCTCAAGAACGGTGCTACGACGCCGTGGCTCGCCACCTCGTGGGCGTGGTCCAACAGCGACAAGACCCTGACCTTTACCATCCGCAAAGGGGTCACCTGGACCGATGGGCAGCCGTTCAGTGCGAGTGATGTCCTGTTCACGTTCAATTTGTTGAAGAAGAACCCCGCCCTCGACCTGAACTCGGACTGGTCGGTCCTGACCAGTGTGGCGCTGAAGGGATCTGACCAGGTGGTCTTAGATTTCAAGACGCCAGCGGTGCCTTATTTCTATTACATTGCTGACCAGACGCCCATAGTCCCGGCTCACGTCTGGTCAGGGATAAAAGGCCCGGCGACCTACCTCGACCCTCACCCGGTGGGGACGGGGCCGTACGTCATGTCGAGCTGCAGCGGCGCGAATATCCAGTACAAGAAGAATGACCATTACTGGCAGGCCGGTCTCCCGAAAATCGAGACCGTCAATTTCCCGTCCTACCTGTCCAACACCTCGGCCAACGAGGATCTGAGGAGCGGGGTGGACCAGTGGGGCTCTCAATTCGTACCGAATATTGATCGATATTATATTTCCAACAACCCGAAGTACTACCATTATTGGTTCGAGCCGGTTTACAACGTATTGCTCTGGGTCAACCTGACCGAACCGGTGCTCTCCGACCTGGCTGTGCGCGAAGCGATGGCGTACGCCATTGACCGGCCCCAGGTGTCGAAGATTGGTGAGTACGGCTACGAGCCTCCTTCCAACCAGACGGCCATCGTGGAACCTACTTTCTCCAGCTGGTACGACCCCAGCCTGGCGGCCAAGTACGGGAACGCTTACAGCTACAACCCGTCCAAAGCTATTTCTATCCTTGAACACGCGGGTTACAAAAAGGGCGGCAACGGCATCTTCGAGAAGGGCGGCAAACCGCTTTCCTTCACGATAATCAACAATGGTGGGTTCTCGGACTGGGTCGCCTCGGTCAACGTCATCCAGAGCGAGCTCAAGGCGGTGGGCATCCAGGTAACTCCCGACAACCTGTCCAACACCACCTTCCTCTCCGACGTAGAGGAAGGCCACTTCCAGCTGGCCTACGACTGGGACTCGAGCGGACCGGGCCCTTACTACGAGTTGCGCCAATTGCTTTATTCACCGAACACTGCCCCGATCGGTACCGCCGCAGCGAGCAACTTCGAGCGCTACTCCAGCAAGTCGACCGACGCCCTTATCGACGAGTACGCGGCAACGACCAACTCCGCCGTGCAGCACAGGGTGGTCGACCAGCTCGAGCAGGTCATGCTGTCGGACGTCCCGGTGATCCCGGTTACGGAGCAAGTCGACTGGTACCAGTACGACACCCAGTACATCGGGGGATGGGTAACCTCCAGCAACCCGTACGCGCAGCCGGCACAGTACATCTGGCCTGACTGGGGCGTGGTGCTCTTGCACCTGTACTACAAGTAACAGGCCACGGCCAAAAGGGGCTGCAGGAGGGTGAGGGTTTGCCGGTGCCGACTCCACGACAACCCGGGCGCAACCCGGTAGAGGCGGGCGCTAAGTGAGGTTCGTGGTCCGAAGGCTGGGCTTTTTTCTGTTCACATTGTGGGCGGCCGTCAGCTTCAACTTTCTCATACCCGCGCCTCATGCCGGGCAACCCCGTCCAGGCCCTCGAAGCCCAGCACCCGCACCTCGGCCCGCAGGCCATCCATGCCCTCACAGTGCTGCTCGGAGGCAACCTCAACCAGAGTTTCGTCGCCCAATACCTGGAGTACTGGAAGCACGTGGTGACGTTCAACTTCGGCATCTCGATCACGACGAGCTTCGGGACCTCGGTCCGGGCCATGGTGCTGCACGCGCTGCCCTGGACGCTCGGGCTCGTGGGAGTGACGACCATCGTCGCCTTTTTGCTGGGCACCCTGATCGGCTTGGTCAGCGCCTGGCGACGGGGTGGCTGGCTCGATAGCGCCCTGCCCCCGATATTCGTTATAACATCGGCCTTCCCGTATTTCTGGATCGCCCTGCTGGCGATATACCTCTTTTCCATCCGGCTCGGTGTTTTGCCACCAAGCGGCGCGTACAATTTCCTCAACGATTCTCCGGGCTTTGACTGGCATTACGCGGACGACGTACTGAGGCACGCGGCCCTGCCGGCTATGACGATCCTCATCGCCTCCATCGGGGGCTGGATCCTCACGATGCGGAACAACGTCATAACTGTCCTGGCCGACGACTACGTCCGCATGGCCCGGGCGAAGGGCCTGAAACCGTGGCGGATCATGTGGGGCTACGCCGGGAAGAACGCCATCCTGCCCAACCTCACCGGTTTTGCCATGTCGCTCGGGTTTGTCGTGTCGGGGGCCATCGTCGTCGAGTACGTGTTCAATTACCCGGGCGTCGGGACCATGCTGTTAAACGCGGTGAACGGGTTGGACTACCCGCTCATGCAGGCCCTGTTCCTTTTAATTACCTTGGCAGTGCTGCTCAGCGTGCTCGGGGCGGACATCATCACGGCCATCCTCGACCCCCGGACGCGAGAGCAGGGATAACGTGCCGCCGACCGGGGCGCAGAAAAGCATTGCCCGTCAAGCTAACGCGGTCGCCGGTGCTCCAGGCGAGGACGGGGCCGTCTTCTCCCGTAACCGGGCCAGTCGTCGGTCTGGGCCCAGGCCGGGGCCCAAGTTGTGGCGGGCGCTGCGGCGTAACCGGAAAGCGAGTATCGGGGCGTTGCTGCTCTTGGTTTTCGTGGTGCTGGCCGTTTTCCCGGGCCAGATAGCCCCGTACAACCCTACGGCGATCGACTTCCCGCCCGGCCTCGGGCCGTCGTCAGCGCACTGGCTCGGCACCACTTCGCAAGGCCAAGACGTGTACTCACAGCTCATATGGGGCACGCGCCAGTCACTGATAATCGCGGTCGCGGCCGGCGGCCTGGCTACGGTCATCGCCGTTATCGTCGGGGTTTCTGCCGCCTACCTCGGTGGCTTTGCCGATGGCATGCTTTCGCTGGTCACCGACGTCTTGCTCGTCGTACCCATCTTCCCCCTCATAATCGTCATCGCTGCCTACCTGCGCGGCGCCGGGTTGATCGACATAATCATCGTGCTCGGCGCCCTCGGGTGGTCGTACAACGCTCGCCAGCTCCGGGCGCAGGTGCTCTCGTTGCGCAACCGGGATTTCCTAAAGGCGGCCAGGGTACGTGGCGAGCACAGCCTGTACATCATCGTGGCCGAGATAATACCTACGCTGACTTCGCTCATCGTGGCCACGTTCCTTGGCTCGGCCGTATTTGCCGTCCTTACCGCGGCCGGGCTGCAGTTCGTGGGGCTGGGCAATCCCGACGCTATGAGTTGGGGCACGATGCTGTATTGGGCGCAGAACAACGAGGCCCTCGGGGCGGGCATGCCGCTTTGGGCCATCATGCCCGGGGTGTGCGTAGCGTTGCTCGGCGCCGCCTTCGCGTTCTTGAACTATGCCTTCGACGAGATCTCCAACCCGGCGCTCCGGCCGGTCCGCCGCCTCTCCCGCGCCCCGTACGCAAGGCCAGCGGACGAGGGGACGGGCGACAAAACCGGGGGCATTGCGGAGCGGGGCGCCCCGGTGGGTATGGGAGCCGGTTAGGTGCCAGCGCCGTCGGCCCCGTCACAACCGTTGCTCCTGGTGCGCCAGCTCTCGGTTGCGTATGGCACCGAGACCGGCCCGGTCGTCGCCGTTGACCGTGTCGACCTCGAGCTCGGCAATGGGGAGTTCCTGGCCGTAGTGGGTGAGTCCGGTTGCGGGAAGTCGACGCTACTGTTCGCTATCGCCCAGTTGCTGGGCGGGAACGCCGGCGTGACCGGCGGGAGCGTCCTGTTCCGCGGTCGTGAAATGGTGGCCTTGAGCGATAAACAACTGCGCCACGTGCGGTGGCGGCAGTTTTCGGTCGTCATGCAGAACGCCATGAACGCCCTGAACCCGGTGATGACCCTGGCGGAACAGATGGGAGACGCCTGCCGCGCCCACACCGACATGTCTAAAGATGAGATCGCTGAACGGTCTGGAGAAGTAATGCGGCTCGTCTCGATCGACCCCATCCACCTCGCCAGCTACCCGCACCAGCTCTCGGGCGGCATGCGCCAGCGAGCCATGATCGCCATGGCGCTGCTTTTCACCCCTGAGCTCGTGATCATGGACGAGCCGACGTCGGCGCTCGACGTGGTGGCCCAGCGCTCGCTGATGCGCCAGGTCAAAGAGTTGCAAAGAAAACTCGGGTTTGCAGTCATCTTCGTAACCCATGACATCTCGCTCGTGCGGCATTTCTCGGACCGCCTGATGGTGATGTACGCCGGGCAGGTGGTGGAGCTCGGCCCGACATCAACCGTCTTCGTCATGCCGCGCCACCCGTACTCTCGTGCCCTGCTGGAGGCTTTTCCCTCGATAAAAGGTGAGAAAATTGCTCTCACTGGCATCGCCGGGTCACCACCGGACGTCGCCTCACTGCCAGCCGGTTGCCGTTTCCAGCCCCGCTGCGCCGACGCCATGGCCGAGTGCGCCTCGGTCAAACCGCCCTTATACCAACGGGGGAGCTCTGTGGTCCGGTGCCTTCTCTACACGGAGGCCGCCGCGGGGACAACGACCAGTCTGGCGGGAAATTCTGCTCGGGCCGCGACCAGCCAGAGCGGGCCGGACGGGCCGCTGACTGGCGCGGTCAAGTCGGCTCAGGCTGGTCCCGCTTCTTTTGGTCCCACTTCTTTTGGTCCCACTTCTTTTGGTCGATCGACAATGGGCGAGGGGCCACGGCCAGGCGCATTGCTGGAAGTGGACGGCCTCACCATGCATTTTGGTTTGGGGACTTTCCGGTCCAGGAAGAGGCTGCACGCCGTCGACGACGTCAGTTTTTCTATCGCCCGGCGCGAGATCGTGGCGCTGGTGGGGAGAGCGGCAGCGGGAAGAGCACCGTGGCCAGGCTGGTGGCCATGGTCTATCGTCCGACGGCGGGCGAGGTGCGCTTCGAAGGGAAGGCCCTGAGCGGGCTCAGTGGGCGAAAACAAAAGCTGGCCTACAGAGGCCATGTCCCGATGGTGTTCCAGGACCCATACAGCTCGCTGAACGCGGCTTTTCGGGTGTCGCACGGGATAATGCGAGCCATTAGGCTGCACCGGCCAGAAATCTCGCGCCCGGACCGCCGGGACGAAGCGCTCCGGGTAATGGACGCGGTTGGCCTCAAGCCGGCCGAAGCGATGTTGTCCAAGTACCCGTACGAATTGAGCGGCGGCCAGCGCCAACGGGTCGGTTTCGCTCAGGCGTTGGCGCTGCGGCCCAAGCTCATCCTGGCCGACGAGCCCGTCTCCATGCTCGACGTCTCGATCCGGGTCGGCATCCTCAACCTCATGGCCGAAATGCGGGCGGGAGAGGGCGTATCGATCCTCTACATCACCCACGACCTCGCCTCCGCTCGCTACGTGGCCGACCGCGTGATCGTCATGTACGCCGGCCACGTCGTCGAGGTCGGCCCACCGAACAGTTGCTGGCCGCCCCGCGCCACCCCTATACGCAGCTGCTGCTGTCGGCCGTACCCGACCCCCGGGCACCGCTCGATGCCGGCGGTTCTGGTGACGCCAGCGAGCCGCCGAAAGTGGTGAACCCCTCGGCCGGGTGCCGCTTCGAGGCCCGGTGCCCGTTTGCGATCGACGAGTGCCGGCGCACTACTCCCGTGCTGGGCGAGGTGGCGCCCGGGCAACTGGCCGCGTGTCACGTGGCTTTGGCCGACGCCGCCGAGGCCAGAGGAGGGGTGTGGGCCCCGGCCGGGCAGGGGAGCCGGCCTAGCCTGAGTGCGAGCCGCGGCTCAGGGCGGCGTCTGGGCTTCTAGCGGGAGGAGCACGACGAACCGGGCACCACCGGCGGGCGGCAGCTCGAGGCACACCTCCCCACCATGCGCCTCGACCAGGTCTTTGACGACGGCCAGGCCGATCCCGCTCCCGCCCGCCTTCTGGCCCAGACTGCCCCGGAAGAACCGCTCGAAGATCCGGTCTCGTTCCGCCAGCGGGACCCCCGGGCCGGTATCGGCCACTTCGAGGCGGGCGTGGTGGGAGTCGGTGCCTACCACCAGGTTGACTATCCCGCCTGCCGGGGTGAACTTGGCCGCATTGGCCAAGAGGTTCGCCACGACCTGCCGTAACCGGCTGGCGTCGGCCCACACTATGGCGGGCGACAGGTACCGGGCCAGCTTCACGCCGGCCGACGAGAACCGGCCCTCGAGCGAGTCAGCCGCCCGGTCCGCCACGACAGCCAGGTCGACCTCGGCCCGCTCGAGGCTCACGCCGGCTGCGTCGGCCGATGCCAGGGTCTGCAGATCCTCCACCATTCGACCGAGGCGGAGGGACTCGTCGTGCAACGACACGAGGGCCTCAGAGGTTGGGATGCTCAACCCGTCGATCAACGCCTCCGTCTCCGCCTGAAGGATGGCGACGGGCGTACGCAGCTCGTGAGCCACGTCCGCCACCATCGCTCGACGGAGTTGCTCGTGGTGCTCGAGCGAGGCAGCCATAGAGTCAAAGGCGCCCGCCAGTTCGACCAGCTCGCCCGGGCCGCTTTGAGCGCCCACCCGGATGCCCGAAGTCCCTGAACCGAGGGCGCGAGCCGCCGCCGAGAGCCGCCGGATGGGCTTCACCAGCCCTTTGGCCACGACTACCGCAACTGCCAGGGCCACTGCGGCCGCGATCGCCGCGCTGATCGCCACCGCGCTTACGAGGTCCGACATCACCTTGTGCTCGGACGACGTAAGCCCTTTCGGGTTGACCAGGTGCATAGTCCCGATCGTGCGCCCGTCGACGCGCAAGTCCCGGACAGCGTCAGTGCCGTGGCGGCCCGACAACAGTTCTTGGCTCCCGGCCCGCAGCAGCGGCGACCCGGTCGGGCCATAGACAACGATGGCGGCCCCAAAGAGGTCGACGAGGGCGACGGCAGGGCGGAGGTCTGCAGTTGCCCAAGCGTGGCCTGAGCGGTAGGCGTTATCGAGCGAGGTCGCGACGGCCGATGCCCGTTCCGTCCGCTGGGCGGCGGCCAACCCCGCCAGGTCGGAGTTACTCGTAAATAGGGTAACTGTGGCGGAGGCGGCTTCAGCGACTAGCGCCACGCCAACGAAGGCGAGCACCAGGCGGGCCCCTAGGCGCCAGCGGCTCCACGGCGCCTTGCCGGTCAGCGGTCTCGCGAGAGCCCCAGTCGATAGCCGCCCCCGAGCACCGTCTCCAGGATGTGGGGCTTGCCATCCACGAGCTCGATTTTGTGGCGCAGGTTCTTGATGTGCGAGTTGACCGTACGCTCGTAGCCTTCGAACTCGTAGCCCCGCACCTGGTTGATCAACTCATAGCGGGAGTAAACGCGCCCAGGGACGCGGGCGAGCGTGGTGAGGATGCCCCACTCGGTAGGCGTTAGCTCGACGGCCCCGCCTCTCACCACCACTCGGCGGCGGTCGTTGTCTATGACCAGCTCACCATCGCCGAACGAGGCAACCGGTGCCTCCTCGACGCTCGAACGGCCTCTGCGCAGGACGGCTTGCACTCTGAGTACGAGCTCACGAGGACTGAACGGTTTTGAGACGTAATCATCGGCACCGAGCTCGAGCCCGGCGATCCGGTCACGTTCCTCGCTTTTGGCGGTGAGGATGATGATGGGCACGCTGGAATGCGCCCGCAACTCTCTGGCCACCTCCTCGCCGGGCAGGTCGGGCAGGCCCAGGTCGAGCACTACCAGGTCGATCGAGCTTTGCCGCCCGACCTCGATGGCCTCGGCGCCCGAGCTGGTCGAGTGCACCACGAGGTTCTCGCGCTCCAAGTAAGCCCGAAGTAATTCGCGAAGTTTGCGCTCGTCCTCAACAACCAGCACGGTCGATGCCACTATCAGCCTCCGGACCCCATCTAACCACTTGCAATTGGCGCCGTTCGACGTGGACGCGTTGTGGAGCCCGGGTGTTGATTACCACCTTTAGCTGTCCTACCAGCCACCTCCACCCCATCACCACCTCTTCTTGATCGTGGCTGCACCCGTTTGAGTTCGTATGCGGTTGTCGATTCATGGGCCCCTGGAAGGACGGAGGTGCGTAGTGGCCATTTACGATCCGGGCTACGAGGTGGCGTGGCAAATGCCTGAGAACGATGGCGACGAGGGCGCCGTCGCTTTGCCGACGCCGGCCAGCCTGGTCCCTCGGGAGAAGCTGGAGTCCTTGTCTCGTTTCGCCGGGCTGCTGGCCGAGGCAGAGGTCGCGGCCATAACGCTCTGTCGGGGGGAAGGGCTGATAATCGAGTTGACGGAACCACCCACGCGGTGGCTCGCCCCAGGCACCTTCATGCGAGCGCAAGCCCCAGGCAGCACTGACCAGGGATGGAACATCGCCTCGCTCTTGACTGGGAAAGTGCGCTGGTCCTGGTGCAAACCTCCGGCCGGGTGCAGCAGCGCCGCCTTGGTCCGAGGCCCATGGTTGGTGGCCTCGGGACGCCTGCTGCTGGTGGCCAACCGCGAGCGTCGTCTCTCTGAGGTCAACCTGGGCCTCGCCGCTTCGTACCTGGCGCAAGCACGGTGGCCAGCCCCAGAGGCAACCCCGAGCCCGCATGAACCGACCGCGGCGGCTGAAGAAGCGGCGCGTTCGAGGCGGGAGGTGGAGTTGTGAACGCAGCCGCCATCGACCAACTCCGGGAGCAGGTCTCCGGTCCCGTCCTCACCGCCGGCGACGCCGGGTATGACGAGGCGAGGGCGGTCCACAACGGCATGTTCGACCGTTGTCCAAAGGTCATCGTTAGAGTTGAACAGGTCTCGGACGTCGTTGATGCGGTCAACTTCGCCCGAGACGGCGGTCTCGAGCTGTCGGTAAAAGGGGGTGGCCATAGTGCCCCTGGTTTCGGTACCAACGACGACGGCGTGGTCATCGACCTCTCGCTGCTCCACGGCGTGCAGGTGGACCCTCAGGGCCGCCGGGCCCGCGCTGGCGGGGGCACCACTTGGGGCGAGTTCAATGAGGCCACTCATGCCCATGGCCTGGCCACCACCGGCGGGATCGTCTCCACCACGGGCATTGGCGGCCTAACCCTGGGCGGCGGTATCGGCTACCTGGCCCGGGCCCACGGCCTTTCCATCGACAACCTATTGTCGGCCCAGGTCGTCACCGCCGACGGTCAGGTGAAAATGGCGAGCGAGCAGCAATACCCGGAGCTGTTCTGGGCTCTCCGCGGCGGTGGGGGCAACTTCGGCGTAGTGACGTCCTTCGAATACCAGCTCCACTCCGTGAAGGATGTCTATGTCGGGATCTTCCTGTACGAGGTCGACCGGGCCGGCGACCTCCTGCGGTTCTTCAGGGAGTTCATCAAGGACGCCCCCAGGGAATACGGGGCCTTTCCTGCATTCCAGATCGCCCCGCCCCTCGAGTTCATCCCTGCGGACCGTCACGGCGATACCTTCTGCGCCGCCATCGTCCAATGGGCCGGACCGCTGGACAAAGGCGAGGGGGCGATGAAACCGTTCCGTGACGTGGCGCCGGTGGTGGCCGAGATGGTCGGGCCGATGCCGTACCCGGCTCTGAACGGGGCCTTCGACGCCCTTTTCCCCAAAGGGATCCGCAGTTACTGGAAGGGCAGTTTTGTGAGGGAGCTAACTGACGCCGCGATCGACGCCCACGTCGCCCATGGGCCCAGCGTCCCCGAAGTCTCCGCCACCATGCACCTGTACCCGGTCAATGGGGCGTGCCACGACGTCGAACCAGACGAAACCGCTTTCGCCTACCGCCACGCCAACTTCGCCACTGTGATCTTGTGCGCGTGGGACAACCCCGAGGTTGACGCCGAGCGCATCAAGTGGGTGCGGGATTATTACGACGCTACGGCGCCATTTTCCGAACCGGGTGGGTACGTCAACTTCATGTCTGACGATGACCAGTCGAAGGTTAAGGAAAACTACGGCGTCAATTTCTCACGCCTGCGTCAGGTGAAGCGAGTGTACGACCCGGACAACCTGTTCCACCACAACCAGAACATCCTGCCTGCCCCGTGATCCCTGGCCCTATCTTCTGCCGTGCCGGCGTCCCGGTCCCTGCAGCCCGAAGTACTCGGCCGCGACCTTCTTCGGCACCACCATCTGCCAGGCGCCAAGAACGAGCTCTCGCATCTCTTCGTCGTCGACGGCGTCCAACCGCACATGGGCCCAGTTATAACGCATATCCGATTTGCTGGGCATCTGGAACTTGGCGGGCTCGGACGCCACCAGTAGTTCGCGCTCCTCTTTGGGGAAGCCGAAGCCCATGACGCTTTCGTCCCGCGAGAACGCCAGGTAGACGATCCGGCCGACCCGGAACTTGACTCTATCGGCCACGATGGCTTCATAGGAGCGAGGCAGCCCGGAGGCGAGGGCCCGGACGTCGTCGATAGTGACCACCCCACTAGTTTGGCCCCCGTGCCTGAGTGACCATCCGGGCCGACGCAGCTGACCGTCCGGGCCGACGCAGCTCGGACCTCAAACCGATCCTGGTCGGCTCCCGGCTCCCCCGGCTGGCGCCGTTGGGCGCCCCTCGGGCCACTTGCCGGCTCGAGCATCGTCTTAGCCCGGTTCTCGGGGTAAGTGGCCGAATTTGGGGACAATTGGCCGTTCTCGTTGCGATTCGACGCGTTTATGTCGGGGGAGCGCGACAAGTTCGCTCGGCTGCGCCGAAAAAGGCCCCTGGAGCAGCGTGTATGGAGCCCGACTACGCCGGTCGACCGGGTGCGGTCAAACCGCGAAACCCCTGCTCACGTCGATTTTTGGCGCCAACTGTTGAATGCGCGGTATGATGCTTGCTAGCAAGCAAGTAGTTGTGGAAGTTCGAGGAAGAAGGGATTTGGAACGGTGAAGGTGCTCTCGGGCTACGACGCCGGCCCCTGCAAGAAGTCACTCCGGCACCGGAACCGGAATTCACACCGGCCAGGCTGCGGATCGCGGTATCGCGGATGGCCAGGCAACTTCGGTCCACGGCGGCGGCCGGCTCGTTGACCACCACCGAGGTCGACATGCTCGTGGCGGCGGAAAAACACGGCCCTGCCCGCATGTCGGACCTGGCCTCGTTCTGCGGGGTCAACCCCACCATGCTGTCCCGCATGGTCTCGAAACTGGAGCAGGCCGGTTTCCTCCGCCGGCTGGCTGACCCGACCGACGGCCGCGTATCGCGGGTCGAAGCCACCAAGAAGGCCCGTGCCTTGCTCGAACGAGTCCGGTCGGAGCGAAATGACGCCCTCTCGAAGTTGCTCGACGACCTGGACGACGCCGATCGCCAAGCGATCGCGGCAGCCACCCCAGTGCTGGAGAGGCTGGGCGAGCGCCTGCGCAGCCAGGCGGCGACCGGGAACCCGAGGCGATGAACCGGGCCGCTGCTCAGGTCCGGCGGACCTTCTCGGCGCTAAGCGTCCCCAACTTCCGGCTCTTTTTCTACGGCCAGTCCATCTCGCTTATCGGCACATGGATGCAAACCGTGGCCCAGTCGTGGCTCGTCTACAGCCTGACTCACTCGAGTACTGCCCTGGGCGCCGTAGTGGCCATCCAGACCCTGCCCATCCTGTTGCTCGGGCCTTATGGGGGCGTTATTGCCGACCGGACGGACAAGCGCCGTCTAATGGTCGTGCTCCAGAGCCTCATGGGGGTACAGGCCTTGGTGCTCGGCGTTCTGGCTATAACCCATATCGTTACCTTCTGGGAGATTTGTGTTCTTGCTCTGGCCTTAGGGCTCAACAACACTTTCGAGAACCCGGCCCGCCAATCGTTTGTCCTGGAAATGGTGGGCAGCGAAAATGTGCGCAACGCGGTGAGCCTCAATTCCACCATGGTCAACGCCGCTCGGGCCGTCGGCCCGGCCGTAGCCGGGCTCATCATTGCGGCTGCCGGGGTCGGCGTCTGTTTCTTCCTGAACGCGTTGAGCTTTGTCGCTGTCGTTTATTCGCTGGTGTCGATGGACAAGAGCGCGTTGCGCCCCGAGCGCGCCCTTGTCAAGAGCGAAGGGGCAGCTCCGGGAGGGGTTGAACTACGTAAGGCACCGGCCGCGTCTCGCGATCCCCCTCCTGATGATGGGCGTCGTCGGCACCCTCGCCTATGAGTTCCAGGTGAGTCTTCCTGTCCTGGCCAAACAGACTTTCCACGGCGGCGCCGAGACCTACGGTTTCCTCACCGCTTTCATGGGCGCAGGCGCGGTAATAGGCGGCCTCGTGACCGCCTCCCGGGGGAAAACCGGGCTGCGCGCCCTCAGTATTGCGGCCGTCGTTTTCGGGCTCGCCATTTTGGCTACTTCTGTTTCCCCCGTTCTGGCCCTGGCGTACGCCGCCATGGCGCTCGTCGGGTGGGGGAGTGTGTCGTTCCTGGCTACCGGAAATACGACTTTGCAGTTGGGGTCCGACCCGTCGATGCGGGGGCGGGTCATGGCCCTTTGGGCCGTGGCCTTCCTGGGCTCGACCCCCATTGGCGGCCCGGCGATCGGGTGGGTCATCGCCCAGACCAACGCCCGGGTGGGCCTGGCCGTCGGTGGCGTATCCTGTTTGCTGGCCGCTTGTCTCGGGTTTGTCGCCCGCGCCAGGTTGAGGTCAGACAAAGGCAAGGCGACAACACAAGCAGAAATAGCAGAGGTACCAGCGCCGGTGGTAGGCGAAATTTTGGACGGGGCGAGCAGGGCGCCCGTGCCCGTGCCCGTGGGCGATGCCGGCGTGGCCGCCGCCTCCTCCGGGGTACCAGAGGAGCGCTAGCGAGCTAGCCGTCGCGAGGAGACGTCGTCGTCCGCAGCCGTCAGCGCGTCGCCAGCGTGGCCCAGACGATGACATTGTCCAGGTAGTGGCGCGTGGCTGGGTCGAAAGGGCCGCCACACGTCACGAGGGCGAGCTTGGGCGGCCCGCTATTGACGAACAGGGTGGCCGGGAGCGCGGACTTGGCGACTGTGATGGGCGGCTGGCTGACCCGCCAGTAGGTGGTCTCTCGATTGGAGCCAACTACTTCGATCGGGTCGCCCGTTACGAGCTGGCCGATGTAGTACAGGGCGCCTGGGCCCTCACCGGCCCAGTCGACATGCCCGGCCAACAAGCTCACGCCTGGCTGGCCCGGCCAGGGTGTAGGGGCGGAAGTGGTTTTACCAGCCGTGCTGTCGACGCCGTCGTACCAACCGACGGTGCGAATGTCAGGCGGGATGGTCATGGAGCCGTCTACGGCCCCGGTGGCTACGATCGGGGCGCGCACCTGGAGAGCGGGGATGAGGAGCGTCGCCCCGAGGCCGCGGACCTCCGAAACCGCGCCGAGCTCAGTGACGTCAGATCGCTGCGGCCGGGCGGGCGAGGGTTGCGAGCGCGCCGGCCCTGCCGTGGTTTGGCTAGCCGCCAGCACCAGGGCTGTCGCCCGGGGTTGTTGCGCCTCGGCCGGCCGGTTGTGGTCGACCTTGGCGCCGACGCTGACCTGGTGAGTTTGGGGGGCCTGGTGAGTTTGGGGGGCCTGGTGAGTTTGCGGCGGCGCCGTCGTCCCGAACTGTTGCGCCTCGGTCACAGCGGCCCGGTCGACCTCGGCCTGGCGGGCGGCCCGGACGGCGATGGCGTGGTCGTGGTGCCGGTGCTGGTCGACTGAGATAACCACCAGCAGGGCTCCAGCCGCGATCATTGCGGCGGCGGCGATGTCGACAACGGCTCCCAGCCGACGACCTTGCCTTGGCTTCCGTGAGCCGGTCGTAGTTACCTCCTGGTGCCGGGCGTCACATGGCGACCCCTGTACTTCTTTCTGCGCAACCTTAGGCCGACGAGCCAGGCTCCGCCTGCCAACAAGGCCAGGCCAGCCCAAGCGGACTGCGTCCCCGTTGGGCCGCCCGGTCCCCAAAAACCGTGGCCGGTGATGACGTTCACCGGGGGTACGTGGGGCTTGGTGGTCGTGGTCGTGGACGGGACCGTGGTGGTGGTGGACGGGACCGTGGTGGTCGTAGTAGTGACATGAGACGTCGTCGTGGTCGTCGAGGGCACAGTCGTCGTGGTGGTTGTTGAAGGCACAGTGGTCGTAGTGGTCGTAGTGGTCGTAGTGGTCGTAGTTACAACCTCAGCCGCGCTGAAGATATCAGTGAGGCGGGCCGTTGCTCTCCCACCCGCCGGTACCGTCACCTTTTGCCCGCCGCCGACACCGACGACATTGATTGTGTCGCTGTGCCCATCGTCCACCTCGAACACTTTGCACCGGGACCCGGCTGGGATGTCATAGAACACTTCGGGCACAGGCCCGGCCGGGGCGCCAGCAGGGATATGCAAGCCGAAGATGTTGTCCCCACCGCAGTCGGCCAAGATATTGATTTCGGCTTGTCGACCGGCGGCCGGGCCGGCAATCGTCTTGGTCACAGTCAAGTTCCCGGGGCGCATCTCGTATACGTCAGTGATGGCAACCTCGGTAACTTTTCCTGCAGGTGCGGTCAGTTTCTGGCTGGAGCCGACCGTGGTTACGGAAACCGCGCTCGTTGCCCCGTCTGCCGTCTCGCTGACATTGCAGGAGGAGCCACCCGGGATGCCGGTATAGGTATGCGACACCGTGCTCGCGGCAGTCCCCGCCGGGACCACCAGATCAGGTGTGAGGGCGCTGCCCCCACAGACCACGTGAATGGTGACCGGTCCCTGGTTTCCGGCCGCTGCACCAGCGATCGTCTTTTTCACCAAAAGCGTGCTGGGCGCCCGATGGTACTTGTCCGTGATCGTTGCGCTGGCCGTGGCCCCCGCCACCACAGTTAGGTGCTGTCCGTCCCCGGTCACTTTGACCTGGACGGCACCGTTGCTGCCGTCGGTGTTTTCTGTGACCGTACAGGTGGAACCGGCCGGGATGTTGTCATATTTGTGCGACGAGGTCCCAGCGGCCGTGCCCGCGGCCACCGTGAACTGCGGCGTAAGCGCAATGCCGTCGCAAACGGCCTGGATGGTCACCACTCCCTGCTCGCCCACGGCGGGGCCGGCGATGGTCTTGGAGACGGTCAGCGAGCCCGTAGCCAAGGCGTATGTATCGGTGACATCGGCCGCGACCACCTTGTCGGCCGGGACCGTCACGGTTTGGCCGGCGCCCGTAATCGTCACGGAGACGGTGCTGGTGGAGCCATCCCCCGTCTCGTGCACGGTGCACGACGAGCCGGCCGCTATGTCGTCATAGGTTTGCGAATAGGTGCCGGCGGCCGCCCCCGCTGGGACGTAGAGCTCGGGCGACAGCGCAGACCCGTTGCAAACCGCTTGAATTGTCACCTTTCCCTGTTGGCCAGCGGCCGGACCGGCAATGACCTTGGTCACCACCAACGAGCCCGGCACGGATGTATAGGTGTCTGTGAGCGCCGCTGTCGCCGCCCCGCCGGCCGGGATGCTGACAGGGACCCCGTCGCCTGTGACCGTGACCTGGACCGTGGTAGTGCCACCGTCCGGGCCCGCAGTGGCGCTGCAAACCGAACCGGCCGGAAGGCCGCTATAGGTTTGCGACTGCAAACCAGACGCCCCTGCGGGGATGTCGAGAGTGGGTGACAGTGCCCTGCCGTTGCAGGACGCCGTCACTGTTATAGGGCCCTGCTGTCCCGCCGCCGGGCCCGTTATGTCCTTGGTCACGGTGAACGAGCCGACCGGAATAGGGACATTGCTGTAAGTGTCGGTGACGTTGGCGACCCCGGTGCCGTTGGCCGAGATGTCTACCGTCTGCGGGCTCCCCTCGGTCACGGCGAGCACGGCGGCCGAGGCCCCGTTGCCGGTTTCGGTCACCGTGCAGGTCGAGCCGGCGGCGATGTCTGGATAGCTGCGCGAGACTGTGCCCGCCGGAGATCCGGCCGGTATGACGAAGTCCGGTAGGGAGGTCCCGTTGCAACTGACCCCAATGGTGATCGCGCCCTGCTGACCAGCAGCGGGACCCGCAATCGTCTTGGTCACCGTCAGCTGACCGGGGACTGGCGGCGCTAAGTAGTAGGTGTCGGTGATGTTGGCGACGACCTCGTCGCGTGGCGGGATGGCAAGAGTCTGGTTACCCCCGACGGTCACCACTGACACCGTGCTCGTGGCGCCGTTCTGCGTTTCTTCGACCGTGCAGGACGAGCCGGCCGGGATGTCCTCGTAAGTGTGTGAGACGATCCCGGCCGGCTGGCCCGCCGGGATCACGAAGGGGTCGAGCGATGTCGGGGCTCCGTCCAAGGCGCAGCTGACGCCGATGGAAACTTGGCCCTGCTGGCTGGCGGCGGGGCCGGCGATGTCCTTCGTCACGACTAGCGCGCCAGGTACGTAGTCATACGTGTTGACCACGTCGGCAGTGGCCGTCCCGTTCTCTGAGATCGTCACGTCCTGAGGTGAACCCACCGTCGTGGCTGTCGCCGTCTCGGTGGCTCCCGTGGCCGTCTCAGTCAGGCTGCAGGTCGACCCGGCCTGGATGTTGGGGTAGGACATCGAAACTGTCCCGGCCGGCGTCCCTGCCGGGATGACGAAGTCGGGCTGAGGCGTCTGAACGCCGGCTTCGTTGCAACTGACGCCGATCCGCACCTCTCCCTGCGACCCCGCCGCCCCGCCGGTGATCGTCTTGTTTACGATTAGGGCCCCGGACTCGAAGTGGTCGGCGAGGTCAGCGGTCGCCTCCGCGCCGGCCGGGATGGTGACCTCGCTGCCGCTGCCCCTCTTCGCCACAGCGACCTTGCCGGTGCTGCCGTCGGCCGTTTCGATCACAGAGCACACAGACCCGGCCGGGAGGCCCGTGTAATCGTGGGTATAGGTGCCCGCGGCCTGACCGGCCGGGATGACGAAGTCCGGGAGCTGGTTACCGTCACACGAGACCGCTATGACGATCTCGCCCTGCTGGCCGGCTCCAGGGCCTTCGATCGTCTTGCCGACGATCAGCGAGCCGTTGGCGAAGGTGTACGTGTCGGTGATGGCAGCGTTGGCCGTGCCGGCGGCCGGGATAGTGACGGTCTGGCCGTCTCCGGTTACCGTAACGTCTACTGTGCTGCTGCTGCCGTCCGCCGTCTCGGTGATCTCACAGTTAGAGCCGGCCTGGATGCCGCTGAAGGTCTTCGACTGCGAGCCAGTTGCCCCTGCGGCGAGATCGAAGGTGCCTATGGTGGCGTCGTCGCAGCTGACGGCGATACTGACCGGGCCTTGGGCACCAGCCGCGGCGCCCGTTATATCCTTGGTGACCACTAGCGACCCCGGCACCTGCGTATAGGTGTCGCTAATGTCGGCCGTCGCGCTGCCGTCAGAGGAGATGGTCACGGCGACGGGGCTCCCGACGGTTACGACGTGGACCGTGCTCGAGGACCCGTTAGTCGTCTCGGTCACTGTGCAGGTCGAGCCAGCCAGGATCCCCGTATAAGTGTGGTCGTAGGTGCCGGCCGGAGTGTTCGCCTGGACGGTGAAGTCAGATAGAGCGGTCCCGTTGCACACCGTATGAATTACGACTTCACCCTGGAGCCCGGCGGCTGACCCTTCGATCGTCTTGTTGACGACCAGTTCCCCGGTCGCGTACGTGTCGGTGAGGTGGATCGTGGCGATCCCGCCGGGCGGGACCGTGACGGAGGTGCCGTCGCCACCGTCGACATCCGCCACTTTGGTATTGCTGCCGTCCGGACGGGCGACGGCAGTGCACTCCGACCCAGCTGGGATGTCGTCGTACGTCTTCGAATAGGTGCCGGCCGGCGAATTGGCCGGGACGACGAGGTCGGGCAAGAGTGGGGTCGACGTCCCGTCCAACACGCACGTCGTGGTAATCGTGATCTGCCCTTGCTCTCCGGCGCCGGGGCCTTCCACTACCTTCTCGACCGTCAGGGACCCGGGTCTGTAATCGTACGTATTGGCGATTGCTAGTTCGGCTTGGTGGCCGGCCGTTATCGTGGTCGACTGGCTCCCGCCTACGACCGTGACCGAGACACTGCTGGAGGAGCCGTCCACGGTCTCATCGACTGTGCATGTAGAGCCGGCAGGAATATCGTCGTACGTCTGCTCGCTCAGGCCGTTCGTGCCGGCCGGGATGACGAAGTCAGCCAGTGCCGTACCGCCGCAGGTGACGGAGATCTTGACTTCACCCTGGCTCCCTGCGGCCGGGCCATCGATGTTCTTGGTCACGACCAGCGAGCCCGTGGCGTCACTGTAAGTGTTCGTGATGTGAAGAGTTGCCGTGCCGCCCCCCGGCACGGTGATCGGGGTGCCGACGTCGCCCGTAGTGACGACGGCTACGTCGCTGGTGCTGCCGTCAGAAACCTCCTCGGCGCTGCAGGTCGACCCCGCGGCGATATCCGTGTACGTATGGGAGTAGTCACCGGCCGGCGACCCGGCGTTAACTATTAGCTCGGGGATGAGCTCGGTCCCGCCGCAGCTCACCTTAATGGTGACCTGCCCCTGGTGCCCCGCCGCCGGTCCGGCGATGGTCTTGGTTACAGCTAGCGACCCCGCGACGAAGTCGTAGGTGTCCGTGATGTTGGCCTGGGCGACCTCGCCTGCCCCGACGGTGACCGTCTGGGGGCTGCCGACGGTGGTCACTTTGACTGAACTCGTGCCGCCGTTTGCAGTCTCGGTCACCACACAGCTGGAATTCGCCGGGATCCGGCTCCAGGTATACGAGTAGTTTCCGGCAGGCCTTCCAGCCGCCACGCCGAAGTCGGGGCTGAGAAGGGTGCCATTGCAAGTCGCCTCGATGGTGACTGCTCCCTGGCTGCCGGCGGCCGGCCCGGCGATCACCTTGTTCACCGTCAGCGATCCCGGGACCTCGCTGTACGTATTGGTAATGGTGGCGGTGACGGAGCTCCCCGGAGGGTATGGTGTGCTGCTGGCCGCTCCCGCTGACGGTCACGCTCACAGTGCTTGTGCTTCCGTCAACCGTCTCGGTGACGGTACAGACCGAGCCCGCCGGGATGTCGGAGTACGTGTGTGAGTGGTTGCCAGTGGCCCCAGCCGCGATGTCGAAATTAGGCGTGAGGGCCGCGCCATTGCAGCTGGTCACGATGGTTACGGGGCCCTGTTTGCCCGCGGCGGTGCCGGCGATGGTCTTCGTCACCACCAGCGACCCCGGGGCCTCGAAGTCAGCCGTGGCGTCGACGATGGTCGTAAGCGTGCCGGACTGGGACAGGATGAGCTTTTGCGCCAGCGAGGCTCCGCCGTCGTACAGGTACACGTTGCCCGCGGGGACGGCAGCCACGGCGGTGGCCTCGATCTGCGCCGATGACGCGCCCGTTGATTTGAGCCATATGTGCTGGCCGTCTGGCACCACCGCCCCCTGAGCGATGGGGTGGGTTGCAGCCGCGTCAGAGAACATGTCGGCGCCGATGGACGTTACTGTCGTAGTGGCGGACGAGTCCACGGTGTACGGCCCGAGGAGCGAGCCGGTCGGGCCGCTCAGGTTGCTGGGAGTGATCGTGAGGCTGGGGGGTGGAGGCGTCTCGATCGGCCCCTGGCTGATCACCTTGTCGGCGATCGCGGCCACGTCGCTGTAAAGGGAGTCGGATGTGGCCAGGACGAAACTGTCGCTAAAAAACCAAATTGCCGCTTGGACGGCCGCTGCTCTCTCGTCTTCAGGCAAAGAACTGGGCTGGTCTGTGTTCGGGTAGTACTCGTCGAGGATCCGCGCCACGTAGCCGACATTCGGGACGTTGGCCTCGTCCCAGGTGCCCAGTGCGTAGCCGTTGCCGATGAAGGTATCGGTATTGATGTCGATGCAGTAAAGGCTGAGCGTTGCCCCTCCCCCGACCGGAGTGCCGTAGATAACGCCGGCAAAGCCCTCAGATTTGGGCGAAAAATCGGGGGGCGGAGTCACTGTCGGATAGCCTGTAGTGGGGTCGAACCCACTGCCGGGGTTGGCGATGTACCCGGTGACTGAGGTGCCGGGGCCCGTGCCGCTCAACGTCAACTGGGTGTTGGCGCCGCGCACCAGCCGAGCGTGCAGCCTGGCGGCCGGCGGAGGCGCGCCTGCCCTGAAGACGGCCCCCGCCGGGACGGCGTCGAGCGCAACGACAGCAATAGCGGCGATCGCCACGAGGGCGACCCGCCGGGCCCAACCTGGCTGGTGCAAGCCCAACATGATAAGAACCTTAACGCGCGCACGCAGGGCGCGTACTCACCCACAATGGATGAAATGGCGGCGATGGGATCCCGTGGCTGACTGTGGGCACCCACATGTCAGGTCTTCGTCGTAGCTCCCTCCGCCGCCGCGACCCCGGAGAGGGTCACCCTGGGCATAACTCGTCTCTAGTCGGGCAAATCGCGCGGGAGGACCAGCGACTTCAGGTACGCATGCCCAGGCCCCAGGGCGTCCCATGCCGTCGGGATGTCAAGGCTGGCCAGAGCGCAGGTGGGGAACTTGTCGCCGAGCCGGGCCAGGTCCGTCGCGTTCCCGTCGTCGGCCAAGCCGAGGGCCAGGTCCTGCAAGCCGGGGTTGTGCCCGACTAGCAGGACGGCGCCCACCGTGTCGGGGACGTCGTGTAGGCGGACGAGCAGGTCCGTGTCGGTGGCTCCGTAAAGAGCATCCTCTACGCTCACTACCACTGGCTGCCCGAGCACTGTACTTAGCGCCTCGTAAGTCTGCACGGCCCGCGTAGCCGAGGAGCACAGCACTAACTGCGGTCGGATGTTGGCTTTGCGGACGTGCAGGGCCATGCGCCGGGCAGCCTTTCGGCCCCTCGGCGCCAGCGGGCGGTCATGGTCAACCAGACCCGGGTCGTCCCAGCTGGACTTGGCGTGGCGAAGAAGGTGCAGGCTGTTCAATTTTTCATCTACCGGTGGCAGGATACGTCAATGACCGCCTGGGCTACGGTCGCGTCTATCGGCTGGGACACGTGGGCGTCGGCCGCGACAGCTTTCGGCACGCTGGTATTGGCACTAGCTACTTTCTCTGTCGTCCGCTCCGGGCGGCGCAGTGCGGCGGCGACGGAAATGGCTTTGCTGGCCGGCATCCGGCCGCTTCTCCTGCCCTCGCACATGGAAGACCCGGATCAGAAGGTCGGCTTCATCGACGACCACTGGGTGCACGTCGCTGGGGCGAGGGCCGCCGTCGAAGCGACCACTAACACCGTCTACCTGGTGGTGTCGCTTAGGAACGTCGGTAACGGGCTGGCTATCCTCGACCGGTGGGATCTCAATTGCTATGACTTCGGGCCGTCCGATGACCCGGCGGAGGCCGTTCGCCGGGCTACTTTGTCACATCCTCGGGACATCGCAGCCTTCCGCCGCCTATCGAGAGATCTCTATATACCGTCGGGCGAACTCGGGTTCTGGCAGGGCGCCTTGCGTGACCCGTCCGAGACCCTGTTCAAGCTGGCCAGCGCAGCGGTGCTTGAACAGCAACCCATGACCCTCGATTTGCTGTACTCGGACCTCCAAGGTGGGCAGAGGACGGTAAGCCGGTTCACCCTTCGCCCGATCGGCAAAGACCAGTGGCTTGCCATCATTGCGCGCCACTTCACCCTGGATGGGCACAGCCCTCGCTAAAGACACCACATTTCGTCTCGCTCGAAAGGTTGAAGACGTGACGAGCCGGGCGTCGGTGGGCTAGCCAACCGCTGTGCGGTCCGTGGGCACGCAGCGAGCGGCTCCTTCGGCGTGTCATTCCCACGCCGTAGGGTGGGCTCGCCATTGCTGTTGAGCTGCGTGACACGAGCGGAAGGAGCAGATCCGAATGGAGTACGTAAAGCTTGGTTCGACCGGCCTGGAGGTCTCGAGGCTGTGCCTCGGCTGCATGAGCTTCGGGGACCCCAACCGCGGCGGCCACCCGTGGAGCCTGAGCGAGGAGGCAGCCCGCCCGATCATCCGCCAGGCCCTGGAGGCGGGGATCAACTTCCTCGACACGGCCAACGTCTACTCCGACGGCAGCAGCGAAGAAATTGTCGGCCGGGCCTTGGCCGATTTCACCCAGAGGGAGGAGGTCGTGCTGGCGACCAAGGTCAACGGGCGGATGCGGCCGGGGCCGAACGGCGTCGGGCTGTCGAGGAAAGCAATATTGACCGAGATCGACAACAGCCTGCGCCGGCTGCAGACCGATTACGTGGATCTCTACCAGATCCACCGCTTCGACCACACCACCCCGGTCGAAGAGACCGTGGAGGCCCTCAACGACGTCGTGCGGGCAGGAAAAGCCCGCTACGTGGGCGCCTCGTCGATGTACGCCTGGGAGTTCGCCAAGATGCTGCACGTGGCCGAACGCCACGGCTGGGCCCGTTTCGTGTCGATGCAGGACCATTACAACCTTCTCTACCGAGAGGAGGAGCGGGAGATGCTGCCGCTGTGCGCCGACGAGGGGATCGGCGTCATTCCCTGGAGCCCTCTCGGCCGTGGCCGCCTGACCCGCGAATGGGATGAGGCCACCGAACGCAGCCGGACCGACGAGTTCGGCCGCCGTCTGTACTCAGACGAGGACCGGGCCATCGTACAAGCGGTGGCCAGCGTGGCCGACAAGCGTGGCGCTACCCGGGCGCAGGTGGCGTTGGCCTGGTTGCTCAGCAAACCCGTGATAACGGCGCCGATCGTGGGAGTGACGAGTTCGGCGCAGCTGCAAGACGTGCTGGGCTCCCTGCCGGTCGACTTGAGCGCCGAGGAGATAGAGCAGCTGGAAGATCCCTACGAGCCGCATGCCATCGCCGGTCACTGACGTCGCCGGGTTCTTTCGCCCCTCCTGCCGTGGGCCCCGCTATCGCTTCGGCCGGGAGCGACCCGAACCGTCAGCGCCCGAACTGTCAGCGCCCGAACTGTCAGCGCCCGAACTGTCAGCGCCCGAACTGTCAGCGCCCGAACTGTCAGCGACGGTAGGCCTCGGCCCGAAAGCCCTGTTCTTTCAGGACTGGCACGATGGCGTCCCTGTGGGCCGGGTCGAGGGTCTCGAGAGTGAGGATCACCTCAGCCTCATTTACTCCAACCGGGGCGCCCGACCGCCGGTGCTCGACGGTAAGAAGGTTGAGCCCCAGGTCGCCGAGGGTGCCAGTAAGCGCCGCCATGGCGCCGGGCTTGTCTGCCAGTACGACCCGGACCATGAAGTAGCGCGCCGCCGCCGTAAGGCCGTGCTCGATGAGCCGGGTGAGCAGGAGGGGGTCGACATTGCCGCCGGAAATAACGAGCACCACGGCGTCGTCCCCGGGTATGGCACCCGCCAGCAATGCAGCCAGCGGGACTGCCCCGGCCGGCTCGACCACCCATTTGCACCGCTCGAGCAGCAACAGCACGGCCCGGCTGATCTCCTCTTCGTCGACCGTTACGATCTCGTCGACAAATGCCTTGGTGTGCTCATAGGTAAGCTCCGATACGCGGCGTACGGCTATCCCGTCGGCCATGGTGTCGACAGAGGGCAGTTCGACGGGACCGCCGGCGCGCAAGGCGGCCAGCATCGGCGCCGCTCCGGCTGCTTCGACGCCGACGACCCGGGCCGGGACCGACCGGCCTCGTAGAGCGGCGGCGACGCCGGATATGAGGCCGCCGCCTCCCACCGGTACCACTACGGTGGCCGCGTCGGGCACTTCGTTGGCCAACTCGAGGCCGATCGTGCCTTGCCCGGCGATTACGAGGGGGTCGTCGAACGGCGGGACGTAAGATGCCCCCTGCTCGGCGGCGTAAGCACGCGCAGCCTTGAGGGCATTGTCGACGACGCCCGCTTCGAAATGGACTTCGGCGCCGTAGCCCCGGGTGGCGTCGATCTTGGGGAGGGAGGCGCCGGCGGGCATGAAGATGGTGGAGCGCAAGTCGCACAGCGACGCAGCCAGGGCCACCCCCTGCGCATGGTTCCCGGCCGACGCCGCCACTATTTCCTTGGTGGCGCCGCTGGAGGCCAGGGCCGAGATCTTGTTGAAGGCACCCCTGATCTTGAACGAACCCGTGCGCTGGAAATGTTCCGGCTTTACAAATACCGGCCGCCCGATGAGGGTTGTGAGGGGGTCGGAGAAAATCGCCGGCGTCGGGCGGAGTATGGGCGCGAGCCGTTGGGCCGCCTGCTCGATGTCCTCCAGCCCAACCACATGTTTCACGCTAGTGCCAAGGCGTTGGCCTCTGCCGTAGAGCAATATGGTCATGTGCACGCAGATACATCCCCGTCATCGGCCCGTGGCCCGGTCACCGCTACTTCGGGCGGGATTAAGGCCGCCAAGAAGGTCTGGGGCGCCAGGTGTCCCGAAGACCCAACATGTCCGGACGACCATCCGGCTGGACAGCGAGCGCCGGCCATGACAGTCCGGGCCGTCGTAGGCGACGACGGCGTCAGCCGGTGCCCATGGGGCGATTCACCCGCCGAGTACCGTCTTTACCACGACACTGAATGGGGCCGGCCAGTAGGGGACGAGGACCGCATTTACGAGAACCTCTGCCTGGAGGGTTTCCAGAGCGGGTTGTCTTGGCTAACTATCCTGCGCAAAAGACAAGGATTCAGAAAGGCTTTTGCCGGTTTCGACCCTCAGGTGGTGGCCCAGTTCGGCGAGGCCGATGTCCAGCGGCTGCTCGCGGACCCCTCGATCATCCGTCATCGGGCCAAAATAGAGGCGGCTATTGGCAACGCGCGGGCCGTGATCGAGTTGCGAGCGCAAGGGACCTCTGTGGCCGGCCTGGTTTGGGCTTATGAAGTGCCGGGGCGCCACGGCCCCGACCTGCAGTCGTCGACGCCACAGTCGAAAGAACTGTCCGCCCAATTGCGCCGGCTCGGGTTTCGGTTCGTCGGGCCCACTACCGTCTACGCGTCGATGCAGTCTCTCGGTGTCGTCAACGACCATCTTCGTGACTGCCATTTCCGGGCTATAGCCGAGGCCGAACGATCGGTGTTCACGCCTCCGGCGTTAGGACCGGAGGCCTCACGACGCTCGGGCGCGACACGCCGGGCCCACGCACCGGCGTGCCCTCGGCGGGCGCGGGAACCGCCTCAGAGCGCTCCCACGTCGTTTGAGCGGGCGTTTATTGTCGTTCCCGGTGCATTGAAGGGTTCTCGTCGCGCCTCAGTGCAGTTATTGCTGGAAATGTCGCCGAGAACGGCAGGCTGCACCCAGAAAGCGCCGCGGTGCGGGCTCAGAAGAGGGTGGGCCAATGCCAGCCGCCGGCGGGTGCCACGCGGTTTCGCCGGTACGCGGCCTACACACCCGCGAATATCTGCCGGAGCTCGTCGAGGTCGGCGGTACCTTTCGTGATGATGCCCGGGGGCGTGTGGTCGGGGTCCATCCGCCCGTAGACGAGCCGCAATAATGCGGCTGCGGTCAATTCCAGGTACCCGTCGACCGGCCCTTCGACGTCCTTGCTCAAAGCGACGCTCTCCCCAATCGACAACAGGAAGTGGCGGTCAGGACGGGTGGTCCGGATCTTGATCTGCGACTTCGTGCTTGCTCTCTCCGGTTTCGCCAGCCTCCCGGCCATGAACGGTACGCGGTCAACCAGGAGTTCCGCCGACGTAAGGAGAACTTCGGCGGCGGGGTCGAACATTACGGCCACATCCCAGCTGTGGATGGCGTGCTCGCCCAGGCGCATGCCCACGATCCCGACGGCGTCGAGGTCCATGCCGAAGAAATTCATTCGCAGCGACTTGAGCGTCTTGTCATCGAGACCTTCGAGGACGGAAACATGGCGGCGGTCCCAGACGATCATCTGACTTGCCTTGTCCCCGGGGCCTAAAGCGTCCCAGCGGCCCCAGATAACGGGGAAGTCGTCACGGTTGAGCGGCGGCGCATTTACGAGGATGCGCTCGAGACTGAGCAGGCTGATCTCGGCCCCCGAACCGATGTGACCCAGCACCTGCGAGACGTCCCAGTCCCGGCAGTAGGAGCGCTCAGTTAGCTGCTCTGGTGTCAAGTGAGGACCAGGGCGACGAGCGTGTCGTGCGAAATCCGTAGGGCGCTGATCCAGTGGTGTGCGTCGGTATCCATACCGGGGAGGCTAGCCCGACTGCCAGCCACAACGATGAGAGACGAGAAGTCTGGGCCAGGTTGTGGTGTGCGTCCCTGAAGGCGCGGCGCTCTGATCGGGAAACTGATGCGCCGGTTCCTTCACACCGCGGGCATAACCGGCGCATTGCAGATCGCCATCTGACGATAATGACGAAACTGGTGTCGTCACGAGCACGATGATCGCCGGCGGGCCAGCACGCTCGAGGTTATTTTCGTTCTCGATGGCACCCGGGGCGCCACCCTGGTCCCGTCCACCTTTATGTTGGCCGGTTTTGGGGTGGATGTACGGGCGCTATTGGCATTTTCGGTTGCTCGCTACCGGCCGGGTCCCTGAACCCCTGACGGCCCTCAGGGTTCCGGATAACCCCTGGCCCGGTCCAGGGCGATGGTGACCACGACTCGTTTGTCGCCCGGCTTGTCGTGCTGGCGAATATCAGAGCCGTACTTGGCCCCCACCTTGTTGGCAAACGTGTAGTCCGGGTCCGGCTCGAGTGTGGCTTTCCCTCGCAGCTCGAGGTAGCGATAGCTGTTTTTGGGGTCCGCGATCAGCAGGCTGCAAGCGGGGTTGCGGGCCAGGTTGTCGGTCTTCAGGCGGCTCGTGTTCAGAGACAGCTTGACGTCGTCGCCCTCCGCCAGGAACCACACTATGGACTGGTGCGGCCCGCCCCATTTCCCGACGGTCGCCAGCGTGGCGAACTCGGCAGAGAGCAGGTCCTGGAACGAATCGGGGATTTTTGCCATGCACCTTCTATATCAGACGCCGCCTGCTAACCGACCGGAGAAGTGGCCGCGGGCGCGGCCGCGACGAGCGAGGCGTTACCTCCTTCGGCCGGCCCGATGAGCCCGTCCCGGAAAAGCACGCTGTTAGTCCTGAGGGCCGGCACTCGCCGGCCCGGCAGAACTATGCCCGAGAGGTTTAGCGGGTCGGCGGCGGAGAGGCGCACCAGCTCGCCCTTGCGCTGGCTACGGCGGATGTGGCGCAGCTCGTCCAGCGCCTCGGGCAGTGCGTATTGCTCGCCGGCAAAGCCCGTAACGAACCGTCCGCCGCGGACCAAGCCGCGGGCTTCAAAGCGCCGGAGCGCCCACAGGATCTCTCGCCACGGCACGGCCAGGTCTTCGTGGCTGGCCAGGTCCCAGAAAACGACGCCCCAGCGGGCCAGCAGTTGGCCAGCGACGTGCTCGGCCAGTTCGTCGGTCGCCATGTCCAGCGCCTCCTGGATAGGCGGCCGCCGCCAGCAGCGACCACCGACCCTCTCCGGGGCGGCGCAGTGCCCTTTGGCTCGCCGGCCGGGGCCGCAGCCCGAGGCGTCTGCGTTCGGGCAGGTGCCGGCGCGCCCAGGTGTCGCGGCTCGAGAACAGCGACCGAACCGCTCCAAACCCGTCTGCCGTCACTATCCCGCGAGCCACGAGGTCCCACAGGCCCTCCTGCACCTCCGTCGGGAGACGACCAGTGGCAGCGGGCAGGTCCGAGGAAAACATCGCCCCATACGTGTGCAAAGCATCGAGAACGTCGCGGCCGGCTCCGTGTACCGGTTCCTCCGGCACTGCTTCTCCTCTAGTTGCGGCCGTCAGCCACGGCAGGTCAGCTCTGAGGGTGAACGTAACCGGGGTGGCCCGCGATGGCGTCGACGCCCCTCGTCTAGGTTGGCCGTCAGTCTCGGGAGGGCGCAGCGACAAACGGCCCCAGCTCACCTCTCCGCTGAGACAGAGGTCCTCCAGCCAACGTTGCTGGTAGCCCTCGACGCGGGCCGGGAATATAGCTTCCTCCCACGCGCCGGCGGCCAACTCGAACCCCTGTAGCTGTTCGATGACGGACAACACGCCGGCCCGGCCCTGGCGCCGCGTGCCCGGGGCGACGTGCTGCCAGCGCAGGAGGAACCTCATGAAGTCCTGAGAGCTGACCGGCTCTATCTCTCGGCGTAAGCGGTTCTGGGTGTAACTGTGGAGGCGAGCGAGGAGGTGACGGGCACACCACTGCTCCTCTGCGCCCAACCCCGGGTCGAAGCGGCCCCGCATGGCGAAACCTTCGGCCTCTAACCGGGCCAGCCCCACCAGGACGCGACCCTGGGTGAGGCAGCAGTCGAAGGCCAAGCTCGCGACCGTCACCGGGCCAGTCAGCTCGAGGTGGCCGCGCACGGCCATGGCCGCCGCCACGTCCGCCATGTCGTCACCGGCGCCTGTCGTACCCAAAGTGCCAACGCCAATGTCGCCTTCGGCACCCAGCCCCGGCTTGTCGGTGGCCGGGAGACGGTAGTCCGGGTCAAAGCTCCCACCCGGGAAGAGAGCCTCTACCCAGTCCCGCCGCTCGGTAACGCACCAAAGCAGAGGCTGCTCGTCTCCGTCCGCTCTGGACGAGAGGGGCCTCACGTTCATGGCCCGCCCGGTTTTCACCAGTTCGTCGAACCACTCCTGCCAATCATCTCGGGCCCGATGGACCAGCGTGGCCAGCAGCAGGTCATGCAGCTCTTCCGCGCTGCGAGGGGCAGGCGCCACCTGCGCCCTTATTTTCTCCAGCGCAGCTGCGTCAAGGTGGCTCAGGTCACGCGCTTCGACCGGGAGCCCTCGGCGCAGTTGGACCTGGCGAGCCCGCCTTTCCTCTAACGGGGCGTCGTCGAGATAGGTATAAGGCTCGCTGTTTACTATTTCGTGGGAAAGAACCGACGGTTCCACTGAGTCGACGAAATGCGACCTGATCTCGCCAGAATGTAATGCCGTTACCAACCGCTCGAGGCCGTCGCAGTCCATTGCCTCGTGGAGGCAGTCGTGCAGTACCTGGCGCACGATAACGTGGTCAGGCAATTGGACCGGCCCGGGCGGCGTATTTTCCTGGCACGCCGCTAAGGCGGGGAATATCGCCGCCATCAAGTCGTCCGCCTCCATGCGCTGTATCGGGAGCGGGTTTTTCTTTCCGCCGCGAAAACGCAATATAGCCAGCGACCGGTTCAGGTCCCAACGCCAGCGGGAAGTGAACATTGGCGACGCCAGCACGGCCTGTTCCAGGGTCGTTTTAACAGTATTGGGGTGCAAAAGGCGAGGCGCAGAGTTAAGCGGGAAACTGTGCTGAGGGCCCAAGGACAATATGACGGCGTCGTCGTTCGCAGCCGCTTGCAGCTCGAAATCGAAAGTCACACAGAACCGCTTGCGCAGCGCCAGTCCGAGCGCCCTATTTACACGGCCGCCAAACGGCGAGTGGATGACCAGCTGCATGCCACCGGCGTCGTCGAAAAAGCGCTCGAACACAACGTCGTGGTGGCCGGGCATCACCCCCAGCTGTTGCCGGCCCGTCGCCAGGTACGCGACGATCTGCTCAGCGGCGTCCGCCTCCAGCCCGCAAGCCTCTTCCAAATACCGCGACGGCTGACTCGGGGCCGCCGCCCTCGAGGTGTTCCGACCACGGCCGCTCGCAACCCGGAGACTTCCTCCGAGAGTTCGGCCGTGCGGCTCGGGGCCTCCCCCAGCCAGAAGGGGATCGTAGGCCGGGCGCCGTCGGCGTCGATAACGCGCACCTCGCCGGCGGTCACTCGTCTGATGCGCCATGAGTGGGTCCCGAGAAGGAAAACGTCACCAGCCATCGACTCAATGGCGAAATCCTCGTTGACTGTTCCTACGAACGTGTCGTCGGGCTCGGCCACCACCCGGTAGTCGCCCACCTCGGGGATGGCCCCACCGCTCGTCAGGGCCGCCAGCCGAGCGCCGCGGCGAGGCCGCAGGACACTGTTGACGCGGTCGCGGTGCAGGAACGCCATGCGCGCCCCTCGCCCGGTCGGGATACCTTCTGACGCCAGCTCTACGACGTCGTCGAAGTCTTGGCGTGAGAGGGCGGCGTAGGGCGCGGACCTGCGCATCAGCTCGAAAAGAGGCTCCTCCTGCCACTCTTCAGCCGCGGCCACCTCGGCGATGACCTGCTGGGCCAGGATGTCGAGCGGCGCGGATGGCGGCTCGACCGCGTCGAGGCGGCCCTTGCGTACGGCCGCCAGGAGAGCCGCACACTCCACTAGTTCGTCGCGGGTGGTCGGGAACAGGACCCCCTCGGGCACCCCGTGACGCGAGTGGTTGGAACGCCCGACCCGCTGCAGGAACGTGGAGATCGCTCGCGGCGACCCCACCTGGCAGGCGAGCTCCACGGGGCCGATGTCGATGCCCAGCTCGAGCGAGGCCGTGGCTACCAGCGCCTTTAGTTCACCCGCCCGCAACCTGGACTCGGTGCGCCGCCGCCGCTCTGCCGAGAGGCTCCCGTGATGGGCGGCGACCTGGTCGGGGCCGAGGATCTCGCCAAGGAGGTGAGCCAAGCGCTCGGACAGGCGGCGCGTGTTGACGAACACGAGGGTTGTCTGGTGGCCTTTCACGTGCTCGGCGATCTGCGCCACGATCTCGGCCATTTGCTCTTGGGAAAGGACGGCCGCCATCTCCTGGTCGGGCAGCTCGATACTGACCCGTAGGTCCCGGCGGTGGCCGCAGTCCACGATCTCCACGTGGCGCTCTGACGGCAAGCTTTCTAGCGGCGCGATTGACGGTCCCTTTGTTGTCCCGCTCGGACCGTCCTGGATGTGTACGGTGGCGCCCGCCCCGCTCAGGAGCCTGGCCGTTACCTCGATCGGACGCTGGGTGGCGGACAACCCGACTCGCTGTGGCCTGCCTTCCAGCTGAACGTGTTCCAGGCGTTCGAGGCTGAGGGCGAGGTGCGAACCCCGTTTGTCCCGCGCCAAGGCGTGGATCTCGTCCACGATCACGGTCCGCACGCCCGTAAGGGTCAGCCGGCTGCGCTCGGCGGTCAGGTAGAGGTAGAGGCTCTCGGGTGTCGTGACAAGGATCGTCGGAGGCGCCTTGACCATGGCCGCCCGGGCGCTTGAGGGCGTGTCTCCGGTGCGGACCGATACCGTAATAGGCGGGATGGTCAGCCCGAGCTCTTCGGCGGCCCGAGAGATCTCGGCCAGCGGGCGCTCGAGGTTTTGCTGCACATCGACGGCCAGTGCTTTGAGGGGCGATACGTAAACGACCCTCGTCCGGCCGGTCAGGTCCTCGCCGTCCTGGTGGGCGCGATAAGCCTGGTCGATGGCCATAAGAAAGCCGGCCAACGTCTTGCCCGAGCCGGTTGGCGCGGCGATCAGTACGTCCGTGCCCGTCCGCACCAGGGGCCATCCTTTGGCCTGCGCCTCGGTGGGGCCCTCCGGAAAGCGGGCCGCGAACCATCTGGCGATGGCCGGGTGCAGGTCCAGCGGGGCCGGCTGAAATGGCATGGACCCATTGAACACGTGATGAGTGACAACTATGGGCCTATTTGGGCTCGTCCTGTTTGGCTGGTCCCCGACGTGCGCGGGCCGGCCTGGCGGTAGAGTGTGTGGGACGAATGAGCTGGCCAGGTGGTCGCGGCCCAGCGTGCTCCGAGTTCTCGGGTCACGCCGCGTCGAGGAAGGTCGGGACTCCGCAGGGCAGGGTGCTGGCTAACGGCCAGTCGGGGTGACCCGCAGGAAAGTGCCACAGAAAACAAACCGCCGATGGGCGGCAGCCTCCGGGCTGGCGTCACAGGTAAGGGTGAAACGGTGCGGCAAGAGCGCACCAGCGCTCGGGGTGACCCGGGCGGCTAGGCAAACCCCACCCGGAGCAAGGTCAAGCGTGGGACGGCTGGCCCGGCCGGTGTCCCCAGGTAGACCGCTTAGATGGATGACCACCCAGCCGGTGCCGGAGACGGGCCGGCGGACAGAATCCCGCCTATAGGCCAGCTCACTCGTCACACGACATGCTTTCGACGTCGGCAGTGCCGAGCGTTATCTGATTAGCCGGGCTGTCCGATTCGAAGGTCGCCACGTAGCGCGTGAACAACACAACCGCCCGAGCTTTACTCGGACAGCCATAGGCAGGCACGTCGGCGACCACAACGGCGGCGACGGCCGCGGCCTTTAAGGCAGCCCGTGAACGCGCCGATCGCGAAACTGCAGCGTGGTTAACCGGGATGACCGAACAGCTAACACTCATACTGCTCAGTCGGACCTCCCTATCCGTCGATGTTGACAGCGAGGGTCGATCAACTCTGTGTAACACACTTATGAAACTGATAACCGGCGTGAGTTCGAGTGGGCGGCGGGATTGTGTAGCCGGCCGCCGCCGGGAACAGTCTTACCCCAGGGCGCGACGCCGAAGCGGGTGATGGCGCCCCGGAATCAGGAAGTGTTCAGCCGCCGTTCATCTCCCTCAGCGGTTGTGTGCCGGTATTTGTAACGACCAGCAAACAACGGCCGGGCACCGTCCACGGACGACCCCGGGCTGGCATCACGAGGAAGGTTCCCGATGACAGTCGTCAACGTACCCACTGACAAGGCCTCCACCTGCGTCGTGTGCCGACACCCGAACGGCCGTGCTCTCGGCTTCGAGGGCCGGGCCCGCTACATCGCTGTCGCCGTGACCGCCCTCGGTGTGCCGGCTGAGCAAGCGGCGCTCCTGGTCGCCGACGCCTGGCCCACAGGCGCCGAGGAAGCCGAGATTCTGGGTGCGGGTCTGTGCCCCTTGTATGAGACGGGCGAGCGCCGCCGATCGAGTTCCTTTCCCGCCGCCCGGCAACCACGGCACTCGCCGCGGCAGGCAAGCGCCGCTAATCAGCGAGGCCCGGGTCGGCAGCCCCGCCTAAAAGGGGTTGACCGGTAATGCCCGTTCAGCACCGCACCACCGCGCCCCGGCCATGGCGGGGCGCGGTGGCAGAATCTGCAGCGGGCCGCCGCACGCCGGGCAGACCGGCACCTCAGGACAAGGGGTGAGTCTCGGACGGGTGGCGGCGGGTGAGCTCGTTCTCCAGAGGCCGGGCCTCTTCCAGGATCCAGTGGATGTCCATCGGCGGCAAGCCCGGGGCTCCTGAGGCCGCCTTGATCTCGGCGATCCGTCGGATCAGCTCTTCGTCGGGAAGCTGGGACAGGTCGTCTGGCATGGGTCCCTCCTCCTTGTAGCCCATTTGATTGACCGTACCTACCCCGAAGCCCCCAATGTGGGTGGATTGTCGAATGAAAAACCGCCGTGGCCGGCAAGCAACTCGTTCATGTGGATCGGTGACGCTTGCTAATTCAGCAGGCTACCAGTGCGACTTTGGGTCGAGCCCAAGAGGCTAGGACGGGCCCCAAGAGGCACCAGAGGCGGCGATCGCTCGCCGCCCTAGGCGACGCCGCGAGCGCCTTCGCGCTGCGAGAGGGCAGCGGCGATAGCGCAGCGGGCTTGATGGCCCCGCCCTCTGGGTGGCTCCGAACCGCCGCACTCTGGACAAGCGGTAGACGTTTATCCCTGCGACTATCCCTGCGACAGCGGAGACGTTGGCCTTGGGGATACCCAAGGCAACGGTTCGGCCAATACTTGCTACCAGCCGGCGAGCGATGGCTCACGCGGCTCGATGTGATCGTCGTAGGGAGAGTGGAGGTCGGGCGATGCCGAACGAAAGCACTCGGACCGTATTGGTATCCATCGGTGCGGACATCGGGGTGGCGCTCGCTAAGGTCGGCGCAGCGGTCTTCACGGGTTCGTCCGCGGTGGCCGCCTCGGCCTCGGAATCGCTCGCTGACACCGCCAACGACCTGTTCCTCCTGCTGGCTCAGCGTCGCAGCAGCCGTCCTGCCGACGATCAGCACGCCCTGGGGTACGGAAGGGAGGCCTACTTCTGGGCGGTCCTCGCGGGCCTCGGCGTGTTCGTCGGCGGTGCGGTGTTCTCCCTACGTGTGGGTATCGACGAGCTGATCCACCCCGGCACTACCTCACGGTTCGCCGTGGCCTATGTCGTGCTTGCCATCTCGGCCTGCTTTGACCTGGCGTCATTTCGCCAGTCAGCGGGCCAGATGACCCGCCGGGCCCGCCGCTTCCATCGAGAGCTCGCGGCGGAGTCCAGGGCTGTTGACCGACTCACTAATTGAGGACGGGCGCGAGGTTTAGCGACAGCAGCGGGCGGCACGCGGCCGGCGTGGCGGCGTGGTTGCGGTGTCGGTCGCCGCAGACATGATCACGTTGGCCGCTTTGGCCCTTAATCAGGTCACCGGCTCGTCCATACCTCAGGGAGTGGCCTCGGTGCTCCTTGGGCTGGCGCTTATGGCATCGGTCTCCGGCTCGTCAGACGCAGCCACGACTTCCTGGTAGGCGCCTGGGTGACGGCTGCCGGGGAGGAGCAGAACCGCGATATTGCTGGCTTCACCCAGCCACTGCGGTCAGCTTGGGGCGAGACAGCACGAACCTTTCTCCTCGGGTACCCCGGTGTGACCGGCATTCGCGAAATCCTCACCACCTTCGTCGGTCCGGGCCAGGTATGGATTGTCGCCCGCGTTGATATCGACGATGGCCTCAGCGGCGGCCAGGTCGAGGCACTGGTACGAGGCATCGCTTCAGACGCGAAGCAGTTGGAATATATATACCGGGTTGATGTGGTGCCCATGGGCGGCGGGAAACAGGCTGCGGGCACTTAACCTCGCCGGCATGGGCCGGGCGCCCGGGAGGAGGATTGGCTCGGTCAATTTCACTTGCCACTGACTACAGGATGTGCGACAGACCGCAACTGAGGCCCGGGAGCGTTACGTAGATACCAGCCGAAAACTCATTGGCGCCTCCGTTCGCTGGCAGGTTAACGTTATTGGTGTGCTGTGGCTTCATGCGCCTCACCGGGTGGTCGCCTGGCGGGCGACGGTGACCCGACAAAACGGCTAGATCGCCGCTTCCTCACCACGGTCCAGAGGAGGCGGCGGGCACAGGACGCGCCCCTTGACCGGCCGGGCCGGTCATTCTTGGGTTCGCGTGCCGTCCCGCCCTAAAACGGGAGGTTCGCGATGCCCATGCCGCATCGAATCCAAATGCAGTTGGTCAAACGGCGGCTAATCGGAAAGGAAGGCGCCGAGCGATTGCGCGAGCTCCGGGCTGTCCTGGCCGAACTGCCCGACTATCGGAACGGCCCCTACGCGGACCTACGCAAGTGGGTCAACGCCGATATCGCTCAAACACGCTCAAGGGCGCAAGTGGTGGCGCGGGACTCGATCCAAGTGCGCCGCCAAGGCGCCGCTCAGATCGCGCTGGTGGGGCCGCCCAACGTGGGGAAGTCGACCCTGCTGCAGGCGCTGTCGGATGTCCAGGTCAAGACCGGTGACTACCAGTTCACAACGACCCGGCCGGTCGCCGCCGTTACCCGGATAGAGCGGGTCGAGATACAGCTAGTGGAGATCCCGGGTCTGATCGAGGGGGCCTCCGAGGGCAGAGGAGGTGGACGGGCATTGCTGGGAGTCTTGCGTAACGCCGACGCGATGGTGTTATGCCACGACGCCCGCCGGTCCCCCGAGGATGTCCTGACCATACGGCGCGAGCTCGAAAAATCCGGGATTGACCTTCCCTGCCTGGTGGCGGCGACCCGCTACGACGAGGCCTCGGATCAAGATCTCACCGCGCTGAAAGAGGTTTTGAGCGGGTTGGAGGCCATTGCGGTGTCGGTACTCGACGACGAAAGCTTGGGCCACCTGCGAGCGGGGATCTGGCGGCTCTCCGGGCTGACGCGCGTCCATTTGCGCCAGGACGGAGATGACAATCAGCCCCCTCTAGCGTTTCGACCTCCCGTGCACGTCCTCGACGTGGCGCATGCCATCCATCATGACCTGGGCAAGCAATGCGTTGGGGCACGAATCTGGGGCTGCTCGGCCAGGTTCGGTGGCCAGAAAGTCGGAGCAGGCCACCTTTTGGTCGACGGTGACCACGTCGAAGTCCTCACCTAATTTAATTTAAGAGTCCGCTGTCCCAAGCCCGAGGTCCGCCGAGTCCAAGCGCACCTCTTAGCACTTGAATGGAGCGAAATCGTGGAATTGCAGGATGTCGTAATTAAACAAACGCAGCCCATCCGCGTTGCGCAGGCTTCCGCCGGCGGGCTGACCCACGCGGATATCGGGGCCGCCTTCGGCCGGTTGTTGCCCCAAGTCATTGCCCATCTCGAGACGGCCGGCGCCAAGCCGGGGATATCAGTAGGCGTCTACAAGGACGACGGTGGCGCCGCAGCCGAAGGCGAGATCGTATTGTGTGCCGGTTTCGACATTGGTGAGCAAGACGTGTCGGACACAGAGGCGGTGCGCGTCGTGGACCTGCCCGTGGTCCGAGTAGCTACCGCCGTTTACCGCGGTGGTGACGACGGCATCATGGCCGCCTGGGAATCTCTGGTCCGCTGGATCGACCACAGTGGGTACCACCTGGTCGGGAGCTGCCGGGGAGCTCTACCACGAATGGCATGACGACGACCCGTCCCGCAACGTGATGGAGCTCCAACAGCCGATCGCCCGCTGAGTTACTGGCTGGCGCTCGAGTGCCCCGAAGTGGAACCCGCCGATTTGGGGGGTAGACCTGGCCCGATGCTTGACCCGGTAATGCTGTCCTGGACCGAAGACCCCGCAGATCCCTTCCTCCCTTACGCCGCTGAATTGGCCACGAGCTATTGGCGCGGCGTATTGGGCTCTCGGGAACCCGAGTACCCCCTCGCTGAGCTGGCATGGGATCTCACTCCCGCACCCGGGGTCCTGGGGCCCGCCTGGGGCTGGCGCACAGCGGGGGCAAACTGGTCGGCGCAGTGCTACAACAGCTGCCTTTGCGCCAACAGCGTTCGTCCTGCCTGCTCTGGCTAATAGTGGACCCCGCGTACCGACGGCGGGGGATTGGCCGTGGGCTCCTCCAAGGCGTCATTTCAGAAGCAGCCAAACATGGCCGAACTCGCCTCGGGTGGCGCTCGCCCGTGCGCAGCGCCACCGCCACATCGTTCTCGCTTGCAGCGGGGGCACACCGGGACGAGGACCTTGAGCAGAACCGGCTGATGACCTCTGAAATCCGGTTCCAGCCCGGTAACGCTTGGCTCGACCGAGCGAGCGAGCCGATTGACGGTTACGAGCTTGGGGGGTGGGACGGGCCCTGCTCCCCGGACCTAGTAAGTGACTTTGCCGGCTTACAAAAAGCGATGGAAGACGCCCCGGGTAGCAACCCCGCAGATGCGGTGGCAGTCACAGTCGCTGACGTCCGGGCCGCAGAGAAACGGTGGCTCCCCAGGGGCCCGTACTGGCGGCTGTGCGCTCGTGAGGTTTCGACCGGGCAGTTGGTCGCCTTCACTGAACTGCGGCTTCCCACCAGCCGGCCGTGGCTAGCCGACCAAGGGGACACTGGCGTATTTCCCGAGTACCGCGGCCTTGGATTGGGAAGCTGGCTTAAGGCCAGCAACGCCGTCCGTCTCCTCAACGAGCGACCCGAGGTCCGTGTCGTCGAGACCTGGAACTCCAGTTCTAACGTGCCGATGCTCGCCATCAACCGAGCCATGGGGTTTCGGTCGGTTTGTTCCTGGAACCGTTGGGGGCTAACCCTCTAGAAGTCGGCTTCTTAGTTAGCCGGCGGGACCCGCGCCTGCAATCGGGAAAGCGGGACCGGGCTGCGCCGGTCGCCTCAGTCCGGAGTCGCACTGCTAGGGCCAGCTGTCGTGGCGAGGGTGCCAATCGAGGACCTGCGCGGCACCAGAGCAATCAAAAGCTCCAGGCCCGCATAGCGTCACGCGAGAATGACCGGTGACCTCTACCTTGACGGCCTGGCAGATCGCGTCAGCTACGTCTTCGACATGCACGTAAGCACCGAACTCCGCTTGTGACCGGTCTGTCCTGGCCAGCCCTTCGTCAGACAGGATCATCACTGGGCGCAACACAACAGTGGGTATCCCGGTCCGATGAGTCCACGCCGCGCACATCTCTTCGGCCAGCCGCTTGGAAAGGCCGTAGGGACGGGCGGCGCGAATCGGGTGGGCGTCGTCTATAGGTAAGTACGCCGGCTCTCCCTCGCCCTCTGTGCAACCGAACACCTGAGCGGACGAGAAATAAACGACACGATTGACCCGGGCTGCCTCGGCGGCTAGGAGGATGTGCCACGTGCCAAGCACGTTCGTCGCCATGATGTCGGCGGGCGTGCCGTGTTTGTCGTGCGGGATGGCCCCGGCGTGCACGACAGCCTCGCACCCGCTAACGGCGGACCGCACGATCGCCTCATCGCGGAGGTCGAACCCCTCGGCAATGTCGAATCGCCGGACCGTCCAGCCCGCCGCCCCCAGTGCGGGAAGGGCGACGCGACCGACACCTCCTGCTGACCCGGTAAGCAACACCTCGCTCATAACGTCATTGTGGCAAACGGACACGAACGGGCCTAATCGACACGTTACGAGCGCCCGGGTCTGCTTCTGGGACGGACCTGGGGGAGCCCGTGAAGTTCCCGACTGGTGGGTCTTGCGTCACCGAAACCAAATATATATAATTACATCTATTCCATGTGCCGCTGGCTACGGGGGGACCGGGTCGACCTGGCGACTGCCGAGGTCGAACGGTGTGTACCCCAAGCTCGCAGAACGGGAGTGAGGTATGTCCGTGCAGCGGGTGGCATAACCCAAGGGGAAAGGAGAGAATAACGATAAATCGCATGGGTCCATCGGTCTGCTCGGGTTGAGTCGAATAGTCAACCTCGAAATGCGTTGCCTTCATGGCGACGCTTCGGACGCCCCGGAGTTGGCTCGCTACGTTGGTACTGTGTTGTCGTTGCGTCGTCAACTCCGCCCCGTCTTGTGGGATAGTCGGCTCGCCCAACCGGTCGAAGTCGGGCTCGAGTGGGAGGCCGACGAAGGCTTGCATTTCTCGGTACACCGCAGTCTTGGCGCCGCCGGAGGAGCGGTGGTTATGAACCATTTCCAGAGGGTTCCGCTCAAGGGTCACTTGAAGCTTGGGGAGAAAGGTGCTGAGATGCGCCTCTTCAGGCCGGGAGAGCCTCCTGAAGCCGTGGGCCCGGACATAGACGTGAGTGTCGGGCCCGACGAGCTCGTCATTATCGCCTGGGGGGCGCAGTGACCCCAGGCACGACGCCGCCAACAAGACCGTAATGACGGACGACGTAATTTCTGGGAACAGCTTTGCTCGGCCCCGTCAATCCTGGGTGAGCATGGTTGACATCGTGTACAACGGCCTGCTCGAGGCGATCTCAGAAGGTCGGCTCGGTGGTGGCTCCCGCCTCGACATCAAGACCGCAGCGTCTCAGTTGGGGATGAGCGCAACACCCGTGCGAGAAGCGCTCGCACGGTTGCATACCCAAGGAGTAATCACCCTTGGCGCAAACCGCGGTTATCGCGTTTCTGCGGTATTGAACGAGGCAGAGTTCCACCAGTTGTACGCCGCTCGCCGGGTAATTGAGATCGGAGCACTTCGTGCCGCTCGTTCGAGCGACAGTAGTCGCGGGCGGGTTGGCGCCTCTCCCGAGGAGCTCAAGCAATTGGCAGAGCTCCAACTGTTGGCGCGGTCATCGCCTCACGGGCCGCGGTACGCGGACGATTTCGACTTCACCCGCGCCGACGCGCAGTTCCACGCAACCGTCGTCTCTCTGGCCAACAACCCGTTCCTGGAGGCGAGCTGGAAGGCTCTCAACTTCCATCTCCACGTCTCTCGTCTCTACGCCGGTGCGGGTGTAATTGACTATGCGGAGGCTCAATTAGAGCACGGCGCAATCCTAGAAGCGGTCGTCGCCAGCAATTACAAGGAGCTCATATTGGCCTGCCAAAACCACATCGACAACTCTGAAGCACGGCTGGCGAGGTTGGTGCGGTGAGCGTCGACCAGCTCGTCCGCAATGAAGCCGCCGGCACGTCGCCTTCTCCGATAGACCGTGTGGAAACGTATAACCTGCGCGTGCCGCTTCGACGCGAGATCGCGGATGCCTTGTACGTGCGGACCCATTGGAACATCCCTGTTGTAGAAGTCTCGACCCGTGACGGGCTGACTGGGACCGGTTACTCCGGCATCTGGGAAGGACAGGACCTCGTCCTGAGCTCGATCAACACTTACCTGGGACCACTCATCACAGGCCGCGACGCTCGGTGTATCGGTGAGCTGTGGGACGCAATGTACTGGTCGCCGCTGCACTGGGTCGGCCGCGGGCGTCACTCACATTGGCCTTGGTATGGTCGACATGGCTTTGTGGGACCTCGCCGCTCAGCGAGCGGGCGAGCCACTTTGGGAACTGCTAGGCGGTCGTCACCGTCGGGTCGAGACTTACAACACAGACGGCGGCTGGCTGAACTTCACGGTCGAGGAACTGATCGACGACACGTTGGCCATGGTCGAAAGTGGTTGGAGGTCCGTCAAAATGAAAGTGGGGGCGCCGATCCTCGGGTCGACCTCGAGCGGGTACGCCGTGTTCGTGAAGCGCTTCCGAAAGACGTCAGCCTCATGGTCGACGTCAACCAGAAATGGGATCTGATGACCGCTCGACGCTGCGCACGCGAGTTTGCTCTCCTTGACGTCGGGTGGATGGAGGAACCGTTGCACCCCGATGATGTCGTCGGCCACGCAGCGCTGTGCGCGAAGAGCTCAGTTCCCATCGCGCTTGGTGAGAACGTATACAGTGCCGAAGCCTTCGCTAACTTCCTGGCGCTCTCAGCGGTTGACGTTGTTCAGGTCGACGTCACACGGGTAGCAGGTATCAGCGAGTGGCTCCGTGTTGCCAGCGCGGCGCAGTCCGCGGCGCGTGCGGTGATCCCTCACGCTGGCGACATGATGCAGGTCCACCAGCACCTGGTGGCGGCCACAAGTCCGGCGCGCGTCCCGATGATCGAATATCTCCCGTGGGGGCTGGAGGTGTTCGAGGACCCGGTGCAGATCACTAGAGGCACGATCACGCTGCCGTCCAAGCCCGGCGCATCATCCAGCGTCGCCAAAGACGCGCGCCAGCGGTGGCAAGAGTAACGGCCGTAGCTATGGACGACAATGGTGGAACTCGCGCTCTGGAACGTATCGGGTCCCAACAGGTTTTGGCCGCGATAAACATTGTCAGGGCTGGTCGCGTTTACGACCTTGGTCTGGACCTTAATTCGTCCGTGCCGCAGGGCCTTCCGGGCGCTTTCGACCCGTTCTCGTTCCGCTGGGTGCACCTGCCCGAGGATGGGCGTGACGGCCTGTACCAATTTGCGGCTGAGTCGATCGGCGGCACGCCGCACATCGGCACGCACATTGACGGTCTGATGCACGCGACGTCGGGCACGACGACGTTTGGCGGACGCGACTTCGCGGACGTTTTTACCTTGACCGGCTTCAATAGCGACGGTATCGACTCGGTCCCACCGATCGTCACCCGGGCGGTGGTACTCGACATAGCGGCACGCGTCGGTGACCCGTTACCCGATCGTTACGAGGTCACCGTTCGTGACGTCGAGGGCGCCCTGCTCGACCAGCAGATGACGCTGAGGTCCGGCGACGCGGTGCTCGTTCGCACAGGGAAGGTTCGCGAGTACGCCGTCGACAACGAGGCGTACCAGAGGGCTCAGCCAGGTATCGGCCCAGACGCCGCCATATGGTTGTTCGACCGTGGGATGGCGGTGCTCGGGACCGACACCACGGGTACCGAGCCACTTCCCTTTCCCGACCCGGGTCGCACGACACACCAAGCGATGCTCGTCGATAGAGGTGTGCACCTGGTCGAAAACCTCAATCTCGAGGAACTGGGCCGTGACAAAGTCACTGAGGCTTTGTTCGTCTGCTTGCCCCTTCGCTTGACCGGCGCCTCCGGTTCCTGGGTGCGGCCAATTGCCATCGTCTAGCTTTGGGGTGGCCTTCGCCGGCGCCGGGGTGGTCGCCGACCTGCACTACCGTGCCTTGGTGGCCAACGGAGAGGCGAGGCTGGTCGGGTTGTACGACCCTGACCGTGGGGTTGCCGCCGCCCGCTCCCGTGAATGGGGCGCGCCGTCGTACTCGAACCTTGGTGAACTTATCAATTCGCCCCAGGTAGATGCCGTGTTCGTCCTCTCACCCAACCACACGCACGAAGAAGTGGCCGGACGGGCGCTTTCGGCGGGCAAGAGCGTCCTGGTAGAGAAGCCCGTAGCGAGTGCCGATGGTTGTGCTCACCTAAGTGAAATAGCCGAAAAATCCGGCCTTGTGTGCATGCCGGGGCACAACTATGCGTACCAACCCGAGTTCCAACGCGTCTTGCGGCTCGTACGAAGCGGTCAACTGGGGGAAGTCCGCGCTATGTGGGTCATTTATGCGCTCAAGCATGAGGAGGAGTTGGCCGCCAGATATTCGGGCGTGCTCGAAGAAGTGATGGTCCACCACGCCTACTTGACTTATGCGGCACTGGGCCGGCCAACGCGAATCTACGCCGGACGCGCCGCCCCCAGGTGGGAGAAGCTCGTGTGCGAAGACCAGGCGTGGATGGTCTGGGAGTACGAGCCCCGGACCGTCGCTCAACTGTTCGCCTCGTTCGCCCTTGATGACGACACGTCCGATCCCTGGACCTTTACGGTAAAGCTTCTCGGTGCCAACGGGGGCGCGACGTACACTTGGAGGAGCGCCACCCTTACCCCACAGCTCCCTGGGTCGTACCGTTTTCCCTTACCGTGCTATGAGGAATCCTATGAACACGAGCTGCGAGCCTTCCTGAAGGCGGCGCGAGATGGCGACCTCACAGCCATTGCCTCGCCGATGGACCATGCCCTCGCAGTCGCAGAGCTGATGTCGGAACTGGACAGAGTCACCTCAGGCGATGGGGGGAGGCCCGTTTCGGGTGTGCTCGACCTCTCGTGAGCGGCTGCCATCGGTCCTTTGAGCCTCGATTCCGCGCCCAGTCAGGGTAGAGGTTCCCTTGCACCTCTAGAGCTCCCGCCGCTTGAAACTGAACAGGCCCGCGGCCAGCACAGCGAGGAACCACACTGCGACCCATACCAGGTACGCCCAGGACGGCGGCCCCTCAGCAAAGAAAGGGTTGCCCTTGTCCGACGTGGCCACGACCTGGGTTACAAATGACTGAGGCTCGAGATAGTAAATGGCGCCACGCCACAACGCATCGGTAGGCAATATATACCTCGAGACTTGCCCGAGTGTCTCTAGCTCGCTGATGTTGAAGTTGGCTCCGAGCGTGCCGACTACGCCGGCCAGCCAGGCTGCGCCGAATAGCGCAACCCCGATGACGCCAGTGGCAATCGCCGATAACCGCGTACTAAGGAGCAGTGCGAGCGTGAGCAACAGAGAGCCTTCGGCGAAAAGGTAGGCCCAAACCGCGGCCGGGTTCGGCGGCAGGTAACCGCTCACCCAGTCGACGACCTCCATTTCCAACCCGGACACGACAGCTGAATAGGCCAAAAGGACGGCCGTCAGGCCCAGCCATTTGCCGACCAGGATCTGGCTGCGACGGACCGGGCGGGTGATTATGGAGTACAGGATCCCGGACTCGATGTCCGCTGAAATCGCCGGCGATGCCATCGCAGACGCGCTCAGCGCTACGACGAAGCTGAACATAAACATAAACAGTATGAGCGACTGCGGCACTGCCACCCCCACCTCACCGGAGGTGATGTGATGACTATGGCTGAGACGGTCGAAGCCCCAGGCGCTCAACCGTATAAGACAGAGGGCGATCGCGGCGCAAGCGGCGACGATCCAACGCCGCACCGATTCCCGGATGGTGAGCCGAGCGATGACGAGAGTGGGGTTCACGGCGACCTCAACAGTTCGATGAACCGCTCTTCGAGGGTCCTGTGCTCAGGGATCACGGCCTCGACCCGGCCTCCGATGCCAACGATGGCTTCGACGAGCTCGGGGACTCACCGCAGCGCGAGCTGATCGACGGTCAACCATTCCCCTTCGCGCTCCCAGCTCCCAAACTGGGCGAAGTTTTGCCACCAACCATCGCTCAACCCGGCTATCTTCAGCCGCACGCTCGACGCCCGCCCGACGAGTTCGGCCAGCGTACCGATCGCGATAGAACGACCGTGATCTATTACACACACGCGGTCGCAGACTCGCTCGGCTTCCTCCAGGGGGTGAGTGTTCAAAAACACCGTCGTCCCGGATGACCGTAGTTTTCGGATGACTTCACGAACATCGTGACGGCCGAGTGGGTCGAGCGCGCTCGTGGGTTCGTCCAGGATCACCAGTTCAGGGTGGCCGAGCGATGCCTAGACCGAGGCGCTGCTGCATCCCTTTCGAAAACGTGCCAACCTTGTCGTCGCCTCGCTCCAAGAGGCCGACTGTTCCGAGGGCGCCTTCTATTGAGGCCGGAAATTGGTCGCGCGGTAGCTGCAGTAATTGGCAGTGCAAGGCCAGTACCTCTCGCGCTGACAGCCAGCTCTGGTACCGGAACAGCTCCGGCAAGTACCCGATCCGCCTCCTCGTCTCGCGGTCGCCGGCCGCCGCACCCAGCACCATTGCCTCACCAGAAGACGGCCGTATCAGCCCGAGCAACAACTTGACGGCGGTCGTTTTGCCAGCTCCATTGGGGCCGAGAAAACCAAAGACTTCCCCCCTGCCTACCGTCATGGACAGCCCCCTCAGGGCGACCGTGCCCCGGAACTCCTTTCGGAGCTCGATTGTGTGCACCGCTGGCGATGTGAGCTCGCTCGGCCCCGAGTTGCTTGCGTCTTGGGGGCCAGGGTGCTCGTCTGGTCGCCAGCTGGCGACGGCCTCAGCCGACCTGTTCAGCGACACTGCGGACGTCCTGTTCATCGAGCAGTCCGGCGACGATGTGGACCTCGCCGTCTGTTGCTTCCCAGATGGCAGCAGATGCATCGTTGCCTCTGTCCGCCAGCAAAACGGCGGGCGAACCGGCGATCTCGATCGTGGCTGAGTTGGCTCCCCGTGGTGTCGGTACCGGTAGAGTCGTCTGCAAATTGCCGAGCAGCTGGAGTTCCTGGGTTAAATCAGGCGGAATACCGGGTTGTGAGAGCAGAAATTTTTCCAACTGGCTCGTCGTTGCTCCCGACGAGGAAACCACCGGCCTGGCTATCGTTAAGATCCCGAGGGGATAAATATGGGTGCCGGCCATAGCGCCGGAGTAAGTGACCCCAATGCCCGGCCCGAGGGTCGCTACCAGCGAACTGCCGGCAAGCCCGGTCCCCGCATTTGGACCGAGGTCGATTGTCGCAGTCAGCGTCGGGATTACGAAGAAGCCATTGGGGGAGCCGATCCCGTCGGGGAGCGTTGATGGCAAACGACAGAGACAGCCCGGTGGTCGCCTCGGCCGCGCTGAGCGAAGCCACCCGACGACCGTCGCCGCTGGAGGTCCAACGCATTGTCCCAAACGGCAGCGTCTCTGAACCAGACGGGCGGGCGAACCCCATCAGCTCGGCCGGGGACTGGGCTCCAAGCAGCCCGGCTATGGCCCTAATGTCAGCAGAACTCACGGCCAGTGGGGCGACACTGGTAGGGGCAAATACCGTCGTGCTCAGGGTAGCCGCAGCCGCCACCCCAGCCAACACTGCCCCGGCGGCAGCCACCGTTACCCCGGTCCCGGCAGAGGTGCCCATGAGGCGCCAATAATGTGGCCTCCGGGGCTGCACCGGCGTCCGATTTTCACGGGCCCGAGATAAGCGACCTTGATGGCGGGCCCAGGCCAGGTCGGCGTCAGAAAAGCTGACACGGCCGGGGAAAACGCCGGCCGCGAAGGTGGCGTTGCTCGAGATTCGGCACCCCGGGCCCGGCAGCGAGCGCAGTTCGACATGTGCCGAGCCTCACGGTCAGCCACGGCGAGCGGCTCGTCTGTGAGCCGGCGCAGAGTGCCGTCAGTGACGTGTCGCACGTTCAAGCTCCTTTCGTAACGCGGCCTCAGCGCGGCGGAGCATCGTCCCCACGTGGCCCACTTTCACTCCCATAGCGTCGGCGACCTCGGCATAGCTGAGGCCGCTGTGGCGAAGTACAAGCACCGTCGCGGAATGCCGCGGCAGACGCGAAAGGGCCATGCGGACGGCGGCTCCCTCGTCGCGGTCAATAGCCAGGTCTTCGGCCCAGCCGGTGAGCGGTCCAGGGGTTCGCGCCTCTGCTGCGCGCCGCGGCGCTCCCGACTTCGAACGGCATTCAGGGCTAGATGAGTTGCGGCGATCCGCGCCCACGCAGCCGCGTGCTCGGAGGCCGAAGGATCGGGGAAACGTCGCTGGGCGGCAATGAGCACCTCCTGAGCTACGTCCTCCGCGAGATGTACGTCTCGTAAGACCCCGTACGCGATCCGCACCAATACGGGGTACTGAGCGCGAAACAACTGCTCGAAGCCGCGCGGCGGCGACGCTGCTTGAGGCCCCGCCGGGTAGGGCGCGGTGCTGGTTCCCGTCCTCACTGAAGTATTAAGCACCGTTGGCGCCAGATTTTGTGACACTGAGACGGCTCAGTCTGCAGCCTCGCATGCCCCCTGTTCCTCGGCCATGACCAGCTCATTTGCCACGGACGGCGTCCGGGCCGGGTCCTTGGCGCCGCCGCCTTCCTGAGGAATGTGCTGCGCGGTACAGAATAGAGCCATGACCCCCGGGCGCCGCCACCGTGCGCGCTCGGGTCCGCGCGCAGGGACACCGAAATCAACTCGGCTCCCCGGTAATGGCGCAACGCAGTCGGGGCGTCTCACCAGGCAAGTCGTTTTCTTTATGCTCATCGGCTGGCTGGTTGTAGTGATCCTGGTCGTCGTCCTGATCTCTGTGACCTGAGAGTGACGACGGGGGAAGCGGGCGGTCGGCACGGGCCTCACTTTTTGTCGCGCTCTTCAGCGCGCTTGCGGCGGTGGTGTACCTCGATCGTCAGAAGCACCCCGCACAGGAGGCCAGCCACGAACCCACCCGCACCCCACTCGATCCGCAACCGAATACCGTGACTGAGCAGGATGGCGAGGACCACGACGACTATGACGATCAGGACGATGAGGTGGGGGCGGAACCGCTCCATTGACGCTCCTTCCAATGTTGCTCCCCTTCTACACCCTCCAACGGAGTTGCAACGAGCAGACCGATGGAACCCTCGGCACACGGGCTCGACTCAAGTGTTCGCGAGTCGAGCCGTCCATCACCCCCGGCGCTATCCGTCGTAACTGTAACGAGACGATAAGGAGGCAGGGATGAAGTTCTTGATGCTGATATGTGTCGATGAGACGAAGAAGCCGACCGCCGAGGAGGCCGAACGTCATCGTGCCGGCACGTATGCGTGGGCGGACGAGATGGACCGCCGCAAGGTGCGGGTGGAGGGCAACGCTCTTAATCCTGCCCGTGAAGGAAAGACCGTGCGGGTGCGTAACGGAGACGTGCTGATCGCCGATGGCCCTTTCGCCGAAACGAAAGAGCAGATTGCCGGCTTCGACATCCTTGAGTGTGGTGACATCGACGAGGCGGTCGAGGTGGCTTCGAAGCACCCCATGGCTGGTTTTGGGGCCATCGCAGTGCGACAGTTTTACCAGCCTTGAACCTCGGAAATGTTTAGCTATTGTCCTTTTTGATGCTGACGTTCTTCCATTCGATGCCGCCCTGGCCCCTTCGCCCGCGTGGTCAGCGCTTGCTCCTCGGAGGACCTACCTGAGGACGCCCAATTGGCCGATGATGGCCTCGGGATCTTCGGCGCTGATGACCAGTTGGTCGAAGCGCTCTCCTTCGAGCTGTACCCGTATACCTCGAGGGTGGTCACGATGCACGACGGCGAACGTCTTCACGCCGTCGTGCCCACTTGAGTAGGTACCGATGGCGAAGCTCCCGGGCCAGCCCGCGCCGATGACTTTCAGCCCAGGGACAGCGTGCACGGCATCATCGACGACCTCAACTGACTGCACGGCCGACACCGGCACCCGGACGTCGCCGTGGGCCGCCTCGACTTTTTCGAGCGTGCTGAGCTCCACTACTAGCTCGTCACCGTCCCGCGTCAGCTCGGCCAACGCAGCGCTGCTTCCTCGATTATTCGCATAGAGAAATGTTAGCCGTAGTTCTTCCCGGGCTTCCGACCCAGTGCTGCAGGGATTTTGAGTGCGGCTGCAAGTTGGTCCAGTCGCTGTTAGTGATGGCTGTAGCCGACCGCCCGCACTCCTGCTGCTGCGCTTCCTGTGCAACTCGGGAATTTAATTGCCGTCTAATCATCGCCAGTCATCAATAATGTACGTGTCCCCCTTGCTATAGCCGTCATCGTTGGGCCGGTGCATCGTCACGCCCTGAAAGTCGGGGCGAAACCCTTTTACTGTGAGGGCATTCCACGCTTGGTCGCGAGCGGCGTTGGCCCCTGCTACCAGCGTCGAAGCTCCGCGGTGGAGCGCCAGGGCATGACATCTGTCAACTAGCCCGTCGAACACTACAGGTGCCTGTGGGCTGGGACGGACCGCTGCGAACTTAATGTAACAATTGCCGCTCCCGGCCTCAGTACCGGCGCCGATGTGACAAATGGCAAGGGCTTGCAACCCTGCTGCGTCGTCCAGCAGTAGCGTGTCGCCCAGTCCCTGACGGTGTACTGCCTCGATCTCACGGGTGAGATCCAGTCCCGGATAAAGGGAATCCGTGAGCACGCGAATTTCGTCGATTACTTTCGGCCACTCACGGTCGCGCAGGGCCGAGACCAAGTTCAGCCGCCCCGGTTCTGTCGCCGGCTCGACACTACGCGACATGACGGCAGCAAGGAACCGCGGCCAGAACCCGTAGCGCTGATAGAGCCCGACGTGCTTCGGGCTCTGAGCGAAGGTGAACAACCCCGCGTGACTCATCCCCCAGGCAGCAAAAACGTCCATCGTGGCGTCGAGGAGACGTTTGGCAATGCCTTGGTCCCAGTACTCAGGCGCTACCGTCAAAGGGCCGAAGAAGCCCACACTGCCCCAATTGGTGACGAAGTTCGAACCGACCAGTCGGCCATCGATTACGGCGGCCAAAGCACCCTCTGGGAACGCTTTCCAGCGGCCACGGACGTAGTCAGTGTCGCCAAAGAATTGCTCCGGGTCGGGCGCGCCAAGAAACGTCCCGAACGCAACGCGGCACGTTCGGTCGGCATCATCGAGCTCGTCTTCGGCAAGCAGACGCACCAGGACTTTGTCGGTGTCGGGCACGCAGGCTCCTTTGGGGGTCGACTGCCTAATTATTCCGTCACCTTCGCAAGCTCCGCCGAGTCGTCGTGACGGCCCAAAATGCCAACCGGTTCTGTCGGCGTTCCTCGCATCGGTTCTCCTACGAGCGTCTATCGTTGCCGCGCTAACTACTAGCGTCGGCTTTCATGGGATTGCGGATATTCACGGAACCTCAACAAGGCGCGTCGTACGACCAACTACTCACAGTGGCGCGCACTGCAGAACTGTGTGGTTTTGAGGCCTTCTTTCGATCTGACCACTACCTCAAGATGGGCGAGAGCCCTGCTGTGCCTGCCTACACCGACGCCTGGACTACGCTCGCCGGGTTGGCTCGGGACACCCATTCGGTCCGGCTCGGCACGCTCGTAACGCCGGCCACCTTCCGCCCGATCGGGACCTTCCCGCTCATCGTGGCCCAAGTGGACCACATGAGTGGCGGGCGGGTAGAAGTCGGGCTCGGGGCGGGCTGGTACAAAGACGAGTACGACGCGTACGGGATGCCCTTCTCGCCGCCCGACGTGCGCTACAACGTTCTGGAGGACCAGGTCGCCATCCTCCAAGGGCTTTGGTCCACTCAACCTGGCGGCACGTTCGAACGCGACGGGCTGACGTGCACGGTGCGGCTCGAGGCCGACCCGCTCAGGCCGGCGCAGCGACCACACCCGCCCATCATCCTCGGTGGCGGCGGCGGTCCCCGCAACGCTCGCCTCGCAGCGACATTTGCCGATGAGTTCAACGCTCCGTTCGTGCCCATTGACGCTATGAAAAAGGCGTACGCTTCCGTTCGGTCCGCCTGCGAGAAGCTAGAGCGTGACCCGAGCGAACTCGTCTGGTCCACCGCGCAGGTCCTGTGCTGCGGTAGGAATGAAGCAGAACTGGCCCGGCGAGCCTCTGCCATAGGGAGGGACCTCAAGGAGCTCCGGCGGGATGGCTTTGCCGGGCTGCCCGGGGAGGTCCTCGACAAGTTGGCCGCGTTCGCAGACGCCGGAGCCGAACGTTTCTACCTTCAGGTGCTCGATTTATCGGACATGGACCATCTCCGGTTGGTGGCCGAGGAAATCCTCCCACACGCACCAGGCCGTACGGCCTGAACAAACCTGATCGGCTCTGGGTCTCGGGTCACTTCGTGGTGTTTGACAAGAATTCTTGTCACGTGTAGTCTTGTGACAAGAACTCTTGTGAGCGTCCTAGACGGAGAAGCGACTGTGTACTCCCTCAACCCAGCACTTACCGAAATGTTGGCCAACCAGCGTGCAGCCGAGCTAAGCCGCCAAGCGGCGCATCCTCTTCGACCCGGGCCAGGGTCGCGCAGGTCGGGCTCGTTCAGAACCGCGACGGGTTGGGCGCTGATAGAGATCGGTTTGCGCCTTGCGGTCCCGCGCCGGGGTGTCGGCCGAGGGCGCATCGCGCCAGAAGGTATTGCCATGAGCGGGGGCGCCGGCATAGTGGCGAGGTGACAATTAACGAGCCAGTAAGTGGTGCCGCCGGGCCAGCTAGCCGCCGCCAGAATCTCGGATCCCCGGGCCATGCGTGCTTTAGCCCACCCGATGCGCATCGCACTGCTCGAGGCGATCATGCGCGAAGGGTCGTTGACCGCAACGCGGGCTGCCGAGCTGCTCGACGACAGCCCTGGCAACATGTCCTGGCATTTGCAGACCTTGGCCAAGTACGGCTTTATCGAGGAGGCTGGAGGCGGAAGAGGTCGGAGCCGCCCATGGCGCATCGTGGACGTGACGTTCAGCTTCGAGTCGGCCGGGGGTGACCCAGATCACGCCGCCGCGGAGGACGCCCTGGAGGCCACGCTGTACCAGAGCACCGAGCGTCGTTTGCGGGCCTGGTGGTCCCAGCGCCGGTCTTACCCGGAGGAATGGCGTCGAGCAGCGTTCATGACCTACACGACGACTTACCTCACTGTCGAGGAGTTGAAGCAGCTGACCGATGACATCGGCGACCGCCTCAAGGAGTACTCGGGCCGCTCGGTCGACAAGTCTCAGCGACCGCCGGGTTCTGAGCCGGTGCAGGTTGTCGCCATCGGTCACCCTCTCCCCCCGATGCCTTCCGGCAATTAGCGGTCGTTCCTATCGAGAGTCGCACCGCTGCGCTCCGGGGACTTGGTAAGCCGATCGTCGACGGGAGTTATGGTCAGAGGTCGTTAGTAAGGTAGCTGTCCGGTCCCGCAATGAAGTTCAATTTGCGGGCGACTCGCCGGCTCTGCGCTGGCCTTCACGTCCACTGCGACGAGAGGAGCGGGCCTATGTGCGAGGCCCTGGGCGAGCTGGAAAAAGCCATCTCTGCTTTTGCCGCCGGCTTCGACGTCGACACCCTCCCTCCGGCTGAGCTGGCGGGTGCGCTCCAGGCGGCCGGGAAGGTAGAGAAGGTGGCGGCCACCCTGGCCTCGCTGATCGCCGCCCGCATGGCCCGCCTGGGGCCGACCGGCCTCGCCGGGCGCCAGGCCGAGCGAGCGTTGGCCCGCTCCAGCGGTACCTCGCTGGCCGAGGCCCGCCGGGCCATCGAAGCGGGCCAGGCCCTGGCCGCCCAGCCCGAGGTGCTGGCTGCGGCGCAAGCGGGGGCGCTCTCGCGCCCCCAGGCCGGGCTCATCGCCGACGCCGTGGCCCTCAACCCGGGGGCGGCGCCCGGGCTGGTGGAAAAGGCGGGCCAGCTCGGGCTCTCCGAACTGGCCGAGGAGTGCGCCCGGGCCAAGGCGGCCCAGGTGGACCTCGAAGCCCAGCGCCGGGGCGGTGCACGCCGCCCGCGCCGTCCGGGCCTACACCAACCGCGCCGGGGCCTGGAACCTGCACGCCCTGGGCCTCCCCGCCGACGGCGCCCAGGTCATGGCCGTGCTCGGCGAACTGGCCACCGGCCTCTTCGACCAGGCCCGCCGGGAGGGGCGCCGGGAACGGCCCGAGGCCTACCTGTACGACGCCCTGGTGGCCCTGGTGGCCCTGGCCACCGGGACGGGCCCGGACGGGGGTGGCGCCGCACCGGGCGAGCCCGAGGCCGAAGACAGCGAGGCCGAAGGCAGCGGCGAAGCCGAGGACGACGACGGGGCCGGCGGCACGGGCCACCTCGGCGCCCCGCTCGAGGCCATTGCCACTGCCCCTGCCACCGCCCGTGCCAAGGCCCGCCTGGGCCGGCTCCGGCCCAGCTTCTTGGTCCGGGCCGACCTCGGGGCGCTGCTGCGGGGCTACCCGGTCGAGGGCGAGGTGTGCGAGATCGCCGGCTACGGGCCCATCAGCGCCCAGGCCGCCCTCGACCTGGTCGAAACGATGGACCCGTTCCTAAAGGCGATCGTCACCGACGGCCAAAAAGTCCTGGGCGTCGCCCACCTGGGCCGGCGGCCCAACGCCCACCAGCGCAGCGCCCTGGACTGGCTGTACCCCACGTGCGCGGCCGAAGGGTGCTCGACCCGGGCCGAGCGGCTCCAGAGCGACCACCGGGCCGACTGGGCCCAGACCCATTTCACCGTGCTCGACTTACTGGACCGGCTCTGCCCCTTGCACCACGGCCTAAAGACCCGTTCTAATTGGGCGCTGGTCGAGGGCCGGGGCAAACGGGCCTTCGTCCCCCCAGGGGACCCGAGGTACCCCGGCCATGGCCCCCGCCACGACCCCTACCACCACCGGGAGCCAAACGAGGCCGGGGCCAGGACCGGAGCGGGACCACCTATCACTTAGGACGCCGGCGCGCCGCGCCTGCACCACGCGCGCAGGCCGAGTGGGGATGAAGCGCGCGCCGACACCGACGTCGCGGCCGATGGTCCCACTGGAGGGAGTCCGAAACGCCGGCAACGAGGGTACCCGCCTGCCCTACTGCGCAGCGAGAGCAAGACGTGGTACAGCGCCACGGCCACCTTCACCCTCGCCAAGCCGGTCCCCACGACCAGGGGATGGCTCTTCGAGCGTTGTACCGTTCATGTCACTCATATCACTCATATCACCGGCCGAACCCCTCAAAAATGGACAAGGTTATTACGTTCAGCGAAGGTCCGGTTTCCGAGGGTCAGAAGGCCGGGTCCATAGTTGGTCTCTATGAGTTTCATTTCTTGTAGGACTGCGTTAGCCCATTAGTCGCGTTGAGTTAATCCAACGGCGCGAGGCTTCGGGCCATGACGCCCGAACAAAAACCCTTCTCACGCCGGCAATTGCTGAAAGGTGCCGGCGCCGGCGGCCTTGCCGCCGCATTAATCCCAGTACTGGGCCAGAGCAAAGGGGGCCTTGGCCGCTTGGCTGGTTTCGACACGTCTCCGTCAACTGGTACCGGTGCGAGTGGGACCGACGGCACTCCTGAGCAAGTCCATTTGACTTGGGGAGAGGACCCCACCTCTTCAGTGGTGGTGTCCTGGGCGTCGCCCGGGCCGGCCATCCGGCCCCGGCTCTTGCTCAACGGTGGCAACGGTGGTAACGGTGGCGGCGGTGGTAACGGTGGCGGCCGTGGTACCAGGGATCTTCCGGCGGTCCAGCGGACGTACACCGATGGCATCAACGGCGAAACAGTCTTCACGTACCACGCCTTCATAAGCGGCCTCGAGCCGGGCTCACCCCACAGCTATGTGGTGACGGCCAATAACGACGCCAACGCAGGGACGCCGTTTAGCGGGTCGTTCCAGACTGCGCCCGAGGGCCGGGCCGCCTTCCGCTTCACCAGTTTTGGCGACCTGGCTACACCCAACACCGAATGGGTGCTTTCGTACGGCCAGAGCGCCTATGCGGTGGACGCGGTCGAGTCCTTCCAACCGCTGTTCCACCTCCTTAACGGCGACCTTTGCTATGCCAATTTGAACCCCACTAGCCAACCGGAGGTGTGGCGTGATTTCGGGAACAACAACCAGCGCTCTGCGGCCAACCGGCCCTGGATGCCCTGTACAGGCAACCACGAGATCGAGTTCAACAACGGAGCGCAGGGCTTGACGTCCTACCTAACCCGTTACATGCTGCCTTACAACGGCTCAGGAGCTTTCTACGGGCACTGGTACACCTTTCGTGTCGGCGGCGCGCTGTTCATCTCCCTCGACGCCGATGACGTCATCTATCAAGACGGTGCCGCCTTCGTCGCCGGGCCGTCGGCCCTCGTGCCCGTGGCGACGACCGGCAATCAGCCAATACAGCCTGGCACGTCTTTTTACGTGCGCGGCTATAGCGGAGGTCTCCAGACCATGTGGTTGGAGCGGGTGCTCTCGAGCGCACGGCGCGACGAGTCGATCGACTGGATTGTGGTCCAGATGCACCAGGACGCCCTTACCTCATCAGTAACGGGCAATGGTTCAGACCTCGGCATTCGCGAAGCCTGGCTGCCGCTTTTCGACCAATACCAGGTCGACCTGGTGGTGTGCGGCCATGACCATGACTACGAGCGATCGTTCCCGGTTCGTGGTTACGACAGCAACGTTGGTATTGAGGTAGCCACGGGCCAGGCCGTGGACACCCGCCGCCCTCGGCCCGTCACCACCGACGACACCGGGACTTTCGACACCAGCAAGGGCACCGTCTTCTTGGTGCTCGGTGGCGGCGGCACCGACGCCAACCTCGACGATTATGGGCTCGACACCGCCGACGGGCTCCCGCAGGCCAAAGTCTTCACGCAACCGAACCGGCCCATTGAGACCCCGACCCCCGGCGTGTGGACGCGGGCCGCGGCTGACGCTCGCGAGGATGCGACCTGGTCAGCACGACGCGACCCGGCCACCGGTTACGGCATTGGTGTTTTCGACGTTGACCCAGGGACCGGCAGGGGCGGGGAAACCTCCATCACGGTCACCTACTACCACGCTCCAGGAGCGGACCCCACCAATCCCACCACTGACGCCACGGGGGCGCCGAACCCCAAGTACACCGAGTTCGAGCAGTTCACGCTGGTGCGGCCGCGTTCCGACAGAGGCCAAGGCCGGCACCCGTTCGTTCGGCGCGCCTAGGCTGCCTCGGCCCCGAGCCCAGCCGCCTCGGCCCCGAGCCCAGCCGCCTCGGCATGATCGGGATGCGGCGCCGCCGGTCCAGGGTGCCGCGCCGGCCCCCCCGAAGCCCCCCGAGCCAGCCGCCCCCGAGCTGGCCGCCCCCGAGCCCCCCGAAGCCCCCCGAGCCGGCCGCCCCCGAGCCTCCCCGAAGCCCCCCGAGCCAACCGCCCGAATCGAGGTGCCGCTGAGCGGCGACCCTAGGACCCTGTCGGACAAAAGCCTCTTTCGCCGACGCTGAGGATGGTTTAGCGTATTAGTTGGCCCTCGGGGAGATGACGGACCGAAGAACCGGCATAAAGAGGGTGAGAGCCGGTCGCGCTGGTGGCCAGTGGCCAAAGGTGACGTGCCCTCCTTGTCACCCCCGAGGGTCTTATGCCTGGGCCAGTACCCAGTTGCCGTCGTGGCTGAGCCCGAGGTTGACCAAACGGCGCAGGTTCAGCACGGCGACCGTCGCGCAGTGAGGGGCGAACTTGGCCGTCCCCCGGCGGGCAGGTAGGCCCGGTGCCCGGCGGGACAGGTGACCGGTGCGGGCTTGGTGACCGGTGCGGGCTTGGTGGTCGACAATGAAGTCGTCCCGGCGGAGCCCACCGGCGACGGCAGGTTGTGACGGCAGCGGTTTGACGGCCAAGTGGTGGCCGGCGGCCGTGAGGGCCGAGCGCAGCGCCCCCGAGCCGTAGGCCGAGTCGGCCAGGACTTCGAGCCCGCTCGGGCCGCGCGTAACAGACCCACCCCGACCGGCCCGTCGGCCACGTTGGCGGCGGTCAGCCCAGCGGCGGCGACGATGCCTGTCGGAGGTTCCACAAGTGACCTTTGTAGCCGTCGTTGCGCACCGACACCGACTTGTGCCTGTGGCGGGCCTCGGGGTCGACGGTGGAAATTGCCCGGTCTTTGGCCAGCTTTTGGCGATACGCCACGTACCCCTTCGGCGCCACCGCTCGAGGTACCGGCCGACGAGCGAGCGGACCCGGATGGTCTCCGACGGACCCGGCACCCCGGGGCGCGGGCTCCACGTCCTGGCCCCGCCACCAGGGCCAGCAAGCCGAGGGCATCAGCCCGGTCGGCATCCAGGGCCGGCCCCCTCGGCCGCCCCAACAAGGCCAAGGCGTCTCCCACCAACGTCGTCACCCGGGCGTCCCGCCCGGCTCTGTCGGCCAGTCGAAGACGGGCTTGGCCGCGCGGCGGCGCTTAGACCAGGCAGGGGCTGGCTCGTGGCAGGTAGGGGCTGGCTCGTGGCAGGTAGGAGCTGGCTCGTGGTAGGTAGAGCCCGGGCGCCCAAAGAGACTAAGCGCTTAGCCGCTGCGCGGTAGCTGCTGTCGCTTGGGGGGGTGGCCGGCCGCCCGGTCACCAAGGCGGGGCACTCTTAGGGTGTTGTCTAGAGCGGCCGTCGCCGCTAGCAGCCAGGCCTCGCATTGAGGCGCCGGCAATGGCCGGGCTAAGAAAAACCCCTGGACCGCGTGGCAGCCAAGGCTCTCGAGCCGCTGCAAGGTGGCCTGGTCTTCGACGCCCTCGGCGGTGACGGTCCGGCCGAGGTTACGGGCCAGCTCGATGGTCGAGCGCACAATGGCTTCGTCGCCTTTGTCGCGGATCATCTCCTTCACGAATGACCTATCAATTTTTAGCTCGTGGAAAGGCAAATGTTTCAAACGGCTCAAGGAGGAAAAGCCCGTACCGTAGTCGTCGATCGAAAGATTGACCCCTAGCTCCCTCAGCCCGTGCAGCACCCTCTCCGAAGTCTGCGGGTCGGCCATGGCGGAGGACTCAGTCAACTCGAGGGTCAAGGCGCTCGGCTCCAGGCCGACCTGTTGGAGCACGTCGCCCAGGCGGATCGATACGTCCATGCTCATGAGGCTCCGGGCGGAAAGGTTGACCGCTACGTTGAGGTCGGGGATTATTTGGCGCCAGCTTTTGGCCTGGGCCAGGGCCGTTTCGATGACCCACCACGTGAGCTGGTCGATCAGCCCGGCGCTCTCGGCCACGGGGATGAACTCGGTCGGGGAAATCGGCCCGAACTGGTCGTGGCTCCAGCGCAACAAGGCCTCGCAGCTGACCACGGCGCCCGTCTCGAGCTGCACCACCGGCTGGTACCAGACGTCGAGGTCGGCCTGTTCGATCGCCCGGCGCAGCTCGGTGGCCAGTCTGAGCCGGCGCAAGGTGGAGCGGTCCTCGGCCCGGTCGTAGAACCGTACGCCGCCGCCCGACCCCTTCGCTGCGTACATGGCAATGTCGGCGTGGCGCAACAACCCGGTGGCGTCGTGGCTGTTGGGCGGGGAAACCGCGACGCCGAGGCTGGCCCGCACATCCAGCAGGAGGCCCTCGACCCCAAGTGGCTGGCAGATGGTGGCCACTATCTGTTCGGCCTTCACGAAAATGGCGGAGTCGTCGAGGGTCGCCAACGTGCAGGACCGCGAACTCGTCGCCGCCCAACCGTGCTACCAGGTTGCCCTCCTGGTCGAGGGGAGCCAGCCGCTGGGCAACCTCTCGTAGGATGGCGTCACCCGTGTGGTGGCCGAGAGTGTCGTTGACCTCCTTGAAACCGTCGAGGTCGATCAGCATGACGGTGACGCGGCTCCCGGGGAGCGCCCCCGCGGTCGCTTCTTCAAGGCGCTCAGCGAACAGAGCTCGGTTGGGGAGCGCGGTGAGGGCGTCGTGCTGAGCCTGGAACTGGCGCACCGAGGCCTCTCGGCGCAGTTGTTCGAGCAGCTTGCTACTGCGCAGCGCCACGCCGGCGTTGGCCGCCAGGGCCTCGAAAAAGCGTAGGTCGGCGCGCTTGAAGCCCTCATGTTTGAACGCCCGGTCTGCCACGAGCAGATACCCGGTACCCGTGTCGTCGCGCTGCAACGGCGCCACCAGCACCTCCTTGAGCCCGCGCTGAGCTACGGCTGTCGCCAGCGCCTCCTCCTGCTTCGACCCGTCACTGGCCAGCAGCGCTCCGCGCTCGCACACGATCCTGTCCAGGGGGGAAAAGGGTGACCTTTCGTCGAGGTGTGGGGCGCCTTCACCGCTTAGAGCACAGCGCAGGGCGAACCCGGTGGAGGGCTCTTCCAGGGGGATGACGAGCTCGGCGTAACCAGCCGACAAAAGATTGCGCGCTTCCTCGAGAACGGTCCCCATGACATCGGGGGCCTCGACCAACGAACCGAGCCGCCGGGTGAACTCGTACAGCTTCTCCAGGTTGGCGTAGCGCTGGCCGGAGAGGATCGTCCCGCGGTAGGCATAGTTGGCCGCCGCCGCTATGGCGATGAACAAGACGGCGCCCCAGGTGTTCACCCAGATGAGGGAGATGGCGACCAGGGCGCCGGCAGAGCAAACCCCAACGTGCACGGCTCCTTGCAGCACCATGGCCCGCATTGGAGGCCGCCGCCAGTTGGGGTTCACGACTGCCATCAGGGCCAGTAAGAGCACCAGGTCGACCAGGTTGATGAGGGTGATCGTCCCAATGGTCACGACCCACCCGCGAGGGCTGATCGGCGACGAATAGCCGATAGCCCAGTCGTAGAACACGATCCCGACCGCAGCGCTGGCTGCGTAGAGCACCAGGCTCGTGATCGCCTTCAAGAGAGGCAGGCGCCGTTGAAGGCTGCCGGCCAGGTGGCCGACGGCTATTGCCGACAGCAGCAGCCACGGTACGAGGAAGACGATCCCGACGAGGGCGGGGATCTCGGTCAATACGATCGAGATGCTGGACTGCCGGTTGCGTACTGAGACCGGTTGGGCGCAGGCGCCCCAGATCCCGGCTGCGACGAAGAGCCAGAGCACCCAGCGCTCGCCCCCGGCGGGTAGGCGCCCAGCTAACCGGGTGAAATAGAGTAGGGCCGTCCCCGATGCCAGGACGGCGGGGGCCACGACGGCGCGGACCAGCTGGGCCCGTCTCGTCCGGCCGCCCGTCCCCACTTGGTTGCTCGCTGGTTTATCCAATGCCCCGGTTCCGAAGACGGGCGTCCGTTCACCCCGGATCTCGACCGGTGGCACTCAAACTGTAGATGTTCCGACCGGCCCCTGTCCTGCCGGCACGAACCTCAGGCGCCGACCACGGCCCACTGGACAACATTCTACATGTGAAATCTTTCTCTAGACACAAACCGGAATATCAGGAAGAATCGGAACGTGGCCGCTGTGCGCCCAATCATGGGGGCCCCTCTGGCCTGCGATTATTCTCTGGGGCGTGCCTTTGGGTGGGTGCTCCGACTTACTTTGCCGCTTTCCGCGCGAAGAGAGCTTTGAGAGGCTCGTGCCGTAGGCCCTAGCGCCGGACGCGACAAAGCGGGCGCGCTATTAGGGGGTATTTAACCAGGTACCGGAAACGAACGGGGAGGTGTGACGTGCGCAGCTTCGTCATCGACTGATCAAGGCGAGTGGGCTCGATTAAGCATGGATTCGGAAAAGAGAAAAAAAAGGAGGTGTGACATGCGCAGCTTCGTCATTGACTGACCAATGCCGCCTAAGACCACGAATTGAGTTATGCCGACGCGGCTCGGCCAAGCCACCGAGGCCCGTTAAGCGCGGCACGACTACGGGCAGCACCAATGTCGAGCGTGACTCTGCTACCCTCAAGTGGCCGCTCGGCCCCGTGCTATGAGGGCAGGGCCGGGTGTTAGCCGTTGTTGGGAGGTAGCGGGTTGGTGTCCGTCGAGCGGGCGGCCTCGGGTTCATCAGGCTCTATCGGTGCGCCCGAAGGCGCCAAGGCGGAGGGCGTTCGCCGCCGTTCGTTGGGTACGGCGTTCAGGCGGCTGTGGTGGGCGACTGGCGTCTCTGCCAGCGGCGACGGCTTGTTGGCCGTCGCAGTCCCGTTATTGGCCGTAACGCTTACCCGCAACCCCGTGATTATCGCCGGCCTGACTGGGGCCAACAGAGCCTCGGCCGCCCTCGCCGCTCTCCCGGGCGGCATAGTCGCGGACCGTTGGCACAGGCGGAGCGTTATGGTTAGTTGCAACCTCGTCGCCGGTGTGACCCTTGTCGCACTCATCGGCGCCATGACGGCGCACTGGGCGGAACTGTTCGTTTTGTACGTGGTCGCTGTTGTTCTGGCCGCCTGCGACGTCACTTATACGCTCGCGGTCCAAGCTTGCTTGCCTGATGTCATCGCTTCTGACCGGCTCGCAGTCGGAAATGGCCGCCTGATAGCGGTGGAGGGGGCCGGCGAGCAGTTCGTCGGGCCGGCCAGTGGGGGCCTACTGTTCTCGCTCGCCAGGCGAGTGCCGTTCTTTTTCGACAGCATCAGCTTCTTCGTCTCGGCCTTGCTCGTGAGAAGCGGCCTACCGGGCCGGTCTCAACGGGACGCCGAGCCCGCACACCTTACGGGCGAGGTCCGTACCAATGGTTCGCACCCCCATGCCTCCCCAACCAGCGAGCTGGCTAAGCAAAGCAACGGCGGGACCGTTCCGCTCGTTGCAGAAGACGGCCCCCTTCACCACCCCCGCCGTCGGCCGCGCTGGGTAGCCGATCTCAGTCAAGGGCTCGCCATCTTCCGCAGTGAACGCGCGCTCCAGATTCTCGCCACGATGGCTGCTTTAGGCGCTCTTTGCCAGACGATGATATTTGGCATCCTGGTTTTGTACGGGCAACAGACGCTCCATTTGAGTTCGACCGGGTATGGGTTCTTTCTCGCTTTCGCGGCTGCTATCGGGGTGGCCGGTGCTCATTTCTCAGGTCATATGCAACACCGTTTCGGGTCCGCCCAGCTCGTCCTGGGCGGGTTTTTCTTGTCGGTAATAAGCTATTTGGGCCTGGCCTTTACTCATTCAGCAGTGCTCGCCATCTTCGTGTTCGGCCTGCAGGAGATTGGCACTGTGGCGGCTAATGTCGGCTCAGTTACGGCGCGCCAACGCATCATCCCGCGTCACCTCTACGGCCGCGTCGGCAGCGTGCACCGCCTGGCCGTGCTGAGTGCCAGCGTTATCGGCGCCCTGGCGGGTGGGTTCATCGCGTCAGCGGCGAGCGTCGAGGCGACTATGCTTACAGCCGGCGTGCTGCTATCTGTGGCCACCGTCCTCATTGGGCCGTGGCTATTGCGTGCGCTCCCCGGAGCGCTCCCCGCCGCGCCCCAGTCTTAGTAATACCGATAATTTGCTTGGAATTAATGCAAATCCCCGTTCCGCTGCGAACGTTCTCGGCGGGGCGAAGGCGGCCGGCGGTCAGACGCTACCCGAACACGGGCGTGCGGGTCCCCGGGGGGGAAAGTAGGGGACCCTGGTGGCAAGGGGCCGAGCGGCCAGGGGGGAGGACCGCAGGCCTCGTCCCACCACCTGATCAAAGGCTACCAGCGCTCGCCATCAATTCGCGTGACTACAGAATGACAATTTTGTGAACGTCTGTAAACGCTTGTGAAAGAACGTTAACGAACCGGGGCGGCCAGGTGGCCTATTCTTGGGGGCGTGGTACGTGTCTGCGCTGTTCACGAGGTGACCGACGACCTCATGAAGGCCGTTCAGCACTTGGTGCCTCAGCTCTCGAGTACGGCGCCCCCGCCCAGCCGCCAAGAGGTTGAGGAGATGGTGAGCTCGCCGGCTACGACGGTGCTGGTGGCCCGGGATGAAGCTCTGGACCAGGTGGACGGCGTGGCCGGCCAGTCCCCCTCGGCCGACGCCGAAGAACCGTACGGCCCCATCGTGGGCATGTTGACGCTCGTTACCTTCCGGATACCTACCGGCGTGCGCGCTCGCATAGAGGACGTCGTAGTCGACGACGCCGTCCGGGGCCGGGGCACCGCCACCGCGCTCACGCAGGCGGCTCTCGAGATCGCGGCCGCCAGGGGCGCTCACACGGTGGACCTCACGTCGCGGCCCTCCCGTGAAGCCGCCAACCGGCTCTACCAGCACCTCGGCTTCCAGCAGAGGCAGACCGTGGTCTACAGGTTCGCCCTGCCTTCTTAACACGCGGCCCTCCTAATACGCCCGGGCCACTACCGCCTCGAGTTCGGGCAGGTCATCATCCGGCCCAGGGAGCGACCCGTCTGGGCGGCGCAAGAGGCGCACGGTCACGCCGCTGGCGTTGAGCCGGCCTTCCCCATCGTCGGCTGCCAGCACCGACCCGGGCACAACCGCGAAGCCAGACTGGCACGCCTCCTCGGCCTCTTCGAGAGTGGAGGCGCGGACGGTGTTCTCGTCGCGCCGCTCGAGCGCTTCGGCGAAAAGGGCCGTCTGGGCCGCGTCGACCACCTCGGCGACGGTGCCGACCACGCCCTCGAGGGCTACTGAGACCTTGCTTGTGTCATCGCGCCGGGACACCACCACGGTGCCGGCAGCCAGGTCGCGCGGCCCCACCTCGACCCGGACCGGTACGCCCTTCAGTTCCCAGTTGACGACCCGGCGGCCGAACGAGAGGTCGGTCCTCACGTCCAGCTCGACCCGGAAACCCGCCGTCCGCAGCTGGTCGGTCAGGGCCGACGCCGCCTCGCCGGCGCCCTCTTCGGTCCGTACCGCGAGCACCACTACCTGTATGGGCGCCAAGCGAGGCGGGACCCTCAGGCCGGAGTCGTCCCCGTGCGTCATGATGAGGGCACCCATAAGCCGGGACGAGGCACCCCAGGACGTCTGCCAGGCGAAGCCCTGCTGGCCGTTCTCGTCCAGGAACGTTATGCCGAATGCCTTGGCGAAAGATTGCCCGAGCTCGTGGCTGGTCCCCATCTGGAGTGCTTTGCCGTCGCGCATCATGGCCTCGGTGGTCCAGGTCGTATTGGCCCCGGCGAAGCGCTCGCGGACGGTCTTGCGGCCTACCAGCACGGGCGTCGCCAGGACGTTGACCATGAAGTCTTCGTATACGTCACGGAGGATCCGGAGGGCGTAGCGGTGGGCATCCTGTTCGTCGGCGTGTGCGGTGTGGCCCTCTTGCCACAAGAACTCCGTCGTCCGCAGGAAGAGCCTCGGCCGGAGCTCCCACCGGACGACATTGGCCCATTGGTTGACCAACAGGGGCAGGTCTCGATAGCTCTGGATCCACTTGGCCAGGAACGAGTCGATGATCGTCTCGCTGGTCGGGCGGACGACCACGGGCTCTTCCAGTTTCTTCCCGCCGCCGTGGGTCACAACCGCCAGCTCGGGGCTGAAGCCTTCGACGTGCTCGGCCTCGCGGCGGAAATAGCTCTCAGGAATGAAAAGTGGGAAGTAGGCATTTTGCGCCCCGGTCGCTTTGATGCGGGCGTCGAGCTCTGCCTGCATACGTTCCCAGATGGCGTAGCCGTAGGGCCGGATGACCATGGTGCCGCGCACAGGACCGCCTTCGGCGAGCTCGGCCTTGGCCAGCACGTCCTGGTACCACTGGGGGAAATCAGCTGTTTGGGAGCTGAGCACTTCGGCTTTGGGCATGGCAGGACGATGCTAGAGGAAGCAACGGAGATCTGGGGTAGCCGGTCGCGCCCACGGGTACAATAAGGCGGAGTGGCTTCCAGCGAGGTTTCCCCCCCGGTTGGGCGCGAACGGGCCTCACTCTTTGAGCGGATGAGGCGGTCGCCTGTTGTGAGACGCGTCGTCGAGGCGCCCATGTGCCAGCGGGTACTCCGGCCCGCTCAAGGCGACGGTTCGGTGCACAGGTTCATCCGGTACTCGATGGTGTCGGCCGTCGCTCTCGTCATCAGCCAGGTCACGATCCTGGTGTGTGCCTGGGTGTTCGGCCTCTCCGGCATAGCGGCCAACACCATCGGTGCCGTAGTGGCCACGCCTGCCTCATACGAGCTCAATCGCAAATGGGCGTGGCGCAAAGGCGGCAAGAGCCATCTTTGGCGTGAGGTAGTGCCTTTCTGGGCGCTCAGCATCATCGGGTGGTTGGCCTCGACGGGGACGGTCGAAATAGCTGACAGCCTGTGCCAGTCCCATGGGGTCACTGGCCTGGCCCGGGCGGTCGCCATTATGGGCGCCTCCCTGTTCGCCTATGGGGTCGTTTGGATCGGCAAGTTCTTCCTTTTCAACCGGCTGATCTTCGCCACGCCCAACGCTGGCACCGCCACTAATGGGGTTGCCGCCACTAATGGGGTTGCCGGCACTAATGGAGTTTCCGCCACTAATGGGGTTGCCGGCCATGACCCGGGCCACGTCGAAGTCGCCTCCGCCGACGTGCCTCCGGCGGCTGTCCCCGTGGCCACCGGCACCGTTTTCGAAGGCAACGCTAGCGGCGCTTCTAGCTCTCAGCAGGCCGGCCCCGGCCGGCGCATTGAACCGTCGAGAGAGCAGCCACTTACCTGGTTGGCCGTGGCTCGGGCGGCCAAGGGCTTTATGCCTGACGACGAGGGCATGGCCCTTCATCGGGCCGGTCTCGGTGCCGGCCGCAGCGGCCTCGGCCCGCTGCTCGAGATCGGCACTTACTGCGGGAAGTCGGCGGTGTACCTCGGTGCCGCGGCGCGGGAAACGGGTGCCGTCCTTTTCAGCGTCGACCATCACCACGGTTCAGAGGAACTACAGGCCGGCTGGCCTCATCACGACGCCGCGGTCGTGGACCCGGGCGACGGGCGCCATGGACACGCTGCCCTGGGCCCGTCGCACCATCCGGGAGGCCGGGCTGGAGGGGGAAGTGGTGCTGGTAGTGGGGGAGTCGGTGGCGGTGGCCCGCGGGTGGCCAGGCCCCCTGTCCTTGGTGTTCATAGACGGCGGCCACGGTGAGCAGGTGGCGTGGGCCGACTACCGTTCGTGGGCGCCCAAAGTGGCGGTGGGCGGCCTGCTCGTCATCCATGACGTCTTTGCCGACCCCGACGATGGCGGCCAGGTCCCGTACGACCTGTACTGCGCCGCGCTCCGCTCGGCGCGAGTTCGAGCAGTGGGGGCTACCGGTTCTCTGCGGCTGCTGCGCCGGCGCCCGGCGCCGTCTCGCCCGTCCCGCCCGTCCCGCCTGTCCGGCTCGTAGTGACCGGCCCTGGCGCGCCTCAGCTTGACCGGCTGACCGGGCGCGGCAACGCTTGACCCCCGTGTCTGCTGGCGAACCAGGCCTGCGCGTGAGCTCCGTCGGGCGTTTCGCTAAAGGCGCAGCCGGGCCCTGCGGGTTGCTCTCTTGTCTTACCGCGGCAACCCCCGATCGGGCGGCCAGGGCGTTTACGTGCGCTTCCTGTCGCGGGAACTAGCCCGGCTCGGCCACGAGGTAACCGTATTTTCTGGCCCACCGTGGCCGCTGGTCGACGAGGCGGAGGGCGTGAAGTTCGTGAAGGTCCCCAGCCTCGACCTTTACCGGGAGCCCGACCCGTTCCGCCTGCCGAAGCCCTCCGAGTTCCACTCCCCGGTGGACTTGCTGGAGGTGGCGACGATGATGACCGGTGGCTTCCCGGAACCTCTAACCTTCAGCTTGAGGGTTAGAGTTCTGCTCTCACGCCGGCGGGGCGAGTTCGACCTCGTCCACGACAACCAGTCGTTTGGCCGCGGCCTTATTGGCTTGATAGAGGACGGTTGGCCGGTCATCGGCACCTGCCATCACCCGGTGACCGTCGACAGGCTGGTCGACGTGGCCCACGCTCCCACCCGCTGGAGCGAATTGTCGCGGCGCCGCTGGTACCGCTTCGTGAGCATGCAGAACCGCGTGGCCCAAAAGCTGCCCCGCATCATCACCGTTTCTTCCTCGTCCCGTCGTGACATCGTCGAACAGATGGGGGTGGCCCCCGAACGGGTGGCTGTCGTCCCCATAGGGGCCGACCACGAGCTGTTCCGTCCCCTGCCGGGAGTAGCCCGGGTGCCCGGGCGCATCATGACGACGGCCAGCGCCGACGTACCGATGAAAGGCCTCGCCTACCTGCTCGAGGCGCTAGCCAAGCTGAGAACGTCATTGCCCGAGGCTCACCTCGTTGTCATCGGCGAACCGAGGGAGGCAAGTGCCGCCTCGCAAGCCATGGAACGTCTGGGCCTCGATGGCGCCGTCAGTTTCCGACCGGGAGTGAGCGACGCGGCAGCTGGTCGAGTTGTACTCGCAGGCCGCCGTCGTCGCCGTGCCGTCGCTGTACGAGGGCTTTTCCTTGCCGGCGGTCGAGGCCATGGCGTGCGAGGCCCCGGTGGTGGCCAGCACCGGTGGGGCCTTGCCGGAGGTCGTAGGGCCAGACGGTCAAGCCGCCCTACTGGTCCCTCCGGCTGACCCGGGCGCCCTGGCCGCGGCTCTTCACCGGGTGCTCTCGTCGTGGGATGACTCGATTGGGGACGGCTCATCCGGGAGCGACGACCTCGGCGTGCGCATGGGCCGGGCCGGCCGGCGCCGCGTGCTCGAGCGCTTTACGTGGGCGAAGTGCGCCGCCGGCGCCGTCGAGCAGTACGGCGCAGTCCTGTCGGAAGTACCAGTGAAACGGTCACCGGCGTGCTGACGGTCCGTTACGACTGGCTCGGGCTCCGTCCCGGGGAGAGGGTGCTCGACTTCGGCTGCGGGGGCGGCCGGCACAGCTTCGAGGCGATGAGGCGAGGGGCGGTGGCGGTGGCGCTCGACTCGGACTTGGAGGCGCTGGGCAGCGCCGCCGCCTGGGTGAGGGCGCTGCTGGAGCAGGACAAGGAGACGGCCGAAGCCGGCGGCCACGGCGACCTCGTCGCCGGCGACGGCTTGACCCTCCCGTTCCCCGATGACTGCTTCGACAAAGTCATCGCCGCCGAGGTCCTCGAGCACGTCCCCGACGACGCCGCCGTGATGGCCGAGCTGGCCCGGGTCCTGCGCCCGGGGGGCATAATCGCCGTCACCGTGCCTCGCTGGTACCCGGAGGCGGTCAACTGGGCGCTTTCGCGGGAATACCACAACGTCCCCGGTGGTCACGTCCGCATCTACCGCCACAGCCAGCTGCTCCGCCGTCTGCGAAGTGCGGGGTTGGCCCCGTTCCGCCACCACCACGCCCACGCGCTGCACAGCCCGTACTGGTGGCTCCGTTGTGCGCTCGGCCTCGACCACGAGTCCAACCCCGTGGTGAAGGCCTACAACCGGCTCCTGGTGTGGGACATAACGACCAAGTCGCCGGCTTACCCGCTGGCCCGAAGCGGCCCTGAACCCGGTATTGGGCAAGAGCCTGGTCGTCTACGCCCGCAAGCCATGAGCGCACTAGTCCCGAAGTCGCCAAGCCATGAGCGCACTGAGTCCCGCCGAAGTCGGCAAGGCATGAGCGCATTGAGTCTCGCCGAAGTCGGCCAGACCGCCGAATGGATCGGCTCCGTGCAACTGGCGGACGGCATGGTCCCCTGGTTCCGGGGGGGCCACGCAGACCCATGGAACCACGTCGAAGCGGCTATGGCCCTGGCCGCCGGCGGGCGCTGGGCCGAGGCCGAGCGAGCCTTCGAATGGCTGGCGGCCAGGCAACTGCCGGACGGGAGCTGGTGCGCCGCGTACGTGCCCGACGGCGTCCTCGAGCCCCGCCGAGATCCCAACGGTTGCGCCTACGTCGCGGCCGGCGCCTGGTGGTGCGCCGAGTTGAGCGGGAGCACCTCGCTCCTGGAGGCTACGTGGCCCATGGTGGAGAAGGCCATTAGTTGGTGCCTGCGTTACGAGCGCCCGGGTGGGGAAATCCCCTGGTCCGTCGACCCGGACGGCCATTCGGCCCGGTTCGCCCTGCTGGCCGCCAGTTCGTCGCTCCAACATTCCCTGGCCTGCGCCGCTCGAGCGGCCGAAGCCCTCGGCCACGAACGGGAGGCCCACAGCTGGCGGGCGGCGGCGGGCAGGCTGGCGGAGGCCGTGGTAACGAGGCCCGACGCCTTCCTTCCCAAAGGGCGCTGGGCCATGGACTGGTACTACCCGGTCCTCACCGGTGCCGTCTTGGGCGACGCCGCCCGGATAAGGATCCGGTCCAAGTGGCCAGAGCTAGTGGTGCCGGGGGTGGGCGTGCGATGCGTGGCCGACAGCCTCTGGGTCACGGCGGCCGAGTCGGCTGAATGCGCCATGGCGGCGGCCCGGGCCGGGTGGCCGGCGGAGGCGGAGGAGCTGCTGGCCTGGACTCGTCACCTGCGGGCCAGCGACGGCGGCTACTGGACGGGGTGCGTGCACCCGGAGTGCGTGCGCTTCCCGGCCGGCCAGAAGAGCACTTATTCGGCCGCCGCCGTCGTCATCGCCGACCACGTCCTCCACCGACGGTCGCCGGCGGCGGCGATGTTTTCAGCCGATGCGGGCGACAGCTCGGGCTACAGGGCGGGCAGCCCCAGCGCCTCGAGCCTGGTCAGCAGCTCTTCCGCCGCTCGCCGGCCCGAACCAATGCACGCCGGGACCCCGACCCCGCTATAGCTGGCCCCGGCCAGGCTTATCATCGGGGCTTGTCGGGCCACGGCCGCCTTGGCTGATGCGACCCGCTGCAGGTGACCGACCGTGTACTGGGGCATCGACCCGGGCCAGCGGCTGACCCGCCACGCCAGTGGGGCAGCCAGGGCGCTGTCGCGCACCCCCTGACGCTGACCGAGCAGCCTGTCGAGCTCTTCGCATAAGCGGCCTACGAGGGCCTCGTCATCCAGGGCGGCCCACGACTGCTCTCCGGCCCTCCCCACAGAGACCCGGAAGACCGCCGTACCCGGGTTGGCCCAATGGGGCCACTTATTGGAGCCGAAGGAGCAGGCCGTCATCAGCAACGCGCTCCCCGGCGCCACCAGCACGCCGCTCACGGATCCATCCTGGCATCCATTTCGGCCGTCGAGCACCGCGGCGTCGAAACCAAGCGTCACCACTGCCACGGATACGAAGTCCATACCCGCCAACGCCACAGGCTCGTCGTCCAGCACCGGCCCCAGCAGGCCAAACGCCAGCGGAGCAGGGATGGCCAGTACCACGCCGTCGTACCGTTCGCCGTCCGGCTCGACCACGACCGCACGTCCTTCCCGCCGCAGGCCCGACACTTCGAGCGGGACCAGACGGGTGCCGGCGGCCGTGAGGCGTCCAACGAGGTGGGAGGCAAGGTCCTGCATGCCATTACGGGGGGCCACAAACAGGGGCGCGCCGGCGATGTCGGCGAAGAGGAGGGACGGCCAACCGGAGCCGAGCGGCGGAGCCCGAAGATGAGGCTCCTGTGGGCCTGGGCCGCGGCGAGCAGCTGGGGGGCGGTGGCGGCTGCGCTCAGCTGCCGCGTTGAGCCGGCGTGGATGCTGCCGAGGAGGGGTTCCACCAGGCGCTCGGCTACCTGGGGGCCGAGGCGGGAGGCGACCAGGTTCCACACGCTCATGTCAGGCTCTCGACTCGAGCGCGGCAGCGCCACGTCGAGGGCCGCCCGGCTGACGCCGCCGGCCGAGAGGATCCTGGACTTGAGCAAGGGGAGCAGTCTGGCCGGGGCGCCGAGGACCAGGCCTTCGGGCAAGGGCCGTAATTTCCCCGCCGAGAACAGCAGGGCCTTGCTCGCCTTGGTACCCTCGAGCTCGCCGTCGAGCCCGAGCTCAGAGCACAGTGCCAGCCCTTCGGGCACTCTCGTGAGCAGAGCGTCAGGACCTTCGTCGACGGGCCGGCCGAGGAACGGCGTCGTCCGGAGCTTCCCACCCAGCTGGCCGGGCTCGTAGACAGTTACTTCGGCCCGCGCTCCGGCAGCCCCGGATAGCTCCCAGGCCGCGGCCAGCCCGGCAATGCCGCCTCCGACGACGGCAAACCTCATGGCCGCGCCGTCTCCAAGTGCACGAGGTCGACCAGTCGAGCGAGCTGGTCGGGGTCCGTGGAAGGGAGGACGCCGTGGCCGAGGTTGAACACGTGGCCCCGCCGGCCCGCCAGTGCCAGCACCGCCCGGGCCTCGTCGGCGAGCACGGGCCAGGGGGCCAGGCAAGCCGTGGGGTCGAGGTTCCCCTGAAGGGCGGCGCGGGGCCTACCCGAGCTCGGGCCACGTCCAATGGCACTCGCCAATCGACCCCCACCACGTCCGCGCCGGCCTCGGCGAACAGGCCGAGTAGTTCGCCAGTGCCCACGCCGAAGACGATCCTCGGCACGCCGAGCGGCTCCAGGCCGTCGAGGACCAGCTGGAGGGCGGGCAGCACGTAGCGCCGGTAGTCCGCGGGCGAAAGGGCACCCCCCCAGCTCTCGAAGATCTGCACCGCGCTCGCCCCGGCGCTCACCTGGTCGCGCAGGCTGGCCAGGGCGATCGTAGCCAGTCGCTCGACCAGCGCCTCCCAAAGCCGGGGCTCGGACCACATCAGCGTCTTAGTGAGGGCGTAGTCCGACGACCGGCCGCCTTCGACTAGGTAGCTGGCGAGGGTAAAAGGAGCACCGGCGAACCCGATAAGCGGCACTCGCAACTCACGGGTCAACAGGCGGACGGTCTCGACGACGTAGGGGGCCGGCGTGACCCGCAGCCGGTCCAGGTCCGCCTCCTCGCGAAACGGTTTGTCGACGACCGGCCCGGTCCCGGGGGTGATATCGACCCCAAAGTCCGATCACCGGCACGACGATGTCGGAGAAAAGGATGGCCGCGTCGACGTTGTAACGGCGCAGGGGCTGCAATGTCAGCTCGGCAGCCAGCGCCGGGTCGCGGACCGCGTCCAGGAAGTCCGCTGTCCCGCGCCGGGCCTTGTACTCAGGCAGCGAGCGGCCCGCCTGGCGCATGAACCACACCGGCGTGTACGGCACGGGCTCGCTCCGGCAGGCGGCCAGGAAAGGAGGCAGCGTTACGTCCACTTCGCCTACCGTAACCCCAGTACCGGTAACTCAGGCCAGCCTGGGCCTCGATCCGGCGAGAGGGTAAGCTTCTCGGCCGGTTGCCGGCGACCGTGTAGTAGAAGGGTCGGGCTATGGCGCACCCTGACGTGGCTGCTGAGCAGGACTACCTTGACCGCGCTTATGAGCGTCTCGAGGTAGTGCGGGCGGAGACCCAAGCCCGCCTGGAGGAGGCGTTCAGGGAAAGAGGGGGCACGTTCCAGTCGTACACCGAGCGCGACATCCGGGTCAGGAACAGCCTGAGCCGCCTCGAGCAGCTTCAGCTGGGGCGGGAGGCGCTGATCTTCGGAAGGATCGACCGGACTCCTGACTCCGACCAGGCGGGGGTAGGGGCAGAGGAAGCTGCCGAACCCGGTCAGCCCCCTCAGCCCGATCCCGGTTTGCCCGGTCAGCCCGGTCAGCCCGGTCAGCCCGGTCAGCCCGGTCAGCCCGATCTGACTGATCTGACGGATTTGCCCGATCTGCCGGTGATAGAGGCAAGTGAAAGTTTTCACATCGGGCGGCTGGCGGTCTCGGATGCCGAACACGAACCGCTGGTCGTCGACTGGAGGGCGCCTGTAGCCGAACCCTTCTACCGCGCCACCGGGGCGCGCCCGATGGGCCTGCGCCGCCGCCGCCACTTCCTCACTGAAGGGCGGCGGGTCATCGACCTCGAGGACGAACTTTTCGCCCCCGACGGTGCCGCCGGCTCGGTCGAGGTCCTCGGCTTGGCCGGGCCAGCCGTGCTCATGGCTGCCCTGCAGCGGGCCCACACCGGACGGATGCGCGACATCGTCGCCACCGTGCAGGCGGAGCAGGACGAGATCATCCGATCTCCGCTGCCCGGCGCCCTCGTCGTCCAAGGGGGGCCAGGCACGGGCAAGACCGCGGTCGCTCTGCACCGGGCCGCTTACCTCCTCTATACGCACCGTTTCCCCCTGGAAATGCAAGGGGTGCTCGTGGTCGGCCAACCCCACCTTCTTGCGCTATATCGACCAGGTGCTCCCCTCGCTCGGAGAAACCGGCGCCGAACTGTCTACGGCTAGCGGGCTCTACAAGGGGGCGCGGCCCGTAACCACGGAACCGTCGTCCGTTGCCCGCCTGAAGGGTGACCCCCGGATGACCCGGTTCATCCGCCGGGCTGTCCGCCAGCGCGAGCGCCCGCTCCGCCGGACGGCCGAGATCCCTTATGGGCGTTTGGTTTTCACCCTGACCCCACGCGCCTCCGCCGAGATCGTGGGTGCAGCCAAGAGGCGTTCCGCCCGGCACAACGCCAAACGCCGGCTGGTCGAGCGCCTGCTGTGGGAGCACTTTGCGGCCCAACTGGAACGAAGGGAAGACCTTGGGCCGAGGTCACCGTATTCGGCGGGCGACGGTCCCGGGGGCGCCGTTCATCGTGGCGCCGGGGCGGGCTCGGGCTCGGGTATTCGTCAGGCCGGCCTGGCCCCCTGGGCGGAGGGCAACCGAGACGCCGAAGGAGCGGGACCAGGGGCGGATGAGGTGTCCCCCGTCGAGCTCGGCGCCGAACTGCGCCGCCGGCCCGACGTGGCGGAGCTGCTCGAGCGCATCTGGCCCCGCTTGACCGCCGAAAGCTTTCTGCACGACCTCTACGGGTCGCGGCCTCTGCTTGAACTGGCCGGGAAGGGCGTGCTCAGTCCCGCCGATCTCGAGCTCTTGTACCGGCCCCGCAGCGCCACGATCGACCAGATCCCGTGGGCACCGGGCGACGTTGCCCTGCTTGACGAGGCGAGTTGGTTGCTCGGCCCGGTGCGTTCTCAGGCCGGCGGCGAGCAGAGGTCCTACGGCCACATCGTGGTCGACGAAGTGCAGGACCTGTCGCCAATGGAGCTGCGCATGGTGGGGAGGCGCTCGCTCTCGGGGTCGATGACCCTCGTCGGGGACATAGCGCAGGCCACGGGCTACTGGGCGCCGGGATCTTGGGAAGACCTCATGGCCCAACTGCCCGCCAGACGGGGTTGGCGGCTGGCCAGCCTCTCAGTTAGTTACCGAGCCCCGGCCGAAGTGATGGCGTTGGCGGCCCATGTCCTCGCCGCCGCCTTACCCGGGACGGCCCCTCCCGAGCCTGTGCGCCAAACAGGCCAGGCTCCCAGGATCCTTAGCCCGGCCGGCACGCCTGCCGGCGGTGACTGGGCCGACGGCACCGAAGCGTGGCATGCCCTCGTTGCGGGCACCGTGAGAGAGGAACTCGAGGCCGTCTCCGCCATCGGTGCCGGCGAGGACGGGAGCGTGGGCGTGCTGGTGCCGGCAGAACTTTTGCCGGAGATCAGGTCAGCGTTACTCGAGGGCGGCGTCGCGTTCGGAGAGGTCGGTGCGGGCGCACTCGACACGCCGGTGAGCCTACTGGCGCTGAGCGACGCCAAGGGGCTCGAGTTCGACGCCGTGGTCGTCGTAGAACCTGCCCTGATCGTCGCGCAACCGCCCGAAGGGCTGCGAGCCCTCTATGTGGCTGTGACCCGCTGCACCCGCCGGCTGGCGATCGTGCACCGTGAACCGCTCCCGCCCGTTCTGCAGGCTGCGGTCGCTGATAGTGGCGGGGACGGGGCCAGCGGACTGGGTTAAGGCGAACAGTTAGAGCGTCGGGCGCACTTCGGCCATGGGCCGAAAATACTAGGCTCCCTCCATCGCCCAAGGAGGAGCGAGAAGTGCTGGTACTGACGAGGCATGTCCACCAGAGCATCGTGATCGGGCAAGACGTGGTAGTCACGGTCCTGGAGGTCCGGGGGGACCAGGTCCGGCTCGGGATAAAGGCACCCAAGGACGTTCAGGTCCACCGGGAGGAGGTCTTTGCCGCCCTGGCGGCGGCCGATCGCCCGGTCGTTCTCCCGGACAACGTTGTGATCAGCACCGACCAGGGGCCGACGCCGTAAGGCCCTGGTGCGGGGGCTGTCATCCTGGGCTTTTGTGCGGTGGCGCAGACGTAGCTCACAAACCGGGCCGTGGGCCCGGTATCATGCCTAATCGAGAGGCCACGGTGATCAGGTCTGGCGCAGGGGCTAAGCAGCAGCCGGTGCCACTCGGTAACTGGCTATATGGTGGCCGCTGCAGACTGGTAGGGGAGCGCCTGTGAGTGCCCTTCGCGTGAGGACGACGGACTAAGTGCCAAACAACCATGCCGCTCAGCCCGAGGAGGACTTGGTCCGCCTATACCTGAACGACATCGGCAAGCATTCGCTGCTGACGAAGGACGACGAGGCCAGGCTGGCTCAAGCCATCGAGGCTGGCCGGGCCGCCCGAGCAGAGATGGGGGCGAGCCGGCAGCTCACAGTCCCCCGAAAGCGTGAGCTTCGTCGTTCCATCAGGGAAGGCGACGAAGCGGCCGAGACGTTCGTAAAGGCCAACCTCCGGCTGGTCGTTTCTATCGCCAAGAAGTACCAGGCCGCCGAGCTGCCGCTACTGGACCTTGTACAGGAGGGCAACCTCGGCCTGATGCACGCCGTCGAGAAGTTCGACTGGCGCAAGGGCTTCAAGTTCTCGACGTACGCCACCTGGTGGATCCGACAGGCGATCACGCGGGGTATCGCCAACACCGGCCGTACGGTGCGGCTCCCTGTTCACGCCGGCGACCTGCTGACCCGGGTGACGAAAGCCCGTGGCCGCCTCGAGGGCCAACTTGGCCGTCGGCCGACCTCTGCCGAGCTAGCTAACGACCTCGAGCTCGAAGAGGAAAAGGTGATCGAGATCCTGAGGCACGCGGCCGAGCCGCTGTCGCTCTCGGAGCCTCTTCGAGAGGACGGTGACGCCGAGCTCGGTGACGTCGTGGAGGACCGTTCGGCGGTATCCCCCTTCGAAGCGGCGGCCGCCTCGCTGCTTTCGGGCGAAGTGAGCAAGATGCTGGTTGCCCTGGACGAGCGCGAGCGCGAGATCCTCAGGCTGCGCTTCGGCCTTGATCGGGGTGAGCCTCGCACTCTCGATGAGGTGGGCGAACATTTCAACCTCACGAGGGAGAGGATCCGCCAGATCGAGGCGAGGGCGATGTCGAAGTTGCGCCACCCGTCTACGGACCGGGGGGCACGAGAGCTTCTCACCACGTAGCGCGAGAGCTTTTCATCACGTAGAGCCGGCGGAGCACCACTCCGCGTTCATTTTCGGCTTTCAAACCACGTAATCGCGTAACCGCGTAATCGCCTAATCGAGAACCGGCGACCGAGTCAGCCACCTCCCTGCACCTGGAACTAGGCGCCAGTAAAGGGACGGCTGAAGTCCACCGGCAATTTGGACAGCACGAAACTGAACAGCAGTTTGTGGTTAGTGGTTACCAGCACGATGGCGGCCTTGCCCGCGTCGTTCGTGGGCGAGCCGGCGACCTGCCCGGCGACGAAGTTACCGGTGAAAGCGAAGGCGCACACGTTTGTGCCCGGGGCCACCGTCGGTACCGGCAGGTTTTTATGAGCACGTTGGCGCACGATCTTCTGCAGGATCCGCGGCCGCACGAGGATGACGCCGTGAAATTGGTAAGAGGTGCGCGGCAAATTGAGCGCCGCCTCGGCGATAGGGAGGCTCTGGTAACAGTCCGCCAGCCCTACCGGGGGGCTGGGGTGGGCGCACGCACTGACGGTCCCGCCCAGTGCGGCGGCGACGACGGCGGCGACGGCTGCCCGGGACAACGAGCGCAAAAAGGGCTTCATCGCTGGTCTTTCCTTCCAGCTCGAGGGGCGCCGCCTCCCGTGGAGGCAGTTCGGCCGCCGCCGCCCGGGCTGCCGCCCGGGCCGCTGCCGCCCGGGCTGGCGCCGCCTCCCGTTGAGGCAGTTGGGCCGCCGGCGCCCGGGCTGGCGCCCGGACCGCTGCCGCCCGGGCTGGCGCCGCCCGTGTCCGTTCGGCCGGTAGTCGGGCTGCTGGCGCCCGGACTGGCGCCCGGACTGCCGCCCGGACTGGCGCTCGTCGTCCGGCGGCCACCCGCTTCGCGGTTGTCGCCGCGCCCGTCTGCATCACTGCTTGTCACAGAGCCTCCATCAAGGCTTACAGCCGAACTCCCCCGGGAGGCTGGCCCCGCCGGTCTTTCCTGTGCCGCCCCGTCGTGGGCGGCGTCCCGAAGCTCCCGTTCTCTGCGTCTCCGCCCTCGAGCCAGCGCCACGTAGCAACCAGCGCCTATGGGGATCGGGATCCAGAAGCTGATCAACCGGTACAGCAGGACGGCGGCAACGACGGGCGCCCGGCCGCCGGCGAACGCTACCAGTGCCACCGTCAGGGTGCCCTCGACGACGCCAAGGCCACCGGGCGTTATCGGCAGGTTCACGGCGAGCTGAGCGGCGCAGTAGGCCAGCAGCAGTCCCTGCCACGGCACGGGCGAACCAACCGCCAGGAAGGCAAAGGCCAGGCAACCACAGTCAGCGACCCAGTCCGCCCCGCCGACGAGCAGGGCCCAGAGCCATTCGTTGCGAGCCGGGGCCACGGAGCTCATCCGCTCCAGGGCCCTGGCCAGCGGACCGGTAAATTGCCCGCGGGGCCGGTGCAAGCGCCGTTCGAGCGCCGCTACGCCGCGGGCCAAGAAGGGGTACGTCTTGGCCCGGTTGACCCAGAGGATGACGACGAGAGCGGCGAACACCAGCACGCCGACGATGGCTCCGACCAGGTCGAACGTGGTGCCGGTGGAGGCGGCGAAGGCCAGGCCGACCCCGGCCAACGTGGCCAGGGTGGCAAAAGCCACGGTAAACGTGGCAATGACGACCCAGCCCGCCAGCACTTCGTCCGCCCCGAGCAGCTCGTACTGCCGAAAAACATAAAGACCGGCGAAAGCGGCGCCCACCGGTAGCGCGGCCTGGATCGAGCTACCCGCGAACGTGACGGTCGTCAACCGGCTTACACGGGTCCTGACACCACCAGCGCGGAGCAACAGCCACTGAACGGTCGCCAGGGCCACGAACGACCCCAGTTCGGACACGGTCCCCAGAGCGAGCCAGAACCAGCGCAGCTGCGTCAGGAACGCGGACGCCCCGGAGAGCTCGCTCGTCTTACCTGTGATGACCCAGGCCGCCAGTCCGAGGAGGGCGAAGCCGGCGACGATCCGGAACGGCCGCCACCAGCGGCGAAGCTGTCGCTTAGTCGGCCATCGCATTTGCGCTCATCATCGCGCCAAGCCCGTTAGTAGCCCGAGCATGCGAAGGCACGAGGCCCGTGGGCAAGTCAACTGGGCAAGTCAGGTGGGCATCCGGTCAGAGACCCGGCATATGAGGCGAGGGCACCTCCTGCCAGGTGAGAGAGCGTCGCCCCGACCTGCCCGACCCGGGGGACGGGGTTGCCAACCGAGGAGCGCCAGGGCGAGGTCGGTCCAGATCCGCCGCACCCCGATCCGGCACGCCCCGATCCGGCACGCCCAGACCCGCCACGCCCAGATCCGCCCGGCCCAGATCGGCCAGGTCCCGGCGAACAAGGCCAGCCGGGCTGAGACCCAACTCTCTCCGGACGGCACAGGAAATTACGATTTCGGCCCAGCGCCGCCGCCCGGCCACCCCGAGCGGCCTCGGCCCAGCCAACTCCAGCATTTCCCGGTCCGGCCAGCTGGTGGCCAGTTCGCTGAGCGCAGCCCGGTGCCGGGCGGCGTGGCCACTCGTGCCGAACGCGGGCCAACCCGGCCCCGGTACGGTCACCCACGCCCCCAGGGCCCGCTCTGATCGGGCCGCCAGCTCGAGCGGATCTCCCAGGACGACAAATCTCTCCTCGCCAGTTCTGTCGGAGGACCTCAAGTAGGGGACGGTGGTGGCGTAGCCGTAGCCCAACGAGCGACCGTGTTCCGGGCCGAGCTCGCCCGGCCACGCGCCCCCGGGACCTTGCCACTCCACGGTCAGCGAGCGTACTCCGAGCGACACCACCGACCCGAGCGTGCTGCTCGTGGCGCGGCCGATCCGTCGAAGCGCCACCACACGATCGCCGACGGCGTACCGACGCTCGCCCAGAGCCAGTTCGGCTCCTGCGGTGGCCGCCTGATCGGCCCGAGCCAGTTCGGCTCCTGCGGTGGCCGCCGGACCGGTCCGAGCCAGGAGCCCCAACCAGAGAGGTCGGGCCGCCAGGTTGAGGGCCTCCGCCTCCGCTGGCCCGAAGCCGACCATCAGTGGGGGCACTACATGGGCGGTGGCCGTACCCGCCCATGCCCGAACGGCCTCCCTCATGGCATCAGAGCCGGTGAGAGCGCCGTGGACGGCGAGGCCAGGCAACGAAACGGCGGGGTTGGCGGCGGCTCCGAGAGGCGCCCATCCGGCCGGTGGCAGGTACGGCGTACCGGCGCCGTACCGCCCTTCCGCCAGGCCTTCCGCCAGCCCTTCCACCAGCCCGTCCGCCAGTTCGTCGAGAGAGCGAGCCAGGCTCGGGCCGTGGCCTGGCACCGTGCCTCCGAGCACCAGGACCACCTTGGTCCTGTTCGTCGCCGCTTGGTCGAGCAGCCGGGCCAGATGGGCCGGGCTCAGGTGGTCCGCCGCATCGACGACCAGCACCCGGCCGCGGCGATCTCCCCCTGGTGCCGCACTGATGCCCATGCCGTTGCTGCTTCCCTCCTGCAGCGACGTGAGTGCCCGCCACCTCCGGGCCGACAGCTCCGACGGGCACGCGACCCGGACCGTCATGCCCGCCGCCTGCCACGCCGCCCGGGCGCCGTCGATGCAAGCAGCCTGAACCAGCCACGGGCCTCGGGGGACGATGGCGACGCCGTCGGGCCCGCAAGCCAGCCGCATCGCTTCCGCCGCTACTGCCGACGGGGTGCCCAGGTCGGTGAGCTCGCTGGCCGCCAGTTCCGGCATGACCTGGGCCATGTGGGCGAAGCGTCCTTCTGTGGCTAGCTCGACCACCTTCCCGTCGAGATGGTCAGCGAGCGTGGTGGTCCACCGCTTACGGGCGGCCGGGACCGGACGGCTGGCTTCACACCAATTCCGCGCCCAATCGGTGGCCTGCTGCAGGTTGAGGCCGGAGGGCGATGTTTCGGCCAGCGCCACGAGCACATCTGCTTCCCCGAAGGCGGAACCCCGGGCCGCCAACGCAGCCGCTACCGACGCCGCTGCCGGCGGCGGGGAAGGGGGCGCGGGCTCCCCGAGGGCACGCCGCAGTACCTGGCTCGCTTTGGCCGCGTCCCACCCTACGATCGCTGCGCCGGGGCTCCGCGCGCTCTGGCGGGTCCTGGCCTGGGCGTTCCGTTCAGTCGCCGCCGAACCCGACCCGAACGAACGGGCTGACGCCCGTAACCCCCTCGACCGCGAACTAGCCACCGAGCGCGCCTCTACCGGCACCGAGGCGATCTCACCGAGCCCTCCGTCCGAAACGGCCCATCGCAACCCGAACCCGGCTTCAGCCAGCCGCGACCGCAGGGCCAGGTGAAAACCGGCGCCGATGCCCTCTCGCCACCGCCACAACTCGTTGCCGATAAGGCAGCCCCACGGGCCCTCGCCTCTCGCGGCCAGGTTGGCCAAGACGAGGTGCGTGTGGAGGTGAGGGTGGCCGGCATCGTTGGCAATGTGCTCAAAGGCGGCGGCTACTACGCCCTCAGCTGGTACCTGGGCCCCGCCCGCACGCAGCCACGCGGCCCGACCCTCGAGCACCTCGACGGCATCGCTCACCGCTCGCCGGTAGGCCCGGCGTAGCTCCAAGTTGGCCGGGACAGAGCCCGCCTCTGCCAATAGAGAGACGGACTTCGGCGCCGCGAATATGAGGTCCCAGCCGTGGCGCCTGCGCAGCCCAGGGCGTGCCGTCAGTCCCTGACCTGTCGAGGGCCCTCGTCCGAGCATGACGGAGCGCAAGTCCGCTGTCTCGACCTCTCCCGCCAGGCCGAGGACCGTCGCCCCGCCTCCAAGCCAGTAACTGGCGACCGCTGAGCGCTGCCAATAGCCGATTCCTGTCGCTGAGGCCGGGTTTATGATCAGCATAGCTTGAAAGTGTACAAGATCTATGAAAGGATATGGAAAGCCTCTAGTTGGCTCCGGCCAGCCTCTCGGCGCCTAGCGCCTCCACAGCTATCGAGCCGTCAAGGAGCCACGCATGCATGCGCTCTTTTTGCTTGCCGCCAGCAGTACGACCGATACGACCGGCAACAGTACGGGCCTGAACGTCAACCCCGCCGACGGTTCGGGGCTCCCCGGCGAAGGCACACTGTCGGGGTTGGCCAGCGCCCTTGGCCACTGGGCCTTGCTGGCAGCCATCGTCGGAGTGGTCATCGGCGGGGTGATGTGGGGATGCACCCAGTGAACTCTTCGCAAATCTGTTGCCGCGTAAGTCATCGCCGCAACGTGTTCAACCGGGTGGCGGCCGCTATCAACGAAGGAGCCGACGAATGGACCCTACTCCGGGGGTTGATCGACGACGACACCGCCTACGTGACCGAGCGCAACCCGAACTGGACCACCTACCGGGATGTCGCCGCCGTGGCGCAGACCTGCTGGGGACCAGCCGATGAACACCAGCCCCAACGGCATACCTGAGCGCACGCTGGCGAGCATGGGCTTCGTGTTCTCGCTTGAGCCCACCTTCGTGGCCCGCGGATTTAGCGGTGACATCAAACTCATGACCCGCGTCCTGAAGGCAGCTATGCAGCATCGCGGCTTCGCCTTTGTCGAAATGCTCCAAGCCTGCCCGACATACAATCACTTAGCGACGCAGGAGTACATGCTGGAGCGGTACTTCGACGCCAACGCCGACGGCCATGACCCCGGCGATCTGCAGCAAGCGAAGACACGTGCCGCCGAAGGTCAAGATCGCATTGCGTGCGGGATCCTCTATCAACGCGAAGACGTCCCTGACTTCTACCAACGACTCAAGGCGCGGAGAGAACTGACGACGACATGCACCGAGGAGGTTCGGAAATACGACATCAGCCGGCACTATCGGGACATAATCTGACTGGGTTTAACGCTCTCTCGAAGAACTGACGAGACGAACTCACTAATTCGAGACCACGACGGGACCTGTGAGTCTTACGCTTCATCACCTGACGTGAGGCCCTCGACCCAAGACGGTAGGTAGAACAGTCGGCTTCGAAGAGTTGGACAATCTCAGGGTGGGGCGTGCACCCGTGCACCCTTGGGGACCCGGGCACCCACCCCGGCCCAGGGGGAAACGTGCATCACGGGCGGCCAGCTATCCCGATCGTGCCCCGGGCGTCGTGGGCGCTATGAGCTCCGCCCCACCGGTGTTCGGGGTAATGGTGCAGAGAGGATAAACGAGGCTGCGAATAGTCCGGCTGTAACCCAACCGTGGCCCGTTGGGTTACATGATGGCTCGCTCGTGGCCTTCGACGAGGTTGGGACTTCCTGAGAAGGGCCGTCCTGTAGCTCTTCGCCCGGACCGAAAGGGGTCCTTTGTGAGCCGCCGTTCGTTCCGTTGAAAGCCGTCACGTCGGGCCTGATAGCGCAGGCTCGAAACCCAGAGCCGTAATCAACGGCTCATTCGGGTGTCTCGGCGGAGTTTTGACACGGCACCCGGGACTCTACGTCTCGAAGGCGCCAGCCCTGATGTCAGCGAGTGTGGCCGGACATGGAGGACCCCCGGATACACCATGGTGTTGTCAGCTGAGAAAAAACGTCACGCCATTCTGTTCCAAGAACTCGCTCTGGCGCCATACTGTCGTGAGCCATGGTGACTGTGAGCTCGTTGCCTGCGGCGTCGTAAGCTCGCCAGACGGTTTTTGAAGCGGATCACGTATTCGCTTGACCAGTCGGCCGTGCTGACCTGGAAACGAAGCGGGCCGCTATCGGAGGGATCAATCAGCTCTAGGTCCACATCGACCAGCGCGGACATGTCAGTCCCATGCCAGGGCTTCAGTTGTGGTGGTGGCTCCGACGGCTTCGCCACGACGAGATATCCTCGCCGACCTGGCTACCGAGACTTCCGTCGGCTTGGCCGTTGCGGCGCTTGGCGCTGCGGACGCCGTGCCGGCTGCTGCCCGTGGGACGTGTTCGGCGTCGAGCGCTCATGGGCTGGCACCGCGGTCCCGTCTTGGCGCTTGTATGGATGAATGTAGACGACCTTCTTCCCTCGCTCAGTCTCTGCCATGATCCCGTTGCACCTCCTGTGTTCCCAACCGAGGTATTGGGAAGTATAGTGGGAAGGTAATGACGATGACGCCGTTCGGTCCTCCGGTGCAAGAGGTGCCCCTGAGTAGGGCTCCGTTGGTGAACGTGATCGCTCAGGTCCGCTTTCCAGCCGTGATGAAGATCGAGGCGGACAGGGGGTTCGTGGCGACGTTCCAGGAGTCGATCCGGAACGACTACCCGATCCTGCGCCAGGAGCGGCAGCTCGGCGTCATGATGGGACCGGGGGGTGTTCAGCCCCAGGATGCGGGGACTGTCTGGCGCTTCGAGAACAGGGACCCTGATGCCTGGCAGGTCACGCTGGCGCCGACTTTCGTGTCGCTCTCTGCCAAGCGGTACACCCGGCGCAGTGACCTCCTCGCCCGCCTCACGGTGGTCCTGCACGCCATTGAGGGCTGGTTGCATCCCAACGTCTGCGATCGCATCGGCGTTCGCTACGTGGATCGTGTGACGGGTGCTCCACTCGCTCGGCTGAGCAAGCTCGTGCGGCCGGAGATTCTCGGCCTTGCTGGCGACGAGGCTGTGCTCGACGACGTCGAAGTCATCCATGCGCTGTCCGACACGCTCTTCCAGTTCGACGATTCGTCGCAGCTCCGTGGGCGATGGGGCAGGCTTCCCGCGGGCGCCACGTATGACCCTGGGATCGAGCCGGCACGAGAACCATCCTGGTTGCTCGACCTGGACCACTACACGTCCCAGCCAGAGAACTTCGATCACGCCGCAATTAGTGGGAAGGTGGCCGACTTCTCCGATCGCATCTACACGTTCTTTCGGTGGGCCGTGACCGAAATGTTCCTCGATGAGTTTGGAGCTGAACGATGAGCCCACAGCTACAGGTACAGCCAGCTCACCACCACGACGAAGCCGACGTGACAGGACCATGGTCGATCCTGCCCCTTGCCGACGCACTCTTTGGGCGGAAGCCATCGACGACGACGCGGCTCGGCATGCCGTTTGTCGTTCCCGAACTTGATGATCTATTCGGCGGAGCCAAGCGGATGACTGGCGGTGTCGCCAGCTGGGGCCGTCAGTTCTGGCAGACGTACGTCAGCTCAACGGACAGTGGGATCACCTACACCAGCACCCCTCGCCCGGTGCGCGAAGAAGTGCAACGCCTTCGGGATGAGGTCGCCCGTCGGACGCGCCTCACCCGAGAGCAGATCGCTCGGGCGATCGGCGTCGATCGCCGCTCGATGAGCGCCTGGGTCAAAGGTGACGCCACGCCAAGCGTGGAGAAATTGGAGCGCCTTCAGATACTCGCTGATGTCGTCCGGGATATCGACGCGACCGAGCCAGGGCGCTCGACGGAAGTGTTGCTCAGTCGCACAGGAGGACAAGACCTCCTCGACCACATCGCAGTCGGTCGCATCACACATGCCCTCGCCTGGCCAGCGCTCCAAGGGACAGCGCCATCGGCGACGGTGGTGCACCGTCGATCGACGAAGCGTCCGCTCCATCAGAACGCGCTCGATGCCTATCTCAACGGAGAGCTTCACCCGTTCGGGAGAGCTGCCACGATCCGCCCGGAGTCGGACTATGAGCAAGACCTATCGAAAGCTGATCGCCTGATAACCGACGAGCCGGTTCGGAGGAGTCGCCGGGGGTACCGATGATGAGCCCCGACGACTTTTACGAGTGGCACGACGAGCCACGACAGGGGGACATCGTCCTGTGTGGCGTCTCCCGGATCATCGCTGACGATCGGCACAGCCCCGCCCAATGGGAGTCCCTCGACGCGCACTTTCTGCAGGTTGATGACGCCTGGGATGCGGGAAAGCCGTTGGGCATCGCCGCCGGCATCGGGCTTGCGATGGTCGTCTCGCATGATTGCCAACTCGACAAGGAGTGGAACCAGCGGGTTCGAGAGCTGCAGAAAAGCGGGACGGAGATGGAGGCTGCCGAACGCGAAGCCAGTGCCGATGCGACACTTGACCGAACGCTCGTCGTCAGCCCGCTCATTGATCCCAGCGAGCTTCGTGGTGGGCGGGGAAACCTCCTTGCGGGAAAGGTGATCGGTTATCTGCCGATACCCGCGCATCCCGGACAGCTCGTGGGCGAGTGCGTTGTTGACCTGACGTACCAGTGCACGATCGACCGCCTCGACGTGGTCAAGGTCACGTCGATCAGCGAACCCGCCCGAAGGCGCTTGCGCTACGCGCTCATCCAACTCGACGCACTCCGTACAGCGGACCTTGGGTTTGAAGTCGAGGCCGTTGTTGGTCGAACGATCCAACACGTCGAAGTTCCCGCCCGCGATCCGCTGACGGTTCGCATCCATCTCGACGACGGGAATGTCATCCAGCTCCTCCAGCAACCTGGTACTCCGGATCAAGAGACTGGGCGCACGGGCGGGTTCTTTTCTTCGGAAAGTAAGTCCTAGTGCGTCTTCTTATTGACCCGTGGTTGTTGCGGTTCGGTTCGACGGGTGCGAGCGGCGGATGAACGACGAGGTACGTCTCAAGGCAATACGCGACGAAGCGGAGAACGTCCATGAGGCATCGAAGCTGTCATCGGAGACGCAGTTCGAATATGCGAAGCGCTGGCGTTCTGTAGATCGCTGGGTCGGGAGCGCCGCTGCGGCGCTCGCTGCGGTCGCCGGAGTTGGCGGTCTGTCAAAGGTTCTATCGATTGCGTGGGCTGGCGGGATCGCAGTAGCTTCAGCGCTCGTCGGTGCCATCTCAGCGTCAATAGCCGCCCGACGGACGACGGAGAAGGCGGCAGTTTCGGCGAATTCGTACCGGGCGTTGCAACAGGACACTCGGATGTTCCTCAAAATCGATCTCGATTCGATGACGCTTGATGAAGCTCGTGACCAGCTCCAGAAACTCGTGGACCGAGCACAGCAGCTAAATCGTGAGTCCGAGATTCCCTCTGATCCGGCGTGGCACCGTGCGAAGAAGCAGATCGAGGGTGGATCACAGATGTATGAGACCGAGAAGTAGATGACGCTCACCACCGCTCAGGCGTTTGCGGCGTACCTGGACAAGATCAGCCCGACAGATATCCAACGCCAGGAGATCACGAGTAAGCGTGACACGACCGAGGGATATCTCGTGGCGGCGTTCCCACAGTTCAGCTCGCTTCCCCTTAAGCGGGTCATCCTGATCGGTTCTGCCGCTCGTGGAACCATCGTCAGGCCGATAAACGACATCGACGTCATGGCAGAGTTCACGAACAAAGACAACATCTTCGAGCAGTACCGTCGCAGTTCGGGAGACTTCCTCCAACGCATCCGCACGGGTCTGGACGCAAACACCTCGATCAAGAAGATTGGTGCTCGTGGTCAGGCGGTGCGACTCTTCTACACGACCGGTGCCCATGTGGACATCGTCCCAACGTTCAAGTGGAGCGGCGGCGGCTACGCCTTGCCAAAAGGCGATGGCGGCTGGATGACGACCGACCCGGAGGCACAAGCGAAGTGGTTTTCCGAACGCCGGACCTCGATCGGTTCCGACCTGACTAACCTGTGCAATCTCATCCGCCGCTGGAATGCCGTGCACAGCCACCGATTCGAGTCGTTCCACCTTGAGGTGATGGTGGCGTCGATGTTCAAGTCACTGGGCTCGAATCACCGGGGCAACATAAAATCCTTCTGTGAGTGGGCGCCGAGCTGGATTGGGGTCTCCGATCCTGCTGGTCACTCCGGTCGGCTCGATGATTACTTCACGCAGGAGGCTCGGAACGCCATCGCCTCCCGCTTTGCCGAAGCACTCGAGCGGTCAAAGAAGGCGATCGCTGCCGAGGAACGTGGCGACCATATAGAGGCAAAGCGGCTTTGGCGCATCGAGCTGGGCGATGAGTTCCCCGCATAGAAGCACCCCCGCGATGCTGACCCGAGATCAGGCGGTCGAGCGGCTGCGGAACGATCTGGAACTGACGAGGTTGCAGGAATCAACGGTTGCAGCTGGCCGGAAGACGCTTCGTGACTTCGTTGTCGGTGTCGTCCCGGCCCTTGTGCTTCCGCGGTACAGCTGTACCACAGCTGGATTGGGACGAACCCCAAGAGCCAAGTCGAATCGTCACGTAAAGGTGCGAAGCTTATAAGCCCAATTGAGTGGCGGCGTTGTCCTGCCAAGCTTCGTGTATCCGGACGTACTGCCCCAATGTTGCCATAGAGCGGTGCCGCGTCTGGTGGGCGATGGCCCGGTCGCTGGCGCCCCGGAGGTGGGCGTAGGTCACGAAGCCGGCCCGCAGCGAGTGGGCGGAGTAGGGGAAGGGGTCGATCCCCGCCCGGGCTACGGCGGCCTGCACGAGCACGTTCACCGCCTCGGGGTTGAGCCGACGCTCAAGAGCGCGGTTGCCCTTGGACACCGGGCGGAAAACTGCACCGCCGCTGATCTTGGCCAGCTCGGACCACGAACGCACCGCCCGCACCGGGCAGCGGGCCGGGTTGGGTCCGACCGGCAGGACCACCAGCTCGGGCTCGGTACCCTCCTGGTTGGTCTTGGACCGGGGGATGGTGACGACCAGGCCCTGGGGGTGCTCGTTTACGTGCTCGAAGTCGAGCGTCACCAGCTCCGAGCGGCGCAGGGCGCCGACGAAGCCCACCAGCAACAGCGCCTTGTCCCTGGCGCCGGCGAGGTCCGGCTCTGGCGGCCGTCCGCGGGTGCGCCAGGTCCTGGTGTCCGGGCAGGCCTCGAGGACGTCCAGCAGCTCGGGCGGCATGAGCGGCGCGGCCTGCAGGGGCGGGGGGCCGTGGGTGCGGCGGATGCCTTCCCATACCGCCACCACCCGGGCGGCCCCGGTCGGGTCCGATAGGCCCCGGAGGCGGAAGGCGAAGCGGAGCGCCGACAGGCGCCGAGCCATAGTGCCCACCTTGGCGCCAGCGGCGGCCAGGAACACGAGGTACCTCGAGATGGCGGCGGCTTCGCCAGCCAAGGGGTCGAGGCCTTCGTGGGCGCACCAGTCGCACCACTCCGCCCAGTCGCTCCGGTAGCCCTTCAGGGTGTTGGCGGCCCGGGCGGCGGCCACGTAGCCGGCCTCGTCGTCGGAGAGCGGCACGTCGTCGAGCAGTGCCAGCGGGTCGGCGGGCGGTCGCTGGGTCAGCTCCACGCTGTCCGGAGCCTACCCCTTCCCCCCGTCTATTACATGGGATTCGGTACATTATGGTAAGTAGCTCACGCCTCAGGACTGCGCCGGCCCATTGATCCTTGATGTCACGGCTTAATCGTCTTAATCCCTGGTCCGTGAAGATGACCCCAAGGTAACCCCGCTCAGTCAAAGTGACCCCGCTCGGCTTCCGGAACTCGTGGAACTCGGGATGCCGATAAGGACGGTGCACCAACGGACAAGTGGGTCCCCGGAGACTGAGGCGGCCCTCACCCGTAGGGTTAGCTGGCCTCGTTCGCAGCGTAGCTTCAGAGGCTTCAGCTTCCGGTCGCGTGAGCCTAGATGGCATTAGGTGCCGGCACCAGGTGCTTCCTCTTCATGCGACCACAGGAGTCTCAGAGGACCGGTCCCAGTCTCTTCGCAGCAGCACACACACCGCGAACGGCGCGTCGTGCTGCACTCCTTCAACCCCTCCAACGGTGCCGCGGCTCCGGATTTCACCCGCGTACCGCATGCCGATGCGCTTCATTACGGCGCGCGAACGCACGTTGTGACGGACCGTGCACGACACCACGGCTTGCACCCCGAGGATGTCGAATGCAAACGCTAGCCCGGCGCGCCCGATCTCAGACGCGTAGCCACGCCCCCAGAACTCGCGCCGTAGCGCCCATCCGATCTCGAGCCAGTTCGCGTGCGCAATGAATGGGCGGCGAATCTCATGCGCGACGCGCACCCACGGCTCTGCCGGAAGGAGTGCGTAGATCTGACCCCAGTCGTCGTCTACCGGCGTGCGCGACAATCCCGCCGCGACCGACAACCTCGCCGCTCACGCGGTCGTACGCGATCCACTTGTGGACGCCGTGGAAGCGCCACGAGTCGCCCATGAACCTCGCCCGCTGCTCCGCCTGCTCGAGGCTCGGCTTCTCGTTGTCATACCAATACGAGACCTCGTCGTCGTTATGCACAAGCCACAGGTCCGGAGCCTTCGCGGGCCCACCGGTTCAAGCCGCAGGCGCATCGTGAACCGGGGGTCACCGGCGTCGGTCAGTGGCCGGTCTTCCACGCGTCACAGCATCCCACGATGGTGACGATGCCGCATGCGCTTCTAGGTCTTCTCGACCCGAACCAACCAGCGCACGAGCACGCAGGTAGCCTTTCCTGTCGCAGTAGCTGCAGCAAGGCTAGAACCCAGTGTCGACTCCGACGTGGTGCTGTTGGATCAGTGGATCATCGTCCTTGGTGTAGAACCGCGATTTTCTTTGTCAACATTTTCGACCTCGGCAGCTCCGGTAGCAGCGAACGACGATTCCTCGGACGCCGACTCCGCATTGCACTTGAACAATTCGACCTTGGTGACTATGAGGACGACCCCGTTACCTTGTGAGCCAGCGAGATGCCACCGTCCTCGGCCGAGAAAGTCTTCGGTCTCGGGGTGCCTGGCCGGCCCCGCGCGGTTACTGACGGTGAGGGCAAGCTTGGAGATGGCACCTCATCTCGTGGGTCGGCCCAGAGGGGTGTCGGAACATACCTGCTGCTGATGGTCGGCTAGCCCAACAGCCCGAGCAAAGCGAGGCGTTCAGCATCATTTTCGGCCAGCTCGGACACATCGCCCAAATTGGGCTGCAGGTCAACTGGCCAGGCGGTCCTCTATGGCCTGGAGCCGACGCAGGATCTCAGCCGTGGCTTCGGCGAGTGCAGCCGGAGGGGCCGGGACAGCCTGCTCCCGGGCGTGGGCATACCCAGACAAGGTGGCGGTTACCGCCCGTCGCGTCGTCCGCAGCTCGACGCCCATGCGTCGTAGCACCTGGCTGGCCAGGCCGTCTTCGACGGCGACGAGACCGAGCAGCAGGTGCTCGCAGCCGATGTAGTTGTGGCCGAGGCTCAGCGCTTCCGAGGCCGCGTGCTCAAGCACGGCCTTGGCCAACGGCGTGAAGGGGGGCTTCTCACCAGCCGGCCCGCCGGCAGGCAGCAGAGAGGCGACCAACTCTGCCCGCAGGTCAGCGGGCTCGACCTCGAGCGACTCGAGGACCTTGATCCCTAGGTTGGCTCCCTCGTCCAGCACCCCGAGCAGGAGGTGCTCGGTACCTATGTAACGATGGCCGTGTTCCTGGGCCTCCCGCTGTGCGGCCGACACGGCGCTGCGGGCCCTGTCGGTGAAACGTCGGAACAACCGTCCCCGCACGCGGCCGCCCGCGGGCGGTTCGTCGGTACTGCGTGCCGCCCCGATGTCCCGCACCGCTCTCTCCAGAGCGGCCTGGCAGATGGCCGAGACTGGGACTTGGGCGTCGCGGACAGCGGAGGCGAGCTCATCGGGCAGGTACACGTTGATCTTCGGCATGGGGTTATATTAGGGGTATATCAGAAGCTCGTCAACGGTCGGCCATCGGTGAAGCGTTGGAGTGGTTGAGCCTTCGGCCGGACGCAGTGCGACCCGAATACAAGCGCGAGCAGAGCGCAGCAATTTCGTCATGCATAATGCGGCTTATGCATCACGTAGCGATCGGGTTCCACGAGACGTGGAGAGTGGTTAAGCCAACGTCGCTCGAGCGTGACGACGACGGGTCGCGGTGGATTGCATCGGCCCTCGAGCTAGAAGAGCCCGCGGATGTCTTCGCGAAGGAGAGCGAAGAGTAAAACGTCCCCATCGCCGCTACCCAGGTCTAGGTACCGCCTTAGCAATCCTTCTCGCTGAAACCCGACACGCTCGAGGACTCGGATAGATGCCACATTGGCCGGTTCCACCAGTGCTTCGACCCTACGGAGCTGGGGCGAGCTAAGCGCCCAGCTACTGACCAGATGGACGGCGTTGCTCGCAAGACCTTGTTGACGTCGACTAGCCACGACCCAGTAGCCGAGGCCGACGACACCAGATTGCTGGCGATGGAGCAACGTCACAAGTCCTGCTGCGACGCCGGAACCTGGGTCCACGATGGCCAAACTGATGCCCGCTCCTGAGGCTCGGCGTCCCCGTTGGCGTTGGACGAAGGCACGCCCAGCGTCTTCGGTAAAGCGCTCTGGCACGGTCGCACCTTTAGGGATGACGGGGTCCCGGCTCGCCTCCTCGACACAGGCAAGGTCTCCGTCGGTCCAGGCTCGGAGCACGACCCGGGATGTCCGCAACCGGTCCGGAGACGGGAGCACGCCGGGGCGGTAAACAGGGTCCACCTCGCCATCGTCGCAGACGATTGTGTGCCTGCCGACGCGATCGGCTTAGCGTCCCGTAGGCGCAGACTGGGCGACGACTACAGACTGCGCCAGTAAAACGGGCTAGTGCTAGACAGCGAGCCCCGGGTCACAGAAGTAAAGCACAGAAGTAAAGAGGTTACGGTGAGGCCCGGTTCCTAAGAGATCAGCTGGAACTCGTAGGAAGGCAGAAGCCGGACACGGTCAGGCCGAGTGATCCATTACGACCTCACGCTTCACGCCCACGAATACAAGCTAGGCGCCGGGCACGGCCGACGAGGGGCTGGCCGGGACGTACTTGCTGCGTACCGGACAGGTGGGTCTCCGGCCAGCAAGGGGAGTACGCCTGGCCGACACGACTACTGGGCCCGTTCATGCAGTGACTCTCCAGGTGACCGACACGAACGAAGCCGCTCCGAACGAGTGACCTTGACGGAGGTCATTGACCACGATCGAGCGCTCCGCTGCGAGCGGAAGTGCAATCATTGAGCCGTGGTGGTCCGGAATCTATTCACCTCCCAGGCAGAGCGCTATCAGAGGTACCGTCCGTGTCATCACGAACGTAGCCTGCGGCGAATCTTCGCGCCCCTTCCTCAAGTCGTCGGGCCGGTGCTCGATGTTGCATGTGGAACGGGCCAGTCGACAGTCGCTCTGAAACGGCTCGGATTTGACGTTGTTGGTCTTGACTCATCCGAGCCGATGATTGCTGTCGCTCGCGCGACTAGCGATGCCGCCTATGTCCTCAGTCGTGCTGAGACCCTTCCTGTCTGCGTCGGGTCGACGGGACTGATCACGGTGTCGTCGGGTTTTCACTGGTTCAATCAGGATCAGTTTCTCGCAGAAGCGGCCAGAGTCCTTCGCCCACGCGGTTTGCTGCTGCTTTACGATCACGGATTTCTTGGGCGCATGCCAGGTAATGACAAGTTTCGCGGTTGGCAAGAAGATGCGTACCTCACGCGGTTCCCATCCCCGCCGAGAAACGCGCTTGCCGGCACCCAAGATCACCGACCTGGGTTCGACACAATCGAAAAGGGCTCCTTCACCGAGGTGATCCCGATGCTCCAAGAAGAACTTGTGAACTACCTCCTGACGCAGACCAATACGCTTGCTGCCGTCGAGTCCGGGGAACCGACAGAGGGCGTCAGCGAGTGGCTTAGAGCGGAGACGGCGACGTTCTTTCCCAATCCGTACGAGCGCGAGGACTTCGAGTGGTGGGGTCGGTTTGAAGTGCTCGTTCGTGGGTTGTGATCACTTCTGTGTGGTGGACCTACAAGGCCAACATTGGCCGCTGCGGCACTAGCAACCTCGAAAGGCCCCCTTCACGGGGCGGCCGGGGAGCGCGCGCGCCAACTGCTCATCCGCGCAGAAGAACGGGGGGTCGATGCGGTTGTTGATGAGACATTGGCAACTCGTCGCGGCCTGCCAGGCTTCGGCCATCCCGTTGACGCTGAAGACCCGCGACTCGCCCCTCTTCTTGACTCGCTCCGACTGTTTTCGTCGCAAAAAAGGCTCGCTGTGGTCGGGAGTTGTTAGAGAGCGCCCGCCGCCACTCGGTTCGGCCGCCAACGGTCGACTTCGGACTCGCGGCACTTGCTTTCGTAACCGATATGCGACCCGAAGCCGTGACCGCAATCTTTACGACTGCTCGAATCGCGGGCTGGACCGCGCATTGCCTTGAGGAGATCGAAGAAAAGGCGTTGCGCTTTCGACCGCGAGCTGTGTATGCAGCAACCTTCCGATAAGGCGTCAAACCTGGTTGATCGCCGCGTCGAGCGCGCCACTGCACCCAGTTCCCGTGCGGATCGGTCCAGCCGACCAGCACACCGTCACGACTTAGGAGGAAGTCGGCGCGATGAGCCGCCCGCTCCTCGTCCTCGATCTGGCCACGAACGCCAGGTAGGACTCCCGCACCTTCGTTCGCGATCCACGTCGCACCGAGCTTTGCGACTGCGCTTGCGAATGGAGCCCTGTCCTCGGCAGGAATGTACGTGAGAACCGCGCTGTGGAAGATGACCAACGTCGCTCCGTCCGGGACATCGGTGACAAGATCATCAAAGCCGTGCCGTAAGTCTCGGGCATATAGCCGTGGAGGATCCTTCGCGCGCGACCTCGACTGCCACCGCGGAGCCGAGCAAGGCGATCGCCCTCCCCTGGCCAGATCAACGCTTCGAGCCAGCGGACGGCATCTTCGTCTTGGACATCGATCGGATCGAGATCGCTGCCCGCTCGCCAGACAACTTCCGGAAGACGGGTTGGTAGCGGTGTGTCAGGGCCTCGGCACTCGCAACGTAACGTCACCGGACTGGCGCTCGGCCCGATTCCTCCTTCTCCAAAGTCGTAGCGATAGCGGTCGGCGAGGAGACACAGGCCCGCGCTCGCGCCCACCTCAAACAGCGCGATCGGTTGAGGCAGCGCAAGCAAAAGCGGAAGCAACGTCGCACACCGCGCCACTTCGTTCGTTTGGGTTCGGCGAACGAGCATGGTCGACGAAACCTCGTCCCAATGTTCGACGAGCGTGCGACGAAACGCCGCGTAGTCCGGTGCAACGTCGTAGAGATACCGCACGGCACCGAGCACCAAATTCGGCTGGCGTTTCGCACTGGGGAGCGAACCGAGCAGCGCGAGCACCTCAGGGTCGCCCGCGACACCCTCGCTGAACTCCTCATAGAGCGGCGACCGGCCGTGCGCTTCCATCCGCCCGAACCGGAGGTAGTTCTCCGAGGTTGTACGCATCGCATCGTTGCCGATCACGCTGTCATCCTCGTCAATCTCGGACCACAGGTCCATTCGCGTCCTACCAGCAGGCAAGCGCGAGCCCTTGGGGGGCTGGCGGTCTGAGGGTCCGCCGAAGTGAGCATTGAAACCTGCATTTTCAACATTCGGCTTTTAGCCCATTCGGCCTACTGACAACTTCGTGAGCGGTCCGCACTGACAACTTCGTGCGGGGTCACAGGTGGCGGGTCACCGTTCCTGTGCGCTTTAGTTGGCGCTGACCGAATCGACGGTGCCGAACATCGCTCGCAGCCGGCCGAGGTCGACCTGGGGAAGAAGCCCCACGGTGATCGAGCGCATGTTCTCATCGAGGTGGTCGACGCTGCCAGTGCCGGTGAGGACCACATCGCACCCCGGTTCGTGGCGGGCGAAGCGATAAGCGGCATCGACCACCGACGTGGCGCCACCCGGGTGGACGAGGAAGCCAAGGGGATCGTCGCCATCGGCCACGGTGGCGGGGTCTACGGCGCCTGTCGCGACCAGGTCGGCGACGAGGGCCCGACAGACCTCGGGGTCAGACAGGGCGCGGCGCACGGCGAACATCACGAGCACGCCGATACCTCGCGCCTGCGTGGCGGCGAGCAACCGACCGCGAGCCGACGGGTTGAGTATGTTGAACCCGACCATCGCCACATCGAACCAGTCGTCGCCGGCATCGAGTGCCGTAGAGAGCGCCTCGTGCGTGGTGTCGCGGGCGAAGGCCTCGCTGACCGCGACGAACCGGATCTTTCCCTCGTCGCGCATCCGCGCCAGCTCGGGGGCCAGCACATCGCGGCAGTGGTCCAGTTGTTGGACGCCCACACCGTGGACGAAGAAAAGGTCGACGTGGTCGGCCCGAAGCCGGCCCAGGCTCTTCTCCACCGACCCGCGCAGCGCCTCGGCGCTGAGGAGATGGCCGTTCACCTCGGGCATCGCCTTGGTCGAGACGATCACCTGGTCGCGTCGACCCGCCAGCGCCCGACCTACGATCTCCTCGGTCCCGTACGCGCGGGCCGTATCGATGAGGTTGATGCCGAGATCGAGGGCTCGGTGGACGACCGCGACCGCTTGGTCTTGGCTGGCCCCGTTTGCCAGCCCAAGCCGGCTGTGCCCACCGCAGCCGAGGCCGGCGATCGAGACGGGCAGCCCGGTGCGTCCGAGTGTCGTCAGCTCCACCAGCGCACCCGGTGCGAGATGGGCAGGTCTCTAAGAAGGCCGCCGAACACTGTCGCCGACCTTAGTGGCTCGAGCCGACAACGTTACCCGGCCGTGAGCGTCGTCGGCGACATGTCCACGACGCAAAAGGGGTCTCCCACCTGGGCTTTTCGCCGCTCCGGTAAAGAGAACGCACATTATGGTAAGTAGCTCAGGTCAGCAAGCGCTCCTTTTCGAGACGGGTTTCCGACTGTGACCACGCACGAAATTGTCAGTGGGGATCAGTCACGAAGTTGTGAGTTGGCCGGAGCGGTCGGGCTCGCTCGTCCTCCGCTCTCGGTCGAACTAGGGGCACCCCAACAGCGTTTAGGCTTGACGCATGGACTTCCACTGGGAACAGGGCTCCGGGGTCCGCAGTTCCGAATGGCTCGTGCTGGAAGAGGGGTTTGGGTGGAGCGCCGAATTGCCTCCAAATGGCGCTATTGCCCACGTCGCTCAGCTTCCGGTCCCTGACTATCCGTATCAGCTCAGCTGGCTAGGGGCCGCGAGCAGTGTCAAAGACTCTGTGGACCGCCCCAGCGAGACGTTTGCCACCGAAGATGTAGCCATAGCCGCGGCCGAGGCGACCGTGAGGGCTGCTGGACACACCGTAAACGGCGGCTGACCTGAGGACTTTGATCGTAGAAACCCTTCGACCTCCCATTACCGGCCCCGGCCGGGCCTACGACCACGAGCCTCAATCCGCACGGGGACTGGGCCGATTGGCAGACCTACAGCAAGGAGACGGGTGCGAGGCGGCGTCGGGGCCCGGCAAGACAGCCGCCCCTTCCAGTTGGCAAGCTGTTGGCGTGCGTGGCGAGGATCGGGTTCGACTATCGGTAGCTGCGTACACCGACGGCGCCCATGCGTACGCGCTCAAATCACACGCCGAAGATGGGCGACCGAGTCCGCGATTCGCTGGGCTCCTTGCGCCGAACGCTCAGATTCTCGACGCGGGCTGCGGACCGGTCGCGACCTCGACCGCTTCGTCACAGCTGGTCATCGACCGATTGGCATCGACCTCAACCCGGCATTCGTCGCGATGGCGTCCGACATTGCACCGGTCATCGAGGGCGACCTTCGCGAGCTTGAAAGCTACTTCGGTGAGGGCAGCTTCGACGCGGTCTGGGCGAGCGCATCGCTCGTTCACCTCGACGATTCCGAAACGCTCGGAGCGCTTCAGGCGTTTCGCACAGTGCTCCGACGCCGCGGGCGACTCTACGCCTGCGTCATGTCCCAAGGCCGAACCGGCTGGCTGGAGGAACCCGACGGGAGGCGGTGGTATCGGGCGTGGCACGTAGACGAATTTGCTGCGCTCATCGAGAGCGCTGGATTTGGGGTTGATGACGTGACCGACGGTCCCTACGTCGAAGTGTGGGCAACGCAGCACTCGTAGTTTGGCCTTGTCCCCGATCAAAGCGTTGCGGGCGCACGGTCGCTGACTGGGACCGCGCAGGTTATGCGCTCACGCTTGTTGACCTGCACGCAAGATCGTGGCAGGAAAGTGCCTCAGGTCAGTGTGCGCCAGTAACGCACCTCGGGCAGGACGAAGCCACGGTCGAACTGTCTTGCGGCACCGTCGGCGGACCACCCACCCGCCTCGTAGAACCGGCGCGCCCGGTGGTTGCCCTCCAGCACCCAAACCGTCGCTTCTGCAAACCCCGCCCCGGTCAGGGTTGAAAGGGCCGCTGACCAGCTCCCGCCCAAAGCCTCTGCCCCACGCCTCGGGCAGGACGTAGATCGAAGCCAGCTCCCCGACCGTGCCGGCAGTGGCGTCGTCTCGGCTCGGGCACACATGAGCGAAACCGACAATCCGGGTAGCGTCCTCTGCCACCACTGTCCTGTCCCGCCCACTTTGGCTGCTCAGAGTACGCTCCCATCTCAGACAACTCTGGGCCGAGTCAAGGCCGTCCAGAAAGTCTTGGGGGACAAGGCCCCGGTATGCCACTTGCCACGAGCGGACATTAACGGTCGCGATGCCCTGGGCATCTTCCACAAGGCCCTGCCTAACCGGCATACCTGAATGGTGTCTGGGGTCGAGCGGACCTGCAAACCACGTTCCGGCGCTCGAAGAAAGCGGCGAGCGGACACCTCTGCTGCGAACGACGGGCCTGAGGCCGGCCGAACCCTGGGGCGTTCGCCCAGCAATTTACCGCGACGATTTTGCGTGCAGGCTTATTGGAGAGACGAGGTCGCCAACCTCGAGGTTGCGCCGCTACTCAGGGGGTCGTCGTTCGGCGGCAGTTTCGAGGAGCTGGCGAGCCAAGTTTGCATAACGGACGGCGGTTTTTGGGTCGACGGCGAACACGGCAACGACGTGGAGCGGGTCCGGCCCGTCAGCGAGGGCTTCTTCGAGCTGGCGGTCGACCCGCAGGCGTTCGAGGGTTGCTGTGAGCCCGCGCCGAGCCACTGGGTAACCGCCACGACCGATCTCCTCGGCCCACCGGGCTATCAACGCTTCGACATCGGTCACCCTGAAGCTGGTGACGCGCTCCGTCGGTTCGACCCGCCGAAAGTATGGCAAAGACAGTTCGGGGCGCGGGCTCCCCATTCGAAGGCGAGTCGAGGAAGGATGTACCGGAAGGACTTTCCCGTCACCGCCTCCACAGCCTGTTGGTACAGCTGCGACGACCGTGTCGCGATCCCGCTGTCGGTAGTGAGCAGGCCCCAGCCCCTTGCCTGCCCCCGGCCACGGAAGGCGTGATCGCCCAAATCCCTTTCTGCCAGCCGGGCGCCGCGGATACTGTCGGCTCGTGGCCGCGGACGATCTGGTGGAGGTGCCCTTGGGCTCGGCGGCCTGGCCGGGCATCCCGGTGTCGATGAGCCCGCCGGAGGAGGAGGTGCTCGCCGGTGGGAACGTGGCCAAGGTCGTTCGTGTCGGCGATACCGTCCACCGTTCAGATGGGGCATGGACCCCGGCCGTGCACGCCCTGCTGGACTACCTCGCCAGGTCCGGGTTCGAAGCCGTTCCCCGTGCCCTGGGTATGGATGCCGAGGGCCGCGAGGTCCTGAGCTTCATCGACGGCGACAGCGTAATGACCCCAGTGGCCGAGGACGTCTGGTTCCACACCATGACCGACGCCGCTCGCCTCCTCCGGCGGTACCACGACTTGACCCTTGCTTTCATCCCGCCTCCCGGCGCGGTCTGGCGAGACCACCCGGCCGACGCCGGGCCTCCGGAGGTGATTTGTCATTCGGACTGGCCTCGACAACGCGGTGTGGCGGGATGGCCGACTGGTCGGGATCATCGACTGGGACTTCGCCCGGCCCGGTTCGCGCCTGTACGACCTGGCCTGGCTCGTCCTTATGTGGTGCCCCTTGGACCTCCGCGAAGGTCCTCAACCCGGCCTGGCCGAACCCATCGACCAGCCGGCCCGGCTCCGCCTGGCCTGCGACAGCTACGGGCTGGAGGATCGTTCGGGGGTCCTACCCGCCGTCCGCGCCCGGGTCGAGACCAGCGTCAAATGGATCGAGAACGGTGCCGCGGCCTGCGACCCGGTAAGGGTGAAGATGAAAGCCGAGGGCCATGGGGAGCACTACCGTCGGGTGCTGGGCCATCTCGACCGTCGCTCGGACGAGCTGGCCGCCGCCGTGGCCTGAACGGACTACCGGGACCATGTCTTCAGCTGACGGCGTCTGCCTGACGGCCCGGCTCCGACTGGAACCAATCGGGCCGGAGCATGCCGAGGACCTCGTCCGGCTTCATCAGGACCCAGTGGTGGCCGCCTGGTACGGCGCCAGCTGGAGCCCGGGCGAGGGACGGGTGCACAAGTGGACCGCCTACCGTCGCTCCGACGACGTCCTGGTTGGCCGGGGTGGCCTCTCCCAGATGCCGCTGGACGCTCCTACCACCGTCCAGGTCACCGCCCTGACCGGAGGGACGCACTGGTCACGCTGTCGGCTTGAACTGGACTGGACCCTGCGAGAGACTTCCACGGCCAGGGATATGCCACAGAGATCGGCAAAGAGGGCCTCCCCTCGCTCAGCTGGCGCTCTTCGCCGAGTCGGTTATCTCCTTCACCGAGCCACAACATCGCGTCGCGGCGGGTCTTGGAGCGCCTCGGCATGGCCCACGTCGGAGAGATCACCGCGAGGGGCCTTGGTGGAGGGCCAAGGCGGCGAGGCCGACGATGCACCTTTCGCCCTGTACCTGAAGCAGTCCGCTAGTTCGCCTGTCCCGTGAGTCTGCCCGCTAATGACCACTCTAGAATCCCATCCCACTAGCTGACGACGGCGTCCAGTTTGTCGGAGCCTCACGACTCCAGATAATCGGCATCGTTCGCGCGCATCCACCCAGAGCGGCCAGCGGATTGGGCTGAGCGCATCATTGCGCCCGCCGCGCCGTTATCCCGTCGTGCTTGCGGTCGTCCGGGATCAAGGCCAAGTGCCGGTCACACGAACGATCGTTGGCGGACGCGCCTGCTCTACGAGGCGTTTTCGCAGGTGAGCCGTGTAACGCTACCCGTGTACGGACCTATGTAACGCCAACCCCTGTTTGCGCTACAGTTAGCCGATGCGGGTTGGCTACGGACGGGTTTCGACAGCCGACCAGAACCCCGACGCCCAGCAAGACGCCCTCGGGGCCGCCGGCTGCGGCCTAGTCCTCATCGACAAGGGCAGCGGCAAGCTGGCCCGGCGGCCGGAGCTGGACAAGGCCCTGCTCGTGGCCAGGGAGGGCGACCAGCTGGTCATCACCAAGCTGGACCGGCTCGGGCGCTCGCTTGAGCACCTGATCGCTCTTTCCAACGAGCTTCAGGCCAGGGGCGTCGACCTGGTGGTGCTCGACCAGGGCATCGACACCTCTACGGCCCTCGGGCGGATGTTCTTCCAGATCCTCGGGGCCATCGCCGAGTTCGAGCACGCCCTCATGTCAGAGCGCACCCGTGACGGTCTGGCCGCGGCCCGGGCACGGGGCCGCACCGGCGGGCAGAAGGCCAAGATCACCTCCCGCCAGGCCAAGATCGCCCAGGACATGTATGAGGAACTGGGCCCCGATGGGCGCCGGTCCTACACCGTGGCCGAGATCGCCGCCGAGTTCGGGGTCTCCCGGCCCACCATCTATCGTCACCTCCAGCCGAAGTCGAGATGAAGAAGGCTGACCGGCCTACGCCGGCCCAAGCCCTACTGACGACTTCGTGAGCGATCCACACTGGCAAGTTCGTGCGGGGGTCACAGCGCAGCACGTCACTCGTCACTTGGACCTGCGATACCGCAGCCCGAGCCACGGTCGTGCGCCTTGACCCGTCGACGGCGAGCAATCCTCGTTGGCAACAGTCACCGCAGCCCGACTATCAGTGGTCCCCAAGCACCGCCTAGACCTCCGTTCGTTGTAGGACTACTAGATAGTCGAGGCCCAATCGATCCCGGCGCTCACTAATGCCACGATCCGCGCGTACTATGCCGCAGCATGTATAGTCCGCTTACTATTTCAAAATAGTGCACACGGTTCTCCGCACAAGGCGCTATAGTGATACGACGTGGCCCAACTACCGCAGTACCAGCGCTTCATAGTCGACCTACCAGCTGCTACAGCTCGAAACGTCCTCGCGTTTCTCGGCATTAACTCCGGGTATGCCGACCTCAGCGAACTAATAGCTGTTGCCCTCGAAAACCAGCTACGCCTTGAGGCGACTGACGTACCTCTCGACGTCCAGGCCCTCCCGACCAACGAAGCAGCTGATGTCACGGGGTTGCTCCAAGCCTCGCAACTCCCCGGTCCCACGATGAACCGACCTCCATCGAAAGCCCGACTAAAACGGCCTCGCTCGCAACCCAACCCAACGACGAGCAAGCGGACCGCACCACGCAAGATCATCGACGAGCAAGAGGCACTTGGACCGCTGGCCAAGCTGGACCTGACTGCGTTGCTGGGCATCCCGGACGCAAGCCACATTGACGTCGGCCCGGCCGATTCGTCTAAGGGCGGCACAAGTCTGACGCCGTTCACCAACCGACTGAACCCCGTCGTCGTCCCTCTGCGCATCCTGGCCAATGCAACCGCCCTTTTAGGCGCCCTAGCGGTGGGGGACTTCCTTCACGCAGTACCCGTGCTCGCGCGCGACGTTGGGCTGCGCCTCAAACGAGAGGATGAACTGAACGCCAGACGTGGCAGGCAGCGCCGATCTACCGGCTGGCCGCTGGGCGATGACGAAGTTGCATCACTTTCACGCTTTAGGACTTCGTTCCTGTTGAAAGAGGGCAGCGACGGCGGCCTAACGGGACCCCTTGTCGACCTTGGGTTGGTCGCCCTCTCAGACGGCCTGTTACTGACTCGTCGCGGGCTTGAAATAGCTGCGGAAAAGACGCCCATGCTCGGTGAGACTCAAAGTGAGCGACTCCTCTCCGAAAGACAGTGCCAACTGTTCCAAGAAGCCCTCTTGGCGCTGCCCGGCGAGCGGGAAGAGGTTCGCCTCTTCTTGAAGGCCGTTGCCGAGGGCGGAGGTGGACAGACGGCAATAGATCGCATGATCCAAGAGGCTCATTCGACCTGGACTGATGCCTTGGTCGTCTCTCACAGGGCGGCGATGGTTGGTCGCCTAAGGGACGTCGGAATAGTGGACGCCCTTCCTGCTAAGCCCGGTGAAGAGGTATCGATCGTCCTCGAGCCCCAGGCCTACGAGTTTGAAGAATTGTTACGACGTGCTGAATAAAGACACAAAGGAGATATCGCCGATGAACCCGGCCGAGCTATGCATGTCCTTGATGAGAGCCGACACCGAAGAGGAGGTGGTCACCCTCCTGGCCGAGGCCGGGTACTGGGACAACGCCGATGTTTGGCGCTACCTCGGGGACGACGAGAACAACTTCGCCACCATCGGCAACCAGCAGAGCGAGGCGATAGCTGCACTTATCGAGAAGCTGATCAACTCGGTGGACTCGCGGCTCACGAACGCCTGCCTCGAAAACAAGATCAACCCGGAAGGCCCGGAAGCTCCCCGCTCGATACGGGACGCCGTAGCAAGGTTCTTCGAGGGCAAGGACCCCCGAAAGCTCGGCCCCGATGCCGGTCGAATTGCCTTTTGGCTCGATGCGCAAGTCACCGATGAAGGACGGCTGCTCACGCTCGCTGCAACGGGCAACAAACCCGAGACTGGCTCACCCAGTATCACTGTTGCCGACCAGGGTGAAGGACAGACCCCGGACAATTTTCCCAACACGTTCATGTCGTTGCATCGCGCTAACAAGTTGAAGATCCCCTTCGTACAGGGCAAGTTCAATATGGGAGGCACAGGCGTCTTTCAGTTCTGCGCAGGCCGGAACCGTGTCCAACTCGTGGTCGCGCGCCGTAACCCGTTGCTCCTCCCGGCCGACGCCTCTCCGCGTGATACGGAGTGGGGGTTTACTGTGGTGCGCCGCGAACCGCCCGCTGGTGGCAGCCGCAGTTCTGTCTTCACTTATCTGGCACCAATCGGTGCCGACGACCCTCGTCGCGGCGCCGTGCTTAGCTTCCCGGCCAACAGCTGGCCCATTTTCCCCGAAGCGGACTCTGTGGTACGTGACGCTTACCATCGTCATGCACCACACGGGGCTCTCGTCAAGATGTACGAGTACAAGTGGCAAGGGACGAGCAGCAACATCATCCAGTCACGCGACGGCTTATTGCGCCGCATAGACCAAGGGTTGCCGGAGCTTGCCCTCCCGGTAAGGCTCTACGAGTGCCGAGCGGGTTATCGAGGCCATAGTGGGTCATTCTCGACAAACGTTCTGGGCCTGTCGGCACGCCTCCAACGCAACCGTGCCGAGCAGCTAGAACCCGAGTTTCCCCGAGGCACAGTAGTCAACGTGGACGGGAAGACTGTCCGCGGACAAGTCTTCGCCTTCAAGAAGGACGTGCCCGCGACCGAGTACAGGACTCGTTCCAACGGAGTGATCTTCGCCATCAACGGCCAGTCCCACGCCTCCAAAGACACGAGCTTCTTCCGTCTCAAAGACGTCGGCATGGGCTACCTTGAGGACTCCCTTTTGCTCATGGTTGACTGCACGAGCATCGAGGGAATGGTGCGGGAAGACCTCTTCCTCAACTCCCGCGACCGACTCCGGGAGAACAGTACTTCCGCCCGTCTCATTGAAGAACTGAAGCGTTTCCTTCACGACGACCCTACGCTACGGAACCTCCGCAACCGTCGTCGCGCCGAGGACCTGGAGGAGCGCCTCTCCGATTCCAAGCCTCTCGCTCACGTGCTCGAGGATCTTATAAAACGCTCCCCCAGCCTGGCCACACTCTTCCTCAAGGGATCGAACCTGCCATCGCCATTCCCCCCGGGCGCCGCGTTGGGCTCCGGCGGGGCCAACGCTGGTACTGGAGCCGAATTTAAGGGCAAGCCATACCCCACCTTCTTCCATTTCAAGGACCGACGGGCCGGGGAGGACCTTGTCCGAGAGGGCTTCATGGGGCGACGAAGCCGGGTGCAGTTCGAAACAGACGCTGAGGATGAGTACTTCACCCGCGAAGACTTCCCAGGCGAGGCGACAGTCTGGCGCATCCTCGGGGACGGAAGTCAGCTGCCCTATAATGATAAGTACCGCGTGGACAACCCGAAGTCCGGCATAGCCACTCTCAACCTAGAACTCCCTGACGATACCTCGGTGGGGGACACTCTAACCTTCGATATTGAAGTCACCGACGAGATGCGTGTGGACCCGTTCGTCAACCGGCTGGTGCTCAGGGTCAACCCCCCAGCGCAAACAGGCGGAGGTGGCGGAAATGGAGGTCGCCGCGCAAACGCCAGCGGAGAAGGAGCGGTCGGTGGCGGTGGCCTCGCACTACCTGAGATCACGAGGGTAAAGGAGGAGGACTACAACAATTTCACCTTCCACCGTTTCACCGAAGAGTCCGCGCTCGTGATCGTGAACGCCGGCAACGGGGACGACGAAAACGAGGCGAGTGTATTCGACTTCTACGTCAACGTCGACAATAAGTACCTCAGGATCGTCCAGAAGGAATCGCCAAAGGTCGACCCACGGCTCTTGGAGGCGAAGTTCACCTATGCCCTAGTCCTCGTTGGGCTCGCATTAATACATGACGACAAGCTGCACGACAGGCGCGACGACGAAAGCGAAGGCGTTGAGGACATCGAGGACATCGTTGTGCGGGCAACGTCTGCCCTGGCACCTGTAATGCTGCCCATGATCGAGGCAATTGGGGACCTCGCCCTTGACGAGGAGGACTAGGATCCGAGAGCCAATCGCATGACGCGTTTATCGGTGTTTTCTATGGAACAAGACCACTTCCTGCGCCGTGTGAGGAGCAGTCTTCCTCCGTGAGCTCGAAGCCACCCACCACCTCCGGCTCGGAACGGTCCTCCAGAGCCGCCCATCAGCATAGGTTGCTAGGTCGGCGAAACGAACTTCAACCAGTCCCACCTGCTCCATGACCTCAAGGTAAGCCGGCAGCTGGCTCGTTACGTCATTGAAGCCCACGACCTGAACTATCCACGTGCCCGCTGTTGCCAGCGTGACGATGTCTCCATAGGCTTCTCGCAGGCGCTCGAAGTAAGCGTCAAGGGTCCGGTGAGATCGAGACTCCATCGTGTAATGCGCCAGGCCTTTACCATCCAGGCAGCCAGCTATCCAGAAAGGTGCTGGGGTCTCAAGACGGCCCCGTAGCTTCCAGCGATGGTAAAGGACGTAGACCCCCGGATAAGGGGGCGAGGTCAGCACCAGCGAGGGGCGAGCATATTGCGCGAGATCCGAGTTCGCTGACAAGCCGGGTACGCCTTGATGTAGCACCAGCGTTGCAGGCAGACATCTCGACTGTCCCTCCTCCTTGCCTCTAACGTCCTGCGCGAATTCGGCAGCAACATCAATCATCGCCACTGCGTCAGCTATTAATTCGGCTACGGAATTCCGCCGCTCCCGGTAGGCAGACCCTCATATCGAGTGCCCACTGCGCCGTGCGAAGAACAGCCACTCTCCCCAGGTCTTGGTGGGGTCCTGGACCAAGAGGTCCAAGCGAAGTGAGGGCTTGGGCAACCAACTTGCGAAGGCGCCAAGTGTCGCGCGTATCGAGGTGCCGGAGGTAGCCATTCTCCTGCCACTCAGGTGCCACCACCACGGGCTTACGCACGTTCATGACCTTCGGTAAGTCCGCCGCCCATTGACGAAGCAGTTGGAGCCCCTCGTCAGATTGCACTGCAGCCTTGGTTCGAGATACAAATGCGGCCAAGGCATTGAGGTCGGACCCAATCGCTACGCGACCAGCGAGCCGAGCCTCCACTAGCGTTGTGCCGCCACCGACGAACGGGTCAAGCACCACTTGGCCGGACCGAGAGAAGGCCGTGATTACAGCTCGTGCGAACGCTGGGGAAAATCGAGCTGGGTAACGGTAGAACTCATGGACGCTGGAAGTCCGTCGGCTCCCCATTGAGACGTAACTTGTGTCCAGGGTTGCATCTCTGATGGCTCGTAGCTCTGAAGCGCGGGGGACCTTGCACTTCGAGAGAGCTCTCTGCGCTAGTCGTTGAGACCGTCACTTCCCCCACCGCCGTCTACTCTCACGCTGGGCTCGCCGTAGCTGCTGAGCTCGCGAAACGACCGCCTTCAGCGTTCCTGGGTGCTCTCTTAGATGATCCAGAGCTGCGCGCAAGAGGTTCGCCGAGCCGACAGCACCGTTGTTATCGGCTGTGTCGGTTAGCCACTGATACCGATCATCGTCCAAATCAAGGGTGACGCGGTTCGGAAAGGTCACACGTCTAGACGATCCTTCCTGGGCTTTCGGTACCGAACGATCAGTAGCCTTCGGAGCTGATTTCTCCATCGATGTCGGATCGTCTGAACTGCTCACTGGTTGCTCCAGTGTGCTGCAGTCGTAGATGCCGCTAACTTCCCGGGGTCCAATGACTGACTGGTGTCGACCTCGCGAGCAGTCCCGCTATGCACAACCGAGCAGTCTATGTCTGTGGAATACAGACAACAAGGACCCTCCGTGCGGCACAGAAGAAAGCGTCTCGTTGAGGAGCACATTGCGACTTTGGGACCGAGATGGAGCGCCCGAGTCACCACTCACCTCCTTTTCAGTCGTCGTGTTGGTCGATACCATCTATGCCGGGCTGTTCGTCACCTGCCCAATGGAGGTAGCCGGAATGGCCACCACGAAAAGGACAGCCATTCCGACCGAGATGGCGTTCGACCTCAACATCGGCAAGGTGCTCGAGCACTGGACGGTGCCCTTCGCCGTACGCGAAGTGATAGCCAACGCGCTCGACGAACAGGCCCTAACAGGCACGACAGAGCCCACTATCTCCAAGGGCCCGGACGGCCGCTGGCATGTGGCCGACGCCGGCCGCGGTCTACGTTATGACCACCTGGCCCAGAACGAGAGCGCCGAGAAGCGCCGTCATCCCGACGTCATCGGGCAGTTCGGGATGGGCTTGAAGGACGCTCTGGCGGTGTTCGACCGCCGTGGCGTCGGGGTCGAGATTCTGTCCCGTCACGGTGACATCACGCCTGACCGGCGCCCGAAGGAGAACTTCGCCGACGTCGTCACCCTGCACGCGGTACTACGGCCGCCGGCGGACCCTCGTCGGACCGGGACCGACGTGGTCTTGAGCGGCCTCGCCGACGAGGACATCGACCAGGCCAAGGGCTTCTTCCTGCGGTACAGCGACGAGCACGTGCTTGAGGCCACCAACTACGGCCAAGTGCTCGCCCCCCCACCAAGAGGCCGACCGGCCCACGTCTACGTGAAGGGCCTCTTGGTCGCCAAAGAGGAGAACTTTCTCTTCTCCTACAACATCACCAACCTGAGCGCCGTCCTGCGGCGCGCCCTCAACCGGGAGCGCAGCAATGTAGGCCGGGCTGCCTATAGCGACCGGGTGAAGTCCATCTTGAAGGGATGCACGACCAGCGCGGTAGCGGGGCCCTTGGCCCAGGACCTGGCAGCTTTCACCACTGGTCGCCAGCACGACGAGCTGGCTTGGCTGGACATCGCACTACACGCTTGCCGGGTCCTGGCCACGAACGAGAAGGTGGTCTTCGTAACCACATGGCAGTACGGCTCGGGCAGCCCTCAGTTGCAGTACGCCAAGGACGAGGGCTACCGCCTGGTGGTCGTGCCCGATGTCATTGCGCAGAGGCTACGGCGCGCTTAAAGACATGGAGGGGCGGCCACTTTTGGACTTCGCTGGCTACAGGCAAGCCTGGAACGAGAGTTTCCAGTTCAATTTCGTCGAACCAGCGGCCCTCACACCCGACGAGCAAGTTGTCTTCGGGCTGACAAAGCCGGCCTGTCGCCTCATCGGGGCTGACCTCAGGAAAATGAAAATAGACGTCCTCGTGTCCGAAACTATGCGCCTCAACGAGAGCGGCCGGCCCGTACTGGGGGTCTGGGAGGGCCTGAACAACCGTATCGTGGTCCGGCGAGACCAGTTGGCCCGAGCGGCAACATATTGCGGCACTCTGCTTCATGAAATCAGCCATGCTCGGTCTGGTGCCCCGGACGGCTCGCTCGACTTCGAGGACGAGCTGACGCGGGGAATGGGGTATATGGCCGCCTCTGCGCTCAAAGCCAAGAAGTTCTTGCCGTAACCAAGCATCGGTCCTCGCTCGTGGGCCAGGGCGACGCGTGGCTTCTGCTGTGGTCGCTCTGGCCTTCTGGTGGCCCAAAGCCCCTGCCACCGAGCCAGTCCGCCCGCCAGCTGACCCGCATTTCAAGAAAGCGGCGTCTTCTGGGTACGCTCGGTTCGCCCGTCCCGCTGGAGCACGAGGACCGAAAGGTCAGCCCGCCGGCGGTCGCTTCCGCCGGCGCCGGGCCAAGTCGGAGCCGGCCTGGGCCACCTCCTCGAGGATGCTGTGAACGGCGGCGGGTAAGTCGCCACGCCGCCGCACCACCCGCATGAGGTCCGCCAGGCGTGGTGGAGGTTGACGTACCCGGGACCGGTTGAAAACGATGGACGCGAACCCGGTGGCAAACACGACGAGCGTCTTTTGTCCCTCGATTGCTGCTGACGGGGCCAGGATCCCACCGAAGCCTGCGCCCCGGGCAGCCTCGGCCACCTCCTGAGCCCGGGAGTAATCATCCCCGATGAGGTCGTCCATTGTGAGGCCCAGCCAGGACCTGACCGCCTCGTCGGTGAGGTCGAGCACTTCAAGCCCGGCGACGTCGACGGCGCCTACGCGCCGGCGCACCTCGAAGGGGTCCACGCCCTCGTCGGTGAAGTGACGGAACAGTTCCGCCCATGCCGCCTGCTCCCGGTCGGACGCGTACCAGGCCCCAGGACCGCCGCGGCTGTGGTAACGCCCGTCGGTCGCGGCCGGGTCAGCGAAGGAGCCAAGCGGGTACCTGGTCGGGCCCTGGTGCCAGAAACGTCCCCGAAGTCGGCGGCGGGGCGCAGAAGCAACGATCGCCATAATTGAAGGCATCGGTGAATTGCCGCCGCCTATCTAAATTGCCGGCGTGGTGCGCGGGTGCGGTCATTCATTGCTCCCATGTAGGCAGGTCCGGGCGCGGCCTTCGCGAGCGGTCACCGCCCACCGCTCCGGGTCCTTAGACGTACGAGCCATCTACGAACGCCTGGGCGGCTCGGCGCACCTCCTCGGACCGGCCCTGGGTGAGCAGCTCGAGCGGGCGCTCCCCACCCAGCAGCCGGTTGCGAGCGTGGAGCCATTGCCCGGTACCGCGCGGCGTGAGCGAATCGGAAAGGAGTAGCGCGATGTTGCGGAGCTCGGACAGCCTGTCGTAACGCTCCGGGCGGATACCGTTGTTCGCCCAGTTGCGCACCGCCCGGTCCGTCACACCGGCGATCGCGCCTACCTCGGCTTGTGATACCCCGTAGTGCTTAAGGGCGCGCACGATCTCGCCCGCCTCGACCGCTCGCTCCAGGGTGATTACGTCGCTCAACCGGGGGACTGCTTTCTCTTCCTATTACACTACCGGCTCTACTTCCGGTAGCGTTTCCCATCGTAGCGCTCGTTGCGGACCTCTAGCGCCTGTCCTAAGGCCGGCCCCGGGCCGGGGCGTAGGGGCTGCGGCCCAGCCCCTACGCCCGCCAGGGCGAGGGTCAGGAAGCCTCCTCGTCCGACGCCGGGGCCTCGTCGGCGAGGCGCCGCTCCTTGCGGGTGACCTCAACCGTGGCCCAGCGCAGGCTGGGGGCCAGGTCGTCGGCGGTGATCTCGACCTTGGAGCGCTTGTCGCCGTCTTGGGTCTCCCACGAGCGCTGGTCGAGCCTGCCGGTCAGGACCACCCGGGTGCCCTTGGCCAGCGAGGTGGCGGCATTTTCGGCCAGGCCGCCCCAGGCGACGACGTCGAAGAACGATGTCGACTCCTTGCGTTCTTGGGTCTGGCGGTCGGTCCAGGTGCGGTTGACGGCGATGCCGAAGCTGGCGGTGGCTTGCCCATTGGGGGTAAAGCGGATTTCGGGGTCCCGGGTCAAATTGCTTATCTGCACCAAGCGAGCGTCCGCAAAACCGGGACGGCGCGTAGGTCACTGGCGCTCGATGAGCATGGTGGACAGCTAGACGGCTGGGTCGGGGCGATTTTTACGGGGGAGGCCCGGCTCCCCTGAGGGGAGAGCCTCCTCGGCGAGGAGCTGGAGCAGTTCGGTGTGTTTGGTGTCGACGTGGCGGAGGGTTTGCTCGAGTTGGGCGACGTCGCCGTGCCATTGCTGCTGGCGCGCGGTGTCGATCCGGGCCTTGATGTCGAGCCGGATCTCGACCAGCCGTGGGAGCTGTCCGGGGTCGATCTGCTGGAACGGGCAGCGCAGACAAGCATGTTCGTGGGTGCAGGGGGTGGCGTACGGGCGGGCGCAGGTGCCCAGCTCGATGCGGCGTTGCCCGAAGTGGTCGGCGAAGTCGGCGAGCTCCCGAGCGGTCGGCGCCCGGTAGTCCTCGACGGGCCTGTCCGCCCGGCGCCGCTCTATGAACTCGATGTAGCGAGCGAAGACTTCTTTCGGGTAAATGGCGGTGTAGCCCATGGTGGTGTTGAGGTCCTGGTGGCCGAGGAGGGCGGCGGCGATGTGGATGGGCAGGCCGTTGTTGACGGCGTCGGTGGTGAACAGGCGCCGGAAGTCGTGAGGGGTGAGGCGCTGTCCGACTTGGAGGCTCATGCCGGCCCGGGCCAGGGAACGGTACAGGTACTCGCGCAAGGTGCCGGCGTTGAAGGTCCGTGGCCTGCCCCCGAGCCGATACTGGAACAGGTGGGGCAGCGGGTCGCTCCAGCAGCGTTCATGCTCGTCGTGGCGGCTGGTGAGGGGGATCTTGCCGTCGGCCCGGCGGCTCGGGTGATGACCTGGGCCAGGACCGAGGCGAGCTGGGGGCTGGCCGGGATGACCCGCTCGGCGTCGGTCTTCGATGGGGCGACCTGGAGCAGGGGGATGACGTCGCCGTTGGGTTGGCGGTAGGGGCGGACCGAGTAATGGGTGAGCTCGAGGAGCTCTTCGATGCGGAGCCCGGTGTAGCGCAGCACTTCGACCGTGGCCCAGGACCAGAACGAGCAGTGCTCGTCGAACACCGCGTCGGTCACCGCACCGTCCGCGGCCCGGAGCCGGACCGCGCCGGCCCGTTTGTCGGTGCCGAGGCACGTGTAGGAGACGTCGTCGACGCTGAACTGTCCGCCTTTAGCGGTGGCCCGGGCGGTGCGCAAGGTGTTGGTGGCCCGGTCGCGCTCGGAGCGGACGGTGTGGACCAAGGTGGCCGAGCGCGGGGAGGAGCTCGCGGACAGCGGGCGTGCATGCGGGCGGTCTCGGCCCGGCGCTGGTGGGACACGGAGCGGACGTCCTGGCGGGTGACCGGAGATGGGGTGGCCCAGCTCGCCCAGCGCTCGGGGTGGTCGTTGGCCCAGTGGTTGATGTCCAAGTGGAAACAGCGCACGGTCAGGTACACGCTGGTGAAGCGTTGCCGGGGCCGCCCGTCGGGTAAGGTCTTGACCCGCCGTTTCCAGGCCTCAACCTGGTCCCGGGTGAGGCGATGGGTGTCGATGCCGGGATGGGCCGCTTCGATGTCGCGCCAGAACAGCCGGCACAAGTGGTCGGCCACGTGCTTGAAAGACACGTAGTCCAACCCCGGGCGGCGCTCGGCCAGGTACTGGCCGAGCAGCCCGGCCATGACCGGGCTTTTCACGCCATAGCTGGTGACCACCTCGGCCGGGCTGAGCGGGCTGGCCGTCCGCAGCGCCCAGAACTCCTCGGGACCGTCGGGGAAGAGCCCGGCCTGGCGGCTGAGGAAGTAGATCGAGGCACAGGGAACTTTGTTGTGCTCGCCCTTGACGGCCAGCATGGCGGCCCTAAAAGCGAGCAGGTCATCGCAAGTGAGCTGGTCGAGCGGCCTCCCGGTCCTGATCGACATGCGGGCCAAGCTGATCATGACCTCGGCCAACTGGTGGCGGGCCAGGTTGCCGGCCCCGGGTTGGCCCACCCGGGCGAAGAGGGCCTGGTCGTGCTCCTCTCGCCACGTCGACCACAACCGCCGGCTGCAGACCGAGAACAAGAAGTCGTAGGACGGGCGGACGGCACCGAGGCTGATGACCGCCTCCAGCGCCCGGGCGGCCCGCTGTTGGCCGACGGGGGTCGGGGCGAACAACGCGGCCCAGGTGCGCCCGGCGGCGTCGGCATCGCTGGCCAGCCACCGGTCCTGGTAGCTGGCACCGGGGAAGGCGTCGAGCCAGTCCAGCCATTCGTTGACTACCCGGGAGAACCGCCGCACTGGGTCGAGCCGGGCCAGGCTGGGGGGCAGCCGGGCGGCCAGGATCCCTATCGCGGCCTGGGCCAGCTCGTCCCGCAGCGCCGGGGTAACGGGTTGGCCGTAGAAACGGTGCTGGGCTCGTCCCGGCGGGGACGGACCGAGCGTCGGCACCGCTCGGGGCGCCCGGTCAAGCTCAGCGGTGGATAGCCCGGTTAGGCTCATGCCAGTTCGGGGAACAGCACGGCCATCGCCTCCGGGTCATAGGCCGGGTCGCTTCTCGGGGCTGAAGGTTCGGGCCGGGCGTAGTGGTCTTTCATCTTGACGACCAGGTCGTCGATGCCGGCCCGGGCGTAGATCTGGGTGCTGTTGATCGAGCGGTGCCGCATCAGGCGCTGCACGTCGGTTATGAACAGGCCCGGGTCGGCCAAACTGGTAATAGGCGATGTTCGAACTGTGCCGAATAGCCATGCTCCAACGACTGCCTGGCGAGCTATTCGACGTGGTACCGGGATCGCTCGGTGAGCCGTATGCGTTGAGATCGTTGAGACCTCGTTCGCGCGGTGACCACCTTCCTCGGTCCGCACTCGTGCCTTCATGGCCCTGCTGTCGAGCGTGTAAGTAGGCCGCAAAGGCTTGGCCTTTTGCCGTTCTAGTACCGAGCTTTCGTCTTCCCGGCACCAACGGCCCCCTGGGGGGCCGGCGGTAGTGGGGGGAGGTAGCCGCGGTGGCCTCAGCTGCCGGTGATGGCCGAGCAGGCGAACGCCGCTGCTTTGGCGGGCCAGTCGGCGCCAACGGTGTCGGCCCAGCGGACAGCAGTGCTCGGGGAGAGCCCGAGGGCTTGGGCGAGCAGGGCTGCTGCGGCAAGTGAGCAGCCAAGTGAACGAGGGCAGAACGCTGTGCAGTCCGTCCAGGCACCAGAAGCCTCAAAGTCGCAGCAGGTGCAACACGATCAGGTGAGTCACTGTTGCAGCTGGTGTAGCTCAGGTGGCGGCTGGTCCTGCCTGAGCTGGGATGTCTCGTTGAACCGCTCAGCCCACGTCGTAAGTTCGAAAACCCAAAACCCTTATAGTTTCTTGATCGCGCACCATGCCGAATGATGCAGTTCTTGCAACATCGCTCATTTTCAGGCGCATGGCGTAGGTGTGGCGCAGGTCGTGGCACGTGATGTTCGACCCGAGCTGCTCGTTCGCCCACGCTAGGACCTGTCGCAAGGCCCAGTAGGTCAAAGGTCGGGGCGGTCCCCGTAGCGTCCACCACAGCCGCGTGTCACCTGCGGGACGGTGCCCGACGACCTCGGCCAGGTACGCCGCCAACCACATGAAGGCGTCGGGGGAAGCCGGCACCCACTGCAGCTCGTGGTGGCCCTTGCCCTCCAAGGCGACAAGTTGGCGGCCGACATCGAGGTCCTCGAGGCGCAACCCGAGCAACTCCGCCGCCCGGGCACCGCTGCTCACAGCGAAGGCCACGATAGCCCGGTCCCGGTTGCTCGACAACGAGACGAAGAACTGGTCGAACACGGCGTCGGGCAGCGCTCGCAAGGGCAGGCCTGGGTTGCGCTGGCGGTAGGCGGCCCGGGCGGGCCGCTCGACCGGGGCTATCGGGCTTCGGTGCGAGAGGCCGGTCGCCGCCGCGGCCGCGCTGCGCCGGGACCGGGTTGACGATCGGGCCCAGGCCTGTCTCCAGGTGGTACTCGTAGTACATCCGCACAGCGGCGAGGGCATGGTTTATCGTCGCCGGGGCGTAACCGGGCGACAACGTCCGCTTCCCGGTGACAGCGTTCACCGTCCCCGGTGGGCTCGCCCCGGCCGGCCGTGGTGGCGTTGGGGGTTGTCAGCGCCTTTCATCCACAACACGAAGTCCCGGACATCTCGGCGTTCGGCACGGTCCCAGGCGACGTCGACGGCGACCAAGAAGCGACGCCACCTCAGCAGGCTCAACACATAAGACCGGCATGTGGCCGGGCTGTAATCGCAGGCCACCAGGTTCCGGACGAAGCCCCGGACTGACTCATCCGCACACCCGTTGTCGTCGAGGAGACGGACCGGTTCCAAGGCGTCCGAGGTGACTTCCACCGCCCCCGTCGGCGCAAGGACCAGGTGCCGCAGGTCACGGTCAGCGTCAACGGTGCCGGGCTCGAAGGACACCCCATCCACCATCGCACAGCTCGGGCGCCAGATCGCGGAGGGCCGGCACAGGTGGCCGACCCTCCGCGGGCTCTCTCAGGAGCCCGGGGCGGCTCTGGTCTGGCTGTCGCCCTGAGGTCGGGCCAAGAAGTCCACGGTGGTGGCGATCACGTACAACCTGGACCGCAGTTCGCCGGGCTCGGACTCCCATTGGTCGAAGGCCAGCCGGCCGGTCACGCCGACCTGGCGGCCCTTGGCGACATGGCCGGCGATGGCGTCGACCTGGGCGCCGAACACGGTCACGCTCAGGTAAACGGCCCGGTCGTCCGGCCCGTCCACGGCGACCCGCAGGTCCGCGACCGGACCGGCAGCGGTGGTGCGGACCTCGGGGTCTTTGGTCAGTCGGCCGATGAAGCTGGTGGTGTTCATTGCTGTGCTCCTTTCGAGCTGATGTCGATTTGACGGTGACGACGTGGCCGCAGCGCCAAGGTCGGGTGCACAGCACGAGTGCGGCACCCCAGAAGGGAAACCCGGAGCGAAGCGGCGGCTTGGACCGGAAGGGGTTGCGGCCGGCTTGAGCTGTGGCAACGTGAGTAGAAGGCAAATGACCCCGCTCCGAATGGAGCCGGTCCTGCCCGCCAACTGAGCAGCCGAGCGAGCCAGACGACCGTTAGGTTAGGGACACAGGTCGCGCGGGTCGTCGCCCCTCCGGCCAGGGTTGTCGGGGGGCTCGGGCTCCGCTACTAGCGTCGCCAGAAATGCCGATCAGACCAACGCCACCCGGCGAGGAGAAGCTCGCTGGCTTGTCGCCGAGCTTCGAGACCAGCCCTTCTCTCGCCCCAGCTGCGGTCCTGGCCAGGCTCGGGCCCGAATAGGCCGAACGGTCCAACAGCGCATGACACGCTGCTACCTCGAAGGTGTTCGAACCGACGTCGCCCGGACGCGTAACAGGCTCGAACGAGCCCAGGGTGCCGGCGGCCACCGGGCGCTGCGTACTGCCGTCCCACAGTGGCCTGCTCCAGACCACCACTCATCGTGGCCGCGCTTATCGGTGTGCCTCTAGTCGGCGCAGCGCCGAACCGCCGAATAGGCGTCGCTGCCGACGACTCGAGGACCACACAGGCTGCAGCGCTCAGATCATCCAGCTATTGGCACACCTCGTCAGTCCCGGGAGTTCCCCGAATGCCCCCCTTCGCCCGACCTGAAACGCGGCGGCGTTGCGTTCCTCGCGGCGGCAGCCGTCGATGCGGATGATGGACCGCGCCGTCGCGGGCTACGTCGCGAACGCGCGCCTTGGAGCTGCCGCGTGAAAACGTGTGTTCACGGCGTCAAGCGTTTCGCCCCCAACGCAGAGCTACCGAGCTACGGCCGACAAAGCGGGACGCCAGCGGGGATTGGCCGATGCGTTGCGCATGGGTGGCTGGTTGCCCCGCCACTGAGCGCCGCGAAGAGTCCTGCCAAGGCGAACACCAAAAGGAGCAGAGCGACCTTGATCGTGACCCTCCGCAGACCTCGCCGCCTGGACGACAGCTCGACATTCGCGGACGCTGCTTGATGTTCCCTTGTCACAGTTGATCCTTCCCTCGACTCGAACGCGGCACGTCTGACGGATCGCCAGCCATCAGGCCGCGCGGCGGTGGACAAGCCAGACGGCCGTTCCCATGAGGAGCAGGGAGAGCGCGAACAGCCAGCCGCCTTCGATCCATTGGAATGGCCAGAACCGGCTGGCCGGCTGGTACGTCGCCAACTGCGTAAAGCCGTGATGGAGGAGATATTGCACAGGATTTCCTGTGATCCCTGAGGTCGAGCCGGGTATCTGGGACAGATGGCCCGGCGCGGTCTGCGTTGCGCCGATGTGCCGCAGAACATGGTCAACGGCGGAGAGGCTGACCGACTTGCCATCTCGGGCCCACTGCTGGCTCATCACCCAGGCACCAGGGGGCAGGTTCGGGTTACTGGTAACCAACGGCGCCTCGTAGTGCCGGCGCAGGAACACCCCGGTCACAACGGCGAGCCCGCTCCACGCAACGAGGGTGGCGAACATGGCGGGGACGACCCGGCGGATGAGGATGCCGGCCACTACGCCAATCGCGAAGGCGACCAGCGTCCAGGCAGCCAACGTGACTCCGCGCAGGTCGAATGTCGTGGCAGCGAGCGGGCTCAGGACGTATTTCCCGTCGATCTGGGGCCCGTAGCACCAGGAGAAGAGGAAACCGAACGCTCCGGCCACGACCGCGACCGCGACCGCGAGCGGCGCGAGCGTAGCCACGGTCCACCGTGCCCGCCCGAAGCCTTGGGTCCAGGTGAACCGGAAGGTGCCGGTCTCCAGCTCCCTGGCCAACACCGGCGCGCCGACGAACGCCCCGAGCAGTGGCGGGATCACCTGGAACAGGGCCGCGGTCAACGACAACTCCGGCCCTGCTCCGTAGGAGACAAAGCCCTGTTGCCGTAACTGCTCACCCGTGAGGTACAGGTACACGCTCGCCGCGCCAAGCACCGCGACGACACCGGCCAACGTCGAGCGGTGCTGTCGCCAGGTGACCCAGGCCATCCTCCGCCAAGGCACCAGGGGTGCGCTGGCATCGCGTCTCGGCTGCGCGGGCATGGTGAGTGCGGTCACTGCGCCACCTCCGTCGGTTCGGCAAGTCGGGCGCGCATCGGCCCGGGCAGCCACGCGGCGCCGGGCTCGCGCAGATACGCCAGCGCGAGTTCTTCAAGAGTGATTGGGCGGGCCTTCCAGCCTGGCGGCACCAGGTTGGTGCTCCCATCCGTCCTGATGAGGAGTTGAGTCTGCGCCTTGCTGCGTAGAGCGTGCACCACGTCGAGGCGGCCGGCGTACCGGTCGGCTTCGGCGTCCGGGCCGCTCAAGACGCTGTGGCATGCAAGAAGGTCATCGACCTCGCCGGCCACCTGGACACTGCCGCGCGAGAGGATGACGAAATAATCGGCCACCCGCTCGAGCTCGGCCAGGGCGTGAGAGGACAGCACCACTGAGACGCCGTCGTCGGCCATGGCGGCCATCACTGTGGCCATGAAGTCATGTCGGGCCAGCGGGTCAAGCGACGCCATCGGCTCGTCCAGCACAAGGAGGCGCGGCCGTCGGCTCAACGCCAAGGTCAGCGCGAGCTGTGCTTGCTGACCGCCCGATAGCTTGCCGGTCTTGCGATCTAGCGGGATGCCCAGCCCAGCTAGTCGAGCTTTGGCATAGCCCTGGTCGAAGCGCTGGTTCAGGTTACGGGTCAGGTGCAGCATGTCGGCGACGGACAGGTTCTTGTGCAGCGGTGCATCCTGGGCGACGAACGCGATGGCGTCGCGAGCGGCAGGCGACCCGGCCGGTGCACCCCCGAGCACGGTGACCGTGCCAGCGGTCGGTGTCGTCAGACCGACCGCCAGGTTCAACAGGGTGGTCTTGCCGGCGCCGTTCGGTCCGACCAGCGCGGCCACGTGCCCGTCGGGAATGGCCAGCGAGCACTCGCGCAGCGCCCAGGTGCTGCCGATAGCGCTTACCGAGGCCGGTGGCCTCGATGACGTTCATGCCACACCCTTCGCCTCGTCGCTCGCCGCGCCTCGGCGAACGCCCGAGCCACTGCGACGCTCACGAAATTCCCGCAGCGCGCTCGGTGAAGAGCGCAAAGATCCCGTCCTCGTCCAGCCCCGCCGTGTCCGCGGTACTCAGCCAGCCGAGCAAGGAACGCCGAAGCCCGGTCAGCTCGGGCAGCGCGACCGGGTTGAGGGTGGACTGGATGAACGTGCCCTGGCCGGGCCGCCCAACCGTGAGTCCCTTGTTCTCCAGCTCGCGGTAGGCCTTGGCCACCGTGTTCGGGTTGATAGCCAGCGAGGCGACCACGTCTTTGACCCTGGGCAGTTGATCGCCGGGTTCGAGGTAGCCGAGACGGACTGCGTGCTCGACCTGGTGGACGAGCTGCAGGTAGGTCGGCACGCCAGAGGTGGGGTCGAGCGAGAACTCGATCGACGACATCGGGACGCTGCCTTCGAGAAGTGAAGCGTCCTCTCCGTCAGCCTGCTCTCTATACTCTTCTCCTAGTGCCATAGTAAAAGAGTATAGACGACGAATCAGTCGTGTCAACGCCAGGTGAATCCGAAGTGACAGTTGGCGTGCGCAGATCGCCCAAGTCGGCGCTCGACGACAACCAACCGCGTGGCGACGAGGAACCGCTCATCCCACAGCTAGGGAGCTTGCCCATAGGAAGACCCGCATCACTCTTAGTGGCCAACTGTCTGTCGTTGGGGCCTTCGTCCTTGGCCCAGGCAGGACATGATCACCAGTCCGATGCTCCTATCGGGACACTCTCCCGCGTAGGGCAGCCGGACCTTCCTTGGCTGATGAGCCCCGACCTTCAGCCAAGGGGCACGTCACTCGAAGCGGCATGCCGGGCCGATCGAGAGATGACCGGCAGTGCCCGTAAGCCGGCACCCGGCCCGTAGTGCAGTCAACGTTGCCGGCGATGGTTACGGTGTTGTCGGTCATCTCTCAGTTCTCCTTACTTGTTGTGTGCTGCTCGGGTGGTACGAGGCCCGTTAGCCCCGAGGGAGGCGAGGAAGACAGAGCCCGTGGGCGGCCCCGGAAGGAAACCCGGAGCGGAGACGAGTCGTAGCGGCGGCTTGGACCGGAGGGGTTGGCGCCCGAGCCGCTCGGGGCAGCGTGTGCCGTGTGCCATCCGGGCGGGCAGGGCAAGGAAGGCACTGGCGAGGAACGACCACCTCATAACCCTTCCCCGGGGACGCGACCAGGGCCCCGAGCCGGTTCCCAGGGCTGGACGCTCAGCCGAGGCCCGGGCCGGCACCGACCTCTACCGCTTGGGCCGTGGCCAGTCGTCGGGCCTCGGCGCTAGCGTCGCCGCCTCGATTGGCGAACGCAGCTACCAAGTCCTCGCTCGGGCCTAGCGGGTGGGCGCTGGCCAGCAGAGCCTCGATCGTGCCCGGGAGCACCGGCGACGCCGTCGTCCGGGCGTCGGACCCGCTGTCGATGGCCGCGCCCACGGGAGCCGCCGGAGCGTGTTGGCCGACGGGGCCGGTCGAAGAGCTGGTGCTCGTTTTCAGGCTCGGTTGTTTGCCGCCAAGGTCGACAACGGCCCCGTCCTGGTCGACGCCCAAGCCCCAGCGCTCGTAAACCTGTCGCTTCAGTACCTCGAGTGCTGCGACGGCACCTGGGTCGCCAACGGCGGCTTGCGCGGTGGCCGCCTCCCACATCCGGGCGAGGTCTTCCCCGGTGGCGGTGGCCCACCAGTGGGCGCCGCCCACCGCTCCCCATGCCGCTCCCCCGCCGCTCGCGGTGGGGACAAACGCCGGGTCGCCGCCCGCCCGTTGGGCACGCGCGCCGGCGCGGTCGTTCTCTAGCTGGGCGCCCATCGCCTTGGCGAAGGCCACTTGCTCATCGCGGAGGCGCCTTGCCCTCTCCGCCCCCCGGCGTGCCTTCAGCTCCGCCATCTGCAGGACCGCACTGATCGCCACCCGGCTCAATTGGTCCAGGCTGGCGTGCACTTCACTAATCGGGTCGGGCTCGTGGTTCGTCACAGGGGTCCTTTCTCTGAATGGAGCCTTATCTGTCGAAGCCCGCCGGGCGCCCGGGCTCGCCCTCGTCAGCCTGGGGTCCGGACGGCCCTCGGCCGGCCCGATTGCGGCCACCGCCGAGCGCTCGAAGCGAGCGTGCAGCTCGGCTAGCTCGCCGGACACCAGGGCGGCCAACCGGACGCCCTGGAAGGCCTCGCCCCGCTGCTCGTGGGCCTTGCGGATGGCCTGGACGGTACGGCTCATCTGGCTGATGAGCAGTGCCCACCCGGCGGCGCTGTCTGTCGCGATCGCAGCCTGGGCCACCACGCCCGCCACACCACGGAAATCGACCAGGACGCCGTCACGCTCGGCAGGCCGAGGTTCTCCGCGACGGGTCTGAGCCGACCACGCCAGAGCATCTGACGCTCGTGACAAGGCCCCGGGCGCCACCCTTTCGATGCGCCCGGCCCAGGCGCCAAAAACGCCCGAAGCCTCTCGGGCGGCCGATGCCCACCGCACTCGCTCGGTGGCTGGGACCGTGCCTAGCGCATCGGCGGCCAGGCTCACTCGCTCTGCCGCGCTACGCCATCCCGCCGGGCTCAGTACCGACGTCTCTCGCCCGCCGGCTCGATGGTGTGGGCCGTTCCGCCACTCGTCCAAGGCGAGGCGTGACGCTTCTTCGGAGCGGTCCCATAGGGCTCGTAACGCCGGCAAGGCGAGGTCCCGGCCCAGGCGTCCCCCGCCGAACCAGATGACTGGTTGGCCCTCCTCGGCTGGCCGGAGGGCAACGCTGAAGCCAACGACTTCCGTGCGGTCGCCGTGACCGTAGCGAGGCCGGGCCAGCACTCCCCCACCTTTAGCAGTAGCTCCGCCATGATCGTCTTGCCTGCTCCTGGATCGTCTGCGAGCACTTTCCGCAGCGGTCGTTGCTGTCCTTTTGGCGGCCAGAAGCGGGCCGCTGGAACCAACTCGGAGCCCGACCTGACAAGGCTCACCGGCGGGTCTCCCGGTCCGTCCGGGGGGTCGCTCCCCCTATCTCGTTGGCGCCTCAAGCCGGGACCGCCCTTGGCGCAGAGACTGCAGACCGGGATGTTCCACCAAAGCAGCCAAGCCGTGCACCGCGCTCGATCGCACCGACCGAGATGATGGCAACGGCAGGGCCGCCGTACGCGCCGCGCCAGGCGCTCGTGCGGTCGTCCAAAGTTACGAGATCTCGTGAAAGGTCGACCTGCACGCCGCCAATGCTGGCCCACCAGTTGGATATGAGCCGCCCGCCGTCGGCCCCAAGCCGAGTGACGAGCCGGTGGGAAGTCAAGACAGTGAGGCACCAACCCCAATCGCGCCATGGGGAGGGGACGAAACGTACCGCGCCATAGCCGTTTACAAGGTCGAGTGGCTGGCCGAGGGTCCAGTAGCGCGCCCACACCTGCCGGTACATCACCTCACCGGGCTCAAGGGCCATGCCGATCCCGTATGGGTTTACGGGACCTGCCTGGCCGTAGTAGAGGTCGATGGCAAGCTGGCGGGCCTCCTCCCATGCCGACTTGCGGGTGTCGCGTTCCCATTTCTTGTAGCGTCGAGCGGCTCGGCTCACAGGTCCACCTCCGGTCCGACCACGGGGCTTGGGGCACCTGCTGCCGGTGCGATCAGTGGAGGACCCAACCCGGACAGCCGGGCGGCCTCCTGCCCGGCACGCAATGCCCGGGCACGATGCGCAGCTTGCTGGAGCGAGCCTACGCCGCTTTTGTCACCGAGGATGCTCGCAGTCTGGATATGCCAGCGGTCCCGGTAGGCGGCTACGACGGCGAGCCGCGCCCACCAGGCGCTGGCGACAGCGGCGTCAACCGGTGGCGGCCCGAAGACTCTGGCCCATGACGCTCCTGTCCGGACGGCCTGTTCGGCGAGGTCGTGGGCACGCCTGGCGATTGCGTCCTCGCGCTCTCGGACCGCTCTGGCCAGCTCGTCGTCGTCCACGTTGACGGCCTTGGGGACGAGGCCTGCCACCAGGTCTCGCCGCGGGCTCCAGCGCCCACCGGCCGCCTCTTCCCACCGCCGCAACCGCGCCCGCAGGACCGAGGCGGGGTCTTGGTCTCGGCCTATCGGCACCTTCGCCAGCTCGAAAAGCGCGGCCTTGGCGTCGAGGCCGCGGTCTTCGGCGTCGCGCAGCACCCCGAGCAGTCCTGCCCACTCGGGCGACTGTTCCGCCTTGGCCAGCAGGGCCGGGGGCAAGCCGGCTTGGCCCAGCACCGCCTCCCAGCGCTGCGCCATGGCCGCCGCCACCAGGCTCTGGTGCTCCCGGGCCAGCTGCTCAAAGCTCGCCGCCCTGGCCCATTCGGAGGCCATCGTCTGGTGGGCCGAGAGCTCTGCCCCCGAGCGAGAGACAACGGCGAGGAGCACCTCGCGGCCGCCGAGCCGTTCCGTTGGCCCATGGGCCATGCCGGCATTGGCCGGCTCGGGCTCGACGTCCACGTAGAGGCGGTTGGAGTCCCTCCCGCGGGTGGCGGCCACGTACAGCGCCTCGCGGGTCATGCCCACTCCGACGATGGCGTGGGCAGTACCCACGGTCTGGCCCTGGGCCGACCAGACCGTGCTGGCGTAACCCAGCTCTACGTGCTCGGACACGTAGCCCGCAGGCAAGACGACCTCGCCACTCCGGCCCAAGGCCTGCACGGTCATGCTCCCATCCTCATGGGTGGCAGTGACGACAAAGCGGTCCCGGTTCCTCACCCATTCGCCGTCAGATAAGCGCAGGTGCCTGTCGTTGCGCCGGGCCACCACTACGTCGCCCGCAGCGGCGGACGAGCCGTCGGCCAGGGCCAACCCGTCCTCGGGGACGTGGCCGGCGGCCACCCGGTCGGCCCGGGCGAGGCGGTTCAGCTCCCTCACCGTCTCGTTGTCGTGGGCGACCATGAGCGAGGACTTGCCCGCCTCTGTGTCGGCCTTCCAGGCCTCGTAACAGGCGGCCAGCACCTCTGCCTTGTCCCCCTCGGAAACGCGGCCGTGGCTGAAGGTAAGCGTCGATGCCATGCGGGGAGCCGGCCCGCAGCTCGGCGCTTGCTCGCCGTTCCCAGGCCTCGGTGAACCGGCGCGCCTCGACCAGCTCGGGCGGGCATGCCCGGTCAGCGACGAGCATCCCGAACGCCCCTCCGGCGCCTACGGCGCCGAGCTGGGCCGGGTCTCCGACCAGCAGGAGCTTGGCCCCAGCTTGGCGCGCCTGGGCGGCCAGGCGGTCGAGGGCGAAGGTGCCGGCCAGGCTGGCCTCGTCCACGATGAGGAGGTCCCCGGGCTGTAGTTGCCAGCGGCGGACCTCCCCCTCCACCTCGTGCGGCGCGCTGCTCGACCGGCTGGGCGGCCGTTGGGGCGAGCCGGGCGGCAAGTGCCCGGAGCCGGTTGAGCTCGGCCAGCCGGGCAGGCTCGCGGTCTACCTCGCTCAGCCATTTGGCCGTGTTCTCCGTAGGGACCCCCAGTTCCTCGGCCAGGTTGGCGGCAGCGGAGGCGGAGGGGGCGAGCCCTTTTACGCTGCCAGGCCCGTGCTCGGCTTCCCAGACGGCGAGCAACCCAGAAAGCGCCACCGTTTTGCCCGTGCCGGCCGGCCCCACCAGGCAGTCGCATACCCGGCCGGAGGTCGCTACCTGTTCCACCGCCACGCGCTTGGTCCTGGCCCATGGCATACGCCCGGCCCGGCAACGGGCGGGCGCTGACCGTGGCGACGGTCGCGTAACCGACGACCGGCCCGGAGGTGTCCCGGCCGGCCTCGAGCAGGCGGGCTTCGGCCTCCAGCAGCTCGGCCGTCGTGTACTGCCAGGAGGTAGCCGGGGCGAACTGGCTCGTGCCGTCGGGGGCCCGGAAGCGCTCGGGCACGTGGGCGAGCTCGGGCGGGGAGAGCTTGACGGCCATGCCGAGGGCCAGGCCGACGGCGCGCTCTGAGACCTTCGCCCTCTCACCTCGGGCGAACAGCACCCCGTGCAGCTGGCGTTCCACGTCGGCGTAGACGTTGGCTTGGGTGAAGACCGAGCTGCGCTCGGAACGGGCGGCCAGGGCGGCCCGGGCGACGTCGGCGAGCATGGCGTCAGTCAGGTCATCGGAGCGCAGGGCGGGCAGGTCGGAGCGCCCGGCCAAGCTGGAGGCCCAGGAAGCAGGTTCTTCTCCTACCCAGGGCCTGGCTCTCTCTGCCCACTCGGAAGTCATCTCGGACAGGGGGCGGTGCAGCTTCTTGGGGCGCGTCTCCCGCCAGGCCGCCCGGTGGACGGCACCCAGCTCGTTGTCCGTCAGTGCTCGGCCGCGGGCGGCTTCTATCTCGGCCGCCTTCTTGGCGATCACTTCCTCGATGGCCCTGGTGCGCCGGGAGAACTCGGCCACCAGCTCGGGCGCTACGCCGTCGACCTCCCGCTTGGCCACCCGCCCGGCCATGGCCCTCATCTCCCTCCAGGCCACGCCGAAGCGTTCGGTCATGAGGTCCTCCACCACGCCGGTATGGCGCTCGGACAACGCCACCACCCAGGGGAAGAAGGCCTTGCTGTCCAAGGTGCGCCAGGCCCCGTCGGAGACAGCCTGGGCTCGGTTGAGGACGACACAGTGGTGATGGACCTGGGGGTCGCCCTCCCTCGACTCGTAGTGCAGCCAGGCCGAGGCGACCACTCCTTTGACCGCCTCCTGGCGGGCGCCCTGGGCGCCGGTGCGGGTGCGGAAAACGTGCTCCTCGGCCCACGAGAGGACCTCCGCAACGGCTTGGGCAAGCACCTCCTCGATGGCGGCCCTGGTCGCCTGGTCGCCCATCGCCCACATGAGCGAGACCGATTTCGGCGGTGAGAAGGTCATATCGAAGCCGGCTACCGGGGCTCTCTGGCCGAGGCTGGGGAGACGGCCGAGCGGCTGGCCGGTGAGCGGGTCGGCCAGCTGGGCCAGCATGCGGTGGAGCATCTCCGCCGACACCACGTCGCCCGCTTTCACCGAGCCGGGCCGTGGCCCGAGGCCATCGAGGCCACGGCCCAAGAACCGCCCCGGGGGTGTCCCTTTGCCCACGTAGTACCGGGAGCGGTCCGCGCCTTGGCCGACCTCGCCGGCAACGGCGTCGACCAGGTACGCCCAGGCGTTGCCGCCCATCTTGAGCGGCCTGCCCATGGTGAGCACCGAACCTCTCCACCCTGTCTTCTCCCGGCCCGCTTTTCGGGCCTCTCGTCCTAAAGGGGCAGGGGTGGCGAAGTCCTTGTCCTTGCAGGTCACGACCCCTCTGCAGTCCCGCCCTGCCTTCGCACTGCCTCCCGGTGACCCGCCTCCGCCGGGGCGCCGGCAACAGTGCCAGACGTCCAGAGGAGAAAGCCGTGAAGGGGAGAAAGCGGTGATGGAGAAGCCGAGGGGGGAAGCCCAGAGGGGGGAGCCGGAGGGGGACACAGCCGTGATGGAGGATCCGAGGGAGCGAAGGCCGTTATGGAGCAGACCGAGGGGGCCGCGTTATGGAGGAGACCGAGGGAGCGAAAGCCGTGATGGAGAAGCCGAGAGGCGAAGTGGCGAGGGAGGAGCCGAGGGAGAGACAGCCGTGATGGAGGAAACCCGCGGGAGAGACAGCCGTGATGGAGAGAAAGGGTGATGGAGAAGCCGAGGGGAGAAGCCCAGAGGGGGGAAACGAAGGGGAGGAAGGCGTTGGGAGGGAACCGATAGCGGAGCAGAACACCAGTTGTGTAGGGTCAAGTTGTGCAGTTGGTTTATGCGATCCTTGCTGGCTTTTGCGCAGGGGCTGCTTGCGCAAGTGCTGTATCTGTGCTCGTACGCAGCTGGCAGAACCACCGACCTATTGGTCGTCGTTGGGAAGAGGAGCACGCCCGCCTGGTGGCTCGCGTCGAGCCGTACTTGGCGTCCGCCAGAGAGCAGATGGCGGGGGATGACCTGGGGACTGAGGCTGAGCAGTGGCTAGGGAGCCGCCCCGAGGAGTGAAGCCTTGGGTTGGTGAGGCGGCGTAGTGAAGAGTCCCTGCGATCGGGACGTAGGCCAGCGGTCGTGCTATTCCGCCACAAGTAGTTGTCCGGGCCATCGAGGCGAGAGGATGCTAGGTCGCAGCCTTGCTCCATGACGCTCGGGGCGAGCGGTCGGTGCGGCATCCGACCAATACCGAGCTTTGCCCTGTACTTTTAGGGGTCGTGACCAAGCCGGTCAGGGACTTGCTACGGCGCCACTCAGCGATCCTTCGCTCAGATCGCCGCCACTGGCAGGAGTGGGAACAGGCTCTCCAACGCTTTGTGGTCTCCAGCCAGGAGCTGGAGCGAGCGCGGACCGTCTGGGAGTTACGCGTGGTCAAAGCGATGCGCGGGGTGAACCCCCAGACGTGGTGGTACTACCACAGCCGGACCGACGCTGGCGAGCTATGGGTGGCAGCCAGCGCTAAGGCCAGGAGGGCGCAACGCGTGGTGCAGGTGACCGGGCCAGCAGTGGTCGACCTTGTAAGACGCCGGGACCATGATCTTCGCTCGCTCGCCTCTGCCAGGAGCAGTGCCGAGACCGAACTGCGTGCCTGCACTATGGCATTGGTAGCTACCCTCGGGGTAGATCGAGTCGCGTTCGTACTTGGCCTCTCGCCTGCAGTGGTGCGCTCCCTGTGCCGGGGCGACCAGCGTACTTCCAGCCTCGAGGACCTGTTCCCGGCGTTCTAGCGGCGCTCCACCCCAGGGATGGCCGTGCCTCTCTTAAGAAGGTACGCGGGCTGGACGTCTTGCTTCGCCGGGTTCGTCGGCGCTGCAAAAGGAACGTCCTGGTAGGCACCGTCGCGCTCCGGCATCGCCACCCAGGCCCCCGTGGGTGAGACGTCCTGAACATCAGGGCCCGCCACAGGAGGGTGACCAGCTGAGCGAACAACTTGCCCGCTTGAGCGGGCGCAAGGAACGTATGGCCGAACACGCCCGACAGGAAAGGTCCGCTCTAGCCGAACTGGACCGGGCGGCCACCCGCCTGGAAGCCGCCATCAAGCATCGCAACCGAACCGTTGCCGAGGCCGAGGAAGCCGTTGTCGAAGCCAGGCAGGCTCATGAGCGTGCCCTAGGGTCTTACGCCCGATGCGCCGGCCACGAGCGAGCAGCGCGCTTCCTTGGCCTCGAGGAACGAGAGCTTCGGCGCTTGGCGAAGGAGGCGCCGCAATGAGCGCAGCTCGCCGGCCCAACAACAGAGGAGGGGTGCGCAAGGCGCAGGCACGGCTGGTCACCACCTTCGGAGGCGCCTGCCTCGAGTGGTCACGTTCTATGAGCAGCCAAAACCGTCCGCTCGCGGGGCTGGCGTAACACTTGTGTGCGCTCGCCAGTGCCGACCAACGTGGGATGGACCCACCGCAGCTCTCGGCGGGCCGCGGAGGGGTCGGCCCGAGATCCCTTCCCCACCAGGTACGTGTGCCAGTGGGCCCGTCTGAGGTGGGGGCTGGGGCTCGGGCCTGTCCCGGGACCCTGGGCTGGGTGGCTAGCGCCAGGCCGCCGGAGCACGTCGGCGAGCCGGTAGCCGACATCCCAGACGCGCGGTTCTGCAGGCGGGCCGGGCACACGCTGCGGCTTTGCTCTGTTGTTTCCTCTCTCCACCGCGTCGGCGTCCGCGGAGCAGAGGTAGAGGGCCAGCGCGACGAAGGGTCTCATGGCTTTGGCGAGGTTCGGCACGTCGCCTGCGGCGACGCTCCCGCCGCTCCGACAGGGCCAGACAAGCTCGGGTGGCCCAGCGGCACACCGAGCCCACGAGGAGGCTGCTGGTCCGCATCGGGGCAATGTCGAACGGAGCGAGGTACGCCGCTCGGCAAGGCGTCGGGCAGCGCCGTGAGCGTTCAGCTCCGCCCAGCGAACTCTGGGCTGACCTTGTAGATGCCCTTCCCCTGGCGCCACGCAGCCACGGCAGCTATGACCTCCCCTACCCCGAGCTGCGTCTGTTCATTGGGGCCGGTTGTGCGACGGCGCTTGACGAGCTCGTCGGAGACGCTCGTCGGGAGCCAGCACCAACCCGGCCATGTGACTTGCTTATGGCATCGGGCCCACCGCAACTGCTCCAGTTCAGCCAATCCGCCCGGACAGTGCTACTACTCCACCGCCTCATGACCTCTCAGCCGGGTGAGCAACGCCGTCATTTCCCGGTCGCGGCTCCATGGCGCGCGGTCGCGTTTGGTGCGGCTGGCCTTCCCCACGAGGCGATCCTAGGGATCGGGGTCCGGCGGCTACTGTCCAGGGATCGCGGAAAGGGCTGCCACAGACGAACTGGCCTCGCCGCTGCAGCTCAAGAGGCGCGTCCCGACGCCGGGTGTTGCCGGTGCCCCGAAGCCGAGGCCGGTCTGCCGAGATTGAAAGTGAAGGGGCCTGAGCCACTACGGGGGCAGCCAGCCGGGACCCGCCCGTGAACGGGGGGCGGACCGAGCCAACCCATTTTCGGGGACTGTTGCCGGAGACAGCCAAACGGTTCGCCTTTTGCGTGCCGCGCAGGCGGCGGGGTCTTTTGTGTTGCGCGCTGGCCGTAGCTGCCATTCTTGTCGAAGCCCTTGCGCCGGCCCCCGCTCAGGCCTCGGCGGGCGTCCGCGTGGCCGAGCTCCTGGCAAGTGCGCCCGCTGGCCTCCGAGAGCCGCAGGACGGCCGGGTCAACGGCGACGGCTTCGCGGCCCGGGTCGTCGGCTACCGCTTCGCCCGCCAGTTCGGCGCGGGCAAAGCAGCGGCACGAGCCGCCCCAGGCCAGGTCCTTCTCGCTTTCGGCCTCACCTGCACCAGCAGTTCGGTCATGGCGCACCTTCTTGTCGGGGAAGAGGCAGAGGCGTTGCCGGGCGAGGCCGGCTACAACGCCGTTACGCCGACCTATTACCTGGCCTCCGTGCCCGACAAGGCCGCCGATGTGGCCCTCGAGCTTCTCCAACGACGGCTTTTCCCAGGAGTTCTCGTTCACCAAGGGAGAGCGCCGAGGAGCCCAACCCGCAGCGCTGTACGACAGCGCCAACAGCTGGGAGCTGACGGATACCTTGACCGGCCAGGCGACCTTGACGGTGACCGGCCCTAAAGGCGGCGTGCGGGAGACGGCCCACCAAGTGCTCGTCATCTCGGCCTCTCTTACGTACTTCCTGCCCGGTAGCAACGCGGTGCCGGCCAGCGCGTCGAGCGCTTGGCTGGTGGTCGCCGGCATCACCGTCCCGTACTTTGCCAGCTCCCGGGCGGGGGTCCCCGGCTTCGGCTACGCGCACCCGATGGCGGGCAAGGACGTTACGCTCACCCTCCCGGGCAGGGGACCGGTCCCCGCCCGGACGACCCGTTCTAACGGCGAGGGCGAGCTTTTCTGGGGCAGCTACTACTGGCAGGTCCCGGCGACGACGAGGGTCGCTACCGTAACGATGACATTGCCGCCGGTGGCCGCCTCCGGCCCTGGCGCGTCTAATGTCGCCGGAAATTGGCGGGCGGTGGCTTCTGCCCACCCGGTCCAGCTGTACTTCTCGGGCGCCTCCCAAACTCCCGCTGGCGTCGGGGCCAGCAGTCCCGGCCGCGCTCCGGCCACAACGCTCCACCCGGCCACCAAGGGCAAGCGAGTTGCCTCCCGGCTTCCCGGGCAGGCGGCGAGGGCGCCCGTCCCCTGGTTGGTGCTCGCCTTGGCCGCCGCCGCTGCCGTCGCCGTCCTGGCTGCTTTCGGGGCGCACCGGCGCGGGCTCCTCCCTTCGTGGGCACCGGGCGCGCGGAGAGCCAATAGCAGCGGCACCCCGGGGCTCTTGACCGCCGGCGCGCCAGAGATGACGACACCAGATGCTGCGTCGTCCGCCGAGGCGGGGGCTGACAGCCCCCCAGCGGTTGCCGCCGGCCCAACCCCGCGGCTGTTGCCGCCCGAGGTTGAGCCCACTGTCCCCGAAGAAGCGAGACCTCTGCCCGAGGGTGCGGTGCTGCAAATGATCGGCCACGTCCGCCTGGTGCGCCTTCCGCCAGCATTCGAGGCGTCCCCGGACGTGACCTTACCGGCGCAATCGGCCAGGCAACCGGCCAGCTCCGTGCCGGAGGAGGCAGCAGAGCCGCCACCGCCCGCGCCAGTCGCCGACGTCCCAGCAGGCGCCCCCTCTGCCCGATGGGGCCATGGAGGTGCAAGTGCTCGGCCCGCCGCGTCTCACCGAAGGGGCGGAGGACGAAGTCGAACTGGGAGCACCGGAGCTGGAGCTGCTTGCCCGTCTGGCGTTGGACCAGGGGAGGACGTTCAGCAGCGAAGAGCTGCGCGCCGACATGGGGGCGGCCAAGAAGACGGACTTGGCACCGACCACGCTTTATACGCGCGCCAGCGCGATCCGCAGGGTCGTCGGGACGGAGCGAATGCCTCCCAGCCAGAAGGCCGGCGGGTACAAGGCCGTCGGCATCAGTACCGACGTAGCACGCTTCGAAGCGGCCATTGCCCGGTCGAAAACGGACCCGAGTAATGCGGCCCGGCACTTGGCCGAGGCCCTCTCGCTCGTCCGGGGTGCGCCCTTCGAGGGCGTACCGGCGGGCACGTTCACGTGGGCCTCGGACGCAGGCGGCGTCGCCACCCGCCTCGCGAACAAGGTCTACGACGTTGCCGTCGAGCTCGCCCGCGCCGGCTCTGGCCACCGGGAACTGTGCCCTCGCCACCTGGGCCGTCGACCGTGGCCGCCTCGTCGCCGGCGACGACGAGCTGCTCGATGAGCTCGAACTGGACATAGCGGCAGCGTTGCCAGGCCGCTCCGCCCTGGCACGCGCCTGGCGGGCCATGAACGACCGCTACCGGGCCAAGAAGCAGCAAGTGCCCGGCCACCTGTCCGACCACTACCGCGAGCTTCGAGGCCGCGACATGGCCTGATCACACGCTGTGCGGGCCTCGCGGCGCGCGACGGCGCAGAACGACCGAGCCCAGTTCTGTCAACTAGGTAGAAGGCGTCGGTGGCGCGTACACAACAACAACCTCTGACCCGGAGACCTATGTATGGGCCTCACTTGAGACCTCGATTGGGGTTCTGAGCTGCCCTTATGCGAGCGCAAGAAAATTCTCGGGAGTGAGGCCCGGCGCTAGGTCGCAAGTGAGGTCGGTGCGGATGATGGCCTCATGGCAAGGACACCGGAGCCGTCGCCCTCGGCCGGCGAGGTACTGGCCCAACTCGTCGGCGAGGCCTGGCGGGGGACAGACGCCCAAGCTTGCGCACTGGCCAGGGTGCTCCGAACTGAGCTGGCGCCGGCCCACTTGGTCGTTCTGGGCGAGGTCTGGGAGGCAGCCGTCGCTGCCCTGTCTGCTCGTCCCGCCCCACTAACGCGCCTCACCGCTACCCGGCTGCTGAGGTCATGGCTGAAACTCGCGGCCAGCCGTTCCGACGAGTGGCGCCGGCCCCGCCACCAACGGGGCAAGCAGGGACGGCCGGTTGTGCGCCCTGAGGCCGATATTTCGGTGGTGGCCCGGTGGGACCGGTACTGAGCGACGACTGGTGGGCAACGGCCGAGCACCTGGCCGAGTTGGCCGAGGGCGCATCGGGCGTCCAGCTCCCCGGGAGAGCGCGCCACGCACTCGTCGAGATGACCGTCGAACTGATGGTCCTCTTGACCTGTTGGCCCACCGGCGCACTGCCGGCCAACCCGCTCGGGTACCTGCGGGACCGTCGCGCCCGGATGCAAGCGCACGCTCCATGGCTCTACGCCCTCCCCCAAAGCGTGCGCCAGCTGCTTATCGGGACGGGCACTTCCCCCTCTCTTGTCAGCTTCGTCGCCGGAAGGCAAAGCGTCGCCGAGGCGCAGCGCCGAGCGTGGCGCGAAGCGCTCTCCGCCCTGGTCGCCCACGTCGAGGCGGCCAATACCCCGGGGCAGGAGGCGGGCCCCACTCAGAGCTCCGAGGCCGGGGCTACAGGCACAGACGTCCCGCCCAGGGTGTGCTCTCGCCGCAGTCGGCGTCGCCACCGGAGGCCCTGCCTTGTGGGACCACGACGGTCGGGTCCCAAAGGAGGTAGAAGGCATGGGACTAACGGCAATCGGTTTGGCCGGTGCCGTCGCGTTGCCGACAGGAGCGCTCCTCAGCGTGGGGGTGCTCCTCGGCTCTCTCGGGGGCCCGCCAGATCCGGTGTTCCCCGGTCAAGGGATGCCGAGCGCCTGCGCTGTAGGCCAGCCGCTGCCAGGTCTGACCCCGGAGCAGGCCGCCGACGCGGAGGTGGTGGTCGCCGTATCGATGGCGGACGCTGCTGGGTCCGAGCAGGCCGTGGAGATCGCCCTGATGGCTGGTTACACGGAGTCCCGCCTGCTCAACCTGGGCCCCGAAGCAGGCGACGACGGCAGCCTCGGGATCTTCCAGCAGCGCAGCTCCGAGGGCTGGGGGACACCGGCCGAGGAGGAAGACCCGGCCGACGCCACCACCATGTTCATGGCCCGTCTCTTGGCCGTCCCGGGTTGGGAAGTCATGGCGCCCTGGGCGGCGGCTCAGGCGGTACAGGGCTCGGCCTTTGCCACCGGCTCGAACTACGCCGCCAACTGGCAGCTGGCCGGGACGGTCTTTTCGAGCGTGCTGGCCGCGGAGGAAGCAGCGGGTTGCGGCGAGGGAGCGGCCGGTGGGCTGGCTGGTGCTGCCACCAGCGACGGGCTCCCTGTGGGCTACCTGCTCCCGACGGGCACACCGCCGCAGCACGCGGCAGCTGTCGCCTACGCGCTGGCCCAGCTGGGCAAGCCCTATGTGTGGGGCGCGGCGGGCCCTGGGGCCTTCGACTGCTCGGGGCTCACCATGGCGGCCTGGGCCGCGGCTGGGGTGCCTCTCGAGCACTACACGGTCGACCAGCTCCACGAGGGCCAACCAATCGACCCGGCCGTGGCGACCGCTGGCGACCTGGTGCTCGTCCCAGGCACGGACCCCCCGGGGCCGGGGCTCCCCGGCCACGTCGGCATCTACCTCGGCTACGGCTTAGTGCTCTCGGCCGTCGACCCCCAGCAGGGCGTCGTGGTCCAGACCTGGGCCGCGTTCACAGCGGGTGGCCTCGACGCCGTGGTCGACCCCGCCCCAGGGCGTTAGCCAGCCCACGGCATTTCGCCACCTATGCCCCTTGTCCCTGAAGAGCCCCGACCGCCGGGCGCCACCAAAAAAGGAGAAACCGTGACCATCACACCGAACACCAGCGGCTTACCTGGGATCAGCGAGCTCGAGACGATCGTGGGCGCGCTGCTCACGCTCGGTCTCGTCGCCTCCGTCGCCGGCCTCGTGCTGTCGGCCATCGTGTGGGCCGTCGCCAGCCATTCGGGCAACGTGCACATAGTCGGGCGGGCCAAGACCGGCGTGGTCGTCTCGGCGGTAGCCGCCATGCTGACCGGCGGCGCCGTGGCGCTCGTGACCTTCTTCTCCCAGGCGGGAGCGGCGCTATGAGGCGCGGCCGAAAAGTGGCCGCCGTCGTCACAGCCCTGCTCGTCGGCTTCGCCGTCATCGCAGTGGCAGTTGGCTTTGATGCTGGCCGCCGCCGCTTCCCTACCGCCGTCCCGGCTCGGCCGCCTCACTCGCTCGTCCCTGCCCCCAGCCGAGGGGTTCAGCGCCAAGCCCAGCCCATCGTGGCCGAGCCCCGCACCCCTGCTCAGGAGGAGGGAGACGAGCTTTTCGCCCGAGGCCTTGGAGCTACCCCCGGGATGAGGACGGTGGAGGAACTGCAGGTCCCGCCGCCGGCGGTCTCGGGAGGCTGGCCGTCTCTCCCGGTTACCGAGGCGCCGGGGGCATGGGCGGAGTCATTCCTCGGGGCGCTCCTGGACGTGGACTACGCCCGCCAGTCGCGCGCTGCCCTCGGCCCCTGGTTGGAGGCAGAGGAGGCACCGGACCTCCTGCCCGGCGTGCCCGCCAGTGTGGCCGACAAGGTGCTCTATGTGTCGTTGCTCGACCCCGGTGCCACCGGCGAGCAGGCCAGCCCGGTGCCCTCCGCCCGCCGCTGGGCGGCCCTGGGCCGGGAAGGCGCGACCCAGCGGGCGTCGGACCTGGAGGTGCAGGTGGACCCCGGCTGGGCGCAGCTCCTCTCCTCGGGCTGGCAACCGGTCGACCCGCGGATGGTGGTGCTCGACGTGTCGGGCCTGCTCGGGGAGAACACCGCCAGTGCGCTTGAAGCGCATCGGTTCAGGTGCTCAATGGCGCTCGGGAGCGCCCGGTGGCATGCCGGCTACGGGGCGGTCGCCGTCGGCGACTGGCAGGAGGGTTGAGCGTTGGCCTGTAACCTCGTCGACCCGGTCTCTTGGGCCGGCTGCACAGGGGACTTGTTGAATTCGGTAGCCGGGGACGCGTTTGGGGCCGTGGCCAAGGACTTCGGCCAGGCCGCCGACAGCGCCATCAACTGGCTGTGGGGCCAGGTCGGGAGCGCAAGCGCAGTCGACCTGTCGGGCCAAGCGTTCGAGGCCGAGCTCGGCATTGTCGCGGTGATCGCGGGCGTCATCGCCGTCGGGCTGTTCGTGCTCCAGGTGGGCCTCTCGGTACTCCGCCGTGACCCCGGCGGGCTGGCTCGGGCCTGAAGGGCATGGTCGTCGCCTTCATCGGGGGCGGGGTCGCCATCGGCACCGTCACGTTGCTGTTGACGGTTACAGACGACCTTTCGACCGGTGTCGTCCAGGCGGCTACCGGGGGCTCTGTGCAGCAGATGGGCGAGGCCTTGCTGGCCGCTGGCACCATCAGCTCGCTCAGCCCTAATCCAGCGGTCACCATGGTGCTGGCGGTGGCCGCCCTGGGGGCTGTCGTAATGGTCTGGGCCGCGCTCATGGTGCGAAAGGCCCTAATCGTCGTCACCGCCGTTTTCGCCCCGCTCGCCTTTGCCGGCTCGCTGGCCGACAGCACGGTGGGCTGGACCCGCCGGTGGGTGGAGACGACGCTCGCCCTGGTGGCTAGCAAGCTGCTACTGGTCCTGGTCTTTATGGTCGGCCTGGGGCTGTTTAGCGGCGTGGGCCAGGCCGGGACCAGCGCTGGTCAGAGCATCACCCAGGTCGTGACCGGGCTCCTCGTCTTAACCCTGGCCGGGTTCACCCCCTGGGTGGCGCTCAAGCTTGTCCACTTTGTCGGCGACCAGGCCCACCACGTGCACATGCTGGCCTCCACCTCGTCGGCGGGTACTTCCAGGGCTTATAGCGCGGCACGCAAGGCCGAGTCATGGGTGGTACCGGCCGCCCGACTGGCCGCTACTGCCTCCGCGCCGACAGCGCCTGGCCGTGCTCCAGGTGGCAGTGCGGGGCCCAGGCCGGCTCCGACGGGCTCAGTCGTGCTCGTGCCCGCCGGGGAGGCCAATAAGGACGAGGCGAGCTGGCGGCCTACCCCTGCTGGGACGGCCAGCGAATCAGGCGGCCATAGAGCCTCCCCCGGGCGGGAGTACGGGCAAGCTACCGCGGGCAAAGGAGGCCCTGATCATGGCCAGTGACGCACGACCCGCCCCCGTCTCGGCGCGCTTCCCGCGCCGCCCGCAGCGCGGTGTCCTCCTCGGGCTTAGCGCCTCCCGCCTAGTGATGGTGGGTTTGGCTGGCGTCATCGCTCTGGGCGGGCTGCTGGCGGGCAGCCTGTTGGGGTCAGTCGTCCTCGCCCTCATCTGGGGACCGCTGCTGGCGTCAGCCTTTGTCCGTTGGGGGGGCCGCCCGGCGGCCGAGTGGGCGGCCAGCTCGGCGCATTATGGCGCCCGCCTGGCCGCTGGACAGGTTAGCTACCGCTCCCGGTTGATGCTGCGGCCCCGCCCGGCCGGCACCATGGCGCTCCCCGGCGACGCCGCCGGCCTCAGATTCCACGACGACCCCGTCTCGGGCGCGGCCTTGGTCCACGACCCGCACCGGCACACTCTGACCGCGGTGCTAGCGGTCTCGCACCCCGCCTTCGTCTTGCTCGACCACGACGATCAAGCACTCCGAGTGAGCCGCTGGGGCCACCTCCAAGCCGCCCTTGCCCAGTCGACTTCGCTGTCAGCCTTGCAGGTGCTCGAAGCCGTGGTCCCCGACCGGGGCGACGGCGTCTCGGACTGGTACGAGGGCCGTAGCGCCCGCCCCGGCAGCTGGGCCGACCGACAGTACCGGGCGCTGCTCGAACAGGCCCGGCTCGGCTCGTCCCCGCACCGGACCACCGTGTCCCTGGCCCTGGACCTGCGGGCGGCGTCTAAGGCGGTGAAAGCGGCCGGGGGAGGCATGGCCGGCGCCAGCGCCGTCCTGCGCCAGGACCTCGTGACGCTCTCGGACTCGCTGCGCGAAGCGGGCCTCGGGGTCGGCGACCCGCTCGGCGAGGCCGAGCTGGCCGAGATCGTGCGCGCTGCCTACGACCCGGCCAGCGCGCGTCTGCCCGTACCCGGGAGCGGGCCTGGGCCACGCCGGCCCCTTGGCGGTGAGCGAGGCCTGGGACTGCCTGCGCCACGACTCGGGCTGGTCGGCTGTGCTGTGGGTCTCGGAGTGGCCGAGGGTCGAAGTCCCGCCTGACTTCCTCCACGGCCTCGTCTTCGCCCCCGGCGCTCGGCGCAGCCTGAGCCTTGTCCTGCGGCCGCTGCCGGCCGAGGCGGCGCTGCGCCAGAATCCGCAGAGAGAAGACCGGGGCTTTGGCGGACCAGGCGCAAAAGGCGCGCATAGGCCAGGTGGCCGACCTCGCCGACGAGGCGGAGTACGCCGACCTACTCGCCCGGGAGCGCTCCGTCATCGCCGGGCACACCGACGTGTGCTTCAGCGGTTTCGTCGCCGTCACCGCCCGGTCCCGTGAGGAACTGGAGGCCGCCCGGGCCACGGTGGTGCGGGCGGCGGCCTCGGCCGCCTGCGAGCTACGCCCGCTTTATGGGCGCCAAGCCCAGGGCTTCGTACTGGCCGCCCTCCCCCTGGCCAGGAGCGCGTTTTGAGCCCCGGCCCTGGTGATGTCTTCGCCCCCATTGGCCCGGGCAGGACGGAGGCGTCAGACGGCCTACGCCTGTACGGGGCGGCGGGGTACTCCGCAGCCGGCCGCGCCAGCCGCCAGGCCACCCGGGGGGCCCGGCGCCTCAAGGCCGAGGAGCGGCGGCGGCAAGGTGAGTCCCTCCACCGCGGCGCTGAAGAAGCGCGCCGCGCCCGGAAGGAAGAACCTTGCCTGCCGGCTATGGGCGAGCGGGGGCCAGCCGCGCTGCGGCCGTGGCGGCGCCTCCGGGTGCCGGCTCACCGGGCCACGAGCGAGGTGCTGGCGGTCGCGTACCCGTTCCTGGCCGAGCGGGGGCTCGGCTCAGAGGGGGTGCTCATCGGCCAAGACGCCTGGTCGGGGACGGCATTTTGCTACGACCCCTGGGAAGCTCTACCGCCGAGGGGTGCTGACCAACCCGAACATGTTCCTGGCCGGCCAGATCGGCCGCGGGAAATCGGCCCTGGCCAAGTCCTTCGCCTCCCGCTGCAGCGCTTTCGGCCGGCGGGTGTACGTGCCCGGCGACCCTAAGGGCGAGTGGGCGGTCGTTTCCCGTGCCCTGGGGGGCCAGGTGATCGAGCTCGGCCCGGGCCGGGCCGCCCGGCTCAACCCGCTCGACGAGGGGCCGCGGCCGGCCGAAGTCGACGACGCCGGCTGGCGGGTACTGGTTTCGCAGCGGCGCGCCGGGCTGCTTGGCGCCCTGGCCGAAGCCACCCTCGGGCGCCCGCTCGGGCCGACGGAGCGCACGGCCCTGGACGCCGCCCTGGCCCAGGCCACGACGACGTCGTCGGTGCCGGTCCTGCCCTCGGCCGTAGAGGCTCTCTTCGAGCCCAGAGAGTCTTGGCGGGGCTCGAGCGTGGCCCAGCTGCGAACTGACGGGCGCAACGTGGCCCACGCCCTCGGGCGGCTCGTCTATGGGGACCTGGCCGGGCTCTTCGACGGCCCCTCCACCACTGCTCTCGACCCCGCCCTGCCCATGGTGAGCCTCGACCTGTCCGCCATATCTGGGTCGGAGACCCTCTTGGGGCTGGTGATGACGTGCGCTTCCACTTGGATGGAAGCCACCCTGGCCGACCCGGCCGGCGGCCAGCGCCTGGTGGTCTACGACGAGGCCTGGCGGCTCATGGCCCAGCCGAGCCTGCTCGCCCGGATGCAGGCGCAGTGGAAGTTGTCGCGGGCCTGGGGCCTGGCCAACCTGCTGGTCGTCCACCGCCTGAGTGACCTCGACGCCGTAGGCGACGCCGGCTCTGAGGCCCGGGGCCTGGCCCAGGGGCTGCTCGGTGACACCGCCACCCGGGTGCTGTACAACGAGCCCTACGAGGAGGCCCAGGCGGCGGGGCGTGTGCTCGGCTTGTCCTCGGTCGAGGTCGCCCAGCTGCCCGGCCTCGCCCGGGGGGAGGGCCTGTGGCGGGTGAACGAGCGCTCCTTCGTCGTGCGCCACCTGCTCACACCGGGCGAGCTGGCGCTGTTCTCGACCGACGCCCGGATGCTGGCAGAGCCGCCGCTATGACCGCCACGACGGCGCGGCCCAAAGGCGCCGAAGACTTCATGTTGGCGCTACTGCTCGCGGGGGCGGCGCTGGCCGCCGTCACCTGGCTCGGCGGTGCCGGGTACCTGGTGCTCTCCGGGCAGTCCGTCCCACGCGGCCGGCTCTTTGCCGGGCTGGCGGCACTGGCCCACCCGCTCGACCCCGGCCGTGCCTGGGGGTCGCAGGGCACCTCGCCTGCTCTTTACTGGGCCGCCTCCGGGCTCGTCTTCTTGGTCGCCGCTGGTGCCGGGTGGGGCGCCCTGCTCCTGTGGCGGGCCCACGGGCCGGGTGCGACGAGCGATGACCCGCACCGGGTCCCGGGGCTGGCCTCCCACCGCCAGGTGAGGGCGGCGGCCGGCCCGAAGGCGTTGCTCGGCAAGGCGCCAGTACTGCGGCCCTCGCTCGCCAAGCCCCAAGCCCGGGACGTCGGCTTCCGGCTGGGCCGCTCCCGAGGGGTGGAGTGCTGGGGCTGCGTGCGCGACTCGACGGTCATCCTCGGGCCTCCGGGGGCGGGCAAGGGCCTCCACCTGGTCGTGCCTATGGTCCTCGACGCCCCCGGGCCGCTGGTCAGCACCAGCACCCGGCCCGACAACCTGGCCGTTGCCCTAACGGCCCGGGCCCGGCGAGGGCCGGTGGCCGTGTTCGACCCCCAGGGCCTGGCCCCGGGCGTGCCCTCGGCGGCCCGCTGGTCGCCGGTCCGGGGCTGCGAACGGCCCCGGACCGCCATGGGCCGGGCGGTCGCCCTGGTGGGCGACGCCGCCCGAGGCACCGAGAACGCCAGCTTCTGGGCCCAGCAGACGGTGCAGGCGGTGCGCTGCCTGCTGCACGCCGCCGCCCTGGGGGACAAGACGGCGCTCGACCTCTACCGCTGGAGCCTGTCGCCGACAGCCGCCAAAGAGGCCGTCGAAGTGCTCGGGGACGACCCCCGGGCGGCCACGTCCTGGGCCCGGGCGCTCGACGCCATCATCTCGGCCGAGCGGCGCACCCGTGACTCCGTCTGGGCCATGGTCGCCAACACCTTCGCCTCCCTGGCCGACCCCGCCGTCCTGGCCACCGTGTCGCCCGGGCCAACGGACGGCTTTGAACCAGAGGCCTTCCTGCGGGGGCAAGGGGCGCTCTTCCTGCTCGGCACGGCATCGGGGGCTGCGGCCACCTCTGGGCTCGTTGCCGCCCTGGTCGAAGACGTGGTCGAAGCGGCCCGCCACCTGGCCGCCACCTCGCCGGCAGCTCGCCTCGACCCTCCCCTCGCCCTGGTGCTGGACGAGGCGGCCAACTACCCCCTGCCATCCCTCGGCTCGCTCATGTCCGAAGGCGGCGGGACGGGGATCTGCACCACCGTCGTGCTGCAGTCCCTGGCCCAGGCCCGCGACCGCTGGGGACGGGAGGCGGCCCAGGCCATATGGGACGCGGCCACGGTGAAGGTGGTCCTTGGTGGCCAGGCCAACGCCGACGACCTGGCCGACCTCTCCCGCCTGTTGGGCGAGGTGGAGGTAAAGGAGGTGACGGAGTCCTGGGCCGGAGGGGGCGGGCGCACCGTCACCGTCGCCAACCGTCACAAGCCGGTGCTGGAGCCCGCGGCGCTGCGCACCCTCCCCTTCGGCGCCGCCGTGCTGCTCCTGCGCTCTGCCCCACCGGTGGTGCTGGACCTCGAGCCCTGGACGGCGAGGAGCGACGCCAAGGTCCTGCAAGCCGAGCGCGAAAGCCTCGAGTCCAGGCTCCGCCACGCCGCCGCCGCAAGGGGCCGAGGTGCGTAAGTCGAGGCCGGGGTCGGCCTGGTCGCTCGGCCGCCTGGCCCACAGGGCCACGTACCTGTCGTGGTCGTGCTCGCCCGGTCGGCAAGCGCGGCGGGAGCGGTGGCTCGACGAGTGGCGCGAACGCTACCGCTGCGAGCCGAGTTGCGTCGTGTGCGGGCGCGCCTGGGGCCTCGGAGACGACCTCCACCACGTCAGCTACGTGCGCCTGGGGGCAGAAGTCTTCTCCGACCTCTGGCCCGCCTGCCGGCGCTGCCACGAGGCCATCCACCTCGTCTGGGACGCCTCGCCGGCGTGGCGGGCCATGGGACGGGAGACGGCATCGGCCGGCATCGCGCTCGCCTTGCGTCGCTTGGTGAGCCGGGAGGCCCGAGGCGATGGCTGAGGCAGAGGAGGAAGCCGCCACCCGGAGCGGCATTGGAGGAGCTGCTCAGCTCGGCAGGGGTGCCGGGCATCGGGGCCGGCCTGGCCGGGCCGGTGCACTGGCCGGAGCTGGCGGCCGAGCGTTGGGCCAAGGAGATGGGGTCACTGCGCGGCTTGGGTCGAGCGCCTGGTGGAACGCTTCGACCTCGACGCCCACGTGGTCCCGGCGTGCTGGTGGCGGCACAACCACCTGGTCGAGGCCCTGGGGGCGCTGCGGGACTACGAGCGGGCCTGCTACGCGCCGGCGTCCCCGGCCACGGCCGCAGTCGAGTTCCACCGGGGGCTGCGCGACGTGCAGGCGCTACTGCGGTCCCGGGTCGCCGACCTGCGATGCGAGGGCGGCCACGACCCTTCCCACGACAAGGTCCGCCAGTTGCCAACTGAGGGCTGGGAGTTGTGGCTGGCCCGGGAGGCCGGGCACCGCCAGGGCGAGACCGCGCCCGCCGGCTGGCCAGGCGACATGACCAGGCAGGGCATCGCCACCACGGCCCCGTACAAGCGAGAGGCCCACGAAAGGGCCACTGACACGAAGGAGGAAAAAGTTATGAGCACTTGGGTCGAGGCCCAGCCCCCCGAGGTGGTGGCGGCCGCCATAGAGGAGCTGCGCCGCACCGAGCCAGAGGCGTGGGCGCTGTTCCACGGTGACCGTGACCCGGAGCACGCGCTGTGGGCGCACCTGGCGACCGGCTTTACCGACAACTTGCACCTGGCGATCGCCGTCGGGGTGGTGGACGACCTCTCGGGGCCGGTGGGCAGGGCGGCAGAGAAGGCAGGCCTGTCCCCCTACGAGGCAGCCCGGCTGCTCGCGGCCCGCCATGAGCACCCCGCCGGCCGGGCTGCTCCCGGGCCTTGCCCGTGAGCTCGTCCCCGCGCCTGTGGCCGAGGAGGTGACGATATGAGTGGCCTTGCCGAGGAACGACGCCACCAGACGGCGGTGGTGGCCGAAGGACTTGTCAGGCGGCGGCGGACGTGGGCGTCGAGCTGCCCAAGGGTTATGCCGAGCGGGTGAGCGAGGATGGGCTGCGGCTCTGCGACCAGCTGGGGGTGACCAAACTCGGCATAGGCGTGGTCCTGCACACGGCCCCCGAGACGCCGAAGGAACTGCCGAGTCTGCTCGGCTACGCCGAAAGCACCGGCCAATGGTTCGGGGACTGCTCCAAGTACGCCCGAGACGAAGACGTCAGGCACGCGCATGAAGGGGGGCGAGCTGATGCCCACGCAGTCACAGGTCCTCGGCCCCTGCCGGAGCAACTCACGGTCGTCGCCTGGCTCGACGCCGTGGCCGACGGCTTCGGGCACCCGGCTGACAGCCCGTACACAACGGTTCGTATGGCTCGGGGTGGTTGGGCCGTCCACTACCCTGGCCTGGCGGCGCCGGGCCCGAATTGCCGCCGCCCGCCCGGGGACCAGCGTCGGCACAGCCGAGCTGGCCCAGAGCCTCGGGCTCAGCCAGACGGCTCGACCAGGACGCGCCGTTGCCACGGGCGGTCGCCAGGATGGTCGCCTTCAGGGCAGGCGCTCGGAACGGGGCCTTGCTCGCCGTGCGGACCGCGCTCCCGGACGTGCCGCTCCGGTTGCACCAACGGCTCTCCCCTTCCGCCCAGCTCGCCCACCAGCACTGGCGCCGCCAGACCGCGCCTCGCCCGGTAGCCCGAGAGCCCGTCTACGTGAGGCTCGGGCCATGAACGGCGTCGGCTTGATGGCCGGGTGTGACTGCCAAGGCCTGCCTCGCGAAGCGTGCCTCCCAGGCGACCACGACTGCGCCACCCGACGGCAGCGGGCGACCCGTAAAAGACGGCCGGCCTGGCCTACGCGGCCGGGCTCAGGGCGAGGCAGGGCATGCCTGGCAGCCTCAGCCCTTGTCGACGCTCACGGCTGCGCCATTGGGTGAGCGTGGCGTGATGGCCTCCGTCGACGTCGACGGCCGTCCTGGCCCGCAACCCGCTGCCGGCGGTGCTGCGCCGGGCCGGGGTAGCCGTACCGGACCCGGGCAGGGGGGTACGGGACGAGTGGCGCTGCCACTGCCCCCTCCCTTCGCACCCCCGGCCGGCGGAGCTGGGCAGGCAGAGGCCCAGCTTCGCCGCCCATCTCTCGGGCAGGATGTCCGGCCGTTGGCACTGCTTTTCCTGCCAGGCCGGCGGTGATGCCATCGCTTTCGTCCAGGCTTACGCCCAAGTCGGCTTCAGGGAGGCAGCCCGCATCATCGAGGCTGAGGGCCGGCTCCCTCGGGGGGCCGACCCCCACCTCGACCTCCGCCCGGCGCGGCGCAGCGACAACGGCGAGCTCGCCTGGGGCTCTTTCCCGGGGTCGGACAGGGAACCCCCAGACCTCGGACGGACGCCGGCCGCGGCGCCTCTACGGCGCAATGGCCGTGGCCTGGCGCTATTACACTTTGGACGGCCTCGCCGCCATGGCCCGCCGTTACCTGGCCCGGCGCTCGGTTGACCTCACCGCCCTGGAAGTCAGAGAAGGTCGACCGCTTGCGGGGCACACGCCTCGGTCGCATACCGGCCTCGTAAACCACCTCCGGAGGCACGGGTTCAGCGACGACGAGGCTGTCGACGCTGGCTTGGCTGGCCGGCACGCCAACGGGGACGTGGCGGACTTCTTTGTCCACCGCATGGTGCTGCCGGTAAGGGGGGAACGGGACCGGGTCGTGGGGCTGATCGGCCGTGACGTGTCCGGCGCACTACGGGCCAAGTACCTGAACACCCCCGACGACTGCCATTTACGACAAGGGGCGTCACCTGTACCGCCCGAGCCGTACCGTCACGTTCCCGGCGAACATCGTCGTCGTCGAGGGGGCGATAGACGCCCTTGCCATCGAGGCGGCCGCTGCGGACACAGGTTGTGAAATTACTTCGGTCAGCCCATCAGGCACGGCGCTTACCGCCGAGCACCGCGCTCAAGTGGCCGCGTGGTCCACGTCTCCACCGCTTCTTTGTGCCGACGGCGATGGCGCTGGGCGTGCAGCGACACTTCGGTGGGCAATCGAAACGACGACGGGAGGCCTGGAGGCTTTTACGCTGACCCTCCCAGAAGCTGACGACCCCGCCGATTGGGTTACCACTCATGGCGTGGAAGGCCTTCGGGCTTTTGTCGTTTGCCGGGAGCGGCGATAGCCACGGTGGCGAAGCCCGTCCTGTCCACTCGGGCAGGTACCTCGCGGCAGAACTTGCCCGGAGACTCCCACTCAGCACCTCAATAGCCTCCCTGGCCAAGCGCAGGCAACCACTTCAAGGTCGGCGCAAGCACGGGAGCGGTTCCTGCACGAGGCGGCTCGAGGCCTCGCTGAAGCTGGGCTCGGACCAGACGGATGGCTGCAAAGACAGCTAGCGGCTGCTGCTGCGACGGGCTCGCTACCAGGGAACAGTCGCGTCCACACCCAGGACCCTGGTGTGCCTTGGTTGTCGCCATGACGAGCGGTGCTCGCGGTCTAGCTTCACGCCGAAGCCGAAAGACTCCCGAGAGTACTGATGCTGTAGTCGCTCAGGTTGTAGCCGAGTCTCGCAGAAGCCAAGTACTGCCGCTCCAAGTGGAGGACGTTTCAATACTTCGCACAACTGCCGAAATCCTGGGGGACAGTCGGAGTGAGCCCGAAGTTGGCCACCGGACTTGTCAAGAACACGTGGCAATCCGCCATCGTGACCTGGCCCAAAGGGGAGGACCCGGCATCCTGGCTTGCCACGCACGGCACCGCCGGTCTCGTGGCGAGGATGCGGAAGGGCTGCCTCGAAGCGTCGGGGGCCGACCTGAGACCCCGCCACAGCGGCACCCAGGTCGCACGACGCCTCCTCGACACGCTTCCCGCACAGGCCCGGTTTGGAGGACCGCTGGCGGGCCGCGCTCGCCCGGTGCGGCCATATGCGCCACGCTGCGGAACGGTACGCGACTGGCGCGGCCGAAACCCTCGCCCCGGTCGTGGTCGCGGCCGCGATCGAAGCCTCCACGGACACCCGCGGCCGAATCAACGACGTGATCCTCACCGTCGCTTCCTACGGCCGGCGCGTGCCGTCCGGCGCGCAGGTCCCTTACGCCGAAGTGGCTGCCCTGGAGATAGAGCAGGCCGACCTCGGCGCCTACGGCTGGGTGCACCGCTGGCTTGAGACTTCCCTCGTTGTGGCGGGGAGGCGGAGAGTGTTCCCGCCACCGCAGAGATGACTGTGGGGCGTAGGTAGGCGAAGATGGCGGCGGTGACAGTTTCCGCGGTCCGCTGGACCCCGACCATTGACCCCGCCCGGCGGACTCGACTCGCGATCGCGTTGGCGGAACTTCGCCGCGACCGATCAGGTGAGACGGTTGGCGAGACCGGGACGACTGGACAGCCCGTGCCCGCGAGTCGAAAGCTGTCGCCGTGAACGGCCGGGCGGCTTTGAGAGCTGCGATCTGCACACGTGTCTCGACACTCGATCAGGTGCGTGGCACCTCCTTGGATACGCAGATGGACGAGTGCCGTACCTACGCGGCGAGCCGGAGTCTGACGGTTGTGGAGGAGTACGTGGACGGCGGCGTGTCCGGAAAGTACGCGAGTAGGCCCGGCCTGGACCGGCTGATGGCGGACTGCCGGGCTGGTCTGGTGCAGGTCGTGATCGTGTCGAAGCACGACCGGTTCGGCCGCTCGTTCCGTCACACGGTGGCGCTGATCGGGGAGCTGGACGACCTGGGCGTCGAGTTCGTCAGCATCGCGGAGCGGATCGACGACAGCCCGGCCGGCCGGTTCCAGCGGAATGTACTCCTGTCGGTCGCCGAGTTCGAGCGTGAGCGCATATTGGAGCGCACGACTGCCGGGATGGAGGCCACCGCTCGTGCCGGTCTGTTCCCGGCCGGGACGGCGCCGTTCGGGTGGGTGACTGTCAAGGACGGGAACGGCCGAACAACGCTCGCGTTGAACGAGGCCGAGGTTGCCGTGTGGGAGCGAATCGCCTCCTGCATGATCGACAAGCGGATGTCCACCCTGGAGACGGCAAGAGAGTTGAACGCCGCCGGCTTCCGCCGCCGCCGCGGGAAGGTGTGGTCGGCTAACTCGCTGTGGGACCTGATCCGGGACACGACCTGCCTCTCGGGAACGTGGACCTACCGCCGGCCGGAGGGCCGGAACGGGCGTAAGGCCAGGACCGGCCCGCCTATCAACGTCAAGATCCCCCCGATCTTCACGCCCGAACGTCACGAGGCGCTGCGGGCGGTGGTGGAGGCCCGGTCCTGGTCACGCAAGCAGATGAAACACCCGTGGCTGCTCTCGTTGCGCCTGTACTCACCCCACGGGGTGAGGATGCACGGCATGACCGACGCCCGCGGGAACCGCCGCTACCGCTGCCCAGGGAGGATCGCTGCTGACGGCGGCGGCGGCGGTGGGTGCGGCTGCTATCAGGTCCACGCGGACGATGTTGAGGTGCAGGTGTGGCAGGTGGTGGCCGAAGCGCTCTCCCGACCGGACCTGCTGCTGAGCCTGGCGGAGGACCAGGCGCAGGCGGCAGCCGAGACGTGCGGGGTGAGCGACAGCGACCTGGCGGCGCTGGACCGGAAGATCGCACGCTTCGAGCGAGCCGCGGGCGAGTCGCTGGCGAAGGCGCTCGCCGCCGGCACCGACCCGGCGGTAGCTGCCGCGGCCGGGGTGGCTCTCAACGCGGAGCTGGCCGCCGCGTGGGAGCAGCGCAAGACTCTCGCCGCCTGGGCGGCGGACTCGTCCGAGCGGCGCTCCCGCGCGTCAACCGTGGCGGAGATCGCAGCCGAAGCATCCGACGCGCTCGGCGGGGTCAGAGAGTGTCACGGCGAAGAAGCGGGTGCTTGAAGCGCTCAGCGTGACGGTGACAGTGACCGGCTGGTCGCTGTGCGAGTCCTGCCAGGGCACTGGCCGGGTAGCGGGTGGCAAAGGCGTCATGTGCGACGACTGTCATGGGATGCGACGCAAAGCCGACATCCGCCTCGAAGGCGCGATCCCAGCCGTGACGGCCGGTACAGCCACCGCTTGGCCAATCACCCTCGCCGCGGGCTAGCTGTGCCCGGCAAGCTTGGCCGTGACGGCCGGTACAGCCACCGCTTGGCCCATCACCCTCGCCGCGGGCTAGCTGTTCCGGCAAGCTTGATCGCTGCGGCCGATGCCGGTCACCAGTGCCGGCTCTGGGAAGAGTTTGCTGGATGGTTCTGGCCATCGCGGGCCGAGCACCCACGCCAGCGGGCCACGCAGGAACATTGCTGGCCAGAGCCACAAACTGGGCCAGGGCGACTTGCCCGGGCACGACTTGTGCTATCAACCTCGGTTGATGGACGATGCGCTTTGGGAGATGGCCCGGCACCACGCGTACGGTTCCCTGGGCCTGGACCCTGAGCCTGAACTGGCCTTTGCCGGCGTGCGGGCACTGAGGGAGCTTGCCGAGTTCTGCGAGGGCTACCAGGTGCGCCGGCTCCGTGAGGCCGGCCACAGTTGGGCGCGGATCGCCGCCTGGGCCGGTGTTAGCCCCCAGGCGGTCCACAAGAAATATGCCCAGGCCATCGGGAGGACCTCTGTCGTTGTCGCCGCCACCACCGACGCCGCCGCGATGGTCGCTCCCGCAGCCAACGGGACTGATCTCCATCTCACCCGGGTAGCCGGCTAGGGGTTAGACGCATGTCTCCGTGCCTCCAACCAGCTCCGTGGTCACCACCGCAGCCCTCCGATCCCGGCCGGCCTCGGCCTTTTTCCCGTCGCTCAGCAGAAACGCCCACGCGCTCTTTCCTGACATCTGCGGGTGATCACCGATCTTCGCGATTTGTGGTTCGGTGCCGCCCCGGTGGTTTGCTTCATCGTCGAGCTGTTTTGGCCTACGGTCAGCCGGCCAGTAACAGGCCGCCGTCGATGGTGAGCACTGTCCCGGTGACATAGCGGTTCTGCATCAGGTAGAGGTAGGCCAGGGCAATTTCCTCCGGCTCCCCCATCGTGCCGAGCAGGGTGCGCTGGGCCAGGCGGGCGAAGACGGCCTCACGCTGAGGCTCGGGGACCGCGTCCCAAAGCGGGGTACGGATGGCGCCGGCGCGCACCGCGTTGACGCGCACCGGGGCGAGCTCGGCCGCCAGCCCGCGCACCAGGCCCTCGGCGGCGCCGGCCCCGGCGGCCGCTAGCGCAGCTCCGGGCACTGGCCGCTGCCCGACCGTTCCTGTCGTCAGGGCGATCGAGCCTCCCATGCGGATGCGCGGAGCCGCGGACCTGATGACCTCCACAGCCCCCCAGAAGCGCACGTCGAGGACGGCGCGTGCCTCGGCGGAACTCATCTCGGTGAGCCGACGCGGTGTGAAGGCGTCGCCGGCGACGTGATGGCCGTACTTGGGGTCCTCTGTCACTGGCACGAGATCCCCGAACTGCGCCGGCCGGGATGCGGCGGCTTCGAGGTCGAGCAAGTAGAGCTGGTTCCGCTCGTCCCCGACGGTGTCGACTGCGATCACCGCCCGGCGGCCGGCGGTGACATAGCTACCAGTGGCTACGGGCTCAGGCAGGGCCGTCACCTGCCGGAGCTCCGAGTGCCCTACTAGAAGCTCGTACAGCTGCATGGTGCCGGTCAGGTCGCTGCGGACGAGGGGGCGTTCCGCGGGCCCGGAGGCATGGTCGACGTCAGCCAAGACCGCCGACTTCGCCTCGAGCAGTAAAGAGATCGAGTCATCCGTGCCGACAATCTTGCCAAGACGGCGCTCACTTTTGCCTATACCACCCCCATCCTGTGGACAGGAGATCACAGGCTCTCAGCGGGCGGGTGGCGGCCGGTTTGCGCCAGCGGGCCGAGGTCGCAGTGCTGGGTCCCCGACGGCGCCAAGGGCCCGGCTTGGCCGGCAAAGCGCAGGTGCTCGACGAGTCGCGGCCGCGCTCAGGGCAGGGTTTGGTCGCTCGGGTGCAGATCCCGTTCGCGAGCGTGGACGGCTTCGCCGTCTACGAGGCGCGCAAGGCGCCTCAGACCACAGAGGAGGTGGTCCTGGCGGGCCGCCGAACAGTGGTGGGCGGCGCTGCACGGCTGAGACTGGCCGAGGACAAAGCAAGGGCCGACGACGCGGCCGCGGAGCAGGCCGTAAAGGCCGTGAGCACCAACGCCCCACTATCGAAGGCGGCCGCGGGCCGCTCAGGGCGCGGCCACCAGGGCCCAAGAAACGGTCACGAAGGCGGAGAAGGCTTTCCGGGCGGCGGAAAGCCAGTTGGCCCAGCCGAGAGGCAGGAGACCTCGGCCAAGCGGGAGCTAACGCGAGCAGAGGCGCAACCTACGTCGGTGAGCGAGTATACGACGTGGCTTTCGACCTCCAGGGCAAGACTGTCGCCTGGGCGCCGACCGAGTACGGTGCCTGGTTGTGGTGGCAATCCGCTGCCTCGGAAAACGAATTTCCCTTGTCGTGTAAGGGGTTCCGATAGGAACGGAGCAGAAAACCTCGGTCGCGCCGTCCTTTTATGGATCTCGTTCGGGGAGTCACGTCAGGTGGTGACGGCACTGCCTAGGGGTCCGAGGCTCCCAGCATCCGACAGGCCGGAGGCGCCCCGGGCGCGCTCATGTACCCGGGACGCGCCTAACCGGCTGGCCTTGGACCACAAGATCACACAGCAAGTCTGCTGGTAAAAAAGCTCCGGTTCGGCAGCGTCATTTGACTGGTGCATCCGACGGGCTCGGACGACGCGGAAGAGTAGGTCGACCGCGTCGGCACCGCTAAACGTGCAGAAAAAGCGCGGGTGCAGGTTTCAGTTCCAATCAAGGGCTGAAATGGGTAGATCGGCAGTCAGAGCCGTTCCACCATTGATCGGGCTGTCGACTTTCAGACGGCCGCCCAATGCCTCGATCCGGTCCTTAAGGCCGCGAAGTCCGGTGCCACCGTCCGGGTTCGCGCCCCCCACCCCGTCGTCCTGAACTGATATATGAAGTTTTCCGGCGTCCTCTTCGACTCGCACCTCGACGGCCGAGGCGCGGGCATGCTTCGCTACATTTGCAAGGCCCTCCGCGACCAAGAAATATGTGGCGGCTTCGAGATGTGGCGGGAACCGATGGTCTGGCGCTGTCATCTTCATGGGAACCCGGCCCGAAGACGCGAGGGACTCGAGGGCTGCACGAAGACCCCCTCTCGTAAGGACCCGCGGATGCAGTCCTGCAGCCAACTCGCGCAGCTCGTCCTGTCCCGCCTGCAACGACTGAAGAGCTGAACGCATTCTGGCACGTGCGGCATTTGGGTCTTCGTCGAAGCATTCTTCGCCGACCTGCAGGTCGATGACCGAGGCGACGATCCGTTGCTGGACCCCGTCGTGAATATCGCGCTGGATTCGTCTGCGTGCTTCATCACCGGCGGTGACGATGCGAGCCCGCGATGCCAGGAGCTGTGATCGGGTAGTCGCGTTTCCGACGGCGATAGCAATCATCTCGGCGAAGCTGGACAATGTGGACTGAGTTCTCGCGGGCAACGTCTCCGCCGCCTCTGCTACCAGCGCGCCCCAAACCTCATCGTCGACGACCACGGTGGACTCCGAGCGGGATCGCGACCAGTGGAGGTCACGCTGTTCCGCGTCCGAAAATCCGTCACCGGGCCCGAGGGCGCCTCGGATGTGACCGCTTGCAGCCGCAGTACCCGAAGACGCTTCAGGACCTCCAGAGGCCCGTTTCTCGCCGTTGACCCACTCACTTACGATCTGTACCGCCCCGCCCGGGATGTGCTTTTCGACCGCAACCCGGCTTCCTCCCACGAGTTCACCGGTTTCCCGACATACTGCGTCAAAAATCTCAAAGGCGTCCGACGACCTCGCTGCTAGCGTCGCCACCCTCCTCAGTGCGCCTTGCTCGTTGACCAACTCCTGCAAGCTGTCGCGCGCCTGCACGTTTGAAACCGCGGTTGCAACAAGCTCAGTGAACTTTGCCAACCGGTCTTCTGCGTCATCGGACAACGGTCGGGATCCTGGAGAGAAAGCTACGATCACGCCCCACGGCTCTCCGTCGACCACGATCGGAGCGCCAACGCCGGATTTGATGCCGGCCTCCATGACGGCCTTGGCAAACGGCCCCTTCAGAGTGGCGTAATCGTCGATTCGCGCCGGTCTTCCTGTCTTCGCCACCAGAGCCATTACGCTCGGGTCGGCCAGATCCCAGTGCGCGCCGATGTCCAAAGGAGCAGAACCCCAACCTGCGACCTTGGTCCCGGTGGCGTGGTCGTCGAACCGGATCATGTTGATCCCGGGGACCTCGAGAACTCGTGCAACTCCCTCGGCCACCGCAGCGAAGACCTCGGTCGGTCCTGCGCCGCCGGCGACGAGCGTCGCCACACGCCTCAGCGCCGCCTGCTCGTCGACGAGCACCTGAAGGCTTCGCTTGGTCTGCTTGTCCTGGGAGAGATCGCGTACTGCCCCGTAAACGAGAAGGGGTTCCCCTTCGACCAAGCTCAGCGTGAGCTCCACCGGGAACTCGGTTCCATCGGCACGCATGGCCGTCAGTTCGACCCGTTGGCCAAACAGTCTCTTCTCCCGCGTTCGGAGAAAGCGATGGAGCGCTTGTTCGTGCCGGTTGCGCAGTGACGGGGGGATGATCAGCTCTGGGAGCGTCCTGCCGATCGCGTCCTCACGTAAGTAGCCAAAGGTCTTCTCGGCAGAGGGATTGAACTCCACCACCCGGTCCTCGGCGTCGATCATGATGACGCAGTCGAGGGCGGCGTCGAGGAACCCGCGCTCGCGTGGCCCCGCCAGGACCGGCCCGGTCAACTTATCGGTGGGAACTTTTCCTCCGCCAGGTTTCCTGCGCCGAGGTCCTCGAATGATGTTCGCCCTCCCGCCGAGATGCTCCGGGGCCCGAGGGAGACCCTTTTCTTGCGCTAAACGGCCAAGCCCTAATGCTAGCCACCTATGTTGCGCCTGGTACAAGCCTTCCTCAACGAAGTTCCGGCCGGGTGCCAACGCTCGAGGATGCGCTGGCCGGGGCTCAGCCTACACGTATATGTTCGTATACGTTGGTCTCGATGGACGTGGAGGCTCCGATCCGTGTGGTCGTGGGTGAAGACCAGCCCTTGGTCCGCGCTGGGGTGGTCCACGTACTCGAGGACTCGGGTTTCGACATCGTCGGCGTGGTCGGGGATGCCCGCGAGCTTCTGCGGGTCACCGAGGCGACCCAACCCGATGTCGTCCTGACAGACATCCAAATGCCCCCGGGACCCTCCGACGACGGGCTCGAGGCGGCCAAGAGGATCCGGAGGTCGTGGCCGAGCATCGGGGTTGTGGTCCTGTCGCAATACCTGGAGGCTCAGTACGCGCTCGAACTGGTGAGCGACGGTGCAGAGGGGGTCGGCTACCTGCTCAAGGATCGCGTCGGCGATCTCAAGGTGTTCGCCGATGCCGTGAGACGGGTAGCCAACGGAGGTTCGGCACTCGATCCTGCTGTCGTTAAGAAGATGATCGACCGTCCACGATCTGACAGCCCGATCGACCACTTGACTGACCGCGAGCGCGAGGTGCTGGCGCTCATGGCGCAGGGAATGTCCAACCATGGGATCGCCGGTCAGCTCGTCGTGAGCGTCGCTGCCGTGGAACGCCACGTCACGAACATCTTCGGCAAGCTCGGTCTTCGAGCTACGCCAGAAGATCACAGAAGGGTCCTTGCCGTCCTCACCTATCTGAGATCTTGAGCAGGTCCTCACTCCATCCCGTCGCCTCCGCCCAGGTACCTGTTGAGGTCCGCCTTGACCAGGTCGGTCTTAGGGACGAAACCGACGGCGCCGCACTCTCGTGCCCAACGGTCGGTAGTCGCATCGGGATCTGACGAAGTGAGGAGGACGCGTACCTCCGCGTTCAGTGCCTCGAGTCGCCTTAAAAGGTCGAAGCAGTCTGACTCACCCAGTTTGACATCAACGAGAATGGCCTCGGGTCGGAGCTGGCGAACGGCCTCTATGGCTTCAACTGGGCTCGCGGCACTTCCGACGACCTCGAGGCCCCTGGCCCGGATCAGTTGACTCAGCTTTTCCACCATAGAGGCATCGTCATCCACAACCAGAACCGAACTTCCCACGCTTCCAAGATTACTCAAGATTACAAAGAACAAAAACTGTTGCAATTCGGGACTCAACCCCCGGGAAAACCCGACCCCGGGTAGCGGGAAAACCCGACCCCAGGTAGCGGGAAAACCCGACCCGGGCTGGCAGGAAGCCCGAGTGCGGGACTTGAGAGGGCTCGATTGACCGCGGGAGCCTGTCCACCCCATCATGAAGGAGAAAACACCTATAAGTCGTCGGCGAGCAATTTCGGATTTCCGCACTGACACGGGGGAGGGATCGGCATGGCCACTTTGGTCGGACATCAGGTGGCACCCCGCATCGACACCGGGCCCGAAAATTCGAACCGCCGAACTCGGGCACCCGATGCAAATGGGATCGCGACGACCCCAACATATCGGCGGGACCCGGTGAACGCAGGTGGTGAACGGCTCGTAGGGCGAGGGTCGGAGCTGGTCCCTGTGGAAAGCGAGTGACGCTAATGACCCGGGGACTGCGAGGCCGAGGAACTGAACTGGCGGTACTGGACCGGCTGCTGGACGAGGTGCGAGGGGATAAAAGTCGCGTGCTGGTGCTGCCCGGTGAGGGGGGGACCGTCAAGACCGCCCTAATGGACTACGTGCAGGAGCGGGCGTCGGAATGTCGTGTTGTGCGAGCAGCGGGTGTCGAGCCCGAGATCGAGCTCACGCTTGTCGGCCCCCCTCAGCTCTGCGACCCCATACTCGACGGCTTGGAGCGCCTGCCGGGCCCGCAGCGCGAGGCATTGAGCGCGGCATTCGGCTTGGGTGCTGGGCAGGCACCGGACCGCTTCATGGGCAGTCTGAAGACGCTTGGGCTGCTGCGAAGGATGGCAGACGAGCGGCCGCTCGTCTGCTTGATCGATGATGCACAGTTGCTCGATCTTGCCTCGGCGCAGGCACTTGCGTTCGTCGCGCGCCACCTGTTGGCGGAACGAGTCGCAATGGTGTTCTCGGTGCGTGAACCCAGCAAAGATGAGGAGCTGACCGGTCTCCCGGAGCTCGTGGTCACGGCCTTGAGTGATGCTGATGCCAGCGCGTTGCTGGGCTCTGTCGTCCCCGGGCGGCTGGACCAACGCATGCGGGACCGGATCGTCGCCGAGACGCGCGGGAACCCTCTCGCGTTGTTGGAGTTGCCTCGCGGATTGACCGCCGCTGAGCTGGCCGGTGGGTTCGGTCGCCCCGACGCGTCGCCGCTCGTGAGCCGCATCGAACACAGCTTCCGGCGACAGCTCGAGAGGCCGACGACCGAGACGCAACAGCTGCTTCTGATCGCAACCGCCGAACCTGTCGGCGACACGGCGTTGCTGTGGCGCGCGGCCGCGCATCTCGGGATCAGCGCCGCCGCGCGGGCCAAGTTTGCAGCCGCCGCCCCTGAAGCTGTGAACGAGCTCCTGACGACGGCGGAACGCGGCCCTTTGGACGGCCTGCGGCGTGCCCAGCTGGCGCGGTTGCTCGCCCAGTTAGAATTCGCCCGACGGCGGGGGAGCGATGCTCCCCCGTTTCTCCTGGAGGCAGCCCACAAATTCCAAGTGCTGGACCACAGCCTCGCTCGGGAAACCTGCCTCGAAGCGCTAGGAGCTGCGATCTTCGCCGGTCGCCTTGGCCACGGGCTCAACCTAAGAGAGCAGCTGAAGCCGCACGAGCGGTACCGCCGACCCCTCAGCCTCCACGGCCTACCGACCTGCTCCTGGTGCAGCGACAAGGGGGCGCCGGTTAGGCCTCCGTCAGGTCTAGGACTGGGTGGTCGCGCTGTGCACTGGCAGATGCGAGAACGGCCCGCTCGGCACGATGGCCATGAGGGACGGCCGGTGGGCCGAGCACAAAAGACGCAGCCAGCTCAGAGGTCCGGCAAGGACCAGCGGATAAGGAGGGAGATTCCCGATGTACACAAGCGCGATCCGAGATCGGCGCGATTTGAGGCACTCTATTCGTGGGTTTGGTGGCTCCCTGGGCCAGACGCCGGCTGCAGTAGCGTCCAGGCTAAAAAGTTGGGACGTCCGAGGCACACCGAGGGATTCCAACGGCTGCGCAATTGCGCGGTGCCTGAGGGCAATAATCGGCGCTGACCCGTCCATAGCCAACATATGGGTCACAGACCGCAGGGTCCATGTGAAGCGCTCCGGCAGCCGCGTCCCCATAATTGTGAAACTTCCCAAACCCGTATGCGCGTTCATCCGTGCGTTCGACTCTGGCTGCTACCCCGAACTGGTTATTGACTTCCGACGGCCGCCAGCCTCCGCCTGGGGAGGTCTCCCCGCCACTGGCGACGGCAAAAAGGGGCAGGAACCAGTCCCGCCGATCTGCGCGCCCAAGCCAAAAACGGGGCGGGACGGGGCGGGGCGAGACGGCGAAAGGTAAATAGTAACACGGGTAATTCGAGGCAGCGGCCCACATCGTACATCGGGTGACAGGAGCTGACAACCACGCCGCGTCGGCTCGCCCCGTCCCTGGTGCGACGCAGCCAGCAACTGGGCAGAGAGCCGGGAGAATACGGGGTTAACAGTGTCTGGTAGCCGCAACGAGAATATCGACCTCACGACCGGCCTTCCCACTGGAGGGCTGTTAATAAGACGCCCCTGTAATCAACGGGCCTCGAGCGGCGGTCAAATGACCGATATCGAGGCGGCGAGGTCGGCTGAGACGGGGGAGCAATGACAGTCCTCGACCTGCGGCCCGCGGGGCCCGGGTCGGGAGCGCTCAAAGTGAAGGGTCATTTCCCCCTTTGGCGCAACGGGACCTCGGCGTCAGGGAGGGACGCTTTCGAGGCAGGCCTCCGAGCCCACTGCCTTCCAGTGCAGCAGGCAGTCATCGACGAAGACAGCCAACTGGCCCGGGCCGCCCGGGCGCTGCTGGCCGAAGTGGCCATCGACTTGGCCGGTGCCCCCTTCGCCGTGGTGTTGAGGGACGACAAGGGGGGCGTCATCGACCGTAAGGGGGCTGGGGCTTGGCTGAGCCCAATTGGTGCGTCCTCTGTGACCGCTGGTTGTGCCGAAGGACCGGTTATGGCCACAAACGCGAATGACACCGCACCGCAGCGGGCTGCCGGCGTTGCCGAGGGGGCGGAGCAGTTCGCCACCCTTTTGACCGCCGTGGCCCGCGCGGCCGTGCCCGTGCACGACCGGCGCAATGGCCACGTCATCGGGGCCCTCGAAATGAGCTCTCCGGTCCAGGGCGCCAAAACTCTGGTTATTGCATTGGCGCGGCGGGTGGCCAAAGAGATAGAAGAGCGCCTCCTGGACGAGGTTGGCACCGGGGATAAAGCCATCCTCTACCACTTCCTCCGGGAACGGCACCGGGCCAAGGGGCCGTTCGTCTTCCTAAATGGGCGCACGATGGTCCCCAATGCTGGCGCCGACCGCCTCCTGGGGCCGTCCGACGAGGGCCTTCTCCGCCACTGCGCAGAGGTCCTGGCCGAGCGGTCATACGAGGGCCCGCCGAGGTGACGCTGAGCAACGGGGCCACGGTGCTCGTCAGTGGCGAGGTCGTTGGCGGTCCCGACTGGTCCACCGGGGTGTTGCTGCACTTGAAGGCCCAGCCTCGGTCGTCGTCTTCACCCACCCGACGGACCTCCACCAATGCAGGCTTCGGCTGGGACAGCCTCACCGAGACTGAGCGCAGCGTAGTCGAACTGGTGAGCGAAGGCCTCACCAACCGGGAGGTGGGGGAGAGGCTCTTCATTTCCAAGTACACCGTCGACTCGTATCTCAGGTGCATATTCCGCAAGCTCGGGCTTAGTTCCAGGGTCCAGCTCGCCCGGGCATCCTTGAATAGGCACTAGGGCGAAATTGGGTATTTACGCGAGCGCGTGTGGTCGGGGCGCTCGGGTTTCGTAAGGATTTGTAATGAGGGGAAAGCACGGATGCCGCCAAAATAAACAACCTGGCGACGGGCCGTTGCAAAAAGGGCCCCTCACATAATCAAAGGAGAAATTGGAGATGAGTTCCAAATTTATCACGGGAGCGCTAACTGCGATCCTCGCTGGGTTTGTGGTCGTCGTGAGCCAGGCTTTCAGCCCTGGGGTCTTGTCCTGGGTGGCGTTCGGCATTGCCGCCGGGGTCATCGTTATGGTCGTAGTTTCCCAGCTCGACCCGGCCCGAGGCGCCATCCAGCGCGTGCTCGATGGGTGCTCGGTAGTGGTGGGCGGCCTGCTGATCGGGTTCGGCCTGGCCGCCTCCGGGTCGGCTGTCACCTGGTTGGTGTTTGCCTTTGCCCTCGGCTTGGTCGGGATCGGCGTCGTTGGCCTGTGCCTGAACGAGGTGGCCAACTGGCGCTCGCAGCACCAACTGGCCGAGCTCCACTGGCTCCATCCGGAACCGGTGACCGCTGAGGACCGGCCTCAGGCTGCGTGAGGGCGGGCACAGCCCAGTTGGCCTGAACTAGCAAAGGAGAACCCAAATGGGGACCTCGAGAAAAGCCAAGTTGATGGTGACAGCAGCGTCAGCGTCGACGGTCTCGGCCACCACCTTCAACCGCAACTTCACGAGCATGGCGTTGCTTAAGTCCGTCACGACCGAGGGCACCGGTGGCATCGGCGCCATCACGCCCCACACAGTGTCATCGAGCCGCTATGTCGAGTGCGACGCCCCCTACCCGGTCGAGGCCCTGAAGGACGCCGGCCTGCCGGCCTCTGACATGTCGGTCGGCAACGCCCACTGCGGCGACGCCACCGAGTTTTCCAATGCCCAGGCCGACATCACCAAGGGTGACAAGGTCCTCATCACCACGGACTCGGCCGAGCACAAGGCGGTCCCCCCTGTTCTGCTGACGCCGGAATGGGTCACCACAAAGAACATGGCCTCGACCGTCATCGCGAATGGTGTTCGCCTGCTGGCCCACCAGACCCGAGAGGTATGGCGTCTAGTGGAGAGCGAAAGCAGACATTCCCAGATCCGCCGAGTCGACGTAGTCGAGTTGACTCGGGCCCACCCGGTCGAGGCGGACGTGATCGTTGCGCGGCCACGTCGAGGGTACTTACCGCCCGTCTTCGGCCTCGACCCGGCCAGGCGCTCCCCAGATCGGCGTTCGGTTCGTCATCCAACCGTCCGGGACCGCACACCAGGGAGTGAGCCATGACCGAGAGGACCGACATCCACCGGACCGGGGACGCAGGCCGGTTCCGCCAACCTGCACCCCGGCCCGCCGGGCATCACCACTGGCGGATGGCGCTGCCGCAGACGGCTGCGTTCTGGCTGGTAGCCGGGGTCTTGGTCCTGAGCCTGTTCGCGGCTACCGCTCCGTCGCCGTTGTATCGCGTCTACCAGGATCAGCTGCGGTTTTCCCCGCTCACGCTGACCGCCATCTTCGCCGTCTACTCCGTCGCCGTCCTCATCACGCTGCTGGTGTTCGGGTCGGTGTCGGACTATGTGGGCCGCCGTCCGGTGATCGTAGCCGCCCTTGCAACCAACATGGGCGGATGCGCACTGTTCCTGGAAGCGCACAGCGTCGGTCTGCTGGTGGCCGCCCGCCTGCTGCAAGGTGCGGCCGTCGGCACAGGGATCGGGGCGCTTGGGGCGGCGATGATCGACCTGCAGCCCAGCGGCAGCAGCCTCGCGTCAGTCGCCACCAGCGCAGGCAACTCCGTGGGTCAGAGCACGGGCGCACTCTGCACCAGCCTGCTGGCACAGTACGGGCCAGCGCCGACTCATCTCATCTGGTGGCTGCTGCTGGGCGGCTTGGCCGCCGCTATAGCCGGGATCTTCGTGATGCCCGAGCCCGGGACCCGGCGGCCCGGCGTGCTGGCCTCGCTGCGGCCACGCGTGGGCGTGCCGCGACAAGCGCGGTGTCGCGTTCCTGGTGGCTACGCCGTGCCTGATCGCGGCGTGGGGCCTGTGCGGCTTCTACCTGTCACTGGGGCCGTCGCTGGCCGTGCAGGTCATCGGGTCATCGAACCTGTTGTGGGGCGGCCTGGTGATCTTCTTCCTCACCGGCGTCGCGGCCATGGCCGCGGTTGCGGCCGCCCACGCCCCCGCGGGCAGGGTTATGCTTATCGGCTGCCTGATCCTGTTCGCCGGGGTGGCAATTACCTTCGGCGGGATCGCTGCCAGCATCGCGGCCGCCTTCCTCGTCGGCACCGCGGTTGCAGGCGTCGGCTTCGGGCTGGCCTTCCTGGGCGCCTTCGAGATGGTGACCGCGCTGGCGCCGCCCGCCGAACGAGCTGGTCTCGTCGCCGCCATCTTCATCGTGAACTTCCTCGCATTCAGCATCCCCGCGGTGATCGCCGGGTGGGCAGTCAGCCGCTACGGCCTGCACCGGACCGCCCTGGTGTACTGCGCCGTGGTTGCCGCCCTCGTCGCCGCGGCGGCGGGCAGTCTGATGGTGCGCAGCCACGCACGGGGCAATTCGACCATGGTCCACAGCGCCCAATGAGGCGACAGCAACCGGTCACAGCAGCACCGACTGCGGTCTGGCCAGTGCCGCCGAGCCCCGGGCTCCGCCCCGGACCCCGCCATATGGGCTCGCTGCCTCTTGTGACGACGACCACCCGTCCTGCGCGCACCCGGCGAGGGTTCCCCGTGCATCCCCATCTCCGGCGGCGACACCGCCGCCCAGTACCGAATGTATACCGGGCGCTCCGGCGGCAGGGTCTCGGACAGATGACCAGGGGTACCGGCCCCGGCGTTCACGGGGTTCGACCGGCCACCCCAAGCGCAACCATAAATATCAGGGCCAGCTGGGACCTTGCAGATGACTGGTACACCCCCTGTTCGCAAAACCTCCGTGGTCGGTTGGTCGACGTGGCCCAGTTTCGTCGGCAGCAGCTACCACCTGACATGGTGAAAGGTAACCAAGATGGCGAAGTCGCAAAAGGAACATTGCGTCGTGATCGTCGGGGCGGGTTTCGCCGGCTTCAATGCCGCTCGGGAGCTGTCGCGGTTGACGGGCGCCACGACCGAGATCGTAGTGATCAACTCGACAGACTATTTCCTGTACCTGCCGCTGATGCCCCAGGTGGCGGGCGGGCTGGTCGAACCGCGGCACATCTGTGTGTCGCTGCCCCGACGGCTGCGCAATATCCGGTTCGTGCTCGGCACGGTACATTACGTCGACCCGGGGCAGAAGGTCGTGAGCTGGGCCAGCCCGGAGGGCGGATCGGGTCAGGTCGGCTATGACCGCCTGATCCTGACCGCAGGCAGCGTGAACAAGCTGCTGCCTATCCCGGGTCTGACCGAACATGCGCACGGGTTCCGCAACATCGCGGAGGCGATCTACTTACGCGACCACATCACCCGCCAGCTCGAGCTAGCCGCCGTCGCCGCCGACGCCGCGGAGCGCGCGGCGCGTTGCACCTTCGTTGTGGTCGGCGCCGGCTACACCGGCACTGAAGTGGCGGCCCAGGGGCAGCTGCTGACCACCCGGCTGGCCAGGAGGATGCCCGGTCTCGCCGGGCAAGAAATTCGGTGGATGTTACTCGATACCGCTGCGCGGCTACTGCCTGAGCTCGATCAGCGGTTGTCGAAGACCGCGGACCGCGTGCTGCGGCGGCGCGGTGTCGATGTCCGCACCGGCCAGTCGGTCGCCGATGCCCTCGACGGTTATGTGCAACTGTCCACCGGGGAGAAGATACCCACCCGATCGCTGATCTGGTGCGTCGGGGTCCGCGCCGACCCGCTGGTAGACGGCCTGGACCTGGACACCAACCGCGGGCGGCTGGTGGTCGACGAGTTCATGGCGGTGCCTGGCGCCCCGGACGTCTACGCTTGCGGCGATTGCGCGGCGGTACCCGACCTGACCCGCCTCGGCCAGATCTGCGGCATGACCGCCCAGCACGCCCAGCGCCAGGGCAAGCAGGTCGCCAGAAACGTCGCCGCTTCCCTCGGCACCGGGGAGGGCCGCCCCTACAAGCACCACGACGAAGGCTTCCTGGTGGATCTGGGTGGACTGGCCGCCGCCGCGAACCCGCTGAACGTCCCGTTGTCCGGACCAGCAGCTAACGCCGTCACGAGGGCCTACCACCTGTCCGCCATGTCAGGGAACCGGATGAGGGTCCTGGCTGACTGGCCCTGAACGCGGTCACGCCCCCCGAAGCGACGTCGTTTGGGGTGATCAGCGGCGAATCCGTACCGCTGGACGTGGACAAACCACGAGGCTGACCCCACGGACCACTGTGAGGTCTGCTCGTCTGTCTCGCCGGCCCGACACCATTCCGCATCACCACCACCACGGTCTTGCCCGACGGCCGGCTGAATGCAGAGCAGTCCTGGGCTCCAGTGCGGCCGCAACCAACATGAAGGAAGGACCCATGGCCGGAAGAATCGAGGATTACGCCATCATCGGCAACACAAGGACGGTCGCGCTCGTGGACCGCTCGGGGTCGGTCGACTGGTGGTGTGTCCCCCGGGTCGACTCGGGGGCGGTATTTGCAGCCTTGCTGGGAACCGAAGCCAACGGGCGCTGGCTGATCGCCCCCAAAGGCGAGGTCAGCGCGGTCTCCCGTCGCTACGAGCCCGAGAGCCTGGTCCTCGAGACCGTCTTCGAAACCCCGACAGGCACCGCGGCCGTGATCGACTTCATGCCGCCGGAGCACGACTCCATGATCCATAGGATCGTGGAGGGCCGGGACGGTTCAGTCGAGATGCACATGGAGCTGATCGTGCGGTTCGACTACGGCTCGGTCACGCCCTGGGTGCGCGCTACGGGCGACGGCCTCGTGATGGAGGCCGGCCAGGACGGCCTGCGCTTTCACAGTCCGGTCCCCCTCAGAGGGACAAACAACACAACTGTCGCCCTCCTTAACGTGCGGGCCGGGGAGAAGCATTCCTTCTCGCTGACCTACTTCACCTCCGACGCTACGGAACCTCTCCCTGTAAATAGCTTGGCGGCGCTGATCCGTACCCGCCGGTGGTGGAGGGACTGGGTGAGCCGGTGCACCTACACCGGCGACCGGCGCGACGAGGTGATCCGCTCTCTGATCACCCTAAAAGCGCTGACCGACGACCGCACGGGGGCGGTGTGCGCGGCCGCCACCACCTCAATTACCGGAATCGCTCGGAGGGGTGCGCAACTGGGACTACCGCTACTCCTGGCTTCGCGACGCCACCCTCACCCTGGAGGCCTTGCTAATCACCGGCTACACCGACGAAGCCGCCAGGTGGGCGCGGTGGCTCCGGCGGGCGGTCGCCGGGAGCCCGGGGGAGTTCCAGATCATGTACGGAGTGGGGGGCGAGCGGCGCCTCAGCGAGTTCGAGCTGGACTACCTGCCGGGCTACGAGGGATCGAAACCGGTCCGGATCGGCAACCAGGCGTCGACGCAGTTCCAGCTCGATGTCTTCGGGGAGCTGATGGACTCCGCCGTCACCTCGGCCCGCACCAGCCTGCTGATCGACGTCGACTGGGGACCCGATCTCCTGCTCGCCCTACTCGATCACCTCGAGTCGGTGTGGGAGCAGCCCGACGACGGGATATGGGAGGTCCGAGGGCCGCGGCGCCACTTCACCCACTCCAAAGTCATGGCCTGGGTGGCGTTCGACCGGGCGATCGCGCTGGCCCGAGATTTCCACGTCCTGCCTGCGGAGCAGGTGGCGCACTGGACGGAGACCCGGGAGCGGATCCACGCCGACGTCTGCGAGAAGGGCTTCGACGTTGAGCTCAACTCCTTCATCCAGTACTACGGCTCCAAGGTCCTCGACGCCAGTCTATTGATGCTCGCCATCGTCGGGTTCCTGCCTCCCGACGACCCCCGCATCGGGGGCACAGTGGCCGCCATCCAAAAGGAGCTGGTCCAGGACGGCTTCGTGCGGCGCTACCAGACCGAAGCCGGCCATGTCGACGGCCTTCCTGGCACGGAAGGAGCGTTCCTGATGACCACGTTCTGGCTGGCCGACAACCTGGTGCTCATGGGACGGCGCGACGAGGGGCGCGCCATCTTCGACCGGCTCTGCGCGCTCCAGAACGACGTGGGCCTCCTCTCGGAGGAATACGACCCCGCGACGGGACGCATGCTCGGCAACTTCCCCCAGGCCTTTTCGCACGTGGCGCTCGTCAACACGGCAGCCAACCTGTCCATGGCCGACCACGGCCCCTCGGCCGAGCGCCGGCGCAACGCCGCCTCGGACACCCGCCCGGCGCCAGAACAGGCGTGAACCCGCCGGCGATGGGGACCCTGCGCGTCGAGTAGCTGGTCATACTTGACGACCATTTGGCTTGCTAGTCAACAGCGTCAGCCAAGATCGAACGCGGCCCCCACGCGATCGCCTGGACGCATGCGGAACAGGTCAGCGCCGTGCTCCCGGACTTTTTACGCGACTGATTCGTGCCGCCCCAGAGAGATATTCACCACTAATCCATATATACGACCCATCAAAGGAGGAACAGTGTCTAATCATTTCAGCGCCGACAAACTCAAGTTCCCGGGCGACGACCGTCGCTTGGATCTCACCGACCTCTTTGTCTTCTCCCCGCTCGACAACCCGGACAAAACGGTTCTGATCATCGACTCGAATCCGACGAGCGCCCCGCCCCCGATACCCGCGCCCACGACCGGACCGGAGTTCCACCCAGATGCCGTCTACCGGATCAACATCGACACCGACGGCGACACATACGCGGACGTCGCCTTCACCTTCACCTTCTCAGAGTTCAAGAACGGCACACAGACCGGGACGGCCTGGTACGCGACCGGCCCCTCGGCCCGCGAGCCCGGGCCGGTCGGGGAGGAACTCGCTGACGGTGTTCCGGTCAGCTTCGATGGTGCCGTGCGGGACGTCCACTGCGGTGACATCCGCCTGACCGCCGGGCTGCGCAGCGACCCGTTCTTCGCCGACGTCGAGGGCGCCCTACACGGCTTCCAGTGGACCGGGCACGACGACTTCGCCGCCAACAACGTGGACTCCATCGCCCTGGAGGTCCCCAACGACATGTTCGGATCCGGTCCTGAGATCGGCGTCTGGGCCGCGATCAGCCTGCGCCGCAATGGTGTGCTGGAGCAGATGGACCGCGGCGGGAACCCTACCATCAACCCGTTCATCAATCCCGATGGCGAGAAGAACCTTTACAACTCCCGGCAACCAGCCGACGACGTGACCAACTACCTAGGCCCGTGGTCCAAGATTTGGAAACCAGCGGAGGCTACTCGCCCGAGCAGGCCAAGGCCGCTGCCCTGCAGGTGCTGCCAGACATCCTCCACTACGACCGTACGAAGTCCGCAACCTACCCCAACGGTCGCGTCCTCACCGACGATGTTTACAGCATGCGCTTTGCCTGGCTGAGCAACGGCAAGATCCGGCCGTCCGGGCTCGAACCGCACGACGACCTCCTGCCCGTGTTCCCCTACCTGGGGCCACCCAACCCCTAGCCAATCGACCACGCGAACTTCAGTGCCCAACGAATGAAGGGAACCGACCATGGAGTATCTCGTCACCATGACAACTCACCCCCTACGAGTGCTCGGGCTCACCTCCACGAGGGCGGGCTCGAGAATTAGGGAGGACCGAGGATCCTCTGCCACCCGCAGCTCGAGCGCCGGCCCCGCGACCGCCTCCGCTCGAACTCGTCAAGGCCGTCAGCGACAGCGAGTGTGCCGGCGCCAGGCGTGCTGAGCGGAATCCCCACCATGGCTGCCTGGTTCAACCTGACCGCAAGCCCGGAGACTGTCCCGGGCCGGTTGGGGCCTTTGGGGAACTGGCAGGGCCGCTGGCACGTTGTCTGTGCCGGCGAAGGTGATGCCGACCAGCTGCGACATCCCCGACGAGCTGGGCACGGCGACCACGAGGATGGCCATTGCCAGCACAAGAACCGCCTCGGCCGTGATGATGATGCGGCGGCCAAGTACCGGTGGTCCGGATCTTGGGCCGCGCTGTATTATGGCGTGAGTCACGAGATTCTCCTTTAGACCGGGGCGTTATTTGTGGCTATTTGGGTCAGGCGGCCAATCCCTGGCCTGGTTTGGGCAGGGTCGGGCCTTTAAGGGCGTCTTCCCTATCTTGTTTCGCTAATCTGGTGCTGCTTAGCATCCCCGCCATTCGAACAATTGCTTGCCTGAGGGCGGGCGAAATAACTCGTAGCTACCAACCGCCAGCAGATCTAAGCTGAAGGGGTGCACCTCCCAGAGGAGCGGTGGAAGCGTCATCCGGGACCTGTGCCGAAGCCTCCGCGGAAAGGCAGCCTGGCAGAGTTCTTGCTGAACGCATGTCCGGACCGCAACCAGTTATACGAGCCGCTTGTCAAGTGCACCGGAAAAGCGAATGTGACGGTCAGGAATTGGTTCAGCCCCAACCTTGAGGAGTGACCGGGCAAGGAACTGCTCCCGGCAATAGCCGGTGAGCTCAACGTCCACGTGGCACTGCTCGAGCAGCTCCCACGACATGACCAGCTCGCCTATTATTCGAAAGGCCGAAAACGCCCAGACCTTTTCGGCAAGACCCGCACCAAACTGACTCTGCCGGGCCCAGTCAATCTTCCGGCAGGGGTCCGCCCAGTAGACGCGTCTTCCCTGCCAGGCATCTTGGTGGGCGCGTGCGGCAGGCAGCGTAATGGCAATTCTGTGCTTTACATCGCCCGCCGAACACGAAGGCTCGGGGACCTCCTCGACCCGCTACGTTCTGCCCTCATGTACGGCTGGCGCGTAGTCGACCTCTTCCCACACAGTTCCCACCCCGACGTCGCAGAGATTCTAGCGTGCTACAGGGCGGGTGCCGAGCGTTATGTCCCGATCCAGGTGGACTCTGTCCGTTCTGACTGCCTGGTCATCCGCGGTTGTCGGGCGCTCGTCGCGGTCGGCAATGACCCCTCTGTCGACCAGTGGATCTGGTTCTACGACCGCGCCAACGGAGGCACCCAGCAATGCGTTGACACCCTGCGGCAGGCCCTGCAGACGATGGCAACACGGGGCACCCAGGTGTTCACTACGTACAAGAGGCCCGTTGGACAGTTGTTCTACGAGTGGAGCCAAGTGCTGTGTGAGGCAGAGCATAATGCCACGCACCTCGACCTCGTCACGCCCGAGCACTCTGCCGCGCTGGAGCCAGTGGAAGTTCTTCGACGGCGGATAGATAGGTACCTGGAGGCCAAATACCCCGCTTTGTCAAAACGGCAACGCGGAAGTCCCCGGTACTGGCCCGAAGACGTTCGCGAGGTGTTCCATTGGCGGCGAAAAAGACACGCCGCTGTAGAAAAGCAACAGAGAAGGCATATGCATGTGCGATCGTGGGTTGAACGCTTTGTCGCAGTAGGTATCCCGAGCACGAGCGGGCTCGGGTCGATCGAGGGGGAAGACGCAAGATTATGCCTTGCCAACGTCGCGGGCCGCCTTGAACTCGGCCCAGCGGGCGGCCTGCAGGTCGGGCTCGCCGAGGACCACTGGGCAGACGAAGACCTGGTGCCATTCTTGGAGGTCGCCAGTAATACCTCTCCCGGTAGTGGGACAGTCCTCTTAGAGCTCCACCGCGCAACCGGTGAGGCCGAAGCGTGCCTGAAGAGTACTGAAGACTGGGTCGTAAATGAATTCCGCAATTACTTCAGAGATCTGTGGGAACCTCTCGACGCCGAGGAGCGACGAACTGAGACACGAGACTTCTTCGCAGGTCTGGCGGCCCAGCCAAAAGGTGAGAGTTGAGGTCCGATGACCAGAAAGGACCTCCTAATCCACTCCTCCACGACCCCGGCGTCGATGCGAAGAAGGCAAACGACGAGGTGGTATCCCGGAGCCTCTGACTTCGGCGCCATAACTCGAGGACGGAGGCTGCCCTCCGAGGACAGGGTCCAGCAGGAGGCACATGGGGTCCGTTCTGGCAAGGCGGCTAATGGGGAGTGCGCTCCTTGGGGAGTGCGCTCCGTATGTCGTCAGGGTGTCCCACAAGAATCTGAGGGTCTAGAGGATCTTGCGCGAACATTGCATCGTAGGCGATAGGTCCTCCGATGTCGATGGTGGACGTGGCGTGCGGGACCGCTCCCCTCGGCGGTTGGCAAACAGGCGAGCACCCGCCTCATGTCGCCGTGGCAGAAACAGCTGCGCCCAGCACGGGCTTCGCTTGGCTCGTACGAGCGAAGCGAGGCTCGGCATCGGCAACCGCTCACGCTCTGCCGGACCCCGCGCCCAAGTGCCGGGGGGACAACCGGCCGCGCCGCAATTTTCCACGAGGGCCTTGACAGTGGCCTCTCCACAAATAAGTTACACTTTGTGACTTCGCCGCAGATGATACCGTTATGGAAAGGAGTGCCGTGCTCTTGGTAACCCTTCATGGAGGCAGCAACATTCCCGCATACGACGATGGCCGGAAGCTCATATGTTCCAACGTTCTACAAGGCACTCCGGCCGGGGTCTCGGAGTTGCGGGGGATCTCTCAGGTCACCGGCGAGCTATTGTGGGTCGCAGCGGCCGGAAAGTCCGAGAGTGCGCTCCTCTGTTATGCGTCTGCGGGTCGAAAGGCGTCGATTCCGCGCTATCGGTTCATTCATGAGGTGGTCGGCTATCCGTCGCCTTCCGCGATGGTGCCCGACTACCCCCTCGCGAATTCACTTCTCCATCCGTTTGACTTCGCCTTCGATTCGGACGGGTGCTGCTACGTGTCAAATCAGGATTCTGACGTAGTGGCGCGCTTGTCCGTGTCGGCCGATCACAAGACCGCATCACCCACGAAACTCGCCCCCGCCCTGCCCCCGGGCACATTTCTGCAGGGAACGTTCATAGCCTGCTCCTGCGGCAATCTGCCTGGCGTCGGTATCACCACCACCGAGGTGCCGTTGGATGCCGGACTAGCAGTCGAGATTCAGGACGGCAAAGTGACGCACTCAGTGCGCGGCGTAGTGTGGGCGAACCACTTTTTGTATGTGGCTGACGAGCCCGCACAGGTCGTGAAAGTGTACGACCCGAACGGACGCTACTTAGCCAAAAGCTGCGTCATTGCCCCCGCCGGGAATGTGCCGGTCTTCACGCCGGTCCACCTAACTTTTCGTGACGGAGTGCTCTATGCGCCGAGCGGGAACACCATATTCTGGGCCAAACTGGACCCCCAACGGCCGACGGATTTCGTCTTTCGTAGCGTGACATGGCCCCGCGACCTTGACCCTTCGAAGAAGGGGCCGATCCAGGGCGCAGCCGGATTGGCCTGGGGCGTCGAGGGCGAGGCCTATCTTGCAGACAGGACCGCCAAACAGGTGTGGAAGCTTTCAGGTCTCGCCGGTGGGAACGTCGCCTCGCTAGACTACTTCATCGATCACTTGCACGACAATCCCGAGTTCGTCCTCTACCCTCCGAGGTAGAGTGACTGCGATCGCCGCCACATCCTGCTTGACCAGGTGTCTTCCGTTTGAGGACTTCCCCTCCGTTGCCCCCGTCGCGCCATTATGTCGCGTCTGCGGAGCTAACTTCGTCGATCGCTTCGAGCCGCTCTCAGGCAGGCAGGCTGAGGGCGAGATACTCTGGGCACCAGGAAGGATGGGTCGCTGTGGATGGTGGCCCTCTCTTGGACGTGGAGGCGTTCCGGTGCCGCGCATCGACAAGAATCTGATCTCTTGCTCCATCTTCCTGTACAGAAGCGTTGAGGAGGCTCGGACGGGTTATGGATGGGGAGGGTCGGGTTTTCTTCTGGGGATGCGGTCGACCGTGCATCCCGCTATGGTGCATTTGTACGCGGTGACCAATGAGCACGTGGTAATGGATACCCCGGTGATCCGGTATCGCGATGAAGAGCCAGTATTTTGCGCGTGTGAGGACTGGATCGCCCACCCCTCCGGCGACGATCTCGCCATCCGACTGCTCGGTTTATTTCCTGAACGCGACCAATCGTTTGTCGACAGTGATCTGATCCTTACGTGCCGCGAAATGGTTGTGGCAGACATCGCCTTTGGGGATGAGTGCGTGATGATCGGTCGGTTTATCGCTCCTAATGGTGAGCAACGGGCTCAACCCGTTGTCCGATTCGGCAACCTCTCGATGTTCCCAGAGCCGATCTTCCAAGACTTTCGAGCATTCAATCAGGAGAGTTTTCTGGTTGATATGCGCTCACTGAGTGGGTTCAGCGGTTCGCCGGTATTCGTTTACTGGATAACTCCAGGGGTCATGAGTCTTGTGATCCCTCCGAGGCGCGAGGATATGGTGAAGGGGCCTCGACGCGATCTCATGGGTGAGAAGTGGCTACTCGGGATCGACTGGGGGCATATGCCGCTCACGCAGCCCGTTCTGGATGAAAGCGGCCACCCAGTCTCGGAGGGGTGGCGATTCAAGGTAAATACAGGAATCGCCACGGTGGTGCCAGCTTGGAAACTCTTGGATCTCCTGTTGGATACGGAGGAGGTCGTCAAGGCTCGTGAGCAACAGGACAAGGAACAGAGCAAACTGACGCCGTGAAGAGGCTTGACGCCCACGTATGACGAGACATGCTGTGAGCATAGCGAGGCCGTCAATTTTTGGAGCAAAACCGTGGAGTAGGATGGAACCTATGTGCGATCGGGTAGTTTCTTGAAGAAGTACGCGGGCGCCTAGTCAAGCCGATGAGGCCGATGCTTCCGCTTCGTGTACACAAGCGAGGAGAACGGCCGGGCGATGAACTGCAATGGCGGGTATTGGCTCGGGTTGCAGCCGTGACGGCGCAGCCGGTCGTATCGATAGATGCCGTGCAGTGCGACTCCTGGCTTTAGATTGGCCGGGGTGGAGGAGTCGCAACCCAAACTGGCGCTCCGAGGATGACACGATCGTAAGCGTCTCCCCAATGAGAGTAGTCAGTGAGTGTGAAGAACACCCGGGCTAGTATGTCCATCCTTGCGTCGCTAATAACTCTGAATCTGTCCATCAGTCGCAAGAGGACGTCCACTCGACTCTCCGTAGATAATTCTCGGTCGTCTTCGACGTACTCCGGATGGAGCCGAGGATCGGTAGGTTCTTGAACCTGCTCAAGGATCGAGTAGAAGCCAGCGACGTCGCTGGGTATTTCTCCTCCGGCGTTTTTGACTTGTTTGCGGTGCCGGTAATTGCTCACGGAGCCAACAAGAGCGAGAAGAGTTCCGTCAATGTTGGCTCGGTCGGCGATCATCATTGCGATCGTCACGTGGCTCTCTTCCCAGCCCTGCAGAACCGTAAGCGTCCCCATAGTTATATCGACTTCGGTCCTCACGTACTCGCCAGGGTCCACCAGGGTTCCAGTGTTGTCTTTGACGTCCTCCGCGGCGCGCTTTGCTAGGTCGAATAGGTTCTTGTAGTCGGGTTGCCGCTTACGCCGTTGGAACGAGAACGCCTTCACGCCTACGCTTACGCCGTAAGCGACTTTGGGCTTACTCGCCTCGCTCTGCTGAACAATTTCTCTAACTAGCCGCTTCGAGATGTAGCGAAAGTCGACCGGCCAGTTGTCTGTCACCATGCCTATCGTTCTCGCCTTCGCTGTCTAACGAGCAGAATCTACACCGCGCTCCCGGGGCAAGAAGGGTCGTCCTACCTTCTCCGGCTAGAGCCCAACCATGACGCCGCGACTGGTCTCGCCCGTCTCCTTGTTACGGACAACGAGTTCCTGGTCGTCGGGTGGTGAAACCGTGAAGCGGTAAAAGAGTCATGGACCGACGTACTAGGCCCTGCTTGCCAGCCAGTTCGCTGCTGAGCCCTTGGCGACGAGGAGCCCCGGCGAACTAGTGTTCGATCATGCCAGACTACGCAGGCGCCTGGTTCGGCTGAGCGGGGCCGATGCTTCCGGTTCGTGTATTAATGGGCGATTGTAACCGGGCATGCACCAACCGCCTGGCAGTCTGTCCATGTGGGACAGGCAATATCCTCCAGGACTGCCGTTCCAAAACAGAGGGCGCACCCTTTACGCAGGGCGCCCTCTAGTGAGCGGGGGCTTGGGGTGCGCGCAGCGGTCTGAACGCGGCCCGGATCTCGGTCGCGAACAGTTCGGGCTCTTCCCAGGCGGCGAAGTGGCCGCCCTTGTCGACCTCGTTGAAGTAGGTCAGGTTGGGGTACGCCTTCTCGACCCAGCTGCGGGGGGCCCGGAAGATCTCGCCCGGGAACGTTGTGAAACCGACGGGGAGCTTGACCTCCGGAGGGGCCTGGCCGGCCGTAAGGGCTGTGGCTCGCCCGCCTTCCCAGTACGACCGGGCCGCCGAAGCCCCGGTGCCCGTCAGCCAGTACAGCGTGATGTTGTCGAGGATGTGGTCCCTGGTGAGGTTGCCCGCCGGCTGCTTGTCGAGGAAGGCGCGGGAGATCTTGTAGTAGCTGTCCGTGTCGTGGTCGAGCATCCAGGCCGCCAGGGCGACGGGCGAGTCCAGCAGGGCGTAGCCGATCGTCTGCGGCCGCGTGGCCTGCTCCAGGAAGTAGCCGAACCCGCTCGCCCTGAATGTGGCGACCGCCTCCGCCGCGGCGCGTTCCTGTTCTGATCCCGCCGGGAAGGTACCGCCCAGCGCCGGCACAAGGAGGTTCATGTGGATGCCGACCAGCCCCTCGGGCGCCTGCCGGCCCATGGCGTCGGTGACGGCGGCGCCTTGGTCGCCGCCCTGGGCGACGTAGCGGGTGTAGCCGAGGCGGTGCATGAGCTCGGCCCACGCCTGCGCGACGCGGCCGGAGTGCCAGCCGATCTCGGTCGGCTCGGCGGAGAAGCCGTACCCGGGGATGGACGGCAGCACCAGGTCGAACGCGTCCTCGGGGCGCCCGCCGTGGGCGGCCGGGTCAGTGAGCGGGCCGACGGCCTCGAGCATCTCGATGACCGAACCGGGCCAGCCGTGGGTCATGATGAGCGGCAGCGCGTCCGCGTGCGGTGACTTCACGTGGATGAAGTGGACGTCCACCCCGTCGATCTCGGTCTTGAACTGCGGCAGCGCGTTCAATCTCGCCTCACACCGGCGCCAGTCGTAATCGGTCTCCCAGTAGCGGACGAGCTCCTGGTTCGTCGCCAACTGCACGCCCTGCGACCGGTCTGCGACCAGCTCCCTGGACGGCCAGCGGGTCGTGGCGAGGTGGCGGTGCAACCCGGTGAGCGCCTCTTCCGGGACATCCACATGGAACGGACGGACGGAACTGTCGGTAGGTTGTTGGACAGCGGTCATGTTGCTTTCTCCTCTGTTCGGAACCGGGGAAGTCGTAGACCGGACGAGACGAGCGAGCGTAGTGCGCAACCGGGCCCGGCACGGCAGCGCTTCCGGGACGCCGCCCACACTAGCCCGCACGAAGCGGGCGACGCCAGGGTCGAAGTGCTGGCCCGGAATGCCAAGCGAGGTTGCCAACCTTCGAGCCTTGGCTCATCGGAGGGAGTTCATTAGCTCTCGGAGAAGGCCCCTGAGCGGGCCACACTCGCTAGGTCTTGACTGAATTGCGGTGGCTCGACTGTGCGTAGGGTGCAGGTTGCACTGAAGCCGGCTCGCGCGCCACGTGCTTGGCGCAAAAGTTGGTCAGCTGCTCGTACGCGTTTGCCTCCTCGGCTGAGAGATCGGACGGTGGCGGGTCGCCGCGCTCGAACCCCTTTACGAGGTCGGCTGGGCATATTGGAGTCGATCCCAAGAGGGAGGGCGGGGTTCAAGTGCGTACCGGCTTCTTTGGCCACGAAGGCGCGTCGCTGGGCCTCCTCGCGGCCCAGGAGTGCCCGCAGGTGATCGCCGCTGCTGGCCACCGGATCCTGCTCCGCGATATGGCGGGCGCGACGGCCACGCGGCGGCTGTCGATGAAACGCTGCAGCTCACCGCTTCGTCGAGCTCGAGCGCGGCACTAATGGAACGTGTGCCCAAGCTGGTCGCACTCGTGCGCAAATAACGCTCAGGGACGCCGGATATCGCGTGTTCGGCTGGCCGTTGCCGACGCCCGCTTCAACCGGGCGTCCGGAGGACCCAGCAGCGGCCGCTTCGTTCGGCGGGCCAGAACCTCTAGGGCACAACTATCACCGGTCCCGTTATGGCGACGAGAGTTCGGGGAAGCCTGCGAGCTCGAGCCGGTCGCGCCGCCGCGCCCAATCGGGTCGATTTCGGGGTCGTCTCGTAGGCGGTAGGGCCGGTCTCACGCACGCCCGGGGGCGGTGGCACGAAAGTGCACGCCGTACTCGTCGGTTTCGACCTGCACCTGGGCGAAGCCGGCTTGGAGGAGGCGGTCGTCGAAGCCGGCTGGGTCGATCGGCACGCAGACGTCGTCGGTGTGCAGCTGGCGGAAGTCCTCGCCGTCGCGGCTATCGGTACCCGCGAACAGCCCTCCCGGTCTGAGGACCCGGGCCACCTCGGCGAACAGCCGGTCCTGTAGCTCGACCGAGGGGACGTGGTGGAGCATTGTGAAGCAAAGCGCGGCGCTGAACCTCTTACTCGGGAAGGGCAAGTCGGTGGCATCGGCGTGTACGACCTCGACGTTCGAGCCCGCCAGACGGGCGGACAACGTATCGGCCAACGCTTGGTCGACCTCGACGGCCGTCAGGCGGGCGACGAGGCGCCTAAGGACGTCGGTCGTAAGCCCGGGCCGGGACCAACTCCAAGACGTCGTCACCGAGATCGACGTCGCTCACGACGCGGGGGATGACCCAACGCTCGACCGCCTCGGCCCGCTCGGCGCTCGAGCACAGCGCCAGGTGCTTCTCGTTCACGACCGGCCTTGCTGGCCACCGTCCATAGCCGTTCCTCCTCTCGTAACCGTCTGGACAGTAGGTCAGCGACAGCGCCCGGTAACGGCACGTATCTCTAGCCCGGATTCGGGCGTCTTCGATGTAATCGAAGAGGAGTTTTGGCTTCGTCGATGACGCGTTATCTCTAGTGGTGTCATTGACATGGGTCGGGCAAATCTCCTTCCTCTTTGCCGCCTTTTCGCTCCAGGCGTGGCGCCGGCGCCTTCCACGGAAACATGTTCACAACACAGCGGGCCAGCTCAGGCAACCTATTCTCGACGGCACTGGAGATAACGGCACTTATACGGGCGCGCCATAATGACGGCCATTAGCTCGGCAGCGTTGCCCAAAGTCGAAGCCGCGACTGCTCCCCGAGAGGAACGTGAGGGAGGCGGCCAGCCGATCTGAACGACGGTTATTGCCACTTCGGCCCACGCCAATTTAGCTTGTGCTACAGGCCAGAACCAAGCTCCATAATATTCTAACTCACCGGTGTGCTCGTCCCACGTCGAACGACACGGCCGATGGCCTCAATTCCCCGCACACCGATGGTCCTGTCACCTAAATTTAGGCTGCTATGTCGTCGTGAAAAGGAGCTGAAGTGATCACACGCATGTGGCGGGGCTGGACCAGGTCGGCCAACGCAGACAGCTACCAACGCTTCCTCTTGGAGGGGCTGTTCCCTTCCATGAGGGCTATCCCCGGGTTCTTGGGGGCAGACGTGCTTCGCCACGGGGAGGAGGCAGAGACCGCCTTCGTCACCTTGTCGCGCTTCGAATCGATCAGCGACGTGCGGGCCTTCGCTGGCGAGAACTACGAGACCCCTGTCTTGGAGCCTGAGGCGTTGGAACTGCTGTCCCACTACGATGACCGAGCCGTGCACTTCGAGACGGCTACGTTCCCCGTGTAGCCAGCTTCCCGTACGTCGGCTAACGAACGAGCCCCGCAAACCACAGTGTCCCGACTGGCTCCGCTCATACAGATCTGTCGTTATGGCGTGGGACTTTTCGGCGTCGAGCTGGGCTACCCACACAGAGCGCCGGTTAACTGGAGCGCGCTTTCGGCTGTGACCAATCTACCGCACGAGGCTGAAGCTGCGTCGGTGACATGTTGACTAGAGCGGTGTCACCGACGTAACTACGGTTATCTTCTCTCTCTTTTGCGCCCTTTTTGCCGGCTGACTGACATTGGAGTTCCACGTTGGTGACATGTAAGCGACGCAAAACCCGTTGCTGTGCTCAGCTTCTTGCATCGGCGCTCCAGTTATCGCCGGATATTGGCGTTGCAAAGCCATAAATATCTGACCGAGCGGCGCTGCAGAACGAACGCTCATATTATCCAGGCACCGTCTGACAATCTGTGCCGGAGACTGAAAGCCCCCTTCTCTTGGACACGCCTACCGTGATCGCCGATCAACAGCGGCGTGTCCAAGAGCGCAGGCCGGCCACCGTCTGCTACGGATTGACCATTCTCAAGGCGAGCCCCGGGGCCAGAGCGTTCTTCGGCTCGCTCGCTCAGTTCTACCGAAAGGGCTACTTGCTCTGGATCGATGCGACGAAGCGTCGGCCCGACGTTCGAGCCGAACGCATCGCCGAGGTGGTCCGCCTTCTCAACGCTGGGGTCAAGGGACGCCCCCAGGCGCCGTGACCGACCTGGTCTGGCCGGCGCCGCCAACCATACGAAGGATCGTGGGTCAAGGTCGCCGCCTGGCGTGTCAGCGAACGCCGCGGTGCGACTTCGGCCCACCCGACGGGAGCGGGGGGTACGCGGCGACGAGCAACTTCATGAGTTTGGGGAAGGTGGGGGTGAAGCGACCTTGGCCCCACTCGAGGTCGGGTTCGTTCGACATCGCCTGGCTGAGCACGCCGACGATGAGGGTGGAGACAAGATAGACGGCCTCATCGGAGTCGGCGTCGGGGCCGAGCTCTCCGGCGGCGACCGCGTCGGCCATGGCGGCGCGCTCGAGAGCGACCATCTCCACGCTGGGGGCGAACGCTCCGGCGGAGGGCGCGAAGCTCGGGACGGGCCGCCAGAACAGGAGCTGGGCCACCGCTTGGTTGGCGAGCGCCCACCGCCCGCTCGCCTCAAGAGCCGAGGTGAGCGCGTCCAGTCCTGGCTCGGCGCCCGCCATCGCCTGACGCATGACAGCGAGGTGCCGGAGCTGCCCACGCAGGAACAGGGCGTCGTAGACGGCCATGAGCGAGGGGAAGTACTTGTAGAGGGAGGGGGGCTGGACACCGAGGCGGTGCGCCACTTCGGTCAGGCTGAGGCCGTTGACGCCTTCCTCGCTCATCACGTCTTCGGCGATGTCGAGGATCTCCTCGATGGTCTCCTGGCGCCGTCGGGCCCGCCGGTCGGGGCCCCGGGGGGCGTCCCCCCGTTTCTACCGGTGCGCGTGCCTCGCCGGCCCTCATGGCTCCTTAGCATAGCCTCTGATTGCCTTGACAGCTTAAGCTAATACCTATAGCCTTGCGTCGGTCTACAACCGCTTGAGAGGAAGAAAAGCCGATGCCCGTGAAGAACCGAAGGTGGTGGCTGACGCACGACAGCTGCCAGATCGTCGTCAACACCAGCCCAGGTCATCTCTGCGACCTGGTCGCCGACCTGCCCCGCATGGGCGAGTGGAGCCCCGAGTGCGAACGCGTCGATTGGGAGGACAAAACCGCCGTCCCCGGTGAAGGAGCCAGGTTCGTCGGCCACAACCGGGGCGGGCCGTTCCACCTGTTCCACTGGTCGCGTCACGGCCGTGTGCTCACCGCCTGCCCCGGCCGGGAGTTCGCCTTCGTCACCGAGGAGGGCGGGCGCGAGTCCACCGTGTGGCGCTACCGTTTCGAGCCCGTCGACGGCGGCACGCGCGTCACCGAGTCCTACGAAGTGAGGTGGATCCCCGCCTGGACCCGGGTCGTTGACGTACCGACCAACCGCCACCGCGAGCTGCACGACGCCATGCGCCACACCCTCGAGCGGCTCAAAGCGACCGCCGAAGCAGGCGCACCGGCGGCCGCAATTTGACGCCATTTCATCTACCTCGTCCACGACAACGCCACACGAACGGGCACCCCAGGCCCGTCACAACGAAAGAGGCCCAACATGAGTGACGACAACGTACCCGCACAGACCCCCATCGCCTTGCAGCCCGACGAAGGCGAAGCCCTCTGGTTCCTGGAGTTCCTCGCCACCATCAAAGCCAACGCCGAGGGCACCGGCGGCCGAGTGGCGGTGATACACCACTTCGGCCCCCAACACTCCGGTTCGCCCCTTCACGTCCACCACCGCGAGAACGAGTGGTTCTACGTGCTCGAAGGCGAACTGACCATCTGGGTCGACGGGCAGGTGATCCGCGCCCCGGCAGGGTCCTTCGTCTTCGGTCCCCAAGGCACCCCGCACACGTTCACCGTGTCCTCACCTGACGGAGCCCGTTTCTTGCTGGTCACAGAACCCGCCGGGTTTGAGAGCTTCATGCGCTCATGCGCTGAGCCGGCGCAGACCCTGACCCTGCCGCCACCCCCCAGTGGGCCGCCAGACGTTGAACGCCTGGCCGCCATCGCTGCAGAACACGGGATCGAGATCCTGGCCCGCCTGGGATCCCATCCTGACAGGCACGTACCGACCCAGGAGTGAAGCCCGTAAAGCGGGCCTCCCGCAGCACCGCTATCGACGGCGCCCGTGCCAACAGCTAAGGGTCGACGCGATCAGGGGCGCTGACCGAACGCCAGCGCGACAGAACATCCCGTATGCGTGCTGAAAAAATCGAGGCCTCTTGGATAGTGACCCGAGCAGATCGACGGCTATTTCCCCTGCCTTCGGCAGATTGGCCGATCCATAACTGACACCCAGATTATCGAGACTTCCCGGGGATAATCTGTACCTGCCTCACCCAAAGTGGGCTACCTCAATCGTGTTTCCCCTCCCGAGTAGGGCGTCTTGTCAGGTCGGTTGTGCGCTGTAATTCTGTAGGCCCCACTCCTGGGGTTGAAACGGTGAACCGTCGGCCCAATGTGCCGTGAGCACCCCGGTCAGCCACCGGCTCTCGGTGTCCTCTCGGCTGGCTAGGGTCACGGATATGGCAGCTGATGACCCGACCAAACTGGCGAACCAAGACAAAATTGTCTCTCCCGTAAATACCTTGTCCGAGTCGAGTATCTCAGTAACCTGCTCGCCCGGCTCGCTGCTGGCGCTTCTATGAGTGGGCCCGGACGAGGACGTGACAGCTGAGAGCCAAGAGGAACGGCGGAGAGAGCAGCTAGGTGGTCAAAGTTTCGTCCAAGGGTTTGCTGGATGTTCCTCAGGCTCTGCTCGGTACTCTCCGGAGTCACGAACTGTTGCTTGAGCCTCCGGGTCTAGGTAGCTGGATGTCCTTTAGCTCCACGAGCGTTACGAGCACGCCCCAGTCCGCCGTCTGCAGGTCGAGGATCTCCTTGATGTCTATGTTGATGCGGTCGGTCTCGGCCAGCATCTCGTCAAGGGCGTGCTGGCCGACGACCTTGCGTAGCGTCGTCTGGGCGATCTGGTTGATGGCCGCCTCGATGTTCTCGATGGCTATGACCGACTTGGTGGCGTCGACCACCCGGTAGTACGAAACAGCCGACACGTCGACGCTCACGTTGTCGCGGGTGATAATGCCCTGTGGCTGGATCGGCATGGTGACGATGCGGAAGTACTTGGTTCTGTGGCCCTGGCTGGTGGCCGCCCTTTGTCACCCTCACGCCTACTTAGTTGTTGGCCCATTAGGTCAAACGTGTTCATCGACCTCCACTGGGGGCAGGTCGCGTACTTCGTCCTTGGTGAGGTTGAGCTGGACGCCGGCCGCGACATCTTTGACGGCACTGATCGGGATGGCAACCCTCTTTTGGCCCCAGAGGTGGCCTTCGTCGAGGAGCACATGGGTGACACAGTGGTCGCCCGGGTGGATGACCAACCCCCGCACCCGCCCGATTTCGCCGTCGGTGGCGAACACGTGCTCCCCCCGGCGCACCTCCACCTCACCCAGGGGCACTCGGTCATAGGTGACCACTACGGGTCGGTCGGCTTCCCCAATCAGGGGGAGAGCTCCCAGCCCGTACCCGGCCCCGGCGCCGAGGCCGTAATAGGGCCACGACAGCATTTGGTCTTGCTCGTAACCCGATTGCCCACTCCCGCCCGAGATGAACTGGGTCGCTTCTGCATCATCAAGCTTTTCGAACTCAGCGGTGGTACAGGCCAGTGCGATCCCATTGGTCGTCGAGACGACGAGGTTTATGGGTACCAGATGGCCTTTTGCCCGGCCGTGCTTGGGTTCGACCACCAGATGGGTGAGGGCGCGAGCAACGGGGTCGATGACTACTCGTCTCAGCTCCCCGCAGGGGCCGTCGCTGCAGGAGACTTCGCTCCCGATCGTAAATTCTGTCGGTCCGCTCATCATGGACTTCCTGTCACTTTCTCCCAGAGCCAATCTGCACTTTTTTCGTCGTGGCTGGCTCGACCAAAACATGACCGAGCGTAACGCGCCCTACGCCGCCTAAGCGGGGGCCACGGCCAGGCCTGTCGCCTGTGCCGGCGTGGCCGCTAGCCGCGCGGGCGGCGGCGCTGGAGGTGGCCCATCACCAGCCCGTCGACCCCCAGCCAGCTCGAGGTCCTCCAGGTGGCCAGGATGACGATGGAGAACAAGGCGTAGAACGCACAGACGCTGGCCGTGCCCGACATGACATAGGTGAACAGCAAGGCCAGGCTGCCCAGCGCGGCCAGGGGGGTGAGGAAACCGACATATCCGACGAGGTCGTCCAGAAGTTCGATTCGGCACCGTGACATCGGTCGCGCGTTATCGCACCTCGTTGTCCGCGACGGTCGGTTCTGACAGAGTCCACGGTGTGCCCTCTCCGCGCCATCCGAACTACCGTCCTCTCGCATCTCTACCGCGAGAGCTGCAGCGCACGACCGTGCCCCCTCACGTTCGCGCCTGGGTCCGACGAGAGGTTGGCGCCGAGGTATCGCGGGTACGGCGTCTGGCCGGTGCATCTTCGACGGCTGTTCATCGCCTTGACCTCTCGGATGCACGGTCAATGGTCTTGCGCCGCTACGTCTGGCCGGGGTTTCTCGCCAGTGAACCCGAAGCGGCACAACGAGAGGTCGACGCACTTGGCTTCGCAGAGGCGAAGGGCGTGCCCGTCCCGCAACTTATAGCGGCTGATATCGATGGCTCCCAAGTCGGTGACGGCATCGCCGTCATCCTGACCGCGTTCGTACCGGGGCTACCGCGGGCCGTCCCCGACCTGCGGTCGCTCGCGTCGGTGGCCGCGTCGATCCACGTGGTCGACGCATCGGCATTCGCCCACCTTTACTACCCCTGGTACGAGGACACGCTGGATGCCGCGCCCGTGGGCGCAGGCGACCCCGCCCTGTGGGAGCGCGCCATCGACATCTGGCATAACCGCATGCCCGCCTATCGGCCGAGTTTCCTCCACCGGGATTTCCACCCGGGTAACGTCCTCTGGTCGAGTTCCGGCCCTTTCGTGGTCGACTGGGCGAACAGTTGCGCCGGACCTTGGGGGTGCGACATCGCGCACTGTCGCGACAACCTGATCCAACTGGGCGGTGCCGAGGCGGCTGACGCCTTCCTGCGTGCCTACCTCGAACTCACTGACGCTGAGTACGACCCCTTCTGGGAGATCGCCTCCGTCCTCGAACACTCAACCTTCACTGCCGAGCGCATCGCTTGGAGTGAACCGCGGCTCCGTCCTGCCATTTCTTGCTACGGGCCTTGAGAAACGCGGTCATGGCTACCAGTCGGGCCCCTGTGAGTCCATGTGCGAACTCGTGCTGCGGCGTGCCTCGAAATAAGGCGGCCCGGTCCCCCAGGGTGATCGAGGCTTTCGGGGCTGCCAGATGGTGAGGCCGGGTTGGGGGCGCCGCCATCGCGACTGGCACTGGTGCTTAGGGGGTTGACGCCTATCGCCACTCAGGAGACGCATTTCCAAACGCGCCGTTGCTCATGTCTTGCCTGAGTTCCTCGATGGCCTCGCGGGCTGACGATCGCCGACTCGGAAATCTGGGCATTACACGAGATGACCTATTATGCGTGGGCGAAAAAGGCCCTAGTTACACGAGAGATAGGTACCGAACGACGGATATCTCGAGTCGGCCGGAGGAAATCCTGGTCACGTTCGGCAAGGACGGTGAGGACATGTCCTCGGTGTGGCCTTGACTGGGGCAATCAGGACCCCCTGGCGGGTGTCCTAGTCCATTGTGGCGCCGCGGCAGTCCTGGCAGCGCCGTCGTCAAGGCCATGCCCTGCGGGCGGCCTGCGGCCGGCCTTGACAACGGCTACGTGGGGACAGTCTTTAGATAACACGTCCTCGCCGAGGCCAATATCCACGCTTTTCTTCGGCGAGGACATGTCCAAAGCGACTTGAGATATCGACGGCTCGGATCGCTTAGCCTCGGCGAATCCACTCGGTGAGTCGGGACATAACGAGCGACCCGATTATCCTTGTACCTTCGAACATTATGTGGACAAGCGTCTAAATCTGGTTTGTCTAGGCCAGGAATCCGGGACCGCCGAATATTCGTGCCGCGTTCAGAGCAACCGGGACCTCAGCTCCTGCTCAGATTCACCAATTCTGGCGAAGTCATGGTGCACTTCGGGGGCTTCCGTCCCGCGGGGAAGACCCGAACCGCTGGGCTGTGGTTGGCCCCTCCGAACTAGAACAGTTCACTCAGATCAAAGCGGCAACGCAGGACGCCCGCTCGACCTCCACACTGACCAGCACCAATCACTCCCTCGATCAGTACATTGGAGTGTGCTGTCCGACGGGCCACCATCGGTTGTCCTGGATGCCGCCAGAGCGTTCGGGTTGGCGGAAGAAACCCTGAAGCTGATGGCGGGAGCGGCGGGGCAAACGTGGGCGACAGGGCGGTACGTGCTGAGAGTCATCGCGGCAGCAGGCCTTGAGCGCGAGGTCGCGGCTTGCGTGGCCGCGAGCTCCGCCGTGCCAGCTCCTCGCGTTGTCGACGTTGCCCATCTCGAGACTGGCTCAGCCGTCCTCTTAGAACGCTTGCCGGGCGAGGCGGCGGGAAGCCTCGACGGAGTGAGCCCCGAAAGGGCAAGGAGGCGTGGCACGGCTTGTGGGCGGGTGCACGCCGCCCTGGCCCGTGTCGCTGCACCCGACGTGCTGCCGTCGGCACGCACCCTCGTGCCAGCGAACAGTGTGGTGGGCCGCCCGCAGGGGGCCAACTGCTCCACCTCGACTTGCACCCTTTCAACATCCTCGTCGACGAGCACGACGAGGTTAGCGGCGTCATCGACTGGGCGAACGCCTCCGCCGGCCACCCCGACCTCGACCTGGCCCGTACGGCCAGCATCTTCAGGTGGGACCCGGCGGCTGTCGCCCAGATGGTCGACCCTGCGCGCGCCGCTCTGGTTGAGGGGTGGACAGAAGTGGGCGGGTTGTCGGAAATACCGGCCACGGCTATGGCTTGGGCCGGCCAGTACATGCTCGCTGACCTCGGCCCCCGCTACGAAGAAGACGGGCTAGCCGAAGTGCATAGGGCACTTGGCGAGCTCACCAACTGATAAGAGACCGCCAAGGACCGAGGCCCGGCCCCATCCTCAACGGCGCGTCCGCCCGAGGTGGGCAGTTGTGGTGGCTATGGGGGCTTATTCGGGAAAGTCGCACCTTGTGCTACGCATCAAGCTTGGTACAGAACTCCCTTTATGGACTCGGCCATTTTCCAGTTTAGGAGCGCGATATCGGCGGTTCGCGCGGGGGTCAGGTCCACCGATCTTGCTTTATAGGCGGCACCGAATGTGCGACCAGATTGTCATTGAGCTTCGGGCGCATTCTGTGCACGCCGAAACTCGTTTGTTCAGGCCAGGAATCCGTGATCGCCGGACCCGGCGTCCGTTCAGACCCGGCGTCGATAACAGTGTGCGCTCGTTAGGCGCTCTCTGTTTGCGTCCCCGCCAAGCCCCGACGGTCCCTACACCTCCAGCGCAGCACATCGGCACCGTCTCGCAGGGTGGCAGTAACAGCGGTCTGCTCGTCAGCGAGTCTCGTTAGCAGGGACGCTTCGCGGTTTCGAACATCACTCGGCATCGCGACCTGCCAGCGGACCAGGCTCTACAGAGCGCGGGGCGTGTCGACTGCGAGACCCACGTCCAGCGATTGTGGGTTCAGTCCGTGCTGGGGGGCGAAGGTCTCGAAACTCGCCAGCTGTTCAGCTGTGGCCCGTTGTGCCGCATGGAGCCGCTCCGCCTCGGCCAGGCTGGGCCGCACCAGGTTGATGGCCCCGCCCAGCTTCGGGTCGGGTTCCGCCGCGAGGCCATCGGCCCGTGCGAGGCGCCGGTTGAACTCGTCCATGGATGGGCCCAATGCAGGCATAACCCACAACGGGCCGTCGACGCCCACCTGGTATGAGCAGTAACTTCCACCCCAGGGCTGCGCCGCAACGCTAAGGTCGCCGGCCAGCCTCGTGCTGTCAGCTTCCACCTTCACGGCGTCGCTGCCGAGGGCGGCACTGAACGCTCGATAACCCGCTCCAATAACCGGATGCCCCTCAAGCGCCGACGACTCGTGGTTCTCGGTCGCGCCGCGTTCGGCATAGAAGGCGTGCAAGTGGGCGTGCTGCACCTCCGGGCGGGGATTCTTGGTGACTGCCACGTCGGTGCCGCCGTCGGCGAGGGCCTCGCCCGCCATTTCCATGTCGCGCCGGTAATCGAGGTTGGGTGCGCTGTCATTGGCACAGAACACCACGTGCCCGCCGTCGGTGCTGCGGTACCACGCGGCGACCAGGGTCATTGCCGTTCGACAAGCCGCCAGTTCCTCGGCCGTGGCCGACGACCATCCGTCGCGATGGCTGCGGGGCACTATGAGCGCGTGGGGCCTCGCCACCCACTGCGGCCCGTTAGCCAACATGAAGGGGTTGCGATCAAGTACCAGGTCCACCAGCGCGCTTCCGTCAGACGCGGTAACCGTCCCCAGGTAGGTGGGAAAACCGGGTACATCGGCGAACAGGTCCACCGGCCGGAACCGACGTGAGAACTCTCCGGGCGGGACGAGGCCCTGGACGTTCCCAGTCGCCTCGTCGACCAGCACCCAACTTCCGGCCCTGGCAGCGCCACTCGGCAACCGGTACCCCTTGGCCGTGAGGGCACCATCACTGTACGTCCACAGTCGGTGCATTTCGACCTGGGTGAACGGGGAGCTCCAGCGCTCTGTTTCATCGGCTAGCCGATCGCTCACACTCAGTCATTCTCGCCGATGAACCGACTACCACACGAGACAACTCTAAGTGCGACGCCTGAAGGAGCTTCGCGCCCTGCCGAATCGGTCGCGGCGGGGAGGAGGCCACGCGGAGTCTGGCTGTGTGCAAGACGGACCGTTCCGAATCGCCCCCACAGATTTGGCCATGCCGGTCGCGGGGGCCGTTAACCGCTACCCTGATAGGTCCACCCCTAGCCATGAGGGCCTTCTTCAGGGCGACGCTAGCCACTCAGCTGCTAGACCATGCCGGGAAGGGGGCGTCTTTATTCGGCTCCGGAGTCTAAGCCCCTGGAGGAAGGAGCAGATGGTGATCGGTGTCAACGTGACCTTTGAGTATGACGGGAACTTTGATCGTGAACGCATCGTAGGCGTGGCCGATCATGGCCGGGCCATGTTCGAGGGAATGCCAGGCCTACGCTTCAAGTTCTTCACCTTTGACGAGAAGCTGCAGCGGGCGAGGAACTTCTACGTGTGGGAGTCGCAGGAGGCGGCCGAAGGCTTTTTCACCGGCGAACTGAGAGAACGAGTGACTGGTCTGTACGGAGTCGCGCCAGAGATCGAGTTTGTTGAAATCGCTCAGATCGTAGATAACTCAGACTCGTAGGTCGGTTCGGGACTACCTAGCTCCGAAGCCCTCTCCCGAACAGTGGCATCTCCGCCCCATGATGCGACGAAGGGATGACTGTCCCGAAACGACATATGGGACTGTCGACGGCGGTGACCGCACAGATCGCGGATCGGGAGCGGCCCTTGTCTTCAGGGCACCTCCTCGGGCGTGTGACAGAACATTCTCGTCGCCGTCGTCATCTCGCTCGAGATGAGTACAGATTGCCCCATCTGGGCTCGTCGCCGCCGGGATAGCGCAATCTCGGAAAGCGAGCCGAACGACGGTTATCTTAAGCGCCCGAGGAAGAAACCCTGGTGGAGCAGGGATTTCTTCGGCGTATACATGTCCTCGCCGTGACCATGACAGGGGCAATCAGGACCCCCTGGGCGGGGGTCCTACTCCATTGTGGCGCCGCGGCAGTCCTGGCACCGCCGTCGTCAAGGCCAAGCCCTCCAGGCGGCTTGCAGCCGGCCTTGACAACGGCTCGGCGGTGACAAGCTATAGATAACAATCCATATATGGGCGAGTGCGTCGCGGTGAGTGTGGCTCAAAAAGCCCACAAGACGAGGCCACCGACAAACGAAGAGGTGACAGGTGGGGCCTCCTCGGCAACCATTGGGCTGTCCAATTGTCCCGATTGTTACAAGGAGGTCCCTGATGAGCATGGTATGTGGGTTGGACTTGCACCGCGGCCAGATCACTTTCGACGCGTTGCAAGTGGAATCGGGCGAGGTGTGGCGTGGCCGTGTGCGCCAGCCCGATCGTGCCCGCTTCCGTCAGTGGCTGACCAACGAGTTGGCTCCCAGGGCCAAAGACGGACCAGTGGAGGTGGTAGTCGAGGGCTGCACGGGGTGGCGCTATGTGGTGGAGGAGGTCACCGCGGCGGGCTTCGTCGCCCACGTGGCCGAGCCGGCCGATACTCAGGCGGCTCGAGGCCGCAAGAAGCGTGCCAAGACCGACCGCAGCGACGCCAAGCTGCTACGCGAGCTGCTCCAGAGCGGGGACCTGCCCGAGTCGTGGATCCCACCAGAGGGCGTGTTGGAGTGGCGCGAACGCATCCGGCTCTACAAAACCCTGCTCGATCAACGGCGAATGTGGATCCAACGTGTCCACGCCGAGCTTTTCCAGCATGGCGTGAGCCTGCCCGAGGCCCAGGTCGATTCCCGCCGAACGAGGGACTGGTTGACCGGTGGCGCGGTAGCCCTGACCGCAGCTGGCCGTCAGCGCGTCGCGGTCGGGTACCACATCATCGATACCACCGACGCCATGCGCCTGCCATTGCGAGCAGAGATCGAGCACTTCGCTCGACACCAGCCGGCATGCAAAGCCTTGGCTGCTGCCCACTACGGGATCGGCCCGCTGAGCGCCGTTGTCGTGTGGGCCGAGCTCGGGGACTGTCGCCGGTTCTCCCGCTCCATGCAAGTAGTGCGCCATGCCGGCCTGGACGTCACCGTCGACGCTTCCGACCGGCACCGGGGCCCCGGCCACCTCTCCCGCCAAGGCCCCGAGACCTTGCGATGGGCACTGTTCGAGGCCGGCATGGCCGCTTCTCGCCCTACGAGCCCGGACCGGGATTACTACCAGGCGGTCAAGCAAGCTCACGACGGCAAGATCGCCGCCATCGCCATGGCCCGCAAGCTGGTCCGGCGCTGCTACCACACTCTGAGGCAAATGGACCCCGAAGTGGTGTACGCCATGCCCTCTTAGACCTCAACATCCCAGCCGGCACCGACGGCCGGGCCGGCCCGTCTTCAACATCAGGGTCTCCGCGGTCTGCTCCCGTCAGACGCATGCACGCCAGCCACCACGCTGGGCGGCCTTATAACACCGACGCGACCGCGGCTCCTACCGGGGGTCACCCAATCAGAATTGTTGTCACCGACGGCATTTCGCTCGTCGCGGACCTAGGAAACGCTGGGCGCCCCTACCGCCGTCACCAACCGGCCCAAACCGGCCCACAAAGCCAAGGACTTTGCTCCCAGGCCAAAAAGGGTCTTGACAAGCGCGCCCATATAGGAAACGCGTCTACGCCGAGGCAAAAACACCCCGGCGGTTACAGAGGAGACACCCCAAAACGCGCTCTAGATAACGACGGTTATCGCGACGAATGACAGTGCTCTTCTGGGGTCGGTGCTAGCACAGAACAAGCGACCAGAAAACCCGAAAAGAATAACAACTTTTATACTTGGAAACGACGCCCAGATCGGCACTTATCGTGCCGGCAAGGTCCACGGAGCCGATCCGGATTCCGAATACCGATCGACGGCTCGGGCTCGCTTAGCCTCGGCGAATCGACTCGGTGAGCCGGGACATAACGAGCGAGCCGATTATCGTTGTGCCTTGGAGCATTATGTGGACAAGGGTCTAAAACTGCTTCGTATAGGCCAGGAACTCGTGATCGCCGAATATTTAACGGCGCGCAACGGGTGGGATTGGCTACTAGAGCGAGCGATATTCCCAATTCTGGCGCACCCGGCTGGCGGGGCTTCATCGCGGTCGGCGCGGCCCGGCCGACCTCATGCGCTCGCCTAGAGCTGTCGTCATGGCTGCCTGCAGTGCGGCACGATGTCTGTTGGATGCCGAGGCGCAGCGATGATCACCGACATTGAGGTCCGAGACGCAGGTGCGAAGGGAAGCGGAGTTTTCGCCCTCCGGACGTTCGCGCCGGGCGAGTTCATCTTCCGGCGTCACCACACACGGGTGGTCACCGAGCCAGGCCTGGACGACCTGTCGGAGTGGGAACGCGCCCACCTGTGCGAGCTCGGCTTTGACCGCTATAGCGTCCTGGCGCCTCCGGGCTGCTACCTGAACCACGCCTGCGACCCCAACGCCATGCGCCACGGCGTCAAGGTCTTCGCCTGGCGCCCGGTCGCTGCCGGCGAGGAGGTCACCATCGACTACCGCCTCAACGCCTTCGACGACGGCGACTCATGGCCATGCGAGTGCGCGACGGGGGCATGCACCGGCACCGTGGTCGGCAGCTTCTTCGCCATGACGCCCCAGCGTCAGCGGCTGTTGCTACCGCACGCCCCAAGCTTCATCCGGCGCGAGTACTACCGGCGGCAGCAGGGCCAAGAGCGGTGAGGGACGGCTCGACCGTCGAGCTGCCGCCCGACTGGGGTCGTCAGGCGAAGTGGCGGGTGCGGTTCGGCTGGTGCCAATCGGGCTGCGAGCGGTCATGGCGGCCCACGTGGCCATCGTCGATGTCCTTCGCTTCAGCACCGCCGTCGATGCCGCCGTCGCCCAAGGTGCTTTCGTCTACCCCTACCGATGGAACGACGAGACGGCGGTTCGCTTTGCGGCCAGTATGGACGCCGTCGTCGCCGATGGCTCTGACCCGGCTGGGCCTTCGCTCTCACCGGTCCGGCTGTCGGCCATGCATCCTGGCGACCGTGTGGTGCTCCCTTCGCCCAACGGCTCCGAATGTGCCGCGCTCGGCCACGAGCTGGAGGCAACAAGCGTTGTCGCCGCTTGCCTCCGCAACGCACAAGCGGTCGCCAAGTGGTTGGACCACCAGCCGGGCAGCGTGGCGGTCATCGCTTGTGGTGAGCGATGGCCCGACGGGTCGTTGCGGCCCGCACTCGAGGACCACCTCGGCGCTGGCGCTCTTGTTTCGGCGTTGGCTGGCGCCGGTCACCCGAGGCTGAGGCGGCCGCGGCCCTTTGGGACGGTCTCGCGCCCGACGTGGAGCGCCTGGTCCGGTCCTCGGCCTCGGGCCAGGAGCTCGAGGCGAGGGGCTGGTCCGACGACTTGGGTTACGCGTGCCAGGTAAGCGTGAGCTCATGTGTCCCGGTTCTCCTCGACGGCGCCTTCACCAACGTTTCTGGCTGATTCCTCATGTGCTTGGCTCCGGTACTGACGGGAGTGGCGTGCCTTCGGGATGCGCGATATCGCACGCCACCTGGAGTCGTCGAGGGGGCTATAGACGCCCTTGCCATCGAGGCGGCCGCTGCGGAGACAGGTTGTGAAATTACTTCGGTCAGCCCGTCAGGTACGGCGCTTACCGCCGACCACCGCTCCCAGTTGGCGGCCTGGTCCACGTCTCCACCGCTTCTTTGTGCCGACGGCGACGGCGCTGGGCGTGCAGCGACACTTCGGGTGGGCCGAAACGACGGCGGGAGGCCTGGAGGCGTTTACGCTGATCCTCCCAGAAGCTATCGACCCCGCCGATTGGGTTACCACTCATGGCGTGGAAGGCCTTCGGGCTTTTGTCGTCGCCGGGGGAGGCGATAGCCACGGTGGCGAAGCCCGTCCTGTCCACTCGGGCAGGTACCTCGCGGCAAAACTTGCCCGGAGACTCCCACTCAGCACCTCAATAGCTTCCCTGGCCAATATAGGCAACCAGTTCAAGGTGGCGGACTCCGGCTCATGCTCACCCGGTGTGGCTGCATGGGGCCACTTCAAGGCATCGCGGCGGGTCCAACTCAGGCTGTCGTTCTCACGTGGTTGATCGCCGCGGGCGCGCCGGCCACCAGACGCCGCTCTGCGAACAGTTTTCTAGATGGATGTGGCCGTCGCGGCCAAGCACCCATAGCAGCGGGCCACGGTAGGACCATCGCTGGCCAGACCCCACAAACTGGGCCAGGGTGACTTTCCCGCGGAGGACTTGTGCTGTCAACCTCGGTTGATGGACGAGGCGGTATTGGAGATGTCCCGGCACCAGGCGTACGGTTCCCTGGGCCTGGACCCTGATCCCGAACTGGCCTTGGCCGGCGTGCGGGAACTGAGGGAACTTGCCGAGTTCTGCGAGGGCTACCAGGTGCGCCGGCTACGAGAGGCCGGGCACAGTTGGGCGCCGATCGCCGCCTGGGCTGGCGTTAGCCCACAGGCGGTGCACAAGAAATATGCCCAGGCCATCAAGATGACCAAGGGCCCATCGACGTAGCTGTCGTTTCACGCGCAGGTGCAAGCCAGCGCCGCCAGCGTCGGCACCATCTTGCGGGACACGGTGTCAAGCGCTCGCTTTTCGACGAGTAGCCGGCGTCGCCTGGCGGCATCTTCCTGGGGGCGGCGGACAAACGCTTGGAGCGGCGCTCGCACCGGCACTCGGTAGTGCACTTTGCCACTGATAGGCTTCGATGATTACGTCTGTGGCGCATCCTTAGCCGCGATCTGCCACCAAGACTGTCGAGCTAAACGCTCGGCCTCTGAAACGAGTCGCTCGAAGTCCTGAGGTATCGAGTCCAACCGGGATACCGTCTCGCGTAGTTTGTTGTCATCGTCGCGAAAGCCGGCAAGCTCTCGAAGCCAATTCTTGAAGGCCGTACCACTCTTGGTGTGCGAGTCTGCATGGAGCTGATCCCATTGACCGACCGTGCGCAACGAGAAATGAAAATGCCCTCGTCACGCCAGACCCTTGATGACCGCTACGACGTCGTTCGCAGTGCCTGGCAACTGCAGTGACAACCGGCCAGTGCTGTGGAACGCCTCCCATCCGAAATAGCGACCGGTCTCAGGTGCGAACCAATAGGTGAGGTACTGGCCCGGAGGTAGGTTCAGCAGCAGTGTCCCCTCGATAGGCCGGTGAGAAAAGGCGGTGGCAAGGTCGCTCGGCACCTCGGCCGCGACATACACGTAACGAGCAAATGCGGGCGGGCGGTCGTGACGCACGGCGACGGCTGTGCACCGCTCTGGCGCTTGGGCTCGGGCTTGGTCGTCGATCGACGTCGACCAGATCCGGTTCTCCTCCCAGAAGTGCGCGAGCGTGCCAAATCGGCTCCGCAGCAACCGTCTCCCGTCCTCAGTCGACCGCTCCCTGCCGGCGAGGATGCTGAAATCGATGAAGTCGTAATGGCAACCCGAGAACAGCGCGATCCAGGCGCGTTGGCGGTGGATCGTCCACCCCCGATCGTCCATGAAACGCGAGGCATTGTTGTCCTCGTCGAGGTTGACTGCGCCGCCGAGAGAACGGACCCGCTCACAGAAGGCCTTGTACTCGGCCAACCGGCTGTCGGCAGACATGAACACACCGAGGTTAAAGGTCTCGTCGTCAATAGTCATTACGTCGAGCGGGTGCACGTTGGAAATGTCGACCTTGAGGGCATCAGCAGGCTGGATGGGGCTTATGCGCCGGTCAGGTTTATGGGCGACATAGCTTCGTGAGGCCGACGCTGATATGACTGAGTCAGCGCTGCCTTTACGCACCAACTCGATGATTTCTGCCTGCCAATGGTCAACGGCCGAGGTATCCGGACCGACAACCTGACCGTCGATGCTGAAGTTACCAGTCGGCTCATTACAGATCTCTATTATCAGGTTGTCGTAGGCCTCGACCTCCTCCAGGATCTTGGTCACGAATCGCTGCTGCTGCTCAAAAAGCGCACCGTTGCGTGTCGATAGGTAGTCGTACCAGGGGACTGTGCCGCTCGAGTTGACGTTGTTGTCGCCGTGCAGAGGTGACAGCGCCCAAACGGTCTCGGAGTAGACATTGCTTAACAGCGTGAGCTCGACAATGATCCGCCGGTCCATCGCCATGGTAAGGAAGCCGTGTAGGCGCGAGAAGAACTCCGGGTTCCACTGCTCGAGGTTGTACTTTGGTAACCCGTCCAGGGCAAGCCCGGGGCCAGTACGCAGGTAGGGAGCGACGTAGTCTGTGCTCTCCGGCTTGCAGGGCGAGTAGGGGTTCCGGTTTGTCTGCAGCTCCCGGAACAAGACAAAAAGCCGCGTCAGGTGGAGCCCTTCGACAGCCATCTGATCCAGGTAGGCCGGGTAGTCGAAGGCCCGGTTGATAACCGCCCCATAGTGCTCGGACGCCGCCAACAAGCAAACCGGAACCCCTCTGTAAAAAGCAGTGCCTGTCGACTTGTCGATGTGCAGACCATGGTCAACTCTCATTGCTGCCCATGGCTGCCACCACGCACGGACTGGCGCCTAAGACGAGCCAAGAACCTGGCCTCGCTAGCCTCGATCGTGAGGTTACACGACTGCCGACGGCACGACTTCGAATTCATGCTCCACCCCCCACGAGGTACCCACTAGCCTGGCATCGTTTCCAACTGTATCAGCGGCTCGCTGGCGCGTCCAGATGACGAGGACTGTCGACACATGGCGAGTGTTGCAAGCCACGTAGCCGCCGCAACATCACTTTTGAGTTGTGGGGCGGGAATATCGCCAGCGATGGCTCTAATCTCGTTTCCGGGTCGCCCGGGTTGAGCCGCGAGCCACTGCTCCTCGTGAAGTTTCGACCGAGGGCGGCGGCAGTTCAAGCCCTACCAGAGAAACTTTGGCACCGTAGCTGGGAGGGGCTTACTCCAAAATCGATACCGAAAACTAGCTCCGACTCCCGTGTGGACGCGTTGCTTGGGCTTACATTCGATGAAGGCGAGAACGGTTGTCCAACAGTGTCCGAAACGCAGCCTGCTCTCGCCTGCCCAAGCGGGAAGGCGCCCCGCGCGGCGGTCGGATGTGACCTTGAGAGCAATGTCGGTCCAAGGAAGCGCGGGCTCTACGAGGGGCAAGTCGGCCCTCAGCCAACGCCTTCTGCGCCTCGGCGGTGGCGAGCGGTTTCGGTGCATTTTCCGCCACTCGTGCGCGTCCGATATGTCAATAGTCTACCGGGCCTTCTCCTCTCGGTTCGTCGTGATGAACTTCCTTGAGGCTGGTGCGGTGTTCGTCGCGACTGGGAATAATTCTGATCCGGGATCTCACCGCCCTCGTACACCGCATTTGCGGACTGCCTCGCTGGACATCACCGCGGCACCATGTATCACTCGCGCAGATGGAGCAATCTTGGGGGCACGGTGCGCACTCTTTCAGCCGCTATGGCTGGCAGGTGGATTTGGTGAGCTTCCGTGTCCGGATCGCCCCGGGCGTGAGGGTGTCGAGGACATCGCCTAGGACTTGGTTGCCAGTGACCATGGCCAGCCGCCCAAAAGATCGAGGCAGGAAGTGGGTTTCGCTCGGCGGCGTCAAGGTCACACGAAGCTATGTGGCGCGAGCGGCATGGGCCCGGCGCACATCTCGGCGAGCTCGTCCGACGTTCAGCACTTACGCTTCGCCGGCACCACAGCAAGCCTGGACCGAGCACTCAGCTGGCTGCTCATGCCAACCACCGCGGTCCTCATCAAGTCACAGCGGCACCATGCGGTCCTCAAACGACGGGACCTGGACCAGCCACGCTCTGGGTTGCGGACGTAGCTCTTAGTACCACTCCACTTGGAGGACCCGTTTTTAGGGAGAGGGGGAATGGTGGGGCCGCTTGCGCCAGAGCCTCAGCCAGTCGGACCTCTGCTTCCTCCGAGATACGACTTCCCTCTATCTCAAGGGCACTCACCTCATCGGCCGCGAGAACAAGCGGCCTGACGGTTGCGCAGGTAGTCAATGGCCGGTACATGCAGCCCGTGCACATCCCTGTGTACCGCAAACGCGCGGTGCCATCTGACCTTAGTTCGACAAGTTCGATCCCACCCGCATGCGAGGCCAAAAGACGTTGAACCTGTTCCAGACTCCCACTCAGCTTCATCTCGCACTCGCCGTTGCCAATTCTCGTTTCTTCGCATCGACATCAATTCCGAGCAGCCGAGCGAAATTCAGACCAAGGATTTTCTCCTTATCGTCACGACTAATCTGTGGGTAACCGTACCCCGATCGCAAGTCGGCTGGTATCTCAAGATCCAAAAAAGCCCTAAGGTACGGGGCGGGACTACCGGAAAGCGGCGCGTCCGTCCCCCAGATCAACTTGTCCACGTCAACCATTTGGAGGCACTTACCGACCCACTCTTGCACCCTCCGCGGAGCGATGATCGCCAAATTGAAGATAGGTGTAAGCGCAAGGTAGACGTTAGGGAAGCGACTCGCGATGGAGATCATTTCGTCTTCGTAAGGCAGAGCCAAGTGGTGGACCAGAAACGTCATGTCTGGGAAGTCACGTGCCGGCCTCTGGAGGTCGACCGGTCGTAGAGCATCGACATCCGACAGCCCGAAGGGAAAACCCTTGTGGAACTGTAACACCTTGATTCCTAGGCCCCGAGCACGCTCGTACAGCGGGTATGCAATGACCTCGTCGTCGCAACGCCAGGACTGCACCGTATGACCGTTGTAGAACTTGATAGACACGGCCCCGAGTTCCCGCACTTGATACTCGAGTTGCGCCGAGCGCGTCATCGACTCCACGGTACAGTGGGTCGACACCGCCGCAGAAAAGGACTCGGTCTGGATAGACTCGCGCCATTGCCGCCTGAAGCTCGACCGGGGCAAAGAAATTCTTGTACCAGTCAAACAAAGGCACAACCTGTGCCATCGCCATGTCCGTGTCGGAGTTCACAAAAATCGTTCGATATGCATCCTCGACTGACGGCCGGGCGGGATCGGGCATCCCGTCGAAGGCGTCTGGGCGCACCCTTACAGCCCCGTTTAGCATGTGATCGCGTACATACCTCGCCTCCACGACATCATCGCGTACGTTTTCGTTCGACAGGTCGTGGACATGGATTGCGCTATCGAACACAAAAAGGTCACCATCGATCACCGTTCATCTCCTTTCAACGCGCACGCATCGTCAATAATACGCCGACGTGCCCTGGTATAGGTCATCAGGCCGTATGCCCCCGACCCGACATGATCCAGTGCCTGAACGAGATGAGCGGCCGGACTGTTGCGCAAGAGTCGCGCTTCGGACTCCCACTTGGGACGGGACCAATGATGATGCCAACTCTCATTTCTGGCTCCTGAGTTCTTGAGAACTTTTCGCCTGCCCAGCGGCCGGTTGCATCGTAGGTGCTGCGTCCCGTCTTGTCAAGGTATGTGGGTCTGGGTAGAAACGATTCGCGAGCATGATCTCTCGCCCGTTCCAGAGTCAGCTGGGAGTTGCTCCAGGTAACGGGCGCGACCCAAGTTGAGCTCAGAGTTCGGTTCTCGCTCGATTGACACCCTACTACGCCTCAGACGCCCTGGACAGCCAAAACCTGCCGTTCCGGTAGTCTGCTCCGGCTAGAGTTAGCCTGACATTGCTCGTGTGCCGCTCTCCGGTCGTGCATATGTCATCGATGGAATACTCGTCTCCCCGCCTTCGGGCGTCCCCCGCGTGACGCCGGGAACTTGACAACGATTCCGGTCCGTGCAAGCATGTCTGAGTCAGACGAACCACCGAGACGTAGGGAGACCATCCGCAGACGAGTAGAGGCGGCTTCGGCGCCCCTGGGGAAGTAGCCGTGCACCCCGTGACCCGGGTAGGCGGTCACATAACCGCGAGAACGTAGCGCGCTCCTCCCATGAAGGCCATGGAGTACTCGCCAATCGCTAACGCGAGTTGCGGTACCGCCGCTGCCGCATGTCGTAGAAACCGTCGTGGTAATCCGTCCTCGGCTGGGGCCCTCTCCCAACCGCCGGCCCGGACAGCCGACGTTTCGATCGTATGGGCCGCCCTCGATTTCTCATACATGAGGTGACCTGGAGATGGCGACTACCATGACCGAAAACATCCTGCCCTTGACTGGTGTACGCGCTGTCGAACTGACAATGAACATTGCCGGGCCTTATGGCGGCATGGTGTTGGGGGACCTCGGTGCAACCGTCGTCAAGGTGGAGCGTCCAAAGGTCGGAGACGAATCGCGGCGCATGCTTCCTACGATTGACGACACCTCCGCGTACTACCTCGCCATCAATCGGAACAAAACTGCCGTTGCTCTTGACATCTCGGCTAGACGGGATAGGGCTCGTTTGACGGAACTCATCTCCACTGCAGACGTCTTTGTCACAAATCTTCGACCAACCACGCTTGGGCGCTACGACCTGGATGCTCAGAGCCTTATGGGGAAATTCGGCCAATTGATCTACGCCGATATCACGGGGTATGGGATGGACGGGCCCGATTCCGCACTCCCGGGGTACGACATGGTTCTTCAGGCTCGCTCGGGGCTCATGAGTGTTAATGGCAGTCCAGAGGGCCCACCGGTGCGGGTTGGCGTCTCGATTCTTGATATAGGTTCCGGGTTGTGGCTGGCATTGGGTGTCCTTGCCGCGCTTCGCCTGCGCGATAACGCTGGTCGTGGTAGCAGGGTGTCGACTTCTCTTTTGGAAGTCGGTCACAGTCTCATGGGATATGATCTTGTCGCGTACCAGCTCACTGGAGTTCTTCCACCACGACGAGGCACCGGCCACCCTGCGTTTAGTCCGTATGGGCTCTACCCCGCCCGTGACGGAGACCTCGCCATCGGCGTGGGATCCGACGCAATGTTCAGGCGGCTCGCGATGGCGATGGGATTATCGGAGCTCGGGGACGACCCCCATTATTCCTCGAATGAACAACGGCTGGGGAATTCCGCCGACCTCCGCGTGGCATTGGAGCACCGGCTCAACATCCGCGGCGTTAGTGAGTGGCTCTCGATCTTTCGCCAGCGCGACATTCCTTGCGATGTTGTGGCCGACGCTGCTGCCTTACTGACCGACCCTCAACTTCGGGCAATCGACGCATGGGTGCCGTTGTCAGCTGGCGCGGTGAACGTGGCAGTCCCCCGGGCACCTCTACGGTTTGATGGTTGCAGTTTACCAAAGAGACTGGATCCGCCGGCGCTGCCGAACCACAGCGATCTCGACTGACGAAGCTGCTATCGTGTCAGGTCGCCAACGCGCAAATCCGCCTGTCCCCGCTGCCAGAAGATGGAGACAAGGCCCCCCGAGTTGTGTCTTTTAAGAACCAAAGGTCGTATGGCGAGCCCTTCTAGAGGCGACAACTCGACTTCCACTTAAAGTTCCTGTAGACGCCGTGCCGGCAATGACGAGGAGCCATCGTCGGGAATGTGATATCCGTTCACACTGTTGACCGCCGTCCAATTCTCTTGTAGATCCTCAATCGTGGCCTCCACGTTTGTATAGCCTGGGCATTCAGCAATAAATACTCGTCCGAACCGCCCATGCCCGGCCTCGAATATCCGTCCACTTTCGGAAAATGTCTCGTGTGCCAGGAGGCCAACCAGCGGTACCACACGCTCCGGTCGGCGGCGAAGCTTCTCCGCCGGAGGAAGTGCATCGAGCTCCTCCTGCGTGACACCGACAGCTAGTGCCATACGTGTGTCCGCAACCGGTGACACCGCGTTAACTCAGTATCCCATATGGCTTGCCTGCAACGGCCAGGTTCAGGGCCATTCCGATCAGGGCGGCTTTCGCCGTCCCATATGAAACGTACCCCGGCATACCGAGAGCGGCGATGGAGGTCACAAGAACGACGCGCGCGCTCGCACTTTCCATCAAATACGGCCACGCCGCGTGTGTCAGGTTGAATGAACTGACAACATGCGCCTCAAAGTGACGGCGAAGATGGTCTGGGTCGCTATCCGCGAAATCGCATAGTTGGACGATGCCCGCATTGTTAATGACGATGTCAAGACCGCCGAAGGTCTCGACAGCGACTCTCACAACTGCCTCGGCCCCATCTGCGGTCGACACGTCTGCATTACTTTCGATTGCGACCCCACCGGCTCTACGAACATACTCGGTCGTCTCCCGCGCGGCAGATGCGCTCTGTCCGCTCCCATCGACATTACCGCCAAGATCGTTGATCACTACACTCGCACCGCGAGCAGTAAGAAACTCCGCATAGGCCCGCCCGAGACCCCGGCCGGCGCCGGAAATCGCCGCAACACGTCCGTCAAACCGCAGCTGTTCCACACTTCTCCTCTAACGAGAAAGCCCACAGAGAAGACCCTGCATGTAACCAATCGCGTGAGCACGCGCTCGGTGGTGCCAAGGTGTATCTCCGACGATTTCTGGTACATGGTCGTCAAGTAAGAAACCATCGAAACCAGAGTCCGCAAGTAACTGAAGGACTTCTAGAGCCGAATAATTTCCTTCGCCTAGGAACCATTCTTCGAAATCAGGGACGGTTCCCCTTACCTGGCGAAAGTGTACGTAGCATATAGCACCTGCAGGCCCAAAGTGCTGGATGGCGTCACGCACGGCCTTCGCGCCGCCAACCATCTCGGAAATTGTTCCTAGACAGAGGTCAAAACCATAAGCGGGGCTCTTCTGACCCATGGTTAGCGCGCGTTCAAGTGCGGCGACGTCATAAAAAATGTGCGAAGTCGGCCCGATAACTGGAACCGGCGGATCGTCAGGGTGCAGCGCGAGCCTCACCCCGGAAGCCTCGGCCACGGGGAGCGTGGTGGTCAGAAACGCTTCGTAGTTAGCCCATAACTGCTCTTCGCTGATGGGAATGACGTGAGCGCTATGAACTGCCGCAGGGCCATCAGCGGCGTTGCCACGCGGAACATCGTCAAAATTAAAGGATGATACCAGAGCGCCGCCTCGGGCCAAGGTCCGCGTCGAGGTCCGCCATATCCCGGTAGAGTTGAAATTATGTCCCAAGATGGGAATGCCCGCTCTACCCATATTCTCTATGGTCGTACAGTAATTGGCGATCTGCCGGTCTCGGTCAGGGCCGCCAAGGATAATGTCGCGCATGAAGTCCTGGGGTACATTCTCCAGGGCCTGCAACTTCAAGCCAAGATCTTCACAGTGTTTTCGCAGCTCGACCAAGGAGTCTACCGTCCAGTAGCCACAACTTTGATCAAGTAGAGGCGTGTTGAGTTGAACCGAATCGATGCCGAGTTGCAGCGCAAATTTCGCCGTCTCTGGGTCCAATTGCTGCATCTGTCCAATCATTATCTGCAACCTATAACCTCCGGGATATCAATTTAGGTGAACCTACCGATCTCACGAGCCAGCGCAACAGGCGGGGCTCAAGAAGCCAAAGGTCCTCAAGTCCTCAAGAGGTGCGGAGGCTCGAGGTTGGCGCCGACAAGTCAGTGGCTTCATACACAAGCCCCGAACAGAAGGTGACACTAAAATAGCGCGGCGCCCCGGTCAACGCTGATCGCCTGTCCCGTTATCTCGGAGCCAGCCGGCGATGCGAGAAACAAGTAGATACCGGCAATGTCCTCAGGCGGGATGAGCCCACGGTGAAGGACCATGTCAGACGTAGCACGGTCGATAACGTCCGGTTCTGCTTCGAGGCTCTTCTCCGTCAGAATGGAATGAGGACAGATTGCATTGACGCTTATGCCGCGCGTCCCAAGCTCCATTGCCAGCGTCCGCACGATTCCGATCAAACCATGCTTGGACGCAACATACGCACTGTACCCTGCACCAGCCGTTTTGCCCCAGAAGGAAGACGTGAATATTATCCGTCCTCCATCGCTCATTCGTTGAGACAACGATTGCGCCGTCCAGTAGAGACCAGTTAAGTTGATTTCGAGGGTCCGGGTGAACAGATGCGCTGTCGCTTCACTCTCATCGGCGACAGGCGTTGCAACGGTAAGCGCAGCATTGTTTATTAGGACGTCAGTCTGTCCAACTTCTTCAGCTAGATCGTGGACGGCAGCCCGATCGGATATATCGCAGACGATACTCGCGAGAGGCAGACCGGTCAGCGCAACTAGCTCCTGCGCAGCAGCATGCACTGCGGGCACCTCAGACACAATCGTAACGTTGGCTCCAGCGTATGCAAATTCGCGAGCTAATACGTAGCCAAGGCCTGTATGCCCGCCAATGATGATAACCCGTTTGGCGGTGATATCGAAGCTAATCAGTGGCTAACTCCTCACGACAGCTACGCGCTTCCGATTACTTATCCGCGCTGCGTCAAGACGCTCTCTCGCGCCCGCGGACATGCGGTCCTCGTCCCAGATTGCGTCACCGGCGGAGATGACAACGCTGATGTCGCTATACCAGGCCAGCGCTTTCAACCGTCGCGTTATCTCGCTCGCAAATACCCCCGAGTAGATACATCCCGGGAACGTGGGCAGTAGCCCCACAGTCACGGAATCGTCGCCTATGTCTAATGTATCAATGAGACCCATTTCAACCAACCCAATAGTGGTGCCGGCCGCTGCACTGCAGGGATCGACGATCTCATCGAGGATTCGCTCGATTTCATGTCGGCGGTCGGCGACGGCATCGACCCCGGACCCGTTCGATGGGTTCTCGACAGTACCTGAGGAATGTCCCATGGGCTCAGCCGACCCCCAGGCTTACACGTCCGGGTTCCCGTTTACTCCTGCCCCATTTCGTGGCCAGTTCCGGGACGGTGAGCACTATTCGTCGTCCAGATGGATAGGCCTGCTCGGATGTCACCTGGAGCCCGGAAATTGCAGACGCACTTGTCGGTGGGCGAAGTTCGTGGCCTGCATTAGCCGACGACAGTGCTGACACGGATCTGATGCTAGAACGCGGTCCGACTAGGGATGGACGGCTCTGGCTTTGGAGAAGCGGTGACCCCGGGTGCCGCGCACCTCAGGAGATCGAGGAGGTTGGTTGCCGGAACAATTTGGGCCGTCGGGTAGCGGGCCAACGTGTCGAGACGAACGTCATCACTATCGATAAGGCTAGAAGTTAGTGGCCGCGCTGTCAAGCATATCAGCCCATTCAGTGGGCCATTTGGCAGTGGAGTCCGCGACGCCCACGCTCCCAGTGAGCCGCTGGCGGTCCTCACGAGACCCCAAGTTGAGCCGCCGCCCACTGACCTTCCCGGATGGCAGCGGACACGTCCCGGGGTACGACCGCGTCGCCGACCACAGTAACAGGCGCGTGGGCGGCCAGCTCCGAGGCGAGCTCTTGTCGGATACTTTTCCGCGGCCACGACGCAACAACCGCTTGAGCGGTTACTTGTGTTTCCCTTCCGCTGTACAACTCACGAGCCAGCACCCACGTAGGAGCCGCTTCAGCGACCACATGCTCCGGCAAGACATTCATCCCTAGGCGCACCACCTTTTCACGCAGCTGGAGATAAGTCGACGGGTCTAGGTCCGCGCCGACGCTGACTAGTGGCGTCACAATCGATACCTCCTTCGCGCCGCGGTCAATGGCCTCTAACGCCGCACTCCACAGCTCCATCCCGGCCGCGCCAAGGTCGGCGAAGACAATCCGGTCGAAGCTCTTGCCGATGAGGAAATCGTCGACCGATATAACGCCGTCTGCTACATCGGGCCTCTCCCCGGGGGCGCTCCCCGTGGCAATAATTACATGGTCGGGCTGCGTTGCTAATACGACGCACAAGTCGGCCGTCCGTTGCAGTTCAACCGAGACTCCGAGAAGAAGAGCTCCCCCTCCAACCAACGAAGGTATGGGCTCCACCCGTTGCGCCCGCCACAGCGAGCGGCGAGCTCGATCCGTCCCCCGAGATGGTCCGAGGCTTCTATAAGATTCACGCAGTGTCCCCGCTCGCCCAAGACCCGTGCGGCCTCCATGCCTGCCGGTCCACCGCCAACGACGGTAACCCGGCCTATTCTGTCTTTTCGGGCGGGCTCAAACCGCTCCCCATTTCCGGCAAGGGGGTTCAGCGTGCAACTGGTTACTGCAAACGTCGAGCTGTTCCGCATGCAAAGCTGATTGCATCGCGAACACGGCCGAATCCGCTCCGGATGTCCGGAAAGCGCTTTGAGTGCCCAGTCTGGGTCCGTCAGCAGCTGTCGCGCCATGCCGATACCAGCGGCTTTACCCTCCCGCAGGATGCGTTCGGCGTACTCGGGCGTAGATATCTGCCCACAGGCGATCAGAGGGACGCCGGAAGTACGGGCAGCGCGAGCAAACGCGTCCTCGGCGTAACCTTCCGCCACTCCCATAGGCGGTATGACCCAGTGGATAGCGGCGCTGATCCCCACATCGGAACTGATGTAGTCGACAAGGCCAGACGCTCCCAACAGGCTGGCGAAGGCGAGTCCCTCTTCGAGGCCGTAACCACCTTCATAATGCTCATCTAATACCAGCCTGACTCCAAGCGCGGATCCATCGCCAATCCTGTCTCTCACTGCGGCCAGCACCTCGAGCGGAAACCGCAGCCGGTTCTCGGCACTCCCGCCGTAGCTGTCTCCGCGGACGTTTGTTAATGGCGACATGAACTGACGGAGAAGCCCATCGTCCGCGAGTTTCACTTCCACCGCGTCGAATCCGGCTTCGATAAAGTTGTTGGCGGCGAGGACGAAGTCCTGTCGGACGCGCTCCAAATCAGCTGCTCGCATCGCCCGGGCTTGCTCGCGTAACATCGGGTCCCCTAGCGATGAGGCGCCTATAAGGGGTTGCAGCGTCAGGGCGGAAGCAGCTTGATTACCGAAATGGGTGAGCTGACAACCCATGCGACCGCCTTCGCGGTGTACCGCATCAGCGATGGCCCGGTAGCCATCGCGGGCCGCACTGTCGCTGGACAGTGTCAACGGGTGTTGTCCACGCCCGTCGTCCGAGACGACGGACGACTCCATAATGATGAGGCCGACCCCGCCTGCAGCCCGCCGGGCATAGTAATCGACGTGCCGCTCGGTTGGGAGCTGCGCTGCGCGCTCCGCAAAGTACAGCCCGTGGGGGAGCTGAACGACTCGGTTCCGGATGCGGATCGGGCCCAACGACAACGGCGACCCGAGCATGGGAAATGCTTTCATGCCGACCCGTCGGCTCGCACTAGACGTCCCCTTGCGCGCGGGTACCTGCGGTAATCGGCTATGAGCCCGCTCGGGCCCCGGAGCGTTCGTACCCTCACCGAGAGTACTCGGCGTACCTCTCCACACGTGCGGCTTCGAATTGTAGAGCCGGTTCAAGTCGGCGAAGCCTTTCTGGAGTGCTCTTGGTAACATTGTCACTAAAAAACTGGGACATACCCTTTTGCCCATACATTCGAAAAATACCGGCGGTAAGTTCTCGCTGGCGACTAGTGGTACATTCTCCGAAGAAGTTCATCGCGAACATGCGTCGCGCCGGCCCTGCCGAATGACGCGTGCTTGAGACGGTTATCGAAGATCACTACGGGACCCGGGGTCACAGGCAACGGGACGGCCCGCATTGTCCGAGGTGTGACACCGAGCGAAGACTCGCAGTTGGGCAGATCCGAGCCCAGGGCCTGAGAGGAGCGGTCAGCAAGATGGTGGCTTCCAGGAATTACCCGAAGCGCGCCCGTCTCAGCCGTAAGTGGGGCAAGGTAGACCGCCGTCTTTATATGAACGACAACTGACTTGGCCTCTTCGCCCTGTGGGATATTGACCGCGTCGTTGTGCCACCCAGTATCGCCAGCGTAGTAGTTGCCCTCTCCGTTGTAGTATGCGTAATTGGGCCAAGAATGTCCTCTCGTACCGCGTCTAGTATGGCGTGCTCAATGAGTCCGGCCAGAAACCTACTTCCGTTCACAAATGCGTCAGGATAAATCGTGTGCCTGCTGCCGTCGTGGCTGATATCTGGTCGCTTCGCCCAGATAGCATCAAACTCAGCACTGATGTCATCGATTTCAGTCCTTAGCACAGCCGGTAAATAAAGAAACCCGAACGTCTCGAAGAACCTGGTGGCGGGTGTATTACTCACGGTTGACCGTTTGGCGCAGTCCGCTCCATGGAGGGACTGGCGCGCGGCCAGGACCTTGGAGATCTCGTCACCATCAGAAGCGGCGATCAATGCTCCGACGTCCAGGTTGTGAAGCCGCGCAAAGTTATTGGCGAAAATGTCGCGCCGGATCTCATCGGTCAGACGCGGGTATCCTTCCCCTTGCACCAACTCGTCAGGCATCTCGAAGCCTTCAAAAGCTTCCACCAGCGGTCCCGGGTGGATGGCGGTAGCGCCTGTACCCCAAACGATTTTTTTGCCGTCACCCCACTTTAGGAGGTCGCCCAAAATTCGTGCGAATCTCATGGGCGCGTGAAGTAGCAGCCCGGACGTGGCCTCGAGGTTGACGTAGATGTTCGGGAACCGGGCCAGCTGGAACGCTGTTTCCTCTACAAAAGTAAAGCCCCCGTGCACGATCTCAAAGTTGAGATCCGGGAAGTCTGCTGCGGGAGACTCGACGTCATCTGGCCGGAACGGGCCCGTTGGAGCGTTCCCCATCGGGATTGCTTTGTGCACTGCGATAACTGTGACACCGAGGGTTCGGCAGCGCTCAAGAACGGGATAAAATAGCTGCTCGTCGCTCATGGACCACGGGTGAAGTTTACCGTCCACGAAGTCAACGGGGTAGAGCTTGACCCCGTCTATGTGCCATTCCGCCACCTGGCGTTCGAGATCGTCGAGCGCTTTCGGCCCTTCCAGCGGGCTGATCGCACCGTACATGAACATTCGTTTGGGATGACGCCGACATACTTCGAGCCCGACGTCAGCCGGCGAAAGGTCGGGCCAGAATCCCCTAGCGGGGATGCTATGGTACCATGCGAAATCGGTTGGGCTTTCCAGGAACACAGCAGACTCGAGCGCTTCTGGAGACATCCGGTGGAACCATTCTTCGCGCGTGACGCGGAAGGGGTCATTCAGGACCTGATGCTGAAAGGCCCAGATTCCAGTGTGGATTTGTAGCCCGTACTCATAACCGGCGTTCTGGGACGCGAGTTCGGGGCGCGCGTCGAAAGCGTGCGTCACAGCGTCGATAACAGGCTTACCGTTGATCATGATCCGCCTCCAGTAGACGAAGGCCACTTCGTCCATCGTTGAATCGGTGAAAATGCCGAGGCCGATATCGACGAAGTTCTCGGTGTGCGGGTCGTTTGCGCCAGGTCATGTCGCTGGGGCTCATACGGCTAGCGCAACTGAGCCGTCGGACCGCAGGGGTGTGCTCGTGAAGTCGTGGTCTTCTGGCCAAACGGGAAGGACCTTAGTCTCGTCGAGCTCCACACCTAGTCCGGGAGCTTCCGGTACGGGCAAATAGCCGCCCTCACGCTGCAAGGTACCGGCGAACGCAGCAGCGAAGTGAGTCTCGTCCCTCATCGAATACTCCTGGACTACGAAGTTCGGGATTGACACGTCGAGGTGTACGGATGCAGCGGTGAGAACCGGCCCGAGGAAATTGTGTGTAACGACCGCAGCGTGATATGACTCCGCGATGGCGGCGATCTTCTTGCAGTGAGTGAGACCGCCCGCCAGGCCCGGATCGGGTCTCAGATATTGAGGTCCTCCCTGAGCGAGAAGCTCGCGGAACTCCCAGATTGTGTGCATCCGCTCACCTTCCCCAAATGCCATTTCTAGCCGTCGAGCCAGGTCGGCTTGCGAAGAAATGCTGTCGATCTGGATCGGGTCCTCGATGTATAGGGGCCGGAACGGACGGACGGCGTCGACGATGCTGGGAACTTGAAGCGGCGAGAGCCTACGAAGAAGCTCTAGGATAATCTCGACGTCAAGCCCGACTGCCTCGCGAACGGCGGCGACCATTTCGGTCGCGGTCTGCGCCAACCTTGGCAGCGTCATATCTTTGTAAGTACTGGGAATGGGGACGAACTTGATGGCCGTGAAGCCCTCCTCGGCCGCGGCACGGGCCTTGGCCGCAAGCTCTTCAGGGGTTTCCGCGGGGATGATCTGGTATAGGCGGACGCGGTCCCGGCATTTTCCCCCCAGTAGCTGCCAGATCGGCGCTTGGAACCGCTTTCCTTTGATATCCCAGAGGGCGATGTCCACGGCGCTGACGGCGGCGCCAAGGATAGAGCCCCGGAAAGGCCCCATGCGATAGAGGTACTGCCAATGGTGCTCGATGCGCAGTGGGTCCTGGCCGATGAGGTAGCCTTTGAATTGCTCGACGATCGAGTGAACGGCCCCGTTATAGGCCCAAGCCCCCGACTGGCCCAGCCCTGTGGTGCCGTCCTCAGTTGTGATGCGCACATAGTGCGTATCGGCGGCCACTATCGACTCGACATTGGCGATCCTCAATGCCCCAACCCCTTTTTACCCTCTTGGACAGTACTCTCCTGAAAGTGTCGGTGCTTCGTGCAACATGCTATGCGTGCATCCATCACGGCAATGCGAAACGATCCGCTCGTCGTCAGGCTGGGCGGCAATTGGAGGGAGGACGGGTTGCGTTCGCCTCCGAAGGCCGGAGAATACGAATGTTCCGAATGAAGATGGTGGTAAATCACGACATTCACAGCCAGTGCCCTGCTGACCATGGCGCATCTGGATATCCGTAGTAGACGGATTGGGCACGACCTCTGGCGAACCCTCCCCCGGTTGTCAGGGTGCATCGCAGGAAAGCATCGCTGTGCTTTCAGCCGCCGTTGTCGTCGTGTGGCTCGGACAAGATGAGCCCTCATGCCCGGCGACGCCTCGTATCTTCCTGGCGTGACGGACGGCGGCGGGCCTCCCATCTAAAGAGCGTCGGTCACTCATCGGTATCGATTTCAGTCTAGGCCCGTAGCAAGTGAGCGTCAAGGCGTCATCGGTGACCCACTGTGGGCTAAGCGGTCCGCGTCCGCGGGTACAGCGCCTAGCAACACCAGCGAGACGCAAGGTTTGGCCAGGTCTCGATGCGGTGTGAGTTGCCTGTCGTACCGGGAGCAACCCGGAGACTCACGCAGGTGCGAACTCTCCGCGCCCGTCGAGCTACGGCGCGAGGTACGAATCGCTGTACACTCGGTGCGCCTCCGGGCAGCACGACTGGCAACGATGCCATAGAGGTCCTACGCGGGCAGCCCGGAGCAGCTTACTCAGTGGGGACCGCCTGCGACACAGCCGGGCTTAGGGCGTTCGGGTCGCACGGGAGAAAACGTCAGGTCCCTAGCTGCCCTGTCTTGTGCTAACCGAGGCCGATGCCAAGATCGGGTATCGATTAACTGCTGCCGCTCCGTCCGGTGGTCGCGCTTCCAGCGCCGTTCAGACCGAGCGCAGAGGGGGACTGGAGCCCCCACAGTGTCTGCCATATTTGCGAGGAGGCTTTGCGTGCTTCCGCTAGGTAGCTTGGCACGGGCCATTATGCCGAAAACGATTCCTTGACACCTCCGCGGACACGCAGTAGCATGATGCTTCACCACCGCTCCCAGGGTGAGATCAGGGGGAGCCCAAAAGCGTGCAACTGACTGGTTGGGGCAGGACGTCGTCAAGTGTTTCCGTGCCTGCTGGGGAGGGTACGGAGAAGGCCGTAGCGTCGCAAGGCGCTCCCATTCTCGCGCCTTCGGCCGAGGCGGAGCCCCGGCCCGTTGGGAAAGGAGCCAAGCGGCGGGCGGTTGGCGGGGTTGCGATGCGGCGCCCTCCTAGCTTCGTCTTTCCGGCGATCACCGTCTACTTCATCTTCTTCGTGATACCCAACGTTCTTGAGTTCGTCCTCGCCTTTACGAACTGGAGTACCTATCACTCGGGGATCGCCTTCGACGGTCTGAGCAACTTCCAGAGCCTCATAATGCAGGGAAGCCCTTCGCTCTCGCAATCGATCATCGTCACTATCGAATACGCCGTAATTGTCGTCGTTGTCGAAAACGTCGTCGGGCTGTTGCTCGCGCTGGCGTTGGAGCGACCGACCATCATCCACCAAGCGATCCGAGTTCTGGTGTTCTTCCCGGTGTTCCTGGCCCCGCTGGCCACTGGGTACGCATTCAAAGGGGTGCTGCAACCCAATGGACCTATCAATGCGGCCCTCAGCCTCCTCCTCGACCACAAGGTGACCACGGCATGGCTGTCGAGCTTCACCTTTAGCATCGTCGCGGTGGGGCTGATCGGAGCCTGGAAGTTCGTCGGCTTCAACATGACGATATTCCTGGCTGGGCTGTCGGGCATCACCCCCGAGATCAGCGGCGCAGCCAAGGTGGACGGGGCGACAAGCTTCAAACTGTTTCGCTACATCAAGCTGCCTATGCTCGCTCCGGCGCTGACGGTCAGCGTCGTCCTCGGGTTCGTCGCTTCACTCTCGGCCTTCGACATCGTCATGGGCTCAACTGGAGGCGGACCAGGAACGGCAACCGTCGTGCTCAATGTCTACGTATGGCTCAGCTACGTCGCGGGGTCCCTCGGCCAGGGGACCGCCGTCAGCATGAGCCTGTTCGTGCTCATCGCCGTGACCGCGATCCCCGCGATCTTCCTTATGAGACGGCGCGAGCGCATCCTGAGGTGAGATGACCACGACGAGCACCCAACCTGCGCGAGCCTGCACGGTTATGCCGCGCCGGCGGTCCACGCGGTGTCGACATCGAGGTGTCCAGTCTTGACCGGCGTTGCAGTGGCGCCCAGCCCACGGACAACGACCGATGGCGCCCAGCGCCACGCTGTTCGCCTTCGAACGCGCTTGCCGGGGTACATAGTTACCACCGTCGTAGGCATCTTTGCCCTTGTCGAAGTTGGCGTGCCGGTATGGATGGTCGTCGGGAACTCCTTCGCCAGCCAGCGTCAAGCGGCGTTGCTCAATTTCTTCCCGCGCGGGAAGCTAAACCTGAGCAATTACTTGTCCGTGGTCCAACAGGGCGCCTTCCTGACTGGGCTGCGGAACACGGCATTGATCGCCGTCCCGACGGTGGTTCTGGTTATCATCCTCGGCTCGATGGCAGCGTGGGCCATCGCACGGACGACGACGCGCTGGAGCGAAATTGCCTACTACGCTCTGCTCGGCGGTATCTTTGTGCCGCCGAGTGTAATAACGACAATTTTCGTGCTGCGACACCTTCATCTCTACGGTACTTACCTTGGCTTGATATTCGTCTACACCGGTCTATTCCTGTCCTTGGTAGTCTTTCTCTTTACGGGGTTCTGTCGGGCTATCCCTCAGGAGCTCGAGGAGGCGGCCAGGATCGACGGCGCGAACTGGATGACAGTGTTTGCCCGCGTGGTGCTCCCGCTGATGCGACCGATCATCTTCACTGCGGGTATCTTGCTGCTTATCGCTGTGTGGAACGACTTCCAGTACCAGTTTTTCCTCATGGGCGGGACCCAAACGCTGACGACATCGCTCTACACCTTCACCGAGTCGACGTCGGGGCAGGCCGCCGCGTCAGTAGGAGGTTTCACCTTGCCGTGGAACCTCATCTTCGCCGATGTGGTCCTCACAAGCCTCCCGCTTGTCGTGGTTTTCGCCTTCGCTCAGCGTCGCCTGACAAACAGCTTGCTAACCGGAGCGCTCGGCGGTTAGCCGTCTCCTTAGCTTACGGGAAAAATGTCCACGCCAACCTCGCAGGTACTTACCAACGGGAAAGGGGACCCTAACGAACGAAGGTTTTAACCGAGAACCTACCACACAGACCACAAGGCTCACGACGAACAAGGGAGGTGGAGGGGTGTCACATCGGCTCGAATCCAAGGAGGTAACAACGTTATGAAAGGAATGATCAGAACTCTGGCGGTCGCTGCCGGAGCGTCGGCGTTGGCGTTGCCTCTCGCTGCCGTGGGCACGGCGGCAGGCGCGTCGGCACAAGGATCTACGCAGCCACTCGTCCTCTGGGAAGGCTCCAATGTGGAGGCTCAGAACGCCATCATACTGAAAGCCTTTCAGGCCAAGACCGGCATCAAGATCAGCACGCTCATCTTTCCGACCGGTGACGCTGGCTATCAGGATACGCTCACCAAGTGGGCCGCGGGTACGCGTCCCGACCTCTTGCAATGGTTCGGCATCGGCAACTACGTCGCGGTCCTCAACCCGACTCAGACACTGGTGCCACTCACGAACATGCCATTCGTAAGCAAGACGCCGGCGTCCTACCTGGACAACACAGTGAAATACGACGGCCAGATCTGGGCAGCAATGCTCGACACCCCGGTGCTCGACACCGTCTCGTACAATCGCAATATCTTCGCCAAGCTCAACCTGAGCATTCCGCAGAATTTCAACCAGCTGGTCAGCATAAGCCAGACGATCAAGCAGAAGGATCCGTCGGTGGCCCCGATCGCCGGTGGCTTCGGCGACCTCTGGCCCGACCAGATCCCTGCCTTCATGATGTGGAATTCGTACCTGCAAACCAATTACGCCCACATCATGGCTGGTATCAATGACAACACTATTCACTTCAACGACCCACAGTTCGTCCAGGGCTTTCAAGACATGCTGACGCTTCAGAAGGATGGCTTGTTCAACAGCAACGACCTGACACAGACGTGGGCGCAAAGCGTCGACTCCCTGATGTCAGGCAAAGCGGCGATGGAGTTTGCCGTCGGCCCGGCTGCCACCTTTCCGACCTACACCGTCGCTCAGATGAACTCCACCGAGGGCATCTTCACCCTGTCGCAAACGAACTCAGTGGGATCGTGGCAGGGAACGTCAGACGGGTACTACGTGCCCAACACAGGGAGCAGCCGAGCGCGAGGCCGAGGCGAAGGAGTTCATCAACTTCGTCACCGGACCGTACTACCAGACGTACATCAACAACCAGAAAGAGGAGCCGCTGCTCTCCGGAGCGCACGCACCGGCCGGCATTCCGAATGTCTATGTGCAGGCGTACCACCTCTTCCAGACCAACTCGGTGCCACAGTACCAACAGGACCTGAAAGCGGCATACAGCAGTATCTTCCCGAACTGGATCGAAGCCATGTTGGCGGGCAAGGATACCCCGCTGAAGGTTGCGACTCTCTTCCAGAACTCCTACGACCTGGGAGCCAAGCAGATCGGGTTGAAGGGGTTCTAAACCCAGTCATGGGAGTCGCGGCTGGTCCCCGCCAGCTGGTGGCCGGCACGGGGTCACGCAGCAAGCTGTGATTTGCTTCGGCCAGGACGTGTGTAATGCGGCGAGGCGAATTTCATCAGAGGTCGAGTGAACCGAGGAGGTTGATCGGCGAGCCCGTACGCCAGTCGTAGCTAGGTCACGACGGGATGCAGCGTTGTCCCGGTTGGCCGTATTTCCAGTTGCAGCGCTAACGGGGCGGTGAAACGCCGTCCCGTTAGCGATGGCCACGTCTTCCAAGGTACGTCCTGCTCGACTATCGGGACGGGCTGCCGCATCGGTGAGACGTCCTGCTCTCGGGAGGGCCGATCCCGGAGGGAGCTGTAGCACTTCGCCGCACCACGGACCATGCGACGGCCGAGAGGTCCTCAGCAAGACGAATGCGAGATTCTCGTCTGCTCGCTTGTACGAGCAGGCAGAAGACCTTCGATATATGGACAGCATGAGAAAGCGGTGACACACGATGAAAAGTTGGCATCAGACCGAGCTCTTCGCAACCACAACAGACGGCCGTTACCGTCGCATGGTCATCGAGGAGGGTAATCTTCGCAGCGGGACGCTCAGCTTCCCGCCGGGCTCCGGCGCCGGGACCCACGCGCATCCACGTTCAGACGAAATCTTCTTCATCGTCGGGGGAGCGGGTGCCGTCGTAGTCGAGGGAGAGTCTGTTGAGGTGAGGCCTGGCGACTTGGTCTATGTGGCACCCGGAGAGCAGCACAAGATCGTCGTAGACGATACTTCCGCCGAGCCGCTGGTCCTGTTCGCCGTGGTAGCACCAAATTTTGGCAATGACGCAGTCTTCGCCACCGAGCCGAACTCGGGGCCTACCCCAAGCCAGTGACAGTTATCTTCTGAACAGGACGGATGTGCCCCCCCAAAAAGGCTGGTTGGCGAAATCTCGGCAGGTGTGCTGGCAAGTTCAGCTGGGTACAGAAAGAAAGGCCCTATCGAGTTGACCAAGCCCGTTCTCCAGGCCGCGGTGAGTGGTTCTTGACCGTGACGAGGATACCGGCCAGTGTGGTTTCTTTCGCGATTACCCTGAGCGCCAGAGGGGCGCAAGACGGTCAGTTGGTGGGGCGGGTTGTGTACCCACGACTCCAGCCCACGGCGCCCGGATCTTGACGCCTCACACGTTCATTTGCAAGAATCGATTCCAACACACCCCAAGGAAAGGGTCCAGGGAGCAGGTGCGCCAAGAATGGAGCGTTGATCGTTCAAGGCTAGATGACGTTGACAGACGTCATCGCCCAGTCGGCCGACCCGGAGATACGGCCGCACGACGACCGGGACGTCCGGGACGGGGCTCACCGTCCGCCTCGCTGGCAGCTTCAATGTGTTCGTTGTCGTTGGCAGAGAGGATCGTATTCGGGGTGCCTAACTGGAGGTCCTCTGGTGCCTTGGTCCCAGGCTCATGACGTATGCCGTTGGCTGTTTTGGTGTACTCGGCCCCCCGAGTCCCGCGACTGTAGCCGCTGAAGCTCATCTCCAACGGCCTGTCGCGGCTAGGCTCCGCACCTTTCGAGCAGTCGATTTTCGTGGGCTCGCTCATTATGGTGACGTGGCCATCGACGGTTGGACGGCTTTTGGTCGCAATCGCCACATAACCTAGGTGCATTGGTGACGAAAACTATGGCGCTCGATGCCGGTACTCTCCGCTGCGTCGCGGACGGGGCGGACGTCCGCGACCTTCGCATCGGCGCTCAGCGCGTCCTCACGAGGCTGTACATCGCCGTCGGCGACGTGAGCTGGAACACGGTGCCGTTGAATTGGGTGCAAAATATCCTCGAAAAGGGGTCCGATAGCTTCAAGGTGGAATTGTCTTGCCTGGTCGACCAACCACCTATGAAGGCGGAATGGACGGTTACGGTAGCAGGGAGCGCGGCTGGCGAGTTTAGTTATGTGATGCGGGGCCGAACGCTCGGAAGTTTTCGTTTTAACAAGCTGGGGCTCAACTTGCACCATCCTGTACCCGAGAGCGTGGGCGCCAGGTATGTGGCGCACCGCGGTGACAAGGTTGCGATCGGGAAGATCCCGGACCTGGTCGAGCCGCAGTTTCTCGTCGACGGGAAGCTCGCTGGCAGGTTCATGCCATACGACGAGCTGGCCCTACAGTGCGCCACGGACAACGAGCTCGTATTCCGCTTTACCGGTGACAAGTTCGAGATGCAGGACCATCACAACTGGACCGACTACAACTTGAAGTCTTATGGCACGCCCTTCGAGGTGCCATTACCCCTTTCAGCCGAGCCCGGTCAAGTAATCGAGCTATCTGTGCTCGTCGACGTCCGCCGGCCGGGGCGGGCACGATGTGCCCGGGATCTCGGTCGTCGAGCCTTTTTCAAGGGTGGTTGTAGATCGCATCCACGTCGCCCCGTTGCCTCGCATCGGCTCCGAGTTCCCGGACGAAATCACAGGCCTCGAACCGGACGATGCCTATCTCATCGACGCTCTCCCGCTTCACCACGTGCGGGTAAACCTCGATCTCACATCCGATGAGGGCCTGAGCCCAGCGGCCGTAAAAGCGCATCAAGTAAGCGGCTGGAACCGTCCCCTCGAGTTAGTGCTTATAATTAACCCGGGCCGCCCACTGGAGGCCGAAATCACGTGCCTGGGCAAGTGGCTGGAAGAAGTACGTCCCCAACTCGACAGGGTAGTCGTGCTGGAAGGACCTAGAGGTTTTTACATCGAGAGGACGACGACGCCAGGCAAAAAGGCCCGCGCCTATTGGGACGTCATCGAAGACCGCTGGGGCCCAAGCGCTTTTGTCTCAGCCACCGACCAGTTCTTCGCTGAGCTGAACCGGTGGTGGCCTGAGCTCGCCGGCGTCGATGGCGTGGGGTACACGATATGTCCGCAGGTGCACGCAGGCGACGACATCTCGATAATAGAGAACCGCCGGGGGCAGGCGGACACAGTAGCTACGGCGCGTGCTCCTTCGGGTGGGCGGCCCCTGCACATCACGTCCGTAGCCATGATCGGTAAGTTCGGGCCTGCCCGGCCGGTGTGCCCGCGGTGGCGTGCCTTTCGGCATATGGTGATGAGCGCCCACGCCAGCTCTTCGGCGCCGCGTGGACGCTGAGCTCGCTTTCGCCACCTCGTCGACGCCGAGGCCACGTCCGTTACCTACTTCGAGCTGGCCGGAGCGCGTGGTTTGGTCGGTTCGCATCGTCGCGGGACTGGGGCCGGCCTGGTGCCCTTCGCCCTCTATCTCGTCCTCCAAGCGGTGCTCTCCTAGGAGGACGCCAACCTGGTACGTGTCGGCGCCGTTCATGGTGCTGAACTTGTGGGGCTCGGCGCCGAGTGGCCGGATCGTTTGGACCTCCTGGTTGCCAACCTCGGCCAGAGCACGAAGCGCATCGAAGTTAGCGGCCTGGCCGGAGAGCCGACCGAAGCCTCGAAGCTGGACCCCGACCCGTCACTGGGTGCCCAGTGGGCCGAAACTGGACTCGTCGAGGCTCCCGGCGGTCAGGCGGGCGCCGCGCTATTGGATATCGGGCCATACGGCGTAGCGCGGGTGCGCACGTCATGGTAAACGACGTGAACAGCGCGCCCAGGACCTCCCTGGCCCACGAGATGTTCGACCTCAGCGGCAAGCTCGCTCTTGTGGCTGGAGGAGCAGGGCGGCTCGGCGTGGCCACCGCTGCCGGGCTCGCCGAGCGCGGAGCGCAAATCGCTATAGGCGATCTCGACTTACGAGGCGCCGACGAAGTTGCCCTTCGCATCGAACGACACGGTGGCGCCGCCAGCGCCTGGCAAGTCGACGTCAGCCGGCCCGACGAAGGCGCTGGATGCGTCGACGCCGTTGTGCAGGCGAACGACAAGATTGACATCCTCGTCGTGAGCGCAGGTATCGGTATACGGCGGCAAGCGGTCGCGCTGGAACCGAAGGATTGGCAGCGTGTGATCGACGTCAACTTGAGCGGCTGCTGGTTTTGCGACCAGGCGGTCGGTCGCCGGATGCTCGATGGGGGCCTGGGGGAGCCGATCATAAACATCGGCTCGGTCGTGGGCCAAGTAGGGATCGACACCGGCAACGTCAATTACGCCGCCAGCAAAGGCGGTATTATTGGGTTGACCAAATGCCTGGCTGTCGACGGGGTCCTTTTTGGCGTACGCGTCAACGTGGTCGCCCCCACGCATTTCCGCACACCACTCGTCATGCAGGCCATTAGAGACAATCCGGCCGTGGAGGAGCGATTTCTCGGGATATACCGCTCGGGAGGCTCGCGAAATCGTTGGTCCTGTGGTGTTCCTCGCTTCCGACGAAGCGTCGATGGTGACGGGCCATGTCTTGAATGTCGACGGCGGGCATACAGCACGATGACCTGGGACCTCGGCGCCGGGCTGGAGGACCGCGGAGTGGTCGTGACCGGGGCGACCGGCGGTATCGGCCGGGAGGTAGTAAAAGCATTCGCGTCTGCGGGGGCAAGGCTCATGCTGGTCGACATGGACGCCGCCGCCTGCGAACAGCTTATGGCCGTCCTGGACGGCTCAGGGCATTCGTACCGGGCCGTCGACCTCTCCGATGTGACCTCCCATGATGGCCTGATTGAAGCGGCCCGGGGTTCGCTCGGTGAGGTCTACGCTCTGGTTCACCTGGCGGCCGTGCTCCGGCGCCAGGCGCAGGCCTCAGACGTGACGGAAAAGGACTGGGACCTCCAGGTCGATACGAACCTCAAGGCTACGTTTTTCCTGTGCCGCACCGCCGCCGAGACGATGGTGCGCCAGGGCGTAGGCGGGCGGGTCGTGACCTTTACGTCACAGGGTTGGTGGACGGGCGGTTTCGGGGGATCCGTCGTCTACAACACCACTAAGGGTGGGATCGTCACCATGACCAGAGGGCTGGCGCGCACGTACGGGACACACAACATCACCTTCAAGGCCATCGCCCCGGGACAGGTACGCACCCCATGCTGCTGACCGACCTTGACCCAAAAATATTGGAGGCCATGACAGAGGCGACGCCGCTCGGGCGGATCGCCGAACCAGCCGAGATCGCTGGCCTGGCAGTGTTCCTCGCCAGCCGGCACGGCGGCTTTATCACGGGCGCAACCGTCAACATCACGGGAGGCTTCCTGATGTACTGACTAGCGGGACCGATTGTGGTCTGGAACGTTTCAACTACACTCAACAACCGTGGGACCGATAGCAAAGGTGGGAAGTCGTGCAACTCCGGATCCGCTCGATCGAGACCATCCCGATCAGGGTGACACTCGACAAGCTTTATCGAGGCAGCTATTACAAAATGCCGCGTCGCTGCACCATCATCACTCATGTACTTACAGAGGAGGGCGTCATTGGCGAAAGCTACAATGCTGACGCCGACGAGGAGCAGGCCGAGATTATCCGGATTATCCACGAAGAGTTGGCGCCGCTTGTCGTGGGCCGCGATGCCATCGCCGTCGAGCAGTGCTGGGAGGCCATGCGCCGGATCACGTTTGACCAACTCCGCGACCGGCGCTTTGCTATGCAGGCCATCGGTTGCGTCGACTCTGCCATCTGGGACGCTATCGGGAAGGCGTTGCAGCTGCCGCTGTGGCAGCTTTGGGGAGGGTTCCGCAACGCCTTGCCGATGATCGGGATCGGCGGCTACTACACCGACGACCCGGCCAGCCTCGAAGACGAGGTCAACTTTTTCTCGGATGGCGGCTTCGTCGGTATGAAGTTCAAGATAGGCGGCCTTTCGCCGGCCGAGGACGCCGAACGGCTGCGCCGGGCGGTCAAGACGGCCCGCCCGGGCTTTGTTTTCATGGTAGATGCTAACCAAGCCTGGACCGTAAGCGAGGCAGTGGAGTTTGTCAACCGGGCACGTGATTTTGTCGAGCTGCGTTGGTTCGAGGAGCCGTGCCAATGGCCCGACGACAGGCGGGCCATGCAGGCAGTGCGCTTCAAGACCGGCGTACCAGTGGCAGCAGGGCAGATGGAGATCACCCGCTCGGCGATGCGGGACCTCATGATCGACGGAGCTATAGACGTCTCCAACTTCGATGCCTCATGGGGCGGCGGCCCGTCTGAATGGCGGCGGGTGGCCCAGATGGCCATGAGCTTCGGCGTGGAAATGGGCCATCACGAGGAAGCGCAAGTGTCCAGCCACCTGCTGGCGGCGATACCGCACGGGACGTTCGTCGAAGCGTTCAACCCCGCCCGCGACCCCATCTTCTGGCGGATGCTTGGCAACCGACCCGAGCTCGTCGAGGGGTTGTTCCGCCTCCCCGACGGCCCCGGCTTCGGCTGGCAGCTCGACGACGGCTTCATCCAGGAATTCCGGGCCGACACCCAGTAGTTTGCTGATGCCTTTGCGACACGAAGCGGCAACGAATGGCCAGGGGCGCCCGCTGGACGACGTCCGTGTGCTTGCCATCGAACAGTACGGCGCGGGGCCGTTCGCCACGTCGCAACTGGTCGACCTGGGGGCCGAAGTCATCAAGATCGAGGACCCGGCCAGCGGAGGCGACGTCGGTCGTACAGTGCCTCCGTTCGCCAGCGAGGGCTCGAGCCTCTTTTTCGAGACGTTCAACCGGGGCAAACTGAGCGTACTGCTCGACCTCGAGAACGCCGCCGGTCGCGAGGTCTTCGACGGCTTGGTAGCCTGCTCTGACGTAGTGTTCGCCAACGTCCGTGGAGATGTGCCGGCCAAACTTGGCCTTCGTTACCAGGACCTCTCGCTTGTCAACGAAAAGGTCGTCTGTTGTTTCCTGACCTCTTACGGAATGGCCAGCAGCGAACAGCAGGCGCCCGGTTACGACTATGTCATGCAAGCCCGAGCCGGATGGATGTCCCTGACCGGAGAGCCCGACGGCGCGCCCCAAAAGGCCGGCCTTTCCCTCGTCGACTACTCGACCGGGCTGGCAGCGGCAGTAGCGATGGTGGCCGGCGTGCACGCGGCCCGTCGCACCGGGCGAGGGACTGAATGCGACCTCGCTCTTTTCGACACGGCGATCGGGATGCTGAGCTATGTCGGCACCTGGCACCTCACCACAGGCTACTTGCCCGCCAGGACCAGCAACTCGGCCCACCCGTCACTTATCCCGTTCCAGAGCTTCCAGACGAGCGACGGCTGGGTTACCGTAGCCTGTGCCAAGGAGAAATTTTGGGCGCGCCTCCTAGACGTGCTCGGCCGTGTCGACCTTGCCAGCGACCCCCGCTACAAGAGCTTCGCGCTACGCAAGAGGCACGCGGCAACGTTGCTCCCAGAGCTCGACGACTGCTTCCGCCAACGCACGACCTCCCAGTGGACGGAGATGCTCACGAGTGCCGGCGTGCCCTGCGGGCCGGTGAACGATGTCGCCCAGGCGCTCGCCGACCCCCTAGTGGCCGAGCGCCGGATGATCGTCGAGACCGAGCACCCGAAGCTCGGGACGGTCCGTCAACTGGGCGGCTTAGCCCGGGTCGGCGACTTCAGGCCGGTCGACAAGTGTGGCCCGCTGCTGGGCGAGCACACCGGGCAGGTGCTAGGCGAATTATTGGGGGTCGAGACGGAGCGGTTTGCTGAACTGGAGAGAGCAGGCGCTTTTGGTGCCGGCATGGAGTCACCCGGCCCGGACAGAAAAGGCCCGGAGCGAAAGGAAGAGCAAGCGTAGTGGCAAGGCTGCGGATGAACCAGGCGATCGCCCTCGCGATCGCCGAAGAAATGGAACGTGACAACCGAGTGGTGATGTTCGGGGAGGACATTGCCCAAGCAGAAGGGCCGTTCAAGACATCCGAGGGTTTACTGGCGCGCTTCGGCCCCGTGCGAGTCCGCGACACTCCGATCTCGGAGATGGGTTTCGTGGGCTGTGCGGTCGGAGCGGCCGTGACCGGGTTGCGGCCGATCGTAGAAATAATGTTCGTCGAGTTCCTCGGTGTGGCCCTTGACCAACTGGTGACCGAAGCCGCCACGATGCATTTCCTGTCGGGCGGCAAATTGAAAGCGCCATTGACGCTGCGGGCGTCGGTAGGCGCCGGGCTCGGGTTCGGTTGCCAACACTCCCAGACGCTCGAGCGGTGGTTGCTGGGCACCCCGGGCTTGAAGGTGGCCGTCGCTTCGGGCGCGCGCTCAGCCTATGGCTTGACGAAGGCGGCGATACGCGATGACGACCCGGTAGTGGTGCTCGAGCCTCGATCGCTTTACGGGCGCAGAGAAGAGTTCGAGCCCAACGAGGACGCCATCGCCCAATTGGGCAAAGGCGAAGTGGTCAAAGAAGGTTCGGACGTGACCATCGTCGCCCTGGGCCAAACGGTAATCGGCGCTTTGGATGCGGCACAGTCGTCGGAATGGTCTGGCGAGGTCATCGACCTGCGGACCATCCAGCCTTGGGACCGGGATTTAGTCGCGGCTTCGGTGGCCAAGACAGGAAAGCTGGTCACGGTCGAAGAAAATCAGTTCACAGGGGGGTGGGGAAGCGACATCGTGTCCTACGTCGCCTCGCAGTGTTACGGCGACCTCAACGCCCCGCCGCTCAGGGTTACCGCCCCTGACGTCCACGTCCCCTACGGCACAGTCCTCGAGCAGCGTTACCTGCCCGGCCCGATTACGTGGGCGAGCAAGTTTCAGCCCTCTTGAAGACGGGTTCCAGCCCGAGCCCGTGGTGGGAGGGTGCACTGTGAGCGCCCGCACCGTCGACAGCGGGCTGTCTTTGCAGCGCCGTGCCGCGCTTCAGTCAAGCCGAGTGGAACGTCTCAGGCGCATGATCGAGATCCGGCTGATCGAAGACCGCGTGCTCGAACTATTCGGCGAGGGTCTTATACCCGGGACGACGCACACCTCGCAGGGCCAGGAGGCCGTATGTGTAGGAGTGGCGGCAGTCACGCAACCGACCGACTCTGTCGCCTGTACTTACCGCGGCCACGGCATGGCCCTCGCTCTCGGCGCGACGCCCGATGCCGTACTGGGAGAGATCCTCGGGCGTCAGATCGGCTGTATGGGTGGCCTCGGAGGGTCGATGCACCTAAGCGACCCCTCGGTCGGCCTTCTACCGACGATGGCGATCGTCGGGGCGGGCATCCCGGTCGCGGCGGGGGCCGCCTTGACGGCGCAAGTGCTTGGCACTGGTGCCGTGGCCATATCGATGTTCGGTGACGGGGCGGCGAACATCGGCGCCTTCCATGAGGGGCTCAATTTGGCTGCCATCTGGAAATTGCCTGTCGTCTTTATTTGCGAGAACAACCAGTACGGGGAGTACACCCGCATCGACCGGACGACACCAGTGGCTGACATCGCCATCAGGGCCACTGCCTACGCCATACCGAGCGAGGTCGTAGACGGCCAGGATGTTGACGCCGTAGAGGCTGCCGTAAGTGGCGCGGTCGCCCGGGCTCGGGCGGGCGACGGGCCCACCTTGATCGAGGCCAAAACCTACCGTTACGCCGGTCATTCCCGTTCGGATAAGGCGACGTACCGCCCCGAAGGGGAGTTGGACAGGTGGCTCAAGCGAGATCCGGTGAAGCTGTTTGGAGAAAAGCTGGTCTCCGAAGGGATATTGGACGAGGACCGGCTGGAGCAGGTCCGCGCCGAAGAGGGGGCTGCGCTGGAGGCCACCTTAGAGCGGGTGGTGGCCAGCCCCTACCCGACCGATGCCCAGATGCTGGCCCGGGCCGGCGCCAGCGGAGAGTGACGACGTGCGCCACCAGGTAAAGCTGCCCAGGCTGGGGGACACGACCCAAGTGGCGCTGGTCACCGAGTGGCTGTGCGGCCTGGGCTCGCACGTCGATGTCGGGACGCCTCTGCTAGCAGTAGAAACCGACAAGATCACGACCGAAGTCCCCTCGCCCGTGGCCGGCACACTCGTTGAGCAGCTCGTCTCGCCCGAGGATGAAGTGGCCGTGGGGGCGCCGATCTGCGTCGTGGAGACGTGACATGAAGATCAAGAATGTGACTCCCTGGAGCGTGAGCTACCCCGAACCCAACGACTCGGGCCATACTCGCTACCTCACGTTCTGTGCCGTGGAAGCGGATGACGGGACGACTGGGTGGGGAGAGGCGATCACCCAGTTCCCCGAGTCGACCCGGGCTACGGCCCGGATCATCGAAACGATGGGCGAATCGCTTGTTGGTGCGGACCCGATGGAGAACATCTCCCTCTGGCGCAAATTGCACCAACAATCCTGGTGGTACGGGTATGAGGGAGGGCCAGCCTCGTTCGCCATAAGCGCTATCGACATCGCCCTGTGGGACCTGAAGGGTAAGGTGCTGGGCCAGCCCGTCGTCAACCTGATTGGCGGCGCCTTCCGTGACCGCCTCCCGGTCATTGGCAGCACCCATGCCTTCGACGAGAGGCTGGAAGACGAAGTCGAAAAGCACGGCCGCTACGTGCGGGACGAGAAATACCGGGGCGTCAAGGTCGGCATGGGCAAGCGAGGGAAGGCTCGCCTCGGGTACGACCTCGAACGGGACGTAAAGTTCGTGCGGCTTCTGCGAGAGGCCATCGGGCCTGATGCCTTGCTGATCATGGACAGGGGCCAGTCACTCGTTTGGACACGGGCTGACGCGATCAAACGGATCAACAGTTTTGAGGAGTACGGGCTTTACTGGATAGAAGAGCCAATGGAGCCCACCGACACGGCCGGTTTCCTGAGCTTGCGGGAGCACGCCAAATGTATGATCGGCACGGGTGAGCGGGAGTGGACGACGCGAGGCTTTACCCGGGCCATCAACAGCGGAGTGGTAGACGTGGTCGGCTGCGACCCGGGGCGAGCTGAAGGCATCACCGGGGCGCTCAAGGTCATACAACTGGTGGAAAACGCAGACGTCTGGTTCAATGCCCACGCCTGGAGCAGTGCCGTAATAACGGCGGCGAGCCTAGCTCTGTCCGCCTCTACGCCGCGTTGTTTGTTGTTCGAGATGAAGCCGATCCCGGACCCGATGCAGGACGACCTCGTCGGCCAACCGTTCCGGCAAGTCGGCGGCTGGATTACAGTCCCCCGCGCTCCGGGCCTGGGTGTCGAAGTGGATGAGAACGTCCTGCACAAGTACAATTTCGACGAGGCGGAGCGGTGATAAAGATCAAAGAAGTCGCCGAATTGGCTAATGTAGCGCCGTCGACGGTCTCACGCGTGCTCAATGGCCACCCTGATGTCAGCGAGGAGATGAAAGCCCGGGTGCTGCGAGCCGCGGCTCAGCTCGGGTACCAGCCCAACTTCCTGGCCCAGAGCCTGCGCACCGGCGCCACCCGTACGGTCGGTTTTGTCGTCCGGGACATCTCGATACCTCTTTTCGCCGGTATTGTAAAAGGGGCCGAGCAGGCACTGGAGAAAAACGGCTATTCGGTGCTGCTTACTAATTCACTGCAGAACTCGGCCCTCGAGGCCAAGCACATAAACGTCCTGCGCCAGCGACGGGTGGACGGCCTCATCCTGTCGCTCCAGTCAGAAGCCAATCCGGACACTTTCAAAGCTCTCCAGGACCTGCAAGTCCCGACCGTCCTGCTCGACCGCGAACTGGTCGGATTTCCGGCCGATGCGGTGCTTTTCGACCACGCCTCCGGTGTCCACACTGCGGTGGCTGCGCTGGTCGGGCTCGGCCACCGCCACATTGGGCTCTTGGTCGGGCCACCGGGCACGCGGGCGTCTCGTGACCGCATCCGCGGTTTTATGCGCGCTTGCGAAGAAGCAGCTATCCCGGCCGGATGGGACAACATCGTCCAGCTCTCTGCCCTCACTCCGGAGACGACAAGCCAGGCCACCGCTTCGTTGCTCGACCCGCCGCTCGCGCTGACTGCGCTGGTGGCGGGTGACGCACAGCTCGGGATAGCCGTCCTGGCCGCGATGAAGGAGAGGAAACTACGCCCCGGGCGTGACCTCTCAGTGGTCATCTGCGACGACCTCGATCTCTTCCGCCTGGTCGACCCACCAATGAGTGTGGTCTTCCGGGATGCCGAGGAAATGGGAGCCGCGGCCGCCAGCATCCTGATGGCCCGGCTTTCTGACGGCTCGGCGGGACCGGCGCGCCAGGTGCTCCCGACGACCTTCATCCCTCGCGGCTCGACCGCTCCTCCTCCCAAAGAAGTCAGGCGGGCCGCGCCGACAACCTTCGCCCGGCCGACGGCCCGGAATGCGTTTGGCGGCCGATGATGGACTTCCTCGTCGAGATCGATGTAAGGCTGCCTGCTGACACGGACCCAGGCCAGAAGGCGGAGCTCATGGCGCCAGAGGCGGCGCGGGCCAAAGAGCTGGCGGCCAAAGGGACGATCCACAGGCTCTGGCGGATCCCGGGCCGGTGGGCCAATGTTGGCATCTGGTGTGCTGACGATGCCACCGAGTTGCACGAGGCGATCTCCTCCTTGCCGCTTTACCCGTGGCTAGAGGTCGACGTCACTCCGCTGGCCAAGCGCCCGAACGACCCCAAATCGCTGTGAACCGCCGTACATGAGCAGCGGTACAAAACGACAAACGGACCCTTGCGGCGAAAGTATGGCGCCTGAGAACGCCGAGCGTTTCGCGGCCGTGCTGGACCGGCCCCGGGCCTTCCGGCCTGGGGACGAACTCCCTTTGTTGTGGCACTGGGCCTATTTTGCCGAAACGGTGGGCCAGTCGGAGCTGGGGGCGGACGGCCACCCCCGCCGAAACGACGCTCTGGCTGAGCGCTTCCCGCGTCGTATGGCCGCGGCCGGGTCGGTTGACCGGATAGGGCCGCTGTGCGTGGGCCGGCCCGCCACGCGGTACTCATACCTGGAAGAAACTACCGAGAAGCACGGACGCACTGGACCGCTCCTGTTTGCGGTCTGGCGGCATTCCGTCGAGCAGGATGGCCGGACCGTACTGGAAGAGCGCAAGACGCTGGTGTACCGCCCGGCTCTGGTCCGGTCACCTGAGGGCGGCTCGTCCCCTAGAGAGACGGTTGTACGACCGTCATCGGGGCCGAGGCGCACGCTTACCTTCGACGCGGCTTTGCTTTTCCGTTTTTCGGCAGTGACCTGGAACGCGCACCGCATCCACTACGACCAGCCCTATGCTACCGATTTAGAGGGCTACCCCGGCCTGGTCGTCCACGGGCCTCTCCTGGCCGCCGAGCTAGCGCTCGAGGCCAGCCATGAAATAGGGAAACTGGCACACATCGACTTCCGGGTCCGGGCGTCCGTGTTCGTGGACGACAGGATCGAGGTTTTTGGCCAAAAGTGCGGTCAAAGCCGCTTCTCGGCCGAGGCCCGCCGAGCCGATGGCACAGTGGCGATGTCGCTCGAAGCTGAAGCAGAGCACTGAGCGTCAGGGGAAGATTGGTCTGTTGCCACGAAGCTACCTCTACGTCCCGGGCGATGCACCCAAAAAGCTAGCCAAGGTGCTCGGGCGCAGAGCCGACGCCGTAATCGCGGATCTTGAGGATGCTGTTGCGCCCGCGCGGAAGGTTGTGGCCCGCCAAATGGCGCGCTCCTGGTTAGCCACCCTCGGCCCTGCGGAGCAAATTGGCGCCGAAATTTGGGTGCGGGTCAACCCCGGTCCGTCCGGCGAAGCGGATCTGGCCGCCGTGTTCTCGAGTGCGCTAAGAGGCATCTGCGTACCTAAGGTGTCGGGGCCGCCTTCATGGTTACTTCGGCGACGTCCCCCCGGCCGAGCACGAGGCGGCTTTCTGGACCGCCCAAGCCAAGGCCGGCCAAGGCGAGGCGGCATGAGCACCCCGTCGCGTAACGGCAGCGTAACGGTTGAGTGCTTGGCATGTGGCGGACCCCTGCCCGCTGGGCGCCCGCGCAGGACCTGCAGCGACCGCTCTCGTCAAACAGTGTTCCGTCGCCGCCACCAACTGCCGGCTACGGCTGCTGTCGTGCCTGCTCAACGCTCACGCGAGCAAGGGACTCTCTATGAGTGCCCCGAGTGCGAGGAGCGCCAGGTCGGGGTGCAGCGTTGCGAGCGCGGTGCTTTCATGAGACGCCTGGGTGTAAGGGACAAAAACTTGATCGCGCAGTTGATTACGGATTTGCCAAGTTCCGTCAAAGGGACGCCGGCAGATAGTGCAATCGCCGGACCGGTCCCACGTCGCTGTTCGGATCAGTTTGTATTAGCGGCAGTGGGGCCGCTGAGTGTCGTCCACACCATGGTCGGGTCTTGCGTGAGCCCGGGGGCTCGCGTCGGGTCCGGTGCACCATGGCTCAGGCGGCACGCTCGTACTCGTGAACGATCCCGCCGAGGACGTCGGTTCGGCGGACGGCACCGGTTCTACTGGGCTCGCCGAAAGAGACCGGCGCATCAAGGTTGAGGCTTCGGTGCGGCCGCGCCTTGTTGTAGTGGCGTGTGTATTCAGTTAGCACGCGCTCAAGATGACGGCGAGAAATGATGAGGAGGTGGTCAAGACAGTCAGCTCGGACGGTGCGCACCCAGCGCTCGGCGTAGGCGTTCGCCCTCGGGGCTCGGACCGGCGTGCAGATGGTCTGGGTGCCGATTGACCTGAGGACAGCGTCAAAAGAGGCTACGTACTTCGTGTCGCGATCTCGCACGAGGAACCGGAAGCGCCGGCCGCTCTCTTCCAGCGCGGCAGCGAAGTTGCGAGCGCTCTGGGCCACCCACGCGCCAGTCGGGTTGGCCGTGACGCCCAGGACGTGCACGACGCGCCGCTCCACCTCGATCACGAAGAGCACGTAGTAGCGGCGGAGGATGACGCTGTCGACGGTGAAGAAGTCCGTCGCCAAGATCCCTCTCGCCTGGGCGCGAAGGAAACCGCGACCCAGGGCTTGGCCCCGGGGCCGGGGAAAACCTCCTCTGTTGGGCCCCATTCGAAGATGCCCTCAGTGGCGAGCTTCGTGGCCGGGCCCACCAGGACCGAGCCCGCCTTCGCCGCCGACTGTAAAGCGGCCGCAGCCTCTGTCACTTGCCCCACGACGCCGTATCCTGCCCGGGCGGCTTGCCACAAAGGACCGACCACTGCTGAGCCAGTCTCGACCCCTATGCGGACTGAGAGCTGTCCCGTCCCGACGGCATTGCCTCCGGCGCGTACCGCCGAGAGGATGCGGGACCCGGCCCTGACCGCTCGCTCGGGGTCGTCTTCGTGGGCTTCGGGAGCCCCAAAAACTGCCGCAAGGCCAGCACCCGAGACCGACGTGACTGTGCCTCCGAGCCCCTCGACCTCAGCGATTGCCCCCGCCAGCGCGTTGCCGACAACACGCCTCATGTCTTCTGGGTCCCGCCTCTCGGGCGACGCTGACAGCCCAGAGAGCTCGGCGAACAGCACGCTCACCAGCCTCCGCTCTTCCTTGCTGAGCCGGCGGGGGGTCAGTGCCGTGCCGCTGGTGCTTGCGGACCTGGGAGCTACTTCCATGGTGGCCCGCTGGACTTGTTCCAGCGCCGGCGAGGCCTGTAGCCCCAAGGCCTCAACTGCCGCACGGCAACGCTCATAGGTGCCCGACGCCAGCTGACGCTGCCCCTGAGCTGAGTAGACGCGCATCAATGAAGAAGCTGCTTCTTCTGATGCGGCGTCATGCGCCAGGCACGCCTCCCAAGCCTCGATGACGGCCTCGGGTTGTGACCGCCCAAGTCCCCTTGCGCGGTCTCGCGCTAGCTCTAACCGGCCTCTTTGGCGCAGCAGTTCGAGAGCCTCTCGGGGGCGGAGCGCCCAGTCGGCATAGGGCTCGTCTTCGAGCAGGACGCCGTCTTCGGCCAGTGCCCTAGAGAGCGCGGCGTCGCGAGGGCCTCCAGGCCAAGCTAAGAGCGGCCCGGAGCGCCTCCTCATGCGTTTCGAGGTCAATCTCGAGGGGGGTCTCCTCCGAGACCCAGATGTGGGCGCGGTCCGCTCGCAGCAGCCCGGGTGCCTCGTCACCCAGGCTGACAGCGCGTCCCTGGCAAACGATAGTGCTGTGGACAGGGCGTTGGCCGAGGCGGCCGGCGCCAGGTTGGCGAACAGCAGTTCGCGAGCCACTTCCCGGCCAAGCCTGCGGCCGGGGCTGAGCATTACCAGCTGGCAAAGGCGTTTGTCGGCGGGGCGGTACCAAGGGCCGGCGCTGCGCTCACCGAGCCTTATGGTGAACGGGCCGAGAAGGGTCACTCGCACCGGCGCGTCGACTAGCCTTTCGGCACCCCTAACCGCTGCGGCGGCCACCGGCGCATTATCTCACGCCGACCAGCCCCACGAGCAGGGAGAGGGGCCATTTTCGCCGCCATGAGCGGTGCTCAAGTGCCCCGCGCCAGGCCCGGGACGGGGGCGGAAAGGTTCCGTAAAGACCCGTCCCTTACCTCTTGCGCATGACCCCGAGCCCAATGAAACCACTCCTAGCCCTGGCCCTGGTCGGCGCCCTCGCCCACACTGGGGCCACGCCAGGCAATCAGCACGAGAGCTACAAGCCGGCACAGATCGCCTTCGATGTCCCCAAAGCCTGGGTGGTCGACAACGGAGCAGGCACTGTTCGAACAGGGCTTCATCGTCCCACCCGAACCTTTATATGCCCTGGTGGCGTCACCCGCCACGACGCCAGCTTCGGTTGCGTTGAACCCCTCGTCCGTGCCATGGCTGTTCGTAACGGTGGAGAACGACGACGACATGCTGGCGCCGTCGCAACTATATGAACTGGCCCCGCAATACTTGGAGCACCTGGCGGACGAGTCCGGTAATCCGGTCAGCGCCGTCAAGACCCTCGTGCCGCCTCATCCCGTGCACCAAGGCGGTCTAAGCGGGTCGGCTGCCGCGCTCATGGTCGTCTCACCAGCTGGCAGCACCGGCTTCGACGAATTGGCGTACGGGAAGGGCAGCCGGCTCTGGCTGGTCATCGCCGGGTGCTCAGCCTCGTGCTTTGGCACTAACCGCGCCCCGATCACACAGATTGTGAACAGTGTAAGAGTCGGGGCGGCCTCCTAAAGGTGTCGTTCACCGCCAACTTCTCCCGGGCGGCCAAGATACCAATGGTAGCTCCCGCCTTCACTTGTACCTTCTTACGCACACACCTCCGGCAGTGCCTGGTCCACAGCCCAGATCCCCGCGTATGCCAAGAGTGCGTCGGAACGCGTCTGGGTGGGCGTCGAGGTCAGCTGGTGAAGCCTTGGTTCTATTACTCCAGAGAGCTCGGCGCGGTGGGCACGTCTCGGGGGGCAAGCCGGCTGGTGCCACTACTAACAACCCATGCCAATGTGCTTTCCTTTCCCCGACAAACTCGGCGGGACTACCCGAACGATCAATATGCGCCTATAAAGGCTAAAGCCGACCTGCTTTCTTGACCGAAATAACGACGGGAATGGGCGCAACCAAACAGACTGGGACCCGCGCCCGAACGAACGCCCATAATAGGACGAGACTCCTAGGACATTATGAGCGGGTGGCCCAAAAACCGTTTTCCTAGGCGAAGAACCCGTGATCGCCGAATCTGCATCTGTCAAGAGGTAAGTCGGCCCGCGAGGAAAAAGGGCGCAGAACTCCCTGATAAGTGCGGAACCGGCTTCTCGTCCCAAACCTAGTTGGGGAGGTCTTCGATGTAGAGGGGCGCGCGAGCAGCCTGGTCCTGGGCCGCTGGTTCGGTTCCTTCCACCTACGGTCCTCTCAGACTAAAACGCTTACTTTCCCTTGCTGACCGCCGGGCAGTAGCCAGCGAGGCGCCCGAGGATCTGCTGTGCAATCGTTACGCCCGTCCCGGCGTCTCTATTCGGTGGAGGAACGTTTGAGGGGCCAGGCCGTCTGCGCGAGACAGGCTGGCACCGGGGAAGGTCCTTCCTCGAGCAACGTCGCGGACCTTGAAATCACCTGCCGCCTGGGGTCCGTTCGAGCAGGGACGAACCCCGCGCTGGGTCTTGCCGAGGGAACATGCGCCCGGGCTTAGGGCGCTTTCGGCCGTAGGCGCCCAAGGGGCCCTTGATCAGCGCACCCACACAATCCCAAAAACAAGGAGGAACAAACCATGCAGCTCAAAAAGCTCGTCATTCCCAAGGGAAAGCAAATGCGCCCGCGCACATTCCTCGCAGCTGGCGGCAGCCTGTTGGTGGCAACCATCGGCCTGTTCAGTACGGCAACTTCTGCCAGCGCCACCTCACCGGTGGTCGGCTACACCTACCTCGATGACAATACCGCCACTGCCAACACCATAGCCGGGTTCGACCGGCATGCCGACGGCTCGCTCAGCCCGATCCCAGGTTCACCATTCCAGGCCGGGGGCGCGGGGCTCGGCAAGGGCCTCGCGTCCCAGGGTGCGATACAGGTGACCAGCGACGGCAGGTACCTGCTGGCTGTCGACGCCGGGAGTAACCGAATCTCGGTACTGCGCATCACCGACAACGGTGTGCCGGTCCTTGTCGGCCAACCGGTGCCTTCCGGCGGTGTCACGCCGGTCAGCGTCGCCGTCTCCGCGACCGGTCTCGTCTACGTCGCCAACCAGGGTAACGGGGGCAGTGGCTATTCCGGCTTCCGCCTGAATTTTGATGGCAGCCTGACCCCGGTCCCCGGTTCGACGGTCACGGTCCCTGATGGCTCCGGCGTAGGTGACGTTTTCTTCAACACCTTGGGGAACTTCCTCGTCGGTACCCGGACCGGCACCTCGATGATCGACAGCTTCGTGGTGCTGCCTAGCGGCCGTCTGCTCAAGGCCCCGGGCTCCCCGTTCACCGGGCAGGGCCTGGGCCAGCTCGGCTCCGAGTTCTCACCCACTCGCCCCTGGCAGCTGTTCGTCAGCAACGCCCACAACGGGGCCGGCCTCGGCACCGTCTCTGCCTACAACGACTTTTTCGGCCAGCTGAGCGCGATCGCGCCGTTGCCCTATCCCGACGGCCAGACCGCACCGTGCTGGGTGGAGATCAGCCACGACGGTAGGTACCTGTTCACCGTCAACACCGGCTCGGCCAACATTTCCAGCTATTCCATAAACCCGGACGGCTCGCTCGTTCTGATCGGCAGCACTCCTATCACCGGTGGCGGCGCCGACATCGACGCCCGCCTGTCCCCAGACGGCAAGTACTTGCTGGTCGATGGCGCGGGCCACAATTTCGTGTCGGTTTTCGCCGTCCACGGTGGAAGCCTTACCGAAGTGCCTAGCTCGCCGACGCCACTGCCGGCCGGGGCTAGCTCGTCGGGGATCGTAAACACGTAGGAAGGACAAGAAGGTTGGAGCCCAGAGGTCCAGGGCCGCCCGTTGGGCGGCCCGGCTCCCCGACGTCGCTCCCCGCCGGCGCTACGCCTGCCGGCCTGGTCGTCAACTAAGCCAGGGCCGCTTACGTCCAAAAGGCCGGGAGCGTGGCCGCTCCCGGCCTTTGCGTGTTCGGACCAGGCTCTGGTCCGTCCGCGCAGCGCCGAAAGGCGACCTTTCCCGTCGCGCAATCATCCTGCCGCGCCCGGCGTCTGTAACTTGTGGGAACTGGGTGCCAGGGGCCAATACGATCGAAACGAGCCAGATGGACGACCGGGAACGAGCCTTCCTCGAGGCAGCTATGCCGCACCTCGACGTCGTTTACCGGGTGGCACGGCACACAAGCAGGGACCACCACCAAGCCGAGGACGTCGTCCAGGAGACTTACCTGCGGGCTTTCGCGGCGTTCGCCGGCCACCGGGGGCCGAGCACCAAAGCGTGGCTGGTTACGATCTGCCTCAACCTGGCCCGCAGCGAAGGGCGGCGCCGGGCGCGCCGGGTCCTCGAGACCTCACTGCCCGAGCATTACGAGCCAGAAGCGCCCGGGGTCAGCGTGCCCGAAGAAGCCCTGGCCAACGTCGACCGGGCTTCGGTCTCTCGGCCCTCGCCCAACTGCCCGAAGAGCAACGGTTGGCCATCGTGCTCATGGACCTGGCTGGCCACAGCGCCTCGGAGGTGGCCGAGATGCTCGGCTGCCCCCGCAACACCGTGCTCTCGCGCGTGTTCCGCGGTCGCCAGCGCCTGGCGCGGTTGCTGGTCGGGGAGGACGTGAACCGTGACGTGCCCTGAAAAGCGCCTGGTCGCCTTCCTCGCCGGCGAGCTCGCCCCGGAAGCGGAGCGGAGCTTCGACGAGCACCTCTTAGGCTGTGAGCAGTGCTGGCGAGCCGTCCAGGCCGACCGCGCCGCCCGCCTGGCGCTCGAGCAACTGCGCCAGCCCGCTCCGACCGGGCTTCAGGGCCGGGTCGCCGCCTCGGTCGCGCTGGCCGCCGCCGAAGCCCGCAACGGCCCGGTCGTGGTGGGCCGGCACCCCGTAAGCCCGTACCGGGCGCCGTCGTTCCTGCGCCGGGCCGCCACCCGTCCTCGCGTGCGCCTGGTCGCCGCCGCCTGCTTGCTTGTGGCGGTGGCCGCCGGCGGCTTTGGTTGGCTCGCCGCCTCCCGCCGGGCGGCGCCTGAGCCTGCGCAGGTTGCCGCCGTCGTCGCCATGATGACCCCAGGCTCGGCGCCGACCACGGCTCTTCGGGCCGGAGAGCACCTCGTGATCGCCGGCCAGCGCCTGGTCGTGCGCGCCTACCAGCTGGAGGGCACCGAGGAGATCGTGGCCACCTCGGCCCGGCCGTTCCCCGTACCATCAACGTCGCACCTGCTCAGCGGTCCCTCACCCCAAGCGTGGATGGCGACCAAGGGCCATCTGTCCATGTACGGGGTCAACCGGCGAGGTCCCGGCGAGTCCATGTTCGTCGTGGCGGCCATGCCCATGGCGGAAATGCCCCAAATGGCGGCCCGTCTCGGGCTCATCTGAGGTTCATCTGAGGGGCCGCCCGGGCCTGCAACCAATCCGTGGTGGGGAACGTCTCTAACGGTGTGGCTGGGCGCACTTGGGAGAACAAGCGGGACGGGGGTGGTCGGCGCCCAGGCGGCCCGTCGCGTCCCCCAGGGCCGAATAGACGTGCCCAGTTATGTTCACCTCGCGTACCGGCCCTGGGGTAGCGTTCGCCCTCGCCCGCAACTCGGTCTGCGGATTCCGCGGAATCAAACCGCCAGGCAGGGCGTCTTAAGGGACGATGAGCTATAAAAACGGCCAAGTCGGGACCCACAATTGAACCATGGCTGAGGTGACATCGACAGGAGCCCCTGCGGCCGACCCCCGAGCGGGGCGAGAAGCCCATCGGCCGGCGGGCCGTCCTTGGCATCCTGGGCCTCGGTGGGCTCGGGATTGCCTTCGGCGAGCACGTGCAGAACGGCATCGCTGACCTGCTGAAGCCGCTCCGCGGCACTGGGCTCGCCGGCCTCGTCCCCGGCGGCGGCAACTTCACCCTTTATACCGTGACCAGCGGCTTTCCTGCACCCCCGCCCGACTACAAGTTGACCGTCAACGGCATGGTCGAACGGCCCCTCCAGCTAAGCGTGCGCGACCTGGAAGCCTTGCCGGCCACCAGGCTCACCCACACCTTCCAGTGCGTAACCGGGTGGGTCGTCGACGACGTGCACTGGACCGGCGTCCCCCTCATCTACCTGGCCAAACTGGCCGGGGCCCGACTGAGCGCGACGGTATTCCATTTCTCCTCCTTCGACGGGGTTTACACCGAGACCCTGACGATGGACCAGGCCGAGCAGAGTGGCGCCATCGCTGCCTACTCGATGCTCGGCGGGCCGGTCAGCAGGGACCATGGCGGCCCGGTGCGCCTCTACGTCCCGGGGATGTTCGGGTACAAGTCGATCAAATGGTTGTCCACCATCACCCTGTCCGACGTGGTGCAGGAAGGCTACTGGGAACAGAACGGCTACCCAGTAGATGCCTGGATCAACGGCCATGGGCCATCGGCCGCCTGAGGCCATGGCGGGCCAACCGCACTTAGCAGCGCCGTTCCCTTACCCGAGCAGGAACGGTCCGGGCTGCTCAACCGCTTCGACCGTGTGGAGCGGGCGGTCCATTGGACCAATGCCATCCTGTTCGCCGTGCTGGTCGTGACCGGTGCCGCCCTGTACTTCGCACCGCTTACCGCCATTGTCGGCCGGAGAGAACTGATCGAGCGCATCCACCTCTACGCGGGCCTGGCGCTCCCCGTACCGCTCATCCTCGCCCTGTCGGGAAGCTGGGGCCAGGGTCTGCGGCGCGATATCCGGCGTTTCAACCGCTGGAGCCTGGACGACCAGGGTTGGTTGCGGGCCGTGGTCCGCCCGGCCGAACAGAGAAGGCAGGTCTTCGCCCACGTCCGCGTCGGCAAGTTCAACGCAGGGCAGAAGCTCAACGCCGCCTTTACCGTAGGAGCCGGCCTGGTCATGCTCGCCAGCGGCGCCATCCTGCGCTGGTACAGGCCCTTCCCGCTCTCTTTGCGGGCCGGCGCTACCTTCGTGCACAACTGGCTGGCGCTCGCTTTTGTGATCGTGATCTCGGGCCACGTCCTCATGGCCCTGGCCGACCGCCAGGCGCTGAAGTCGATGCTGTTAGGCAGGATCAGCCGGGCCTGGGCGCGCCACCGCGCGCCCGCCTGGCTCGACGAGCTCTCCCGAGAGGAGGGGAATGCCGGAGAGCAAATAGGGGGGTGACCCATGTCACCAAGGCACACGTCCTGGTCGGCACAGAGCTGCCGGCGGCAAGCAGTGGCTACGGGGAATGGAGCAGCGTAGTACCGAGCCTTTAGGTTTAGGCTCCAAAAAACCCGATTATGCAATTCGTGCGGACCGTCGCCCGAAGCCGCAGCCCGCGTTTTATGTCGCCCGACCTTGGCATGCAAAACCAGGACTTCGCGTCAACCCCTGTTTTAGCCTATGTGACGGTTGCCTAGCCTTGCCCGCTAGTGGTGGCCTGTGACCCGATGGGGTAGGCAAACCCCGTGGTCACCACCAGGTCGAGTGGGCCGTCGCCTGCAACCTGATAGGTGACGTTCACCCCATCGGGAGTGGTTGCGTACCTCGTGATTGGGCACTCTGTCAGTCTTGTTCGCTGTCCAGACGGACGCACGGAAATGTTCGGACCAGGCTCCGGTAACCGCCAGGAGACCGACCGAACATGCCGGATCCAGCATGGCCAGTATCTGGTCGGCCGACGTAAGGCCGATCGGTATCGCTCACATGGAGCGTCCGCCCCGGCCACCCGCGGCCCCCGCGAGAGCCCGACAGATTGATCCATACGCACTCGGTCGTCGTTCAGGTCCTTGAGTCCAGATCGAGCGCAATCAGACGGCTACGGGCACCGCCAATCATCCCCGGACGTGCGCCCGAACACACGCCCATAATTAGGTCGAACGCAACGCCTCTCCGCCTGGCATAGCAGGTAGCTCTGATGCTCTGCGCCAGACTAAGACCGTGCGCAAGCAGTACCACTTCTGGCCTGGCAATCGTGGGCTCGACGCCTGGGACGTGGACCGCCTGATCGAGCTGTCTGCTGCCTTGCGGGTTGAGGAGGTGGCTCTCGAGGATATCCCGGAGATCGACTCGGTCTACTGGTTTGACGAGTCAGAGGTGCCGACGGTGCGAAAGGTCGTTGAACACTTTCGTCTCGTACGGGAGGTCGATCCTTCGTACCCCATCATCCTTGGACCTGATAACCGCGTCATGGACGGGATGCACCGGGTCGCGAGAGCGCTACTAGAGGGTCGCAATACGATAAAGGCCGTCCGGTTCGGGGAGGCGCCCGAGCCCGACTACCGAGGGTGCCTACCTGACGAGCTGCCCTATTGATCGCTGCTCTACTGGAAGCGACAAGCTCCGAAAGACCGTTATCGGGCGGCGCGCTTGCGGAAGTCCGGCGCGTCGATCCGCCCCGACTGACGGGTCCACGCTCGTGCGTCCCATCGGAGTCCCGCCCATAACGTGCCGGCAGATTACCGAGGCAGAACGAGAATAATCTGTATTCGGTCGCCTCGGTGGGCGACGCTCTCTGCGGCCGAGCCGAGCGCCTACTATGTACTCGCCGCCCCCGCCGGTCTGATCGGCCTCGGCACACGCATATCGCCCGTTACGGTACCTGGCCCCCAGAGGCCACCTTTCGTATTCCGGGTACCCACGACGGCTACGGTCGGGTGCGACGCGCGGCACCTCTCGACGAAGGAGGTCCAGGCGAAGCCACCTTGGAGCGAGTTGAGCCGTCGGCGGTGACGTCATCCTGGCGGCGCAACGTGAAGGCGGTGAGGTAGACGGACACGACGCGACCGTCGGGCAGGCGCTCGAAGGTCGCGGTCTCGCCGGACTGCCTACTGCTCGGAGGCCAACTTGGCCGCCCCGGGGCCGACCCGCCTCATCGACACCAAAAAGACCACCTCACCCGGGCCGACAAGGCCATCGTTTCCGGGCCTGCGCCCGAGGGCCTAAGCCGCCAGGCCGCCATGGCGCACGCTTTGCGGACCCCGAAGGGCGCCACCTCTCCAAACAACGTTCCTGGACGGTCGAACCTGGCTTTGGGAACCTCAAGCACAACTTGGGTTTCAGCCGCTTTTCCCGGCGGGGGCGGGAAGCAGCCCGGGCCGAACGGCACCTCGTGACAGCAGGGGCCAATTTGCTCAAATTGTTCCGCTACTACCCAGCTGCCGCCCAGTTGGCATAGCCAAGGGACAAGCCCCCCGGCCCGCGCTCTTCACCCCTTTGTTGGCGCCCGGGCACCGTCGTCAATCCCTTTCCCAGCTAATTTGGCTGTCTCGCTCTATGGAGAATGCGAGGCCCATCGCCCAACAGCCTCCTAGGCGGCTGAACCTAGGCAAGAATTCAAGCGGAACTTTCCTTTCTTTGGCACGGAAGGCTCACTCGGACGGTAGCGCCTTTGGCTTTGGTGGAGAACTCTAAAGTTGATCGGTACATTTCACGGCCGGCTTGATCGGGGGACGTGATTTCCGCCACAAGCACGTTGCCACCCTTGGCCAGGTCGCGGAGTTTCATTGCCGGCCGAGGTGTCGCAGACGAATCGGGTGCCAGTGGGCTTAGAGAGAACACTGGTTCCAACATTGATGTCGTCCTGCTGACGCTCAGAGTAACCCGCTGGTGGGAACGACACTCAGTGCTCACTGCCGTCCGCGTGTATCTCGTCGCGCAGCTCGCGGACGGCTTGCGCGAGAGCGAGCGTGGCGTACACCTGAGCCGCAGCATGCTCTTGCGAAAATGCGACCCCGCCGCTCTTGATCGTTGCCTCATCGGCAGACGACACGTTAGAAACTCCCGCTAGGCGGGAGGCTATGTATGCGAGCGTGTCGCTTGAGAAGTCGTTGACGAGCCCAGGCACCTGAGTCCTCCTTGTTTGTCATCCCGATGTCACCCGAACTCTACGCGACGGCCCCGAAACAGCCTCTCCAGAACGCACGAAGGCAAGCTGGGCGCCGCAATTTCACCTACCAGATCGTCGAGGTCGACGACGCAAGCCGCTACCTTGCAGGCCAGCCGGGTCGGGGTGCTGACCAACGCCCAGTGCCCGTCGTGCGGCTCCACGTCGTATAAACAGTACAAGCCGGGAGACGCGCCTACTGGTCTCGGCCCGGCAGCGCGGGGCGCTGCTCCCGCGCCCGGTACGGCGTCAGTGGGCGACGAGCTGGCCAAGCTCATGCAACTCCGTGATGCGGGCGCTCTCAGCGAGGACGAGTTCGCGGCACAGAAGGCCAGGCTGCTCGGTGGTGGGTAACCGTTCATCGTGACCGCCCCCCCGAGGTCGGGGCAGTCGCATGATTCCTCTTCCTGGCGGTGTCGAAGGTAAGATTGGGTGGGACGACCATCACTCGAAGCTCATCAAGAATGAAGTCCTTCGATACGAAAAGACTAAGCCGCACTTCGTAACGGCCGATTTCGACCCGGGTCCTGGTCAGTGAACGTGTGGTTGATTAGCCGGCCGCAGGGCGCAACTCTGCTTCACGACGTCACGATGTCGCGCCGGGTCTCCTGTTGGCACTGCTCTCACAGCCCTTGAGCAGGAAGAGCGCGCCTTAGCGTTGTTTCTTGTCCTGGTAATGCTGCTACCCGGTCATGCGCGTACGAAACGGCCGGTGATGAGCACGCGGGCCTGGTGGGCGGCCATCCCGAGCGGGCTCCAAGTCATCCCGAACTCGGTCCGGTCGACAGTGGCTTCGGCACGCAGGGTCACCGACGCGTTGTCAGCCCCGACCACCTGGATCACAGGGCGGACCGGTTGGGAGCGTCCGGCCGCCTCGAGGCGGACATCGCCGGCGAGGGCCCCGTCGGGGCCCACGCTGAGGCGGGTGACGGTGATGGTGACGTTCGGGTGGTGCTCGGTGTCGAAGAAGTCAGCCGAGCGCAGGTGCTTGTCGCGCTTGTTGTTCTTGGTGGTGAGCGAGGCGGCGTCGAGGCGGATGGCACCGCTGACGGTGCCATCGGGAGCAACGGTGCCTTCGCCCTCGATCCGCTCGAAGTGGCCGTGGACGGTGATCGCGCCCCAGAACTGCTTGGCGTGGAACTCGGCGGTAAATCCAGCCGGGTCGAGGGCCCACCTGCCCTGGCTCGCTTGCAGCAGTTCCTGTAGGTCAGAGGCGGTCGCTGGCGCGCCGGGCCCGCTTGGGTTCATGGGTTGCCTCCCTGCTAATTGCCTGTCGGGTTGTCGTCTTGTGAGGTGTCGTTAAGGGCGCGATTGAGCTGTTGGTTTAGGACCTGGGCTTCGAGCGAGGCGCGGTGCTGAGGACCGCAATGGTCGCCACGTCGGCCAGGGCCTGCGCCGCCTCGACATCGGGCTCATGCATCTCACCTGGCTCGACGTGGAACAGGTTGAGAGCGCCAATGACGGTGCCGCGCCATCGCAAGGGCAGTGCCTGGACTGAGTGAAAGCCGCCGTCGAGTGCCTCTGCGGCGAACCGGGGCCAGCGACCGTTGGCACCGGCGAGGTCTTGGCCCACGACTGGTTTGCCGCTCAGGTAGCAGTCGAGACAAGGGCCTTCCTTCGACTGCAGCTCGAACAGTTCCAAGACGCGCATGGCCTCGCTGGAGGAGGCCATCACCCTCAGCTCGGCGTCAGGCCCGGCCAACATCAGGCCGGCGGCGCCGACCTCGAGCACCTCGACGCAACGGTCAGCCAGCAGGGTCAGCAGTTCCACCACGTCGAAGTCCGCCACGAGCGTGTCTGCGAGCTCCACCAGGGTCCTAGCCAGCAGTGCCTCCCTGGGCATCGGACCTCCAGTCACATCGGCATTGGCCTCCCGGTACCGGGAAGGTGACTACACCCCACATGGTAGCCCGTCGCGCCTCGGGAACCGCCAGCGCGCCTGTTCATTGGTTGTCCTTCTTTTGCGCCATATCTCAGCCCTACTTCTGGGTAAGGCTATTGTCCGGGCATGGGCCTCGCCTTAGGCGTTGCGGCTCAGGACGACCTTTAGAGCTCAGGTGTTGGAAGCTGGTCTAGACGAAAGGGCGACCCCTGAAAGGTCGCCCTTTTGGCCTTTAGCGCTTCTGTGTGGCCCGTCATCGTGCCGGTGCCGCTCTCAGGGGGGACCGCCTCGTCTCAGGTGTGCGCGTTGGCGCAGCCTGGGCATTGGGCCGGTCTAGTCGAGGGACTGGTACTGATGACGGCTGTAGGCCCGAGCGGTAACCACTTTGGGTGGTCCCCTCCCGGGCCGGTTTCAGCCAGGCGGGCCAACCAATATGGGCGAGCCGTTCGACACTTCGCCCTCCGCTCCGATGGCAGTGGACGCGGCCTCAACGGCCTGGGCCACGCTGCCTACGTGGGTGACCTCGATCTTGTGAGGTTTGGCCTGCTGGGCGACGGGGATAGTGACCGTGAGCACGCCGTCGTGGTAGATGGCGGTGATGTGGCCAAGGTCGAGGCTCTTGCCGAGGAACAGTTGCCGGCCGAACTGGCCGTAGGCGCGCTCCTCCACTTGTACCTCGTCGGTCTGGTCCCAGAACGCCGTGCGCGTCGCCTTCACGCTCAGGAGGTCGTTCTCGACGGTCAGCTCGATCGAGCCCGGGTCGGCGCCGGGCAGGTCGAGCTCGACCTTCAGCTCGTCGCCTCGACGGTAGGCATCGACGGGGACCGGGCGGGCCCGGCGTTGGCTGACCATCTCCTCGGCTGGGCCGAGGTCGCGGTACGGTTGGAATGGCATCAACATGGGTGCATCCTTTGGTCGACGCTCGAACAGCTGGCGGTCTGTGACCGTCTTTACCTCGAACGTCTAACCATCACCATACTCTAGTTCACAGGTACTGGTAATTAGTTTCTGGAATTTTCTTGCTCAGATGACAGGCGATGAAAGAGTGGAGCTTCCTCACCAACCATGCCCGGGCCCTGGTCTATATCGCCCACGACGCCCGGGCCCGCCTGCGCGACATCGCCACGACGGTCGGGATCACCGAGTGCAGCGCCTACGCCATCGTCACCGACCTCGCCGCGGCCGGCTACGTGGTCAAAGACAAAGACACTGACGGGTAGCCGTATTACCGGACGCCGTCGGCCCTCCTTGGCGGGCTCGGCACCCCTGGCACTTGACATTGGAGCTGGCTCCAAGGTCTACGTTGACTGGCACGATGCCCGTTCCCATTTCTGAACTCGCCCACCGGCTGAGGGTGAGCACAGACACGCTGCGCTACTACGAACGGCTCGGCCTGGTCCCGGCGCCGGCGCGGGCTGGCAACGGTTACCGCGTCTACGACGAGGCGGCGGCGGAACGGGTCCGGTTCATCAAGAGCGCTCAGCACGTGGGCCTACGCCTGTCCGACATCAAGGAGCTGCTTGACATCTGGGACCTCGGGACCTGCCCCTGCGGCCACACGGCCGAGGTCGTTGGGCGCCGGCTGGCCGAGGTCGACGCCGACCTGGCCCGATTGCAAGCGATGAAGCGCCACCTCGTCGCTTTGGGCCAACGCAACCAGGCGTGCGCCGACCTAAGCGCGCCCGATTGGTGGTGCGCTCACACCACAGACGGTGAAAGGAGGTGAATCCTTGATGGTTTGTCCACACTGCGGTTGTGACTGCGGCTGCTCGCCTTGCTGCTGCTGCGGCCATTAGTGACGCGTGGATCTCTTGACCCAAGCGGCTAATCCGAGCTCTTTGCACAGGCGGCGTCGGCGAACACAAACTCCAGCGCTCATAGCCAAGGACCAGAGCCTCGAGATCGAGTAGCGCCAGCAATTGGCCCGTTTTCTCCGCCAAACGCTCCCGGATCGGCCGTTCCTCGTAGCCGCCGTGCAAGGTAATCGACGTAAGAGAGGACCTCCGGGTGGGCCTTAAGCCACTAGGACCTTGGTTGTTGAGCGGTTACAAGGCCTCCGTGCCGCCTCGTCACCCCTATTTCGACGTCGACTGATAGTCAGCGGAGCGGAGGCGACCTCTCGAACAAAGCCCGACCTCACTAACGGTGGTCACCGGTACACGCGTTTCTTTCCGGTTGTGATGGCCTGTTGAGCTAGTTGTGATGGTCCTGTGAGGGCCCCTTTAGATGGGCGCGGGGGATTTGTAGCCTGTCGCCGTGGCGCTGTACTGAGCACGTCTACTGACCGAAAATCCTCATCTGCTGTTTCACGGGGGTCTGCAACGTGGAATACCCGCACCCAGCTGACCCGGGCCTTTGGGCCGAGATCGTCAGCGTTTCTGCCGACGACGTGGTCCTTTGCCTGAGCGGCGAGGTGGACATCTCCAACCAGCACGAGCTAGACGCCGCCCTTACGGCCATGATGGCCACCAAGGCCCGTAATGCCCTCATCGACGCCTCCGGCTGCACGTTCATATCTGTCCAGGGCTACGCCGCCATCGGCCGGTGCAGCTCGGCGCTCGGCAGCCTCACCCTTCGCACTTGCCTCGGCGTCGCTAGAAGGGCCTTGCGCTTGCTCGGGTTCGACGGCGTAGCCTGCGTCCCCGCCCGTGCCCCTATTTGCCTCGCATCAAAGAGCGTGGTGAAGGGCCCCGAAATCCAGACAGGGGCAAGGACCCACCCCCTAGCGGCCCAAGTGGTGGGCTAAGCAGCAGAAGGGCCCGGACATCCGGCCGCACGTGGAGGCGGCCATCTCCATTGTGGTTGGCGAGGTCCCTGGCCCCGCCGGCCTCACGGGCCGAGCCCTACGGGGCAGCCTTCGGCCGGCCTCGACCGTGGCGCCGTCCACGTAGGGACGTCCTCAAATAAGCCCCAGATGAGAGCCGGAAAGCCTGCGCTCCGCACCGTTTTTCCGTGAGCATCTCGAAGCAGGAGCTCACGGCCGGCGGAGGGCGAGCAGAATTGCTTGCAGGAGCCCGAGAACCTGTGACCAGTCTTAGGGGGCCCACTCACAACGGGGGCGGCCCCGAGGCCTGTTGCTCAGTACAGATTTGCCAGTTACGTGCGCTCGAAAAAGCCTTGATCTATCACGGTGATCCGCTCATATCGACGGTTCTAGTGCAAAAGAACCCTGTGTGGCTTGAAGATAATATAGCCCATAGCATGCATGCAGGAGACGACGACATAATAACGGCCTTTTCGGGGGGTGAAGGCACACCGAACGGCACTTCTCGTGTCAGCGGCGGCCGGCGCGATTATCGAGCGCCTTGAGATACGTGCCGGAGTCGGGCACTGGGTTGCGACGCTCGGCACGGAGGACCGCAGCGACAGCCGTCGCTAGCGAGCACCCGGGCACACGCTCCTGTTGTGCACAGGAGCGCGGGTTGGGTCGGGTCGCTTTGCTCAATTACGGAAGGACTGGCCGCGGCGAGAACGGCGGCGAAACGAGCCCGACGATCTGCGTGACGGACAGATCGTTACCGAAGCCGGGATCGCGGTAGACGCCGATCTCCGAGTATTCTCCGGCGGGCAGATTGGCCACCTGGTTCAGGTAGCCGAAGATGACGCCGGTGCCACCCGAGTGTTCTTCGACGCCTCGTGGCGGCCTGTCTGCCCATGCACACTGGCCCGGGCCGGAGGCGCCGCACCGGCGCCCGTGCTGGCCCAGTCGAAGACCGTTGTTGGCGTGGGCACTTGGGCGGTTGAGGTACTGAGCGGGCCCTGGCAATAGAGCGGGTAGGAGGGCTGGGTTGCCTCCATCGTAAAGACGCTCGCCGGGGCGGCAGTTGTGCTCACGACGATATGCGACGTCGTATTGGTGAAGTCAGTGAGGACGTGGAGGCTGGGGTCGTTGCCGATGCTCTGAGAAAAGCTGTTGGTCCGGGTGGAATAGGCCGTGCCCGCCATCGTCACCGCCGGAGAGAAATCGGTGAACGCGGTCGACGTGCTGGAGACCTGGGGGCTCTGGTCCTCGATGACGAACTCGGCTGCCGGCCCGAACGTCATGCCCACGATGGCCGGGACCGACCAGCACGGGGACCCATTGGCCGCCGTACAGTTAAAGATCGCGCCGGACCGGAGGTCCTCGAGGAAGGAGCAGCCGTAGCCACCGTTGACGTCGACGTTGCCCTGTGCGTTGCAGTACCAGTTCTCGGCATATATCTCGTCGCCTGGGTTGGGGGTAAAGTTGCCGCCGTAGCCGTTGCTGTGAGGGTCGCCGCAGCAGTACTCGCGCCAGGTACCGTACTCGGCTGCGTTCGAGGTCGTGTACAGGCTGGCCCCGCTCTGTATCAGCCCCGAGCCGGTCCCGAAGCCGCCGAGGCCGTCCCAGATGGCCTCCTCGGTGGTGCTGGTCTGGTCCCCGCCGGGGACCGCAGTGGGTACGTTGAACGTCCCTTCGACGGCCGCGTAGGTGGGCGCCCCGGTGATCGCGGTACCAGCCCATGGCCCGCCACTTTGCGACGTTGCCGTGTGCGAATGGAGATCGGGCTCCTTTGCCGTAAGCATGCGCCCGTCCACCCTGGCCGCGGCGAGCCATCGCTCAAAAGCGGCGGGCGAGGTCCTGGCGTCGGGACGCAACCCATAGCCAAGTTGGACCAGTTGCGCCTGGGTGAACCGCATCGGGTCACCGGTGAGCGGCGGGCGGTTCTTGCCGGGTTGGGCGGCGAGATCGAGCGGCCGGGGTGCGAAGGTGGCTGTCGAGGCCAGGTTGACTGGGTAGGAGAAGGCCCTTCCGGCCGAGTTGGTGCAACTGAGCGTGAGCCACTGCCCAGCCCCTCCGTTGCCGACCTTGACTGCGTAAAAGCGGGCATATCCGTCGCTGTTGGTAGCGACCGGGATCCCTTGTGCGGCAGGCGTCCCCGGCGGGTGCAACTCGCATTGCAATCCTGGCATGGCCGCGACGGAGGCGGGCTCGTATTGTTTGGTGGCGGCGATCACCTGGGCCGTGACGGGCAGGGCGGGAGACAGGGGTGCGAAAAGCGCTGTCAAGCAGAAAAACGTTGCCAAGCGGGTAAGGTGCCGCCAGCCCGACTTCCGCCCTCCCGTCGTGAGGTGCTTCATAATATTTTTTCCTCCTCGATAGTGCGGTCGAATTTCGCGGGGCTTTTGCCCCAAGGTGTCGTCTATGCGAGCGTCCGGGCGACAAACGAGCCTGGGCCGAGCGGCGCGCGCCCGCCACAGGACAAGGCACCCCGAATTACTCGGTGCGGCAGCGGCTTGTACACCCTTTCCAGATAGCCGCTCGAATATCTAGAGATCCCGGCTCGGCGAATGATGCGATAACTTTGCTTGGCACTCGGAGGCGACCCGGCATTATGACACGCCACGCGCCTTGCCGCCGTCAGTCAAATCCCAGCCGCTGCCTTGCGAGCAGGGCGCCCCTCGCCGCTGGCATTCGACTGGCCGAATTGGCCAGTCGAACGGCTCTCGCTGGCTCAGCGAAGGTTAGCCGAGAGACCGCGGCCGGAGCTTCGTTTGCAACCGAAGGCCAGATATTAAGGTCCGCCGGTGCTAGCAGGGTGCCATCTGGGAACGGAGCTGCCGCCGGGTAGTGGGGCCTGATAAAGACAGTCGCGACCGCTTGGTTGGGCGCAGCGGCGCCAGATGACCCAGGGCTCGGATCTGCAGGGACGCCCAGGGGCAAACAATCGAGGGCTCCTCTTTGTCGTTCGGCTTGTTGAAGCCGTTGAACCGCCCGGTAGGCGTTCTATGTACGTGTTCAGTCCCCGTACCGTTCTTCTCTGGTGGGCGGCCCGAACGGCCCGCTCCCCCAAAGATTTATCGCCAACCAAGGAGATTTCTGTATGGCTTTGACGCTTGAGCTTCTTCGTGAATGCCTAAACAATGCCGAAGATGCGGCCGGGCTTTGGCAGATCGAAGGTGGCCAGGTCCTGGATATCGACAAGCGGCGGGTGGGCAATTACTCCAGCGTGAAACGCGTCAGCTGCGGCACCAGGCAGCAGAACACCATCTTCTTCCTGGGCACGACCCCTCCCGAGAACATCACACTGCACGGGGCCCACGACTGTAACGGCGGAGGTGAAGTGGGCAGCGTCAGTGCCGCTTCCGGAGCGATGGCCGTCCACATTGGCCATCAGTTCGGCCGCGTCAACACCGTGACGATCGTCTAGGTAGGGGTGGGCCGCTTCCCGACTTATCATCGGCACCTGGTCGTGAGCGGGTGCCGGCGCAACGTCGGGCCAAAGCCAGGGGCCACGGCCCGGTGCCCTCCCCGGTTGCCAGCGGCGTCAGGAAGAGCCTGATAACCGGCGTACCGGTGCGGTCAATGCGCAAGATAATGCGCCGTCAGGTCACCCTCGTGGCCCTGACTGGGATCCTGGTCTTTGGACGCTCGCTTGGCGCACAGGGGAGGGGCTGGCAAATCGGTTATGGTATCGCTTGGTCTAGGTTTTGGTCTAGAACACCCGTCGCCGCGGGTGGTCTCCTCACACTGATGACGTGTGGCACCCCCTCTGAGCGGCACTCCTGTGGTCTCCCGTGGTCTAGGTAGACCACCGAGGGCGTTCGGCCATACTTCTCACATGCGTAGTCTGAGCTGGTCTTTCGGTGCTTGATCAACACCGTTTGGTCTAGGAACCCGAAAAAGGGGCATTGAAGTGCCGGCGACAGTACGTGAGCGGGACCGCCGAGTCGGCTGACCCGAAGAAGAGAATGACCAAGCGTCAAAGCGAGACCGAACCTGCCACCAAGTTCGTGGCAGAGGTGGATGCGCGCCTCAGCGCAGCACTCGGCCTGGGCAACCACTTGGCGCGATTCGGGTAGTCGGTTTCGCTGGCAGAGACCGCTTTCACGGGCCTCGAGCGCTAAAGGGGACTAGCCGCCGACTTGCGGGCTTCGACTTGAGCAACCTTTTCTGCGGCACTCAATTGACTCAGCACCCCTCGGACCTCCCAGGTACCTGGCGTCAAAAGTACACTTCACGGATCACAGACTCGTAGTCGTAGCTACACCACTTACGTTACGGTTAGGTTAGGTTAGTCCTTGACCAGCTTGGCACAAGCCTGCGTCACTGCTTCCAAACGTTATGACCTGTCAGCATCCGGCCTCGGTGACACCACAGTGACGCTGGCTCGGTAAATCGTGCGGGGCGCCCTCGAACCCCGCCGTTATGCGCCAGCCGTCTCCGGCGTCAACCTCGTTGGTCCTCGCTACGCTGCTGGCGCTCCAAGTTGGCACTGGTTCCAGCCTGCGCGCCCCGCAATTAAGAACTCCTAGTCAGCTCTACGGGAGCGCTGTCACCGCATGGTCTACGGTGACCGGGCCAAGCACCCGGACGACTGTCCGGGCGTGCCGCTGCGGCCGCCGCCGTCGCTTTCTAAGAATGAATCCGGGCTTGACCGTAGACCGCCACAATGTTACAGTCATCGCGGGGCGAGCCTTGCCGAGGTGATCACGATCGGCGCAATTCATTCAGCCAGAGGTTTTTTTCCCGATAGAAGGGGAGGTCTTTCATGGCCGGCCAGAAGGTAATTGTTACATTCGGTCGTGACGTCACCGACGAGGATCTTGCAGCCCTGCAAGCGCCGGATGATGTGATCGAGGCGTTGTTGGTCGACGACACCCACATCAATATCAACATCAATACTGACTTTTTTCCTCCGCACCCAGTGGGTGATCCGGTCGAAGAACGATAGCCTGCTTTGCTGCTCCGCCTCGTCCTGACACGTCCCTTGGGATAATGTTTCTTGGTCGAGATGACAATCGTTCAGTCTGACCTCTCACTTCGGTCCCCCGAGATCCTGGCAGTGATGCTCGCCGAGGGTCGGCCCTTCGGCGACAGCAATTACATCCATGATCATCTACACGCGGTGTTTTCTCGCCGTTTGCGCTCGATCTCGAAGGTTTTGCCTGAAGCGGGGGAATTGGCAGATGTATTGGCAGGGGCGGACGATGAGGCTCGTTCTCACATCTTCGGTGACCCAGTTGTCCGTGCTGCGACCCAACACGCTTTGGCACAAGTCAAAACTGGTGTCTTGAGGGGCCTTCCGCTTTCGGATTGTGGTGAGCTATTTCGGGCGGCGGTCCAGCACGTAGAACGACATGAGCCAGGGGGCCTCTTGGAGACTGCTGACGTCTCCGCCGGGAGACTCGGACCGGCGCAATATCATCCGTGGATCTGGAGCGAAGACCGACAGGACGACCTCTGTACGAGGATGTTTCGAGCCGTGATCAGGCGATACTTTAAGGATGCCCCTTGCTCTCCTGAGCCAGGCGATGTCGAAGCTCTGCGCCAGGCCGCGGAGCTTCTCGAGCGCATCTCGCCCGGTTTGGCACGGAGTGCCCTCAGTCATGCTGATCTCGTCGTGCTGACACCAGAAACCGGTTACTGGCAGAACATCTCGTCGTGCTCAATGTTTGAGGTGGGAGGTGTGATCTTCCTGGGGAGATCAACGCTCACGAAGCCATGGAGCGTAGCAGAGCATCTGATACACGAGGCACTACACCAGAAATTATATGACATCCGGCACACCCACACCGTTTTGTCACGGGACTTTCACCCAAACACCTCTGGCCAGAGTGAGAGAGAGAGTTCCCCCGGGTCGTCTCGCTGTGGAATACCGAGGACTCTCCGGGATCAAATCGCTGGGGGCCTCTCGCTGTTTGGCCGCGTTCCACGTTTACGTTCATCTGGCAGTTTATGCCGCTCTGGCCAAAGACGCCTTCGATACCGAGAAGACGTCGGGGTCAGGAGATTACGAGCAAGCACATGTGGTCAGCGCACCGAGCGCGTTTAGGCGCGCTCTGTATCTTGGTGGCGAATTAGTCGACAAGTATGGTCCTGAGCTTGGACCTGCCGGTCGATGCCTCGTCGAGTGGCTCAATCAGTGTTTGGAGTTGACCTCCTCTATACCAGAGGACTCGCGGCTTCGCGCTGTGTTGATCCTTGAACGATATAGGCGAGAACTTAAGACGGTGGAGTCGTATCCGGCGCGGGAACAGGTGCAGGGTTTCAGCTCACGTCGTCGTGCAGTCTCACAGCTGGTGGCACGCGAAATAAAGTCGACTCGACAGGTCCTAAGCATGTGCCATGACGACGAACGATTGGAGGGCTTTGATCGCGAGGTAACTGCGTGCCTGCCTGAGGATAGGCTGGCGTTGACGCTGGCAGACGTTCCGAACATTCGACGAGTGATAGAACGGGCCCTGTCTCCGGTTGTTCTGGGCGATGACTGCCTCGAAGATGCGGCCCGAGCCCATCAGATCGTCGAAGCGATGGTAGACGGCTCAACAACCCAGCTCATGGGGATGTTGTCCACTCCGACTGCTGGCGCGGCAGGTGAGGATGAGGCTTTCGAGCCCTGGAGTGATAAGCGCTCGATGTTGCTCCAGTTGACTGACGTCATCGGCGAGGCCTTCGGCACAGAGGAATTCTGCTTGTTCCTATTTTCGATAGTTCGGATGCATGCCCCAAAGACGATCGTTGAACTTGGCACAGGCCTGGGGACGTCCGCATTCTGGATGGCACTAGCCACAAAGATGAACGGTGTTGGCCACGTATGGACAGTCGATGATCTATCTCTCTCGGGTGGTTATACGAGCATCTTGGCCAAGAACGAGGTTCGACTGGGCGGCACGGTGTGGTCGACGATATCAGGGCCAACAGGAATGGACTGTATGGTAGAGATCAGAAGAATTCTCGAGGTCGAGGACCAACTGACATTCGTTCAGGAGAGGATAAACCTCGAGGATCTGCATCATTTTGACGCGTATCCGTTCCAGGATCCCGTTGACCTGTTGTTCTCTGATTTCAATCACGATCCACTTTCAATACTGGAGATTCTCGGGCATTTTCTACCGCGGATGGCGGGTGCGAGTTCGGTTTTCATCGACGGAGCGTCCACGACGTGGTCCTCATATCTTTTGCTTGAGGACCTCATCGAGCAGTTGAACCGGGGAGCGGTTCCCGCTCTCCTGCAAGACCGGTGTACGGTGGATCTTGGTTCGGTGATGAAGAACCGCCGCATTGTGCTTGTCCACCTGACCGAAAGGAAGGCTGGGGTTCAGAACTCCACAGCATGGCTCAAGATAGAGCCGGTCGACCTCCAGCCTCATCCGGTGACGTCTGTGCGAGAACTAACGGACTGAGAAGATCCGTCGCGTCAGGCAACCGGCTGGAACTGGGATTCGCCTCCGCCTTTCCGAAGCGACGGGGTGCGGTGATCCCGAGCAGCCCGCTACTTCAAAGAGTTTCGAGCTCTGCCCACGGTAGCGGGCGTTCACGGGCTCGCTGGGCCGCAGTCACAGCGAGCGACCTTTTGACGACGTCGACCGGTTAAACGTCCAGCCCGTTAGCAGGCCGGACTAGGGACGCACACTTAATGCGTGACCGTGGCGCACCGTTTACAAAAAGAAGATCGTCCCTCCCGATCGACGCACCTGAGGTCATTCAATCGGCGCATAAATAAGCGTTTGTGGTGATCTGCACTTCGGTCGATGGCGCGCCCTGGCCGGCTGAGTTCAGGGCTGTTACATAGAAGTAGTGGGCTTGACCCCGTCCGCCGGACAGATTGATTATGCCGCCTGGAGCGCTTCGCCAAATTGCCGGCCCCGTGGCGGCTTTCGGACTTCGACTTCGACGCCCAGGCCAGCCTCGACCGAAAGCTCATAGAAGACTTGGCCACGCTGCGTTTCTTGGACGACGCCACCAACGTGAAGGGTCCACGAACCTCATTCGCCCGGTTTGACCTGGTCGATTGCGGACGAGCACACTGCGACGGTGGTGTTCTCGTTCCTCTACCGGCTCATCAGTCGCGTCTTCGCGTTCCTCCGTGTCCATCGCATGGACAGCCTCTCCAAAGACGCCGAGATCCTCGTCCTCCGCCATCAGCTCCCGGTACTCCGGCGCCAGGCTGGCCGTCCTCGCTTTAGCTGGCCGGACCGGGCGCTTATCGTGCTCCTCGCCCGGCTAGTCCCCAGAGACCGGTGGCGGGCCTTCTTGGTCACGCCTGAAACGGTCATGGCTTGGCACCGCCGGCTGGTGCGACGGCACTGGACCTATACTCACGGCCGGACGGGCCGGCCTCCACTCGCCGACGAGACGGTCGAGCTGGTCTGCCGCCTGGCGAGGGAGAACTCTCGCTGGGGCTACGTCCGGATCGTCGGTGAGCTTCGTAAGCTCGGCGTCGCCGTCTCTAAAACGACCGTGGCCACTGTGCTTCGCCGCAACAGGCTGCCACCGGCACCACGACGGGTCGGGCCGAGCTGGTCAGAGTTCCTTCGCGCCCAGGCGAAAGGGATCTTGGCCACTGACTTCTTCACCATCGACAGCGTCATCCTCCGCCGCTACTACGTGCTCTTCATGATCGAGGTGGAGCGGCGCGTCGTGCACGTCCTTGGCGTCACGGCCAACCCGACTGGCGTGTGGGTGACCCAGAGCGTTCGCAACTTCGCAGACGCCCTCGACGACGGTGGCCGGCGCTTCCGGTTCCTCGTGCGAGATCGCGACAAGAAGTTCGTAGCCTCTTTTGACGCTGTCCTCAGTTCGATCGGCACCCAGACCATCTGCACGCCGGCCCGGGCCCCGAGGGCGGACGCGTACGCCGAGCGCTGGGTGCGCACCGTCCGAGCTGACTGTCTTGGCCACCTCGTCATCATCTCTCGCCGTCATCTTGAGTGCGTGCTAACTGAATACGCACGCCACTACAACAAGGCGCGGCCGCACCGAAGCCTCAAGCTTGATGCGCCGGTCTCTTTCGGCGAGCCCAGTAGAACCGGTGCCGTCCGCCGAACCGACGTCCTCGGCGGGATCGTTCACGAGTACGAGCGTGCCGCCTGAGCCACGGTGCACCCGTACCCGACGGTCAGGCGCCAGGCTCACGGAAGTCCCGGCCACGGTGGAGACGACACCTAGCGGCCGCACTGCGGCTAATGCAAACTAATGAGCCCGGCGATGGGGATCGGTCTGGCGATTGCATTATCAGCGTACGTCCGTCGGGCAGAACTCGGCATCGCTGTAACCAACTGCGAGATCGAGTTTTCGGACCTTACAGGACGAACGCCCGCATAAGGAAAGGACCTCCTCGAAGACGCCAGGCGCCCGGGCACCGGCGGCCCTTCCTGCATTGAAGATTGAGAAGCCTGCTCCCGGCCGTTCGACCCGGTCATTTACAAAGCGAGCCCCGAATTGACCATCGCAGCCCACCCGGCAGCCCGCACGGCGCCTGAGGCCTAGACCGCCCACGTAGGGCGGCCTGTTTGCGGTGTGCCTCTTGGGTACTAATTTCGAGCCGCCGTCCATGTTTGTTCGTTGGATGTGCACGTTTCGGTCGTCCCGTGGGCCGGGTACACGATGTCTTCGCGGACGGTTCCCGCCACGGTCTCAGGCCCTGCCGGCGTCGCACCCTCGAAGTTCCCGGCGAAAGAGTATGTGAACTTGGCCGGTGCGCCGTTGAGGACACCCGATTGAGTTTCCGTCGCCGCGAACGAGCCGTTACGCCCGATTGCCACCGTGGGGATGGTGATTGGTGGGGTGACCCCGATCCCGATCCCGTTTGGATAGGTTGGGTCCGTGCAGCCTATGATGCCGCCCAGGCTGGGGACCGCGACGTTCAACAGGCTCGTACCCGACACAGAGAACGTGACTCTGGTGCTGCCCGACGACGTGTAGCTGCCAGGCACCGCCACGGAGTTGGTCGGGACCGGGTCGGAATCGTGAGTGGCCGTCCATGTTTGTTCGTTGGATGTGCACGTTTCGGTCGTCCCGTTGGCCGGGAACACGATGTCTTTGCGGAGGGTCCCCGCTGCCCTCGGCGGGCCGGCGCTTGTCGCTCCCTGGAAGCGACCGGCGAAAGAGTCCGTGAACTTGGCCGGTGCGTTGTCGAAGAGGCCCGATCGAGTTACCGTCGCCGCGAACGAGCCGTCACGCCCGATTGCCACCGTGGGGATGACGATCTGTTGACTGGCATCGTCTGGCCCAGACGGGAACGAGCCCGCTATTGGGGTGCAGCCTAGGACGAAGACCTCGACGAAGACCGAGACGTTCAACAGGCTCGTGCCGCTAGGCGAGACGAAGAACGAAAAGCGTGTGTACACGCCGCCGGCACCCGGCGACGTATAGCTGCCAGGCACCGCTACCGGTTTCGTCGGGGCCGGTTGCCCCGGCTTCGCTCCCCCTACGAACTGCGCCGCAACGGCGACGAGGGAACTCACCTTCACTATGCACTTGCCTGTGCCGGTGCATGCGCCACCCCAACGAACGAACACGGAACTGCCCCTTGCCTGCGGGGTGAGAAGCACGCTGGTGCCCGCGGCAAATGTCGCCGTGCATGTCCCGGGACAGGCGATCCCCGCAGGCTTGCTTACAACGGCGCCGCTTCCCGCGACCACAACTGCCAACGTCGGCGGCACGGCCGCGAGAGCAGGCAGCGCGGTACCCAGCAGCGCTGCAACCGCGACGACCGCTCCGGCAAAGCACCTCCTCGCTCGATATGGCCCAAGGGACTGCACCTTCCACTTCTGGCTCAGAACCTTCGATACCACTGAGGGGCCTCCCTCTTTATGTGCGCGTCATCTGAAGCGCACTGGGCAGTCCCGTCCCGGCGCAGGCCTTTGCGCCGCTGCGTGGCTGTGCTGTGACGGTAGTACTACCGGAGCTAGGCGCGGACAGAAAGAGCGCGAATATTCGAACCGAGTGTCGTGTAAGCGCTTTACTGGCCACGGTCAGTGGTATGCAACGTTCGAATGTAAGAACCTACGGCGCAACACCCAAGATAGTGCTTTGAGAAGGCCAGGCCGTAAGCCCGCTGCTCAGACTAGAAAGTGCGCTCTACGGGAGGTTTCCTCGATTCCTCCGCTCCTTGTCGGCTGCCTTGGGGCGAGGGCGGGCCAGCAGCTCGGGGCTGTGCCCTCCGCGAGCGTCAACGACGTACCAGCGGCCCTGGCCGTCGCGGCGCCAACCCGATGTGACGGGTGGCTCAGGGCAGTTCATCGGCCGGCCGTCGTCCTCACTGGTGTAGACGAACCGGTGACAGCGTCCACGCTCACCCGACCAGGCTCCGGCGTAGTCCTGCACGGCGAGGAGCGTACCGATGTGTTGTGACAGCGAGATTCCAGCCCCGGGGGGGTCACCACTCGTCTGTCCGCGGCCCTGCGGGGTCCCGCTCTAAGACCATGGAGAGCTACCTTGACCGTTTCGCCGACGTGATCTCCGCTTCGGCCGAACGCTCTATTCGGTCCGATATCACATGACGAACGTGGCGGTGGGCACCCTTTATGGGCCGACGTCCGGTCTGACGACTCTCGGGTCGGTCCTACTCTTCGAGGAACCCGTCCTTTATCTGGCTCGTTAAGGATGGTCCGACAATGGGCAGTTTGCCTCGGTCTTGCCCTGCTCGTCTTGGCACCGCTCGGAGTTGTCGTACCCATTGGTGGCCTGTTGGCTGGCGCCGCCACGCTTCACCCGGTCGCCGCACAAACCTCTGCAGTGCAGCTCGTCCAAAAGTACCTCTCAGCTCTCGGACCGGCCGGGATCAAACTCTCCAAAGTCGAGGCTGCGCTAAAGGCGTTGGGTCCCACCGCTACCAGAGCACAGGTGCTCGCGGCAGTGGCACCGCTCGGCCCTGCCTTGGCGCCGATAGAGGCGCTACTAGCTGCCCCGCCTCCGACCACATTGGAGGCTTTGGGCCACCAGCAGGGACCTCTCGGCTATGACGCGACATACCGGACGACCGGGCAGGGTGCTCGCCTTGACGTGGGAGGCAAGCTGTACCCCAACGGCTTTCAAGTCGATATGTTGAGCTACGCCACGTTGATTTGGCCGACACACGACAGGTACGCGACCTTGTCGGCCCAATTAGGGACAGACGGGCTCGACAGGAACAAGGGCGCTCTGGTAACTGTCTCTTTTGACGACTCCACCAATACGTCAATTCCCTTCTTTGACGGGGGCAAGCTCGTATTTGCGGCCAGTGTCCCAGCGACAGGTTTCATTTCGTTGAGCGTGCCACTCGCCCACATACCAGAGGTCAAGATGCTCTTCTCTTTGGGCGTGCAGGCGGCGGCGTGGTCGACGTAGTCAATGACCGCCTCTCGTAGCCCCTCCGTTGTCAATGCGATGCCCGGGCAGTTGACCGGCTTACCGTCCGGGTCGGTGCCGAACCGGAAGCAACGTCCTCGCTCACCCACGGCATACTCTCCGCAGCCAGGCGAACGCCGATCTAGCCGAGGCGTCGAATCAGCGCTCGACAAGGGCGCAGGGTCAGCCATGTCCCTGCGCCGCCTCCAAAGCGGCCCGCCCGTGAGTCCGTCCTTCCGCTCACTGGCGTGCCGGTTTGTTTACTCTTCAAGTTCCCGCCGTACCCGCTCGACTATTTCAGGGCCGGCGAGGGCTTCGAGCAATTTGGTGATACGGACGGGGTTCTTTTCGAGGTCGGCCCTGGTGGGCTGCACGTCGTCACATATGACGGCGGGCGAGTAGCCGCTTCACAAGCCCGGCTCCATTTCGCCGCTGACTGTGCCGTCCGCCCCTAGGAATGCTTTTGGCGGGTAGTTCTCAGTCGAGACTGTGGTGCTCTCGGGCAAACGAACCTCTACGCGTTGGAGCTGCCCTGGCTGCTGGAGGTAGCGCAGCGGCTGGAAGCGCCCTCGAAGCGGAGGCGGCACGGCGAGCGCCTGGCACTTGATCAAGGTCTACGTTGCACCGGGCGGCACCTAGACCTCAAGTCGGGTGCCTAACTTGCCACAAACAGCGGGCCTCCTAGGATTGAAGACTCGCCGACCAGTACGAGTCGTCGGACGTGCACATTGTGGTCGCGCCACCGGAGGGCGCAATGTCTTCGCGCCATAGCCCGGCAACGGCCGGTGCTCCACGAGGTGGGGTTCGGCCTCGAAATGGCCGACGAACGTGTACGTGAACTTAGCGGCCTCGCCGTTGAACACGCCCTGCTGGGAGGTCGTCGAGGCGAACGAGCCGTTCGCCTCGATCGGCACTTGCGGGATCGCAAGATGATCAGTTGCCACTTTTGCGGGCGTGCAGGGCAAATCGGTGGTAGGGACAGAAATGTTTAGCATGCTCCTGCCGCCTGGCGCCACAGAGAACGTGACCCCGGATCCGGTCTGACCGTTCGAGCCCGAGTAATTGCCGGGTTCTACGACAATCTTGTGCTGGAGCGGTTCCCTAGATAGCGTCGCCGTCCAGGACTGGTCGTTCGAGGTGCATAAATAAGGCGTTGTCCCATGAGCAACGTCTATATCGTAACGCCACACGCCAGCCGCGCTTGCCGCGGTCGTTGCGGTCGCCGCGTGGAAATGCCCAGTAACCGTAGAAGTTACCTTTATACGGTCGCCCAAGAAACTGAACCCCGACGCTGGTCCAAAGCCGATGCTTTCGTGGGACGCTGTCGCACTGAACGACCCGTCCGGCTGGATCGCCGCTTGGAGGATCCCAAAGGGGCCACCGCCTGAGCCCGAGGGCGAACAGGCTATACTCGCCGTGGGGACAAAGACGTTAAGGATGCTGCTGCCACCAGGCGTGACATAGAACGTGATACCGGTGCCGTTCTGGCCGTTCGAGCCCGAGTAGGGGCCGGGCACCGCAACATAAGGGGTGGGTAGTGGTTGTGTCTTCGCCTCGGCCAAGAACTGTGCGGCCACGGCCCTCAGGGTAGACATCTTCACCGTGCACGCCCCGGTACCGGTACAGGAGCCGCCCCACTGTAGGAACGTCGAACCGTTATTCGGTTGAGCGGTGAGGACCACGCTCGTGCCCGCGGCAAATGTAGCGGTGCACCTGCCGGGACAAGCGATCCCCGCCGGCTGGCTCGTAACCCTGCCGCTTCCCACGATGACGATTCCCAACGCCGGCGTGGTGGCGGCGCCGGCAGGCAGCGTGGTACCCAACAACGATGCAGCCACGATGGCCGCTGCAGTAAAGCGCCTCGTGGCTCGGTGTCGCCCAAGGGACAGCACCCTCATCGTCGATTTCCAGCTCCGAACATTCGATGCCACTGAGCGGCCTCCCTCTCTATGGGCACGTCGTACTAAGGGCGCTGGGCAGTTCCGTTTCGGCTCAGGTCTTTTGCGCCGCTCCACGGCTGTGCTGGTGACGCTACTACTGGAACTCGGCACCACCACAAAGGGCGCGATATTTTCAACAGACTGTTCCCTCGACCGCGTGACTAGCCACAGTCAGGCAGGTGCGAGGTTCGGATGTGACGGTCCAATGGCCTACGGCGACGCGAGACCCGAGAAAGGGTTTGGGAAGGCCAGGCTCTAAGCCCGCTGCTCAGAGTAGAGAAGGCGCCCTACCGGTGCCTTCTTGCTTCTTCCATTCATCCTCGGCCGTGTCACGCGTGCTGCCGACTGTCTTACGGGGGTCTGCTGGCCTACTTCAGCCCTTGGGACGAGGGCGGTGCAATAGCTCTGAGCTGTGCCGGCCGCAGGCATCGGACCTCGCGCCAACGGTCGCCTATCTTCAGCCAGCCGGAAGCGATGGGCCGCTCCGGGCAGTTGGCCGGGTCGGTGACGAACCGGTAGCAGCGACCTCGCTCGGCGCTTACGGCACCTGCGTAGTCTTTCAATGGGCGACCGACGGGCTGAGACTGGTGGCGAGCGTTAGAACTCCATCGAGTGAAGCTCTTCGAGCGCAGCCCGAAATTCGGTTGCGTCCTCAGATTGGCTGCCGACCCTGTTACGGCTAACCACGTCCTTCGACCACCAGTCGATCCGGCAGCGGTAATAGACCCTATTTTCAAGGGTAATAACCTCAGCCTCTTTACCGCAGTCGCCACCGCAAAGGATCATGAGCCCTGTGCACTTCGCTAGGTGGCGAACCTTTTTCGACTTGATCGGAAGGCCTCTAACGCTCCCGTCGCGCACGTCTCCATGGTAGGGCAGAACGGCGCTCACGGTGGAGGGTTCGCCTATAGAGCCTTTAGGTAATCGAATCGGCCACAGCCCTGTCACTCGTTTTCAGTGGGTTCGGCAAGGCCGGTGCGAGCACGACGATGGGGCACTGGAGCCAGCACTGACGGCGACATATGTCACTTCGCCGCCTGAAGCCGTGGCGCTTACCGAACAGTATCCTTCGAAGGGTGGGGATGATCGAGCGTCAGGTCAAGGAGGACGTCGGAGGTCTCATCGGGGACTTCATCCATGTGCTCGCCTTGGGAGTGTTCCTCCTCTGGCCAGCCATTCTTGTGGCGATCACCTTCGGCCCCAGTTCGAGCAGTTCGAAGGTTTGGCAACCGAACTGGTGGCAGGGTACCCTGCTGTTCTCTGGGCAGGCCGTCTGGTTGGGTCTCCTTTTGGCGCACAAGATGTCAACCTTCCTGCAGAGTTACCCGACAAACCGCGCCAAGGTGCTCGGGGTCCGCGTTCTTGTGATCCTCGGCATGCTCGGCATCTTTGGTGGGGTCATCGGCCTGGTGGTGGTCGGCGTGAGCCAGGCCATCACCTCCTAAAAACCGCCGGGGCTATCGGGCTATAGGTATTTCTGAAATACTTGACGGTCAGAGCCATGTGGGCCACCGCAGTCTCGGATCGGTAGGGGAGCGTGGATACCGCAGACGGGGCTTCGGATGGTTAGACGCACCGTGTTCGCCTGCCTCGGATGATCAACGAGACATCGGTCACGGAATCGCAGCTGAGCCGAGTGCCGGCCGCAGGCCTCCACCTCGTAGCGGCCGTGACCCGGTGAACCGGCACTTAGTCTTCTGAGGGGGGAGGGCAGTCGAAGGGTATCTCCCCGCTCCCCCAAATGATGCCAACGCCGTCTTCAATGGTTTTCAGAACAGCGTTCCCCGAGCGGTCATTTGTGAGGTGAAGCTGGAAGCCAGGCAATTTCAGGAGTTCTGACAGTTGCGAAGATCGCAAGCCGAAAAGTTGACCGTCCCATGAAGCGGGTCCATCGAATTCACGTGGGGGATTCGTAGGGATAACTATCCGCTCGACGTACCCCACCAACAGCACCTCGTCTACGTCAAAGAGCTTGTGGTTGCCCACCCATATCTGCGCCGTGTCGTTGTAACGACATCCCTCTGCCATAGGAAGAGCCTAGACCGGGGTCAGGGGGCTCAAACAGGACCGTTTCCGCCCGATTGGGATGCTCGACGTGATGTCTGGAAACGGAACCGTAGCTGAGCGGAGTGCGGGTCGCAGGCGTCGACCTCATGCCAGCGGACACCTATCTTGAGGCAGCGGCAAGCTATGGGCCGCTCCGGGCAGTTGACCGGCTTGCCGTCCGGGTGGTGACGAACCGGAAGTAGCGGCCACGCTCGCCGGTGCCGGTGCCCGCATAATCTTCCACGGCCGGTGAGACTACACGGCACGAGTGACGGGAAGCGGGGCGGTGATTATGGTGCAAAGCCCTTCCTCGCCCAATACCACGTCCGGTCGAACGTGGAAAGCACCTTCTTCATAATCAAACGGAAGTTCGGAGAAGCCCCGTTGTCCAAGTCCTACGAGGGCCAGGTCAACGAGGTGCTTTACAAGGTCGTCTGCCAGAACCTGGTTGTGGTCACCAGTGCCATTCACGAACTCGTGCTGGCGGTCCCGCAGTTCAGCCAGGGTGGCAGTCTGCAACTGGTGGGCTGAAGACCCCTGGGGACAAACTGGCAGCTCGCCGACCTTTCTCACGGCGTAGGATCATTGTTCTGTGCCTGGTGGGGTTGAGTACCCGTTTTTCCACTGTCTCGATATAGGCCAAGTCCGTCACCCCCTAATCGCCAGTGCCGGCGAGAAGATGCGCTGGGCAGAAGTCCATCTGGAAGCCTTGCAGCGCAACACCTGGGACTACTTCAAAACGCCAGCCAACCGTCCAGCGCTGTCTGCTGATCGAGATGAGCAATCCGGTTACCACGTCTACCGGATTAGTTCCATGCCGGACTACAGCCAGTTCGCTATTGATGTAGCGTTGAGGATCGGAGACGTGATCAGTAACGTTCGCGCTTCCCTGGACCACGCCATTTGGGGAATCGTTGCCGACCGGAGCAGCGGCACCCCCGCCGATCCCCGTGGTGCCGCCTTCCCCATCGCTGAGGATGAACCCACTCTTAATATCAGCCGGGCCGGAAAAGCCATCAAACCGCACCTCACCACCGATGAGTGGGACATAGTTCGGCTCGCTCTCTTGGACCAGCCGTACCCGGGAGCGGAGGGCGTCTTTGTCAGGGCTCGATGGGGACGCTGGAACGCCGGTCACGATCACCCCCTCCGGATCCTCCAGACACTTTCCAACGACGACAAGCACCGCCTCCTCCCGACCGTTCTGCTCCTCCCAAACGCAATGACCTTCCCCACTCTCGCCCGCATTGCTACGCGCCAAGAGCGGATCGGAACCGGCAAGGGGGCGCTCTTGGCTGTCTCTGGCCCGCAAAGTGGCGCTGCTGTGGGAGAACTGGTCGAAATCCCAGATACGCGTTCGGCTACCCCCGGTACTGCGGTGGCACTCGATACGGAGGTGTATTCGGCCAGGTACGCCGATTACGTCGAACCACACATCGACAATGCAGGCGAGATAACCCCCTTTGTGGCCTTCAATGACATGACGGGGGTCGTACATACGCTTGATCGCGTCGCGTGCTTCGTGAAGTTTCTGCTCAGTGAATTCGAGCGGGTGCTTCCACCTAAAACCTGAGCCCGGCCCCGTCAGAGCCGGGGGAAGAGGGTGGGCGGTCCGCCGCCGTCGGGCCACCGAACCGTACTTGAGCCGAGTGCCAACGGCAGGCATCGACCTCGTGCCAGCGGTCACCTATTTTCAGGTCTTCAGCAATCCGGCGGCGAATGCCGGTGGGCAGTTCGTAGGCTTCCCCTGGCCGTCGTCCACAAACGGGGAGCAGCGTCCACGTGTAAGGGACAAAAACTTGATCGCGCAGTTGATTACGGATTTGCCAAGTTCCGTCAAAGGGACGCCGGCAGGTGCAATCGCCGGGCCGGTCCCACGTCGCTGTTCGGGTCAGTTTGTATTAGCGGCAGTGGGGCCGCTGAGTGTCGTCCACACCGTGGGCGGGTCTTCCGTGAGCCCGGGGGCTCACGTCGGGCCCGGTGCACCTTGGCTCAGGCGGCACGCTCGTACCCGTGAACGATCCCGCCGAGGACGTCGGTTCGGCGGACGGCACCGGTTCTACTGGGCTCGCCGAAAGAGACCGGCGCATCAAGCTTGAGGCTTCGGTGCGGCCGCGCCTTGTTGTAGTGGCGTGCGTATTCAGTTAGCACGCACTCAAGATGACGGCGAGAGATGATGACGAGGTGGCCAAGACAGTCAGCTCGGACGGTGCGCACCCAGCGCTCGGCGTACGCGTCCGCCCTCGGGGCCCGGGCCGGCGTGCAGATGGTCTGGGTGCCGATCGAACTGAGGACAGCGTCAAAAGAGGCTACGAACTTCTTGTCGCGATCTCGCACGAGGAACCGGAAGCGCCGGCCACCGTCGTCGAGGGCGGCTGCGAAGTTGCGAACGCTCTGGGTCACCCACACGCCAGTCGGGTTGGCCGTGACGCCAAGGACGTGCACGACGCGCCGCTCCACCTCGATCATGAAGAGCACGTAGTAGCGGCGGAGGATGACGCTGTCGATGGTGAAGAAGTCAGTGGCCAAGATCCCTTTCGCCTGGGCGCGAAGGAACTCTGACCAGCTCGGCCCGACCCGTCGTGGTGCCGGTGGCAGCCTGTTGCGGCGAAGCACAGTGGCCACGGTCGTTTTAGAGACGGCGACGCCGAGCTTACGAAGCTCACCGACGATCCGGACGTAGCCCCAGCGAGAGTTCTCCCTCGCCAGGCGGCAGACCAGCTCGACCGTCTCGTCGGCGAGTGGAGGCCGGCCCGTCCGGCCGTGAGTATAGGTCCAGTGCCGTCGCACCAGCCGGCGGTGCCAAGCCATGACCGTTTCAGGCGTGACCAAGAAGGCCCGCCACCGGTCTCTGGGGACTAGCCGGGCGAGGAGCACGATAAGCGCCCGGTCCGGCCAGCTAAAGCGAGGACGGCCAGCCTGGCGCCGGAGTACCGGGAGCTGATGGCGGAGGACGAGGATCTCGGCGTCTTTGGAGAGGCTGTCCATGCGATGGACACGGAGGAACGCGAAGACGCGACTGATGAGCCGGTAGAGGAACGAGAACACCACCGTCGCAGTGTGCTCGTCCGCAATCGACCAGGTCAAACCGGGCGAATGAGGTTCGTGGACCCTTCAGGGTGCTGGCCGGGGGTTCTGAGTGCAAGCCGGCGTTCTGGGCCCGCCTCGGGCCTGGTCTCAGCGTCGGATCGCAACCAGCTGGACCAGCCGCACCCAGATAGCCGTGCTCGCCGGGGAGCTCACCATCCCATCCCGGCGATGGCAGGGCCCGGGTAGCACTTATCGGGAGAGCTTCAACCGGTAGTGCTGCCGCTGGAGCTGGAGGAGCCGGACGAACCCCCCATGTTCGGGCACGGGTGCGCTGTAGTGCTCGTCGAGCCGCTGGAGGAGGGGACAGTGGTTGTCGGGTGGTCGGTCGTTGCCGCGCTCGCCACGGCGAAGCCGATGCCCAGGCTGAGGCCGAAGGCGCCGCCTGCCAAGCCGAGGGTAGTGAGCGGTCTCCTAAGTTTCATATTGTTTGCCCTTTCTTGGTGTGTATCGCGAGACAACCCGACCACGCCAACCTTGGAGTTTGCTCAGACCGAGGTGGGAGATTGCCGGGCACCGCGCCAGGGCCAACGAGGTCGCCTCTGATACCAGGACCGGTACGAGATTTGGCGCTAGCAGGACGGCGTTGCACGGCCTCGGTGGCGTAGCCCTTTCTCGAGTGGTCCCGGTTGAACACCCAGCCGACTTCGCCTGGACGGCGCTCGGCACTCTGGAACCACAGCGTCACGTCGCCGATGACCTCGCCCACCGACGCCAGTTCGGCGCCGAGGAACAGCGCTTTGCCCTCGGCTGTGATCCGTTGCCTCGCCCACCTCACCGTGATGTGGCGCGGGATGGCCTCCCGGTCCATGGGCTCGAACGGCACATACAGGCACACCTTGGGGCGCGAGCGGTCGGCGGCAACGGCGTCGGCGTCGGCTAGGCCCAGCGGTCGCAGGCGAAAGCGGCGCGTCCGGACCGGGTACGAAGGGCTGAGCTGCATCTGTCCAGCATGCCCACCAGCTCACGGCACCGCTCATACGCGCCCGATTGTCCGATCTGCGGCTGGTTCATCTGACGTCACACGATCCCGACGGCCGTCAGTACGACGGGTTATCGGACGCCCCCGACGGGGCGGACTCCGGCTCGTGCTCACCCAGTGTGGCTGCATGGGGCCACTTCAAGGCGCCGCGGCGGGTCCAACTCAGGCTGTCGTTCTCACGTGGTTGATCGCTGCGGGCGCGCCGGCCACCAGACGCGGCTCTGCGAACAGTTTTCTGGATGGATGTGGCCGTCGCGGACCGAGCACCCACGCCAGCGGGCCATGCAGGAACATTGCTGGCCAGAGCCACCTACTGGGCCAGGGCGACTTGCCCGGGCACGACTTGTGCTATCAACCTCGGTTGATGGACGAGGCGTTTTGGGAGATGGCCCGGCAGCACGCGTACGGTTCCTTGGGCCTGGACCCTGACCCTGAACTGGCCTTCGTCGGCGTGCGGGCACTGAGAGAACTTGCCGAGTTCTGCGAGGGCTACCAGGTGCGCCGGCTACGTGAGGCCGGCCACAGTTGGGCGCGGATCGCCACCTGGGCCGGTGTTAGCCCCCAGGCGGTCCACAAGAAATATGCCCAGGCCACCAAGATGACCGAGGGTCCATCGAGGTAGGTGTCGTTCACGCGCAGGTGCAAGCCAGCGCCGCCAGCGTCGGCACCCTCGTGCGGGGCACGGTGTCAAGCGCTCGCTTTCGACGAGTAGTCGGCTAGCTGTTCATGCGGGAAGCGGCGACACGGGCCGGGCCGGCTCACGCGGGAATAACCATCCGAACTGCCCCCTGTGATGGCCAGAGTTGGCTCCACTCGGCCACGTTGAGCGAGGTATCCGGCCAGCTCCCGTGCCCGGGTGACCCGCTCCGAACGAACGATTACGGCGCGGCGACACCGGCGGGCTACGAAAGTGACGAATTCGCGGCCAGGTCAGGAACTGTAGGTCGAGGTCCGTGTTATTGAGCGGGTGTTATGGGCGATGGAGATGCTGCACTTCGCCGGTTATCTGGTGCCAGTGGGCACGAGCCGTCCGAACCTCGGCTCGTGCATCCCTGTCCCGGCGTCGTCGAATGAGGGCACTGTCATACCCCAGCCCGCCGGTGCTACCTTGGCTATCGCGGTGCTCAAAGCAGAGCCACTGATGCCAGGAGGCACCGTCGCCCTCGTCTCTACGAGTTCACCTGTCGACGAAGACTACGTCGACAGAGTGGTTTCTTTCTTCGTGGCCGAAGGGTATAGGGCCTGGAAAGCGCCTGGGCTGACCGAGGGGCGTGGCCACCTGGCCGGCAGCGCCGAACAGCGTGCCCGAGGGCTGAACATGGCCTTGTCCGACCCGTGCGTTGGCCTCGTACTGCCGGTGACCGGCGGGCGAGGAGCGAAGCAGCTCCTGCCCCTCGTCGACTATGCCGCCGCCACCCGCTCCCGGTGCCTGTTCATCGGGCTGAGCGACCCCCTCGGTGCTCGCCAATACCATCGTTTCCCGCTCAGGTTTGGCAACGTTGCATGGCCCGACGGGCTTCGACTTCTCGGCCGGCGAGGTGGATCCTTTCACGTGCGAATGGTTCTGGCGGGCAGTCCAGGCTGACCTCGGCTGGCGGACCTACGTCGAGGAGGCCGCGGTCGCTCTCGGCCCCGCCAGGAAGGTGACAGGCCCCCTCTTTGGAGGCCACCTCGGCACGTTCGTGACCCTGTTGGGCACCCCGTACCTGCCCGACCTGGACGGGGCTGTCTTGGTCTTGGAGGAGGTCGGCTCGGGCTGGGACTGGATGGACGAGAGGGTCACGCACCTGCGCTTGGCTCGCGTTTTCGACAAGGTTGCCGGTGTCGTCTTCGGCCGTTGCGTCGACTGCTCAGGCGAGGGGGCTTTTGACGCTTCGTTCGAGGAGATGCTGCAACGCACCATCGGCGCAGACGTGCCCATCCTGTCGGGTGTACGCCTCGGCCACACCCGGGAGAAGCTGACGTTGCCGCTCGGCTGCAGGGTGGAAGTCGATTTGCGGCCAGGGCAATAACCTTCCTCGAAGACGCTGCCGTCCCGTAGGCCATGGTTCGGTTGGGGCTGGGCACTGGAGCGTCCTGCACCTCGGGCCAAGGCTAGGTGAACGTCACGAGGCATAGCGTGGGCCGAGCCCCGCCGAGCCGACGGCTTGCTGTGCACCGGACATTTGGTCTCACCTTTCCTCAGCGTCCTTTCCACCCGCCCGTGTAACGGCACTTATCGAGCGCTCGATAACGCCGAGCGACACCGTGTACTCGCCCTGTTCGATTGCGCCGGCTATCGGCCCTTGCCCACTGTGTAGCCCCACGAGCGCAGCTCGCCGCTTAACCGCACCCCAACAACGGACGACGCCTCAGACGAACGGCGCCAGCGGGGCCAGTTGGGCCTCGGTCGGTTCGGAGCAGCAGAACCACGGCTCGGTGAGCCGGGCTCGCTGCCCACGAGGACCGACAGAAGCGGCTCCCCGAGCGGGGCGCGCCGGTGCGTCGGGTGCGTACGAACGGACCAGCCCGTCGACCTGGTCAAAGGTCCGCTCCGGGTCCTCGCCGACTTGCGCCTCGACCAGGGCGGCCAGCTCCACCTGGAGATAGTCGACGACGGGGTCAGGATGGGCCCATGTCCAACCCAGCCGCGCCGGGTCGAAGCTTCCCAGGTGGGCCGTCATGGCCGGCTCGGCCAACAGCAGCGAACCATCGGGCACGAGGAGGCGCACGCTGTACTGGACCGGGTCGACGTTGGCGACGAGGTCGTAGGCCGCCACGAAGTCGATCAGGCCAACAAGCGTCCACCATCGTCCACGGCGTAAAAGGCAACCACGACGGGCGGATTCTCGATACCGTGCGAGCGTAGGGCGATCACCGCCTCGGACATGTCGGCCACCGTGTGGCCTTTGTCCAGGAGGCCGAGGATGCGGTTACTGACCGACTCGAAGGCGCTCACCACGAACGCACAGCCGGACTCGGCCAGCTCGGCGAGCACCTGAGGGTAGCGCAGGAGGTGCTCGACCTTGATAGTGGCGTCGAAGGTCAGGGAGGGATGGCGGTCACGCAACCCGGCCAGGACCCGACGGGCATGGTGCGGCGCGTTGAGGAAGTCGGGGTCGGCGAAACTGATATGCCGGGCCCCGGCGGCCACTAACTGGTCGACGTCGGCCAAAACGATGTCCTCGGCCACCGGACGGGCCCGCCCGTCGTAGACAACCGGCACGGGGCAGTGCCGACAGCGGTGCGAGCAGCCTCGGCTGGCGGCCACGGAGCCGACGGGTCGTAGCTCGCAGGCGATGGCCAGGTGGGTGTAGCGGCCCAGCTCGGGGAGCAACCGGCGCTCGGGCACCCGGGCCGCAAAACGGCCTAGTTGGACGACCGGTCCGGGGTCGCCGCCCCCGGCCCACGCCACTACCCCGGGCTCGAACTCCCCGGCCACGATGGCGTCGGCTGGGCGGCTACCTGGAGGGCCAGGCGCATGGCCGTGTGCATCGGCACCGACAGGGCGACTCGCTCGGCCCAGTCGACGTCGTCGGCCGAGAGGGTGGCCACGGCCAGGTCGGCACAACGCACCTGGTGGCCGGCGGCGACCAGGGCGGCGGTAGTGGTCGCCACGGACAACGGTTGGTGGCCCAGCTCGTAGGTCGACACCAGCAGGACCCTCATCGGCCGAGCCTACGGCGCGGCGGATCCTGCCCGCCTACCTGTACCGCTACCAGTAGGCGGACGGACGACGACGTCAAGGGCCGCCTCGGCCCGGCGCAGGGCAAGCTCGACTTCTGCCGGCGTCGGGCCTCGGGCGAAGACGAACCCCAGGTAACGGTCACCCTCGGGCAGGGGGACCACGGCTCGACCGGCCGGGATGCTGATCTCAAGGCCGGCCACCCCGTCGACGGCCAGGGCCTCGGCCTGCCCGGACACCTTCTCGAGCACCCCGGTGGCCCGGATGGGAAGCATCATTACCCCCGAGGCCTGGGCCTCCCGGCGCAGACCGTCGAGCCCGGCGCCTACAGCGTGGCGCACGATGACCTCTTCGAGGCTTACCCCGGCCCCGAAACGCAACGCCCGGGAACACAGACCGCCGATCGAACGGGCCGCCACCTCGATGACCACGGGCCGACTATGGGCCCCGACGCGCAGCTCGGCATGGACCGGGCCTTCTCGCAACCCCAGTGAGGCGGCCGCCACCGCCACCGTGGCGGCCAGCGCGGCCTGGACCAGCGCCGGCTGACGAGAGGGCGTGACATAGATCGTCTCTTCGAAGAAGGGGCCGTTGAGCGGGTCGGGCTTGTCGAAGATGGCCAACACCTCGAGCGACCCAGCCACCAAGAGGCCCTCGACGGCGACTTCGGCCCCGGCCACGAAGGCCTCGACCAGGACTGGCTCAACGGGCCCCACGATGGCCCGGACGCGCTTGGCGGCGGCCACAGCCTGGACGTCGTCGTCTACCCGGATGACCCCTTGGCTCCCTGAACGCGATACCGGTTTGACCACGCACGGGTAGCCGACCCGGGACGCGGCGGCCGCCACACTGTGGCCCACGGGGACGACCCGGTAGCGGGGCTGTGCCACCGCACCGGCGGCCAAACGGCCCCGCATGGCGGCCTTGTCGCGGGTGGCGGCCACGGCGTCGACCGGGTTGTGAGGCAGCCCCAAACGGGCCGAGGCGGCCGCAGCTACGACGAGGCCCTGGTCGTCGACGGCCAGCACGGCGTCGAGGCACAGTCGGTCATGAAGGGCGGCGATGACCTCGACCGCGGCGTCGGCCTTACTCAGGGGTACGACGACGGCACGGTCGCCCATGGCGTCGGCCATGGCCTGGCGCCGCTCGGAACCCACGACAACGTCGATGCCGAGACGTTCGACGGCGGCGAGGAAATCCTTGGCGCGGTAAGTCTCCGTCGGCAGGAGGAGGAGAACGCGGGGCACAACCCTAGGATGGCCCCAAACGACAGGGATGTGACAGGCACAAAATGACTGGCGACCGCCCCACCGAGACACCGGTCCTAGCCCTCACGGACAGGGCTTTGGCCAAGGTGCTGAAGCTGCGCGCCGATGAGGGCACCGCTCGGTCCCTGGCACTATGGGTCGAGGTCAGCGGGACCATTGCCGGCGCCTACACCTACGACATGTACTTCCAGGCGGCCAGCGACGCCGGTCCTGACGCTTGGACCGGGGTGCAGGAAGGGCTGACCATCGTGGTGCCGGGCGCCAGCGCCCCGAACATGGTCGGCTCGGTGCTCGATCTCAACGAGGGCCTCATGGGCAGCGGGATGAACATCCGCAACCCGAACCGCCCCCAGGCCAGCCCGGCCATGACCGGCCCCCCGCCGGACCTGAGCGGGGACGTGGCCCAGCGGGTCATCCGGGTGCTCGACGCCCAGGTCAACCCCTCCATCGCCTCGCACGGGGGGCGCGCCGACCTCGTCGCCGTGGAGGACGGGGCTGCTTACCTGCGCCTGAGCGGGGGTTGCGCCGGCTGCGGGATGGCCGCGGTTACCCTCAGCCAGGGCATTGAAGTGGCGATCAAGCAATCGGTGCCTGAGATCGTCCGCATAGTAGACGTGACCGATCACGCATCGGGCACCAACCCATACTACGAACCGGCCAAAAAGTAAGCGGAGTTCAGCTCAACGGCCCCGGGCCTACGCGCCTACCGAGGTCATGCACCGGGGCCTACGCGTGCTGCGGTAGGCGTCCGGGCAACCCGATAGCGAACCAGGAGAAAAGAGAGCGTCATGAAGGTCTGGGTCGACCAAGACTTGTGTACGGGGGACGGGCTCTGCGAGGAGATCGCACCCGCAGTCTTCACGCTGCTCGACGACGGTCTTGCCTACGTGAAAGAGGGTGACAACGTGAAGAGCGAACCAGGAGGAGCGGCCGGCATGGCGGTCGTGGCCAACGGGCTCGAGGACGCCGTCGCCGAAGCAGCCGAGGAATGCCCCGGCGAGTGCATCTTCATCGAGTCATAATTCCGAGCGGGACGCTCGGCAGGAGGTGCGGCCATCAGGTTCAAACACATCGCTCTTCCCGTGTGCAGGCGGTCTGCCCAAACGAGGCCTTCAGCCGCTCTCAGGAAAAGCGGCGAGCATCCTCGGCGGCATAGCGGGCCACGACCGCGTCGGTCTCCGCCGTCGCTTTGATGGTGGCGACGACGGCGGCGAGGTTGCCGGCCGGGATGGCGCAGGTCATCTCGTCAGGGGCCATGCCCGTCCGCGCCCGGGAGAGGGCGCACCCGACGCTGGCCGCGGCGACCTTATCCTGCTTGGCCCGCGCCACGACCTGGCATTGCGGCTTGCCCTCGATCCGTAACCCGGGGATGGCGTCTGAAAGCACCATGAGCTGGCGGCCGTTCACCCGCAGCAGGACCACATCGGGATCGACATTGCCAGGTGTCTCGCTCAGCGGCCCGTAAGTGATCGCCCCCGGCCGCTCAGTTATGACAGGTATCCGACCGACAGCTTCGGAGGTTACCCAACCCGAGCCGAGGAGCGCAGCGACATCGCCGTTGTGCTCGACATCGGCGAGCGTTGCGAGACCGTGCGCCACCCTGCCGACGCTGCAGTTGCCGTGGTCCTCCGCGACGGTCGAGAACGTGGCCTCTGCTGCCCGGGCCAAAAAACACAGCCCGCCGCAACGCGTCCAGTCCGGCCGTCTTCTGCGGGCTCGCTCATTGGGGCATCGAAACTCGCGACGCCGGGGGGACGCTGGGCGCTGAAGGTGATCCCGATCGGAGGCGTCGCCAGGTGCAGCGCGCCGGTCAGCGCTTCGCCCAGCCCCCGCCAGTCCGTCACTACCGCCATGTCGCCCTCCTCGTGCAATCGCGCTTGGCTTCAGGCTCGCACCCCAGCCGCTTCCTCCATTTCCGCGACCCTACGACCAGCTGCGTCTTTCGTCCAACAACTCGTGGAGGCGGCAACCCCACCGCCATGACTCTCGGCCCGCCGTCGACGGAGATGGCGAACGTCAGGTCGTCGCCCGCGTCTATGCCGAGAACCACGAAGGCCACGCTTTGAAAACGCTGCCCGTTGAAAACCCTGCCCGACAGGTCCAACCCGGCCGCCGGCTCGGCGTCGGTCTCTGCCCGGCACTGACCCCTCTCCGCGGCGTCATGCATGCGTCCACATCGCAAGAACTGGCTTACTGCAAGGGCTCTTTCAACAGGGTTCGAGACAATCGGGCACTTATCGAGCGCCCGATAATCACACTTCGCTTCTGGGACGGGCAGCCGAGGACAGACTCCGGCCAGGCCCGATACGTGCCGTTATGGCGTCCGGGTAACCGACTTGGTTGTCTGATTGTGCAGCGACATTCTGTCCTTCGGTCGAGAACGCAGGACGACGAGGGCAGGTGGGCCGGGTGGTGGACATCACGAACCACCAGCCCCTCGTCGAGGCTGTCACACGCTCACCGACGGTAGTAATCACGCCCGACCCCGTCGTAGCGACCGCTGGTCATACAGCACCGCTTGAAAGGTACGCCCAGAACCGCAGGGGCAGACGTCGTTCCGGCCGAGCTTTTCGACTAGCTCGACTTCTCCGTGGACTACTCTGTTGCCACGCTTGACCCGAGCTTCGCTACGGGTACCCCTTGCGGCGCTTGCTCATCGTCTCAAAAGCTCACCTGTTCGGTTCGGCGGTTTGCCATTTTGGTACCTCCTGAATCGTTCGAATCAGGAACCATAGCAGTCAAGGGGCCACAACACGGAGCCAATTTCGCACCTATGCGTTGCATGGCCATGGTGCCACACCGAGACTTGCACGTCTCCGGGGGACTGGACGAGGTTCACGGCACGGTCGCCCTGTTCTGCTCTTTCAAAATCGCATGTTCGGCGTACGTCGATGGCACGCTCTGAGCGGAGTGCGAGGCTCACGGCTGCGGGTGGAACGTGTCACCACTAGACGCGGCGATGCCATATGTGCCGATATGCGCCGCTCGGCTGAGTTCCCCGCAGGGATTATTGAGCGTCGGTTATGGCGCGCGCGTGTAACGGCACCTTGAGACGTGGACGCAGTTCATACTCGCCTGGTGCGAACTGGTACCGCGGCGCCGATGAGTTTTGGCGTCGGCGGCGGTCAAGATCCTTGAAGCGAGCCGGCCGGTCCCGGGACAACACAACCGCACAAGGAGCAGACATATGCACTTCTTCGTAACGCTAAACCTGGACCAACTTTCTGGGTCCCCCGCCGAACTTCAATCGGCAATCACCGAGTTCGTTGAGAACGAACTCCAGGCCGGCAGCTTCGCCATCACCAGAGGGCTGGCGTCACATTCCGACGGCGTGCGGGTGAGCTATCCCCCAACGGCATGTCCCAGGGCGACGCACGTCTGCCGGTCCACGGCTTCGCAGTTGTCGAGGCGCCCGCGCTGCAGCAGGCAGTCGAGGTTGCATCCCGCATGTTGAGGCTCCACCAGAATTACATCCCGGATTGGGGCGGCAACTGCGAGGTCCGGCCAATTATGACGCACTGCTTGCCCTGAACTCGGACGGCTTAGCCGAGAGAGCGATTGAGGGGGGATGGCGACGCGCGTACCGCCCTGGTACAACTCCGAGCTGCACGTGCCGATATGTGCTGACCCGGTGCCGCTGGTTAACGATATTCGGTGTTGGTGTTCTGGTTTCACTCACGTGGACGGCTGGACCGGCGTCCGTGGCGTTTACGGGTCGTTGCTAACGGGGGACCCCGCCCCTCTCCGGACTGACAAAATGTTGGGGTGGCTCTCATCAGACCCGAAGGGATCTGGGACCAGCATTGGGAGGCGATCGAAGCCCAAGAAGCTCGACTTGATCGCGCCTGTCAACGGGGCGACCGCAGCGACGTCGTCGGAGCCGCCAAGGAGCTCTGCGAATGCGTGGCATCCGTCGTCTGCGCGACACAAGCGCAGACCATTAGTACTGCCGACACTTTTGGGACACTCGTATCTGCGGCACACGCCGCACTGGATCGACGCCCGGGCCGAGGGGCTGCTGTCGAGGGGTCCGTTCGACTCATCGCACAGACATCTCGCACCATCGTCATGGCCCTCAACTCTCTCCGCAACGAAGTCGGTACAGGTCACGGTCGCCCACTGGCGCCCCTCGTAAGCCGTGAGACCGCTGCAATTGCCGAACATTCGGCGCGGCTGTGGTCCGCTTGGGCATTGGGCCGCCTGGACGAGGTCCTGCGAGGAGAAGTTCCGAGACTCATTCACGAATTAGATGCCGGTGGGGGTTGGAGGCGAGGTCTCCTGGCTCAGCGGTTCGCCGAGGTGCGCCTCCACTCGTTGCATAGCGAAGACCAACGGAGGATCGGGGTCGCAGTCGCACGACGCTCATCCGGTGGCGGGACCTTCGTCGTATCAGAGGCGGGCGTCCGGCCCCTCCGCTGGGACGCTGAAGCGTGGCCAGCCGCCTACCGCGACGGTGTAGCCGCCGGCTTACTTCTCGATGGCAGTGGCCGTCTCACATTGCGAATTGGTTTTGTTGAAGATTTGGCCGCGATTGTTGCGGTGATGAACGTGGACGAGTGGCGCCAGCTCGCGGACCAGGCTGTAGAGGCCCTCTGGGCGCCGGATCTAGCGGCCAACTCTGACCGACAGCGCGAGCTAGCCGACCTCATCGACTCGCTCGGGCCGACGCTCGACGATGACCGTCGCCGCATCTGGGTGCTGTTGGCGGAACGGCTACGCAGCGGAACCGGCACTGTGATGCAGGACGAGTGACCGAGATGCCTCGTCCAACTCGCCGCTGACACCGGAGGTGCCGTTTATGGCTTCGTCGCCAGATTGAGCTGGTCAATGCGTGACCCTGTCGGGCCGGCCTCCCGCCGGCGCCGCGGTTGGCAGGGACCACGCGGCTCAGGGATCATGAACGAAATGCTGAAGTCCCACACCAGCGGGCGATGTCAGATGTCGCCATCGACGTGGTGATAGGTTTCCCTAGCGCTTGGGGTCCATCTTCAAGACTCCACTCGTTCCAAATAACCGGGCTAAGAATGGTTGCCGGCCCAGTGCACGGAGAAGCCGCGAATGACCTGGCTGCTACGTCCAATGACCTCTGAGGGGGAGGCAACATGGCCTCCGGAGCGGAAGCTGAAACCCTCCAAGTCGTGGGTTTGGCCCTCGGCACCGAGATGTCGGAAGTTCACGGTGCTGAAAGGGACGGGGTTGCGGAGCACGCCAAATACCTGAGGTGCCTCCACCACCCACTCCACCGACGTTTGAGGGCCTGCGTAAGGTTGGGCCAAAAGAAAGCTCCGCTTCGCCGTGACGTCGTGCACGGCGAGGGCCCACCAACCGGGGGACATTTGGAAAATTGACACGGTGACGCTGTCGCCGACCGCTACGGGGAGCTTGACTCGCACGGGACTGGACGGGAGGTCCTCCCACCAGGCAAATATCCGAACTGGGCCGCCGCAAAAGATAGCGGGAGTTGCCGAATCTGGCGATTCTGTTCGAGCGGGGTTGTTCGGCGGTGAAAAGCCCGTCTCGGCGATACCTGCTTGGAGCAGGTCATCGTTGTCGACGCCGTCAACTCCCACCCAGACGGACGTCTCTTCAAGACAGGACTCGGAACGGAGGGGGGCGGGGACGTTGAAGGTCCCGGTCACGCCGGTGAAACCGCTTCCCGCAAGGGAGTAACCGGCCCAGTTGCGTGTAGCCATCGCCTTCGGCGGCCGAGCCTCAAGCCTGATCGTGTCGCCGTAACCCAGGTCCCTCACACCGCCCGCGGCGGCGAACGACACCTGTGGAAGGGCGAGCAGCACAGCCGATGTCGCCGCGGCACCGATGAGTGCGCCGAGCGTTCGCTTTCTCATTCGTCTCATTCGTCTCATTCGTTTGCTCCTTCCGCCCTAGGACTGGCCTGCTTGGCCGCGGCTTCTTTCGAGAGTCGTAGTTGTTCAGGCTCTGCCTCGACGGTTGCGCTCTGGTTGCAGCGCGGTATAGGCGCGGTATACGAGCGCGGAGCCTTGGGCTCGGCCGCTTTGCGGACCCACAGGAAGCGTGCAAATGGGCCGCCTAATGTTGGCCCGGTGGAGGTCGCGCTCCTGGGACCGCTCGAAATCCGATTGGAAAAGGGCCCGGTCCAGCTCTCCGCGCCGAAACAGCGGGCCGTGGTCGAGCTGTTGGCGCTGGGGGCCGGTCGGCATGTGACGGCGGAGTTCCTCATTGCTGGCCTCTGGGGCGAGTCGCCGCCGGCCTCTGCCGCCAAAGTCCTTCAAACTTACGTGTCGCGGCTCCGGAGAGCCGTCCCGGAGCTGTGCCTTATGACCTCGGGTAACGCGTACTCGCTCAAGCTCGAGCCAGGCTCGGTGGACACGCAGCGCTTCGAAGGAGCCGTAAGAGAAGCAAGTCAGCGAATAGACACGGGCGACGTCCAGGGTGCAGCAGCGGTCTTGGCGCAAGCACTAGACCTCTGGCGCGGTCGCCCGTGTGAAGAGCTGGTCGAGCATTCGTGGGCTACTGCTGAGGTCGCCCGCTTGGAGGAAATGCGCCGAGAAGCTGAAGACGACCTTGCCGACCTACGCCTGGCCATTGGCAAGCACAACGCTATGGTCGGCCGGCTTGAAGCGGCGGTGGTGGCAGAACCCCTGCGGGAGCGGCGCTGGGCCCAGCTCATGTTGGCTTACTACCGCTCGGGCCGCCAGGCCGACGCCCTGCGGGCGTTTGGCCGCCTACGCTTGGCCTTGGCCGAAGAACTGGGCCTCAGCCCCTCGGCGGATCTTGCCGCCCTGGAACAGAAGGTGCTGCTGCAGTCGCCCGAGCTCGACCAGCGCCCATTCGCGGCCGAGGCGCCCAGGGCCCGGCGCCCGCGCCCCACCCCGCCAGCAGCTTCGTCGGCCGGGTCGAAGAAGTGGCCGAAGTGGCCAAGTTGGTCGGGGAGCGCCGCTTGGTCACCCTGGCCGGTGCGGGCGGCTGCGGGAAGACCAGGCTCGCCCAGGAAGTGGCCGCGACCGTGGCAGGCCGCTTCTCCGAAGGCGCCCACTTCGTCGCCCTCGCCCCCGTCGCCGACCCAGCGGGGGTACCGCTTGCCGTGGCCGAGGCTCTCGGCGTGCGGCCCCAGTCCGGTCGTCCAATTACCCAAGTGGTGGCAGAAGTGGTCGGGCATCGCGAGACCCTCGCCGTCGTTGACAATTGCGAGCACCTTGTCGGCGCCGTCGCTGAGGTGGTCGAGGAGCTGCTCCAAGGCGCCCCCGGCCTGCGGGTACTAGCGACGAGCCGGGAGCCGCTCCGCATCTCGGCTGAGACGGTGTGGCGGGTGCCGTCGCTCGAAGTGCCGGCCGCAGGCGCTAGCGCGGCTGAGTGCCGTGGCTGCGGGGCGGTTGAGCTCTTCGTGGACAGAGCTCAGGCTGCCGGAGCGGGCGTGCTCCTCGATGACCGCACCATTGCCACCGTTGCCGAGATCACCCGCCGCCTCGACGGCTTGCCCCTTGCCATCGAACTGGCGGCAGCGCGGGCGGCGATGATCGACCCAGGGAGCATCCTTGCCCGCCTGGCCGACCGCTTCGCCTTCCTCACTGGTGGCTCGCGCACCGCCCCAGCCCGGCAGCAAACTCTCCGGGCGGCGGTCGCGTGGAGCTATGACCTCCTGACGGCGAGAGAACAGTGCCTTTTCTGCCGCCTTTCTGTCTTCCCAGGCAGTTTCAGCCTGGACGCCGCCCTGGCACTGGCCGGCGGGGCGCCCGAGGAGGCCGCCGAAGACCTCTTCTCCTTGGTCTCAAAGTCGATGGTCGCCATCGTCGGAGACGGGGGTGGCCCGACGCGCTACTACCTGCACGAGTCGCTGCGCCAGTTCGGCGCCGACCAGCTCGGGGAACCCGGGACGGCACAAGCCCTCGACGCCCATGCCGACTACTACCTCTCGCTCGTTCGCTCTGCTGGACCAGAACCCTTCGGCCGGGCGATGACACCGTGGTTGAAAAACATCGAGCTTGAGCTCCATAACCTCCGGGCCGTCTTCTCCTACCTTTTGTCCCGGCCCGAGCGCCGGGACGACATGCTCAGGGCGTTGGTGACGATGCGCCGCTACTGGGATATCTACGACCGTGGCCGCGAAGGCTTCGACCTCTTGGAGCGTTCGCTCGCAAGCACAGGCCCAAGCGAGGATCCCGTGCTGAGGGCCAAGGCGCTCGTCGCCGCAGCAGACGTTGCCGCGCACCTCGATGCCTCGGTGAGCGCCCGTTACGCCAAGGCCGGCGGCGAGCTGGCCCTCGACCTTGGTCACAATGCGACGGCCGCCCTTGCCGCCGCCCTCATAGCCTCGGTGAACGGCCTAGCTGGCCGGTACAACGAGGCCGATGGCGAACGAGCGCTCCGACTGGCCCGGCAAGTGGGAGAACCCTGGCTCGTGTGCGAAGGGCTCATCGCGCTCGGCCTCTCGGTGGACGTTCGCAGTCGAGCCGCCATCGAGCGGGCCGGGGCCGTCTTGGAGGAGCTTCTGGCCACGGCCGAAGAGAGCGGGGACATCTACTTCATCTACGCCGCGCATGACAACCTGTGCCCCTACGGCTTCTTTTACGACGACCCCGGAGCCGTTCGTCTACACGTCGAGAGGCTGGGGGTACTGGCAGAGCAGTTTGGGGTGTCAAGAGTGTGGGAGGACTTACGGCGCGGCGAGCTCCTCTACGCCGAAGGTAACTACGCTGGCGCGCTCGACACGCACTGCAGCATCTTCGAGTCGGCTAGGCGCCGGGACTTTCCTTGCGGCATGGCTGACGCAGCAAAGGGTGCTGCTTCCTGTCTTCTTGCGCTCGGGGAAGACGAAGAGCCCGTCGCCCGCTTGTACGGCTTCGCAGCCCAACAACTTGGGTCAGCAGGCTTCGGGGAGCGCTACGAGGGTAACCGGTGGGTTGACGGGGACATGGATGTGCTGCGAGCTCGTTTGGGCGACCGTTTGCCCTGCCTGCTGGCAGAAGGTGCTGCAATGACGCGCGAAGAGGTGACGGAGATGCTCGCCGCCGGACAGTAACCTCACGGGTCGCGGAACCACAAAGCCCACTATGGCGGCGAAGCGGCGAAGGCGTGTGGTGCGGAACTGGTCAATATGGTCGGCAATTGGGTCGCCGGGTCCTCGTTGGGCGGCTCACGAATAATGCGCAACTTGTTATCGCGTAGGCGATACCAGAAGATGTGGTCCTGTCGAGGGCCACTCATATCGTGCGAGAGAAAGCGGCGGTTCGGGTCCGTGCGACGTGGCGAACGGCGAAATTTATGTAGCTCCCCGTTGCTGATCCCCGGTAACTTGAACCTGCACCGAACGCCGAATAGGGCGCGGGGGGAGGGATTGGGGTTGAATGCGGAGAGGCGCTCTGGATTTCCAGTTCTGTATCGCCTCGCCCGACCTGCTTCCGAGGAAACTGCCAACCGGCTCTTCGCCTCGGGCCAGGAGGTGAATGGAAGAGGTTGCTCCTCGCTTCGCCTTCGCTCTTCCAGGTGCGCGTGCGTCGGCGGCCCCCAAATGAGCACGGTCCCCTCGGCCGGCGTCAGGAGTGGCTCCTCGTTCGGACGGGGGCGGGGCACACTCAGCGCGGCGGAAGGGCCTGGACCAATGCCAGCGTGGGCATCGGCAGATTTCATACGCGTTGTCTGTTGCTCTGTCGGCTGAGGGAGCGTCCCTAGGCTTCGTGCCACCTACAATCAAGTGATAAGGAAGATGCCTGATCACCCCTGGCCGCCTTCGGTGAACACCTAAGGCCCGTCGGGGCGTTCAGAGCGGCGCTGGGCTTCGCCCGCGGGGTGCTGGACGACCTCGGCGAGCTCTGACGCCCAGGCCAACAGTTCCTCGTCTCGACCGCGTGGGGCGATGGCCTGTAGCCCGTGGGAGAGCCCGGTGGGGCTGTCGAATACAGGTACACAGGCGGTGGGCCGGCCCGTGTAGCTCCAAAAGGAGGTGAGCCAGCTATCGCCGGTAGTTTCGTACCCGACCGGGGCGACGCTGCCTGTCGCCGGACAGATCCAGGCATCTATGCCGGCCTCGATGGTCGCTTGCTCAACGAGCTCGTTGAGCAGATCCCGGCTGCGACGGCACTCCTCCAGACGCTCGGGGTCCACCGCCCGTCCGCGCTCGACGGCGTGACGGGTACGAGGGCGATAGAGAGCCTTATATTCGTCGAACCAGTTGCAGTGGACGGCGGCCATCTCAGCGTGCGTTAGATCCCGGATGAGTTCGGCCCATCGGCTCAGGTCCTTGTTCCAGGGCAAGTGACCGGGTCGCAGTTCGAAGCCTGTTTCGACAAGCACCCTGCAGTGCCGCTCGAACGCTTCCCAGCCTTCTGTATGAAGCCGCCGGATACCCCAAGGCTCGGGGATCCCGAGAACTGGCCGATCCGGGACGGCGTTTCGCCAATGCGGCATGGCGATTGGCAGGACTGCGTTGAGAACCTCGAAGCTTTCGGCTAGGAAACCGACCGTGTCGAAGGATGGGGACAGAGCTACGCCGTCGAATGGCAAGCGTTCGTACGTGGGTTTGTAGCCGATGACCCCGCAGTAAGCCGCTGGTACGATAGTCGACTGCAGGGTTTGTGAGCCGAGGGCCACCGGGCACATGCCGGCCGCAACTGCGGCGGCCGATCCGCCACTGGAGCCTCCGGGTGTACGAGTGGGATCACGCGGGTTCTTGGTGCCCGGCGGCTCACAGTAAGCGAACTCGTCCATGGCTGTCTTCCCCAGGATGGACGCGCCCGCCGCCTTGAGCCGGGCCACGATGGACGACTCGTCGCCCTCGAAAAGCTGCGCCGGCAGCTTCGAGCCCACCCGCGTCGCCAGCCCGCCGACTCGATACAGGTCCTTGACGCCGACCGCCAGCCCGCGAAGCGGTCCGGTTGGAGCCAGTTCGCGGAGCACTCGTTGCCGGCGGTCGACCTCATCGACAAAGGCGCCGACAGCTGGGTCACGCTTCTCGACCGAGTCGAGGGCCGCCAGGAGCTTCTCCGTGGAGTGTTGTGGCTGCTGGAACATCTGGATTTAAATTAGTTCCCACCCTATATACGTTGTGTCTAATCCAAGTGGACATTCCGAGCCTCCGACCGAGCAAGACGGGCAAGCTGCTCGGCCTGGCCCGAGCACGCTCAAAGGTCTTGCGGTAGCGCAGAACGGCTCGGGAACCGCCGCTCTTCGGCGGCAGCGGAGACAGAATATCCCAGCAGCCTGCGGAACTACGACGAATCATGCAGGGGGATGGAAACGGCTCATGGGAGGGCGAGCCAGTGCGCCCGCCCGGGACTCTGTGGCTCAAGTCTTCAGGTCGTAGGCTACGGACAAGCCTGGCGGGCGTGATCGTAGGGGTAAAATCGGTGTTTTCCCTCATGGCTACGAGCTCTCGGCGCTGTCACAGTGGACCCATGCAGTGTCGCCCAAAAATCGACCGTCCCCGCCAGGCGCTCGTCCGTGGCCGCCCCCCGCACTTAGCCCTGGACCCAATACCCGGACGCGAACTTGCAGAGAAAGCCGCCTACCCGTGGATAAAGAGCCCGAGACCCGCTTCGAGGCGGCGGACCAACTGGCCGCGGCCGGCCCGGCGCGCGCCTCGGAGGCCTTGAGCAATATTGTGGAGAGAAGCTCGCTGTTGAGAGCCTGAGCATTACCGTCCGGCCAGGGAGGGGCTTCCTCGTGCTCGGCGTCGTGCTGTTCGTCCACCGGCACGCTTGAGCCCACGTCGAAGACCTTTGCAAAGCGCGACCGTCCCCCACCAAACAAAAGGAGCAAGACCAGTGTCGTACAGGAAACAAGCGCTGGCGCTCCCCGTCGCGGCCGTCGTCGCCGGTCTCTCCGCCCTCCTCGCCGCCTGCGGTGGTGGGGCACCTTCGGCGAGCGTCGCCCACGTCGGCTCGACTACGACCTCGTCGCTGGCCGCCGCGCCCGCCGGTTCCTCGAGCTCGCAACTCCAAAAGTTCGTCTCGTGCATGCGCCACCACGGGGTGCCGAACTTCCCGGAGCTCGTGATGACTCCGAACGGCGGCGCGGTCCCGGTTGGGCCAGTGAACATTGACAAGAACTCACCGACGGTCCAGAAGGCGCGAAGGGCCTGCGGAGCTATCCTTCCCGGCGGCTCGTCTCCCGCCCCCTCCGTCCAGGCCATAACCCCGAAGGTCCAAGTCGACTACATCAAGGCCGCCGCCTGTATGCGCGCCCACGGCGTGGCGAACTTCCCCGACCCCAAGTTCTCCGGTACTAGCGTGACCTTCCCCCAGCCGCCCGGGATGAACGCCAGCACCGGGAACTCGCCGACGTTCCTAAGGGCGCGACGAATCTGCGAGAAGCTCATCCCACCCGGGCTCCCGTACTCCAAGCAAGCCGAGGGCGGCCAGTGAGGACGGCTGGGCGACGCGGCTCCTTGCTCGGGGGCGCCATCCGTTCGCGCGCCGGTCGGGCGCGCCCGGCGTCCCTCCCGGCGGGAGCGTGGTCGCCGCGATGAGGGTCTTGGTTGCCAAGGGCTGCCGGAGCTTGGCAGCTCGGGTCAGGCGGCCGTTTGACGCCGACGGAAGCCGCTTTCGCCAATCTGCATGGAGTCCTGGCGAAGCACCAGAGGTGCTGACATACCGCCAGCGGTCTCGTCTTGTCCCCCCTTTGCCGCTACATAATGCCGGACTATGCGTCCCTTGAAAAAGTTATTATCCCGCAACGGAAAAACACATATCGACGGTGATGCGCTCGCGGACGCTCACCCGGGTACGCGACAGAACAATGCGCCACTGACGTGACTAAGCAACCCTCAGCGCAGTGCAGTCGTGGCAGGCGGGGCAGTGCAGTTTCTGCGACCTGGAAGGTCTTCGCCGGTCCGAGGTCTGCCTGAGAGAACAGCTAAGCCATCTACGCCTCGAACGGCTTTCATTCTCCAAGGAGTTTGGCCCGACAGCGGCATCATTGTGCCTTTCGAGCACTGCAGTTTGGGCATCATGACGGCAGTGGTCACGACGAAGTCCGTGCCGACTCCGTACTCAACGGAAGAGATGAGCCATTCCCCCAGAGAACCGGAAAGCCGTCGCGCGACCCGACGCGATATCCTGCGCTTTGCCCGAGACGTCGAGGGCGAGCCCGGACTGGCTCCAGAATGAACGTCGTGTGGGGACGCTCATGAACGTGCGCGCCTCCCGCACATCGGCGGTCACGGGTGCGATGAGGGATGCGTCACTGTTCAGGCCCGGTACGCGATGCTTGGTCGGTGGGCAATCACCCGCGAGGCACGGTGTCTTGCGAGGACGACAAAGTTGAAGAGGTACTCGATGACCTGAGGCGTCGGGGAAGTCGTCACGCCTTAGAACACGTCGTGCCGGACGAACTGCGCCGCTGGCTCCTGGACATCTCCTGGGACCCAGACCGGTTGTGGGCTCTTGACCTTCCCTGCCGAGAGATAGGGCTCTCGGGGCTTCGTTGGCACTTCGGACTCCCGTGGTGGAGAGCCTCCGACCGAGGCTGGTTCCAGGTGCGCCCCGCTCAGGTGCTCGCCCACCCCGACCGGTACCCAGAGCACCGGGACCGCCTGTGCCGGGCCAGCCTGGAGTGGCCGCTCCACGTTCTCCGCCGCCACGATCGGTGGCTGATCCTGGACGGCGTTCATCGGGCCGCTAAAGCTGAACAGCAGGGCCTGCGGACGATGCGAGCGCGCGAGCTGTCGCCGGCCGACCTGCCTCGGATCGCGTCGTTCACGGTCAACGACCGTGCCTTCCTTACCGCGACGGTCACTGAGCTGCGTGACGCCGGGCTAGACGTCTGGGTTTTCGGTGGGTGGGGCAAGGAGTTGCTGGGCCAAAGCCCACCGCGGCTTCACGGAGACGTCGACCTAGTCATGCGCGCGGACGACTTTGGACCCTTGGACGAGTTTCTGGCCTGCAGCCCGTACGTGCAGGTCACCGAGAAGCGCTCCAGCCACAAGCGGGCATACGTTCGTAATGGCATCCTGGTCGAGGTGTTGGTCGCTTCGCCCGTAAATGGCTCGACGGGGCAAACCGTGTTCTGGGGCACTGAGCTGTTCGTATGGCCATCCGGGGCCTTCCAGCTCACTTACGACGAGTTGCCCCTCGTGTCCAGACCAGCAATTGCAGCCTATGAAGCCGCCTGGTGGCGTCCAACCCGTGGTGTAAATGACAAGGACGTAGGCTCTCTCTCAGCAACCTGACCAGTTGAGAGGAAGGAACCTACGTCCCTATGTCCAAAAGAGTAACCCCCAACGACCGCCTCCGTGCTGAGATAGACGAAGTCTTCGCTGCCAGCGGTGACCTGTCCGGGGCCATCGAGCAGGTAGCCCGGCTTGGTGCCCGCCTGCTGCTGCAAAGCGCTCTGGAAGCCGAGGTGACCGAGTTCCTTGGCCGGGAGCGCTACGCCAAGGCCGCCCTCACCCCGGAGGCCAACGACGGGATGCGCAACGGCTACAGCCCGGTCACGGTCAAGACCACGGCCGGACCGGTCACCCTGCAACGGCCAAAACTGCGTGGCACGACTGAAAAGTTCGCTTCCAGGCTGTTCGGCGAAGGGCTGACTAGGACCAACGCCCTCGAGTCCCTGGTCATCGCCGGCTTCGTGCGCGGCCTGTCCGTACGCGACGTCGAGGCGACCCTTTCCGACGCCCTCGGGCCCGAAGCCGCCCTGTCCAAGTCCACGGTCAGCCGGGTCTGCCAGGCAATAAAGGAAGACTACGACGCCTGGGCCAGGCGCTCCTTGGCCGACGTCGAGCTCGACTACTTGTTCCTGGACGGCTCGCACTTCAAGTACCACCATGGGGCCAAGGCCGAGCCGCTGCTCGCGGCCTGGGGCATCACCACCGAGGCCAAGCCCGCCTTTGTAGGCCTCGACCCCGCCGCCAACGAGGGCAACGACGCCTGGGACGGCTTCTTGGAGGGCCTGAAAGCCCGCGGCCTGAAGAGCCCGCTCCTGGTCATCTCCGACGGTGCGGCCGGGCTCGTCGGCGCCATAGAGAGGGCGTTCCCCCAGGCGCTCAGGCAACGCTGCCTCGTCCACCGCTGCCGCAACGTACTGGCCAAGGTGCCCAAGCACGCCCAGGCCGAGCTGAAAGCAGCCTACTGGGCGCTTTTCGACCTGGCCGAGGACGTGGCCCCCGGGCAGGCAGCAGTCGGGCTCGTCCAGGCCCGCATCGACAACTTCGCCACGAAGTACCAAGCGCTCTTCCCGAGCGCCGTCGCCTGCTTGCTCGACGACCGGGCCGCGCTCACCTCTTACCTGCGCTTCCCCCGCGAGCACTGGCACCGGGTCCGGCACTCCAATTTCATTGAACGAACTTTTGGCGAAACGCGTAGGAGGGTAAAGGTGATCGGCCGCCTCCCAGGCGAAGCGAGCTGCACCAAGCTGGTATGGGCGGTGCTCGACCGCGCCAGCCGCTCCTGGAGGGGCTTCAACCTCACCTCCGCCGGCCTCCGCCTGCTCCAAGACCTACGCCGGCAGCTCCTGTTACCACCAACTCCATTACGAAAACCGCCCAGTTCCCAAGGCGTGACCGAAACGGTCACTGCTGTCGCCTAAAATAAGCAGTGAAGAGAGCAGCCCTACGTCCGAGCATTTACACCGGGAATGGGACGCTACCAGCCGCGCACGCCCGCCTCCAAGGCGCGTCCCCGTTCCGGGAGGTCCCGGCTCCAGGACTCTGAGATTGGCCCGTTGGCAAGACCCACCCTGAAGAGACTCGGTGTGGGAAACCATTCGGGGATCCGCCGAGGCGCTCCAATGAGTCCTGGTTTGCCACTAAGGCGAGTTTCGTAACGCGGGGTGCTGACAGGCCGGCACCAACAGAAGATCCCTTATTGTGCCGTTGAGTTTCGCTCGGCCACGAGGTTCAGCGCCTACAGTATGACGGTTCGGCGCTCGCTCGGGTCCGGCAAGTTCATTTGAAATGTGGGACCGAGTGCGCAGTCAGGTCGTTGTCGAAGTTCGGAACATTTATGCGCACCTGAGTTGAAAACTGCTTTGTCTAGGCCAGAAACTCGTGATCGCCACCACGCGTTTGTCAAGTCCGCTCTCAGTCCAGGCTTGGCGTCACGCACAGCTTCGCCAGCTCGGGACTGTCGTTGTAGGGCCTTCGATGACACCGGTTAGTGAAGAGTCGTCAACGAAGACCATGTCAGTGCCGTCACCTCTGGTGCAGCGCCTTCCGCTGGACGACCTCTTTGCGGCCATGATGTGCTCCTAAGCCGGTCTGCTGGGCGCTAGGTGAGCGCGGCTCCCACGGCAAGTTACGATCAGCGAGCAGCTGGTCTGGGTCAGACGTCGATCATCTTGCCGCTGGCGAAGAAGTAGGCCCAGCCGTCCATCTCGGGTGGCGTGACCCCGAGCTCGGTCAGGATGGTCGACACCTGCGACCGGTGCTCGGTGCCGTGGTTAACTGCCTGAAGAAGGAACAGGCCCACCGGCATACGCCATATGCCTGGGGGGTTGTCGCCGCTCACTTGGACTTCGTGGTCCCAGTCGGCCAGGGCCGCGGCCTGCTCGAGCCGCGCGTCACTGTTGGTGAAGCGCTCGGCGACGGCATCGAGCCCGGGGAACGGCTCGTCGGGGAGGGGGCCAGGCCGCTCGGTGCCTAGGAGCCTTGCCGAATACGCCATCTGAGCGTTGGCAATGTGGACGAGGGTCGCGGCAATGCTCCCGTAGGTCCCGACACAGGTGGCATCGAGCTGGTCGGGTGGAAGCATCCGGCAGGCGTCGACCAGCCGCTGGTTCATCATGGTGTTGTGCCGTAAGAACTCGGCCACGAGATCCATGGGTAACGACCCTGGCAGGGGCCAGTGCGGTCCGCAAACGAATAACTGGAGCGTCCCTTTTTGGCACCTCGTAGCTCACCATCAGGTCCGATGGGCCCGCTCGTAACCGCCAACAGAGGTTATTACCACTGACGGAAAATGGCCTTGCCCCGTTACTTAGTCTGCTCACCTGGTCCGGTACTGGTCATGCCAGCGCTTTGGCCCCGATGTCGGTCCGGAAGTACTTATTCTCGAACGTGACAAGTGCGACGGCGTTGTAGGCATTATCGCGAGCCGTACGGAGGTCCCGGTCCCAGGCGGTTACGCCCAGCACCCGGCCGCCAGAGGTCTGAACTGTCCCACCGTCACTTCGGGTGGCGGCGTGGAACACCTTTGTGCGGGGCAATGCCGCCACCTCGTCGAGCCCATGGATCTCGTGCCCCGCTTCGTAGCTGGACGGGTAGCCTGCGGACACCAACACGACACACACCACGTGGAGGTCGTTCCACGCTACCCGCACCTGTGACAGCGTCCCGGCCAGCGAGGCCTCGATTATTTCGAGCAGGTCGCCTTCCAGTTTGCGAAGGTACGCTTGTGCCTCGGGGTCACCGAAGCGGGCATTGACCTCGAATACCATCGGCCCGTCGCGGGTTAGCATCACGCCCGGGTAGAACACCCCACGGAAATCCAGGCCCTCCGCCTGCCCGGCGGCCACGAAGGGCTTGACGATAGTGCCGTCGAGGGCGGCCATGCCTTCGGCGTCGAGGTACGGCGCCGGGGTTATTACCCCCATGCCGCCCGTGTTGGGCCCATGGTCGCCCTCCATGGCCGCCTTGTGGTCTTGGGCCAGCGGGAAAAGGATGGCGTCGGAGCCGTCGCAAATAGCGTGCAGCGAGACTTCTATCCCCTCGAGCAACTCCTGGACCACGACCCGGGACCCGGCCTGCCCATAGGCCCGTTTGACCAGCATGGCGTGGATGGAGTCTCGGGCTGTTTGCTCGTCCCGGCACACCACGACCCCTTTGCCCAGTGCTAGCCCGTCGGCCTTCACCGCGCAGCGACCACCAAGGTGGCGCACGAAACGGTAGGCGTCGTCTGGTGAAGTGAAGGCCTGGGCACGAGGCAGGGGCAAGCCGTAACGTTCCATCAAACCCTGAGCAAAAGCCTTGGAAGACTCCACCTGGCCGCCGCCCGGCCCGGTCCCCAAGCCCGGAGGCCCCGGGCCGCAAACAGGTCGACGATCCCGGCACCTAGTGGGTCATCGGGGCCCACTACCGTCAAGTCGACCGACAAAGCTTCGGCCGCGTCGGCCAGTGCCACCAGGTTTGTCGCCGGGATGTCCAACAGCTCCCTCGGACGCCCACTGGCCGCTAAGGTTTCGGCGGCGATCCCGGGGTTCCCCGGGGCGGCCCACATCCGCTGAATATGCTCGGATTGGGCCAACTTCCAGGCCAGGGCATGCTCGCGCCCTCCGCCACCCACCAGCAGCACGCGCACCCGACCGTCCTACCACACCCGTCAGGGCACTGAAATTGCCGCTACATACGCTTGGGCCTCGGATGAGGCACGATTGCCTTCGAGGAAGACGGTCCACGGCCCATCCGCCCGCATCCAGATCTGCGCACCGATCGACTGGCAGCTCGCCCCCACGGCGGCGACCAGTTGCAACTGGTGCTCGGCGCGGGTCACGTCCACGTCGGACAACGTACAAGACCCTAGCCATAGGACGCCCCGGTTTATCGGCGGCCCACTAGCGACGCACCGTCGCCGATGGCACACAGACGCACCGCGTCTCCCATCTACCTCTCGCTACGGTGTCCGAGTGATCGAAGCTGTGGTTTTCGACCTCGGTGACACCCTCGTCCGGTTCGACAACCGGGAGCCCCATATCCCCTGGGAGCGGCGGCTCGGGCTCGCTCCTGGCACGTTGTGGGAAGCCGTCGCGGCTGCGGCTGACTGGCGTAACGCCTTCCTGGGTGGGGACGAGGACCAGCCTTGGGAGCTCACGGCCAAGGCACTGGGGTTGCCGCTCACCGACCTCCCCGCCCTACGGGCCGACTTCTTCGCCTGCGAGCGCCTCGAAGACGAGCTGTTGCAGTTCGCTTTGGAGCTTCGTCCCAAGTACCGCACCGGCATCCTGTCCGATGCTCCTGCGGGTACCCGTGCTGGCACGGTCAAGAAGTTTGCTCTGGACGACTGTTTCGACGCGGTCGTGCTGTCGGGAGAAATCAAGGCTTTGAAACCCGACCCACGGGCGTTTACGGCGGTGCTCGACGCCCTCGCCGTCCGCCCCGACAGGACGGTCTTTGTCGACAACAACCCGGCCAACATCGATGGGGCGACGGCACTCGGCATGCAGGCAGTGCTTTGTTCCACCGCGCAGGAGAGAGTCGCTACCCTTAAGGAGCTCCTACGGGCGGACTTAGGAGGGTAACTATTGTCTGCGACAAGAGCGGTCAGAACCGCGCCGACCAGGTCACGCCGCGACCGTTCGGTTGGGCTGCGCGCGGTGGCTTAGTGCGCATAACACCCTAATATGTGCGGCTCAAAAACCCTTTACTCTCAATGTTAACCCACGCAAATCGACGGCTATCCCCACTGGGTGCTTTGCGATTTTCCCTATTTCAGGATACATAATCGGCGTACACGTCCATGAAGCCAATACCGCCGGTCTGTGGGACACGTTGACCGGAACGTCATTACTGCTGGGATTTCCGCGGTCGGTGCACACGAGTGGGAGTGCTGCCCTGACCTCAGTGCGACGAGCAGAAATAGGGGCTGGCCGCGCTCAGTCGGCCTTGCCTACGGCTTGGGCGGCCTTCTCGACCATGGCTCGGTGCCGATCCCAGTCGGCATCGTCCTGCGCCGACGACGGGGTGGAGTCCGACCCGAGTGCCCCGTCGAGCTGCTCGCGCAAGATGTCGGCATGGCCGAGATGACGGTTCGTCTCGGTCAGTACGTGGACCATGACGTTGAACAGTTTCACGTCTGGTCGGGGCCACCACGGGACGTGGCCCGCGGCGTCGATCGGCAACGCCTCGATGGTCGCGACCGCGTGCTGGCATGCTCGCTCGTACCCGCGAATGATGTCGGCACGGGACTCGCCCTCAGCAACCCAGAGGTAGTCACGGTTGTGGAACTCCGGGTCATCAAAATTCGGCACCGGCCCGGGGTAGGGGCGGTCGAAGACAGACCCGAAGTAGCGGGCTTCCGACAAGGTCAGGTGCTTCACCAAGCCAAGCAGGTTGGTCCCCGTCTTGGTCAGCGGGCGGCGCACGTCGTACTCCGACAGGCCGTCAACTTTGCCCACCAGAGATACACGGGCCCATTTCAGTTCGTCGTGCAGGTACTCCTTGGCAAAGCTATCGATCATGCCAAGAGCCTGACATTCATCGGAGTGGAGCGTCATGAAGATGGGGGCGCAAAGCCAAGCCGAGGACGTCTGCTTGCTGACGGCTCTCTCGATTGTGTCTGTTTAGGACGGTCGCCGCCAATTTATGGTCACCACCGAGGTGCCGAGCACCCGACGCCGCCACGGCCGGCCGGGCACCTTCCTCTCAAAGCTCACAGCGAGTTGGAGGTCGTTAGGGACCGGGGACCGGCGCAGGGCCCACTCGTCCAAGTAACGGTGAAGGAGCCGGAGCGCACTTTCGTCTCCGAAGCACTGGATACGCCCGCCGCCACCAGCCTCTCGGGTAACCGTGGCGACGCTTGCGCCATCCTCGGTGACAACGGCGGCGCCCCAGTGGCCGTCCACAACGCAGTAGCACAGGGGCCCCGCCCCCGGAGCAGGAGGTACCCAACGAGGCCGCCAGTCCTGGCGCTGAGCCGGGCGACGGTCCGAGCCGGCCCCAGCAAAGTGGCCAGCGTCCGCCGCCGGCCCGCACCCGACAGCCGCTCGAGGCAGGGGCCCTCGACCGAGGCGAGCAGGCGGCCGCCCGGGCCACCGATGGACACGCTGAGAGAGCGCGACGCGCTCTGTGTCCCGTCCCACTTGTAAGCCCCTTCTGGGCGCGCGCCCGGCACTGGGCCCGAAGCGGCATGAAGAAACCGTTCATCGCCGTCGTCGAGGTGAGCAGCTCCCCGCGGCGCTCGAAGGTGGCGACCACTTGGTAGCTGATGCCCGTCGACAGGCTAAGTGGCATTTCGACCAGCCCTCCGTCGACGAGTTGGTCGAGCCAGGGCCGGTACACCTCCCCCGCGCTAGCCGTGACGATGACCCGGTCATAGGGCGCGGCGTCCCCCCATCCCGCCCGGCCGTCGCCGACGACGACGCGAGCGGCGTAGCCGGCTGTTGCCAGAGAACGCCGCGCCCGACGAGCGAAGTCCGTTTCGAGCTCGACGGTGGTCACACGGCCCCGGGGCCTACAAGGTGCTTGACCAGCGCGGCGTTGTAGCCCGTCCCCGTCCCTATCTCAAGGACCCGTTGGCCCGGCTCAAGCTGCAATGCCTCCAGCATGGGCGCCATGATCGCTGGCGCCGACGAGGAGCTGGTAGCCACGCCGCGGTTGTCGGTGGCCGCCGTCAGGGCGACATCGGGCCGGTAGACCGAAGCCAGGCCGTCGCGTGCGGCGAGCTCTGGTACGAAGTGCTCACGGGGGACGGTGAGGAAGGCGTCACTTACGCCTTTGCTCCTGACCGCCCCGCTTGCCGCCAGGCTCGCCACCATCGCCCGGCGCAGCCGCACGCTGGAGCTGGCCTTCATATGCTGGCACTTCCTTGCCGGGTCGGGCTCATGGCGACATTTTGCCGCCGGGGTCGAGCCAGGCGCATCATGCGGTTTGCCGCCGCCTCTTCGGTCCAGAAGGCTTCTAAACCCAAGCTGCTGGGCCCGGATGTCCGCTTCTCGCTGTTACGCCCTGTGACCTACTTCCTCAGTGGTCGTTGAACCGCGCCTAACGGCTGTTCGCGAGGCCGCCGGAACATGCTGTTCTGCATTATTTGAAAAGGATGGATTTACAATGATCATCCGCACATATCGGTTCTCTCGTCTTTGGTTGAAACCAATCCGGATTGCGCCAGGACAGAAATCAGGAACATATCTCGTACCAAAGCCGAGGTCCTGTCTCTCGGTCAGTGCCACAGCGGGTGGGCCGTGGTAGCGCTGAACCTGGCTCTAAATAGAATTTCAGCCTATGAGGACGTTGCCGACGGTCTTGCTGACCGGTGCCCCCGGGGTGGGCAAGGCGGCGCTGGCGAAGGAGATGGGCGAGCTGCTGCTCCGGGCCGGGGCCCGGCACGCGGTCATCGACCTCGACGCCCTGGGCGAAGTCAGCCCCCCCTGCCGAGAAGGTACGTTCAACTCTGCGCTGGTGGCACGCAACCTGGCTGCGATCTGGCCCAATGTCAGGGACCACGGCGTCGACCGGCTCCTGCTGGCCGGGGTTATCGGAGCCAAAGAGGAGGTAGCTGCCTATAGTAGTGCGGTCCCCGAGGCACAGATGACGGTCTGTCGCGTTACCGCCCCCACCGCCACCGTCGCCGAGAGGCTGGCGGCCAGGAAGACCGGTGTCAAACGAGATTTCCTGTTGCGGGTAACTTCCGGCGTAGACGAGCGGCTCAGCCACCTGGGGGCCGAAGACTTCACGGTCGAGAACGGTACCGGTAGCTCCGTGACCGATGTGGCCCTGGAAGTGCTCCGGCTGTTGGGTTGGCCGGGGTCAACGGCATGGCAGGTTGAGGAAGGCAGAGTTTAGCTAAAAGGCGCGTACGGTCTTACGCACGGAGCAGAAAGGGGCTCATCGTCGTTACTAGGCCGGCGGGCTCTTCGTGCCTAAGGTGTTGACCTCATGACCGAACGGACCTGGCCGGAGGACCGGGAAGGGCGAAAGGCGGGCCTGGCCTGTCCAGGGTGCAGCGACGGACGTCCGGACGAGGACGAACACGGCGTTCGCTTGTAAGGTCCGAAAACTCCATCGCGCAGTTGGTGACGGCGATGCCGAGTTCTGCCGGACGGACGTACGCTGATAATGCAATCGCCGGGCCGATCCCCGTCGCCGGACTCATTAGTTTGCATCAGCCGCAGTGTGGCCGCTAAGTGTCGTCTCCACCGCGGCCGGGACTTCCGTGAGCCTGGCGCCTGACCGTCGGGTACGGGTGCACCGTGGCTCAGGCGGCACGCTCGTACTCGTGAACGATCCCGCCGAGGACGTCAGTTCGGCGGACGGCACCGGTTCTACTGGGCTCGCCGAAAGAGACCGGCGCATCAAGCTCGAGGCTTCGGTGCGGCCGCGCCTTGTTGTAGTGGTGGACGTACTCGGCAAGGGCTGACTCAAGGTGACGGCGAGAGATGATGAGGAGGTGGTCGAGGCAGTCAGCTCGGACGGTGCGCACCCAGCGCTCGGCGAACGCGTTCGCCCTCGGGGCTGGGAACGGCGTGCAGATGGTCTGGGTGCCGATTGAACTGAGGACAGCGTCAAAAGAGGCTACGAACTTCGTGTCGCGATCTCGCACGAGGAACCGGGAGCGCCGGCCACCGTCGTCGAGGGCGGCTGCGAAATTGCGAGCGCTCTGGGTCACCCATAGACCGGTCGGGTTGGCCGTGACGCCAAGGACGTGCACGACGCGCCGCTCCACCTCGATCATGAAGAGCACGTAGTAGCGGCGGAGGATGACGCTGTCGATGGTGAAGAAGTCCGTGGCCAAGATCCCTTTCGCCTGGGCGCGAGGAACTCTGACCAGCTCGGCCCGACCCGTCGGGGTGCCGGCGGCAGCCTGTTGCGGCGAAGCACCGTGGCCACGGTCGTCTTAGACACGGCGACGCCGAGCTTGCGAAGCTCACCGACGATCCGGGCGTAGCCCCAGCGAGGGTTCTCCCTCGCCAGGCGGCAGACCAGCTCGACCGTCTCGTCGGCGAGTGGCGGCCGGCCCGCCCGGCGGTGAGTGTAGGTCCACCGCCGTCGCACCAGCCGGCGGTGCCAAGCGATGACCGTTTCAGGCGTGACCGAGAAGGCCCGCCACCGGTCTCTGGGGACTACCCGGGCCAGGAGCACGATCAGCGCCCGGTCCGGCCAGCTAAAGCGAGGACGGCCCGCCTGGCGCCGGAGCACCGCCAGCTGGTGGCGGAGGACGAGGATCTCGGCATCCTTCGCGAACTCGTCCGCACGGTGTACGCGGATGAACTCGAGCAGGCGACGGACGAGACGGTAGAGGAACGAGAACGCCATCGTCGCAGTGTGCTTGTCCACATTCGACCAGGTCAAACCGGGCAGATGAGGTTTCTGGACCCTTCAGGTGCTATTCCGCGCCTCTTACCTCGGCGACGACCAGCGCCAAAGTTAGCCGGTCGCTTGACCTTTACATCTAGAGCGCCTATGATCAGAGTTGCAATCCTCATCAGCCATGCATATTTATGCACTCGGGGCCGCTCCGCAGGAGGAGGGGGGCTGGCAGTCGCCGAGGCAGAATGGCCACGAGCGCGGCACGTCAACGTCTTGATAAGAGCGCCTTTCCGTTTCGGGTACCAGGGTGTCCGCTGTTAGGTGCCTTCAAATGCAACTGTTCAAATCGAACGAGACAACAGGGCGGCAGCGAAGGCCGCCAGATAGGGGACGACAATGACCGAGATATCTAGGAGGAATTTCCTGCGCTACGGGGCTGTCGCTACCGGCGGGGCAGTGCTGTTGTCTCGCGGTCGAGCGTTGAGCAAAGTCACCGCTCGGATGGAGAGGGCCAGTTCCGGAGCCGGCTTCACCTACGACATGTGGAATATAAACTCAGCAGCACAGAATTCTCAGCTCAATCAAATCACGTCAGAGTACAACAAGACGGCTCAGGCCACGGTGAGCTTCAAGGTCTCCTCGATCCCTGGCTCCGGCGCAACGGTCTACCCATCGAAAATCCAAAGCCTTATATCATCGGGAAACCCTCCCGACATTTTCTTTGACTGGACTGGGACGTTGGCGTCGCCGTTCGTGGCCGCAGGCGCCGTGCAACCACTCACATCCTGGTACAAAAAGTACGGTTGGGACAAGATCCTTGTACCCCCGGCCATCGGCTACACGACGTTCAAGGGCGAACCCTACCAAGTGGTGTACAGCGTTGACACTCTGCCGGTCTGGTACAACAAAAAACTTTTCAATAAGGCCGGCACCAAGGTGCCTACGACCTACGCGGAGTGGGAGGCCGCCAACAACGCCCTTCTCAAAGCGGGTGTCACGCCGGCTGCAGAGGCAGTGATCGACGGCTGGGACATAATGCGCCTGTACGAGCACCTCCTTGAGATGACAGCTGGGCCCACTCTCCATGACACGCTGATCAACCGCACCGCAAACTGGAACTCACCTGCTGTCGTCGAGTCCTTCGACCTGTTCAAGGAATGGGGAGACAAGTGGGTGGAAAAGGGAGCCCTCGGTACCAACCCTAATGACACACAGCTCCTCTTTACCGGCGCAAAGGCCGGTCAGTCGATCCAGGGCGGGTGGTATTCCGGCCTCCTTCTCTCCGGGACATCACAGGATTTCGACATGTTCGTCCCGCCGATTGAGAATGGCCCGGGCCGTTTAGCCGGCTTGTCAGGGGGCTTCATGGTTGGTTCGCACGTGACAGGGTCGAAACTGGATGCTCTTGGGGAGTTCTTCAATTGGTTCCTCCAACCGGAGCAGAGCCGCAAATGGTACTACGGCAGTGGGACAGCGACCATTGGGGGTGTGCCCACAAACCTCGGACCCCTGCCAATTAAGGCTCTGGACATCACCGAGAACAGCAAAACTTACCTCATCATGGACGAAGCGCTCGGCGTTAGCCTCATCGACAAGTACTACATCGTCCAAGACGGGATCCTAAACGGGTCCATGACGCCGAAGGAGGCTGCAGTCAAAATGTCGACTTTCTTCCCCGTACTGAAGTAGGTCAGATGTTGCAGGTCGGGCTCGAGAGCCCTCAGCATAGAACTCAAGGGCTCTCTGCCCGTGTTCAGTCTGCCTCGGGGTCAGCACCGCGCGGCCTCAGGGCACCTTCTCACCGTTCCGGACGAGCCTTTGGGAAAGACCATCTAACGGCAGGGATGTTCCTCGGATGACTGCTGCGGGCGCGGCGATCGAGGTGGCGCATACTGAGCTAAGCCGACGTCAACATCGTCTCGACCGTGCGTGGGGACACGTGCGCCCACGTATGGTCCCGTGGATGTTCTTGCTCCCCGCCATCGTGATATACGGAGTTTTCCTAGTGGGACCAGCGATGGCTAGCTTCGTGTACAGCCTAACGAACTGGAGTGGCGTGGGCCCATTGCATTTCATAGGTTTACATAATTATGTGTCAGTGTTCCAAAGCCCCGAGGCGCTCACGGCCATAAAGAACACCGCGATCTGGGCGGGCGTCATGGTGATCGTGCCCGCCATCATCGGCCTCCTCCTCGCGAACTTGTTCCGTGGAAAAGGTTGGTGGAAGGGTCCCGGTCTGGCTCTAACCTATTTGCCCGCGGTGCTTCCACTGATTGGTGTTGCCCTTATTTGGGACTGGATCTACAACCCTCAATTCGGTTTCTTGAATTCGCTCCTCACCAATGTGGGGCTAGGTTCGCTAAGCGTTGACTGGCTGGGTTCGCCGAGCACGGCCCTGCCGGCGCTCCTCGTGGCATCGGTTTGGGTGGGCATTGGCCTGCCCATGGTCTTGTACCTGGCTGGGATCCAGGCAATCTCGCCTGAGCTCTACGAGGCTGCCCGGGTTGACGGCGGCACGCGTGTGCAGGTGTTCCGCCACGTGACGTTGCCTGGCCTGCGGCAGTTTCACATAATAGTGCTCGCTTTGCAGATTATTGCCGCGCTGCAGGTGTTTGCCATCGTTTACGCCTTAACGGCGGGCGGCCCGGGCGACCAGACGGAAGTTCTCGGCACCTGGATGTACTACAACATCTTTTCTTTCCAGCGTGTCGGTTACGGGTCGGCAGTTGGTTGGGTACTCGGGGCAATAGCCTTGGTCGTTGCGATCCCTTACGTACTGTGGATGACGAGGGACGAATGACGCTCGAAACACTTAGGGCCGCGCCAGTACGCGAACCTCTCGTCAGCATTCACCGACCAGCAGGTGTGCATAGGCGCACGTGGTCGTCGCACGTGGGCGGGATAGTCGTGATCTTGGGCTGCATCGTTTTCGTTTCGCCCGTGCTAATCATGGCCCTCACCGCGTTGCAGCCATTCAGCGACATCCTGAGCAACGGCCCCGCCGCGTTGCCGCGAAACCTGACCCTGTCCAACTTCCCTGCCGCGTGGACGACGGGCGGGCTTGCCACTTACTACATCAATAGCGCACTGATACTGGTCGTGAAGGTCCCTCTCGGGATTGTCGTTGCATCCTTGGCGGCCTACCCACTGGCCAAGCGGCGGTTTGGGGGCCGAAAGTTCATATTGGTCCTATTTCTCGTAGGCTTGGGCATACCACAGGTCATCACGCTGTACCCCTTGCTCCGATTGACAAACGGTTTGGGGCTTTCGGGCTCGGTCTGGGTGCTCTTGTTGCCGTACCTTGCCTTCGGCTTACCGTTTGAGATCCTCGTCATGCGGGGCGCGTTCAGGCAGATCCCCCACGATGTGCTGGAAGCGGCCCGGGTCGACGGCGCTTCGGAACTGCGCATCTGGGGCCGCATCTGTATGCCGAGTGTGATTCCAGCGATCGCTGCGCTTGCCCTCTTGGACGGCATCGCAACTTGGAACGAGTTCATAATTGCTTTGGTCCTGCTGACCAGCCGGACCATGTACACCCTACCGATCGGAATCCTGGGCCTGACAGGCGAGTTCTCAACGAACTACTCCCAACTTGAGGCAGGGGCGTTCATAGCTCTGCTCCCGATGATCCTGTTGTTCTTCATCGCGCGCCGGTACCTGATCCAGGGAGTCGCCGCGGGTGGGGTAAAGGGTTAGGAGAGTGAGCCAGCGCAACCGGTGTGACAGCTGGGCCTCGGATCTCTCAACGTGGCGGAGTCAGGACTTGCTGTACGAGACGGGCGATGCCAGCGACCCGCGAAGCAGCGTTGTGCGGGACTGGCCATGGCCTCTAACTGGGAGCGCAACCTCGCTGGCGCAGTACAGAGGTCGCGGCTTTGAGGGTCCCGCATTAGCATTGCCAAGTGGCAGGGATGCGAATATCCACGCAGACTTACAACTGATGACCGTGAGACAACGCCTCTTGCAACTTCTGCAACCGTCGCTACTGCTTGCCATTTTCACTCTGCACCATGTGCAGCGCACCGGCTTCGCTGCACCGGAAAGTAGACAGGCTAAGGGACGATCGCTCCGGAGGCCATCGGGCCCGGTCGGGATCTGGATGTTCGGTCAGTGCGTGATCCGCTACGGTAACCAACGCCTGGGAGGTAGGCATGAACAATATCGCTGACAATCGTCGTTTTTCGGCCGGAATTTGGATGTTCGGGCGGTTCGTCGACCGTTTTGCCACGGATGGTTACGGTCCCGAGGTGTCGATGCCCGATGCTATCCGTGCTGCCGCGACCGTCGAAGGCCTTGAAGCGGTCGACCTGAACTTCCCTTTCTGGGGTCGCGATGCCTCTCTCACATCGGTCCGGGCAGCCCTGGACGAATCGCGAGTGCGAGCCCAGGCCATCACGCCGGAGATCTACACCCGTGAGTTCCGCCGAGGCGCCTTCACCAACCCCGACCCGAAAGTGCGCCAGAAGGCGATCGACCTGATAGCCCGCGCCACCGAGGTGGGCCAAGAACTCGGAGTCGAGTACATGAAGATCTGGCCTGGGCAGGACGGCTTCGACTACCCCCTCCAAGCTGACCCCCGCCGGCTATGGGAACTGTCGGTCGAGGGAATGCAAAAGATCGCCAGCCCCTATCCAGGCCTCCCGTTTGCCATAGAGTACAAGCCCAAGGAGCCACGCACTCACATGTTCTTTTCGAGTGCAGCCCGGACCTTGCTAGCTATCGAGGACATCGGGCTCGACAACGTGGGCGTCCTGATCGATTTCGGCCACTCGATGTACGGAGGCGAGTCGCCGGCGGCGGCCGTCGAGCTCTGCCTCGCCCGGGGACGGCTGATCGACATTGACCTGAACGACAACTTCCGCTCGTGGGACGACGACATGACGGTCGGCTCGGTCCACATAGTCGAAACTCTCGAGTTCCTGCTGTGCCTTAAGCGGGCCGGTTGGGACAAGCCATGGAAGCTCGACCAGTTCCCGTTCCGCGAGGACCCCGTCGAGGCGGCGCGGGCCAGCATCCAGATGCTGTCGACCTTGCTGGCCCTGGCGGACCGCATCAATGGGGAGGAATTGGCCGCCACGCGAGAGCGTCAAGACGCGTTAGGGGCACAGGCAATCATCTTTGACGTTTTGTTTGGGGCGCTGGGGGTGACGCGGTGACCCTAGCGGCCCAGTCATTGCCGGTCGGCCGCGTCAACCCAACCTTGCCGTTGGAAGAGCGGGTGCTCCTCCTGGCGGAAGCGGCGCGGGCGGTCCGGCGGCGTGACCTGGAAATGGTTAGGTCCGCCGGGCTCGGCCATATCGGAGGGGATTTTTCATCAGCGGACATAGTCGTCGTTTTGCTGTTGGCCGTACTCAACATCGACCCTTCGCGTCCAGCCCTGCCAGAGAGGGACCGGTTCGTGATGAGCAAGGGCCATAGCTCCGGGGTGCTTTACGCCACACTGGCCGCGGCCGGGTTCTTCGACCCCGCCCTGCTCGACGAGTACATGGCGCCTCTCTCTCCTCTCAGCGGGCACCCCGACCGCAAGCAGGTGCCGGGGGTGGAAGCTAACACGGGCCCATTAGGGCACGGCCTGCCCATCGCGGTGGGCATGGCGATCGCGGCGCAATTGGACCGGTCCGGCAGGCGTACCCTTTGCCTGGTGGGTGATGGAGAACTTCAAGAGGGCTCCAACTGGGAGGCACTGATGGCGGCCGGTCACCGGGGGCTCGACCGGCTCACTGTCGTGGTCGATAGGAACGGTCTTCAGCAAGGCGCCACCACCGAGGACACCAGTCGCCTCGAGCCGTTGGCCGACAAAGCGCGGGCCTTTGGATGCGCGGTGGCCGAGGTTGACGGCCACGACTACGCTGGGCTTTTGCAGGTTTTCGAGAGCCTCCCCGTGGCCGATGGCCGGCCCAGCTTCGTGATCGCCCACACTCACAAGGGTTACCCGGTGTCTTTTATGCGCGACAGGGTCGAATGGCACCACAAAGTACCTTCGGCGGGAGAGGTGCGGGCGGCCCTCGAGGAGCTGGCATGACGGGCCTGCCCACAGGACCCACGCTTTTTGATTGCCGGGACGCGTTCGCGTCGACGGTGGAGGAGCTGGCCGCGGCAGACGATCGTATCGTCGTCGTTTGTAGTGACTCGGTCGGCTCCAGCAAGCTCGTCGACTTCAAGAAGTACTACCCTGACCGCCTCGTAAATGTGGGCATCGCCGAGCAGGCGCTCCTCGGCGTGGCGGCGGGCCTGGCCAACGGAGGGAAACGCCCCATCGTCTCGGCCGCCAGCTGTTTCGTGGCAGCGCGGGGCCTGGAGCAGATCAAGGTCGACCTGGCGTACAGCAACGCCAACGTAGTGGTCTGCGGGATGAGCCCGGGCGTGGCCTACGGTGAGCTGGCCCACCCATCACTCGATCGAGGATATAGCCTGGCTGCGGGCTATCGACAACCTGGCCATAATCGTGCCCGCTGACCCCAGGGAGACCGAGCAGGCGATCAGGGCGGCGCTCCAGCACGAAGGGCCGGTGTTCGTGAGGGTGAGCAGGATGCCGGTCCCGATGGTCTACGACGAGAACTACGAGTTCCGGATGGGGAAATCCCGGCGCCTGGCCGAGGGGACCGACGTTACGCTAGTGGCCAACGGCACGATGGTGGCGAGAGCGGTCGAGGCGGCCGAGCTTTTGCATGGGGAAGGAGTGGCCTGCCGTGTCGTTTCGATGCCGACGGTAAAGCCACTTGACGTGGACGAGATTGAAGCGGCTGCGGAGGAAACCGGTGCCATTTTGACCGCCGAGGAGCATTCAGTTCGAGGGGGTCTGGGCGGCGCCATAGCCGAGGTTGTCGTTTCCGCCCGCCCAGTGCCCATGCGCATCATGGGTTTCCCAGGTTTCCTGCCCACTGGATCGGCTTCATGGTTGCTCGAGCATTTCGGCCTGACAGCCACGGGAATAAGCACAGCCGCTTCCAACCTGCTCCGACGCAAGCAGTGACGCCGGTCGTCCTTGCGATAGACCAAGGCACCACCGCCACCAAGGCGATGCTCGTAGCCCCCTCGGGAGAGAGGGCCGGTTTCGCGTCGGCGCCGGTTGGGAGGTCGTACCCACGACCGGGTTGGGTCGAGCAGGACCCTACGGAATTATGGGAGAGCGTCCTGGCCGCGGTCGCGAAACTGCCCCCGGCCCATGTCGAAGCCGTGGGGATCTCCAGTCAACGCGAGTCTGTCTTGATTTGGGACCGGGCTACTGGCCGCCCCCTAACACCATGTGTCAGCTGGCAGTGCGCCCGGGGTGCGGAGCTGTGCCGCTCCTTGCTGGCCGCGGGTGTGGAGCCCTTAGTGCGGGAGCTGACCGGTTTACCGCTGGATCCAATGTTCTCGGCCTCGAAATTGCGCCATTTACTGGATGCCGACCCCGCCGTCCGGGCCGCCGCCGTCGCGGGTGACGCTTGCGCCGGGACGGTGGACAGCTGGTTGGCTTGGAACCTGACTTCGGGCCAATTGCACGTCAGCGACGCCGGCAACGCGTCCCGGACAATGTTGTTCGACCTGCGGAGCCTGGACTGGAGCGAACAGCTGCTGGAGCTCTTCGACGTCCCTCGGGCCTGCCTGCCGAAGGTGGTACCGTCCGGGGGCTTGATCGGGGAAACCGTGCCTCAGGGGGCGGTGCCAAAGGCACCTCTTGCCGCCTTGGCCGCCGACTCTCACGCCGCCCTGTACGGCCTGGGTTGCCTGCGGCCAGGTACCGCGAAGGCCACGTACGGCACGGGGACGTCAGTGGCCTCGCCAACAGGGGCAGAGCCGACCCGTTCGAAGTACGGTTTGGCCACGTCGGTGGCCTGGCTGCAAGAGGCGCCCACTTTTGCCCTGGAAGGTAACCTGTTTTCGAGTGGCGCCACGGTGGACTGGGTGGCCAGGCTCCTGGGCCTCGAGGGCCCTTTGGCCGTCGAACAGCTGGCTCGCACCGTACGCGGGCCGGGTAGCGTCCATATCGTGCCGGCTTTCGCCGGCCTAGGGGCGCCGTACTGGTGCCCGGAGGCACGCGGACAAATAAGTGGCCTAACCTTTGCCACCGGCCCCGCGGAGGTGGCCTGGGCCGCTCTGGCGTCGATCGCGTTCCAGGTGGCCGACTTGATCGGTGCGCTGGAAAAAGATGTCGGCCCACTCGACGAACTTCACGCCGACGGTGGCGCCACCAGCAATGATGTAGTGATGCAATTGCAAGCTGATCTCCTCGGTTGCCCGGTCGTGCGCAGTCAGGTCGTGGACGCGTCAGCCTTGGGGGCGGCGTTCCTGGCTGGCCTCGCCACTGGATTTTTTGGCGGCGAAGATGACATCGAGAGCATAGGTCGGCGGGGCCAGACGATTGAGCCGAAGATGCCGGACGCTGACCGCGATCAGCTCCTCGTCGCCTGGCACGAGGCCGTTTCCCGAGCGCTGGCTCCGGGCTCAGGGCGGGCTGCGGTAGGCACAAGTAGCTCGTTGGCCGGCCCTAGCGGGGCGAACCACGGCCCCGCGGAGGTGCTCAGTTGAACTCCCTCGACCGGCGCCGTTTGATCACCAAGGTGGCCCGCCTGTATTACGAGCATGGCATCCGGCAACCGGAGATCGCACGACGGCTGTCCCTTTCCCAGGCGAAGGTTTCCCGCCTTCTTACAGCTGCCCAGAAGGAGGGGATCGTACGAACAACTGTTATGACTCCCACCGGTGTGTTCACAGAGCTGGAGGAGGAGCTCGTCGCCCGCTATCAGTTGAGGGACGCCATAGTCGCGGACTCCCCCACCGAAGCGGGTGACGACCTACTGAGGGCCATCGGGAGCGCTGCCGCCAGCTACCTCGAGGCCACGCTGGGGCTCGACGAGGTCGTTGGTATCTCCTCGTGGAGCGAGACCCTGTTGCGCGTGGTCGGCTCGATGCAGCCGCGCCGCCGGACGGGCAAGACGCACGTGGTCCAGATCCTGGGCGGTATCGGAGTCCCTACCGCTGAGGCGCACGCCACCCAGTTGACCGAACAGCTGGCGTGGCTGTTGGGGGGCGAGCCCCATTTCCTGCTTGCGCCTGGAGTCGCCGTCTCCCCGCAAGCAGCGGCCGCCTATTTGAGCGAGCCCGGGGTGCAGGACACGATGTCGTACTTCCGCCAGATGACCATTGCTCTGGTGGGCATAGGCGCCCTGAATCCTTCTCGCATGCTCGGGGAGAGCGGGAACGTCTTCTCCGAAAACGAGCTCTCCGCCCTCCAACGATTGGGTGCGGTCGGAGACATCTGCGTGCACTTTTTCGACCAGCGAGGACGGGCGGTGAAAAGTCCTCTCAACAAACGCGTTGTTGGCATGTCACTGGACGAGCTCCGCGCGTTCCCCGGCCCATCGGCATTGCGGGAGGCCCGGACAAGGTAGAGGCGATACGGGGTGCACTGCAAGGGGGCCTTGTAAGCACCCTGATTACTGACCGTTTCGCAGCGGAGCGGCTCTTGGCGAGCCCATCTCCAGGCGTGCTAATGGAAAAACGGCGAAGTTCCTGAAGCGTCGGCGCGTGTATGCGTACGGACTCTAGGGACAGGACGAAACGACTCGGCAAGCAAATACAGCCGAGTCTCCTGCTCCCTTATACCTATCAACCCGCTCCCCGGCTCGAGGGCCGGCGGTCAACGAAAGGTGGCACACAGTCGTGATCTGGAATCTCGATTACTCGACCCGGCCTCGTGTCTTGATCGACACGGACGCCAAAAACGAAGCGGACGACCAGTTCGCCATCGTGCACGCCCTGCTGTCTCCGAGCCTCGATATGAGGGGCCTGATCGCGGCCCACTTCGGAAATCGGCGCGGGCCTAACAGCATGGAGGAAAGTCGGGCGGAAATCGACCTGCTGGTGAAACTACTTGAATTGCCGGACGAGGTGAGGGTGGAGAACGGCTCTCCTCACGCCTTACCTGACGTGAGGACACCCGTCGACTCCCCCGGCGCCCGGCTCATCATTGAAGAGGCCATGAAGCAGGAGGAGACGCCGCTGTTCGTGGCCTTCCTCGGGCCTATAACCGACATGGCCGCCGCGCTCATGCTGGAACCGAGGATTGCCGATCAGGATGTAACTGTTATCTGGATCGGAGGCGCGCCATACGAGGGCGTCGGCGCCGTTTATAAACCCGAGTTCAACCTCTCCAACGACATAATCGCCGCTAACATCGTATTCGGGTCGACGCTCAAGGTTTGGCAAGTGCCGATGTCTACGTACGTAATGATGGCCGTTGGCTATGCGGAGCTCTACGATAATGTGGCGCCGTGCGGGGAGATCGGGAGATACCTCGTCCGTCAGTTAATCGAGTTCAACGAGACACACCCTCATGCCGGACGGTCGCTTGAGTTCCGCAGCCTCGGCGACTCTCCGGCCGTAGGCCTCATGCTCAACCCGGCCGCTGGCTTGTGGACAGAACGAGCCGCCCCCGGGTTTAACTACGACTGCACTTATGATTACTCCCGCCAATACCGGCCGATCAGGGTCTACCAAACGATCGACAGCCGCTATGTGCTTTCCGACATGTTCGCCAAATTGCGCGCCCATACGGGTCAAAAAGAAACTGGTGGACCGTCGCGGAGCGCGCAACCCTAAGTGGTCTCAACGCAATTTCGGAGTCCAGTTTGTTGTCTTCAGTTCGGCCTCGGCGGTGGCCAAGCCGGGCGGGGCGGATTAGACGGCCGGATCGCGCTTGGCTCTTTCCTAGAACCTGGCGCTCGTACTTGAAGCTGCGAACAGCTCGGTTGCGTGAGCCCTCGGGGGCGCAGCTTTGGTCTCGGCATCAAGGGGAATGGGTCGAACGGCTCGCCGAGTTGGCGAGCCTTGCCTCGTTCGAGGGAACCGAAGAACCGTCCTGCAACGGTGAAGGGTCCAGAAACCTCATCTGCCCGGTTTGACCTGGTCGAATGTGGACAAGCACACTGCGACGATGGCGTTCTCGTTCCTCTACCGTCTCGTCCGTCGCCTGCTCGAGTTCATCCGCGTACACCGTGCGGACGAGTTCGCGAAGGATGCCGAGATCCTCGTCCTCCGCCACCAGCTGGCGGTGCTCCGGCGCCAGGCGGGCCGTCCTCGCTTTAGCTGGCCGGACCGGGCGCTGATCGTGCTCCTGGCCCGGGTAGTCCCCAGAGACCGGTGGCGGGCCTTCTCGGTCACGCCTGAAACGGTCATGGCTTGGCACCGCCGGCTGGTGCGACGGCACTGGACCTATACTCACGGCCGGACGGGCCGGCCGCCACTCGCCGACGAGACGGTCGAGCTGGTCTGCCGCCTGGCGAGGGAGAACCCTCGCTGGGGCTACGCCCGGATCGTCGGTGAGCTTCGTAAGCTCGGCGTCGCCGTGTCTAAGACGACCGTGGCCACGGTGCTTCGCCGCAACAGGCTGCCACCGGCACCCCGACGGGTCGGGCCGAGCTGGTCAGAGTTCCTTCGCGCCCAGGCGAAAGGGATCTTGGCCACGGACTTCTTCACCATCGACAGCGTCATCCTCCGCCGCTACTACGTGCTCTTCATGATCGAGGTGGAGCGGCGCGTCGTGCACGTCCTTGGCGTCACGGCCAACCCGACTGGCGTGTGGGTGACCCAGAGCGTTCGCAACTTCGCAGACGCCCTCGACGACGGTGGCCGGCGCTCCCGGTTCCTCGTGCGAGATCGCGACAAGAAGTTCGTAGCCTCTTTTGACGCTGTCCTCAGTTCAATCGGCACCCAGACCATCTGCACGCCGTTCCCAGCCCCGAGGGCGAACGCGTTCGCCGAGCGCTGGGTGCGCACCGTCCGAGCTGACTGTCTTGGCCACCTCGTCATCATCTCTCGCCGTCATCTTGAGTGCGTGCTAACTGACTACGCACGCCACTACAACAAGGCGCGGCCGCACCGAAGCCTCAAGCTTGATGCGCCGGTCTCTTTCGGCGAGCCCAGTAGAACCGGTGCCGTCCGCCGAACCGACGTCCTCGGCGGGATCGTTCACGGGTACGAGCGTGCCGCCTGAGCCAAGGTGCACCGGGCCCGACGCGAGCCCCCGGGCTCACGCAAGACCCGCCCACGGTGTGGACGACACTCAGCGGCCCCACTGCCGCTAATACAAACTGGTCCGAACAGCGACGTGGGACCGGTCCGGCGATTGCACTATCTGCCGGCGTCCCTTTGACGGAACTTGGCAAATCCGTAATCAACTGCGCGATCAAGTTTTTGTCCCTTACAGGCGGCCCGGCGATGGTGAGGGTAGGTGCAAGACCCAACCACCAGCTCCCGGTGCCAGCGCAGCAGCGTGGCCGGCGTGACGAGGAAGGCTGCCCACCGCTCCCGGCTGAGCAACTGTGCCAGCGTGGCGAGCAGCGCCCGGTCCGCTTGCGAGTAACGGGGCCGCGCCACCTGGCGTCTCACGACGGCCAACTGGTGACGGAGCACGGCGATCTCGACGTCCTTTTCGTCCGGCGTCGGACCGAGCCGGAGCAGGTCAAGCAGGCGTCGGACGATCAAGAAGGTGATCTGACAAGCCATCCCCGCGATCCTGCCAGGGCCGTCACCCCTGCTCGGACGCCAGATCCTGAGCTTGCACCCTACACGCTTGAGGATTACGTGAACTTTTACAGGCTCGATCACTGAATTTGTAGAGGCATGAGTGCCTTGCTGGGCCAGACAGGGAGGTCCACCAACCGGCCATCAGGCCCGGCCGGTGAGCGCGCCGCCGTTCGCAGAAAGGACCAGCCCTCAGTCATCTCGAGGGCCATCGCCCAGTTAACAAGATTTACACACCAAGACGTCTCGAAGCCAGATGCCGACGCGGGCAAACACGGAGCTGGGAGTGAAGCCCTCGGGCGGAGGTTCCAGGGCGTTTATAACCAGATGCCTTCGCTCATGCCGCCGCCTTGATTTGCAGCGCGTAGTCGGCTGCGTAACTCGACCAGTAGTTGTAGCCCGGCCACGTAAACTTACTCGAGAGCGCAATGTTCGCGTCCCCAACATAAAGCGGTACATATGGGACGTCCGTGGCTAGACGCTGCAGGAGCTTGGAGTATGTCGCGAAACGCACCGAGGGTTGAGTGGTGGCGATGCCAGCATTGATAAGGTTATCAACCCCCGAGGGGGCGTAATCGGCCAGGTTCCACTCGCCCGTTTGTGTGTTCTTGCTCCCGAGGACGAATGTGTACCAGCTCACGTCAGGGCTGAGGCACGCCCCAGTGGAAAACGTCGGCTGGCGCTTGCTGGCCGGGCCAGTCTCGACAGCTCGCCAGGCGTTAAGGGTGGCGGTCTGGACCTGCAGGTGAATTCCGATCTGTTGCAGTTCGGCGGAAATGACTTGGCTGATGTTAACGGAACTTCCGCTGTTGTACGCCAGGAGGTTGGCGCTAAAACCGTTCGGATAAGCAGACTGCGCCATTTCGGCCTTGGCTTTGGAAAGGCTGTATTGGTACAGAGGGATCGAGGCAAGAAACGAGCTCACCTGCGACTGTGATGCAACGGTCCCCAGCATCTGTGGCGGGATCAGGGTGTAGAGAGGCGTAGCATACCCACCGTTGGCGGCAATGATGTCAGATCGGTTGAGCGTGTAGGCCACGGCCCGCCGCACGTGAACGTCATTCCATGGTGCGGTCTGGGTGTTCATGCTGAAAAAGCGTTGTTGCAACTGCGGGCGGTAAGAAGCTTTGCGCCGGAGGTTGCTGCGAAGCTCCGAGGGTCGGTCACAGAGTCGTCGAGGTCGATCTCGCCGGCGCGGAAGGCCAACGCTTCGCTCGTCTCGTTGTTGAAGAACTTAACCGAGATGTGCTGGATCGGCACCTTCCCTCCCCACCAGTTGGGGTTTGCCGACAGTTCGGCCCCCGTCGTAGGGTCAAGGGTATCGACTTCCCAAGGCCCTGTCCCCATTACCAGAACACCTGGCTGGCCAAACGCACCCTTGTGCGCTTCGGCGAACTTCATTTCGAAGATCTCACCCTCTTCGCTCGCCGGCGTGTACTGCCAACTCGCTGTCGGGGTGCGACAGCGTTACGACAACGGTGTACGGGCCGGCCGCTTGGATGCTCTTAACACTGGCGAAACCGAACGCGACCTGGGAGCCTGGCGAACGGTTGTAGTTAAGGGAGTAAGCGACGTCAGCCGCAGTCAGGGTGTCGCCGTCCCAGAACTTAACCCCATGACGCAAGTGGTAGACATATGTGACGGGGTTTGGCTGCGACCATGAGGTGCGAGGTCCGGTTCGAGCTGTCCGTTCGGGCCAAACTGCGACAGGTCCTCTAGGGCCAGGCTCGTCACGAAGTTGGCATAACTGTTTTTCGTCTGGTCAAGTGTGCTTTCTGGAAAGTCGACGCCTACTCGCAAGAGCGGGATCGGAGTTGTGGCGGCCGCCGCCGGCGCTGCCTTCAAGGTAGGGGCGACGCTAACACCAAGAAGGCTGGCTGTTGTAACCAGGAGTGTGACGGGACGAGATTTCATATCCGTTCCTCCTTGATATACGACCTAGCGCTTTGTAGCTGTCTCCCTGAGGTGTCGGCGTGTTACCTGCGAGGCGTACTTGTCGGTCAGGGAATCCGCCTTCGCACCTCTGACGGACGTTAGTGTAGGATGCAACATCGTGCAGGACCACGTAAAAATACGATTTTCGCCAAAAGTTCAACGCTAGTTAAGCTGTCGGCCCCAGCACCGACAGGTCCGTGAGAGGGGCGGTGCGAGGTTGGCGCCCTCCGTCTTGCCAATATAACATCTATGTAATTTCGCCGGGCGGCTGCCGCGCGCTGGCTCGGTCGGAAAAAGGGCCTAACACGCAACCAGGAACCACGCATTGACAGCCTTCCCTTGGTCCGACCACCCGCCGGGACTACAATTGGAGCGCGGCGCTGGCCTGCAAGCCTTCCGGACAGGAGTTATCGCGATGCAAACAAAGGACAGCCGGAGCGGCAGCGAACGACCTGTCACGGGACCGATGCCGGCATAGAGAAATAGTTGCCCTCCTTTTCCGGCCCTCCACCCAGTCTACCCGGTGCCAGCGCGCCGAGGCGAGCCCGCCCTTGGCGTTGTCCGGTGGTTCTCGCTTAGATCGAGCCAATCAGACTGCTCACCGCGCAGTCGGCCTGATGTCAAGTGGCCAAAAACCCTCGGTCGAATAAGCGCCGTATGAAGGCAACGAGAGTGACTTTGAGAGCGCAACGACCGAGTCACCATCAAAGAGGCCCACGTACGGCACGTCCACCGAGAGTCTTTTCAGTATGGTCGCATAGACAGCAAAGCGCTTGGCGTCATTATCGGATGAGATACCCGCTTTGATCAGCCCGTCTAGTCCAGGCGGCGCGTAGTCCGCCACATTGAATTGCCCTTGTGCCAGGTTCGACGTGCCGAGCAACGTCATGTAACTGTTTGGGTCACCATTGGCAACGCTCCAGGTCGTGTACATCGCGGGGCGCTTGCTCGGAGGGCCGGTCGCCTTGACCAGCCACTGCGGGAACGTTAGTACCTGGAGCCGGGCATTGATACCGATCTGGTGAAGTTCCGCGATGATCACCTCGGCAGGGTTCACGGCGCTCGGGGTCCACACCACGATCGTTGTGCTCGCTCCACCGGGATAGGCCGATGCAGCCATCTCCTGCTTGGCCTTGGCCAGACTGTGCGGGTACACATTGAGACTTTTCACAAGAGCATCGATCGGGCCCTCTGACGCAATCGTCCGCAAGGACTGAGGTGGGATCAATGTGTAGCTTGGAACGGCGTATCCTCCCTGCGCAGTGATGATATTCGCCCGGTCGAGCACGTAGGCTACTGCGCGGCGAACGTGAACGTCATTCCAGGGGGCGACCTGAGTGTTCATTGTGAAAGACCCAATGAATGCAGGAGAGGGAACGCTGAGCAATGTCATGCCGGATCCAGCAGTAGCAGCAAAGGATTTTGGCGTCGCGACACCGGTATCGACGTCGATGTCACCGGCCCGCATGGCGAGAGCGAGGCTCGTCTCATTGGCAAAACTTGTGAGCGAGATGTGCTCGACGGGGACACGCCCTCTCCACCAGTCCGGGTTGGCGGAAAATTGGGCTCCGGTCGTCGGGTCGAGGCTGTCGACCTCCCAAGGCCCGGAGCACATGATCAGTGTTCCGGGCTCACCAAACGTAGCTTTGTGTTCTTCTGCAAACTTCTTCTCGAAGATAAAGCCACCTGGAGTATCGCCTGGCCAAGTGGCGTTAGGGTAGCTCAATTTGACGGTGACCTCGTAAGGCGACGTGGCGGTCACGCTCTCCACGCTCGGGAAGAAAAATGCCCAAGGTGAACCTGGAGCACGTTCTAAGTTCAGCGAGAATGCAACGTCGGCAGCTGTCAAAGTGCTGCCATCCCAGAACGTAACTATTCACCCGTAGGACGCGCGGAGCGCGGCTATCCACCACTGAGCACGCGGGGAATGGTAGACACTATGGCGTGGGCCTTGCCGAACAGGTCGAGCAGCTCAAGGGGGAGAACGCCGCGCTGCGGGTCGAAGTTGGCGAGCTGAGGCCGGAGAACGCCGAACTGAGGGCGAAATTAGAGGCACTCGAGGCGGAGCTCGAAAAACTGGAACGCGAAATGGGCCGTAATTCTTCTAACTCCGGCAGGCCACCCTCGTCCGACACCCTGGGCGAACGGGCCAACCAGGCCGAAGACCGGCTCTCACGCGCTGAGCGGCGGCGCCTGGCCCGGGAAAAGGCCAAGAAGTTCTTGAACGAACGCGTAAAGTGCCGTCCTGGCAAACAGCCTGGCGCGGCTGGGGCAGCGCTGGCAAAGGTCGACCGCCCCGACCGGGCAGTCGTGCACTCACCGGTGAGCTGCGCCCGTTGCGGGCAAGGCCTGGGCGGGGCCGAGGTGACCGGCACTGAAGTGCGCCAGGTGTTCGACTTGCCCGATAGGCACCTAGAGGTGACCGAGCACCGCGCCGAGTCCCGGCGCTGTAGCTGTGGGGCGACGACGAAAGCGCCGTTCCCCGCCGAGGCAAAAGGGCCGGCGTGCTATGGGCCAATCGTGCGGGCGGTTGCCGTCTACTTGATGGTGGGCCAGCACATACCGGTCGCCAGGGCAGCCGAGCTGCTCTCTCAGGTATGCGGGGCACCTGTCTCTACGGGCTGGTTGGCCGGCCTGGCCGTCGAGGCGGCCGAGGGGCTGTCGCCTTTCCTGGCCGAGCTGCGGGCTCAGCTCGTCGCAGCCGACGTGCTGCACGCCGACGAGACCGGCTCTCGTGTATCGGGCGCCCGCTATTGGTTCCACGTCGCCTGCACCGGTATGCTCACCCTGCTCGACTGCCACCCGAAAAGAGGCAAAGAGGCCTTCGCCGATATGGCCGTGCTGCCCTTCTTCTCGGGCGTGCTCATCACCGACGGGTGGAAGCCGTACTGGTCGGTCGACGGCATAGAGCATGCCCTTTGTTGCGCCCACCTCCTCCGCGACTTGGCCTCCCTCACCGGCTCGGTCGCCCACCGGGAGTGGGCCGACGAGATGGCCGACTTGCTGGTAGAGGTGAAAGATGCAGTCGAGCAAGCACTTTTTGAGGGACATGGTGAGCTCAGCGCCGGCCAGCTGAAGGCCTACCGCTCCCGCTACACAAAGTTGGTCAACCGAGGCTTTAGCGCCGTGCCCGCCCGCCACCGCGCGGGCAGCGTCCACCGGGACGCCTTCAACTTGTTGTGCCGGTTCCGGGACCAGCGCCACGAAGTGCAGCGCTACTGGTCCGACCCGGCCGTGAGCTTTGACAATAACCAAGGCGAGCGCGACCTCAGGATGGCCAAATTGCACGACAAGATAAGCGGCTGCTTCAGGACACTGGCTGGGGCCAAAGCCTTCTGCGCTGTCCGCAGCTACCTCCAGACCGCCCGCAAGCACGGCCTCGTAGGCCTCGACGTGCTGGTCCAGCTGTTCAAGGGCGAGCCGTGGCTGCCCCCTCGGGCCCTCTCTCCCCCTTAGGCACCCAACACTGCCCCTCACCCAAGGAGGCCCTTTGAGCCCAGCCCGCAAAGCCGACCCCGGCCTCGATGCTCTCATCAACGAGATCACCGTCGACGCCTACGACGAGGACGAACAACTACAGGGGTTCGTGAACGCCTTCGACGAGGACGCCAATTTCCCTTGTCCCGGCACGGTTATAGGAGAAGACGTGGAAGTGCTATCTGTTTCAGTCGGGGACCACCGCCGGGAGCTCATTGCCACCTGCAAACGCGGCAGCCGTCGTTACGACATGGCGCTGCTCGACATCGACGTCCATGCCGACCCGGCCACCTCACGCCTCATTGCCGCTTATCGACGTTGGCTCGGTTACTGAACCCAGACACCTGAACAGTTACCCCAGAACTTAACACCATGGCGAACCTGGTAGACATAGGTCACGTCGTTCGGCTCACTGACGGATGTGGCAATGTCAGGCACCAATCGGCCATCAGAAGCGTACGACATCAACGTGTCGCACGATATGAAATCTACGTAGCTGGCAAAATTATCCTTAGTAACAGTAGCCGTAGGTATTGACCCAACTACGCCCTCTTTCAATAATGGAATTACTGCACCCGGGCGTTGGGCCGATGCAGGTGGGCTTGCCGTGGACACCCAGGTGGGCCCCAGTACGGACATTGCGGCGACACCAATGCAGATTGTTCGGCTGATCCTTCTCATTGAACCCTCCAGCTTGATATGGACTGAGCTCGGAAGAGAGATTCGGGATAATCGTCACCTGTCCCGCCTGTTAGGACTGCGCTGCATCTTTTCGCGAAGAACTCCTGACCCGAAATTATAACGTGCAGTATCGTGCAGGACTTGGAAATAGTAAGATATTCACCGGAAATTCAAGCAGAGTTCATCCGCCGTGGAATTCGTCTCGAGCCGCGCAGGTTGGCTTCTACCCCGGCGCGCAGCTCATCCGGCGTCTGGGCCGGCAACCAGCCCCCATTGCGGCGCCCACTTTGGACACCAGAACGAGCTCGGCCGGATATGGGAACAGGGCTTCGTGGATCACCTCATTGGCCACGTCGGGCCCATAATCTGGGCCGTATCGACGTGGTTGACCCCGGGCTGGCCAGGCGTTCTGCTACCCAGGCCTCGAGGCGCACGAGGGCGTCGTCGCGCACGGAGAGGACGCCGTTGGCGACGAGCAGGTGGCGGAGGTAGTTGACCCCGCGCCGGGCCCGGTGGGCGTCGGGGGCCTCGTGGGTGAGGGCGAGCTGGCCGGAGGCGACCCCGCCCAGCAACCTCGCCGCGACCGATCGGCGTAGCCAGTTGTGAGCGCTGTAAGGCAGGGGGGCAGCGACGATCGCCTCGTAAACGGCCCGCAGCTGGCCGTCTGGCCCCCCGGTGAGCTCGGCCGCCCGGGCGGCGAGGGCACAGCGTACGCAGCAGCCGTCGAGATAGGGCCTCCATGCTGACGCGGCCGGCGCCTTTAACAGAGGCCAGCGAGTCGACATTCTGGAGGATGCGCCCCTCCCGAGTCCCGTCAGCGCCCTGGGTCGAGGCTTCCGAAGGAGTGTGAAGCTTGACGTTCATGCTCCGGGCGGCAGGCAGCTCTTCACAGTCGATCTGGGCGGGCCGGAAGCAGTACCTACCTGCGGCCTGCCGTCGGAGTCCTGGCGCCTGGCTTGCGCGCGGCATCGCCAACGGCGGCAGACCCTACGCAGGGCGAAATCCACATTTGCGGAACGAGCGGGGCAACGGCACTCGCCATGCGTCGAGCGGCACGGTTGCTGGAGCTGATTGACGTACTCCGCTCGGGAGTCACAGGGTTTGAACGACCGCCATCTCTCCGCAACCCTCAAAGCGTTGCTTGTTCATGGGGCGGAGTGGGCGGACGCCAAGCTCATCGGCGACGCCTCCGATACTCTACCTCTGGACCGATTCCTCACGTATGGATGGCTTGCAACGGACCACGTTCTGGACTGTCCAGCCACTCCGAGCGATTATCGGACGCCCCCGACGGGGCCGGACTCCGGCTCATGCTCACCCAGTGTGGCTGCATGGGGCCACTTCAAGGCATCGCGGCGGATCCAACTCAGGCTGTCGTTCTCACGTGGTTGATCGCTGCGGGCGCGCCGGTCACCAGACGCTGCTCTGCGAACAGTTTTCTGGATGGATGCGGCCGTCGCGGGCCGAGCACCCACGCCAGCGGGCCAGCCAGGAACATGGCTGGCTAGAGCGACAAACAGGGCCCGGGCGACTTGCCCGGGCACGACTTGTGCTATCAACATCGGTTGATGGACGAGGCGCTTTTGGGAGATGGCCCGGCGCCACGCGTACGGTTCCCTGGGCCTGGACCCTGACCTGAACTGGCCTTCGCCGGCGTGCGGGCACTGAGGGAGCTTGCCGACTTTTGCGAGGGCTACCAGGTGCGCCGGCTACGTGAGGCCGGCCACAGTTGGGCGCGGATCACCACCTGGGCCGGCGTCAGCCCGCAGTCGGTCCACAAGAAACATGCCCAGGCCATCAAGATGACCAAGGGCCGATCGACGTAGTTGTCGTTCACGCGCAGATGCAAGCCAGCGCCGCCACCATCGTGCGGGACACGGTGACAAGCGCTCGCTTTCGACGAGTAGCCGGCGTCGCCTGGCGGCATCTTCCTGGGGGCGGCGCACAAATCGGTCGGAGTGGCGCTCGCACCGATACGTGGTAGTGCACTTTGCCACTGATAGGCTTCGACGATTACGTCAGTGGCGCATCCTTAGCCGCGATCTGCCATCAAGACTGTCGAGCTAAACGCTCGGCCTCTGAAACGAGTCGCTCGAAGTCCTGAGGTATCGAGTCCAACCGGGATACCGTCTCGCGTAGTTTGTTGTCATCGTCGCGAAAGCCGGCATGCTCTCGCAGCCAATTCTTGAAGGCCGTACCACTCTTGGTGTGCGAGTCTGCATGGAGCTGACCCCATGACCGACCGTGTGCACCGGGCAATAGCGCATCCGGGTTGAGGTATTCCAAGAAGTCGGCCTTCGATAGCCCAAAGACGCTCACGCTCCCAGCGTCCGCGGTCGACAGCCCTTATCCCGAAATTCCGCAAAAACCCTTGCTCACCATCCTTCTTGAGACCCTGTTCGAGGGTTGTCCTGGCGACGCCTATTGATCCAGCCATCGCCTCCCTGAGAGCCTGATTCCACACCTGCTGTGTAGCCGTCTCGATGTTGTCAAGCACGACGAGGACCCTGGCGTCCGTCCAGTCGAAAATCAATCTCGAACCCAGGACCGCGGCGAGTTGGGTGCCACCCGACATCGGGACAATTAGCGCCCCCAGGCCATGCAGTCGGTCACCGATACAGGCTCCGAGGATCCTTTCGTCATGCCGGCTCTCCACAACCATGAATACGCGGATGTGCTGGAAGAGATCTGCGGGCGCCATACCGAGGCTGCGTGCCGTCGCAAGTTCCGACACCTCTAGTGGTGTTGCCTCCGTCCGGCCGTCGCGGCCCCGGTGGACGTGGTGGAGGCGGAAGTCTCTGTGGTCGAGAAATGCCGGCGAGTGGCTCGATACGACTACCTGGAGTGTCGGGTCGAACTGTCCGATTCCGGTTGCCAGGAAAAGTTGAGCGCTTGTATGCAGAGCCATTTCCGGCTCGTCCAATGCGAGAAGTCGCTGAGCACGCTGATCTTCCGCATCAGCCAGTGGGTAAGACATTGCAAGTCGAATCGCAAGCGTGGCCCAACGACGTTGAGCTGTGCTCAAATCGCCCACTTCGACCTTCGTGGCGACTCGGATCGCGAACAAACCACCGGAGAGGGGCACCCTGGAACCAGTAATGGGGCGGCAGCACATCAAGGTGCAGCAGCGGAGCGTCGGCGGGCAAACTGGAGAGATGCTCGTTAGCAGTTTGCGGCACTTCTGGGATCCACGGGTAGCCCTCGTCCATGACCGACTCCCTGTCGGTGGAGGGAGGCGTCTCGGATGTTGCTGAGTCCTCTTTGATGAAGCGAAGAAAGGAATCAGATGACTCTCGGTTAGGTCATCGGCTACGGACACCTCGGGCACCACCGGAACGACGGTCTTCTCGGCGTACCATGCCGGCTCTCCAGTGAGATGCCGGTGTAAAAGGCGGCACGGACGCCCAAGGGTGGCCAACGACAGTGGCTGGATTGAAGGACCCGCCCCAATCAAGGACGGAGTCGTAGAGAGCTTCCAGCTGTTCCCTGTTCAAGCGAGATGGGAGAGGCGCGTTGCTCGAAACGCCGTCATCGCGAATTGCCACCTCAAGCGCGCTGAGAACCTCACGGTCTTCTCCATTTGCTTCATCGGATCGAGCGCAAACATGAACGGCCCAGTTGCCCCGGCGCCAGAGCTCGAGGGCGATCCGTCCCTGCGAGGCGGCAGCTCACACGACTCGGGCCGCCAACTCCTGGTCGAATTGCGCTCCGTGCAACAGCCGCCGCCACGCAACGCTGGCAATTTTCGAACTGAACCAGTCGACAGACGGATCAAGCCACGGGCACCGTAATGGCCGCACCCTTTCTGCCGCCTCGCCGATCCGATCAATCAACAGCTTCTGCCACCATGGCAAAGATTTGGCGTGGTGCATGACACCCGGGGTGTCGTCGATCTGAGTGATGACTTTGCCAAAGTGCACATGGACCAGACCTCCGTCGTCTCCTGTAGATTGTCCGAGCGTGCCGAGAAGGCTTCGCAGAATGCGCGTCTTGCCGCTACCGTTGCGGCCGTACAGAACGTCGACGCCAGGCTGGAAACGCAGGTCGACCGAGCCGACAGGCCCGGGGGCCTGCAACGTGACCCCGTCCACCACGAGTTCTCGTAGGTTTCGCTCCACCTGCCCTTCCTACCATCCGAACCAGAGGCAACCTGGACCAGGATACTGGTCCCGGTTAAGCGTGGGTGAGGTCCTGGAGGAGCACCACTGCCCCAACTGACCAGTTCGCCTCTACGCGCCGTGCCTGCTCTGGCCGTGGCTCAGCTGGCAGGCCTCAGTCGTATAGGGAGGACGCTTCGAACTCGTCGAACTCGGCCATCAACCCCTGGTGCGAGGCCTTGGTGGCTGCTGCCCGGCCAATGGCCTTTGAGCTGCTGTGGAGGACCCTCGCAGCAAGCGAGTGGTCGGCATAATCACAGGGACTCCAGGAAAGCAAGCAGTGAGTCGGGTGGCTTGTAGCGTCTGCGAACAGCAGCGTGGCCACCGGCGTTGTGCGGGCGGTTGCCCTCCATTGGCACGGCTGTTGCTCGCTCGAGCCGCCGACCTTAACCGAGCTGCGGTCTGGTCAGAGGTCCTTCCTGGACGAGTTACCCTAGCTGTGTGGGGCGAGAGATCGCCCACGTGGCTTGCGCTCAAGTGAATATATGCTAGAGTGACTAAACGTGGAGCTGGTGTACCACCCAGTGTTCGATCGGTGGTACCAGCAGCTCCTAAAAGATCACGCAGAGGTTGCTGGAGATGTGATGGCGCTCCTCACGGCACTAGAGGAGCATGGGCTTGACTTAGGTGACCCTGAATCTCATCCGGTGGTCACTTCGAGGTTAGGTTTGAGAGCCTTACGGCGGACACCGCCCACCGATGTCACGCCGTACGCAACCGAGCCACCGGTGTTGAGAGTGTTGTACGGCTTCGCTGCGCCGCCTAGGGACCGCGTAAAGGCGGTGGTTCTCTTCGGCGGGGACAAGACCGAACTGGGGAGCCGATGGTACCCATCGGCAGTCGCGGAGGCCGAGCGACGACTCGTTGAGTGGTGTGGCCGATTGGGCTGGGACGTCAGGACGTTCAGATGGCAAGACGGATGACCAACAGGAAAGGAGCTGCAGTGATGACAAGATCTTCCATTCCCGTCGACGACCTTCGTGTCGACGAGATTGAACTAACCGACGAAGAGTACCGGGCTGGCGTAACTGCTCACCAGCGAGCCAAGGAAAAGGTTCTTGAAGACCCGAAGGCGCGAGCCCGCTACGAGGAGGCACTGACTGAGATCCGGGTTCACCAGGCGAGTTTGGCGCGGCTTCGTAAAGCCAGGGCCCTGGCTCAGGCCACGGTGGCGGAGCTTATGGGTATGAACCAGTCTGAGGTGTCAAAGCTGGAGCGGCGCTCGGACATGCTCATGTCCACGATGCGTCGCTTTGTCGAAGCAACGGGCGGCATCTTGCGCCTCGTTGCCGTCTATCCGGAGGGGACGGTTGAATTGCGTGTCGGTGCCGAGGTCACACCGGTGGAGCACGATTGGGTTAGTGCGCGCTCGAAGTCGGGGGCGAAGGGGGCGATACGGAAGGCAAGAGCCCAAAAAACCGGAGGGGTGAAAAAAGCCGCACCGATCAGGAGCAGGTACTCCAAAGCTGCGCCGGCTTCAATATCGACTGGTGGCGTGCGGTCCTACCCCGACCACTCCAAGACGTCAACGTCCGGATCGAAGTCAGCTACCAAGTCGGTAAAGGGCAGTAAACGGTCCTCTACCAGCGGTAAACAGTCCTCTACCGGCAATCGACGAGAGCCTGAGAAGGTCTAAGAGTTGACTGCGCTGTGCCCACAGGCGACAGGATCAGCGTCGCGACGTGGGACCCGGTCAGCAGCGTGTGTCCCGCTCCCACGCCATGGCCAGGTCCTCAGCCGGGAGAGAGCCTGCTCGCCGCATAACTGCTGCAAACACGTCGCCACGACGCTCGAAGCCATGGTCTCGGCCGAGGATGAGGCCGAGGCCGAGCTCGTTTGTCTTGAATATGGGACTCAAGCCCTGGCCGATCTGGGCATGCAATGCTGGTGCAGAAGCCGCGGTGGAGAAGCGGTTGCCGTCGAGTCGAATCACGGAATGCGCGGTGGGTGTCCGTGTTCCCAAGGACCCGCTCGGTTATTGAGTAACCAACGGCCAATGTCGGGAGAATGCAAGTCCGAGCACGTACGCCAAAAGAAGGTCTCAATCGCATTGTCGTCGGCTCACTACTCCGGAGCCCGAGAATGATCTCGTTCCAGTGCCTTTAGGTGCGGTCTTCTGTCCGCCTGACGGAACTTGATCCCGTAGCCAGTTCCCTCGCGTGGTGGTGCACCGTTGTGCCACGCACCCGCGGTCACATCGTCCACGGTACTCCGCCGCCCAGAAGAAGACCCTCGGCAGCAGATGGCTTCCGCGGAAGAAGCCTCTTAACTCTGGAGTAGCCCTGACGATCGAGGCTTGGCCGCTAACGGTGTGACAGTGACACGGTGAGTATGGCTATGACAGCGTTTGAGGCATCCACAAGATGCCTTCCACATATGAGGGCCAAATCCATTTGCCACGCTCTATGAACGACAACTTCAAAGAAGACAGCTGACCCGCTGCCTCGACAGAACGGCTCTCGCGCTCGCCCTGCCCAACGAAGTCTCTGCACTCTCGGTGGGTAGAGCCCAGGGGAGTGGTGTATAACGACCACCAACTTCAACCTCTTTTGAAATTGCAGGCACTTACTGTTGTGAATGTCAAGACGATAATTACGGGGAATGAATTTCAGGCGCGTCGGACTGGCGGCTGTCGGGCATTTGTTTGGTTCAGTTGTCGGTAGGCTCGTCTAGGCCGCTCCTTCTCCTTGCAGCTCGGGCCTTTTTGGCATTTCGGCCAGTCGCCCCTCGATAGGGCGGAGCCTTGCTTTGCCCAGGCTTTCCGATCCCATGTAGCGCTTTGCCACGGCCCATTCGTCGTTTTGCTCGGCGAGCACGGCACCGACGAGGCGTACGACCGCGGCCCGGTTAGGGAAAATGCCGACGACGTCGGTCCGCCGGCGTATTTCCTTGTTGAGCCTCTCTATCGTTATCTTAAGCCCGGCTTTCGGCTGGCCTTCTGACCTGCGGCCTTGCAGTGTGGACACCGTCGTCGACGGAGCTCATGTGTTGGTCCAAGAGGCTTCCTGAATTTTGTCTGAGATCAACCGTCATTGTCGCGACGGTGCTGGACCGCGGTTGCGCGGTTGACGCCGATCGCCTCGGCAAGGGCGGTACGCAGACGGCGGTTCTCGGCTTGAAGCTCACGGATGCGTTCGTGGGCGGCGGCGAGCCGCGCCCTCAGAGATGGGTCCGAAGCGCGTTGTCGGTCGGGGATGATGCGGCCAGGCGAGGAACGCTGCCGTTGCCGGAGACGTTCGATCTCGGCACGCAGGTGTGGTTGGGTGTAGAGCCAAGAGCGCGACACACCAGCTTCCCTGGCGACAATGTCGAAACTGACTGCAAGGCCGGCGGAATCTAGGCGGCGCAGGGCTGCAGCGGCTTGTTGTTGGGCGTTCTGCGAGCGCCGCCGGGCTGCAGCTATGACGTGGCGCGAGTTGTCAGCCCGCATCGCAGGTTTCTCCTTCGAGGCTGGCGATGATCCGGTCGAGGTTGCTGAGGACCTGTCGGTTCATCTCGACCACGCGTGCCTGGTCGCGGCGTTCGGCGGCCGAGACGATCTTGACCACCTGCTCACGGTGCTGGCGGTGGGCTCGCAAGAACTCGGCGTGGTGTGGAAATCGGGCAAGTCAGGCAGGCGTTCACCTGTGGAACGCAAACGGTCATTACTTGACACCCCCTCCTTTGCTAATTGGGGACGCCGCGGTGAGCGGCTCCGGCTGCCTGTTCGGCGCCGCGTGGGCGGCTCAGGCGCCCCGTCGCCTGCGCGTGTGTTTTCGTCGTCGAGCGGGATGCGGAGGCGGAGCTCCACCTGCCAGCCCTGGACCCGCACGTCGTCAAGGACGAGACGGAGCAGTTGTTGGCGACCGCTGAAGTCCAGCCCGTCTAGTCCGGCGAGGGCTCGCTCGGCGAAACCGGCGATCCGCTGCTTCAGGTTGTTCGCCTGGGAGAGCTGTGCCCGCCGAGCGACCAAGGTGTCGTGCTCTTCGTCCAGGTGCCGGCGACGGGCGTCGAGCTCGGCGGCCCGCCGCGTCATCTCGGGCTGCTCGATCACGCCCGCCTGGTAGAGGTCGGCTAAGCGGCGGCGCTCAGCTTGTGCGCCGTCGCGGCGCCGCTCCAGCCGGGCCAACTGGGCAGCGAGTAGCTCGTCGTCGGGGACTGGGGCCTGAGCTGCCGCGCGGCCTCGCCGGCACTGAGCAGCTCGGGACGGGCGAGCAGCTGGCGTACCTGGTCGAAGACGAAGTTGTCGAGCTCGTCGGCGCGGATTCGCCGTTCGGGGCAGCGGCGGTCCTGCCCACCGGCACGCACCGGGTCGTGGTGCGGGCACAGGTAATAGCGGGCCATCCCGTAGTCGCGGTAGGCCCGGTGGGCAGCCAGCTTGACCCCGCAGTGGCCACAGCGCACGAGCCGCCGTAATAAAAAGGTGTCCGGCCCGGTGCGCCGCGGGCTGAAAATACTGTTGTCGTGGGCCGCTTTTTGGGCAGCCTCGAAGGTGTCCTCGCTGATGAGGGCGGGGACAGGGATCTCGACCCACTCCTCCCGGGGCCGGCGAGCCTGGTGGTTGCGCCCGATCGAGGGGTCGTAGCTCGTATGGGTGCGGTTCCAGAACAACCGGCCCACGTACGCTTCGTTGCGTAGCAGGCGCCATATCGTCGCCAACGGCCACATTCGCTTCCCGTCCGGTGAGGCGGTGCCCTCGCCGGCCAGGGCCAGGGCCAGGCCTCGGACGCTAGAACCACCCAAGAAGTCGGCAAAAACCCGCCTCACCACCGCCGCTTCTTGGTCGTGCACGACCAGGTGCGCTGGGCCTGCGGCCCCCGAGGGACGCGCCGGTAGCCGTAGGGGACCTTGCGGGACAGCACTTCGCCGGCACGGGCGCGATAGAGCTTGCCCCGCCGCTCCCGCTCGGCGAACTTCGCTTTTTCGTACTCGGCAATTACCCCTTGCACCTGCACGAGCAAGCGCGCCTCGGGGTCGTGGTCGATGGGGGGCGAGTCGGTGAAGCAGATGGCGACGCCGAGGCGGGCGAGCTCGTCGAGGACCAGCATCTGGAAAGCGAAGGACCGGGCCAGGCGGTCTGGTGACAGGCACCACACCGCTTCGACCGACCCCTGCTCCGCCGCGTCCCGCAAAGCGTCGAGGCCGGGCCGGTCAAGGCGCGCCCCGGACCAGCCGTCGTCGACGAACTCGGCTACGAGCTCGTCGCCTTCGCCGGCCACCCGGGCCCGCAACGCCTCGAGCTGTGAACCGATCGTGCCCCGTGCCTCCTGGGCCTCGGTGGAGACCCGGGCGTAGATGCCGACCCTCATCGTTTTCTCCTTTCGTGGCTTGCGGGACTTGGCGGCGGACGGCCGGGCATTGCCTGCGGCGCCGGGCCGAACGAGGACGGCCGCGGTGACTGGCGGCGGGCTCGTGCAGGGCCCGTGCGCTCAGGTAGTGACGGTAATAAGGTCATTTATGGCAACAGGTTCATCGCAATTTGGGCAATAGCCGCCGGGCCCGACCCGGCAGCAGAACGTGCTGCAGTCGCTGCAGTACTGTTCGCCCAGGTAACGGGTGTCGCAAAGCGGGCACAGGTACACAGTGCCCGCTCGCTTCGGTCGCGGCCGAGGGAGGGCAGCGGCGGCCGCGGTGCTGGCCGAGGCCGGGTGGTGCCGGCGCCAGCCCACCTGCCGGCACCGGTCGCTGCACCATTTTTGCCGGCCGGTGCGGGCAAATAGCTCCCCGCAGGCGGGGCAAAGGACCCTCTTATCGTTACGACGACGGCACCCGGGGCTTCACGGCTGGCCCCCCGGGGACGCCGTCAGAGCAGTTTGAGGGCCTGGCCCCGCCCCGGCTAGCAAGAGCTGGTACGTGACGGCCAAGGCTTCAAGGCGCGGGTCAGCATAAGGCGTCCAGGGCGGGCGGGCGGCCCCGGTCACGACGGCGGCGAAAACCGCCTCGGCCACCGGCCAGGCGATGAGGCCGGCGAGGCCGCGCCGCCCGAAGCGAGCGGAGGCCAGGTCGCGGGGGAGCCGCCCGCCCGACACGACGCCAGCGCGCAGGCGCTCGTAGTCGGCCTGGGCCGGTTCGCCGACTGGCCAGAACCGCCTCATCGTTGGCGCGCCCGTTGGATGCTCCGGGGGGACAGCGAGACCGCCATGGCCTCCTCTAGGGCACGGGCCGCCTCCGGGGCCGAGCACGGCCCAAGATTGTCCAGGAAATTGCTCACTTCCTCTGTCAGCTTGGTCGGCCCTTTCCGGCCCCGGCGCTCGTCGAGCAGGCCGGTCATGCCCGCCTCGTCGAAAGCGGCAGCCACCAAGTAGAACTCGGCGCGCGAGTAGCCGTGGCTGCGGGCCGCAGCCGTGACGGTGGCCCCGTCCACGACATGGGCCCGCAACATCTCGTATTTGACTTGCATTTTGTCCAAGGCGAAAAAGAACGGGTTCCCTTGGGTAAACAGCGGGGAAGTCACCGCCTCGGGCCTGGGGTGCACTAGCCCGGCGGCCTCCAGTGCCAGGCGGCGGCTGTCGTTGCTCATCACCATCACCTCCGCCGCGACCATAAGGGCAAATTACATGCATGTCAAGCATTTCCTGGCGTCAATGCCGCAACTGGGACCATATGCCATGAGATTATCCTTGAATTACAAGATTCTTCGACCTTTTGAACGAGTATCCTCTCGCATGGACGCCATACGACACTGACAATATGACGGGAACTACTAGGCACGACGGCCTGATTTCGGCGGGCGTCCGCCATGGCCCGGAGCTGGGCCGGGACGCTTATAAATCCCTGCTGGGTGTGCGTCAATTACGCGGCTCGTGCGAAAGACGAGCTTTGCGTTCCGCAGGTATTGGCGTGCGGGCAAGCTTTTTGCACCGGCAGGCCGCAAAAGCCGTTCGGTAACGCCTGGGTGGCCCGACCGAGCCGCTGCTTGGCCCAGGCCGCCTCAGACAGCGGCGCGTCCTGGTCGATAGACACGGTCTTGCCTGTGATATCGACCTTGCGAGCGGCCTCCCAGTGCCGACGGACGGTCGTGTCGTGCAAACGGGCGTAGTGAGCGGTCATCTCAGCCGAGTCGTGGTCGAGGAAGCGGCGTACGACTTCTTGAGGCACGTCACGGTTGATCAGCCTCGTCCCCAAGGTGTGGCGCCACTGGTGCGGTGTGAGGTGCACGGGCCCTCCTTGCTCGTCGCGAACGTCACAACGCTGCAGCCACCGGTAAAGCGCCTCCCTATAGGTCCCAGAGGCGCTTGGGAACCGCCCGTCGGGGTTCTTCATTGTCCGTGGGAACAGCCATGGTGAAGAGCCGGCCCGCTCCCGCTGTTCGATGACCTCGGCACGGACTTCTTCGTCGATGGGGACGAGGGCTTCCCGCTTCATCTTGTGGTTTACGTAGCGAAGGTAAGGGGCACCCTCGGCGTCGCTGACGATGCAATCGGCCTTGAGGCGTAGGGCGTCGGTCACCCTTAGCCCGCAGCGGACAAGGACGAGAGTCACTACCCGGAACGCCGGGTTGTCCCAGCGGTCGAGGTTGCTGGGCTGCTCGACTTGGGCCATCACGTGCTCGGCCAGCACTCTGGGCACCAGTGCCGTCCGTTTCGGGTAGTCATCGGCAAAGATGAGCGCGTTTGCGGGGAGCGTGTCGTCCCAGCGGTGCTGGCGGACGGCGTGGAGGAACGAGTTGAGCTGGCCGATGTGGTCGTTGTGGCGCTGCCGACCAGCCCACTCTGCATGCAGGTCGGCCAAGTAGCGCTCCAGTAGGGCGCGGTCGACATCGGCGAGGCTGCTCACGCCCGTACGCGTACAGAAGGCACCGAAGCGGGCAAGCGAGCGCACCCCACGGCGGACAGTTTCGAGGTTCAGCTCTGCGGCAAGCCTCCAGCGCACCCAGCGCTTGGCCAAGTCCCGTAGCCATGGCTGGAGGATCTTTTCGAAGCTGAGCTTCTCGTTGCCTGGCCGGCCGAGACGGCGCATCAGCCATACGTCGCGGAACTCTGCTTCCCAACCCGCGTCGCCGTCCGCGAGGTCGGTGAGCTTGCGGTGCGCGTAGGCCAAGAACCGGCCGATTGCCGGGTCTTTTGGCATCTTCCATTGCGTCTCTGCCCGCCACTCGTCTTCGCTCCTGTCCAGTAGCGAGCCGGCCGGCCCTCGGCCAGGAAGTTCACCGCCCGGCGCACAATAGCGGGAGCGAGCTTGCCCGTCCGGTCGTCACGACGGCATTGCAACGCGTATTGGACCTCGAGCTTCAGCTGAGTGGCGAGCTTCCCGACCTCTATGGTCTCGTCCGCAGTGGTGGACCTCGGCAGGAAGCTGCGGGCGAAGTCGTCGCTGTCGGGACGCCCGTTGGCGCGCCAGGCCGCCTCATGGGGGCGGCAAAACGGGGTTGCACCGTGCGGCCACAGCTCGCAGTGCGCGACAAGGCAGCTCGCTCCGGGCACGGGCTGCTTAACTGCCGGCGGGTCGGTGAGCCAGGTCTCCAGGCCCGGGCGGCCGGAGCGGTCCCAGCGCTGAAAATGGGCCGAGCACAATGCGGTCCGGATGACGCCGTAACCACAGTTAGGGGCCTGGCAGCGGGCGTTTGGCCGTTGCCGCTGCCACCTCGGGTCGGTCGTAACGGCAAAGACCTCCAAGGGTGGGCGCCCGTCTTTCTTCCAGCGCTGGTAGTGCGCCGAGCAAAGCCCCCAGCTGCGCGCCGAGCGTAAGCAACTCTCGACGTGACAGGCGCCGCCTCCGAAGACGGGGTCTGACGCGGCGAAGACAAGCACGTCGGCTCGGAACTCTGATCGCAGGACCTCGAAGAGCCGCTCAGTTAGGCCCAGTGGCTCATCGAAACTTCGTGCCGCGGCTGGTGGGGTCACAGCCGCACAGCTTTGTCGGAGAACCACCCTGCCTTCTCCAGCGCCCGACGGGCGTCCTCGGAGCTCAGGTGCCCGTAGACCCCGTCGGTGGTGGCCACTGACGAGTGGCCGAGCAAGCGGCTCACGACCTCCACGGGCGCCCCGGCCCGCATACTGGTAATCAGCGATGTTCGAAGTGTGCCGAATAGCCATGTCCGCACAGCTGCTCGGCGAGCTACTCGACCTGGTCCGTGATCGTTAGACCGAACTCCCGATTGGATGGGTCGACGGGTGGGATCCTGAATAGCGGTTGTGATCGTCTTACGGGAAACGGCGTGGGCCTCCATGGTCGTAGAGCACGTGGGGACCGTAGACGGCTCGGGTCCCGGGTAATTGGCACTGAGCCCTCGGCTTTCCCGACACCAACGGCCCCCTGGGGGGCCGGCGGTAGTGGGGGGATGCAGCCGCGGCATCCTCAGCCCCAGGCACCAGAAGCATCAAAATCGCAGCAGGTGCAACACGATCAGGTGAAGCAGTGTTGCAGCTGGTGCAGCTCAGGTGGTGGATGGTCCGCCTGAGCTGGGATGTCTCGTGAAAGCTGTTAGCCCCGGCCGCACCCTCGAAAACCGAAAACCCTTATAGGTTCTTGATCGCGCACCGTGCCGAATGATGCAGTTCTTGCAACATCGCTCATTTGCAACCGGGTGGCGTAGGAATGCCGGAACCAGTGGGGGTCGAAGTCGAGCTGGGCCCGTTGGCGCAACCGGCGCACCAGGTCGTAGGCCGCCGGGTAGCTGAGCGGGTGACCACGCGGCTCGGCCCACAGGTTCACGAAGACGTAGTCGCTGTCCAAGTCGCCGTACTCGCCATGCATATAGTCCGCATAAAGGCGGAAAAGCTCAGCGCTGGCGGGGATAGTGCGCGGCTGGGAGGACTTCGACCGCGCACCATTGTCGTTCTCCCGCGCCACGACTGTCACCTCCCGCTCGGCGGCTGCCCAGTCCTCATGGCGCAGCCCGAGGGCCTCGCCGATGCGCATCCCGGTGTCGTGGAGCACTGCGAAGAGCAGCCGGTCACGAAGCCGCTGGCAAGCATCAAGGATGGCTTGGACCTCGGCCGGGGCAAGCACCCTCGGCTGCTTGCGGGGAGCCTTCAGGCGGACCTCCGAGCGCCGGCGCGGTTGGCTCTTGCTGATGTGGTGGAGGAAGGGCCGCCAGGCGGTGCCTCGCCGTCCCACTGGCTGCCACCTCATCAATAGTTCGCCCAACTGAACGCCGTTGCGGGCCGCGTGCTGGTAGAACGCGCTCACCGCCGAGAGCTTGCGGTTCACGGTCACCTCGCTGCAATGCTGGCGGACCGACGGCAGCACCGATATCGGAGCGGACCGAGCGACGGGGGGCAACCGCAGCCAAGAAACGAACGCCCCGACGTCCTCCAAGCGGGCTTGGTGCCAGTCGAGCGAGCGGCCTGCGAGGAAAACGAACCAGTCCTTCAAATCGTGGGCGTACGCCTTGACCGTGTTCGGCGAGCGCTCGATGTCGCTCAGGTAACCGAGGTAACGTTCAATTGGCTCGACTAGCCGGCCGTCTTTATGAAGGACTGTCCACGACTCACGCCGCGAGCCGGGCACCACCACCTGTTGGACGAACACGAAACCTCCCTGGGTCCTGCGTGCTGGAGGCCTCCAGATAACCACGTCCAGCACGCAGCAATGTGTGACCCAGGTGCCCCTTACCTACGTCATAGACACGCTTTTCTTGGCTCGAGATAACTATTGGGTTACTGGTCCGCAGGTGCACCCAATGTTCTTTGGGGAAGTCATAGAAGGCGAGCAGGGTGTCGAGCTCGTCCATTACCTTCGCGGTCGCCTTGGGGAAGCCTGAGAAGGCGTCGGCGAAGGACTTGGCGGCCAGTCAGGGCCTCGGTGCGGGACCCGGCATTGTAGATGGCCTGGATAGCGGATTTAGCTTGTGGCTGAAGGCGTTTTGGTAACGCGTCAACTACGTTCGCAGTCTTGTGCACCCAACACCGCTGTTCTTTGGTGGAGGGGAACACGTCCCGCAGGGCGGCCCAGAAGCCGAGGGCGCCGTCGCCCACGGCGAGCACCGGGCCGGGCAGGCCCCGCTCTCGCAGGCTGCGCAGCAGCGCTGCCCAGGATTCTTTTGACTCTCGGTAGCCGTCGGCCAGGGCGACCAGCTCCTTGGTGCCGTCGGGGCGGACGCCGACGATGACCAGGCAGCACAGCCGGTCCTCCTCGAGGCGCACGTTGAAGTGCACCCCGTCTGCCCACCAGTACACGTAGTCGGTGCCAGACAGGTCACGGCCGGCCCAGCGCTCGCGCTCGTCCTGCCAGGACTCGGTGAGCCGTTGCACCGTCGAGGCCGACAGGCCTGCCTCTGAGCCCAAGAACTTGGCCAGCGCCGGGGCGAAGTCCCCGGTGGACAGGCCTCGCAGGTACAGCACCGGCAGGACCTCGGTGACCTTGGGCGATTTGCGCATGTAGGCAGGCAAGATGACCGAGCGGTAATGCTGGCCTTCCCGGCGGTCGTCGACCCTGGGGGCTTTCACCTCGACCATGCCGGCACCGGTCGTCACCTCCCTCTCCTTGGCGTAGCCGTTGCCCACGACCAGGCGCTTACCGGTGCCGTCGAGCTGGTCGGCGTGGGCGTCAAGGTAGGCCTGGCGCTCGGCCAGCAGGGCGGAGGCGAGCATCTGCTTGGCGGCCAGGCGGCACAGCTCGTCCAGGTCGATAGTTGCGGGCGCTTCTTCCCCACGTGCGGACGTGTCTTGTACTAGCTTCAACATTGGCGTACTCCTCCCCGCCGGTCTCACCCGGCAGGCTCGTTGTTGGTTCAACTTGGAGGGTACGTCACTGCCTTGAGCAGGTCGAGCATCCACAACTTCTGGTTATAACTCGCGGTCGGCGGGCGCCCGGGTCATCCTCACTCCCGTACGGTCGCCTCGGGCCAACGCGTTCGCCGAAAGGTTCGTGCGGACAGCCAGGGCCGAGTGCCTGGACTGGCTGCTCATTCGCGGTGAGCGACATCTCGACCGTGTACTGCGGGAGTTCGTCGAGCATTACAACAATGAGCGACGCCCGCACCGCGGCATAGACCTTGAGGTCCCAGTCGCCTACACGATCCTTCGGAGGTTCCCAGGGCGGACGGAGCCCACAGAGTCGACCGGCTCGGTGGCCTGGTCCACGAGTACCGTGTCGCCGCGTAGTTTTGCATTGACACCGAGAGTGCAGGACGTCGGCGCGGCACCAAGCGCAAAAGCGTTTGAAGGGTGCCGCTCTGCGCCGGTCCCAGACAGGCTGCAACTCTTGGGTAATCGGGGTTATCCTTGTCCGACTTATCGAACTGAGAGGTTGCACCCTTCACGCACTCGGCCATTTCTGTTCTGTGCCGACAAGATGATTTCTGTTCTCCGACGACGAGATGACAACGGCCATGTCGGCCCTGTGCATGAAGCTGAAGTTGCGCCCCACAAGTTAGGCTTGTTCCGGCGTTTAGGTGGCTCGTTAGCACATGCCAGTTATTCTGGAGCCGTTTTAGCCCCGAAATGCTGGAGCCACACATCGCGGAACCCAGTTGAGACAATAACAGTGCCCGCGACGACTACTGGCGGTTGTTCATCACGGACGACCAGCTCGCGACGTTCGACTTAGACCAGCGCCTTCACTGCTCCCTCCCTTGCCAGTCGTGATTCTAGCGGCGGCTGAGAATCCTTCCCGCCCGAGATCCCGTGTGGGCACCGTGGTCAACGACGAGCCGCCCGTTCACCAGGACGGCGTCGATGCCCTCTGGGTAGACGGCCGGGTATTCGAAACTCGACGCGCTATTCAGCGCAGAGAAGTCGAACACGACGACGTCAGCGTACGAGCCTTCACGGAGGTACCCTCGTCCCTCGAGGCCGAACCTGTCGGCCGGCTTGCCAGACATCTTGTGGACTGCCTCTTCGAGAGTGAGGGTTTTCTTCTCTCGAACGTGATGCACCAGGTACTCCACATGGCCTTTGTACGGGAGTGGGCTGCGAGTGATGTGAGCGAGCGGCTCCTTGACTGAGCTGGACGTGGAGTCCACGCCCAAGCTGAACAACGGATGGGAGACCATCTCGGCCAGGTGCTCCTCGGTGAACAGGTCTCCCACCATGCAGAGATCGCCCATGTCGCCTCCGGCTGCGGCCAGGATGTCGAAGTAGCAGTCCCACTCGTCCTTACCAGCCAGATCGGCAATTTTTGGGAATGACAGGCCAGCCCACTCGGGAAACTGAGGGCTCGACTGGAGGCGTACTCGGTACCATTGGCCCTTGTTGATGAACCGCCAGTACCGGTCGCAGTCTTCCCGCAGCCGTTCACGAACTCTTCCATCTGACAGTTGCTGCGCGGTTGCCTCAAAACCGTCCTGTAAGAGCCAGTCTGGCAGGAGACCGGTCATCAGGCCGAGTCCCTGAGGGAAGGGTGTGGTGTCGGCCTGGACGTCTATGCCGTCCCGTCGAGCTGCCTCCGCCATTTCAACAGCCGCCTGCCAGCCTCCCGGCGGAGCCCCTGTGTCCTCTCGGACGTTGAGGTGCGATATCTGGCCCGCGGCACCGCTGGATCGAACAACAGTAAGAAATTCGCCGACCGAATCGAGAAGGCGCGCATCGCGATTGCGGATGTGGCTGGCGTAGTAGCCATTGTGGCGCGCGACTATTGTGGCGAGCTCGGCGATCTCACGTGTGTCGGCATAACGTCCGTCGCTGTACTCCAGCCCGGTGGACATGCCTACGGCGCCGGCGCCCATCGCTTCCATCAGGTAACCCGCCATCTTGTCGAGGTCGTCCTCGGTCGCCGGTCTCGGCCCCACGCCTGCAGCCGCTCGGATGGTGCTGTGCCCAACGAAGAAGGCAAGGTTCTGCGCTGTTCCTTCGGCGGAGACCTCGGCCAGATATTCCTCGAAGGAGCGCCATGCCGGCCGCTCACAGTGGCCATGCGAACGCAAGCGTGAAGCCACGAGGGCCGCCGAGAGTTCGCTGATCGGAGCGTTAGAGATCCCACAGTTGCCGACGACCTCTGTCGTCACCCCCTGGCGGATGGTGCTGTCAGCGTCGCGGTTGGCCTGCAAGGTCCAGTCGCTGTGGCTGTGCGGGTCGATAAAACCGGGTGCTACCACCCTGTTCTCTGCGTCGACTACCAGCGCGGCCTCGGCGTTCCCGAGCTCGCCGACGGCCGTGATCCGCTCCCCTAAGATGCCGACATCTCGTTGTTGGCCAGGAACCCCAGTTCCATCGACGACCAGGCCAGCCCGGATGACTATGTCAAACACGGCAGCTCCTCGCCCTCTCGTCGGCCACCGCAGACCGCTGGTTGGCCACGCCCTTGGGTCGAGCGTACTGTCAGCGGATGGATCGACTAACTATAATCGTTAAGACAATACCGTGCAATCGTTAGAGGAAATGGTGCTGCCAGCGATGACCACACCAGACCACACCACCCCACACCACGACAGCCTGACACCGGCGGGCTCGGGGCGACCGACCGCGCAGGGAGGGGCAAAGCGGTTCGCGGCCGTCTCCGCCGTCTCGCGCAGCGACCAGGTGGCTGAAATCGTGCGTTCGGCGATCCTATCGGGAGATCTCGTTCCTGGAGACCAGCTCAAGCAGGACGACCTGCGCTCCCAGCTAGGCGTAAGCCCAACCCCAATTAGAGAGGCGCTACTACAGCTGGAGAGCGAAGGTCTCGTCACCCACTATCCGAATCGGGGGGTCTTCGTCGCGAGCGTCTCTCCCGAGGAGCTGTTCGGCGTGCTGCTACCGGTCCGCCTAATTCTCGAGCGCTACGCGATCGTGCAGGCACTTCCGGAACACAGTGACGAGCTGTTTGCACAACTTGCTCGGTTGGTTCACCTCATGGAACAGGGCGCCGCCAGCGATGACTGCGTTGCCGTCTATGAAGCCGATATGGCCTTCCACGAACTGTTGGTTGTGAGCTCCGGAGCTCCCCACACGATCCAGCTCTGGCGGGCCGTGCAACCACGAGTCCGAGTCGTGTTGTACCAGCTAGGCCCGCGCCATCGCTCGCTCGCCGAGATCCCGGCAGAGCACCTCGAGCTTATGGAGACGTTAAAGCGCGGCGACGCCGATGAGATTAGTCGTGTCCTCGAAGGCCACATCGTGGGCGACTCCGAACGGCTCCTCGCCCTAGCCGTAGCGGAACGCGAGCCAACTTGAGTGCAAGAGGGTAAGCCGTCGAAGCGTATTCCTTGACGCTCCAACGATAATCGATTATCGTTAGAACGTGACCGACTTGAAGGTTACCGATGTTGAGGGACTTCATCTGCGCCTGCCCGAGATCCAGGGCCGAACGGACAGCTCCCAGGACTCGCTGGTTGTCCGCGTCACGACGGACGCCGGGATAATCGGCTACGGCGAGGTCGACAGCAGCCCGCTTGTCGTGAAGGCTGTGATCGACGCCCCTACGTCGCACCTTCGCGCCCGAGGTCTCCGGGAGGTGCTGCTCGGCGAGAACCCTCTTGATACGGCTCGTCTATGGGACCGCATGTACCAATCGAGCCTCTATTTCGGCCGGGAGGGCGCAGTCATCCAGGCAATGGCCGGCATTGACCTTGCTCTGTGGGACATCAAGGGTCAAGCGCTTGGCCAGCCAGTCTCCGCTCTGCTGGGCGGCGCATACCGAAAGGCCTTGCGGGCGTATGCTAGCCACATGTTCGACTTCGAGCCGAAAGTGACCGCTCGCCGGGCGGGCGAAGCGGCAGCCGCTGGTTACACGGCGGTGAAGTTCGGCTGGGAGCCCATGGGGCCGGACCCGGAGCTTGACGAGGAACTGGTGCGCGGGATACGCGGGGCCGTAGGCCGCGACGTCCAAGTGTGCATTGACGCAGGCTTAGCCTGGGACGCCCACACGGCGATCCAGCGGTGCAAGCTCTTCGAGCCCTACGATATTTTCTGGCTCGAAGAGCCCCTTCACCCTGACGACCTGCGAGGTTACCGGAAGCTCACCTCTACGGTGAACACCCGCATCGCTGCGGGCGAGGAGGAGTGCACAACCGCTGGCTTCCTCCGCCTCATGGACGAGGGCAACATCGATGTTGTCCAAATCGACCTCAGTCGCGTTGGTTTCACGCAATCGATGCGGATCGCTGCCTTGGCCCAACAGCGCGGCCTTCAGTGCTGCAACCACAACTTCACGACCGATATCAACGTTGCTGCGGCGCTTCACTTTCTGGCCGCCATACCAAACGCACTGATGCTGGAGTACTGCGTCGAGCCTAGCCCGTTGCGGACTCGTGTTACGCGAAAGCCGATTGAGGTTGTGGATGGCTTTGCCGCCGTACCCGAAGCACCCGGGCTCGGCATAGAGGTCGACCTCGACGCAGTTGCGCAGTTCGTCCAGACGTAGTAACAGCAAATCCCTGTAGCGTCGGTTAGCGAAATCGGCCATAAGGGTCGACGTTACCAGAGTTATAACACAACGTCCCTTGCAGCTTCGTCCCCCATTGAGCATCGCAATCGTTATGGGACAAAAAACGTAATCCAGGGGATACTACGGACAAATGGCAGATTTACTCAAAGAGGCGTCCGCATGCGCACCGGGGTGACGCGCCCTTGACGGCCCGGCACGACATCGCTAGACTTCCGCACGCGTTTCTTCTGGTGAACACAACGCCCGGGTACCCAAGGTTCGCCCGAAGGGGGGAGAGTTCGTCGAGCCCGTTTCCAGCAACGGAGGTGGGCGCAGATCGAGAGCTACAACTATAAGTTGCGAATCCACCACCCACCCAGTGGCGCTACCTACTTCCTTGAGGTCCGGCGAAGCACCGGCCCCCGAACGCCGGCAAGTAAGGAGACGGGGATGTTGAGAATATAAAGCTCATCGAAGTCAAGCCAACCGCGCTCGCACGAGCTTGGCGCCGGTCAGGTGGTGATCCTGGGGCCAACCGCCATGTTCAAGGGCCAGCTGGCGATATGTTCAAGAAAGGAGTGTTTGTAGAGACAACGCAATCGAAATGCCGATCCCGCGTGACGACGGGACCAAAGGCCGATCCACAAGGTCTGAGAATTCCTCGCAATCCGGCGTGAGCTGTGATCCCTTTCGCAACAAGCCTGCCCTCCCACCGATGCCATGGACGGAGTCGGGTTGTTCAGGACGGAGTCGGGTTGCTCTACAGTTGCGAGCTCACAGTTGTCCGGTTAGTCGGAAGGGACAAGCATTTGCCTCATTAGTAGGCAATACCACAAAGGAGGAGTTACATGTCAACATTTTGGAAGCGTTGCCGTGTGATCGGGGGTGTGGTGCTCGCGGCTACAGGCCTACTCGTCGGCCAGGCGTCGACCAGCGAGGCGAGTACCGCACACACAGGCGCGGGCGTATATGCACCCATAAAGGCAGACACAGCAAACGCATGCACAGGCACAAAGTCTTCAATCGTCCTCTTCAAGCATTACAACTCTTTCGAGAAGGAGTACAACAAGCTCTTGGTCTCGGGCTTCGAAGGCCAGAACCCATGCGTTACCGTCAAGGAAGACATCGTTCCTGCGGCGGAAGAGTACACGAAGTTCGCCACGCTAGTGGCTGGCGGTGACGCGCCGAACGTCTACGTCGACTACGACGGTTACAACGTATTGGCAGAGAATGAGCTAGCGCCGGTCAACTACACGGCACTGGGTGTATCGAAGGCCCAGCTCGAAAGTGAGTATATTTCACCCACGCTCTTCAATGACTTCAGCAAGAACGGCACGCTCTACGGCGTCCCGGAGGAGCTGAGTGACTACGCGGCTTTCGTCAACAAGTCGTACTACACTGCAGCGGGCCTCTCTGTGCCCAAGACGTGGAACCAGGTTTGCGCCGATGGTCCCAAGATGCTGGTGAAGAACAGCAGCGGGACGGTGACGCGGGACGAGGTGGCCTTTCCTGTGAACTTCCCAGCCGGGGAGATCCTGGTTATGAACGCTATCGCCACAGAGTTTGGCGAGCCGCTGTTCAACAATACCGGGACCAAGTCCAACCTGACCAGCGGGCCCGTGGTGGCGGCGTTCCAGATGCTGCAAAACCTCGTCTACAAGTGCCACGCCGACGACCCGTCCTTGGGCGGTACCACCGCGACGATCGAGCGCACGCTGTATGGCCAGGGCTCGACAGCAATGGTCCTGGACGTGGGCTCGTGGTTCACGACCTCACCGACTAAGACGGTCCAGACGGAGACCGTGGTGACGCCCTACCCGACCGAACCCGGACGGCCATCGGTCAGCCCGGACTACCAGTACGACTGGACTGTCCAGAAGGGCACCGGCAATCAGGCCATATCGTGGAAGTACATAGGCTACATTACGCAGAAACTGGGTGGGTATGCCTTTGGCCTCGGCCTGTATTCTGGGCTGAAGTCTCTTAGCGGTACTACCACCGCAAAGACTCTCCCGTTCTGGAACTCGGTCTGGGTACCGACCCTGGCGACAGGCGTGTACCTGCCGTCGCTCCTCCACGGCACGCAGATCAGCACGGACCTAGGTGATGCCTACGAATCGATCATCTTGAGTGATGCGAACGTGAAGCAGGCGCTAGCCTCGGCGAATGGCCAGATCGAACCACTGCTAAACAGCTGAGGCCTACGGCGGCTAATGCCGAATCTAGACGAGGATGCTCCAGGAACATAATGGTGCCCTCCTCGGTGGGAGCTCCCACCGAGGAGGGCACTTTTGAGTAAAGGCGAGCTAGTGCTGTCAACAATACATTCATTCCGCGCCCGTCGGCGCTCTGAGGTTGTCGTTCGCCGGGCAGGCCTTCTATTCTCCTTGCCCTTCGCTGCCTATATACTTGTCTGGGTCTGTATACCGGCTGGGTATGGACTATGGATCAGCCTGACGAACAATACGCTCATTGGGCCATCGAAATTCATCGGTTTGGCGAACTACGCGAACTTGTTGAAGAGCTCGGCGTTCTGGTCGTCGGTCCGTCTCACGCTCCAATACATGGCCTGGGTCGTGCCGATTACCTTGCTTGTAGCATTCGCCGGGGCGTACTGCATCTCGCGCATACGACGCGGTGGAGCACTGTTCTCCACGATCTTCTTCGTCCCCTACATCGTCCCCGCGGTCGCGAGCGCGATCGTGTTCGAGCTCCTCTTACCTCAAGGGGGGCTCGTCGACCAGGTCTTCCACCTTCACGTCGCTTGGCTCACGACGCCTGGAGACTCGATGATCGCGCTGAGCCTGACGACGGCGTGGTCGCTGATGGGCTTTTATGTCCTGATATTCTTCGCCGGCTTGAAATCTCTTCCTCGCACGGTGCTCGAAGCGGCGGTTATCGATGGGACCAGTCCGCTGCAGCGTCTCTGGCGGGTGGAGCTGCCGCTATTGCGCCCGACTATTCTTTTCGCCATCGTCACTAGCATCGCCTACGTCGCCACGAACTTCACGACTGTGTTCGTTCTTACCCAAGGCGGACCAGGCGCGACGACGGAGGTCTTGCCGATATTCATCTACCAGTACGCCTTCGAGTTCTCCGAGGCGGGCGTCGCCTCTGCCGCGGCGATGATGATGTTCGCCGTCAGCCTCGCGTTCGTCGGTATCCAGTTCTGGCTTTTCGGTAGGTTTGACAAGAGATGAGTTCGATGAGAAATACGGTCGCCACTCGTAGGGGCGGTACGTGGGGGAGTCGCCGCCCAAAGCATTTCCTGTCCTACGTCGCACTGACGATCATCGGGATCTTCTGCGTCGTCCCGATTGTGTGGGCGGTGAGCGCATCACTACACACGAACAACAACGTATACATAGAGCCGTTCAGTTGGATCCCGCATCCAGCCCACTTCAGTAATTATGCGGCCGCCTGGCAACAGACGAACTTCGGCGCGGCGATGCTGAAAAGCTTTGGGATCGCACTGTTCATCTCGGGCGCCTCGGTTGCATTTGGGCTGATGGCCGCTTACGCCCTTGCAAAGTTTCGCTTTCCGGGGCGAAGGCTGCTTTTCGTGGCAACGGTAGCTGTGCTGCTTGTGCCGTTCCCGTCGATCATGGTTCCGGTGTTCATAATGGCGCGCGAGTTGGGACTTGTCGATAGCTACGCGGGTGTGATCATCCCAGGCGTTCTGAGCCCGCTCGGTGTGTTCTTGATGCGGCAATACCTTCTCGCGTTGCCCGACGAGATGATGCAGGCCGCTCGAGTCGATGGCGCAAGCGAGTTCGGGATCTTCTGGCGAGTGATCGTCCCCCTGAGCTGGCCGGTCATCGCCGCCGTTGGGGTGCTTACATTTGTGGCGAGCTGGAACAACCTGCTCTGGCCACTAATCGTGCTCGACTCACAGAACTTGTTCACTGTCCCGCTTGCCCTCGAACAGTTCAACAGCACGAACTCAACGGACTACGTGGGAATGGTCGCAATGTCAGTCGTAGCGATCGTTCCCGTCATCGTGCTCTTCATCGTGGCGCGGCGGCGTCTCATTGATTCGATCATGCTGAGTGGCGGCGGCCTGGCCGGGTGACGCGGGGCGGGGAGGCTGCACGATGCTCGCAGAACTCTCCACCTTCTTGGGCCAGTGATGAAGTTGACGAGAAAGGAGAATGCCAGAAAGGACCCTGTTCTGGTAGTGCGCAGTCGCGGCTCCGGCATCGGATGAGCGGTGGTGGAGGCGGCGACTGCGCTTGGAACGGCGGAGGCGGTGCTCAATGGCTCTGGAGTCTCCGGTAGGAGGGAGCCTGCCGGAGCGACTCTGATCGCGCGGCTGACGTCGAACCACTTCGGCCTCCGCGACGTCCTGCGTGCTCTAGTCGGCGCTCTCGACACGCCGTGCTGCGCCGAGGTGGTCGAGGAGGCGTGGCTCCTGAGCGCCGCTACGATCGGCACAGCCACCGGACAACTCGCCGAGTTCTAGCTCTCAGGCGTGGACGTGAGAAAACTAGGCGATCCCAGTTGACGTTTGAGCCTAAGGACTTAGTGTTATGAGCCTGCCGCTCGGCTCGCTTCCAGCCGCTCGGCGATCAAGCAGTACCGGGACCTCCGACTAGCGGTCGAATGCGACGGCCTCAGGGACCAGCGCTACCATTCCACCATCGACGGGCAGGGACACCCCGCTAATGTAGGCTGCAGCGGGTGAGCACAGGAATACCACGGCTCGCGCAACGTCCTCCGGGAGGCCCACCCTGCGCAGCGGGTAACAGCGAAGGATCGAATCGATTGCGCTTCGGTCTTCCCAGACGAAGGCGTTCCGCTCCACCTTGATAAACCCGGGACAGACAGCATTGACTCGCACCCCAAGGTGCCCCCATTCGACTGCAGCCGATCGTGTCAGCCCGAGTAGGCCGGCCTTTGCTGCCGCGTACGTGCCGTACTTTGGTGCTGTTGCTAGCGCATGAACTGAGGCGATATGGACGATCGATGCCGGTCTGCCTTGCAACGAACGGACGAACTCAACGTCCGATTGCCACGCGGAGGTGAGCAGCACGTCGAGGGTCCTCTTCCAATCTATTGCAGGGGTATCTTCCAAGGCCGTGGCTGTCTCCACAAAGACCGAGTGTACGAGGATGCTGGGTGGTCCTTGTAACTGCCTGGCCTTTTCAATCGCCTTGCCGATCGTGCTCGGGTCGGTGATGTCTGAGCAGAGACAAGAAATGTGGCCACTCTCCAGGCTTTCCATGAGGTCCTGGACTGTCGGCGATAAATCTACTGCAACGACGGCCGCGCCGTTCTTCACGAACTCGCGCGCGACGCTCGCGCCAATGCCCCGAGCGGCGCCGACCACGATCGCAACGGAGCCCGAACAAGAGAAGCATTGCGGGCTATCGATCCTGGCCGACGACATCGCTAAACTCCCGGGTCTCTCGGATGTGAATTCGTCCAATCCTAGCCGGTGACTGCAGCGAGGAGGAACACTACGACTGCTTCAGAGAAGGCCCGTCAGGCCGACGGTGCGAGCGAGCGTTATGAGCTCTCCCGTGGGAGGTTCTCAGCACGGATCATGCGGCGCACGCCGGCCCGTGCCGCGGCGAGTCGTCCTCGAGATCGACGACGCTGGCTTTGAGAGCGCGATTTTCGGCTCGCAGCCATGAAACTGTGGCAGCCGGCGCGGCGCCCTGGCGGGTTAGCTCGTCTACTCGGGCGACGAGGTCCACCCTGGCGAGGTTGTCCATCCGGGAGCGGGGGCGCGAGCTGTAGCTGGCGTTGGCGTTCTTGGCGTTCGGCTCGGAGCCGGGTGATCTTCGCGCCGGCGCCTGCCGCGTGGCACAGAGCGATCGCCGGTCGCCACCACAGCACCCGGATCCCGGTCCACTCTGAGGCGGATCCCCGAGGCGGCCGCCATCTCATGCAGGCCCGCGGCCGGGCCGCCCTCGGTCGGGTCGCGCATGGCTGTGGTCCCCAACCGGACGGCTAGCAAAGCGGCATCTACGACCGAAATGCCGGGCACGTCGAACGCCGCCTCTGCGGCTTGCAGGGCTTGGCGGTCCACGGTTCCCAGGAGTGCGGTGCCCTAGCAAGCGAGCACTGCCGCCCCTTCGCTCCGGGCCGGCCTACCTGCACGATGGTGTGCCTGGCTCTTACCCCGCCGGTCTTTCACGAAACGCCGGTCCTCGGCCAGGCCGAACATCTGCCCCACGATGACGGGCTGGTTGACGGCCTTGGTCACCTCGGTATGGCCGCCCACCAGGACGATGCCGAGCTCGGCCAGACGCGGCTCTGCGAACAGTTTTCTGGATGGATGTGGCCGTCGCGGACCGAGCACCCACGCCAGCGAGCCACGCAGGAACATCGCTGGCCAGAGCCACAAACTCGGCCAGGGCGACTTGCCCCGGCACGACTTGTGCTATCAACCTCGGTTTATGGACGAGGCGCTTTGGGAGATGGCCCGGCACAACGCCTACGGTTCCCTGGGCCTGGACCCTGACCCCGAACTGGCCTTCGCCGGCGTGCGGGCGCTGAGGGAACTTGCCGACTTCTGCGAGGGGTACCAGGTGCGGCGGCTACGCGAGGCTGGGCACAGTTGGGCGCGCATCGCCGGCTGGGCTGGCGTTAGCCCGCAGGCGGCCCACAAGAAATATGCCCGGGCCATCAAGATGACCAAGGGCCCATCGAGGTAGGTGTCGTTCACGCGCAGATTCAAGCCAGCGCCGCCACCCTCGTGCGGGGCACGGTGCCAAGCGCTCGCTTTCGACGAGTAGCCGGCGTCGCCTGGTGGCATCTTTCTGGGGCGGCGGACAAACTCGGAGTGGCGCTCGCACGGACACACTTGATTATGCACTTTGCCAGTTATCGGGCGCACGATCGTGTACGAGATGTGCCGATATGGGCGCCGGGTCCTGGTTCAAGAATTGTTATTCGGTGCCGGCTTTCTGGTCGCTTCTTCTGCGCTAGTCGCAACGTCGGGAGAGCACTCTCGTTCGTCGCGATAACCGTCGTTATCTCCAGCGCGTTTTGAGGTGTCTCCTCCGTAACCGACGGGGCACTTCTGGCTCGGCGTAGACGCGTTTCCTACACAGTGTCTCCGCCGAGCCGTTGTCAAGGCCGGCTGCAAGCCGCCCGGAGGGCGTGGCCTTGACGACGGCGCTGCCAGGACTGCCGCAGCGCCACAATGGAATAGGACCCCCGTCCAGGGGGTCCTGATTGCCTCTGTCATGGTCACGGCGAGGACATGTCCACACCGCAAAAAACCCGCTTCTACCAGGGTTTCTTCCTCGCGCGTTGAAAATAACCGTCGATCTGCGTGGATTTCGCGTTGAAAGTAAAGCATTTTTGAGCCGCGCATATGGGGTATGATGCGCCCGAACGTTCGACGGCGATCTCGCCGGAACCTGCGTACTTACGACGACCTGACAGTGGGCGATCAGCGGAGGATCGGTGGTCACCCATTGTCCGGGCGCCAGAAGCCCCGCCGGGGAGAGGCACGTCGGGTAGCCAAGCAACGTCAGGGCCGGCGGCGCACGGGCGAGCGGGCTACCCAAGGACCACGGCGCCCAGGCCAAGAGCGAAGAAGCGGTAACCTTCATTCGTACCAAAGCACTCGCCCCCCCGAGGCTCCGCGGTATTGCGGTTCGGCGGTGCTAACGGGTCCGGTACTGGTGGCGCCGTCTGGTCCCGAAACCTCCAACTGATCCACGTCGCCAGCTGTCCGGGTTAAGAACGGCAAGCATCGGGGGATCCACGAGCACTCGCGCCGGCGGGGGGGGTGCCGGTCGTGGTTGGGCTCAGCGTCGTCGCGCGCCGGCTCCCGCAGCCGCGCCGGCTCCGGTTGTCCTGGCCGGCCGGGCCGTGACCGTCCGTTCTGACGCCGAGCGATCTCATGCCCTAGAGCCGCCGCTCGCTCCGCCATCTCCCGCTCCTGCCGGGCACGCTCCCCGGCTGCCTCCTGCTCGGCGAGGCGCAGGCGTTGCGCGGTACGGCGTTCTGGAGACCGCCGTTTCGTCCCGACGGCCTATACTGCGCCGGTGATGGCTATGTCTCGACTGACCTTGTCCATGGTTCTCGCGTGACGGCGTCTCTGGCGCCGAAGGGGCTCGGAAAGGACAGGCTTGCTAGACGCACCCTGATTTGTTCACAGCTGACCCCTTGGTACCCTGGCCCACACCGCGATAGCTATGAGACCACATGGGCTCGCCGTAAAAGTCAGTCATATCGACTGTTGGTTGCCAAGCATTTGTGAGCTTCCACGTCCCACTCGCTGTACATTGCGCCACGCCTCCAAATTGCCAGCGCGCTTGCTCCAGCGTGACCCAGATGCCCGCGTGGTTAGGGTTCATTCCATAGTTGCTTGAGGCGTCGCAAGGGCCGAACCTCCAGAGGAGAATCGAATCTAAGGCGCCAACATACCCACGCCAATAGGTGTGGGTGAAGACTTGGCCCGCACCCGGGGCCGGCGCCGGGTCGGTGAGTTGCAAATCTGGTGAGTCGTCTAGCGTCAAGGGATGGTTATTAACGCCAAGTGAGGGGCCATAGTACCAATATGTGTACGGCTTACTAAGGTCCAGTTTTGTGGGGGTAGAAAACGTGGTCGCGACGATCCTGATGCGCCTGAGGCTAGTGGCTTGCTGTGCCCAAACCTTCTGGACCATGGCTAGGCAACCAGACGGGAAGCCACTCACGCTCCCCTTGTAGCTCATGCCATCCGGGGGCGTGCGCGGACAACCCTGGTTGAAACCCACGAAAATTGCAGGCGGGGATTGGAAATTCTCTGGAAGTTGCGCCGCATATGAGGTACCGGGATGAACGATACCGACCGGACATGGGTCAAGTGTAAAGGTGCTGGACAACCCGCTGAAGTCGGCCTTGAAGGTCGCGTTACACGGGCAGTCAGTCCCGGGCGCGGTCCCATTGACCTCGATAGTCGGGGTGCCGCTCGCATTGAGGAAATAGATCGGGTAGAGCATAGAGTTGGCCACTGAGGCAGTTGTAAGGTCATCGAGGTCGCTAATCCGAGGGCCGTCGATCGCCGGCGCATAACCCGCAACGGCACAAGGTGGCGACCCACATTGTCCAGTTGCTTGGTCCGGCTTGGAAATCCCTGTCCAGCTAACTTCGCCTGTTGTCCCGGCACCGAACTTGGGCGACTTAACCGATTTCGGGAAGAACGCAGCAGCAAGAGCCATTCGCTGACCAGGGACGATCTGCAAACTGCCAGGGTTATCTGTCTGAGCGAGATAACGCCATTGTCCCAGCGAGCCGTCTGCCGACGAGGTTCTGGCGAAGATCACGACTTTCCAAGGGCAGTTCGGGTTGGCCGGCGGCGGGGACTGCTGGGGTAACAAGCCGTCCGGAACAGCCGAGAAGACTTGCGCCTCCGCATCATTGAGTGCAGCACGTGGCCCTCCTGTTGACCCCCCAAGTGAGGTGACTTGCCCTGTTCGTTGCTCACGACCAGCTTCGGAGGCGGGCTGGCCACTGGTGGGAGCCGTGCACTCACAGGTGCACGATTTCGTCCGGGTCGAGATGGTGAGGTCACTGCTCACCCAGTCCGTAGCGTCCTCCGTTGGGTCGTCCCAGGCGACGAGCGGCCGGTCAAAGCTCGTGGTGGCACCGGCCGGCACCGACTCGTCCTGCTCGAAAGTCTTGTTGAACGTGGTGGCGGTCGCGCCAGTAGGTTCGGGCCAGTAAGCGAACGCCTCGCATGGGTCCGACCGGGCAAGCCCCGTCGTGAGGGCTAGGAAGTTGAAGGGGGTCGAGACGTAGACCTCATAGGTGTCGGTGTCGCGGTGCCAGTACACCTCCGCTTCGTCGTTGGTACTGTTTTGGTACCCGGGGAGTTCGCTGAGCTTGGCGGTGCAGTCGACCTTTTTCTCGTTGAGGATGTAGGTGAAGGACCCGTCCAGCTCATTGTAAGTCCAATAGACACGAGGCTCGCTCAGCATCCCCCCGAGGCCTTGTTCAAATTGACTTTTCGTGACCATCACTGACGCCGACCATTTGATCTCGACCGTGGCGGTGTCTCCGGGTATCCCCCTGGGGTATTGCGTGGACTCTGAGGTCGGGTAGGTCGATTTGAAGGCCCCTGACCAGGAGGCCTCCAAGTTATCGAAGTTTGGGCAGGCAATGTACTGGCACGGATTAGCAGCGGTTTGGGAACTGCCGATGCCCTGGCTTTCTGCCGGCCCGCCGCCGACCCCGGCGAGAGCCGCGCACACCAGGGCGATGGCAGCTGCGTACCGGACGAGGCGCCTCGCTATGCCGCCCGGGTGAGTGGCAATCTGGACAAGAGTCGCCCCGGTCATGGGACCAACCTTTACCACCCCGCCAGGGCCGCCGTGTACTGCGAGCCGGGCGGAGTGCGCTAACACCTGCGCTGAGTGCTCCTCCTGACGCTCCCAGTAGATGCCCCGAGCGCTCCAGCACCTCAGGCGTCTACGCGGACGGGGCCACCCTCAGCTTGGTCGGTACGGGCACCTGCCCGGTGGTACGCCACCCAAGCAGGCCGCCAGGGGTCCCGCGAATTCACTGTGAGCCGCAGCGACAAAGCGGGCCAATGATCACGGCTATCTCCCTTGTGAAGCCAATCTCAGGTAGGTGAGGCGTGGGCCCGAGTCGTGTCAGCAGAGCGGGGCTGGGTGTCCGGGCGAGGTCTTAGCCAACGTCCACCGGCGTTGAGGCACCTCAGCGTTATAACCGAAGTGGAGCGTCCCGAGCGCCCATAACAATCGGTCAATAACGCGGACCATGGTCCTTCGGGTCCGACCTGACCGTAACTCTCTGCTTCGTGATCGCTCCGCCGTATTCGGCGATCACGGACTCCTTGCCTGAACGAGTTTTCGGCCGGGGTGCACATAATGCGCCCGCGGCTCAACGACAATCTCGTCGCACATTCGGTTGCGCGTATCAAGTAAAATCGCTCGACCTGACCAACGCCCGAACCGTCGATATGGCCGGATCCTCGTTGTAAGTCCAGCCTTTTTTGGCTACGCATAACCGGTGGTTATGTAGTAGTGGAACCGCCTGCGCCAGCAGGTCCAGGTGCATGCGGGCGCTGCGGGGTAGTGGCCGGATGCCGGGTCGTCGGGGCCGGTGGGGAACCTCACCGGGCCCATCGGTCCACCGTCAAAGCTCAGCCCACCGACTTCTGGACTTGAAGTCGCTCTCGAGCCGACGCTGGCCGTCTCCTGCCATCGTTCAAAGACCGTTCCGAACTTGTGGTACCGCCGAAGCACAACGGTGAATGGTGCCCTGAACCCGGGTTTGTTCTGCTCCTATTCGGCTTCTCCAGCATGTGAACAGTGCGAACCATGCACAATTGCTCTACGGATAACCTCCGCTGGTTAAGGCGCCAGGTGACCCGACCACCCCGGGGCCCTATCCGTACCTCCGCACGAGGTAATGCGAGGTGCGCTCTGAGCGGCGGCCAGCCATGGTCTCAGGCGTCTCCCGGGTCACCCCGCGCACTAGCCGTTGTCGGTATGTCGCTTGGCTGTTCCATGGGGATGCGCCGTGTGAAGAACAGCGACAGGACAGCGAGGAAGGCCAGCACGGCCAGCGCGGCGCGTAGCGCCTCGATCCGTGCTTTAGAGTTCTCGTCCACGATGGCGGCCGACGTATTGGGCGGCACGTCGGCTTTGTCGAGGGCGACCTGGAGCTGAGCGTCGGAGATGAAGGGGGCGCCAGCTGCTAACTGCGTTGTCGCCTGCGTCGTGACCTCCTTCGGCACCGCCGGGTTCTGCGCAATGCCGCTCAGGAAGGCCGCCGTCAAGCTGGCAATGAGCACCGACCCGGCCAGGGCCGTGCCGAGCGAGGCGCCGAGGTTCGTGAAGGTGTTCTGGAGCCCGCCCACCTCGCTGCTTTGCTCGTCCGGGACCGACGACACGGTCACGGCGCCTAGCTGTGAGGCGAGCGCGCCGATCCCGAGACCGGCCAGGAGCATCGGCCAGGTGGTTACCTCCGGGCCGGCGCCGGCGTCGAGGGCGGCCAGCAGCGAGACGATCCCGCCCAGGAGGGCCAGGAGGCCGACCTGTACGACGCGCCGGGGCGATGCTTTGGGCCAGACCCTGGGGACACCGGCGGCCGCGAGCAACAGCGTGGCCGACAACGGCAACAACCGGACCCCGGTCTGCAGGGCCGTCAGCCCGAGCGCCACCGAGAGGAACAGGGGCACGACAAAGAACAACCCCCCTTGGAGGAGGTACTGGAAGAAGAAGATCGTCAGGCCTCCCCGCAGCTGGCGGTTGTCGAGCATGGCGGGGTCCACCAACGGCTCGGCGCCCCGAGCGACCCGGCGGCGCTCCCAGGCCAGGAACCCGTACACGACGACCCCGCCGGCCAGTACCAGCCACACCGTGGCGGAGACCCCGAACAACGAGGGCGCTCCTGGCTTGGCCTGCACCCAGCCCCAGGCACTCGAGCGGAGCACGCCGAAAACGAACAGGCCCAGGCCGAGAGCGGAGAGCACGGTACCGACCAGGTCGAGGTGGGGGCGGTGCGTGGGCGGGGCGTCCGCCACCCTGCGGGCCAGCAGGAGTATGGCGGCCACGACCAAGACCTCGCCCACGAAGACCCATCGCCATGAGAGGTACGTGGTGACCAGGCCGCCGATCAGCGGCCCGGCCGCCACCGCTATCGCTCCCGCCGACATCACCAGGCCGAAGGCCCGGGGCCGCTCCGAGGGGGCGAAGTTGGAAGCGACCAGAGCGACGATGGCGGGCAGGATCAGTACGGCGCCCATGCCCTCCAGGAACGACCACCCGAAGATCAACACGCCGACGTTAGGGGCCAGTGATGTGGTCAATGAACCGCAGCCGTATATGACACAGCCGATAGAGAAAGCGCGGCGGCGGCCCACGATGCCCCCGATCTTGCCGCCGGTGATCATGAACATGGCCATCACCAGCGTGTAGAGGGTGATGGCCGTCTGCACGCCGGTAACGGTGGTGCCGAGGTCGCTGGCCACAGTGGCGATGGACACGTTCATCACCGAGCTGTCGAGCGCCATGAGGAACTGCCCGGCGGCCAGCGTGAGGAGGACGGTACCGGCCCCACGCTCTGCCCCGGCCGGGCTGCTCTCCACGTCGCCGACACTACTTTCCCGGTCGCAGACGCCGATAACCCCGGCCCCCTGGTCGTGCTCGCGGGAGGCCGGGCTTTAGATGCGTACCCGGGGGGTGCGCAGGCTCGAGGCCGCTCGGCGAGCAGGACCTGACTAGGTACCGCGAGGGCCGAGCGGCGTTTCCGGCACACTTGGTGGATGGCGCAGACCTCGATCACCGCCGCCGGCGTGATCGACACCTTCTTGGTGCTGCTGATCGGCATCGGCGCCGAGCTCGCGCTGGTCCCGTTCCTGGAGATCACTGCTCCGCTTGACGCCGCGGCCAAGCGGCTCGTGGTCCGCAGGATGCTGGTCACGGCGGCGACGGTAGCCCTGGTGCTCATGGCCCTCGGCGAGCTGCTGCGAGCCCTTCTCCACTTCACCGTGGGGGCATTGTCGATCGCCGGTGGCGTGATCTTGTTCGTCCTGGCAGTGGCCATGGTGCTCGGGCAGGACGGTGGCCACGGTCACCAACCAGAGGGGAAAACCCCGCTGGAGCTCGCTCAGTTCCCCTTAGCCGTGCCTTACCTGCTCAACCCGGTCGGCATCGTCGGCCTGGTGACGATCTCAGCCGAGCTGGACTCCGTGGCCGTGTTCGCCGTGGCGGTCGGCATCCTCGGGGTGGTCTTGTTGATCGACATAGTGGTGTTCCGCTGGGCGAACCAGGTCGGGGCCAAGCTGGACGAAGGCCGCATGCTGGTCACCGAGAAGGTCTTCGGCTTCCTCATCGCCGCCATCGGCGTCCAGCTTGTCCTCGACGGCCTCGAGTCGGCCGGGGTCATTGCGCACGTCGTGCACTGAACCGCAGAGCCCGGGGCCTAGGGTGCTCCGTCCGAGAAGACGGTTTTTATGTCGTCGGGCTGGCGGGTGTAGGCGTCAGCCCATCGGCCGATAGGCGCCTGGCGGGTGACGAGCCCCGCGAGCCACGCCGGGTCGGCCTGGGCCAGAGCCTCGGCGGCGAGCTCGTAGTGGTGCCGGTTGGCGTTGACCGAACCGAACAGGACAGAGTTCTGCAGGACCATGTTCCGGTTGAGGACGCCGGGGTCGACGGTGGACTCCGCCCCGGCGGCGGAAACGCCCGTGAGGCATATGACCCTCTGGCGCACGTGCTGCGGGGCTATGTCGAGCAGCATGCCGATGAAGCCCGTACATTCGATGACGACGTCCGCTTCGGCGGCTGCTTCACCAAGCTCACCGCGGGGGAAATAGGTCGCCCCGAGCCGGCGTACCATCTCCGGCTTGCGCCCTTCGGTGACCAGGTCGACGACGTAGGTGTCGTAGCCACGCTGAGCCGACAGCAGGGCGGCCAGCAACCCGATCGGCCCGGCGCCGGTAATGAGCACCTTCTGGGGTGCCCACGTCGACCTGCGGCCGATCTTTTCGATATGGTCCCAGGCCTTGGCGACGACGGTGGTCGGCTCGAGCAACACACCGAGGGCGCCGAGGGCGGGGTCCACCTTCACGAGGTACTCGGGGTGGATGCGGTACCGGTCGGAGGCATAGCCGTGGCGGGCTTTGATCCCCCGCTCGGTGTACGTGCCGTTGGTGCACATGTCCCAGTCGCCGGCGGCACAGGCCGGGCACGGTACGGGGTCGCGCCGGCGTACGATCCCGACCACGAGGTCCCCGGCCATGAAGCCCGTGTCCGGTGCGGCTTCGGACACTCGGCCCAGCGACTCGTGGCCGATGATCAGCCGTTCCTGTCCTGGAGGTGCCCACCCGTAGTCGCCATTGATGATCTCCAAGTCGGTGCCACAGACACCGATGGCCTGGGTCTCGACCAGGATGGGCCCGTCGTCTTCGTCAGGTTCGGGCATGTCGGTCAGAGCGACAGAGCCTCGCTCGCCGGGTATGACAGTTACGGCGCGCATGGCTTCACGGTAACGAACGAAGTCACCAAAGAGGCAATGGAGCGGCCCGGGGATGCTTCCGTCTCAGAGCTTGGCGGTCACCTTGGCCCACCAGGTTGGGTCGGGCCGGAACGGCTCAGCCGGCCGCCCGGTTGCGTCCGTCTCGAACCGGTACACGAGCCCGGCCTCGGGCTGGGCGCGACGCTCGTCGTCGCTCCAGCCTTCGGTGGCGGTGGTGACGTAAAGGCGGTTCAGCCCCGGGCCGGCAAAGGCGCACGAGGTGCTCTGCATGGCGGGGACGAGCAGGGTCTCCCGCAGTACACCGTCGGGGGAATAGCGCTGGACCCGTCCACCCCCGTAGATGGCGACCCACAGGTCACCGTCGGCGTCGACGGTCAAGCCATCCGGTGCCCCAACTTCTGCACTGACCGTGACCAGCACCCGGCCATCGGAGATCGTGCCCCCGTCGGCGTCAAAACTGAAGGCGTGGACGACACGGGGGCCGCTGTCGGCGAGGTACATAGTGGCCCCGTCGGGGCTCCAGCCGAGCCCGTTGGAGATGGTCAGATCCCTGAGCATCAACTCTGTGCGACCATGGCCATCGAGGCGGTAGAGCGATCCGCCCCCGGCCCGGAAGTCGTCGGCCAGCGTGCCCGCCCAGAACCGGCCCTGCGGATCGCAGGCGCCATCGTTCATCCGCGTCCCGGCCGGGGCGACCCGGGCGACGGGGCTTAGCGAACCATCCAGCGAGAGTTGGACGAAGTCGCGTCCGGCGGCCAGCAGCCACCCCTCGTCGCCGTGCACCGGCACGGATGGCGCCCACGGTGCCGGGCACCTGGTATTCGCGAAGCAGGCTGAGACCACCCATCTCGTCGACCCGGCCGCGGTAAACCCGCCCGGCCAGGATGTCGACGGCTAGCAGCTCGCCGCGGCGATCGTCCCAGCGAAGACCTTCGCCGAGCAGCGCCTGACTGATCGTGCAGGCCACCGCGTCACTCGTCACCCCAGGACCCCCGGCGAAAGGGTCGCCTCAACCGGAACCGGGCGCCTCATACCGCCGCCAAGCATCGCATATCCAGGGGTACGCGTTCCGGACCAATGGCGAGCCGCCGGCGAAGCCGAACCGCTCAGAGGCCCTGTAACTGCTCAGCAATCCCGAACCGATTGGCTCAAGGCCCGCTCCGACGTTGTCGCCTACCTGGCCAACCTTTGCTCAGCGACCCCGAGAAACGTCCCAGGCAAGCCAGTTCGGCGGACCAAGTCGGCCAACGGCCCATGCGCCCCTCTCTATGGACCGAGGCGCTGAGCTGTGAGCACTGAGGTTGTGCCCATCCCATAACCACAAAGCGTCGAACTCGGGGTGGTTGCTCAGAACGGGGTGGTCAGTCCTGTAGGCCACCTCATCCGAGCAGTCGCTGGCCCGATGGCTCCACCACCTGCTGAAGGGCCGAACTCGCCAGTGCTTGCACGTCGGACGGCAGTGGCACGTAGTCGTTCGCTTCTGCGATGGCCTGCCCGGCGTGGGTCATCCAGTCGACGAACTGCACAAGAGCGGCCCCGGAGGCTGCGCTGGACTGCCTCATGTAGATAAGCAACCAGCTGTAGCCCGAGATCGGGTAACTCTGAGGTCCGGGCTCATTGACGATTGAGAAATTGGACGCCGTCAGGATTGCCTTCATGGCTGCGGCCGCGGCGACGTTCGCCGGGAACGGTGGGACGAAGGCGCCCGTTTGGTCCTCGATGGCGGCGTACGGCAACAGGTTCGACTCCGCGTAGGAGAGCTCGAAATAACCAATGGAGCCTGGCAATATTTTCACGATGGCGGCCACGCCGGCGTCGCTCTGCCCGGCACCAGCGTAGCTCGGCTGACGCCCCCGGCCACCCCCGTAGCCACTCCTGCTCATCCCGTGGCTTAGCCGGGCAGGTCTTCAGGTCTTTTCTTGGCCAGTTCCCCTCGGAGCACTCCGGTGGCCTGGCCGACTTCGATCATGTAGCCGTCGGGGTCACGCATGTAGCAGCGGATCTCAGCGCCGCGATCGATCGGCGGCGTGACGAACTCGGCCCCTTTTGAGCTCCACTGCTCATAACACGCCTGGATGTCGGCGACGCGGAAGTTCATGAAGCTCGAGACCGTGTCCCCGGGCTCGTAGTTCACGACCGAGATGTCGGGCTTATCGGGGGTGGGGGGACCGCCCGGGTTCATCAACACCCATGAGTTGGCGAGCTTGACGATGCACGGGTTCTCCTCCAGCACGACCTGACCGCCGAGGACCTCCGAGTAGAACGCGCGGGACCGAGCGACGCTTCGTACGGTGATGAAGTGAGTGACGAGAATGCCCTCCGTCGGGGCGGGGAGGTTTTCATAGTCGATAAATGGCGCATGCTCGTGTGACCTTCGGTGGCGGTCATGGTTACCTCCTGGTTGCGTCCGGGAAGACCTCGGTTGGTCTTCGTTGTGGTGGTGCCGATAAAGGGTGACCTGCGTGCCTGCCCATCGCTGCTCGGCCGGCTTGTCCAGCAGTACCGCCTCGTGGCCGCTTGAGTCAACAACGACACGGGACATTGCCGCCGGTGGCCGGCACGCGCTGGCGCGCGCTCTCCGCAGCTACCGTGACCCCTGGACATGGCTCAGGTCCATGCGGCCGTGTCCTGGTGCCTGTTGACGCCTTGGGGCCCCGGCAGATAAGCCAAAGGAACGTGGCTACAGAGCCCAACGTCAACCATCGGAACAAGGAGGCCACTATGTCTATTACCACTGAAGGGCCAACCAACACAGCCGTCCGGCCCTTTAGTATCGACGTCCCCGAAGCAGAGCTCGAGAACTTGCGGCTACGGGTCGCGGCCACACGCTGGCCTGACAAAGAGACGGTCACCGATCATTCGCAGGGCGTGCCGCTCGCCACCATCCAGGAACTGGCGCGCTACTGGGCCACTGGTTACGACTGGCGCAACCTCGAGGCCAGGATGAAAGAGTTCCCCCAGTTCATCACGGAGATCGACGGGCTCGACATCCATTTCATCCATGTCCGCTCGCCTCATGCGAACGCGCTGCCGCTGATCATGACCCACGGCTGGCCGGGCTCGTTCCTCGAGTTCGTGAAGGTGATCGGGCCGCTTAGCGATCCCGAATCCCATGGAGCCGGGGCGGAGGACGCGTTCGATCTGGTCGTGCCGTCAATGCCCGGGTTCGGCTTCTCCGCCCGGCCGCAGGCGTCAGGCTGGAATCCCGAACGCATCGCCGGCGCGTGGGCTGAGCTGATGAGGCGGCTGGGCTATCGGCGCTATGTTTCCCAGGGCGGCGACTGGGGTGCGGTCGTCACGGACGTGTTGGGCCGCCAGGCCCCGGATGGTCTGGTTGGTATCCACGTCACCACGTTGCTGGGAGCGATCGAACGGCCACCAACGGCGAACACGCAAACGGCGATTCCGCCCGAGGTCGCCAAGGCGCTCAAGAACGGCGAACCGCCGCCGGCGGGGCTGTCAGCCGAGGAAACCATCGCCTATGAGGCATCAAAGAGCTTTGCCGCGAGCGGCTCAGGCTTTCGGGCGATACAGGGCACACGCCCGCAGACGATCGGCTACTCGCTAGCGGACTCGCCGGTCGGCTTGGCCGCCTGGTTCTACGAGAAGTTCACGGAGTGGACCGACACGGACGGCGAACCCGAGCGCGCCCTCACGAAAGACGAGATGCTCGATGACATCACGCTTTACTGGCTCACGAACACCGCGGCGTCCTCGGCCCGCATCTACTGGGAGGACACCGCCCACAAAGCCAAGGTCGGCGGCGCGGTCTCGATCCCTGCAGCCGTGAGCAGGTTCCCACGAGAGATCATCCCCCTACCGCGCAACTGGGCCGAGCGCGCCTACCCGAACCTCGTCTACTTCAACGAGCTCGACAGGGGCGGTCACTTCGCCGCCTGGGAACAGCCGCAACTTTTCTCGGAAGAGGTTCGGGCCGCGTTTCGATCACTGCGCTAGGTGGACCAGCTCGAGCGCGGTTCGGCACTGTTCCGTGCGGTGACGAAACCCCAATTGTCCCCTTGGTAACGAGCCCCAGCCACCCCCCCCGCCGTCGCCGGTGCACGAGGTTCAGTACCGGCCTATGACCGCTACCGTCCTCGGTACTGTCCGGCCTGACCTTCAGGCGCGGCGGGGCGTCCCGCTATTGACGCTTGGACCAAGCAGCCAACCAGCTGGCTGGGCCTCCATGACCACCCAGATCTGGTCTTTATGCGTGCTTTTCTAACCGGGGACGACCGAGACTTGACAAGTTCATAATCGGCGTTCCGCGCCTTGGGAACTTTATCGAATGCCGGGAGCAGAGAGCTACATAATGTCAAACCTCCCTATGCGACCCGCTGCCCAAACCGGGCTCACTCCACGATAATCTGTGGCGACAGACGCCAAAATGCCTTTGACGGGATCGTTCCGCGGAACGCCGAGTCTCGCGTCCTCTGGGGCCAGGCGGACCGGTCGTCAACTTGACGCGAAACGGTGCAATCTGTTCGGTCATGAAGGCTCGGTCAACGGCATCGCCACGGCATCCCAGGCCGGTTGACCTGGCTGTCGGGTGGCCCACTCTTTGGCCTCCTCGAGGGTGTCGAACAGAGCGTCGATGGTATCGGGAGTGGTGTGGACGTCGCCGCACGGCACAATGGCTGGCGCCCCGCGGAGACTACCTAAGCTACCTCTACCGGATGGCTCCTCCCTGGCGTTGGCCTCGCCGCTGGCTCCAAGCGGCCGGTGGAGGCGCGGTAAGGAATGTTCTGTCCATGACCGAGAGGCTCACCCGACAGGATTCTGTGGATGCATCAGTGGTCTAGCTGCCTAGCGTGACATCCGTGGATCATGGCTCCCAGACGTGCGTCGTATTCCTGCTCGGATACCCCGGGGTTGGAAAGCGGACCGTCGGGTCGCATCTGGCGGAGCTTCTCGACGGCGTGCTGGTCGACAACCAGCTCATCCACATCCCTCTTCTCACACTGTTCAAGTGGGATGGGAAGTTCTTGCTCCCGGCAGAGATCTGGGAACGCGCCGAACCGATTCGTGAGGCGGTTCTCGGGACCATCGAGGACTTGGCACCGAGGTCGAACAGCTACGTCTTCACCAACGTGCTGGAGGACGATGAGGAAGGCGCGAGCCAGTACGACCTCATCCGTTCGCTTGCTCAGCGTCGCGGCTCGTTGTTCTTGTCGGCCATGCTCGACTGCGATGTCCAAGAGCAGGTAGGCCGCATCGACACCCCAGATCGGATTGCCCGGCTCAAAGGCTCCGATCCGGAGGGATACCGACGATACCGGCACCACACGAAGCTCTTCCGACCGCCCGCTGGAGAGGTCGTGCACATCGACACGACGAAGATCGGCCCTCACCAGAACGCCGAGCGGATCTACGAGGGGCTCGTGAGTCGCGGATTCCGGCGATCGAGCGGGTAGCGAGACTATCCGCCTCAGAGCTGCCGCGCCAATGAGCACGTGCTGTTTGCCCGGTCGCGCGCGTGCTCTGACTGTCCGCGATCCGAACGTCGCTGCGTGAGCGCAGCGATACAACCGCCGCAAGTCGGAGGCGTCGCTTTCAGCCACGACCTAACCTTCAGGAGGGTGCTGGTAGGCCTCATGACCGCGGGATGGTCCCCGTACCCGACCGACTGCTCGCCGCCCTTCGTCGATACGGACTCTTTCATAGGGTAGAGACTGCACATCGGCACCGACCGGGTGAATCCGAGTAGATCGAGGTTTATTTCACCTGTAAATACGTGCGCAAATAGCCCGCCGCTCATACAAACGAGCGCAGATCCGGAGCACATAAGATTCGCGGAGTTCGAAGCGGAACGCCGCGCCCATAATGGCGCGTTCGACAGGTTGGCGAGCGAGAAGTTCCTGCGACAGAACCGGCGTTCAGGGTGGCCGCAACGGGTCGGCCGCCGTACTCGGGAGCTGTCCATCACACGGACATTGTCGCCTGGCAAGTCGACACGCAAGTACTGGCCGTGACTGAATGGCGCACAGTTCGGGCCATCGCGCCGGGCCCGCTGAGCGTCCTATCACCCTTGGCACGCCGGCGCTGGGACCCACCCGGCGGTATGACCGGTGCCGCACCTCGGGGTTAGTCAACCTCCCTCAGCGAGAGAGACCGCCAGCCGCTAACCCAGGTCGCCCAAGAGCGCCCCGGGGTGGCCGTAATAGGGGGGTGCGCCCAGCTATAGGTCGGTACGGGCGCGAGCCCGGCGTCACGACTGGACGCAGTCGCGCACACCTCAGGCCAAGGAGCGACGGGGCCATGGTGCCCGCCTCGAGCGGCTCCGGGCCGAGAAGCAGGGGGAGCGGTGCCACTGTCGCCGGTGCCTGGAGCAATCGAGCCGGGTGACGTCCCGAGGCCATAGCCGGGAGGAGATGGCCCTGAGGCTCCGCGTGCGGGCTGACATGGGCTCAGCGTCCGTCGGATGTGGTGAAGGTGCGGGCCGCTCCTTCAGTCCGGGCCGGTACGTTGCGTGGCACCTGGAGGCCAATGCCAGCCATGCCGGAGCAGGCGAGGTCGTCGCTCAGCCCGGGGCGCTGGCGCGCGCAAGCCAGGGCGACGACGTCCACGGCCTTCCTGAAAGAACCTTGTAAGCGGGCGTAAGCCCACCCCGCGGAAGTCCGAACGGTTTGCTTGGTGGATCAGGCGTTCCGGCGGCCGTAACGGGCGTCAGGCCAGGACCAGTCCTCCGATCAACGTCGAGATCCCCCCGATCTCCACTCGGGAACGTCACGAGGCGCTGCGGGCGGTGGTGGAGGCCCGGTCCTGGTCACGCAAGCACGACGACATAATAACGGCCTTTTCGGGGAGTGAAGGCACAGCGAACGGCACGTACGCGCACGGCAGCACACTGACCCAGCTGAGCTCCCCGGTTCCTGTGATGAAACAGACGTGGTACCTAGGGTCCAGGCCGCGATGCCCAGCCCGCGGTTCGTCAGGATCGATTTGAATAGATGCGGTCGGCATGGAGCAAAACGGCGGAGCGCCGCTCCTCGCGCATGACTCGGTCGAAGGTCACCCAGTCGTCGTGGGTCCCCCCGGCGGCTCGAAAGACGGCGCGCAGCAGCTCGGCGAGCGCGGCGGCGTCGAACCCGGGGAAGGGGTCATCGGGGCCGATGATGTCACAACGGCCCTCGGCGCTCGCCCACTGCCACCCGGCTCGGAACACGACCGTAGCCCTTGGCCTGGACCGGAGGTTGGCCAGTTTTGCCTTGCCATAGGTGACGAAGGCAATGACTTGATCGCCTGATACCGGGTGCGCCAGCAGGCCGGCGTTCACGACCGAGGCCTGGGCGGTACCGTCTGCTCGCGTGGTTGCGACGATGGCGAGATGGTGGTCCTGGGCGCCGATGAGGTCTAGGTCTCCGCCAGCTCAACGGCTACGACTATGCCACGCCTGCGGGCCTACCTGGGGCAGAGCTGGGCAAGGGAAGCCAAACCGTCCTGTGTGGCGGCTCGAGATCTCATCGCCGATTTGCCCATCACTGACCGCCAGGACGCGCCACCGAGGCCGCTCGCTTGCGAGCCTCGCGGTGCGGAATGTAGCGGACGTAAGGGCACACGCCCTGAGCTCGCCAACGCGATGCCTTCCCCCGGCGGTCTACGTCATTATCGAGCGCCAAGTAAGTGCCGCTGCCCGTCGGTCAAGCCTCGAGAGCAGACAGCACTCCGGGTCCCTGTGCAGTCCGGTTGCTGGAATGCGACTGCGCTCCGCCATTGGCCCGGACAGCTCAGAAAGGCAAGCTTGAGGCTGGACTGTCTGTCAGCTTGCACATCGAAAGGGGCCGCCCGTGCGAGATTAGGGACGCCGCAATGAAGGCGGTATTCGGAACGAAGGACGAGCTGTTGGCCAAGAGCCAGCTTCTTTCAAAGCGCCTCGGTCTTGCAATGGACAACCGAAGTGACGTCAGCCTCCTCGTTGTCAGTGTTCACGAACTCTCAGCCACCGCCCGCCAAGTCTGTTTGTGGACCTTTCCTCGTGGCGAAGTCTTGTTGCGTCGGGGCCCGGCGGTCGACCTTGGCGACGCCTTTATTTTGCAGAGCCAACTGCGCAAAGCAGCTTTGCTGAGCGGCGCAGATAACAGGGCGGGCTTCCTAACGGCGCGCGTCCTGGATTACCAGGTCAGGGGCGATGACCTGAAGGCCGGAGACTTCTGGGTCCTTGAGTTCCTCGACTCACGCCCGCAGATGAGTGGTCCGGAGGCCACGAGCCGCTTCGCGGCAGTAGCGCGAGCTGCCAACAACAAGCTCGAAGAGTCGCTGGAAGACCAGGAGATCCTTCATACAGCAATCGCAGCCGTGCGCACCCACTCAAAGAAGCGTTGGTCTATCACCGACTTCGCTACCGAGTTACTCCCACCTGGGAGGGTTCGGGACGAGGTGCTCAAGTCGAGCAAGCTCGAGGACGAGCGCAACGCAGTGTTCGATCTGGACGTCGAGCAGTTCGACAGGCTGATCGAGTACCACGTCTACCATCTCGCTAACGGCATCCGGGTTTCAGCACCCTTCGGCGAGATTGGCGAGGGCGTCACGGTCGAGGAGTCCCGCGACGGCGTACGGTCGCTTACCGCGACCGGCGTAATTGAGACGGAGAGGCTGAGCCGCAGTGGCTGATTCCGTCCATCGATCGACTGTTGCGCCACCGCTAACGCTGGAACAAGAGGAGCTTGCGGATGCATACGGCGTACGCCGGGGCATGCTCGATGCGCTCCGTGATGCTCTCGAAGATAAGGCCCGCGAAGCTCTGGATGGCGTCCCGCACATCGATAGGATCTCCTTCCGGGTGAAGGAGGGTGCCAGCTTCGCCAGGAAGTGCCTTCCAGTGGGGAAACCCGCCCCGTACCGCGACCCACTGGTTGAAGTCGAAGACCAGGTGGCCGGGCGTGTGCTGGTGCTCTTCTCGCATGATCTGAAGCTCGTCGAGCAAGAGCTCCTCAGATGGTTCACCGGCTCTGTCGAGGTCACGAAGAAGCGTCCTGAGCGGGTAACCGAGTTTGGCTACGAGACAGACCACTCCATCCTCGTTATCGATGAGCACCTCAAGCCGGAGGGGTGGTACGAGGCTGGCAGCATGCCAACCACTTTCGAGTTGCAAATCCACACTCTGTTCATGCATGCAGGGGCTGAGCCCCAACATGACCTCCGCTACAAGGGAAGCGGCCTGGCTAATGACCACCAGCGGATGCTCGCCTGGGTCGCATCGTCGGCATGGGGTGATGACCGGATGTTCGAGGACGCCTCGCGAGCGATCACGAACTGAGACCAGAGAGGGACCCGTCAACGACGAATCGCGATTGGCATGAGGAGGAGTTTAATATCGTCCGGGCGGTCAGGATCTCCTGATCGTGCCATTCGTAGCGGCAGAGCGGATTACGGCGCGCTGTCCTGCTCTCGCCGTCCAGGACGCCACCGTCGTCGCCAGGCATACTCAAGTGCGCTTTCTAGGTCGCGCGATCGGTGCCTCGGCTGCCAAGGAGTCCCGCAGGGGGACCACCCGTTTCTGCCGAGGTATCTCGGCTCCGGCGGCCCGAGGCGCTCGATTTGATTGCCCGAGAGCGAAACCGTGCTTTGTACTTGATTACTAACCTCATGACAATACTTCGAGCCGAGAATCCAGCGGCTATACCGGAGATGCAGACACTGTTTACGAAGGTCGCGATCGAGATTCGTTGCGTAGAGACCCTCGCACTAGTTGCCGCAGCTCGGCTCGGAGGGGCAACGTCAATGTCCCATCCGAGAGATTTAGAGAGATTATGGAGCGCCTCGGTCGAGCTCAGGTGTCAGAGACATTCGCTGGGCTTACACCTAGCGTTCGCCTGGACGCCTGGCTCTGTATAGCGAGCGTTGCTGGCGTCGTTGGAGACGAGCCAACGAGGCGACTGGCTGTACAGGAGTGCCTTGAAGTATCCGTGATCGATGACGACGTGGACTCGCGGCTACAGATGTTGATGAGCGCGCTCAGGGTAACCGATTCAGATGAAGAGCGACTTGTTCTCATGAAGCGGCTGAATGCAATCGGCAGTAATCCACTTATAGGTCCGGTCTTCTCGAGGGAGAGGCTGGGAAGGTTGTCAACCATGCACGACGTGTTCAGCCAGATGGCCGGCGGTGCGGGAACGGATATCCCCGAGGGTCTTGATCTTGTCAACGAGTCTTATACGGGTCGATATAGATGGTTATATGACATGGACCCTCCAACAGATCCTCGGATCATCCGAGTAGTGGCGAATTGGCAAGGTAACGCCTGGATCATATGGCGAGTTCCGACTGGCCGGACGGCTGTCAGGTCGTTCTCATTGCGGCCAGACCTGGCAGCTAAGCTCGTTAGTTCTACAGAGTCGGCAAGCACTAGCAATCGACCGGTCATCGCAGCAATAAACGCTCTCTCAGCCAAATTAGGCTCGCTCGCGACGGAGGCGTTAGCCGATATTCCGGACTCGCGGCTAGACGTTGCAGGCTTTCTCAGCCTGCTGCCGTTCATGGCGACACGTGTCGGTTCAAGCTCCATTGGATCAAGTCCGTTGGCATCCTATGTGCACCCGTTGACGGATTGGCTCGCTCCCGCCGACCACCCAGCCCCTCCGCAATGTCCGCCACCCTCCGTCGGTTTTGGCCAACCAACCACCCCACGGTCGTAAGAGCCATTCGTTGAGCCCATCTGTTGTGTTCTCTCTAGGCGCGTGCCTTCCCAGCTCGGTCGCCCTGCAGTGCTTTCTGGCCGGCCCAAGGTGCCATGGCAGACCTATTGACAATCGGCGCCAAGGGGCCCATGCTGACTGTCGGTTCATCCGCGCACATGGGGACGTGTCGATTTCGGGAGGCGCAAAATGGAAGTTCGAGCAAAGTCTCGGTTGGCCCAGCCCTCAAGCCGGTACGCCTCGCAAGGCGGTGGTAGGCGGGCAGCCACGAGCAAGGTGGGTCGGCGATGACGAGCGAGGGCTGGGACTGGGCCGGGTGGGTACCCGTCTGCAACACCACAAAAACCACGGGTGGCGGCATCATAACTGTTGCCCAGGCGTCGCCGACCCACTTCGACCTGTTCATGGTGGGTACGGACGGAGTCATCCATACGATCGGCTGGACCAACGGGGCCTGGGACAGGGACTGGGTCTCGGTTGGCAGCTCCTACAAGACTCTGCCCGGCAGCCAGGTTACGGCGGTGTACCGCGACCCGGACCACCTTGACGCCTTCATGTCAGGCACGGACGGGGCCATCTGGACCATCGCCCGGGACAGTGGTGCCTGGCCGACGGACTGGACTCCGACCGGGGGTACTACTAAGCCGGGAGGGCCCCGTAACGGCCGTTTACCGAGACGCTCAGCACGTGGACGTCTTCTTTACCGATTCTGGCGGTACTGTCTTAACCATCGCTCGCGACGGCAACGGCCCCTGGCCTTACCAGTGGGGCGGAGTCGGCTACCCCGACCCCCCGGCGACGATCAATGGCGGCGTGGTCACGGCGGTGTACCGCGACCCGACACACCTCGACGTGTTCATGGCTGGCAAGGACGGGACCATCTGGACAACCGAGTGCAGCAATGGGGACTGGCCTTCCAGCGGGACGCAACTCGGCCCCCCCAGTATCGGGACCGCCGGCGAACAGGTCACGGCTATCTTCCGGGACGCAAGCCACCTCGACGTTTTCGCAGCAGGCGTCGACGGCACTTGCAAGCTGATCACCCAAACCGAAGGCACCTGGCCACAGCAGTGGACTGACATCACAGCCGGGACGAAGACGGCCCCCGGCGGCCCGATCACCGCCCTCTACCGTGACCCCACCCACTTTGACCTTTTTATGGCGGGTACTGACGGTAAGTGCTGGACGATCGGGTGGGAAGACGGGGCCTTCGACCCGGCTTGGACCGCTGTCCAGCCCAGTTACAAGACCAAGAAAGACGCTCCCATCGCCGGGATCTACCGCGACCCGACACAGATCGACCTGTTCATGTCGTCCGGCACTGACGGCTCGTGTTTGGCCACCAATTCGCGGGGTTCGGTCTTGCCGACCTCAGCCGTAAAGCACGTCTTTGTACTGATGCTCGAGAACCGCTCCTTCGACCACATGTTGGGCTGGTCAGCTATCACCGGTACGGACGCCGTAACCAAGACGCCTACTTCGGTGTGCGGGCTCACATCGGCGGACACCAACACGTACAACGGTGTCAGCTACAGTGCGGGGAACACCGCTCCCGATTCGATGCCTGTCGACCCCGGCCACGAGTTCAGCCCGGACGTAATGGTTCAACTGGCCGGAGAAGGTGCGAGCTACCCGAGAGGCGGCCCCTACCCGCAGATCAACATGAGCGGCTTCGTGGCCAACTACGTCGACCAGCCCGACTACAACCAGGACGGCGGCAACCAGCCCGCCATGAGCATGAACTGCTTCACGCCGAATACATTGCCCATCCTCTCCGCCTTGGCGCAGGAGTTCGCCGTGTGCGACCACTGGTACTCCTCGGTGCCCGGCGCGACCTGGCCCAACCGCTTCTTCGTCCACGCGGCGTCTTCCGGCGGCCTCGACCACTCGCCGGAGTGGGACGAGCTTGTGGAGGCGTACACCTGGTGGGGCTACGAGTTCAACCATGGGACGGTCTACGACCGGCTCGACAACGCGTACATCCCTTGGCGCATTTACCGCCAAGAGCACTCCTTGCCCCAGGCCCTGGGCATGGACGGGATGCATTACTGGACCTTTTACGAGTACGAAGATTTTCGCGACGACGTCAACGACCCCAACTACCCGGCCGCCTACACCTTCATTGAGCCTGATTACGGGAGGGTCTCGCCGCCGTGGTCGGACTATATCGGTGGCAACTCTCAGCACCCCCTGGACAAGGTCTCAAGCGGTGAGGACCTGATCAAGCAAACCTACGAAACGCTCCGAGCCTCACCGATCTGGGACTCCAGCGTGCTCATCATCACCTACGACGAACATGGTGGCTTTTATGACCACGTGGCGCCTCCCTCTGCGCCTCCTCCGAACGACGGCCCGCAAACGTCAAGCAGCAACAACAAGTTCGGCTTCCCCTTTGACCAGTACGGTGTCCGGGTGCCCACTGTCATAATCTCACCGTTGATCGCCCAGAACCTGATCGACCACACCCCCTATGACCACACGTCGATCTTGTCCACCCTGGAGGCGCTCTTTGTGTTCTCACCATTGACAGACCGGGACGGCGCGGCGAGCAATTTTGTCCACCTGTTCTCACCTCCACCGGCCCGGACCAACACGCCGAAAACCCTGCTCTCCGTCTACCCCCCGTCGGAGGCCGAGCTCCCAGGGAGGGCATCGAGCGACGGGGTGGCGACGGACCAGAGCAGAGAGCTCAGGGGCGACGAGCCGGGTTTCCTGCACGTGGCGCTGCGGGCCGACCTCGACGTCAGCCGGAGCGACGAGCGCGGCGTCGCGGTTGCAGCGGTTCCGCGAGGTCCAGACGCGAGCCGATGCACTGGAGTACGTGAGAGAAGTGGAGGCGAGGCTCAAGTCGTCGGGAAGGAAGCCCATTGTAGGTACTGCACCGTGACCCACGCTCTGGTCGGCCCGCCCATTTGCCGCAGCAAGGCTGCGCTCTTAGGAGCCGAGAGGTACCAGCCGTCACGGTCTGGGACCGGGATACCCGTCGCCTCGAGTATGTCGGCAAAGTCGTGGCACTCCTGCGCCTGTCCGTAAGGCGGTTCTTCTGCCAGGCGATCAGTTCGTCTACGTCGCCTGCCTTATCGCTTCCAGCGTGTCGAGGTAAGCTGGGCGCTTCGGGCAATGCGTCGGCGCGCGGCGCGCCGTGGTCAAAATGAAGCGCCCGCACTGCGCCACGGGCGCGCGCTGGTGCGTTCCCGGCATAGCCGGGAGGAGCTCGGAGGGATGTTCTTGGGTCTGATGACGGACCTGGGCCCCAACGGAAAGGGGCCAGGAGCATGTCAGGGAACCACGGGCGCGCCCAGGAGTCTGGGGCGACACTGTGGGGGACCGGCGTGATATGGCGAAACTGCGTTGCCTAAATCCCAATCTCGGGCAGGTGAAAAGCTCACACCCGCCGGAAAGACGCCTGAAACCCGGTGCCGGCTCTGCGACACACAGCTGAGAGGTGGCCGCAACCTCCGGAGCCTGGAGCGATGCCCGACGAGCGCATTCAAGGCGCTGAGTGGGACGCCTACGTCCTGCTATGACGTGCAACAAGGACGAACGCGGGGTCGCCTACGGGACCTGAGTCCCACCGGCGACGCAGACCCGATAGTAGTTGTCGCAGTCGCGCCCGACCAAGGAGGACGGGAGAGCGGTCCACAGGGCCACAGGGGGCCAAATGACCGGATATTCGAGGTATGCGTAATACAGGAACGCCGAAGTGGTGCTGGATGTCCTACAACAGGTCATCGGAGAGCCCGTTGCGGGGAAACTCGCACGACGGGTCCGGAGGGAAACCGTGCGGAAAAGCAACCAGCCCAGGCTGGTACCTCGCCGCACGGTAGACTCTGCGGGCCGAGCGCGAGGACGAACGATCTTGACGCCGGCAAGACTGGGACGCGTGAAGAGGTGCCTCTCTGAGAGCTCCCGGGTTGGTCGACTGGCCAACTCGCCAGTCGAACGGGTCACGTCTCGACCAGCGCGGCACTGTTTTCAGCGCGGCGTAACACGGGTGAACTTCTGGACGGTTGTGACCGAAGGCGACCGGGCACCGCGGAGAGACGGTCGGAGCCACACTAAATCCGGGCGCCTCACCGCGCCCGAAAAGCAATTTATCAGCCTTGAGACAAGATGATCGCAGTGTGCTGGCATATGCCGATGGTCATACCCAAAAGACGGAGCATCACGGCGAAGACTTTGTCGCCTGGGAATCCACACTTGGACTATAACATCGTAGTTCCGCCCTCGAGCGGCACAACGAAGGGCCTCGGCGGCCAGGGGGGTTCAACATGTTCGACGTCAACGACGCCACCAAGGTGATCGCGTTTCACCGCTGGTCTCCAGTTCTGGCGCGCAAGTCAGCTAAGTCTTTATACAAGCTGAGGGATACCGGCGCAAATCGCGGCGCCCGCGAAGTGTGGCGGTCAAATCCATTTGCGAGTCCTCGCTTTCCCAGCCCGTCCCGGCCGTATCAGGTTTGTGTCGTTATTATCGCCCTCTCCATAAATTGCCGAAGTAGTGCCAGCCAGGCCCGTCTGGTTGTGCAAAGCCGCGAGGTCTCTTTATCCCCTTTCGGCTGAACCGGAAGCGCCAGATCGCGATGCTCCAACAAACACCTTTATCGTTTCTACAGCAACAGCGGCCCCAAGGCCGCTCTCGGTATCCGCCCGACGCCCGGCACTACCCGGTCGTCCGCCCCGCCCTCCTCATCCCGGCGGCCCAACTGGCGGAGCCCCATGCCCTTGTCGACCAGCGCCGCCGCCACCTGATCGCGCACCACCGGCTCGGTCGCGGTCCGGCCACCACTGTTTGGATAGCTCATGCCCGGCCAGCTAAACCCGCCAGCCGGCCCGATCGCCGACGTATGATGTACGCAAGCAAGCTGGGAGACCTCGACATACTCAATCCCGGCAGCCGCAACCTCACCTAGTGAAACGGCGCGTGTAATATAGGCGAGGGTGTCCTATATCCGTGCCTCACAGTTTACGTACGCGGCAGTGCCGGAGCACGGGGCGGTCATGAAGCGACAGCAAACACCCTGATGTTCTCGCGGTCACGCACATCGTCGCCGTGCTGCCAGCTGCGTCGACCCATCCACACGACTTCCAACTACCCTGCATGAGTGGTGGTTCACGATGCTTATCTATTCGATGAAGCCCGACCATGATGGTTGTGTTGCGGTTGTTGACAGCGATTCGCAGGAGTTGGTGCTGGCCTACGAGGCCGAGAAGGACAGCTTTCCTCGCTACTCGTCGTTCAACCCGGTCAATATGCTACAGGCGGCAGGCGAGCTCGATCGCCTGCCCGAGGTCTTTGCCATAAGCGGTTGGGGCAAAGGTAGTTTGGCGGCCAACAATTCCATAGGCGCTGGCTACGACGGGGTGGGCATAGATGACCGCCAGAAGCGCTGGGCATCCGTGTTTGGCCAAAAAGTATGCATCTTCTCTTCGAGCCACGCCCTGTCTCACATTTGGAGTGCTTATGGCATGTCGCCTCACGAGCAGGGCAAGCCCTGTTACGCCCTGGTGTGGGAGGGTGCGCTCGGGGACTTCTTCGAGATAGATGCTCAGCTTGAGGTCCATCACCTTGGACAGGTGATGAAGGCGCCAGGAAACAAGTACTCGTTCCTTTATGCGCTGGCCGACCCCGCATTCACGTTACCTCGGGGGCATGTACGCTTCAGCGATCCCGGAAAGCTCATGGCGCTCTGCGCCTACGGTGAGCCAGGTAAACCCACGTCCGAGGAACAGGAGCTCGATCGAGCTCCTCCTTCATCACCCGAGCTTCTTAGATCTAGCCAAGGACGACCTTCGGGGTTCGCGCTACTACAACATCGGCGTTCGCTCACCGGCCTTTACGCGCCTGGCGAAGCGTTTCTCTGATGAGTTATTCCATCGATTCGAACGCTTCGCGCGGCAAAACCTCACCAAGGGATATCCGCTCCTCATCTCAGGTGGTTGTGGTTTGAACTGCGACTGGAACTCGGCTTGGAAATCCAGCGGCATCTTTGAAGACGTCTTCGTGCCGCCGTGTGTCAATGACACGGGATCGGCGATAGGAACGGCGATCGACGCCATGCGCGAATTCACTGGAAGGGCCAAGGTGTCCTGGGATGTCTATCGCGGACAGGAGTTCGTTGACGATCAACCCGATATGCCGGACGTGGTGGTCCGCGATTTGGATTTCGGCGAGGTCGCCGACTTCCTAGCTGACGACCATGTAGTGGCCTGGGCGAACGGTCGATGCGAGATCGGTCCCAGGGCGTTAGGCAACCGATCCCTCCTAGCGCCGCCATTTAAGCATGAGATGAGAGCGCGCCTCAACCAAATCAAGCAACGTGAAGACTTCAGGCCGATCGCACCCGTTTGTCTAGAGGAAGATGTCGCAAGGCACTTCGAGTGGAAGGGGCCCTCTCCTTACATGCTCTTTTTTCAAACGGTGCGGGACCCAAACCTGAGGGCTATCATCCACGTCGACAACACGAGCCGTGCTCAGACGGTCCGGGAGGACCAGAACCCAATGATCCACGCCCTGTTGACCCAGTTCCGTCGGAGGACGAAGACCGGCGTTCTTTGCAACACCTCCCTCAACTATCCTGGAAGTGGGTTCATCAACAGGACGAGCGATCTGTATTACTACTGCAAGACCTACGGCGTCGACGCCTTTGTCTACAAGGGCAGGTTTTGCAGATTCCAATGAGCGCGACGAGTGGGCCGGGCCTCGGCTGCTGGTGCCGCGGTGGTTGATCTTTGGCGCTGGCTGGGTCGCGTAGCCCCGCATTCCTGGCAGGGTTGAGAGCATTTGGCTGGCAGCCGGTTGGCGCGGTCCGACGGGCAGGTGGTGGTCGCTGGCGGCGCCGGCAGCGTGCCCGGCCCGACAATCGGAGCCAGCGAGAACAGCCCGCCTACGCCGAGCGCCTAAGGGCCGCCGATCCTGCGGGTCTGTACACTACCCTCATGCTGGATCAGATCGTCACTCCGTTGAGGTTCGCCGTCCACAATCTCATCAATCGAGATCGCAGATCTTCCCGCCGCCACCCGTGGAGGTGGTGTGCATTCATCCTGTTCGATACCGCGATCCGCGCGATACCCATCAGAGGTCAACGCTCGGGGACGCTTGTGGTTCTTGTGAACCGGCTCGGTGACGCCATCGTTAGCCGACCCCTCGTCCAGGTGCTGCAAGCCTATTACGCAGGCCAGGGTCCTTTTCTAGTTCTGGGAGACGAGAGTTGGCATTGCCTTTCGGACAATCTCTACGCCGGCATTCCCACTTCCTTTATCGACGAAAAACGCTATACGCACAGCCTGAGATACCGCGTCGCGATTAATTACCGCATTCGCGAGAAGCAATTCGAGCGAGCCATATGCTTCATGCACCATCGGCTGGAGATGCGAGACGATGCGCTGATCTACGCGTCTGGGGCTCCTCATTCGGTCGTGAGCACGCTGCCCTTTTATCACCTCCGATGGTACCCGTGGCTTCTCGACTACTACCTTCGCCAGATGTCCCGTATCGTAGACTCGTGCCCCCCATATCTAGAGAAGAGCCAGCAGCTCCCGCCAACGGGGTGCGACTACCCGAGACGAGTCCCTCATGTCCTTGAGCGCCAGCGTGTTTTCGCCAAGGCTCTCGGGATACAGCTGCAATACCACCATCAACCAGTTGAGCGACCCCGGGACAGGACCGTACTGCTAAACTATGGGGCAAAGGACCCCCAGCGGCAATGGCCGATTGCGGAATGGGCCACTCTGGCTGTGAGCGTTGCCGAGCTCGGCTATGAGCCCTGCTTCATCGGCGGCCCGGCGGAGCGAAGCAAGCTTGGTGCGGTTTGGCGGGCCATTCATGCTTCGGGTGCTTCGAATTCTATTGCTAGCCACATCCGGACGCTTGTCGACGAGGTGCCTTTCGGCCAGCTGGTAGACATCTTCAGCAAAGCAGCGTGCTACATCGGCCCCGACACCGGCACGTCCCACCTAGCCGTTCATTGCGGCACGCCTACTGTGACCATTCTACTGCGGGAGGAGCGCGCTAACGAAGAGGACCGCTTCGGTGACTTCTTCCCCTATCCCGACGGTTATTTGAAGACCCCGTATCGGTGTGTTTGCACAACCAAAGCCGAGTTCCATCGGTCTGGGGCTTCCGCGACAGTACGGGAGGCCGTTCTAAGCGCCTTCGTCAGCATGATGAGCGAGACCTACGGCCAATAGAGGGTGCCTGTCCTATGCTCTATGTACCGGCAGAGTTCCGTCAGCAGCGAATCGTAGTTTTGGGCGACACCATGATCGACAAATCTATCAAATCTGGCCGGTCATACCATAATCAGAGCGAGGGCCTGGTAGTTATATCGACGTACTCAGAGGCCAACTTTCCTGGCGGCGCCGGAAACATAGCAGCCAACATTAGTTCATTGGGGGGCCAAGCTGTCCACCTTGGTGTGGTAGGCGATGACAACGATGCCGCCGAGCTGCGAAGCGCGCTCCAGAGCCGGGGCGTGAGGTCGAGTTTCGTGGTCGACCCAACGCGACCGACAACAAGAAAACTTCGTATCTACGTGGATGGGCGGCCGATCGTTCGGATCGACACAGAGTCGACCGAACCAATCGGAGCGCAAATTGAGCGGACACTTCTCTCGGAATGCTTCAGGGAACTTGCTGAGGCTTCAGCCTTGGTCGTCTCTGACTACCGAAAGGGCGTGGTGACGCCATCTCTGGCGAAGATGCTCGTGGCGCGGGCGCGCTCACTTGCCATACCGACAATTATCGATAGCAAGTCACGGCATATTCGCCACTTTGCAGGCTGCGCCGTATTTAAAGCGAATCGGCAGGAACTCGAGGCAGTGCTACAACGGGAGATTCCGAGCGATAACGAAGCAGTGGCAGCTGCGAGGTCTATTTCCGCAGTCTTGGGCGGAGCCGTGGTGATCGTTACGGACGGGGAACGGGGTATCGTTCAAGTGGACTCGGACGGCAACTACCACCACGCCACTCCATCTCAAGGCAAGGCTGTAAGGTCTGTGACCGGAGCAGGCGACACGGTGGCTGCTTGTGTAGCCTTGGGCTGCTCGGCAGGGATGCACATAACCGACGGGGTCGATCTTGCATTGCGCGCCGCTACTGAAGCGGTCACGAACCTTGATACGACGGCCGTACTTGGTCACATCAAGGCGGGTGAGTGAACTCGTCTGGGGCAGATCCTACCGGGGGACTGTGGCGCCCTAGGATGACATCTATCGTGCGTGAGGTCCCGCATTCATCCCAATGCTTTCCCAGTACGATTCGAGCCCCGATCCTATCTGTAGTCGTCTTCTCGATAAGGCTAGAGGCATCGCGGTAGTCGCCGCCCTTGAAGTGGATATCGGGCCTCAGGATCTCCAGCGCCGTCCGCGGATCGTCCTCGTCCAGCGTCACAATGTGGTCGACGGTCGAAAGGTTCGCGAGAATTTCCTGCCGGTGTGCGAGTCCGTAAATCGGGCGGCCGTCGCCCTTTAATCGTCGCACACTCTCATCGCTGTTCAAGCCAACGACGAGGATGCCGCCATGGTCCTTGGCCTCCGCAAGGCTCCTAACGTGGCCAGCGTGTAGCAGGTCAAAACAGCCGTTCGTCCAAACGACCGTTTGATTGAGCTGACGCCAGGCTTGCCGAAGTGGAATGAGATCACGGATGGTCGTGACCTTAGGCGCAACGTATGGCATCTGTCTGCCGAACATCTTCAACTCGACCAGCTCCATTAGGACGTGGATGACAGCGACGTGACATTCCTGGATCAGCGCGGTCGATTCGGCCGGAGTCGCTATGACAATGTCTGTGGTTGATTCTGTGTCTTGGAGTAGGTTAGGCCCGGTCAGCAGGATCGTCGCCATTCCACGTTTCTTTGCTGTCTCAATGCTACGAGCGATGTTCGGTGACGTGCCGCCGGTGCTGAAGGCAACCAAGGTATCGCCTCTACCGCCCAAAGCTTCGACTTGCCGCGGGAAAAGGTTGCTTATAGCGGTGATTGCAGCCGAATCGGTTGATAGAGGGACCGCTGGTAGACCATTTCGTGGGACTGAATAGCGGCCGACGCATTCCGCAGCCAGATGTTGAGCCGGCATAGCGCTACCGCCATTTCCGAGGGTAATTATCTTGCCGTTCGTCCGGAGTGTTCGAACGATTTGGTCGGCCGCAGAGAGAATTTGAGACGCGGAAGCCCTGGCCCGGCTGAGGGCGTTGGCCGAAGACAACAGCCGTGCGCTGAGGCTCGCGATCTCCGACCGATCGATAGTTGACACGCGCAGATAGTAGACCGTCGTCGGAAGACATAACGGGGGCGGCTACTGGTTGGTACACGGATCGGGCCTGGCGCTACGCCCGACCGAGCGCTTCGTCTACAACCACGACTTCTACGACTTGTGGCGCCACGACACCAGAGTCGAGTAAGTCACTGACCTGCGGCCTGGGCCCACGTACGCCTGGTGCACCGCCGGCAGTCAGGCCGGCCCGCCAGAGTGCCGCGGCGGGGCCTGCTTGGACCAGAGCCAGCTTTATCACATCATCGTTGCTGTGGCCCGCGCGGCCGAGATGATGAGAAAGATCCTCTTCGACGGTACCGTCGAAGTGGCTGAGCATCGTGAGGAACTCGCCCGCTTGCGACCGTGGCTATTGACCGAGGATTTCGACGTCCGTGCGCTCAATTGGCCCTGGCCGAGCTTGGCGTCACGACGGCGACGGCGGCATGAAGGTCACCGTGTCGTGCTTTCAGCCCGGTGACGCTGCCCCGACCGTGGTGGACGAGGTCTTTACCCTCGAGCGTGGAGCTCTGGCCGTGGTGTGTAGCCTGTTCGGGGCCCTGCGCCGGGCCAGCCCACGGTGGTGGCACTGCTCTTGCACTCCAGGTGAGACGAGGACCTTCAGCCCTGTGGCCGGCGCGCTGCCGCAGCGCACGACGCCCGAGCTCCAGTACCTGGAGGCCAACTTCGCCGGCCTGGCCTCGTACGGGCTGTCGGCCAACTGCTGGCCGACGTCCTGCCCCCTCGGGCGGCCCTTGCATGCCACCGCCGTCCCGCCACTATGCTCAGGCCGTTCGCCCAACAGCAATTGGAAGCCGATCTTGCGCCCGCCGAACTGGTCGAGCCGATCGAGGAGCGTCTTGAGCTCAGATTGCACCCGCGTTCGGAGGAACGGGCGCTCGCCAGGGCCGCCCGGCCCAAAAGTGACTGCGGGCCACCAGACCGGAGACAGTGCTGACGTCGAGCGCTACGAGCAGCCGCGCGCTTACGCCTTGGGCGGCCAGCGCCCGCCGGCTGGCGCATCGGTCTGGCCCTGGTCTGGGGACGGGGGACAGCAGCTTGGTTGCGGGCCGGCAAGGGCGTTGCAGCAATGCCAGCGCGCCCACTGCTAAGTGAGCCGCCGGGCAGCGGGGACCTGGCGGACGGGGACGAACTCTTGCCATCGTCAGTTACTCTTAACTCGTCCCCGCCGAGGGGCCGGACGATAGATTGCCAGGAATGATATCCGGCTTGGGCTCCCAGGCGCTGTACGTGAGCTACCACGGCCAGACGGATGGATCCGATAGGGGCGCGGTGGACGAGAAGACCAGCGCCAACCTCGACATCATCGCCGCCGGCGGCTTCGTCGCCCAGAGCGTGCTCGGGCCCGTCACCCCTCCCGCCCAGCTCAAGGAGCTGCGTGCCGTGGCGTTCGGGCCCGACGGTCTGCTGTGGGTCGTGAGCGGCTCGAGCGGGACGAGCCAGATCCTGCGGTTCCAGGCGACGAGAGGTCCGGACGGCCTGCATGCCTTCGTCGACATGGTCGAGTCCGCAGCCCGGCTAATGAGCATCAGCCATCCCTTCGACATCGCGTTTGACCCGAGTGCGCCGCAGTGGTTCGTGTCCAACCAGGACACGAACGTCGTGGTCGGGCCGCTCGCGGTGGGCCCGCCGCCGCTTCCCACTCCGTCGGTTGCTCCGTACCTTCAGGCGGCGTACCCGGGCGTCCGGTTCTGCCCGGGGACATTTGTCGCCTCGGCGGCGAAGCCCCTGGTCGAGTGCAACCAGAGTCAGTTCGTGCTGGCTCCACAGGGCCTCGAATGCATATTCGACCGCGATCAGCAGAATTCCGTCCGCGGGCTCGCGCACGACGGCACGCTGCTGTACGTCGCCGACGAGGCGGCGGGTGAAGTCAAGAGCTACGACGCCGACGGTGAGCTGAAATGGCAGTTCGGCGGCGGCGCCGGCTCGGCCCAGATCGCGGGTCCCGTCCACCTGTTGCTGGCGGCTGGCGGCCTGTTCGTTGGTAGCAGCGGCACGCGCGCGCTCGTATTCGTGCCGCTGTCGAGCGGCACCGACTCCTTCGTCGTCGCTCAGGATATCAACGAGCTGTCGGGAATTGCCATCGACGCCAGCCGGACCGTCTATTTCGGCAGCCGATATGACCAGCAGGTCTATTCCGTGGCGTTTGCCGACGGTGGAGCCGGATCGACGCCGACGGCGTACGGACCGTCGCTTCCGCAGGCGCCGGAGTTCGTCACGTTGGCGCCACACGGGGCGCAAGCCCGGTGACAGCGAGCGTGTGGTGAAGGAGACGTATGGTGAGGGGCAGTCGGTGACCGTGAATCATGAGTACTTTCCCCTCGCCGCTCGGGCACCGCTCGTCGCCTGACTTGTCGGGACGCGCTTCCGTCGAGCGAGGGTATTGGGGCAAGTCGCCGATTATCCTCAGCAGTTGGCCTGCTGTGACTGCCGGTGATCGGCGACCGCGATGCGTACCCACAGACGGCTCGCGAGTTGTCGCTGAGGTATGACCACCTGCTTAAGCAAATACGGCCTCTAGCGCACGGGACCAACGCCGTGCGGGCGCTGCTTGAACGGTACGTGCCTGACGTGACGGTGCTCATGCACATGCTCCGCGACAAGCACTCGCCGCCGGTCGATCTCGACGAGGTGGTCCGGATCACCGCCGGGCCCTTGCAAAGGACGCTGAGGTGCTCGTCCTGCGGTACCAGCTGGCAGTGCTCCGCCGCCAGGTTGGCTGGCCGAGCGCTTCCTCGAGCGCGGCGATAACCGGTGCCGGGTCCCCGGATGTAGGCAGCCCGACGAAGGTCGCGCGTTGGGCATCGCTGAGCTTGGCGGTCAGATGCTTCAGCCCGGTCCGTGGCAGTGGACGGTTCGACTCCACGTAGGCGTCGTAGAGGATCCAGCGAAGCACCCAGATAACCTGGAGCATGAGGAGTTCGTCCGCGACTCGGCCGACTGACGCCGCGGCGCTGAACCGTCGGGCGAGGTCCCGTAACTTGTCGGGCGACGGTGCCGTTGGCGCCGGCGGAGCTGGTACGAGGGTATCCAGGCCGTCGTGGTCGAACAGGACGTGCCGGTCGCGGCCCGGGACGAAGCAACCTGTGAGGTCGGTTCCACCCACAGGTCCAAGCGCTGGCAAGTTGGGGTGATAGCGAGCCAACTACCGGTCCTACCGAACGAGGGCTGCGCCATCACGGTGGGGGTGATCTGCTTGAGACGGTCCCGCCAACCCGCAGCGAACCCAGGGACGTCATCGTCGGCCACGGCGATGATGACGTCGAGGTCTGACATCTCGTCCGCGTCGCCGCGTGCGACTGACCCGTGGGCCCAAGCGGCTCGAACCCGTGAGTCGCCCGCCACGACCTCGATGAACCGGTCGAGAAGGCCGGCATAACCCGGCGGCAGCTTGCAGCCGGAAGGGTGCTCCTCCATAGCCGCTTGTGAGGCCATAGACAAGTGTTGTGCTCTGGCTCCGAAGCCGCCAACGCGCAACCCCGAGCGAACCCCTAAGGCCTCATCGCCTTTCTCGACTGGGTGGCACCACGAAAAGCGTTGCTCGCCCCACCAGGAGGCTCCTGGTGCCGACGACCCACAGCTAAGCCGAGGTTGCGCCGGACATGGGTATAACTCCCCGCAGGGTCGTATCTGCCCGCCGGCGACGGGCGACCGAGAGAGGAAAAGGTATGAGTGCTGCTTCAGTAACTGGGGGTCGAACCATGCGGCGATGGGCCGCGATGCCCGTTGCATTGCTGTCGACCTTGGGTGGCAGCGTGATGTCAACGGCCCTGCCATATGGAGCGGCGGCAGCGGCGGCCACCAACCAGTGCGGGTATGGCTCATCGGCTGGCAACGTCCGGACGTGTATCAGTCTGGGGTCAGGCACCGTTTCGACCAATGCAACCGTCATTTCGACGGGTCGAACGATACGATCCTGCCTCCGCCGTAACGGCGCACGGGTCGAATGCACCCGGTACAGCTACGTCGGTCCCGGCGGTGGGACCGGCAACACCTGGGCAGCTGGAGGATCCGTCCCGGCCGGCACCTACTGTTCGGTTACCTGGAAGCTGCAACCCAGCGGGGCTCAGGAGAAGGTCGCCACTGTCTGTGTGGGTTTCGGGACCACCGTGATCGGCTAAGCCCGTCTGACCAGACGAGTACGTTTTCGCCCGTTCAAGGCATTTTCTCCTCTCCGAGGTTGACGACCTGGCGGTCAGGCGACGAGAAGGACACCACCAGGACTAAAGGCTCGGCACTCGTCGTACGCGCACAGTGTGGCGTGCCTCGTGGGATGCAGATCGCCTGCGCCGGTCCCAGGCCCACTGTCGCATCACCGACCGTGTGCTCACAGGTACCCGAGAGCACATAGAGGTCTCTTCGCAGTTTGAGTGCAGGTGAAGGGGGTTGTCGCATCCAGGTGCGATGGTAACCACCCCAAACGTCTGTTCAGCGCCTTTCGTGGCTTTCCCGCTGATGAGCCAGGTGACGCTGCCCCAACAGGTCTCCTCGCTGGCCGTCTCCTGCAGGCTCGCTATCAGTGGCAAAACGGTCACTTCTCCTCCTCGTTGTGTCGGTCACTTTTTTTCAATTACGACGGATGGCCCGCGGGGAGCCAGCGGGGGACATACTGAGCGCGTGGGGTCATCGCATATTCGGCGACTATTGCACGGCGATGAGCTGCTTGCCGAACGCGCGTGTGGCAAGTTCGGCGTTGAGGGCGACATCGACCCGACAGCCTTCCTCGGGCGGCCTGAGACGGCACTCCTGATCGTCGAACACGGCGATGACGTTGCCGGCTGGGTCTACGGCCACGAACTCGTTCATCCGGACGGTGAGAAAACAATGTTGCTTTACGCCCTCGACGTCGCCGAAGCCCACCGCGGACAGGGTTGGGGCAAGGCTCTGGTCTCCGCCTTCGTCGGTCACGCCTCGTCCCGAGGCTGCACGGAAGTGTGGGTATTGACGGATAACGGCAACCGCGCAGCCATGGCCACTTATGCCTCGGCCGGCGGGTCGACGAACGGCGGCGGGCAAGCGATGTTCACATGGCGGCTCGCGCCCGGACAGCACTCCGGCGATAAATAGGCTTTGCGGCGCCTGGGATGTTAGCGATCATGTCTGGGGCGGAACTCTCCGGTGGTCAGTGGCTGATGGCAGATACGATCGCCGTACTCGATGGTGGAGCATTGGGCGAGATTGGGTCCCATCGAGAGCTCATTGCCAACAACGGCCTCTACGCCGAGCTTTTCCGGCTCCAGGCGCGGGCGTACGGGTAAAGGCGAGCGAGGACAGTGTACGGAAGGGCCCGGGCGCCCCAATGGCTGAGCGAGTTGACTCTGCGGCATGAACCGCCGTGGCTCCCGATGGGCACTCGCGCTTTGCGCGGCGCCCCAATTTTCCACGCCGAGGGCCCAGACGTCGAACGCCTGCGCGAGCGCAAACGTGCGCTATTAGCCGCGGCGCACGACGAGGTATCGATAGAACTGCCCAACGTCGAAGCGCCCGTTCGCGAGGCCGCCCACTTTGTCGCCCGGACGACTGGGCGAGCGCTCAAAACTGACAGGCCAGCGCTAGATGCTTCCCGAGCCGTCTTTCCGTATTCGATTATCGCCGGAGCCCAATTTGTCGTGAACACAGCGCGAACGTGGCATGTCGCCGGAATGAAGAGCCGGCTCCTCGCTGGTGCGCCGCGCGGCGCTCGAAGAGCCGAGTTAATCCAACAGTGACGCGGCGATCCGGCTCGAGAGGCGTGCCATCCGCTCCCACCACGACCACAGTGGCGGTGTCGGACGCCCTCTTGGCCGCGGCGACAGTGAGAACCCCGGGACTGGGCGGTTCGGGCCTGGTGGCGGCCGCGATGTCGGTGTCCCAGGGACGACTGGCCCTCGGACCGGTACTGCGTCGCCAATGCAGCGAGTGGCGAGCCGTGGCGAGCACCTCCAACTGGCAACCTGACGGCGGCTGAGTGCAGAAGCGTTACGGCGTTGGGCCGCCACCTGGAGCGCCGGGCCCCCGCCGGAGGGCCTGCTTAAACTTCCTCTGGTGGTCGTCTCTGAAACGTCGAGCAGTATGTTGAAAGTAGCCGCGAACCCATCCCTGACGGTCCCAATGACGGGCACGATGTTCGTTGCATCGTCAGGTGCCTGAAGGACGGTGTCATTCTCGTCTGTCGTTGGGTTCTTGGCTGGCGAGCGGGTATTGTACGGGGCGGCACCCGTCAGCACCTTGTTGTTATCGGCGTCGGAGAAGAAGATCTGGGTTGTGTACCCGGCGATCGTGGCCCCGGTGCTTGAAAGCTCCCGGGCACGGACGTGGATATGTACTGCTCGACCGGCGTACCACCCCGGCCAGATCGTTTTGAAGCTCACTTGGCCGGCAACCGGTTTTCGGTTTACACCGGCGTCTTTGCCTGTGACTTGGTAGCCGCGCAGGAAATCTTCCCCGCTGGTATCTCCGCCGCTCGTCCCTCCACCCGCCTGCTGAGACGTCTCGTCGGAGTAGAGGCCGTGCGCGTTGGCATGCCAAATGTCGACCGCGACGCCGTTCAGCGCCTTGGAGCCGTTGCTGGCGTCGAGCACGTTGATCGTGAGCTCAAGCCCTGCACCCTTCTGTGCGGCCCCCGGCGCGGTCCTGGCTGTGGGGGTGTTCGCACGGACATCTGAACGTCGCAGCATCGTGTTGACCCAGTAGGGCCCCTCGGTAAGCTCCGGTGTCAGCTTTGCCTGGCTCGTGGCCGCGTGCGAGGTCTCCGCGGCCGCGGCGCTCGCCAACCATTCCGGCCACGTCACAAAGGCGACACCTGCTGCGCCAGCTAGCCGGATCGCCTGTCGTCGCGTGATTTGCCGTTCATTTTTCATGTCGGTGTTACGTCCCTCGTGTTTGGTTGACTAAGCCTGTCGGCTGCTGGACCTGACTTCGGTCCCTGGGGGGTGGCCTCGCCGGGCCAGCGTGGTGGGTGCTGGCCGGGCGTTCTGGGTGCTGGCCGGGGTTCTGAGTGCAAGCCGGCGTTCTGGGCCCGCCTCGGGCCTGGTTTCAGCACCGGGTCGCAACCAACTGGACCGGCCGCACCCAGATAGCCGCGCTGGCCGGGGAGCTCACCATCCCATCCCGGCGATGGCAGGGCCCGGGTAGCACTTATCGGGAGAGCTTCAACCGGTAGTGCCGCCGCTGGAGCTGGAGGAGCCGGACGAACCCCCCATGTTCGGGCACGGGTGCGCTGTAGTGCTCGTCGAGCCGCTGGAGGAGGGGACAGTGGTTGTCGGGTGGTCGGTCGTTGCCGCGCTCGCCACGGCGAAGCCGATGCCCAGGCTGAGGCCGAAGGCGCCGCCTGCCAAGCCGAGGGTAGTGAGCGGTCTCCTAAGTTTCATATTGTTTGCCCTTTCTTGGTGTGTATCGCGAGACAACCCGACCACGCCAACCTTGGAGTTTGCTCAGACCGAGGTGGGAGATTGCCGGGCACCGCGCCAGGGCCAACGAGGTCGCCTCTGATACCAGGACCGGTACGAGATTTGGCGCTAGCAGGACGGCGTTGCACGGCCTCGGTGGCGTAGCCCTTTCTCGAGTGGTCCCGGTTGAACACCCAGCCGACTTCGCCTGGACGGCGCTCGGCACTCTGGAACCACAGCGTCACGTCGCCGATGACCTCGCCCACCGACGCCAGTTCGGCGCCGAGGAACAGCGCTTTGCCCTCGGCTGTGATCCGTTGCCTCGCCCACCTCACCGTGATGTGGCGCGGGATGGCCTCCCGGTCCATGGGCTCGAACGGCACATACAGGCACACCTTGGGGCGCGAGCGGTCGGCGGCAACGGCGTCGGCGTCGGCTAGGCCCAGCGGTCGCAGGCGAAAGCGGCGCGTCCGGACCGGGTACGAAGGGCTGAGCTGCATCTGTCCAGCATGCCCACCAGCTCACGGCACCGCTCATACGCGCCCGATTGTCCGATCTGCGGCTGGTTCATCTGACGTCACATCATCCCGACGGCCGTCAGTACGACGGGTTATCGGACGCCCCCGACGGGGCGGACTCCGGCTCGTGCTCACCCAGTGTGGCTGCATGGGGCCACTTCAAGGCGCCGCGGCGGGTCCAACTCAGGCTGTCGTTCTCACGTGGTTGATCGCTGCGGGCGCGCCGGCCACCAGACGCGGCTCTGCGAAGAGTTTGCTGGATGGTTCTGGCGGTCCCGGCCAAGCACCACAGCAGCGGGCCACGGCAGGACCGTCGCTGGCCAGCGGCACAAAATGCCCGAAGGGTCCGGTCGCTCGTCACCCCGTGCGCTATCAACCTCGGTTGATGGACGAAGAACCCTTGGAGATCGCCCGGCACCACGCCTACGGTTCCCTGTGCCTGGACCCTGATCCTGAACTGGGCCTTTGTCGGCGTACGGGCACTGAGGGAACTGGCCGACTTCTGCGAGAGCTACCAGGTCCGCCGGCTATGAGAGGCTGGCCACAGTTGGGCGCGGATCGCCGCCTGGGCCGGCGTTAAGCCGTCTGCGGTCCACAAGAAGTATGCCCAGGCCATCAAGGGCTCATCGAGGTAGCTGTCCTGCACGCGCAGGTGGAAGCCAGCGCAGCAAGCGCTGGTACCAGCGTGCGGAGCGCGGTGTCAAGCGCTCGCCTCCGACAAGTAGCCCGCGTCGCCTGGTGGTAGCCTATGGTCACCGGCATCGGACGCGCTATGGGTTTGAAGGGTCTTCCGCCCGCAGGGGGGCGGGCCCAGCGATGAGAGGCGGCCCGACCTCGGTAAGTACAAAGTGGGCACCGCGAGGGCGCATGTCGGCTCCTTCGTGCGAGCAAGCACTACGCCGACCAGGCTTCCCGGCTCTCCGATGCCCACGGTACACCTGGGGCGGGGACGCCCGACCTGAGCGCGGCCCGGTCTGTAACCCTGGTGAACGCCTCCCAATGCGACGACGTCGTCGATGACGTCGGGTGCCGGGTTGTCACCCCCGCCATTCGCTTGCCCTTGCGGGGCCGGAGCTAACGGGCTCGCTGACCGGCGCGGGGCGTCACTGTCGTTCGCTGGTCGGGGGCCCTGGTGCCTCTTGGGACAGGCCGGGCTGGGTTCCGGGCCCGTCGGGTGGGACTCGGGGGCCGGGGCCCGCCGTCGCCAGGCCAAGCAGGTTGACGCGGTCGCCGGGGTTGAGGGTGACGCCCGGGTCGGGGTCGCGCAGCGTGTGGTCGTCCAGGACCGAGACCGGGACCCAGCCGGGCGGCCAGGGGGTCTCGCCAAGGGTGTGGCCGACGGCGGGCGAGCCGGGGCCGATGGTGACCTCCACGACCTGGTAGCCGTGTAGTGGGACAGGCACATGGTCGGGAGCGGGCCCTTGGTCGGCTAGGGCCCATCCAGCGGCCAGGTGCGCCGGGGGCGTGGCGGCGGCCAGGGCGGTCGCCATCTGGCGGGCGATGGCCTGCAGCACGTTGGCGCTGGTGACCCAGCCCTCCAGTTGTTGCCCGTCAATGGACATCACCGGCAGCCCGTCGCGGCCGTAGAGCACCAGCTGGCGCACCGCCTGGGCCAGGGGCTCATTGGCGAACAGGACCTGAGGGGCACCCTGGTGGGTGACCGGCCCGGGTAGCACCGCCCCGTCCTCGTCCGGGGCGCCATGCGGCCCAGGTGGATCAGCCGTGAGCGGCGACTGGAAAGGGCGCATGGCGTCGGCGGCTGTGAGCTCCTCGAAGGGGTCGGCGGACGGGGGGTGGTCGATGTCAATACCCCGGCGGAGGAGCTTGGTGGTGTAGATGGTGCCGTAGCTGAGGGCCCGGGAGACGACGGTGGCGATGGCCACAGCCAGCATCACCGGCAGGGTGAGGGTGTAGTCGCCGGTCATCTCGACCACGCTGGCCAGTGACGTCAGCGGGGCGCGGGCGGCGGAGCTGAACACCGCCCCCATGGCCACGACCGCGTACAGGGCGGGCTGCCCGGCGCCGGGGCCGAGCAGGCAGTCGACCACTTCGCCGAAGGCCATACCGGAGGTGGCGCCGATGAACAGGGAGGGGGCGAACACGCCGCCGGACCCGCCGATGCCGATGGTCAGGCTGGTGGCGACCATCTTGGTGAATACCAGCACGACCAGGAACCACAGGGCGTAGCTGCCGGCCACGGCCTTGTACATGACCGGGTAGCCGACGCCGTACAGCTGCGGCACCGCCAACAACAGCAGGCCGAGGGCGACCCCGCCCACGGCCGGCCGGGCCATTCGGGACGGTGACGCCAGAGCCGGTCGCAGACGTCCTCGGTCTTGTACAGCACGTTCTTGAACGCCAGCCCGAGCAGGGCGGCGACCACCGCCAGCAGGGCGATGAGCAGGTAGTTGCGGGTGTGGCCCAGGGCGATCCCCGAAGGGAAGCCGGACAGGAAGGGGGCGGCGCCCAGGAACTGCTGGCTGACCACGTCGGCCACCATGGCCGAGAGCATGACGGTGAAGATGGCCTCGATGGAGAACTCCCGCAGGATGACCTGGACCCCGAAGAACACGCCCGTGATGGGAGCGTTGAAGGTGGCCGCAATGCCGCCAGCGGCGCCGCAGGCGACCAGGACCCGCAGCCGGCTCTCGGGCACCCGGACCAGTTGGCCCAGGCTGGAGGCCAGCGCCGAGCCGATCTGCACGATCGGGCCCTCCCGGCCGACCGAGCCGCCGGCGCCGATGCACAGGGCCGAGGCCGTGGCCTTGACCACAGCTACTTGAGGGCGGATGCGCCCGCCGTTCTCGGCCACCGCCACCATCACCTCGGGCACGCCGTGGCCGCGGGCCTCGCGGGCGAACCGGTAGATGAGCGGGCCGTAGACGAGCCCGCCGATGACCGGGATGATCACGAAGAAACCCAGGCCCAGCCAGGGAAAATGGGCGCTGGGGACCCGGCCCTGCTGGCCGAACTGGACGTGGCCGGTGGCGGCCCAGGTAAAAAAGTAGACCAGGTAGCGGAACCCGACGGCGCCCAGCCCCGACCCGGCGCCTACCACCAGGGCCACCCCGAACAGCCCGCCTCTCGAGCCCCGCAGCCAGCCGCTCGCCCTGCCGGCCCACGGCCGTGCCTCCGGCCGGGCGACCGCCACCGCCTGGGCGGTCACGGACGTCCCTGCGGGCTGCTGGCACGGACCAGTTTTGGCTTCGTCGCCGTCGCTGCCGCCGGCTCACCGCCCGCCGGGCCCTCCGGCCACTCGCTGTCGGGTACCTCTCCGGCGGCGGCGGCGAACGCCTCCAGGGCGACGGCCACCGCCCACTGCTGCTCGCCCGGGAGCTTGCCCAAGATGGCGGCCAATAACACCCGCCGGCGGGCGGTCGCCTGGTCCACCACCTCTCGGCCCGCCGGGGTGATGGAGACCTGCACCACCCGGCGGTCGGCCCGGGCCCGGTGCCGGCGGACGAGGCCCTTGCGGGCCAGCCGGTCGCACATCCGCCCCGCCGTCGACGGCGTCACATCGAGCAACCCGGCCAGGTCCACCATCCGTTGCGGGCCCCGGGACGCCACCACCACCAACGCTCGGTACTGGGCGATGGTGGTGTCCTCCGCCGCCGCCCCCAGCGACCTGGTGGCCACCGCCACCAGGGCCCGGCTCGCCGTCAGTACCGCGTCCACCGTCTTGTCGTCGACTACGTGCTCAGGCATCGCCTTGACCTCATATCCTTGCTTATTGCAACTAGTGTATAGTGACGTTATCAGCGACGCGCACAAGGAGCTCCCCAGCGAAGCGGGTGACGGGGTAAAAGAAGACGACGAAGGCGACGAACAGCATGAGAAGCGGCTAAACCGGACGATCTCCACGTTCGAGGCAGCCATGCTGGCCTTCGTCGCGGTACTGGCGGCCTGGTCGGGCTACGCCGCCGCCAAGTGGTCGACGGAGTCTTCGCTCCTCCTGGCCACGGCTAGCGCCGACCGGGCCGAGGCCAACGCGGCCAGCCTCGACGCCGTTAACGCCCTCAACTTTGACGCCACGACGTTCAACGACTGGTTCACGGCCTATGTCGGGGGGGACCGCTCGGCCATGGCCATCGCCCAGAACCGGTTCACCCCGAACCTCGACGCCGCATTTAGAGCGTGGCTGGCCACCGGCCCCGAAACCAACCCAGCCGCCCCGCCGGGGCCGACCTACATGCCTGAGTACCACCAGCCCCAAAAGGCGAAGGCGGCCAAGCTAAATGCGCAAGCCACCGTCGACTACGCGGCCGGGGAGAAAGCGGGGTCCAACGCCGACGACTACGTCCGCACCACCGTCTACCTGGCCACCGTCCTTTTCCTCGCCGGCATCGGGAGCCATGAACGTGCCGGCCAGGGCTGTGCCATTCGGCTCTGCGCTCTTTGAGCGCATCCACCAGCCCAACATGAGGGAGGGCCAACGAACCGGGGCCTTCCGCTTCGGGGACCAACGCGCCATGGCCCTGGCCGGCTCGCTCTGCCTGGTCGTCCACGCCGTCACCGGCTTTACCAACAAGAGCCTTCGCGGGCAGGTGGCCGGGCTCCTCGGTAAGGACTACAGCTACGCCCAGATGAGCTACGACCTGCGCCGCCTGCGGCTCCACGGCCTTATCGAACGCCAAGCAGGGCTAACACTTACACATTGACCCCTGACGGCCAGCGGGTGGCTGTCTTCTACACCAAGCTTCAGGCCCGCCTGCTCCGGCCCTTATTAGCATCCAACCAAATCCCGGCCCCCTCGAACTGCGGCGCGCCCTCGCCACAATCTCCCGCATCACAGACGACTACATCGCCAACGCCCGGTTAGGAACAGCGGCATAAAACCAAAACTTTGTCACAAGATCCACAGTCTTCAACTCCAAGAAGTTCTAGGCGTTCACCGATGCCCCACCGGCCGTCGCCACCCTCCAGCCTGCTTCGGGGCAAGCAGCGGCGGCACCGTCGTGACTATCGCGGGCAGTTACCTGCAACAGGCGACCGGGGTGGACTTCGGGACGCTCGCCTCCCCCCACTTCAAGGTCATCTCGGCCGACCAGATCAGCGCCGTGTCCCCGCCCGCGCCGGCGGCGGCCAAGGTCGTCGACGTCACCGTGACGAGCCTAAACGGGACGTCAGCCACGAGCGGGGCAGACAACTCCATGTACACCGTCGTACCCACAACGACGGCCAGTCGGCCGAGCACGACTACGACGCGGCCGAGGCCAGGCAGATATCGAGGAGCGGCTGACCATTTTTCGGCGATCCTGGCTGGTTAATTCGGGCTAGGAGAGGCGGGGGTCGGTCGAGCCCCTGACGACCAAGGTTCCTTCGTGGTGCCGAGTGCCGCCGCCAACTCGGTTCCCGCCGATCATGGCGAAGAGGTCGCTCACGGCCGCTGCGCCCAAATGCTCGAGGTCCATGTCCAGCGTCGTCAGGGAGGGGTCGGTCTCCTGTGCAAATACGGCCCAATTGTCGTAGCCGGTGATCGCCACATCGCCCGGGACCTTTCGCCCCGAAGCGATTACCACCTCGAGCGCCGCCGCTGCGATCTGGTCAGATCCACAGGCGATGGCATCGACGTTTGGCACCTTCGCCAGGACCTCGCACGTCGCTTGACGCGCCCAGCGTTGGGACCATAGGCCGTACCTGACACGGCCGGCAAGGCGGAGGCCGTGCTCGTCGAGGGCGTGGGTCACGCCGAGGGCCCGCTGCTGGACCGCGGGCGAGTGCTCGGGACCGGTGATGTGCGCAACCCGGGCACGGCCAATGTCCACCAAGTGGTTGATGACGGTAACGGCACCAGCAAAATCATCGACAAGGTGGACGACATCTCGTGAATTGCTCGTGGCGCCGTGGACATAGACGCACGGGATCTTCGCTGACCCGGTTATTGACGGAATCGTCCCCTGGTTGTCGCCAACGATGAGTAGCCCGTCGACATTGCGTTGACGGAGCATTACGGCAACTTCGGCGAGGCGGTCGTCCACACCTCTCGCATCAGCGATGATCGCCGAAAACTCCCGCTGTTCGAGCACGGACTGCGCTCCAACGACCATGGGCATGGCTATGCGGTCGACCATGGGGTCCCTCAGGACGACACCGATGATGCTGCTGTGCCCGCTCGCTAAGCTCTTCGCGACCAGGTTGGGGGTATAGGAGAGCTCGCGGGCGGCGCGGAGCACGCGTTTTCTCGTGGTTTCAGAAATCCGCGCCCGTCCGTTGATCGCCTTTGACGCGGTAGTGAGAGAAACACCCGCCAGTCGGGCCACCTCTGTGAGCGTTGGCTGTCGGGCCGCGTCCACGGGGCCAAGCATACGCATGGAACGGGGCAACTCCCCGCCAGGGCCGGGGCTAGCCGGGGCAAGAGGAGGAGGCGCTTCCCCAGTCTACGGCCCACGATAATCCACCGAGTAAGCGGGCATAGGTCGGCGCCTTGCCTTGAACCGGCAGTGGGGCAGGGGGTATCGTTTCCCCGCGAAAGGAAGGACCGAAGGGAAGGAAGGGCCGGGGCCGCACTGACGTGGAGGCAGGCCTCGGTTTGCTTGTTTAAGCAGGGAGCAGAGGTATGGAGCGAGGAAGCAACGCGGTGTCTAACACGCTAACCAAGGTTTCGGCCGGAGCTGTCGGGGGTGGCCCTGTCAAGCCCACCGGCACAGCAATAGCGAGCCTGCAGCCTTTGGGCGTGGGGGAGGTGGTCCTCACACAGGGGCACGAACTAGGCGACTGGCAGCAGCGCAACAGCCACAGGACACTCGTTCATTGCATTGAGCAAGTTGTCGCGTCGGGCACGGTCCGGAACCTCGAAAATGTGGCGCTGGGGCGAGGGGGCGAAGTCGCTCATCAAGGGCTGGTGTTTTCGGACTCAGACATTTACAAGACCATGGAGGCCGCCGCCTGGGATAGCGTGCGAGGGCTCTCGGCGGGGGTGACAGGGTTCGTCGAAGAGGCCGCGTCCGCCGTAGCGCGCGCCCAGCGCCCAGACGGTTACGTCAATTCCTGGTTCCAGGGCCAACACCCAGAACTCATATGGAAAGATTTGCGCTGGGGGCATGAACTTTACTGCGTCGGCCACCTGCTCCAAGCGGCGACGGCGGCGCACCGGACAGGCAGCGACACAAGCTTGGCGGGCGTGGCCGAAAGGCTCGCCGGCCACCTGCTGACGACGTTCTCCTTGGAGGATGGGGATGGCCGTCTCGTGGGCGTGTGCGGCCACCCAGAGATCGAGACCGCCTTGGTGGAGTTTTACCGCCTGACTGGCGACGGACGCCTGCTGGCACTGGCCAAGCGCTATGTAGAGCTTCGGGGAAGACCCGACGTCGCACTGCCGGCTTCCGGCCTGCTGGGGGACCCCCGTTTCCCCCTGTCGTACTTCTTGCACCACATGCCCGTGCGCAACCGTTCCTATGCAACAGGCCACGCCGTGCGCGAGCTCTACTTGCAGGCAGGCGTGGTCGACGTGGCGGTGGAAACTGCTGATACTGAGCTGCTGGCCGCTTCAGAGGCAATCTGGGAAGACCTGTTCGCTACGAAGACCTACGTGACCGGCGCGCACGGTTCCCGTCATCGTGACGAGTCCATCGGGGATGCCTACGAACTGCCGAGCGACCGCGCCTATGGCGAGACGTGCGCTGCCATTGCCAGTTTTCAATGGAACTGGCGCCTCCTGCTGGCCACAGGCCGGGCGCGTTATGCCGAAGAGATGGAGCGCGTGTTGTGGAACACCATCGCCGGTTCCGTATCGCGGGAGGGTACAGAGTTCTTCTACTCGAACACGCTGCACCTGAGGACCGATCACGACGGCGCGGACGAGGACGCCCCCCGTCACCGCCTAGCGTGGTACAGGTGTCCTTGCTGCCCGCCCAACTTGGCGCGGCTGATGGCGAGCATCCAAGCGTACTTGTTGACCAGGGACGTCTCGGGGTTGCAGGTGCACATGCCCTTCACCGGGACTGTATCCACAGAGGTCCCAGGTGGCAGCGTGGACCTCGCCGTGCGAACCGGTCACCCGTGGGAGGGGACGATAGACATAGAGGTGGTACGGTGCAGTTCGAGTGAGCGTTGGGACTTATCGCTGCGCTCCCCCGAGTGGGCCCGCAAGGAGGGGACGAGGGTGACCCTGAATGGGGTACCCCTCGAAGCGTCGTGGGAAAGCTCGTATATCCGGGTTGGTAGGCGCTGGGGCACTGGCGATCACCTCCAAGTATCGTCCTTCGTCCCGGTCCGCGTACTGAGGCCGCATTGGAGAGTCGACGCCGTCCGCGACAGCGTCGCAGTCCAACGAGGCCCGCTGGTTTACTGCGTCGAGGCGGACGACCTGGACGGAGGTGTAGCCGTCGAGGATGTTGTCGTGGACGCGGGCCGCTCGCTCGAACCGACGGACGCCGTGCCTGGAGACCTCCAGGGCTATGCGAAGGTAGCCGTCGTCGCTTCGGGGAAAGGTGCCGATAGCTCGGCGGCGGGCCAGCTGTACAACGAGGACGGCACGAACCAGTGGAGAGCGGACCCGTTGGCCCTTACATTCGTACCGTACTTCGCCCGCGGTAACCGGCCCCGGGACTCGATGCGGGTATGGGTACCAGTTCACCCAGGTCAGAGCGAAGCGCAAACGACAGAGCCCGTTTGACGGCCAAAACATGCACGGCCCGTGTACCTCCGGCCGGGGGTGCCTTGCAAGCACCGTCTGCCGGCGCTAGATAGCTAGGAGAGAGGGGAGGCGGCCTATCGGCGCCCGCCATGGAGGGCCCAATTTGGCTTGGCCAGTATGAGTACAGACGCAACCGCCGCCCCGAACCCGGTAATTACGCGCCAACCCGACGAACTGGCGCCCGCCGCAGCGGGGACGAAGGGCGGTCAACAGCTCACGGTCTGGACACGCAGGCGGATCGCGGCTTGGTTGTTCCTCGTCCCCGCCATCCTGTATGTGCTATTCGCGTTTGCCTTGCCCATCATTTACAACGTGTTGCTGAGCTTCCAGAACCGGTCTCCCGAGAACATAGGCAGTTTGACCGCCCCATTTGCCGGTCTTGCCAATTACCATTTCATCTTCACTGACCCCACGACCCAGACGGCCATCATCCACACCTTTGAGTTCACCGCGGGGTCGCTCCTCGGCCAGTTCATAATCGGGTTCGGGCTGGCCCTGCTTTTCAATCTCCGCTTCCCCGGGAGGACAGTTGGGCGCTCGCTGATCATCGTGCCTTGGCTGGTCCCACTCTTGGTGACCGGCGTCATCTTCAAGCTCCTCTTCCAGCTGGACGGCGGAGCAGTCAACCAAATCCTGCTCGACATCGGCCTGGTCCACCAACCAATTGATTGGCTGGACACACCCCAGCTGGGGCTATTGACAATCCTTATCGCGAACATTTGGCTGGGCGTGCCCTTCTTCTTCCTGCTCCTCTACAGCGCCCTTCAAGATGTGCCAGTCGAGGTCAAGGAAGCAGCCATTATGGACGGTGCCGGCCCCTGGCAGAGGCTCCGCTTGGTCACAGTGCCCATCATCCTGCCCGTAATCGAGGTCACGGTGCTTTTGGGCTTTGTGTTCACAGTAAAGGTGTTCGACCTCGTGATCGCCCTTACGGGCGGGGGCCCCGCCAACGCGACGCAACTCATAACCACATGGTCCTATAACCTGTCGTTCGAACAGTTCACGTTCGGCCAAGGCGCGGCGCTCAACAACGTGCTCCTAGTGCTGGCGTTGATCTGCGCTCCGATATACCTGTGGCTCAGCCGGTCTTCATTGAGGAGCAGCACGGGCGGCGGGGGCGCAGGCGCAAGCGTCGCCCGTGTGCGTCTAGCCGGCTCCGGCGCAGGAGCGGAACGATGACCCGCCTACAAAAGTCGCGATCTCTCCGGCTACTGTGCACCCTCGGGCCCTTCTCTCCCTCGTGGTGATCCTCTTCCCGCTGTACGGCGTCGTCGTCGCCTCATTCGAGTCGACCTACACATTGCTTGGTAATACCTACTACTTCCTGCCGCACGCCCCGACTCTGGCGAACTACCAGACCGTGGTGCAGACGCAGGCGGGCCACGTGTTGTCCAGTGTTTTGATTGGCCTGGGCACAGCCGTTCTGGCTTTGGTCGTGGCTGCACCCGCCGCCTATGCGCTGGCGAAGTACCCCATGCGGGTGACAGTCTTCCTGGTCAGCGCACTCCTCGTAGCCCAGATAGTCCCGTCCATCGTAATAGCTACGTCGCTTTATATCGTCTTCCACTGGATCCACCTGCTGAACTCGTACCCGGGCCTCATCCTGGCCGACGGCACTTACGCCATCCCCTTCTGCATACTGGTGTTACGTGCCTTCTTTTTCAGCCTGCCGAACGAGATAATGCAGGCCGCGAGAGTCGACGGTGCGTCCGAATGGCAGACGTTCCTTCGAATCGTGCTACCACTGGCACGCTCCGCCGTGATAACCGTCATGGTGTTCGCGTTCTTGGCCGGTTGGGGAGACTTTATATTTGCCTTGACGATCCTCAACGGCACCACAATCGAGCCCATCACTCTAGGGATTTACAACTATCTGGGGAACTACGCCCAGGACTGGGGCGCGGTGATGGCCTTAGTCGTGTTCGCCATCGTGCCGGCTGCGGTAATGCTGGTGGTGGCGCAGCGCTATATTGCAAATGGCCTCACCGCTGGGTCCGTGGTGGGCTAAGAGTTGGATGAAGGCGTTCCATAGTGATCGAGCCGGGTGGTACACAAGATGTCGTTTAGGGGAGCCCAAGGGAATGAGGGGAGCGTTAGACAGCAAAGGCGCATAAAGCATGAGTTCCGCTGCTGAAGTCGTTTTGCCGAGTAAAGGTGTTATTGTTCCAACTATCAAAAAGAAAAGGAGAGAACAATAGTGAACCTACTTAAGAAAAGGGGCCAACGCGGGCTCGCAGCGCTGGGTGCCGCGACTTTTGCCGTCGTGGGGTTGTCGCAGATCAGCGCGTCTGCTTCGACCACAATGACCCTCACTGAAATAGACTACTTTTCCACGGTTGGGCAGCTCCAAGCGTTGAACACGTACGTCAAGCAATTCGACGCTGCTCACCCCGGTGTGACAGTAGTTCTTGCGCACTCGCCGTTTGCCTCCTTCGACACAAAACTTCTCACCGACGCCTCAGGGCATGACCTTCCGAACATAGTGATGACCGACAACCCATTTGTGCCGGACATGATCGCGACGGGCGAGCTCGTACCCTTGAGCAGTTTCAAAGGCTTCAGTGCCGCGGGATATTACAAGGGCATCATAGACGAAGGCCTGTCCGGCGGTAAGTACTACGCCTTACCGGTGGCAGGGTCCAACTCGATCGCTCTGTTCTACAACATCGCCATGTTCAAGGCCGCCCATCTGACCCCTCCTACGACTTGGGCGCAGATGGTGTCTGACGCGAAGGCACTAACGACCAAGAAAACGTATGGGATCGCGTTGACGGCTGAACCCGCGGAAGACACCACCTGGCAATGGGAGCCCTTCCTCTGGAGCAACGGGGGATCTTTGGCGAACATCTCGGCTAAGCCGGCGGTGCAGGCGCTCGACCTCTGGCAAGAGCTCGTTAAAGACGGTTCTGCGTCGAAGGCTGCCCTCACCTGGAGCCAAACCCCTGACGCTATGGAGCAGTTCATGCACAATGAGGCGGCCATGGAGGTCAATGGGCCGTGGAACTTCTCGAACCTGAACGCAGCGGGATGGTACTACGGCAAACAGTTTGGCGTCGTCCCCGTGCCAGTCCGTGTGCCGGGCCAGAAGGTCATCGCGCCGCTGGGCGGCGAGGACTTCATGGTGAGCAATAGCGGTACCAAGGCTGAGCAGAACATGGCTGCTCAGTTTATATTCGGCCTGCAGAAGCCGGCGCAGGAGTTGGCCATGGCCAAGGTGTTCGGGTACATGCCGCCCAAGCCGGCCGTCGCGCAAACGTTCATTAAGACGGCAGGCCCTGAGTGGAACGTGTTGGCCGACGAAACCCTGAACGCGATACCGCGTGCGAACGTCTTGGGTGTGAAGTACGCGAAGATGTCTGAATATGCGTGGACCGCCATCGACGCGGCAATTTCGGGCGAGAGCGTACAGTCGGCTTTGAATACCGCAGCGACCCAGATCAAGTCAGTCCTGGCTGGCTGACAACATTGCGGCCCGCAGGGGTTGAGCCTCACTTGGCTCTCCGAAGCGGCAGCCCGGTCGGTAAGGGCCGGAGTGGGCGCGAATAGGCGTCTGCCCCGGCCCCTCTGGCTGTGCACGCTGACACCAATAGGCGGTTGATCAAGCACACTCGTGTAGTAAGCACAGGACGCCCGTGGCGATCCCGAATGGGATAGTCGTTCCCGTTTGGTCGTTACATAGCACGAAGATATTCAGGTCAAGTTTGGGGAAATTGACCAGGACCGAGCTGAACCTGGCTGTCCTGTAGGGTGCAAGCTCAGGATCTGGCGTCCGAGCAGGGGTGATGGCTCTGGCAGGATCGCGGGATGGCTTGTCAGATCACCTTCTTGATCGTCCGACGCCTGCTTGACCTGCTCCGGCTCGGTCCGACGCCGGACGAAAAGGACGTCGAGATCGCCGTGCTCCGCCATCAGTTGGCCGTGCTGAGACGCCAGGTGGCACGGCCACGTTACTCGCCGACGGACCGGGCGTTGCTCGCCACGCTGGCACGGCTGCTCAGCCGGGAGCGGTGGGCAGCCTTCCTCGTCACGCCGGCCACGCTGCTGCGCTGGCACCGGGAGCTCGTGGTCCGGTCCTGGACCTACCCTCGCCATGGCCCGCCCGCCCCCAATGCACTCGGTGACGATGTAGTCGAACTAGTCTTGCGCTTGGCTAGGGAGAACCCGCGCTGGGGCTACCTCCGCATCGTGGGGGAGTGCCGCAAGCTCGGTGTGGCCGTCTCGGGGACCAGCGTGCGCAACGTGCTCCGCCGTCACCGCCTCCGGCCGGCGCCCCGGACATCGGGGCCATCGTGGTCAGAGTTCCTTCGAGCCCAAGCCGCCAGTACCCTCGCTTGCGACTTCTTCCACGTCGACACGATTTCGTTGCGCCGGCTCTATGTGCTGTTCTTCATCGACCTCGAGCGTCGCAAGGTCTTCTTGGCTGGCGTGACCGCTCACCCGGTAGGGGCGTGGGCCACCCAACAAGCCCGGAACCTGGCAATTACCCTGGAGAACCAGGGCCGAGCCGTACGGTTGCTCGTCCGGGACCGAGACGCCAAGTTCGTCGGGCCCTTCGACGAGGTGATCAGGTCGGCCGGCGCCCGGGTCATCCTCACGCCCGTACGGTCGCCCCGGGCGAACGCGTTCGCCGAAAGGTTCGTGCGGACAGCCAGGGCCGAGTGACTCGACTGGCTGCTCATCCGTAGTGAGCGACATCTCGACCGGGTACTGCGGGAGTTCGTCGAGCATTACAACTATGAGCCGGCACCGCGGCATAGACCTTGAGGTCCCAGTCGCCTACACGACCTTTCGGACGTTCACCAGCGCGGACGGAGTCCAGCGAGTCGACCGGCTCGGTGGCCTGGTCCACGAGTACCGCGTCGCCGCGTAGTTTTGCATTCACACCGAGAGTGCAGGACGTCGGCGCGGCCCCGAGCGCGACGCGTTTGAATGGTGCAACCCTCGCCGGCCCCAGACGGGCTGCAACTCTTGGGTAATCGGGGTGGCCCTTGTCCGACTTGTCGAACTGAGAGGTTGCACCCTTCAGGCTACTTCGGCACCGCCACCGCAGTGTCGGGGACGGCCGTAGTGATAGGCGCCAATGGGTGGCGCGCCGGTACCGGTGCGGCCTGGGCAACCACCATTTCGTGAGGCGCTGTTGAGCACGTTCGGTTCGCCAACACACGAGGCTCGGCCTTTTGATCGTCGCGCGGTCGCCAAGGATTATGGTCGTGAGCTACTGCGGGGTCGAGCCAAATGTAGCTCACGCCCTGATGTCGAGACCGCTTTTGTAGAGCTGGATTCCTGGATTCCTCGGTACGCAACTGAACGCCACAACACGCTCTAAAGCTCAATGCCAGCGATCCAGCTGGCATTGTGTCGCGCGCTTCATGCGATCGAGTTGGTGAGGGGGACGTGCGCGAGAATTGCCCCATGTCGTCGGCCGACGGTGCCATGGAATATACCACTACCCTAGAGCCGCTGCCCGGGAGCTAGGCCAGCGTTCCTGTGCCCTTTGATCCAGACGAAGTCTGCGGCACCAAACGTGAGCATCATGTTGGCGGGACCATCGCCAGCGTGCGAGTGCGAGGCAGCATACGCAAGGACGACGGCGGCTGGAGCCTCTCGGTCTCGCTGTGCGACCGTCCGATCGCGACAGGCGACGTCGTCAACGCTGTCATCTCGCCCGAAGGCCCACAGCGTTGGGACTTGGAACCAGATTTGCGGGGGCGCTCGAGGCGAGCCCCGATGCTGGAGCATTCTTCGACTCGCTGCCTCAGTTCTACCGGAAAGGGCTACTTTCGGTGGATCGATGCGGCGAAGCGTCGCCCCGACGTTCGAGCCGAACGCATCGCCGAGGTGATCCGCCTTCTCAACGCCGGGGTCAGGAACGCCCCAGGCCACGACCGACCTGGTCTGAAGCCGGCACCCCCAACTACACGAAAGTTCGCGGACCAATAGCGCCCTCAGCGGAGCGGCTGATCACTCCACCGAACGGTGCAGATCGCTAATTATTGTGCGAGACTTTTTGCTTCACGTAAGGTCGCCGAAGAGTACCGAACGACGGTTATCTCAAGTCGCCCGGGAGGAAACCCTGGTGACCTTCGGCGAGGACGGCGAGGACATGTCCTCGCCGGAGGGTGACGTGAATGGTTTGTGATGAGCGCGATTGAGCCCGAGCTGACGGGCCAACTGGTCCTTGAGCATCTTGTTTTCCTCGCGCAGCCGGGCTGATTCGAGGCGTAGCGCTTCCGCCATGCGGTGCAGGGACTCGGTGCTGGCGCGTTGGTAGTCGACGACTGGCGGAGGCCCGGCGGTGCGTAAGCGCCCTATTGCTTGGCGAAGTTCGGCCTGTTGGTAAAGCCAGCTGCGGGCGACACCAGAGCTCTTGGCAACCGCGGTGAAGGTCACGGTGCTCCCGCTGCGCTGGAGCGCGGCGATCGCCTGTTTCGCGGCAGTCAATGCGGCTTTGTGCCGAAGGGTGTTCGCCGCCTTTAGAGCGACAGGGGCATCAGTTCCTCCCATCCGGCGGCTCCTTCTCTAACGCTTCGAGGGCTGGGATGATCCGGTCGAGGTTGGCCTGTACTCGGCGGAGGTTCTCGGCAAGGCGCACCTGGCCTCGGCTGTCTGCCTGTTCGACTAGACGCCGGTTGGTGGCCGCCTGGGAGCGGTGGATGTCCAAGAACTCGACCGTGGTCTGAAAATCAGGACAGGTGAGGCAGGCGTTCACCTGTGGAACGCAAACGGTCATTACTTGACACCCCCTCCTTTGCTAGTCGGGGACGCCGCGGTGAGCGGCTCCGCCTGCCTGTTCGGCGCCGCGTGAGCGGCTCAGGTGCCCCGTCGCCTGCGCATGTGTTTTCGTCGTCGAGCGGGATGCGGAGGCGGAGCTCCACCTGCCAGCCCTGGACCCGCACGTCGTCAAGGACGAGACGGAGTAGTTGTTGGCGACCGCTGAAGTCCAGCCCGTCAAGTCCGGCGAGGGCTCGCTCGGCGAAACCGGCGATCCGCTGCTTCAGGTTGTTCGCCTGGGAGAGCTGTGCCCGCCGAGCGACCAAGGTGTCGTGCTCTTCGTCCAGGTGCCGGCGTCGGGCGTCGAGCTCGGCGGCCCGCCGCGTCATCTCGGGCTGCTCGATCACGCCCGCCTGGTAGAGATCTGCCAAGCGGCGGCGCTCAGCTTGTGCGCCATCGCGGCGCCGCTCCAGCCGGGCCAACTGAGCAGCGAGTAGCTCGTCGTCGGGGACTGGGGCCTGAGCTGCCAGCGCGGCCTCGCCGGCACTAAGCAGCTCGGGACGAGCGAGCAGCTGGCGTACCTGGTCGAAGACGAAGTTGTCCAGCTCGTCGGCACGGATTCGCCGTTCGGGGCAGCGGCGGTCCTGCCCACCGGCACGCACCGGGTCGTGGTGTGGGCACAGGTAATAGCGGGCCATCCCGTAGTCGCGGTAGGCCCGGTGGGCAGCCAGCTTGACCCCGCAGTGGCCGCAGCGCACGAGCCGGCGTAATAAAAAGGTGTCCGGCCCGGTGCGCCGGGGGCTGAAAATACTGTTGTCATGGGCCGCTTTTTGGACAGCCTCGAAGGTGTCCTCGCTGATGAGGGCGGGGACAGGGATCTGGACCCACTCCTCCCGAGGCCGCCGAGCCTGGTGGTTGCGCCCCATCGAGGGGTCGTAGCTCGTGTGGGTGCGGTTCCAGAACAACCGGCCCACGTAAGCTTCGTTGCGTAGCAGGCGCCATATCGTCGCCAACGGCCACATGGGCTTCCCATCCGGTGAGGCGGTGCCCTCGGCGGCCAGGGCCAGGGCCAGGCCTCGGACGCTAGAACCACCCAAGAAGTCGGCAAAAACCCGCCTCACCACCGCCGCTTCTTGGTCGTGCACGACCAGGTGGGCTGGGCCTTGGGCCCCGAGGCACGCGCCGGTAGCCATAGGGGACCTTGCGGGACAGCACTTCGCCGGCGCGGGCGCGATAGAGCTTGCCCCGCCGCTCCCGCTCGGCGAACTTCGCTTTTTCGTACTCGGCAATTACCCCTTGCACCTGCACGAGCAAGCGCGCCTCGGGGTCGTGGTCAATGGGGGGCGAGTCGGTGAAGCAGATGGCGACGCCGAGGCGGGCGAGCTCGTCGAGGACCAGCATCTGGAAAGCGAAGGACCGGGCCAGCCGGTCTGGTGACAGGCACCACACCGCTTCGACCGACCCCTGCTCAGCCGCGTCCCGCAAAGCGTCGAGGCCGGGCCGGTCAAGGCGAGCCCCGGACCAGCCGTCGTCGACGAACTCGGCTACGAGCTCGTCGCCTTCGCCGGCCACCCGGGCCCGCAACGCCTCGAGCTGTGAACCGATCGTGCCCCGGGCTTCCTGGGCCTCGGTGGAGACCCGGGCGTAGATGCCGACCCTCATCGTTTTCTCCTTTCGTGGCTGGCGGGACTTGGCGGCGGACGGCCGGGCATGGCCTGCGGCGCCGGGCCGAACGAGGACGGCCGGGGTGACTGGCGGCGGGCTCGTGCAGGGCCCGTGCGCTCAGGTAGTGACGGTAATAAGGTCATTTATGGCAACAGGTTCATCGCAATTTGGGCAATAGCCGCCGGCCCGACCCGGCAGCAGAACGTGGTGCAGTCGCTGCAGTACTGTTCGCCCAGGTAACGGGTGTCGCAAAGCGGGCACAGGTACACAGTGCCCGCTCGCTTTGGTCGTGGCGGAGGGAGGGCAGCGACGGCCGCGGTGCTGGCCGAGGCCGGGTGGTGCCGGCGCCAGCCCACCTGCCGGCACCGGTCGCTGCACCATTTTTGCCGGCCGGTGCGAGCAAATAGCTCCCCGCAGGCGGGGCAATGGGCCCTCTTATCGTTACGGTTATCGTTACGCGACGGCACCCGTGGCTTCACGGCTGGCCCCCCGGGGACGCCGTCAAAGCAGTTTGACGGCTTGGCCCCGCCTCGGCTAGCAAGAGCTGGTAGGTGACGGCCAAGGCTTCAAGGCGCGGGTCAGCATAGGGCGTCCAGGGCGGGCGGGTGGCCCCGGTCACGACGGCGGCGAAAACCGCCTCGGCCACCGGCCAGGCGATGAGGCCGGCGAGGCCGCGCCGCCCGAAGCGAGCAGAGACCAGGTCGCTGGGGAGCCGCCCACCCGACACGACGCCAGCGCGTAGGCGCTCGTAGTCGGCCTGGGCCGGTTCGCCGATTGGCCAGAACCGCCTCATCGTTGGCGCGCCCGTTGGATGCTCCGGGGGGACAGCGAGACCGCCATGGCCTCCTCTAGGGCACGGGCCGCCTCCGCGGCCGAGCACGGCCCAAGATTGTCCAGGAAATTGCTCACTTCCTCTGTCAGCTTGGTCGGCCCCTTCCGGCCCCGGCGCTCGTCGAGCAGGCCGGTCATGCCCGCAGCGTCGAAAGCGGCAGCCACCAAGTAGAACTCGGCGCGCGAGTAGCCGTGGCTGCGGGCCGCAGCCGTGACGGTGGCCCCGTCCACGACATGGGCCCGCAACATCTCGTATTTGACTTGCATTTTGTCCAAGGCGAAAAAGAACGGGTTCCCTTGGGTAAACAGCGGGGAAGTCACCGCCTCGGGCCTGGGGTGCACTAGCCCGGCGGCCTCCAGTGCCAGGCGGCGGCTGTCGTTGCTCATCACCATCACCTCCGCCGCGACCATAAGGGCAAATTACATGCATGTCAAGCATTTCCTGGCGTCGATGCCGCAACTGGGACCATATGCCATGAGATTATCCTTGAATTACAAGATTCTTCGACTTTTTGAACGAACATCCTTTCGCATGGACGACATACGACACTGACAATATGACGGGAACTACTAGGCACGACGGCCTGATTTCGGCGGGCGTCCGCCATGGCCCGGAGCTGGGCCGGGTCGCTTATAAATCCCCGCCGGGTGGGCGTCAATTACGCGGCTCGTGCGGAAGACGAGCTTTGCGTTCCGCAGGTGTTGGGGTGCGGGCAGTCCTGTTGAGCGGGGCGGGCGCAGTAGCCATTGGGCAAGCTGTCGCGGACCCGGTTGAGGTTCTGTTTGACCCACTCCGCCCCCGCGGTGGGAGCGTCTGGGTCGTAGGCAACGTGCTCCCCGGCGATGTTCACCCGGGTGGCCTGGTAGGCGTCGAAAGCTTGCCGGACAGTGGTGTCGTGGACCCGGGCGTAGTGGCCGGTCATGTTCGGTGAAGCGTGGCCGAGGAGGTGCTCGGACGACGTGCTGGGGGACCCCGGAGTTGATGAGGCGGGTCCCATAGGTTATCTGTACTCGATTGGAAGAAGTACCTGGTAAATGGCGATTTATCGCTGTCTGCCACGTCTGGGACGTCGTCCACGAGAGACGGTCGAGCCGAGGGACGAGGGTGACGCGCATGGTGCTCAGCGTTTCCGGTTCTGTTCCCGGATGACCCGCCGCAAGCTCTCACGCGCTGCGCCCAGCTCGTCCTCCAGCTCGGCGACCCGGTGCCCTGCGGTGTCGGCCTCGAGCGCTCTGGCGTCGCGCTCTGCGACGAGCTGACGGTTCGCCGCCTCGAGCTCGGCGACCCGGGTGATCAGCTGCGCCTTCTCCGGACCTTCGATCTCCGCACCGAGCTGCAGGCGCAGTCGCGTTTTGAGGGCGACCTCCTCTGCTCGAAGACGACGGATCTCCTTGCGAGCGACGGCGAGGTCGGTCCGGAGGCTTTCCGCCGTGGCCGGCAGCCTGCCGGCGCGGGCAGGGACGGCCGGCAGGCTCGGTTCTCCCCGACGCGCCCTCGCCGCCTCGACCTGGTCGCGAACCCCGTCCGCGTAGACGAGCGAGCGCGACACGCCCGCCGCGTTCGCCACCGCGACGAAGCTGATCGGCGCCCCTTGCGCCTCGAGCGCGCCGAGCGCGGCGAGTGCCCGGTCGCGCTTTTCCCTGCTGTCTTTTTCCCGGGCGCCGCGCAGCGCCGCCGTGCGGGCCTCGGTCGTCCGAGCGCTCGTCATCCTGTCTCCTCGACGACGAGCGGGATGCGTCGGGCGCCCCGGGCGCGGCGGAGGAGGCGGCTCGCCTCTTCCACCTCGGCGCGTTCGTCGGGGCCGAGCTCGGCGAGGCGGCGGCGCATCGCTTCGACAACCCGGGCGAACGCGTCGATCTCAGCGCTCAAGTTGGAAAGCACATAGGCAGCGGCATCCATCGCGAGCGCGCTCTCCCGGTCGGCACGCAACGAGGCGAGGTGCTCCTCGAGTGCCGGAAGGTAGGAGGGATCCGGCCGGTAGAAGGAACACCCGGCGCACTGGAAGCGGATCGGGCAGTGCCCGCCCCCTGCTTTCACGTTGGCCGGCTCGGTGCAATTGCCGAAGGGCACCGACACCGAGGCGCGCTGGTAGGCCAGCGGGTCGGTGAAGGGCGCGGCGTTCGCACCCGCGTCAAACGCCAGAGAGCCGACCGTGGCGATGGCCTGGCGCTTGCGTTTCAGGCTCACCGAGTAATAGCCCATCGTCGTTTGGACCGAGACGTGATCGAGGAGCTCTCGCAGCACGTCCACGGGGACCCCCGCATCAGCGTGGCGCTGTGCGTAGGAGTGGCGCAGCGCGTAAGGGGTGATCCGGGCGCGGTCGAAAGGAAGCGGCGTCCCATCTGCGCCAAGCACCTCGCTGTCGATCTTCGGGATCCGCCGGGCCCAGGCGCGGAACTCGGCTCCCACGCAGGCGGCGGTCAGGTGACCAAGAGAACGAAACGCGCGCAGCAGCGGAGAGGGGAACAGCCACTGGCGAGTGGCTGGTGGGGTAGAGAGCTGACCTCGGTGCCGTTCCCAGGCAAGGATCACCTCCGCGGTGTCGGTGGTGATCGGCAGGCGCCGGCGGAGGCGACCGGCCTTGTGGTTGTCGTAGATGAGGTTGTGGTGGCCGTCGATGACCTCGACGCAGCCAGTCTTTAAGCTCACGACCTCGCCGGGCCGCCGTCCGGTGTCCCGCAGGACCCGGTAGATCACCCGGTGCATCGCCTGGAGATCGCCGGCCGCGATCGGCCCCATCCTGCCCACGGGCCCGAGGAGGTCAAGGTGGTCATCGAGCCGTCGGATCACCGGCTCGGGGAGCGCCTTTCCGATCTCGTCCTCGTTGGCGTCCTTGACGACCCGCTGACGGCGCGCCGAGGAAAACGAATCGGGCACCTCTGTCATGAGGCCATTGGCCCGCCCGAAGTCGATGACTTCGCGGAACCGATAGAGGAGGACGTTGCGAAAGCTGGCCGAGTACCCGCTCCCGTCGCCACGACATTGGCTGGAGATGGCCTCGAGGACGCGAGTGAAATCACCAGCACCGAGTAGCGATGCTTCGGTGTGACCAGCCGCCTCAAGCGCCGCAGAAGCCAGCGCGCATGCCTTGATCGCCTGACGCAGGTTTTGCAGATAAGGACGCGTCGCCCGGGCCCACTGCTTGATGACCTCGCGAAGCCAGTTCTGCCCGACGGGACGGAAGTCGACCACTCCCTCTGTTGCCCGGTAACGGCGGGAGCCGTTCGGCTGGAGATCCAACGGCGCCACCTTCCAGCAGTCCCCGGCGTAGGGATCGGCTCCGCTGTAGGTGCTCCACGCGAGCTCGAGATGACGGCTGAGGTCGCGCAATAGCCCCTTCGCAGCGGCGTTGTATTGCATCCCGCCACTCGCACAGATCGCCTCCAGGTCGAGCTGTCGGACCGAGGCCGCGCCCTTGAGGCGGGCGACGACGATGCGCACCTGGAGCGGGTCGAGCGGTGGCGGAGCCTCGTCCCGGCGCTCGAGGCAGTACAAGAGCTCGTAGGCCACGACCTCTTCGAGGCAAGCCAGAGAGAACTGGTGCGGCCCAAGCCGGGGCGGCTGTTGCCCAGCCCATGCCGCGACCTCCGAGGACGAGAGCCGCCCTCCGAGCTCACGCCGGAGACGGTTGTCATGGAACTTGCACAGACCTCGCTCGCTGCACCGCTGTCTCGGGCACGCCGCGATGAGACAGCCTCCGAGAGATACGAACGGCTTGGCGGCGGCGGTGAACTCCTCCAAGGTCTGCTCCGCCGCGCTCTTGGTGTGAAAGGCGCGGTAGTGAGAGACGCACAGGCCGCGGCTGGCGGCCTCACGCGCACAGTTCAGGACCGAGCAGGCGGCGAGAACGAGCGGAAAGAACGGCACCCGTCGGGGCTCTCGGTCGAACTCCTCATCGGGGGTGCCGCTTTCGGACTGGGCCCTGCGGCAGGTGTCGCAGCGCCCGTGATGACGGCGGGTGACGGCCGGGCACGACGGGGTGCGACATCGCCACGCGACGGTCCGGTCACTGTCGAGGTCCCCGCTGAACAAGAAGTGCTCGTGGTCCCACTCGCCTGGGCGCCACCCGGGGTCGACATTGGCGACCAGCCACCCCAACCACCCCGGCCCGGAGACCTTCTCACCGGGAGCGCCGCTGGCGGCGAGCAGTCGCAGAGCCGACGTGGTCACTGGTAGCGCTCCCCGGCGGCGACCGCCTCCACCGCCCGGCGCTTGTCCTCGTCGCTCGCGTGCAGGTACACGCCAGTCGAGGAGAGCGAGGCGTGACCGAGAAGCCGCTGGACGACATCGAGGTCGACCCCGGCGCGCACCCAGTTCGTCGCCGCCGTGTGGCGGAGCATGTGCGGCCTGACCGGGAAACCGCACTCTTTCGCCAATCGTTCGAAGAACCCTTTCGCCGCCCGGTAGGTCATCGCCGCTCCGTAAGGCGCGTGGTAGAGGTTGACAAGGACCATGTCGTTGTCGTCGTCGCCGAGGATCTCAAATCGTTCGAAGCCGTAGTCGGCGTAGCTCGCGCAGGCCGCGTCGCTCGCCGGCACGGTCCTCGGAAAGCGAGACTTCGCGAGCGCGCCGTTTGGGTTCGAGCGGTGACGGACATGGAGATGCGCGCCCACCACGGCACACCCGAGGGGACGCGAGTCGGGCAGAAAGTGGAGATCTTCTCGCCGTAGTCCGAGGACTTCCCCGATGCGCAGGCCACTGTCGCGCATCAGCACCACCATGAAGGTCTCCCGGGAGCGGTGACAACAGGAGACGACCCGCTGGGCTTGCTCGGGAGTGAGTGCCTCGGGGAACGGCGTCGTCGCTCTCGCCTTCAGCACCCGGGCCCGCATGATGCGGAACTGACCGAGCTCGCCGGCGTCAAAGCCCGGTGGCGTGAAACGGAGGAAGCGGGGCTCCGACAGCTGGTTGGCGACGCGCTCAGCGATGGTGCCTGTTCTTGCGCAGAAACGCAGGTACTCGCAGACTGCAGTGAGCGTCGCGTTGACCGTCGCCCCCGAGCGCCGTCTCTTCCCGCGGTGCGGAGTCGCCTCGAGGAAGTGCTTGAAGCGAGCCAGGTTCGCCAGGCTGATCGAGGACCAGTCGACGCCGCGGTCGTCACACCAGCCGAGGAACCGCGCGACCCTCCCGGCGTAGACGCGGACCGTATGTGGCGAAGACCCGGCTCCGTAGAGTGCACGCAGGAAGTCGCTTGCCTCTCGGTGGACGACGAGGTGCGTATCGAGCACCACCCAGACCTCGGACCCGTCGAGAGGAGACAGCGCGCGTTCGGCTCGGAAAGCGCTCACGTGACAAACGTAAACGTCGTCGCAGACAGAGTGGCGGATACTTGTCCGCGACGAGAAGCTCAGGCCGCGGAGATGGTCGTCGCAGACAGGGAAAGCGGACGGCAGATAACGAAAGTGTGACGGAACTGGTGGGCTGAGATTTTGACGGGCTGGCCGGCCTCGTCGTGCAAGCCCACACGCTCGCACCATTGGCGCAACTGCACACTGAAATAGGAGTGTGAGTAGGGCTTGGAGCCATCAGCGTTGTCGGTGAGCCCGGGGAAAAGCCAGGGGCTGCCGCCGGGAAAGAGGCTTAGGACATGGTCCTGCTGGGCGCGGATGGTCTTGGCCGCTTTAGCCGACAACGGGACGAGCTGCTCGGCCCGCACCTTGGTCGCATCGAAGCGCAGGCACGGCCAGCCAGTGGAATCGGCCACGACGGGGTTGAACACCAAGTTGCAGGCATCACCGCGGCGCAGCCCGGTCTCGATGATGAGCACCAGGAGGTTCCGGGCGGTGACCGGCCGCATCTGGGCCAAGGCGGCGTCGGGCTCGATCTGGGCCATGACGTACTCGGGGATGAACCGGGCCAGGTCCTGATGATGGAACGGGAGCTCGTCGACGTAGATGGTCGCCGCCGGGGCGAGGCCGGCCAGCCAGTCATGGCGGTGACAAGCGTCGAAGAAGACCCGGACCATCGAACAGGTAAGGGCCCGGGTCGACGCCGAGTAGCCTTCTTCGAGCAGCCACGCCAAGAAATCCTCTAGCAACGGGCGTGTAATGCCGGCCGGCTCATCGACTTGGGGATGAGCCCCGGCCAAGAACCGGGAGAAACGGCCAAGAGCCAGCGCGCCGGCCGCGATCGTCGTGAACGAACAACCTGTGGCAAGACGGAACCGCGACCATCGTTTCACCGGTCCTCGCAGCCAGCTCTGGGCAATCTGGTCGAAGCTGACAAACCCGGCGCCTCTTCGTGCACTGACGCCGAAACGCTCGGCCCGCCACTGGTCCGAGGCCCATTCGCCGTCGAGCCCGGTCTGGGCACCTGCCAGCACCACAAGACGGGCAGCTTCGGCCCGGGTGGTGGCCGACGCCGGGCTCAATCTTCGGCCTCCTGCTGGTAACCCTGGGCGCCGGCCTTGGCCAGAGCAGCTCGTACATCGGCGACGTCGAGGTGCACGTAGGTAGAGCTGGTGGTGGCGGACGAACGGTGCGTCAACAGCTTGGCCACCACGTCGATCGGGACCCCGTGGCGGACCATCTCGGTGGCGCACGAATGGCGCAACATGTGAGGGGTGAAGGAGATACCGGTGCGGGCGGTGACCCGGCCGACCAGCTCGTGCACGGTGGCGTAGGTCAGCGGCCGGCCGACCCGTCCCCCGAAAAGGTTCACGAACACGTAGTCCGAATCAGTCTCGCCGTACTCGACGTGCATGTACTCCGAGTACAGGCGCACCAACGGTGTCGAGACCGGGACCACCGACACGGTGCGGGACTTAGCCCGGGCACCGTTGGCGTTGTCGGTCCGGGGGACGATGCGGGCTTCTCGTGCTCGGGAGACGAAATCGCAGTGGCGCAGCCCCAACGCCTGTCCCGTGCGCATACCGGTCTCGGACAGCAGCGAGAACAAGAAGCGGTCCCGCAGGTGCTCGCATGCGGCCAAGATCGCCACTATCTGCTCTGGGCCCAAGGTGGCCGGGCGGCGCCGAGGGACCGGCAGTTTCACCGGCCGGAGGGGGACCGGCTTGCCCTTGGTCACATGGTGAAGGAAGGGCTTGTAAGAGCCCCGGGAGGCCCGGCGCCAGGCCACAAGTTCGCCGGCCACCGTTACGCCGGCGCGGGAATGGTGGTCGTAAAAGCCGAACACGCCAGCCAGGTAGCGGTTGACTGACGACGGGCGCCGGCGGCCAGCTTCTCCTGCGAGCACCACCACGTTCGGCGCCGGGGCCCGCAGCCAGGCCACGAAACGGGCCACGTCCTCTATGCCCACCTGGTCCCAAGCCAGCCGCGCACTGTCGAGGAAATCGAACCACAATTTCAGGCTGATCGCGTACGCCCGCACAGTGTTGGGTGACCGTTCAATGGCCGACAAGTAGGCGAGGTAGCGCTCCACGGGCTCGACCACCTCACCGGTGTCGTCGAGCACGGTCCAGGACTCAGGACCGCCGCCGGGCATTACAACGCGTTGGACACGCACGATGCCCTCCGATCCGCGTGAACAGAACCTGCCTTGACATTAGAACCTTCAAGGCATGGACAGGTGGATGCTGGCCACGCGATAGCAACAGGGGTATGACCACCAGCATCAGGTCCCGGCAGCGCCAGATCACGGCCGAGATCGCCAAGCTCGGCCCTGCCTACCCGGGAACCTGGTCGAGCGCACGACCCGGTGCGGTTCGCCTCGCTGCCGCTGTCACAACGACCCCAGCTACCGGCACGGCGCTACCCCTCCTGGGTCCGCAAAATCGGCGAGCGGACCGTAACCCACACCCTCAACCCGGCGCAGGCAGAGCGCTACCGGCCAATGTTTCACAACGCCCGCCGGCTACGCCAACTGGTGAGCGAGCTCGAACTGTTAACCGCGCAACAAGTCGAACAGACCGAAGGCTGGAGCTGACCAACAACAAGCGACAGCAACTACGCCGAAGACAACCTCAGATAACGCGTCCTCGCCGGGACCAAGATCCACGCATACCATCGGCGAGGACATGTCCACAAGGACTTGAGATATCGACGGCTATTTTTCTTCCAATAGACAGAATGCCGCGCACGTAATGTGCGCCCAGTAAATTATCGCGGCATTGGCGGACTATTCTGTGGCCGTCTCCGCAAAGCGGGACTGGCTCTGGTGGCGATTCCGTGATCAGTGACTACCGCGCGGTGACGTCGAGCCAGAGCCTGGGCGTCCTGTCCGTCGGCCGCGGCTCGCCCACGAGGGCTGGCTTCCCCGGCATGCTCATCGCTGGCATCCGGTAGCGAACCGACGGGCCTCAGACGACAACCAATAGCCCAAAGCCACCGACGACGACAGCGACCACCCAGCCGGCGATCGCCAGTGGACCCGAGATCGGCTGGGCGCCCCATGACGGCGCGACCGCGCGCGAGGAGGACGCGGACCACCAGGCCGACGGGTGTCCCGAACCCCCCGACCCCGTTGGCGCGACGAGCGTGCCGATCACTTGGATATGGGCCAGTGTGACGGCGAAGGAAAGCCCTATCGAGGCCACTAGGACGACATAAGAGCTTCTGGCCTGGCGGCCCGGTTCGGACAACCCGCGGCGCCAGTTGAACTCAGCGCCACTTAGGCGGTAGTCGCCAAGTGCGCCGCCAGTGTCCTGCCGCCCTGCGGGGCGAGGCCGTCTTCAGCCTCACCCTGCTGCGCTCCCCGATCTGGGTCGGTGATGCCGGCGGCGAGCTCGATGCCTTAGCTCCAACCCTGCGTCTGGGAACGTCTGAGGCAGAAGGCCCGCAACCCTTGGCCGCCAGGATCAGCCTTTTACGGTTTCCCGGTCCCGGGGTCAACGTTCATTAACGGCTGGCAGATCTGGTTGGCTTTCGTGAACTGAGGCGAGTTTACGTCGATACCGCTCGAACGGGGAATGGTCAGCATTACCCCATAAGGGAGTGGTTTCGGGTCGGGGAAGTTATGGACGCCATGAGTGCGCATGCAGGCCACGAACTTCAGCGCCTTTACGAGCATAGCTTGGCCCCAGGGCGTAATGCCTTGGCTGCTCCCGCCTGGCTCCAGGTTCGCACAGGCCTTTTGGGCCTCGTCGAACTGCGGCGAGCTCGGGTTTAGCCCGCTGGCCGACGTGATCTTGATATTTCCCTGGGCGTCCGGGTCGGGGTAAGTCAGAACCCCGTGTGCACGCATGCATTGTGAATGGGCGAGGCCCCCCTGGATCGGAGCGAGGTGCGCCCCCGCTGGCCGTCCCGCCCTGGCCACAACCGGGTGCCCTATTCGGGCGACCCCGTTCGCGCTGCCGCCCCCGCATGCCTCCGCCACCAGAGCTATCCCGATCGCTGCACTGGGAAGTAGGCCCGCCTTCTCGATCCTACGCCAGCGCACGGCCGCTCCCTTTTGGTTGCCGCTCTTTCCCTACCAATTTTACTACAAGGACGCGGCATTCCAAAAAGCCGGCCGGCGTGCTCCGTCCCAACCTCGGCTGCCGCCGTGCTAACCACCGAAGATATCAAGCGAAGTTCACCTTAGCGAGCCTTCGGCTCAGGTCAAGGCCGGGATCCCCCAAGTCGTGGCCGCCGCCGGGACCAGTCGGTCCCATGGTCGACGATCGGCGCTCAGCTTGCCCTCCGCGCCGCTCACGCCCGGCGACATTACGAGCACGCCACGGAGGTAGCCCCTGGACCCTAACCTGACAGACTGGCGGTCGGTGGGCGTTGCCGGCGGCAGGCTCGAATAGCCCACGGAGCACCGGCATATCTCGGATCTACTTGCCACGGTCACCGGCATAACGACCACTTATGTGTGCCTGCAAAGGGTTGGCTTTACCACTGGAATCCGTACATATCGACGTTCCTGAAGCTCGGGATCGATCTACTCCGGCGAATTCACCTGACCACTTGTTGCAGAATGCGCGCCCATAACCCATCCGTTGACTTCGGGACGCAGCCCGTCGCGCCTATTTGTTCACCCTGACTCGATCCTGCGGCGCAAGGGCCCGATTCGGCAGGGCGGGACTACCGGGTGACCGAAACCCCTTAGGGCCTCACTCAACGGGCCCTACTGAGTAACCGCGCCAACACGGCGACCAAGACGGCTACTAATGCGTGTTAGACGCTGCAGAGTGGCCGGGGAGTCCGTTTGAGGACGCTGGCGACGTCGAAGCTGAGCGTGCCATAGGGGTTGATCGCCTCGAAATGGGTGGGCTGAGGAGGGCGATGGTCGTGTCGCTCAAGTGGTGGCCCTCGGCCCAGTGGGCGTTGATGGCGTCTTGGAGGTCGCACGTGGTGGAGTAGATGCAGGCATTGACGACCAGCGTGTGGCAGTGGGCTGGCGTGGTCTGATCGTCGTGGTGGGCGTAGCGCACAGCGCCGCGAGGGCGAAGAAGATGAAGCGGCGGAGGTCGCTCAGAGCCTCCTTTAGCTGGCGGCCGATTCACCTACGGAAGGCCTCGTCGGTGAACAGCGCAGGGCATGCACCGTCCGCACCTCGCTATCGTAGGCCGATGAGTTGGATCGGCCGCCCTTAATGGCCGGTAACTGGGAGGTTAGACAGAGATCACATACCTCGTCCCCGTCCGACGCTGGTCCTCTCGCCCCCGCGCCGGCGCGCCGAGGGTCCTTGGCGCCCTGACCGTCGCCGTTCTCGGGGTCGCCTGCTTCCAGGTTGGCGCCGCTCCAATGGCTGGCGCGGCCGGGGCGGCCCCTGGGCTCGCTAAGTCCTATACCGGGACGGCTCGCAATATCACTGCCGCGGCGTCCGGCACGATCACCCTGAGCGGGGTCACCGAAGTCGGCGGGAAGATAGCCGGGACCCTCGCCTTCCATGCCCCGCTAGCGGGCACGGGGCCGTTCAAGGGGACGATTACCGCGACTTCCGTGTAGTTTACCGTCACGCCAACCGCAGCAAGCTGCGCTGTGTGCAAAAACATCGTCTTTACCGGGACGGTCACTCAAATAATGTCCTTGCGGGGCGTCTGGATCGCCCACTTGAAGTCAGGTGGGACCCAGAACGGGACTTGGGGGATCGGCTCAACCTGGAACGGCACTTTCCACAACGTCACGACCAATACGAGCGGCACGATGGCCTTGGCCGACCTGGCCGAAAGCCCCGCAGGGGCCATTACCGGAGAAGCTATTTTTGGTCTTGGCCCTAGCGGCACCGGTAAGGCCAGTCACCGGGTCGGTCCAGGGTTCGGTCGTAAAGTTCACCAACGAATGCGATTGTGCCGGGACAGAAGCGACGTTCAGTTTCACCGGCACAGTCAGCACTGTCGCGTTAGGAGGCATGGAGGGGACGTACTCCTATCCGGGAGGGCAACAGCACGGGACACGGCGGCTGCACCGAAGTGGTGCCCAACAGGGCACCACCGTTTGAGGTCTCCTGCGGCGAAAACCGGGAGAACTTGACGGCCCGGGCTTATCTGCAGGGTCATGAGCGACCTCGATTACACCATCCATGTCACAGGTGACGGGGCGTTGGCCGCGCCCGGGCCAAGACCCCTGCCACTGTCTCGGTGCCCGTGTCTGCCCCTCTGGTGCGGCTGTACTCGGCTTACATGCACACGGAGTACGGCGAGCTCGACTCGGACTACGTGTTCGTGAACCAGTGCAGAGAGCCGAGCGGCCGGCCGTTGACCTACGTGGCGGTGGCTAAGTCGGTCCCGGCGGCTGCGGGACTGCACCGGCATCGAGTTCCACCTTCACGTGTTGCGCCACTCGGGAGGTTGCCAGGCAGCTCTCGCGGTCGAGTCCCCTACGCGCCGCACCAATCTCGCCGACGCCGTCGTCGGACGGTATCTGGGTCACACATGGGTCACGAAGGGGAATTCGAAAGCTGCCGGCGACACGAACTCCCTGCCAGGCCGCCTTTCTCTTGAGTGGGACGTTTGCACTGATAATGCTGAGGTGGCTGGTTCGACTCCAGCTAGCCCCACAAATCCCTGGTAGAAGGCCACTTTTGTTTCCAGATGGGCGCAGCAGAGCCATGCTGAGGTCGCTGGTTGTCATCGGTGGGTCACGCTTGGGTCACTCGTCCTCCTCGGCTCCATCCCGTTCTTCCTTCCGCAGTTCGCCAGCCGCGGCGCCTAAGGTCGAGCACGCTCCCCACCAGCACCCTCGGGGGATGCATCGGGCCACCTTCGTGGGCTGGCGTATTGGGGCGATCGTCACCCGGGCACCGTCGCTCACTCGCTTGTCTGGATGCCGATAATGGTTCCTTATCAACTAGCTGACGGGGTCCGATTACGAGTAACGCGACCAGCAGCATCGAAGTGCGGCGCTCATCGGACGGCTAGAGACGCGATCGTCCCGGTTCGGCGCCCAATTCGCGCTGGCCATGCCTTCGAATCGCACCGCCTCGCCGCCAGATGGCCTCGGGATGGGTCACGCTGTGGTCACGACCCTGAACAGGTCAACTGAGCGCTCCCCGTCGCAAGGACAACGGCGGCGGCGGGGGGCGCCTGGGCGGCCAAGACGACCAGTCGCGACATATCGCCGGTTCCGTAGTGCGTCGCTCGAAGTGAAGACCTAGAAAACCCCGTCGTTACGGGTGTTTTGGGAAGCTTCCGTTATGTGGCGCTCTTCTGTGCGCTGGAATCTCTTGAGACAGCAACGGATAACGGACGTTGCTGACGCGATAACCGTCGTTATCTGGGCGCAATTGTTCCCGCAGGACCGGCCCTCTCCGGCCCACTCATAAATCCAGCGGTTGCCACTGAAAAGAACCAAGGAGTCACAAAGAACATTACGAGTAACGATAAGCCGAGGAAAGTGCGCCTCTGGGACGATACGGCGGCGCTGGGTTCGTGCTTCCACTAGCATATCCAGACTTTGGCAGTCAGCGACAATCGGTAAGAGACGTATAAGTGTGACGAGTGTACCGACCAGTATTGTTGCTGTGTCTCCCTGTGAGAGAACCGTGAGTGCGGTGCTTACATTAAAGCCCGCAACGACCAGAAGCCTGAATACTACGTAGAAAGTGAGGAGTGCAGCCCAAACCGCGGTATCGGACCCGTTGAACAATCGACCACGGTGAAGGAACCGTGGCTTGGGCAGTGCCTTCGGCTCCACCCTCGTGTTGCTCGGCGGGCGTTGTCCCGCTGGGTAGAGCCGGCTGTTGAACATCGCCCATAATGATCCTCCTATTCGATTGTCCGATCTTGGCTGGACATCGTTGGTGTAGGGCCTCGATTTCGAGGAAAACGAGTCTGGGGTCCAGAGCGACGCTGTCTCGGCCGGGCGACGAACTGCCGCGGAATGTCGAAGGGTCCTAGATCGCGGTAACGGGGAGGACGCTCGCACCGAGGGTGCGGAGCGGAGGTGGTCAACCAATGAGAGGAGGTGACAACATGAGGTCGCTTACGGGATGGGGCCGCTGGGCGTCGACAGAGTCGAGGTCGTGCCAGGCCAGGCTCCTATCGGTCACCGAAAGGCGGTACTTCAGCGCCACGAGCGCGAATGTACAACCGCCTGGGCGAGAGAAGTAAGGCCTTTGGCCCATTTTGCGGGTGTTAACGCGCTGGTAGCGTCCAGGCCCATGGCCATCAGAGCTGGGCAGAAGAGGAGGCTGTTCCCGCGCCGTAGCAGGTGCCCGTACTTTCCTAGTTCATGATCCGGGTTCCTCGCGCGCTCAGCGCCGTTTTTCTGGGAGCCAGCTTGGCCGGCTCGCCCAGCCCGGCGTTGAACGCGCAAAGCCCTCCCGTCTCGGGGACATGGGTTGGTAGCTACCTATGCGCTCAGGGCGAGACCGGTCTGCGGTTGACAATTCAGAACCCGCACGGGGACGCCCTCACTGCCACCTTTGCCTTTTACCCGTTAGCTTCCTCCAACGCCGGTCTGTCCTCAGGCAGTTTCGCCATGACAGGCAGCTACTACGGTAGTCGCGTCTCACTCCAACAGGCTCACTGGATAAACCAGCCTTTGGGTTATGTGATGGTGGGCCTGCAAGGCCAAGTCAGCGCCGCTAGTTTCACTGGTTCGGTTATCGGCCCCGGCTGCAGTACGTTCCTTGCGAGCAGAGCCACTTCCTATGCCGCTCCCCCGCGGGTTGCCGTCGAAGCGAGCGGGTTCAGTCAAAATGTAATCTCTTCGTCTACTGACATCTCTTACGGAATAGAGCTGAAGAACGAGTCCCTGGCCATGGACGCGTATGGCATCACCGTGAGGACGAGTTTTATCGACAAGTACGCCCGTTCAGTGGCCACCGATAGCAATACCCTGATTGGTATACCTGCCGGCAAGGTGTTCTACTACGGCGGCTTCGTCCAGTCGAACGTTTCGCTGACGGTGGCGGCCATGCATGTTAACGTCCAGGTGGACGCGACACAACCGAAAGCGCTTGTGCTGCCACCTGTCAGGGGCCTGAACGTGTCGGCAGCAACTTTGGGGCCAGCCGTGACGGGACAGTTCACTAACCCTTACCACACCCAGCTCCCCTCAGATGCCGTTGTCTACGCCGTTTTCATTGACGCGAATGGCAAGATCGTGGGCGGTGGGCAGGAGCCGACCCAGGCCCAGGTCCAGCCAGGCGCAACCGTGTCGTTCAGCGTCCCGGCGGTTCTCTCGTCTGACATGTCTGACACCGTGGGCGCGTCGGTCGACCCGTGCATGTGGGTAGAGGCGGTGGTGGACCAATGCCCTGTAAAGCTTCCGCCGGTGGCTTTGAGCCCGGGTTATTGAGCTGCTAAGACTCGTCGGTGATCTGCCGCGGAGACGTCCAGTAATGACCCGGATAACCGTGGGCCGGACCTCACAATCTTCTAGAAAAGCTAGCCGCTCTTTTTCGTCCCCGGGATCAAAGGCGTAGGGCATCCTCTAGTTTTAGCAGGACGCGGCCGGTGCTTCCGGTACGTCTACACCAGCGAGGACGACGATCGACCGATGAATTGCCCGGAGCCGGTCGTTACGTCGGGCTGGACGCGGGACGATGCGGGACGCCGGTATGCCATCGACGCCTGCGCCGAGCACGCGTGGCAGCGGCCGATGCCGGAGGCGCCGGGAGTGATGACTGCCCCGCACACCCGATAGCCCTAATATGAAGCCGCTCGAGAGCGAAAATCTCCCCGGTAGCGGGCTTATTGCTCTCAGCAGGAAGCGGCTAGAAGAGTGGATCGAGCAGCGGGCAAACAGCGAACCCAGGTCGGGGGATTAGTGATCTACGAGGGTCCAGCCCTGGTCCGTGTGGTGAATGCGGTCACCGATGTTGATTGGTCGGTTGCAACAGGCGCACAAGTCTTCGTACCCGCGTGGATCACTCGCTCCGTTTGCGCCAGCCGCGGCTTGGGTTGCCACTCGCCCCGCTCGTGAGCCATGAGAAGTAGGGTCACGTCTTCTCGATAAACGGGATCGAGATCACGCATGGTCTTCTTGTAGACGCGCTTGGCCTTGCGGTTTAGAGGTTGATTGGCAACCAGGCTGGTGACCAACTTCTCTAGTGACGTGACATACACAGGATCACCAAAGCGCGCCGTACGTGCCCTGGCGGCACACGTTGCTGCTGTATCAGGTCGCCGATGACGGGTCCCGCAACCAGCATGTGTGTACGCGGGAGCGCGACTGTAACTCCTACTAGAGCCGGAAGACCGCCGCCGACCACCGAAGCCGAACAGCTTCACACTGCCGCCAACTGGTCCAAAGCCGCCGCCGACGCGAACACCGTGGCTGTTGACCCGTAAACCGACGTGTCGCCCGATGCGAAACCCCATCGCGACAAGAGTAACTAGGTCAGGCTACTGATACGGGTCAGCGCCGGAGCGGCCCGCACTTGCGGAGCTGGCCGAGATGCCGCTCGCATCGTATCGACCTCGTGCCAGCGGTCGCCTATCTACAGGCAGCCGAAAGCTTGATCTGGACGGCGTTCAAGATGCTGAGGATGATGGGGAGGCGACCAGGGAACGCGGGGTGAGGATGAGGGATCTATGGTCTTGGATCACCTCTCGTGGGATCAGCTCAAACGGCATGGTGATTACGCTATGGCTGGTTGAGCTGTGAGACAGGTCCAGGGCATCGTCGATGCAACGGGCAAAATTGAGGCCGTCGTCAGGTGGCCTCGCTGTACAAATGGCGGGCGGACGTGGTCGTCGGGGACCGGCTACCCCGGTCCCGGGACGCCCGCAATGCTCTCGTGCAGCAACGCCTCGGACTGCATGGTGATGGGGATCGGCAACCTTACCGGCGCGGCAGTACCCGGGGTCGCTGTGACAAACGATGGCGGCCGCCACTGGTCCACCGCCAAAGTCTGAAGTGCTACTTGCCTATCAATCCTGAGGGTTTGGTCGGTGGGGTCGGTGGGCGCGAGCAGTAACGTTATCCGTCCGACGAAGTGGAAAGCGTCCCCAAGCCGCAGTGGCTCGCTGTAACGACGGACGAAAGTCAAGACTCTCGTCCTCACATAACACGTCTGCAAGAGACCCATTTCGACTGGCGAAGGAAACGCTGCATATCACCACTTACGGGATGTCCCCATAGAGTTCTTCACCGCCTTGACGGACCACGCTCAGCCCAGCGACATCGCCGCCCTGTCCCCTTGGAACAGGGCGGCTCCGCGCACGCGGCCCGCACGCTGAGGTTTCTCGGTCAAGTATTCCGTCGAGATGACGCTGCAGAGGGCTGCCCTGGGCAGGCCCTATGCAGGTGCACTACTCAGCGACCGGGCCGAAACCCAGGCCGTGCTCGACAGCGTGTTGGCCGACGCGCAGGGCGGCGAGAGCTCCGTGCTCGTTGTGCACGGTGACCCTGGCGTCGGCAAGACAGTTCTCCTCGACTACGCGGCACTCCAGGTTCTCTGCGCGCCAATCCTCAAGTTCGCCAAGCGACTTCCCGGCCCACAGCGTGAGGCGCTGTCTCCTAGAATCTCCTACCAACGGCTCAGGGCCTGGTCCTCCTTGACTGGCTAAGCGGTCCTTAGCCCACTCCAGCACCGTCTCGATCTGGCGCGAACCGGCCGGGACCGGTAGTGCCTCTGTTATACATCGGGCATTCTTCGCGGGGTGCGGGATCTCGAGGTGAGCCGTTTCCAGAGCGCGAGCATCGCCGTCAATAAGAGATCGTAAAGGGCGCTTGATAGGGTCGGGAGCGGCGGCTGGTTTGCCCGATTGGAGAGACCATGCCTGGACCTACAGAGTCGATTGCGCGTGCCAGTCCGCGACTGCCTCAGGTGTTGGCCCGCCGGACGGTTGTCGCTGTCGCGGTGGTCGCAGTTGCGAGCGTGCCGTTCGCCGTGTTCGCTGTGGTCAGCGGCGAGGTCGCGGCATCGTCGTTCGCCCTGATGGGCGGGGCCGCTGCTCTGGCGAACTTGGTGTACGGCGGCCGGGCGATCGCTTTTCTCACAGTCGGGTTGCTGACCGCGTTGACCCCGGTCGCCATCGTGTCCGGCGCGGTCCCGGTAGCGGGCGCCGGGCTGATGGCGGTCATGTGCTTTGGGGTGGGCCTGAGCTCTGCCCTGGGGCTGCACCGGGGGATGCTGCTGATCCCGATGTACCTCTCGTTTATGATCATCGCCCCGCCGCCGTGGAGCGGGCTCTCGGCGGGGGACCGGACCCGTACCTCGTACCTGTTGTGGAACACGTTGTTCTTGGGCGGCGGGGCGCTGTGGGCGGCGCTCGTTTTCCCGCTGTTGCTGCGGAAGCAGAAGTTGCCGCCCCACCCCGGGCCGTGGCCCGCGCCGACGTCATCGTCCACACGACCACGATCACCGTGCTGTGCACGGCGTGCACCCTCGGGGACTGATCTGGCGGCCCGGGTCCAACGGTGCCTGGCTGGTCGTTACGGTGCTGGCGGTGACCCAGATGGGCGGCGACGCCTCCGTGAAACGGGCGTTGGCTCGGATCGCCGGGACCGTCGTCGGGGTCGCGTGTGCCGGGGTAGTGGCATCGGTCGTCAGCTCCGAAGCCGTGTTGCTCGCTATCGGCCTCGTCCTGATAGTGGTCCTGGTGGTGATCCTCCTCGGCCCGCATTCCTACTTCCTGTGGACGGCCGTCGTGACCCCCACGGTGGTGCTGTTCACCTCGAACAGCATCGCCGATGTGCCCAGCACCGACGTGCAGCGGCTCGTGTTCACCGCGATCGGGCTTGCGCTCATCCTGCTCGCCTCAGGGATCGCGCTTGGGTGGGCGCACTATCGACAGGCTCATGGCCCGGTAGCTGCGGTTGAACCGTGATCTTAAAGTAGGGCAACGCATGGGCCACAAGCCCCGACGCTCACGGCTACCATCGGTCACCCACACGCCCGGGTGATGACGCCTGGCGAGGACCACAGATTCATGGGCAGCCATTTAACGGCAGCCTACTTGGACGAGTCAGCGCTAGCCCGAGGTCGCACGTCCCGTGCCTCCACCGCCGGAGTCTCCCGGCTGCCGGGCACGACTGACCGCGCCCACGATGATCTTGATCGACAGCCCGAGGATGACAAGGTCACTGATCATCTGCCCGGTGACCACCAGCCGTGCCACCTGGCTCTTGGCCGTGATGTCGCCGAATCCCACCGTCGATAATACGGTAACGGCGAAATACAACCCGTCGGTGTGTGTCAGTCGCCCGCCGAAGTTGCTGACCGAGATCGTAGCCATGACGACATATGTGCTTGAGAAAAGCAGCAGGAATAGCGGAACGCTGATGGCCAGGGCTTCGACGGCCCGCACGCTCGGGAACGGCGAACGGATTACCGAGCGGACCTGGTACGCGACCAAACCGAGAAACAGTAGAAGCCCGATCGCCAGTATGGCGATGGCGACTGGGGTCGAGAAACGGTCCAGTGGCAACAGGTAGTAAGCGGTCACCAGCACGGTGACGGATGCCACAACCGGCACCGCGGCCCCCACGATCGTGGGGTAGGGGGGTCTGGCCGCGCGCTGACCGTCTGGCCCCGAGCGGGTGCGAGCAGTCACCGGTCCCGGCGCGGTTTTCTGAAGGGTGCCCGGAACGACACGGCTCTGTCTCGCCACGCGATGCCCATACCCGCGGCCACCTTCTTGAGGTCAGGGTTATAGAGAGTCCAGTTCTCGTCGCCGTGCATGGCTCAGCTGTCCTTTCTGGGGAGCATTTCATCTCCCCACGCAATAGTGCCCTGATCGGGGTGCGCCCGCTCTGACTTCGGCGAGGCCGTCGGCGCCCGGCGTAATTTCTGTTCTGCCCGGCGGCCTCGTCGACGAACTCTCGGCACCCTCGGTGGCGAACTGGCGGTCACTGGGTAATCGCTACTGGCCGTCCGGGCAAATCTTTCTGGCCGCCAAAGTGCGCCACGAGGCGCCATACAACCGGTGGAGATGAACGGGCTCCACCGCCGGCCTGTCGCAGCAGGCCAACGAAGCTGAGGGCAACCTGATCCTGGGAGCCCAAGGGAGGGTGGGAAGCACCCCTGATAATGACGGGACGGCCCGGCACCGGCAGATGGCCCGGGCCCGCCAAGCAATGCAGAAAGGCGTAACGAGAGTGAACCAGGCTTTGAACCCCCTTAATCGGCGATAACTCGAGCGCCGATACAAGAAGCTAAGCACAGCAACGGTTTTTGCGTTGATTACATGTCCCCGACGCGGAGCTCCAACGTCAGTCGACCGAGAAAAAAGGCGTCAAGAAGAGGAAAGATAACCGTAGTTACGTCGGTGACAGCGCTCCAGTTAACATGTCATCGACGCAGCTTCACTGGCCCGTGCTGTGCACCAGTGACAGCCCAAAACGCGCTCGAGTTATTCGGTGTTCTGGCTGCTCAGGAGGCATATCCTGAGCGCACATAATGTGTAGCCACAACGCCGGGGCCGCCTCCCTGGATCACGGCGGGAACGGCTGGCGAGGCCGGCACAGGCCCGCGGCCCCGAGCGTTGACGCTAAAGGCTGACCAAGACACAGGCATGGCGACAGGGACGAGGTGAAGCACTAACTGTTGCTATATTATTGTGATGCTTGGATAACTTTCTCGTAAGGCACATGGGCTTGAAGAAGACTAATGATGACTAGCCAAATGCCGGCTCCTCCCTGCACACCTGGCTTTGGACGGCGTCCGCCGGTAGTGGCAGGCCGCGATGCCCTGGTAGACGACGTGGCCCGGGTGCTGGAGGTCGGCCCCGAGCGCCCCCGATTTCTGCCGGGCGCTTCTCGGCAGCCGGGGTACCGGCAAGACGGTCCTCTTGGACGTGATCGGCGAGGTCGCATCGAAGAAGCTGGGCCGGGCGGTGCTGCACATGCAAGCGCTGCAAGAAGAGAGCCTGGTCGCAGTCCTGCTCCAGCGCATACCCGAGGCCGTCCGGCCCTGGGAGCGTTTTGCCCCGGTTCCAAGGACCTCCAGGCGGAGCTAAACGTCGCCGCCGTCTCGGCCAGCGCTACCGTCGAGCGAGGCCGTAACGTCGGCACCGGAGCACCGCCGCTGCCTTCGAGGACGCACTGGGACGCGTCGGGAGCTTCGCCGCCGGTCACGGCGCCGGGCTGCTCGTCACGGTTGACGAGGCCCAAATGGCACCCCCGGAGGACCTCTCGGCGGTTGCCCGTGCCCTCCAGACGGTGGTGGCCCGTCGGCTCCAACCGGTGGCCGTCGTCTTCAGCGGTCTCCAGACGTTCCGGGAGCGTACCCTAAAGGGCCAGGCGAAGTACACGGCACCGTTTTGGACGTCCCCGACGGCGAAGCTGGACCCGGTGCTGAGGGGCATCGGTGCGAGCGTAGGGGACGCTGTCCCTCGAAGGCCACGCGCGTGTCGGCCAGCCCAACGCCGCCACAAATACGCTAGCGACCTGAGCGCTAATGCTTCTCCGGCACGTACAACTGGGCATTCTCGTCCAGACGCGGAGCCATCGGTCACATGCTGCCCGCTGGCGAGTTGGGCACGCGTGATGGCGTCCATGGCGCCGGGGGGACAAAAGTCGCCCAGAACCCCCGTTACCGGGCGCCCGGGCGGATGTTGCACTAGACATCGGGACTCGAGCGAACGACGGTTATCGCGGCGGTTGACTGTGCTCCCCTGGCGGCCACTAGCACAGAAGAAGCGACCAGAAAACCCGCACAGAATAACAACTGTTAGCGCAGGGGACAACGCCCATATCGGCACTTATGGTGCCGGCAATGTCCACGGAGCCGATCGGGATTCCGAATACCGATCGGTTATCGGACGCCCCCGACGGGCCGGACTCCGGCTCATGCTCACCCAGTGTGGCTGCATGGGGCCACTTCAAGGCATCGTGGCGGGTCCAACTCAGGCTGTCGTTCTCAAGTGGTTGATCGCTGCGGGCGCGCCGGTCACCAGGGCCGCCTCTGCGAAGAGTTTGCTTGGTGGATCTGGCCGTCGCGGACCGACACCCATGCCAGCGGGCCACGCAGGAACATCGCTGGCCAGAGCCGCAAACTGGGTCAGGGTGACTTGCCCGGGTACGACTCGTGCTATCAACTTCGGCTGATGGGCGAGGCGCTTTGGGAGATGGCCCGGCACCACGCCTACGGTTCCCTGGGCCTAAACCCTGACCCCGACCTGGCCTTCGCCGGCGTGCGGGCACTGAGGGAGCTTGCCGACTTTTGCGAGGGCTACCAGGTGCGCCGGCTACGTGAGGCCGGCCACAGTTGGGCGCGGATCGCTGCCCGGGCCGGTGTTAGCCCGCAGGCGGTCCACAAGAAACATGCCCAGGCCATTAAGATAACCACGGGCCCAACGACGTAGCTGTCGTTCACGCGCAGATGCAAGCCAGCTGAACCGGCCGGTCCGCGGACTGATCGTCATCGACGAGAACTCAGCCCCCGACCCCGGACTATAGACCCCGCCTCGCTCCTCGGTGTACTTAGCCAGCGCCCTGATCGTCTTCTCGTACTGGCCGATCGTCGACGCCATATAATCGGCCGAGTGCAATTCAGCGACAACAACCTCACCGCTCTCTCTGACCGTCGCATCCATAGCCGTCTCCTTTCCAGGACGTTGGGATGCTACGGACGCTGAACCCGTGAGTGTCGAAACGTTAAGCCGAGGAACCCTTTAGGCGGCCCTGTCAGCACAGGCCAAGCCACGAACCCTCGGCTTAACGAAAACCTCGGCATAATCGGAACTAAGCCGAATTCGGTTTAGTTCCGACAAGGGCAGTCAATATACGAGCAAGGACTATGCCGCCCTGGGCGAATGGCGTCACATTGTCGCGCGGGGCCACCGGTTGTGCCTACGACAACGCTGTGGCGGAGTCATTTTTCGCCACTATAAAGCGAGAGCTCATCACCACCAGGCCCTGGCCCAGTGTCACCGAGCTACGCGAGGCCGTGTTCGGCTACATTGAGGGCTGGTACAACACCCGCCGTCTGCACAGCTCACTTTCTTACCTGAGCCCCGTCCAATGGGAAGCCCAGCACGGCGCCGTCGAGGCTCAGCGTGCCGTCGCGTAACGTTTGCGTTACGGCTAGCTGCCCCGTGTGTGGCGGCGCACTGCCCTCGGGCCGAGCCCCACGCTGGTGCTCCGACGCGTGTCGCCAAGCTGCTTGGCGCCGGCGCCAGCCCCGTCTGCCGCACCCGTTGTTGCCAGCCGCTCGGGCAAAAAAGTCCTCAACGGTGTACGAGTTCGACGATTGCGGCGCCCGGTCATTAGGCCAGCAACGCTGCGAGTGCGGCCGCTTTATGCTTCGGGCCGGGATCGGGGGCAACTGCCCATGCTGCCGGTCACCATCGACGAGCTCCTCGGCACCTGACATAATGACCTCAACGAACCTGTCCGTTAAAGCGGGACAACCCCAGTCGGGACGCGACATACGAACAGTTAAGCTTCGGTCGCAACCGATTCACCATATCAGGCGGCAGGTCGGATTGAAGGATATGTGCCCGACCATGGGTTCCTTGAATTTGGCAAAGTTCCCAAGGCAAGGAAACAATAGCGGCCGCGTTCCGGACCGATGCTACTTGTGAAATATGCCTTGCTCTAGCTACCGGACCGGGTGCAGACGAGGTACCACTACGACGACGGGGCACCGGCCTGGTTCGCGATAATCAAAAGGACCTAAGCACACTCACTGTCAGACGGCCAAGGCGTCGGGGCGTTGACGGTAAACTCTGGCGCGATGGGAATATTGAAGGTCATCGGGGCAGGGCCTCCCCGGACGGGGACCTTCTCAATGAAGTCCGCTCTCGAGAGACTGCTCGAAGGCCGGTGCTACCACATGAGCGAGGTCACGACCGGCCCGCACGACCTCGGTCCGGCCTGGCGACGTGCCGTCGCCGCGGGGCGCCTCGAGGACGACAAGCTGCTCGACGGTTTCGTGGCCTGCCTCGACTGGCCCGCCTCAATTTTCTGGCGTCAGCTCAGCGAGAAAAACCCAGACGCGGTCATATTGCTCTCGACGCGCGCGGACGCAAAGACTTGGTGGGAGAGCATGGAAGCCACCGTCCTGCCCGTAGCGCGTCTTGAGCTAGCCCCGGACTGGATGCAAGGTCTTGACCAAGTGGCCTTGTTGAAGACGTTTACGGACAGTGCCCGTTGGGACGACCGAGGGACGTTGATGCGAGCCTATGAGCGCCACATCCTTGAGGTCAGGAGTTATTGCGATCGAAAAAGGCTCGTCGAGTGGGCCCCAGGGATAGGGTGGGGTCCGGTTTGCGGCGCCCTCGGGCTCCCCGTCCCACCGGAGGCGTTCCCCTGGAGGAACAGACGAGAAGACTGGAAAGTACAGAACCGCGCCGCGGTGTGAAGGCGGCGACTATGGGCATCCAGCCGCACAACATGGTGTTGGCTGCGCCGACGCAAAGCCGCTTTTAGGTCGGGACCGAGAATACGGTCTTCATGTCTGTCGACGGCGGACGTCACTGGCAACTCCTGCTCAGCGGGTACGACCGCCACGGCGTACATGCGCTGGACTTCGCTAATTCACATGACGGCTGGGCCTCTCTCGGTGACGGCTCGCTTGGCGGCGGGCTGATCGTCACAATCGACGGGACCCATTGGGGACCGCCATAAGGCAGCGAGGTGCTTGTCTCATTTGACCGGACTTCCAGACCACGCCGGAGTTCTTGGAGGTTCACCGGCGCCAGGCCGCCACCAAAGCGCCCAGGCCGACGCAAAGGACAGTTCCGCCTGGCCGAGAACCTACGCCAGGTCCAGACCAACCTGGAGCGCATCATCCCTGCTCTGGAGACGACCACCGACAAAGAGGGCCCGGGAAATGGCGCCTGACAGCCTGGCAAAAGCCAACGCCCGCCGGCACCCGTCTGCCCTTATTGCGGCCCAAGACGCCATCGAGCAGCTCTGCCGGGAGGGAGCAGCTATCAATTTCGGTGCTGTCTCCCGTGCTTCAGGCGTCTCCAGGGCCTGGCTCTACCGCCAGGCCGACCTGCGTGACAGTATCGGCCGGCGCTCCTCGGCGCCCCCGCGACGGCCGGCTGCCGCCGCGCAGCGAGCGAGCAACAGTTCGCTCCGCCAACGTTTGGAAAGCGCCAAAGCGGAGATAGGCCGCTTGCTCAGCGGAGAACAGCGCGCTAGACAATTAGGAGTTCAACGCGCGGCAACAAAAAAGCCCATCAGTTAGAGGCTCAAGATGAACGTGTCCATAACTGGCCTCACCCCGACGGCGAGGACATGTGTACACCGAGAAAAACCTTCTCCTACCAGGCGTTCTGCCTCGCGCGCTGAAGATAACCGTCGCTAGGTGCGCTCCTCGCCAAAGGGCTCGCCGATACAGGGCAACGCCGAACAGCCGGATCTGAGCGTGGGTGGTCGGCACTCGAGATATCTCGGAGACGCGTCGCTGCGGCACCGGCTAGCTGGCTGGCTTCATCGCGACAAGCCCAATGTTCTTCGGCAGCACGATGCCACCGCCGGGCGGTTCGACGATTTACTTCAAGTACAAGCCGGCCTGGCAAAAGGCACCGAGGAAAACGGAGAAGGTCTTTGGCGTTCAGCAGCAGCCGGTCGGCACAGTGGACTTCTAATGCGACGTGGCTGTCGAGAATCACACTCGGACCGGTGCGGGATTAATTGATCAAGCCCCTGCGGAATTAGCGGATCATCAGCACCGACCGAGGTTGCTGAAGGTGAACTCATATACCAATATGGCTTCGTTGGGTGCGTCGATCGTCTTGTAGAATCAGCCATAGTGACACAGTGCCTGGTGGCTGGGACAAATCAATACGCCACCATACGTGCCTTCTCCCACGGTTTGCTTCAGGAGCGCCTCGAACTCGTAGAGGTACTGACCGGATGACGTGACTTGATGGGACGGCGCGGGCGCGCCGCTCGCCGCTGTCACGGGCATGAAGACGGGGAGAAGGGCCGCAGTGGCAGGTAGTAGTCGCTTTCATCGGAACCCCCGTTCGATCAGTTTGCGGAGGACGAGATTGGCGTCCTCCTCGAGGGCGTTCTGGAACCCCATAAGCTGCTCGTCCTCGTCGTAGCAGTCGGCCGTGACTTCCTCGACCAAGCTGTCAGGGTCAGCGTCGGCTTTGCGGGCGGGGCTCATGTGACCTTTTTTAAAATAGGGTGGGACGGCTAAACGCTGGGGGCGAGGCGGCCTCCGGTGGGAGTCAGGGGTCGCCCTTGAATGGCGGGACGAGCATCTCGAAGGCGGGGAGGGCGTGCTTGCGGGCGGTCTGGAGGTAGCTGCGCATGGCGCGCTGGCGGGTCCCTGGCCGCCCTCGATACCAGGACGCCGCGGTCCCGACCGGCTGGCGGACATTCCTGTCTTTCGCAAATTTCGCCAATTTCCGGCTTTTGCCAGTCAGACAGTTTCGACAAGTCGGGACATAACGGACATTCTCGAAGCAGTGGACGCGTGGCACGGGTCGACCTTCGCTGAAACTTTTCGAGCAAAGGCATGAGTAAAATACCGGGTGCCGGACTGGCCCTTACAGCCGGCCGGGCAGTTGTACGCTGCAAACATCATGGCTAATTTTGGGCCATGCCGCTCTTCAGGTCAGCCCATTCCATACCAGTCCCTACGGTGGTAATCGCTGGCCTCCTCGTGGGCGCGCTCAGCAGCCCAGCCTTTGCTGCCGGCTCCGGCTATGGCGTCGTCCCTCCCGGCCCAACACACCCGCCCGGCTTCAGCGGGGTGGTCTCCGCGAAGACCTTCGGCAAGGCTGGAGGGCACTTCGATGTTCACTACTTCCGCGTCGCCCTGCTCGACCTCCTAGTGCCGAAGGGCCACTTCATCCGCCCGCTCGAAGTTGTCTTCTCGACTGGCCACTCGCCCACGGTGAGCACGTACTTGTCGGGCACCGTACGGGGGTACACCTCAGTCCTCTCGTTCGGGCTCTCTTTCCAGTTCCAGAGCGCCTCCGTGCTCCTCGGCCGGCCGATCCTCCTGACGATCACCGACCCCGAGATGAAAAAGGGCGACATCCTGACCGAGTACGTTGATGGCCACTTCGTGAAAGTGGCGAATGTCACTAACAATGGAGCCCTGACCCTGTATGTCCGCGGCCCCGAGGAGTACGCCATCGTGGCCCTCCCCCGAAGAAGTGACAATCGGGCGTCGTTTCGGGCGAGGTGGCTGGAGGGGCATGCAGGCTAAATCCCGCGCACTGGCAGTGGGCTGCGTGGCAGCCTTGAGCGTCACGCTCCTTGCCGGCTGTGGTACTAGTGCCCACCAAGCGACTTTGAAGAGCACGGACAAGAAGCCGGCGACCACGGTCGTGATGTCGATGGGCGCGCCAGCCGGGCTGGCGGACGCAGGTACCCCACAGCCCAACGGCACCATGTGGGTCCTCGTGCAGAACGCCACGACGGCCAACATCCAGTTGCTCGACCTCTCCACGCACCACGTCGACGGCGTCGTCCCTGTCAGCCCGAGCGCCTCTGCCATCACAGAGTTGTCAACCGGAACGGTGGCCCTCGGGACCGCCAAAGCCGGTACGGGGAGCGTCGAGCTCCGCAACGGCACAACCGGCGCTCTCGAAAGTACTGTCTCTGTCAGCGGGCCGGTCAGAGGGCTGGCACCGGGTAGCAACGGTACAAACCTCTACGTCCTCGAGGGTACGGCGGCGGTCGAGACCGTGTGCATTCTCGACAGCCAGACCGGTAAAACCGTGGGAGTGGTCCCCGTGGGTTCGGAGACCGTAGCGGTCGTCCCCTCTCCCGATGGCTCCGAGGTCTACGCCGTCCAGACAAACGGGCTCGTCTTGGACGCCGCCACCGCAGGCTCGGCGGTCACCGATCGCTTCAGCGTCTCTGGTGGATCCGTGTTCGACGCAACGATGTCCCCCGATGGCACTGCCCTGTACGTCTTGAAAGGCCTCGGCCCCGTACGCAACGTGAGCGTGGTCAACGTCGGCACTGAGCGTGTAACCCGGGTCCTCCCGGCGCCAGCCAACACCGTGGCCGTCCAGGTTTCGCCCGACGGGACCCTGCTCTACGAAGCCGTCGGCGCCTCCACGTATGGCAACGTCCAGGCGATCTCTCTTACCCATTAAGCGCCCGGTCCGGCCGTAGCGGCTCACAGGGCGCAACCCGACGATGCTGGTCACCAAGCCTCCTTCCCCGGCGCTACAGCCGCCAAGGCCGGGGACCGACGACCAGGCTCCTACAAAATGGGGGCAGCGCATTTCCTGGTCGCAGCGCTCGTGGTGGACGGCCGCTGGCCTCACACTTCTCGTGTGGGCGTCGAGCCTCGTCGGCTACGTCAGCGCCTACCCGGCTGTAACGCTCGCAGTAGTGGTCGTGGGGGCGTGGGGCCTGGCGACGATCCTGGTGGCATGGACCTCAACGGGGTCGACCAGGTGGTTCGGTGTGCTGCCGTGGGCCACTCTCGCCTTGACCATCGCGGCATTTGCGGCCTGGTCCGTCCTCCAAGTGCTGCAGGCACCCGGTTACGGCACCGACGAGATCGCGTTCGACCAGTACGCGGCGCAGCTTCTCGTCCATGGTGCCGACCCCTACACGCGCTCGATGGCCCCGGCTTTCGCCCTGTTCCACGTCCAGCCCGACGGCTATACGTTCCGCCTCAACGGTGCGCAGGTCACCTCCCTCTCCTACCCCGCGCTTTCGTTCCTGCTGTACGCGCCGTTCCTTGCGGCCGGGCTCTCTGCCCAGGTGGCGGTCGGGCTGAACGTCGTTGCCTGGGCTGCCGCCGCCGTCGTCCTGTTTTGCCTGCTGCCCCGCCACCTGCGCCCCATGGCAATCGTCGTCACGAGCCTGAGCGTCTACATCGCCTACGCCGTGGGGGGAGTCACGATCGCGCTATTTGCGCCGCTGCTGGCTGGCGCCGCCTACCAGTGGCACCGGGTAGACCTCACGGGCTGGCGGCGCTGGCGGAGCCCGGTCCTGCTGGGGCTCGCTTTGTCGGTCAACCAGGTCCCCTGGTTTGTGCTGCCATTTGTGCTCGTCGGCGTGGCGATCGAAGGTACGCGCACGGGCGGCCGTCGCCTGGGCAGGCAAGCACTCTCGGTGTACCTGGGGGGCGTGTTCGTCGCCTTCCTCTTACCGAACGTCCCTTTTATAGCCTGGCACCCGACCGCCTGGCTGAACGGCATAGCGGTGCCGTTGCTGACGCCCACGGTCGCTGCCGGCCAGGGCCTCGTGGCACTCAGCCTGTACTTGCACCTCGGCGGGGGCTCCCTCGAGATGTTCACCCTCCTTTCCGTCGTCGCGCTCTTGGCAATCGTCGTCGCCTATGCAGCGACATACCCGCGGCTGCGCCCCGCTGCGTTCCTTTTGCCTGCTGTGGTCCTCCTACTCACGACCCGAAGCTACGGGAGCTATGCGTTGGGCCTGGCTCCCGCTGCCCTGGTGGCCGCCGTCACGGGCACGGTCCGGCGCCCTGTCCGGGTCAGCCGGCCCCAACGGCGCGTAGCGCTGGCAGCGGTTGCAGTGGTGGCACCATTCGCGGCGCTGGCCCTCGCCTGGCCGAGCCCGCTCAGCATCAGCATCCTCGCGGTGCGGACAACGGGCCAGCTCGCAACCGTCGAACAGGTCACGGTGCGGGTCCACAATCGCACCGACCGCTCTATAAGGCCACACTTCACCTTGAACGACGGCGACGCCGTAACGTCCTTCTGGCTCGCAAACGGCCCTACGTCGCTCGGTCCCGGCCAAACCGCCACGTACACTTTGCTGTCGCCCAACTTCTTTGCCCAGCCGCCAATCAGCGGCGGCTTCCAGGTCGTCGCGTTCACCACGTTGCCGGCCGCAATAAGCCACAGCGGGTCGTACTTGCCGACGACTTTTCACTTGGCGCTCAGCCCAGATGCCGTCAACCGCATCGTCCCCATCGGAGAGGAGGTCACCGTGCGCGCCCAGCTCCTCAACAGTTTCGACCAGCCGGTGCACGAAATCGGCGTACCTGTATATATGGGCCAGATCATTTATTCCCAAAGCGGGCTGGAGTACGGCGAGGCCATAGTCAACGGCTCACAGCAGGGCCAGACTCCAGTCACCGCTCTCACCAACGCCGACGGGGTGGCGACCTTCACTATCCAAGGCACCATCGCCGGCCCTGACCCTGTCTACTTCGAGGCCAACCTGGTAAACGACACACGCTTCTACCCCTACGGCTACTCCGAGATCGTCCCAATCCGCTTCGGGAGCTGAGTTGGACTTGCGACAGCCACGATGAGCCACTCCGGAACGACACTAGTAGAGCCCGAGGCCGGCACAGAAAAGGTCGAACCTCGGCACGCCAAGCCCGCTCGACCCCTGCCGCCCCGCCTCTCGGGATGGCTCAGACGTACGCACTGGCCAGCCTCACCGATCGACCGGGTCTTCACCATCGGTCGTGCGCTCATTGTCTGCCAGCTCGCCTGGCTAATGGCCTTCAGCACCCTCCTGTGGGACCGTGGCGCACTAACCCTGGATTTTTCGATTTATAACCAGGCTAGGTGGCTGCTAGCGCACGGTTCGCTTGACCCGTTCGACACGGCTTTAGGCAAAGGACTCCCATATTGGCGCAACCACGGCGAAGCACTCATGTGGCCCCTCGCCCAGCTCACCCGGCTACCCCCCCATGGCCTGTTGCTACTGTACGCGCAGGACATCGCTGTGGCAGGTGCGGGCTGGGTGGCCTTACGGTGGGCTGCAGACCTTGCTCGCAAAGCGAAGCTGGATGTCCGAGTCGCGACGATGACACTCGGCGTTGTAACCACGCTACTGCTCATCAACCCTTGGGTTTATTACGCGGCTGCCTACGATTTCCACATGGAGCCCCTGGCTTCATGCTTCGCTCGATTAATAGCCTACAGCCTGTATCGCCGCCGCCCGCGACACGCGTGTGGCTGGGCGGCCTTGACACTTAGTGCCGGTGTCGTAGCTTGTCTCTATGTCGTTGGGGCGGGTCTCGGAGCCTTATTGGCAGGTAACCACCGAAAACACGCGGTATTTATTGCTGCCGCTGGCCTTTCCTGGCTTGTCGCTCTGACCCTGCTCGGCGCTAACGCGGGCACAAGTGGGTATGGATACCTCGCGGGGGCTAGTGCCGCCCATGCTTCCATCGTCGGGCAGGTCGCCGAAGGCGCTGTCTCTCATCCCGATCGTCTGGTAGGCGCACTTTGGGATAAACGCGCCGACCTCTGGGCGAACTTGGCACCCAGCGGGCTGTTAGGCTTGTTCAGCCCATGGGGCGCAGCAATGGGCCTCATGGTCCTGGTGCCTTCATTCCTCCACACGGGCACGCAAGTAGCTATTCCCTCGTTCCAGAACTTCGCTTGCTATGCCTTCGTTGTCGTCGGCACGATGTGGGTCTTTACTCGGATCGGAACCTTCAAGAAGCTCACTTCGGCCATATGCGGTGCCGTCATCGTGCTGGCCGTGTGCTGGGCGGCTGTGTGGCTGCCCTATTACCCTGGGGCCTGGCTGCGCGTAACCCCGGCGGGCGGCCAAGCGCTTGTAGTGGCACTTAGTAAGGTCCCTGCGAGGGCCCAAGCCATCGTCTCTCAGGGCATCGCAGGCCGGTTCTCGAATCGGCAATTCATCAACCCAATAGTTATCACACCAGTGGATATCCGGCTTTCGGGTCGCTCGGTTTACTTTGTCCTCAGTCCGAGCCAGGGTGTCGAGATTCCCACACAAGAAACTGATGCGCTCTTAGCTCAGGTGGTCAACCAGTTGAGAGCGCGACTTGTTTACCACGCCGCCGGCATATGGGAGTTCCGCTGGCAACCACCCCCGGGCATGCGCTCCTTCGTCTTGGGTGGTCAGGGGACCACAGTCGCGGCGTGGATCTCCCCGGGGCCAGCTGGCGTATCCGTCATATACGGGCCCCCGGCGACGTGGAGGGCGGCATCCAATGGCCACGCTGGTTACGTGGTCAACGGGGACTATTGGTACCTCACAAAAGGGGACTACGAGACAAACATAGAGTTGTCGTCCACCGGCGGGGGCGACGTGGAGGTATGGAACGCGTATTACAGCACCCTGCTCGCGCGCCGGGAGATCAACCCGACCGATGGGCCGTCGATGGTCCACATACCGTTCGTAGAGCCGCTCGCCGGTCCTGACGAGCCGTTCCGGGGAACCGGCCCCTTCTCGATCGACCCCATTCCGCCGCCCCCCGGTCAACAAATAGAGGTGAGGGTCTATGCTCCCGGGACAACCGACCTTTCCGTCTACACCATCAGCATCACTCACGCCAGATGACAGACGTGTCCGTCGTAGTCCCTACGCGCAACGAAGCCAGTAATGTCGGGCCGCTTGTGATGCGTCTGAGTAATGCATTTGCTAACTATGACTACACATGGGAGGTCGTTTTCGCCGACGACTCCGACGACGCGACGCCCGAGGTCATCGAGCGGCTAGCAACCAGCAACGGCCACAGGATCTTGCTGGTCCACAGGGAACGCGGAGAGCGGAAGGGCGGCCTTGGCGGAGCGGTCAAGGACGGGTTCTTGAAGACCGCCGGCCGGGTCCTGGTCGTCATGGACGCCGACCTGCAGCACCCTCCCGAAATTGTGCCTTCTTTAGTGGCGCCCGTGTTGTCCGGAGAGGTCGAGCTCGTCGCCGGTACGCGTTACGGGAGGGGAGGTAATAGGGACGGCCTGGCCAACCCGTTGCGCCGGGCGGTTGCGATGGCTTGCCGGCGGTTGGCGCACCTGCTGGTCCCCAAGAGCCGGCCGCTCAGCGACCCGATGAGCGGCTTGTTCGCTTTCGACCGCTCCGTTGTCGAGGGTGTAGAACTGCACCCAGACGGCTACAAAATACTTCTGGAAGTCGCGGCGCGCGGGACTTGGCGCAGTGCCCGAAATGTGGATTACCGTTTCCACAAGCGGCTGTATGGGGAGTCCAAGGCCGGGTTCCATGAAGGACTGGCTTTCCTCCGCCACGTTTGGCACCTTTCACGTGAAGCTCCGTCCAAGCAGGCAATCGATGGATCATAGATACGTTTCGCTCCGACCCCGGAGAGCCTTGTCATAGGCATCGGGGTCTACGTCGAACGTGAAGACAACGATATCTATCCGGGCGGGACAACAGCGGATGGGGCGTGTATTTCCGTGCCGAAGTCGGGCGCCCAAAGCCTGGGTACTCGGCGTCACGGGTGACTTTGGGACCGCCGAGGAGCGGTTCGCTACATCAGCCAAGTAGGGTCACTGACCCGATTAGCTCTCACCGTGGCTCCGGTGAACCTCGTCGCTCCACGTCCTTGGGGACTTGGAGCAGTCTGCCCATCAGGTCAGCAGTGTCCTCTAGGAAGAAGGCTGGGCGGAGTCCAAGACCGCGGCCCCTTCATGGTTGGCCTTGAATTCCTCCTCGGCCCGTTTGCGCGCCGTCACAAGCGTCCGATCTCCTTTTGACCCGTCCAACAGCTCGGCAATCTTCCAAGCTGGGACTACGGCAGCCGTGCCGCTGTTCGCTTCAACCGTACCCGTTTCGACCTTGGGGCCTGGTCCGGGCTCGTAGGTCTTCAGCGTGACCGGTAGGTGCCCCCAGTCGATCCCCAGGAGCCACGACTGGTTCATCACGTCGCTAGGTTTGAACCCGATCGGCGGAGCACTTTGGGGCTCGATCTCCTCACGCTTCCACCGTAAGTCAATGTTCAGCAAATAGAGCACCACAGCGGACCGGCTAAACCCGCTTAGAGAGCGCATGTCAACCAGGAAGCTCTCCTGGTCGAAACCCCGCTTGTCCTGCCAGATTTTCTCGGGCATCGTGGCTAGGTTCCCGAAGCGCAAGACTGGAGAGTCAAACTGCTTCTGTGCCCCGAGCCGTATAAAGCGGCCCACCATAAAACAGTTGTCACCGGGCCCGATCCCGTACTTGGCGGTCATAAACCAATAGATGAAACTACCCCAATGAAAGAAAGGATAGCCCAAGTTGCCTTGAGTCCTAATTTAAATTCAGAGGTCTTGACATGGGGTCTAATGGAGTGGCCTCGGAATGGTGCACTTGGACTTCGTAAATCAGCGGTGCGTTCTCCCCGGGGATCGTCGAACCTGGTCAACCCTTCTGCGACGGAAACTGATTTGCACCACAATTTTTGGAAGCCATTTCCCTTGACCTGCCGTTACGTGTCCAGACATCTGAAATTAGGTACAGGACGGCTACATCATCACCATCAGGATGACTGACCCACTCCGTCCCACCGTCCAGCAACGTCTGGGATCCGTGGCGGGTCGGGGAGTGCGTAGCGTGCTCTGCCATAAGGGTGTTCATGCCGGGCGATCGTGAAAGTGCTGTGCGATTTTGGAGCACTTCCACGACCGTCGACTGCTTAGGGGTAACTGACTATGTTCGAACTTTCGCCCTCGTTGTCAGTCACCTGGAACGTGGCACTGAGCAGCGGCAGCAACTGCCTCCAAGCCGCATCCAATCCGGCTCGCTGCCAGGGGAGCCAGGAGGACATGTCGAGCGTCCGCAGGGCGTCGCTTGCCTCCGACGGAAGACGGTCGAGTGCGTGACCGGCAAGGAAGTTGCCGAGCTTTCCCGCTGAAGGTTGGTGTATCGCCTCAAGGGCAGTCATGCCTCCATGTCCAATGCTCTGTAGCGCCGCCTCAGACCGCGCAGAAGCGACTACGTCGTCAAGTCGGGCGCCTGGCTCACCCAATCCCTCCACGAGTGCCTTGCTTGCTTCCCTGGTCGCTGCCGGCGTGATGTCTGACCACACGTCGACGGTATCTCCGGATTGCAGAAGGTGTTGGGTGGCCATCGTTAGGTCATCTTGAGCAATAGTGAGCCGTCCGGGGTCCGACTGCAGAATTGAGAGATGCGCCTCGGCGATCTCCCAGGTCCAGTACGACAAATAGTCGAGTCTAAAAATCTGCCAAGCGTGGGTCTCTGCTGGCGGGGTCGTAGTCCAGTAGTTACCGGCTGCGAAGGCAGCTCCGCCAGCCATGCTCAGGCCAAGAGCGACACCCAAGGCGCCGGACAGCATACTTTTAGCAGAGCGCTCCCACGGGGCGCGCCCGTTTTTCCGCGTAAACATCAGTGTTATTTTCCCTTTCTTCCTTAGCCCCGTCATCATCGGAGCGGGTAGGGCAGAGAGTCCCGCTGACGGCGCCTAAGCGCCGTTTCGACTACTTGAAGTGCCCGCCGTCCGCGATTGCCTGGTAACCGAAGAAAACAACAGCGATGGCCAGGCCAACTGACAGCGATGCGACCATATTCCTAAGAAATATGCGCATTACTCAACACCTCTCTTCCAATGCGAGCCGCGGCGGTGAGCTAATCTCGTACACGTGGCACAGGACAACGCTTCCACCCCAGACGAAGAGATGGACTCCTTGCTTGAGTTTGTCACGAAGGCTTTTCCAGGCGCTGACACAGCGTTCGTGCGCTGGCTAATGGAAGCTCTTCGCGGCGAAGAAGGCCTAGCCATCAACATCGCAGACCATGAACCAGTTACCCAGCAGGAAATACTCGAACTAGCCAGGAGCCTGTGGTCCGTTTATGAGTCTACTGACCTTGGTAACTTTCCTAAGAGCCACGTTCCAGCAGCCCCAGTTGCCATCGCCTGGTGGCGAGCGACCTTCCGGCAGGCCGAAGCTGCTGTCCGCCTCGTGGACGCCGGTCTTTCAGATGCCGCAGTCCCAAATCCGCGTGCGGCATTCGAAGATAGTGTCTACCTGTCCGCGCTCGCCCAGAGTACCGACCGAGGTTGTGTTAATGAGTTTCTTGATGCCCGAATGGTAGAATATGTTCGCACGTCGCGTCTCGGGCTGAAGAAATACGATTCCAAGGACTCCGTGCCTGCGAACATGGCGAAGGTGCTCGATGGTCTGTCGTCCGTCGCTGTCCAAAAAGGCTTTGATTGGGTCAATAGCTTCGAAGGCGTCTGCAATTGGCTCGATGGCGGCGGCCCGCTCCTTTACACCGTTTATAGGTTCATTTCAGGCGCGATCCATCCTGGGTTTGGGCCAGCCGCCCTTTACCTCACTATTCCGATAGATGATGCCTCTCCGATGCAGCCTTCCGCTCACTACACTCCCGACACTTTGATTACCGCGACTTCCGCTGCTGTTTGGGCAACCCAAGCACTCGATCACCTTCTAGGCACTGACATCACACCTCGGCTGGATGCAATTGCTGACCGGCTCAACCTGAAGCCGCTATTCCTGGTGCCGTAATGGGGACGAGGGCTTCCCGCACCGACTTCGTCCACGCCCGCTTGGGAACCTGCTCGGTATGTAGCCCTCGGGGCGGGTGGGACCTGACCACCAACCAATCAATCTAATCCCACCCCCGGCGGCCGACACATGCCTGGCGCCGCTAGTTGACTAGTTCATAGGCCCGAGCGGTACCGCGGACGCCCCGAGTTGGGTACGCGGCACCGAACGGGTCGGGGACGATCGGAACCGGGAGCAGCCGAGCCACGTCATAGAGTGCAACCACCCTTGGCACGCCTTGTACGGCGCTCGCCAGCAGACCGGCGCGGGCATGGGGGCACGACCCGCGCCCGACGTTCACGCCGACGGTGGGGGAGAGCCGTCAATTCGGAAAGTTCGCCAAAGGCCCGAATCGAGGTTGGGCTCCAGTGCCGTCTCGGCCGCGAAGGACTACACAGCCACTTGCGAGGCGGCGCGACGGTCGGGCATGTAATTCACGGGCTGTCTCTAAATCCCGCTCAGGGCGTCGAGCCTCGTGCCGTCAGCCGCGTAGAGGGTCGTCCCGACGGCCACCAGCCACGGGAAGTGCGTGACCGGGGAAGCCAGCGAGACGCTCTGCAGCACCCTGCCGTTAGCGGGGTCGAGCGCCACGAGCTGGCCGCCCTGGGTCTCTTCGAACAGCCGGCCGCCAGCCACCACCGGTGAACCCGCCCCGCCTGCGCTCGAGCTCCAGAGCACCTGCAGAGAACGCCCTCTCGCCCGCACCGCCACGAGCCCTCCCGTGCAAGGAACGTAAACCGTGGAGCCAGACACGGCGTCCGCGCCGTAGGCCCCGCCTCCCGAGCAGACCTGGGCAGACGCAAACTGCCCCCCGATCCCCCCGAGATGCGAAGTGCTCACCAGGAAGCCCTCACCTGCCTTCCCGACCTCTAACGCCAGGCCCCCCGGCAGCAGCGCCGGCCCGGTAGACCCGAGGTCGAGGTCGGCCTCGTTCCACTGGGCCCACGACGTCGGCGCGAAGTAAGAGGTCATCTTGAGGCCGGCTGTGAGCTCGATGACTGCGTCCCCGCCGTCGAAGGCCTGCCCCGGCGATGCGGCGCTGTTGCCGGTCGCCAGCAGGATGTCGCCATCGGGGAGCAGGTCCGGCCCCCCCGGCTCCCAGACCGCGCCCTCCCGTGCGGTGGGCGTGTGCCAGTACCCGAGCGCGTGCCCGACGGCCTCCGGGACGGAGACCACGGCACCTTTGTAGTCCCCGCAGTCGCCGTAGAGCCCGCCGAGCGGCACGTAGACGTTGCCGTCCTCCAAGTCGAGCGCGGCCCGCTGCTGCTCGGCCGCGGGGTCGGTCCCCGGCAGGGCGAACTCCTGGCGGCGGAGCAGCCCGCCAGTCCGGGCGTCCAGGGCGACCACCTCGTGCTCCGGGCTGCCGGACACGTCGGTGAGGACGACGGCCCATAGTTCGTCATGGGCCGCGTCGAGGACGGGGGTCCCGCTGATACCCGACGGGTTGATGTCCCCAGGGCAAGCCAGCCCGCTCGTGACAGGGTTCGCGAGGTGGACGTGCCACACCATTGCGCCTGTCGCAGCGTCGAAGGCGTAGACGCTGTCGTTCTCGGTGGCGACGTACACGCACCCGCCCGCGACGATCGCCTCCCCGTACATCGCCCCGTCGAGCGCTTCCGTCTCCCAACTGGAGCGGAGGGCCCCGGCCGGCTTGGTGACGCCGACGCCGTCCTGAGGGTGGGAACCGTTGCCCCCGAACTCGGGCCACGGCGCCTCGCCCTTCCCGCTGGTCGGCCCGCAAACACGCACGGCGACGGCTGTTTCGGGCACGGCCGCCTTTACTTGGCCGGAGACCTCGGTGCCGGCACCTGCCGGGAACGCGAGGCCGGCGACCAAAAGCGCGAGGGCGGGAACGGCCAGCTTTCGGGGACTCCCCACCGGCCCATTGTGCCCCACCTGCAGCTTGGCCCGCTCAGGTCCGCGCGTGGCGCCGTACGACTCGTTCTTGCTTTTGAGCTTCGGCGGGCCGGAGAAGGCGGAAGTCTTGATGCCGTTTTTTCGGAGCGACCGCAGGGAGGGTGGTGCCCGAAGAGCGCACCCGTTTGGTGGCCGAGCACTATTACGCCGTTGGAGGCGCGAGTCCCCTCCCCGCCCGCTGCTGGGAGCTGCTCGGCGCGCTCGGGCCGGAAATGGCCGCCCTTTCCCCGCCCGTGCACTGGGGGAACCGCAACTGGCACCCGTTCCTCGAGGACACCCTCGCCCAGATGCGCGACAACGGCGCCGGCCGGGCGCTCGCCTTCGTCACGTCCGCCTACGGCGGCTACTCGAGCTGCCGCCAGTACCTGGCCTCCCGGTCGTAACGGAACAGGAACGTACGCTAAGCGGCTTCGCCGAGCTCGCCTGCGGGACGGGCCGACCCGCTTGTGGCGAGATGGAGGTCACCGAGCGTCGTCCGCCCCGGGTCCTGGCTTCGATAGACCGCGGCCTCGCCTTGTTCTGATGCTCAGGCCCATTCTGTGATCGATGAATCAGGCTCTGGATCGCAGTCTTAGCCTGAATCCACCGATTTGGTATGGCCCACCGCCCAGGAGGGCGTAAAGAAGGCGGATGTCATTGTGTACCAGCGGACGGTTGCGGCCCTTAGGGAGGCGCAGAGGGAGGTCTGAGCGGTCCGGCGCTTTTGGTCGGGCGTTATAGCTTCAAACCGAATCACCGACCTAAAGCGGGCCGCGTTGTAACAACCGCTACCGCCCCCGCGTTCGCTCGGTTGGTGACGGAGGAAGGCTCAAGCGAGCTGAGGCACTGGGGCTCGGAGGGCTTTCAGAGCGGCCAGGAAAGCCTCGGCCCAGGGCCAGTTTTTTGCCAGGTGCAGAGTGGTGCGCCGGCCGGAGCGGGAGAGGTGGCCGGGCACCGAGATGAACCGTCGGCGCAGGGTGGCCAGGGTGACGGGCCCGCCTTGGCTGGTAATGCCCCCGAACCTGGCAACCCAGCGGGCCAGGTTGGGGGCGATGGCCCCCGAGTGTCGCCCAGGCGGCGTTGGCGCCAAAGCGGCCCGAGGGCATGTGGGCCCAGGGGCCGTCTTTTAAGTCCCGGACCACGAACCGACGCGCTGGCGTCCATCCAACCAATTGAGACCGCTGTGGCAGAACGCTCGGGGAGGGTCAGAGATCGTGCAGTCGCTCTCCCATTCCCTTACGGAGACCGGATGAGATGATGCTGTGGTCATCGCGGCGTGGCAGGTCGCGCCGTAGAGGTACCGGCAGGGGCTAGTCTGCCTCCGTTTTCGGTACCGTTTCGGCGTCGAGCGCTTCCCTCAGTGAGCCGTTGAGCGCGTCCAGACGATCTGCCAGGCCGGAGGCGGCCGCCGTGATCGCGGCCTGTTCTTGCGTCATCGCTTGAAAGCCGTCCCGCTGGCGAAGCAGCAGCTGCTCGCGCACTGGCCCCTCGGGCAGTTCCCAGACCTGATGGGTAAGGTCCAGAAAACTCTGCCAGGCCAGGTCTGCTCGGCGCGCCTGCGGCGCAGACAGACGTTTGACGGCATCTTTAAGCGCTCCCAGGTCGGCACCGAGGTACTTGAGCACCGACACCGCCACCCCTTCGCCGACCTTCACCAGCCCTACCAGCAGGTGCTCGGTGCCGATAAAACGATGGCGCCAGGTCAGGCTTGTCGCCAACGCGTACTCCAGGGATGACTTGGCCCGAGGCGTGAATGGAGGTTGATTGCGTATATCGAGCAGAGCACCAAACCCGAAGGCGGCTTCCACCGCCGTACGTACCGCGTCGATATCTATCCCGATAGCGGCCAATGCCGACGCGTCGTCGACTGCCCTGACTGGGACGTACATGGAGATCTCCGCCAGTACCCTGTCCCGCACCTGGTCCAGCGCTATACCCTGCTCCCGCAAAGCGATTGCCGCTAGGCCGGTGCCTTCCCGCACCATGCCAATCAGCAAATGCTCGGTCCCGATGAAGCCGACCCCGGTCTCCACGGCCTCGGCTTGAGCCTCCACCAGGACCGTGCGGGCTCGGTCTGTGAACCTCTCGAACACCTATTGCTCCTTTCCCGTGGCTTTGTACCGGCTCGCATGTTTCTCGTGCGCGGACTGCCGGCTCACCCCGAGTTGGCGGGCAATGTCGGCCCAGGACCAACCCTGGTCCCGAGCGCTGTCCACCTGAAGACGCTCGATCTGTTCGATCAGCAAGCGCAACGCTGCCACCGCCCGCAGGCCCACTGCGGGGTCTTTGCTCCCCAGATGGCCAGCCAGCTTGGGCGCATCTGCCGCCCCCACCTCTCCACTCATATCGTCAAGTTACCCTGACGAGCCCAATTTGTCAAGATACCCTGACGACAGATATCCGGCTACCTTATCGACAAGCCCTGCTCCACTCGCCGCGGATACGCGTATTGCTGACGAAGCTTCACCTGGCGGTGCCTGAAGGCAGAGAGCTCATCCCTGTGTCGATTACAGTTCTCTGTCCCACAACTGACGACCCCGAGTGGGTGGCGGTTGAACACGGGGACAAGCAGCCGGTCGGGCTGGTTCGGGCAGATTCGCTGGACCGAGGTAAATGGAGCATTATCTGGCGCTGACGTCACGAGGGGAGCCGTTACGGAGAATGGTTAAGGGACGTTGACGTGTCGGGCTTCGGGTAATGGAAAGTCTGAACTTCGATCCCCGGCGTTTGGCAGACCTCTCCACACGAGCGACAATCAGGCTGCGGGACGGCCAACTGGCCGGGCGGCACCTGATCGCGTCGCATAAGCCGGTCCCCGGTGGACACACCCGGCCCCTTGCCAGATGGCCTTGGGCTTCAACCGGGCGTGGGAAGTCGTCGAGGTGGCCCACCACGGGACGGACCACCGGAATTACGTGGCACGCAGTCATGTCCGTAGCGCCATGGACGAGCGGGCCGCTCTCGCCCGCCACGCCAGCGACCGCGAAGCGTCGATAGCGTCATGGTGATGAGCGCGAACTCGCCGGCAGATATCGGAGCGAGCTACTTCGACCAGATCAACGAGGCCACCGAGCAACTGCTCGATAATGCTGCTGGCCTGAACGACGACCACCTACGAGCACCATCGCTTCTTCCTGGATTGTCCCGTGGCCACGTGTTCACCCACCTTGCCCGGAACGCGGATGGCGCCCGCCATCTGCTCACTTGGGCCAGAACAGGTGTCGAGACGCCCGAGTACGAAAGCCAGGCGGCTCGTGCAGCCGACATCGAGGCCGGCGCCTCTCGCAGCGGTCACCGAGGTACTAGCTGACCTCCGGGACAGCTCAGCGGCCTTCGCCGCTGAGTACGAGTTGATGGCGGCGGCGGCCTGGAGCGCGACGGTACGCTGGACGGGGAGCAGAGGCGCGACTAGCGGCGCGGTAGGACCGGCCTGGTGGATCCCAGCCAAGGACCGGTACCCCGAGGTTCTCCTCCATCACGTCGACGCAGACATCGGCTACCAGCCTCGTCACTGGCCAGAGGACTTCGTGACCCAACTGCTCGCCGAGCTCATGGGACGTAGCGACATGCCACCGATGCGGATACGAACCGAGGACACCGGCCTTTGCCTGACAGCACATCCAGACCACGCCTCGGTCGAAATCCGGGGGCCAGGGTACCTGTTCCTGGCCTGGGCCACCGGGCGTTCCCAAGGCCAGGGCTTGACTGTCGAGGGCGACCGACAGCTGCCGTCGCTGCCACCCCTTTATCCCGGGGGGTAGGGCATCCGCCTACACCAGCTTGTCCCGAAGGCCTCAACGTTTCGGACCGAGACTTCCACTGGGAACCACGAGCATACTGGCGGTCGGGGGAAAGCCCCGCGCCCAGAAGCAAGCTCGTCGCCCTCAACCGCCGCTGCAAGATCGCCTCCACCACCACCCTCGTCACCACCAACCCAGGACACCCGGAAAAGGGGGAAATATACCCGGTGACCCTCCGTCGCTGCCGCCATCTTGGACCGAATCATCCACAAAGCCGTCCTATTCAACACTCTCGGGTCCGCCTTCGCAGCTGGGCCGCTCCATGCTGTCGATGCCCTTGTTCCGATGGGCAGTCGTGATGCCTTGGTAACCTCTTGAGCTCTAGCGCTCTTGACCTCCCAAGCTTGTTGTGGGTTTGTCAAGTCCCCTGACTCGGCGCCTCTCGCTGCCGCCGAAAGGTAATGGCGCCCTCTTTGTGCACCGGGATTCGGGGCAGTGCGAGGCGTGGGTCCCCCTGGTGGGACGGCTGTATCGTCCGCACTATGCCGGGAGACGGAATGGATCTCAAGGGCGAGAAGGCGGAACGTCGCGCCGCGCTGGAAGTAATTACGGCGTACCACCAGACGCAGCTACGAGCTCTCCTCGAACGCGTCCGGGCTGGGTTCGCCCAGCTCGACAACGGAGACCTCGACGAGTTCGAACTCGGCAGCCTGATCCACCACTACCAGCGCTCGGCCACCGAGCTCTGGAAGTTTTGCGGCTCTACTGGGGGCCAGTGGCTCCAGGCCGCCCGGGCGCTCAGTTACTTTCGTGAGCAAGGTGGCGAGCCCGACTGGTGGGAGGCCGATAAATCTCGGCGCGACAGATCGTCCTGATAGGGGTGGACAAAACACGCTGGCGTTTCAAGCCGAATGTGTCCATATAGACGGTTCTTGCCGTATCCGACATACGGCCTCTTCGGCTTGCGTCACAACAGAGACCGTGCACATATCATTAAGGCTAAGGTCGACGTTCTGCGTCTCCGCCACCCGAAAGCGCCAATAGCGTTGCGATTTCCAGCATCGCCGGTGTCGGTGCCAGCGGTAGTAAGTCGGCCCGACGTTCTCGGCGTCCGAGGACTGGTGGTATGGGCGCTTTGCAAGCTGAATCTGTCGAGTGGTAAGACGTCCGGGACCAGACGAACTACCCTTCTCAGCGTGGACAGTGGTGAGTACCGAGGAGCCCTCTTGGGAGAGAGCCTCGAACTTGGCGCGGTGATTGAGCTTCCTCTAGCAGTTCACCGGGTCACCAGAGCGGCCGCAGGGGACACCGATGCCGGACAGCCGAGGGACTGGACCTTTATTGAGTTCAGTGTCAAGGCTGAGGAAGCGGATGCCTTGGCTCGCGCGCTCAGCAAGGCACTTCGGCGTGAAGGTGGGTGGTACTGCAATTTCAATTCCGCTGATGAGGTGGTGGTGGTCTTCCACGGTCGCGTCTTCCGCTACCGGTCGCGGGATCTTGGTGCGAGGACAGAAGTTGAGCAGTACGCGAGGAGCGTGGGTGTGCCCGAGTCTCAACTCGATTGGACCGATCCACAGTGACAGTCGAATAAGCAGGATCTGTGGGTACACAAACCGTCCCCTGCCAGAGGCGCCACCCCCCGAGGCCACGGTGACAGTGGCTCACTGCCTCAGTCATCGTGTCCTTGTGATAGAGAGCTGACATGATCACACGTATGTGGCGAGGCTGGACCAGCTCGGCCAATGCCGACGCCTACCAGCACTTCCTCTTCGAGAAGTTGTTCCCTACTATGCGCGCCATTCCCGGCTTCCTGGGAGCCGAGGCCTTGCGTCGTGAGGAGAAGGGCGGCACCGCGTTCGTTACCTTGACCCGGTTCAACATGCTTAGCGACGTCCGCGCCTTCGCTGGCGACGACTATGAAACGCCCGTGTTGGAGCCTGAGGCACTGGTGCTGTTGTCCCACTACGACAATCGCGCCGTGCACTTCGAGACAGTGCCCTTCCAGGTTTAGCTGGCTCACCCGATCACGCCCAACAAGCGAAAAATGCGGCGAGGTCAACGGGCCGTGAACAGGCTACGCACCAGGCTTGTGAGAAACCCAGTCGGCGGTTACGGGCGACCGGCGCGCCTCCGCCTCTTCGGGGTCGGCTGGCGCAACCCCGCCGTTGCGCGGAAGGTGCGTTTCAGATCGCCGTCCGGTCGGTAACCCGTAGGTAGTAACCACTCGGGTCGACGAGGCGAAAGTCCCTCAAGCCCCAGGGGCGCTCCTGGAGCTGCTCGGCGAGGGGCCAATCTGACGTGCGGACCCGTTCAAGCTCGGCGTCGATGTCATCGACCTCAAGGACCAGTTCGACCCCGACGGGCGGCTGACGCCCGGAGCGGGACGCGTCGCCGGGGTGGCGGGCCGCGCCGACATGGACAGCGTCTCGCCGGAACGCCGTGTACCGCCGGAGTTCGCCACGCCGGTCGGCAGTGACCTCAAAGCCCAACACTCGAGTGTAGAAGTCGGCGGTCGCGTCCAGATCGGAAGGCAAGATCTCGAGTCGTAGGGTCATCGCCACATCATCAGTCTGCCGGGGCGGTCGCCTATCTCTGCAGGACCCCCGTCTGCGCTCACGCAGAGGCCCAGACTCGTCCCCGGTCACTACGGTTGACCGTGGGCTCCGAAAACCAATTAGGTGTGGCTGAAAAGGGCTGGACCTACAACAAGAACCTGTTCATAGCGACGGTGCGGCGCTCGCGGACCCGACGTAACGCGCCGCATGATTACCGAGGCTGAAGGGCGACTCTGCCCGGGTTACTTTGGCGGACCGGTCCTTTCACGGTCTAACCCCACGCTCAAATAGCCGCCGTTGGTCCCGCATCGTAAGGGCCAGGGGCGCCCGTTCATCGTCGACACCCTTGTCTGCGAGTGCGGCGACATGCCGGGCTCGCACCTGGCGGGACCTTATGCCAGAACTTATGACCGTTTATGACAAGCGAGCTCTGCCAGTCAACCACGAGCTCCAGTGCGCTGACTGTTCTGGTCACCTGCTGCGGCTGGAGCAGCGACGGACGTGATAAGACCAGTCGCCCGTGCCAGCGCACGCCACCTACGCCCTGGCTGAGCGCTGGAACCGCCATTGAGGTGGGCTGCTACTTCCCGCTCGGCCAGTTCTTGGCCGCAAGCGCGTGCGACGGCGAAGTACTCGGCGCCCGGTAGTTCACCGCAGAGCCATCGCCTGCTGGCCTCGCTGACCACGACGTCCTGTTCAGCCACTGCGCCCCCGGGTCCGCTAGCAACGGTCCTCGCATTCGGTAGAACAATCACGAGGCTAGCCGAGCTGAGCGCTCGAGTGCCCGCTGTGGTCCTCGCGGGCCGGTGAGACAAGGCCGGCCCCCAGCAACTGGGCCAGGGTCGCCAGGATGTCCAAGTCTGCTGCCTCCAGGACCCCGCCCTCTGGCGTGTCGGCGCACAGGACGCCCAGCTCCACGTTGCCGGCGTACACCACCGCCAGGATGGCGCCGTGGTAGTCAGCGGGGTCATCGACACGGAGAGGCGGGTGGCGCTCCCGAACGTCGCTGACGAGCAACCGTCCATGGGAACGGACCAGGTCATTGAGCGACTTCGAGGTCCGGTCCTTCCCGGCTACCGATTGTACGGGTGGGGCATGAGCTCGCCCCGCCCAGGCCTCGGGCACCAAGTTGTCGCCCCGCAGGACAAAAAATGTCGCCCGAGTCCGGTCCCCATCGCACAAGCCGGCCGCCGCGTCCACGACCCCTTGCTGGAGCTGGGCTTGCAAGGCGGGCCGCCGGTTTACGTCGGCCAGGTTGATCCGCCCCAACAAGTCGGCGAGCGGCGTGAGCGCGTCGCCCAGGGTAACGGCGAGCTTCATGCGGTACTCCGCCGCCAGCCCGACCGCCGAAGTTGCTTGTTTTTCCCGCAGGTGCTCGCGCAGGGCACCCATCACGACCGGTGTCACCACTAACAGGCCGGCACCTACGAGCAGGAGCCACCCGAGCCAAGTTGTGGGCCGGCCTAGCAGCCGTACGATCACAAAACCGGCGACGATGGCGGCCCATTCCACTACCCGTTGGGCAGTCACGAACCCGCGAAGCCCTCCTGGGGACTTTCGGTTCATGGCATGCACCCCCGAATGGTCGGCTCAAACGCGGCCGCCGTGAGTCCTAGTGTATGGTCACCACTGGTACTGCAAACGTCACCTACAGTGCCTGAGGTTCCTTTTTTTACGCTGAGGTTGGCGGATGGCGGGCCCGGCCGGGCCTAAGCGGTCCTTATGCGTGATTGGATTTCGGCTGGGGCCTCCGGAGCTGAGATCAGCCGTCCCACGGAGGTCCCGACCGCGTTCGGCTGGGGCCGCCGCAGCCCCAGGCTGAGCCATCCGTTTGTCCACCCGGTCTTCTCACCGGGACCGAAGTGCACCTCGGCTCTTCTCCCACGTACAACACTGCCAGGCACTATCTGCACGGGTCGGATCTACCGCCAGAAAAGCACACGAACTCCTGCACTTTTCTCGAGAGTCAGCACGTGCCCGCTGGTCCGCCCACCGCTCCAGGCCTACCGGCCCAGCGGGGCGCGAACCGCGCCGCCCCTCGCAACGGTCCCACGCCGCTCAGACGACTACGTCATAAATTCGAGGACGAGCTTAAGCGCTATAAATAGGGACGCAAATTGTAGACCCTGAAATCTTTCGAAAAAGATCCGGAGACCTGGGCACCAAAAAGTCTTACGTCGAGAACGGCAGCCCACGGTGCCCGGGACGGCGACCTTGTAAACTCTAAACCCTTGGCGCTGACCGAGGGTGAACATCGGCGGGGCCACGGGCCGCTCGCATACCGCGAGACAAACGCCTCTCCTGAAGTTTTGCTCGTGGTCTGCCAGGCGCGCCCAGGCTCGTGAAAGTGAGTTTGGCGGCCCCGCGACGTCCATCCCCCCCGTACGGGCAGCACCATCTGTTGCCTCCTCTATGTCCACCGAGCCCGCCGAGCGCCGCACCATGGGCCGAAGGCCGTCATCTCGTCGTTCGGCACCCCTCTGACCCGAGGCCCTGGGCCACCTCGCCTCCGACCAGACGGGACTTGTGAGGCCAGGCCGAAGCCGAGCAGTGCGGGGCAGTCGCCATATCGGGGCCGAGCGGTCGTGATGTGGCCCTGAGCCGCCATGAATTCTTCTCCGCCATACCTAACATTGTGGGCGTGCGGCGGGACCGTACAAGGCGTCGCTACGGGGCGCACAATATGCCGCGCCAAAAGAGCTTTTTCAAGCGTGCAGTTCTCGTCGCCCTCCTGGTGGTGCTGCTGCTTGGCCTCGCCGCCGGGGCGCAGCTGCGGCGTGCGCTCCCGCCCGCCCGGGTTTCGGTGGTCCTCCCGGGCCGGGTGGCCGCCCCCGGCTCCATGTCATCACTGCCGTGGCCTAGTAAAGCGGCGGCCGCGGTCGAGATCGAGGGCATAGCCAGCCTCGGTGGCGTACGACGGACTCAGATCGTTGTCCGGACCGGCGGCCAGGGTTTCGATCAGGCCGATCCACGCCTCGCTGACAAGCTGGTGAGACCCTTGCGCTCTGGCAACGGAGAAGCCATGCCGCGCTGACTCCGCGGCGCCCTTTAGGTCGCCCAAGGCAACCAGGTCCCGTGCCCTGGCAAATGACCCGTGTGCCTCCCGTACCAGTTCGCTACTCGTCCTCTTGGCCACTGGCCTGAAGGCAAGGCTGCGCCAGAACCGCCTTTCTTGGGCGGTCGTTCTTGGCGGCGATGACCCGATCGAACGCGCACCGAGCGATCCGCGTGCCCGTCTCGAGGTGACGCGGACACTCATAGCGCGCCACGTGCTCGTGGTCCTCGAACCGGGGCTGGGTGGTCGAACACGCTACCCATGTCGAACTGCTCGAGGGGGCCGATCGTCAGCGTCTGTTGACAAGCCGTTGGCCGTCAGCATATGCTGACGCTATGGAGAAAACCGCATTGGTGATGGAGGGTGCCTCTAGCAATGACCCCGAGGTGGGGCTGCCGGCGGTGGCGTCGCTGCGAGCCTTGACCGAACGGCTCGAGGTCCTCCAGGTCGACAATGCCCGCAAGCTGGGCTGGTCGTGGCAAGACATTGCCGAGCGGCTCGGCGTTACCAAACAGACCGTCCATCGCAAGCACGGCCGTCGCTGGAGGCGCTGATGTTCGAGCGGTTCAGCCCCGAAGGACGCCAAGTGGTCCTCGACGCGAAAGCCCAAGCAGCCCGGCTCGGCCACAACTTCATCGGCTGCGAGCACCTCATGCTGTCCATGTCCGCCAGTGAAACGCTCGTCGGGGAGGTCTTCCGCGAGCTCGGCCTTGCGCCGACGGCGGTCGAGCCCGTGGTCTTGCGGTTGCTCCGAGCGCCTCGAGCACCAATCGACAAGGATGCTTTGGCCGCCATCGGGATCGACCTGGAGGCAGTGACGGCCAGGGTTGAAGAAGCTTTTGGCCCGGGCGCGCTGGACTGCGCGCCCAAGCGTGCACGCCGCCGCTGGCGCCACCAGAGGGCGCTTGTCTCCCCGGCTGGGACGGTCACCCCCTTTACCCCGAACGCCAAGAAGTGCTTGGAGGGCGCCCTGCGCCAAGCCGTTTCCACCCGTGACGGTCATATCGGCGTGGCGAACATGGCCGTTTCGCTGCTGTCGATGCGCGCCGGCATGGTGCCGCGTATCCTTTCCGAGCTCGGCGTGCCGGCCGGGACTGTCGTCACTTTGCTCAGCGAGCGCACGCGCCGCGCCAGCTAACCGAGGGGCAGCGGCCAGACCGAATGGGCTCTGGGAGGTGGTGCCCCTCAGTCCCGGGCGTGATGAGGCGCGTGGCTTAGGGCCACAGCTGTCGACGGACCGAATAACCGTTATTCGTCGCCCACTTTGGGAGTGCTCCATCCGGCGAATCGCGACAGAGCGACGTTCCTGAAGGACGCCCCCGACGGGGCCGGACTCCGGCTCGTGCTCACCCAGTGTGGCTGCATGGGGCCACTTCAAGGCATCGCGGCGGGTCCAACTCAGGCTGTCGTTCTCACGTGGTTGATCGCTGCGGGCGCGCCGGCCACCAGACGCGGCTCTGCGAACAGTTTTCTGGATGGATGTGGGCCTTTGGGCATTTTTCGCATAATTACCAGCAGTCGTATAACGGCCGTAAAGGCGTAATAGTTTCCGGAGTGGCGGCGTTGCTGATTGGCGCTTCCTCAGAGCTCATCAATTTCTTCTTCAGCGCGGGTGTGAAACTGCACTGATGTCACTGTTCAGTTTACCGATTTCCATCGGTGTCAACGCGTTGTTCTCTGCGCTTGTGCACTGGGGCGCGGACGGGGCTGAATTAGTGGTGAGGGACGTAATAGGCGGGGCGATCATCGGGACGACGACAGTTGACCTGGGCCAGAAAAGCTGGCTGAGCTCGGTCACTGGCCACATGTTCAGCGTGGAAGGTCTCGTTATGGCCCCACTGCTTTTCGCCGCCACCATCGGCGCTGTCCTGCGCCAGGACATGCGGCGCCTGGGCCGAGCGTGGGGTATTTATTTGCCCGTATCGATGCTGGCTGGCTACACGGTAGTCGAGCTCACGAATATTGGCCTTCACATAACGGACGACATCTCTACCGCCATCCAATTCGAGGTCATGCCCAGCCTGGGGTCTGTGCTGGTTAAGGCGATGACTATTGGCATAGCTGCCACCGTCAACGAAGGTGCACTGAGCCTCTTGCTCAGTTTGCTTATAATTGCCGGTTGTCTCGCCATTTGGCTCGAACTTATTGTCCGTGCTGCTGCCATCGAGCTAGCTGTCTTTTTCATGCCTCTGGCGCTGGCTGGGCTGGTCTGGCCGGCCACTGCCCACTGGGCCAAGCGCCTGATGGAGGTGCTGGTAGCGCTGCTCCTGATGAAGCCCGTGATAATTGGCGCCCTCTGTCTTGGCGCCGGGGCAGTGGTGGACGTAAGCGACCCGAGCACCGCCGTGAGCGGCCTCGCCATCTTGTTGATCGCGGCCTTTGCCCCTTATGCCCTTCTGAAGCTCGTGCCCATGGTCGGAGTGTCTGCCATCGCCCATCTTGAAGGCCTCTCTCGCCAACCGTTCCGGGCCGCTGAGCAGAATGTGCAGCGCGGCCTCGCTTACATGACGCGAGCCCAGGGCGCAGCCCAAGTTGTAGACGAGGGAAAAGGGTTGCCGGCGGGAGCCGGCCAGATGATGGCACAAGTCGGCGGGCCCGACGACCAGCCCGTCGTCAACCCCTACGGCCCGGCCGGAGAACCGGAATTGGTCAGGGCGTTGAGAGAAGCGGCGGCGAACCATGCGTGAAGACGCCTCCTATCGTTTTGAACCCTTGGAACGGCGCGGCCTGCTCATGGGCCTCGGTCTGGGACAGCTCGCCGTCTTGGGCGTTGCTCTGATCGTGGCCATTGCGCTGGCCAAAACGTGGCCAAATGCCGCTGGTTTCTTGGCCGCTACGGGCACTTTGGCCGTAGGTGGCCTGCTTTGCCGGCCCGTCGCCGGGCGGCCGCCGCCGCAGTGGGCCAGCGTGGCCGCCTTGTTCGGGTCGCGTCGACGGGTGGTGGCCGAGCCGCCCCCGTCACTGGCACCTGGGCGGGCGTTGCGCCTCCCGGCGAGGACGTTTGCGCCGGGTTTGTCCCTCTGCCAGTTGCCGGCACACGACGGGCAGCCGGCCATTGGCGCCCTCGTCGACGAAAGGTCGGGCACCGCTGCGGCATTACTGAGGGCGCGTGGGGGCTCGTTATGCCTGCTGGACGAGCGGGAAAAGGAGCACTGCCTGGCGGCCTGGGCCGGCGTGCTCGAATCCGTCTCTGCTCAGCGCACCGCTTTGGTTCGGCTCCAGTGGTGCCAACGGGCGTTACCGGCCGATAGTGGCCCCCTCCGAGCTCACCTGAGTTCTGCCGGGGACCCGGCAAGCCCCGGGTTCGAGGGTCACGCGCTGTTGCTCGAGCGGGCCGGGCAAAGGGCCTGGCGACATGAGACCTTGCTGGTGGTCTCCGTCAGGTGCCGCAGCCAGCGCCGGGGCGGCCGCCCGACGACCGAGGGGGCCGAAGCGCTGCGGAACGAGGTCCGTGCGCTTAGAGCCCAGCTGCGCAGCTCCGGCTTGGTATGCGACGGAGTCCTGGATGCGGCCGGGGTGGCAACGGCGCTCGGCCGCTTCCTCGTCCCCGGCCTCAGCCCAGAATCCCGGTGCATTTCCTTGGCCGCTGGCTTTAGAAGAACATTGGTCGGAGGTCCGGGCCGAAGGGACTTGGCACCGGACGTACTGGGTGGCGGAGTGGCCTCGTAGCCGGGTGGCCCCGACTTTCTGAGCCCTTTGTTAGTCGGCACGGCCAGGCGGTGTTTCTCGGTGGTAATGGCCCCCGTCCCGCCCGAGAAAGCGGCACGGGAGACTGAGTCTTCGCGCACTGCCCAAGCGGCCGACGCCCAGCTCCGGGCCCAGGGCGGCTTCCTGCAAACTGCCCGCCAACGGCGCCAGTCCGAGGCTTTGGAAGGCAGGGAAACGGAGCTGGCCGACGGTCGAGGCGCCTTCGAGTTCGCCGGCTACGTGACTGTCTCGGCGACCGACAAACCCGCCCTGGAAGAAGCCGCCGCGGAACTAGAAAGGGCAGCCGGAGCGGCCAAGCTCTACCTGCGGCCTCTCTATGGCCAACAGAAAGAAGCCCTTACGTGGTCGCTGCCTTTGGGCCGAGGTGTCTGAAGGCCCGCGACGCGATCGGGTGCCGGGACGGCTACAGTTCGTCTACCGCCATGACCCGAAAGTTCGCCGCCCTGGCTTGCTTCTTCCTGTTGGGTCTTGTGCTCGTCACGTTGGGGGCAATGCCTCCCGCACACGCAGTCGCGCCTGCCGCACACGCAGTCGCGCCTCCCGCACACGCAGTCGCACCTGGCCCGGGGTACCAGTGCCTGCCTCTTTCGAGCCTGACCACTGCCAAGGCAGGAAAACCCAGCACACTGGCGGTCCACCTCGACGGCTTTGTGGTGTCCTATACGGCCGAAGAGGCCCACCTGGCCACCGGCTTGTACTCGTACCCCGGGGCTCTCGAGGTAACCACGGCGACCAAGAGTTGGCTCGTGCCGCCGCCCGCTGACCCGAAGGACCATTACTTCGAGCTGGGCGGGCTCTGCGCAGTGAACTTCGGCCCCGGAGCGACCCCGTCCCCGCCCGACGTGCTGGCCGAGGGCTACTGGGGCGGGGCGCACTGCTGTTACGGGCCGACGCTCTACCAATACTCGGCCGGTGGCTATCGGGTCGTTGAGGACCTGACCAAACCGGGGGTAGGAAACGGCTTGCACTGGAACGCAAACGGCGGGTTCGAGCCGGAAAAGGTCGGCGCGGCCGTGGTCCTCGAAAGCTCCGACGGCGCCTTCCCTTATACGTTTGGCTGCTACGCCTGCACGCCGGCACCGCTGCGCTTGTTCACGGCGGCCGACGGGCGGCTCATCGACGTAACCACGAAATACCCGGCGCTCATTAGCGCGGAAGCGGCCGCCGCTTGGACTTCCGCGGTCCAGTCGATGCGCTCTGCTGCGTACGCGGATGTGGTCGAGGGCCCGTTGGCCGAGTGGGCCGCCGACAGGTGCGAGCTGGGGGAGGGCGCTCAGATGTGGCGCATGCTCGAGGCGCTGCAAGCCCAACGAAAGCTGGCCGCTGCGGAGCAGCAAGCATTCAACAACAAAGAACCCTTCCCGGCTCAGTTGAAGGCTTTCTTGCTCAAAGAGGGGTATTGCCAGGGCCAGTTGTCATAGCACGGGCGCTCCATCCCGACCAGCGCCGGACGTCGACTGCCACCACCGGGCCCGTGGGTGGCTGTTCTTCGTAGGCCACATAACGATTTTTCAGCCTAGACAATGCAAGCCCGTGTTCTTCCGAACCCGGCACCACCAGCCTCCCCGTGCCGTCGGCCCGCACCCACCACAACCGGTCCCAATCGGCGTCGTCGTAGAAATCGACGAGCAAGGCCACGGCCGGGTTTTCGGCGATGTTGGCCAACCGCCGCAGCTGCATCGACCGCTTCGGCTTGTGGTCCACGGCGCTGTAGATGGTGTCGCCCTCGGCGGCGAAAACGATGGGCACAAGGTGGGGCCGGTTGTGGGTGTCGGAGGTGGCCAGGTGGGCGAGGCGCGCTGACACGAACCGCCGGCGGGCCTCGCCAGGCGTCACACCCCTCGTACCCGCCCCGCGCCGGCGAAATCCGGCCAGGCCGGCGACGACGTCATCGGGATTTCTTCGACTACCGCCCCTGTGTACGGCGAGTCGATCATCAGGCCGTCGCCCGCATAGATGCCCACGTGCTCCACCTCGCCGGTACCGTGCGGGCCGGCGAAGAAAAGGAGGTCGCCGGGACGGACCTGGTCAAGCGGAAGAGGGGAGGTGGCCCTCTTCTGGTCGGCGGCGTCGCGCGGCAGGACGACGCCAAAGCGGGCAAAAACCGAGTAGACGAGGCCCGAACAGTCGTAACCGAAGCCGCTGGTCCCGCCCCACAAGTAGGGGAGCCCCAGGAATTGACGGGCCTGGGCGACGATGGCGCTCCCCGTTACAGCTTCGGTACGCACCATGGCCTCGTCGTCGCCGGCTATCGCCCCTTCACCACCGCCCGGCAGGCCGACGAGCGCATAGCCGTGGGCGAACGACAGCAGGGGGAGTTCGGTGTCGTAGCTGAGAAGCAACTGGTGGTTCCCGACGAGCCCGTTCGACTCGGTGTAAAGCCAGGCAGTAGGGACTGAGACAACCACGGCCCGGCTGACCGTAGGCGGCGCAATCGGGCTCAGCTGCGCGCTCGGGACCCAGCCGATGACCCCGTTGGGGAAGTGGTTACCCGTCTGGCTCGGGATCTCGACCCGGCTCCAATTGCGGTCCTCAGAAAGGACGACCACCTTGCGCCCGTACACCATCTGGGTGTCGACGCGCCCGTGGAGGCCGAGGCGGCCGAGAACGGTCATTGCCGCCAGCCATCGGCTGACCCGGGCCGGATGGAGGAGCTCCGGCCCGTCGAGAGGGCGAGGGCTGGAGGGGTGGATCCAGACTGTCGCCACGGACACCTGTACCCACGCCGGCGAGGCTGGTCCGGGCGTAGTGGCGGCACCGGCGGCAAGGGTCATCGCCAGCAGGAACGGGACGAGTGTCCCGCCCAACACTCGTGGAAGGACGCGGATGACCCCAAGTGTCGCGCGCGCCGCGGACTGGCGCCGCCCCGGTCTGGCATCCCCACTCCGAGTTGCGGGGTCTCTTATGATATATAGTGTTATTCTATGGTTATCCGCCCGAGAGGGCTCCCGCCGGCCCACCGGGCCACCACGGTCGAGCTGCGCACCCTCTACCCCTTCGTCATCCCCGATGACCTCGGGGTCGAGGGCTGCTACATCGGCCGGGAGGCGTCCGGCGGTCTGTTTTGTTTCGACCCGTGGGAGTGTTACGCGAAGGGCAAGCTGACCAGCCCCAACATCGTGGTGTTCGGCCAGATCGGACGGGGGAAATCGGCTTTTGTCAAGTCGTTCATCTGGCGCCAGCGGTGCTTTGGGCGCCAGTGCTGGGTACTGGACCCGAAGGGGGAGTACGAAGCGCTCGCCCTCGCGTGCGGTAGTTCTCCGCTGCGGCTGGGGCCGGGGCTGGGCCTGCGGCTCAACCCGCTCGACGTAAACCCGACCGCCACCGTCCCCGACGAGCGAGGTGAGGACTTACCGGCCGGACAGGCCCCGGCCCATCAGAGGCGGGCCGAACTGCTCGGGGCGCTCCTGGCCAGCTCGCTGGGCCGGCCGCTCCAGCCTGAGGAGCGCGCCGCCGTCCGACGTGGCCCTGGCGGCGGTGGAAGAAGGTGCCGCGGTGCCGACGCTTCCGCTCGTGGCTGACGCCTTGCTCAACCCGGGCCCCCGTCAGGCTGAACCGCTCGGGACCGACACCGAGGGGCTGCGGCGGGACGGCAGGCAGGTGGCCCTCGAACTGCGCCGGCTGGTGCACGGCGACCTGGCCGGTATGTTCGACGGGGAGACTTCGCCGGGGGTCGGCTCGGGGCCGGTATGGTCGTGCTCGACCTGTCTCGCCTCTACGGCTCGTCGGCGCTCGGGCTGCTCATGGTGTGTGCCCTGTCGTGGCTGCAGAGCGCGCTGGCCTCAGGGTCAGCCAAGCGCCTCGTCGTCCTGGACGAGGCCTGGGCTGTCCTCAGCCACCTGGCCACCGCCCGGTGGCTCCAGGCCACCTTCAAGCTGTCGCGGGCCTACGGCGTGGCCAACGTGGCGGTCGTTCACCGCCTCTCGGACCTGAAGGCGGCCGGGCAGGACGGTTCCCAGGAGCAACGCCTGGCCGAAGGGCTCCTGGCCGACGCGGAAACCCGGGTTATCTTCGGCCAGGCCCCCGGGGAGGCCGAGCGGGCCGGGGAGCTGCTCGCCCTGTCCCGCACGGAGCAAATGCTGCTGAGCCAGCTCCCTCGGGGGGTGGCCTTGTGGCGGGTGGGGCAGACGTCTTACCTCGTCGAGCACGACCTGTCGGACGAGGAGAAGGCCCTGGCCGACACCGATACCGCCATGAGGGCCGACCCGCACCAACCGGGCGCCACCCCGGGCAGCCCCGGCACCAGCACCGCCCGCCCGTCTGTGATGCCCGCTCTCCCCAGCGTCGAGCGCCCTGTCACCTACGGCTACGTGCCCCGTCACTCTTTGCCGGGCCGCCGACCTGCCGCTGAGCCGTTCGCCTAGCCTTCGCCTGCGTGACCCGGACCGACGAACACAAGAGTAGGAGATTGTCGGCGCGGCGCTGGGCGAGGAAAGTTATGCGGCGCTCGAGGCCAGTGCTAACAACTGCTCCCAGGACGTCCCGGGGCCCCAGACCGATCAGGGGCCGCCTCTACCTGCGCACGGCCCTGGCGTTCGCGCCGGTAATTGCGCCGGTAATTGCGTCGATGATTGCGTCGGGACTGTTCGGGGCTCTCGGGGCCGCGCCGGCGGCCGCCGCCACTCCCGAGTACAGGCTCATCACCGAACCAGCCGGCGGCCTCGGCCCTATCTACAGCCTTATCACCTCGGCTCGGCGCACTCTCGACATGACGATGTACGAGCTGAGCGACCCCAGAGCTGAGGCAGACCTCATCGCTGACGCGGAGCATGGCGTAAGAGTCAGGGTCGTCCTTGACCAAAATCTGGCCCTCTCGTTCAATACGCCCGCTTACGATTTCCTCAGCTCGCATGGCGTGGCGGTGCATTGGGCGCCGCCGTCCTACGACGTCACTCACCAAAAGACGATCACCGTGGACGGCGACGTCTCGGCGGTGATGACCCTGAACCTGACGAGCGAGTATTACTTGACGACCCGGGACTTCGCCATTATCGACCGGGACCCGGCCGACGTAGCCGCGATCGAAGCCGTGTTCGGTAACGATTTTGCCGGACGCTCGTACTCGCCTGAGCCGGCTGGCGCCGACCTGATATGGAGCCCCGGCGCCGACGCCCGTCTGGCGCGCATCATCGGTTCGGCGAAACACAGCTTGTACGTGGAGAACGAGGAAATGAGCGAGTACACAATCGTCGACGCCCTCTGCGCCGCCGCCAGGCGAGGCGTGGACGTGGAGGTGGCAATGACTGACCAGTCGTCCTGGGACGCGAACTTCGACAAGCTCGCAGCTGCGGGAGTACACGTCAGCACCTATGCCCCCCGCGGCAAACCTGTACATTCATGCGAAGGTGATCGATGTTGACCCGGGCTACCCCGACGAACAGTTGGACATCGGCTCGCAGAATTTCTCGTGGACGAGCCTCGAGTACAACCGCGAGCTCGGCCTCGACCTCGGGCCCGCTCAAGCGGGCATCGTAAACAGCGTTGCCGCTACAGTGCGGTCCGACTTCGCCCATGGCGCGCCGTGGTCTCGGTGACCGCCAGCGCTCGTGCGGTTCCTAGTCGACCGGCACGAGCGGCGTCACGCCAGCCGCAGTCAAGCGGCGGTACTCCGCCTCCATGGGCCACGCCTTCTCCCTCGTCGGCCGGTTTCGCCGGTCAGCCTCTTCGCCTGGCTGATGGGACCTCGGGTAGTGGCTGTAGATCATCATGCGTCTCGGCTCGCCCGAAGCGGTTGGGCTCGGAGTCATGGACCAGCATGGAATGGAAGAAAACCACTGAACCCGCGGTCATATTGAGCGGTACCAGCTCTGGATGCCACCCGAGGGCGCCCCGAGCTACCACCCCGCTACCTGAGCCGGGATCGGCGAGCTCCACGTCGAGGAGGTGGGAGCCAGGGAGCACCCGGATGGGGCCGCGCCCCTCGCAGTCGTCCAGGGCCACGGCCGAAGACATCGTGGTCTGTGGGTACCCGTTGTACCGGTAGTAACCCCAGTCGCGGACCGGGAGATGTCTTTGTGGTCAACGACAACAACCGAGGGCTTTACCGGTTTGCTCCCTACAGCGGTACCCGCGACGACAATCGCGGCTCATGGTTATCGCTCGACCTCGCCCGAGAGGGATTCCAGGGGATGCGTATCGCCGACCTGGACCAGACTCGAACCTGGGAAGGTGCCATCGGTTTGGTCATCAGGACCGACACGATGTTGGTCGGTCCCAGAGACGACCCCGACGGCCTGACGCTCGTCCCTTACGATCCTGGAGTCAAGGGAGCCTGGTACTCACTGGGGTTCCTTCTGCGTGCCGCTGCTTGCCGGCTACTCGACATTGGCAACGCCGAACTCGATGTCGGCTACTCCGTCCGCGAGGCTGGCGGACGGCGACTCACCGAAGCGTTCCTAGCCGACTCGCTGGATAACGGCGCTGGCTACTGCACCTGGCTCGGGCTTCCCGACAACCTCGGCAAGCTACTTCGCTCAGCCTCAGAGTTCGCCGTCGAGCTCGCGAACGATCCGAACCATGACTGCGACAGTTCTTGCCCGGACTGCATCCGCGACTTCACCAACCTCATCTTCCATCCGTTACTTGATTGGCGACTGGGTGCCGACCTTCTGACGCTGTTGCGTGGTGAGAAGCTCGATCTCGCCAGTTGGTGGAATGCCGAGCAGGCTGCTGCCAAAGCGTTTGCCGACGACTTTGGCGGCACCGCTCTTGATCTGGCCGGCGGAACAGTCCATGCCATTCAACCCGCCGGTCGGATCGTGATTGTTCGGCACCCGCTGGAGACTCCCTTGACCGTCTCGGGCGCTCGTCTCACCGAGCGGATGGACGAGGCCCTTGTCGAAGCCGAGGACCTGGTGAGCGACCCTCGCTCGATCGCCGTCGTCAGCCTGTTTGACCTCGAACGACGTCCCGGCTGGACAGCCTCGCAACTCAGCATCGTGTGATGAGTGATCCCCTGCGCTCACAAGCGCTCGGACCGGTCTCGCCGTCGTTACTGACCCGCCTGGCCTGTCCGCTGCGGGTGGCTTTCGAGCAGGCCGGGGCGGGTGGAAGTGCCGGCCCGTCGGAAGCTGCTGCTCTGGGAACGGTTGCTCACCGCGCCATCGAGCTGGCCCTGGAGGGAGATGAACTCGATGAAGCATGGGCCCGAGGATGCGCCGAGGAACAGGCCCGAAGTGGCTCTGATCCAATGGACTATCCGCCCGCCCGACGGACGCTGCTCAGACTGAAGAAGCACCTACCCCGTCTGCTGGAACTGCTAAGCACCATGCCGGACTCCCGCCGGCTCTCGGAGACTTGGGTGGAGACAGCCGACGTGGCGCTGGGAGGTAAGCCCGATCTCATCGCCGTCAGCCCCGACAACTTGGCAATGGTTATCGATTACAAGTCCGGTCTGGTTTCAGACGAGGAAGGAGTGAAGTCGGCCTACGTCCGGCAGCTGCTGTTCTACGGGGCACTCGTGGACGAGTGTCTAGTGGCGACTCCAGTAATGCTGGCTTTGTTGTCCCTGCGCGAGGGAGTTGTGCAGGTTGAGCCGTCCGTCGAGGGGATGGCTGAGGTAGCGACTCTGGCACGGGCGGCGCGCCTTGAGTTCAACGAACGTGTACCGGGACCCCAGCCAGGCGAGCCGTCGGAGGAAAACTGTCAGTGGTGCCGGTTTGCAGCTCGTTGCAGCGCGTTCTGGCAGGCGGTCGAGCCACACTGGGCCGATGCCGTTGGTGACTCTGTCCGGGGGACGGTCGAAGCCGATCCCGAGCATGCCACGACAGGCGTGACGACCTTGCAGGTGAGGGTCGAACACGGACCGCTGGCGGGCTCGATGGCTATCTTGGCCGGTATCCCCACCCCCCTGGTAGCGAGTGCTGGCGTCGGATCGGTTGTCAGCGTCTTGGACTTGCGGGCTCGATCCGAAGACCCTCTGGTCCTGACCTGGACGAACAGGGCGACCTCCCTGGCTCGCATCGTGGTCTCGTAGGCCGTGGACCGCCGGGATGGGACGCTGCACGCCTCCGGCCTCGCCCGTCAGGATCAACCAGTGCGGTGGGGGTGCTGCGATAACCTCGGCGACGACTCAGCCCACAGGAGAAACCGCGTGCTCGCACCTGAGAAACAACCTCGCGTGCCTGCCACCATCTCACTCGGGGCTGGCCTACGCGTCGACTACCCGACGACCGCCGATCCCACCGTACGCAACGTCATGCGGGCGAACCGCCGTCGCGATGCCGAGGCCGAGGTGGCGCTGCGCTCGGCCTTGCACCGACGCGGCCTCCGCTTCCGCAACGATGTCTCAATTGTCACTGGCGAGCGGAATGTCCGTGTCGACGTGGCCCTCCCTCGGTACCGCGTCGCCGTCTTTCTCAATGGCTGCTTTTGGCGCTGTCGCACGGAAGATGGCACTCGGCCGCGGTCCAACTCCGAGTATTGGCGACCCAAGTTGGAACGAAACCTCCAGCGCGGTGCCGTCGCCAATGAGCTGCTCAGCGCCGCTGGCTGGCGTATAGAGTGGTGGGAGCACGAAGGCCCCGATGAGGCGCCCGGGCTGATCGATCAACTGGTTCGGTGCGATGCCTGAAGGTATGACCGTGTTGTCGGCCTTCTCCGGCCTCGGCGGACTCGACCTTGGCTTGGAGGCGGCTAGTTTCATCCACGTTGGATGTATCGAGTACGACGAGTGGGCTCGACGGTCATTGAAGGCCAATCGTGGTGACGAATGGCCTCTGCTGGACCCCGGTGACATCTCAGTTCTGGCTCCAAGAATGCGACCCTCGACATTGGGGCTCAAGTGGCGCGACCTTGGACTTCTCGCGGGCGGGCCGCCCTGCCAACCCTTCTCCAAGGCCGCTCAGTGGTCGGCCGCTGCTCGTGTCGGGCTCGACGATGTTCGTAGTCACTGTCTGATCGACTTCCTTGATCTGGTCAAAGTCTTTCTTCCGAGGGCAATGCTCATTGAGAACGTCTCCGGGTTCGTACAGGGGGAGGTCTCAGCCCTCGGCCTCATCGAGGACCACCTCGGAGCCATCAACCGTTCTGAAGGAACTCAGTACGCTCTACAAAAGCTCGTGGTTGATGCTGCCGATTACGGAGTGCCCCAACGGCGTCACCGAGCGCTCCTCGTCGCCTGCCGCGATGGCGAAGTCTTCCAGTGGCCAATGCCGACACACGCAGACAGTCCGATCACCGCCTGGGACGCAATCGGCGACCTTCAGTTAGAAGACAAGGAGCTGCCTGAATCGGTCGGTAGATGGGCCGCCCTGTTGCCCTCGATCCCTGAGGGTCAGAACTATCTCTGGCACACTGACCGTGGCGGCGGTAAACCCATCTTCGGCTACCGGACGCGGTACTGGTCGTTCCTGCTCAAGCTGAAGAAGAGCCTGCCGTCATGGACCTTGCCGGCTCAGCCAGGACCGTCCACTGGTCCATTCCACTGGGACAACCGTCCCCTAGGCATCAGGGAGCTGCTGCGGCTGCAATCCTTCTCAGCCGAATGGGTGGTCGAAGGCGACTATCGGGACCAAGTGCGCCAGGTCGGAAACGCGACACCGCCGTTGCTGGCTGAGGTAGTCGGACGGGCACTGGCGACCCAGCTTTTCGGTGAGAACTACCAGGGTCGACGGCTGAAGCACCGCATTGATCGAGCTGATCACATTCCAGCTGCCCGGGCTCGGCGCGCAGTTCCGGAGAGCTTTTTGCACCTCGTCGGTGACCATCCGGCTCATCCAGGCTCCGGTAAGGGTCCTAAGCCGCGATCCCAGATCGTCTTTGAGGGACTGTCGTGTCGTGCCGACCGGGCTGGGCGCGAGACTGCGCCACTCCGTGCCCGGTACTGCTGCGCAGATAGCTACAAGGGGCCGTCTGGGTCCAGTCTCCACGTACCTCTGGTGAGGCGGGGTCGTGAACCCCGAGTAAAGTGCCTGACCGCCTAGATACCCGGTTGTGTGGCTGCTGCCAGAAAACCTCTGGCGACAACCTCCTTCGGAACGACAACGTCAAATAGCGTTGGCATCTGGTTGTCGCTCACAGTGCCCGGCGGGCCTAGGGCCTTCTGGCTCCGATTGCGGCTCGCGACGTCACGGTAGGCCCTTTGGCCAGGTCCGAGAGAGCGTGAGCGAGTGCCTTATCCCTGTCTTCGGTGGCGTGCTGGTAACGCAAAGCGGCGCGAGGACTGGCATGCCCACCCCGTCGCGTCAGCTCAGCTACGCTCGCGCCGGTGGCGGCCGACCAGGTAAGGCCAGAATGCCTAAGGTCGTGAAGATGGAGATCGGGCCGGCCGATCGCCTCCCTGGCCTCGTTCCAAACCCGCTGGAAATTACGGGGCGACACAGCGGTGCCAGTGGACGTCCCAAACAACCAGCACGCGGGACCAGGCCCGACGAAATGCTGCAGATGGTGGTCAAGCGCGGGGACGATGTGCTCGGGCACGGTGAGGCTCCGACGACCGGATTCGCTCTTCGGCGCTCCCACAACTGGCCGTCCCCCGGGAGGGACGACCCAGGCCTGTTCAACCCTGACGGTGCCACGGACAAGGTCGACGTGCCGACGCTGGAGGGCCAGGACTTCGCCCCGGCGGAGCTGGCACCAAGCTGCAAGTAGAAGCGCGGCCCGGTAGCGCTCGGGCGTCGCCTCGACAAGGCCAGTGACTTCAGCGATGGAAGCTACCGGTCGCTCCGGGGATCGGACTGTGCCGGCTCCTTTCACAGTGCACGGGCTCTTCGCGAGCTGACCGTCAGTGACGGCAGTGTTGACGACCCCTCTCAGAACCCGGTAGGCGTCGTCAGCGGTGGACCGGTGCTCCTTGGCGAGAGCGTGATACCAGGCCCGCACGTCGGCCGCCGTCACCCGGGCCAGTTCGCGTCGGCCCAGCTTTGGGAACACGTGCCTGTTGAGTAGATACTCGTACTTGGCCCGCGTCGTCGGGCGCGGGTCGCTCCGAGCCTTGAGCCAGCCTTCGGCATAGGACTGCAAGCTTTCCTTGCCCGGTTGCGGGTCGACCCAGGTGCCCCGCCCGAGGTCAGTCTGGGCCCCTGCAAGCCAGGCGTTGGCATCAGCTTTAGTGATGAACGTTCTGGGCGCACTAAGCCAGGCCCCGTCGTACCGGTAGCGAGCTCTGTACCGACCCGAGGGCAGTTTCTCAACGCTACCGAACTGCCTCCTGCTGCGGTTGGCCATGGAGTTGAGGGTAGCTGACCCATGGAACAACGTGGAACAAGGAACCGGCACACGGTGGCACCGGATGGCAGTAACTGGCTAGAACTGTCCTGGTCGGAGTGGTGCGAAGCCGATACCCAGCCTTAGGTTTTACCTTGCCAAGGTGAGGGTCGCGGGTTCGAATCCCGTCGTCCGCTCCATCCATCCAATCCAATCCAAGAAGGTGCTGGTAGAAGGCCTGTGATGAGGAATGGCCCGCACCCACAGGCTCCTTATGGGAAGCCAGTGGGAAGATGAGATCGTCGCGAAGCCGTGGACCCTCCCGTGCCCACCGGGCATCCCGGGTCCGTTCTTGCTGGAGTTCTTTTATGCGGGCCTCGGTGGCCAAGGGCCGTGCCTGACCGCTGCCCGTCGTCTATCTAGCCCGCGATTTTTGCCCGAAGAACCTGATCAGGAGGTCCCGACGGCAAGGTGGTGCTCATTGACTGGGAGACCTGGAACGCGAACAGCCCCTTCTACGTACTTGACCACCCAGAGAACGTCGCCGACGCCGCTTTCGCCCACATGTCGGGGAACGCGCCTTGGCGGGCCGCTTTCGCACGAGCTTTGGCGGCGCACCCGGGCTTCGAGGGCCCGGGCTTCAACAAAGGCATCGTGCTCAAAGCATTGGAACTCGCAGGCATGTGGCTGGCAGACCGGCAGGGCGCCGGGTTGGTGCGCAGCGAAGTGAGCCTCCTGCGGGCCGTAGTCCCAGAAAGCTGAGCCCGGCGGTCAAGAGCCAGGTCGCTACGCCCAGAGCCTCTTGGCGGGTAGCGAAGCTTTCCATGCGCACAATCCTGGAGTCTTCGAACCAGAGGGCCAACGTGCGTGGCCCTCCGATTGGCTCGAGCGCCGTGCCCGCGGGGCCGGGGCCGAAGTCTGGCCCCTCGACCGTTACGACCACCCGGTCGCCGGCCTCTTCCGCCTCCATACGGGCAACCCTCGGCAACCGCCCACTCCGCGCCGTGCCGAGCACGTCGCGGACCTCGTCGCGGCCATGGCAGACGAGTTCGGGCAACAGCCCCTGCCACACAACGTCCTCGGCCATCGCCTCTGCGAGGGGCGCCACGGTCTCGCTGTGGGACATCTCCCCCCAAAGCGCAAGCACCCGTGCCAGGTTGCTCCCAGGCTCGGTCATCTCAGCCTCCCTCTGCCGCCAAAGTACTGGCCCCGGGTGGCCATGATGCGAGCTGGTCGGCGTGTCGGGGACATGACCCGCCCGAAGATTCTGATCAGCCGCCTGACGGGCCGGCCCATCCGGAGCTGGACCAGCGGGGAGACGGTGTCCGCTCGGTTGGGTCGTGGCCAGGCGTTATGTATCGGCCTTGCACGGCGATTTTTCACGTGGAGGCGAGCGCATCACCGCCTCGTTACGCGGTCGATTCCCGTTGAAATTTCAACAGAAAACGCGTCGAGAGTGCACCTCGGTCATCGTGTCACGCCCCGCTTTGTCACAACAGGCCGGCGACCCCTCGAAGCACAATCTGTCCGGCCCCGAGCGGCCCCAGGAGAGCGGTGGGGGACCGGCCCGCCCACGGGGTCATCATCGCCCAGGGGTGAGCCTTCGCCGGCTGGGTCCTCTACGTGAAGGACGCCATCCCCAAGTACTGCTACAACCTGCTCGGCCTGGCCCGCTACACCGTCACCGGTGACGCCCCGCTAACCCCTGGGGTCCACGAGCTGCGAGTGGAGTTCAGCTACGACGGCGGCGGGCTGGGAAAGGGTGGCACGGCGGTCCTCTGCCTCGACGGCGCCAAGATCGGCGGAGGCCGGCTGGATGCGACCGTCCCGATCATCTTCTCGGCGGACGAGACCGCCGACCTGGGCAAGGACAATGGGTCGGCCGTTAGCGACGATTATGCCCCCGAGGACAGTGACTTCACCGGCACGGTCAACTGGGTGCGCCTCGACATCGGTGACGACAGCCACGACCACCTGATCACGCCCGAAGACCGCCTCCGGGTGGCCATGGTGCGCCAGTAGCCGCGGCTAACATAGGCAGCGTCATTGACGTGGTCGCATAACAGGTTCATCTGTCGTGTGATAGGTCCCTTTGAACTCGGTGGGGCTGAGTACAAAATCGGCGATAACTTGAGCGCCGATACAAGAAGCTAAGCACAGCAACGGTTTCTGCGTTGATTACATGTCACCCGGAGTTCCAACGTCAGTCGGCCGAGAAAAAAGGCGTAAAGAAAAGGAAAGATAACCGTAGTTACGTCGGTGACAGCGCTCCAGTTAACATGTCATCGACGCAGCTTCACTGGCCCGTGCTGTGCACCAGTGACAGCCGAAAACGCGGTCGAGTTATTCGGCGATCTCGGAAGTCAAGGCGGCGACATTGCTACCGCTCGAGGCGGGCACAGAACGCCCGGCGCCCTCGGAACAATATGGGTCCTGGATCTGCGCTGTGGATCAAGCGAAGTTGGCCCAAGCCATAGCGTCCGTAGCTATGGGCGGATTCACCTTGAGAATCGGGCACTTTTCACCGGTACAGAACCGGCAGTTATGTGGTGCCGAGGGCGGAGTCGGCTGGCCCGGAAAGTGAAGTTAGCGGAGTGCGCGACGACGACGGTCCAGATCTCCGAGTGCGGCCTTGATGCTGGAGGGGACAGCGAGGATGGTGCTGAGAGGGGTGGGAGGCGATGGCTTGGGCGCAGTCGGCGGTGCCGCAAGTACTGGTGTTTACGACCAAGTCGTAGACGACGCCCTCGTGTACCCGTTCGGCTTGTAGGCGGGCCATCCCCGCAACTCGGTCGGGTCGGTTTCGTTCTCGTACTTCAGCCACCTCGGGACCGCATCGGACTCCGACCAGACCACGGGAAGGCCCGAGAGTGCCATTGCCTATCTTTCAACACGGAAAACCGCAGCGCAAGGACGACGGCATCGGCTCCCTGCAAAGCGCCCCGGTTGTCGAGCGCGACGACCGCCGCTCCCCCGATTGCCGCGGCCAGCTTTCGCGCCGACTCCTTGTCGACGCTCGAGAGCTGGAGGGCCTCGCCACCGGCAGCAAGCTGACGCGCGATGGCCGATCCGATGCCTCCGGTGCCGATGATCGCCGTGGTCATGATGCAGGCCTCCGCCCCGTCAGGAAGCTCACTCCGACTTGCTCGATGGCCATTGATCGGGGAACCAATCTCCCCCCGGGTCCGTCGTTTGTCCCACTTCGATCAGATGACCATCGGGATCGCGGATATAACAACGGATTTCGTACTGGTGCTGCTTCGGTGGCGTCAGGAATTCCGCACCGCGCCGCGCTCCATTCGGTGTACACAGCGTGCATGTCCGTCACTCGTATATTGAGGAAACTGCTGACCCGGTTGGGATCGGCGGGCGTCTCAAGGGTGACCTCCGGCTTGTCGTCGGTCGGCCCTCCGCCGACGTTGATGATGATCCAACTGTTCGACAGTTGGACATTTACGTAAGCCCTCCGGGTCCGGAGAACGCATCCCTGCCCCCGAGCACATCGGTGTAGAAGCGGCGAGAGCGCTCGACATCGTCCGACACGATGAAGTGGGCCAGCACGATTCCCTCCTGGGGCGTTGGGAGCTCGTCGGCGGGCGTACTCGATGGCCAGTGATCGGGCACCCAGTCCCCCTGCGGGTCGGTAGTCTGCCCCACTTCGATCAGGTGACCATCGGGATCACGGATGTAGCAACGGATCTCGTACTGGTGCTGCTTCGGGGGCGTCAGGAACTGAGCCCCCCGCGCGCTCCATTCGGAGTACACCGTCTCCATGTCCTTGACCCGGATGTTGACGAAGCTGCTCACCCGATTTGGGTCGCCGGGCGTCTCCAGGGTGACCTCCGGCTTGTCGTCGGTCGGGCCTCCGCCGGCATTGATGACGATCCAACTATTGGACAATGCGACGTTGGTCGGCCCTCCGGGGCTGGAGAAGGCGACCCGGCCCCCAAGGACTTCGGTGTAGAAGCGCCGAGAGCGCTCGACGTCGTCCGACACGATGAAGTGTGTGAGCAGGATTTCCTCTTGGGGCGGTGGGACCTCGGCCATCTGCTACCTCCGATGGTCTTCGACGGTCATACCCGTGCCATCTGTGCCTGCATGGGCTGCAAAGGCGGCGGCATTTTGGCGATCTTCATTCGAAGGGTTTTGAACGCCGAATCGAAGATGGTCGAGAAACTCGGGAACGGCTGGATGACGTCGCTCAACACCTCCAACGGAACGCGGGCGCGTATGGCGAGCGTCGCCTGCTGGAGCCACTCGCCGGCCTCGGGCCCGAGGGCGTAAGCGCCGGTCAACCGGGCGCCGTCGCTGAGCAGGGTCAAGAACCCGTTCGACTGGGCGTACCGGTGGCTGTACGTCGCGGTCTTGGACACGTCGGTCAAGAGCGTTGTGCTGCTGTAGGGTGCCTCCGCGGCACCGACGGCGGCCGCCTGCGGATCGGTGTACGTGACGTGTGGCACGGCTTCGTAGTTCGTCGGGTGGCTCTCTCCGGCGATGTTCGCCGCCACAACGTCTCCCTCGTACTCGCCGACGTGTGTCAGGGCCAGATCCCGTTGACATCCCCAATGGCCCAAATGTTCTCGCCGGCACGCAGATACTCGTCCACCACGACGCCGTGCGGGTTTGCCTCGATACCGACCGTCTCGAGCCCGATCCCTTCGACACGGGGACGGCGGCCGGTCGCCACGAGCAGTCGCTCCCCTTGTACCGAGGTCCCGTCCGAGAGCCTCAGGACGTAGTCGCCGCCGTCGCGCGAGGCCTCCGTGGCCTGGACTCCGAGGTGCAACTCGATGCCGTCCCGCCGCAGTGCCTCGGTCAGAGCCACGCCGAGGGGGGCCGGCTCTCGCGGGATCAGCCGATCGGCGCCCTCGACGAGCACGGCCTGACCACCGAGCCGCCGTACCACCTGTGCGATCTCGACACCGGCCGGGCCACCACCGAGCACGATGAGGCGGCTGGGAACCGTCTTCATGGCCGTCGCTTCGCGCGTGCCCCACACGCCGACCAGGCCGTCGAGCCCCGGAATGGGTGGCACGAAAGGATCCGCGCCCGTCGCTACGACGACATGCTCCGCCGTGTGGCGAGTGCCGTCCACGTCGACCACGCCGGGCCCGGCGAGCCGGCCCACGCCCCGGACCAGCGCGATGCCCCGATCCGCCAGCCATTTCACCTGTCCCGCATCCGAATAGCCGGACACCATATAGTCCCGCCAGTCCAGCGCCGCCTGCACGTTCACCTTGGCGCTTTGGCTTGCTTGGATATTTTTGTCGCCGGCGAATGTCGCCTAGGCGTAGAGGGGCCGGCCCTCGGGGCTTGTAGTAGGCGCGGTGACGCTTTGAGGGCAGCCTTTCGACAGTCCCGAACAGGCGGCCCTTCATCCCGCACAACCGTACCAGCGTGGGGACTTCGTGGGGACTACGGCTTGGCATCCCGTGGCACGAGGTGGCAGCCACCGGCACGAAGTGGCTCGTAAAATAGAGTTACACCCTTGTGACCAGGGGGCCTGATCACCTTGCCAAGGTGAGGGTCGCGGGTTCGAATCCCGTCGTCCGCTCCAAGGAGATGCTGGTAGAAGGCCTGTAACGAGGAATGGGGAGCACCCACAGGCTCCTTATGGGAAGCCAGTGGGAAGATGAGATCGTCGCGAAGGCGTCACCCTCCCCGTGTCCACCGGGCATCCCGGGTCGGTTCGCCTTCAGTAAAGTGCTGGTGACCTTCTCGCCGTCACTGTCTTGCTGCACCCACCCGCAGGCGCCCCGCGAAGGTGAAGCCGGTGTAGCGACCCGACGCCAGCCAAGTGCCGAGCGTGCCCGACGAGCTGACCTCGACGTCGACCGTCGCCGAGCGCGACCACCCCTGCACCTTGAGCGGGAAGTGGCGTACGGTCAAATCCGGCCACAGCTGACAGCAGGAGTAGCGCAGCCAGGTCGGCAAACGCAACGGCCGAGACGTCGTGGCGACCCGCACCGTCCAGTCTGGGCCCACTACGGTTGCGTCTCCCTGCACGCCGATGGCCCCTCCGAACCGGGCCAGCACCTTGGGGAGCGCCCAGTTCGAGCGACCTCCGACCACGCTCGGTTCACTGTCAACTGCGATGAACGCCACGTGGGCCTGGGGGAAGGGCCGCCGGACGAACGCCGGCGCGGCGATGATCTCTCTGTACGGCCCGACTGGGCTGTCGATGTAACGAATGAGAGCCCCGATCGTGACGGCTACTCTTGGCGACCCCCGGAGCATCTGCGGCAGGGCCTCTGCTGCTCCCGGTTTGGCTTTATGGAACCAGAACACCGAACTGACTGGACAGTTCCACGGCGGCCCGGGAGCGCTATCGGGGAAGCCAGCAGCAACATCGCGGGAGAGTTGGCTCTCGGGGACGCCTGCAATGGAGGACAGCGCCTCGTCCAAGGCCTTTATCATACTGAGGCCGGGATCTGTAGCAGTCGGCCGGGAAAGTGCGCATCCCGCTGGCAAAACAGGGCTGCGGCGCGTGTTTTGTCGCGCCGGCCGGTCCACGTTCTTGCGGACTACACCGTGGATCGCGCTCGCCGAGGACTGTCAGCCAGCGGCGTCCTGCGTGGCTCCCAACCGACACATGAGGGACGCTGAAGTCGATGGGAGATGCCCCCTCGACCATTGGCCGCCGCGTCGTCGTGACCGGGATGGCCGGGTCCGGGAAGAGCACCTTCTCGCGCTCGCTTGCTGTCAAGACAGGCTTGCCCGTCGTTCATCTCGACCTCCATTTCTGGAAGCCCGGCTGGGTTGCACCGTCCGAGGGCGAGTGGCGCGAGAAGCAACGCGGCCTGCTCGGCGGCGACGCGTGGATCGTCGACGGCGACTACCACGAGACACTCGACCTCCGCCTCAGACGGGCGGACACGGTTGTGTTCCTCGACATGCCCTGGTCGGTGTGCGCCGGACGCGCCTTTCGGCGGGGCGTACGAAAGCCGGTTGGCGAGATGCCCGAAGGATGCGACGATCCCGCCTGGCGACGGTTGCGCGATGAGTGGCGTTTGGCCGTTGTCATCTGGCGCAAGCGCCGCTCAGAGCCCGAGCGCGAATACGAGGTCATTCTGCAGCACGGGCACCACGCGGCCCTTTACGTGCTCAGGTCCAAACGAGCAACTAAGGAGTTCCTCGACGCGTTGGACACCGAGAACACGAAAGCCGACGCCGGCTGACGGGCAGCGACCACCCCTGTCACCGCATCGCGGACACCCAGAATGCCGGCACCCGGTCGGACGCTCAGGCACTCCGAACCGGCGGTCACGAGCACCCGGTGCAGCGGCGAAAAAGCAAAGGCTGCAGGACAAGGCCTAATCGGCGCCTGGCGGCCGTAGCCGTCGGCCAAGAGGCGGTTAGCGCCTTGGGCCGCCGGGAAAGGATGAGGAGAACCGGGTTGCTTGTTTTAGTCCGCGAGCCGGGTGTCTCTCGCTGCTCGGAGCCCGAGCAGCGTTACTAGGCGGCCCTCGAAGCGAAACGCCGCAGCGCTCCCGAGCGCGGTTACGACCCTGCCGGGGAGCGGGGCGCGCCGGGCCTACCTGAGTGCCCATACTCGCTGTGCGCGCTGTGGCGCGCCTGCGACGGACGTGGACCACGTCGTCGCTATCTCCGCCGGTGGCGCCCGTCTCGACCCCGCCAACCTGCGCCCGTTCTGCCGTGCCTGCCAATCGAGCCCCACGGGGCGGGACCAGGGCGGCTCCCGCCGGCGCTAGCGTCGGTCCAGGAGACGAAGTAGCAGGTCGGCGAGAAGAACCACCTCGGCTGCTTCGGTGGGTGACCCGTAATCAACGAGCCGGTGACTTGTCGGGTTTTTGAACAACCCGAGGGCGCCGGCGTACAACTCCATTTCAGCAACGACCTCGCCGGCGTCGGCACCCTGGACGGCTAAGGGCCTACCTTGACCGAATGCCTCTCGCATCAGCTTGACCCCAATCAGGTTTTCTGGCAAGTTCGCACGCTCCCGGACGCGGACCTCGACCTCCTTGAAGGCGACGAACACAGCCGTTTCAAAGTCCCCCCGTAGGAACTCTGGCCTTGCCTTTTGCTCGAGCACGCGGTGCATGTCGATGTCGAGCCGCTCCACTGCTCGGAGATAGTCGAGCCCCCGCTCCAAGACCTGCCTGCCTCTTCGGGTGATCACTACCGAGCCAGAGGCATAGTCCTGGTCGGGGTTGCGCGCTATCAACACTTTCACCCGCAGCCAGCCCCAGGCTTCGCTACAAGCAGCCAAGGCATCGGCTCGTCCCCTATAGGCCGGGCTCTGGTTGAGGGCCAGGAACCAGTTGCGTTCGTTCAAGCCGGAACGCATGGCGGTTTGCTCCTCAGCGAGGTCGTTGAGGATCCGAAGGCCCAGTTCGTCCAGCGGTAGGGACAGGACCTCGGCGGGGTCAATAGTCCAACCTCCATAGACCATCGCGAGGAAGGCTAGTAACTTCACTCGTTGTCTCCGAAGAGGTCAACGTGTAGGGCGGGCGAGTAGCGTTGTCCACGATGTTCGGTGCCCCGTGCGCCCTCGGCGTGGCAGCTCGCCCCGGGCGGGCTGTGCGAGGCCCGGTGGGGGACCCCCGGGCCGTAGGGGTCATCAACACACACTCCCACTCTGGGGCGGTGGTTCTGAGCGCCGAGGGGAGGTTAGAAAGCTGGGTCTCGTCCCATTTCTTTACCGCCGCGTGCTATTAGGCCCCTCTGTATTTGTCGGCCTTGCTTCCTTAGATGTAGGAGACTTCCGGCCCTAGGCGATATCCCCCCAGCCGCGACGGATGGCCGTCTAGATGACCTTTTTCGACGCCTCGGTAAGCGGACAATACCCCGCTTAGGGTGAAGACTCGCTCACGATCCGAGGTTGACAATTGATGGTGCCCCGGCCGCATGGGCGCGACCTCGCGAGTAGGGAGAGGATCATGAGAGCAGGAGTTGCAGTGTCGCTGCTGGTTGTAGCCTCGCTGACGATTGTTGCTTGCGGAAGTGGGTCTGGCAAGGCGTCCAATACTACTAATTCAACGGCGACGAGTACGACCGCAGCCGCGACCACAACCACCGCAGCCAGCACGACCACTACGACCACGGTCCCACAGTCCCGCTTCTAGCGGGAAATGCGCACCCGCAATACCCGCAGGGTGCTCCGCACGAACTGAGCGTGGTTTACCAGGCCCCTATCAGTGAGAGCCAGGGTGGGGATGTCATCGTCCCGATCGTTTTTAGAAATAACGCGAGCAAAGCCGTCGCGTACGTTGACATCACGGCCGGGGCACGTGACGCCAGTGGGAAAATCGTTGGGTCAGGGGACGGTCGGGGGGTCGTACCTTCGAACGTTCTGCCTGGCCAATGGGCCTACGCCTACATATATTACGGGCATGGAACGGCAGTTAAACCCGGTGATACCTTGAGTTTTTCCTTTGACACTTCACCCGTGGGTGCGACACCCGGTAACACGGCCGACGTCCACGTCACAGAAGCCAACAAAGCTGGGGACTACATCGCGGGAAGTGTTCAAAACAAGACCGGTCACAAAATCGGAGCGCTGGTGAATGTGGTCGCCTACTGCTTGAACGGGTCCGGTAAGCCCACTGACGCCCCCAGCGGCTTTGCCGCGGACAATGGCCTCGCCCCGGAGGGCACTGCCACCTTCCAGATTGACCTCTACGGTCATGCGTGCACATCGTTTCTTGTGGGGGCATATGGTTACTACGACTAAACAATCTCGACTTCTCCAGGGACACTGCTCCATCCACCGGGATTGCGTCTGTACTGATCTCAGTTCGGGGCGAGGCCCAGCGCCAGTCTAGCGGGGACAGATCAACACGCTTCACCCCGGGGGCGCCCGCCTACGGGCGCCAAAGGGATGGGGGGTCAAAACTCAAACCCCATCGGGGAAAACTGAGCCCCCTCATCCCATTGGGCCGACAAGCTGTGGATAAGTGCTACGGCGGCCACTGCCAATCACGCGAACGGCTGGCCGCGCCATCCTTCGCACGAGGCCAGCGCCACACTGATCTGCACGGCGTCTTTGCTGGCCTCCTCGATCAGGTCGGCCACCTCGTCCAGCACCTCAATGTCCACCTCCATACTCTTGCCTTCCCACTGCCCCTTTATGACCCGAGGCCAGATACGCGTCATTACACCATGTCTAGGGCCTTTCTTCCACGCCGAATGGACCATTGCGTTGCGCTCGTCATTGAGTAGTTTGACCCCGTCGGCCCATGCCAATAAATTCTCCAGCTCCGGCGATGCTGGGTCCAGATGGGTCTCCGCCATGTCCCGCAGCTTCTTCAGCTTGTCCGAAGTAGGCATCGGGACGAGAGCCATCAGGGCGGTTTCTTCACCAGGCATGAACCCCGCCAGCAGCCGCTCGGCACACCAGTTCAGCCCCGTGAAGTTGAAGACGATCCTCCCGAGCGCTGCCAACTCTTTATCGGTCCATCCACTGGGGACGCCAACCTGCTCATCTGCCATCGCCGGCAAACGCTAGTGGCGGGCCACCGACGTCGACAGCGGTTTCCGCCCCCGCCGGTGAGCGGGGATGGGGCCCCTCGGATGGCCGGGATGGTCCCAAATCTCAAAGCCCCCCTGGGCATTAGGACCCCTCGGCCCGGGGTGCCAAGTCCGGCATTCGATAGCCCCCCATGCCGCTCAGGGCCCCAGCGCCCGAGGCCCCCTCCAGCTCAAGGCCCCACCGACTGGCGCCCCCTCGAGCAACCCCCTGACGGCAAGGCCCCACCAGTTGAAGGCCCACCTCAAGGCTGACCCTCAGCGTGGTGCCCGGGGGCGAGCATGCCCCCCACGAATCACAGCCCCCCGGCGCACGAGCCCCACCCCGAGCTCACCCTCGCGCCCAGGTCAGCCCGGTCGCACCGAAGCCGCGTGCAGTGCTTGCACGACGGGCCCATGAGCATGCACCCCGGCCCGACCGCCAGGCCCCGGCCCTCGAGCAGCCGCCCCCCACCTACGTGCCCGGTACCCCCGGCGCCCGGGCCATGACTGCTCCCGTGATATCACGGCCCGGCAATGTCACAGCGCACCCGAGCGGGCCCCAGTTCGAATAGCCCCCCACTAATCTGGGGCCCCTCGCCTCTCTAGCTGCTCGAGGAGGCCGATAACGTCTCGCCGGCCGTGGTAATCCTGAGCTGGAGTACGCCCGTCGCCTGGGTACTCCAGAGCCGGTCAAGGTGGCGCGCTCGACGGCGCCCGGGTTGGATAAGTGTGCTCTCGCTCGGCGACGGGTCGCACACGCTCGAGTGGAACGCAAAGGAGGTGGCGCGGCGGATTGACGCGAACGCGTTCCGAAAACGAATGCTGACTACCAGAGGGGTGGGGTACCACCACTCAGCCCGGCGCCGCCGGGACCGGCGAGGGAAGCCCGGGACAACGCCCGCGAAACGACGAGTTTTGCCCTGCCGCGAGTTTCCTAGCCTGGGGACGTGCCATGCCCGGTCTGCGCCGCCCCGGTGGGCGCACAGGCGCCCGCGGGCCGGCACCGCGCTACGCAGTACTCAGTGCCGCTGGCAAGCGCAGAGCGCCGCCCGGGTCGCTCGCCGAACCGAAGAACCCGCCGCTTCCGGGCCAAGCTCGGTGTCGTGGTGCCGCCGGCGCCGTCCACGGCCCTAGGGAGTCGAGGCCCCGGAACTCGCTGACATCCTTAGCCGCTCGCCCAGCTCGCGTAAAAGGTCAAGGACCTGAGCCCCGAATGGTGTCAATTGCCACGCGTTACCAGAAGCTCTCGCATTGCGCCGAGCGATCTGGGCTGACATTCTGGCGCGGGCGGGCCGCTGACAGCGGACCTGATGGCGAGCGCCGACCCGTCGATCTGCACGGATTCTCGTTGTAACTACGGCCTTTTTCAGCGAGACATAATGGGACGATATGCGTACCTCGATGGACGCGCTCACGAACCGCTCCGCGCCCTGGGCGGAGTTTGGGCGGCCTGTAGGTACTGGGGCGAGTTCGGGTCGAGGATGACGGTCGCGTTCTTGACTTGGATCAGTCCTTGGCCGTCGGGATGAGGAAAGTCGGGCTCGCCGTCGGACTGGATGCACCCGGCGTACTTAAGCGCCTCGGCATTGGCCGCTGCCTCTTCGGCCGGCGTCTGCGGCCCGAGGTTGGGCAGGTCCTTTTTGCAGGCCCCTTGAGCCGCGTGGCAATGCGGTGGCTGGGGGCTGAGATCGCTGTTCCCGCTGCTGAAGTTGGGCAGGCCGTTCGACCCGAGGCTCGGTTGGGGAAGTCGGTGAGCCCGTGCGAGCGCATGCACCCGGCGTAGTTCACCGCCTTGGCCTCCAACGACGCTGACGCGGCGGAGCTTGAACAGCCGGAGGGCGAACAGCCGGAGCTCACGGAAAGCCAGACCTGAGCAACCCACTGGGCGCGACGAGGTGTCCCGCATCACGAACGGCAGCGGGCCCGCAAGCGCATCGTGCGGATGCACGTGCATCATCCAAGAGCCGTGAGCCGACCTCGGCGATGGCTGTGAACGAACCCGGTTTGGGCTCATGTGCCGATGGCAAGGGCGAGGAGGGTATTGACCGCAGTTTCGAACGGACGGCTACTCCGAAGTACCTGGGAGAGTAGAAGTCCTCCTTCGAGCGTGGCGAGCAGAGTAGTGGCGAGGTCGTCCGGGTCGATGTCGGACGGGAGCTTCCCGTCGGCATGTAAGGATCGCAGTCCATCGCCGATGGCGGCTGCCCACTGATCGAACCCTGCCGCGATGAGCGCTCGGGCCTCGGGGTCACTCTCGGCGAGTTGACCAACGAGCGAGCCAAGTGGGCAGCCCCCCTTTGCTTTGGTGCGCTTCGCTGCGGTGATCACCATGTTCCGCCAGGCTTCGACTCCGTTCGCGCTGCCGAGCGCGTGCCGCTGGTGATTGACGATGGTGTCGGCTTGGTAGTCGATGACCGCCTGCACGAGTTCGTTCTTGTCGGGGAAGTAGTGGTACATCTGAGAGCCGCTGACTTCCGCCGCCACCTTGACGTCTTCCAAGGTGGTCGCTGCGACCCCGCGCTCGTGGATCAAGGCGGCGGCCTTCTCCACTATTCGTGCTCGGGTGCGTTCACCCTTGGGGGTGAGCCTCGGCCGGACGCTGGTGTCGTTGACCATGCCGCCCATGCTAGCACCTTTTGAGTTTGACAGCCCAGTCCGGCTGTGTCATAGTGAGTTGCACAACCCATTTTTGCAAGAGAGGACAAAACAACGAATGACTGACTTAAAAGGCAAGACAGCTCTGGTAACGGGCTCGACGAGCGGTATCGGCAGGGCTACGGCCATCGCCTTGGCCGCCCGCGGCGCTCACGTACTGGTAGTCGGGCGCAACGAACAACGAGCCAAAGACGTAGTCGCCGAGATCGACAGCAGCGGCGGTAGCGCATCGTTCAGGCTTACCACGTTGGGCGACCTCGAATCGGCCCAGGAGCTGGTCGAGTGGGCCACTGAGGCAGGCGACGGTCACATCGACATCCTCATCAACAACGCTGGCGTCGCCTTGCTCGGACCAAGCAACGCAGCCACCGAAGCACAGTTCGACGAGACCTTTGCACTTAACGTCAAGGTTCCGTTCTTCCTCGTCGCGTCACTGGCACCAGCCATGGCCGAACGCGGATGGGGTTCGATCGTCAACGTCTCCACCATGGTCGCGAGCTTTGGACAGGCCGGCATGGCTATGTACGGCGCCAGCCGAGCGGCTCTCGAACTGTTGACTAAGGCCTGGGCCGCCGAATACGGCGCTCGTGGTGTTCGGGTCAATGCCGTTGCTCCCGGTCCGACGCGCACCACGATGATGGAAGGTGTCCCCGACGAGATGGTGAATCAGCTCGCAGCACTAGCACCAGCAGGTCGCGTAGCTCAGCCCGAGGAACTTGCTGCGGCGATCGTCTTCCTCGCAAGTGATGATGCCAGCTTCGTCCACGGCGTCACTCTTGCAGTCGACGGGGGCCGAGTAGCGACGTAACGCCTGTCGGCGGTGACGTTTAAGAGTGAAGACCTAGAACACAGATCACAACTAACAACTGAGGAGTATCCGCATGAGCGCATACGTAATTGTCGAATTCACGGTCAAGGACCCGGATGTTCAGCGTGAGAAATACGGCCCCAACGCCGGGCGGACGGCCAAAGAGCACGGAGGCGAGGTTCTCGCCAACAGTAACTGGGAGATCCTGCACGGCGATCCCATCGCTCTCCTCAGGGGCGATCATGCGGTTTCCGGACCATGAGACGGCCATCAAGTGGTACAACTCGCCTGAATATCAGCAGCTGATCGATGTCCGAAGTGTCGCGATGGATGCCCGTTTCAGCTTGCTCGACGGCCTGCCTAGCTGATCGAGGTGGTACCAGATCCCAATAGCAACCCTGGAGAACCGGTGGACGCAACCCGGCAAGAGCTGTCCTGCCTGACTAGGCCCACAGAAAACCAGAGGAAATACCAATGAGCACACTCCCAGGAAAGACGGTGCTCATCACGGGCGCCAACGCCGGGATCGGCAAGGACGTGGCCCGGCAACTGGCACTACGTCCCGAGATCGCCGGCATCTGCCTGGCGTGCCGGAACCGAGAGCGGGCGATAGCGGCAAAGGCCGAACTCGAAGCCGCGACCGGCCGGCGCATCTTCGACATCGTTCTCGTGGACGTTGCCGATCTGGGCTCGGTCCGCGCCGGCTTGGCGGCCATCAACGGATCGCTCGACGCGCTGGTCATGAACGCTGGTCGAATCGGCGGCAATTCGATGGACATGACTGCTGACGGGGTCACTAACTTGTTCGCGACGAACGTTCTTGGTCACGTCGTCCTCCTCGAGGCGCTCCTGGCCGAGGACCGACTTGGCGAGGTGGCGGTCTTCGCCGGAAGCGAAGCGGCTCGGGGAGTCCCGAGGTTGCGGATGAAACGGCCATCGTTCGTCTCAACCTCAGCCGACGAGCTCGCCACTGTCATCGACGGCAGCTATTTCGCCGACCGCAAAACTGACCTCAATTTGGCCTTCGGGCAGGTCAAGTACATCGGGGCCCTATGGATGGCCTACCTGGCCCGCCAACACCCCGACCGCCGGTTCATCACCGTGAGCCCCGGCAACACCACCGGCACCCAAGCACCCAATGACCTCAAATTGCCGCTGCGTATAGCGGCCAAATACGTCATGCCCACCCTGGGTCTGGCCCACAAACTTGACGTGGGCGCGAGGCGACTGGTCGACGGCGTCACCGACTCGACCCTGTCTAGCGGCGTGTTCTACGCCAGCGCGGCCAACACGCTTAAGGGTCCCTTGGTCAACCAAGCGGGCATCTTCCCCGATCTGGCCAACCCGTCGTTTCAGGACCACGCCAACGACGCCATCCACCGCTTCATCTCCTAATGACGTTTGCGCGATAACGCGCGGACCGTAGCGGCAGGGACAGTGGCCTCGGGACGCGAACGACGTGCACCGACGGGTGCGAAGGGGTCGAGCGGCTGGCCCGCTCGGACAAGCGCTGATCGTTGCCGCCGCGCTCGTGATGCTCGGCGCGCTTGCCGGCGCCTGCGGCGGCTCGCCGGCTGCGCCGGTCGCAGACGTCTCCTCAAAGACGACCACGACAACCTCGGCGAGCTGCCTCGCCACAGGACCTCCTCGCCGTCGTGGTACAGCGCAACGGCCCGCCCCTGGTAAGTCGTACTCGCGCACCGCTGCATCAAACTCGGCGCTGACGGCAGTAACCCTTGGACCCATCAGCACCTCCAGCAGCCTGGGTTCACAGGGTCACCATGGCTCGGTCGAGCCAGGGGCAACGAGGCGTTGCCAAACTCGGCCGTCAAACCACGTAGCCGGCGCCGGCACCACCAGTGTTGTGGCGGAGGGTCATTATCATGCGCTCCTCGTCCCGCGGAGGCTCCACCTCGTGCAATGGACAACGGGAGTCGGTTTGTGGCCAACCGGCGGCTCGCATAAGGACAAGTTGCCCGCTCCCAGTCTCCCACTCCGCAGCTTCCCCGTCGGCGTCCCAGACCCGGAACAAGGCTTGGCCGAAAAGGGTGAAGACAGCTACTACCCCGCCGTAAGCCGCTGGGTCACGGTGGGCGGTGATATGGCCGGTGCCAGCGGGGTACCGGCCCCAGGTGGCTTCGTTGAACGGCGGTACCGGGACCAGACCTTGCCGTCCCGCCTCGGCCGACAGGCGGCCCACGACCTCGTCACCGACGGCACGGACGGCGGCGGGCGCCTCGGCGAACGGCCGGTAAGAGCCGATGACGTGCTGTCGTACGACGCCTTTGTCACCCGCAGTACGCCACTGCCGCCCATCATCCTCGGCGAGCCGCCTGGCAAGCGCGTCGTCGAGGGCTTGGGGCGCTCTAGCCCAGCCATGCGCGGCTAGTGCAGCCACCATGTCCGCCCATGCGACGGCGAGCCTCGGCCCCTTTTCGGCGTTCACATCTCCATTATCATTGGCGCCGCCTCCAAAAGCCGAGGAGGACAAGGGACGTAATGAGCTGGCTCCTGTTTTGCCATGCCTTGGGGGCTCTCCGGATCCATTCGACGAGCTGCGCCCAATGGGGCGCGACAAGGCGTCCCTAGCCATCCTATGAAGCGGTTATTTGTCGTTACCGGAGGACCGACCGTAATTCGACCAGCTCTCACGCCGGACCTTAGGCTCCTCGGGCTTTGAGTTGTCGATAACGAGGTCGGCGCGGTCGGCCCCACCGCTCGACCGCTCGTAGAGCTCGTGCAGCGGGACCCAGTGCTCCCTGTACCGTCGTCGCACCTTCTCGGCGTCGCCAACCCAGACCGTGTCGCGCTCGATAGCTCGAGCCACCATGTCCTCGAACGGGATATGGAGCCAGACCACGAGGACCCAAGACGAACTCAGTTCCGGCCGGAGCAGGAAAGCCCCGTCCACGATCAGGATTGGATCGTCCGGTGCCCTAACCACCTCGGTCGGTCCCGGCGCGTCGTTGAACGAGTCCCAATAGGCGAGGCGGCAGCTTCGGTCAGCCCCATGTGCAAGAGGGTCGAGCACCCACGATCGGAACAGCCCGTACTCAGAGCCAAAGTCGTAATAAGTCTCTACCGTGTAACGGCGCGTCTTATGGCCCGAGGGTGGAAGTCGTCGATTGACGCACGCATGGCGTGGGGGCCGCAAGCGCCGGCCACGGACGTCAAGCGGTCGGCGAAGGTTGTTTTGCCCGCTGCCGATCGGCCGTCGACCCCCACTCGGACCGGACGCAGTGGGCTGCACGCCGCGAGTTTGGAAAGATGCTCGACAACCATGCCAGCGAGTTCGGCAACCTGGTCCATACGCCGCGATCGTAGGGCGGCCACTGCGGCAAACCTGAGAACCGTTCAATACCTGGTCATCTAGGTTGCGCGACCGACTGAACTCACCGAACCGCGGCGAACGTGAATGTTTGTTCTGTCGTCGCGCCCCTCAAAAGGCCCCATCCCGACAGCTGAGTACACAATCGGCGTTCCCGGATTCCTGGCCTAGACAAACCAGGTTTAGACGCTTGTCCACATAATCTTCGAAGGTACAACGATAATCGGGTTGCTCGTTATGTGCCGGCTCACCGAGTGGATTCGCCGAGCTAAGCGATCCCGAGCCGTCGATATCTGCGTGAATCTTACTTGTAAGTCCAGCCTTTTCTGGGCACGCATAATTGGGCCTTCTGGGACAGCCATAGAGGCTCCGCAGCTCCGTCAATTGGGTTGCGGGGTGGTTTCGTTGGAATGCACGATCGGAGCTGTGGACGTTCGCCCCACTCGCACGAGCGACGCGACGCCCATCGGCCAGGTCAATGTCCGCTCCTGGCAGGCGGCGTACAAGGGCTTGGTCCCTCAGCAATTCCTAGACGGGCTCGACCCACTCCCGCGTAGCCAAACCTGGGACCCCTACCAACCAGGTAGCTCAAGGCGTCGACCTTGCACGACCAGGTCCCGGCGGCCCCTGGCGTCTTGCCTGTAGACGAACAGGTAGCGGGGGTGGCCGAGCAGAGGGCTACCGCTGGACGTTCCGCACACCGGCCCGTGGCTCACCGGCAGCAAGCCGTAGACGTGACCGCCCCCGCTGGTGTAGAAAGATCCAGAAAGACCAGGATATCTTGGAGTGAAAGCCTTGCAGCGTAGTCAGGAGCTTGGAAAAACCGGGGCTCACCGGGGTGGAAGATCTTCGCTCTGTTTTCTGAATTACGGCGCTGGTGATCAGGCGTTGGAAAGGAGGTGCTGGCCGCTCGGCCCGATGATTGTCTCTAGCGCCGAAAGTGCGAATGAGGCGACGTTGGGCGGCAATGGTACGTAGTAGTTGGCGTTCGCGACCGCCTGACCCGAATGCGTCATCCAGTCGACGAGTTGGACCAGGGCTGCGCCCGTCGTGGTATCGGTTTGCCGGGCGTAGAGCAGCACCCAGCTATAGCCCGAGATCGGGTAGCTGTGCGGCCCCGGCTCGTTCACGATCGAGAAGTTAGTGGCGGTGACGTCGCTTTTCATGGCCGCGGCGGCGGCGACATTGGACGGGAGAGGTCCGACGAAGTCGCCAGCGGCATTCTGTACGAGGAAGTATGCCAGCGCATTGGCCTCGGCGTACGAGAGCTCGAAATAGCCAATGGAACCCGGCGTCGCCTTCACTACGGCTGCCACTCCCGTGCTGTGCTTGGCGCCTATGCCCACGGGCCATTTCACCGAGGTACCAGTCCCGGGCCCGCTCGCCCACTGGTGCGAAATGGTTGAAAGGTAGTTCGTGAATCTGTCTGCGCCACGAGGCGCTCTGACATATCCCCTACGAAGTAGGGAGGGATTGGAGGTGATATCCCTGGGCCTAATGGCTTACCTGGCCTCGAAAGAGAAAGGGGACAACAGCATGCCATCGAAACCGTCTCTCGTGCCCAGGCGCACGGGGCGAGGAGACGACGGGCCCGCGCTATATGGCGAAAGCTGAACTGCTTCAAGACCAATCTCCAGATGGCGCGACGCGACGCCCGCCGGAAAGACGCCTGTAACCGGTGCCAGCCCCTGCGGCAGGGTGTACAGGTACCTGCTGCAATCCTCCGGGGCTGGAGCGATGCCCAATGAGGGCATTTAAGGGGATGAGTGGTCCGCCTAAGTGGCGCTAGCTACGTATGCCAGAGACGAACGTGGGATCGCCTAAGGGGCGCGAGCCCTATGGCGACACAGTGCCCGTAGTAGTCGCAGCGTCACGACCTGCCAGGGAGGACGGGAAGGCCGTCCACAGGGCGAAGGGGCACAGGTGACCGGACACAAAAGACCAGGAGGTATGCGAAATGCAAAGCGCCGAAGTGGTACTGGGTGTCCTCCGTGAGCGTACGCGGCGTAGGTCACTGGAGAGCCACGTGCATTGAAAGGTGCCCGCGTGGTTCGGAGGGGTGCTGCGCGGAAAAGGACCTGAGAAGGTACCTCGCCGCGCAGCTTACCCGGTACGTCGTCCCGCTGCCGTCGGAACGGTGCACGACAGTGATCTCTTGGTCCGGGAGTTGGTCGGCGGGGTTCAAGGCCTTGATTGCGGGGTCGTCCCAGTTGGTGATCTGGCCGAGGTAGATACGAGCGAGGACCGCCCCGGTGAGGCGGAGCGGCTTGAACAACGTGTAATTGCCGAGGTTGTAGCTCACCACCACCGCCCCCAAGTCGATGGGTACCTGTACCACGGGGCCGCCGCTGGCACGGGCCGCCTGCGACGCCGTCATCGGGACGTCCGACGCCCCGAAGTCCACCGTCCCGAAAGAAAACCGGTCGACGCCTTGGCTGCTCCCGACGGCCGCATAACTGACCGAGACACCCGGGTCCACCTTCTCATAACTCCTGAAGGCGGCATCAAAGAAAGGTGCGTCGAATGTCGACCCCGCCCCTGTCAGCTGAACTGTCGCCGTTCCCGGGCGCAGCGCGCCAGCTACGGCCCCGGTGGCCGTCGCTGGCATGACAAGGCCGAGCAATAATGGCACAGTTACCAAGTACCTGAGAGCGACCCAGCCTCTATGGGACGCTCGCCCGAAACCGTGGTTCGGGCAATGCCGAGAGCTTTTCTCGAACTTACCTTGATCGTCGTGTTCTAAACGTGCGAGTGGTTGTCGCTCGCTCGCGTGGACGGCGGCTGTTCTCATGGTCCTCCCCTCTTGTTGTGTGCCAGGCGATCGCCTGGCTCCCCCCGGGTCATTAGGCTCCGGCGAGGGCTCTTCGTTGCTCACCGAGCTCGTGGTTGCGCACCCACGCCTGGGCGGCAATTTGGACCGCGTCCCAGGGCGAGCCCAGTGGCGGGCTGTAGGAAAGGTCGAGCTCGTTCATGGCGTCGACGGTCATGTCGTTGTAAATGGCGGTGGCAAAAACGTCCACCCGCTTGGAGATCTCGGTGCCGCGCCGGCCGACTAGCTGCGCGCCCAGCAACATGCCCGACTCGGTGTCGCCGGTCACCCGGGTCGTGATGGGGTGGGCCGTCGGGTAGTAGGCCTTGTGGTCGTCGGGCGAGCTCTGGGTGGTGGCCGGCTTGAAGCCAACCGATGCCGCTTCGTGGTCGCGGAGGCCGGTGCGGGCCGCTACCAGGTCGAACACTTTCACGACCTGGGTGCCGAGGCTGCCGGCGAAAATGGCTTGACCGCCAACGGCGTTCTCGCCCGCCACCCGCCCCTGTTTGTGGGCGGTGGTGCCAAGGGGAAGGTACGTGACCCCCAGGAGCCGGTGGAGGGTGACGACGCAGTCGCCGGCGGCGTAGACGTCGGGGAGGCCGGTACGCATCCCCTCGTCGACCACGACCGCCCCCCGTACGCCGGTCTGGGCGCCGGCGGCCACTAGCAGGTCCGTGTCGGGCCGCACCCCCACCGACAGGAGGACGAGGTCGGCGAAATGGGTACAGAGGCCGCCGTTGGCGTCCGTCCCCTCGACCGCTAGCCGCCCGGGGCTCCCCGAGGGAGCGCGAGCCACGCTCCGTACGGTGGTGGAGGTGGAGACCTCGACCCCCTTGGCGGCTAGCTCGTCCCGGACCAGCGCCCCTAGCTCAGGGTCGACGGTGGGGAGGACCTCGGGCAGCATTTCCACCTGGGCCACCCGCAGGCCTCTCATGGTTAGGCCCTCGGCCATCTCCAGCCCGACGTAACCGGCCCCGACGATGAGCGCCGTGGCCGGGCCTTGCTCGTCGAGCGTGCGCCGAAGCGAGAACGTGTCGCCCATCGTGTGCAGTAGGTGCACCCCGTCGGCCTCGCCGAGCGCCTCGGGGCCGGCCAGGCCCTCGATGGGCGGCCGCACCGGGACCGCCCCCGTGCCGACGACCAGACGGTCGTAGGAAAGCGGCTCCTCGCTGCCGTCGGGGTTACGGAGCCAGACCTCGTGCGCCTCGACGTCGAGCCGTGTTGCCTCGGTGTCGAGCCGCAGCCGCATCCCCGTCGCCTCCAGGTCGGCATAGCTGCGGTGGGCCAGGTCCTGCCAGTGGGCGACCTCGCCCGAGATGTAATAGGGGATGCCGCAGATGGAGAAAGTTCGGGTAGGCGTCGGCCACGACTACGGTCACGTCGACGTTCGGGTCGAGCTCCCGAGCGCGGAGCGCGGCCGAGATGCCGGCGTCGCTGCCCCCGATGGCGACCAAGTGCATGTTGGCTCCTCTGCTCATGGGCTTAACGAGTGGGACGGGCTTCAGGCATGGACGGACGGGGTTTCAGTCGGGCCCACGGCGCTCCGCTTGTCGCTGCCGTCGGGCGAAGCATGCGGGATGACCACTTCGGCCGCCTCCGCCGGGGTGATGCGGGGGTACAGGGCCTTGATGGCCCCGACGGCGACGACGCCGCCGACCACCTGAGCGCCGATGAACGACGGGGCTGACGAGGGGGCGATCCCGGCGAAGGTGTTGGAGAACATCCGGCCGACGGTGATGGCCGGGTTGGCGAAACTGGTCGAACTGGTGAAGAAATAGGCGGCCCCGATGTAGGCACCTACAGCCGCCGCCGCCAGGTGGCCCCGGCCCGTGCGGGCCAGGGCGAAGATCACCAGCAGCAACCCGAGGGTGGCCACGATTTCGGAAAAGAAATGGGCCCCCGACGCCCGGTGCTTGGTCGATATGGAAACAGCCGCCTTGGAGAACATCAAGTTGGCCACGACGGCCCCGGTTATGCACCCGGCGACCTGGGCGGGGAGGTAGGCAGCCGCTTCCTTCCAGCGCAGGCCACCAAAGGCAGCGTCCACGAACGACACCACGGGGTTGAAATGGCCCCCGGAAATAGGGCCGAACATCAAGATGATGGCGAACAGGCCGGCCGCGGTGGCGGCCGCGTTCTCGAACAGCTCGAGGCCGACGGCGCCCGGGGAGAGGTTCTGGGCCGCGATCCCCGAGCCGATGACCGCGGCAGCCAAGAAGGCACTGCCAAGGAACTCGGCCAGGAGCCGCCTCCAGAGCGGCTGCACCTCATGTCGTGCTCGGTGCGCGTCGATCCGCTGGTGCTCGCTGGCTAGCAGCAAGCGGGCGAGCGGCTGTCCGCGTTTTCAGCGGGGGCGGCGCAACAAGTCGCCTCGCTGTCGTCGTCAGCGCGCAGCCGGCCGTCGGGCATCTCTGCGTCGGCCAGGACCGTGTAGAACTCCCAGCTTGCCCCGTCCGGCCCCACGGCCCAAACCTTGTCTTGCAGGGCGTAGCAACAGGTGACTTGGTCCTCGACCTCGGTGGCGACGCCGGCGCCGGCCAGCCGGTCCTTGGCGGACGAGACCTCGGCGACGCTGTCGACCTCGACGCCCAGGTGGTTGAGCGAGCTGGCGGCCTTGGTGGCGTCTTCGATGAGGACCAGCTTGAGCGGCGGGTCGGCAATGGCAAAGTTGGCATACCCAGGGCGGACTTTCGCCGGCCTCGGTGCCGAACAAGCCGGGAGTAGAACTCGACTGATTCTTCGAGGTTGGCGACGTTCAGCGCCAGCTGGACACGGGACACGGTGAGACCTCCATGGCATTGGCCGTGATCGATGTCATCGACAGGTATCAATGTCAGCGTAACCCCTACATAGACCGCTGTCAATGTGCAAGTATTGAGCTCATGGCCAACGCGCAGGGACCAAGCTGACCGAGGCGAACGTCACTGACGACCTGTGCTGCCCCTCTTTGGTCGACACGCCCATAGACGAGGACGAAGCCGCCGAGCTCGGGCGGGTCCTGGCCGCCCTCGGCGACCCGGTCAGGTTGCGGCTGCTATCGCTGGTGGCGTCCCAGGCCGAAGTTTGTTCTTGCGACCTCGAAGGGCCACTGGGCAAGACGCAGCCCACGATCTCGCACCACACCAAGGTCCTCGTCGAAGCCGGGCTCCTTATCGGCGAGCGACGCGGGCGGTGGGTGTGGTGGCGCGTAGACGAGACCCGTTTTGCCGCCATCCGCAAGGCGCTCGGCGGCTAAGGCGCAAACCCAAAAGCAGGGTGGTCACCTGCACGCGGCACTGCCGGCTTAGGTTTCTCAGCCAACCAAGAGGTTGAAAGCCGAAAGAAAATGCAGGGCGTGCTCGCGCTAAGGTTGATCTACCTACTATCGTCGATAGACGATGATCATAGACCGTGACCGGGCCGAGATGTTCGCCGGCTGGTTCCGTTGCTTGGCCGACCCGACGCGGATCCAGATCCTGAGCCTGCTGGCCAGCGAGAGGCGGGAGATGACGGTGGGCGAGATCGTGGCGGCCATGGACGTAAGCCAGTCGACGGTCTCCGAACACCTCCGCCGGCTGGCTGAGACGTGTTTCGTCCTACGTCGAGCACCGGGGCACGAGCAGCCTGTTCCGGATCAACGAGAGCTGCATCGAGTGTTTCCCGTCGGCCGCCGAGCTCGTTATGGGCACGCGTAGGCACGGGGCACTGCCACCGCCCCGGCCTGGGGCGACCAGCCGGCGCGCCCAGCGTGAAGCCCGCCGGGTGTCACGGCCTGAAGCGTAAAGGAACCGAAAACCAAGCAAACAAAGGACATAATCATGACAAGCTCGCAGGTCAACCCCGAAGACGTGCGCGAGGAGCGTCCGCCGCCATTACGCGGCGTCGGCGCTGGCGGTGATGAGCACAACTGGCTCGGAAGGCGAGCCTTGTTGCGGGCCTGCAGGTGTCCGAACCGAAGACGCATTTACTGAGAACGGGTGCTGGCTTTTACGAGGCCGCGGAGCGAGAGGGTCTGCCCGAACCGGCCGTGCTGGCTTCGCTAGGGTGCGGAAACCCCACGGCCGTGGCCGAGCTCCGGGCAAGGCGAGACCGTGCTCGACCTCGGCTCGGGCGGCGGCATCGATGTCATCCTGTCGGCTCGCCGGGTGGGGCCGTCGGGCAAGGCTTATGGCCTCGACATGACCGACGAGATGCTCGCCCTGGCCCGGGCCAACGCGGCCGAGGCGGGGGTGGCAAATGTGGAGTTCCTAAAAGGGGTAATCGAGGACATCCCGCTGCCAGAGAACTCAGTCGACGTCGTCATCTCCAACTGCGTCATCAACCTGTCAACAGACAAGGAGGCTGTGTTCGTTCAGGTAGCCCGCGTCCTGAAGCCCGGTGGGCGGCTCGGTGTGAGCGACATCGTGGCCGAGGACCGGTTAAGCGCGGCGGAGCGAGCAGAACGCGGCTCTTACGCCGGTTGCATCGCCGGTGCCCTCTCCAGGACCGAGTACATCACCGGGCTTCGGGCGGCTGGGTTCGATGACGTCACGGTACGATTCACCCATGAGTTCGTCGACGGGATGCACGGGGCCATCGTCCAGGGGACCAAGGCGAGACGTGCTGCTCCTTGAACGGCGAAGCCATACTGTTGCCGATTGAAGGATGTAACGGCACCCCATTGATCGCCACGGGCGTCGTGACAAAGGGGTGCCGGTAACTCGGATGTTTTTGGGAGTCAGCAAACTGTGCTCCGACTGAAGTCACCTGCTCCTGTACCAAAAGCGCGACGGCCAAGGTCGGGGGCTGGCAGGTCCATTATCTTGATCGACCTCCGCACGTAAGTGGATGATCTGCCCCCAAAGCGCCGATGGGGAAGGCTTGGTCGGAGGAACCCCGAATCGGCAGGGAGCCAAACCAGATTCGCATATCGCGTACCGGAGAGACAGAACGTCGACTATGGCCCGTACGATATGTGCGCAGTTTCTGTTGTGAAATAAGCTCAATTGGGCTTGCACCAGAGGCGCCCGTAGCGGTCGATCGGGGCGGGTTGACGCGCTCCGCTTCGAAAATCTGCCCCCCGATAAGGGATATTCTGAGCGGCCCGAACGAGAGCTCGATAGAGCAACGCTTGTTTCTGATAGGACATCCGCACCGCTTCGGGCGCCACCCCACCGGGGCTGGACCGGCCGCCAGGTACATGCTCACCCCGAGCAGCAGCCGCGTCGCAGCTACCCGGGCCTGAGTCTCCCCGCCACCCAGGCGTCAGCCCTGCGTGGCGCGTACCCGAGGCGGCGAGCTGCTCGCGGTGGACTTGGGTGGGAACTCGACTGGCAGAGCGCCAGGTGTCGTGCCTGGGGGTCGCCCCGGGGCTGGATCGCTGAGGTGCCGAGGCACGATGTGGACGTGAGCGTGGGGCATGGCGTTGCCCAGGATTCTGGTAGCTGAGGTGGCAGGGCCGGAGCACGGCCTCGATGGCTCGCGCTGCTACGGCGACGGCTGACCGGAAAGCCAGGGTCTCCTCCGGGCCGAACGACGCGGGGCCAGGGAGGTGGCGGCCACGGAAGACCACGGTCGACAACCCGGCAGCGGGATAAAGCGCTGTAGGTGAGCGTCAGCATGGTCGACAGAAAGGTACCGAACGCCAAGTTTGTCTTCGTCGGGCCTTCCGTCGCCGCCCCCTGGACAGTTCAACCCCGCCCTTCGCTGCTCCCAGCCCCCCGGCCAGCTTCGCTCGGTCATGTGACCCGACTGCTCGGAGAGCGGCGACAAGGGCGACCTAGAACACCTGATATCCCGGTTGCGGGTAGGCGAGGTTAGGTGCGAGCGGTCGTCGCGCCGCGATGCGGTCGATGGCGACGACCCGGCAGGCGCCGCCCCTTTCAGGCCGGGGAAGGAGCCTCAGCGCTCGGAGGCTCATGACCGCGGACGAGCTTGACCACACGTGGGATCGTGGCAGCGAAGACGACGGCCCATGACGCGAACCCGACCCATACCCACACGCGCGTGAAGGTCGTGATCGGGCTCACGTGAGCGAGGGCCCCCACAGCGAAGCTACTGACGGAGTACATCCCGAGCGGGAACACCGTGGACCACCGGCGAGCGTCGTACCGAAACCGCCGCCACCGTGCTTCGGCGAACAAAAGGACCAGGAGCCACAGCATCGTCAAGGCCCAGAGCCCAATGGCAATGTCTTCGAGTGCGCCACCACGACCTACGACACTGCCGAGCACTCTTGCGCTGTCGACGATCTTTGCGGCTGCGAGCGTCGAAATCCCGAGCGCCCCACCCGTAACCCAGTGGTCGCCACGCCCAACGGCGAGCTGACGAAGGTCGAAGCGGGAAATGACAAAGGCATAGAACCCGAGCCCGAGCCCGAACAGAGCGAGCGCCGCGATCACCAGCCAGCGCGCCTGCTCGGGTTCTGCGAGCGTGGCGACAAGCACGGCAAGCGACTCGGCGGAGACGGAGAGCAGCAGCGATGTACCCACAGTCGGGGATCGCCAGCTGGCGAGCACCGGGCCGAGCAGCACTGCCCACAGCACAAAGGCAATTAGCAGCGCCACAATTCCTGCCCAAGCCCACCCGAGCAACACCAGCCGGGTGCCGAGCACAGCGGTGGCCACGCTGCCTGTGAGGCCCCGGACTGCGCGGATCGGCCCGGAAGCCCGCAGAGTCGCGCGCGGCGCGCAGGGGGAGCAGCATGGCCAGCGCGACCCAGATGACGGCTGCGATCCCGAGCGTTATTTTCGAGAGCGTTTCCTGCCCGTCGAGCGACAGCCCTGTCGAAACTATCCCTGTGGCCATAACGTCGGCCCCAGCGGCCGGTTGAAGTCGAGGGTACGCCCCAGCCCACCAGTCCGTAGGCGCGGGCTGGCTGCTAACCTGCGGGCGGGCACGCCGGGCGCCACAGGACGGTTATCGGTGCTTCCTCTGTGCGCCTGCTGCGTTTGGACCTGAAGGTGGTGCTCATCGTCCCTGTCTTTCCTGGATAGCTACATCACCCGAGAACATTTTGCCCTGTTTTTCGGAAGTACCTCGTCCGAACTTGGCATCGCTGTATTCAACTGCGCGACCGGGTTTTCGCAAACTACCGGGTAGGCGAGGCGGAAGCCGGACCCGAATTACACACGTCAAGGCGCCTGTCGATGTGCCTAGTTTCGTAAGAATGCTCCGGTAGGAGTTCATCACGACGGCGCCAAGGGCTGCGGTCGCAGCTGGGGAGTCAAACCGGTGGAGCCACCAAAAGAGCACCCGCGGGTAACTTCCGTATGCGCGCTTGTTAGGTTTGAATTCTCAATTCTGTGGTCGTGGCCGGCGACTTGCCGTCCGTCGGCCACCGTTTCAATTCTGTCCATTCACCATCGGATATCCCTAAATGCTAATTAGAGATTTCCTTCTCCGCCTGAACTTGCGCTTGGGAGACACCACCTTCTGGACCCTGGTTCTAGACGACAAAGCCACGTTCCTTCTCGGCTTGTCACCCTGTGTGGGACGTCTGGGCGGCCGCGTCGCCCCGGCCGCCCAGACCCAGAGGGAACCGGCTTACTGGACGCCCCGGTTCAGAGCGGCGGATGAGCGAAATGAGGTCGGCACGCGCTCGTGCCACCCGAGATTCGATCGTCCCTGGGGGGCACGCACATACTCTGGCGGTCTCGTCATATGAGAGGCCTAGTAACTGTGTCAGCACGAAGGCCACTCGGCGGTCTGGGTCGAGGCGATTGATCAGGTCGGCCATCGTCACATCGCCGCTCGCGTCGGCGGCCGCCACATCCTGGCCAGGCCCCAGGACGGCATCTCTCCGGCGTCGGCGGGAGCGGGAGCGGAGCTCGTCCAGACAGACGTGGCGAGCGATGGCCAAGATCCAAGTCAGCGCCGAAGACTCCCCCCGGAAGCTGGGTAATGCACGAACGACCTGGAAGAACGTCTCTTGTGACAGGTCGTCCGCGCTCTGCCCACCAACAAGCGCCGCACAAAGTCGCCACACCGGCTCATAGGCCGACTCCACCAGGGCTTCGAGGGCCCGCGCATCACCAGCGCCAGCTCGCCAGGCAAGCCTCGTGAGCGAGTCCACGTGAGCCACCATACGTTGGCGTTGTTCACGCCCTCCACTTCGGGCCCGGACGACGTTTGTGGGAACTATCGAGCGACCTCGCTCGACTACAAGGGCAATGACAGCTTCGGGCGCGACGGCCGTTTTCGCGCTGGGCCTGAAGTGGGAGAGGGTCCAGTCGCGATGTCTACTTGCGCCAAACGAACAGTGGTGAACCAGTCGGTCGAAAGGAATAAAGCGCTATGCCTGGCATGAGCACTGGGCTGAGCACCAACAACCCCAACGTAGTCTCGGCTTTTCAATCGACCCTCCTGCACCAGGGCTTGGTCGTTCTGCTCATCCTCGCAGTGGTCGCCACTGCCTGGAACCTTTTGCGCTCGGTACAACTCCGACACGCCAAGGCCGCGGCCGCGGGCGGGTACGCACTCCCGTCCTATTACTCTTCCCCCGAGCCGGCCGCTCGACGGTTGCTGCGGATCTCTTTTGGGGTCATTTGGATCTTCGACGGTCTCCTTCAAGCCCAAGCATCGATGCCTCTCGGCATGGCGCCTCAGGTGATCGAACCGGCCGCGTCGTCGTCGCCAGGTTGGGTCCAGCACCTGGACAATGCCATGGCGACCACGTGGAGCTACCACCCCATCAGCGCTCCCGCAGCAGCCGTGTGGATCCAGATTGGCGTGGGTGTGTGGTTGCTGGCCGCATCGAGGGGCACCTGGTCCCGGCTGGCGGGTGTCGCCAGCGTGGGTTGGGGCCTGATCGTGTGGATTTTCGGCGAAGCCTTCGGTCAGGTTTTCGCTCCCGGCCAGAGCTGGATGTTCGGCCTCCCCGGCGCCGTCCTGTTTTATTGTGCTGCCGGCGTGCTAATTGCGCTGCCGGAGACTTCGTGGGCCACCCCGAGGCTGGGCCGTTGGATCCTGCGGGCAACAGGCGTGTTCTGGCTGGGCATGGCGCTGTTGCAAGCTTGGCCCGGTCGCGGCTTCTGGCAGGGCCAACCCACCAGGCACGCCAGCCCCGGCAGCATTACGAGCATGGTCCAGCAGATGGCGACCACCCCTCAACCACACCTGCTTTCTTCGTGGGTGGCCGCCTTCGCCCGCTTCGACTCCGCCCACGGGTGGGCAGTGAACCTGTTTGTAGTGGTCGCCCTGGCTGGGGTCGGGCTTCTGTTCACCACCGCCCGCCCCCGGCCCGTCTTCGTTGGCGTCGTCGCGGGAACGGTACTCTGCCTCGCAGACTGGGTGCTGGTCGAGGACCTGGGCTTCATGGGAGGAGTTGGTACTGACCCCAACAGCATGATCCCGATGACCCTGGTATTCGTGGCCGGGTACCTGGCGCTGACGCGAGCTCCAGCCACAGCCGAGGACAGCAGGGTGGTACCGATCACGCCTGCCGGCACCCGCGCCGAAGACGTGTCCGTGTGGGGAAGGGTCTTGGCAGACCCGACCTACACCTTCCGCTCGGTGGCCGCAGTCGGCGCTATCGGGATCATCCTCGTCGGGGCGGTGCCGATGGGCGTGGCTACTCTCAACCCGCGTGCCGACCCCATCTTGGCCCAAGCCATAGACGGCACCCCGGGCACTTTCGACCACCCTGCCCCTCCGTTCAGCCTTGTCGACCAGTACGGCAAGCCTGTGTCACTGGCTAACCTGCGCGGCAAGACAGTCGCCCTCACCTTCTTAGACGACGTGTGCACCACCGACTGCCCCGTGATCGCCCAAGAGTTCCGCATCGCTGACCGTTACTTGGGAGCGGCTTCCCGGGGAGTCGAGATGGTGGCTATAAATGCGAACCCTCGCTTTATTACGCCCGACTACCTGGCAGCGTTCGACCACCAAGAAGGGTTGGAAAGCATAGCCAATTGGCGCTACCTTACGGGCTCGCTCCCTCAGCTGCGCCACATTTGGGCGTCCTACGGTGAAGCCGTCGTCTCACTGCCCGGCGGGGCCATGATCGGGCACAGCGAGTTCGCGTACGTCATCGACGCTCGCGGGCATACGCGCTATATCCTCGACACCGACCCGGGCCGGCCACCGAAGCGACGAAATCCTCGTTCTCCGTGATGCTTGCCAACAGCATCGAAAGCGCACTGCGCGATAAATGAAGGGGCGACAGCGGCCAAAAAGCCGCACTCTCCGTCCTGCGGTCGCCGCCACGGCTGTAGTGGTCACTTGTGCCTGTGTGCCCGCGGTTGCCTCGGGAGCCTCCGCCAGTCGTCCCCCGGCGTTGGCAGTTCCCCTGCCGACGCCGCTGGCAACTTCAGTCCAGACTTCTGCCGGCACGTGGGCCACCATCCCCATGGGCAACCTCGACCAGCCGGAGAACACGTTCTGGCAGCTCTTTTTTCGGCCGTCTGGCGCAGTGTCGTGGTCCGACCAGGTGCAGGCCACCGCCACAGCCACCAATGGGGGCCTCGTCCTTGCTTCGGCTGAGGGCCGGGCGCTGATTGTCGGGATCCGGCCCTCGCAGGGCCTCACCTATTCGCCGCTCATTTCGACCTCGGACGGAGCTCGTTCGTGGTCGGACGGGTTGATCGCCAATAGTCTCGCGGCGCGGCCCGATGCCATAGCCGCTGACGCCGACGATCGGGCATTGGCGCTAGTCAGTGGCGGCGGCGGCCAAGTGCTGACCACCGTAGGTGGCATTTCGAACTGGCGCGTCCTCACCAGCAAACGAGCCCTCGCCGCAGGGACACAGCGGTCGTGCGGGCTCGAGCTGCTCACCGCCGTCGGCTACCGCGCTGGTCAACCTCTCATCGGAGGGACCTGCGGCCGCCCCGGTGTCGTCGGGCTCTTCTCCTACCAGAGTGGCGGGTGGCGCCTTTCCGGTCCCGCTGTCCCGCCCGGGCTGGGCCCTGGTTTCGTCGAAGTGCTTGCCTTGGAGCCGGGCCGAGACGGGGCCTCCGCTCTCCTCGCGGTTGGCCAGGGCGACCGGACCAGTCTGGTCACAGCCTGGTCTACCCCCGAGGGGCACTGGGGGACCTCGCCTCCTCTGATGCTCCGGACCGACCAGGACATAGCCTCATTTGGCCCGGTGGCTGGGGCGGGTATTTTCGTCCTCCTCAGCTCGACATCGGGCCAGAAGAGCCTCGTCGTCTCGCGTGGCTCGAGCGCATGGCAACATTTGCCCTCCCCGCCTGCCGGCACTGAAACGGTGGCGTTTGGGACCGCCCGACCCGTCACGGCGCTGGCTGCGGGCGCCACCGTCCTGACCGTCTGGTCTCTCCGTTCCGCGTCCGGTCCCTGGGTCAAAATCCAGACGATCAACGTCCCCATCCAGTTCGGCTCCTCGTCATGAGCCGATCAACACGCTGGCCGCAGCCCTTTCGCATTCGCAGGAGGAAGACGCCCCTCTCCTGTGCTGAGGCACGAGAGGCCATCTCGAGCCGTCTCGACACTGAACGGTTGCCACCTTCGCGGGCGTCCGTGGACGCTCACATCGCCGCCTGCGAGGCTTGTGCCCGCTTCGAAGCGGACGCGGTAGCCCTCGGGCTCCGGGTGGGCTTGCGGGCCGCCAAGCGAGCCCCCGACGGCCTTGTCGCTGCCCTGGTCTCGGCGCCCCGTGCTGTGCCTCGGCCCGGCCTGGTCGGAGCAGCACAGCGTCGTCGGTACGGGAGCCCTGGCTTCGGGCGCTTCGGCCGCGTTCGCTGGGCCGGCGCCACCTTGCCCGTCCTGGTAGCTTCCGTGGCGGTCTCCTTTGGAGCAGGCTGGCACCCGCGCGTCGTCCCAACCCGTCCTCCATCGCCTTGCACGGCCGGGCTCCTCGCCCACCACGTACCACTTGGACCTTGAACACCCGGTTGCCAGCCCGCCGACAACAGGGGCCGTTTCCTTTTCCTAGGTGGCACTTGGTCCCTTGACCAGCGACGCCCCGTAACCGGCGTCCTCGACCGAAGCGCAAAGGTCGTCGATTGTAACCTTGGCCGGGTCGAAGGTCACCCGGGCCTCGGCTGCCTCGAACCTGACCGCCGCGTCTGTGACCCCGGCTTGGTCTCTCAAGATTTCCTCGATGAGAGCGGCACAGGACCCACAGTGCATGCCGGTCAGTGCGAGCCTGACTGTGAGTGGACCAGCCGAACAAGGTGCGAGGACAGCGTCATATGAGGCTTTTCTCGGGTCCCAGGTCGAACCACAACTGGTGGGCGCTCGTCTTGGCCTGGGCATGACTGACGGGCCCCGGCGGGGAGAAGTGGCGAAGGCGAGCACTGTTCCAGACGACAAAGGCCGACGAGAATGCCATCGCCGCCGCGGCGATGACCGGGTTGAGGAGCCCGCAGGCTGCGAGCGGGAGCGTCGCAAAGTTGTACGCGAACGCCCAGACGAGATTCCCGCGAATGGTCGCGATCGTGCGCCGAGCAAGCGAGATGGCCGTCGGTACCGTGGTCAGGTCGTCCCGTACAACGACAAGGTCGGCAGCGTTAATCGCGACGTCGGTGCCTGAGCCGATGGCCATGCCGAGGTTTGCGGCCGCCAGCGTCGGGCCATCGTTCACTCCGTCGCCGATCATGGCCACCGTCCGCCCTGACGCCTGTAAATGGCGGACAACCGCCACTTTGCCTGCCGGGGAGGCTCCCGCGATCACCTCATCGACGCCGATGGCGTCGCCGACGGCCTCAGCCGCCGCCACGTTGTCGCCGGTCAGCAGCACGCAGTCAAGACCAAGTGACCGAAGCCCTTTCACTGCTGCCGCGGCCGACGGCCGGACTGTGTCGGCGACAGCGATGGCACCGATGACCTCGTCGTCTCGCCTAACGACGACTGTGGTCCGCCCGAGAGCCTCGAGCGCCGCGCAACGAGTGGCCAACCCGGGAGGCACTTCTGACCGTTCGCCGTTGGACAACTCGGGCCGGCCCACACAGACCATATGACCCTCTACCGTCCCGGTGGCCCCGAGCCCCGGCCTGGCCACAAAATGCCCTACAGGTGGCAGCCGGCCCAGCTCATCTTGAGCAGCGAGGAAGATCGCCCTCGCCACTAGGTGCTCGGAGGCCTGTTCAACTGCGCCTGCTTGTCGGAGCAGCTCTTCCCGCTCGACACCGGGTACGGTTTCCACGTCGGTGACATCCATATGGCCGGTGGTGACCGTGCCCGTCTTGTCGAGGACTACCGTGTCAACCCGCCGCGATGCCTCGATGCCTTGGTAACCCTTGAAGAAGATGCCGCGCCTAGCCCCCGCCCCGGAGGCCACCACAAGCGCTGTTGGCGTAGCGAGGCCGAGAGCGCAGGGACAGGCGATTATGAGCACCGAAAGGGCGGCGTTGACCGCCTGTTGGCGCGACCCACCGGCCGCCAGCCACCCCCCGAGCGTCAACAAGGAAGCGACGATGACCGCGGGGACGAAGACGCCCGAGATCCGGTCGACTAACCGCTGGACGTCTGCCTTTTCGCTCTGGGCCTCGTCGACTAGCCGGACCATGTGAGCCAACTGGGTGTCTTTGCCGACGCGGGTGGCCCGGACGACCAATCGGCCTCCAGCGGCAACGGTTCCTCCCACGACCAAGTCGCCCGGGCCGACCTCTACAGGTACAGGCTCGCCCGTCATTGCGCTGCGGTCGATCTCACAGTTCCCAGACACCACCTCGCCATCGCTCGCCGCGGCTTCTCCGGGACGGACTACGAACCGGGTACCGACGACGAGGTCGCTCACTGGACGTCGCCACTCGAGACCGTCGGCGTCAAGGACAGTGACCTCCTTGGCGCCGAGCGCAGCGAGGGATCTCAAGGCGCTGCCACTGCGCCGCCTGGTCGAGGCCTCGAAGTACCGGCCAGCCAGGACGAAGGTCGTCACGCCCGCCGCGACATCTATATAAGTCGCACCGTCGACCCGGTGGGACAGGAGGAACAGGAACGACCGCTGCGTGCTTCCGGCCCCCAAGAAGAACATCGAATAGACCGAGAAACCGGTGGCCGCCAGGATGCCGAGCGAAACGAGCGTGTCCATCGTGTAGGTGCCGTGCCGGGCACCTCTCAACGCAGCCGCGTAGAAAGGCCACGCCGCCCATGTGACCACCGGAGCGCCAAGCACGACGAGCAGCCACTGCCAGCCCGGGAAACGGACGACAGGGACCATCCAGAACAGGAGGGAAAAGTCGCAAATGGGCATGAACAGTAAGGCCGCCACCACCAGTCGCCGGCCAAGGTCCCGAGCACGTTGATCGTCGTCCTCAGCCGCATCATCTCGCTCCAGAAGAATCTCAAGGTCGTCTTGAACCTGGGCGCTACATCCAGTCGCCTCGATCTCCCTGACCAGCCGGCTGACGGGGACATCGGGGGCGATCAATGCTCTGGCTCGTCCCGCCGCGTAGTTAACTGTGGCTTCCACTCCCTCGAGCTTGTTCAACCGGTACTGGATCCGTGCCGCACAAGCACTGCAGGTCATCCCCTTGATGACAAGTGTGATTTCGCTCACGTCGGCCGTCGAGGTGCTGGAGCCTCGCGACGCGCCATTGCCTTTTCGACCACTTCCCTTAGCCGGCTGCGGGGCCCCGCGGCTCATAGCATGACGACGAGCATGTAGCTCATGGCGATGCACATTGCGACATGCGATACCGCCGTGAGCGCGGGAGGCGGCCAATTTTCATCATGTGGCCGATCATCGGTCGCATCGGCTTGGGCAGCAAGGGCCACCGAGACCTCTCGTCCCCAACCAGCCGGTGCCGGACGCGGCCCGCCAACGAGCTCGAATGCCGACATGAGCTCACCCGAGGCCTTTGGCCCTTGCCGTGCTAGCGTGGCCCGCTGCAACCGCTCGGCTCGGTCGAGCTCCCAGACGCTCGAGGCCAGCAGCAAGACCAGGAAGAGCAATGGCAAACCAACGAAATCGGCAGTCGCGCCGCTCGCCCCGCTTGTCATCGTGGTCGCACCAGCGGCGGCTCTTGCCTCGGTAGGGTTGCCAAAGTACATGTAGAGCATGGCCAGGGCCATGACCCCGTGCGTCGGATAGTGGGAGGCGGCGTGGGAGTGTACGACCAGCCTGGTCACGTTGTCACCGGTGGCCTTGACTAGACAGCGCCACGGGAACCACACAGCCACCGCCGAGAACACAACTTCCCATAGACGGGCCGGCAGAGGATCGATGGCGCGGACGAACATCCCCGCCATTGCCACGCCCATGAGCACGTGCACAATATCGACGTCGACGCGTGTGGGCCTCGACCACAGGCGCGAAGCGACAAGCCGCCCGCCACCGTCAACGGCGACCATGAGCATCACGACAGCAAAGAAGTCGGCGAGCCAGCTTGGGCCCGACATGTTCACGAGAGTGGGCCGATCGGCTCGGGCGTGACGGCCTCCGGCGCACCCGTGCCCGGGCGTGCTGGTCGCCAGAAGGCCGCGGCCAGCAAGACCAGGAGGGGCCCAGAGTTCACATCTGTGGCACTGTTCGTAAAAAGCGCCCCAAAGTTCTGGCCCACTACCCAGAACAGGAGGGCGAGCACGACGCCAAGCCCGATCGTAACGTTGCCGGGTCTCCTCGGCAGGTAAACCCCGGTTGCGACGAAAGCGAGCAGGATGCCGACAGAAATCGTCACGGCCGTGCCCTGGTAGGCGACGAGGCCGCCCACGTCCCGGTCGAGAGAGGCCACCCATCGCGGTTCGCTCGACGCCATGGAGCTAATCAGGTCGTGAAGGCCTTGAGCCGACGAGTTGGCACCAGCCACGGCGAAATAGGCGAGTGACCCCCACAACAGAGCCCAAAGCGCCCGCGCACCTCGCGTGCCGATCGCTATGGCGGCCGGGAACGAGCAGTCCAATTCAGAGCCGTCCCGAGGCCACAGGAGGAGAGCCAGGAGGGCATAAAGGATAACTGCCCCCGGTGCCCCGCTTACGGGGTTGGCAGAGCCGTTGAAGATCCCGCCAAATCCCTCACCAATCCACCAGACGCCAAGAGACCAGGCAATGGACGCGGCGAGCGCGACCCTGAGCGTCGGCCGCCACGCAATCCCCAGGCCGATCGCGATTTGGACCAGAGCGAAGGCGGAGTCCGCTAGGACCGCGTGTTCGCCGATTATCGCTCCTGACCAGGTGATCGGCCGGGCAATGAACCACGGGTTGCCGGCAGCGGTCATGGCGATCATCTGTGACCCAAAAGCCTTGGTGAAGAAAAACCCCTGGAGTTGAAGCACCCCATCGAGCAACCAGATGACGGCTAACGCAAGCTGGAGCGCCCTCCGAGCGCTCGGGCGACTATGGCTGGCCGCGATAACAGGCCTCGTGGCCACAGGTGTATAGACGCCCAAGACCTCGCTCATCGTCTCCCCCTTGCATTGGCCACGTACCCACCCCCAAAGCACCCGATGGTGGTCGACCTCGAGAACTGAGCCGCCCCTCGGGTCAAAAGCATGCGCACACCGGGGCCTAACAGCTACATGGGGACTCAAGTTACTACGGCAATGGCCGGCCGGCCAACGAGGGCTCGCGCTGCCATTGACGAGGCAGCCTCTCGACGATCATCCCGACCGCTGGTGGTACCGGTCGACTTATTCGGTCATCTCGACCCGGTGAACAGGGCCCTGTCTCAAGGAAGGGGCTGGCCGCTTGGCGAGATAACCTGCCAAAGGCCCATGTCGTTTTCCTCGCCGGTAGCCTCACCAGGGAATTTGTCCAACCGATAAGTATAAAGAGGCCACCTGTTGTAGGTGAGCTGCGGCGAGCCGTCGGCTCGCCGCACCACGCCCAGGAGCGCTCGGTCGACGCCGGGGCCAGTGACGAGCCGGCCCTCCGTGCCGGACAGCAGGAGCGGTGGCCATTGGACCAAGCAGATCCCACTACACGCACTTTGGCCTTGATGGTCCGGGGTGTAGATGTAGAGCGTCATGCCTCGTGAGTCCACTAGCACTCGTCCCAGACCGCCAATGCGTCCGGCGCCGATCGCGTACCCAGTTTCGTTATGAGTGACGGCGTTTGTTGATGTGCACCCCACCAAGAGGCTCCCAAGGACGAGAGCGCTAAGGAGTGCCGTAAGGCGCACCAGCGGCCAGTAGCACTTAAACGTCATTACCGATATCATCTCCGAACCGCCGCGGCGGGACTTCGCGCCTGCCACGGTTTGCAAGTCGTGCGTCGCGGCCACTGCGGCTCTCGGGTACCAACACGCCATTCAGGAACGGGACCGGGCCATCGCCGAGAAGCTTGGGGCATTGATGAGTGCGACCACCGTTCAGCCTTTAGAGTCTAAAGGCTCCCTCGTGTGGATCGGCCGCTGACCAGCAGCGGTCCCCGGCATCCCCGTGCAGGCACGGAACGGTCCCCGGTGGTCGGTGGTTTGGAATGAGTGTGAGGATTAAGGCCGCGTCGGTACTGGTCATCGTCCCGCGTAGCTGCCACGGCCGCGGTCGCGCTGGCTCGGGCCGCTCGAGGTCAATGTAAGCTACAGCGTCTTCGCCGGCTACCGCCGCCGCGGTTACGCCACCCGAGCGGTACGTTTGGTCCTCGGTCTCCTGCGAGACCATACCGACCAGCAACGTGCGAACCTCGTCATCGGTGTGGGCAACAGTGCCTCACTCGGCGTCGCCCGGGCTCTCGGCGCCCAAATCGCTCAGTCCAACTTCGACGAAGCCCGCCAGCTGTCCAGTCTTCGCTACGTGGTGGACGTAGCGGACTTCGACCGGCAGGCGAGGCCACGCCTAGATGGTCGAAAACGAGACGAGCCGAGATGACGGTGAGCGACTCAGGCGAGCAGGTGCGCCGCAACCGTCTTTACTGAGACGCCAGCCTTGATGGTGACATCGGTGGCCGGGTGTCACTCGGGGACCAGCTCGGGATGGGTCATCGTAGGTCGTTGACACCCGCTGGCGATCTTGCCGTCGCACCACTGGTCTCCATGGCGAAGACGTTGGCCCCGTCGAGGGCGAGGGCGTGGTAGCCGGCAGCTAGATCCACGAGAGCGGGGCGATCGGAGCCGTAACCAAGCTGCTGGGCCCGCAGTTCGATATAGATGATGGTTTACATGTCTGATCCCCGAAGCGCGTGGTCTTCTCTACCTTTGCCGTGGCGACGCGCCTTCGAAGCCGCCTGGGCATCGTGGCGACCAGGTTCGGCCCGCGTTGGCGCTGTTGTTACCGACCCGGACGGAGCGATCATCGCCACTAACCAGAACCGGATCATGGACCCGCCCGGCGGTCCCGGCCCGCTGGGACCCGGACACCAATGGCCCTCGCAGAGATGAACGCGCTGGCGAGACTTACCTGGGGGCGCGCTGGCAAGCACCTACGAAGCCCATGCGACTCTACACCACCTTTGAACCCTGCTTCATGTTCGCTGCCACCATCATTGGTACTTATGGAATACCGCAGGTGGCCTTCGCCTCCTACGACCCCACCTGGGATGGTTTGCAGGGTGCCAGTACCCCGTCATCGCCAGCCGGCTCTCTAAGCGCGAGCACCTGGACGCCCCCTTCGGCGCACTAGCCTATGTCATCCACATCACTGGAGTGCTCCGGTACTGGCCCGGGCCGTACGAGCCTGACGAGCGGCTCGTCCCCCCGGATAGCACGCTGTCGTAAACTGTGGAGGAGGGGACGCTCACGCACCTACTCCAGGCCGGCGCGGATGTGGTTGACGTCGCTGCCGCGATTTGGGGCGACCTCGAGGAGCTGTCCCGTCCCACTGGTTAAAACCGCGCTCTTTTCCCTTAATCCGAATTCAGCACAAACCGACAGAACTGGTTGTTATGCGCGCATTTCTGGTTGAGGCGGCTTGCTGCCTCACAAATTCATATTCGGCGTTATGCGTGCTCACTTTCCATTTGCAAAGCCCTACATAATTTCGCACAGAATAACGGCGCGACGCCTGTCGAAATCACGCCGGCAACGGTTGGCATGGAGCGAAATGCTTGGCGCGCCGTTTCTCTGTCCATCCAAGGCAAATTTGCGACCTTTGCCCTGTAGTGTCCGCTCCCTGGCCATCCAGGAAGCATGAAGGCGACCCGCTCGTTCCCACAGGTGGATGGGTCGAAGTGCGGACGTCAGGGCTCCGTAGACTCGGTTAGGTGAAGCCGTCCCCTCGATCCGCTGAAGCGGTAGCCTACGATCTCCTGGCGGGTCAATTGCCGGTCCGTTGGGTGCACTCGTTGGGTGTCCGGGCTCGATCGGCCGTGTGCCGGCCGCTGCTGGCTGCTGACGGGGCTGAGGCCTTGGAGCAGGCGGCGATCCTGCATGACGTCGGTTACTCGCCTTCCATCGCCCTAACCGGGTTCCATGCCCTTGACGGCGCTCGGCATCTTCGGTCCGTTGGCTACGACGAACGGGTGACGAACCTCGTTGCTCATCACTCCTGCGCTGCCGTGGAGGCAGAACTCCGAGACCTGTCTGGTGCCCTGTCGGAGTTCGACCAGGAGGATGGGCTGGTTGCTGACTGCCTGATCTTCTGCGATATGACGACGAGGCCAGACGGGCGCCTGGTCGATATCGAGGGAAGGCTGTCGGAGATCCTTCGCCGTTACGGCGAGGCGAGCCTGGTGGGCCGCTTCATCGAAGCTGCGTCACCCCAGCTGAGAGCCGCGGCTAACAGGGTCGAAGTGATGCTGTCCCGTGCTGCGGTGTAGCCCGAAGAAGGAGCGGCATCAGGCCCTAGGTGCACTTCGCCGGGCCAGACGACAGCGACCACGTCGGCATGGAGTTCGCACAGATCAAGGCCGGCAGTCGAGGCTGAACTCGAACGAGCGCCGACTGCGTGACGCCATCGAAGCGACCCGTGCCAGCTACCGGGTGGTGGGGCTGGGCACCGAATCGACCGGGCGACCAGAGCTCCAAGACTGCTTCGCCCAACTTGAGGCGCCGGTGCCCAAACTCACCGCGGGGTGTTGATCCTGTTGGTCGCTATAAAAGCGTCTAGGTCCGCTTGAGTGAACCGCACGCGCCGCCCTACCTTGACGGCGGCTACGCGGCGCTTTGCCCATAACTCCTGTATATGCCGCGGCGTAGTACAGAGATAATGGGCGGCGCCCTCATAATCCAGGAGAGCGCCACTTGAGTTGGGGTCATGTTCACTTGACGACACCAGCGTTTTAGGCTCGCGTTTGCTCTGCGGTTTTACGAGGCTGCCCTGTGTTGAGTGGGGACTCGGACCTCCTCGCGTTATCATCTGCGACCCCTTTATCCGTCTCATATCGTGTTTCGAGAAAGTGCCGACCGGCAAGACGCCCGCTTACTGCGGGCGAGCGAGCATCAAAGCCCAGCTCGTCGAGGACATCGTCTGACCAACGGCGGACCCGTAGGACCAGTTGGTCAAGGCGCCGGTTCGGCCTGAACAGGTTTGGAAGGTTAGCCACAGTTAGCTCTTCTCAGGTATCTGCCACGTGTGAGTTAGGCTAGCGCATGTAGTGACGCCTTTTCAAGAGGTTAGCTAGTTTTAGCTTCTGTGGTGCGCATCTCTTGGTACTCGGGTGCTGGTCAGCTCGGACGGGGTGGCCCGGAGTGTCAGCGGGGCGAGACAGCTGCGCGCCCTGAGAAGGCGATGTGCTGGCCGACCACGGGTCTGTTCCGCCGAGCGCACACAGCTCTTTTTGGACAAGCGCGGTTGCCGGGTGCCCTTGGTAGTACCGGCTCGGGCGAAGCTGTGCTTTGTCGACGGGGGAGACGGCCGGATGGGCGCGGGGGCTATCCAAGAGCTGGTGCTTCGTGGACGAGCCCCGGGCCACGGCCAGCAGGCTCGCCTCTTTGCCAAGCGCCTTGGCCACTTCCTCGAACCCGGCTCCCCCCGGCCGCCAAGCGTGGGCGCGGCTGGTAGTTTGGGGTGCGCGTGGGTGATCAAGGCCTCCCCCAGGGCAGCCTCCCAAGCCTTGCCAGCCGAACACTTGCACATTAGTTGTGGCCGTCCGAGCGGCCCACCAAGGTCCACGGCTTCAGGGCCGGTGTGCCTCTAACCAGCTAGTGCGTGCGTAAGAGTCAATTAGCTGCCATCGTCATGGTCAGCTGGCTCGGGTTTGTCAAGCTTTGTGACCGCTACTGTTGCCCAGCGCAAGCTAGCGGCCACGTCGCTGGCGGCCAACTCCAGCTTCGAGCGGCGCTCGCCCTCACCAGTCTCCCAGCTGCGCTGGTCGAGCCGGCCAGTCACGGTGACGCGGTCGCCTTTGTGGAGCGAGCGAGCCACGTGCTCCCCGAGAGTGCCCCAAGCGACGACATCGACGTACGTGGTCGTCTCCTGCCACTCCTGGGTGCCCTGGTCGCGCCACCGCCGGTTGTCCGCTACCGAGAAGTTGGCGACGGGCTGGCCCGAGCCGGTGGAGCGGAGTTCGGGGTCACGCACGAGGTTCCCGCTGATGATGGTGCTGTTCATTTGTTTCCCTACCTCCTCGGATCTCAACGATCCATCGGGATGTGTGCGGGCTTTACTATCCGGGCGCAGGCCAAATCTGAGGAACCCGCCGCTGGACCGTCGCTGGGGCCCAAGGTGGTCGGAGCTTGCCTACTCCCAGTGGGCAACTTTACACACGTTCCCCACCGAAGGGCCACCACCCCCGAAACTATAGGTAGGCCCAATAGGCTCGCGCCGATGTGCGCGGCAGTCGGGACCTTCGTCACTGATGCCCACCTCGGGTGGGGGCAAGAATAGAGACGTGGGCTCCTCAGGGGAAGGGGACGTGACCGAAGGAGGTCACGAGGACGAGCGGCCTGAACTGTCCGCAGAGGCGACGGGCCAGGAGCCTGCGCGGCTGAGCTTTGCGGAGAAACTGGAGCACTTGTTCGCCACGGTCCACCCCCGTGGCCGGCGTCCCTACAGCATGGACGAGGTGGCTGGAGGGATTGCCGAGCAGGGTGGCGAGCCGGTCTCGGCCAGCTACCTATGGATGCTCCGCCGAGGCCAGCGCGACAACCCCACCATCAAGGCGGTCGAGGCGATCGCCAAGTTCTTCGGGGTGCCCACCGCGTACTTCTTCGACGACCAGGTGACGGGCGAGATGGACAAGCAGCTGGAACTGTTGGCCAAGCTCCGCGACGCGGGGCTGGAGAGCTTCGGGCTTCGCTCGTCGGAGCTCTCGCCCGAGGGCCGGGCGGCGATCGGGAAGATCATCGACACGGCAAGCAAGGCGGTGGCCGAGATCGTCGACGCGGTAGCAGAGGCGGACCGTAGCTCCGACGACGCCCCAGATAGCCGCAAGCCACCCAAATAGGGCCGCCAGTGGTGGACCCCTAAAGATATTTCCACCTGGAGTGTCCAAGGCTAGCTAATGTTCCTGTTGTGCGTCGGGGCGGGGTGTGGGCCCTACAGCGCCGCTGTGAGCAGGTGGCGGCGGAACTCAGGTTGTCGCGCCCCTTCACGCTCGCACAGCTTATTAAGGCAATTGAGCAAAAACGCGGCCGACCCCTAAAGGTGATCGAGGAACACCTGGGGACAGTCGAGAGCATGCCTTGTGGCATCTGGCTGCCCTTCCCTGAGGTCGACGTAGTCGTCGTGGAGCAGTGGGCGAGCCAGGCCCACCGCGAGCACATTTGTCTGCACGAGCTCGCCCACATCCTCTGCGAGCACAGGGGCTCCGCCGTCCTGGCTTCGGGTTACGTGGCGAAGCTCCTGCCCGGCCTGGACCCCGAGAAGGTAGCCAAGGTCCTCGCCCGCACGAGCTACGACTCCGAGCAGGAGCGAGAGGCAGAGGTCATGGCGACGCTGTTTGGCCGTCACCTCGTCCCCCAAAGCGCGAGCCGAGCCCCAGGCGGGAACTGCACCACGCTCCGCCCTCAGGGACGAAGTACTGGAGCAATTGGCCAAGGCGCTCGGGACGGACAAGCTCCCATGAGCACGCTCGACCTGGTCGCGACGGTGCTGCTGTGGGCCGTGGCACTGCGTCGCCTCGGCTCGCTACGCGAACCTGGGCCATCTCGGCATGTCGAACTGGCCCTCATCTTCTTGGCCCTAGCCCAGCCGTTCACGCTGGAGCCGGTCTACCGGCTGGCGAACCAGCTCCTCGCGACGCCGGCCGGGGGCTCGATGGTGAGACTCGCTCTCGCGACGGCCACCATGGCCGGGGTCCTCGGCGTGTCCGAAGGGGCACAAGCCCACCGGCGACGCCTCCATCGAGGCTGGGCAGTAGCAGTAGCGGCCGTGGCTGTGACAACCGTCCCCCTTGTCGCCTCGCCAGTGCGAACGGTCCCTCCCGAGCTCGCCGGGACGACCCATTACTTCGACGCCGGCTGGCGCTCGGTGGTGCTCTGGGTACCGTTCCTGGCTTTCACATGCTGGGCTGTTACCAGCGCCCTCTCGGTCTCCTGGCCGGGCGCGCGCAAGGCCGCCCCGGGCCCGCTGCGCACCAGCCTCCGCCTCGTCGTGGTGACCTGCCTCCTGGGCCTCGTCTACGTGGTCACGAAGTCCGTGGTCCTTGTGGCGTGGCACATCCCGGGTGCGGACCTCGGCTTTTGGGCGCGATTCGACGAGACGAGCGAACCGGTGATCGTTTCCGCGGCCTGCGTGCTCGGGGCGCTCGGGGCCGGCTGGCAGAGCGTCGCCCCGGCCGGGCAGGTCGTTCGCAAACGAGCGCTGCTCTGGCAATTGCAACCGCTTTGGTCCGCGCTCCACGAGCTCGCGCCAGGGGTCGAGCTGGTTTACGGTAAGGCCGACGTGGACTTCCGGCTCCGCCGGCGGGTGTTGGAAATGAAGGACGCGCTCTTGGAAGTGGAGGACCGCCTGGGAGCAGATCTCGTGCAGGCTGCCCACGCCGGCGCTGAAACCGCCGAAGCGCCAGCGGCCCTGGCCGTCGCCGCCGTCTTGCGCTACCTGGCCGACAAGGGAGGCTGGTCGTCACTGAGCCCGGGCATGGGGGGCGCCCAACTGCCAAGTAGCTCTGCCAGCACCTTCGACGAGGAACTTGCCTGGCTGAAGGAGGTGAGCAAGTGCTACCGCGACCCCAGGGCGAAGAGCTTGAGCGCCCGACTGGCAGCCAGCTCGGCCTGACCGACGCTCACGCCATCTACCGCCAGATGGCCCTCTACGACATGGCCTTCGAGGTCCAGTTCGGCCTCGAGCTGTCCTTCGTGCGCACCTTCGCCGTCCCCTCTATCGCCAAATTGCTGGCCGGCACAGGTGAGATCGCGGCCCGCCCACTCAAGCGCTCGCTCGACACCGCCCTCCTGATGTACGAGATAGTCGACTCGGGGCCCGACGGCCCCCGAGGGCGCGCGGTCATCAGGATGGTGAACCAGATGCACCGGAAGGTCCCCATAACTGAGGACCAGTACAGCTACGTCCTCACGACCTTCATCGTGCCGACGCTGCGCTTTATGGACAGCTACGGGTGGCGCCCGAGCACCGAGACCGAAAAGCAGGCTGTGACCGTCTACTACCGGCGTGTCGGAGCAGTTAATGGGCCTCAACTGGTTGCCGGCCAGCTATGAGGAGGCTGCCAGGTTCTTCGACGCCTACGAGGCCACGAACCTCGCCCCCTCGCCCGAGGGAGCGAGCCTGATGCAGGTCACCCAGGACGTGCTAGCGACGCGTATGCCGAGAGCCCTGCGCTGGGCGTCGCCCACCCTCGTGCGCTTGATGCTGGACGACCGGCTCTGCAAGGCCCTGTCGCTCCGCCCGCCGGCGCCGGTGGCTCGCCGGGCGTTCTCCCTGGCCATGGCCGCCCGTGGAGCGGTCGTCAAGAGGCGCCCGCCTCGGGCCGAGCCGCGGTTCCGCCCAGGCTGCAACGGCAAGGACGTCTACCCCCACGGCTACGAGCTGACCGACCTCGGCCCGCCTAAATAAACTGTCAGTGGGCAATCTCTAGAAAAATCTCCACTTGTAGTGGAGATAGCGGCTACGCTAGCCGCTATGGGAGTAGGGAAAGACGCCATGGCCGGGCCCGCACTGAAGCCGTGACCTGCCGTCGCTGCGGCCGCACCGTCGGTTGGGACTGCGAGTGCGCCGGTAGGGAAATGGCGCCTGGCTTTCTCAACGGTTGGCGGCTGGCGGCACTGAACGGCGTCGAGCCCCTCTGCGCCGCCTTGGCCTACGCGTCTATCGGGTGGCAGGTGTTCCCGGTGGCCTCGGTGGACCAAAGGACCGGCCACTGCGGCTGCAAGCAGGGCCCTTCGTGCGAAGTGCCAGGCAAACACCCGATCGTGCGTTGGACCGAGCGGGCCACTCGCGACACCCGCCAGCTAAGCCATTGGTGGCGCTGGCAGCCGTACGCCAACGTTGCGTGTCGCGACCGGGCAGGCGTCGGGCCTCGTTGTCGTCGACATCGACCCCGGCCATGGGGGAGACCTCACCCGCAAGGCCCTGGAGGCCAGCGGCCACGCATTGCCCCCGACGATAACGGCCAGGACCCGTAGCGGAGGCTGGCACCTGTTCTACCGTGCTCCAGGCGACCGCCATGTGGCCAACACCACGGGCTCACTCGCCGGCGTAGGCCCGACGCCGGGCATCGATGTGCGGGCCGACCGTGGCTACATCATCGTGGCCCCCTCAGTCCGCCCTATTGACCCAAGCCCGCAGTACGGTGCCCCCTGGCTCGGCCGTTACGCGTGGGTGGCCGGCGACGATTCGCTGGCTGCCGCGCCCAGTTGGGTCATTGAGCCGAGGCTGCGCGAGCCCGTGGCAAGCAGCCGCCGGCCGCTCTCGACCGACCCCGGCCGAGAGCCCACCAAGAGGGCGGCGGCCGCCCTCGACGCAGAGGTGCGCCGGGTCCGCCATACGGGCGAAGGGCGAACGAAACGTCGCGCTCTTCCAGGCGGCCGCGAACCTGTTCGAGATTTGCAACACGGGCTGGCTCGACGAGGCTGTGGTGCGGGCCGAGCTCACCGAGGCGGCGCTGGCAGCGGGGCTCGGCGCACAAGAGGTCCGCGACACCCTCACGGCCCAGTGGCGCCGTAAGCAAGGCGTCGTCCGCCAAGGCTGGCCCTCGCGCGGTGGTGGGCCAGGAGGGGCCCCACTCCGAGGGCTGTCGCCAGCAGTGCCACGGGAGCAGCTGGGCCCGGGCCAGGGAGGCTTCTGCCGGTGACGCCCAACAGCACCGTGGTGCTCGTGGCGGTGGCCGGACCGCTCGGGCTCATCTTGTTGATCGTCATCTTGTTGGGCGGTGGAGCGAGCTCTGGCTCCGCCCAGCTCACGAGCGCGACGAGCGCGCCGGAGCTGCTCAGCGCTTCCGCCGTACCCAACGCGTCCTGGGTACCGTGGATCGAGCAGGCCGGAGGCCTCTGCCCGGACATCACGGCACCCGTCATCGCCGCTCAGGACTCCGTCGAAAGCACCTGGAACCCAAACGCCGTCTCGCCGGTGGGCGCCGAGGGCATCGCGCAGTTCATGCCCAGCACCTGGCCCGTCTACGACTCGCCGCCGGCCGTGCCTGGCCCCGATACGCCCTTCAACGTGCCCGACGCGATCATGGCCCAGGGGCGCCTCGACTGCGCCCTCGTGGCAGCCGTTGGCCCGCTGGCCCAGCAGACAGGGATCCCAGTCCTTACCCTTGCTCTCGACGCCTACAACGCCGGCCTCAACGCCGTGACCCAGGCCGGCGGAATTCCGCCCAACCCCCAGACCGAGGCTTACGCCCCAGCCATAGAGCAGCTCGCCACCACGACCTATGCCGAGGTCGGCTCGTCTCCGGACGGTACCGGGACCGGTAATTTCGCCTCGGCCGAGATAACGGCGGCCCAGGGCTGAGCTCGGCTTGCCCTACGTATGGGGCGGCGGCTCCTACAGCGGCCCCAGCGGCTCGGCTGTAGCCCCGCCGGCCCTCGTGGGCCAACCGGGCTTTGACTGTTCGGGCCTCGTCATGTACGCGGTCTACCAGGCCTCGGGCGGCGCCATCGCCCTCCCGCACTTGAGTGAGGAACAAGTGACCCTCGGCCAGCCTGTGGCGGAGGGCAGCGGTGCCCAGGTCCTGGCCTCCCCGGTCCTGGAGCCCGGTGACGTGATCGGCTTTTACAACCTGGACGCCGACAACCAGTGGGACCACATCGGGATCTACGTGGGCAACGGAGAGATGATCGACGCCCCCGAGACCGGCCAGGTCGTCTCGGTGACCAACCTGGCCACCCCCTACTGGATGTCGGTCGAGTGGGACGTACGGAACTTCGGGCAATGAGGATTTCCCCTGCCTTCGCCGTCGCCGTGGCCTCGTGTTGCGCGCTTGGGACCTGGGCAGGCATCTCGGCTGCCTCGGCCCAGCCAACCAGCAGCGGCGCTCCGCCGGCCAACAGCGCGAAACCGGCCGGGCATAAGCCCGCATCGAACACGAAGCTCCCCAAGGGGGGGCCGAAGGCGGCGCCGACGAAGCACCTTTACGGGGGAGTGGACCGCCACGACGCCGTCGCAGTGGGAAAGGCCTTCGTGCGGGCGAGCTACACCTTCGACACCGCGACGCAGGCTTCGACGAACCCGGCGACCGTTCGTTCGACGCTGTGGTGCACGCCTTCTCTCAGGGCCAAGATGCTGGCCGAGCTCCCGCAGGGCTCGCCGGGCGGTCAGTGGATCGAATGGACGGCGCACAAGGCGGTGACCACCGTGGCGGTGGAGTGGGCGCCCCAGTCGGGCGCGCCGCCTGAGACGACGAAAGCTGCATACGAGTCCTACAACGTGACCGTGACGCCGCATGGGGAACACGGTTGGACAGGGGCGCCGGACTACTACGTCTTGTGGTTGACGCTTTCGAGGACGGGGCCGAAAAAGCCGTGGGAAGTAGCAAGTTTTGAGGTTCAGCCATGGTTTCCTTCGACCAGCAACAAGTAGCTAGCGGCAACGGCGCTGTGGCCGGCACTGGCGGGTCGCCGGGCCGGCCGCACTGGGCCTGGGTCGGCGCCCACGGCGGCGCCGGCGTCACGACCCTCTCCGAAGTCGTGCCCGGCGGCGCCGACTTCGGCCGGGACTTCCCTGCGCAAGCTGGGGCCTCGGGCCTGCCCGCCGTGGTGGTGTGCCGCTCCAACGCCCACGGTCTCGCCGCTGCTCGAAAGGCTGCTGCAATGGCTGCGTCTTTCAATGCCGAACGTGTTGGGCCTCGTCGTCGTGGCCGACATGCCCGAGCGCCGGCGCCCGAAACCCTTAGCAGAAGCGCTCTATTTGACCCGAGGTGCCTACGACGAGCTCTGGGAAATGCCATGGGTACCGGCCTGGCGCTTCGGCGAGCCCCCGGCGCCGGCCAACAGCCCTCGCCAAGCGCGCCAGCTCCTCGTCGACCTCTGGACCGCCCTAGACCTCCCGCTCCCCGGCGGGAACAGCCAAAAAAGACAAGGAGGTAGCAAAGAAAAATGATGCACAACCTGACTCGCGGCCCATTGGCTGGTGGCCCAGTGCACCGGCACGTCGTGCCCGGCGCCGTCCGACACAGCCTTGCCGGGCCAGGTGCAATCCCAATTGGACAGCATCCTCGGCTGGGTGAAGTGGCTCGGCCTGGCCGCCGCTTTCGCGGGTCTGTTCACCGCCGCCGGGCGGATGGCGCTCAGCCACCGCATGGGCAGCGGCGGCGAGCACATGAGCTCCCTCGGCTACATCGCCGGCGGGCTAGTTTTGATTGGCTCGGCCTCGGCGCTGGTCGGCTTCTTCGTCTGACCCCGCTCCGGTCGAGAAGGAGGCCTGATGCGCCCAGACGGAACAGGCAGGTCCTTTTGGGACCGCAGGACGGTCTCGGCCGGCGTCGTGCTGGCTCTCGTCGTAGGCCTGCTCATATGGCTCCTCGTTACTCGGGTGAGCGGCACCCACCACGTGGGGGCCCCGACCACGCAACGCTCGCCGGCCAGCTCGGTGGCCACCACCGTGAAGCACACGACGAGCTCGGGATCAGCTTGTCATGTGCCGACTGGGAGCCAGGCAGTGCCGCAGTACTCCCCGCAGGGCATCACCTGGCAGCTCTATCAGACGGTGGCCCTGCCGTACTCGAACACTGCCGGGCCGATGATCGTCGACGGGGGCGTAGCGCGTTGTTACGCCCACGACCCCCTCGGTGCCCTCCTGGCGGCGAGCCAGATCCCCTACCGGTACCTCATTTCTCCTGACTGGAGGCAGGTCGTGCAACTACAAGTGACGCCTGGCAAGGGCCGGCAGGTTTATGTGGCAGAACGCAGCAAAGTGACGAACGCGGGCGGGAACCAGCCGGGCGAGTACAACCAGCTGGCCGGGTTCAAGTTCGTGACCTATAGCCCGGCCGTCGCCGTGATCGAGATCGTCACTAAGAACGGCAACGGCGGGCTCCAAGCGGGGCCGGACACCGTCGATTGGTCGGACGGGGACTGGAAGCTCCAGCTGCAGCCGGACGGCTCGAGCAGCGCACAGGAGCTCCCCATCACCTCTCTCGTGGGCTTCGCCACCTGGTCAGGGGTTTGAGACATGGCGGGCGTCTGTTCCCTTCCTATTGTCGGTCAAGCCTGCACCATCGGCTCCTCCGTTGCTGGCGGTGTAGCAGACGACTTCATCAAGACGGCGGCGACCGACGCCGCCAACGCCGCCAACAGCATCCTGCAGACTCTTGTCACCGCCTGGACGGCGGTGCCCACCCAGCTCGGGGGCGCCCAGGCCGCTCGCCGCGACGTCGCTCATCCAGGGCGACCTGTTGGGCATCGAGGTGTGGGTGGGCGTACTAGGTGTGATCGTCGGGGCCGCCCGCATGGCCCTTTTCCGCCGGGGCGAGCCCTTCCGCCAGGTCGTGTCAGGGCTTTTGAACATGATCGTGATCGGGGGAGCGGGCGTCGTGGCCATCAACCTTCTGGCCACGGCGGGCGATAACTTTTCGAACTACTTGCTCTCGAACGGCTTTGGCCAGGCCAACGCCGCCTTCGACCTGGGCCTGGCGGCCGTCTCCGCCCCGTTCTTGCTCTTGATCTTGTCGATCTTGGCCATAGTCAGCTTGCTCGTCCAGGTGGCGCTCATAATCCTGCGCAGCGCCCTGCTGGTGGTCCTGACCGGGGTTTGGCCGGTAGCGGCTGCGGCTTCCATGACCTCCGCGGGCGCGCAGTGGTTCAGGAGACTGAACGGCTGGATCGTGGCGTTCTTGTTGTACAAGCCGGCGGCTGCAGTTTGCTACGCCGCCGCCTTCCAGCTCCTGTCCGGCACCGCCGGCGGGGGGACCTCGGTCATAGGGCAAATGGAAGGCGTGGTCTTGATAATCCTGGCTACCCTCACGCTCCCCGCCCTGCTGCGCTTCGTCGTGCCGCTGGTGTCGTCGGTCGGGGGGATCTCGACCGGGCGAGGTGCTGGCGACCGGCGCCGCCCTGGCCGCCGGTGCCGCGGCGGTCGTTGCCACCGCGGGCGCTGCCGCCCCGGCCGCTGGTGCCGCCGCCGGGGGAATGGCAAGCGGGAGTGCGGCAGCAGCCGCGCCTTCTGGGTCGACCCTCGCTGCAGCCTCGGCACCGGCAACGAACGGCTCCGCTGCTGCTGGCGTGCGCGGTGCCGCTCAGGGCCTCGGCCAAGCGGCGAGGGCCGTCACGGACCATGCCGAGGACTCCATCGCCGGGGAGGGACAAGAAATTGGCTGAACTAGCAACAGCAAAAGAGGCCCTTACCTACGGGAACTGGCGAAAACCGCAGTCGCCCGGCGTTGCCGGCTTGGGGCTCCTGGGCACTGGCATCCTGCTCGTCGGCATGCTCGCCGTCATCGTCCTGCTCGCGGTCTCCGTGGTCGCCGCTGTGGTCGGCGCCGCCGTGCTGGCCATAGCCCTGGCCCCCCTCGTCTACCGGGACCGCCACGGGCGCAACGGCGTCCAAAAGCTGACCGCCCGCCTGGCATGGTCGGCGGGCCGGGCCGAGAGGATGGCGCACCTACCGCTCCGGCCCGCTCGGGCGCACCCCCACCTAGCGCTTCGGCCTCCCCGGCCTGGCCGCGGCCATGACCGCGACCGACGCTCTGGACGCCTGGAACCGGCCCTTCGTGCTGCTGCACCACCGCGCCACCGCCCACGTCTCGACGGTCATAGAGACCGCCCCCGACGGCAACGCGTTGGTCGACCAGGACACGGTCGACCAGTGGGTGGCGCACTGGGGGGCGTGGCTCACCTCCCTCGGCCAGGAGACGGGCCTCGTCGCCGCCTCGGTGACGGTCGAGACCGCGCCCGACCTCGGCACCAGGTTGGAACGCGAGGTCGAGGCGCACCTCGACGCCAGGGCCCCGGCTCTGGCGCAGCAGGTGATGCGCGAGATAGTCCAGAACTACCCGGCCGGGTCGGCCTCGATCTCCTGCCGCATCGCGCTCACCTGGAGCCGCTACGGCGCCTTCGGCGGGCCGAAAAGGAGCCTGCAGGAGATGGCCATCGAGATCGGCAACCGCCTGCCCGGTCTCACCGCGCCCCTGGCCGCCGCCGGCGCCGGCGCCGCCGAGCCCATGACCTCGCGCCAGCCTCGCGGCCGCGGTGCGCCTGGCCTACGACCCCTCCGTGCACGCCCTGGTCGAGGAGCTCGGTCCCGCCGGCGCCAACATCGACTGGGCCGACGCCGGCCCCGCGGCGCAGGAGGAGGCGGCCGACCACCTCTGGCACGACGGCGCCACTTCCGTCACCTGGGCCATGTCGCAGGCCCCGAGGGGCGTCGTCTACTCCTCGGTGCTGGCCAAGCTCCTCGCTCCCCACCCCGACATCACCCGCAAACGCGTCAGCCTCCTGTACCGCCCCCACGACTCCGCCCGCGCCGCCGAGCTGGTCGAAAAAGACCGCCGCGACGCCCTTTTCAACGCCAGCGGCGGGCGCCGGCGCGTGGTCTCGGCCCGCAGCAGCCACTCGGTCCAGGCCGCCGAACAAGCGGCCCAGGAGGAGGCGAGGGGGGCAGGGCTCGTGCGCTTCGGGATGCTCGTCACGGCGACAGTCATGGGCGAGGCCGACGGCAGCCGCCTTCGCCAGGTAGAAGCCGTAGTGGACAGCCTCGCTACATCCTCGAGAGTCGTGCTGCGCCGGGCTTGGGGGAGCCAGTCGGCCGCCTTCCTGGCCGCCCTCCCGCTCGGTCTGGTGCTCCCGGCCCATCTCCGGGTGCCGGCCGGGCTCAGGGAGGCGATGTGAGCCTCACCAGGCGAGAGCCAGCCGGACTGGGGCTACTACGGCGACGGTGGCCTTCTTCCCCCGTCTCCTCCCCCTGGGCAGCCCTTACGCGGGTCCCGAGGAAGGAGAGAGTGGGGCTTGCCGGGCGGCCCAGGGCCGCGGGGCTGGACGCATGAGAGGCGGCGGGGCGTCCTCGTACGTCGAGGCCGCGCCCGAGTGGCGGGGCACGACGGTACAGGTCTGCGGGCTGTGGCCTTTCATCGCCGGCTCGGGGACGCCGATGGTGGGCGTGCCGATCGGCCGGCACCTGTTCACCCACGCCACCGTCTGCAGCGACCCGGTGAGCTGGTTCACCCGGGCCAAGTTGATCAGCAACCCCGGTGTGGTGGTGCTGGGCCTGACTGGCCGGGGGAAGTCCTCCCTCGTGCGCCGCATGGCGACGGGGCTGGCTGCCTACGGGGTCCTCCCGGTCGTCTTCGGCGATACCAAGCCCGACTACGTGGACCTGATAAGGGCCTTGGGCGGGTCGATCGTCCGGCTCGGCCGCGGGGAGGGGAAGCTCAACGTGCTCGACCCCGGCGCGGCGACGGCTTCCGCAGCCAAGCTCACTGGCCGCGCCAAGGAAAAACTGCTGGCCGACGCGGCCGGCCGGCGCCTGAACGTCGTCTCGGGCCTCATTGAGCTGAACCGGGGACGGCCCGTCGGCGACGTGGAGAGCCTGGTCCTGGACACAGCGATGCGCGTCCTGGACCAACAGACGGCACCCGGGGAGGCCACGCTTTGGCACCTGGTGAGGCTCCTGGACGAGGGCTCACCCGAGCTGGAGGACGTCACCTTGTCGAGGGGCGACAAGGCCGCCTACCGCGCCGCTGTGAGCCCGCTGCTGGGCTCGGTCATGGCGCTGACACGGGGCGCCCTCGGGGAGACCTTCTCGGGCCAGACGACTGTGGAATTGGACCTGTCGCGCCCGCTTTGTGTCGACATCTCGGGCATACCCGAGACCGACATGAAGCTGCAAGCCGCAGTGCTGCTCGCCTGCTGGGCCGAGGGCTTCGCCGGCATCGAGGCGGCCCAGGCCCTGGCCGAAGCTGGGACAGGCCCCGAGGTGCACCGCTTCGTTGTGATCGACGAGCTGTGGCGCGTGCTGCAAGCAGCCAAGGGCATGGTGGCGAGGGTCGACGCCCTGACGCGCCTCAACCGCACCCGGGGCGTGGGCCAGGCGCTCATCACCCACACGCTTTCGGACATGCTGGCCCTGGCCGACGAGGAGGACCGTCAAAGAGCGGTCGGTTTCGCCGAGCGGGCCGGCTACATGGTGCTTGGCGGCTTGCCAGCGAGGGAGATCCCGCTGCTCACCCAGGTTGTCCAGCTCTCTCGGGCCGAGGCCGCCCTCCTCGCCGACTGGTCGGCGCCCAGCTCATGGAACCCGAAGACCGGTACGGAGGAAAAGCCGCCCGGCCTTGGCAAGTTCTTGGTGAAGGTAGGAGGAAGGCCAGGTATCCCGGTCGAAGTAGAGCTCACGCCGAGCGAGGTCGCCCTCCACGACACCAACGCCCGCTGGAGGGAGGCGATGGGCCAGGTGAGCTACCAACGGGCCAGGAGCGGGGGCGGAGCCAACTTCGAGGGCTACCTCGTCGGTGCGGTGGCCTTGGTCGTGCTCGTCGTATTGGTGGGCGCGTGGACGGCGGCAGAAATGGCAACCGCCTTCAGCGGGGCGCCAAGGCCTCCTGGGGACCCCTTCAAGCTATTGGCGGACGTGTTGCACGAGGGCAAGTTCGCGTGGGCCCCGGCGGACAGTTACTGGGCCGTCGGCCTGGCCACCGGCCTCTTCGTGCTGACCATGAGCGGGGTTTTCTTGGTCACCTGGCATCGGGCCAAGGCCCACGCCATCGACCGCTCGGCGCGCAACCTGGCGAGGGACAGGGGCCTCCTGCGCTACAAGGAGCGCGGTCGCAAACTGGCGCCTGGGGTTTTTGCCGGCCCCGGGCCGGTGATCGGCGCTCTGGTGCCCGGCGCCAAGAAGGCGTTGCGGGCCACCTGGGAGGACATGCTCACGGTGATCGCAGGGCCGAGGACGGGCAAGACCACCTGCTACGCGGTCCCGGCGGTGCTCGACGCCCCCGGGCCGGTCATCGTCACTTCGAACAAACGCGACATCGTGGACGCGACACGCGGGGCCAGGGAAGCGGCCGCAGCCGCTTTGGGTGGCAGCTGCTGGGTTTTCGACCCGCAAGGCGTCGCCGGCGCCGGTGCGAGGTGGTGGTGGGACCCGTTGAGCTACGTGACTGACGTACGGAGCGCGAGGAAGCTCGCCGCAGTTTGGACCAACGCCTCGAAAGAGCCCGGGGACCGTACCGACGCCTATTTCGACAACGCCGGCCAGGAGCTCTTGGCGCAGCTCTTGCTGGCGGCGAGCTCGGCCGGGAGGCAGGTCTCTCAGGTCTACCGCTGGCTCCAGGACCCGGACGAAGAGGAGCCGGTCCGGGCGCTCGCAGCCGCCGGCTACGAGCTCGCCGCCGACGGCCTGCGGGCCACGATCCACCTACCCGACCGCCAACGCGCCGGGGTCTACGGCTCAGCGGCCCGCACTGCGAGTTTCCTTTCCGACCCCCGGGTGCTCGAATGGGTCGAGGACCCGGGTGGGAAGCGCCCGCAGTTCCTACCGACTTCGCTCCTTGGCTCGGGCGGCACACTCTACAGCCTCTCCCGGGAAGGGGAGGGCTCCTCGGCGCCGCTGGTTACCGCGCTCACGGCGGCCGTCCTCGAGGCGGCCGAAGCCAAGGCGGCGGCCTCTGTTGGGGGGAGGCTCGCCCTGCCGCTCCTCGCCGTGCTCGACGAGGTGGCCAACGTGTGCCGCTGGCGGGAGCTGCCGGACCTCTACAGCCACTACGGGAGCCGGGGGATCGTGGTGCTGGCCGTCCTACAGAGCTGGGCGCAGGGGGAGGGCTGCTGGGGCGAACAAGGGATGCGCAAGCTCTGGGACGCCTCGAACGTCAAGATCTTCGCCGGCGGGGTGAGCGACTTGCGCTTCCTCGAAGGCCTTTCCCAACTGTACGGCGAGTACGACCGCGCCAGCCGGAGCCGGACAAGCGGGCCGGGAGGCGCTTCGGTGTCGTGGTCTACCCAGCGCCACCGCGCCTTGAGCGTCGACGAGTTGGCCGCCATGCCGGCGGGGCGGGCCGCCGTCAGCCTCTCGGGCACGCGCCCGGTCATCGTCGAGACGGTCCCCTGGATGCGCCGGCCCGACGCTTCGCTAGTCCAGGGTTCGCTTGCTCGCTACGGCGGGCCCGATGGTCACCTGGGGCCCAGCCTCCCCCAATTTGAGGGCGCTGCCCTGGGGGAGCCCCGGTGAACGAGCAGGACGACTGGGGGGACATGGACGAGGTATCGGAGGAAGCCGCAGTTCCCCCCTCCTGGGAGGAGGCCAGGTCAGCGGGAGGTGCCCACGATGTTAGGTTGACCGACATCGGGCTCGAAGAAGGAGCCGTGAACTGGCCCGGGCCGGGGGCAGAGCCGGCCGGCAGCCCCCTGGCCAAGGTCCGCGAAGGGCTCGTCCAGCAGTCCGGCGTGGCCCGCCGCCTCGACAGGAGCCTCGCCATGCGGGCGGAGGCGAACCAGGTGGCGAAGGACTTCGTGGAAGACACGGACCCTGGCAGGTACGTACCCGGGGCGAGAGGGCGTTTCGAGGCGATGGTGGTTCGTAACGACGACCTCGACGGCTGGCATGTCGTGGTGCGCTTCGTACCGGAGGGGCCGGCGGCGGCGTTCCTCGATGCGGTCGAGTGGTTCGAGGGATGGCTAGCGCCCATTGTGCGCCGGCCGCTCAAGGCGGGCACCTACTGGTGCGGGCAATGGCAGGAGCACGCCGAGGCCGTGGAGCGGGTGAAGGCCTTGTGGGAGGCCTGGGAGGCGGCCAGGGCCGAGGGTGGCAACGCTATGTCGTACTGGTGGACGGTGCATTTCGATGCCCACTGGGCCGCGCTGGCGGACTCGGCTGGCGGGCCATTCTCGGCGTGCGCGAGGAGGGGCCAGCACAGTAGCGACCTCCGGGCACTTCCGAGCGATTTCGACGGGGCTGAGGAATGAGAGGCAGGCGGTGCCGCCGTCCGACTACCGTGCCTGAGCTGTGCTGACGACTGCTGTGCCGGAAATCGAATTTCCCTTGTTCCGTAAGGCGTTCCGATAGGAACGGGAACAGAAAACCTCGATCGCCCGCCCCTTTCGTGCATCCCGTTCGGAGAATCACGTCAGGTGGTGGCGGCGGTGGGTAGGGTTCGGAGGTTGCCAGCATGCGACCAAGCCGCTATACGGCTGCCGACTACTCATGCAAAGTGGTCGAGCATCGACTTAGGCCATGGCACAAGAACCGTCGATGGCATTCGGAATCCGGATCGGCTCCGCGGACCTTGCCGGCACCATAAGTGCCGATCTGCGTGCCATGGAACGGCTGGATGGGCGTTATTATCTCTTGGCGTTATGTGCTGACGATTATGTAGCCGGATTTTCTAAGCAAATGGAACGGGGCCTGCCGCGATAACCTCGTTCTGGGCGGAATCTCTGAGAGGACGTGTCTTTTCAGCCGCACAGAAGTGGTCGATCTGACATACTTTTTGGGAGAACGCGGCTCGCCGGTCGGGGCCTCGTTCGAGTGTCCTCGCAGTCACTCTCGCTTCGCTGGAGGGTGGCTTTTCAAGCTGGCAGCGCGGGTGGGACTGCTGGACAACGGCGACTTGAACAAGAACGACCCCGAATGACGCCCTCGGTAGCGCGGTGGCCGTCCCTGAGGGCAAAATCGCCTGTCGAAAGTGCAAGAGAAGCAACGCCGCGGCGATGAGGCTTTGTTCCCGCGAAAGGTCAGCCGTGAGATTCAGGCTAAAACGTAATGCTATTTAGCGTACTATCCGCCATTATCTCCACCGGTCGGCCTTTGCTCCTCATCCCCGCTTTGAGGCTGGCGCGCTCCCGATAATTGGTCGGTCCGCCGGGCGGCCGGCGGGCCAACTAGTCAATACCTGACCGGTGCGCCGTCACCTTCGCGCACCGCGCGGGTGAACGGCGCACCGGGAAGCATACGTGTCAGACGGCGACTACAACGGCGGTAATGGCTGCTTTGCCGAGCTGGGCCAGTGCCTGTTGGGCAAGGTCCTGTAGCCAGGCGTCGATCCCGCCGACGAGCTTGTCCGTGCCGGTTAGGCTGCACACCAGGTCGGCGTCGGCGACGTTGTCGTATTCGCCGCCCAACCTCGGGTCTGTGCCGGACGTGGTTTGGTCGTTGTCACGGTTGGGGCTCCCGAAGGGTAGGCCCGCGCTGGTGCCCTCAACATGGCCTTGGTGCGCGAAGGTGAACGGAAGGCCGAACCGGTTGACGAGCACCGCCCCGAGCGCGTAATCGATATTGTCAAGGCCGCTGTCGTGGGCATGGGTCGAGAACGTCCAGCCGCCGTTTGGCTGTACGGCGAGATGGGCCCAGCCGCCGAGCGGCAGGTTCGACGTGATCGGCCCGCTGTCGTGGACGTGGTCGGCCCGGTGCGGCAAAGTGAAGACCCAACCCTGAGCGGTATGCGGGCCGCCGGCCGAGCAACTGCTATTCGCCGCCGGGGCCCAGAAGAGGTTCGAGCACTTCTCGCAGAAGCGCCAGTTCGATTGGGCATTCGCAGTCTCGGGCAGATCATGTGGAAGCGAGAAGTCGAACGAGCCGGTGGGGTCGTGTTGCCCGCCCGTATTGCACACCTGGGTCGTCGCTCCCGCCCAGTGCATCGCGAAACACTTGCGGCAGAACCGCCAGTTGCGCTGGGCATGATCGGTTTCCGGGCCACCGAAGGGGAGCTGGAAATTCAAACCTTGAGGGGCGTGCGCGGCCCCGTCGTGCGGACAACTGCCTCGTGCGTCAAAGCCGTTGTAAAACATGACGTGGCATTTTGCGCAGAACCGCCACTTGGTCTGGTCAGTCATCTTTCTCCTCCAAATGTTCTGGGAATGTCGGCGGCTTTCACACCGTCCGATCGTCCGAATTGCCTTACCTTTTCGGCCCCGTCGGTCACGGCGCCACCGGGTGCACGTGGAAATTGTCTGCCCATGGTGGGTCTCCTTTCGCAATCTGCCTGAGGCAGGCTGGCCTCGTCCGCACATCGCTAGAGGCACACCCCAGAGTCGCGCGTCGGTGCGGCGGGCACATCGGGAGAACTCCCGAATTGAGGGGCAGCCGGTTACCAGGTTTTTTTACGCGGGGACTAGCCCGAGGCGGTGGGCGACCGTCGCGGCCTCGACGCGGCTGCGCGCCGCCAGCTTGCCGAGGATGCTCGAGACGTGTGTCCCCGCCGTCTTCTCGCTCACGAAAAGAGCCCGAGCGATCTCACGGTTGGTCCGGCCGTCGGCCAGAAGCCCGAGCACCTGCAACTCCCGCCGCGTCAGCCCGTGCACGCCGGCGAGGGCGCGTTCGGTCTGCGACGTCGGCGTCTCCAGATCGAGCCGTGCACGCGTCTGCGAGCGCCTTTGCTTGAGCCTTCAGGGGCTCGGCTCCGAGGGAGTTGGCGACACTAAAAGCAGTCCGCAGAGGTGCTTGCGCCGCCTGTGCCCGGCGAGCGGCGAGGAGCATTTCGGCCTCCCGCCAGCGAGCGTAGGCGGCCGGGAAACGGTGCCCCAGTCGTTGCCATTCGTCCGCGGCCAGCCGCCAGGCCTCCGGACCAGGCTCCGCCCGAAGGCGCGACAGCTCACCTTCGCACAGCAAGACGTACCCGAGCGTCGCCGGGGGGACGAACGCTTGTTCATCGCGGAGCCGACGGAGAACCAGTTGGAGCCGCTCTGTCAGGCAGGGCCGGTAGGTAGGTTGTTCCGCCGTCGTTCGCCGCATGCGGGCCTCAAGTTTGTCGTCTACGTCCGCCCACATCCCGAGCCAGATGAGTGGCCCAGCGAACCACACATCATCGGTGTTCGCGAGGTGCTCGAGGCCTTCCGCGACTGCGACGCGGGCGTCGGCGGGCCGACCCTCCCAGAGGGCAAGCTCGGCCTCCCGGGTGCACAGCGGGACCTCGTACTGCGGATCGACGGTATGGGTCATGAGCCCGCCGAGCAGGTCGAGCTCCTGGCGGGCGCGGTCGACCTCACCTCGGCTGACAAGCAGCTTTAAGCGGGCCTGGTGAAGGTCGATGGCAGCGGCTTCGACCGGCACCTGCCGCTCCGCCTCCTGCAACAGCGAGAGCGCCTCGTCCCATCGGCCGAGCACATAGAGGGCACCTGCGGCCGTCGCGCTCAGCGAGACCCCGTAGTCTCTGGACAGCCCTACGCGCCCCAAGAGCTGGATACCGTCGAGCGCCAGCGCGAGGGCCTCGCCAGGTCGGTTCAGCGGACCGGCGAGCAGCTCTGACAGGTTGAGGTGAGCGCGGGCCAGGTCGTCAAGGTCACCGACCTCCTCCGCTATCGTTAGCGCCTCCCTTAGGCTCTGGACGCCAAGTTCCGCCTCACCCAGGCAGGTGAGGTCGTAGCCGAGCGTGTTGAGGGCGTGACCTTCCTCGGGCCGAGCCCCAACGGTTCGTGCGATCGCCACGGCCTCTTGACAGCGTTCGCGCGACTCGGAGTAGCGGGCCATGAGCATCAGAGCTTGCCCATGGGCGGCCAAAACCCTGGCGCGCGCACGGGACGGCGGCCGGGGCGGGACCAGCCGCACCGCCTCCGCGTATGCCTCGAGCGCAGCACTGCTGTCGCCCGCTGCCCACAAGTAGCGGGCGAGACGCTCGTGCAGCAGCCCCGCTCGGACCGGCTCGCCGGAGACAAGCGTGACCGCCCCCTTTACGAGCGACGCCGCTCGACCGTGTTCGCCGGCGAGGTTGGCCGCCTCGGCGGCACGACAGATGAGAGAGACCTTGTCGAGCCCGCACAGGACAGCAGTGTTGGCTACGTCGTCCGACAGCTCAACGGCGAGCTCGTTTGTACGCTGCGCCTCTGCGAAGCCAAAGGCGGCAGATGCCGCCTCAGCTGCGACGACCGACGCCGCCAACGCGCGCGGCGCATCGTTCGCTCTGTGCCAGTGGTAGGCGATCTCCGCCACGGCTGCCTTATCCCGACAGGATTCGAGAGCTCCGGCATATGCGGCGTGGAGGGCGCTCCGCTCAGCTGGCAGCAGCCGGTCGTATACCGCTTCGCGGAGAGCTCGTGGCGGAACCCGTAGCTGTCGTCGACGGCGATTACGAGTATGTGGCGTCCCACTGCCTCGCGCAGCCCCGCTACGCGTTGTGGAGGTTTGAGCGGGGAGATGTTCGCAAACAACTGGTCCGGCAGCGGACGGCCAGCGACGGACGCAACCCCGAGTACGGCCTGTGCCGCCGGCGATAAAACGGTCAACTCGAGCCAGCAGGACGTCGCGCAAGGTAGGCGGAAGCTGTAAGGTCGGCCCCTCACTTTCACTTGGAGCCGCGAGGAGTTCCTCGGCAAAGAAGGCGTTGCCTCCGGACCGGGCGAAAATACGGTCGACGAGCGCCTTATCCGGGCGATAGCCCAGCAGGCTCTCGAGTAGGTTCGCCAGCTCGTCCCGCTCGAACCGATCGAGGTTGAGCCACTCGATTGACCGGCTGCGCTCGAGTTCGGCGAGAACTGGGCTCAGGGGATGGCCGGGGTAGAGCTCGTCGGCGCGGTAGGTGCAGACAGGGAGCACCCGCTCCTTGGCCAGGTTCGGGATGAGGAACGTCACGAGATCGAGCGTGGACCGGTCGGCCCAATGCATGTCCTCGAGCACCAGCACCACCGGGCAGTCCTCGCTTAGCCGCAGCAGGAGAGCGTGCAGCCGCCCAAACAGCCGTCCCTGAGCAGAAGGATCTGCCACCGGGGGGGCGTGGTCGCTCTCAGTGGCCAGCTCGGGTAGGAGCCCAACTAGGTCGCCCCGGTGGGTGCCCAGAAAACAATCCCGATTGTCGGCCGGCATGGCCCGCACTAGGCGCCGGAACGCTTCCGCAAATGGCGCAAACGGGACGCTCGCCTCGATCAATTCGACACAACGGCCGTATAGGGTCATAAAGCCGCGGGCGCTGCAACGCTCAATGAACTCGCGCACTAGACTCGTCTTTCCGACTCCGGCCTCGCCACCGATCACCAGCGCTGTCGACGAACCTCCCGAACTGGCAACAACGGCCGTATCCAGCTGGGCAAGTTCGCGCTCACGACAGACCATGCGTTGGCTTGACAAGGAGGAGCCGTTGCCTTTCGGTGCGCCTTAACGACAATCACATGGGGCGATTGCGCCGGGTGCACACCGCCCCATCACAAACAGGGAAGTTCCCTGACGTCAAGACGGGGTGAACGTCGAGTGAAGTCGCGGTGGAGATGGGGTGTGCCGGCACTGATCAGAGTTGCGACGAGGTCTATAGGAGGAAAGCGAAGCCCAAACGGCGGAGGTTCGGCCTGCCGATGCCATCACAGCAGCCCCGATATTGGTGAGCGGGCCACTGGTAGGCCCGACGGTGGGTGACACGACGCACCGGACTGTGCGGAGCCTGACTTCTATGCCGCTGTGGCGGCCAGTGGAAGTGTGCTGTGGTCGTGGACCTGCGATGGGGATCGGCGGTAAACGAGACCTCTTTGCGTCAAGTCAGAATTGGAAATCTTGCTCGCTCAACGGCCAGCGAACCTGTTGCGCAGTGAGCAAAGATCGGCGATAGCGCGCCATGCTTCCCAGGGCCACGCTGGGCACCGGGAGGAAAACCGGCGCCCAGAACGACGAAGAGGGCCTACCGGCTGGCGCCGGCTATGAAAGTCGCCACTATGTACGTGGCGTGGCGGTCCAGCGAAACTCGGGCACGGTCATAGCGCATCGTCGTGCGCGGGTCAGCGTGGCTCGCCGCTTCTTGCACATCGCGGAGGGGCACGCCTGCGTCCAAGGCGGCCGTTTTCAGCAGTCGTTGGCGGGGGGAGAGTAGGGCGGATGCCAGAGGGAGGTTGATGTTGCAAGCTTTTTGGCTCTGTTGGAGCGGGTGGAACTTCGGAAGCAGGTGTGTCCGACGGTGATCCTGGACCCGTGAAGCGGCTGTCATCTCGGGCGGAAGCGGCGTTCGCTGCGTTCGGCTGCGTCAGGCAAATGCCTGCCGAGTTGGCTTCGCTGGTCATTGGTGATGCTGTCCTCTGAGGTCGCCGTGGTTGTGGGCAGGTTCGTATTGGCGGTTGACTCGCTGCATCAGTTCTCGGTTGATGGCTCGGGTGGCTTCGAGTTCTTCGGTAGTGCGCCGGAGTGTTTCTGTGGTTTCGAAGAGCTGCTCCTCGAGCTGGGTGACTCGCAGAGCGAGTTGTTGATCGGCGAGTTGTTCGACCACTTCAGCGGGCAGCATCTCGTCGGCTAATAGCCGGGCGCCTTCGAGCTGGGAGAGGCGCTTTTCGAGCGAGCGAAGCCGTTGTTGCAGCCGGCGGTTGTGGGCACGGCTGTTTTCCAGGTCGGCTCGCAGGGAGGCGCCGGTTACGCGAGCGGCAGCGAGCATGTTGTTGGCTTGGTGGCGGGTGGCCTGCTCAGCTTTGAGTTCGATCTCGGCTCGCAGATCGGGATGGTCGTAGATGAACTTGCGGCCTACCCCGGCTTGGCGGGCGATGGCGGCGATGGTGGGATCCAGGCCGGCCTGGACGACCGCCTCCAGGGCGGCCAGGACCAAGCTGTGTTTGCGTTGAGTGTCGCGACCTCGAGCGTCACGCATGGCCACGGACCGCTCAGCCTTCATGGCTGTGTTCGTGGTGGTCTCGGACGAGGTTGGGGAACAGCTTCGCCTTGGAGGGGCTGATGACGCCGAGGAAGCGCACCGGCACGGTGGTGTCGAGCTGGGCCCGGTTGCGGGCAGCACCGCTACGGCGTCTTCGATGCCGGCTCGTTCGTCCTCGGCCAGCTCTGAGAGGAGTTTCTCGCAGCGGCCGATGAGGTTTCGCACCGCGGCGACCTCGTCTTGGGAGGGGATGGCGGCGTTGCGAGCCCATTCTTCCAGTTCGGGTGCTGCGGCGCGGAGTCGTTCGTCGTCGGCTAGCAGCCGACTGAGATAGGCGCGCAGCTCGGGGAGGAAGGAGGGGTCGGTGCGGTAGTGGGTGCAGCCGAAGCACTGATGGCGGAACGGGCATGCTTGGCCCCGGGCTTTCACGTTGGTGGGTTCCAAGCAGATCCCGAACGGCACCGCCACCTGGCCTATGCTCTCGCGCAGGTGCTCGCTTTCCAGTAGGCGTTCGATCGTGGGTCGGGCTCGTTCGGCTCGGCTGTTGAGCTGTAGCCCGGCCAGCTTGTCGATCGCTTGGCGCTTTCGCTGGTGGGTGACCCGGTAGTAGCCCTGGGTGGTGGACAGTTTTCGGTGCCCCATGAGGTGGGCGAGCACGTCGATGGGGACGCCTTGGTCGGCGAGGCGTTGCGCGAAGGTGTGCCGGAACGAGTACGGGCTGATCCCGGCTCGATCGAAGTCTTCCCCGTCGGGGCCGACCAAGCGGGGCAGCTCGCGCAGCCAGGTTCGGATGCGGTCGCACAAGGTGACGGGGCTAAAGGGTCTCACTCCTCGGGGGTTGCGCTTGAGGGTGGGGAACAGGGCTAGCCGGGAAGTCGGCGTGTCGGGGAAGCGGTCTCGGGCCCGGGCTTGTTGGGCTCGGATGACGCCGGCCGTTTCGAGGTCAACGGGTAGCTGGTAGCCCACGATCCCGACCTTGGGCATGTCGTGCACTAGCACCGACGCCACCTGAGCTTGGCCAGTTTCGTTGACCACCTCGATGCTTTGCAGGCAGTCCCAGCGCAGCTGGCACAGCTCACCGGTGCGGCGGCCAACTCGCGCCTGGAGCTCGACCATGGTGCGGGTGTCAACGTCGAACCGCTTCTCCAGCCGGTCAAGCGCGGCGGGCTCGAGCAGTTGGTCGACAACGGTCTGAGGCAACGCCCGGCCCTGTTCGCCATCGTCGCCGTCCCGAATGCGGATGCGGTCTTTTGAGGGTAGGGTCACCTCGTCGGGGAGGCCCGCCATCGGCTGACCGGGACGAGTGAGGCCCATGGACCGAGCTTCCCGCAGGAACTGATCTACGTCAACGAGGATGCGGTGGCGCATGAAGCGTGACAGCTTGCCGGCCGCTTCTAGATGGGCGAGGTCGTTGCAGAACGCCGTCACGTCGGCTCGGCCCAAGGTTGTCGGCTCGGTGCCTCCGTGGGCGCGGTGACGTCGCAGCGATTCGGAGAACGGGCCGAGATCATGGAGGACCTGGTCCAGGCGGGCCGGGTTCTCGGTGCTAGCGATCCGTTCCCACGCCCACGCTTTGGCCGCATCACGTAGCCAGTCTTGGCTGAGCTGGTCGAAGTGCATCCAGCCACCCTTGTGGCCGAACACTCGCAGGTCCCAGCGGTCCTTCCCGGCCTCCTCGGTGGGGCTGGTGGACGCCAAGGCGACCTGGTCGGCGGTGAAGGCCAGGAATGATCGTGCGTCCCGAGACAAACCTTCAACCCGCACCTCCGCCACCCTGGTGGCCTGCTCCGCGCGCAGCCGGTTCACTGCCGCCTGTAGGGCCTTGACACGGATGGTCCGCTCGGCCCGGGAGGCGCAGTGCAGGCCGTAGAGCACTTCCAGGCGTGCCCGCTCGCTCAGGCCCGCGAACCTGACTACTCGACTACTGACATCGAGGGCCTGAGCTCGAGCACACCAGTCTTCGAAAGCGGAGCCTGTCAGCCGGCCGTCTTTGACCCAGGTACGCTCGTGCGGCTCGCACACGGCGGGACTGCCCCGGTGAGCCCATCGCACGCATGCGCCGACGGCGCACTTGCCGAAAGTCGGACGAGGAGCAGCCGGCGGGAAGTTATCGTCGCCGGCGACATACTCAGCCACCGTCTGGTCTCGGTCCCTAGCTGCCGCCGCGCATGCGGAACACAGACCCCGGCCTCGCACTGGTCGCTCATGGCCGGGCGCCGGCAGACCAGACATAGGTGTTGGACACCCACAGGCCTGGCGCATGCGGGTGCGGTCAGGCAGAACTCCTCGAAACTCACCTCCGGTGACGAGGCGTCCCACAGCTTCCTGCAGCGAAAACACAGGCCCGTGCCCGGATGATGTACGACCTGGTCGCAGTTGAACGCGGCACATCGAGCCGATCCAAAGACAGGGTCGTTGCTACCCGGTCCGAAAACGCCACTATCAGGGTCCCAACCCCGTTGTCGCAATTCCCCCCAGTCGATCAACGATCCCAGACCGGAGTGCCTTACATCGGGTTGTGAAATCGCGGCAGTGGCCGCCCGCACTGGTCCGATCACCGTATGTCTATTTCCATCCGTCGGGCCTGTGAGCCGGAGCGCTCCTCTAGCCCTTCCATGGCGTCGCGCAGCCGACGCTGGCTCAAATGCACATAAACCCGGGTCGACTCGATCGACCGGTGGCCAAGGATTTCTTGCACCACATCGATGGCCACCCCCGCCTCGGCCAACTCGGTTGCGGTCGCATGACGCAGCATGTGCGGCCGAACCGGGCGGCCCAGCCCGGCGCGCCGACTGAGGTTCCCCATCAGCTGACGGACCGACGAGTCGGTCATCGGCGCCCCCAACGGAGCGTGGAACAGGTTGACGAACACGAAGTCACAGCCGTCCGCCGCCCGGCAAGCCAGCCGCTCCTGCACGTAACGGTCGTAGTAGCTGAGCACCCACGGCCCCACCGGCACCGTCCGGCTGTTCCGGGACTTGGCCCACGAACGGTTCGGGTTGTCCCGGCGCACCACGTGCAGGTGCGGACCATCCACCCGGCAACGCAGGGAAGCCGACGAGGCCATGAAATGCAGATCCGAGCGCCGCAACCCCAACGCTTCACCAATCCGCAGGCCGCTAAACCACAACAGCAACAGCAAGACCGATCACGCCACGACGAAGCGGCCACCACCAACGCCTCCCACTCCTGTTGAGAAGCGGCATCCGGGCGGGCTGGGTGGCTCACCCGCAACCGGTGCCGTGGCCGTGCCCGGTAGCGAAGGCCGGCCCGTTCGTCCCGCAGTTCGGCCGGAAGATGTCGGTCGTCGGCCACCTCGTAGAGTGCAGCCAGGACGGCGCCGTCAACGGCCCGGTCCGCCACTGCATGCTTGAAGAACTCCCGCACCACGCCAAGGATGTGGTTGATCCGCTCCGGGCCCGGCGGGCTGCCCTTACCCGCGCCTGCTCGGGTTGTGGGCGTGGTGCGCAAAAAGACAACGAACCGGCTCAGGTCGCGGGCGCCGTCCTCCGGGCTTCGACCGCTGGCGCCACACCAGCTCAAGAACCGGGCCAGTTCACCTGCGTATACCCTCGTTGTCGACTCAGCTCGGTCACGGCCAAAGCGCAGGTCGAACAGGAACCGGTCGGCCACCTCAACCCTCGTGTAGCCGCCATCGACGACCGTCCAGTAGGCCTGACCGTTCGGCAAGACAATCCGGAACGACCGAAGCTCAGCGCTGAACGACTCGCCCGACTTCGAACACTCGAACACGCCGACGACGGTATGACGTCGACCTGTCTCCCACGTGCACGACAAACTCTCAAACGTGACAGCCAGCAACAGGTTCCAGACTGCTGAAAACGGCCGTAATGAACGCGTGCCTCAGGGTATGGGGGCCGATCGGCTTGTCGAGGCCGGCCCGGCGCGCCACCCGGCGTACTATGCGCCCGGCGCCATGGCGGTCGAGCCGCTGCCCGTTCGGGCCGACCAGGACGGGGCCGAAACGCGTTCGCCTATGGCCAGGTCGAGCGCCCGGGCCGTGCGCGGGGCGAGGGGCATGGTGACCGCTTTGCCCCCTTTGCGCAGGACTATGAGGGTGCGATGGCCGCGTTCAAGGCCGAGCGCCTCGATGTTGGCGCCTATGGCCTCGGAGACCCGGAGCCCGTTCAGGGCCAGCAGGGAGATGAGGGCGTGCTCGACCGACGCCCCGAGGCCGGCGGCGACGAGCAAGGCACCGACTTCGTTTACGGTCCAGGCCCACGGCGTGGGACTCATAGTCCAGGCGAGGGCGCCGGACGTGAACTGCCGGTGACACGGGCACTAGGCCTTCCTCTTCGGCGTACCGGTAAAAGCCGGCGACCGTGCACAGCCGGCGGGCCACGGTGGCCCGGGCTCGCCCGGCGTCCTCCACGGCGCGGGCGTACAGCTCGATGTCGGTGCGCCGGGCGGAGAACAGTTTGAGGCCCTGGCGCTCGCACCAGGCGACGAACTGGCGCAAGTCCAAAGCGTAAGCCTCGCGGGTCAAACCCCGGTACCCGGCAAGGAAACCGGCCAGGGCGAGGCGCTCTTGGTCAGTGAAAACGAGGTCGGGGACCGCAGGGACGGTCGCGGCGGGTGATGTCATGGCATTGCCTCCTGAGCCAGTGAGGCTCGGTGGATGCCGCTTCCGGGCCCCACAGTTATGAGGCTTCGACGGTAGGTCCGCTATTGGTACCTATGACGTCGCCAGCCAGCGGTTATGTGCCGTCCCTAATCCCAGGGCTGGGACGCACGTGATCGGCTCCTCTCTGTCAAGAGGCCGCCGAAAATACCCTCTTAGGTAATGTCTTCAGCTTCCTCGAGGAGCTTGGCCGGGAGGATGAGGTCGGCGTCGAGGACTTCGATGCCGACGAGGCGGTCGTTCTTCCAATCGAGGGCGATGAAGGCTTCGACGCCGGGGGGCGTCGGGGCCCGGAGGGTGGTCCGCCCGGGCGGGAACGCCTCGTCGGTGAGCTGGAAGTAGACGGCATTGGCCTGGCGGTCGTAACTGACGCGCACGGCACCAGTTTGGCGTAATGGTCGGCTACCAGTTGGCGATATATCACATCGGACAGCCGGCGCTTCAAACAGCGCAGTGCTTCCTTATTCGTCTTGCCTTCGGTCCGTTTGCGCTCGTAATAGGCGCGACCTTCGCTCGTTCGGGTTGCGGATCTGGGTCACGGCCATGATGTGCACGGCGTGGTTGACCCGGCGGTTGCCCGAGCGGGGCAGGCGGTGACGGACCTGTTCGCCCGAGGACACGTCGATCGGGGCGGTGCCGTTGTAGGTGGCGAAGTGGTCCTTGGTCGGGAAGCGGCCCACGTCTCCGACCTCGGCCAGCACCCGACCGGCGACGAGCGGCCCCACCCCATAGAGGCCGACCAGGCCTGTCTCGGTGGCCTCGACCATGGAAGCGATGCGGTCCCGGGCCGCTTTGGTCCTGCGGTCGAGGGCGCGCACATCGCTAAGGTGCTGCAGGGCCGAGGCTTTTCGTTCCCGGGACACGTCGTCCTTCGGGCGCACCTTGTTCAACAGCGCCGCTGCTCTGGTGGCGCTCAGTTCCCGGCCCGAGCCTCCCGGGGTGAGCTCGGTGAGCAGGCGGTGCAGGCGGCAGATGGCCTGGGTGCGCGAGGACACCAGCTCCTCCCGGCGGTCGCACCACAGCCGCAGGCTCACCATGGCCCCGTCTGACTGGACGGCCTGCACGCTGTAGGCGTTGAGGGCGGCGAGGCCGATGGACGCGGCGTCGTCCCGGTCGGTCTTTCGCCCATGCCCCTGGGAGAACACCCGCACCCGGGCGGCCAGCTTGGCCGGCACGTCCAAGACCACCTCGCCCCTGGCCACCAGGCGCTGGGCCAGGAACCGCCCGGCCCCGTGGCATCCTTCGACAGCCCACCGGCGCTGCCCCCAGCGTCGGGCAAACCGCACCATCTCCCGGTAGCCGGCGTGGGTATTGGCGAACTCGCCCTCCTCGAGCGGCCGGCGGCCCACCGGGTCGAGCACCACCAAGGTGTTGTGGCCCCTGTGGGGGTCGACCGCGATCAGTACTTCTTCACTGCCATGTCTGCTCCTCCGGTACTGGTCGGTTAGAAGGCGAGGCAGGGCAATGCAACTTGCGGCAGAGCAAACCTCTCTTGAGCCACTCCCTCACCGGGTGGGCCCAGATGGGCGCAGGCCGTTCAAGAGCCAGAGCGCACGAAGCGACGGCAGCCGATTAACGAGCGAAACGATCTGGCCCAACGCTCAAGGATCTCAGACTCCTCAAGCTCCCAAGGTGGATCTAAACAAGTTGCCGATTATGAACTTGTCGAATCTCGGTCGTTCCCGAGTCAGAAAAGCACTCATAAAGACGACCAGATCCGGGAGGTCATCGAGTCGCTAGCGACTGGTCGGCATTACTTTGGTCCAAGCGTCGTAGCAAAGGACCGGCTGAAGCTTTCGACAGTTGAGGGCCGCCGCGGCCGGCTCCTTGTCGCCTAGCGTTTGTGGGTCTCGTCCCGCTCGTAACCCGCTGGTCAGGAGTTCGTATGTTCCCTCCGCCACCATTGAGATGCTGGTCGGCGCGCCTCGTGTATAGGGCCCGGCGCCTGACCAGCGTTTTCGGGTTCAGGCCGAGGTCGAATATAGAGGTTTCCCGGGGCTTTTTCTCGGGACCTACTCAGCCTTGCCCTATGCAGCACCATTGTAGGGTGGCGCCGCGCACACGGCTCGTATCCTGCGGTTTCGCTGTCGAGGCTTCCGCCGGCCAGTGCATAGGGCAGCACAGGGCATGCCCTATGCACGTGCCCTGATCAAAGCTTGCGGCCGATTTTTGTGTGCATCTCAGCTTCAGGCGTGTCGGGAGGGAGTCCGAACCAAAGATCCGATCCACGTCAAGGGGAGACATGATGTCTTACTGAGCACCGCTGGGCCGAGCGCCAACCTTCGCCTGTCAGATCGTCGACAATTACGTGACACGAGTTGGTGGCCAATCGAATCGACAGGATCACCACGAAGGTCGCAGCTTTCCTGGTCGGGTGATCGTCCCCAGCGCGGCTTGGAATCGAGCGAAAGTTGGTGCATCCAACTCAGATCTCCATTGGTCAACGGTGTCTTCGGCGGCGGCTTCTGCCGCGGCCGTGCAATCCCGCCCCCGCTCGGTGAGCAACAGCAGCTGGGCGCGTGCGTCGGTCAAGTCCGGTTGCCGCATGACATATCCGTTGGCGACGAGGTGACCGACGATCTGCGCCGCAGCCTGCTTGGTGATCCCGAGGTGCTCCGCCACGTCGGAGGTCCTTGCATCACCGGCACTGATCCGAACGAACGCGAAGCCATGGGCCGGACGAATGTCAGCGAACCCACGGCGGGCAAGGCCTTCCTGCACGCCATCGACGAGCTGGACGGCCAAACGCAATATGTCGGCGGCTGTCTCCCAGTTCTCTCCTGCCATGGGTCTCATCTTGACATCCCTTGGACAGTCTGCTTGTCTATAAAGACAAGTAGCCTGTCCAATTGGAGGTTGACATGCCCGTCATCAGCTCGACCGAAGTAACCACGTTCGAAACCCACGGCTCTCGCTTCAACTCTTTCGTGTCCCCCTCCCGCGGCAGCGACCAGCTCTGCGCTTGGCGCCTGGAGGTCCCGTCCGGCCTCGAAGGAGTCGCGCACCGACCGACTCGGGATGAGGTTCTCCTGGTCCTAGACGGCGATCTGCGGATCACCCTCGACGGGGTTCAAACCACGCTGCACGAAGGGGACGTCGCCCTCGTTCCGGCGAACAGCGAGCTACAGGTCGATGCCGGACCGACTGGCGCGAGCGTGTGGGTCACCACTACCCCTGGCTTCGAAGCGGTCACCGGAGATGGTGAGCGGATCACGCCTCCCTGGGCTCAATGACGCGACCGCCGGAACTCCGTAGATCGTCGGTGTCGAAACCCCAAGGTCTGTCTAGGTTGGGCGGGCGGAGAGAGTTTCTCGGGACTCCAACCTGGAGGCGGCGGAATTGAGTCGTGCAGCGCCTCAGCGGCCGCATAGTGCAGGTCCCATGACCAGCAGCAGTGCCGGGTTATGAGCCTGATCGAGGCGGTGCGACCCGATCCCAACTCCTACCAAAAAGTGCCGTTGACCAGCACTTGTTCCTGACGGAAGTTATGGGAGAATCCCCGCTCATACCCCGGCCTACCGGATCGCACGTTAGAAGATCCGTTGGAAGTGACCAGACCACCTGGGACGGCAGCCTCTGCCCGTTCGACGCTCAGCCCCGCCGGTGGCGCGACCAGGGAACGAACGCGCTGGCCCCCCGTAGCCCCGTGGGCGCACGATATGACGTTCGGTACCGCCTGTACATTCTGGAGCAGACCCCGCGAAGTCGAAGTCGTACGGGTCCCTCAGATAACTGTCTCGATCGGGGCTGTTCCAATGGACGGCCCTTGGAGGGAAGCTACGGCCGCCACCGCAGACGAAACGTGTAGTGCCGGATGGGCGTGTAGCGATTCCCGAACCAGGATCTGGCCCCTGGGCCGAGCGTGTTCGACCAAAGCTAGTAGAGGCCGCCGCCCCTGGGGAGCAGTGAAGGCTCCCGCCTGTCAAGCGCACGTTCTGGAGAGGGACGAGGACTCCCACGTGACCGGCGGTACGGACCGTCGGCCATACTGGCACGCATTCGCGGACGGGTTAGCCAAGCGAATCCGGTCCCACCACAACCAGGCCAGGAGGAAGGACGGTATGACCGCAGGTGATGAGCGCCTACTCTTTGATGGCGTGGCTGAGTCGACGTTAGCGTCTACGTGGCTGAGATTGACCGAGCATCCGATTGACGACGACTTGTTGCAGTGGCCGCCAGATGTGTTTGCGCTGACCGATGTTCTTCTGGAACGCGCGGAGGGGTTCCGGTTCGCGTTGTCTCCGCCAGCCGGTGGAGTCTGGCCGCCGGACCGGTTCGCGGACTGGGGCGAGGCGGTCGGGGAAGCGGCGCAGCAGTGGAGCCGCCTCGCTGAGGATCGCGATGACCCCCTTCCTGGGCTAGTCGTCGAGGAGTGGAGCGTCATTCGCGATGCGAGCGCCACGCCACTCGAGCAGGTTGCAGACGGGGGGCATTGGCGGGTATGCGAGGCGCTGTTGACGCTTCATGCGGTCGCCGATGAGGCGTGTGCGGGTCTGTTCGTCGCGCTGGATCGCTCGGACGGGCAGGGTTGCAGGTACCGAGCTCGTGGTCGCGAGGTGTTAGCGAGAACGGGATCGTTGGCCCGAATTCGCCCCCAGCTGCTGCGGGTGCTGCCCAAGATCCGAACGCCCCCGACTGGGAGGGCGTCGTTCTCCCGCTACGCCTGCGTCCTTGGCGCAGGGTTCGCGACCCGTTGGCACAAGCTGCCGGTTCGCCATCCCGGAACCGACCCGCAAGCCGAGCACGTCGAGATGCTGCTGTTGCCATGGCCGCTGAGGGTTAGGTCGTCTGACTTCCGTGCTGTGCCGGGCTCGGTCCAGAGGCTTTCGAAGGAACCTTTCGGGTTCTTTGAATTCGTACCTGAGGAGCGGCTCGATCTCGATCTTGTCGACCGGGTGCTTCTTGCTGCGCTCGACGAAGTCGAGAGCATTGATGTCGTGGTCTTCCCCGAGGAGGCGCTTGAAGAAAGTGAGATCGTCCCGCTTGAGGCGCTGTTGAACCAACACGGGGTGACCTATCTCCAAGCAGGGGTCCGTGGGCGCGCGCCGAACCCAGGGGGTCTTGGCAGCAACTGGGTGCATATTGGGGTCAACCCAAGACTTCAAAAAGGTGGAACGCTTGTCAGCTCATCCGGCGGCCACTGGTTTCACATTCGGCAAGACAAGCACCATCGATGGTCGCTTGATGAGGCACAGATCTATCAGTACAACCTTGGAGGCGCTCTACATCCTCGCATCCGATGGTGGGAGGCAATGGATATCCCCCGACGGTTGATCCAGTTCGTCCAGGTTGGCGAGGAGGTCACGATCGTCTCGCCGGTGTGCGAGGATCTTGCGCAAGACGACGTGGCGGCGGTCATCCGATCCGTTGGCCCGACCATCGTTGTAGCGGTACTCCTCGACGGGCCACAACTTGGCTCCCGCTGGGGGGCACGATACGCGAGCGTGCTGGCCGATGACCCAGGCTCGGGGGTCCTGACCCTGACTTCCTTCGGCATGGCACAGCGCTCACGGTCCGCCAGACACGGTCCGTCGCCGATCATCGCGCTGTGGAAGGACTCCGCCAGCGGAACCCGCGAGATTTCGCTCGAGCCAGGCGCTCACGGCGTAATACTGACCTTATGCGGAGACCGCACCACCCGCCGCAGCGCCGACGGGCGCTGGCCCGTCCGCACTGGGACCCACTACTACGAAGTCGCCGTCAACCAGATCACCGCATCACAGGCAGGGTCCCGGTTACCCAGCATGCCCTCTGCAACCTCAGGCCCGATGGTACTGGAGGTCGAGGATCTCCACGATCCTCACCGGGTGGGCAGAAGGGGTTGCCGAAGCGCTGGCCCACGCGCCCGCACGTGCCGGCGGCTTGCTCGCCGACGCCCAAGCCGGCGCGTCATGGCGGACCGCTTTTGGGATCTCAGGGCCATCCCCCCGACTAAGTGAGGCAATCGAATCGATCAGAGAGGCACTCGCGGCGGCCACCCCCATCGGCGGCGCCCCGTCATTCGACGCCTTGCTCAATTCCGTCCGCGAAGATCGCGCCGACGAACCAGCCCTCAGTGAGCTGGTTCGCCGGGTGCTGCAATCAACGCTCGAACAAGTGCGCACTCGACAAACAACTCAAGGCGACGACCGGTCCCACCGGCAATAGTCTCAACAACATCTTTGTGCGGTGTTTCTCACTCGCGGCCTCCAAGGCGACCCCATCGCCTTCATCACGTCGGTCTTCATGGCTCTCCTCGTGATGGGGACCGGCCGGCGCCTGCCCCCGGGGCCGGTCATGGCCCGTCGGGGCGCGAGGACCGCCGGAACCGGGCGGGATTCTACTGGTCGGGGATCCAGCTACCGTGGAAGCCCAACGGGATCCGGCCGGGCAGGTGCACGCGGGCGACCGGCTCGGCGGTGAAGTCTTGGGCGGCGAGGATGACCATGTCGGCGGCGCCGCGGTCGGGGTTGTGGACGAATGCGATGACATATCCGTCGTCTTCGTCGGCATCAGGGGCGGAGGGCGCGAACACGGCCTCGCCGGCGGTGGCGTCGGGGCCGAACTCGTGCGCTTGCACAGTGCCGGCCTTCAGGTCATGCCGCAGGAGGGCGTTGGTGAACGCATCGTCGCCGAAGTCGCCGGCCACCGTGATGGCCCGGGTGACCTCGCCGATGACCGCGCTGTAGCCGTACCGGTGGGGGCGGGAGATGATCCGGTCGTCGACGCGGGGGAACTCTTGTCCGCGGTCGTCGAGGCGCTGTTGGGTGATCTTGCCGGCGGCGGGGTCGATGGTCCACCGGTCCAGGGTCACCGGGCCGTGCGCGGCCCACAGGGTGGAGACATCGAAGGACTCGTTGTACTGGCACAGGTCGACCACGACTCGGCCGTGATCGTCGTCGTAGGCGTTGAGGCAGTGGAACACCCAGCACGGGTCGATGCCGGTCCAGCTCACAGGCTTGCTGCCGTCGCGGGGCAGCAGGCCAACCCGGGCCTGGTGGCCGGGGTTCCACACATAGGGCAGTTCCTTGCCCTGGGAGACCGCGTTCAGGCTGAAGGTGACCGGGAGGTCCAGCAGGACCACGTACCGGTGAGTGAGCGCGAAGTCATGCATCATCGGGCCGTCGGGGACTGGGATGTCGGTGGTGGCGGTGACCTTTCCGGCCGGGCCGACGACGACGTGCTGGACGTGGTCCCAGGCCCAGAAGTAGGCAATGGCGTGCAGCTCGCCGGTGGCGTGGTCGAGCTTGGTGTGCGCGGCGAAGCCGCCGGGCAGGGTCCCGCCGAAATCACACGGGCCGAGCGTGTCCAGTTCCGCGGACAGCTGATAGGGCAGCGGCCCGGCCTCGACAGTGGCCAGGGTGCGCCCGGCGTGGACGATGATGTGGGTGTTGGCGGCGAAGTCCATGTTCTCGTGCACCGGGCCGCCCGGCCACTTTTCATCGTGCTGTGCCGCGAGGGCCTTGGAGCGGACCCACCGGTTGCGGTACCACTCGGCCTTGCCGTCGCGCAGCCGCACCCCGTGGACCATGCCCGCGCCCAGGAACCAGTGGTAGTTCGGGTCGTCCAGGCCCAGCGGGTTGGGCCCGTTGCGCAGGTAGCGGCCGTTCAGCCCGGCGGGCAGGCGCCCGGTGACCGGCAGGCCGAACGCGGTGATCTCCTCGGTCACCGGCGCGAACGGCCCCTCCAGGAAACGACTGTTAGCAGGCATAGACACTGTGCCCATCCTTTCGAGTTAGCAGGGCGCTCACAATGCTTTCGGCGCCAGCCCGGGAACGCTGCCACGTGGCGGTGAAGAACATCGCGATGATGCCGATCCACAGCATGCATCCACGGGCTGCCCAGGTAGCTGGCCAGCCGCTCAGCGGCCGCCCACGCCCCGCCCAGGCAGGCTGAGAAGCCGGCGAACTCCCTGCCGGCGGACAACATCGCAGATACCTTCCGCGCCAGGGCCCCACCCTCATTGCAGCCATCTTGGCGCTCCTTTCACTCGACGGCACTGCGTCGGCATTAACCGCACAGCTACGCGTCATCGGGTACCTCCGCGAGACTCGTTGGAGCCTGTGCCCGTCACCGATGCTGCGAGCCTGACACCATGCCGGCGGCCGAACAAGAGGCAGCTTGCGAACACACTGTTCGGCCGCCGAACAATCGCACAGCTAACGGAGTTTCCTCTGATCGGCCGCCAGCCTGTGCGGGTACCCTCAGGATCTGGAACTGCGTCCGCTGCCGAGCGGCCGCGCATCGCGGCGCCGACGCTCATCGAACTGATCCGCCGCCTCGACCGCGAACTGAGCACGCCTCTACTCACTCGCACCACCCACCAGGTCGTCCTCACCAGCGCTGGCGCCGAACTCCTCAGCCGCTCGAAAGTCACCCTCGACGAGGCCGCCGCCAAGGCCACGGTACGCCGAGTCGCCGAACCCATCAGCGCCGGCTGACCTGATCCTGGTTTAAGGCAGCCGAGGTTCAAGTTCTAACGCCCGACCTGCCCCGTGCCGATCACCAATTCGGGCGTAGCCGAGGCAGCGGTGCTGACTACCAGGTCGCGTCCCATAACGACGGGCTACGGGCGCTTCGACCGGGGCGAATTTCGTTGGTTTTACAAAGCAGATCCGGCACGCATAGTGTTCGAGGAGAGGCTGGCGTTGTGTACTACCGCGAGCAAACGCGATGTGCGCGGGCTCGTTTCCCACAAGTTGCCGAATCGGATCGGGTCCCTCAACGCTGGCTTTAGGACCTGGAGCGTCGTTATGTACCGGCGAGCGTCGTCCGTATCGGTTCTGGTAGGTCGTCGAGATCGCCCGGCCACGCCCCGTCTGTGTGAGGGGTTACAGCCGGGGCGGCACGTCAGCTGCAGGGTGGATGGCAAGCTTAGGAGATGGAACTGGACCGAGCACCAGGCGGTCAGATGGACCGATTGATTCGAGGAGCGAGCCGAAGGGCAAGTCAGTCTGCAGACGAAGCCCAGAGGCTGCTCGGTGTGGGTTCGGCTGGTCCCGCGTATGTCTGGGCCGTGCGCTCCCTCGAGATCTTCGTGAAGGAAACGACGCTCCTGCCGCTACTCCTCGAAAGCGCAAGGAGAACGCGTTGGACGACGCCTGGCCTCATGTCTGGGCTCAACTGAGGGACACGTTTCGCTCGGGGAAATGGGACCGTGCTCTGCGGCTGGTCGGCCAGGCTTATGGCCCGCTAGCGCCGATGATGACCGATTCGGGCGAAGATGTCTGGAGCGTCTGGAAAAACCGAGTAATTCCCCGGCGCGGTGACATCGTTCACGGGTGGGTCGAGGCCCCTTCAACTGAAGAGACCGCGCTCGTACTTCTGGGGCTCCCCCCGTAGACCGGACACTCGGCCCTACGCCGCTTGCTGGTCGTTGAACTGCTCCTCGAACTCTTCTGGCGTCAAATAGCCGAGAGAGCTGTGAAGGCGTTTACGATTGTACCATATAACCCATTCGAATACTTCCAGGCGGGCCTCCGCTATTGTACTGAAGTGAGAGACGTCGACGAGCTCTCGTTTTAGCGAAGAGAAGAGGCTCTCGGCCATCGCGTTATCGTAAGAATCGCCGACGGAGCCCATTGACTGGGTTATGCCGAGCCGCTCGCAAACTACGGCGTAATCACCTGAAGTATATTGACAGCCGCGGTCGGAATGAAAGGTGGCACCGGCCAGGGCCCCGCAGCCCGGCCGCGGCCAGGAGGGCGTCGCTGCACAAGGTGGTGCGCATATGGGCTTGGAGCGACCAGCCGACCAGGCGCCGGCTGCACACGTCGAGCACCGTCGCCAAAAAGCAGTAGCCCTCGCCGGTGGGTATGAAGGTTATGTCGCCCACCAGCAGCTTGTTCGGCTCGGCGGCGCTGAAGTCGCGCTTCACGAGGTCCCGTGCGGGGGCAGCCTGGGTCCTGCCTTGTCGTTTTTAGCTTGCGTCGCCCGCACAGGCCCTGGAGGCCGAGGTCGGCCATCAGGCTCTCCACGGTCTTGTGGTTCACCTTTATGCCCTGGCGCCACAGCTCTTGGGTCACCCGCGGCGAGCCGTAGCGGCGCCGGTTGGCCCAGAACACGGCCCAGACCAGGTTGGCGAGGTGCGCTTCTTCGAGCACGGCCAGGCTCGGGCGGTCGGCTTTGGCGGCCCAGGCGTAGTAGGCCGATCGGGACACCCTGGTCACCCGGCACAACGTGGTGACGGCGAAGTTGGCCGCTTCGGCAGCTATGAAACGGTACTTGCGCTCAGCCCCGGGGCCACCGTCGTCATATGAAGCCAGACGGGCGGCGATCTCGGCCTCGTCCTCCAGCTCGGCCACCCGCCGGCGCAGCCGGGCCATTTCCTCGCCGTCGGTCACTTACCCGTCTCCTTCACCCAGTACGCCGTAAAACGCTTCAGATCTCGATCTCGTCTTCCAGCTCTTTTATGCGCTTGCGCAGCCGGCGCTTTTCTTCGAGTTCGGCCTTCTCAGCGTCCTCGAGCTGGGCATCCGCGTTGCGCACCCAATAGCTGAGGGTCGAATCGTCGACCCCGAGCTCTTTGCCACCTGCGCGACAGGCCGCCCTGACTTCCGAACCAGTGCGACCGCGTCAGCTTTGAACTCTTCACTGTGACGGCGACCTCTTGCCATGAGTAGATCCTCCCCGATCGAGGGCGAGGGGGTGGTGTCCGGCCGGAGGGGGGAGGTTCACTTCTTTGGGCAAAGCAGCTGATGGACCAACTGCGCCTGCGTCTAATTGCGGCAGGGAAACATCCGGTCCACGACCTCTTCGTGGCCGCCTTGGAGCCCTCTACTTAGAGCAGCCCTCATCGCTTGGTTTCCGAGCGAGTCAGCTCTTCACTCAGATCAAGTGGGGGGTGGGCGTCTTTCGCCACCCACTAGTGAATCCGGTCGGGCGATCTCGCAGAATCCAAGAGTGGAGCCTCGCACCATCCGGCGTACCCGGCGATGAGTGGCACCTGGGTCAGCGGCCAAATGGGACGCTGAAGATCATATTCTCGGCGATGCCGTTCCGGCCGATTTGAGTGTATCGTCTCGACTGGATTGAGTCGAGTATGGCAAAGCGTCCGGGAACCGGACAAAGAGGAAGCGTTCCGTTTACGTCCTGGGCGGTCGCCGCCGGCCACTGCGGTTGCCAACTGTCGATGGCCGATCTAGCCTCCCGTTGTCTATGCCCAGAGGCCGTGATGAGCAGGCCTTGCGAGGGCGTCAAATCGAGACCGATGCGCTGTACCGGCTGCTAGTGGATGCTCGCGACGGTCACAGCGGTGTACTGGTGCTGCGCGGCGAACCTGGTGTTGGGAAAACGGCCTTGTTGCAGCTCTTGGTCAAGCGAGCAGTGGGTTTTCGGATTGCGCGAGCGACTGGGGTCGAGTCGGAGATGGAGCTGGCGTTCGCTGGTGTGCATCAGTTGTGCGCTTCGCTGCTAAACCGCCTTGACCATTTGCCGGTCCCCGACGCGATGCGGCAAGGATCGCGTTTGGCCTGGAGGTGGGGGGCGCCCCGGACCGCTTTCTAGTCGGTCTGGCCGTCTTGAGCCTCCTGGCGGAAGTGGCCGATCAGCACGCGCTGGTGTGCATCGTGGACGACGCCCAGTGGCTCGATCGCGTCTCCGCGCAGGTTCTCGGCTTCGTGGCGCGGCGGCTGTGGGCGGAGCGGGTCGCGCTGGTGTTCGCGGTACGCGAGCCTAGTGAGGCGCCCGAGCTTTCGGGACTGCCCGAACTCGTGGTGCGCGGCCTCGGTAACCGCGACAGCCAGGGCGCTGTTGGAATCGGTGCTGCCTGGGCGGTTGGACGAGCGGGTACGGGACCGGATCATCGCCGAGACGCACGGCAACCCGCTGGCGTTGCTTGAGTTGCCGCGGGGGTTGACCCCGGCTCAGTTGGCGGGCGGGTTCGGTCTTCCGAGCGTGATGCCTCTGGCCGGGCGGATCGAGCAGAGCTTTCTCCATCGGGTACTGGCCCTACCTACCGAGACGCAGCGGCTCTTGGTCACCGCGGCGGTCGAGCCGGTCGGTGACGTTACGTTGTTGTGGCGCGCCGCCGAACGGCTGGGGATCGGAACGGAAGCGGCGACGCCCGCCGAACAGGCGGGCCTGGTCGAGTTCGGGGCACGGGTGATATTTCGCCATCCGTTGGTGCGGTCGGCCGCTTGTCGGGCAGCTTCCGTCCGCGACCTCCAGGAGGGCCACGCGGCCCTCGCGCAGGCGATCGACCCCGAGAGTGACCCCGATCGCCGGGCGTGGCACCGAGCCCACGGCGCACGGGGGCCCGATGAAGCGGTGGCGGCCGAACTGGAGCGCTCGGCGGCGCGGGCGATGGCGCGGGGTGGCGTCGCCGCGGCGGCGGCGTTCTTGGAGCGGGCGACGGCCCTGACTCCCGATCCGGCGCGCCGAGCGGGGCGAGCGCTCGGCGCCGCCCAGGCCAAGCTGGAGGCAGCCGCCCCGGAGGCGGCAGCCGCGCTGCTGGCGGCCGCGGCGATCGGCCCGCTCGACGAGCTGCAGCGGGCGCGGCTGGAGCGGTTGAGCGCACAGGTGCGGTTCGCCGAGAAGCGCGGTAGCGACGCTCCGCCGCTGCTGTTGCGGGCGGCCCGACGTCTCGCGCCGCTCGACGCCGACCTGGCACGTGAGGCGTACCTGGAGGCGCTGGCGGCCGCTATCTTCGCGGGCCGCCTCGGTCACGGTGGTGGGTTACGAGAGGCGGCGGAGGCGGCCCGGGCAGCGCCCCGTCCATCGGGACCTGCCCGGGCCATTGACCTTCTCCTTGATGGTCTCACGATCCGATTTACCTCCGGGTACGCCGCAGCAGTCGTGCCACTCAGCGATGCGCTTGATGCGTTTGCCCGACCCGGCGTTGATGGCAGCCTGGAAATGCGCTGGCTTTGGCTGGCGTGCCGGGTCGCACCGGATCTCTGGGACGACGACAGATGGCACGAGTTGGCCGAGCGAGCCGTCGGGCTGGCGCGCGATGCGGGCGCGTTGACCGTCCTGCCGATCGCTCTCACCTACCGGGCAGGCGTGCACGTGCATGCGGGAGAGTTCGAGGCGGCGGAGGCCCTCATCGAGGAGGCTGAAGGGATCACCGTGGCGACGGGCGAGCCTCCGCTCCGGTACACGTCGCTAGTGCTGGCCGCCTGGCGCGGACAGGAGGGGCACGCCTTGCAGGTGATCGAGGCCGGGGTCCGAGACGCGATGGCGAGGGGCGAGGGACGAGTGCTCGCTCTGGCCGGGTGTTTCACCGCGGTGCTTTACAACGGTCTCGGCCGCTACGGGGACGCGCTCGCCGCCGCCCAGCGCGCCTGTCAGTTCGACGACCTCGGTCTATACGGTTGGGCCCTGATCGAGCTGATCGAGGCGGCAGCCCGTAGCGACGAGCGCGAGCTGGCACAGGATGCCCTGCGTCGGCTCGAGGAACGAACTCGTGCCAGCCGCACGGATTGGGCCCTCGGCATTGAGGCCCGCTCCCAGGCGATCGTAAACGAGGACCATGATGCCGACGCCTCCTACCGCGAGGCGATCGAGCGGCTCTCACGCAGCCGCATCGCGGTCCACCTGGCCCGCGCCCGTTTGGTCTACGGGGAGTGGCTGCGGCGCCGGGACCGGCGGGTGGACGCACGCCAAGAGCTACGCACCGCGTACGAAGCGTTCGAGTCATTCGGGGCGCAGGCGTTCGCCGAGCGAGCCCGCCGCGAGTTGGTGGCTACGGGCGAACACGTCCACCCGCACCGGCCCGAAGCTCGCGACGCGCTTACTGCCCAGGAAGCACTTATCGCGAAATTGGCACGAGACGGGCACACGAACCCCGAGATCGGTAGCCAGCTGTTCCTGAGCGCCCGCACCGTGGAGTACCACCTAGGGAAGGTGTTCACGAAGCTCAACATCGGCTCCCGGAGAGAGCTGCGCGCCACGCTTGCTGACCGATCATGAACAGCGCTGCCGGCCTAGCCGCGGGAACGTCCTCGGGGCTACCAGGGGCCTGACTGGGGACTTTCCCGGACGATGATCGCACCGCCGGGAGCGATGGTGGGCTAGCCAAATGGCCACCGTCTCCGGAAGGAGCACTACCCATGTCTGTTCCGACCAACGAGGTCGTTCTCGAGCCCGCCGTGCAGGAGCTCGCGGACGCCACCTCAAAACCGCCCTTCATCTACGAACTGGACTACGCAGACGCTCGTAAGGTCCTCGACGACCTTCAGGCCGGCCCAGTCGAAAAGTTGCCGGTCGACGAGGAGTGGGTCAGCGTGCCCTCCCCCTTCGGCGACGCACGGGTGCGGATCGTCAAGCCACAAGGCGCCCAGGGCAGCCTGCCCGCCATCGTCTACATGCACGGTGGCGGCTGGGTGCTGGGCAACGCCGGCACCCACGACCGGCTGGCACGAGAGCTGGCCGTCGGCTCGAACGCCGCGCTCGCGTTCGTCGAGTACCCGAACTCGCCCGAGGCGCGCTACCCGGTGGCGATCGAGCAGGGTTACGCCACCGCGCAGTGGATCACCCGCGAAGGCTGTTCGAAGGGCCTGGACCCGAGCCGCGTCGCGGTAGCGGGCGAGTCGGTCGGCGGAGATATGGCCGCCGCCCTGACGCTGATGGCCAAGGAGCGTGGCGACGTGCGGTTCGTGCACGCCGGGATCTACTACCCGGTCACCGATGCGGCGATGGACACGGCCACCTATGACGAGTTCGCCGATGGGCCCTGGCTCACCCGCAAAGCGATGGAGTGGTTCTGGGACGCCTACATCGCTGACCCAGTGCAACGGTCGGAGATAACCGCGTCGCCCAACCAGGCCACAATCGAGCAGCTGAAGGGACTGCCGCCCACCCTGTTGCTCGTCGATGAGGCCGACGTGCTCCGCGACGAGGGCGAGGCGTACGCGGCCAAGCTCCGCTTGGCGGGCGTCCCGGTCACGACCGTTCGCTACGACGGGACCTGCCACGACTTCATGCTGCTCAATGCGCTCAGCCAGACCAGAGCGACGCGCGCCGCGATCGCCCAGGCCACCGCGTTCCTCCGCCAAGCGTTCGGAAGCAATTGAGCTCGAGTGACCGAGCCGGTAGCTCGAGGCGGTCACCGGCACCCTGCCACCCTCCCCCGTCGCCGCTGTTCATCCAGTGCCGGCCTCGGCGTGGATATTGAGCCCATGGAGAGCTTTGAATTATTCGCAGTCCAGTACACGCCATGTCCGAGGGCGCCCAACTCCGATCCCCCGGGAAGCGAGCCACAGCCTGGGGATGAGTACCTTGCCGTCCCAATTGCCCGCAGCGTCGTCACGCGGCTGCCCAGCCTCGAAGGAGGAGAAATGCCGACCGTCACCGTCGCCAGATCCGTGACCATTCAGGACACGGCCGAAGCCCTAAAACAGGCACTAGGCGTCCGCTACGAGATCACAACCCACGGGCACGGGGCCCAAGAAGCCCTGAAAGTCAAGCAGTCAGCCGCCGCGCTGGCCACCGTGCACCTGGACCAGGGCAGCAACACCACCACCTTCCACGTCCATGGCGGAGGCTTGGTCATCTCAAGGATGATCAACGAATTCGGGATCGCCAAGAAGGTCGCCGAAGCCATCGAGGAGGCGTTCAGACCTACAGCAACCCCCAACGACACCTAGGCGAACCGAAACCCCGAGCTCCGCCACGACAGGCTCAACGGACACTGCCACCAGTAGGTGGCGACATCGGACCAGAAATCCGCACCCGGACCATTGGTGTCTCGATGAGGAATCGGGTCGGCCTGATCTCCGCACCGAAGGTTCACTACCAGTCCATACACCACGGCGGCCATCGCCCTCAGACACAATGCGGTCGGAGCCGTTGGCCAACCAGGAGAACGACACGCATGCCAATCATCGCTGTAACCCGCCTGCGGCTGAGGGACCCGTCCGTCCTCGACGAGTTCTTCACCCACGCCGCCGCCGTGCTCGAACAGGCAATGAAATCCAAAGGCAACTTGGGAGCCGACGCTCTAGCCGAAGCGCACGACGCGTGGTGGAGCGTCACCGCCTGGCAACAGCGGGCCCAGATGGAAGCCTACGTCAACGCTGAGCCGCATCTCAGCACGGAAGCACTGCTGGACCATCTCTGTGACGAGGCGACATTCGTCGACTGGGAGCAGGAAAGTCCCGAGCTCCCAGACTGGCCAACCAGTTGGCGTCGCCTGGTGGCCGACGGTCAATCCGCCGCACTCACCAACCAGTCCGAAGCAAACGAGACACGAGCCTTCCCGGCTCCAGTCGAGCCACCGGTCAGCGTCGCCTGAGGGGCCGTGCTGGCCGACACAAGAAGGTCGAGGACATGACAAGCGGGGTCGGGGGACGCCAAGAAAGTCGACGTTCGCCTCGCTCGCGCCTCGGGCGAGGGTTGGACCGGCTGGCAACAGCCGTCGTCAGCGAAGTCGGCCCTGTCAAATCGGGAGGGTGAGTGCGGTGGTTGAAAGACTGAGCGTCGTTGCGGCTCTCGTGGTTGCGGTTGAGACCGCCGCCTCAATTGTTCTGCACGTCCTTCCGACCGGCTGCGACCCGATTCGTGGTTCCATGAGCCACTGTGGCGTCGGCCCCTACCGGGCCTGCTTCCTGTTGCCAGCGGTCGCCGGAGGTCTGGCTTGGCCGCTGGCTCCTAGACCTCCTCCGGCTTGGCCGGCCGCCACACGAGAAGGACGTCGAGATCGCCGTGCTTTGTCACTACGCCAGCGCCGTGAGCCTCTGGCCTTCCCGCCACGTCCCACCAGGCCGAGCGCGCGCGTACAAGATGTCGGTTTCAGGCGATCACGTTCGATGCGGCCCGCGCTTGAGCGAGGACTTCGTTTTTGGTGTGCCGACCGACACCCGCATCTGCTGGTGCCCTGCCTCGGTAAATGCTTGACCGTGTACGGCGGTAGTGCGCAACTTGACGGCAAGTCTGAGGGTACGCCAAAACAACTCTACGTCGGCCTCACGTCTCCGTCTCGATTACCTCGGGCGTACTCTAACCGCAATCGCCGGCCAGCGCCGAGTTTGGCCATTTTCAACCGGGAGGATCAGTACGTTGGTTGAAGCATTTAGCATTGTCGCCGCTATCTTTACGGCCTTCCAGGCCGCGTCCTTGATTGTGCTTCACCTACTTCCGACCGGCTACAACCCGGTTAGCGATGCCGTGAGCGACTATGGCGTTGGACCGTACCGCGGCTGGTTTTGGTCGCAAGCCGTTTCCGGCGGTCTCGCCTGCTTGGCTCTGGGAATCGCGTTGGCGGGGTTGCACCCATTTACCCCGACTCAGGCAGTGATGGCACTCATTGTCACTGCCGTGTCGCGGTTTCTAATACCGTTCTTCGCGACCGATCAGGGGGGTAGCCGGTTCCAGACATTGCATGGGACTATCCACATGATTCTAGCCGTCCTCGCCTTCGGTGGGCTGATCTGGGCGGCCACCGGTCTGTGGGGAACGCTCAAGCATTACCCGGCCTGGCACGGGGCCGAAAGCTTCCTCACTATCGTCCCATGGGTGATGCTCGGGAGTGTCGTCGCTTTGCTACTGGCGATGATAGGCCCGCGGCTACACCCGTTTTTCGGGGTTTTCGAGCGGCTCTTCTACCTCTCATCGCTCGCCTGGATGCTCGTCGTCGCGATCGAACTGGCACGCATTTCAAGCTGAGTCATCCCGCGCCTACCCTCGTTGCCTATGGCGACCCCTTGGGATGACCTGGCCGACCTCTGGGCCCGAGGGCAACTGGCCGAGCCGGAGGCCCGCCGGCGGCTCCAGGACGAACGTCTCTTTCCAACGCGCCGTCCGGGTCTATAGCTAGTTTTACCCGCTTTCACCGGCCAAAATGATCGTCGGCCGCCATATCACCCAATCTCGGGCGCCCATGGTCCAGACCGGTGCCGACTTGGGGCAAATACCTATCGACGGTTACCGAACCGTTGGCCGACGCCAATTCTGCTTCTACTACAACGCAGATGCAGCACGCATATCATTCGAGCGCGGGCCCCGACATTCTCCCGCGGCGTCCCGTGCCCACGGCGGGGGCCCTGATATCGTTTTACGACGCGGCCACCTAGCACTGCTCTAGTCCGCCTGGCGCGAGTCGAACAGTCTGCGCCACCACGATCGCCCGGCAGGTTTTGGCGGCCGCTGAGACCGTTCCCACTCCGCTTTGGTCTACAGGTTGCCGCTTTTGCGTTGCGTCACGGCGCAGGCGGTATGAGCATGACGGCGACGTTCGTGGTCGCCCTCGGGATACAGCAGCGTGTTGGGGTTCATCGCCAGTAGCAAACGGTGCGCCGAGCACCTTGGGCTGCCTGCCTGCTGATCGGGAGCGAGCTCATCCTTCGTCTACGCGTCGCTCGGCGGCTCGGCTACTCCGGCCGGAGGACGCCCAGCTCGACCAGGGCCGCTGTAGCTTCGTCGACCCCACATACCTTTCGGGCTTGGAAGCCCATATCTAAGGCAGGTTCGACGTTGCTGGCGCTGTCATCAAGGAAGGCGATGTGCTCATTAGCGCAGCCGGCGAGGGATGAGACACGCTCGAAGATCTCCCGCTCCGGCTTCAGCAACCCCATCTCGTGGGACAGGAAGACGACGTCGAACAGCCGGTCGAGACCCCAACTGCCTCTGAGCTGGTCCCAATGGACAGCGTTGGTGTTGCTCAAGCATCCCACCCGTACCTGGGTCCGCACGGTGTTGACCAGCTCGACGGCACCGTCCAAGAGGGCCTCGGGCCACCAGCGGAACCGTTCCAGGAACTCTGCCGCCTGGTCGTTAGGGCCAAATCGGGCACGACGCCCGGGGCGAAGTCTTCGGGGAAGCACTGGCCCCGCTGGATGCTCCTCACCCACGGGCAAGCCAGCCAGCGGGCCCACCGACGCTGACTAGGCCGAGGTCGCCGTAGCGCCCGGCGGGATGACCTCCCTTCGCCGCAGAAATTCCTTTCGTAGCCCTGGCTATTTCTGTGCCGTGCGCCCGTAATAAGGGGGACGGCGTTACAAGGCCTAGCCCGTCGTGGCCACGAAGGGCGGCGCCTGGACCCTGCGCTCCTCCTTGTTCCGGTCGCCAAAACCAACTTGGAAGGTCAACTCGTCTAAGCAGGACGGCCGTCCCGACTCGTTCAGGCCTGAAAACGTGTTCCGACCGGTCCAAGGAATGCATCCCTCGAGCGTTAGGAGGCGCTGATGACCATTTCCCCCCCAAAGACCCCGACGCCGGCGCTGGTTGAAGACGCGGTGGTCCGCCCGTTCCGGGTTGAAATTCGCGACTCGGAACTCGAGGACCTGCGCGTGCGCATCGCGGCAACCCGGTTCCCTGAGAGGGAGCCCGCCGAAGACCCCATCGCGCACCCGTTGGGGAACACCGTCCCGCCGCAGGGGGTCCAGCTGGCGACGATGGAAGCACTCGTGCGCTATTGGGGCACCCAGTACGACCTGCGGAGGGTCGCGGCGCGGCTGAACGCCCTGCCGCAGTTCCTGACTGAGATCGACGGCCTCGATATTCACTTCATCCACGTCAAGTCGCGTCATGAGAACGCGTTGCCGGTCATCCTCATCCACGGTTGGCCGGGTTCGGTCGTCGAGATGCTGAACGTCGTCGGCCCGCTCACCGACCCGACGGCACACGGCGGCAGCGCCGAGGACGCGTTCGACGTGGTGATCCCGTCGCTCCCGGGCTATGGCTTCTCCGCCAAGCCGACGACCAGCGGCTGGGGCCCCGAGCACGTCGCCAGTGCTTGGGTGGAGCTGATGAAGCGCCTCGGCTACACGCGCTTCGTGGCGCAGGGCGGCGACTGGGGCGCGGTCATCGTGGACCTGATGGGCGTGCAAGCACCTCCGGAGCTGCTCGGGATCCACTCGAACATGCCGGCCGTCCTGCCGCCCGAGATCGCGTCGGGGTTCGCGCCGCTGGTCGTCGCTCCGGCGCCGGCTGGTCTCTCGGCCGAAGAGCAGCGCTGCTACGAGCAGGTGAGCTACGTGTACACAAAGGGTATCGGCTACGTGGTCCAGATGTTGCTGCACCCGCAGACGCTCTATGGGATCGCCGACTCTCCCGCCGGGCTGGCCGCCTGGATCGCGGACCATGACGCCCAGAGTTACCTGGACATCACGAGCGCCTTCGTCGACGGACAGGCCGTCGGCAACCTGACGCGGGATGAGGTGCTCGACAACATCACGCTGACGTGGTTGGGGAACACGGGGGTCTCCTCGGCTCGTCTCTACCACGAGAACGCGTTTGGCTTCTTCGATGCGAAGGGCGTGTCTGTCCCGGCCGCGGTGACTGTGTTCCCGAGGGAGCTGTTTCAGGCTCCGCGGAGCTGGGCGGAGCGCGCGTACCCCAACCTGATGTATTTCCACGAAGTGGATCGAGGCGGGCACTTCGCGGCATGGCAGGAGCCGCAGCTGTTCTCCGAGGAGCTTCGCGCCGGATTCCGCTCGCTTCGCTAGGTACCCGTGTTCGGGCGTGCGCATATGCCCCCACTTGGCGGGTCGCCCGAGTGGTTCAACTCAGAGCCACTCGGCCTCGCCGACTTGTGCGGCCGCTGGCGCGCTGGCTTGTGACTTCTTCCACGTCGACACGGTCACGCTGCGCCGCATCTATATGCTGTTCTTCATCGACATCGAGCGCCGGAAGGTGTTCTTGGCCGGCGTGACCGCTAACCCGATCGGGGCCTGGGTCACCCAACAAGCCCGGAACCTGTTAATTACCTTGGAGGACCAGGGCCGAGCCGTCCGGTTCCGGGTACGTGACCGTGACGCCAAGTTCGTCGGTCCCTTCGACGAGGTAATGAAGTCGATCGGCGCCCGGGTCATCCTCACACCCGTGCGGTCGCCCCGAGCGAACGCGTTCGCCGAGAGGTTCGTGCGGACAGCCAGGTCCGAGTGCCTGGACTGGCTGCTCATCCGGGGCGAGCGACATCTCGACCGTGTACTACGAGAGTTCGTCGAGCATTACAACAATGAGCGCCCGCACCGTGGGACCGACCTTGAGGTCCCAATCGCCTACTCGGCCCTGCGGAAGTTCACCAACTTTGACCGGGTCCGCCGAGCCGACCGGCTCGGCGGCCTGGTCCACCAGTACCGCGTCGCCGCGTAGCGTTACGTTCGTTCCCGGAATGCGGCCACTTTGCCACGGTCGGGCGCGTGGCCGGCTTGAACTTTGCTCACTCCTCGCCCCCCACGCGGGCTGCCAGCGCTCGGATAATCGGGGCTATTCCTGTCCAACTTACCGAATCGAACGGTTGCACCCTTCAGGTTCGGCGCCCGACTCGCAGGCGGCTTTCGGCCGCGCCGGCCCTGCGAACATGATCCTGATGCGTTCATGCTGTCGAGTCCTTCTCCTTGGTCCACTGCGGTGGTGGCTTGACTATTCGATGCGTCCTGGCTGCTTCAGGTGTGCACCGATTAGCGCAGCGACCTGAACGCCGCTCGCATCTCGCCCGCAAAAAGCTCCGGTTGTTCCCAGGCGGCGAAGTGACCGCCCCTGTCGAGCTCGTTGAAGTAGACGAGGTTCGGGTAGGCGCGCTCGGCCCAGTTGCGCGGTAGGGGGATGATCTCTCGTGGGAACCTGCTCACGGCTGCAGGGATCGAGACCGCGCCGCCGACCTTGGCTTTGTGGGCGGTGTCCTCCCAGTAGATGCGGGCCGAGGACGCCGCGGTGTTCGTGAGCCAGTAAAGCGTGATGTCATCGAGCATCTCGTCTTTCGTGAGGGCGCGCTCGGGTTCGCCGTCCGTGTCGGTCCACTCCGTGAACTTCTCGTAGAACCAGGCGGCCAAGCCGACCGGCGAGTCCGCTAGCGAGTAGCCGATCGTCTGCGGGCGGGTGCCCTGTACCGCCCGAAAGCCTGAGCCGCTCGCGGCAAAGCTCTTTGATGCCTCATAGGCGATGGTTTCCTCGGCTGACAGCCCCGCCGGCGGCGGTTCGCCGTTCTTGAGCGCCTTGGCGACCTCGGGCGGAATCGCCGTTTGCGTGTTCGCCGTTGGTGGCCGTTCGATCGCTCCCAGCAACGTGGTGACGTGGATACCAACCAGACCATCCGGGGCCTGGCGGCCCAACACGTCGGTGACGACCGCACCCCAGTCGCCGCCCTGGGAAACATAGCGCCGATAGCCCAGCCGCCTCATCAGCTCAGCCCACGCGCCGGCGATGCGTTCGGGATTCCAGCCTGACGCCTGCGGCCGGGCGGAGAAGCCGAACCCGGGCATTGACGGCACGACCAGATCGAACGCGTCCTCCGCCCCGGCTCCATGGGATTCGGGATCGCTAAGCGGCCCGATCACCTTCACGAACTCGAGGAACGAGCCCGGCCAGCCGTGGGTCATGATCAGCGGCAGCGCGTTCGCATTAGGCGAGCGGACATGGATGAAATGGATGTCGAGCCCGTTGATCTCCGTGATGAACTGGGGGAACTCTTTCATCCTGGCCTCGAGGTTGCGCCAGTCGTAACCAGTGGCCCAGTAGCCGACGAGCTGCTGCACCCTTGCCAGCTGTATGCCCTGGGTGCGATCGTCGACGGTCTCACGGTCGGGCCAGCGCGGTGTCGCCACACGGCGGCGGAGCTCCTGTAGCGACTCCTCCGGGATGTCGATCTGGAAGGGACGAATACTGACATTCGAGCCTTCCGCTGTGGTGCTGGAGGTCATCCGTGGAACCCCTTTCCTGCTAAGGGCCAACACAGGACTCACACTACGCAAAACTGGCCCATGAAGGCGGGTTTGCGGAGTATGACGCTCATGTCGGCCACAGCATCCAGATCATCTCATCTGGCACAGCCGAGCGCAGCCTGGCGCGCGCCAGGAAGCCGCCCGGGACGGTTATCTTCGGTCGAGAAGGTAAAAGCCCTTGTAGACGCAAGTGTTCTGCGGCGTGTACATGTCCTCGCCGCGACCATGATAAGAGCAATCAGGACCCCTGTGCGGGGGTCCTACTCCATTGTGGCGCCGCGGCAGTCCTGGCAACGCCGCCGTCAAGGCCAAGCCCTACGGGCGGCCTGCGGCCGGCCTTGACAACGGCTCGGCGATGACAGCGGTGTAGATAACGCGTCAACGCCGAGGGGAAAACGCCTCCTCGTTTACCGAGGAGACGCCCCAAAAAGGGAGTGGAGATAACGACGGATATCGCGCAACCCCCGGTCGACGAATCAGCCCATCTTTCGGAGGTATTTTAGTACAGAACAGCGCGACATAACGACGACCTCGCCAGAACGCCCATAATGACGCACTTTCTCGGGAGTCGATCGGGCGACAGGTCCTACATAACCGGCGATCGGGTTCATGACCACGCACTGGTTGCCGCGACGGTAACCGCGCTCCGAATCGTTCGGGGCGACCCAGTCCTTCTCGTTAGCCGATGTGTCACCACGATCCGTGCTCGGATGGGTCCAGATAAGCACATGGCGATGGGGCCAGCGGAAGCCGTCGGTCCCATACGGGTCCCGGAAGGAGTTGCGGTAACACGAAGGGAGCCACGGCCGATCAGCACGGAGTGAACGGGCTTCCAATAGGAACGGCCGTAAGGCTTTCTGGCTTCCGAGTCCTTTTGTCCCGCAAGGCTTTCTTGCGGCACGGCGTGCATGTGAGAGGGGACGAGAGTAGGCCGTCCTGAGACGCGACGAGGCTACGTTCCCTAGCAACTACAACGCTTCTTCTCACCTAACCCCCTAGCAGTGTGAGGGTCTCACGAACCGCAACGATCACAACTTCGTGGTCGGCCCGCTTGTCTGCGTTGGCGAGCCCACGGTACCGGCGCGTACGGACCGGCACCGCGTCTGCGACCCGGTACCCGTGCTCGATGAGCAGGCTTTGCCATCGCTCAGAGATGGGCTCGTCGACATTGAGCACCACACGCTCACCCCAGTACTTCACCGCCTCCGCGTGACCCTCCCAGTACAGCTGCGCTCGCCGAGGCCGCCCTGTACAGCGGGCCAGGTTCAAAGGGTGGAGCGCTCGGCCGAGCGCGATCGCGCAGTCCCGCCGGCCTTTGACCTTGGTCCGCGAGGTGGGGCCGTTCGGGTAATCGGCGCAGCGCTTGTTTGCGTACACCGGAGACGTGACGATCGTGAACGGCTTACACGGATAGCTCAGCGGGTCGCGGGCGTCTGCTACAACGACACGTCGGTCACGACCTGGCCATGCTTCGATATCACTACCGGTAAAGATGGTGCCGAGTGGGTCACAGAGGCGACCGAGACGGAGACCAGGCCCGGCGAAGGGGTCATGGACGTGCTCGCCGGGCCGGATGATCCCGGCCAGGACTTCCAGCACCTCAGGCGAGAACTGACAAGGATGGCGGCCCCCGCTCGTCACGTCCTCGCCTCGGTCGGTGCCTAAGGCGGGCGCCGTAGGGCTCGTGTTAGCTTTCGCCACCGGGTTCCAGGCCGTCTTGACGGCGTTCCCGGTCGGCCCGCCGGCGCTGCGCGAGGTGCTCAGCGTCGGGCGGCCGGGCGTGCTTCCCAGGGGGGTGGCCCGGCCGGTCGCGGTAGCGGCCGGGGTGGTTCATACGGCTGATGAGGACACGAGACTTGTCGTTGGCAGTGGCGAGCCCGCCCTCGGCAAGGGCTTCGGACAAGTGCCCCAAGGGGTCCTCGCCTGCTGCCTGGTACTTGTCGAGGCGGTCCTGGAGGTGGTACCAAGCCTCGGCGGCGATGATCTGGGCGCCGAGCTCGGCGCCGGCGACCTCTACGACCTCGGCCTCCCACCGCGTGGCCGAAGGCGCAGCTTGCCCTATGGTGCTCCCGGACCGGGTGCCGGCACCGGGCTGCTCGGCCTGGAGACCGCCCTGTTGGGCTTGCTCGACTTGCTCACGGACGCCCGAAGCAACATGCTCGGCCGGGGGACCCGTACCCGCCTGTTGGCAGGCCAACACGTCGAGGTCGATGCCGTAACGGGCCTGCAATTGCTCGGAAAGTTCCGCCCAGGCGTGACGTGCTCGGGAGTCGTCCCCCGCCCAGGTACCGGCGGCTACTACGGCGTCGGCGACCTTCCTCGGGCTCGGTGACGCCCACCAGCTTTCGTCGTAGACGCGCCGGTACACGAGATAGGCAGACTCACGCTCGGCCTCTATGCGCTTTTCCAGCTCCCGCAGTTCGGCTTCGCTCTGGTGCCGCTGGCTCTCTTGGTCGGCTTGGCGGCGTTGGGCGCGCCTGTCGGCCACCGTGGCCAGCGCGGTGAGGAGCGTTCGCACCAGGTTCGACGCCTGCGCGTGGGCTTCCGCTGTGGGGTCGGTGTGCTCTTCGATCATCCAAACCCCCCTTTTACCGGCTGAGGTCCGGGCAGATTGCCAGGCGGTTGGCGGTGGCGACCACCAGGCGCCGACGCCGGCGCTCGGCAACCTGCCGGGCGAGACGTTCTCCCTCCGCGAGGAGCGCCCGATGGCTGCCGACGACGATCAGACGAAAAGAAAACTCGCCGACGCGCCGATGGTCGCCGGCGTAGCCCGACTGGCTCACCGGCCGAGGTCACTGGTGGGCTGCGCCGCCGCCCGGTGCGACGGGGGAGACGTCGGCTGCTGGGCGGGCTGGGCCACCGTCCCCCGCACCACGGTCCTCCCTCGCAAAGGGGGACGGCCAGACCGGACTTCTCGGCCCTCGGGGTGGACAGCCTCGCCGGTGCCGTCCTCTAGTAGGTCGTACTCGTAGTCCTGGTCTTGGGAGAGCTCTGCGCCGTGCTCAGGCTTCAAGACGGCGACGGTTGCCCAGCGCAAGCTCGCCGCCACGTCGGCCGCGGTGAGCTCGAGCTTGCTCCGCCGTTCTCCTTGGTCGGTCTGCCAGCTGCGCTGCTCCAGGCGCCCCGAGACCGTCACCCGGTCGCCCTGGCGGAGCGACTCGGCCACGTGGCGGCCGAGGTCCCCCCAGGCCACGACGTCAACGAAGGTCGTGGCTTCCCGGCGCTCGCCGGTCGCCGGGTCGGCCCAGCGGCGGTTGTCGGCCACCGAGAAGTTCGCTACGGCGCTGCCTGAGGCCGTAGCGCGCAGTTCGGGGTCGCGCACGAGGTTTCCGGTAATAACAGTGCTGTTCATTTTGGTCCTTTCCTCCGTTGGTTTTTTTGGATTGTGCTGGTTCAGAAAGTGCGCCCGGGATCGTGGCCGACCTGGCGGCGCTGCCCGGCGACGTGGAGCACCTCCGGCCCGAGTGCTGGCGACGGCCGGCCTGCGGACTGCGCCGGGCCACGCACAACGGCCCGGTCGACACTGTGCTCGGGCCTTCGATCTGGGCCAGCTCGGCCAGGATCTCGGCGTCACTGGCCTCAGTGACCCCGAGCACCGCGTTGGCCATGTTGCGCTCGGCCCGCTCTGCGCCCCTAACGATCGATTCGTGGTGGGCGTAGGTGTTGAACGCCTGCAGGACGCCGAACGCCGTCCCTTGCCACGGTGCGACCCGGTTGTCGAAATGGTAGAGGCGCTGCAAGCTGTCGCGTTTGTTGGTGGCCATGGTTTGAGACCGTCCCTTTTCCGCCGGGACAGGCACAACCTTGTCCAGTAGCCGCGACCACTGGCCGTTGCTGACCGGCCAGGCGCACAACTTGGCGATGGTCTCAGTGAACTCCGCGCCTGTCGTCTCCACCAGCTGTAGCGCGTGGCGGGCATCTTCTATTTTCAAGTTCGAGTAGCGGGAATGCTTGACCTTGTAAGCGTGGCCGGGCTCCCCCAAGCCCTGTGCCATCGTGTTGTCGCACACGACGATGGTCGCTGTCCGCCTATAGGTGGTGCTCAGCGAACCGTCGAAGCTGGTGGCGGCGAGCAGGTTGGGCCTGAAAGTGACACCTTGGGGGGTCGAGACGTTGTCTGGCACCTCAACCTGTACCCAGGCCTGTGCGCCACCGCGGAGCAGGCCGGCGGAGCCGACCCCCAGCTCGTCGCTGAGCAGGTTGGCCACGTTGCCAAGTAGCCAGGCGCCCGGTTGGTGAGGCTGGTACCCCTCCTTGAAAATGCCAAGGACCTCATTGGTGTCGCTGCGGCGGATGGCCTTGGTCTCGGGGACGGGCCGGAGCTGGTAGGCCTGGCCATTTTCGTCAGTACCCGAGACCCCGAAGATGTTGCCCGCACAAGGAACCGAGTGGAACAACGGGACCTCTTGGGCCGTCCAGTGGAACAGGCGGCGGCGCACATCTTCGACCGGGACCGGGCCCGGGTAGTGGTTGGGCTCTGAGCCCTGTTCACTGGCCCGGTAGTGCCACGCGGTACCGCGTTTGTCGGTAAAGCCGACCAGCACATTTGTATTTAGCCAAGCAAGGGTTTCCTGTGACATTTACTTGGTCCCTCCTTCTTTGGGTTTGGGCGTGCTGGTTCAGACGGAGTGCCCGGGTTCTTGACGACGCGGCCGGGCGACGTGGAGCACCGCTGCGGCGGGTGCCGGCGAGAGCGGCGCTCGGGAAAAGGCCGGGCCGCGTGCGACCTTGCTAGCGCCGGCTATGCCCCTGGCGTCTTCGATTTCCTGGAGCAGCCTGTCCCAGGTGGTTACCGACTGACGGAAGTCCTTGCGCCGCCTGGGGCAGGCTGAGCCTGTCCATCTCGTCGGCCATCCGGCCTAGGTGGTGGACGTGGTAGCTGAGCACCCAGTGCAGCTCATCCAGGCGCTCGTCGGGGTTGAAGAGGTACGGGCGGGCAGCCACGGTTAGCTCCTTTCAACGGATTTGCCCGGTAACACGCCAGTAGCCCGCTGAGTCAGCGCCCGAGGTCTCGGGGCGGCTCGACGCTCGGCCGGTGGCGATGAGACAGCGGCGCGTCCTGAGAGGGCGAGCTGCTGGGCCGGACACGGGCCTGGCCGGCAGAGCGCGCCGGCCCTCTCTGGACAGCCGAGAGCGCCAGCTGGCCCGTACGCCGCTGCTGTTCGTCCCCCGGCATCACCATGCTGCTCTGCTTGCCAAGCGGCGTGGCGCGCCTGCAAGGCCGGCGAGAGCCGCAACAACTGGGCGCGGTTGAGCGGCGGGAGCCGTCGACGTACAGACAGCTCCTCGGGCGCGGAGACCTGAGCCAGCCCGAACTGCACGGTGCGGTTTATGGAGCGGACAAAGGGGGAGTGCTGACCGCTGCGGTCCCCGAGCCCAAGTGACCGGGCCGTCTCGGCCAGGTCAAGGTCGAACCCGCCCGGGCTGTACTCGAAGCCGGCGGCCAGCCGGCGGAGCAACCACGTCGTCGAGGGGCCCAAGGATCGGGAGCCAGAAGTCCTCGACATACGACGACCGGGGGTCGAAACCGAGCTTGTCGACGACGTCGTCTGACCAAGGGCGGATGTGCAGCACCAGCTCATCGAGGCGCCCGTCGACCCTGAACAGGTGCGGAGGGTTAGCCATGATTAGCTCCTCTCGATCATTGCCGTCGTACTGATGAGTTAGCGCATGTTATAACGCATTTTCAAGAGTTAGCTTTGATTAGCTTTAAGGCACGGCTCTTAAGACGCACGGTGCGCCGCGAGAGAAGGACTGCCGGCCTGAACTGCCCACGGAGCCCCGGGCCAGGAGCCCGCGGCGTCAGCGCCCGGGGCCCCGGGGCCGCTCGGCGCTCGGCCGGCGGCGCCCGGACAGCTGCGCGTCCTGAGAGGGCGAGCTGCTGGGCCGGCCACGGCCCTGGCCGGCCGAGCGCGCCGGCCCCCTCTGCACAGCCGTGGTCGACGAAGTGCCGTCGGGGCGCTCCGCCACCCACTCGGCCATCTCGGCGTCGACAAAGCGGACCTGGGCCCGCTCCGGTACTTCCAAGAGCCCGTGCCTGTGCACGAGCCGGTCGCGGGCCACGGCCAACTGTTTCGGCTCTTTGCCGAGCACCTTGGCCACTTCTTCTACCCCGGCGCCGCCGGTGCCGGCCAGGCTGGCCACGGCGGCCAGGTAGTCGCGCTCTTGGGGCCGCAGGCGGCCCCAGGTGGCTTCGTACTGGCCCGCCAGCTCGGCCCGGGCCGAACGCAACCCGGCTTTGGCGTGGGCGAGGGTGATCGTGGCTTCCCCCTGGGCCGCCTCCCAGGCGTGCCAGCCGAACAGCTGCACGTAGTAGGGGTGGCCGCCCGAGCGGCGCACCAACAGGCCGAGGGCCTCGTCTTCCCAGGCCACGTGGCGGCGGGCCGCCGGCTCGACCAGGGCCAGGCGCGCCGCGCTCGGCTCCAGGTTGCCGAGCTCTTCGACCGGGAGGCGGCTGGCGTAGGTCCCGGCGCCGGCCAGGCGCTCCCTGAAGGTCTCGAGCCCGCTGAAGACGACGGCCACGGGTTGGAGCCGACGGGCCACCACGGTCTGGAGGGCGCGGGCGAGCGCCGAGAGGTCCTCCTGGGGTGCCATTTGGGCCTCGTCGACCGTGACCAGCAGCCCGGTGCCGTGACGGGCGGCGAAGCTCCCGACGCGTCCCAGCGCGTCCTCGAAGGCAGCGGCGGCGCTCCCGGTGCCGACGTTATGGCCTCGCTCGACGGTCGCGCTGGCCGAGACTCACGCCCGACGCTGAGCTGCGCCTGGAGGTCCTGGGAACCCCGGCCAAAACGCCCCCAGGGCCGGACGGCCTCGGGTATGCGCTGTAGCAGGACCGCCACCAGGCTCTCTTCTTGCAGCGCTTGCACGTGCAGCACCGCCCAGCCCAGCTTCTTCGATGCGACCTCGCCGATCACGTCCAAGAGGACCGTCTTGCCGGTACCCCGGCTGCCGAGGATCGCCCGGCAGAAGCGGGGGTGCTCGGGGCCGACCTCCAGCACCCGGGCCACGTCGTCTACCAGGGCATCGCGGCCTGCCACTACCGGCGGGCGGCGTCCGAAACCGGGGGTGTAGGGAGGAGCCGGCACTTGGTTAGCCATCGTTAGCCTTCTTCGTGCCCGTGTGCCTTAGCGAAGAGTTATCCAAGCAACCCAAACATACAGCAACAGTTAGTGCTTCATCTCGTACCTGTGCCGGTGCCCTGGTCAGCTTTTAGCCTCAACGCTCGGGCCCCGGGCTACCTTGCTGGAACACACGAGGGTCTCTCGGGGGCGGACCGTCAATGCCGTCTGAGCCGATGGGCTCGACCGCAACGACGAAGGCTTCCCGCAGGTGGCCGTGGGTGGGGGTACGGGCGGTGTAGTGCACAATGGCTTGGATACGGTCTTCTGGGATCGTGACGACGCCGGTGGGGTGGTGCCGTCCGTACCGTTGCAGTAGGTCGATAAGAGCGACGCGCTGGCGCTCTGGCATCGCCAGGGCACCCACCCCGATGGGTTCGCCGTGCTCGGCCAGGATCAGGCCCCCGGGCCGGGCCGGTGTGGACGGCCGCCACCCGGCCACCTGCAGCTTTTGCTCCACTTTGTGCTTGGCCTTGAGCCACTGGCGGGAGCGCCCGGGCCGGTAAGCCGAGCTCGTCCGTTTGGAGACGGTCCCTTCCGCTTGGACGGCTCGGGTCGCTTCGTGCATAGCGGCGCCGTCGGCGACCCAAATGGTGGGCCGGGCCGCTCCCCCTGAGCCGAGCCGCAACATCTAGGTCGTCAAGGACCTGGCGGCGGGCGGCCCAGGGTTGGTCGCGCAGGTCTTGGTCGCCGAACTGGAGGACGTCGAAGACGTAGAAAGTGACCGGTTGAGAGTGGGGGTCGTAACGGGGCCCGTGGATGCGGGCTCCCAGCAGTTCAAAATCTGCCCGTCCGTCGGGCGTCACTACGACGACTTCGCCGTCCAGGACGACGTTGCCGAGCGCGGTGAGACTGGCCAACTCGGGGAGCCTGTCGGTCCATTCGGTGCCGGCGCGAGACCACAGCCGGGCCCGAGAGGGCTTCACCTGGGCGAGGCAGCGGTACCCGTCCAGCTTGCTCTCGTGCACCCAGCCCTCCGCCGCTGGAGGCGCGGGTACTGCGGTGGGCAGCATGGGCCGGAAGGGAGCGGTCATGTCGCCCACCAGTGTCGCCGATCCTGGCCCCAGTCGACCACGCGCTTCGTGCCCGATATCAGACGGATGCGGGCAGACCCTGTGCTGAGCCGCCTGCCCGGTGCGCGAGAGTGCCTTGGGCCAAGACAGACGCTACCTGCCCGGCACCTCGCCCATGACTGGCGGCCTACGACAACCGAGGGCTTGACGCATGGCCGCTACGAACGTATGTTCTAGTCATGACGCACGCAAGCGGGCTGACCGAGGAGAGGCTCGCTTTGCTTTACAACGGTGAAGGGTTCGGGGGCGAGAAGACGATGCGGGCAAGAGTGATCCGCGAGCTCATTGACGAGATCCGAGTGCTTCGCTCCGAGCTCCTCGAGGCCGAGACGCACCAAGACGGTCCGCGGACGGGGCGGTGACGACAGAGGTCAAGCACGATTGGGCCGAATGCGTCCGCCTAGATCTATTGGAGAATGACGCGTACACCAAGCGGGTCGAATCCAGGAACCCCACGGCGTGCATATCAACGATAAGGCGTGGACTTTCGACCCTGCTCTCAGTCGCAATAATGTCACGCGGCGCCAAAAAGCCACGCCTCCGTCTCTCATTGTCAGGCTGCGCCAACCGAGGGCGCCAGCGGGGAGGCACGGAGCGTTCGTCCCAGCACCGCTTCTGCCACGCTCACCTCCCCACTTCCGAGGACCGTTTCGGCGGTGCCCGCCCCGTTGTCGTCCGAGCGAACTGCTCTGGCCGCAGCGCACCTTTGCCCACCCGTCGGCGCTGACGCCTCGCAGCCTCCTCCGGTCCGCGTCCGGCTTCCTCTTGGGCAGGCTCGACTACCGCGAGGAGCTCGGCTCCGGAGCGCTTCCAGCGAGCCGAGGCGCGCCCTCACGTTGTCCAGGGCCTTCCGTGCCTCGTCGGCGAGGCGGCCAGCCTGCTCGAGATTCCGAGCGCGCTAAGTGGGCATCGTGGACCGCCTGGGCCAGCCGGAGCATCTCGGCCAAGAGAAGCCTCCAGGCGGCCGGCGTGTCCTCGTCGAGGTCCGCTTGGGCCATGAGGGCGGCCACCGACTTGATGGTGCCGCGCGGGACGCAGCGAGCTTTCGCTGGCCTTTGCCGAGGCCCTTGGGCCGATCGGGCGAGCAGGCCCGAGGCGTGGGCCAGTGGCCCGGGAACGCGCTCCAAGCGCCCCGATAAGACAGCCAGCGCCCCCGCCGCGTCGGAGGCCACCGCTCGCCAGGTGGTCACGTCCTCGGCGGGGACGGCGCCCAGCTCGCGCACCACTTCGCCCAGGCCTTCCGTCGCTTCTCTCCACCGGGCCGGGGACCGCTGGGTTGACACCCGGTGCTCTTCGCCGGAGCGCCGACTTGCCCCAACGCTCTGAGGCCTCGGCCCAGCGGTAGGTGAGGTGCCTGCTGGCCCGAGGGGCTTCGTGTACGCCTGTCGCCGGGGCTCCGCCAGCCCACTCGGCGGCGGCCTCCTGGCTCTCGGCCTCGCCGGCGTGCCAGCGGTCCCGTAGGGCCGGGAGCGAGAGGTCCCTGGCCAGCTTCCCGCCACCGAAGAAGACCGCCACCCCGCCGTCGGAGGGCTCCTCGGCCACCGCGTAGCCGACCACACGATGCCCGCCGACGCGGTCGTAACGGGGCCTGGCCGCCAGCCCGGCGTCCCGGAGGAACCGCACGAACTCGGCTTCGCTGCCGGCGACCGTAGCCGCAGCGCGCACCACCCGGGCCAGCTCGGCCCGTTCCGCTTCTGCCCGTCCGGTGCGGCGCGCCTTCTCCACTTCGGCCCGGGTGAGCCCGGGCATCGCCGCTTTGTTGGCCCGCCCCTCGACGGCACTGAGCCCGTAGCGGCGCTCCATGTCGGCGCACAGGGCCGAGAGGCGCTTGAAGTCGTTGCGGGTGGAGGCGACCTTCCCGTCCTCGCGCACCAGGTTCACGACCAGGTGCACGTGGTCGTTCCCGGCCTCGGAGCGCCCGTGACGGACCGCCACCCAACGGCACGGGGCCTGGCCGTCGACCGGCGTCGAAGCCGAGCCGGCGCACGGCCTCCCGGGCCACCGCAGCCCACTCCGCGTCGGTCAGGTCCCGGTCCACCCCGCCTTTGGTCGACAGCGCCAGGTGCCAGCACCGACCCCCTGGCACCTCGGTGCCGTAGAGCGCGCCCGGGGCCTCCATGGCCGCCTCGAGCTCTTTCAGTTCGGCTCTGCGACGGGCGCAAGCCGTCGCTGACGCCGAGGGCGGCGGCCGCGGCGACGACGTGAGGGTCCTCGTGCTCGTTGTGCCTCCCAGGCGAGAAAAGGTAACCCACAGCCTCCCTGGGCTGGTCTCCCCGCGTGACCTTGGCGATCACCCCTCTGTGTCTCCCGGGGTAGCTACTTCGGGTGCGCCACCAGGAGCCGGGCGAGCTCCACCAACCGCACCATGGCGGCCTCCACCTCGGCAGCCGAACCCCCGACGCCCGTGGGGACCTCCCGCCGTTGGTTGCCTAGGTGCGCGAGCTGGTTCAGGTTCGTGCAGGCCCCGTGCAGGTCCCTCCTGGCGGCAAAGAACTCGCGGTACAGCGTTCGGCGGGCGAGGAGCGAAGGCCGTCCTTCGGGCAGCGCCGACTCGACCAGGAACCTCTGCACGGAGAGCCCCTCGGCCGCAGCCTTCGGGACGACCCAGGCCTCCTCTTCGGGGGACAACAGCACCTTCACGATGCGTCGGCGCCCACCAGCGCGGCGGCGGAGCCGTCCCCCAGGCCGCGCCGTAGCAAATCCCCGCTCGCCACAGGCCCGGTGCCTTTTCCTCGTCCCTGCGGAGCGGGGCTCCGCTACCCCCCTCCGGCGCCTCCCGAGGCGCTGTGCCAGCCTTGGGAAGCGGGTTCACGCCTCCACGATCTGCCTCATCACGCATAGCAAAAGAATGCGCCTCCCGCCGGTCCGAAGCAAGGACCGGCAGCAATCAGGTTACCTGATTGCATATCTTGCTCCCACAAAAGCTAATACCAGCTAGTGCTTGAAATATCCGGATAATGTCGGCTACTCTGCTCGTCATCGGACAGATCGTTGAGAAGAGCTAATTATGGCTAATCCGCTCTACGCTCCAACCCGTAGCACGCGTTGGCGACGACCCGACCATACGACGACTCCGGGAGCTCGCTGCCCAGGAGGCGGCGGCCACGAAGGAGCGCCTGGCGACCCGTACTGCCGCGGCGCGTTTGTTCTCCGGGGCCGTGGCCCGACTTGCCGAGACCAAAGCCGCCTGGGAGCGCGCCCAAGCCGAAGCTCAGCGCGCCCAGGCCGAGGCGGTAAAGGACCTTCTCGGCTCCGGCCTGCAGCCTGACGAGGTGTCCGAGCTGCTCGGCATCTCGAACAGGGAGCTGCGCAGCTTGCGTGCGCACGACACCCGCCCGGCCGACGAAGGCGAGCGGGCCGATGAACGGGTCGGTGAGCGACCGGATGAACGCTTCGATGGCACTCGAAACGCAAAGCACGCATCTCGGGAGCTGAGCCCTGGCCACAGCACGCCGCCAGCGGACCAAGCAGCGGCTCAGGTTATGCGCGAGAAGTCCGGGAACGCCGGTAAGGAACGTGGACAAACCGACAAGTGGGTCCCCAGAGTCTCAGGCGGCCCACCACGTAGGGGACAATGTCTTCGTGTCGAAGGGGACGGACTCTGGACTCTCCGGAGACTTCGAGCGCGACTTCTCCTCCGGCCTAGGTGAGCGAGCATAAAGTTCGGCTTCCGGCCGGGGGATCCACCACCTGAGCTGCGTCAGCGGATCTACTGGTGACATGCTCGGACGGGTTGACCCCCAAGGCTCATTGTTGGAAACTCGCCATATGAGGCGGCACTTGGTGACTAAGGGCTCGTTCTACGAGCGCTTGGCTGACCACGGCCACGAACTGGTCTCCGACGAGGACTTCGCCCACCTGTACGCCGAGGGCAAAGGCCGCCCTTCGGTCCCGCCCTCGGTCATGGTGCGGGCCATGCTGTGCGCCACCCATGACCGGACCTCAGACACCGAGACCTCCCGGCGGACAAGAGTGGACTCGGACTGGAAAGCGGCCATGGGGGTGGACGACTGGTTCGAGGGCATCGGTGCGACGACGTTCAGCCTGATGCGGGCCCGGATGGTGGCCCATGACGCCGATAGCGCCTTGTTCCAAAAAACGTTGGAACGGGCGGTGGAAACAGGCATCTTCAAACAGCCCTTGACCGCGGTCATCGACTCGTCGCCGGTGCACGGGGCGGGGGCGGTGGCCAGCACGTACGAGCTGGTGCGCAAGCTGATGGGACGGTTGGCCCGGGCCCTGGGTGAGGACCTCGATGCCGGCCTTTCCGCCAAAGTGGCCAAGCTGGCGGCAGCCAAGCCCGATATCGACTGGCAAGACCCGGCGGCACGGAAAGAGCACCTGGGCGAGCTGGTCGAGCTGGCGGCCAGCGTGCTGGGCTGTGCGGCCGCCGGTGAACAGCTCATGGCCGACCCCGAGGTGGCCGAGGCGGCCAGCCTTTTGTCCCAGGTGGTGCTCCAAGACGTAGAGAGCGGTGACGACGGCCCCGTTGTCCGGGACGGGGTGGCCCCCGACCGGGTGGTCTCGCACTCTGACCCCGAGATGCGCCACGGTCGCAAATCTGCGTCCCGGCGTTTTGACGGCCACAAGCTCGACGTCATCGTCGACGAGGCCTCCGAGATGGTGCTCGGCGTCGAGGTGCGGGCGGGCAACGCCGGCGACGGGGAGGGAGCAGCCCCACTTTTGTCCAAGGTCACCGGGACCGAGGGCATCGAAGTGGCCACTTTGCTGGCCGACATGGCTTATTCCGACGGCGACGTGCGAGAAGCAGTCGAGGCCGGGGGCACCGACCTGGTGGCCAAGGTGCCCCCCGTCACCAACTCGGGGCGGTTCCCCAAGACCGAGTTCAATATTGACCTGGGGGCCGGGACGGTCACCTGCCCGGCAGGCCAGGCTACTTCTGACGCCCGGCGGGCCAGGGACCACAAGGGCCGCCCGGCCACCATGTTCTATTTCGACGCCCGCACCGCTGAAATTTGCCCTCTGCGAGAGCGCTGCACCGCCGGTAAAGGCGGGCGTACCATCATGGTGGGCCGCCACCACGGCCGCACCGAGGCAGCCCGGGCCGCCCAGGCCGAGCCGGCCACGAAGGCATTGTTGCGCCGGCGGGCGAAGGTTGAGCGCAAGATCGACCACCTCCAGGACCTTGGTATGCGCAAAGCCCGTTACCGGGGACGACGTAAAACCCGCCTGCAGGCTTACCTTGCTGCCACCGTCGCTAACTTCAAGCGCTTGGCTGTGCTCGGCGTGCTCCAAGGAGCCTCTCTCGCCGCCACGTAAGCACCCCTGAAGGGCGCCCGGCCCACCAGAGGCCCGGGGAACAGCTATCAAGCCCCTTCAGCCACTCACTCACGCGCTCGAGCCGACAATCGCGGCGACCGGGACGGTGCAAGAGTTCCGCCACAAGGCGCGGAACCGCACCTCAAATCAGGCCGTTGCTGCTCACTCACCTAGACCCCGCCGCCAGCTATGGCGAGATCGTCCACAGTGGGGTTGCTTCGCTGCACCCACCGGACGCCTTCGTCAACCAGGTGCCTGAATCGACCGTGTGGCGGCTGCACCTGGCCGCCACGGCAGCTTCGAGGCCTCCGTCCAGTGTCTTCGCACTCGGTACTCCTCGCCCGGCGCCACATCGTCGTGCGAGGTCTCCTGGAAGGGTGGGCACACCTCGACTTCATCGCCGACAAACTCCCATGTCGGCTCACCGGCCTTCGGGGCCATCCGCTGTGAGCTGGGTGTCCATCAGGAGTGGGAAGACTCAGCCCACGGTGCCCGCGGAGGTCATCCCTCCCCACTGATCGCCCAAGACAACCACGGAGGTCATGGTGCAGCTGTGGAACGCGAGGGGTGGAGTGGGGAACCCAACCCTGCGGACTCGGAAGCAAGTGCAGCCCACGCTTGGCGAATATCGCTACCCGAGAGGACCTTGACTGTCACCGCGGTCTGTACAGATCGACCTCGGCCACTCCACACATGTTCGGTGTCAATTTCCTGCTCCAGAGCCAAGGCGACACAACAGCCGTCGTCTGGGCCAGCCCAGCGGTCCTCCTGGCTGGTCTGGGTGACAGTTTGCTTCGAGCACCTCAGCCGGACTGCCGTCGGACTCATAGGTAGTGACGACGTAGAGGAGATGAAGGTCGCTCACAACAGGAGGTAGACGGCCGAGGGCGCCTCAGGCGATATTGCGTTTTAGCCAGTGCTCTGTTTTTATGAGCGCCTGGTGGGTGCAGAGAGCCGCTCCGAGGTAGTCGGAGGCACCCAGGAACGGTCCCGCCGGAAGGTACTCCAGCCGCCACCACTCGGGATCAGAAGACACCCAGGACTTCACGGGACCGTCGTGCAAGGGGTAGCCCTGAACCACCACAGCCACGGCTGGGATCTCGGCCTTGCGGCCCGCGGGGCCTTCCAGCCAGAGCTTCATAGTCCAGGTCTCTTTGAGTGTTCCTCGTAGCGAGGGGAGAGGCTGTTGCCACCCGACTGCCCGCCATCGTCCCTCCGTGCCTTCAAGACCCCGGACCATGGGTGCCCTGAAACCGTAGCGGGCCAACAACCGCTCGGCCGCAGCCCGGATGGCGGGGAAGGGGTGCTCCAATCCGAACACAAAGTCGACGTCGAGGCCAGGGTCCTCTAAGGCCTCAGAGAGCGGGACATCTTCTTGGTGGGCCTTGGCGTACTCGACCGCGACGTCCCGTTCGGCGACCATTGTCGGCATCTCTGCCTCATACGCAGCCCACAGCTCGGCGAGCCACTGGACGACCTGGACGTGCTCTCGGTGGAGCAGATCGGTCCCGTCAACTCGCATAAGAGGCAGGCCAGCGGCGGCACAGAGCCGGTTCTTGGCCAGGTCTCTCTGGCGGCGCTGCGGGCGCCGGTGGTCGTTGCCATCAAACTCCACGACGAACAAGGGTTCAAGAGACTGCTCCGCGTGCAGGGGCGCCTGGACTACGAAGTCGAAATGCGAGCGCCAGGCATAACTCCAGTCCCCGGGCTCCAGCCAGGGGTGGTTCCCGTCGAAGGAGTTGAACCGCCTGAACAGGGCGGCGGTTTCGACATCATCGCGCCCGGGATCGATCACGATCGGGCTATGGCGAGCGGCGGCCGCCCTCAGCGCGTCCAGGGCACGCATCTGCTGGGACAGTTTGAAACGGGTGCGGCTCTTTTGGAGTGACGTGCGGGCAGGCGTGGTTTGTGGCGGTTGAATTGGTTCAGTTCAGCTTGCAGCGACGAGCAAGCCGGTGGGGGTCGGACATCGCCCGAGGCTGACGGCGGTGGCGGCGATGAGTGATGCTGCGACGAAAAGAGAGGTGGGTCGGGCCAGATCGACCACTGTGACAGCGAGTGATTCGATGTCGATTTGGTCGTTCCGGCAGAGTTGGGCGGCTTCGCTGGCCAGCGTGAGGCGCAGGTTTGGCCCGTCGATGGTTGCTGTGGCGTCTTGGACCGCGTCGACGATGTCGTCGTCGCCAACGCCGGCTCGTAGCCGTTCTAGTTCTGGAGGCCAGATTCGGGGGAGGCGGACTTGTAGCGACAGGTGTCGCACCGGCAGCTCGATGACCCGTTCGAGAAGCTGGTCGATCTCGGGCTCATCGTAGCCGCGCAGTAGGGCAGCGAACTTGCGCGCCTGGTCATGCAGGGTCTGCCAGGCGAGGTCTTCGACCGAGGGCCCTCTTTGAGTTCCGCAACATCGTTTTACCTTGCGGCCGCTCCCGCACGGGCAGGGCTGGTTTCGTCCCAACTTGGCCACGACATCACCTCCGGCTACATCGTGCCGCGCCACCGCGGTCGAGGCGTGGATGGGCCGTGAGCTGGGCAATATCCACCACCCAGCAGCGATCCCATGCTCTCCTATCTGTTAGTACTCTACTAACAGATAGGAGGAGTCGTCATGGCCGCTACTGGCCGATCCCGACCACAGCCGCTGATGATCCGCGGAACGCTGTTCACGTTGCGCCGCCGCTGCGGCAAACCGAACTGCCACTGCGTCACCGGACCGGCACATGAGACCCCTGCTTTGGCTTATCCGCAAGCGGGGCGGACCAAGACGGTCACCCTGTCCGCGGACGAAGTGGAAGAGGTACGCGCCGCCCTGGAGCGCTACAACGCCGCCCGGGCCGACCTGGACGCCCGCGCCGACGCCGGGCTGTCCGCCCTTCGTGCCCTCCTCGACCAGCGCCGCCGTTCCCGATGAGCACATCCCGGACCGCTACTTCCCCCGACGCAGAAGCGTTCGGCGGGCCCCGGGCGTGCTTCGAGGAAATCGTCGGCTGGTTGGAGAGCAGCGACGCCGCCTCGCTCACCCATGGCGAATTGGAAGACGATCTAGACCGGCGAGGCCGACAACTGCTGCTCCGCCTGCTCCAGGACCATCTGGACCTACGAGCCCGGCGGGAGCAGCGAACAGAAGTGGTCGACCATGATGGTGCCCGTCACGGCAGCGTAGAAGCCGGGCACACCCGTAGCTTGGCCACCATATTCGGCGAGGTGAGCGTCGAGCGCCTCGCCTATAGGCACCGGGGATCGGCGAACCTGCACCCTGCCGACGCGGTGCTGAACCTTCCCCAAGAGCGCCACTCCCACGGTCTCCGCGGGCTCGCCGCCATCGAGTCAACCCGCGGCTCGTTCGAAGATGCCATGGAGGCGATCAGCCGGGACACCGGCGTGTCGGTGCCCAAACGCCAAGTCGAGGAACTCACCTCCAGGGCCGCAGCTGACGTCGAGGACTTCTACGCCACCCACGAACACGGCCCCCTCGAAGACGGTGACCCGCTGGTGATCTCCGCCGACGGGAAGGGGATCGTCATGCGCCCCGAACACCTCCGCCCCGCCACAGCCAAGAAAGCGGCGACGGCCAACCCCAAACTGGAGGCCCGCCTTTCCAAAGGTGAGAAGCGGTCCAGAAAACGGCTCGCCGAAGTCGCAGTCGTCTACGACATCACCCCGGTTCCCCGCAGTGCAGAAGACATCATGGCACCGGCCGAAGCCACCGAGGCCGCTCCGCCCGCCCCGGTGGCGAAGAACAAATGGGTCACCGCGAGCGTGGTCGATGACGCCGCCGAGGTGATAGCCGGGGTCTTCGACGAGGCGCAGCGACGCGATCCGACCAACCGCCGAACCTGGGTCGCCCTCGTCGATGGGAACAACCACCAGATCGACCGCATCGAGGCCGAAGCCACAGCCAGAGGGATCCCAATCACCATCGTGGTCGACGTCGTACACGTCTTGGAATACATATGGGGCGCGGCCTGGTGCTTCTTTCCCGAGGGCGATCCCGCTGCTGAGAAATGGGTTCATGACCGAGCGGTCGCTATCTTGCAAGGACAAGCCAACCAAGTCGCCGCCGGCATCCGCAGACGAGCCACCACCAGCCGCCTGTCCAAAGCGAAGCGAACCAAAGCCGACGAGGCCGCCAGATACCTGACCAACAAGGCGCCCTACCTCGACTACCCGACCGCCCTGGCTGCCGGCTGGCCAATCGCCACGGGAGTGATCGAAGGCGCCTGCCGGCACCTCGTCAAGGACCGCATGGACATCACCGGAGCCCGATGGAGCGTCCAAGGAGCCGAAGCCGTGCTCAAGCTCAGAGCTGTGCGAGCCAACGGCGACTTCAACTCCTACTGGCAGCACCACCTCACCCGCGAACACAACCGAAACCACCGGTCCCGCTACGAAAACGACACAATCCCGGCTGCCGCATAGTCACTCCGGCGGAGCCGCACCCGTTTGAAACCGTGCCGGGACAGGGCGGCGCTCAAGGCGCCGTAGGTCTGGGTCTCGGGTGGCGAGCTAAATGGCATGGTCCAACCGCCTAAGGATCTCGTCGTTCGGCGAGACGCTACCGCTCAGCAGTGACCGTTACGTGCGTTCGGTTCACGGCCCCGACCCTGCCGGCTAAGGGCGTTTAGGGAAGAGGCATTGGACGAGCAGGCCGGCCTCTGCCTCGCCGAGCTTCAGTTGAGCACTCGCACTTGGTCGTGACGGTGCAGGCCTTCTGCGAGGCGCTCGATGCATCGCGTGTGACCGATGTACGTGTGCTCGGGGGTATCGAAGTGAGGGGCGTTGTCTGCTTTACTTGCCGGGATTGTGAGCTCGGCGAAGGAGTCCTCGGGATGGACGACGCGCCCGCACTGGGAGCATTTGGGCTTCGGCACTTAGGCGCCGACAGTGGCGTAGCCCCACTCCTGGCCGACCAGGCCGGGGCTGGGCAACCACCCCTGGCCGGGGACCAGGAGACGGGCTCTGCCCACCCCGTCCACACGGGCCAAGGGGTCGAACCCTTCCAGCTTGAAGTACCGGGTCCTCACATAAGCAAGTTTAGCGTCGGGGGCCGGCGCCGGCCGTCGACACGCCCACTTACCCGGCCTATGGTCGGGCTGGGCTTACGACGAGGGGTGAGGCATATGAGATCTCCGGCTTGGCGCGGTCTCTGCGGCGTTCGGCTTGGCCGTGCTGGGCGGGACGGGCTGGGCATCCCTGGCGGCACCGGCGGCCCAAGCCGCCACCGCCCCTGCATGATCGTCGACCAGCAGACCCAGGCGAGCTACACCAGCCTGCAAGTCGCCGAGAACGCCGCCAAGGCCGGGGACACGCTCTCGGCCACCGGCACCTGCGACGGCACCACCGAAATCACCAAGAACCTGACGATTACCTGCGGGGCCACCCTGGACGGCGACGAGGCCGGCAGCGTGCTCACCATCGATTCAGGCGTCACGGTGACGATCAGCTCGTTCACCATCACCGGCGCACCGGCTCCTTCCCCAACTTCCAAGTCGCCGCCGAAGGCGGCGGCATCTACATCTACGGAGGCGGCTCCGTGACACTGGCCGGCGGCACCCGCATCAACGGCAACACCGCCGACTTCGGAGCTGGCATCTGGAACAACGGCGGCTCGGTGACGCTGACCGGCGGCAGCCAAATCAACGGCAACTCCTCTGTCGAAGGCGGCGGCGGGATCTTCAACGCCTACGGCTCGGTGACGCTGACCGGCGGCAGCCAAATCAAAGGCAACAAGCCGGACAACTGCGCGGCCGTGCCTGGCTGCAGCGGCTAGCCGAGGACAGCGCCAGGAAGGGGGCAGGGGCGCCAATTGCTACGCGCGTAGCGATTGCGTGCAGGTCATACAGGCTTTTCCTTACCTTTTTGGCCCCCTGACACCTTGGCCACTGGACAGCGAGGGTGCGCGAAACCCCCGCCGTCGAGCGGTTTCTGAGGGGTGCTGGCCGCCAAGAAAGGATGACCTCGCTCAGCTCTACTTGGGCCTGCCAGCCCGGGCCCAGGTGACCGGCCAGGCTCTCCAGGAGGCTGCTGAGGTTGCGCGCTTCACGGTCTGGCTGCGGTGCGGCCAGGTTCCTAACCCCAGATCTGGGGTTAGGAGCATTCCGTCCACGCTCCCTGCTGCGGCTCCCCGACTCGCGCGCCTCCCGGTGGTCCGAGCGCGCCGTCGAGCACGTCTTTCGGTTGGTGTGGAACTCGAGTGGGATGGGCCGGCCGCACTCGCTACAGCGCCGGTCCTCCCCGTCACTGCTCTCCGCCGGTACGGCCACTTCCGCGGGCTGCGGTGGGGCCACCGCGCTGCCGTTCCCGTTGACTATTTCGGGCGGGTAGCCGCGCTCCTTCAACGCTTCGGTCCTCGTTAGCGTGTCCCAGCGCTGGCTCTGGTTGACCACTGGAGTGTCGTCTTCGTCCGACGGAGGGCGGCTGGCAATGGGGCGGGGGAGCAATGTCAGCGGCGGATAGAGATCCTGCAGTGGCGATCCCGCCCCGAGACTGGGACTTGGGGCCGGGGTCCTCGCGCGGGCCTCCCCGTCACACCAGATAAGGTTGCCGTACTCGCACCTCCGCCCTTCTGCGAATGTCCTCGTCAGAGCTACGCTCCGGGTCCCCTACGGTACGCCTTCCACCAGCGGGCTCATGGCATCGTGGACGAGCTGAGGGTTCGTGCGCGGCTCAGCAACTGATAATCCGCTTACTAATAGAAACTACGCGAATACCTCAGCCACGTTCGCCGTCCACGAAACGATCTCGTTAACCAACTCGGGATCGAGCGAGGCGTCAGTCAGTAGATGTGCTATTCGCAGCCTGTCAAACGGGACGCCGACACGAGCACAGAGGACTTCCCAGTCAAAGACACTGAACTCACTGAGGGACTCAGCGATGAACGGGAAAGCTAGAGCGCGACTGGGTCCAACGGCGAACGAGATCATCGACTTCCAGACATCCAGCTCCAGGCCCTTATTTGCCCACTCACCACCAATTGCGCATTGACACAAGAGGACGGTCTGTCCTCGGCGATGATCTACTGGTCGCCAGGCTGCGACATCGACACTCATATCGCCAGTGTGACGTGGCAACACAGCCATATCCCAGGTCAAGCGCTCACCCATAAGAACTGCCAGTTCGCTCACAGCTTGCCCGAACTGCCTAGGGTTATCGCCTGTACGGGGAGAGCCAAAATGAGTCGATCGTCCTCCCCAGTATGCAGCCAGTGCCGGAACCGTCAGTCGCTCGAAAAGTCGCGAGGCGGTTTGGAGATCCGCGACCAAGCTATGGACATAGCGAGCGTTGAGCGCACAGAGGAAGGCGTACACGGGAGCATCCGACCAGTTCTGGTCGCGGCGCTCGACCAGAGTCTGCGACAGCATAAATGGATAGGAGCTGCCCACTACCGTTCGACGAGTCGTAAGTTCCTGCATCGCATCGTCAACCAACGCCTCAAGCTCGATGTACTCCTCGGTTAGTTCCGTGGCCCGGACGTCTTCTTCGGTGTCAGGATCGTAGGACACGTCATACTCTGCGAGACCTTCGAGCCCAGAATCTTCGGTTATGTAATCGAGAAGAGCTGGTCGGGACAGACTCCCACTGTCTCCAAAGAGAACCGTTGTCTCGATCCAATCCGCAAGCACATGAGGTGAGACAGACGCTCCGGGAAAGTCCAACATCTAACAGGGTTAGCTCTCTATGGCGAGGGATGTACTGATGCGCTTTGCAATCTCTTCGAGCCGTCGTGCATCGTTGATCACATCCTCGTCCCCTGCAAAATGAAAGGCCTCGGCGTTAGCTGCGGCAGCATGTCGGTAGGCGAGTCGGAGCTCGCCGATGATGCCAGCTCTATCGACAGGTCGTGAACGTAGTGCAAGATCAAGGTCACGCTCAGTTCGCAGGATCGAAAGTGAAGACTGATCCTCCAGTGCCAGTGCCAACTTGTCGAGTTCCCGTGATTCTTTAATGACCCTAGTTGGGCCGAACACATAGCCCAGAAGCTCTCCGAATCGCTCAGTTCCATCGTCGCCAAGCGGGGCATTGCTCTGTTCTGAACCATCGATCCATCCTTCGAGGTCCAGAAATGTTCGCGCCCGGGGATTTTGTAACGCTCTGTAGTAGACCCCGAAGTGGAGTACGGCTGGCTCGGTATCTATGCCTGCGCGGCGTGCCTGCTCGATTGCGGCCCATGCAACAAAGTTCCGCCGAATCGTGTCTCGACGACTTCCGATGACCTTTGCAGCGCGATCGAAGTCATAATCATGCTCTTCAACGAGCGAATAGATGAAGCGAGCTTTTGCATCGGCCGACCAAGACATCAGACCGGATACGTGTCTGAAGCCGAGGTACTCCAACAGTCCTGAGCGATCGGAATAGTTGCGTGTCGGGACTGATTCGAGAGATTGATCGGCAGCCAGTTCGTTCCAGAACTCAACTCGTCCAGTCAGCTGGCGCGCTTCGTCATCGGTGAGCAGCTTCAATGCAGCAAGTCTGCGGTTGCCTTCAATGACCAATCTACGGTCCGTAGCGGTGGGGCTGTCGATCGTCAGAAGTGGCTCTTCTTCCCAGTAGCCGTTCTCGGCGATGGACCACGCCAGCTCCTCCGGGTCGTAGTTCTTGATGAAATAGACGAACAGGTCGCCCGGGGGCGCACCCTGGATCTCGGGGGGTAGGCGGAAGTTGTAAGGGTCGAAGTCGAGCTTGGCAACGAGCCAGGGCTCCGTTGACGAGGGCACGACGCACACTCTAGGCAGCCGTGCTGGAGGAATAGGAGTAGTGCCCTCAGTTGCGCGCTGCCAAGCTGGGAGTTGGAAACTCCGGAGTTTGCTGTCGAGACTCGTTCCAGCCTCCCGTCACACCCTGATCGTAGCCTTGGGGGTGTGACCAGGGGCTTGGGGCTCGACAGTGAGGGACGTGATCGGCAGAATGGGTTCTCACCAGGTCTTTTGTCGGCGGCACCTGTCTGTCAGACTCGCGTGAGTTGGGAATCTCCGGCGCGGTGGCGCGGGTTCCCGAGAAGCCTGGCCCGGCGACCGGAAGGAACTTCGCGGTTCGGCCCTGGAGCTCGGGGGCGGCCCGGATGACCATCGGCCCGGTCTCGGATTGGTCGTACGACCGCTGGACGAGGGAGTTGGCCACCTTCTTCTTCGGCGGTAGCGCGGAAGCCGAAGTCGTGACCTTCTGCGCGGATGGACCAACACTGGCAGCGATGACTCGGGTACCGGAAACGGTCGCGACGCAGTCGCTCCGTGCTGCAGTCGAGCCACTGGTCATGCCTGGATATAGCTTCGAGTTCATCGGCTCCCTAGCGAAGGAGTGGGAGAGCGAGGGGATGATCGGCCCGCCACCGTCGTTGCCCTTGTTGGCCCTCACCGTGCTGGCGGCCTCGCTGATGCAACGCCAAGGCGAGGTCGCATCCCATAACTTTTATCGACGCTTCCGCCAGCAGCTTGATCCTCTCGATGACCGGCCGGGGATACCAGGGGACTTTGCAGAGTGGGTGCCCGATCTCTGGCGCCAACTGGAGAGGTGGCTTAGCGAGCATCGAGGTGGTGAGTATGGGGTGCTCATCCTGCAGAGTCAGGAAGCCCTCGACCACAACGCCTACAGCAAGAACATCGCACATCCACTTCAGCAGGCTGTCTTCCGTGTCGCCGACCGCCGCCATCTGTACCGCTTCTTTCGAGCGATCGGTGTCGACCCCGAAGACGACGATGCTGAGCCCACTGAACTACGACGCGCTTTGGCGTTATGGGCAGCTCGTCATCAGCCTGGGGCCGCCCGTCTAGGGCGACTGGCCACGGACCCGTCTTTCGAAATCTACAGCCTGGATCTGTTGGCGCGGCTGGCCCGCTCCTGGGACGTGCACCTCATCCAAGAAGCGTCCGGAAATCCTGAATCGTCGATCCGATTGTTTCTGCAGACTCGGCCGTTGAAGCTGACGCTGCTAGCGAGCCGCGACGACCGGATGCCGCTGAGCGTCCTCGTTGAGGGACCAACCGGACCGTTGCCGCTGCAGGGCGGTGGCAGCTGGTTCCGGCCAATGCCGCTGCCCATTGAACCGACGGCCAGCGTCCTGCACGACGGCCTGGAGCTACTGGGTGACCAGGTGGCCCTGAGTTTCGAGCCACGCTCCATCTACGCGCTCCGGCACGAGGACTCTGCTGGAGGATGGGTCGATGTCGACCACCTGGAGTTCGGTGTACTACACCATCTCCTCGCACATAGCGACATTCGTAGCGAGGTCTTGACCTTCTGTGCCAAAGAATGCCCCGATGCAGCTCTTGACGCCGCCGCGACACCGCACTTACCGGGCGGATGGTTCCTGCTCCGTGGCTTTCGACTTGACCGGCGACCCACGGCTCAACCGCCAGCTCAGTTGGCGGCCTTGCTTCGCAGCGGCGGCGGTGCACGTCTGCGACTTGTGGGAGGGCTCAAGCTTCCGCATCTCCATCACGCCTACCTCGTTGGTGGCGCACCCTTTCTGGCCCTGCCAGAGGGCATCGAGGAGCGAACGTTCCTTCTCGACAAGGACGATCGCAATCTCCCACACACGTTCGTGGCTACCGGGATTGAGTTCCCGCTCGGTGCTCTCCAGCTCCGTGCTGGCCACTACGAGATCAGATACGGGCCGGCCCGCATAGATTTCGACCTCGTCGACGGCATCGTGGAAACGGCCGGTGAAGGCGTTGGTACGGTCGAGACAGCAGGCGTGAGCGGCATGTTCGCGACCGCTCATTCGGCCAGACCCTTGACCGAGCCAGCGCCAGAAGATGGCCAGCCCTGTGTGTTGCTCGGGCCTTCGCCGGGCGATGTCGAACTCCTTCACACGCCCCAGTGGTTGTCCGACCTGCTCGGTGACGGCGGGCTGAGTTGGACAACCGTCGACGCCTGGCCAGCTTTCAAGCCGGTCTGGCGCTTGAGCCGGACACTGGGCATTAGTTCTGGATACCTGGCGACCCAAGTTGGTAGCGAGCCCCCGCTAGCAGTGCCACCCGGAGGGACATGGGCGAACCTGTTGCTGCGGGCGAAGCTCGACCCACTTGGGGAGAACGCAGATCCCGTCCCTCTGGGACTACTATCAACAAGCGGCGAAGGCCTTGCCATGACTGCCGGCGACGATCTCCTGATGTGGGCCAGCGAAACTGGCTCTGGCCCATGGGGTCAGCTGCGTGACACCGCCGCATACTTGGCTCGTGTTCACGACACCGGAGATCGTCCCTGGTATCTCGCGGCTCCGCTCAGCGATCTTGGACACCTCGACCTTTCCTGGTCAACTGAACGCTGGAGCGTGGCTGATCCCAAGCTCGTGATGGCCCGGGGGTGCGGGCTTTGCGCGTATCTAGTCGGTGCTCGCCCGCGGCGGATGCTCGAACGCTTCCAAGAGGCAGCCGATGCGCAGGACGTCTACCCATTTGAGGTCCCGCAAGGCAACGCCCCAACGGCTCTGTTCGCGAAGTGCGCCAGCGTCGAATCGAGTCAGGCGCTTGCCGATCGGCTCGGGATTCCGCTCCTGTTCGATCCTTCCGCGGCTCTCGCTCAGCGTGTCCAGCTGATCGATCCAAGTGAACTTGAGCGTGCTTCCCCGGTGCCGATCGAAGACACGCTCGAACATTTTGACCCGCACTCATATCGGTGGGTGCCGACCGTCGACCGAGATCAACCTGGTCTCTATCGGACTGACCTGTATGGCCGAAGCATCTTCCGTCTGAAACGAGATGACCAGTGGTACAAGGTTGACCAGGCCACCGGCCAGCTGCTGGTGCTGAGTAATCGATCGGACCTGTTGTGTTGGTCGCGGCCTTCGGCCGATTGGGCTAAGCCCAGCCTGCTTGAGGTCCCATCGTGGTTGGCTCTACCCCAACTGGTCGACCGGGCACTGGTGGCCGGTAGTGGCTTGCTTCCTACACGCGAGCGTGGAAAACGCCTCTACCGCAACGTCTCACGTGTAGTGGCAACCACCTTGGCCGAGCGCCTAGGGCTGCGCATGTCGGTCATCACCGATCCATCTGCTGAACTTGTCACATCGTCAGTCAGGAGCAGCCGTGGCTAACCCGATCAGCGCGTTCGACCGTCTGAGGGAGAACGTTTTCCGATACTACGGCACGCCCTATCGACTGGCGGTGCCTGAGGTCGAGAGTGAGCGGCACGAGCCTTCGATCATGACGATGGGGTTTGGCGGGAACCGTGGGTCGAGTCGATCAACGACTACGAAGCTCACTGGATTGGGATTTGAAGCGGCAGTCGGCAAGTTGGGGATCTCAGCCGACCTGGCGGCGTTCGCTCGTTGTGGCCTCATCGCCCACAAGGACATCTTCACTCATCAGCGGGACGCTTTACAGCTCTCCCTGGCCGGCAGGAACGTGGCGGTGACCGCTGGTACGGGCTCCGGCAAGACGGAATCGTTCCTCCTCCCCGTTGTCTCCTCGCTTATCTCCGAGTCGGCGGCTTGGACTGGTACGTCTCCTGCGGGATCACGCTGGTGGGACGTCGGCAGTGGTTGGACGCCGCAGCGGGGCAACGAATCGGGACGGGCTGCCGCTATTCGAGCGTTGGTGCTCTATCCGATGAACGCGCTCGTCGAGGATCAGTTGGTACGTCTCAGGCGGGCGCTGGACTCGCCAGAGGCACGTCGATGGCTCGACAGCAATCGCGGAGGCCACCGCTTCTACTTTGGTCGGTACACCGGAGCGACCCCAGTCGCCGGTGATTCAGCGAACGCGGGCGCCCGTACCCGATTGAGGCGCTACCTGACCGACATCTCCGGTCGAGCTGACCGCCTCCGAGATGACGACGAGCGGCGGTACTTCATTCCGAGGACCGACGGTGCCGAGATGCGCAGCCGATGGGACATGCAGACCTACCCGCCCGACATCCTCATCACGAACTACTCGATGCTGAGCATCGCGCTGCTGCGGGCAATCGACCAGGGACTTATCGAACACACACGCGCTTGGTTGGCCGAGAGCGACACGCACATCTTCCATCTGGTGGTGGACGAGTTGCATATGTACCGGGGAACCGCCGGAACAGAGGTGGCGTACTTGATTCGCAATTTTCTCCACCGGATTGGCCTGACTCCGGACTCGGCTCAGCTGCGCTGTCTGGCAACCTCGGCCTCGCTGGGGGATCAGACCTCGGCACGGAAGTACCTGGCGGAGTTCTTCGGGGCGAACCCGGATTCCTTTGAGGTTCTCGAAGGCCGAACCGTCCAGCCAAATGATCCACCACGCAACCTAGTAACACACGCAGCGCAGTTCTCAGCCTTTGATCCCAATGCCGGCCCGGCCCTGGCTGCCACGTTAATCGAGGAAACGCGTGCCAAGGACGCGATCATCGCGGTATGTGAGCGCGAAGCACCGGAAGGTGGCACCGCCATCGGGTTATCGACGCTCGACCGAGTCTTGTTCAACACTGAAGTCTCACCAGACACCGCACCGGGGTCTTTGCCGGTTAGCGATGCGATGAAGGGCCTGATCGCTGCTGTCGACTGTGCGTCCGCCCATCCCGACGCAGACCTGCCTCGCCTGAGATCACACCTGTTGTTTCGCAATATCTTAGGTGTCTGGGCCTGTAGCGATGCCGCCTGTGGGGCCGTAGACCCGCGCTTTAGTAGTCCCGACCGATCTGTCGGACGGCTTTACGGCCGGCCGCGCCACCGTTGCGAGTGCGGGGCACGGGTCCTGCGCCTTCTCTACTGCCAGAGCTGCGGGGAGCTCTATCTTGGCGGTTTCGTTGCCCCGGCAGTTACTCCGGGAGGCCGCTTCTCTGATCAGGAGCGTTACCTTGTCGCCGAACTCGGCCAACTTGACGCTCTGCCCGATCAGGCTCGGATCACCGAATCCGCGCTGGACTTCGCCCTCATATGGCCCAAGGCTGTCCCCGAGGAACGCATTCTCGACCGGCGCTGGACCCGTGATAACGGCGCCTATGTCTTCGAGTTCAAGCCGGCCATGTTCGAGGCGAACAGTGGGCGGCTGAGTCTGACGCCGCAGTACAACTGCTGGACCTTCCAGGTCGATCATGTCGGTCGCTCCCAGGATCGACGAGCCGAGATTCCACCGCTACCAATCAAATGTCCACAGTGTCACGCCGACTGGGAGATGTTCACCAGCGGCCAAGGAGCGCGACCGATCTTCAGCCGCAGCCGAACCCGCTCCCCAATCCGCACTATGGGTACCGGTTACGAGAAGATCGCTCAGGTGTTGGTGGATGCTCTCACCCGGGAACTGATCGACGACGGCGAGCAAGCTCGACGCTTGGTGTTGTTCTCCGACAGTCGGCAAGATGCCGCCAAGCTCTCGGCTGGGCTGGAAAAACGGCACTACCAAGACTTGGTCCGCGAGCTAATCGTGCAGCAACTGGGATCAGGTTCGGCGGACGATGTCGAGCTGGTCGCACAATTCTTGGACGGCGATCGGTCCGCGGAGGCGGTGAGCGCCAACCAGCGCCTCCGGGTTGACAACCCGCCCCTGTATAACGCCATGAGAGATGCGCATGATGACCTTCCCGGCGCCCAAGCCGAGGTCGATCGCCTGCTAGCAGACACTCGCGGCGGCCGCAGTCTTACCAGCATCTCTATGGAGGTGGAGGAGGAACTGCTCAAACTGGGAGTCAATCCCGCCGGGCCCGATCCTTCCGTCCAACAATCCTGGTTTATTCGCGGTGAGGGCCGGACCAACTGGGAGGACCTCTACAACTGGGCTGTTCAGCCAGTCACGAGACGAGCGCCGCTCGTTACCCAAGGCGCGCGCACATTGCGGACACAGATCGACGGCACACTCCTCCGAGAGTGCGAGCTCAACGTGTTCTCCGGGAATGGACGTGACCTGGAGTCCCTCGGCCTGGCTAAGCCCACGGTGCATATGGATATGGCTCCGATCCCGTCAGGCCTAGATGCAGGCGTTTTCGCTGAGATCGTTCGAGGCAGCGTTCGTATTCTGGGTGACAGTCGTCGGTTGCAGGATATGAAGGGCCCCACCGATAAAGCGCCCAGTGAACTAGCCGACTACTGGAAGCACCTCACCGATCTGCACGGTCTTGCTGCCGATCAGCTGGAGTCGGCAGTGCCTGCCGCTTGGACAACCGGCGTACTGGAATACCTCATTCAGCCTCAAGCCCTCCGGCTGGCACCGCCAGGGTCGAAGCACTGGGTGTGCACTCGCTGCAAACGCCGACACCTGGACGGCGCCGGTGGCATTTGTACGGCCTGCTTCCTCGAGCTGCCGCATGATCCGGTGGCAGCGCTCGATGCTCGCGACGATTACTACGCCTTCCTGGCCCAGGCCGGCTCGCCGTTCCGCCTGCGTTGCGAAGAGCTGACCGCTCAGACCGACAAAGAGGAATCGCCGAAACGCCAAGCCCGATTTCAGGATGTGTTTCTGCACAATGAGTTGCCGCTCGCGGCGGGTATCGACCTACTCAGCGTCACGACCACCATGGAGGCCGGCGTCGACATTGGCGCGCTACGTGCCGTCGTCATGTCCAATATGCCGCCGCAGCGCTTCAACTACCAGCAGCGCGTCGGCCGCGCAGGTCGACGCCGTGAGCCCTTCTCGTTTGCTCTGACGGTGTGCCGGGACCGCACCCACGACGAGTACTACTTTTCCCATCCCGAGCGCATTACCAATGAGACGCCACCCAGTCCTTATCTTGACCTCGGTCGGATAGAGGTCTTGCGCCGAACCGTGGCCGCAGAGGGATTACGGATGGCCTTTCGGTTTATGGCTGAGGCTGATCCCACCCTTGATTTGGCTGACAACGTCCACGGCGAGTTTGGGCTGGTCGATCACTGGTGGGTCAACCGCCCACATGTTGCGAGGGTCTTAATCGCAACCGTCGCCGAGGTCACGGCGTTCGTCGATCAGCTACTGAGTAACGCGCCGGCGACTTCGGCGGCCCGTCGCGACGAACTGGTGGCCTACGCCACAGACCCAAGCGCTCAGCCGTCACTGCTTACAGACGTCGATGTTGCCTGCACCGTAACTGCCGGCCAACCCGATCTGAGCCAACACCTGGCGGAGCGCGGCGTGCTGCCAATGTTCGGCTTCCCAACTCGGGTGCGTCCGATGTACCTGCGCCGACCGACCCGTGGCTATCCCTGGCCCCCTCAGGGACTCGTTGATCGCGACCTCGAACTCGCCGCCGTTGACTACGCGCCCGGGAGCGAGGTCGTCAAGGACAAGCAGGTGCACACTGCCGTTGGACTGGTTGGCTACAAACCGCAGGGCTCCCTGGTCGGAACCGTGGCTGACCCAGTGGGTCCGTCATTTGGCATCACCTTGTGCCGGGTCTGTGGTTCGGCCCGGCGAGCGGACGATCCCTACGCCCGAGTGAGCTGCGAAACTTGCGGTGCGACCAAACCTGACTATGCCGGCATGATGCTGGCCGAGCCGGTTGGCTTCCGCTCCAGCTATCGGCCTGAGGACTTCGAGGGCTCCTTTACCCGCAGCGCGCGGGCCACCACACCTCGTATCTCCCCCGATCTCGCTGCCATGACTCGGACCGAAACCGACGGAGCGGTCGCCTTCAGGTGAAGCTGCCAGCCCACATCGAGAACTTCTTCGTCATCTCGTTTCGGCTGCAGGTCGATGTCCTGGCCGTTCAGGTCGACCACCTGTTTGTAGTTGAGCTTTTCCTCCATCAGGACGGGCTCGTCGTCCATCAGCTCGGACATCGGCCCCATCAACCTCGGGTCACTCGAGAGCTGGGCCACCGTGACCGATAGGTCATTGACCGGTTGTACTTTGCGCACGAGCGCTCGCCCTCCATCGAGGAGGTGGGCGTCAAGGCGGGGGTTGCGCTTCTTCGAATAAACGCTCGAGTTCAGCACCAGTGCCAAGATGGCGTTCGCCTCCCTTCGGAGCTCGGCCAGGTCCCTGTCCTCGAGCAGTCCTGGGCGGACGAAGTAGCCCTGCTGGGCGAACTGTTCCCGCTCGTCTTTGCTGAGAGCGGCGTCTGCCTTACTTCCTGCGCTCATCGCGCTCCTCCTACTTGAACCGCCAGGGCTGCACGCCAGCTTGCGCTCGACGTTGCCGAGGCTTGCAGCTATCCGGGGGATTGGTCTTGGTGCTAGCGGTATAGCCAAAAGCGTGCTGGCGGGAATGACTCCCCGTCCAAGCAACCATAGGCTACAAGTCGCCGAGCCCTATACGGGGCGGCGCCACCCCTGTTATCAGGCTGTTCCCGGGTCCGGTCGGCGACGGGATGCGGTTCAGCTGCTGGCAGAAAAGCGCCCTCCTGTCGGGGCTGGTGCGGAAGTTAGGGACGGTGAGGCTGCGCCCGTGATTTCATTGCCGGCGAGCCGGAGGAACCTAAGGAGGCCTGTCTATGTCAAGCACGCAGCCCGGTCCGCAGACGACCGATGCCGGCATCCCGGTCGAAAGCGACGAATATTCGCTGACGGTTGGTGCCGGCGGGCCGATCTTGTTACAGGACAGCTATCTCATTGAGCAGATGGCGCAGTTCAACCGGGAGCGGATCCCGGAGCGGCAACCGCACGCCAAGGGGAGCGGCGCGTTCGGGCGGTTGGAGGTCACCAAGGACGTTTCCGCTTACACCAAGGCGGCGCTGTTCCAGCCCAGCATCACGACCCCGATGGTGGCCAGGTTTTCCACAGTCGCCGGAGAGCGCGGCAGCCCGGACCTGTGGCGGGACCTGCGTGGGTTCGCGCTGAAGTTCTATACGTCCGAGGGCAACTACGACATGGTCGGGAACGACACGCCGGTGTTCTTCGTGAAGGACCCCATTCACTTCCAGAACTTCATCCGGTCCCAAAAGCGCCGAGCAGACAACAACCTGCGCGACAACGACATGCAATGGGACTTCTGGACTCTGCTCCCGGAGACCGCGCACCAGGTGGTCTGGCTAATGGGCGACCGTGGGCTACCGAAGACCTGGCGGCATATGAACGGGTACTCCAGCCATACCTACATGTGGGTCAACGACAAAGGCCAGCGGTTCTGGGTGAAGTACCACTTCAAGACCGACCAGGGCATCGAGTTTTTTACCGACGCCGAGGCGGCCGAGCTGGTGTGGAGCCAGTACGACTACCATACCCAGGACCTGTTCGAGGCCATTGCCGGCGGCGATCATCCCAGCTGGACGCTGTACGTGCAGATTATGCCTTTCGACGATGCGCCGGGTTACCGGTTCAACCCATTTGACCTGACCAAGGTCTGGCCGCACTCGGACTACCCGCTGGTCGAGGTGGGCCGGATGACCCTGGACCGCAATGCCGTCGATAACCACACCCAGATCGAGCAGGCCGCCTTCCAGCCGAACAACCTGGTACCCGGCATTGGGCCGAGCCCGGACCGCATGCTCCTGGCGCGGCTGTTCGCCTACGCCGACTCCCACCGCTACCGCCTCGGCGTTAACTACCAGCAGCTCCCGGTCAACGCTCCGGTGGCGCCGGTGCACACTTACAGCAAGGACGGGGCGATGCGGTTCGTGAACCGGACCGACCCCGTGTACTGGCCAAACTCGAAGGGCGGACCGCGCGCCGACAGCGCCCGCTACGCCCCGCCCAGCTGGTACGCCGCCGGCGAGATCATGCGGACGGCCTACGAGGCGCACGCCGAGGACGACGACTTCGTGCAGCCCGGCAACCTCGTCCGCCACGTGCTGGACGACGCCGCCCGGGACCGGCTGGTCAGCAATACCGTCGCTCATCTGCGCAATGGCGTCACCGAGCCGGTGCTGCAGCGCGCCTTCGACTTCCTGCGCCACGTGGACAAGACCCTCGGCGACAGGATCGAAGAAGGCGTCCGCCACCGCGAGGCCTGACCGGCGGCGCCGGCGCAGGAGGCGGGGCGGCTGCCGCCACTGGGCGGCTGCACTGGGCGGTTGCTGTTCGCTCGAACCAAGGAGACGACAATGTCTGACAAGGGCTGGTCCGCGGCCGGGGTGACCGTGCCTGACACCAAGGTGGCCCGGGAGGCCGGATCCTGCAGGGCCACGGTGTCCCGGAAGACAGCATCCGCCGGGTGTGGACGGCCATCGCGTTGCACACTACGCCCGGCGTCCCCGAGTTCATGGAACCCGAGGTTGCCCTGGTCACGGCGGGGGTCGAATATGACGTGCTCGGCATTGGCTACTACGACATCAGAGAGACCGACCGGGCCGCGGTCACCGCCTTGCACCCTCGCCCGGACTTCAAGCGCTGCATCCTGCAGGCGTTCACTGACGGGATCGCGCTTAGGCCCGAGACCACGTTCGGCACCGTCAACGCCGATGTGCTGGAGCGCTTCGTCCCCGGCTTCAAGCGCCTGAACTTCGTCGACATCATCGAGCACTCGGCTTGGCCCGAATAAGCGTGGACAGGCAATGGGCACCGTGCCCGTACGCATCGAAGGGCGCCGGCGCCGGTCTCGCCCTATTCGCGACGTGGCCCCGGGAAAAACGGGCCGAGGGCGCAAACGAGTTGCATCCCAACTGGGCCGTAACCCGTAAGAGACCCTGATGCGAATGCGTAGGTTTGGCCGTGACAATGACAACCAGGCTCCACTGATTGAACGGCTCCTAGCGCTTTCGCCTTCGCACCGCAAACGACTTTTGACCAGAGGCCCTGGGTTACGGGCTACCTATCGACGAGAGGCAGCATGAAAGATGGGCACCGCTAATTCGTCAGATGCAGTCCCGGATGTCACCTGCGATGGCTTGCTATTGGCCCTCGTGGCCAACCAGCTGCGAACGGCCTGGCACGCAGGAGTAATCGATGCGGAGACGGCGATGAGGGGCCTCGACCGCACCATCCGCGAGATTTGTCGGCCAGCGCGGCCAAAGGCGCTCCCATGGGGGGCGTCTTGTCGCTCGAAGGGGCCTTGGATGGTGGGCGGGACGAGGACCAGACGCGTACAGTCCACCTCAATAGCTGGCTTGCAGTTTGAGAGTGCCGGCGCCGAACGGTTTTGTGTGTACTTGCGGCCGACTTGACAGAAAGGGCGTAGGCAGGATCGGATAGGTCCAAGGTGGCCCCACACACGGTTGTGCTGCGCGGAGGGCGAGTTATCGATCCCGAGTCGATGCTCGACGGCCAACGGAACGTTGCCATTACCGGCGGGATGGTCAGCGCAGTAACCGAGGATGAGCTCGAGGGGAGTACCGTCATCGATGCTTCGGGCCTGGTCGTCGCCCCGGGCTTCGTCGACCTCCACAGCCACGCGCAAACGCTTGCCGGCCGCCGTTTGCAAGCTCACGACGGGGTCACCACCGCACTTGACCTCGAAGTAGGCCGGAGCCCAATCGACAACGCGTACACCCTCGAGGCTTCGTTTGGTTCGCCTATTCATTACGGTTTCTCCGCCTCATGGGCGTCGGCGCGGATGCAGGTGCTGACCGGCTTGGTGGCCGATGGTGGGGTCGAGAGCGCCTTCTCGGTCCTGGGGAGTTCCGCCTGGAGGACGCCGTGCACGACCGCGCAACTATCGCAGGTTCTCGGCCAACTGTCCGATGACCTGGGTCGAGGCGCCATAGGCATCGGTTTATTGATGGGTTACGCTCCCGAGGTTGACCCGCTCGAATACCTGGAAATAGCACAGTTGGCCGCCGAAGCTCGAGTGCCGACCTTTACGCACTGCCGTGACCTGGTCGAGGTACTGCCCACCACAAAGATCGACGGCGCCGAAGAGATCGTACGGGCGGCCTCGGAAACGGGCGCCCATATGCACTACTGCCACCTGAATAGCACGTCGGGACGCCACATCGACCGTGTGCTTGGCGTCGTCGAGAATTGCAGGGAAGCCGGTGGGCATGTCACCACAGAGGCCTACCCGTACGGGTCGGGGGCCACCGCGATAGGGGCAGCGTTCCTGGCGCCAGAACGGCTCCCCGAGCGCGGGCTCACTCCACAATCTCTTACCTATTTGCCGACGGGCGAAAGAGTGAGGGACGAGGCGAGGTTACGCGAGCTTCGGGCTACCGACCCGAGTGCTCTCGCTCTCATCGAGCTACTTCGAGAGGACGACCCGGCAGAGTTGGAGCTGCTTCGGCGGTCCTACACGTCTGAAGGCACAATTATCGCCAGCGATTCAATCCCCCTGGTGGCGACCTCAGGCGAGTTCGACCCGCTTCAATGGCCTCTGACCGGGGTCGTCACCCATCCCCGTACCGCCGGCTGTTTCTCCCGGGTCCTCCGCCTCTGGCGTGAAGAGGGCAGGCCATTGTCTGACGCCATCCGCCGGTGCGCGCTACTTCCCGCTCAGGTGCTGGAGGCCAGCTGCGACGCGATGCGTACCAAAGGTCGGCTCCGGCCTGGATCCGACGCTGACCTGGTGGTTTTCGACCCGGCCCGGGTTACCGACCAGGCCAGCTATGCCGACACTACGCGCCCCTCGACCGGCCTACGCCACCTTCTGGTTGACGGCGTCTTTGTTATCCGCGATGGTGAACTCGTCCCGGACGCGCACCCGGGCCGGCTGATAACCGCCCGCCGCAAATCTGGTTCCTGATGAAGATAACTGGCCTCAAGTGCACGGTCTTAGGCAATAACCCCGTGGTCCGTATCGTGACCGACGAGGGTCTGAGCGGGTACGCCCAGATCGAGGCCTATAAACCCTACCTTCGGTGGCACGTGCTTTATTACGAGCCTTTCATCCTGGGGGCAGACCCGACTGACGTGGAGCGGGTTATGCAGAAGATCCGCTTGCGGGGCGCCTTCAAACCGTGGGGGAGCGCCGTCAGCGCGATCGAAATGGCTTTATGGGACCTGGCCGGCAAGGCCGCCGGCTTACCTGTCTACAAACTGCTGGGCGGCAAGGTGCGTGACCGGGTGAGGGTCTACAACGGCGCCGTGCGCTTTCCCATGACCGGCGAACAGCCCGCAGACTATGCCGAAAATATGGCCCAGATGAAAGCTTCCCCGGAGGGCTTTACGATCATCAAGCAGGCCGTCGCCTTCCACAGCCCTTCGGCCCGGCGGGTGCCAGGGTTCTTTTACGGCGAATTGCAGGGGGGCAACCAAGCCGGCCGTGAGCGGGGCCTGCTCACCGAGCGGGGCCTCAAACATACGATCTCCTGTATAGAGGCGATGAAAACCGTTCTCGGCGACGAAGTCGGCCTGGCGCTGGACTGTGGCCCTGGTTGGACGGTGCCCGATGCCATTCGTCTGGCGCGGGCGCTCGAAGGCCTGCACATCATGTGGCTGGAAGACCTGATCACCGGCGACTACACCCCCTATGTAGATGCCGATGTCTACCGAGAGGTGACCCGGGCTACGAGCACGCCCATCCATACCGGCGAGCAGATCTATTTGCGCCACAACTTCAAATCACTGATCGAGACCCACGCCGTCGATGTGGTGGCGCCGACCCCTGCGACGTGGGTGGCATTGCCGAGCTCAAATGGGTGGCGGAGTACGCGGACTTGCACGGTGTCCTCATTGCGCCCCACGGGACGGGCGATGGCTTGCTGGGCCTGGCCGCTCTCGTACAGGTCGGCGCCACCCTGCCCGATAACTTCATCGCCTTCGAGTACCCAACCGGCCAGCCCGAATGGTGGTACGAGATTGTACGGGGACTGGAGCGTCCGATCGTGAAGGAGGGCTTCGTGGAGGTCTGGGACCGGCCCGGTATGGGCGTTGACATCGACCCGGACAAGGCCCGGCCCTACCTGTCGGCCGAGGACAGCGACTTCTTTGATTGAACTGGAGTGAGGGCGTTCGAGCGCCCGCTCTCATCTATCGATTAGCTTTGGCACGCTCGTAACCTTGCAGTTCCGACCGCCCCGGCGCTTCCCTCAGTACCCACCGTCAAACTTGTCAAAGGAAACGTTGCCGCCAGCCCGATTACACCGCCCCGAGGAGCACCACCTGGTGCTGGCCGACCGCGCCGCGGCGCAGGATCTCCCGCTGCGCACTCGGGTCGCCGCGGCGGTGGGCGGAGGGATCGGGGCTCTCTCGCGGGCTACGGGGCGGGGGTCGGGTTCGGTCATCGGCGGGCACGCCGTTTTGGCCATCGACCCGCTAGCGCTGGAAAGGCTCTCGGCTGGGAGGCAGGTGGCCTTGGTGTCGGGGACCAACGGCAAAACGACCACCACCAAGCTTCTGGCCCACGCTCTTTCCGGCGCCGACCCGCGCCAGGTAGTGACGAACCTGCTTGGGGCGAACTTGCCCACTGGCCTGGCGGCGGCGCTGGCGGCCGGGCCGAGGCAGCTGCCGGCCGTGCTCGAGGTAGACGAAGCATGGCTGGCTCAGCGTGGCGGCGCGGGCCGGCCGGCACTGGTGCTGCTGCTCAACCTGAGCCGCGACCAGTTGGACCGGAACAACGAGGTCCGCCAGGTGGCCCAGCGCTGGCGCAGAGCCTGTGAAGAAATCTCGACCGACGCCGTCGTGGTGGCCAATGCCGATGACCCTCTGGTCTCGTGGGCGGCCGGCGCCGCACCGCGGGTTACCTGGGTCGGTGCCGGCCTGCGTTGGACGGGCGATGCCACGGGGTGCCCTCAGTGCGGCGGACGCGTGGTGTTCAGCCCCGAGTACGGCTGGAAGTGTACGTCGTGCGGTTTTTCCCGGCCTCCGCTCGACTTCTGGCTGGCGGCCGACGGGCCAGGGGCACGGGTCGTGCGGGCTTCGGGGGCCAGCTTCCCACTGGACCTGGCCCTGCCGGGCCGGTGCAACCAGGGCAACGCCCTCATGGCCGTGGCTGGAGCGCTGGCCGTGGGCGCTGACCCGGAGGTTGCTGTCCAGGCCATGGCGACGGTAAATGACGTCGCCGGCCGGTACTCCACGCTCGAGGTGGGAGAGGTGCGCGCCCGGTTGCTGTTGGCGAAGAACCCGGCCGGCTGGGCCGAGGTCTTCGACATGCTGCGGCCGCCGCCGGCGCCGGTTGTGGTGGCTATCAACGCCAGGACCGCTGACGGCCACGACCCGTCATGGTTGTGGGACGTGCCTTTCGAACTGCTCCGTGGTCGCCAAGTGGTCGCCACCGGGGAGCGGGGCCTGGACCTGGCCGTTCGGCTCCACTACGCAGAAGTCGACCATCGCCGGGAGGCCGATCTCCTGGCTGCGGTCCAGGCTGCCGGCGGCGCCGACGTCGACGTTGTTGCCAACTACACCGCTTTTCACCAGTTCCTCGCCCGCGCCAGCAGGGCCCCGGGCCGGTAACGCGCGGTTATGAGCATTTCCGTCGCCCTCGTTTACCCGGACCTGCTCGGGACGTACGGGGACAGCGGCAACGCTGCCGTCCTGGCCCAGCGTCTCCGGTGGCGAGGCCACCAAGCCCGGGTCTTGACTGTCGGCCCCGACGAAGCGGTCCCCACCAGCTGCGAGCTGTACGTGATCGGCGGGGGCGAAGACCAGCCCCAGGCATTGGCGGCCTCGAAGCTCAACGCCGGCCGCCCCTTGCACCGGGCCGTCGAGGAGGGCGCCGTCGTCCTCGCCGTCTGTGCCGGGTTCCAGATTTTGGGCCACAGCTTCGTGGGGGTCGACGGCGAACCCTGTCCTGGGCTGGGTTTGTTGGACTGTGCGACGGTGCGCTCCAGTTCGCCGCGGGCCATAGGGGAGGTAGTCGTCAAACCGGCCGAGGAATGGGCTCGCGCCGGGCTCCCGAGCCTCACCGGTTTCGAGAACCACGCCGCGGTGACCGAGCTCGGGCCGGATGCTCGTCCCGTCGGTGAGGTACGAGCCGGCGTCGGTAACAAGGACGGGACCGTCGAGGGGGCGGTAGCCGGACGGATCTGGGGCACGTACCTCCACGGGCCCGTGCTGGCCCGCAACCCCCAGCTCGCCGACTTGCTGCTGGCCTGGGTGGTTGGCCCGCTGGCCGCCCTGGACGACAGCGAGCCGGATGCTCTCCACGCCGAGCGGACCGAGCACGGCTTTATCGAGCGGCGCTCTAGTGGTGCGTCCAATGGCCGTCGCTGGAAATGGCAGAAATGAGCGTGCCCGACAGCGGGGCATTCGATATGACCGCCACGACGGCGTTCTTCACAGACCGTTACGAACTCAGAATGCTGGAGGCTGCTTTACGCAGCGGCCGGGCGTCTTCCCCGGCGACGTTCGAAGTCTTCACGCGTCGGCTCCCCGACCGCCGGCCCTGGGGAGTGTTCGCCGGCTTGGGCCGGTTGGTGGAGGCAATTGAAAGATTTCGCTTCGGTGGGCCCGAGCTGGCCTGGCTGGAGCGAAATTCGGTGGTGAACGGGCCAACGCTCGAATGGCTTTCTAGGTACAGGTTCAGCGGCAACGTCGACGCCTATCGGGAGGGCGAGCTTTATACGGCCGGTTCGCCCGTCCTGACGGTCGAAGGGACATTCGGCGAGTCCGTTTTGCTCGAAACAGTCGTGCTCAGCATTCTGAACTTCGACTCGGCGGTGGCGGCCGCCGCCAGTCTTATCACCTGTGCGGCGGGGCAACGGCCCGTCATCGAGATGGGCAGCCGTCGCATCGACCCATCAGCGGCAGTAGCCGCCGCTCGCGCCGCCTACCTGGCGGGATTTGCCACCACCTCGAACCTCGAGGCCGGTCGGGTGTACGGCATACCTACCGCGGGCACCGCTTCCCACGCTTTTGTGCTCGCCTACCCGAGCGAAAAAGAGGCGTTCCAGGCGCAAATAGACGCCCTGGGCCGAAACACCACCTTGCTCGTCGATACCTATGACGTCGACCAGGGCATCCGCAACGCGGTCGAGGTAGCTGGCCCGGAGCTCGGAGCCATCAGGATCGACTCCGGCGACCTCGGCACCGAGGCCGTTCGTGCCCGGGCCCTGCTCGACGAGCTGGGGGCGCGGCGGACAAGGCTCGTAGTGACCGGCGACCTCGACTCTCACACGATCGCCGCACTGGGGGCGGCGCCTGTGGACTCGTACGGCGTGGGCGCCAACGTCGTGACCGGGATGGGAGTGCCGAGCGCCGGCTTCGTCTACAAGCTGGTCGCCATCGGCCAACCAGGGGCGACCGCGGACGACCCGCAAACGCCGGTGGCGAAACGTTCGCCCGGGAAAGCCTCTTTCGGGGGGCGCAAATGGGCCTGGCGGGCGTTGCTCGACGACCCGCCGAGCCGAGGCGAAATGGGCGCTCCCACGGCCGCTGAGCCGGCGTGGGCGGACATTGTCTGCACCACCCCGGACTGCGCGGTGCCGGAGGCTCGTGCCCTCCAGGTGCGGGCCATCGAGGGGGGTCAGCCTGTGAACAAGACCACCCTTCAGGACGGGCGCGCTTTCCATGCCCAGGTACGCGCCCCCCTCGGAGCTACCCGGCCCTTGTTGCTCGACCGCCGCACGACGGCGCCGTAAAGCCGGGCCTAGTAGCGGTCAGGGCACGCAGCGTGCTGGGGTTCCCGGTCCCCGGAGGAGACGAGGGCTCCCGGTGCTTCAGTGACTTCTCAGCCCCGCCGAGCCCGCTACATCCTGCCGGCAGTACCCTGGGGAACATGAGTTACTTGCGGTGGAAGAGGGCCAGGTATGTAGCGCCGGTGGCGGTGCTAGCCGCGGTTGGCGTGGCGGCCGTAGTGCCCACTTTGAGCGGCGCATCGGCGCCGCCCAACTTGCCGGCCCAGTCGGCGCAGCAACTGGTGGCCGACGTGGTCGCGGCCAAGGCGCCTCAGTTGAGCGGCGGCATGGCGTGGACGGCCAACCTGGGCCTTTCGGACCTCTCCTCTTTGGAGGCCGGTGCCAGCCAGGGCAGTGGGAGCAGTGGCAGTGGTAACGGCTTTGACCCGCTGTCCCTACTGTCGGGGAACTACCAGCTCAAGCTGTGGCTCGGGGACAAGGCGGAGCACATTGCACTGATCGAGCCCGCTGACCAAGAAGTGGACGTCGTCCGCAATCAAAACCAGGTCTGGCTCTGGGACAGCTCGACCCAAAAAGTGGTCCACATCATCGGCCCGGCCAAGACTTCGATGGGGACCAGCACCCGCCGGCAGCAGTACCACCACGGGACCGACCACTCCGGCTCTCACGCCGATGGAGCTGGCGTCTCGCTTCCTCGACCACGTGAGCGCCAATACGTCGGTGACGACCGGGCCGGCTATGTACGTGGCCGGCCAGCCGGCGTACCAGCTATTACTGAGCCCGAAGGGCGCGCCGGGCAGCACCATCCGCGACGTTGGGATCGCCGTGGGCGCCAGTGGCCCGTTGCTCGGGGTGCCGCTGCAGGTCGCCATCTACGCCAAAGGCCAGGCCAGCCCGGCCCTCGAGCTGGGCTTCACCGGACAGCTAAACGTGGGGGCACCGGCGGCCAGCGAGCTCACCTTCACCCCTCCGCCCGGGTCCAAGGTGACAACCCATACTCTCGGCAACCTGTTGCCGAGCGGCTTGGCGAACGGTGGGGGGTTCTTCTCCCCTCTGACCGGGACGACCGGGACCGCTAGCGCCGGAAGCGGGCTGAGCAAGAGCGGTACCGGCTGGGCGACGGTTCTCACTGGGCCTTCGGGCCAGCTCCTCGACTCAGCCGAGGCGGGCCCCCTCTCGGCGGTGACGACGGTCGTCACTGTGCATGGCCAGCAGGGCAGACTGTTCAGCACCAGCCTCATGAACGTCCTGCTCATGCCCAACGGCCATTTCTATGCCGGTCTGGTGAGGCCGAGCGTGCTGGAGGCAGCGGCCTCCGCGAATACCTGAGCGCCGGCGGCTGGCCCATGCCTCCGCTGACCGCCACTATGGCGGTCGAGACTCGTGGCCTGGCCAAGCATTTCGGGAACCTGCATGCCGTTGACGGCATAGATCTGGCTGTCCCGGCTGGCAGCACTTACGGGTTCCTCGGCCCCAACGGTTCGGGCAAGACGACCACCATCCGCGTCCTGCTGGGGCTCGTCAGCCCCACCGAGGGGAGCTGGAGCCTGCTCGGCCAGCCGATGCCAGACCGGGCCATGTCGACGTTGCCCCACGTGGGCGCGTTGGTGGAGGGCCCGGCCTTCTACCCCTGGCTGTCGGGCCAGGACAACCTGGCCCGGTTCGACGCCATGGGCCCCGGTTGGCACTCGCCGACTCGCCCCAAACGTATTGCCGAGGCCCTGGACAGGGTCGGCTTGACGGCAGCGGCCAAGAAAAAGTACCGGGCCTATTCCCTCGGCATGCGCCAACGGCTGGGCCTGGCGTGGGCGCTGCTACGGCCGCGCCAGTTGTTGGTCCTCGATGAACCTACGAACGGTATGGACCCGCAAGGTACCCGCGAAATCCGTCACCTAATCCGCGAGCTGGGGGCCGAGGGGGCGACGGTTTTCCTTTCCTCGCACTTGCTTTCCGAGATCGAGCAAGTTTGCTCGCACGTCGGGGTCATGAACCGGGGCAAGCTGCTGATGCAGGGGACGCTCGACGAACTCCGGGCCAGCGCCGCCCCCAAACTCAGAGTCGAGGCGGACGACCCGCCCCGGGCGGCCGAGGTACTGGCCCAGATGGGAATGGCCGACGTTGCGGTCGAGGGGCCACAGCTGATCGGTACGCTGGACGGCCTTCTCCCAGAGGACTGTTGCCGGTCCCTGGTCGAGGCCGGTATTGGAGTGCGGATGCTGCTCCGGGAGCAGCGCTCGCTCGAGGACGCCTTCGTCGCCTTGACCGGGGAGGGCTTCGATGTGGCTGGTTGAGGCGCGTACGGTCTTCGGCCGTACCCGTATAAGAGCCCTCCTGGTTGTATTAGTGGCCGTACCGGTGTTCCTGGCCCTGGCCGTCTACCTGTCCGGAGGTCCAGCCAACGGGAACGGGCCGGGTTTTGTCGACCGCGTCACCCAGAACGGCGTCTTCACGGCTTTGGCCGCGCTGACCGTCTCGATGCCGTTCTTCATCCCCCTGGCTGTCTCGGTGGTGGCGGGAGATTCCATAGCCGGCGAAGCCAGCCTCGGCACCCTGCGTTACCTACTCGTGCGGCCCGCGGGCCGAGCTCAACTGCTGCTGGCAAAAGGGATAGTGGTGGCCCTTTTCTGCCTGGTCGCGGCCTTCGTCATCGTGATCGCCGGACTCATTGCCGGGGTGGCCTTCTTCCCCCATGGCGTCGTCGTGACCCTGTCGGGCACCACCATCTCGTTCCTCGACGGCGCGGGACGGAGCCTGTTGGCGGCGGTAATCGTGGGCGTTTCCATGTTCGGGTTGGCGTCGATAGGCGTTTTCGTTTCCACCATCACGGATGTACCGATTGCGGCCATGGCCGTGACGCTCGGCGCGGTTATCGTCTCGGCCATCCTCGATAGTGTTTCCGAGGTCTCGTTCCTCCATCCGTGGCTGTTCACGAATGACTGGACCGCTTTTGGCGACCTGGTGCGTGACCCGATTTATTGGCACAACATCTGGAAAGACCTGGTCCTGCAAGCGGGCTACGTAGCCGTGTTCGGCGCCGCGGCGTGGGCCGGATGACGTCGCGCGACGTCCTGGCCTAATTCAAGTACGTTCCCAGAGCTTGATCCCACCGAGGATCCCGGCCGTATTTGCCGTCAAGCTCACTTCCGGCGGGAGATTTATCTTCACTTTGTGGGAGTTGCCGCCGCCAATGTAACAGTGGTCGTAAAAGACCAGATCTTTTACGACGCCCAGCATCATGGCCACCCGCGCGTTCCACTTTTTGTGGCCCACCTTGACCAGCGCCGCGTCGCCGAGCATGTCGTTGTAAGTGCGCGCCCCCTTGCCCAGGGGATGGTGGGCGAGCTCGATATGGGGCGAAAGCTTCCCCTTCCAGAACAATGCTGACCCGACTCCAGTGCCCAGCGTGATCACCATTTCGAGGCCTTCGCCCTTCACCAGGGCCGAGCCCTGGACGTCGGCGTCATTGGCCACCCGGCAGGGCTTGCCCAGAGCGGCACCCAGGGCATCCTGCAGGTCGAAGCCCGCCCAAGCCTTCTCCAGCTCCGACGATGGCTTGCCATCAGGCCCGGTGAGCGAGATGAAGTGCGGCGCCGACAGCAGCCGGCCTTCCCGCACCATTCCGGGAAAGCCGGCCGAGACCCTTTGAAAAGCGGGAAGGCCAGTGGCCAGTTCAACGAGGGCGGAGACGAGCTGCTCGGGGCGTAACGGGTACGGGGTGGGAGTCCTGACCGGGTTGTGTAGTAGCTCCCCGTCCCTGGAGAGGACCGACGCCTTGAGGCCCGTGCCGCCGATATCGAACGACAGCGTCCTCGGCAAGCCACGCCCTCTCGGTCGGCTGGCCGGCGCCGTTCCTGCCGTCTCGTCGGGGCGCTGAGCGGTTTCGTCCGGGCCGCTGCGCGGCCGCCTTGGCGCCCGAGCGGGTGCCGGCCCGGTTGCCGCCGCGGGCAGCCGCCTTTGCGCTCGTTGCCGCCCGTTTGCTCCCCCTGGATGACGGGCTGGACTTCTCGGCTCCTGCGGCGCGGCCTCGTGGCCCTGGTCTGGGCGGCTGGGTCGCCATGGCCGCTACCATACTCGTCTTTCAGCTGCACATCGTCGTCCGGCCCGGCGCAGGTCGGAGGGGGTTCCCGGAGCCGGCCACGGGTAGCAGGGGCACGGAGCGGTGGCCCCGCTTCAGTTCCCTGCGACCGCCGAAATTTGCCCCGGGGCGCCATTGGAACCTTTTGACGATGGATGTAGGCTAAATGCACAAGAGGTGGGCAGGGACGAGACGATGAGCGAAGGAGACAAGGTAAGGCTCTCGGTCAGGGAACGCCAGCAACTGGCGGCCATCCAGGCGATGCTGGAAGCGGGGGACCCCGACCTGGCGAAGACGCTTACCGGCCACAAGGGGTCGGTGCAGGCAGCCCTGCGCCGTACGTCACAGGCGGCCTGTGTGTGGGGGAAGGCCTGCTTCGAGAGAAGGTGGCTCGGCCCGCTGCTCTTTGTACTTGGTTTCGCACTGATCTTCAGCACCATCGAGATAGCGGCGTGGGTCAGCGTCGTGGGGGCGCTAATGGTGGCAGCTGGGCTCGGGCTGGCCGTTCACTCCTGGCAGGGGCGCAGGGACCACGGCGCTCCCCGCCGCCCCGTGGGCCAAAGCGTCGGCGACTAACAGGGCCTCACCCAACCGGGCCGGCGCCACCGTATAGGTTGGTGCGATGCCCAGCGGGGTTGAAGACGCACCTGCCGTAGAGACGGCGCTCGAGGACTTGGCCGGCCAGCGCGTTGTGGTTACCGGCGGGTCGGGGTTTATCGGGGGTCACGTAGTGGCCGCACTGTGCCAGCTCGGTGCCGAAGTGGTGTCTGTCGACCGCCGTCCGGCCAAGGCCTTCCGGTGCCACCCGGACGGTGACCATGACGTCATTGTCGTGCTGGGAGACCTCCAAGACAGCGCGGTGGTCGAGGCATCTCTGGCGCCCGGCACCCGGGCCATCGCCCATCTGGCGGCGCAGACCCAGGTACTGCGGTCCATCGAAGACCCCGAGGGCACTTTCGCCAATAACGTCGTGGTCACCGAGGCTCTCCTCGAAAGGGCTCGACAGGTCGGTGCTACCAGCTTTGTCCTGGCTTCGACGAACGCCGTGGTCGGGGCCGGGGCCAGCGGGACACTGCACGAAGCCGTGCCCTTGGCCCCGCTCACCCCGTACGGGGCGACGAAGGCGGCAGGCGAGATGGTCCTGTCGTGTTACAACGCCGCTTACGGTGTCCGCGGCGTGGCCCTCCGGTTCACGAACGTTTACGGCCCGGGGATGTCGGAGAAAGACAGCATTGTGCCCCGGCTGATGCGGGTGGCCGCCGATGGGGGCGCGTTCACGGTCTACGGCGATGGCCGGCAAGTGCGCGACTACGTAAACGTCGCCGACGTCGTCTCCGCCATCCTCCTCGGGCTGCGCAAGCCCGGTTTGAGCGGGCCGCTCGTGATCGGTTCCGGCCTGTCGGTGTCAGTGCTCGACTTGGTCGACCTGGTCGAAAGCGCCCTCGGGCACCAGCTAAACGTCCAGCATGTACCGGCCAAGGTCGGTGAAATGCCGGCCGTTATCGTCGACAACTCGGCCGCCCGGCGCTGGGGTTGGGCGCCATCAGTCACGTTGGAGGACGGCCTGGCCGAAGTGGCGGAGGAGTGGGGTACGGCGAACGGCGGCACTAGTGACTGACACCCGCAGGCCCTCGACAGCGACCGCCACGCCCTCGACTGGGTCCTCGACTGGGCCAGCGCGACGAACAGGCGTGGCTGCCCTCGGCCAACTGGACCTCGAACAGGCGGCTGCGTTCAGGGCGACGTACTCAGCTCGGCCCGTTGCACCCGTGGCCGTCGTGATCGCCGCCTACAACGAGGAGGCGAGTGTAGGGACGGTGGTGAGCGCTGTCCCCGAGGAGCTGTGCGCACTCGGGACAGAGGTGATCGTCGTGGTGGACGGGGCACGTGACGCTACGGCTGAAGCGGCGAAGGCGGCGGGGGCTCTGGTCTGCGACGTACCGGTCAACCGCGGCCAGGGCGCGGCTCTGCGCCTCGGCTACCACCTGGCACGTGAGCGCGGGGCCACGTTCATCATGACTACCGACGCCGACGGGCAGTACGCCAGCGGCGACATGGACCGGGTCCTGGCCCCGTTGGTCGCTGACGCGGCCGACTTCGTGTCGGGGTCGCGCCGCCTCGGCTCGACGACCAGCCGAGACCGCGCCCGTAACACCGGGGTAGTGGTGTTTGCCGCCTTGATCAGTGCCCTGTTGCGTCACAAGGTCACGGACCCCTCATGTGGCTTGCGAGCCATGAAAGCCGAGGTAACCGGTTCCGTAGTGCTGGACCAGCCTCAGTACCAAGCATCTGAGCTGCTGATCGGCACCGCAATGGCGAAGTACCGCCTGGCCGAGGTGCCCATCGCCATGGAGGCCCGCCAGTCGGGGAAGACCAAAAAAGGCGGGAACTTCCTCTATGGCGTCCGGTTCGGTTCGGTGGTGGTCGGGACCTGGCTACGAGAGTGGCGGGCCGGGCGCGAACCGGGCCGGTCCACGAAGACGAGCCGGTCGTAAGCGATGTACTTGAGGCCCGTCAGCACCACCACCGAGAACATGTAAGAGACTGTCACCAAGACGTTCTTGACCAGCTCGTTGTGGAGCTGGGCGGTTTCAACGGCTGTGAACTTGTCGGCGGCGGAAGAGGCGACGAGGGCCACGACCGAGACGATTACGTACAGGGTCGTCTCTTTCACGACGCCCTCCCGGCCGCGCCGTTCCCAGGCCCAGCGCCGGTTGAGCACCCAGTTAGGTATGGCGCCGGCCAGGAACGCCACGATCGTGGAGGTGATCGCCCCCATCTTGAACAAGCTGAGGCACACAAACAGCACCACGGTGCTCGTGGCAAAGGCGACTATCGATCCCGCGCCATATCGCCACAGGCGGACGGCGAGTGGCGTGCGAAAACGGCCCAGCCAGTGAGCACCGACAAGCCAGTGCACGGGCGAACTCGGCTGGGCCGTCACTGCGTCACGGTCTTCCGCCGGCTGCGCACTTTCCTCGTAGCTCAACATGGGGCCGTCATGTGCCTCGGTGCTGCCATCAGTGTTCCCAAGCTAACGCCATGGCCCGTCCTGCTGGGACCTGGAGGGACCGGCTCGCTACGATCTTTAAGCGTGTGGAGGCTCATGCTCTTTGGCGACGGCGTCATACTACCTTCAGCTTCGTCGAGCCAACGCGTGGCCGTCAAAAAGGGATCTTGTGAAGCGATAGCGAAAGGTTAGTCGGGACTGTTGCCTGAGCAGGGTGATGGCCGGCGGGCGGCCGGCCCCAGCGCCTTGACTGCCCCAGTGTGGGCCGGCGGCCATTCTGACCACGTGGATGGCGCCCGTACGGGCGCTTTCGATTCCCGCTGGTGGGCGCTGGGGTGGATAATCCCCATGGTCGTCCAGTTGGCCCACACCGCGGCCGTGGCGCCGACGTACCACGTCGGTTCGTTCGACGATGACGCCAATTACCTGATGGCAGCCCACGTCCTGGCCGCCGGTGGCGGGCTCACCTCGACGATGCCGAGCGGGGCGACGGTAGTGGCCAACTACCTGCCCGGTTACCCGATGTTGCTGGTCCCCCTGATCTGGCTGTGGGGGTCGGCGCTCTGGCCACCGCGGGCCCTCTCGACCCTGTGCGTCGCCGCCCTCTACCCGTTGCTGTGGGCCTGGATGGCCCGGCGCGGTATGAAGCCCTCCTACCGGGTGGCCGTGCTCGGGCTGCTGGCCATTAACACCGTGGTGGCGACGTACTCCACGATGGTGATGGCCGAGGCGCCGTTCCTGGTCGTGCTCGTCGTCGCCCTCTTCGCCATCGATCGCTGGGAGCGCAGGCCAGGACTACTTCAGGCCGCTGTCGTGGTCGTGCTCCTGGCCACATTGGTGTGGTTGAAGGAGGCCGGTATCGGCCTCGTCGTCGGGCTGGTGGCGTACGAGCTTTGGCGCCGGCGCTGGCCCCGCGCCGTAGGTGTGACCGTCGGCGTGGGGGCGCTACTCCTGCCCGGGTTGTTGGCCCGGTGGTTGACAGGGGGCGCCACACTCGGGGACCGGTACAAGAGCGAGATCTCCAGGCACGGTGACGGCGGCTTCCTGCACCAGTTGCCGAGCGAGGTGGTGAACGACGTCTGGTCCTACCTCCAGGACGTGCTCCGCCAGACGGTCCTGCCGACGGGCAGCCCGCTTCCCGCCCACGGGCCGGTCCCCGTGCTCATGGCCTTGATCGGGGCGACGGTGCCGGTGTTCAGCATCCTGGGTGCCGTCGTCTGGTACCGGCGCCACCCCCGGCCGGACTCGTGGATGGTCTGGGCCTACTTTGCCGAGACCCTCGCCTACCCGTACAACAACCAGCGTCGGGTGATCCTCGTCCTCCCGCTGGTGACGATCTGGTACGTAGTCGGTGCAGCCGCGGTCGCTCGCTACGTGCTTGCCCTCGGGGGGCGCACGTTGAGCCGGGTGGCCGCGTCGGCGGGGGTGGTGGTGGTCGTCCTGGTGGCCGGGGTCCCGACGGCCGCCGGCTTCACGAGGGATTACCTGTACAACGTCGGGCAAAAGGGCTACCAGTTTGCTCGCTCTCCAGCCATGGACCTGCTCAAGGCCATTGGGCCTCCAAGCGCCGTGGTCGAGACCGACTACCAGGGCAGCGTCGCCTTTTTCAGTGACCACCGCACGGCCTGGACGGCCTTTACCCTGACCACTCCGTACGGGCCGTTCGCGGTCAACCCGAGCGCCTGCTCGCTCGCGGTCGTGAAGAGCGCGCTGCTGGCCGACGGTGCTGATTTCCTTATGGTCGGGGACGTGAACGGGCCGGGGGTGATCGACAGCCCGTGCCTGCTCCACCTGGCTTCTCTGGCTTCTACGGCCAAGAGCATCGGCGCCGAGCGCATCCTTTCTACTTACGGTGACCAGACATCGGTTTTCGAGCTGGTAGGCCCGGGCACCGCCCAACCCGACCTCGAGGACTGGACCGCTGGTCACGACCCTCGTCCCGGCGCCACTCCGAGGGCGCTCAGCCCGAACGGCGAGGGCGACGCAGGCGGGACCGGCTACCAGGCGGCCGCCCGGCGGGGCAGGGCCACCTTCGATTGGTCCTGGAGCCAGCCCGTCGCCGTCTCGCAGGTGACCGTCGGTTCGATCACGAGCACGGCGCCTGTACGCGCCGCCTCTGTACTTGTCAAGCTGCCTGACGGCGGGTGGCGTACGGTCTCCAGCGTGGCTGGCCCGGTCGGCGAGGGGGGAGTGACGCCCTACTTATTGCGGGAACTGCCTCCCAACACCAAGGCCCTCGGCGTGAAGGTGGAGGTCGAAACCTCGGGCACGGCTGAGGTGACCGATGTCAACGCCATCGGCCCGGCGGTGGCGTCAGGTCCCGCCCCCGCCGGACTACCGGCCGGGTAGCACGACCGGCTTCACGGCCAGCGGGTCGCGCCGTCCCGCCAGTAGCGCCGCTTCCACTTGAGCCAGGCCGTAGTGGCCGGTCACCAGCCGGTCGAGGCGGACCGCCCCGGAGGAGGCGAGGGCGATGGCTGCGGGGTAGGTGTTGGCGTACCTGAAAGTCCCGGTCAGCTCGATCTCTTTGCGTTGGACGAGGGAAAGCGGGACGGGCGGGTGGCTCTCCGATGACATCCCGACCACGACCGCTCGTGCCCCGCCCCGCAGTCCACGAAGCCCACTCTCAAGTGCGGCGGCCGCCCCAGAACATTCGATGAGCACGTCTGCCTCGAGGCCGATCAGAGGCCCTGGCCCGCCGGTCTCTGGGGCACCGCTCACGTCTATGACCGAAGTGGCGCCCATCTCCTCCGCCAGCGGGAGCCGCGCCGGTTGCGTATCGCTCACGATGACCTCGACGGCGCCCGCCGTCCTGGCCACTGCCGTGGCGACGAGACCGATCGGGCCGGCGCCGGTCACGATCACCCGGTCGCCGACGCCGATGCCCGCCTTCCGGCTGGCCCAGATGCCCACGGACAGCGGCTCGAGCAGGGCGCCGGCGTCGTCGGAGACGTGGTCCGGCAGCGGGTAGGCGAAGTCTTCGTCATGTACGACGTAGCGGGCGAAGGCGCCGTCGACGGGCGGGGTAGCGAAGAACCTGATGTCCGGGCACAGGTTGTACTGGCCGCTCCGGCAGGCCCGGCACCTCCGGCACGGGACACCGGGCTCGAGGGCGACTCGCTGGCCCACGCTCAGGCGGCTGACGCCCGGGCCGAGCTTCGTTACGACGCCAGCCGCCTCGTGACCGAGCACCAGCGGACCGTCCACCACGAGCTCGCCGATCCTGCCCTCAGTGAACCAGTGGACGTCCGACCCGCAGACCCCGACCGCGCTGACCTCGATTAATACCTGGCCCGGGCCGGGCTCGGGGACGGGCCGCTCCTCGACCTCGATCTGGCCCAGCTGTACCATCACCGCCACAGGTGCGCTCGTCACGTCGCCTACGGTAGCGCTGCCAGCAGACCCGCATCCGGTGAGCTTCCTCTTTCGCAGGTCCCAGGTACGGCCCGGCAAGGGCCGCCGTAGGCTGGGGGTATGGCCATGGCGCGAACCACCCCTCAGGATGTCCGCATCCTGCTCCTCGAAAACGTCCACCCTGACGCGACGGCCATCTTGTCCAAGGTGGGCTACCAGGTCGAGGCTCTCGACCGTGCCTTGTCCGAGGAAGAGCTGGCCGCCCGGCTGCCCGAAGTGGACGTGCTCGGGATCAGGAGCAACACCCAGGTCCTGGCCAGCGTCTTCGAGGCCGCCCCGCACCTGCTCGCCGTCGGAGCTTTTTGTATCGGCACCAACCAGGTAGACCTGGCAGCCGCCGGCGCCCGGGGGATAGCGGTTTTCAACGCTCCTTTTTCCAACACCCGGAGCGTCGTCGAGCTGGTGATCGCAGAGATAATTTCGATGCAGCGGGGGCTGACGGACAAGTCACGCCAAATGCACGAGGGGATCTGGGACAAGTCGGCCAAGGGGAGCCACGAGGTGCGTGGCCGTCGCCTGGGCATCGTCGGCTACGGGAATATCGGCTCGCAGCTTTCCGTACTAGCCGAGGGCCTGGGGATGTCGGTCTGGTTCTACGACGCCGCCGACAAGCTGGCTCTCGGTAACGCCAAGCGTTGCTCGTCACTGGACGAGCTGCTCGAGGCGGTCGACATCGTCACATTGCACGTCGACGGGCGGCCCGGCAACAAGGGCCTGTTTGGAGAACCCGAGTTCGCCAAGATGCGCAACGGGAGCCTGTTCTTGAACCTCTCCCGCGGCTTTGTCGTCGACCATCGCGCCCTCCGCCAGCACATCCAGAGTGGCCACATTGCGGGGGCGGCGATCGACGTGTTCCCGAGCGAGCCAAAGCGCCGCGGCGAGCCCTTCGTGTCCGAGCTGCAGGGCCTACCCAATGTCATCCTTACGCCCCACGTCGGCGGGAGCACCGAAGAGGCCCAGCAGGACATCGGGCGATTTGTCGCCGGCAAGCTCAACGACTACCTCTCTCTCGGCTCGACTTCGCTGTCGGTCAACCTGCCCAACCTGGTGCTCCCGCCGAACTCAGGGGGGTTCCGCCTCACTCACGTCCACGCCAACGTGCCCGGCGTGCTCGCCTCCATCGACAGCCTCTTCGCGTCGCACGGGATGAACATCGAAGGCCAGTACCTCGGCACCCGGGGCGATATCGGGTACGTCATCACCGACACACCGAGCGATTTCCCTGCCGGTCTGCTCATCGGTCTGCAGGAAATGGAGGCGACGATCCGGCTCCGGGTCTTGTGAGGGACTGAGCCTTCGCTGGCCCTGTTCGCTGGGCCCCTTCGCTGGCCCCAACCCGGCTAAGCGCTTACGCCCGCCCCCGCCCTCGTACGGGCCCTGACCCCAGCCCGATCGAGCGTGAGCCCATTCGAGCCCACCTGCCGGGTGCGCCGGCGCCTTTCCCGCCCACCGTGCCCCCGGTCGCCCTTGCCCGTCTTACCCGGGCCGCGGCCCAGTAGCAGGGCAGCCAGCTCAGCGGCAATATCGACCGCGTCGGGATGGCTCACTACCACCCGGTCCCACAATGTGCCTTCGGCATCGAGCACCACCGCTGGCGGCCCCGCCCGGACGGCGACGAACTCGTGGCGGCCGTCCCGGCGCCGGCTCCCCAACACGAACGCTCCCGGCCAGGCCAGGCCGGGCAGCCTGAGCAGCGAGACGACAGCCAGCGGGCAGTCCTCGACGTGGACCATGGTCAAGTGCCGGATCGGCACCCGCACCTCACGCCGGCATGCCGCCACCGCCTCGACGCGGCTCAGGTGGACGACGACGTCGTTGGCATTGACTTCCAATTTGGCCATCAGCCTGATCGCTACCTGCTCGTTGCTGTCCAGCTGGTTGCTGGCCAGCTGGCCCCGGTCAAGTACCCACCCTGCCCAGAGTTCCAACCCATCCGAGTTCAACTCTACGGGCGCTGTGCCGATCCCTACTGCAAGATGAAATTTCTTACCATGGGAAAGGCACCAGCTGTACCCACTGGAGCCAACTACGAGCTCAGAGGACGGCCAGTGCCAGCAGAGTTGTCAAACCGATCAGGGCGCCCAGCGCGGCCAGCGCGGCCAGCAGCCGCGTGCCGAAATCAACGACCGCGCGCGTCATCCGCTTCCCGCGAGAAAGGGAGGCCTCGGGCCGCACCTTGCGGCTGGTCGACCAGATCGCCGCGGGCCCGAGCGACGATCCCGGCCTCGGCGGCTGGAGCGGGGGCTTTGCCAACCAGGCCCACTGGGACCCCGCCCGGGCCCGCGACTGGCGTTGCTGGGCCCAAAGTGGTCCTACGTGGTCGGCGCACTGTGGCGCCGAAGTGGCGGCCACCGACCCGCTCGGCCTGTGCCAGCGCCATCGCCAGTCCCTCTTTGAAGATGGGGCGGACGAGGGCATCCCGACGGCTGAGGCCGCGCTGAACGCTGGCTGAAAGTTGGCACACTTTGCCCCACTGAACCGGCGGGCCCGAGCTCTCGAAGTTACGCTGGTAGGAGGTCTACTGTCCCCCGCGGGACTGTCCTTACAGGGAAGGGCGTAAATGGCAAGCACTCAACAGCGCTCCGGCGGGGGTAAGGTCCCTCCTCGCCCGGGCGGTACACCTACTTCGGCGGTGCCGAAGCGGCCCACGACCAAGGCCTCTTCGCCCGGCGCGGGCAAACCCGGGCGCCCCGCTCAGCGGACCTCTGCTCGCCGAGCGACCGAGCAGCGCCGGAGGCGGAACATCCTCACCGCTGCCGGTGCCGTCGGTGTCATCATCGTCGTGGTCGCCGTCGTGGTCGTGCTGAAGGTGACGGGCGGCGGGAACACCCCTAAAGGCACGGCTGACGCGGGGACGTTCGTCGCTGCCAGCGAACTTGATCTCGCAGGTGGAGGACGTACCTCTGAGCACCCTTGTGGCCGCGGCCAAGTCGCCGCCGTCCGGGACCACGCCGCCCCAGGCGTTGCCCGCGGGGACCAAGTTGCTCATGGTGGACGGCAAGCCCGAGATCCTCTACGTCGGCGCGGAGTACTGCCCCTTCTGCGCCGCGGAGCGCTGGGCCATGGTGATGGCCCTGTCCAAGTTCGGCACCTTCACCGGCCTGAAGGGCACCACCTCATCGGCGATCGACGTCCACCCGAGTACGCCGACGTTCTCCTTCTACGGGTCCACGTACAAGAGCCCCTACATCAGCTTCGTGCCCGTCGAGATCCAGACCAACACCTATAGCGCCTCGCTCGGTGACTACCCCACCTTGCAAACTCCCACCAGTGAGCAAAACGCCCTGATGGCGAAGTGGGACGTGTCGCCTTACACGACCGAAAACGGGTCCATCCCCTTCGTCTACTTCGGCGGCAAGTACCTCGTGACGGGCGCTCAGTACGTAGCCGCCCCCATCTCAGGGAAGTCGTTCGAGACGGCGGTGCCGTACATGACCTCGGGCACCAACGCCACGTCACGTGCGGCCGAGGCGGCAGCCGGGTACCTGGTCGGCGACATCCTGGCCATGACCCACGACCAGCCGGCCTCCATCGCTGCGCAGGTCCCGGCCAGCTTGAAGGGCATCACCACATCTTCGTCCAACAACACGGGCCACAGCTCGACGGTCAAGACAACGCCTACCACAGCCAAGGCGTCGAGCGGCTCGAGCAAGTCGTAGGCTTTACCCGTGGCCACCAGAGCGATAAGGGCGGGTGCCGGCAGCCCGAAGCTGGCACCTAGCCGAGAAAGCGTCGAGCCCGGTTCTGCCACCCCAACGCGAAAAGTCCCGGCTCTGGTCCCACCCGGCTGGGTGCCGATCGCGAGCACGGTCATCTGCCTGATCGCGTTCGCCGACGCCGCCTACCTGACCTTCATCCACTACACCAACCCGGCCGGCCTGGCCTGCTCCACCCGCGGGTTCATCAACTGCACCGCGGTGACCACCAGCATCTACTCGCACCCGTTCGGGATCCCGGTAGCCGACGCCGGTCTGGCCTGGGCGTTCGGCATGCTGCTGCTCTGCAGCCCCTGGGGATGGCGGGCATCGTCGCGCTGGGTGAGCCCCCTGCGGCTGGCCGGGGCTGTGGCTGGCGTCGGGATGGTGTTCTACCTGCTGTATGTGGAGCTGTTCCAGCTCGGCCACCTCTGCGAGTACTGCACGGTCGTCCACGTGATGACGATCGCCCTCTTCATCGTTGTCGCGTTCGGCACCGCCCTCGCTGTACCGGGCGACGAGGAGGACGTGGCCCTCGCCACTTAGCGGCGGCGCTTCAGTGGCTGGTCGGCCCCGTCCTCACGACGAGCGCCTCCCAGGGTTCGAGCGCGACTTCGCCGGCCACCTTGGTGCCCCGCCGCCCCGCCCTAGTCGAAACCAGGACCGTCGAGACCTCTCCCGATGGGAACGGTCTCGTAACTTTCTGGGGAGAAAGGTTGGCGACCGTCGTCGCCGCGCCCACCTTGAAGGCCCAGACCTGGTCGTCGAGCAGCACGCGCTCCAGCCGCTCCGGGTTGCCGATTTGGCCCGCCTGACGGAGCCGGGACAGTTCGCGCCAGAAGTTGAGCACCGAGCCGGGCTCCTGCTGCTGGTTCTGGACGTTGGTGATGGCGTGCTCGCCCAGGGGGAGCCATGGTCGGGCCGAGGCGGTGGTAAAGCCGCCGTGTTTCTCCCCTGACCACGGCATGGGGGTCCGCCCCCGGTCGCGGCTCGGCCAATCGGGGCGGGCCAGGCTCATCTGGTCGACTTGCTGCGAGACGGGTACGTCCACGTCAGCCATGCCCAGTTCGTCGCCGTAGTAGAGCACGAGCGTCCCCGGCAACGTCGCCAGCAGGACGAGGGCCGCCCTTGTCGCCCGCGCGTCGTCGCCGCACCAACGCGTCGGGAACCTGCCCACGTCGTGGTTCGACCCGGTCCATACGGCGATCGAGCCGGGGGGAAGCGCGGCCAGGGTCCCTTCGACGATGCCGGCCAATTCGGGAGCTTTGAATTGCGCCTCCACGAACAGGAAATTGAACGCCATGTGCAGCTCCGGTTGCTCCCGGCCGTAATAGTCGGCAAAGCGTTGGAAATCGAACTCCCACGTCTCTCCCAGCAACGCCCGCGCCGGCGCGTAGCTATCTGCTAATTGGCGCCAGTGGCGGTAGACCTCGTGCACTTCCGGACGGTTGGCGTTGTAAACCGGGCGTAGCCCAAGGCGTTTTATGGCCGGGTGGTCGGTCGGCTGAGTAGGCGGGTTGTCCCTCAGTAGAGCATCCTTGTAGAGGCCGTGGGCCACGTCGATGCGAAAACCCGAAATGCCGCGGTCGAACCAATAACGCAGGATGTGGTCGAACTCGTCGTGGACGCGTTGGTCCCACCAATTGAGATCCGGCTGGTCCCGCAGGAAATTATGCAGGAAGGACTGGCCGCTGGTTTTGTCGTAAGACCAGGCCGACCGGCCGGTGACAGAAAGCCAATTGTTCGGCGGCGAACCATCGGTCTTGGGGTCGGCCCACACGTAATAATCCCGATGAGGTGCTCGCCGCCCCCTGAGGGCGTCGACAAACCACGGGTGGGCGTTCGAGGTGTGGTTGGGTACGAGGTCCAACATGACTGCGATATCTCGTTGCGCCGCCTGCGAGACGAGCCGGTCGAGGTCCGCCAAGGTGCCGAGGTCAGGATGGACCTCGTAGTAATCGGAGACGTCGTAACCCCAGTCGTTGTTGGGCGACGGCATGGTGGGGGAGAGCCAGATCCCGTCGACGCCCAACCCGGTCAGGTAGTCGAGCCCCTCGCAGATGCCAATGAGGTCTCCGCTGCCGTCACCGTTCGAATCTCGCCAACTGCGCACGTATATCTGGTAAATCGTGGCGCCCCGCCACCACGGAGACCTTTGGGCCATGGCGTCAGTTTTTCAGGTGCGGGCCGGCGCCTGCACCTTCCGACGGCCCCCGACGCCCGTCGCCGCGACACCCACCGCCGACGCCCAACCTGCCACGTGTCCAGGTGTCGTGGCATGCTAGCGAGATGAGTGACTCGCCTCGTTTCGTAATCGTGGGGGCCAGCCTGGCCGGGGCCAAGGCGGCCGAGACCCTCCGTAAGGACGGCTTCGACGGGGCGGTCATCCTGATCGGCGAAGAAGGAGAACGCCCCTACGAAAGGCCACCCCTGTCGAAGGAGTTCCTCCGGGGTGAGGCCGGCCCTGAGAAACTGTTCGTACACAAAGAGGGCTACTACGAGGCGGCTGGTATAGAGCTTCGCCTCGGCGATACGGTGACCTCGATCGATGTCGGCAGCCGGGCCGTCGTGCTGGCGTCCGGGGAGCACGTTCCTTTCACCTCGCTGCTGCTTACCACTGGCGCCCGGCCCCGCCCGCTCACCGTACCCGGCGCCGACCTGGCCGGCGTCTACTACCTGCGGACGATGGCGAGCTCCGCCATGTTGCGAGACGCCATAAGGGGCGCCAGTCGAGTTGCGGTCGTAGGCGCGGGCTGGATCGGTTGCGAGGTGGCCGCCTCGGCTCGGCAAATGGGCGCCGCCGTTGTCATGGTCGAAATCGCCGCCTTCCCGTTGCAAAAGGTGGTGGGGCCGAAGTGGGGCGCTTCTATCGAGACGTCCATTCCGACCACGGCGTGGAAATGCATTTCGGCATCGGGACAGAATCCCTGGTCGGTTCCGGTACGGTCGAGGGCGTTCGTCTGGCCGATGGGAGCACCCTGGCGGCCGACGTCGTGGTCGTCGGGGTCGGGGTGCAGCCGTCAGTCGAACTGGCCGAAAAAGCCGGTATCTCCGTCGATAACGGCGTGCTCACGGACGAGTACCTGGAGACCTCGCACCCGGGCATCTTCGCCGCCGGGGATCTCGCCAATGCCTTCCACCCGCTTTTTGGCGAGCGAGTGAGGGTCGAGCACTGGGCCAATGCTCGCAACCAGGGGCCGGCCGCGGCCCGCAATATGCTCGGCAAGAGACGGCCTTACGGACGGGTGCCTTATTTTTACTCCGACCAGTACGACATAAATATGGAGTACTCGGGCTACGCCCCGTCTTGGGACGAGGTGGTCTTCCGGGGAGACGCGGCCAGCCACGAGTTCATGACGTTCTGGCTGAAAGACGGCCTCGTCGCCGCGGGCATGAACGTCAATATTCAAGGTGCGTCGGGCAAAATTGCCGACCTCGTGGCGTCGCGCCGCGTGGTGGACAAGGCCAAGCTGGCCGACCCGGACGTAAGCCTGGCCGACGTCTGATTCGGCCTCGAAATCGGCTAAACCGCGGCAGGCACTGCCCGCCCACCCCGGGCACTTCGCCTCGGCTTCAGCGGCGTCTTGGGCGCCATTTCTGGTGCAAGGAAGCGTTCTCTTCGCGAATGCCGGCACTTCTGGCCAACAAATGCGACAAGAAGCGCTCGCTGCACCGGGAACAGGCATTGCGGTGCATTGCAAGCCGTCGCTGTCTCGGCACGCGTGGTGCAGGTCCCGTCTATAGGTGGGCCGACCCGGACCGCACTCAGCCCTGCCGACGCTAGAGGTACTTGGCGCTAGAGGTACTTGGCGCTAGAGGTACTGCTGGATCTCCCGCCGGTACTCGGGGAAGTACCGCGAGATCACATCCAGGCTGAACTTGGGCAGGATAGAACCGGCCGGCTCCCGGTCCAGCAGAAAGGCGAACGACGCCCTGACCAGTGCCTCCGCCGAAGTCTCCTCGAGGCCGAGGTCGGCTTCGAGCTCGCTGGGCACCGATACGACGTGGCTCGTCTCGGACTTGCCGTTGCGGACTCGGACGGCGAAGTTCCCGTCCGATTGCCGGGCGACCAGGACAGTTGGCAACGTAGGCACCGTGCCCAAGGTAGCCGGGCCCGAACGGCGGGCGACCCGGGGACGAGTAGAAATGTCGCAATGGAAACTCTCGAACTGCGGCTGGATACGTCCCGGAGGGCCCTAGTCGACTTCACCGCCGAGGTGGAGAAGTTTTGCGCTGGCCGTGGCGACGGGCTTTGTTCGGTCTTCGTGCCGCACGCCACCGCCGGCGTCGCCCTCATGGAGACCGGCTCGGGGTCCGAGGAGGACCTGCTGGCCGCGCTCGAGGCCTTACTCCCTCACGATGACCGCTACCGGCACCGCCATGGCAGCAGAGGCCACGGCGCCGACCACCTGCTCCCGGCGTTCGTTTCGCCTTCGGTCGTACTCCCCGTACTCGGCGGCCGACCTGCCCTCGGGACCTGGCAGAGCGTGGTGCTGGTGGACACCAACCGTGACAACCCGCAACGGCGGGCGCGGCTCAGCTTCTTGGCCGGTTAGGCCGGCCAAAGGGAGTCAACGCTTGGGCCGGCCCGGTACACCGAAAGGCCGAGCATCACTATCACCATCAGCGGGAACCCGACGACGGCAAGCGCGTTCAAGGACGCCACTTTCACCAATAAGGCGACCACGCCCAGGGCGATGAGCACGCCGATCAGCAGCTCGGGTGTGTCGCCGACCAGGAATTCCCACCAGAACCGCCCGAAAGCGACCACCCAACGCTGCACCAACGGAGCCTGGGCGGGCCCCTCAGCTGGCATGGGCCCGTTCCGTTTGCACCCGGGCCACCGACGGCCGGAGCGCCTGCACCAGCGACCAGGTGATCACGGCGTACACCCCGACCAGCACCGGGAGGGCAAGGTCAGATCCAGGCCAATGCACCCCGAGGCCTTCCCCAGCCCAGAACGTACCGAACGAGACGAGCATCAGTCCGACCACCGTCTTCATGGCGTTCTCGGGCACGCCGGCCAACTGGCGGGCGACGACGGCGCCGATGACGGCGACTACCACGATGGCTGCCCCCGCGGCCGCTGCGGCCAGCCCCAGCTGGTGGTTGCCGGCCCCGAGGCCGAGGACGATGACAGCGATCTCCAGCCCTTCGAGGAAAGTGCCTTTGAAGGCGACGGCGAACCCGGTGGCGTCTCGTTTCGGGCGGCCCGCGGTCGCCGGCATGTCCCCTGACCCCACCGCGCTACCATTCTCCTGCACGCTGAGGGCCTCGACTTGTTCCCGGAAGATGGCGTCCTCATCGTGCTTGGCCTTCAACCCGACGGTCCGGAGGATGGCCTTTCGGAGCCACTGGAGGCCGAACACGAGGAGGAGAGCGCCCACCACCGTACGCAAGACGTCGATCGGGACCAGGTATACAAGCGCCGGCCCGAGCAGGCCGATCAGGACGATCAGGACGCCAAGGGCGACGGCGGCGCCTTCAAGCGCCGAGCGCCAGCCTCTCGACACGCCGGCGGCGACGATGATCGTGAGCGCTTCGACGCTCTCGACGACGCTGGCCAGGAAGACGGCTAGGCCGAGGCTGACGGCGCTACTGGTGTGCATGCTCCCGGGGCTCTCCTTGTGGGTCGAGGCGCTCGTTCTGGCCTATCAGGCTACTAGAGCCCTCGTCCGGCCCATGGTGGCCAGGCCCCTCAGTAGCGCGCCCACCATTTCCGGGCCACCCAGCACGAGGCAGCCCTCGGAGCTCAACCTGACGCCGACGGCGCTGCCCCGTTCCCAGCGCGTCTCCGAGAACACGCGGGTGAACAAGAGCGGCCCATCGGCGGCCAAAGCGTGCTCGTACCCCCGGCCGCAGAAGGCCACGTCGCGGACCTGGGCCATCAACTGTGCTTCCGCCGGCGCCACGATCCGCACCGCCGCCGGGCGCACGAACATGCGTAGCCCGCCGTCAGTGGTGGGGCGGCGAGGGAGGCTGGCGGTCACGGTGGCGCCGGCCGCTTGACCGGGTAGGCGGACCTCGACCAGCTCCCTACCGGCCTCCTTTCTACCGGCCTCCTCCCTAGAGGCCTCAGACGTCACAGCTGAGGCCGGTACCGGCGGCCCGGCTATCACGACGGGGACCTCGGCCGTTATTCCCGTAAAACGGGCCACGAACGGGCTCGCCGGCCGCAGGTAGAGTTCCTCGGGCGCGCCCAACTGGACCAGGTGGCCTTCGCACAGCACGCCTACGTAGTCAGCGAGAGCGAACGCCTCGGCCTGGTCGTGGGTGATGTAGACGGACGTGGCCCCGTTTTCGCGGGCGAGCGTCGATATTTCCAGCCGCAGCTGTTCGCGCAGGTCAGCGTCGAGGTTGGACAGCGGTTCGTCGAACAGGAGCAACCCGACGCCGCCGACCAACGCCCTGGCCAGGGCGACCCGTTGTTGCTCGCCGCCGGACAGCTCGTTCGGGTATCGCGCCGCCAGGTGGCTGAGCCCCACGCGTTCGAGCATCTCGCCCGCTCGCTGGCGGGCCTGAGCGTGGCTCATGCGGAGTTGGCGGAGCGGGAACTCGACGTTGCGCAGCGCCGTCATGTGCGGCCACAGAGCGTAATCCTGGAAGACCATGGCCAGCCGCCGGCGCTCCGGGGGCAGGTGTACGCCCGGCCCGGCCACCACCCGGCCCCCGATCGATATGGAGCCCTCGGTCAGGCGCTCGATGCCGGCCTGGCAGCGCAGCAAGGTCGTCTTACCCGACCCGGACGGGCCCAGCAGGACCAGGAACGTCCCCGGGTCAATGTGGAGGTGCACGTCCGAGAGGGCCGGCTTGGGGCCGAAGGACTTGGTTACCCCGACGACGTCTACACTTTCCCCGACGTTCGGCAGGCCGCCATTGGTGCTGGCTAACACGGGAGGCTCAGCCAACGTTACGCCACCCCACCCGTTGCCATCCGCGCGGGGCCAGTAGGCGGAAGCCGCCCGAGACGAGGGCGATGACGGCGAACACGAGCAGCAGGGCCAGGACGGTCATGGCCGTCCCGATGTCGTAGTGGTAGTTGCTCACCCACGAGTTAATGGCCACGGAGACGGGCTCCTGGCCGGGCGGGTACAGCAACTGGGAGATAGGCAACTCGAAGAACGTCTTCGTGAACGTGACCAACCAGGCCAGCACTAGCACCCGCGATACGACCGGGACGTAGGCCGACCGCCAGGCTGATATGGCCCGGGCCCCGCTGACGCGAGCCGCCTCCAGCAATGAGGTATGTACTTGGGCCACCTGGCCCATCATGATGCGCGATTGCGTGGGCACGCTGGTGGCCAGGTAGCCCATGACGAGGAGCGGCAGCGTTTCGTACAGGTCGAGGCCGACCCGGCTGGCGATGGGCAGGTTGAAAGCGAAGATGTAGCCGCACCCGAGCACGATCCCGGGCAGGGCGATGGAGCCGAGCAAGAGCAGGTCGCCAGCCTTTGTGAAACGGCCTTTCCGGCGGTGGGCCAGCAGGCGAGCGACGGCCAGCCCGAGGACGGCGGTCACGCTCGCGGTGATGGCCGCCAATTCCGTGGAGAGCAGGAGCGGGGCGGCCAGGCCGCTCGCCCCCTCGACCTCGACGTGCCCGTACTGCGTCGAGCCGGGCAGGACCTCCCGGTAGGCGTTCAAAGTAAGGTCGTGCGCCCCGATCACGACGCCCAGGTTGCTCACGAACGAGCCGTAGAAAGCCCCGAGGGCGGGGGCGCCCAAAGCGAGCAGGAAAAAGCCGGCGATCACGGCCGTCATGATGGCCCGAGCGGGGCGCCTCAACTGAAGGCGGGTGGCCGGGCGGGTGCGCCCGCTCAAAATGGCGTAGGACCGGCCCCGGGTGACGCGAGACTGCAGAGCCAGCGGTAGGGCGGCCGAGAGCAACAGCAAGATGCTCAGGGCGCCGGCCACGCCGAACTGGGCCGGGAGGTTGCTTATGGACTCGTAGATAGCGTATGTCGCCATTTGGAAATGGGACTGGAAAGCCAGCGTCGACGATACGCCGTAGTCGCTCATGGTCTCGGCGAAAACCAGTGCCACGGAGGCCAGGACGGCCGGCGCCAGGATGGGCACTACCATCCTGGTCATCGCCACCCTGCCCCCGCCGTGGACGCGCACTGCCTCCTCGTACTGGCTGCCGAGGCCCCCGAGGGCGGCCGAGATCGTCAGGTAGGCGAACGGGGCGTTAGCTAACGCGAGGACGAACACGACGCCGGCGGGGCCGAAGAAGATGTGGTACGCGAGGCCGGCGTTGATGCCCATCTGGGCGAACACGCCGTGCGGTTCCAGGAGGTACTGCCATCCTTGGGCCATCAAGTAGGTGGGGACCAGGAGGAGCGCCCACATGAAGCCAGGCCAAATGCGCCGGCCGCCGACGTTGGAGAGCTGCACCATCCACGCCAGCCCGCCGCCGATCACGAGGTCAATGGCACAAACGGCGCAACTCACCCAGATGGAGTTGACGAGAGCCTTTAAAGCTGAGGCCTGGAACGCCTGGCTGAAGGCCGACAACGTGAACCAAGAGCTGCCCTGGCCGAACAGCCTGGGCATGATCGTCTGGAGCAGGAAGGCGCCCACCGGCACCGCTACGAGGATGCACAGGATCAGCCAGACGATCCACGCGCCGGCGTAGCGGTTGAAGACGTCGGCCGCCCTGGCCCCGAAGGCCTTGGCCCCGCGTCTTCCCGGGACGGCCCCAGGCGGAGCGAAAGCGGGGCCAGCCCCAGTCGGTGTGGTAGACGGGCTGGCCCCTTCTGGTTCTTCGAGCGCTAGGGGGATCCCCTGCGACATCTGCGTGTACTACTCGGGGTGCCGGTGGCCCGTGCTACTCGACGATGTTGTCGGTGAACCAGGTGTTGACGGTGTTCTCCTGGGCACCCCAGGTGTAGGGGTTGATCGTCTGGCTCTTGAAGCTCGACAGCGCCGGCAGCGCCTTCAGCGGGTTTACGCCCTGGAGGACCGGCCAGTAGAGCGAGTCACCGGTCGGGTCGCCGGACTGCATGAGCTGCTGGCCCTGGGTCGACAGCACGAACTCGATGAACTTCTCGGCTTCGAGCTGCTCGGCTTTGGGGGCCTTGGAATCGATCCCTAGCGCGCTCGGCAGGGTCGTGACCGGCGGCAGGAACTTGACCTTGATGGCAGGGTCTTTCAGGCCCGCCCCGATGCCGGCCGAGCTCTGGATCAGCGCCAGCTTGATGATGCCCGCCTCGAGCGCAGCCAGCGTGTCGCCGTTGGTGAGGTAGACGTGCAGGCCGTTATTCTCGAGGTTCGTATAGAACTTCTCGCCCTGGCTGACACCACCTAGGTAGTTCATCATGCCGGCCACGAAGGGGTAGGTGGGGCCGGACACGGCGGGGTCGTTCATGCCGATATCGCCGTTCCATTTGGAGGAGAGCAACTCCTGCCAGGTCGTCGGAGGGCTCGTCACGATCTTGTCGTCATAGACGAGCGTGCCGGCCATGGTGAGGCCGGTCGGGACGTAGCTCTTATCCGCCGGGACGGCTTCCTTGCCGAGGGTGTTCCAATTGGCTGTCGATTCCCACCCCTTCATGAGCAGGCCCTGCTGGTCGAGCGAGGCGAATGCGGTCGCGCCATCGACCCAGAGCAGGCCCCATTTGGGGTTGTTCTTTTCGGCTTCGATCTTGGTCAGTAGAGGGCCGGTGCTGTTGTCGTCGAGCTCCACCGTGATCCCGGTGGCTTTCTGGAACGCCGTGGTCTCGGTGGAGTCGTAGCCTTGGGCTGAATAAACCACCAGCGGTGGGCCCGACGTGGCAGCAGCTGACCTGGTGGACGCGGCGGCCGTGCCGGCCCCGGTTGAGAGGGCCAGGGCACTCGCGAGAGCGACGCTGGCCAGTCCGGTAACCGCGGCACGCGTTTTTGCCCGCGGCGCAACTTTCTGTGAGTGGCTAAGCATGGCAAGGACAGTAAATGCCGAAGTTTAACCCGCGGTAACTAACGCAAGGCTCCGAGGTTACGCCGCCCTTAATTGATGGGCCAAAAACCTTACGAAAATTCTTATAAAAGCCGCCAACACTCCGGCTGGCCCACATGCTATGAGCCTTTTCCAGTGTCGTCAACTGTTTGATCATAAGCCGTCCATTTTGAGCTATAGCCGACAAATGGCCGGACAAATAGGTTGGCCCGGGCGGATGTGCCTGCTTCGGCTGGCTTGACTGACGCACCGCCCTCTCTCCTGTCTCCTGTCTCGGGTCTCCTGTCGCCGGTCTCTTGTCGCCCGTCTCCTGGGGCCGCGTGAGCGTTGGCGCCGCCGGCCGGACCGGTCGTAGCTTGGCCCGGTGGTAAAGCGAGCACTGGCTCTGGACCTCGGGTCGTCGTCCGTGAGGGCGATCGTGTTCGAGCCCCGGGGCCCGGCCGAGCTGGCCGCCATCCCTGGTGCCCTTGCCCGCCGGCCCCGTCACCTCGTCGCCACGGAGCCCGGGCAAGCCACCTTCGACGCCGCCGACTACCTCTCGGACCTCGTCGCCTGCGTGGACGAGGTGCAAGCCGGGGGCTACCTCGAGGGGGTGAGCGACGTTGCCCTCGACTGCCAGTGGCACTCGCTGCTCGCGGTAGACCGGGACGGCAGCGCGGTGACCGACGTCATTTCGTGGGCCGACACCCGCCCCGCCCGGCCCCGCCTGGAGGGCCCGGACCTCACACCTGAGGCCCTGGAAGACCTGCGCCAGCGGACGGGTTGCGCCTCCGCCCCCATGTACTGGACCTGGCGAGTGCCATGGTTGATGGAGGGTTTGCCAGACGGCGCCGGCGAGCTTTCCTTCCCCCGCTTCCTCGGGCTGTCAGAGTACGTCGGCCTGGAGCTGCTCGGCGATGCGAGCATGTCGGTCTCTATGGCCTCGGGGACGGGGCTCCTCTCCACCCTCAGCCGTCAGTGGGACGAAGGAGCCCTGGAGCTGGCCGGTGTGGGGCCATCGGCGCTCCCCGAGCTGGCCTCACCGGGCTGGGAGGGCCGGCTGTCCGGCGACTGGCGCCAGCGCTGGCCCGAGCTGGGCGGGGCCCGTTGGCACCCCGCCATGGGGGACGGGGCGGCGGCCAACCTCGGTGTCGGGTGCGACGGCCCCCGCCGGGCGGCCATAACGATTGGGACATCGGCCGCCGTGAGGGTGGTCAGCGCCAACGGCCCGGCCCCCAGGGGGCCAGTGCCCCTGCAGTCGCCTGGGACCGTACCGGCGTCGGGGCCGGCGCCGGCGCTGCCGCACCTCCCGGCGGGCCTCTGGCGCTACTGCGTCGACCATGAACGCGTGGTGACCGGCGCGGCCTTTAGCAGCGGCGGCCAGCTGTATGAGTGGGCCCTGTCCCTGTGGCAAGGCCCCAGCGGCAGCGGCCCGGCTGTCGCACCTGGGCACAACGAGGCCCCCACGAGCCTCACCGGCAGCGGCGAGGGTCACCAAGGAGGCGGGGCGGGGCCGGCCGTGTCCGTGATGTTCGACGTCGAGGTGCCCGTCGCGGCCGGGAGCGACGGCGTGCTCGTCCTCCCCTGGCAAGGCGGTACTCGGCCTCCGGCGCCACTGGTGCCGGCCGGCCGGGGCGCGGTGGTCGGTCTCGGCTTCGGCCATAGCGGCGCCCACATCGTGTCCGCCTCGGTAGAGGCGGTTTGTTTCCAGTTGGCCGGCGGGTTGGCCGATCTCGAGAGCAGTTCGGGCCCGGGGCTCGAAGTAATCGTGAACGGCGGGGCCGTCGAGCGTTCGACCTGGTGGCGAGGCCGGCTGGCGGCCACGCTCGGCCGCGGCGTCCTTTTCTCGAGCGTCCCGGAGACGACGGCCCGCGGGGCGGTTGCAGCCGCGCTCGGGGTGGAGCTGGGCGCCAGTGACGTGGAAGGCGAGGTGATCGAGCCGGTGGCAGCGGATGAGGCGGTCCTGGCGCACTCCCTTCGCCGGTGGGCCGATTGTTACAGGACTCTCCTGCCGCTCGTGGCCACTCCCGTTACTGAGGGCCTCATTGCCACTACCGACCTGCCCTGAAGAGCCAAACTGGAGCCAGTGGTCCACCACCCGCCAATGCAGGGCATCAACGCCGCGTGGGTGCAGTCGGTCAATGTGGGCCAGCTCGTGCCCAACCCGTCCAAAGGAGGCGTTACCGCCTTTGGCAAACGGCCAACCGAAGGGTCGGTCTTCGTAAACGTGCCCGGCGTGGCCAAGGGCAAGAGTGGCGTCGAAGGCGACGTCGTGGGCGACAAGCACAGCCACGGAGGCGACGACCAGGCCGTGTACGCCTTCGCCAGGGAGGACCTCGACCGCTGGGAGGTAGAGCTACACCGGGAGCTGACCAATGGCTCGTTCGGCGAGAACCTGACCACCCTGGGCGTGGACCCCAACGAAGCTTTGATCGGCGAGCGCTGGCAAGTTGGGGACGAACTGCTGCTGCAGGTCACCGCGCCCCGGATCCCGTGCAAGACGTTCGCCAGCAGGATGTGCGTCCGCCGCTGGGCCCGGCGGTTCACAGAGGCCGGGAGGCCAGGTGCCTACTTCCGCGTGCTCCGACCGGGGCCAGTTTGCGCTGGCGACCCGGTCAGGGTGGCCCACCGCCCAGGCCACGGCATAACGGTCTCTAAGGCGCTCTTTGCTCTCACGCTGAACCCCGGTATCCTGGCTGACCTCCTGGCCGCCGGGGACGACCTCCCCCGAGAAGTGCAGCGCCACATAAACGAGCGCCTCGGGTGCCCCGCGTCGTAAAGAGCGCCGCCGTCGCGGTGCTGGCCGGCGGGCTCGCCATCGCCGGCTGCGGCGGCTCGGGCGGTCACTCCTCGGCGCCTACTACGACCGCGAGTAAAAACGGGGGCGGCGGCAAAGCTGCACCGGACGTAAAAGGGCCAAACCTAAAAGGGACACGGTCCGCCCACGCCCAACCGGCCGCGGCCGGCCCGGCCACATTCGAGGGGTCAGACGGGGTCGAGGCACGCTGGGTAATCGAGGAGAACAAGAAACCGGGCACTACCGGTTGGCGCCTTTCGGGAGCCGCGAACGGCGCTCCCATTAACGGCTTCGCCAGCGTGACGGCGGCCAGCGAGGGCGGAGAAGTCAGGCTGTACGTGACTACTCGCGCCCCTCGTTACCACATAAGCGCCTACCGCATAGGGTACTACGGCGGAAAGGGCGGCCGGTTGGTCTGGAACTCGGGTGAGTTGAAAGGGGTCGTACAGCCCGCCTGCACCCTTACCTCGGGCACCAACATGGTGGCCTGCGACAATTGGCCCCCGTCCATAACCCTTACGATTGGGCCGCAATTCGTCCAGGGCGACTACCTGTTCAAGCTCGTCGCGGACCCGGGCCAACAAAGCTATATACCGCTTACGGTTTGGGATCCCTCCAGCCACGCCGCTTACGTTCTCCAAAACAGCGTGCTCACCTGGCAGGGCTGGAACAACTGGGGCGGCTACGACATGTACGGAGGCGCCCCCGTAGGCCAGACGCCCCAATACGCCAACCGGGCACTGGTGGAGTCGTTCGACCGGCCCTACGCGAACGGTAACGGGGCGGCCGACTTCATGGCCCTCGAGTACCCGCTCGTCTACTGGGCCGAAGAGCACGGTCTCGACGTCACGTACTGGACGGACATAACGTTCGCCCAGTTCCCCTACCTCCTCGAGAACCACAAGGCCTTGCTCACGCTTGGCCACGATGAGTCATGGACGCTGAGGGAGCGCAACGGCGTCATAGCGGGGCGGGCTGCTGGTGTGAACGTCATCTATTTCGGGGCCTCGCCGGTCCTGCGCCATATACGCCTGGAGCCGAGCCCGCTCGGCCGGGACCGCGAAGAGGTCGACTACCGGGACCCGACGGCCGACCCCATTTATGCCACTGACCCCCTGAACGCCACGGGGAATACCTGGTCGCAGCCGCCTGACGACGACCCGCCGAGCCAGGTGGTTGGGGACACGTACCAGGGCTACGGGTTGGACGACCCGATGGTCGTAACCGACGCCAACGGCTGGCCCTTCGCCGGCAGCGGGGCCAGTGACGGCACTCAGCTGAAGGGGGTCGAGGCCGGCGACTACGACGCCTACGACACGAGCCAGCCCGACCCGCCCAACGTCGAGATCCTGTCCCATTCACCCGTCCAGCCCGAGGTCGGCCACCTCATGGACGCCGATATGACCTACTACACGTGGCCGGGCAGCGGGGCCGGCGTGTTGGCCACGGGGACGATCGGCTGGATCCCGGCCCTGGAGGCCTGCACCGGGCCGATGCCGGCGTGCCCGTCCACCGTCGTGCAAGCGGTAACGGGCAATATATTGCGGCTTTTCGGGCGAGGGCCGGCGGGCAAGTACCACGCTTCGGTCGCTAACTGGCAGCAGTATTACTAACTCGTTGTGCCGCCTCGTTGTGCGGCGCCGTCGTGCGGCACCGTTGTGCGGCACCGTTGTGCGGCACCGTTACGGCCGGCAGCGTCGCCATCTGAGCGAGGTTGGGCGCGCCAGGATAGCGATAACAGACGCTGGCGCGCCCAAGTGGAAGAAGTGCACCGAAAAGTTTGACTGCGCGGCCGTCTCAGGCCTCGAACGCGTCCCCGTCTACGATCTCGGTGTAACCGAGCTTTCTCAAGTCCTCTTGTTGCTTGCGGGCATTGCGGGCCCGGCGGACGACATTGATCACCACGAGGGGGCTGTCTTCTCTCCGCCTCTGAGCAACAGCCAGGCATCGCAGCAGCTCCTCTTCGGTGGCGCACGTAACTGCCATTTTGGCTTGCCCCGCCACGAACAGCGCCGTGTCGACCATGTCGCAGATGCGTTCGTAACCGATGGACAAGCCGCACATCGGCAGGGCGGGGGCGCCAAAACGGGCCGTCATACCGTCGTAACGGCCACCGCCGCCGAGCGAGTAGGAGACATCGGGATGGGATATCTCGAAGATCTGCCCGGTGTAGTAACCCAGTCCTCTCACCAGGGTGGGGTCGAAACGGGCCGGCACCCCCAATGAACGGAGGGCCGTGAGCGTGTCCTGGAGGGCGGCCTCGGCCTCGCCTTCCCGCGTTAGCTCGGCGATGGAAAGCCTTTCCAGTAATTCCTCTACGGCGGTGACGTCGTAGCCGGCCTGGGCCAGTTCGGCTGCCACTTCTGCCGGGCTGGAGCGGTCCAGTTTGTCGAGGACGATGTAGACCTCGTCGGGTCGGGCCAACTGGCCGAGGTACTGTTCGACTGTCGCTCGCAGAAGGCGCCGGTCGTTCAGCCGGATGGTGTAGCCCTTTATGCCGACGCTCTCCAGGGCCTCGTTCGTGGCACTGCACAGTTCCACTTCGGCCGCGATCCCGGGCTCGCCGACGATGTCCAGGTCGCACTGCGTGAACTCCCGGTACCGCCCCCGCTGGGGCCGCTCGGCTCGCCAGACGGGGGCCACGTGAGCCGCCTTGAACGGCATCGGGAGATCGTTCAGGTGGTTGGCGACGAAGCGAGCCAGCGGCACGGTCAGGTCGAAGCGCAAGCCCATGTCCGCCAGCTCGCCGCCCTCCCGAAGTTCCTCTTCGAGCCGGGCGCCGCGCTTTAGCACTTTGAAGATGAGCTTTTCGTTTTCGCCCCCTCCGCTCCCGAGCAGCACTTCCAGGTCTTCGAGGGCCGGCGTTTCGATGACCTCGTACCCGTGACCAGCGTAAACGTCGAGGATGCGACCGGTTACGCGCCGGCGCAGCTCGGCCTCAGGCGGGCCGATGTCGCGCATGCCGCGTACTGCTTGAGCTCGTTGAGCCACTACACCCAGCCTCGCCGGGGCGGGCGCCGCCGCGCAAGGTCATTACGCGAGCTCGCATTGCCACGCGCAAAAAGCTTGAGCACTCCAGGCTCGGACGGCTACGGTCGCTTCGGTGGTGGGCGCGATGCAAGGAGTTCCCGGCTTCGTGCGCGACAAACGGGCGGATGAGTGTATTGCGATCGTTGGGCTCAAGAAATCCTTCGGGGCGGTTAAAGCCGTACGGGGGGTAGACATTTTGATCCCCCGAGGCGAGACCGTCGCGCTACTGGCCCGAACGGCGCCGGCAAGACGACGACCATAGACATACTGCTCGGCCTGCAGCGGCCTGACGGCGGGCAGATATCCGTGTTCGGGCGCCCTCCCGCCCAAGCCGTCCAAGAGGGGCTGGTGGGAGGGATGTTGCAGGTCGGCTCCCTGGTGAGGGACCTGAAGGTGAGGGAACTGGTAGCCATGGTGGCCGCCCTGTACCCGCACCCGCTCGACGTCCGCGAGACCCTCGAGATGGCGGGCATCGACGAGATCGCGGACCGGTTGACCAACAACCTTTCTGGCGGCCAGGTCCAGCGTGTGCGCTTCGCCATCGGCCTGGTGGGTAACCCCGAGCTCCTGGTGCTCGACGAGCCGACAGTTGCCCTGGACGTCGAGGGCCGGCGGGCCTTTTGGGCTTCGATGCGAGGGGTGGCTGAGAGCGGGAAGACGGTCCTTTTCGCCACCCATTACCTCGAAGAAGCGGATGCATACGCAGATCGGGTCGTGCTTATGGCCCGCGGCAGAGTGGTGGCGGATGGGACGCCCACGGAGATCAAGGCCAACGTCGGCGCCCGCACGATCAGGGCCACCCTCCCGGGTTCTGACGTCGCTGTCCTTGGTTCGCTGCCCGGCGTCTCAGCGGCAGAAGTGCACGGCGACGGCATCCTGTTGCGCTGTGCGGACTCCGATTCGGCGCTGCGGGCTCTCCTGGGCCGGTTCGCCGATGCCCGCGACATAGAGGTGCACGGCGGGAGCCTGGAGGAGGCTTTCGTCGAGCTGACGGGCGAAGAGGAGCTCGAAAAGCAATGACGTCGGTAGCTTACGCGCGGTACGACATGAGGCGGCTCTACCGGAACCGGCGCTTTCTAATTTTCACCATCGGATTTCCTCTCATACTTTTCCTCTTTGTGGCTGGTTCAAACAAGAACGCAAAGCTGGAGGGGATACCTTTCCCCGTTTATTACCTGACCGGAATGGTGGCGTGGGGCACGATGAACGCGGTTTCCGCCGGCGGAGGCATTATCGCCCTCGAACGCCAAGTGGGTTGGACTCGTCAATTACGGATAACGCCTCTACAGGCCCGGGCTTATATTGCCACCAAGGTGGCTACTGGTTATGTCCTGGCCTGTACCACCATAATCGTGTTGTATATTGCCGCCCTCGCTATACAGGTGCACCTCACGGCCGAAGGCTGGCTCCTGATGACGGCTCTCGTACTCGTTGGCCTCCTGCCGTTCGCCGCTCTCGGTATTTTCTTGGGCCACTCATTGGCGCCGGACACCATGGGCCCGGCCATCGGCATCATAAGCAGTATTTTTGCCCTGCTCGGCGGAGCCTGGTTCCCGATCAGTACGTCGGGCACGCTGTACGACGTGACGAAGTGGCTGCCTTCGTACTGGCTGGTGCAGGCAGGCAAGGCTGGGCTCACTCATAAGGCGTGGCCGCTCGAAGGCTGGATCGTATTAGTGGTCTGGACCACCGTGTTCACACTGCTGGCCGTGCGGGCTTACCGCCGGGACACCGGGAAAGCCTAAACGCCCCGCTCAGTCAAGGGTCTTTCTTCCCAGCCGGGCGAGTCCGCCAGCTGCTATGCCATTTCACTCGGGCAGACGGCAGACGGCCTCGACGTTGTTGCCGTCGGGGTCGCGCACAAAGGCGCCGAAGTAGTTGCGGTGGTACTCCGGCCAGAGGCGAGGCTCGTGCAGCACTTCGGCGCCCTGGCTCAGTGCGGCATCAAAAAACTGCTGCACTTTCTTGCGGTCAGAGGCCACGAAGGCGATATGAGATTCCCGAAAACTCCCTTCCGTGGACCGTTTTCCTATCCAGAAGTCGGGCCGGGGAGCCACACCGTAGCCAATGACTTCCCCGAAGTCCATAACCCGGCCCCCTCCGAGAGGGGCCAACACCGCATCGTAAAAGGCCGCGCTGGCTTGGACGTCGGCACATTGGATCGACAAGTGGTCTATCACCGTAAAATAATGGCTGAGCGGAGGGAGAGTGTTCCAACTCTCGGTCGCCGCCCGATGAGGCCAGTGGCCGGATGGTCCTGTACCTCACAAAGGGGCGTAGCTTGAAGGCCTGAGTATGGGGCAACCACGCGCCAGAGGCGTACGGCCGCAATCGAGCGAGCTGGTCGAGCGAGGAGATATAGACGCGCTCACGGTGTACGTGAACGACCTGGTGGCAGCCAAGCAGTGGGGGGAGCTGGGATCGCTCCGGGAGAGGTGCCAGCTCGCGCTCCAGAGAGGTAAACAGCTCTGGGCCGTGGCCGCGTACATCGAGTACCGGCTGTGCCTGGAGGCGCCGGGTGACTGGGCGGCGCTGATGCTCGAGAGCGGCACCGGGCGTTTCGCGTTCGGCCCGTTGCCGGAGGTGGCCGCGTCCACCCACACGTGGTCGGAACTGTCGCCGCACCTCCACCCCACGCCTCAAGCGGCCATGGCGGCTCACGAACGAGTCGTGCGGGGGGAGGATCTGACGGCTGACGAGACGGCAGCCGGGTTGCCCGAGGTGCTCGATGTGCCGTTGCGGCTCGAAGAATGGGAGCCGGCTTACGCCCTGGCCGAATACCACCCCGATCGGCTCGAGGCGCCGCCACCCAAGTTGCCGCCGCTCCAGGCTGCTACAGCTCCGCCTTCAGAGCGCTTGAAAACGGGGCCATCCCGGCGGGAAAATGTGGGCGCGGCGGACGGCAACGGTCGGGGGTCGGGGCGAGCCCGGGCCGATGACGTTACAACCGCCCTGGAGGAGCTGGTCAGCGCCTGGACGGCCGAGTCGAACGGGCGGGCCGAGGCCGTGTCAGTAGCGGGCACGGCCGTTGACGCCGTTTCGGCGCTCGGGGCGCGGCTGAGCGATATCGTCGAGCTGTCACCGGCTGACGCACTGGCCGCCATGGCGTGGGCGGCGGCAGACGGCGGCGCTCACGGTCGCAGGAGAGGGGCGGCGCCGGGCCGCTTCGGCGCCTGGTGGGTAGTTGGAGCGCTCGGGCGCCTCATCGACGCCTGGCCGCCGCCACCAAACCAGCTAAGGGAGGTCCTCGACGATGTGCGCTGCTACGCCTGGGGGAGCGGCGATCCCGTAACCGGGTGGGCCCTGCGGCTTGCCATCGAGGCGCGACAAGGCCCCCAGAAAGGCCAAGCCTGGGCGATCTCGGCTACGGACGCGGCGTAGGGGCCAGCGCGGCCCAAAGCCGGAAGGACCTGCCGTCGTGCCCAAGAAGAAACGCCCTGCGTTTGTCGCCCTGATCCCCCTGGTGCAACGGTTATACCCCGGTGACCGCGACCCGGGAGAACTCGTGGCCCAAGGTTGCGTTTTGGTCGATGGGGCGCCTATTTCAAATGTAAATGCGTTCGTCCGTGCGGATGCGGCCATAAAAGTGGTACCGGCGAAGCCCTTGAAGGGGACCGTCAAGCTGGCCCACGCCATCGCCGCCTTCGGCCTCGACCTGTCAGACGTGGTGGCGGTGGACGTCGGCGCTGCGGCCGGCGGCTTCACTCAGGCGCTGCTCGATGCCGGCGCGGCCCGGGTCTACTCGGTGGACGCCGGTGTCGGCCAATTGCGAGGCTGGTTGCGGACCGACCCCCGAGTGGTGAACCTCGAGCACACGAACCTGGCCCGGCTGGGCGACGCGCTTATCCCAGAACCGGTCGGCGTGGTGGTCGTCGACTTGTCCTACCTGTCCATCGCAGACGCGGTCCCCCAAATCAACCGGCTCGACCTGGCCGCCACAGCGCATTTGATTGCCCTCGTCAAGCCGACCTTCGAGCTCCAGAGCAGCAAAATGGCAGCAGAACCGGCTCAGGTCTCCGCGGCAGTAACCAAGGCCGGCCAGGCGCTCGAGAGTGCGGGTTGGGGCGTGGCCGGGCAAGTGGCCTCGCCCGTCCTCGGATCACGAGGGGCGGTCGAAGTCCTACTGCTGGCCAGACGGCTCCCCTGATCTAGTGCTGGTGGCGCTCGAGGCGGTCGAGGTAGACCTCGGCGGCTCAAAATCTGCCCGGTACAGGGACAGGTAACGGCCCCGGCGGGCGAAGGGTCGGCCTCGGGGCTGAACAGCCGGAGGTTGGCCGCCAACGTGTCGTTCAGCAAGTAGGTGTCCTGGGTGACCATCCCGACGGCCCGGCGCACCGCTGTTAGCTCCAGCTGGCGTACATCCACCCCGCCTAGTCGCACCGTCCCCCTCTGAGGGTCGTAAAAGCGCGGGACCAGCAGCGTGATAGTCGTCTTGCCTGCGCCCGAGGAGCCGACCAGAGCTGTCATGGTCCCGGCCCGGGCCTGGAAGCTGACGTTCTGGAGTACCCAATTGCCGTCGTCCTCGTCCATGGGTGGTGGCCTGGGCTCCATAAGCGACAGCAACGTCGCCTGCGCCGGGGTCGGGTGCACGAAGCTCACGTGGTCGAACTCCACACCGGAGACCGGGGTCGGCATTGGCACCGGATGGGCAGGGCCAGAAATGGCCGGGGGGAAGTCCATTATCTCGAACACGCGCTCGAAAGCGACCAGGCCGCCGGAAAGGTTGATCCCGCCCCGGGCAAATGCCTGGAGCGGTCCCCCTGGACATTGAACCTCTCCGACAGAAGTGCGTTCATGTGGGCGTTCTCAGACGCCTGCTCGCGGCCGAACCTCCTTAGCGTCTGGCTCAGCCGTCTCGTCGGGAGAAGCAGCAGGGGGGCGCCGAGCATCGATAACGCGGTGACGGCTGGGCGGAGGGCCCACATGGCCGCCACCGCGACTACGAGGGACACGCCTTTGGACGCCAGGTTCCCAAATAGGTTCTGGACCAAGCCCTGGGCTTCGACGACGTCATTGTTGACCCGTGACTGGATGGCCCCTGATCGAGATCGAAGGAAAAATGACAGGGGGAGCCGCTGGAGGTGCCGGTACAGCGCAACGCGGAGGTCGTAGCTGATCCTAAGGCCGATCGTCGACCCCAGCCAGCCTCCTACGCTGGCGGACGCGGTCGATGCAAGGCCAGCCACGACTGCCAGCCCTCCCAGTCTGAGGACGACGTCAAGCCGGCCTGACGCTAGTCCCTGGTTGATCAGTTGCCTGGTGATCAGCGGGACTGCCGCCGTCCCACACGCCGAGACCAACAGGCATGCGACGTAGAGGGCGAGACGGTCCCGGTAAGGGCTCACGAAACCGGAAGCTCTCCGCGCCATCGCGGCGGCCGACCCGGGCCGTGGAGCTCTTGGACGGGTTAGGTTCTTTAGGCGGCCGAGAAAACGGTGAGGTCCTCGGCGAGCTTCAGAAATGGCGGGCAAACGGGCTCCGGTGCTTCGGAGCCGTCCCCCTCGTTATCGAGCCTGCGCAGCCTCAGTCTCGAGGGACGGCTGGTACGGGTTTAAGTTCACGGGCGTCCCTCCTTTCTCAATGTTGGTGCGAGGCCAATGGTAGCGGCTCGCACGTGAACACGTCATTTGGCGGCCGGCTTAGACCCCGTCGAGCACGATGCCGACCGTCAATTTGCGAGGGGCCTCGAACAATTCGCCGCCCTCCTCGATCCTTCCTTCGCCTTGCCGCCAAGCGCGGTAGGCCCGGTCGTGGTCCAGGGAAGCCCAATGCTCGACGGCGATGAGCCGAGACGGGTCATCGGCGTCCTGGATGACATCGACACCGAGACACCCATCGAAGGTTCGGGTGTCGGCAAGGGCCCGTGCCAGCCATTCGCTGCCTGCGTCTATGCAGTCCGGTTTGAACCGACATTCAAGAATCGAGATGACCTTCATACGCGAGCACCCTCCAAGTAGCCAGGTGGCAAAAGCGCCAATGACGTCAGTATTTATACTCGGTTTTGCCCCCATCGGCGGCGACCGTGATGGAAGCTAGACGGTAGGTCGAGGCTTCCCCGGAGCGACCGTCCTGGCCAAGATGCCGAGGCTGGCGCGAAGCGCGCTCTCCGGGATCACAGGGAATATGTTCGCGTCTTTCCACTCCTGGTCGATGGAGGACCAGTCGTAGTAAGACGTTACAAGGGTCCCTTCCGGTATAGAAGCGAGTTCGTAGCCGTAAACATGCCCGAGGTTGAGCTGACCTCGTACGGTCCAGGCGATCTCCCGGTCCGGGACGAACTTCACGATCGTTATAACCACGTCGTAAAGGCCAAGCGGGTAGTCGTTGAGCGCTTCCCGGTCCATGTGCACGGTGAAGGTGTCGCCGACCGAGCCGACCGGCCCTCCGCTGGCGCTCATCAGCATCCCGGAGCTGTCGATGGCCACGTGCCCTTCTGGACGCGTGAGCACATTGAAGATCTCTGCCGGGCTGGCGGCAATGGCGCGTTGCACTTCCAGTCGCTCGGTCACCCCGCCATCCTGGCACACCCCACATTCCCGGCACCCGGCTCGGCCGTCGGGTCGAGCGTGCCCAGACGTGCACCTGGCTGCTGCTTTTACTGCTCCACCCCTTGACCCTGCTGCCGAAGCGGACTTCAATTCAACTGAAAAGCTGCTCTTCGAGTAATGCCCGCTTCGAGAGAAGGGATCCGGCATGAAACGATACGCCCGCCTACGCTGCCCTAACCGTCGCGGCCGCGACCACGATTGGCTTTTCCGCACCAGCGGCCAGCGCGGCCGGCTGGCAGGCCCCCACCTTGCCGCAGCACGTCTTCGCCCCCTACTTCGAGACATACGACTCCACCGCCGGTCCAGCCGCGCTGTCCCAGGAATCCGGGGCCAGGTACCTATCCCTCGCCTTCCTCCAGACCGCCCAGGCCGGTTCGTGCACGGCGTACTGGAACGGCGACACGAGCGAGCCGATCTCACCCTCGAGCTTCGGCAGCGACATCTCGGCCATCCAGGCCGCCGGCGGCAACGTCATACCGTCTTTCGGCGGCTACGCCGCCGACACGACCGGCACGGATATCGCCGACAGCTGCCCGAGTGCCTCGGCCATAGCCCAGGTCTACGAGGACGTCATCACCACGTACAACGTCCCCCGTATCGACCTCGACGTGGAGGGGACCTCGCTAACCGACACCGCTGGGATCAACAGGCGCAATGAGGCGATCGCCGAGGTAGAGGCGTGGGCGGCGGCCACCGGGCGCAGCATCCAGTTCTCTTACACTTTGCCCACCTTCCCGACCGGGCTGCCGTCGGCCGAACTGTCTGTGCTGCAGAACGCGGTCGCTGACGGCGCCAAGATCAGCGTGGTGAACCTGCTGACCTTCGACTACTACATCGGCACCGAGCAGAACATGCTGACTGACACCGAGACCGCAGCCGCGGCGCTGGTCAGCCAGTTGCAGTCCGTTTACCCCAACACTCCGTCCTGGCAGTTATGGCGCATGGTCGGCGTCACGGAAATGCCCGGCATCGACGACTTCGGCCCTGACGAGATCTTCACCAAAGCCGACGCCATTGCCTTGCTGGTGTGGGCCTACCGCATGGGCATCGGTACCTTGTCTTTCTGGGCGCTACAACGAGACAACGGCGGTTGTCCTGGCACGAAGGGCGCCGGCACGTGTTCGGGCATCACGCAGCCACCGTGGTACTTCAGCCACGTGTTCGAATTCTTCACGAGATAAGTCGGGCCCGCTCACTCGGCCGAACGGAGGTGGAAGGCAAAGACAATCGAGGAGATCCCTCTGAAGAGGGCATAGAGGCCTACCCAGAGCAACAGAAGCGTGGCCCGAGCAGGGAAATATTGTTGCGCCACCCAAAAGCCGAGAAAGAGCTCGAGGAGCCCGGCGACGAGGCCTAGCCACCAGGCCGAGTTGACCCCTTGGCTCATGACGGAACTTATGAGGTCGAGAGTGCCCTTGAAGATCAGAAGGAACCCGAGCACGTCGGCGATGGACACGAACGTACCGATGGGGTCGATGAACGACCATATGGCAGCGACGAAGAAGAGGACGCCCAGGACCACCCGCGCCCAGGCCCACCCTCCAGCTACTGATGCGGCAAGCAGCTCCTCGAAGGCAGATATGAGGAAGATGACGCCGAGCAGGATCCCGACGGCTGTTACGGATGTGATGCTCATCTGCAAGACGACGAGGGATATGACGAACCAACCAAGGCCGGCGATCAGGAAGACCCACCAAGGCCCTGCCATCTGCCGGACGGCACCACGAATTTGCGAATCGATCATGGGAAGTCCTTTCTTGAGAGATTGACGCTCGAGGTCTCGTAACAGCTCCCATGGACGATAACCGAGGATGCAACGCCGTGCTAGGGGCTTTGCGCAGGCGCGCGAAAGCCCGGCCCATGAGGGCACGGCACGTTTTCACGCCGTGTTCCGAGCCTCGGTTTACCTGGCGGTCCCACGGGTACATTTGTCGGTAAACCGGCCCAGCCCGCGAGGGGAGGCTATTGTGGATGGACTCCCTCAAGACGGGACAGAATTATCGGGCGAGGATAGCAATGCGTACCACTGTTTCGTTTCCCAGCTGGATAATCCCATGTTCATTCTTACGGTCGCCAGCGAGGAAGGTCGGGCTGGGTGCCTCGTGGGGTTCGCCACGCAGTGCAGCATCCACCCGCCCCGCTGGTATGTCGGCATTTCCAAGCTGAACCACACGTTTGCCATCGCGGCCACGGCCAGGACGGCGGTCCTCCATTCGCTTGGAGCAACCAACGTGGGTTTAGCGCGGCTCTTTGGCGAGCAGACGGGTGACGAGGTCGACAAGTTCTCGCTTTGCGGATGGCGGATGGGGCCTGACGGGCGCTCGATTGTGCTCACCGAATGCACGAACTGGTTCCTCGGAGAGGTGGTGCACCGCCTGGACCCGGGCGACCACGTCGGCTTGGTACTGGCGCCTATCGCCGCTGAATGCGAAGACCACCGGCCCCAACTTGGTTTCCAGGCCGTTCGCGGTCTACAGCCCGGCCACCCTTCATAACTCGGGGCAGAGGGCAGAGCCCGGGTCATCTGGTCTCCCCCTGCCGCGGAAGCCCTGCGCCAGTGGGAACACGACGGCCACCATCACCCGGCAGGCCGGCGGCGACCAGCACCGGCAAAATCAGTAGGTCGCCCGCCCCCCACTGATGTCGTAGACAGCGCCCGTCGAGAAGCTGCAGCGGTCAGAGGCCAGCCAAGCGATGAGCTCGGCTACTTCTTCCGGCTTACCGATGTGGCCCATCGGGATGCGCTGGACCATGTACTCGAGCGTGGCCGCATCAGTGTCGGCCAGCATCGGCGTCTCTATCACCGCAGGAGCAACCGCGTTAACCAGCACACCAGAGGTGGCCAATTCCTTACCGAGCGATTTCGTGAGGCCGATGACGGCAGCCTTACTGGCCGAGTAGGCAGCAAGGTTCGGGTTGCCCTCCTTGCCAGCGATGCTCGCCACATTGACAATGCGGCCCCAGCCGCGTGACCGCATAGCAGGGACGACCGCACGGCAGGTGTTGAATGTCCCGACCACGTTCACCGCGAAGGTGCGCTCCCACTCTTCGTCCGCAACCTCCGACAGCGGTTTGTTCGGCCCCGCGATGCCGGCGCTGTTGACGAGCACGTCAACCGAACCGGCGCCAGCGAGCGCCTCAGTCACGTCCCGGGAACTGGATACGTCGACCCGGAGATCTGCGCCCGCCGCCAGGTCGACAGTCAATACTTCGAGCCCGTCTGCCCTGAAGCGTTCGGCAGTGGCGGCGCCAATGCCGCTCATGCCGCCGGTGACGACCGCACGCCGGCGTGGGTTGGCCGGGCTCATGAACCCCCAGTCGGACGGGGCCTTCTTCGAGGCCGGCCAGGCCGCCCGCCGGGCGCCGAAGTCCTTCTGGACCTAATCGGGGTCGATGGTGTCATCGAGCCACAGATCATCGCCGACATCGGTCGCGGCCGTACGGCCGTGGCGTCACCGCTCGACCCTGCTTATGAACACCGGCCATCGCATCTGCACCCCTGTGCGGCTCCTTTGCTTCGACTCTAGCCTTGACAACTAATAATTTTATATGCTAGTTTGTTCGACGCAAGGGGGATTATTAGTACCGAAAGGGGGAACGATGACTGACCGTTCGTTCACGAGGCGTGAGTTCATGGGGGCGGGCGCCGCCCTCGCGGCCGGTCTGGTAGCCGCGAAGGGCTTGCGCCCTTCGGCACAGCGGGCGATCGAAGACGCTAGCCCGCAGTTGGCCAACCTGACGAGTTCGTCAGGTGCGCTCAACATATATTGGGGAACGATGTCGCCAACTAGCGCGCAAAAGCAGTTGTTCGACGGCTTCACAAAAGCGACGGGGGTCAAGATAAACGTCATTGTAGAGCCATCTGATTACGCGACGTTTGTTGAAAAAATTACGGCCGCACTGGGCTCTGGCTACACTGGCTATGACGTTATTTATTATGACGACTTCACGCTCAAGACCTTTGGTGCCGCCGGGTGGATGGTGCCGCTCGCGGGTTATGTCCCGAAGAGCAATATCTCAGCTCTAAGCAAAGCCCACATAGAGCTGAGCAGCTATAACGGCAAACTATATCGGGTACCTCTCAACCAATCAGTCATATATCAGTTCTACCGGAAGGACCTCTTGAAGGCCGCGGATATAGCGGTGCCTACGACCTGGGCCGAGCTGCTTACGGCGGGCCGCACGTTGACCAAAAACGGGAAGTTCGGGATCGCCTTGACGGGCTCTCCAGCGGAGGCTTTCGACGACTTCCTGTACTACATGCCGCAAGCCGGGGGGAGCTTCCTCAACCTGGAGGATCCCAGTACCCAGAGCGCCCTGGAGTTTATGCACGAGCTCGTTACCACGTACAAGGTTGTCCCACCCAGTTACGTAACGGACTCGTACACCAATGTGCCGACCTACGTCGAGCAGGGGTATACGGCTATCTGGGCGTCGTGGAACGGCTTTCTGGGCACCTTCGTTAGCGACGCGAAGTTCTATGACGGTGGAAAGACCATTGGTATCGCCAAGCCGGCTAAGGGCCCGGTCAGCGACATAACTACGGTCGGGGACTGGGGGCTCGGAGTGCCGAAGTTTTCGCCTCGTCAACAGGAGGCCGTGAAGTTTGTGGCCTACGCCACAACAGTGCCCTCTGAGCTCCTGCTCGCCCAAACCCAGTCGGTACCGGCCCGGCAGGATGCCGTTGTAGCGGCTGAGAAGGTCTTGCAGAATGGCACCGAGTTGGCCGCGATCCTGAGCGCGACACCGGAAGCGCCGCGGCCCATAACGCCTGAGATCACCCTGATCGAAAACAGTGTCCCACCCATCCTCGTCGATTATGTTGCCGGGAAGACATCGCTAAAGACTGCGGTCCAGTCTGGGCAGGCCATCCTCAAGAAGTACTCCTAGCTAGGGCTCAACTATCCGTCGTTTCTTTACCGTTTCGGATCCAAGGGTGTGACAACCGGACCTACACCTGGACTTCAGACGCTCGGCGCGGGTGACCTGGCTTCCCTCCCGCCCCCGGCTCGGAGAGAAGCAGTCGCGCCTCTCAGCGCGAAAGCGCCGAGGTAGGGTGCTCCGCCCGTACGGCTATATCGCTCCGCTTATCGTCTGGTGGGGGATGATCATCGCCTACCCCTTGGTGCGGGCCATTTACTTGAGCTTCACGAACACCTCACCCCTCGTTCCAACGACCAATTTCGTCGGCCTGTCGAACTTCGAGTCTATCTTTGCCGGCGGCGCTACAACCACAGCGGTGGAATTTACGGTGGTGTTCGCCTTGTGCTCGACGGCTGTCGAGATCCTGGCCGGGGCCATCCTCGCACTTCTCTTCAGCCGGCTTCGCCCCGGGTTCGGATGGCTGATCGGAGTGATCATGATCCCCTGGGCCATTTCGGAGATTGTGACGGCCACGGCCGGAGCCTGGCTGTTCAATGCCCAGTTCGGGATGGTCAACGGTATCCTTCACGCCCTTTTCGGCATCCGACCGGTCTGGCTCAGCAACGTTACCCTGGCCCGGCTCGCTCTAATCCTCATGAACAGCTGGGAGTTCACCCCCCTGGCGTTCCTTTTTATCCTCACCGCCCTGACCAACGTGCCTAAGGACCTCGTCGAGCAGGCTACAGTCGACGGCGCCGGGAGTTTGAAGACCTACCGGCACGTACACTGGCACATCGTAAAACCCATCGTCCTGGGTATCGCCACCTTTGTCACCGCCATTAATATTGTCGCGTTCGCCCTGCCATACGAGATGACAGGTGGTGCACCCGGGACGTCGACGCTCCTAGTCGCGTACCAGGTGTATGTACTCGCGATCCCGGGCCTTCAGTATGCCCAGGGCGCCGCCCTTGGGCTCGTTATCCTCGCCATGGTGCTGGTCGTGGCCGGGACGGGAGGCTTCCTGCTGCGGCGGGCAGAACGGCGGCTGGCGTGATCGCGTCGCAGACGATACCGACGCACAGCTCATCGAGAGCTCTTACCCGCAAGGTCCTGTTCGCGGCGGGCATCGTCGTCGGCGTGGCCATACTGATGTTCCCCGTTTACTGGATCGTTCTGTCGGCCTTCACGCCGGAGCAGATCCTGTTCAGCCCCAATTTCAACTTCCTACCCTTGCACTGGACGCTGGCTAACTTCAGAACGGGGTTTGAAGTCGTCCCCGTCGGAAGTTACTTCCTGCACAGCGTCGTGCTCGGGGTCGTGCCGGCGTGCCTCGCATTACTGGTTGCGCTACCGGCCAGCTACGCCTTCGGGAGGATCAAGTTCTTCGCCCGCGGCGGCCTTTTGGCGTTGATCGTCTTTAGTGGCTTCCTACCCATTGTGGCTTCTATTATCCCGCTGTTCGAGTTGTTCAAGGACATGGGTATAATCGGGACGTGGTGGGCGTTGTTCCTCGTGTACACAGGCTTCCTGCTCGGCTTCACCACCTGGATCCTGTCGCTATTCGTCGCCCGTATCCCGATCGAAATAGAAGAGGCGGCGCGTCTCGACGGTGCGAACGAGCCCGCGCTGCTCCGATTTGTCATCGTGCCTTTGCTGCGACCGGCGATTGCCAGCCTGTTTATTGTCGATTTTCTCGCCTCCTGGAACCAGTTCCTCCTGCCGACTATCTTCAGTACCAGCACGTCGACGTCGCCACTCGTGCTCGGCATCTCCCAAGCGTCCCAAAACCCGCAGCTGCACTCTGTGGCGTGGGGACCGCAAGCAGCGTTTGGGCTCATCGTCGTCGTCCCCGCAATCATCGTCGTACTGATTTTCCAGCGGCGAATAGCCGGCGGGTTGACGGCGGGAGCTGTGAAGGGTTGAAGTTAAGGTATTAGGCAGGGCGGTGTAAGAAGGAATTTATCGGAACAGGAGTTACCCATGGGGACCCAAAGTACCCTTCTCGATCAAACTAAACAACCAACGTATTGGGATCAAGCGATCGGCCCTCCGGAAATAGCTTTCCCCGACTACCCGGTGCCGAGCCCCTTAGAGGAGTACCTTTTTGACCTGCAGGGGTTTTTGCTCTTGCCAGGGGCGCTCAGCAGCGAGGAGGTGGGGAGCTGCAACGGTATCGTGGACCAGATCCCGAAGTCGTTGGAGCGGGGAGGGTGGTGGGGCTACGTCGAGCGGGAGGACCATCCGGAGCACCGGGGCCGTAGCTACCAGCAGATCTACGAGTCGGGGGCGGCCTTTGAAAAGCTAATCGACCACCCGAGCTGGATCAACTACGTGACCAGGTTCGTCGGCGGCCAAGGCACCTTCGACTACCACCACGGCCCGCTCTTTATCGATGAGAATTTCGTAACTTGTCGCGGCCCGGGCGACGCCATTCCCATCCACGGGGGCGGTCATGACCATTGCAAGAAGATGAGCTACGGGTACGCCAACGGCCGCTTCTACTGCGGGCAAATAAACGTCTTGATCGCACTGACGAGCACCGGTCCGGGTGACGGGGAGACGATGCTCATCCCGGGGTCGCACAAGGCCAATATTGTGCATCCTGCCCTGTTGGACCAAGGACAAGGTCGATGGGTGACGGGTGGGTCGCTCGACGACATACCTGGGGCCGTGTCTGTGTTCATGGGTGCAGGCGATGCGATTGTGTTTGTCGACTGCTGCTGCCACGGCTCAGCCAAGCGTACAGCGGAGGGAGAACGGCGTTTTGTTGTTTACCGCTACGGGTCGAGCTGGAACCGGACCCGCTGGGGCTACACCCCTTCAGACGAACTGCTGAGCCGGCTAAACCCTTATGCGGCGGCAATAGTGAGGACGACGGATGGGTCAGTGCGTGCGCCGCAGATTGCCGGCTCATGAGCATTGCGCGCCGCGGACCGCTCCTGGGACCTCGAGACCGAGAAAATGGGCCCATTCACCTCTGATCGAGCCCAGCTGAGCAGGCGTGGCCGGCCTACGACACTATTTAGTCGTCGGCCCGCGGAGAAAGGGAAAGGCGGATCCTGATGCGAAGCGAGCCAACCCCGGAGGAAATTCGCCAATACGGGGAGCAAGGCTTTCTGTCCGTGCCGAACTTCCTGGACACACCAGAGCTCGAGCAATGGCGGGATGCCGTTGACGCTGCGATCGCCCAGCGCAAGGAGCAGGTGCTGCCTTTCGTCACGGGCCCTGGTCGGGGCCATCGGACAGCCGAAGACCAGCATTATTACGAGACAGTGTTCACGCAGCGGATCAACTTGTGGCAGAGCAGCGAGGCAATAAGGGCGCTGGTGTTCCAGCCCGCTCTCGGTCACTTCGTGGGACAGCTTGCTCAGGTGCCCGGGCTCAGGGTCTGGACGGACCAAGCGCTCGTAAAGGAACCCTACGGCAACCCGACCGGCTATCACCTGGATGTACCGTTTTGGTCTTTCAGTTCTCCCGATGCGATCACGATCTGGCTCGCGCTCGACGATGCGTCCCTTGAGAACGGGTGCCTGTTCTACGTGCCCGGGAGCCACAAAGCGGCAAAGTTTGACCTCATCGATATTGGAAAGGACCTGGGGGCGCTGTTTGACATTTACCCGGAGTGGCACGATGTAGCGGCAATCCCTTGCCCCGTACCCGCCGGAGGCGCGCTTCTGCACAATGGCCTCACGTTCCACGGGGCGGGGGCGAATATGACCCCCGGTCGCCGCCGGGCGATGACCGTTGGCTACATGCCCGATGGCTCCACTTTCAACGGTACCCCGAACATCCTTCCGCCGCGCTACCTGGAGACCTTGAAGATCGGCGACCTGCTGGACAATGAGTCACAAAACCCGCTTGTCTACGGGCGAGACGGGGACATGGCCTGAAGGCGAGCAATTACCAGTCAGCCAAGGCGCCATCTGCTTGCTCGAGATCGAGAGAAGGCTCTGGTTCATAAGGGTGCTTTCGGGCCTGGGGTTCATCGACCTCAATGCCCCACCCAGCTTCTGTCGGTAGAGTGACGTACCCGTCAACAATAGGTAGGCAGCCGCGAACTACGTCTTCGCGCCAGGGAACATCAGACCGCATGACCTCTTGGACTAAAAAGTTCGGGGTGCTAAAGCCGACATGCTGATTTACGACGGTTGCAATGGACCCGAGCGGGTTGTGCGGCGCCAGCACTACGTGGTGGCTTTCGGCCATGGCGGCGATCTTCCTCAGCGCGGTCGGGCCGCCGACATGGCAAACGTCGGGTTGCAGCACGGCGCAGGCTCCTGCGTTTAGATGGTCCCTGAACTCGTGCATGCTGATGAGGCGTTCACCGGTCGCCACCGGCACGTTTAGTCGTCGTGCTAAGGCCGCCATCTCTACGGCATTACCGGGCTGGCACGGTTCTTCGAAAAACCATGGGTGAAAATCTTCGAGAGCGCGTCCGTACTCGATCGCACCCGCAGCCGTCGTCCGGCCATGGAGGTCGACCATTACGTCGACGTCGTCGCCAACGGACTCTCGTACGGCGGCCATTACGCGAGCCGCGTTTCGCAGTTGGCTCAGCCCGGGCAACGAGCCTCCCATAGGGACGGCAAGGATTTTCAGTGCCGTGAACCCGTCGGCGACGCTCTTGCGGGCGGCGTCAGAAAAGGCGTCTTCCGTTGCAGGCCCGTAGGTAATGGCTGGGTCCCCCCCGCCGAGGTGGTCGTACATCCGCAGTGCAGTGCGTACGGAGCCACCGAGCAGCTGCCAAGTCGGTACGCCCAAATGCTTGGCCTTGATATCCCAGAGCGCCGAGTCCAGACCTGCGATGGCACTCATGGTCACGACCCCATCTTGAAAGAAATGAGCCCGGTGCATTATCTGCCAAAGGTGCTCCGTGCGGAGCGCATCCCGGCCGATCAGAAGTGGCTTCAAGTCCTCCACGGCGCCAGCGACAGCGTGTGTCTGCCACTCGGGCGTCGCCTCGCCCCAGCCGACCAACCCTGGGGTATCGGTGACTACTTTGATGAAGAGCCAGTTGCGCAACCGAGCGTTCACGACGACGGTCTCTACCCGAGCTATCTTCGTCAATCCCTGTTCCTCAACTGTGATTTGCGGCCATTTGGTGGGGGTCTGCACGAACTGAGGCCCAGCGAAGTCCATACCTCATTTCAGGCGTCGACGCCGACCGCTCGCAGGTCGGTCGTACTCAGCGCCAACAGTTTCTGAGAGACCGCCAGGGCGGCATCGGCATCCTGATGTTCGATCGCTTCGGCCAGCTCCGCGTGGACCGGTATCGGGTCGTGCCAACCGCGACGAGAGTGAACGAACCTGTCCCGGACCGATAATGCCGCCGCGATTACTGATTCCATTTGCTCGAGCAACTCATTGCCCGTCGCGCGCAGGATAGCGGCGTGAAACGCCAGGTCCGCCTGGGTGAAAAGATCAGGTTCGGTGCGCCCTGAGGCCATGGCGGCTAGTGCTTCGTTGATCGCCGTCATTTGTTCGCCGGTGCGACGCACGGCCGCCAGCCGTGCCGCGGCCGGCTCGACAATCGCCCGAACTTCCCCCAGGCTCCGAAAGAGATCCGCGATGTGTTCTCCATCGGCCTGCCAGCGCAAGAGGTCGGGGTCAAGCAGGTTCCACGACCGACGAGACCGGACGAAGGTCCCACGGTTCGGGCGCGCATCTATCATGCCCTTTGCACTCAGGGCTCGGAATGCCTCTCGCACGACAGTTCGACTGACGCCGAAGTCCGCTCCAAGCCGTTCGGGATCGAGGGTGTCTCCGGGCTGGAGGTCTCCCGCCAACATCCTGCGCGCCAACGTGGCCGTGGTCAAACCATGGAGCCCACGTTCGATCTTCTGTGACGTTTGTTCGCTAGACATAACCGATGAAGCTGCTCTTAGGTGTGGCGCAGGTGGCCCGAAGCTAACGGGACCGGTTTCCCCTCAATCATATTATATGCTAGCTCGCGGAGGGCAAGGTCAGCATGGAGACCTCGCCCATCTGTTTTGGCTTTGCGGGCTGTGCCCATTCTGGGACCGGCCCGAACAAGGGTGGGGTTCAGAGTCGGGGACGTGGGAGAAGGAGATGGAAGAACTCGAAGAGCGGTGGCAAATCGACCTCGGGACCGGCACCTATCGCTTGGCTATCACTAAAGCGGCGGATGGGATCATTGACCCATTGTCCGTCGTGGGTTGGTTCAGCGCTGGGCGCGAAGAGGCGGGCTCGGAGCTCTCTCGGTTGCTCGACCGGCGGAGCTCATTACCGAGCCGAGAGGGCAGCCGACTGCGCTGAAGTGCGAGTCGCATTGAGGGACGGCGACGATGTAAGCCTCCATCATTTCACCTTCTCGGTCGGGGAAGGACCGGCCGGAGCCTGGCGGTTGTCAGGTCAGGACAGGGGTAGTGGCACCATTTCTGTCGCAGCGGAGTACGTCGCCGGCCCGAGCCCGGGGTGGTTGCGCCGGCGGACCATTGTGCGCAACCAGGGACCCGATGACGTCCTGATCGCCGCAGCCTCGTCCTGCCGGACGACACTGCTCCCCGGGATATGGAAAGTGTTTTCCCTTTATGGGACTTGGGGTGACGAAGCTCGTGCGCAGGAAGCAATCCTCCCCGCCGGTGGCTTACGGCTGGAGTCGAGGCTCGGGCGGAGCTCGTTCGGCCACGTGCCTTGGTGCCGGTTTGAGAGACCAGATGGGCTTGCCTGTTGTGTCGCCATGGAGTGGAGCGGCAATTGGTACTTGGTCGCCGAACGAGACGCCAGCGGGGCTGTGACTGTCGAACTAGCAGCCACGCTACCCCCGGAGGGGCACCTTCTTTGCCCGGGGGACGAATTTTCGACGCCCTGGGCCAGGGTCGGGTTCGGCTGGGAGGGGGGCGAGGCGTTGACCGCGCATCTGCGGGGATTTCAGAGGGAGTTGTTGCAAAGCCGGCGCGCCGCGCCGATCCCCGTTCAATTCAATTCTCGGTACCCCGCACCCGGTCAGACGCCCGTCGCTCGGATGTGCCACTTCGTGGATGTGGCGGCCGAAATGGGTTGCGAAGTTTTTGTGCTCGACGCTGGGTGGTATACAAACCGCAGGTCGGCACCGGACGCCGGTTGGGACCAACTGGGCGACTGGATCCTGAAGAAGGAGAGCTTTCCTCGGGGAGTTGGTCAATTGCGAGACCGGGCCGGTGGCGCGGTATGAGCTTTGGCATCTGGATGGAGCCTGAAGTCGTCTCCACGACATCGGAGGTTTACGTCGCCCACCCGGACTGGCTCCATCGGCGAAAAGGCGTTGAACTCGGGAACCGGGCGCGGCGCGTTCTCCACCTGGGCATCCCCGAGGCCCGCGAGTACGTCTGCGCATCGGTGCTGTCGGTCCTTGACCTCTGGGAAGCCGACTGGCTGAAGTGGGACTTCAATACGAACCTGGGTGCGGGTGACGACCGGCCCGAGTTCGGCGGTCTCCTTGGGCATGTGTCCGGTCTGTACTCGACGTGGGAATGGCTGAAGGACCGGCGACCCGACCTAATCCTCGAAAACTGTGCGAGCGGTGGAGGGCGGCTGGACCTCGGCGCGCTCGCCCGCTCCGACGTCGCGTGGATGAGCGACATGGTCTCACCGCTCAACGCATTGTCGATCCGCTTCGGAGCGTCGAGGGCATTTACGCCCCGGTGGTTGAACAATTGGTTGGTCGAGTGGCCCACCGGCCCGGAGGTGGCCCCGACGGCGCTCAACATCGGCTCTCCGAATCCCGGGGCGGTCCCGGATCTTTTGTTCCGGGTGCACGTGGCCATGATGGGTGTCTTCGGGATAAGTGCACCGGTTGACAGGTGGAGCGCTGACGATATCCAGACTGTGACGGAGCAAATCTCGCTGTACCGGCGGTGGAAAGACCTGCTCCAGGCAGGGGATTGCTACCACTTCTCGCCCGACCCGATCCGGAGCGGCAAATGGGACTGGGCCTGCATGGGTTTTCACTCGGCCGGGGGCGAAGGCGCCCTCCTGTTCGTGTTCCGGTTGCTCGACGCGGGCGACGTTTTCTCAGTTGAGTTACCCAGTGGGTGGCAGGCTAGAAAAGCCGCGGTGCGCTCAGGTGAAGCCAAAGTGAGTTCCAACGGCCACTCCGTCACGGTCCACATTGCCGAGCGGATGCGATCGTGCATCGTCGAGCTTTGACGTGATGGGGAGCCAGGTAACGGGCGATCCGCGGACGCGAAGTGGCGGCCGTCGCAGTTTGTAAATCAGCCCCGATGGCTAGAACAGGAGAGCGGTGTATGGAAGAAGTCGATGACTCTAGCGGAGTTTCTCCAGCTAATCGGAGCGCCTCGTGACGGTAAAGGTCCGGTCCATTGACCCTGACGACGTCGAGGTCGTCGTCCGCCTTTCACTACGAGCATGGGGACCAGTCTTTGAATCCATGGAACGCCAGTTCGGGAGTGAAATGTTGCGCTGGCTCCGACCTGAAGGGATCCGTGGCCAAGCTCAAGCGGTTAGAGACGTGCTGGCGGCGGAAGGCACCCAATCGTGGGTGGCCGACGACGAGCACGACGGCGTCGTCGGCTTTGTCTCCGTTCAGCTATTGCCGCGATCAGAGCCTCGGAGTGATCGAGATGATCGCCGTGGACCCGGACCACCAGCTCCGCGGGACCGGGTTCACACTTACCAACTTCGCCCTCAACTGGATGCGCGACGCTGGGATGCATGTCGCTATGGTCGAAACCGGTGGCGACCCAGGGCATGAGCCGGCACGGCGCCTCTACGAGGCGACCGGGTTTCGCGACATCTCGCCCGTCCGGTACTGGATGAGCCTCTAAGCGACAACGCCGGGACGGCGCTGGCACCTGCCTCGCTTGGCCGTGACGATTTCAAGCTTAGGACGCCAGTTTGATGCTCAGCGCGTACGCTCCGGTGTACAAGGTGTCGTAACTGAAGTCGGGGAACGAGAACCTCTTGGATAGTGCGATACCGATCTCCATGTTGTAAAGGGGCACATAGGGCACGTCCGTTGCTAGTTGGCGCAATAAGTCGGAGTATACGGTAAAGCGGGTAGCCAAGTTCGTCGTGGCGATGCCCTTTTTTACCAGGGTGTCCACCGCTGGCGCGGTGTAATCGGCCGAGTTGATAAGGCCTTCTTTGGTGTTCCAGCTCCCCACGTACGTATTCGGGTACCAGCTGACATCGGGGTTCAGCCAGCTCGTCGTGTAGTACGTGGTGGGACGTTGCTTGGCTGGCCCAGTCACCATCGCGACCCAGGAATTGAACGAGTTGTCTTTTACCTGCGCCTTAATGCCAATCTTTTGAAGCTCGGCGGCGATGACTTGGCTAATGTTGATCGTGCTGCCCAACGGGTACTCCTGCAGCGTTGTACTGAACCCGTGGGGGTACGCCGACTCGGCCATTTTGGTGTTTGGCCATGGCCACGTCGTACTGGTACAAGGGCAGCGAGCCATAAAGCGCGTTGACTTGCGGCTGCGAGGCTATCGACAACAGCATCTCGGTCGGTATCAGCGTGTACTTGGGTGTCGCGTACCCGCCGTTGGCCGCGATTATGTCGGCACGGTTTAGGGCGTACGCTACCGCGCGCCGAACGTGCACGTCGTCCCACGGGGCGAGTTGAGTGTTCATGCTGAAGACGGCGCCGGCGCAGCTTGGCGCGGTAATTATCTTTGCCCCGGAAGTGGCGGCGAAGTTTTGAGGGTCTGGCACAAATGGGTCAAGGTCGATTTCGCCCGCTCGGAATGCCAGGGCCAGGCTCGTGTCGCTAGAGAAGAAGTCTAGGGATATGTGCTGGATTGGGACTTTTCCGCCCCACCAGGTTGGGTTTGCTGACAACTGGATTCCCGAGGTCGGGTCGAAACTGTTTACTTCCCAAGGTCCGGTGCCCATAATCAGCGTCCCCGGTTCGCCGAAGGAAGATTTGTGGTCCTCGGCAAACTTCATCTCGAAGATCTCTGACGCGATCTCCGCGGGGACATACTGCCAGCTGGCGTCCGGCTGTTTTAGGGTCACTACCACTGTCGATGGCCCGTCGGCGGCGACGCTCTTGACGCTGGCGAACGCATACCCGGCCTCCGAGCCCGGCGCTCGGTCATAGTTTAGCGAGTAGACTACGTCGGGCGCGGTCAGAGCTCCATCCCAGAACTTGACCCCAGGGCGTAAATGGTAAACGTAGGTAACAGGATTTATCTGTGACCACGATGTGGCAAGGTCCGGCTCCAGCTGTCCTTGGGCGCTCAACTTGAGCAGTGTCTCCAAGCTGAGCTGGGAATCTCCGCCGTCGGCCTTGGTCTGGTCAAGGGTGCTCACCGGGCTGACCCCAATCCGGAACAGCGGGATGACGCCACTCTGGCTGGCCCCTGTGCGACGGCTACCGGCTCGGTCGGCGTCGTGTAGGAACCAAGCAACACAGCGCTTACCGCTAACAGTCCGCCAAAACGACCTTTCAAGCTGACCCTCCTTACTGGCACGGGTTAAGGTAACGTGCACCATGGTGAACGATCAAGGAAGAACAGGACTATTCTCCGAAAGTTAACCGGCCGTTCACTTGCACACAGAGGTAGATTATTTCGGCAGTTCTTGTGCGTTCCGCGGTCCTTCCGTTTTGTGGGTGCTCAGTGCACTTGATGCGGCCAGGCAAAGAAACTTCCTTTGGCCCTGGAGATTCTCACGGTTGATATTGAGAACTGGCAGATCCGACCGTGGGTGGGGAACGCCGCATCCCAGGTCGGGGGAGACACCAACAGGCGCCAGGCTGTCGTCAACGTCAGCGAAGCAGTTGCCCCGGCCCTGCTAAAGTAAGGGGGCTTAGCACAAAAGACCAGCTAGAAGGCACAAGCCCCCGTAGCTCAGGGGATAGAGCGTCGGTTTCCTAAAGCTTCTCGGGCCATCTGAACAGACTGCCGCATATGGTCTGACCTGCTATTTCCTTGTTTATCCTCCTGCCGGGAACGTCCCTCAGGGCTACAATTGGCTGGAATTGTTGCCCGAAATGTTGCCCGACGCGAGTGTCGGAGATCCGTGACCGAAGCCAGGCCTTTGGGTTAGGCGCTGGCTGGTCTCTAGCCGGGCCTTGGCCTCCCCGCGCTGGCACCGGTTGCCCTGTTGCGGCCGGCAGGCCATGCCGCCGGAGCACGCCGCCGTGGAGGGGGCGAGTAGGCGAATATGCCGAGCCCAAGAGGTCGACCGTGAACCTGTTATGGAATGTGGTTGGGCCAACGGCTTAGCTCATGCGTACCCGAGGTTGCATGCTAATTGCAATGCCTCATTGAGTTGAGCGGCGGCCATGGCGGCTTCGTCTCGGTCCCGTGCCGCCTTGGCTCGCAAAATGAGCCGCTCGAGCTCGTCCGGGAGACGGACCTGAGAGGGCTCGAGCATCTCGCACCCTGCTTTGACTGCCGCGGCGATATCACCAGACGCAAGTTGCACCGACATCAATGGCCACAGGCACAGGCCTTTGTAGAAATAGACGCGCCATGTGCTGCGCCACAGCGCCAGCGCCTGCGTCGCGTGGCGGACAACTTCGTCGAGGCGGTCGTCTTGCCACGCCACCCATGCCTCGACAGCGCTGCTTAGGCTCACGAAGTACACCCGGTTCCTGTGGTCTTCGAGCGCCGCTGAAAGTCGCAGAGACAACGCGCGCACGGTCTCGACATCATGGCGCCGGATGCCGACAAGGCAGAGGTTGGCCAGGCACCATTCGTTGCAATGCCGGTCATATGTACGTTCGGAAAGGGCCAAAGCCGCGTGCAGGTTTTCTTGCGCAGCGTCGAGGTCACCGTGCCAAAGAGAGTACTCACCGAGAGTGCCCAGACAGTAGGCGAGGTTGTGCTCACCGACACCCTTCTCGGCCACCTGCACAGCCAGTCGTGCATTGGCGAGGGTCTCGTCGTCTATGCAGTACCGGTTTTCGTGGGCTTGTTGGTTCGAAAGTTGCCCGTAGAACGTTGCTTTATGGGTAGGAGATCCGCTTGCCTCAACCACTGGGCGAGCTTTGGCGAGGACTATCGCCGTCTCATCCAGTTCGTCGCGCCAGGTGTACATATTGGCGCGCCCGTCCACCTGGACCTCGAGCCAGACGTCAACCCATTCCTGGTCGCGGTCATCGGTGTAATCGCCCAGGAGCTTGTCTGCGGCCTCGAAAGCGGCGACGGCAGCGTCGTACGAGAGGTCCTCCACTTCTACCCGTCCCAAGCGAGCCTGGAGGCGAGCCGCCTGCAACCACCGCCCCGGGTCCACAAGATCAAGGGCCTCACGGAGGACCTGGCGTGCCTCGTCAAGTCGGCTATTGCGCCACAGCACTTCGGCCAGTTGGTACTGGAGGTCGACGACCGATTGACTCGCAGCGGGACTGACTTGGTCCTCGTCGGCGATCGCGATGGCCTTGCGGAACGAGGAGACTGCCTCATCGATGGCGAATCGAGCGGCTGCGTATTTGCCCGCAACCTCCAGGTGATGGACGGCTCGGTGAGCGTACCCGGCCAGGGCGAAGTGGTGGCCTATGATAGCCGCCATCTCCTCCACGCGGCTCCCCGAGGCTGCTTCGATCCCCCAGGCCGCTCGGGCGTGAAGTTGGCGGCGTTCCTGACGGAGGAGCCCACCGTAGATGGCCTCCTGGATAAGGGCGTGGCGGAAACGGAAAACGGGCTCGGGTATTCGGCGGACTTCGGTCAGCAGGCGCGCCTCGCACAACTCCGCGATCGCCCACGACAACGCGCCGCCCACGTCGCTCACAGTCTCAAGTGCCGGCCGCGAGAACTCGGGACCAAGCACCGAGGCGGCGGTTAACACCTTGCGAGATAGGTAGGGTAGCCGGTCAACGCGTGAGCGGATAAGGCGCTCCAGGACCTGTGGGACATCGACAAGCGGGGCTTGGCCGAGCGACCATGAAGTCCCCTCTTTGACCAGGGCGCCGGTCTCGACCAGAGACAAGAACCGCTCTTCCAGGAACAGAGGGTTGCCGTCGACGTTTGTGCGTACAGCCTGTACGACCTGACGATCGGGGCTCCCACCAAGGATGCGCTCGGTCAGTTCACGCTCAGCATCGTCATCAAGAGGCGAGAGCTCCACTTTTCGGAACGGGCACAAGGAGCGGCCTTCGAAGCTACTCTCGAGGGCCGAGACGCCCGGGTCGGGCTCCGGGCGCCTGGTGGCGATCAGCAATAGGGGGGCCGCGACGGCCAAGCTCGCGAGCTCCTCCGTTAGTCGCAACGACGTCGGGTCGGCCCAATGCAGGTCCTCTAGGACCAAGACGGTCGGCCCTTTTGACGCCAGCTTCGCCACCAACGCTTTGACAGAAGCGAAAGTCGCCCGTTGCAACGCCTCCGGGCTGAGCCCGGTCAAGGAGGCGGATTGGCCACGCGCACGAACGCCCATCAGATGGGCCAGAAAGGCGACGTGATCGACATCACCGCCGAGTACTGCTTGCGCGGCGCGCTCGAGTGCCGCGGCCACGACATCGTCTCCTTCCTCCGGCGCAGCCCCGGTCCAGGCGGACAGAAGCTGCTGGTAGAGACTGTATGGGGTCGAGGACGCGTACGACGCGCACCGGCCCTCGAGCCAGAGTGGCAGCCTCCCCGTATCGGCACCGACCCACGCCATGAAACGCCTACGGCACTCATGGACCAGCCGAGTCTTGCCTAGCCCTGGCTCGCCGACGACGAAGAAGACAGAACCCATCCCTGACGTTGCCTGACGGAGCGCCTCATCGAGCGCCGAGAGCTCTGTCTGACGGCCCACCAAGCGAGCAGACCGTGCGGCCCCCCGCTTGCCCCAGAAGCCAGGGCGACGGGCCTTCGGCCGGACCACGTAGACGGCTTCCAACGGCTTGAGCCGGCTGTTGACCGCGACTTCGTGGACGGGCCCCATTCGAAAATGCCTTCTGTGGCGGCCTTCGTGGCCGGGCCTACCAGCACCGAGCCAGCTTTCGCTGCTGACTGCAAACCTGCAGCGGCTTCCAGCACTGGCCCCGCGGCACCGTAACCGCCGGCGGCTGCGGGCCACAGACCGCCAACCACGGCTGGGCCAGTCTCGACTCCGATACGGAGCGACAGCTGTCCGTTCTCGTCGGCATTTCCCGCAGGCCGGATTGTCGACGACATAAGGAACCCGGCCCTGACCGCTCGTTCGGGGTCGTCTTCGTGGGCTTCGGGGGCGCCAAAAAGCGCGGCGATGCCAGCACCGGAAACAGAAGTGACTGTACCGCCGAGACCTTCAACCTCGGCTATGGCGGCCACCAGCGCGCTCTCAACGTTGCGCTTCATATCATCGGGGTCGTGCCCGCCGCGTCCAGCCGTCACACCAGAAAGTTGTGCGAACAGCACGGTCACGAGCCTGCGCTCCTCCTTCCCGTGGTAAGCGTCCGCGACGACAACGCTCGTGCTGCGAGGCTCGCGATCTGGGGCAACTCCCCCACCGCTGGCTCGCCTTGCCTCTTGCAACGCCGGCGATATCGCCAGCCCGATGCCTTCGAGGGCGGCGCGGCACCGCTCGAAGGTGCTCGACGCCAGCTGGCGCTGCCCCGTGGCCGAGTAGACCCGCATGAGCGCATGAGCCGCTTCTTCCGACGCCGCGTCGTGAGCAAAACAGTTTTCCCACGCATCGATGACTGCCTCTGGTTGCGACCGCCCATAGCCTCGGGACCGGTCCCGAGCCAGCTCTAGACGGGCTCGTTGGCGTAACAGTTCAAGAGCTTGACGCGGTGCGAGGGCCCACTCGACGTAGGGCTCGTTATCGAGCAAGACACCGTCTTGCTGGAGGGCGGTGGAAAAAGCAGCGTCGCGCGCTGCCCCGGGCTGCATCCTGAGGGCTGACCGAAGCGCCCCCTCATGCGCTTCGGCGTCGATGTCCAGCAGGACCTCGTCGCCGAACCAGATATTGGCCCTGTCTGCTCGCAGCAAGCCGGCCGCTACCGGCCCGAGCGGAGCCAGCGCCTCCCTGGCCAGCGACAGGGCCCTAGATAAAGCGTTGGCCGAACGGGCCGGCGCCAGCTTCGGGAACAGGAGGTCGCGAACCTCTCCCCGGCCGAGCCGGTGCGAAGGGGCAAGCATGACCAACTCGCACAGGCGCTTGGCGGCGGGTCGGTACCACGGGCCGGCGCTGCGCTCATCGAGCTTTATCCTGAACGGGCCGAGAAGTGTCACTCGCACCCGGTCAACGGCCAAGACTTCCAGTTCCTCCACCGCTCCGGCGGCCATCAGCGCATTATCCCACGCCCGGCGGGCGCCCCCTCGAAGAAAGTCGACGGTTCGGCCGCGGCCCAAGTCCGTCCCTGGGCCCAGGCCCGCGACCTGGGCGGAAAGGTTCGGGAAAGACCTGTCATGTACAGATTTGCTGTTATGACTCCGGCCCAGCCAGGCTTTTCTCGGCTCTAGCGGTACTCGCCGGTCTCGCTCACGCTGCTGTCCCCTCCCAGAACCTACAGGTGAGCTGTAAACCCGCTCAGATCGCGTTCGACGTCCCGAAGACCTGGGTAACCGACAACGGCAAACTCTGTTCGAACGGGGCTTCATCGTCCGGCCCGAACCGTTATACGCATTGGTGGCGTCGCCTATGCCGGTGGCGAGCCACAACGGGTTCAAACCTTCACCCGAGAGCACGACCCAATTTGAGTTCAGCCTCGGCCAGCTCGTGGGCACGATGTGCTCGGTAGTTTTTGCATCTTCACTCAACCGCCCGTCGAGAAGCGCCAGTGCCCCTGAGTTAATTCCTGCGAGGGTCCGCTGGCCCCTTTTTCTGTGCATTGCCAATCCTGTGTAACCAAAAGAACGACGAAAATTAACAAGGAGTAGGAATGACACGGCAGACCTCAAACCGCAACAGCGCCGGTAGGAGCCTGGCCAGGGCGCCACGTGCGCGACCTCGTGCGGCCAAACAGGCTGCGCTCGGAAAAAGCGCCACGAGCGGCGCGCTGTGCGCTCTTTTCGCCTTGGCTGGCTCCATGCTAGTAGCGCCAACGCAGGCCTCGGCCGCCCCTTTCGGCTTCAGGCCCTTCGCACCTGGGAGTGTGGTGGTCGCTCAGGGGGGCACGATCTCGGGGAACGGCCTGGGCAGTCCTGGGACGGTCTCGGCAGACGGGTATGTGAACGTTTACCCGCCCGGCTCCAATGGTGACGTGGCACCCGAGGCAAGCTTCACCCAGGGCATGGACGGCCCCTTCGTCGTGGTCTTCGACCCCTCAGGCGATATGTGGGCAGCCAACGTGGATAATACGAGTGACAGCACCATCGTGGAGATCACCGCGGCCCAGCTCGCGACACCCAACCCTGTGCCGGCTGTCACCATAACGGGGGCAGGGGACGCGCTCGAGTACCCCTACGGGATGGCTTTCGACCGCTGGGGCAACCTCTGGGTCGTCGGTAATTACGTGGGCGTCGTCTACGAGTACGCAAGGTGGCAATTGGTCCACTCGGGCTCGCCGACACCCGTCAGGACGATTTCCGACCTCCCTGGCACCCCCAATGGCGACGGCTTTGACCCCTGGGGCGACCTTTGGGTGTCGACTGCAATTTCTACACAGTGCCCGCAGGGCTGTGTTGTCGAGTTCTCCAAGTCCGAGCTGGCTAGCCCGCACCCCGAGCCGACGGTCATTATCTCGACAACTGGGGGCGCCAACCTTTCCTTCACCCCCTCGGGGGACATGTGGCTGGTCACCGGAGGAGGGCCGGCAAGTGACTGCGTTTACGGTGACCCCTGTAACAACGAGCTCGTAGAGTTCACCAGGGCCCAACTGTCGGCATCGGGTTCCCCCACGCCTGCCGTCACGATCCGCTCGGACATCGCTGGCTGCTCGACCTACGGCGCTCCCGAGATCCCCTGCGCCAACGGGTCCCTCTACGGGCCGTACGGGGTTGCTATCGACGCTGCTGGGGACGTCTGGGTCTCCAACTTCAACACACCTACTGCGGTCGAGTACCGCAGGGACCAGCTTTCGAAGTTTGGGTCAGCGTCGCCCACTCCTGAACGGACGATCATTGGTCCGGACACTGGGATGGACTGGCCCTCCTTCGTCACCATTGCGCCGTAAGAGTTTGCCCGACGTTTAGCCCCACAACGGCGGCGTTACGCAGGCCAGGACTCTGGTGCTAGCACTGGCGCCGCCTGTGGCGGACATCTGCCAAGGGGCGTTACCCCAGAAACGATGTCCGGCCTCGACGTCCGAGGTGCGAAGGGATGGCAGCCAAAGCTTCTCCTCCGCCATAGTTCTCCATCTTGGGCGAGGGTACATAATTGGTCGTAACGTGCCCTTCTTGAATCGCGCGCTCAATCGGAGGATCACAAATATTCGCCGTCAGGGCGCCTATGCCCTCTGCGAAGGCGCTGACGGCGGAACGACATAATGTCTTCGTTGGCCGGTGCCCGTCAGGCGGTTAGAGGCCTGGGCCGAGGTCGAGTCCGTCCGATGGCTGGGCGTACGTACGCGGCACCGAGGGCGTTGGTCGAACAGGGCGCCGGCCCTGCCTGAGCGAGTGGCTTTTCCCCGCGTCCAGTCCGTCCCGGTAGCCAGCCAAGCCGGGGGTGAACCGGTCAGCGGCGCGCCCGAGAGCCTGGCCCCGTACGGCCAGGCGCCGCCACCGGGCGGCCTCACTTTCCTGACTGGCTACAAGCCATTCGACGTTTTGGCGGGCCATGTAGATTGCGGCTTCGAGGCGGGCCACCTGCGGGGCAACGTAAGCCTGCCAGCGCGCCTCGGCATCAGCGAGCTGGGCGGCCATTGCAGCAGACTCTTTAGCAGCCGCCCGTCGTTCGCGCCAGCGAGGGCTGTGCTGGGCCGTCCACTTGGCCCTGCTCAAAGCGGCCCCGGCACGGGCCAGGTCGGAGACAGCCCGGCCCGCCTCGGTGCCGGAATAGGCACCGTCACCAGCTTGCAGGTCCGAACAGGCCCTGCTCGGCCCGAGCGAGAGCGGCCCTGGCCTCGCCCAGCTCTGCAGCCCGCCCGGGCCGCTGGAGCCCCCTTACTGCGTGGCGGCTGGCTTCCGCTTGGGCCAGGGCGATGGCGACCACACGGGCCCTGTCGCTCATGGGAAGGCCAGGCCCCCGTTCTCGTATCGCTTCCGCGCCCCAGGGCAGACCAGTGTCCAGGGCCCAGGTTGGTGTGCGCCGGGCAGCCCAGTCCCGGCGCAAGTCGTCGGCGGCTTGGCCCACGTCGTCGGCAACGACCCAGGCGTGGGTGTACTCCCGGGCCCGGCTCATGGCCACGTAGGCCAGCTCTCGCCCACCCCCGTCGGCGAAGAGGTGAGCCCGTGTAGTCGTCGAACCCTGCGAACGGTGCACCGTTGTGGCGTACCCGTACCCCAGCCGGTCGGGGCCGAGGTGCTCGGTACGCAACCTCACCTGGCGTCCATTGTCGGTACGGAGCACGAGCGAACCGCCGGCGAGGTCGATCGCTTCCACCGTGGCCCGCTCGGAGGTGACGAGGCTGCCTTCCGGGTTAGGGGCGAGCGTGACGACACGGTCGCCGGCGCGGTAGTTAGTACCACCCGGGCTCACGAGCTCTGGCCCGGTGAGACGTCCGGTGGCCTCCATCCACGCCCGGGCACGCCGGTTCAGCTCGGCCACGTTGGCCCGCCGCCAGGCGTACAGACCGGTCTCGTGCCCGGCGCCCACGTCAGCTGCCCAGGCGTCCACCGTCGCCTGAAAAGCGTCCTCCCGAGTGGGCACGGCGTGCACGCGTCCGTGGCCCACGTACCACGAGACCGCGTCAGCGACGTCCCCGTCGCGCAACGATTCGAGGGCCTGGCGCTCGCCCGGGTCGTGCTGGCGACGGTTCTCGCCGAGGTGGTGCACGGCGTCGGGGTGACGCTTCACTAGGGCGGCCAATGCGCCTCCCGGGCCGACCGCCGGCAGTTGCCGGTGGTCCCCGGTGAGCACCAACTTGGCCCCGGCCAGTTCGGCATAAGCGGCCACGCGGGCCAGGTGGGCGTCGTCTGTCATCCCCACTTCATCAAGGACCACAACGGACTTTTCGGTAAGTCCGAGCTGGCCGTGGTCGAGCCGCCAGATGAGGCTGGCGAGAGTGCGGGACTGGTCGATCCCGGCTTCATGGCCGAGGTTGCGGGCCGCTTGGCCCGAGGTGGCGGTGCCGGTCACTTCGTGGCCGGCTCGCTCGAAGGCCTCGGCCACGGCCCGCAGCATGGTGGTCTTGCCGGCCCCGGCCACCCCCACCACCAGCTCCGCCCCGCGCCCGGAAGTGCAGATAGCGACGACCGCTGCCCGTTGCTCTTGGGACAGCCCGGCCCCGACCTCTTGCTCGGTCTTTTTGATGGCTTCCGTGACTGTTTGCAGCGACACGGCCGGGGCGTCGGAGCGGGCCAGCTGGTGGCCCAGGCCCTCGGCGATGGCGGCCTCCCGGGCCAGTACCGAGGCCAGCGAGTGCACCGTTTCCCGGGCGCCGGCCACGCCGACCAGGGGCACTACTTCGGGGTCGGCCAGGGCTCTGTCGACCAACTTTTCGAGCACTTCGGGGGGCTGGCCGAACAGGTGAGGGGCCACCGCTACGACCACGTGACGGCGGGAGAAAACCTTGCGCCGGGCCAGGTCGCCGTCATCTCCCAGCACCTCGCCCAGCAAGGCGCGGGCGTCCCTGACACTAAGCGGCTTCGGGTCTTCCCGGCCGCGGCGGGCGGCGTCGACCGAGGTGGCCAGGCGCTCAGCGGGCCACCCCGCGGCGGCTAGTTCCGCCCGCCAGCGGCTCATAAGGTCGCCCTCCGGTTCGTGGTGCTTGGCCTTGCGGGTCGCACGGGCGGCCACGCCGCGGGCGCGGTAAGAGCTGTCGCCCCGGCGCTGGCACTCGGCTTCTATTTCGGCCGCTCGCTTGGAGTGCAGCTCCATAACTTCGTCAGGGATGCCGGCGATCTTCCAGTGCCCGAGCCGGCCCGAGGGGCCGGGGTCGGGCTCGATGGCGTAGCCCAGTTCGACCGCCACCCGGGCTGCTGCCACCCGGCCGGCCATCGTGGCGGCGTGCAGGTGTTCCCGCCACAGCGCCGTGTCCGGTGCCTTCCACCCACCCCGCTCGTCTTTCATCTCGGCAAGGTTGGCCAGCAGGACGTGGTCGTGCGGGCACGGGTCGCCCGCGCTGTGAAGTGGCGTGGCGGGTGTGAGCGTAGATGAGCCCACCGGTTGGCGCGGCCGTGGCCGCTTGGCCCCGCCTCCCGCCCATCTGGCACGTCACTTTGTCCAGGTACGCCAAAGTCGCCTGGAGCTCGGCGTCCATTATCCGGTGCATGTCCTCGGCCCGGCCGATGACCCCGAGCTCGGCCACGCTCTTGTGGGCCGAGATGACGACCTCCATACCGGGCCGACGAGTGTTCACCAGCCGCTCGCCCGTCCTTGGGCTCACGAGCCCCACGGGCGCCGAAGATGGCTTCGTAGTCTTCCGGCGAGACGGCCCCCTCCAGCCCCAGCCCCGCCCTGCCCGAGCCGCCCCAGACAAGGGGTGTCTCACCCCGGGACGCGTAGTACTCCATGGCCGTCCCGGGGTGGTCGTCGCCTCGGCCGAGCACGGTGGCCCGGTGGTACTCGACCGACTCCGCCCCCATCATCCGCATCCAACCCAAGGCGCCACCTCGACAACCTAAAATGCGACCGAATTACTGAGGCAAGCCCTGGCTTGCAACCGTGTTCGCTTTGGTTGGAGTTGTATTAGAAAAAGGGAGCCTTGTAAAGAGGGAGTTTTTGGAGAGGGCAGTAGCGGTAATTAGTGGTGATGAACGGGAAGGACGAATTATAGAGGTGATTAGTGGCGGGAGCACCTTGAGGGACTTACGAAGGGCATAAGGGGCTGGTCATTTTGAGAGTGAGACGCCCGCGGGGAGTTCTTGGTGAGGAGAGTGGAGATGGTTGGAAGGGCGAACCGCTTCGAGCAAACAAGTGGTGATGAAGGACAGGTGGGGCCTAGGGTCAACTGAGGGCGGAAGACGGGTTGGGGGCTGTGGCGCGATGTTTGCAAGGCGCGGCCCGGTGAACTACACCAGCGGCAACCTTCGGACCCGAGACAACTACCGCCGCTGAGACGTCGCTAGCTTCAGGGGATCAGCTCGAACGTGTCGCAGTGTGCCGGACGGACGACCAGGAGATCTCGTCGGTCGATGCTCGCCACTGTGGTGATAGCAAGGCGCTCGGCGACCGCGACTACGCTGGCGTCGACCAGGCCGAGGTCAAGGTCAAGGTACTGCTGGGTGAGAGTGGCGCAGCGAGACCAGTCCGCTTCGGTGAGGTCGGCCAAGTTGAAATCTCCTGCGGCGATCGAGACAATGAAGGCAGCTTCGGCCTGTGCCCCAAGGCGGGAGGCGATCAGCCACGCGGCCTCGACAGCTACCGGCGCTGGCAAGACAAGCTCCATGCGCTGGCGTCCTTCGAGCACAGAGGCAGCCTGCGCATGCCAGTCATCGTCGGCGTCGGCCGCAGCCAACAAAATGCCGGTGTCGACGACGACGGGACTGGCTGGGCTCACTCCTCGGCTGAGCGCCGCTCCGCAGCGACCTCCCGCCGCAACTCTTTGACCCGGCCTGACAGGTCACCTCGTCCCGAGTGGCCGATACCGATGAACGCAAACCGCGGTTTGACTGGGAGCTGTGCCTCGATCGCCTCGACAGCTACCTGCTCCGGCTTCACGCCGCGCTCAGCCGCGATGGCCTCGATCCGGCGGGACAGCTCTTCGGGCAGGTGCACCACTAACGTCATCGCCTCCAAGATAGTTCATCTCCGCTGTTGGTCCCTCTGACCAGCCCAAATCGACGCATCGCCAGCTCGGCCCCTATAGGTGGGACCAACCAACGGAGAAGGTAGATGGCTACTTCCGCTGAACTGCCGCAACTGCTCACCATGGACCAGCTGGCGGAGAACCTCGGCGCGACCCCTCGCCATGTCCGCCGCCTCGTCGACGAAAGACGAGTGCCGTTCCTGCGGGTCGGCAGGTTGATCCGGTTCGACCCCGCCGAGATCGCCGAGTGGCTGGACTCAAGGCGTGTGCGGGTCTTTGGGCTGTCTGACGTACGCAGCCAAACCGCTGCGCTCCATGACCCAAAGGGACTATCGCCACCCCGGCACCTTCAAGTAGGTGGCGCTGACGGTCGGACCGATGAGCATGGAGGTGACCAGTGAGCGATACCTGGAAAACGCCAGCGGCCGGCCGCGCCGCGATCACTTGGCGGTCAAAAGCGACTGCTGACCCCAACGTCACTTCGGTCCCCGAAGCCGCCACTCTGCTCGGAATATCTAAGGATCTGGCCTATGACCTTGCCCGTCGAGGAGAACTACCCGGCGCTTTTCAGCTCGGTAGGCGTTGGAGGGTCAGCCTGGTAAAGCTGCGCGCCGCCGTTCATGGGACCGAGGACGGCATTGCCCAAGAGCGCGGCTAGCTCGCGGTCGCGCTGCTCGAGCGCATGGGCGTAAACCCGCAACGTCACAGAAGCGTCGGCATGCCCCAGGCGTCCCGCGACAGTCCTTACGTCAGCGCCGGAGGCAATCGCAGTTGTCGCCGTGAAATGTCGCAATTCGTGGAAATGAGACGACAAGCCAAGGGACCGGGCGACGCGCCGGTACGCCGCGGTCAACCCGTTCGGCAGGCACGGTTGGGAGCCATCAGCGCTGCGGGAAAGTATGAACGGGTCGCTCGACAGCGCGATGCCGACTTGCGCGGCATAAAGCTCTTGGTCGGCCCGGCGCTTGGTCAGCATCGCGCCCAGGGCTTCGTCCACGGCGACATTGCGATGGCCGTGGCTCTTTGTGGGGCCTTCGGTGATTTGCTGTCGTATCACGGTGAGGGACCGGGCAATGCGAAGAGTGCGGCGGCCCCAATTCACGTCGGACCAACGCAGGGCGCAAAGCTCTCCCCGCCGGCATCCCGTGACCGCGGCAAGAGCAATCGCCGTCGCCAGTACGTGGTCGCCGTCGGTTTCCGCGGCGCTGATCAACTTCTGCACCTCTTCGACAGTTGGCGCCCTCACCGTCGAGCGCTTGAGCCCTGGGGGAGTGGCCCTGTCGGCTGGGTTGGATGTGATGAGCCCCCACTTGACGGCACGACCAAGAGCCGCGTGCAGGAGGAAGTGATGCCGACGCACCGATTCAGTAGAGAGAGGCTTCGGTTTTCGGTCTTTGGCGAGGAGACCTGCGTAATAGGCGTCGAGCTGGGCTGGGGTGAGCTTGTCGAGCCGCTTGTTCCCAAGAACGGGTCCGATGTCAATTTTCACCAACCGCCAGTACTCCTTGACCGTGTACGCGGACCGCTCAGGCTCGACGGCACACAACCAGCGCTCGAGCAGGTCGGATACGCTGCCCGGGTGACCGACGGCGACCTGTCCACGCTCTATGTCGGCGACAAGCTTCGCCAGGTCCTTCTGGGCCTCGCGCTTCGTGCCGACGAACGTCTTGTTCTTGTGCTGGACGCGCCCCGCCGCGTCGCGGCCTACGAAGACGCGCAGTCGCCACTTGCCGGGAGCCGTCTCGACCATCGTGCCTCGCATCTGTTGCCCAGGCCCTTCTGTTGCCAATTGTTGCCCAACTGTTGCCCTAGCCCTGCTAGAGTGAGGAGAGCTTAGCACAAAAGACCAGCTAGAAGCACACAAGCCCCCGTAGCTCAGGGGATAGAGCGTCGGTTTCCTAAACCGCAGGTCGTCCGTTCGAATCGGACCGGGGGCGCCAGCAAACTCGCATTTCAGGGGCTATTTTGCTGAAGTCGGGCGAAGCGCCACGACACGCTCGTGACCCACGCGTGACCCAACGGGTCCGGCGCCCGCCCTCGCTTCTCTGCCCCGGGCGTCGAGCGCCTCAGTCAAACGCTCCTCTAAGCCCGGCAGAAGGTGACCGTAAGTGTTCAAAGTCACCGTGATCGAGGAGTGGCCCATGCGCTCCATGATGGCCCGCGGGTGTGCTCCCTCCGCGATCAGAAATCCGGCAAAAGTGTGCCTTAGATCGTGGAACCTCACCGTTTCGGGTAGTCCCGCACGGCGGAGAGCCGGCTTGTAGTGGCGAGCATAGAAGTTCCCATGGCGGAGAGGGCCGACCTCGGGAGCTGAGAAGACGAATTCACCGCGGCTCTTGCCGGCAAGCGCAAAAGTTATCTCCTCACAGAGAAAACGGGGGATCGGGACCGAACGGTTCTGATAAGTCTTGGTGGGGCCGAAGACCAGGCGCCCCTTCACCTCGCTCACTGACTCGGTCACCTCGACGCGGCGGCGAAGCAAGTCGAGCCGGCTGGTCCGCAGCGCCCCGAGCTCGCCCGCTCGCAGCCCGGTATACGCCGCGAACCGGACAAGCAGACTGTACTCGGGGAACTCGGTCCTCCCGCCTGGCGCCGCCCCATTGCCGCTCGGGTGCTTCTCCGGGTAGGTAATTGCAGAAGCGAGTTTCTCGACCTCGTCTTCGGACAGGAAGTGCATTTCCGCCTTGGCTGACCGTGGTAGCTTCACGCCGTCACAGGGGTTGCCCGCAAGTGCTTTGGCGCCCACGGCGGTTTCCACCACCAGACGGAGGACTTGCCGGATAGAGCGAACGGTGCCTGGTGCCGCGCCCGAAGCCACCGTCTCCGCTAGGAAGGCCTTTACCGCCGGCTGGTCGATGCGAGCTACTTGACAGTCAGCAAACGCGGGCAAGACATGCGCGCGGAGTATCGACTCGTAGCCCACTCGGGTCTTGGCCTTCAAATGCACGGTCGTGGCAAGCCACGTGCTGGCCCAGCAAGCGAAGGTGCGCCTGCCCTCCCGGGGGTCGATCCAGGAGCCCCGCGACGTGTCGACGTGCTGGCTGGCCAGCCAAGCGTCGGCGTCCGCCTTTGTACGAAAAACAGCCGTGTGGCGGTGCCCGTCGGGTCCTCGAAAGCGACCTCGCCACCGCCCAGACGGGAGAAGATCCACAGCACCGGACACGCGACGGTGGGCCATGATTGGAACCTCCAAGGGAAGGACGAAGTGACCGATTGCTTTAAGGCAGGCCGGTGAGGCGGCCGAGCGACACCGCCCACAATTCTAGCCCCGACCTGGGACGGCTTTGAAGAACCGCATGGACTAACGACTCCTGAATCAGCCCATCAGCCGCTACCTCGGATTGCCGGGTCGGTCATGTCACCACCTTTGGCTTGCAAGCGCCCTTGACACCACGATGCGAGAATCATCGGAGCGTCTTGGGGAGGGTGCCACCGAGCAGGGTACGAGCGAAAGCCAAGGAAGACAGGCAGTTTTCGCTGTTGCACGATGACCGCTGGTAACCGTAACAGACCGCAAGCGTCCCTCCGCTACGTCAGAAATCCCAGCAGGGGACCGGGGTGCCACCAAAAAACGGACGTACGTCAGATCCAGAGCGACATTCGTCAGCCTGCCGCTCGGTAACCACGAGCGAGCGACGTTCGGTCGCCGCGTTTTGGCGCGCGTTCCAACGACATGCCGCGTCAGCTACAACGCACTAATCCGTCTAATTGTTATCGATGGTGTATCCACCAAGGTGTTACGGCCAGGCCGTAACGTCGAGGGGTCCGATGGGCTTGGCTCACTATCCGTCTGCCAGCCAGAACTGGCTTGGCTTGTTATCGAGGTGCCAAGCCGTCGGGCCTTCTCGTGGCGTGGCTGATAAGAGGCGCGAGCGCCGTTGTCCCTGAAATTAGACGTGCCCGCCGCGTACCAACTTCCCCAACGAAATAAAGGAGTTCCGTGATGGGAGTGACGATAGGTATCGACCCTCACAAAGGCTCGCACACCGCTGTCGCCCTGGACGAGCACGAAGTCGTCCTCGGCCAGCTGCGGGTGCGCTCAGGGCCTGAGCAGCTGGCACGGTTGACCGAGTGGGCCGAGGCCTGGCCGGGGCGCACCTGGGCGGTAGAGAACGCCTCGGGGCTCGGGTACCTCCTCTCCCAACAGCTCGTTGCCGCCGGCGAGCGTGTTGTAGACGTCCCGCCGAAGCTCGCTGCCCGGGCCCGGTTGCTCGACAACGGCGACGTGAACAAGAACGACCCCAACGACGCCCGTTCTGTCGCCGTCGCCGCCCTGCGGGCAAAACGGCTCTTGGAGGTGACAAGAGAGGACCACACCGCCGTGATGAGGCTTTGGGCCCGGCGGCGCAAGGACCTCACGAGCACCCGCACCCGGGTGGCCAACCGTCTCCACGCTGTCATCTTGGAGCTCGTCCCCGGCGGTTACACCGGCGAGATCCGCGCCAGTAAGGTGGCCCACCTGCTCGAGGCGTTCGAACCCGTTGGCGCCGTTCCTGCCGCTCGAAAGGAACTCGCCGAGGAGCTATTGGGTGACCTCCGCCGTTTGGACAACCAGCTGGCCGAGGTCAAGGAACGCTTGGCGGCCGTCGTGGCGGCGTCTCGGACCACCACTACTAAGGTTTTCGGCGTCGGCCCGGTCGTGGCCGCCATCACCGTCGGCCTCACCGCCGATGTCGGCCGGTTCGCCGACAAGGACCACTTCGCCTCCTACAACGGCACGGCCCCCATAGAGGTCTCCTCCGGGCCGAAGAAGCTCTACCGGCTCTCGATGAGGGGCAGCCGCCAGCTGAACCACGCCATACACATGGCAGCCGTCACCCAAGTGCGTCACCGCCACAGCGAGGGCCGTTCCTACTACGACCGAAAGGTCGCCGAGGGCAAGACGCACAAGGAGGCCCTGCGGGCGCTGAAACGCCGCATCAGCGACGCCCTCTATGCGGCCATGCTGGCCGATGCCCGCCGTGAGCGAGAGGAAGCCTCAGGTGGCCCGGGAGGGCAAACGGGGAACGGCTCAGTAGCCTGCGCGGCCGGCTCTCACCCCGCAAAACCGGCTCTTCGGCCAAGCCACTCCCGGGCCAACATCAAGCCTAGGCCCCCCGGCGGGCGGCGTAGCGACCGTCCTTGCGTTACGACAGCGTTACGATGACGTGCCCCACCTGCGGGAAGGACTTCGCTGCCCGAGGCCGGCGCCGCTACTGCTCGGGCGCCTGCAAACAAAAGGCTTGGCGAGAGCACCACGCCGCCCTGCCCTCACCACCCAAACGACGTCCAAGGGCTGAGACCGTCTACGAGTGCCCCCAGTGCGACGCCCGCAGCCTCGGCGTTTTCAGCAGTCTCTGAGCTGTATCTGTCTGTTACCTCGGGGCCCGTCTAGTCATCGTGGGAAACAGCACGACGTCATAGCGTCTCCCACGTGTCGAAGTGTTCTGTGGCCTGGGGCCGGGGTGAACTACCGGCGAGCTGTCGGGCTTTTCGGGTTGCGTTGCCTGATGGTCGGGCGTACTGGACGGTGGTCGACGACGACTACGTGAAGGTGGTCGTGGCTGACGCGTTCTTGTTCGACCTGCGTTTCGGTTGTGACCGGGCGGAATCCACGACGAGGGTGTACGCGGGGGAACTGGCTGGGTTCTTGGCTTGGTGCGGGCGGACTGGGCGAAGCCTGGAGGACGGCGCGGGACAGCTGAGCCGGTTCGTGCTGTTGTTGCGTACGACACCGACTGCCCGGCGGGGTGCAGGCCAGGGGCGGCCGCCGGGGGCGGCCCGGGTCAACCATGTCTTGGCGGTGGTGCGCGAGTTTTTCAAGCACGCCGTTGTGGCGGGGGCGGTGACGGGCGGGGTGCTGGCGGCCTTGTACGAGGTGGCCGACGACCGTAATCTGCCGGCCGAATTGCGTTCGGAGGGTGGTGGGCTGCGCTATCGGCGCCGGCCCCGGCACCGCTTGCGAGCGGAGCGGTCGACCGGGCCGGAGGCGGCGTCTGAGGTGGAGTGGGAGGCGTTGTTGGAGGTGGCCGGGTCGTGGCGCGACCGTTTCTTGTTGGTGTTGTTGAAGTTCACCGGCCTGCGGACCGGCGAAGCGCTCGGGTTGCGGCGCAGCGACCTGCATTTCATGAGCTCCTCGACGGAGCTGGGCTGCCAGGTGGCGGGGCCGCACGTGCATGTCGTGCGCCGAGAGAACCCGAACGGGGCCTACGCGAAGTCTCGGGACACCCGGGTGGTGCCCGTCGGCGTGTGGGTGCTGGCTTGTTATGACCGTTACGTAGAAGAACGGCTGGGTTGCCCGGGCGCTGATGGCAGCGATTTCGTGTTCGTGAACTTGTTCCACCCGCCGTTGGGGGCACCGATGACCAGCTCGGCGGTCCGCCAGTTGTTCGGCCGGCTGGGGCGTCGGGCGGGGTTGGCTCGCAGTGTCCACCCGCACATGCTGCGCCACAGCTACGGGACGGAAATGGCCGAGGCTGGGGTGCCGATCGACGTGGTCCAGGCGCTGTTGGGCCACCGCTGGATCACCACGACCCAGGTGTACACGCACCCATCCCAGCGCCGGATGCGCGACGCGGTCGAGGCGGTGGAGGCAACGAGCGCCCAGCGTCGAGCTCAACGCAGCAAAGGAGTCGAACGATGACCGTCAAGGCTGTTGTGAACGCGGGCCGCCTGGTCGAAGCGGATGGGGAGCACAAGATGCTCCGGGCCCTGATCGACTGGCCAGCATTACGTCGATTGGGTTGGGACCCGAAGCGCGAGATCTTCGCTCCTGTCGCCAGTGACCCGGTGTTCGGGTTCGTCGAGTGCCACACGGCCGGCTGTGACCAGGTGAGCGGCACCAACCGTTGGGGGTTGTGCTGGGGTTGTATGACGCGATGGCGTCGGTCGTGCCCCGAGGCCAGCCTCGAGAAGTTCTGCCAGGTGGCGCCGCCCCGCGCCGTCAAGCAGGGCGGCGGCCTGTGCCTGGTGTGCCGGTCCCCGGGCCATGAGCGGCCAACGCACTGGCAGGGCCTGTGCGGCGCCTGCGTGTCCACAATGGGCCAGCGAGGCCAGGACGTTGCCGGCTACATCAGCGGCGACGGGGAGTTCGGCCCGGCGGCCCCCCGGCTCAGCTTCGGTTACTGCCAGGTGGCCACCTGCGAGCGCTGGGCCGCTCATCGTGAGCCGGCGTTGTGCGAGGCGCACTACATCTCATGGGTCAGGAGGGGCCAGCACACCGGGCAGGCTCTCGGCGCCTGGTGCGGCCGGCAGCGGGCACTGGACTACGACGGGCGGACGGTCGTGTTGCGAGGCCTGGGCGAACGGGTGCAGCTGGAGGTGCTCTACGGCCTGTGGTGCCGAGCCCGGGCCGAGCGGCGGACCACGCCCCGGGCCGTGCAGATGGTGGTGAACCTGCTGTGGGCCGCGGGGGCGGCCAGCGTCTGCGACCTGACGGTCGACCACATCCACGACGAGCGGCGGCTGTTCGTGATCTTCACCCGCGACCAGCTGAGGTTGGCGATGGCAACCCCGGGCACCGAAGCGGCCAAGGACGACTGGGATCTGCGGGTGTTCGGACGGGAGGGCAAAGGCTTGCATTTTGGCCAGATCCGCCAGCCATGGCTGAAGCAGGCGGCAAAGAGCTGGGCGCGTGAACGTCTCGGCACCGCAGGAGCGGTCGGTCACCTCGAACGCCTCGCCCAAGCCCTGGGGGTGTTCTCGGAGTCGTTACGGCGCCACCGTCTAGACCGCGGCTGCGACCCGGCCGTGCTGTGCCGTTCCGACATGTTGGCCTTCTCCAACGACCTGGCGCACTTAGAAGCGGCCGGCCGGGTATCGCGGCAGGGCCGAGGGTCGCTGCTGCGCGGTGTCGCCCAGTTCCTGCGAGAGGCCCGCGGCATGGGCCTGGCCCGCCCCGGCGGCCCTCTGGCCGGCCTCCCCGACGACGTCATGCTCCAGCCGCACGACCATGTCCGGGGCGGGCGCACCGATCCCGACGAGCACCCCCGGGCGTTGCCCCAGGTCGTCGTCGACCAGCTCCTGTCCCCGGCCGCTCTTGAGTTGTTGGAGACCAACCACGGGGCCGACGCCCGGGCCATGGTCGAGTTCGAAGCCGAAGTGGGACGGCGCACCGGCGAGGTGTGCGGGCTCCGCTGGGGCTGCCTGGCCTTCGACGAGGTCCTCGACGAGCCGGGACGCGCACACCCGGCGCCCGTGCTCGTCCACGACATGCCCAAGGTCGGCATCCGCAGCTACCACCTGCCCATCAGTGAGGAGGCTGCCGGGACCATCCGCGCTCAACAGGCACGGGCCCGGGGCCGATATCCCGGCACACCTACATCCGAGCTGGCGCTGTTCCCGGCCGGGGTGAAGAACCCTCGCGGGACCAAGGCCTGCAGCGCCACCTTCGTCGGCAAGCTCTTCCGGGTCTGGGTCGACAGCCTGGCCGGCCTGGTCGGCCCCGGCGGCGAGCCCTACGACCGCTCGGCTGTGGTCATCTACTCCTGGCGGCACTGCTACGCCCAACGTCACGCCGACCAGGGCACCCCCATCGAGGTCCTGGCCGCGCTCATGGGCCACCGCCAGCTCAGCACCACCCAGGGCTACTACCGGGTCACCCAACAGCGGAAACGCAAAGCCGTGGACCTGCTGGCCAAGTTCCAGGTCGACCGGGCCGGGGACCGTAGCCGTCCCGCCGTGGAGCGGCTGCTAGAAGCCGAGCACCTGCGCCAAGCGGTCGGCCAGGTGGCCGTGCCGTTCGGGATCTGCACCGAGCCGACCAACGTCAAAGCCCACGGCCAAGCCTGCCCGTTCCGTCACCAATGCATTGGCTGCGCCCACTTCCGCAGCGACCCCAGCTTCCTGCCCGAGCTGAGGGCCCATCTCGCCCGCCTGCTCGCCGACCGGGAGCGGCTGCGCGCCGCGGTGCCCGAACTGGAGGAGTGGGCACGCAACGGGGCCATCCCCTCCGCCGAGGAGATCGCCGGCATCAGACGGGTCATCGACCGCTGCCAGCAGTTGACGGCCGACCTCGCAGCCGCCGAGCAAGCCGAGATCGAAGAGGCCATCGCCGTGCTCCGCCGGGGCAGAGCCCAGCTCGACACCGCTATGCCCGTGCGGTTCCTGGGCTTCATCGGCCAACCATCACCAACGGTGTTCCCCAACATCGACCGCCACCAGGACCAGACGACCACCGATGACATCTGACCGAAGCGCAGCGATGCACCACGCCCGCCGCCTCGACAGCGAGCACAAAGCCGCCCTCGTCCTGGCCGCCTCCGACGCAGCCCTCGCCAGAACAGGCCACCTCAGCATTTCCGGTATCGCCCGCCGCGCCGGGGTCGGCCGCAAGTTCATCTACGACCACCCCGACCTCAAAGCCCAGATCGAGCTCAAAGCAACCCAGGCCACCCGGCGCCAAGCCAACGACATGGCCTCCGCGACCCGGGTCAGCGCCGCCTCTTTGCATGCCGAGCTGGCCAACGCCCGAGCCCAGAACCACCGGCTCAACAACCAGCTCCGAGCTGCCGAGAACCGCCTCTCGCAAGCAGAAGGCGCCCGGCTCGTGGCCGACAACCTCCTCCCCGGCACCATGCTCACCGAACTCGCCGACCGCCAGCTCGCGCAGCGCAACACCGAGCTCGAACAACAACTATTCGCCGCCCAAGACCACCTGCGCCGCACCACCGAGGAGCTGGACGCCGCCCGGGCCATCAACCGCGAGCTCATGCAACGTGCCAACCGCCCGGCCGTCCACACCGCGGCGCCTAACATGACGACGTCGGCACCTAACAACTCGAGGCGGAACAGGCCGGGCGAATGACACCTCTCACCGCCACGTCGGACACACGTGTACCCCACGTCGAGCGCGAGCCATCTCCCGACAAACACTAACGAGCACAACCAACTTCCCACCGCGGACCGGTCCATCTCCCCGCCCCGACTGCTGAAAATGGGCGAACGCCGATGCCCGGACTGCAACCTGTTCACCCGGAGCCTCGGCCCTGGGGCTGTGCCCCCACTGCCTGTTTACTGAACTACCCAAGGCTTCATAGCAGGTCAAGAGCAGAGTTACTCTGAGGAGCATCCACCACTTGAGGTTCGGTGGTGGTTAGGTTTCGAGCCCATGTCCGCCCAGGAAGGCTTATCGGGGGATCTCGGCCACTCTTGTCGTGCCCCAGGTTGGCTCGCTTCAGCTGACAAAAGACCCGTGGGAGCCTTGGCGTTTGCTCGACGCACAAGGCCTACCAGTGGAAGCTGTTGCCGTCTTTTTTCGGGATCTGTTGGCGGCAGGGCGGTCGGCGGCAACGGTCCGTTCGTACGGCTGGACCTGTTGCGGTGGTTCCGGTTCCTTTGGGCGATCGGGGTCCCATGGGACCGGGCGTCGCGCTCCGAAGCCCGCGATTTCTCTCGGTGGTTCAGGTCGCGGGCAAGCCGACCAGGACGCACTGGCGCAGGCGCGGCGACCCTACAGAGCCGGCGGCCCGCGCCTCAGCGACGTGGCGTACTCGGTGTCTGTGCGGGCTCACAGCGAAACGGTGTTGCGTGGCTTCTACGACTTCCACCGCGATGCGGGCAGTGGCCCGGTCCTCAACCCTTTCCCCCTTGGACCGCTCCCGGCGGGGACGGCGCGCCAACGCCCATCACAACCCCATGGAGCCGGTCTCGTGATGTAGCGTGCCGGCTTGTACCGGCCCAGGCTGGCAACCCAAATCCCGCGCAGCGTCCCTGACGCCGAGTTCAACGAGATATTTGCACGGCTTCCTTCGCACCGGGACCGTGCATTGGTCGCGTTCTACGTGTCGACCGGGGCGCGGGCATCAGAGCTGTTGTCGGCGACGGTGGGTGGTGTCGAGCCTGGCCGCCAGCTCATCACCGTTGTCCGCAAAGGCAGCCGAGCCGCACAGGAGCTCCCCGCCTCTACGGACGCGTTCGTGTGGTTACGGCTCTACCAGGTGGAGATGGAGGGGCTGGTCCCCTCCGGGCGGCGTCAGCCGCTGTGGTGGACCCTGCGCAACCCGGTGCGGCCCCTCACCTACCACGCCGTGCACCGCATGTTCGAACGGGTCAATGCCAGGGCAGGGACGGCGGCGACGCTGCACTCGCTGCGCCACACCGCCGCCTACCGGATGGCCGAGGACCCGGCCCTTCCCTTGACCGACGTCCAGTCCGTATTGGGCCACGCCCAGTTGACAACGACCCAGATCTACCTGATGCCGCGTAAAGAGGACGTGGTCCGCCGGCTCCTCGCCCATCACGCTGAGCAGGCCCAGCGCGCCGCCCAACGGGTGGCACCGCCGCCTGGGCCCGGCTACCGGCCCGAGACCCTCGCCGTCCTGTTCGGGACGCGGGTCTCGTGAGCGTCGCTGTCCTCGAAGACACTGGCAAACTTCGACCACTACGACAGGGACGGCCCGGGTGGTGTCCTGCGACCTCGCCCCCCGCCCTGTGCCGGCGTCTTGGCCGGCTACAGGGGCGAGCCGGACGGAGGCGTTGGAGCGCCTGTGCTCGGTGCCGTTCGTCGGGCCGACGGCCGAGGCCCACAAGCGGCGCTCCCTCGGGCTGGGGCTGTTGCTCGACTGGCTGGCGGAGCGGCCGGGGCGGACCTGGCAAGAGCGATGGCTCTCGAGCGAGCCGGGCATTGGCGGGCCTTGCTTGGCACAACACCCGCACGACGTGGCTCGCCGACCGTGGTGACCAAATCGGCTGGCACCAAGACTTCATGGCTGTCGGCCTGCACCTGGCGATCAGCGCCGACATCATGCGCCCGTCCCTCGCCTGGCTGTTGTCCAGGGCGATAGGGCAAGGAGTACTGGTCCGCGTCCTCACCGCCTCGCGAGATCCCCGAGGCTTCGCCCGGCTTGCGGGAGCACTGCGGCCTCGACCCCGAGGTGTCGGAGCATGCCACTACCCGGGTGCTGCACCGGAGCGCAGTTGGTCATGGCCGCCAAAGGAGGCCTCGTTTCTGAGGTCACCGTTGGCGACGTCGTGGAACTGCTCGACGCCCAGGCCGCCGTCAATGGGAAGAGCGGTGACGGCAGCACGTTGTTCTACAAGGTGCTGCGGGAGACGGGGGTCTCGGCACCGGTGCGCCGCCGACGCTCCGCCATCTCCGCACCATCGGCCCGCGCACGCCCGAGCAGATGATCGACCGCTACGGGCTTGCCTGTCGCCCGGTCCGCGACCTGCTGGTCGACTACTTAAAGGAGCGGCAACCAGCGCTGGACCATAACAGCCTGAGGTCCCTCGCCACACGGCTCGGCCTTCTTTTCTGGGCCGATATTGAGGCCCACCACCCCGGCATCGACAGCCTCCACCTGCCGGCCGACGTTGTCGACGCCTGGAAGTTCCGCCTGCGCACTGTGGCCAAAAAGGTCAGGACCGAGAGCGGTGCGATGGCTGAGCTCGACAGCCCGCGGCTCAGCTACCGGGAATGCCTGACCCCGGTGCGGGCCCTGTACTTGGACCTCGCCCATTGGGCGGTCGAGGACCCGGGGCGTTGGGCGGCCTGGGTCGCGCCCTGCCCCGTCGGCGAAGACGAGACCACTAACCGAAAGGCGACACGGCAACGAAAGTCACGCATGGACGCCCGGACCCGCCAGCTGCTGCCCGTGCTCCCGTCCCTCGTGGCCGCGCTCGACCGCCATCGCCTGGAGGCCGCTGCCCTCCTTGGGGCCGCGCTCGAGCGCCAGCCCGGCGAGGCCTTCAGCGTTTCAGGTTCGAGCTTCGTCCGGCGGGCGAGGGCGGCCGGCGTCTTCGTCGACGAAGAAGCGACCGGGCGGCGCCGCGACCTGGCGCTCGAAGAAGAGCGTGCCTTTTGGGCATGGGCGGTCGTCGAGGTCCTGCGGGCCACGGGCATCCGGGTCGAGGAGCTGCTCGAGCTCAGCCACCACAGCCTGGTGCAATACCGGCTCCCCACCACCGGCGAACTGGTCCCCCTGTTGCAGGTCGTCCCGTCCAAGACTGACGCCGAGCGCCTCCTCGTGGTCAGCCCGGAGCTGGCAGACGTGCTGGCGACGGTCATCGCCCGCGCCCGGGGCCAGCTCGGTGCGGTCCCGCTCGTCTCGGCCTACGACGATTACGAGCGAGTGTGGCTACCACCCTGCGCCGCGGCTGTTCCAACGCCGTATCAATAAAGAGAACCGTGCGTTCGCCCACAGCACCCTCCTCCAGATGCTCAACCGGGCTGTCGCCCGCACCGGGCTGGTCGACCCCGTCGAGGGCCGTCCTCTGCATTACTCGCCCCATGACTTCCGCAGGATGTTCATCACCGACGCCATCTTGAACGGCCTGCCCCCTCACATCGCCCAGGTCATCGCCGGCCACCAGGACATCAACGTGACCCTGGGCTACAAGGCGGTATATCCCGAAGAGGCCATCCAAGCTCACCTCGCCTTCTTGGCGCGCCGACGGTCACTGCGGCCGAGCGAGGAGTACCGCGTCCCGACAGACGACGAATGGCAAGAGTTCCTCGGGCATTTCGAACGGCGAAAGGTGTCGGTCGGGACATGCGCCCGTGCGTTCTCCACCCCGTGCGTCCACGAGCATGCCTGTGTCCGCTGCCCGCTCCTGTGGCCCGACCCGGCCCAGCGGGGCCGCTTGGCCGAGATCCGCGACAACCTCGTAGCCCGCATCGCCGAAGCCGAACGCGAAGGCTGGCTCGGCGAGGTCGAAGGCCTGCAAGTCAGTCTCGCCGGAGCAGAGGCCAAGCTGGCACAAGTCGACGCGCGCTCGCACCTGGCGAGCCCGGTGACCTTTTGCCATACCAGCCATGGGGCCCGGCCTTGAGTAACGACAATGCTCTCAGCCGACAAATTCGACATCACCGGAGAAAATTGAAAAAGGAAGCGTCACGCAATCACCGAAGGCGGGACCCCGCTCCAGGACCGACAACCTCTCCGCCCTGGACCTGAGCGAAGCACCCCAGTTCGACCAGTCAAACGCACGCTTTTTTAAGTTCAGAGAATGCGACGAGCCCATCGCTATCTCCGACATAATCGCCGATTACCAGCCCGCCCACCGTAGTTGACGTCAAATGGCACTCGCGGCCTCGAAAATTAGGGTCATGTCCCTCGGGGCACCGGAGGGCTGCTCCCTGCCTGGCGCCCTCACCAGAAAAAAACCGCAAAACTCTTGACATCTGGAACAAAGAGGACTCGCTATGGACGTCATGCTGTGGGTAGCAATGCACAAGAGTGGCGCTCAATAAAGAATATTCGGTGGCTGACGATCAGCTTTGCTAGCGGAATAGCCGAAAGGCCAAAGTCCTACTCGCCGCCTACAGCCTCGCCGCCCAGCCGCCTGCTCACCTAGCTAGGATGGAGGCAGGTCGGCTACCTCCGCCTTCGTGAGGTTGAGCCGAACGCCGTCGTCAACCCCGGTCACCGCACTGATGGGGATGGAGACCTCCTTCTTGCCCCAGAGGTGTCCTTCGTCGAGGAGAACATGGGTTACCTGGTAGTCACTTGGGTCGACGACGAGCCCACGGACATGCCCGATTGCACCGTCGGATGCATGGACGCGTTGTCCTCGTCGCACTTCGACTTCACCGGGCGGGACCCTGTCGTGGTCACCACTGGCGGCGAGGCGCCCGGGCCGGCCCCCGCCCATGCCGCCCGTGCCCTCCGGTCCGAAATCGAACATCAACAACCCCTCGTTGCGCCCGAAATTCCAACTCGCCGTCCGGTGCTGGGACGAACTCGGTCTCTTTGGCGTATTCGAGATCCTCGAACTCGGCCCGAGTGCAACGCAGCCGCAGTTCTTGTTGCGTCGCCGCTTCGACGACCTTGATTGGGACCAGTCGGCCGACGTCATGGCCGTGCCGCCGCTTTACGACGACGTGGGTGATGGCGCGGTTGACCGGGTCGACGACCACCCGCTCGAGCTCCCCGCAGGCGCCGTCTGCACAATCGACCAGGGCTCCGATCGCGTACTCCGCTCCTCCGCTCATGTCCGAGCTCCCCTTCCGCAGGCGGACCCTCGAAGCGGGCCTCCGTTGCGACCACCTGCCATTGCCATTCTTGCACTCGAACCCCGCAGCGCGTCCGTGAGGGGAGCCGGGACACGAGCTTCTGACCCTGACCGCTAGACGTTGGTGCCATTTGGGGCAAGGGGCGCTGCTCTGGTCTCGAGCACGTACGCGACGGGTCAACCAGCCCCTGCGAGCACGATCGCTGGTTACCGGTCTTCTTCACGACCGCGCATTGACAAAGGCCAGGGAATAGGCGGTCGTTTGGTCCGCAGCCGGGGTTACGTCAATGGGCGGTGGAAAGCTAATGGCGACCACGGCCCTGCTGTAAGAGAAAACCTCCGTCGAGCTTCCAGGCCGGCATTCCCAGCGGGTGGACTGTCCAGTTCAGCTCACGGAAGTGGCCGCTGGCGTCCAGCCAAACCTGCGCCGGGAACCTGGTGATGCCGCGCTGGAGGTAGGTGCGGCGGTACAGGCCCCGACCCGCCTGATCCTTCGCCTCGGCGATGAGAGCCTCGACACTCACGGTCACCCCGTACCCGGTCGCTTTCACGCCGCCAATGTCCTTGGTCCCAAGGTGGCTGACCCGCCCAACGGTTCCACGAATGCCCCCGGGAGAGCCAGGGGGCACTTGTGCCGGGTTGGTGACCCTGTCGAGGGGATAGCTCACCCAGCCGTGAGCGGCGATCGGCACCGTGGGGGATGAGGTCATCCGCACGTAACCGGTCGACGCGTTGTCGACTTCGGTTATGTAAACGGAATAGGTGGGGTCGAAGTAGGAGAGGCGGCTCACACCGGAGGCGGGGAGTTCGACACGGGAAAGGTGTTCCGCTGGCACACCCTTCTGCGTGATGACCTGGTCGATGCGGATCGTGCCTGCCTTCAAGCTCAAGGCTGAGCCCTGGGCGATCTTCTCTCGATCTGGGCCGACGACAAGGACGAGCCGGCCGTCACCAGGACCACTGAGACCGCCACCACCACGAGGGCGGCCGCCGCCAGGGTGACGACCCCTACCCGGAAGCTGGGCGGATGCCACCTCCGCCGAGACGTGCCAGTGTGGGGTTGCCATCGGACTTGAGCGGGCGTCAGCGCCCAGGGCTGGCTCGCCGCCCACCGGCCCGCATCGGCGATGAGCTCGGCCACCTCGTCGTGCCCTAGTTCTTCGGTCTCGGTCATCGCTACCTCGTTTCGGGCTCTTTCGTCGCCAATTCCTGGGCCACCCGGGCGCGTCCTCGGCTCAGCCATGCCTTCACGGTGCCGACCGGGGCGTGGAGGCTCGGAGGCGACCTCGGCCACGGTCAGCCCGACGCCGTCATGAAGCACTAGGGCCTGCTGCTGGGTGCTCGGAAGCGTCCGGAGCGCCTCGACCAGCGCCACGTGGTCCTCATGCGCCCTGTCGACCTGATCGTGCTCGTCCAGTGGCTCCTCCCGGCTTGAGCGTTTGTGCTGGTTGACTGCCAGGTTGAAAAGGACACGCCTGGCCCATGCCGCCGGTCGCTCATAGCTCGAGACTTCCGCCCAGTGACGCCAGGCGCACTCCAAAGTGGCCTGCGCCAGGTCTTGGGCGCTGTGGATGTCGCCCGTGAGGACGTAAGCCTGGCTCACCAGCCGGCCCCGCACTTCCCGGAAGAACGCATCGAAGGACTCCCCGGCGTCCTCGTTGCTCATTGCTCGTCTTGCACCGCGCCTTCCTCCTCACTATGTACACAGCTGAAGGGGCCAAACGGTTGCAGCGCCCGGGGGGATTTCTGGCCGCTCATCAACTGGCGGCACAGCACTGGAGGCGGGAGCCTCTACTGTTCCTCAGGGGCGGCTGCGTCCGCTATGACGCTTGGACCAAAGCAATGCCAACCAGTCGGCTGCGCTTTCGACGACCTCCCAGATCTGGTCTTTATGCGTGCGTTTCTGACCGGGAACGACCGAGATTCGACAAGTTCATAATCGGCAGGAGCGCTTTGGCGTTAGCGATCGCTCCGCCGCACCGGACCGCTGGGCCGCACCGAATGTTCAACAGGGTCACAACGACGGGCCAACGCCGGCCCGTGTGGCCGGTCCGTAAGTGGGCGACGGCCGCGGGAGGGCCTGTGCCTGGGGAGTGGGCGTCGCGGTTCGCGCCGGTCGCGCCAAGCCGTCGAGCCGGTCACGGTAAGCATCCAGCCCACCAGCAAATGTGCGGGCCGAGCGCTGTGCTTCGAGCCATCGGCAAGCGGGCTCCCCATCGCCTGCCCGATAGCGCTGCAGAGCCGCGGCCAGCTGTCCCACCTCGGTTTCGACGCAGGCAACCTCGCGGTCGAGGCGCGCCCGCTCCGGGGCAACAAGGTCGTCCCATCGGCGCTGAGCGTGATCGGCCGCCTGAGCCAAGAGCGGAACGCTCCGCCTGGCAGTGCGACGGCTCCTCCAGCTGCGGGAGCCCTGGGCGGCTTGTTCGGCTGAGCGCAACTCGGCCAGGGCAACTCGAAGGTCCGTCGCGGCTTGGCCGGCTGCGGTCTGCCCATGCACACCGGCGCCGCACTCCAGGTCGGCACGTTCTCGTCGGAGCCGGGCGAGCGTCGCGGTGGCCGCGTCCAGGCGGGGCGAAGGGTCGGGCGGCAAGGCGGCCCGCATCGCGTCGGCCCTGAGGCGCGTCTGTTCCCCGACGACAGCAATGGCACGTACCCTCTCCCCGACGGGCAGGGCGGCTAGGGCCGCCCGGTCCAGCTGGCCCGCGCCCGGTAGCCCGGTGTCGATCGCCCAGGTGGGGCGTCGCTCGCTCGACCACTCCCGCGCCAGGTCTTCTCGGGCTTGTGCGAGGTCGTCCGCGACTGTCCAGACCTGCGTGCCCTCCCTGGCCCGGCTCATCGCCACGTAGGCCAGCTCACGACCACCCCCGTCGGCGAACAGGTGGGCTCGGGTCGTGGTGGCGCCCTGAGAGCGGTGGACGGTGGTCGCATAGGCGTGCCCGAGCCGGTCGGGGCCGGCCTCGTCTGCGCTCAGGTCGACGTACCGGCCGTCGGCGCTGCGAAGGGCCAGGGTGCCCCGGGAGAGGTCGACGGACTCGACGGTTGCCCGCTGCGAGGTTACGAGCGTGCCGTCCCGGCTCGGCGCCAGAGCGACCACTTGGTCGCCCGCCCGGTAGCTTGCGCCGTCGGGCGTGGCCAGCTCGGGGCCGCTGAGCCGGCCGCTCTCGGCCATCCAGCGTCGTGCCAGGGTGTTCAGCTCGGCCACGTTCGCCCGCCGCCAGGCGTAGAGGCCTGTGTCAACGCCGGCCTCAACGTCGGCGGCCCAGGCGACGACGGCGGACCGCACGGCCTCGTCCCGGCCCGGGACAGCGTGCACGCGTTCTTCCTTGACGTACCAGCCCACGGCTTTGTCGGCCCTCCCCGCCCGCAGCTCCAAGAGCGCCTGGCGTTCCTCAGGGTTACTTTGGCGGCGGTTCTCGGCCAGGACATGGACGGCGCCCGGGTGGCGGGCGACCAGCGCCCCCAGCGCGCCGCCCGGGCCCACCGGCCCGAGCTGGCGGTCGTCGCCGAGGAGGATGACCTTGGCCCCGGCGGCTTCGACGTGGGCCGCCAAACGAAGCAGGTCGACGTCGTCGGTCATGCCCACCTCATCGAGCACGACCAGGCTTTTCTCGTTCAGCTCGAGCTGGTGGCGGTCGAGCCGCCAGACGAGGCTGGCCAGGGTGCGCGCTTCGCTGATGGCCGCCTCTTTGCCCAAGGTGCGCGCCGCCTGGCCGGACGTCGCCGTGCCGACGACGTCGTAGCCGGCGCGTTCGTAGGCGTCTGCCACCACCCGGAGCATCGTGGTCTTGCCGGACCCGGCCACCCCCACGACCAGCTCGGCACCCTGCCCGGAGGTGCAGATCGCCTCTGCCGCAGAGCGCTGGCCGTCGGTGAGCGCACCACCCAGCTCTCGCTCCGCCCTGCCTATCGCCTCGGCCAGCACGCCGGGTCCGACTGCTTGTGCGTCGCCGCGGGCCAGCTGGCGACCGACGCTTTCGGCTATGGCCCGTTCCTGGGCGAGCACGCTGGCCAGGGAGTAGACACGCTCCTTGGCGCCGGCCACGCCGATTATGGGGACCGCCTCGGGGTCGGCCAGGACGCGCTCGACCATCGGGCCCAGCAGGGCGGGGCCCTGGCCGTAGAGGCGGGGGGCCAGTTCCACCAGGACATGGCGACGGGAGAAGACCTTGCGCCGAGCGAGCTCGCCGTCGGGTGCCAGGGCCCCGGAAATCAGACGGCGGGCGTCCGCAAAGGAGATGCGCGCCGGCCGGCCGGCCGCAGCGGCCGCGTCGATCGCTTCGGCCAGGCGCTCGGCCGGCCAGCCGACCGAGGCCAGCTCCGCCCGCCAGCGCCCCATCAGTTGCCCCTCGGCCTCGTGGCGCTTGGCTTGGCGGGTGGTGCGAGCGGCAACGCCCCGGGCACGGTACGATGTTTCGCCGCGCCGGCGGCACTCGGCTTCGATCTCTGCCGCCCGTTTGGAGTGCACCTCCATCACTTCGTCGGGGACACCGGCGATCTTCCAGTGCCCGAGCCTTCCCGACGGCCCCGGGTCAGGCTCGATCGCGTAACCCAGCTCCACGGCCACGCGTGCGCCAGCCAGGCGGCCGACCATCGTGGCCGCGTGCAGTTGCTCTCGCCACAACGCGGTGTCGGCTGCCTTCCACCCGCCCTGCTCGTCCTTCATTTCCAGAAGGTTTGCAGGCAAAAGATGGTCGTGCGGGCACGGGTCACCTGCGCGGGAGGTGGCGTGGCGGGTGTGTGCGTAGATGAGCCCGCCGGTGGGCGTGGCCTTGGCGGCTTCGCCGCGGCGGCCGCCCATATGCCGGGTGACCTTGTCGAGGTACGCCGTCGTCGCGGCTCGCTCGGCGTCCATGATCTTGTGCATCGCCTCCGCTCGGCCGATAACTCCGAGCTCTGCGACGCTCTTGTGGGCTGAAATGACAATCTCCATGCCGGGGCGACGGGTCATCACGAGCCGTTCTCCGGTGCGCGGGTCATTGGCCCCGCCGACGCCGAAGACCGCCTCGTAGCTCTCCGCCGTGACGGGGCCCGAAAGGCCAAGCTCCTGCAGGCCCGAGCCATCCCAAACCAGCGGCGTCTCACCTCGGGACGCGTAGTACTCCCCCGCCATCCCGGGGTGGTCGTCGGCCCGCCCGAGCACCGTGGCCCGGTGGTACTCGACCGACTCGGCTCCCATCATCCGCATCCAGCCCAAGGCCCACCTCGACAATCGAAAATGCCACCGGATTACTGAGGCAAGCCCTGGCTTGCAACCGTGTTCTGCTTTAAGTGGAGTATTAGTAGCGAGAGAATATCTTGCAAAGAGGGAGTTTTGGGAGAGGGCAGTAATGGTAATTAGTGGTGATGAACGGGCAGGAGGAATTGTAGGAGTGATTAGTGGACGAGAGCAACGCTGCGGGGAGTTTCGAGATGATTCGGAGGCGGCCGCTTTGCGAGCGAGTCGTTCTGAGACTGGATGTATTGGGGGAGAGCTTCTTGGTTGCGACGGGAGGGATTCGTTGCGGGCCGTGAGGGGTTGGACGACGAGTTGCTGATGGACGCCGAATTGGAGAACTAGTAGGGGATTGCGGTGGGGGACAGGTGGGAGGAGGCGGCATGTGGGTGAGGCGAGCCTTTGGCGCCAGCGCGCTGCGGTGACTGGGCGGCCGCCCCAAGCGCTCTATCGAGCCCGGGGGGCTTCCCGCCTCGTTCACTGGCTCTCCCAATGCGGTTTGCGGGGTGCTGCGTTACGGGACCGCAACGGGGCCAGCATCTCGGGAGGTCCACGGGCCAGACTGGACCGATGAGCAGACTTTACGGCGACGCGAAATGGAGGTCCGACTGGTGGGTTGCCGCGGTTTCCTTTGTCTACAGCGATCTTCCCGACGATGGCTGGTCTTTCATGGCGCAACTTATGGGGACCGGACGAGACCAGGGCCATGTCATGTCCTTAGGTGGTGGCGTCGTTGGAATGGCAATGCGGGTCCGTGCTGAGTCGTCGGCGTCAGCCGTGTCAGCGGCAGAAGCCTGGATGCGGGACAACACCTCCAGTTCTGCCGGCGTCTGGAGAGTCGCTTCGAGCCTCGCATTCCGGCTGGGAGGGCAGGCCGACCCGGCCGGCTTCCTGACCGATCGGGTCCTTCCAGGGATCTTCGAGAAGTGGGCCGAAGAAGTCGACAATTAGCTCGTCCGATTAGGCGACACCAACCAAAGCAACCGAGCGCTCGGCAGACTCGCACCCAGTACTCGACCTGCCCTCCACAGGGACCGCGCCCTTCATGGCCCGCCGCGTGGCGGTTTCGCCGAGGGAAATAGCTGTCGCGAGCGCTCGAGCTGCGTTAATCTCAGCGTGCTTACGACATTGGGCTCTCTTGCCGTCCACGCGAGGGCACTGGGTAGCGCGTCCAGCCACGAGATCCCAGGAGGCAACTGCTCAGGCAACCTGTCGTTCGCCGGGTCTCGGACCCACTCGTTCCTACCTGTCATCGTGTCCACAACAATGCCGAGGTCGAAAGGCTGCTTCCACGCCGCACGCTGAAGGTGCATGTACCACTGGCTTCGAGCCTCTAGTTACAGTTACACGGTCACCGTCGCGGTCAAACTCGATCTGTGCGTTTCCGAAGGACTCATCTCCACCGTACTTTGCATTGCTGACGACCCATCGGTTCATCAGTAACCAACCAAGAGTCCGGACAACGTCTGCCGGCGCGACAGACCTGACGTATTCCTCGATCTCAGGGACCTTGTCGGACGACTGATCGTTGGGCACCGACCAATAATGCCCCCTCCCAGGGCAGTGTCGACGTGCACGCCGCCGGCCTAATCACTAACGCGACCTAGCACAGCCAGTCGGAGACCGTGGGCGTCCCCCCACCAACGCGAACGCCCACTCGACAGAGGCGGTGCACATGGACGGACGATCTGGGGAGACCCCGTCGGCTGGGACGCGGCCGCTGTCCAACGATGCGAAGGCTGTATAGCTCGGACGTATTGGCACCTTATTTTGAAAGGGCTGACTCACAGTGACGAATTGCCGACTCGACAGACAGCTCCCCGTCGGCGGTGCGAAGGCAGTCGCTGGTGCCCCTAGGCCTGTTGTGTGGTCATCTCGTCCTTCAGGCCGCCGCGCCTCGCATAGCAGGCGCGTCGCTGAGAACGCGACGCAGTTACGATTTCGCCACCTTGGCCCTTGCAGGTAGAGCACCAAACCCGGAGGAGACCAATGAACGGCTTTGACGCACTACCCGAGTTGATGACGATGGACCAGCTGGCCGAAAGGCTTGGCGTTACGCACCGGCACGTTCGCCGGCTGGTCGACGAGAGGCGAGTGCCCTTCTTGCGGGTCGGTAGGTTCATCCGCTTCGACCCGACCGAGATCGCCGACTGGCTCAACCGAAGCCGCGTCCCTGGCTATGCGGACCGAATAGATCATTGCTGTCTTGGCCAGGCGGTACCGCGTCAGTGGTGTTCGCCGGCCCGCCTCGCCGGTCGGCCCTTTTTTCCACAGTCGCTTGCGGCTCCGCGCTCGGCGGCAGACGGAGGAGAGCAACTGGGCTCGATCCGGCGACCGTCAAACTCGAACCAGTTGGAGACGCGAGGGCTCGGGGTCCTCCGCCGGCTTGACGACGAAAGACGGGCTCCGGTCTTGCGGGTCGAATGCCAGAGCCGACGACGCGATGGCAGATGACACGCAGGGTTTATCTCGAGGGTTCGCCGAGCTTCAGCTCAGACGACGAGGTGAGCGAGCTTTTCGTCAACCTCGCTAGATGCATCGCGCAAGGCCGAGCCTGCAGCGTGGATGAGGCTCTCGTAGCGTTCGGGAGTGGCAACAAGCGCAGAAGCTGTGATGCCCGTGTCGTCATGGGCCAGGGCAACGACGACCGGCCGGTCGGCTGCGGCCGCTTCAACAGCCTGGTCGAGGCCTTCGGGTGAGGCCTCGCTGAGGGCTACCAGTTCGTCTTCTCCAAGCGCGCTGTAGGCCCACAGGTGGCTCGCCTCGGTTTGACCCTCGATGCAGCGGTACAGATAAAGATCGCCGTCCTGGCGGATGACCCCGATGAGCGGCATGTCGTAACGGTGCAGCACGAGGACTTCCTCGGCGTCACGCGAGGGCAGCCACGGTTGACGGCCTTGTTCGATCGCGACCTGTCCGCTCATCACGTCTCCTCGCTGGCCACCATACCGAAGCAGGTGTCGAACCGGTCGGCGACCTCATCGTCCCACGCGCCTTCGGCGAACACCAGGACATGATCGGGGATGGCTGGCGTCGGGTCTCTCTGAGGCCGGAAGCCGGCCTCAGACAACGCCGCCACCGTCGTGTAACGCACCACATCGAAGCCCGGCCGATAGGCGCCCCGACGAATAACGAGAGCGTGTGCCTCGGCGGCCGTCAGTCGCCCCGCGATGACTGAGATCGCCTCCTCCACGCCCGGTCGGGGACGGTTCCGGAACCCCGTGGCGTCTTGCCGTCCGTATTGCGTCAGCACATCCTCGGGCCGGAGCGGGGGAGGAGACGGGCGGTCGGACATGGACGACGAAGGTAGCAGGAAGGCGCGCCGTGGCCTCTCTGGAGCCTCATCCCCGAATGCCACTCTCCGTGGTGGCACATCGGCGGGGACCGAATGTGCGTTGCCGTTGAATGGTGCCCGGCGCGGGCTTTCGGCGTGACCCGAACGTGACCCAACGGTGGGTCACGGACGGTCAACAGCGGTTAGTAGTGGATACTAAATGTCAAGCGTTTACAAGGGTTTCTTGCGTTTGCCCAAATCGGCGAAAGTGCCTCAATCGGTTTCCTAAACCGCAGGTCGTCCGTTCGAATCGGACCGGGGGCGCAAGTAAAGCCCCATTTCAGGGCTATCTGGTCGAAGTCGTGAGAAGCAGATGATGGCCCAAGCCCTGAAGTACACCAACTGCATGCGGTGGCACGGCGTCCCCAGCTTTCCTGACCCTAAGCAGAGCAGCGGGGGCATTTCGATTGGTGGGCCCGGCCTCGACCCCAACTCACCGCAGTTCCAAGCGGATCAGAACGACTGCCGGTCGTTGGCCCCTGGGGGTTGAACCCCTAGACGGCCCCGCGATCGCTCAGCCGAGATCAAGACCTAAGCGCTCGCGTACGGTCCGGTCGAGGCTGCCAGGTATTGGCGGCCGGCTGAACCGCGAGCCCCTTCTAAAGTGGGGCAATGGCTGTAGGAGAAAGTGATGAGCGGCCCTGGGGACGGTACGTCGTCCTGGACGACGAGGCCGGGCACAAGGTAAAGCGCATCACGGTCCGAGAAGGGGCGAGGCTCAGCTACCAACGGCATGCTCGACGCTCGGAGCACTGGTTCGTCCTCACTGGCACCGGGGTGGTCGTCCTCGACGACGACGAGTTGTCGGTATCCGCCGGGTCCGCCATCGACGTGCCTGTCGGGGTAGCACACCGCGTCCACAACACCGGTGAGGACGACCTGGTCTTCATCGAGGTCCAAACCGGTGACTACTTCGGCGAGGACGACATCGTCCGGCTCGACGACGATTATGGAAGGCATATCTGATCAGGTTGACGATAGTCCGCGGTACTGGACAATAGTGCCGGCGACCAGTCTCGTAGAGGTACAATCGAGCAAATGCCCGACGAACGCAGCGGCCCGGACGTAGCCGCCCCCGCGGCCACCCCGCCCAGTGTTGCCTTTCTCGTGTCGAGGCTAGGTTTCGAGGTCAGCAACCGCCTCGCTGACGGCCTGGCTCCCCTCGGTATCGAGCCTCGGCATTTCGGGTTGTTGCGAGCGCTGGCTATAAACGAAGGCCAATCGCAGCGGGCGGTCGGGGAAGCGCTCGATATCCACCCTAATCGGATGGTTGCCCTAGTGGACGACCTCGAACGGCTTCGGCTCGTCCAACGGCGGCCGCACCCAACCGACCGCCGCGCGTACGCTCTCGTCCTGACACCCAAAGGCCGGCGGGTGCTACAAAAGGCGTTCGAAATCGCCATCGATATCGAAGACACCCTGTGCGCCGACCTCACACGGCCCGAGCGCTCCGAGCTTTTGGCCCTGCTCGGTAAGTTGCGCCCACTTTACGCCGGCCCGCCGGGAGTGCACCCGGGTTTGTGGGGCCGGCCGCTTTCCCGTCCGGCCGCGGGCGAGTAACCGTGACGGCCCCCGGCTAGGGCCATGAGACGGCGGCGGCACCGACATGCGCGTGTACGGATGTTCAGTTATTGCCATGGTCCCGAGTAGATAGGGCGCCAACCGCGACGCCAGCGCCGGAAGAGCACGAAGAACGCGATGGGGATTAGCCACCACGGGAAAAAGAACCAATGCAAGACGCCAAACGTCACCGTGAATACCGCTAATACGCCGATAGCGAACAGGATGGCCACAAGAAACGGACGGGAGGATGACGCCTGAGCGGTGGCGACGGGGCTGACCGACGGTAGGTCCCTGACCAGGTCGTCGAGGTCGTGGCGGGTACGCGCAGCAAGGGCCCTCTGAAGGCGCTCCTCGTATTCGTCGATGTCCAACCGACCGGCTGCGAAGTGGGTTTTCAGCTGGTCCGCGGTCGCCTGGCGTTCGGCGTCAGAGACCCTCAAGTCAAAACCATCACTTTCAAGCCTGCTATTTGCCGGCGAATTGGAGGACTGCCCTGGTGGCCCATACCGCGCGTTCGCCCTCCGAAGTCCCCACCCGGCGCCGCCGCACTGCAAGGGTTGCGAATGGATCGTGTCGTTGGTCATCTCGGTTCCTCCTTAACGGGATCGAGTCCTCATCGATAGCCAATCATACCACCATGTGATGATGTCTACATAAGATAATTGTAGAGCGGGACAGATTCGAGGCTCTGCGCCAGGCCCTGGACGAGTGCCCCAGGTCGGTGACCGAGGTATATCGCTCGGGCCGGGCAATGGCGAGCGGGCTGGCGCACAGGTCTGCGGCAGGCTGGCATAGCTGTCGGGTCGACAGTCTCTGGCCCGCCTTCGCCGTGCGGACTTTCGCCCACGGCCGCCGTAAGAGGGGGCGTCAAGAGGCGGCCACGAAGTGAGCCAATCGGACCATGGCTAGGCACGGGGCCGGCCTCATACCGTGGAGGTGATGCGCCGGGACGTCGGCGGACCGGCCGCGGCGTGGTTTGGACAGGTATCCGGTCGGTCGCGCACATCGAAAGCTGTAGGCCTTCCCTGCCTCACATCGCTTCGGTGGTTCGCCGCCCTCGCCGTTTTCCTTGTCCATGCCGACAGCCTTTTCCACTGGGCTCCGCTGCGGCTCTTCCGCTTCGGCGCCAGCGGTGTGACGTTCTTTTTCGTCTTGTCTGGTTTCGTCCTCACCTGGTCAACAGTCCCAAGCTTGTCGACGAGGACCTTCTGGTGGCGGCGGTTCGCCCGCATCTATCCTGCTTGCTTCGTCGCCCTCATGGGGACAGCGATAGCTGTCGTCGCCTGGCCCCCAGATGGGGCTCCCTCGCACCTTCGGGGCCTTCGTGGTCTGCGTGTTGCTACTCCAAGCCTGGGTGCCGTCGTCAGGCGGCGGTGGACCGGCAGACATCGCAGGTTCATTTGACTCGCCTCAGTGGTCGCTGTCAGCCGAAGCCTTCTTCTATGCCATCTTCCCCTGGCTCATTGTGCGGCTGCGCAGGTACCCTCCCCGCAAGCGTTGGCTTATGGCGGGGACCTGGCTCGGATGTGCCGCCGTGACCAGCGTCCTCGCCGCGTCTTTGGGCCACGGCTTTGCCGTCTACACGGACCCCCTGGTCCGGTGCGGTGAGTTCGTCCTGGGGATCGCGCTGGCCCTGGCGGTAAAAGAAGGCTGGCGGCCTCGGGTGCCGCTCTGGGCAGCCGTCGGCCTTGTGGCCGCCGCGGCCGAGTTCTCGGACCTGGGCTCCGTCCAAAGGCTCTTCCCGCTCGAGGACTACATAATGGTCGTCCCGGCGGCTCTTCTGATCGTCTGGGCCGCAACCGCAGACCTTGGTGACCGTAGTGGCTGGTTGAGGTCGTCGTGGGCCGTCTATTTGGGCGAGCTGTCCTTTTGCTTCTACCTCGTCCACTATCCCGTCATGTGGGGCTTTTCAAGGGGCGCCTGGGGCGCCCGAGGTTGGACGGGCCTCTCCGGTCTCTTGCCGGTAGGTGTCAGCCTTGTCGTCAGCATCGTCGCCGCCGTGGCGCTCCATCATGGCGTCGAACGTCCCATGCGTCGGCTGCTGCTGGCTCGCGGGACCGTACGCCGGGTGCCGGCGGTGGGCGCACCTGCTTAGATCGGCTCGCGGACGGCCGCCGCACTCGTTGGTGCCAGTCGCCTTCGCGCACCTAGTGGGCCTATTGGCTCGAGGCCCGCAGCACCGCCTACTGCCACCAGGCCCTGACCCGTACCCGGTCCACTAAGATGTTTATGCCGCTTAGGGCGCGCGTGGAAGGGAAAACGATAATTTCAATCCTGTGGTATTGGGGGATTTAAACGTGCGAGAATTGCGTAATTTTATCCACGGAGAAGAGGTCGAACCGGTGGGGGGAAAAATGGCCCCGCTTATCGACCCGAGCACGGGAGAGGCTTTTGCCGAGGCGCCCGTTTCTAGTCCGGAAGACGTTGAGCGCGCCCTTCTGTCGTCGAAAGACGCCTTCAGGTCGTGGAAACGCACAACCCCGTCGGAACGCAGCCTGGCACTGATCCGCATCGCCGATGCGATCGAGGCGCGGGCCGAGGAGCTGGTACGGACGGAATGCGAGAACACAGGGAAGCCGTTTGCGCTCACGATGTCCGAAGAGATCCCGCCGATGGTCGACCAGATCCGGTTCTTTGCCGGCGCTGCCCGCCTGCTGGAAGGGCGAGCGGCCACCGAGTACATGGCCGGCCACACCTCGTATATCCGGCGCGAGCCGGTGGGCGTCTGCGCGGCGGTGACCCCGTGGAACTACCCGATGATGATGGCCGTCTGGAAGTGGGCGCCGGCCATAGCCGCCGGCAATACGATGGTGATCAAACCGTCGGAGACCACGCCGGCCAGCACGCTGCTCCTGGCCGAGATCCTGGCCGAGTACCTACCGCCGGGCGTGCTCAACGTCGTCTGTGGCGACCGTGACACCGGTCGCGCCCTCGTAGCCAACCGGATCCCGGCGATGGTGTCGATCACGGGCAGCGTGCGGGCCGGGATGGAAGTCGCCACCTCGGCCGCGGCGGATTTGAAGCGTGTCCACCTCGAGCTTGGAGGTAAGGCACCGGTGATCGTCTTCGACGACGCCGATGTCGGCGCCGACGGCGGAAGGCATCGCCGTAGCCGCCTTTTTCAATGCCGGGCAGGACTGCACGGCGGCTACCCGCGTCCTGGTCGGCCCGCAGGTCCATACCGATTTCCTCGACGCCCTCGTAGAGCAGGCTCGCGGCACCGTCGTGGGCCCGTTCGGGCAGGACGACGCCAACTATGGCCCGCTCAACAACGTCAACCAGCTGGAGAGGGTCCAGGGCTTTCTGGAGCGCGTCCCGGCCCACGCCCAGGTGCTTACCGGAGGCGAGCGAGTGGGTGAGCGCGGTTACTGTTTCGCCCCGACGGTGGTCGCCGGCCTGCGCCAGGAGGACGAAATGATACAGCAAGAGGTATTTCGGGCCGGTTATAACCGTGCAGACGGTTCGAGGACGAAGCCGAAGCGCTGGAGTGGGCAAACGGGGTCGAGTACGGGCTTGCCGCCAGTGTTTGGACACGCGACCACGGACGGGCCATGCGCATGGCCCGGGACCTCGATTTCGGTTGCGTTTGGATAAACACCCACATCCCGTTGGTGGCCGAGATGCCGCACGGGGGCTTCAAGCATTCCGGCTACGGGAAGGACCTCTCGGTCTACGGTTTCGAGGACTACACGCGGGTAAAGCACGTGATGAGCAATATCGAAGTCTGAGCTTTGTACCCTTTGTATGCATATAGCGCTAAAAAAGGGTACAAAGCGACGACGGTCAACGATGATAAGGGGGACAACAGGGGTCCACCGGCGTCCCGCCAGCATGGTGCGCGCCCCGCTTACCAGGCTGTAGCTGCCACCACCCCGAGCCGGGCAAACAGTTCCTGCGCGCCGCCCTCGTCGGCCTCTGCTTCCTCCTCGGCCACTCGACCCGCCTCCCCTGGCTCGGTCGCGGTCAGCCGCCGCTTCACGTTGGCCCGTGCCGCCAACGCCTGGGCCAGCTCGAACCCCTCGGCGACGGCCCGCAGCCGGCTCACACTGTCGTCCAACATTGGGGCGGCCCGGGCGGTGTCGCCGAGCTGAGCCAAGGCCACCGCGCGTAGCCGCAAGGCGGTGCCGTACAGGCGTTCGTAGCCCCGCCGGCCGGCGAAGCGTCCCGTCAGCGCCGCGCTCATCTCGGCCGCCCGGTTGGGATCGCTGGCCAGCAGCGCGCATTCCGCCAGGCGCAAGTCGGTCTCGTCGACGTACGAGCCGGCATGTATGGCTTCGAAGGCGGACCTGGCCTTCCCGAGGAGGGCCGAGCCCTTTACGGTGTGGTCCGTGCGGGCGGCCAACCGTCCCATGTTGGACGTCGCCAGCGCCTCACCAATGGGGTAACGGGCGGCGTGCCACGAGGCCTGGGCCGCGATGAAGCAGCGCTCGGCTTCGGCGTAATGGCCCTGGTCGGAGAGGATCTCGCCGATGTTGTTCTCCTCGGTGGCGGCACCGACCAGGTCGCCAGTGCGCTCCCGGGCGGCGCGGCTGGCCCGGTAGCGCTCGAGCGCTTCGGCCCAGGCGCCACGGTAGTGCGCGCTGATACCGAGGTTGTTGAGCACGTTCCCCTGGCCGACGAGGTCGCCGAGGTCCAGGAAGATCGACAGGGCCTCTTCCGCCAGCGAGTCGTCGGGCTCGTCCAGGTACACGGAGTTGATGTGACGCAGGTAGAGGGCGTGGGCCAGCCCGTGGCGGTACCCGGCGTGGGCTGCGTCTTCGCCTGCCGCGGCGGCGTCAGCGGCCGATTCCCGAAGCTTGCCTTGCCGGTGGCGGACGCCCGCCCTGGCCAGCCTGAGCTCGCACCGCTCGACCAGGTCGGCATCGTCGCCGTCGTGGAGGTGCCTGAGCGCGCTCGTGTAGCTCCGTAGCGCCTGTGGGTACCGGCCCCGCCGTTCTTGCAGCACACCCATTTTCCGGAGCAGGCGTGCCCGGTCTACGCCGTCGTGCAGGCGCAGGTACGCCGCGCGATAGGCAGCCCGCGCCCGACCGAAGGTGCCAGCCAGCTCGCAGACATCGCCCAGGAGCTCGCTCACCCGGGCCAGCTCCTCGGGCGGCACTTCCCGCAGGTGCGAGGCGGCGTCGAGCGCCCGGCCGAACTGGGTCGCGGCATCAGAATTAGCGTAGAGAGCGGCCGCCCGCTCGCCCGCGAGGCGGGCGCAGTCCCAGGCCCGGTCCCAGCGTTCAGATGCTAGCCAGTGGAGCGACAGGAGCTCGACGGCGAGGTCGGTGCCATTGGCCTGGTCCTCGATCGCCGCTGCCGCACGGGCATGCAGCTGACGGCGTTGTCTGAACGAGAGCCCTTCGTAGGCCGCGTCGCGGACCAAGGCGTGGGCGAACACCAGCTCGCCTGCCTCCTCGAGCAAGAACTGCGACAGCCGGGCGCACTGGCCTTCGTCGATGTGCACATCGCCCTCGAGCACACGGGTCAGCAGCTCTTTTTGGAAACGCGTTCCCAGCACCGCGGCCGCCCGCAGGGTACGCCGGTCGGCGGGGGCCAGGCGATCGACCTGGGCAGCCAGGAGGGGCTCGAGCGCGTCGGGCAACGATTCGGGCGAGCCGGTGGCGTTCGTGGCCCTGGCCAGTTCGAGGAGGAACAGAGGGTTGCCCTCGGCTCGTCCCAGTAGCGCCCGACGTTGGGGCGCGTCGAGCGTTTCGATGGACAGTTCGGCCAGCAAGTGTTCCGACGAGGCCACGTCAAGGGGGCCGAGCTCGACGACCGTCTTGCCTGTTAGCCCCTCCCATACCGGGCTGTCCTGGCGGCGGGTAGCTATTACGAGCCACGGGGCGACCTCCGCCTGTTCGGCCATTCCACGATCAAGCTCATCGACGCCTGGTCGAGGGCGTGGGCGTCTTCGAACACAAACGCTGCTGGTCCGGTGACCAACATCCCGGCCAGTTCGATGAAGGCAGCTTCGAGACGCCGGCGGCGGAAGCGGGGTTCGAGCTCGGCGACTTCTGCGTGTCGGGGGCAGCGTTACGCCGAACACCTCGCCCAGGAGGGGCGCCGACGGCAGAAGCCCGGCCGCTCTTTGTTCGAGTGCGGCGATCAAAGCCGAGCTGACTTCCTCAGCAGGGGCGTCGTCGTCCAGGCCGAGTAACTGACGGGCGGCGGACCGAAGGGGCAGGTACGGCCGCCCTCCACTGAAGGAGTCGCAGGGAACGCGCACGGTTTGGAGTGGCCACCTCTGGGTTGCCTCGCCAATGAGCCGCGACTTGCCGATCCCTCTGCCCCACCACCTCAATGGCCTTGCCGAGTTCCCCGGCACTTACCCTGACGGCCGCGCCGAGCAGCGAGTTCAACTCCATTTCGCGCCCGACGAAGGTGGGGGCTGGTTGCCCGGGCTGAGCGTGGCCGGCGCCTTCCCTGCCCACGTCGTAAGTGACCACGAGGCTGGCTTTCCCCTTGGCCGTGAAAGGTGGCAGCTCCGTCAGGACAAATGGTGACCGGAGCGCGGCCCGCACCGCTTCGGTGCAGCGCACTTGCCCAGGTTGCGCGGCGTCGACGACCCTGGCCGCCAGGTTCACCGCGTCCCCCGTGACGGAATAAACGCGCCGGCGACCGAGTCGAAGCGCTGAGGACACGAAGGCGTGGCCGACGTTCACTCCCGCTTGCAGAGAGAGGGCGGGAGTGCCCGCTTCATTAACTGGGAAATGTGTGGGCTGACCGTCTTTCTGGGGGACGAGGGCTGGGCGGACGATTTCGAGGGCGGTTCGCACCAGGCGGTCTGTGTCGTTGCCCTCGAGGGTCGGGACGCCGCCGAGCAGCAAGATTTTGACCCCGCCGGCGGCGACGTCGGT